>CAWBKC010000001.1:0-485983 GCA_963789305.1 uncultured Alphaproteobacteria bacterium
AACTGATCCGGCAGGAAGACGTGCTGAACGGCGATTACTCGATCAAATGGCTCGAGGAATGGCTGGAGAAGCGCGAGGTATAGTGTACGCCGTCGACCAAGTTGCGGACATTGACCGATTTGGTATCAACTCGAATGCGCATCTGGATTTCGGCATTTTCAGTCATGGTTGCAGGCTGTACCCAGCACCCTACAGAAAATGAGAGTAAGTTGGCCGCTTACGTTGAGCAGCATGTTGTACTCCCCAACGGAAGCCCCGGCCCGCAATGCTATGAGCGCTACTACAGGATTATTGATGGGGCCGAATTAACAGAGCTTGCGCCGTCTCTTGGAGACAATGGGCAGCGGCTCCTAATAGGGCAGTATTTCCCGGTTCGCGAACCTCAATCGGATACAAGGACCGGTATCGTTTGGGTCAATAGCGAGGAAGAGGTGCCCTCACTTTTTGACGGTGGCTGCGGCCAAATAGGCGTGTGGTATCTCTTGGGCGGTCCGCCCGAAAATATCGAAGCCATGTGCTCTTTTACCGTTGGAGGAGCAATCCCAGAAGAAGTGGAGCCATTCTCGTGCTACTCGGGCTGCTCAAAAATTCCAGCTTCCCACCCCACACATGACATCTCAGATCACCCCAGCGGAACGCCCGGCTCCAGCTTGCTCGTGCGGATCGTAAGCGAGGTTTTGACGCTGGCCACATTGGGTGCCGGCGTCAGCTTGCTGGTCAGGAATTCCTGGAAGCTTTGAAGATCCTGGCTCACGATTTTCAGGATAAAGTCGATCTCGCCGTTCAGCATGTGCACTTCGCGCACTTCCGGCAAAGCGTGCATCGCCTGTTCGAATTCGCGCAGATCGTCCTCTGCCTGGCTCTTGAGACTCACCATCGCAAACACAGTCAGCGCGAACCCAAGACGCGAGGGATCGAGTTCGGCGTGATAGCCGCGTATGACGTTCGCTTCTTCGAGAGCGCGGACGCGGCGCAGGCATGGAGGAGCGGTCAGACCGACGCGCTGTGCCAGTTCGACATTCGTAATTCGCCCCTCGTTCTGCAGTTCTGCAAGCAAGCGCATGTCGATTTCGTCGAGGTTCGCCATCTGGACCTTCCCGTGCCCTAACCGTCTTCTGCGGGTCGTAACGATGCCCGCCAATTTTCCGATAGTAACGCGAAACGAAACACCGGAATCTTGTCACATTCAACAAGATTATTTTTTCTGGCAGCAATTGTCCCGCTTTGCAACGCACCCCCCCCTTCGCGGCACGTAAAGCTCCTTTACTGGTAGGACCCTTGCGCGTGCCGGCAGGTGCGCATTGATTCCTGTTTTCGGAGATGTACCGACCCATGCTGTTCGACGACCGCCTTGCCACCGTACTGCGCCACCGCGCAGCCGGCGAGCGTGCGGCTCGGACGCAATTTCGTCAGCTTCTGGATCTGCTTGGCCGTCACCAGCGCGGTGCAGACGAGAGCCTGCGGGCGGCTGCATGGCTCAGGCTTGCAGCATTGGGCGAAGCAATCCCGGCGGACGTTCGCGCGGGAATGATTCGCGATCCGGCTTTGCGGTTCCACAGCGCAGAACTTGCAGCGCATTTCGCCGAGGACGAGCCTGTCGTCGCGGCAGCGGCCTTGAACGAGGCGCACTTAGCGCGACGACGATTGGGAAGCTCTCATTCCGCGCCTGCCGATCAGGGCACGCGGGTTCCTGCGTCTGCGAAACGACCTGCCGCCCGTTGCCATGCGCTTGCTCGACCGGCTGGGTATCAGCGATCGCGGGTTTCCGGACGCCTGCACGGCATCGATCACGTGGACGACGCGCCCGTCAACCGGACGTGCCGCGAAGCGCAAGCGCAACCATCACGCCTCCCTGCAGCAGCAAACGATGCGCTCGAGCTCAGCGAATCCGCTGAAACTGCGGCCGAGCGCCGGACCTGCGATGGAACCGCGCGAAGCTACGTGCTATCGGCACATTGGTCGAGCGGATCGAGGCGTTCCAGAAAGAACGCTCCCGGCGCCCGGGCCAGCACGACACGAGACACGCGCGAGCAGGCGGCGCCGCGCCTCTGCTTCCGTTGGGCGATGAGCGCATCTAGGTCCGCCGCCGCTGCTCGGCTTCGCATTCACGACCGATGCCGTGGGCCGGATCGACTGGGCCGACCCGCAAGTAGCGCCCTCGGCCATGTATCTTGCGATCTTGCCTCTGCTGCCGTCGCCAAAGCGCAAGGCATTCATGCAGCGCCGCCGGTCGAGCGCGCGCCTGTCAACATCGACGGTGCGCCGGTCATTGCTGGCGAATGGATTTTGGATGCAGCCCCGCGCTTTACCGATAGCGAGGGACGTTTCTTTGGCTATGCCGGACGCATGCGGCGCGCGGCGCGAGCACCAGTGACCGGTCAGGCGACCGCAAACCGCGAGAGCGACAGCCTGCGCCAGTTGCTTCATGAACTGCGCACGCCGGTGAACGCGATCCAGGGCTTCGCCGAATTGATCCAGCAGCAATTATTCGGCCCCGTACCGCACGAATACCGCGCCCTTGCGGCTAATATTGCCGGAGACAGCGCCCGCATGCTGGCGGGTTTCGACGAACTGGACCGGCTGGCCAAGCTGGAAAGCGGCGCGATGGATATGGACGCAGGCTCCGCCGATCACGCAGGCGTCGTCAATGCAGTAGCGAGCGTCTCGGCGCGATCCTCGACCCAAGGAATGCAGGCTTTTCGCTCAATCTGGTCGAGCCCATCGAAGTCGCAGTGACGCGCGACGATCTGGAGGCCATTACCTGGCGAATCCTTGCATCGCTCGCCGCGGGCCTCGCGCCCGGCGAGAAGGTCAGCTTAACGCTCGTCGGCGATCGTACGACGAGCTGGCTGGAAGTCGAACTGCCCGCTTCGATGGCCAAGCTGGAAGATGTTTTCGCCTACGGGACGCGCGGGGACGCCGGGCGCGGCCAGCGCGGGCGCCTTCGGTCAGGGCTTTGCCCTGCGGCTCGCCCGCGCGGAAGCGCGCGCGGCAGGTGAGACCTTGCAAGAGTGGACACACGCCTGGTTCTGACCCTGCCCCGCTTGACCGGAAGCGAGGCCGAACCTAGCCCAGACGTAGCGCACATGGGGCAGGGTAGCGCCGCCCGCATTCCTTTACACTATCCAGAACGGCGCGGATCGGAACTCGCGTGACCAATATGCTCGCGCCGCCAGCGGCCAAAAGCATGGCAACATTCACCGATGATTTCGGGCACCGCGTGCTGCTGACTGTCGACACGGAAGAAGAGTTCGACTGGGCAAAACCATTCAGCGCGACCGAACACGGTCTCGATCATGTGCGCCATTTGCGCTCGTTTCAGGAATTCTGCGAGAATCTGGGCATCAGCCCGGTGTATCTGGTCGATTGGCCGATCGCCCATTCAAAGATGGCGCAGCGAGGTGCTGGGCGACGCTGCAAAGCGCGGGAAGGCCGAGATCGGCATCCAGCTGCACCCGTGGGTGAATCCGCCCCACGATGAAGAGATCAACAGCACAACAGCTATGCCGGCAACCTTCCACCCGAGCTTGAGCGCAAAAAATTCAATCGGCTGCGCGATACGATTACAGAAAAATTCGGTGTAGCGCCGATGGTCTACCGCGCAGGACGATACGGGCTCGGCCCTTCGACTGGCCAAATGCTCTCGGGACAGCGGGATTGCGGTCGATACGTCTGTGAGGGCCAATTTCGATTACCGGGCTGATGGCGGGCCCAATTACAGCCGGCATCCGCTTCGACCGTACTGGATCGGGCGGTGAGCGGCGCATACTCGAGCTACCGCTGACGACTGTGTACTGGGGCATGCTGCGCCGGCAAGGTGCATTGCTCGATCCATTATTGAAGAAGATCCCGTTTCTCGGGGGCGCCGCATCGCGTCTGGGAATGCTGGAACAAATACCACTGACACCTGAGGGCGTGTCCGCCGAAGAGGCGCTGCGGGGTATCGATATTGCTCTGGATGACGGGTTGCCGCTGCTGGTCCTGTCGTTTCACAGCCCTTCGCTTGCGCCCGGACATACGCCTTACGTGACCAGCGAACGCAATGTAGATACGCTCTATGACTGGTTCCGTGAGGTGTATGCCTATCTTCAGCAGCGCGGCGTACCAATCCACGACAATCGGGCAGATCATGGAAAAGGTCGTGATATAGAGGCGAGACACTGCTTGCAGCGCGGGCCAAGCATCGCTAGGCGCGCTGCTCGAAGGCATGCAAACCAGATCGTGTCTTCAGTGTCCTGGTAGGGGCCTGTAGCTCAGTTGGTTAGAGCTGGCCGCTCATAACGGCTAGGTCGCGGGTTCGAGTCCTGCCGGGCCCACCAGAGCCCTGAGAGACCGAAATGCTCGGTCTGGCGGCTTGGCGGACGAAAAATTGTCGGGGAGTGGCGCAGCCTGGTAGCGCATCTGTTTTGGGAACAGAGGGTCGCAGGTTCGAATCCTGTCTCCCCGACCATTTTTCAGCCGGTACAGGCCACCGGCATACAAATTCGAAGCGTCATCCAAAATTCGTATTGCGCTCTGCGCAGCGTGTTCCAGCCTTGGAACAGGCGCGGTTGCCGCCGGTTGAGATTCAGAATTTTCGAATTCTCTCTCATTCAGGATCGCTCCCCCCATGCGCAATTCCACACCCCTTATGTCCCGCATCGCCCTTGCGGTCGGAATGGCCGCGCTTGCCGGTTGCAACCAAAGTGCGAAAAGTGAAATCATGACCGATAGCCCGACCGCCCAGAACGACGCCACCACCTCGCCCGACTCCACAGAAACGCCCGCCTACACAGTTTTGGACAGAGCCGACGCTACAGCGGCCGTAGCAAGCGGAGTGGAACTGCGTGAGTATGCGCCCAAGCTGACCGCGCGGGTGACTGTCACAGCCCGCAATGCCGACGAAGCATCTTCCAAGGGTTTTCGTCCGTTGGCAGGGTTCATCTTCGGCGACAATCGACCGCGCGAGGAAATCGCGATGACAGCGCCCGTCACGACTTCTCCCTCCGGCGGCGAGCAGATTGCCATGACCGCGCCCGTCACTTCGATGCCGAGCGATGAACCAGGCGAGTACACCGTCGAGTTTGTCATGCCGTCGAACTACACGATGGAGACGCTGCCACGCCCGTCGAACGATGATGTACGGGTCGAGCGGACAGAGACCCAAATGATCGTCGCTGCCGGCTTTATCGGCGAGCGTTCGCCTTCGCGGATCAATGAATTGAAAGACGCCATCCGCGCGTATGTGGACCAGAACGATCTGGAGCCGACGGGGCCATTCGCACAGGCAGGATATAGCGGCCCCAGCGTGCCGCGAGATCAGCGCAAATGGGAAGTGCATTTGCCCGTCACACGTTGATCATCATTCGGCTAACCTGAAGCGTTTTGCCCAGCCTGCTTTACGCCGCGGGACACTGCGGCCTAGGGCGGCCGCAGAATGACTGTTCCCCGCTCCTCGACACGGCTGCAAACCCAAGCAATCTGGGCAATCGCCCTGCCCGCCATGCTGACCAATGTCGCGACGGCGCTGATTGGCATTGGCGACATGTGGATTGTCGGCAGATTGGAAGACGCGGCGACCCAGGGTGCAGTGGATGTGGGCGCACGGCTTTTTGCCGTCCTCTTTACCGTGATGAATTTCCTGAAGACAGGCACAACCGGACTGGTTGCACAGGAAGGCACGAGGGCAGGCGATGAAGCGCAGGTAACAATGCTGGTTCGCGGACTGTTTGTCGGCCTCGTAATTGCCAGCCTGCTCCTGCTGTTCAAACCATTGTTATTGCCTGCGCTGCTTTCGGTCCTTGGCGCGGGGGGCGACGTACTGGAGGCCGCGCAAATCTATGCCGACATCCGCTATTGGACGGCCCCAGCGGTGATGGCGAACCTTGCCCTTGTCGGCTTTCTTGTCGGAAGGCGGCAGATGACAGCCGTGCTGCTGTTCGAAGTCGGCTACAATTTGCTCAACATCGTGCTGGGCCTGTTCTTCGTTCTGCAGCTGGACATGGGTGTCGAGGGGATCGGCTGGTCCAGTTTCGTCGCCGAATATGCCAAGCTGGCGGTCGTCGGCCTTTTCGTCCTGCGCGGGGCCACGCTGGCGCATTTCTTCGCGGTCGTGTCACGGCGGGCATCCTTCGGCTGGCAAGCGCTCAAGCCCTTTCTCAGCGTGAACCGCGACCTGTTCCTGCGAACGGTCATCCTGATGATCGCGCTGGCTGCCCTCACCCGATTGAGCGCAGAACGCGGGCCGGCTGTGCTTGCGGCCAACGGCATTCTCTACCAATTGTTCGTTTTCACCGCGCTCTTGCTCGATGGATTCGAAAACGCGGCACAGGTGCTCAATGGAGAGAGGATCGGCGCAAGGGATCGCGCCGGCTTTGCGGCCTATACACGCGCCATCCTGCTACGCGGATTTGGCGCTGCTGCGCTCGTCTCGGTCGGATTTCTGGTGCTTGCCGATCCCATTCTGGCCAGTTTCGCCGCGACGGACAGCGTACGCGAAATTGCCCAGCAAAACGGGTTCTGGCTCGCCATCATTCCGTTTGCAGGCGTCGCAGGCTTTGTGTTCGATGGAGTTTATGTCGGGGCCAGTTGGACCCGTGCCTTACTGGCAACCATGATCGGCGCAGCTGTCGTCTTTGCGCTCTCGCTCTGGCTGACATGGAGCTGGGGTAACGCAGGGTTGTGGTTCAGCTTCACGCTGTTCCTGGTGGTCCGGGCATTGCTGCAGGCAGCTCTGATGCCGCGGCAGATGTCGGCTACCTTTTCCGCCGGCGCGAACGCTTAATATCAGGCTGCCTTGCTGACCGAGGCGGCGCCGACAAACGGCCGTTTCACAGGCTTCCTCTCCAGCTCGTTCTCTTCCGAACCGTCGTAGTGCACTTGGTTGCGACCGGCGTGCTTCGCCTTGTAGAGCGCCGCGTCCGCCAGTCCGAACAACCTGCCATATCCGTCATCATCGCCGTCATAGGCAGCAACCCCGAAGCTGGCCGTCAGGTGGATATCTTCCGGCAGGCCGTCGATCTCCGCATTGGTCAGCGCCAACCGGATGCGTTCTGCCAGCCGCGCCGCGGCAGAGCCGCGGCAGTTCCACACGGCAATGCAAAATTCCTCACCACCTACGCGGCCCGCGAGATCGGTTTCCCGAATGGTCGAACGCACCAATTGCCCGAACACCGCGATGGCATTGTCACCGACCTGGTGGCCCCAGATGTCGTTGACCTGCTTGAAATGATCGAGGTCGGCCACAATCAGCGCGACGGGTTTGTTGCGCGCTTTCGACCGGGCGAGCATGGCGAGCGCTTCCTGCTCGAATGATCGGCGGCTGCGCAGGCCGGTCAGCAAATCGGTATCTGCCGTTTTGCGCTCCAGATCGAGCTGGTCGATAATTGTGGCCGCAAGGAGCGTCAGCGCGATGAGCAGCGAGAACATCGCGACGGCGATGACCATGACCGCATAATACGCCGAGTCCCGGTATTCCGTCGCCGAGATGGACGTCTCGAGAATAAACGTGGCAGCCGGACGCACGAAAAACTGCGCGGCCGTAATCGCGAAAAGCCAGAACAACAGGCGGTCGACCGGCTCCCTGCCGCGCAGCAAGTCCCATGGCATGTGCGCCGAGCACGAAGATGAGGCCATATGTCGAATTCGCCACATACAGGCGGGGGTTCTGGTCCAGGCCGTAGGTAGAACCGATCATCAGCACGGAACTGATCACGCCGATGATGATGAAATAGGCCGGCTGCATATGCTGCCCAACCCGGCGGGCCGCACCTGTCGCCAAGAGACTGCAACCGCCCAGATAGGCGATATGCATGAAAAGAATCGGCAACCGCGCCGAGGGATCGGGCGTGAAGTGAAAGGTCAGAAACCCGATAACCAGCAGGGCATAGCAGGATGCGAACATCAGGACGTGTTTACGCGACCTGTCGCGGTACCAGAAGAGCAGGAACAGCGAGGCGAAAACCAGCGAAATCGCCGGATTTATCAACCCCATTATCTGCTGCTGCACGGCACTGTCCCCCTCGCCGGAAGGACGTACCCGACATTTGTTAATTGCGGGTTGCGAAGGCCCGCACTTACTGCCGCGGTTCAGTCGGTTTCGCCATCGCCCTGGATCGGACCCTTCCTCGTTGGCGAGAATGCCGACGACCTGCGTCCATACCGCCACGTTCTGACGCAGCTGGACCGGATCGATCTTGTCCAGAGTATCGTCCGGCGTGTGGTGCAGATCGAAATAGCGGGTGCCGTCCTGCTGCAGATCGATGATCGCCCCGCCCTGATCGCGGCTGATGTTGATATCCGCCCCGCCGCTTGCGACAATCGCGCTATCGGCAACGCCAAAGCGCGCGACAGAGGCAGCCAGCTTTGCATGAAGATCAGGATTGCTATGCGCGGAAATTGCTTTCGAAGCGCCAGATGCGGTCGGCCCCGAAATCGCTTTCCAGCCGACACCGATCTTCTCGTCGATATGCGCCTCGCTATAGGCGGTGGAGCCGTAAAGCCCGACTTCCTCTGCACCTGCCATCAGGACGCGAATCGTACGCAGCGGCTGGCCGGTGTGCGAGACATGCAGCGCGGCGGCGGCGACGATACCGCACCCTGCCCCGTCGTCGAAAGCGCCAGGAGCATTCCACCAGCTGTCGATATGACACGCGACCAGAACCGGCGGGAGCGAGGGATCGCGTCCGACAATCTCGCCCACCACATTGCCACTGGTGGTGATGCCAAGATGTTCAGGTGTGAGCGTCAGCTTCATGACGATCGGACGACCATCTGCCCGGTCGAACATGCGCTCCAGATTGGCCGCATCGGGAAGGCTCAGCGCACCGGCCGGCGTCGGCACGGCCCGTCCGACATCGGTCGAGCCATCGGGGTTGCGGAAGGTCGTTCCGCCAACATGCGGATTGCGATGATAGTCCGTGCCGACCGATTTGATGACCGTCGCAATCGCGCCCTTGTTCTTCGCAACGCCAGCGCCGATCCAGCGGGCCGGCCCTGCAAATCCATATTGCGAGCCATCCTGCGTCGGCGTCATCGAGTGCGAGATATAGGCGATCTTGCCGGTCAGGCTGCCTTCCGGCGCAGCAATCAAGGCCGCGATATTCTCGAACTCGACGACTTCTGCAGTAATACCATTCGGGCCTGTGGAGGCGCTGCCGCCCAAGGGCTGGATCACCAGCGGCTGCGGAAACGGGCTGAGAATCTCTGCCTTGTGCAGATCGCCGGGCACCCAGGTTTCCATCTGGAACGGCTCGTCCGCGACATTGGCGAACCCGCGTTCGCTTCAGCCAATTGACCGCCCAGTCGCGTCCGCGCTTCTCTGCCTCTGTACCTGCTTGCCGGGGGCCGACTTCGGTGGTGATGCCCTCGACGAAATCCCAGGCGATGCGTGTCGCCTGCCAAAGCCCCATCGGCCATGTCTTCCAGCGAGACAGACCCGGCCTCCTGTGCAGCGGCGGGAGAAAGTGCGACGAGCGCACTGGCGAGCAGCAAGGATACCGTTTTCATGGGAGCGCTGCTATCGACAGCGCTCCCTCAAGTCCAGCCAGTGCGCACAAGCGCGTGTGGGTGCTAGAACTTCACACCGGCGGTCACGCCCCAAACTCGCGGCTCGTTGACCATCGCGGTCAGATTGTTGAAATCGATCCCGCTGACTGCAGAGGTATCATTGGTGATGTTGCGCACAAATGCCGCAAATTCGAATCGTGTCGGTTTGATAGCCGACGCGCACGCCGCCTTCGAGCATCCGCTGGTCCTGAAATTCGACCGATTCATACAGGAAGAAATTGATCTTCGAGCGATAGGCCCAATCGGTGTAGACATAGACTTCGCCATCGCCGACCGGCACTTTCGTAACGCGCTGTCCAATTGGCGATCCAGCGCGGCGATCTGCGGCAGGCTGTTGCCATCGATGCTGACAATCGCGGCAGAGAACGGCGCTGGCGGCAGTCACGATGGGATCCAGCACGGTACACAGCGACACATCGGGGAACGTGTCCACCCGCGTGCCGCCGCATGCTGCTGTGGTGAGGCCGGTCGTCCTGAATTTCGGTGTTGTTGTAGCTGACACCGGCAGTGAGGTAGAGATTATCGACCGGCGCCAGTTCGGCATCCAGCTCAAAACCATAGCCGCGCACATTGTCGGCATTGACCAGGCGGTTGGCGTTCACATTGCCGCCTACAGCGGTCAGCTGTGCATCGTTCAGATTGTATAGGAAGCCCGACAGGTTGATCCGCGCACGGCCATCCCACAGGGTCGATTTGATGCCCGCCTCGTAAGACGTGATGGTTTCCGAATCCGCAACCGATACACCATCTTCCAGCGGCGTAGCCGTGGCCGGCGGGAACAGGATGCGGCCCTGAATGCTGGGCGCACGGTAGCCGCGCGCGACACGGGCATACAGGTTCACATCGTCGGTTGCCGCATAGGTAACGCTGGCATCCCACGTGATCGTGTCATCGCTCACGGCGCGCGTGACCGTGCCCAGCGGGTTCTGCAGGAAGGTCGGGGAATTGCGTGTCCTGGCTGCGCACCACCACGAAATCGCGGCTGTCATCATTGTAGCGCAAGCCGCCCGTCACGCTCAGCTGATCGGTCAGATCATAGGTGAGCGAACCAAACAGGCCGAACGCCTCGCTGTTCTGTTCCTGGCTGACGACGATATTGACGCCGCCCGGCGCGTTGAGCGGATCGCCCAGCGTGGAATAGTTCTCGCTCACGATTCTCAGCGTTCTCGTCGAAATAGAAGAAGCCGGCCTGATAGCTCAGTGGTCCGCTGCCATTGCTGGCGATGCGCAATTCCTGCGTGAACTGCTTCAGCTTCGGCACGGAATCGCGCGTTTCGGCGGTGAACGGAATATCGCCCGGGCCAAACAGAGCCGGCAGGCAGGAAGTTCGCCCCAAAGCCGCCATCGACATCACCGACAGACGTGGAATTGCCATTCCAATAGCTGGTGACCGAAATGAGGCGACACCGGACCTACATCCCAAGTACATCCGCGCAGCCAGGTTCTGTGTGCGCAGGATCTGCTCGTTCTGGCCATCGGTCGAGACAGCGAATCACGGTCAAAATTGTCGTTCAGCCCTTCTTCGCCCGCGCGTGAAGTTGTTTGCGCGGAACAGGCGCGCGGTGCCTTCCAGATCGCGGAACTGGCCGGTCAGCAGAATGTCGAGATTGTCGGCCGGGCGGATTTCTGTCTGCAACGCGCAGGGCGTAACTCGTCATACCCGCCAAAGGCATCTTCCTGCGGTGCCCGATGGCAGCACATTGTCGACGTAATCGTCCTGGCTCTGATAAAGCGCGAGATACGCGCACGCTGTACGTTTATCGCCCAGCGGCCCGCCCACGGCGCCTTCAGATTGACGGTATCGAAGCCGCCGTAAGAAACGCGCGCATAGCCATCGGCATAATCACGCGGCTTCACCGAATCGAACTTCACGATACCTGCAGGCGTATTGCGGCCAAACAGCGTGCCTTGCGGACCGCGCAGAACTTCGACCTGCTGCATATCGAAGATCGGGAAACCCTTCAGGATCGGGTTTTCCAGCACGACATCGTCATAGACGAGGCTGACCGGCTGCGCGGCGTTGAAATCGAAATCGGTGTTGCCGAGGCCGCGAATATAGAAGCGCGGGAAGGTGCGGCCGAAGGAAGATTCGACCAGCAGGCTGGGCACCCGGCCCGACAATGCGCGGATATCCGCGCCGCTGGAATTGATCGCAGTCAAAGCGTCCTGATTGATTGCGCTCACGGAGACCGGCACGTCCTGCAGGTTCTCTTCGCGCCGCTGAGCCGTCACCACGATGGTCGCCTACCCCGCGCTCTTCTGTTTCGGTGTCGGTGTCTTGCGGATCGGCATCCTGCGCCATGACGGGCGTTGCGGACAGCGTAGCGGCAATCGCGGCGCCGGCGGCGGCGCAGAGGAAACGGGTGTTCTTCATTTTAGGGGTATCCTTCGTTGGTCGCGGAATGCCGCGCGCTTGCAAGGGCTCTTTCGTAGGAATCACGGCCAATCGGTAACTGTCACGATTTCGCAACATTGCTGCACTGCGTCAATCGGACAGACGGCGCCTGTGCAGAGTGATGCCGGAACAGTGGCGAATAGGTAACGCTGCCGCCAGGCCGCCTTTCAGGGGCCGGTTCACCACATTGGCACCTCACCCTTGCTCCCTGCGCGCTTCGTCGCCCTATCTCGTGCGCAACATTTTCCTGAAACATTATCGCCTACCCGAAGGACCAATCCGATGGCCGCGCAATACGCCTATGTCATGAAGAACATGACCAAGACTTTCCCCGGTGCCCCCAAGCCGGTGCTGAAGGATATCAACCTGCAGTTCTATCAGGGCGCGAAGATCGGCATCGTCGGCCCGAATGGCGCGGGCAAATCCACCCTGATCAAGATCATGGCGGGCATCGACACCGATATCACCGGCGAAGCATGGGCCGGCGAGAACATCACCGTCGGCTATCTGCCGCAGGAACCGCAGCTGGACGAGAGCAAGACGGTGCTCGAAAACGTCAAGGACGGCGCGCGCGAAGTACGCCGACATGGTCGACCGTTTCAACGAGATTACCGGCCTGATGGGCGATCCCGACCGTGACGATTTCGATGCCCTGATGGAAGAAATGGGCACGCTGCAGGAAGAGATCGACGCGGTCGACGGGTGGACGCTCGACAACCAGCTCGAAATCGCGATGGAGGCCCTGCGCTGCCCGCCATCCGATGCCGAGTCGAGCAATCTGTCAGGCGGCGAGAAGCGCCGTGTCGCGCTTACCCGCCTGCTGATCCAGAAGCCGGGCATACTGCTGCTGGACGAACCGACCAACCACCTCGATGCAGAATCCGTCGAATGGCTTGAAAACCATCTGAAGGAATATGCCGGCGCCGTCCTGATGATCACCCATGACCGCTACTTCCTCGACAATGTGGTGGACTGGATCCTGGAACTCGATCGCGGAACATATTACCCGTACGAGGGCAATTACTCGACCTATCTGGACAAGAAGGCGAAGCGTCTGGCGCAGGAAGACCGCGAGGATTCCGGCCGCCAGAAGGCGCTGAACGAAGAACTGGAATGGATCCGGCAGAACCCCAAGGGCCGCCAGACCAAATCCAAGGCGCGTCTCAAGAAGTTCGAGCAGCTTCAGGATGCACAGTCCGACCGCAAGCCGGGCAAGGCGCAGATCGTTATCCAGGTGCCCGAGCGTCTGGGTTCGCAGGTCATCGAAGCGCACGGCATTTCCAAGGCATTCGGCGACAAGCTGCTGTTCGAAGACCTGAGCTTCACCCTGCCCCCGGGCGGCATTGTCGGCATCATCGGCCCCAACGGCGCGGGCAAGTCTACGCTGTTCAAGATGATCACCGGTCAGGAACAGCCCGACAGCGGCACGCATCAAGATCGGCGACACGGTTCATCTGGGCTATGTCGACCAGAGCCGCGATGACCTGACGCCGAGCAACAATGTCTGGGAGGAAATCTCCGACGGGCTCGATTACATGCAGGTCAACGGCCACGACATGAGCACGCGCGCTTACGTCGGCGCGTTCAATTTCAAGGGGCAGGACCAGCAGAAGAACGTCGGCAAGCTGTCGGGCGGTGAACGCAACCGCGTCCACATGGCGAAGATGCTGAAAGAAGGCGGCAACGTGCTGCTGCTGGACGAGCCGACCAACGACCTCGACGTGGAAACCCTGCGCGCGCTGGAAGACGCCATCGAAAACTTCGCGGGCTGCGCCGTGGTCATCTCGCATGACCGCTTCTTCCTCGACCGTCTGGCGACGCATATTCTGGCGTTCGAAGGCAACAGCCACGTCGAATGGTTCGAAGGAAACTTCGAAGCGTATGAGGAAGACAAGCGGCGCCGTCTGGGCGATGCGGCGGATCGGCCTACGCGGTTGGCTTATAAGAAGCTGACTCGGTGACCTGATGTCGGAAGAACATCTGAGCCGACAAGGAGAGGGAGTGGAACCTCAAGCCATTGGATGGGGTGGGCGTTCCCGGCAAACGCGGCTTCCCCGAAAAACGCTGGTTCAATGTGACGTCAATTTTCGGAGTCGTCAAGGGCGCTCCAAGGGGGACTTTCACGGTGAACGAGAAGACGGACCGCTTCCGCCTGGCTGGTGGCGACATTTGCTGCAGGGTATCTGGCTCTTTTCCATTGCTGCGCTCGAACTTACGAGCGGAATGGACGGAATCGCCGCGTCTGGCCCCCCAGCGGCATTTTTCTTGCAGGTTTGCGTCATCGTAGAGCGCACGCAGTCGGCCGTGGTTCTGATCGGCGGCACGTACTGCCGCCTCTCTGGGAGCAAATTTGCCTGGCGGCGTCGGACCGTGGCTGCAAGCGGCACTTGAGAGATATAGAAACAGGTTTCACCAGGTTGCCCAATCTCGCGAGGGATGCTCGCTTTCACGATCATGGCGCGCCTCGGTGTCGACCGGTCTACATTCGAGCGTCCGGAATCCCTGGCAATCTTTGCAGTGACCGTCATGTTTGCGGCGATTGCCAGCGCCGTTCATGGCTGCCGTCCTGTCGGCCAAGCTGGATCTGCCGTTCTTCGCTTCATGGGCCAGCACCGTCGCAGCTCGGGCATGCGGATCGTAACGCCGGTGATCCTGTTCCTGTTTCACTCCAATCCCGACACGCCTGCGGGGCAGAGTTCACTTTGGAGATGGACCGTGCTGCTGGTCGGCGGCTGCGCTGCTATCGCCTTTCGGTCAGGGCGACTACCCGCTGCGTTCATGCCGATGATCGCCGTCTGTTTGCGACGTTAATTCACGGCTGCGCGGTAGTCGGCCATCGCCATTCTGGCCGTGACCGGTGTGGGGTCCATCCTGACCCGGGATGGGCCGCGGACCTGTCGGGGTGTATTTCGAAGCGATCGAGGATCAGGTTCTCTATTTCCAGATCTATCTCGTCGCCTGCTGGTTCGGTATTCCCCTTGGCCGCACTCTCGCCCGGCATCGCCGCGACCTGCAGGCCGTGACCGAGCGCCATCGCCAGATGGAAGAAGCCAGAGCGGATCGTCCGTTTCGGCAATTTCCGGTATCGGAAGCAGGATGATCAGGCGATCTGGTCGATGAGCCCTCGGTCGCGAGGGAAATTACCGGTCTGGAGCAGGCATCGAACCCTTGGACTGTCATCCGTAGTCGAGAGCTTCCACGAGGACGACTCGCGAGCGGGTCATCGGCGCGGTAGAGACGATGCTTCAAGACCGGCCAGCCGTCCAGTTTCGAGGCTCGTCTCGGGTCCGCCCCGACGGCGCGGCACGGAAGGTCGAGGGCCGGACGGAAGCAGGCTTCGACGAAGTCGGCGAGATTGCCGAGTTGATCGGGACCATCCGCGATGTGACGGACGGATACAGCTTCGCGTCTCGCTTTGCCGAACCCAAGCCGTGATACGGCGAACCACGCCAGAGAAAATCTCAAGCGAGGTACAGGCGGAGCGAGTATCAGCCCGCCCCGCCCGATCTCCTGCCTAGCTTACAACCCTTCGGTTGCCTTGCTGACCAGAATGTTCACGGCGACGCGGCGGTTTTGCGCCTTGCCGTATTCGGTCGAATTGTCCGCTGCCGGATCGGCTTCGGCCATGCCGGTGGGGGTCAGCATGCGCCACGGCTTCCAGCCGCAATTCTGCTGCAGCGTGTTCACCACGCGGCCTGCCCGGCGTTCGCTCAGAATTTGGTTGTAGTCCTGACTGCCATCGGCATCGGTATATCCGACCACCAGAAGCAGCGCGTTGTCCATGCCGTCCGCTTGCTGGGCTGCCTGACACAGCTTCATCCGGTCCTGATCGCTCAGGCTCCACTCGTTGGTATCGAAATAGACATTGGTGGTCCCGCGAATGTTGTAATTGTCGATGTCACCGACGCGGCTGCGCAGGGCATCGGTCGCAGCGGTCTGCTCGGCAAAGCCTTGTGCCGTGCCCGTACGGATCATTTGAGCCATTTCGAGGTTCTTGGTGCTAAGGCGCACGCGGCTGGCATAGAGCGCGCCGTTTGCCTGCATCGTCTCGACCGTGACCGGAAGGCCGTTCAGCAGCGCGCTTTCGTCCAGCGCTGTGCGGCCGAGACCAAGAAATCCGCCTTTGCCGCGTATTTCGGTCTCCTCGGTGATTTCGATCGTCGAGCGCGTGCCATCGGTCGCCGTCACCTGCATAGCGCCGTCACGGCGGGCGGAGATGATGCCTTCGATGTCCGGCCCCTCGACAGGTGTTTCGCCGTAGACAGTTGTGATCAGGCCGTCATCGCCGGTTTCGCGTCTGCTGGGCGGAAAGTCCAGCGGCCGGTACTGCAAGCAGTGCGGCGATGAGGAGGCTCTTGGCCGTGGTGATATGGTTGCTCATGTAACGTATCCCTCTGATGTCGCGGCCGCATGATCCGGATGAACCTGCGACCGGTTTCCCCCGCTCGTGCCCCCAACCACCCCGCGACACATAATGCGTCCGCGGACCGGGACGGGCGCAATGTTCCCGGTATCCTTTCTTTTCGGTGAACTCGAAGAGGGCACGCAAGCGATCAGCGGGTCATCCGAGAGCCTGTTGCGATGAACCGAGTCGAAATCGGATTTCGGCTGTGACGCAAGAAGCGTCGCAGGCACTTCCATCACGGCGAAACCCACTGCCCCTGCCACTGGTCGCCGGTTCTTGAAAACCGTGCCCGGCGGTGGCCGGTATGCGCGAGCGTGAACCAGTCGAGGCTGTGAAGCTCGACAAGAAGGACGGCAAAATTGGGCCGCGCCGGGCGCAATTGCGCATCATCCGGCTCTGTACCTTCGAATTGCGATGGCAGACCGCTGATCGGGTGATCGCTCTCTGCGCCCGGTCCCTCGCCCAGATAACAGCGCCGCGCAAAATTATCGCCAGCATCCCACGCGGCATCCGCGACCGGCCCTGTGCGCTCGATCCGGCCCGTCCCCTGAAGGCGCAGCTGGATTTTCTGTGCCTTGTCATACAACAGCAGGCCGACCCGCGGATCGGCCTCGATCACGGCTACCTTCGGCGCGCGGGTGTCCGTGTGAAAACGCAGGGTCCAGCTCGCAGGATCGAACGCGCGCAATACCATCGTGCGGGCATCCGCATCGCCGGTAGCCACGACAGGGGTGTGCATCGGCGACTTACGATCCTTGGCAGCCCGCGCGAGGCGATTGACCACATCGTTGCGAACGTCTTCGAGCGTTTCGAGCATGGCGCCCTTCCCGCCCGAATGCGCGCCGGCTGTCAACAATTCAGAAAAAAGCCCCCGAACCTGAACGGGAGCCGTAACTCTTTGTTCAGATTTGGCTCACTGACTCGTTCGTATCACAAGCGTATCGAAATCGCCGCAACAGGGTGGGCGCGGCTCAGCACAAGGGGAACCGAAAGGTGACTATCCAGAAATTACTCCAAGCGAGTGGGCTCACCGCGCTTGCCGCAGCGATGGCCTTTTCCGCCGTTCCTGCGCAAGCTGCACAGGCCGATGCAGAACAACGTGCGGATCGCCAGCGCGGCGGCGGCGATCAGGCGCGCCAGAACCGTGGCAATCGGGGTCAAGCCCGCGCACAGCGCCAACAGGCTTCTCGCCAGAGCGACATCCGGCGGGAGATCGCTCGCGACAACATGCGCGACCAGAACTCGCCGAACTCGGGCGGAGCGTCCGGAGATGGTGCAGGACCGTGCCCAGCGCACACAGGTCGCACGTCCGGCGGCCGCGCGTACCGTCGATCGTACGGAGCGCAGGGTGGATCGCCGTGCCGACCGCACCCAAAACCGGGATGTGCGCCGGGGTACCTATCAGACCGGCCGCCGCGATGGCCGTGTCGAGGAACGCCGCGGCGATCGGGCTGAAAACCGCCAGATCCGCCGTGACGGCTACCGTCAGGGTTACCGCGACGCCAATCGCGGCGACCGGTACGAGAGCCGCCAGACCAGGCGCGACGGCTACCGCAATGGTTACCGTCAGGCTCGCCGTGACTATCGTGGAGGCGACTACCGCCAGTGGAACCGCAGTTGGCGGAACGATCGACGGTATGACTGGAACCGTCACCGGTATTCCAACCGCAGCCTCTTCAGCCTCGGCCGGTATTACGCGCCCTATCGCAATTACCGCTACAGCCGGATCAATATCGGGTTCTTCCTCGACTCCGGCTTTTACGGGAACCGCTACTGGATCAACGATCCGTGGTCGTACCGCTTGCCGCAGGTCCATGGGCCGTATCGCTGGATCAGGTATTATGACGACGTGATTCTGGTGAACATCTACACCGGACAGACGGTCGATGTGATCTACGACTTCTTCTGGTAAGACCCAGTAAGCCTGGCAAAACAAAGAAAGCCCCCGCCGGTCATACCGTGCGGGGGCTTTTAATTTGCGTCAGCCGCTTTTGCCGACCCTGCCGAACGGCAGCATCCGGAAGATACCGCCATCCTTGTCGATGAACGTATGTTTCAGCGCCCCGATAATATGCAGCGCGATGAGATAGATCATTACCTGTCCGCCAGTTGCGTGAAGGCCGAAAATCGTCTTGGCGAGCCCCTCGTTGGTACCGATCGGAAGAGCCGGAATGACGAATAGCCCGAACATATCGATCTCGCGGCCGGCAAGGGAATTTGCCAGCCAGCCGCCGATCGGCAAACCGATAAGCAGAACGTAAAAGATCACATGTGTCGCGCGGGCCAGCAAACGCTCCCAGCCCGCGTAGTTCGACGGCAGCGCCGGGACAGGGTGTGACAGTCTCCACGCAAGTCGGGCCAGACTGAGCGCGAGGATGGTAATCCCGAGCGCCTTGTGATCGGCGAAGATGGCGCATTTTCTCGGCACCAGAGGCGTGTTCTCCGGCTTCGGCAATCCTCCAGTTCCAGATCACCAGAATTGCGATGACCCAGTGAAAGACCATCGCCCCCCGTGGAATAACGCTGCGCAGAAGTAGTGCTGACCATATTGCGTCTCCAATCCGACAGGGGCTCAAATACCATCCGGCGGGCAACGCGCAAACTATTGAACATCGCCGCCGTCGCTCTACAACTCCGCGATGTCATGACAGGTCAATCTCAAAGAGCCCCCGATCAGGATGCCCTCGCCCGTATCGGCAAGACCGTGCGGACGCGGCTGGATGCAGATCCGAAAGTCTACCGCGTACCGACCGAGCTGGCTGAAATCTATGCCATTGGCGACTTTCTCTCGGCCAATGAATGCAAGCGGCTGATCGACATGATCGATGCCGTCGCGCAGCCGAGCCGCCTGCATGAGGGCGCCTATGTCGAAGGCTTTCGCACCTCGTACTCAGGCAATTTCGACTGCGACGATCCCTTCGTGCGCGGCATCTCGCGCCGTATCGACGATCTGATGGGATTGCCGGGCGAACTGGGCGAGAGGATGCAGGGCCAGCGCTATCTCAAGGGCCAGCAATTCAAGCCGCATCACGATTTCTTCTTTACGACCGAGGAGTATTGGAAGGCCGAGCGCAAAAGGGGCGGTCAGCGCAGCTGGACTGCCATGATGTTTCTCAACGAGGTCGAAGCCGGCGGCGCGACAAACTTCACCAATGTCGGCATCGATATCGAACCCAAGCCCGGCGTGCTACTGATCTGGAACAATGCATCGCGCGACGGCACGCCCAACATGGATACACTCCATGCAGGCACACCTGTCGAAAGCGGCGAAAAATACGTCATCACCCGCTGGTACCGGGTTCGCCAATGGGGCTGAAGCGCTTCTGCCGACTTCGCGTCATCCAGCACGCCTCAACCAATCTCAGCCTTCGCGGCGAAGCGCTTCTGCGATCAGGGCTCTCGTGTTGTCGATCCCGTAAAGCTTGATGAAGCTGCCCATGCGCGGGCCCTGGTCTGCGCCAAGCAGGATCTGATACAGCGCCGCGAACCAGTCCCGCAGATTTTCGAAGCCGTATTGCTCCGCCTTTCCGATCTCGTAGACCTTGGTTTGCAGGTCTTCGGCGCTGATGTCGGCACGGGACACTCGCCAGCTGCGTGTCGAGATCCTCCAGCGCTGCCGCCTCTGTCTCGCTCGGCTCGCGGCGATTGAGGGTCGGAGCTATAAAGTCGCGGTTATAGGCGAGCGCATTGTCGATGAGCGCATCGAGCTGCGGATGCTTTGCCGGATCGGCATCATCGACATAATTGGCGAGGTAGGACCACACCTGATCCTTGTCCGCGCCTGCTCCCAGAACCCCGACCAGATTGAGCAGCAGGGCGAAGGTGACAGGCAGCGCTGTCGCCGGCACCGGGCGCTTCCGATCCCTCGAAACCGCCATTGGCGCGCAGCAAATGCCACGCGGGATTGCCCAGTTGCTTGTCCAGCGGTTGCTCTGCCAGACGCTCGCGAAATGCCCAGTAATCGTCGACAGCGCGCGGGATGACCCCGCCATGCAGCTGCTTCGCGCTCTTGGGATTGGGAAAAATGTAAAAGCCGAGGCTCTCGGGCGATCCGTAATCGAGCCATTGCTCGATCGTCAGGCCGTTCCCCTTGGACTTGCTGATCTTTTCGCCATTCTCGTCGAGAAACAGCTCGTAAATCAGCCCTTCCGGCTTGCGGCCGCCCAGCACCTTGGCAATCTTGCCCGATTGCACGCCGGTGTCGGTCAGATCCTTGCCGTACATCTCGTAATCGACGCCCAGCGCGACCCAGCGCATGGCGAAGTCGACCTTCCATTGCAGCTTCGCCATGCCGCCCAGCGCCGACTGTTCGACGACCGTGCCGTCTTCGTCGGTGAAGCGGATTGTCCCTTCCTGCGCGTCGATAACTTCCACGGGAACTTGCAGCACGTGCCCCGTTACCGGACTGATCGGCATGATCGGCGAATAGGTCGCCGCCCGCTCTGCCCGCAAGGTCGGCAGCATGATGTCGAGGATCGCCTGATTGTGGGCCAGCACGTTCCGCAACGCATCGTCGAAACCGCCAGAATTGTAGACCGTGCTCGATGCGATGAATTCGTAGTCGAAGCCGAACTGGTCGAGAAATTCGCGCAGCTTGGTGTTGTTGTGATGGGCGAAGCTTTCGTGCCCTGCGTCGAACGGATCGGGAATGCGGCTGAGCGGCTTGTGCAGGTTCGCTTCGAGCATTTCCTTGTTCGGAAGGTTGCTCGGCACCTTGCGGAAGCCGTCCATGTCGTCGCTGAATGCTATCAGGCGTGTCTTGCCGTCTTCCGGCTTCGCGCCGATCAGTGCCTCGAATGCACGGCGCACGAAGGTCGTCCGCAGCACTTCCTGAAATGTGCCGATATGCGGCAGGCCGCTGGGGCCGTAGCCGGTCTCGAACACGATCGGCGAGCCGTCCGGTTTCGCGCCGTCGGGATAGCGTTTGAGAAGGCGCTGAGCCTCCTGAAAAGGCCATGCCTTGGAGGAACGTGCGGCGTCGATCAGCTCTTGCATACTCATAGGGCGAGCCTTGCCACGCTGCTGCCCATGTTGCAAGTGCGAAGTGCGGAAGGGGGCGCTAAGCGGCGGCCTTGATCATACGCTTTGCCTCGCGGAAGGAGACCATGCGATGCGTTTCGTCGCACCACAGCTTCAGGCGGAACGCCTTGACGCTGTCCCACAGTGTGATCCGGCTGACCTGATCCAGTCCGTCATTCGCCTTCATCGCTTCGCCTAGACGGTAGAACGGGATGCGGCTCGACAAATGATGGATGTGGTGGATGCCGATATTCGCCGTGAACCAGCGCAGGACCGGCGGCAGGGCATAGTGCGAACTGCCATGCAGCGCGGCGTCGTGGAACGACCAGACATCGCCGTCCTTCCAGGATGTGCCTTCGAACTGGTGCTGGACATAAAACAGCCAGACACCGGTGGTCGTTGCGACCAGGAAGATCGGCGCATGGACCAGCAGGAAATCCTGCCAGCCGACTGCCCAGATGACCGCGCCGATGACCAGTGCGAGTGTCGTATTGGTCCCCATGGCGCTCAGCCAGGGCCGCCAGCCTTTGCGCATTCCGCCAAGAGGCAATCTGTGTCGGAGCAGAAAGAGGTAGGTCGGTCCTACACCGAGAAGGATCAGCGGATGGCGGTACAGGCGATAGCGGAAGCGCCCGAACGCAGACCGGCTGCGATATTCGCTGACTGTCAGTGTATCGACATCGCCCGTCCCCCGCTGCGCGAGATTTCCCGAGCTTGCGTGATGCTTCGCATGTGCCCGGCGCCACGAATCATAGGGCGTGAACGTGAAGATGCTGACCATCCGCCCAACCCAGTCGTTCGCTGCGCGCTTGCGGAAAAATGCGCCATGACCGCAATCATGCTGGATCAGGAACATCCGCAGGACGAGCAGACCAGCCGGAATGGTGAGCAGCAATGTCAGCCAGTAACTGACCGACAAAGCGGCCCAGGCTGCCAGCCACAGGACAATGAACGGCGCTACCGTCTGGACGATTTCCCATACGCTGCGACCCGTTCGGGGGCTGGCATATTCGGAGAGGTCTTTGAGCAGGTGGCGGGGATTGATAGCATGAGATTCGGACATGCACCTTCTCTGCCGCGGTTCGGTTAAATTACCAACCCATTGCGCCTCTTATTCCTGAGCAAATCGACGAACGACTTTGCAGAGCGACGCGCCGGCCAATTGCCGATCATCCATCGTAAGAGACAAGCTCGTATTCGATACCGTCCCAGTCGAAAAAATAGAATCTCGCGCCTGGCTCATATTTGTCGCGGTCCGTGGGTGTCAGCCCGGCCTCGACCACGATGCGCTCTGCCGCGTCGAGATCTTCGACCGTGAAGGCGATATGGTTCAGCGGTTGCCCCTTTGCGAACTCACCACGCACATGTTCGCCCGAGTAGATTGCAATGTAATCGTCGCCCGGGCGTCGGGCCGCTGGCAAGGTGGATGCTGTGTCCGTATTTCAGCGAAGGCCCGCGCCAGCGTATCTGCCAGCCAAGGATTTCCTGCAGCAGTGCAGAGAGCCTCTCGGGATCGGTCACCGAGATATTTACGTGCTCCAGCCTTCCGATGGAGCGCCGGTTCTGCTCATTTAAAGTCGACATAGTACATTCCTTCTCAAGAGTGGCGACGACCTGTCAGTCGATGCCTTGCGAATTGAATGCCTTGCCTTGTGCAACCTCAAGCTTACTTGAGGTCAAGGTATTTTTACGCTACTGTGTGACATGGATAAAGACGACCTGCTTCCCATCGGGGACCTAGCGCGCCGAACCGGCCTGTCGGTCTCGGCTATCCGCTATTACGAGGACAAGGGTTTGATCGAAGCTTTCCGGACGGGCGGTAATCAGCGGCGGTTTCTGCGGTCGGATATTCGGCGGCTCAGCTTCATTCTGATCGCGCAGCGGCTCGGGCTTTCTCTGGCGGAAATAGAGGGTCAGCTCAAACGCCTGCCGCACGGCCGGACACCAACGGCAAAGGACTGGCAGGCCATCAGCCGTTCGATCCGTTCCGCACTGGACGAAAAAATCGCCGAGCTGAAGCGCGCGCGGGACAAGCTTGACGGATGCATCGGATGCGGTTGCCTCAGCCTGCGGAAATGCGCGCTTTATAACAAGGATGACCGGCTGGCGGCACGCGGGCCCGGCCCAAACCAGGTATTTCTCTAGTCTTCCGGTCCCAGTTCAGGATCGAGATCGCGCGGGCGTTTGAAATGTACGATCCGGGCATCTTCGCCGCCGAGGTCTGCCCAGTCCTCGATATCTATTTCGAGCACCGCGAAAGCTGCAGTCGGAAACTTGATGCTCGCCTCGTCGAAGGCCGCGTTCTCGCTTGACGGTGCGACCAGCATCAAAAGAAGATCCTGCAGGCCGGGATTGTGTCCGGAGACGAGGACACAATCCGCGTCACCTGCCTCGTCCTTCACGACTTCGACGATGGTCTCTGCGCTGGCGAGATACAGAGCGCGGTTCCAGACAGGCTCTGCCTCGATACCGGACGCCTCCAGTGTGCGCTGAACCCGCTCAGCCGGGCTGGCCAGCAGGCGGTCCCAGACGATGCCCTCCCGCTTCGCGTAGTCGCGGATATGCTTCCCCATCAGGGCCGCGCCCCGGCGTCCGCGGTCGTTCAGGCCACGATCGAAATCGCGCTTGGCAAGGTCGTCCCAGTCGGACTTTGCATGCCTGAATATGGCGAGACGTTTCATATCTGGTCCAAGTCTTCCTGCGTCTCTTGCGTTCCCGTCGGGGACGAATTTGCTCTTGCCGATGGCGGTCCTGCTGCGACGCGGGTCAAAGCCTCATCGAGTGTCAGCCGTATGACAGGAGTGCCTTCAGGGAAAGCGCTTAACAGCCGGCTCGGAAAGGCGGAGGAAAGGACGATGAAATGTCCGGCGTCGTCGCGGCTGCGGATGAGCCGGCCGAATGCCTGTGCCAGCCGGGCGCGAATGATGCGGTCGTCATAGCGCCCCCCGCCGCCCTCGTCTTCGCTCGCGGCAAGACGGCGTGCCCGGTGAAGGATCGTCGGCCGCGGCCAGGGCACGGCCTCCATCACAACGCAGCGCAGGCTTTCACCCGGCACGTCCACCCCGTCGCGCAGCGCATCTGTGCCGAGCAGACTGGCCTTGGGATCGTCGCGGAAAATGTCGGTGAGCGTGCCGGTGTCGATCGGGTCGACATGCTGTGCGAATAGCGGCAGCCCTGCCCTCGCCAGCCGGTCCGCGATACGCGAATGAACAGCGCGCAGGCGCTTGATCGCCGTAAACAGGCCGAGCGTGCCGCCCCCTGCTGCCTCGATCAGCCGCGCATAAGCACCCGCGAGCGAGGGCAAGTCGCCGCGCTTGATATCGGTCACGATCAGCACTTCGGCGCGGCCGGAATAATCGAACGGGCTGGCCGCACTCGCCGTCTTGGGTACCAGGTCGATATGCGCGGCGCCGCTGCGGCGAATGGCGTGCGGCCAATCTTCTCCCACGGCATCGCCTTCCTTCGCGCGGTCGGTCAGCGTCGCGCTGGTCAGCATGACACCGTGCGCTTGCTCCAGCACGACCTTGGCGAAGGGTTTCATCGGGTCGAGCCAGCGCCGGTGAATGCCGATGTCGAACTCGCGCGCCTCGTTGCGTTCGACTGCGAACCAGTCGACGAAATCGGGATCTGCCGGACCGCCGAGCCTTGCGAGAAGCGATTCCCATGCAGCGACAAGATCGATCCGCCATTGCATCGAATGGCGTGCCCCTTCGATCCGCGCCCTGCCCTGACCGTCCAGCCAGTCCGGCGCGTCTTCGAGTACGGCCTCCAGCCGCGCACCAAGCGCCATCAGCGGCTTTCGAATGGCAGCAAGAGCTTCCTGCCCGGCCTGCGCCGCTTCGACGAGTGGCCCCGGCAGGTCAGCAACCTCGGTTTCGATGCCATAGCCTGCATCCTGCGCCCCGCTTTCGTCGCGCGCATAGGCCGTGGCGCGGACCTGGCCCAGCAATGCTTCCAGCGGTCCGAGTGGTGCTCCTTCTGCGAGGCGAGCAATCCAGCCTTCGGACGGCAGTGCGCCCGCAGCCTCTATCGCTGCCTCCACCGCTTCGCCGCCGGCATCGTCATAGCTTGCCACGTCGGCAAGACGCGCAGCGAGCCCGCGCCTGCGGCCACGGCTGTTGCGTTCCGGGCCGATGATCCAGCGCCGCAGCTCGATCGCCTCCTGCCCCGTCAGAGCGGCAGCAAAGGTGCTGTCTGCTGCGTCGAATACGTGATGCCCCTCGTCAAAGACCACCCGCGTCGGCGGCTGTCCCTGATGCCGGCCGCGCGCCGCGTTGATCATCACGAGCGCGTGGTTGGCAATGACGAGATCGGCCTGAGCCGATGCGCGTGCGCTGCGTTCGATGAAACACTTCCGGTAATGCGGGCAGCCTGCATAAATGCACTCCCCCCGCTGGTCGGTCAGGGCCGCGATGCCGCGCTTGCGGAACAGCGTTCCCAGCCAGCCGGGCAAATCGCCGCCGATCATGTCTCCATCTGCGGTGAACGCCGCCCAGCGCGCCACAAGCTGGGCAAGGATTGCCGGGCGTCCTGCAAACCCACCCTGCAACGCATCCTCCAGATTGAGCAGGCAGAGATAATTCTCGCGCCCCTTGCGCACCACCACAGGCGGCGATCCGTCCTGACGCTTCTCGGGCCATGCCCGGCGGCTTTCCCCGCGCAACTGACGCTGGAGGTTCTTGGTATAGGTGCTGACCCAGACCGTGCCTCCGCTTTCCTGTGCCCAATGGGCGGCAGGAGCGAGATACCCTAGCGTCTTGCCGATGCCGGTGCCCGCCTGCGCCAGGAGGACATGCGGCCGGTCCCGCCGGTCGCGCGGTGCAAAGACCTGCGCTGCGTCCCGGGCATAATTGCGCTGCCCTTCCCGCTTTTCCGCGCCTTCGCCCGTTAGCCGTGCGAGGCTCGCCGCCACCGCCTCTTCACCGATTGCCACCTGTCTGGGCTGCGGACGCTCGGGCGCTTCTTCCCATTCGGGCAACCGGCTGAAGAGCCATTTTTCCGCCCGCTCGGGCTTGCGGATATGGGGCGCGAGAACCTGCGACCATGGCCAGCGAAGGCGGGACAGCGATTGAAGCACGCTCCAGGCGCCCTCGCGCTGCGCCCAATCCGGGCTCTCGCAAATTTCCACCAGCCGCGTCGCAGCACGCTGCAGAAATTCCGGCACGGCATCGTCGGCGGCAGGCGGTTCGATTTCCAGCGCCTGCGCCAGACCCTTTGCCGTGGGCACGCAGAATTTTGCCGGATGGACGAAGGCATAGAGCTCCAGCAAATCCAGACCGTTGAGGTCGGGATAGCCAAGGCGGGATGCGACCAGAGGTGCATTCACCAGCAGGACCGGCGTATCGGCGGCCCTGTTGATGGCCTCACCCTTCGAGCAGCCGCGCGTTTCGCCATTGGCATCTCGCAGCCACATTCCGCCATGACTGGCATGAAGAGCAGGCAGGGGAATGGTTTGGGGGTTCGCCATCGCTGCCGAGGGATGCGATGGAGAGAACGAAAAGTAAACAGACCACCGCTCAAGTTTCGACGCGTAATAAGGATCGGTGCGTCTTCGTGCGTTATCAGCGGCCGACCTGAGGGCCGGCGCAGAGACCGGAAATAGAAAGGCCCCGCTTCAATGTCCGAAGCGAGGCCATTTCTGAAGGCGATTATCGTCGGCGAATGTTAGGCTGAAAGCACTTCGTCGTCATCGTCGCTATCGTCGAGGATCAGAATCGCACCGACAACCGCTGCGATGCCGAGCAGTGCCGGAAGTATCCAGCTTGCGCCTTCGGCTTCGGCGACAGGCTCAGCTACCGGCGCCGCTGCCGGAGCAGGCGCTGGCGCAGGAGCCGGCGCAGCATTACCCACGGGCAATACGCAGCCTTGCAACCCACCCTGACATGCTACCGCGGCCTTGGCGGCTGGCGAAGCCATGGCAGGTGCGGATGTAGCACCGATCAACGCAACCGCGCCGAGCGTTGCCGCGGTGATTTTCGAAAAATGCTGCATATTCAAATTCCCCAAGTCTATAAGCGGCCAGCGCGATTACGAGCGGGCTCAATGGTATTCACCCCACCGCGAATAAAACCAATACCATGGCGAGTGGGAAAAGTTCCCGCTAAATTGGGTGATTGTCACAATCCAGGCATCTTTTTTTTAAAGAACAAGCCCGCATTTTTCAATTGGAAGGGCGCGTCGGGACTGCTGTCGATTACGGTGGTGTTGGAACCTTTTGTTCCGTTCGACTATTGTTGTGTTGTAGCCGGGGGAGAGATCCGGCCAACGCCGCAATTGCTTACACGCCATACTGGAGCACCAGAGCCATGAAAAAGATTTTGCTTATCGCCGCAGCTGCAGCCCTAGGAACCGCAGGAGCGACGAGCGCCGCCGCACAGGGTATGCCCATGGGTGAGGAACTTTATGGCCAGACTGTTCAGGTCCGTTCTGCCGATGGAACGCTCAATACGATCCGGTTCGGAGCAGACGGCAATGCCGTGATCAGCGGCCCGAACGTTTCGCCAGTCAACGCGAGATGGGGCGTATCCGGCAATCAGCTTTGCCTGCAGGCAAGCGGCGCGAGCGAATGCTGGAATTACGCGCAGCGCTTCCAGGCAAACCGCACGGTTTCGCTCTCCAGTTCCTGCAACACGACTGCACAGTGGACTGCACTCGGCGTGGCACCGACACAAACGGTCCAGCCGGTTCTTCGCGAACGCGGTTAGGATTTAAGCTCCTGTCAATTTGTGCATCATTAGGTTGAAATAATGATGCGTACATTGACCCTCGCCACTCTTGCAGTGGCAATCCCAGCGGCGCTGTCGGCACAACCGGCAGCGCCGCTTGGCGTATCGGCCGTCGATATGCACTATGCCGACGCGTCGCTCGTTGCTCCGCCGACCGAAGAATTCCTGAAGATTTTCCCCAGCGCCACGCGCTTGCCGGACAATCCGCTTGCGGTCCGTATGGAAGCCGCACTTTCCCGCTTTGATGCCGAGTGGGGCAATCTTCCCTCGATAACTGTTCGCGAAGGCAAGGCGCTTGCTGTCGGCGATTCGGGAGCGCGGGTCGCACAAGTTCGCGAACGTTTGGGACTTGCGGCAGGCGACCGGTTCGACGCGGCGCTCGCGTCGCGAATTTCCGCTTATCGTGCAGCGCACGACCTACCGTCAAGCAGCCTGATCGACGACGAACTTATCGCCTCGCTCAATCGGGGACACGCCTATTATCGCGCGCTGGCCGAGCTCAACCTCAAGCGTTTCAAACGCTTGCCCAGTGACCTTGGCAACCGGTATGTAATGGTTGACCTGACCACCCAGACACTGATGATGGTCGAGAACGGCGAGACTGTCGACACGATGAAGGTCGTGATCGGAAAGCCTGCTACCCAGACGCCGATCATGGCTGGCGTGCTCAGGTACTCGGTTCTCAACCCATACTGGAATGTTCCCTACGACCTGGCGCAGACCAGCGTCGCGCGCAAATATCTGGCGCAGGGAATGCCCTACCTCCGGCGGACCGGCTTCAAGGTTCTGGATGATAACGGTTCTGTGATGGATCCGCGCGACGTGGATTGGAAGGGTGCTGCCAGCGGCGACGTACGGATTACAGTCCGGCAGGATCCGGGACCGGGCAATGGCATGGGGGCAGCAAAGTTCATGTTCCCCAACGCGCTCGGCATATATCTGCATGACACTCCGTCACGCCAGTTATTCGATGCGAAAGAACGCATGTTCAGTGCAGGCTGCATCCGGGTTGAAGATTACGAGCGTTTCGGCACCTGGCTGTATGGCGACATGCCCACGCCGACGGGAAACGCAGCGGAACAGCGTGTCGACATTCCCGATCCGGTGCCGGTTTATATCACCTATTTCACAGCGGTCCCGACCGAGACGGGCTTCGATTTTCGTGAAGACATTTACGGCCGCGATGCATCGCGGATCGCGCTGGCCGGCAGTTAGGGCTTATCCCGCGCCTGCATTGCCAACGACGAAACAGGCGGCAGCGACAAGACCGCCGGTGAGACGGTTGCTTCTAAACCGTTCGAGCGGGTTGTCCGGGTCTTCAGCGTCTAGAGTAGTGACCTGCCATGCGAGATGCAGAGCGGCGGGCACCAGCGCAACGACAGCCAACCAGTCCCCCCGGTAAAGCCAGAATGCGAGCGCCCACAAGGCGATAGCTCCGACGTAGAAAGCAGTCACGCCGCCTTTCACGGCCCCGCCCAGCTTCAGCGCGCTGGAACGGATGCCGACAAGCGCGTCGTCTTCGCGGTCCTGCAGCGCATAGATCGTATCGAAACCGATCACCCACGACGCTGCGCCGGCATACATGACCGCGAGCGCATCCAAATTGTCAGCCCTGATCTCTGTCCAGCCGACCAGCAGGCCCCATGTGAAAACCATTCCCAGCCACGCCTGGGGCCACCATGTGATCCGCTTCATGAAGGGATAAGCCGCAACCAGAGCGAGGCTCGCCAAAGCAATTGCCTGCGCCGCCGGGCGCAGCTGTACGAGTACCAGCAGGCCGACAAGGCATAGCGCCAGAAGCCAGGCCCATGCCGCCTTCTTTCCGATGCGCCCGCTTGCCACAGGCCGGCTGGCCGTGCGTGCCACTTGCCGGTCCAGCTTTGCATCGACGATATCGTTATACACGCATCCGGCTCCGCGCATCGCAATGCTTCCGAGCAGGAGCCAGCCAAGCAGAGCGATTTGCCACCCGGCGCCCGCCAGCCAGACACCCCACACGCACGGCCAGAACAGCAGCCACCAGCCTATGGGCCGATCGAACCGCGCCAATTGCGCAAGGTCGCGCGGCACCTGCGGCAGTCGCGCCACCAATCCGCGGTGCTGGGTATCCGGTACGACGGTTTCACTGGCATGCGCTTCGTTCACGTCTTGCTCCCTAATGCTCGCCGTGCCACCTGCCTAGCCATGCCGTCCCCCGATCAGAACCAGCATCAGACCCAGCATCAGCCCCGTCACCAGCCGAAGACGCCCGCCTGGCCACCGCGCAGTGCGCCGAGGCTGTTTGTGGACAGCCGGATCGAAGAGGGTGTGCCCGTCTCGATCGAGGGCAACCAGGCGCATTATCTGGGTCGCGTGATGCGGATCGCCGTGGGCGATGCCGTGATCCTTTGCGACGATATCACCGGCGAATGGGCCTGCGAGGTATCCCATGCTGAAAAACGCAGAATTACGCTCGGCCCGGTTCGCAAACTGCGGAAGCGGGAGGATGTGCCCGACATCTGGCTCTGCCCGGCCCTGTTGAAGAAAGACCGCTTCGATATGGTCCTTGAAAAAGCGACCGAGCTGGGCGTCGGTGAAATCAGGCCCGTACTTGCCCGCCGCTGCGTGGCGGACAAACTCAATCTCGAACGGGCACGCACTGTCACGGTCGAGGCTGCGGAACAATGCGCCCGCACGGCACTGCCACGGATCGAGCCGCCCGCTTCTCTTGCAAGCCTGCTTGGCGCATGGCCAGAAGACCGCGCACTGTTCTTTGCAGACGAACTTGGCGGAGAGAGCGCCGCCCGTGCATTCGCATCGCACTCCGGGCCCACAGCCATCATCGTCGGACCGGAAGGCGGTTGGGACGATGCGGAAAGGGAGGCCATTCGAGCCCATCCCCAAGCCCGCGCCATCGGCCTTGGTCCGCGCATTCTTCGCGGGGAAACCGCAGCCATCGCCGCCCTGTCGGCCTGGATGTCCGTCGCGGGCGACTGGGCCGATTGAAAAATCGTAGCCGCAGCCCGGGTTGCATCCCGCAACCGAATTTCCTTTGCCTCGGCGCGCAACTTTCCTAACGCAGATCCATGAGCACGCGCGAGGCTAGCGACCGGTCCGATCCGGTCATCGAAAGCCGCGACCAATTGGTCGCGCCCATGATCGCTGGCGAGAAGGCGAAGGCCGACTGGCGGATCGGGACGGAGCACGAGAAGCTCGTCTTCCGTACGCGCGATCATGCCGCGCCGTCCTATGACGAGCCTAACGGTATCCGAGACATTCTGCTGGCATTGCAGGAATTCGGATGGGAACCGATCATCGAGGCCGGCAAGGTCATCGCCATGAAAGGCCTCGACGGGACAGTCAGCCTGGAGCCGGCAGGACAGCTTGAACTGTCTGGCGCCCCGCTCGAATTCGCTCCATGAAACGTGCAACGAAACAGGCCGCCATCTCGATCAGGTTAAGCAGATCGGGGCGAAATCCGGTGTCGGTTTTCTCGGTCTGGGCATGTGGCCGGACAAGACGCGTGAAGAATTGCCGATCATGCCGAAGGGTCGCTACGAGATCATGATGCGGCACATGCCGCGCGTCGGCTCGCTCGGCCTCGATATGATGCTGCGGACCTGCACCATTCAGGTCAATCTGGATTATTCCAGCGAAGCGGACATGGCGAAGAAGTTTCGGACCGGCCTCGCGCTGCAGCCGCTTGCCACTGCGCTGTTTGCCAATTCGCCTTTTACGGAGGGCAAGCCGAACGGCTTCCTGTCCTATCGCAGCCATATCTGGTCGGACACCGATCCGCACCGCACCGGGATGCTGCCCTTCGTGTTCGAGGAAGGCTTCGGCTACGAACGCTACGTCGAATACATGCTCGACGTGCCGATGTATTTCGTCTTCCGCGACGGGAAATATATCGATGCCGCCGGCATGAGTTTCCGCGACTTCATGAAGGGCAAGCTACCGGCCCTGCCTGGCGAATTGCCGACGGAAAACGACTGGTGGGATCACCTCTCCACCGCCTTCCCCGAAGTGCGACTGAAAAGCTTTCTCGAAATGCGCGGTGCCGATGGTGGCCCGTGGAGCCGGATTTGCGCCCTGCCCGCCTTATGGGTCGGTCTCTTGTATGACGAGAATGCGCTCGATGCGGCGTGGGATCTGGTCAAGGACTGGTCGATGGAAGAGCGCGAGGATTTGCGTAACGCCGTCCCCAAGCTTGCTCTCGATGCGCCGATCCCAGGCGGTGGCCGCTTGCAGGACCTCGCCAAGGACGCCCTTGCGATTGCCCGCGACGGTCTGGCCGCCCGCGGCAGACTGGGACAGAGCGGCGACAACGAGACCGGGTTCCTTTCGACGCTCGAAGAGATCGTCGAGAGCGGCAAGGTGCCTGCACAGCGCCTGCTCGATAAATATCACGGCGAATGGAACGGCGATATCAGCCGGGTCTACAAATACAGCTTCTGACGCGCAGCAGCCAAGAGAGTACAGCCCCGATGATCCAGATAAACGGTACGATTACTCTCGCTCCCGGCACGATTGCCAACTCGCCGGAAACCGTCGACGCCATCAAGACGATGGTCGCGGCCTCACGCGCCGAGGAAGGGTGTCTGGACTACACTTTCGCGCAGGACCTGTCAGATCCCGACAGCATCGTGATCTTCGAGCGCTGGACCGACATGGAAGCGCTGGGCGCACACGGCAAATCGGCACACATGGCCGAGTTCCAGAAGGCGATGGCTGCCAATCCCGCGGTCGCTCGCAACCTGACGCATGTATCAGACAGACGACGGCAAGCCCATTTAGAGCCAGCTGCGTTCGGTTTACTCCGCGGGAGCTTCTATTACCGGGCCGCGCGGGCGCAGCATCTTGCTCAGGCGTGCGAGACGGGACGTGAGAACACCGTTCTCCTCCATCCATGCGTAATATTCGCGGTATTTCGGATCTTCACCCAGCAGGTGCGCTTCTTCCGTTCGGGCGCGCCAATAATAGATTGCGCTGACGCAGCCGAGGAAGAAGGTGTTGCGGATCATGTCCACCGGATTGCCGGTCGACACGATGAACGGCAGCGTCGCGCACCACCAGAACAGGTTTTTCGACACATAGGCCGGGTGGCGGGTCCATTTATAGGGTCCGTTGGTGATCACGCCGCGATAGGTGAGGTTCGAGAAGCGGATACCGAACACGACGGTTGCCCATGCGTAGATCGCGGTCAGAAGGATCAGCCATGCGCCCCACAGTGAGAGCGCCATGACATTGCCCTCGAACATTCCGCCCCAGCCGATTGTATCGACTTCGTAGGCAAGGATATTGCCGAGAATGCCCCAAGCAAACGGAGGATAGCAGATGAGCGCGGCGACCCAGCCGCCGAAGAAGGGGTTGCCGCTCCGGATATGGGCGTCGAGCGGACGCATCGTCACGAGATAGCCGACGGTCCCGATCTGGACGTCGATCACGAACAGCAGCTCGATAAGGAACAGCGACAGGCGGAACGGATCGTTCGCCAGCTCCCCCAGCTGGCCGTTCACGATAACCGCAAATCCGCCCGGCAGGATCGAGATCATGAAGGCGGCGAAGAAGCCCTTGATGATCCAGGCTACGCCAATGCTTCTTCACCTCTTCGGGGTCGTAAGCTTCGCGCTGCAAAAGCATTGCACCAAAATGCCACGCGTGATCGCGCGGATTGACCATCACGCGGTCGAGCCAGAGGACATAGGGCACGCTCAGTATCACGAGCGGGAATGATCGCTGCGCCGAGCACTTCCATCGCGAAGAGGTAACGCCCGTCCCAATACCAGCGCGCAAGGCAGTACAGCCCGGCGATGATCGCCCACGTTGCCCACAATCCGGCGAGCTTTACGATCGACACGTCCCGGATTTCCGAAATCTTGCGCGGGTTCGACCAGTCGATCCCGGTGGAGGCGCGCAAATGCACCTTGTCGACCAGAAGCGACCAGATAACCATCGGCCCGCTTGTGAACAGAAGTGCCGCCAGCGCTGCATGCGGCCCGGAAAGCGGCGCGCGCGGTCCGGGTATGCCGAACGCCTCGGCAATGCCGGCATAATTGCGGCAGAACAGGATCCAGAGGGCGAGGCCAAGCAGTCCGGCAAGGCCGACGCCCGCAGAAACATCGCTGCGTGGCCGGGCTAGAGGAGCCGGGTGTACGGTGCTGGCTGAGTCGCGCATGCCGACCGCCGTAACCGCAAAGAGTTAACCACGGGAAAAGATGCGAGAGGGCGTCCTGAAATGGACGCCCTCGCACCGCAAAAGTTAATGTCTAGCGGAAGGCGTGAATCGTGCCGCTATCGTCGAGGATATACATGGTGTTGTTCACTACGATGGGCGGAACGCTGACCGCTTCCTTCACGTCCTGAAACAGCGATGCGGAGCCTTCGCCGGTGCTGATCTGATAGATCTCGCCTTCCGAACTGGCGACCCAGAGGCTGCCATTGGCGAGAACGGGACCAGTCCAGAAAATCGGCCCCTTCTTGTCTTTCTCGTCGCGGTACTGTGCCAGCTGGGTGATCCAGCGAACCTTGCCGGTAGAGCGTGCAATCGCCAGCATTCTGGCATCGTCGGTCAGGGTGAAAATCCATTCGCCGGCAATCGCCGGGGTCGAAATACCTGCGAGGCTCAGCTCCCAGATACGCTGGCCGGTCACGAGCTCATAAGCGGCCATACGGCCGCCCTGACCCAGTGCATAAACTCGGCCCTCGTCGATGATCGGATCGGCATCGATATCTGTCAGCGAGCCGACTTCCGTGCTGATCGATGTCAGCGCGAGAGCATCGGACCACAGGACGCGGCCGTTTTCATAGCGATAGGCAGTCAGTTCGCCGGAGCTATAGCCCGCGATGATCGTACCCTGCCCAGCAGCCGGTGAAGCCACGCCAAACACGCCTGCCTGCGCGGTCGAGCCCGATTCCTGCCATGCAATGTCGCCCGATGCAGCATCAAGTGCGAAGATGCGGTTGTCCTGCGACATCACGAAGACGAGATTGAACGCCACCGTCGGTGCATCGCGCAGCGGACCTGCCGGCGTGGTCGACCAGAGAATTTCGCCATTCGCCGCGTTCATCGCAGCAACCTGGCCTACCCCGTTTGTCGCGTAGACCTTGCCTTCTGAGAAGGCGACGCCGCCGCCATAGGCTGCTTGCCTGATGTCGCTGGGCACATCCATGCGGGTCTGCCAGCGACGGGCGCCGGTCTGCGCGTCGAATGCGTTGACCGTGCCATCGGTATCTACCGAAAACAGGGTATTGTTGCCGACGACCGGTGCAGCGCCCAATCTCTTGCGGTTCGTGCTGCCTGCAATTTGTGCCGTCCAGACCCGCTGCGGCGAGGCCGCCAGCGTCAGGTGACCATTGGACTTCGATGCGTTACCGCCAGCCTGCGTCCATTCGGTGTTGGTGCGGGCGGGCGGGAGGACCACAGATACACCGGCCAGTGCGGGATCGACCTGCGCGGCCTGATCGATGCGTGACAGCACCGGCTTGCGCTCGCCCAGAGTTGGGGTGTCTTTCTTGTCCTCGCCCCCGCCGAACAGGCCACCTGCGCACGCGGTGACGCTGACAGCCAGCAGGCTGGCGACAAGTGTCTTCGCTTTTTTCGTGGTAGTCATCGCTACATCATCCTTGAGAATTATTGCGCGCCCTGCGGCGCGGCCTGCGGTGCCGTGCTGGCGGGGCCGGTCATCTGCTCGATCACTTCGTCGATATCCTCGATGGCATCGACGCCCAGCATCCCGGCCATCTGGCGCGCACGTCCGCGCAAGCTTTCCGGCACGGTGCCGTCCTTGGCGATTTGCGCGAACAGGGCACCCGCTTGTTTCGTATTGCCCTGGTCGAGATATGCCATCGCCACCAGTTCTCCGGCGCTGCCGAAATAGGGATCGCCCGGCTTGGCCATTTCGCCCAGCTCCTCGATCACCTGTGCAGATGGCATATCGTCGAATTTCGCCGCGACGGCGCGGATGCGCGCAAGGCCGCGATACGCGTCAGGAATGTCGCCATCGGCCGCAACCTGCTTGAACAGCTCTGCCGCCTTATCGGAATTGCCAGCCTGTGCGGCGGCCCCGGCCTGAAGCATCAGCGCAGACGCCTTCACCGCGCCCTCGCCGTCTGTTGCCAGTGTCGCCACGGTTTCGCTGGCGGTGTCCAGATTGCCAGCCTGAAGCTGGTCGAGAGCAGCAACGATAGTCTCGCTCTCCTGCTCCATCGCCGCTTCCTGCCGGGAATCCCAGAAAAGATACCCACCGAAAGCGAGCAGGCCCACGACCAGCAATCCGAGCAGAGGGCGACCATAGGTTCGCCCGAAATCCTCGACCTGGTCCTTGCGCACGGCCTCGTCGACCTCGCGCATCAGAACATCGTCGGACGCCGCCTTTTTCTCGGCTTTCGCTTCCGGGTTTTCCTTGTTGCGATTGGGTAAGAGAGCCACTTTGGGCACGTATCCTTGCTGTGAGAGATGGTTGCGCGCGGTCTTAAACCATGAGGGCCGCAATTCAATAGAAGTCCCGGTGAACGGCCAGTGAAGCTGTGGAGTGAAGCTGTGGAGTGACCCCCTACCTCGTCAGGGGAGGCTGTCACGCCCCATGGCGCTCGAATACAGGCGCCGATAGCTCGCGATCATCTGTTTTTCGTCAAACTCCGCCCGGGCTCGCTCGCGATTGGCGGCCCCGACTTTTTCTCTGAGATCGGCGTCGGACGCCAGCGATGAGAGCGCCTGCGAAAGCGCCTCCGGCTGGCCACGCGGCGCGATAAACGGCGCATTCTGGGCCGATACCATGTCGGCAATGTCCCCCACCGCCGGAGCAGCAATGGGCAGACCCGCCGCCATCGCCTCGACCACGGAAATCGGGAACTGTTCGCTGTCCGACGACAGGGCGAAGATATCGAACAAGCCGACATAGCGCGCAGGGTCGGGGGCAAAACCGGGCAGGTGGACCCGGTGCGAGATATCGAGCCGCTCGGCCTCGGCACGGATTGCCTGTTCCTGCGGCCCCTCGCCCACGATCACCAGTTGCCACGGCTCCGGCAGGCCGGCAAATGCGCGGACGAGAGCGGGCAGATTTTTCACCGCCCTCAGCCCCGCCAGCGTGCCGACCCAGAATTCGCCGTCATGTTTGACGACACCGCGCAGAGCGTCTTTGCGCGGCTGTCTTGCCGAACGCCTTCGTGTCGATCCCGTTGGCAATCCGCTTCACGCGTCCGATCGGCTGCTGCCATTCTTCGAGAGCGATGCCTTCCAGCGTCTCTGACGGCACGACCAGCCCGCTGGTCTTGCCCAGCGCGATGCGGCGGAACCATGTCCTGAGCCATTTGCGCTTCGTCGCTTCGTCCTCGCCGAAGCCGTCTTCGTGATGGATAAGGGGCGGCAGGCCCAGCGCATCCTTGAACAGCGTGTGCGCCATGACGGCATCCATCGCGCCCCAATTATAGGTCAGGACGAGCGAGTGCGCCGCCATCCGCTTCGCGATCGTCTGCAGTCTGCCCGGTGTCGGGCGCCCCTGAAGCGATGGAAAGTCTTTCGGATAAGAGACGTTCGCGCCCCGTGCGATGGCGCTCGATGCACCGTATGCACCCTCGACGGCAGACACGATAGAATGATGAACTTTCGGCCCGAACGCATTGATGAGACGGGCACACCGCAGTTCCTTGCCCCCCGCATCGAAGGTCGAATGCAGGTGGAGAATGCGCGGCGGCAACGCGTCTTTCGCCTTGCTCATGACAACCTTCTCCAGCAGCCGATCGATCGCAGCAACAACCTCCGGCTCGTCCAGAAGCGGTGCATGGCCGCAGCGTTCGACGGTCACCATCTCCATATCGGGATGCCGGGCCTGCATCTGGCTGGCGGTTTCCTCAGTCAGCAAATTGGAAAGCCCACCGCGGACCAGCAGAAGCGGCGCATTGCCGAGCGCATCGAAGGCCGGCCACAGGTCGGGCGGCGCGGCATTCGCGTCTGCTGCATTGAACGGATCGGCAATGGCCATGTCGTAGTCGAAGACGAGCCGTCCGCTTTGTCCGGCGACCAGCGTGCGCTTCGCCATTTCCAGCCAGCGCTCTATGTCGAAATCGGGATGTGCCTCGCCATGAACGTCCTGCAGGGCGCGCGCGGCGTGCATCCATGTCGGATAGCTCCGCCCCTGCCCGAGATAGGTACGGATCTTGTCGATGCCCGACGGGTCGAGCTCCGGCCCGATGTCGTTCAGAACCGTTCCGGCAATCCGCTGTCTTCCAGCCATGGCATCGCCCGCTGCCAGCATCATCGTCATCAGCCCGCCCATCGACGTTCCGATAGACACGAAACGCTCGATACCTTGATCTGCCAGCAGAGCCTCGACATCCGCGACATAGGTAACAGGCGTATATGTGCTGCTGTCGGGCGCATAATCGCTGCGGCCCCTGCCCCGCATTTCCGGAACGATGACACGCCAGTTCCGGCTGAGATGGCTGGCGAGTGCCGCAAAATCGCGCGCGTTGCGGGTCAGCCCGTGCAGGCAGAGGATCGGCGGCCGCGAACGAGCCTCCTCGGGACCGGCGTAATCGCGGTAATGCAGGGTCAGTCCATCGGCGCTCTGCCAGGTCCGGTGGGCGTAAGGCTTGTCCATCGTGTCGTGCATTTTCCGGATCAAAGGGAATTTCGGGGTGCGGAGGCCGTGCTGCTTGCACCCCGCTGCTCTGGCCTGCACTATCGCGTGATGCAATCCGATCTGCAAGCCGCCGGGGACAAAGCGCCCTTCCGCCCCGAGCGCGCTATCGAAACACTGGCCCCTTGGCTTGGCGACCCTGTCGCGCCGGCCGACTTCCCCGAGACGCGATTGCGGTTCCGCAATGACCGCGCCGCCGCCTCGGTCGGGCTTCAGGATCTGAGCGAGCCGCAATGGTTGCAGCATTTCGGACGCTTCGAACCGCTGCAAGGTTCGCTCGAGCAGCCTCTGGCCTTGCGCTATCACGGCCACCAGTTCCGCAGCTACAACCCAGAAATCGGTGATGGCCGCGGCTTCCTGTTTGCCCAATTGCGCGACGGGCGAGACAGGCTGCTGGACCTTGGCACCAAGGGTTCCGGCACGACGCCATGGAGCAGGAGCGGCGACGGGCGGCTGACCCTGAAAGGTGCTGTCCGGGAAATTCTCGCTACCGAAATGCTCGAAGCGCTCGGGGTCTACACGTCGCGCACATTCTCCGTGATCGAAACGGGCGAAGATCTGGAACGCGGGGACGAGCCTTCGCCGGCACGCTCGGCCGTGATGACGCGCCTCAGCCATGGCCACATCCGTATCGGCAGCTTCCAGCGGCTTCTTGCGCTGGAAGAAACCGGGAATATGGAAGCACTGGTCTCCTATTGCCTGACGCATTTCCCCGGCCCGCCTGCTCCCGGCAGCGCGCCCGGCCGCGACGAACCGGCGGTGCAGCTTCTCCATCATGTCGTGGAGCGGATGGCCGATCTGGCCGCCAGCTACATGGTTGCAGGCTTCGTTCACGGTGTTCTCAATACCGATAACATGAACGTCTCGGGCGAGAGTTTCGATTATGGACCGTGGCGCTGGCTGCCGCGATGGGATCCGGCCTTCACCGCCGCCTATTTCGATCATCAGGGACTATACGCGTTCGGTCGACAGCCCGAGGCCATGCACTGGAATTGCGGGCAGCTGGCGGTGGCACTGCGACTGCTGGCCGATGCCCCGCCTCTTATCGCAGCGCTCGACCGGTTCGGGCCTCTTTATGCCGAGAATGTCGCGCGGCGCTGGTGCTGGCGGCTAGGTGTCGAGCCGAAGGGAACCGAAGAGGACACTTTGCTGGTGGCAGCATGCGAAAAAGAGCTGCGCGAAGGCGGATGGCAACCCGATGCGTTCTTCTTCACGCATCGCGGCGGGAGAGGCGGCAACGACGCCCTGTCGGCCGCTTTTGAAGGGTATGAGCCTGCAGCGTCAGACCACCCCTATTGGTCGGAAGACGGTCCGCAATCGATGCTGATCGAGGAAGTCGAGGCCATCTGGTCTCACATCGATCAGCGTGATGACTGGGCGCCGCTTCATGCCAAGGTTGCGGCACTTCGCCAGATGGGGGAAGCGCACGGAATGCCGCCGCGCCCGGCGGGGCATATCAATTATCGCGCTGCTCAAGCATCTTCAGCGGAATGATATCAATTCCATAGATTTTCCAGCGCCCCTGCTCCCATTGGTAATACAGATCGAAACCGATTGCCCGGGGGCGAAGCTGGAAAAGGCCCTGCACTCGGAAAATTCCGTCCTGGAGGACCTGAGGAGCCTGCGTGTAGGTCGGCGGCACCAGCAGCGTTGTCGAAAGATCGAGCCCGGTAGAGCGAAGGCCCGAAAAGACCTGCGTTAGTTGAGCCGGCGGATTGCCGATCTGGAATGCTTGCGAACCTGATTGGCGCAGCACCGTGTAATTGCCCGTGCGATTCGCGTTCTCGACCGTAATCATCGTGGACCAGATGAGCTGGGACATTTCCAGCTGGCCCGGGACCGGCCGGATTGCGGGCGGTGCATCGATACTGGGTTGTGCCATTTGCTGGCCGAGCTGAAGTGCTGGCAAGATATCTTGCGCTGATGCGGGACCCCCGATGCCGGTCATGCCAGCTGCGCCAGCCGAAGCTGCGAGGAATAACAAGCGAAGTTTCATTGCATATGTCCCGGATACAAAAATGCCGGGGCACGATGGCCCCGGCATCTATTTGCTCAGACACGCATTTGCGTGGCCTGAATGATAATCGGCTTACCAGGCGACCTGGAAACCGCCGCGTGCACCGACTTCACCGCTGTCGAAGCCAACACCGACACCGGCCGAAACCGAAGCGTTGGTGCCGACGCGTGCCGAGAAGGCCATCGTACCGGCAGCGCGGTCTTCGAAGTAACCGATGCCGCCCGACAGACCGAAGTTGGTGCCGGCCGGAAGCATCGGGCTTTCCATGGCGAGAGCCATTGCGACACCTTCGTTGGCGCGTTCGATCGCTTCGCTGTTGGCGGCCGTCTGGCCGAACAGCGTGTTGATCTGAGCCGTCTGGTTGCTGGTCAGCGTCTGCAGAGCAGCAACATCCGAAGCCACAGCCGCGACCGAAGCCGAGGTTGCGATGCCGGTGGTCAGACCCAGCGTGCCGTTGGTGTCCGCCGTGACGAAGTTGATGTCGCCCATCTGGCTACCGGTGCTGGTTGCAAGGTTCGCAATGACGACCTGGCCGTCATTGGTCGCCGTCGCGCCGTTGCCGATTGCGATCGAGTCGACGCCCGAAGCAACCGACAGGTTACCGACGGCAATCGCGCCGTCTGCGCCAGCGAGAGCGGCTTCACCAACGGAGACCGAACGGACGCCATTGGCGACTGCCAGGTGACCCAGTGCCGTTGCACGTTCTGCATTGGCTTCCGAACGCCAGCCGTAGGCTGTTGCACCCGGACCTGTTGCCAGAGCCTGACCGCCAACCACGGTAGTCGATGGACCGGTGGCTGCCGTTGACGCCCAGCGGCATCATCACGGTTGCCGCCGATAGCGATCGCGTCTCCGCCAGTTGCCACAGCGGTGTTGCCGATGGCGATTGCATTACTGTCATTGGCTGTTGCAGCTTCACCTACCGAAACCGAACGAAGTCCGTTGGACACTGCGAGGTGACCCAGAGCCGTCGAACGCTCTGCATTTGCTTCAGAACGCCAGCCGTAGGCGGTCGCACCCGGGCCGGTTGCCAGTGCCTGGCCGCCGACCACGGTGGTCGATGGGCCATTCGCCGCCGTCGCGCGGCCGGCTGCACCGTCGCGATTGCCACCGATGGCAATCGCGTCGCCGCCATTAGCCTGAGCACCGGTGCCGGCTGCGATGGAGTTGCTGCCGATCGCGTCGCTGGCGTTACCCAGAGCAAGCGATTGGAAGCCGCTTGCCACTGCGTTGGGACCGACAGCCGTGGAGGCACGGCCCGAAGCTTCACTGACGTAACCGACAGCCACGGAGAAAGCATCCGATGCGCTGGCGAGGCGACCAATTGCGGTCGACTGATCACCGGTTGCACTTGCGAGTGCGCCGACTGCGGTTGCTTCCAATCCAGTTGCGTCCGCAGCGTTACCCACAGCGACCGAACGATCACCAGCAGCAACTGCGTTTGCACCGTAGGCAGCAGCAGCACGGCCCGTTGCAGCCGAGATGTAACCCGTCGAAACAGCGAATGTGCCCGATGCGTTCGAAGCACCGCCTATTGCGACAGCATGCGTGCCCGACGCTGCAGCATCCCAGCCGAGGGCAACAGTACCCAGAGCCGAAGCATTGGCGCCAACACCGTCGCCGTTTACGTCAGAACCGATTGCGACAGCGAAATCGCCGCCGGCATTTGCCCGCGCTGCGACAGCCGTCGAGTTCAGGCCATCGGCGCTCGACCCGTTACCGATTGCAGTAGCACGATCGGCAGTTGCGCCAGCAGCCGCACCCAGTGCGACAGCGCCGCGACCGGTCGCGGCAGAGATGAAGCCGATGCCGACTGCGAACTGTTCCGAAGCGGTCGCCGTATCGCCAACTGCAACCGAACTGATGCCCGAAGCGATTGTCTGGTAACCGAACGCAGAAGCATTCACGCCGGCAAGTGCCGTCGTACCGACAGCCGTACCGTTAAGATCGGAAGAGGTAGCGATGCCGACAGCAGTGCTGGCAGTACCGAAGCCGTTCGCACCGAAGCCGATAGCGGTCGATGCGCTATTCGCGTTGGCGAAAGCGCCGCAAGCGAGCGCGGTCAGATCGGCAGAAGTAGCGCCGCCATCCGTGTCGCCAGCCGAAACGGCATTGTCACCGTCGGTGTCCAGAAGACATTCAGCTGCCGCTGCAGGCGTTGCGGCCAGGGTCATGGCGGCAAGTGCCACACCCGATGCGGAAAGGGCGAAACCAGCCCGCTTGATCATTGTCTTACGCATAATATTCCCTCGTTCTTCGAAGTTTGAAGTCATCTACCCCTCCCGTCTGGAAGGTGGTCAAAGTTCGCGCGATCCCAGAATTGCCCGCAGTTGCCCTGCGAGCCTTTATTGTTGCTACGTATCCGTCTAACGCTATGCGCCGACAGAGACAGGTTTATCCGTCGGATCTCCCCCCACGCTGTTCATGGCTCGGACAGTGTTACATTGGCTTAGGAAGTTCAAGGGCATAATTGGCAATTCGGCAGGGTTAACTTCAGTTAGTTACCGTCAGACAACACATTACCAAGCATAGGACAGGGGCAATAGATCGCGTGTCGACACCTGAAATCATTTCCTACGAACCGGCGACGGGTGAAGAACTTTGGCGCGGCAGGCCGGGTAATGTCGATGCGGCCGTGGACCGTGCCCGCCGCGCATGGCCGGCATGGGCGGCCAAACCCCTCGCCACGCGCATCGAACTGGTCCGCCGGTTTGCCAACGAGGTGCGCAAGCAAGCAGACAAGCTTGCGAAACTGATCGCGCGCGAGACCGGAAAGCCGCTGTGGGAGGCGCACACCGAAGTCGAAGCGGTCATCAACAAGGTCGATATCTCCGTGAATGCCTATGCCGAGCGGACCGGGCAGAAGAAACTCGACAGCGCGCTTGGCGGTACAGCTGCCGTGCGTCACAAGCCCCACGGCGTTATGGTCGTTCTGGGACCCTACAATTTCCCTGCCCACCTGCCCAATGGCCACATCGTCCCCGCGCTGATCGCGGGTAATGTCGTCATTTTCAAACCTAGCGAAAAAACACCCGCTGTGGGCGAGCTCTTGATGGAGTGCTTCAACAAGGCCGGCATTTCCGCTGCTGTTGCGCAATTCTTTGTCGGCGGCCCTGAAGAAGGAAAAGCGCTCGTTGCCCACCCGGGCGTCGACGGCATACTTTTCACAGGCAGCGCGCAGGCAGGCATTGCCATCAACAAGCGGCTGGCCACCAATCCCGGCAAGATCGTCGCGCTGGAAATGGGCGGTAACAACCCGCTGGTGGTGACGGACACACCGCTGGTGTCCGATGCCGCAGTGCTGATCGTCAAATCGGCTTTCACGACGTCCGGCCAACGCTGCACTGCGGCCAGGCGACTGATCATCGTCGACAGCATGTATGACGATGTCGTCGCCGAGGTGAAGCGACTGGCAGATCGTCTGATCGTCGGCGATCCCTTCGCCGAGCCGGCACCGTTCATGGGACCGGTAATCGACAATGCCGTTGCCGACCAGCTGGTCGAAAGTTTCCTCTATTTTCTGTCGAATGGCGGCAAAGCCATCAAGCATATGCAGCGGGCAGACGATTCCCTGCCTTTCCTCAGCCCGGCAATCATCGACACGACCGCGATCAAAGATCGCCCGGATGTCGAACTGTTCGGCCCGCTCCTGCAGGTTATTCGCGTGGCCAATCTTGACGAAGGCATTGCCGAGGCGAACAATACGCGGTTCGGTCTCGCTGCGTCGCTGATCGGTGGCACGCCGCAAGATTACAACCGCTTCTGGGCCAGTGTCAGGGCCGGTATCGTGAACTGGAACCAGCCGACGAACGGCGCTTCATCCAAAGCACCCTTCGGGGGACTTGGCCTTTCCGGCAATCACAGGCCTGCTGCATACTACGCGGCGGATTATTGCGCGTATCCGGTCGCCAGCGCCGAACTCGATCAGCCGCGTGCCAGCATCGGTGTGGGCTTCAAGGACGCCTGAGCTTGCAGGGCGCAGCTATTTCGCGCCTGTAACGACCATATCGATACGGGTCTGGCCGTAAGGCGTAGAGACCAGATAAATACGCGCGTCGATCCCCCTACCCTGCGCCGTGATGCGGTGGGCCGGGCCGATGGCTTCGATCGACACGACCATCCCTTCCTTGCGCGCTTTGGCGCTGTAGAAAGCCGACACCTCGTCGCGCGCGACGGGGGTGATGACGGATACGGCACGCAGGCTGCACCCACCGCTCGTATTGCCCGCGCCTTCGCGCAAATTCGAAAGAGGGTAGATCGGCAGTGCTGAGGACCAGTTCACAGCCCAATTCGCGGTATATCCCATGCCGGCAGCGCATGGACGGTATGTCTGCGTCAGCGCCGCCATATCCTGCAGGCCGATCGCCGCACTGGGAGGGATGGTTTCATCGGCCTCTGCTGCGGCAACCTTGCCAAGTTCGGGCACCGTGTCGCCGAGCAATTCGACAGCCTGCATCCTCGCCGCATCGATGGCTTCGCGCGTACCGACGACGGGAGGCGTCGTGTTGTCCGTGCTCGACGTGAGCGCCGCATTGGCCTCGTTACGGCTGGAAAGGTCGGGATCGGTCATGATCTGGTCGTTTACCGCCTGCACCGCGACAGGATCGCGCTCCGGCGGCAGGAACTCCGCCTCGCCGCCATCGCCGCAACCGGCAAGTAAGGCGGCTAGAGCCAAAGGTGACGACACGCGGATCATGATCGCAGCAATTAGCAGCGCTAAGGTAAAGACCGCGTCAATCGGGGGCGCTCTGTCCAGCATTCTCTCCGCCCATGCAAAAACGTCCCGGACCGGAAAAATCCGGACCGGGACGCCTTTCACGGCTTGGTGGGGTGCCGCGCCCCGCCCCTGTTCTCACAGGATGCGAAGATCGTAGGGTGTTTCAGCGGAATGCCGGATCAGCGGCAGCGCGATCCGCCGCGGTCGATTTCACGGCCCAGAAGAGCACCGCCCGCTGCGCCGAGGATCGCGCCAAGGGTGCGGTCCCGTGCAACTTCACGGCCGATGAGCGCGCCAGCGGCGCCGCCGATCAGAAGGCCGGTCGTGCCGTCTTGCTTGCGGCAGTAATACTGGCCGTCACGGCGGTCACGCCACACGCGGGTGTTCCGGTTGACCGGCTCGCCGTAATAGGCGCGCTGCTGGCGATAGCCGTTGTCGTAGTATCCGCGTTCGTGGCCACGACCGCGCTTGTAGCGCTCGTGGTGCTTGCGACCGTGTTCGAACTGCATGTCACCGAGAGGCTGAACGCTCGCCACTCCGGCAAAAGCGTTGGTGGTCAGGCCTTGTGTAACAGGCGCTGCTGCTGCGGGGGCGGCGAAGGCTATCCCGGCTGCTGCGATGGCTCCGAAGGCGGCGGTCTTGGCGGTGCTGAACATTGCGAATTCCCTTGGTTGATTTTTCTCTGTCTGCCGGGCCGTCCACCGTGACCCTCTCGACCCGTTCAGCAATACGGCCCCTTTCCTGAACGGAATGCAACCGCGTCGTCAGATTACGATTTTGCGATGAAGCGAGCCGATTTGACGGACGAATTGACCATTGCCGCCGCCTTTCGAGAGGCTTAGGCGGCGATAGTGAACACATCCGACATCCCGACGCCGCAAGGCGAGCCCCGCACCCAGGCCGCCGCGAGCGGCGATTCGGCGCCGTCCGGTCTTCCCGCAGCGCTCGGCGCCTATCTGCTCTGGGGCTTGATGCCGCTTTATCTGATCGTGGTGTCCAGCGTGCCGCCGTTTGAATTCGTCGGCTGGCGCATCGTGTGGACCCTGCCCATCTGCGCGCTGATCATCAGCATTCGCAGCCAGTGGAGCGAAGTGCGCGCTGCGCTGAAAAATCCCAAGACACTGCGAATCTTGCTGGCGACTGCGACGCTGATCGCAATCAACTGGTTCGTCTATGTCTGGGCGATCCAGTCGGGCCACGTCTACGCCGCCAGCCTCGGCTATTACATCAATCCGCTTCTCAACGTACTTCTGGGCACACTGCTGCTGGGCGAAAAGCTATCCAGATTGCAGTGGATCGCCGTCGCGTTGGCGGCCGCGGGCGTTGCCGTGCTGGCAGGCGGCGCACTCACTACGCTCTGGATCAGCCTGACGCTGGCCTTCAGCTTCGGCACTTATGGCGTGCTGCGGAAACAGGTTGAGGTCGGCGCCCTGCCGGGCCTTACAATCGAAAGCGCCCTTCTGCTGGTCCCGGCACTGGGGATCGCTGCATGGTATGCCGCCTCGCCCGCCGGCAGCTCGTTCGACAACTCGCTGGGGCTGAGCCTTGCGATCATGCTGGGCGGCGTGTTCACAGCCATTCCGCTGTGGCTCTTCGCCGTCGCAGCAAAGCGGATGGCCTATTCGACGCTCGGCTTCATTCAGTTCCTCGCGCCGACGATCGTCTTCATCCTCGGGCTGACCGTATTCGAGGAAGATCTGAACCCCGCGCAGGCAATATGCTTCGCACTGATCTGGATCGCCCTTGCCCTCTTCATGTGGGACTTGTGGTCGAAAACCCGCGTCAGGCCAGCTGCCAGCTGAGTTCCTGCCCCGCGTGGAAGGGCACGATCGGGCCGCCGCCTGCCTCCAGCGTTGCAGGGACGGTGTGGGGCACGCGCTTCAGCGTGATGGTGTCCTCATTCAGGGGCAAGCCGTAGAAACGCGGGCCGAATTCGCTCGCGAACCCTTCGAGCCTGTCCATCGCACCTTCTTCATCGAAGACCGCTGCATAACTCTCGATGGCATAAGGCGCATTGAAGATGCCCGCACACCCGCACGCGCTTTCCTTGTCGCCCTTCGCATGCGGAGCGCTGTCTGTGCCGAGGAAGAACTTCGGCGAGCCTGAAACTGCTGCAGCGCGCAGGGCAATCCGGTGCGTTTCGCGCTTCGCCACGGGCAGGCAATAATTATGCGGCTGGATACCGCCCACCAGCATGGCGTTGCGATTGATATGGAGATGCTGCGGCGTAATCGTTGCCGCCACCGTGTCCCCGGCACCATTGACGAAATCGACGGCGTCGCTCGTCGTAATGTGCTCGAATACGATTTTCAGGTCCGGCAGATCGGCGTGAAGCGGCGCCAGGGTGCGCATGATGAATTCCGCCTCCCGGTCGAATACATCGATGTCGCTGTCGGTCACTTCGCCGTGGATGCACAGGATCATCCCGATTTCGGCCATGCGTTCGAACACCGGCATTAGCTTTGCGATGTCGCTGACCCCGTGGGCAGAGTTCGTCGTGGCATTGGCGGGATAAAGCTTCGCTGCGGTGAAAATGCCCTCTGCGAACCCGCGGGCCAGATCGCCTGCATCGGTATCGTCGGTCAGGTAGCAGGTCATCAGCGGCGTGAACGCCGTGCCTGTCGAAAGTGCGGCCATGATCCGATCGCGGTACGCCGCGCCCGCCGCGCTGGTGGTGACCGGCGGCGACAGGTTGGGCATGACGATGGCGCGGGCAAACTGGTCGGCCGTATATTTGGCGACATCTTGCAACATTGCCCCGTCGCGCAGGTGGACATGCCAATCGTCGGGGCGGCGGATCGTGAGAGTTTCTGTCATCGGGCCCGCCTTAAAGCTCCGCGCCTGCTCTTTCCAGCCGCATTGCGCGCGGTTAGGTGCAGGCGATGATTATCGGCTTCCTTACCTGTCCCGGAACCGCTTCCGATTCCGACAACCGGCGCACCGACGCGTTCGAACACGATCTGCAGGTCGCAGCATTGCGCCCGGCGTTCGAGGCCGAAGGGATGGCTCTGCGCGAGATCGACTGGCGTGCAGACCTCGCCGAATTCGGGGGCATGGACGCGGTGCTAATCGGCACAGCGTGGGACTATCAGGATTTCGAATCGGTGTTTCTGGCGAAGCTCGATATGTTGTCAGCCTCAGGCATCACCGTTTGCAACTCGCCCGTCACGGTGCGCTGGAATGCCCGCAAGACCTATCTGCAGGATCTTGCGCAAAGCGGTGCTGCGACAATTCCCACACTGTGGCGCGATACGTTGGCTGCCGCTGATCTGAAGGATGCATTTGCCGCGCTCGAAACAGAAACGCTGGTCATCAAACGTCAGGTCGGCGCCAATGCCGAAGGGCAGCATCTCGTCAGCATGGATGCACCGGTGCCGGGCGACTGGCATCTCGATATGCCGGTCATGATCCAGCCCTTCCTGCCGGCTATCGGTGAGAGCGGTGAAATATCGTTCCTCTTCATAGACGGCGAATTTTCCCACGCGCTGGTGAAGCGTCCGGCGGATGGCGATTACCGCGTGCAGTCCTCCTACGGCGGGACGGAGGAAGCATATGTCCCTACCCACAGCGAGAGAGCCGAAGCCTCGGCAATCGTGACAGCTATACCGCATGGTGTGCCTCTCTATGCCCGCATCGACATGGTGCGCGGGCCAGATGACCAAATGCTCCTGATGGAAGCCGAGCTGATCGAGCCGTTTCTGTATCCCGTGCAAGGCCCCGAACTTGGGCCACGCATGGCACACGGCCTCAAACGCAGACTGGCCGCCTAGCGCCTTCAGGAATGGGCGCTAAGCCACGCGGCGCCGTCGCTCTTCCCCAAATCCCATGTCTCCTGCACCTTGGTGTGATCGGCGAAATCGATCTTGTCTGCGGGTGTCTCGCGTGAAGGCTGCACGTATGTCCGGCGATCGTCGTGCGGCAGGTCCCGGTATCGCTTCGTCAGCAGAATAAAGGTTCGTCCCGCATCGTCCGACGGAAACGGTGCCTTGTCGATCATCCCGCCGTCGACGACCGGACAGCCATCCCATTGCGGCACATCGAAAACGGGCGGGATCGTGGCAGCTGCACAGACGAGATCGACCAGCCGGCCCTCGCGTGCAGCCTGCCTCATGTCGACACGCATGGGCCGCAGGGCAAAAGCCCGCGCCCACTGAAGATGCGGCCTCGAGGTCAGCGCCTTTTCTCCGAAATAGGCAGATCCAGCCAAAGCAACCGCCAATCTTGCCGGCAGCCTGCCGCGCGGGACACCCAGCAGCACTTCGCATTCCGGACCTTCTGCAACCGCGTCGTCTGCATCACCGTCCAGAGTATCGCGGACGACCGCTCGATAAAGCTCCTCATGCGGAGTGTAATTCGATTTGCCTGACGCGATATTCGATTCGTTTTCGCGAAACGCCTCCAGCATCCTCTCAAGCAGCCTCTGCTCCCGGCCGGCAATCCAGCTGGCCGCCGAAAGTGCGCCGCCCGACACGGTCGAGATGCGTTTCGGCGCCAGAGCCATCGCGTCGCCCGCCGCTGCAAGGAAGCCACCGTGCCAGAAACAGCGGATACCGCCGCCGGAAAACACGAGCTGTTCGAAGTTGAAATCGCGCATAAGGTACCGGCTCTCCCTTGATCGAAGCGCATGAAAGCCCAGTTTGCTCCCATGACCGGAACCCGATTGTTCGAACGCGCCGTCGTGCGCCTGGCCCCGACAGACGCAACGGGGGACGCCGCAGAAGACGTCGCAGACTTCCTGCAAGGTCTCCTGACGAATGATGTAAAAGGCGAATTGCCAGCCTATGCAGGGCTCTTGAGTCCGCAAGGTAAGTGCCTGTTCGACATGATAGTCTGGCCTGCAGGCGATGGCGAAATACTACTCGACTGCGAGGCTGCGGCAGCAGACGATCTGGTCAAGCGCCTCTCGCTCTATCGTCTGCGCCGCAAGATCGACATTCGCGTCGATGAAAGCGTCGGCGTGTACTGGCAGGCCCAGCTCGGCGACGGGGCTGCCCCCGACCCGCGGCTTCACGGTCTGGGCCAGAGATGGGTCGCGCCGGTGGACGATACCGATGAAGCTGCCGACAAGGCGTGGAACGCGCATAGGCTTGCTTTGGGCGTGCCAGAGGGCCGCGAGGAACTGGGCGACATTCTCTGGCTCGAAACCAATGCGGTGGAACTGAACGGGGTGAGCTTCGAAAAGGGGTGTTACGTCGGGCAAGAGAACACGGCGCGGATGAATTGGCGCCAGAAGGTCAACCGCCGCTTGATTGTCCTGCCCATCAAATCTGTCGACGAGAAGCGGGTGAAAGCGCTGCATCCGGACGCCGGGCTCGCCGTCGCGCATATGCGCGTTGCCGACCTCGATCCTCAAATGGCACCCGACTGGATGCAGCTGACTGCCGGGGACGAGGCTTAGCCTGCGGTTTCGCTGTCCATGGATGCCTGGATCAACGAGGCATCTATGATGTTGGCGGCCATGTTGCGCGCCGTCGAATTGCCCAGTTTCAAAGACTGCGCCAACGGTGCGCCGATCAGGGATTGACCCAGCGCCAGCAGAACGACGACCAATGTTGCCTCGTGCGCCGCCCGGGTTTCTATGTGGTCGGCTTCTTCGGGATGCAGGTCGTGGACAAGATTGTGGATCGTCTCGACGAAAGGCTCGATCGAATCCTCGTGTCCGGTCGCCAGCATCCAGCTGACCAGAGCGCCTCCGCCCTCTTTGTCGAAAGCGTCGAACGCGATATCGACCACGTCGCGGGGGCTGCCCTGCCCTGCCCGGTTCAAGTGGACGGCTTGGGCTACACTCTCACACACGGTTTCCGCAAGATGATGGGCCAAAGCACGCTGCAGCCCAGCAGCCGACCCGAAGTGATGGAGCAGATTTGCATGGGTGCGACCAATACGCGCGCCGACGGCCTTCAGCGTCACGGCTTGCGGACCGGCCTCGATCAGCAGCACGCGCGCGGCAGCAAGCGCGGAAGCGCGGGACTCTTCGGGAGAAAGTCGTTTGCGAGTAGCCATCGGGTGCGACTGTTAGAGCGCAGTGCGAAGGACCACAAGCGCCCACACGTCCCTCACATGGCCCCCGCACGACCCCAAACCGACAGGGTTCACGGCGAGCTTCCGTGCAATCGTTATTGACATCAATGTCAGTTACGCTATTTACATCGGTGTAAGTTAAGCGAGGACACCATGAACGCCCAAACCTCTATCCGTGCCGAAGCAGGGGCCATGTCCGGCAGCCCGGCCGATCTGGAAATCACGATTCGCGATGAGCGATTTAATCGCGACACCACGCCCAGCCGCTGGTGGGCGGGTGATGCCTTCGGCACAGCCTGGCACAATGCGCTGTCGGCCACCTTCCCTCGGGGCGAAGCCTTTTTCATCGAAGCGGTGAAAGCACACCGTGAAGGCGCCGATCCAAAGCTCGATGCCGAAATCCGCGCTTTCGTCCGCCAGGAAATCAATCACACGCGCGAACACATCGCGTTCAACCGGCTCGCTGCGGATGCCGGCTACGACATCGCCAAGATCGATGGCCGCGTGAAGGAAATGCTCGAGCTGACCAAGGGTCGGCCGGCTATTGCCAATCTCGCCGTCACGATGGCTCTGGAACACTACACCGCCATGATGGCGCACGAATTTCTCGCTAACCCGGCGCACTTTGCGGATGCCGATCCCGAAGTTCGCGATATGTGGCGCTGGCATGCGGTCGAGGAAGTCGAGCACAAGGGTGTCGCCTACGATACATGGCTGCACGCCACACGCGACTGGAGCGGCTGGAAAGCGTGGAAGGTTCGCTCGCTCACCATGCTGATCGTGACGGGCCGCTTCTTCAAGAACCGCTGGGCCGACACGATCGACCTGCTGGCACAGGACGGGATCACCGGCTGGAAAGCGCGCTGGGGCCTGTTCAAGTATCTGGCTGTCAGCCCCGGAGTCGTCCGGCGTATTTTTCCCGCCTGGCTCGCCTATTTCAAACCCGGCTTCCACCCGTGGGATCACGACGACCGCGAGCTGATCGGCAAGTACGAAGGCGAATTTGCGGACGCGCTGATGCCGGCCGAATAGGAAAAGCCGTCCGATTGCCAGAAGCCCCCGACGCCTTTCGAATGCGTCGGGGGCTTCTTTCGTTTCAGGTGCGGCTTTATCAGGCCGCCGCGCGCGGGACCTGGCTGGTGGACTCCAGGTCGAGCGCAAACTCCGCCAACGGAGCCTTTTCCCCGCGGCCGCAGCTGTGCCGATGCACGATCCGGCCAGTCGGCTGAAAACCGAGTTTCGCAAGCACGCGGCCAGAAGCAGGGTTATCCAGAAAATGCCCGGCCGACAGACGCCTGTGCCCCAGAGTACCGGCAATTTCGAGGACAGCTCTGCCAGCTTCGGTGGCATATCCCTGCCCCCAATGCTGGCGCGCGATCCAGTAGCCGATTTCCGTATGACCCTCGAACAGGTCGATCCCGATACACCCGATTACCGCGCCATTGTCGGCGCGCGTGATCAGGAACCTCGGATATTCCGCCGCGATGGGAAGCGAGACGAAATTGCGCGCATCGTCCGGTGAATAGGGCCATGGCGCGCGGGCGAGATTTCGCACCACGCCCTCGTCGGCGATCCCGCCTAGCACATGGCTCCAGTCCTCCGGCCAGGGGGGACGCAGAAGCAGTCTTTCGCTGCGATGGAACACTGCATTTCTCCTCATTCGTGCCCCGCAACACCGACCTAGCGGCATTACATGACGGTTTCCTGTCGCCGGACTTCAAAATCCGCCGACAGGAGAGGGAGAAACGACAAGAGGGAGACGGGCCCCCTGATAACCAGGAAAGCCCCATCTCCCTCTACGTGTGCCGGTGGTAAACCCGGCTGGGACCGTCCTGGTGGACGGTTCCCTTATCGAACCGTCGCGTTATTCGGCTGCTTCCGCAATCGCATCGACCGATACGTATTTGCGCGCTTGCTTGCCGGTGTGGAATCGGACCACGCCATTTTCGAGCGCGAAGAGCGTGTGGTCCTTGCCCATGCCGACATTGGTGCCGGGATAGAACTTGGTGCCGCGCTGACGCACGATAATGTTGCCAGCAAGGACACCCTCGCTGCCGAACTTCTTTACGCCAAGGCGACGGCCGGCTGAGTCGCGGCCGTTGCGGGATGAACCGCCTGCTTTTTTATGTGCCATGGTCCGGTATCCTTACTTCTTGTCGGAGGCCTCGGGGGCCGCCTTCTTGGCTGCGGGCTTCTTGGCAGGAGCCTTCTTCGCAGCGCCGGTTTTCTTAGGGGCAGCCTTCTTGGCCTCGGTCGCGGTTGCCTTCGTTTCGGCAGCAGCGCCCTTCTCGGCAGCAGGCTTCTTGGCGGGAGCTTCGGTCTCGGCAGCAGCCTTTTTCGGCGCGGCCTTCTTTTCCGCCTTGCTGTCGCCGACCTGGGTGATGCGCAGGAGCGTCATCATCTGGCGGTGACCAGCCTTGCGGCGGTAGTTGTGACGGCGACGCTTCTTGAAGACGATGACCTTTTCGCTCTTCGCCTGCGCGATGATTTCGGCCGAAACCGTTACCTTGCTGGCATCGGCGATCGAATCGCCTTCACCGGCAAGAAGAACGTCACCCAGCGTGATGGTCTCACCGGCTTCACCGCTGAGTTTCTCGACTGCAATCTTGTCTCCGGCGGCAACCCGATACTGCTTGCCGCCTGTGCGCACGATAGCGAACATGGCTTATCTACTTCCGTTTTAGTTGCTGTGCCGACCCCTTGCAGGAACGGCGCGCCGGACAAACCGCCTGATGGCAGTGCCCGGAAAGATGGTCGCCGTTAAGGCAGACCTGCCGCCAAGTCAACGACAGATAGCCGGGAAAATGGCCAATCCGCAAGTCTTTGCACCGCACCGGTGCCTGCAGGGTGGCGTCGGCCTGTTCACATGATATGTAAGCATGCAGCAATGACCCGCAACCTTCTTCTGGCGCCTATCGGCCTGCTCGCCCTTTCTGCATGTACTGCGGCGAGCGGAGACTATCCCTCGCTCGCGATCCGCGACGCGGAGCGGCCGCGCGGCACGATCGAGACCCCGGACGGGGGCGAGCCTGCCACGCCCCCTCCCCCAAAAGTCGTCAGCGCCGACATTCTGCAGAGGATTGCCGCACTGCGGGCCGATGCGAATTCTGCGCATCAGCAATTCCTGCGCTCCGCCCCTGCTGCCCGGCGCGCAGTGTCCGCCGGAGCCGGAGCTGCCCGCGCAAGCGATGCGTGGGCAGGCGCGCAGGTTGCACTGGCGGATCTGGAAACCCAGCGCTCGAAAACAGCCATTCCTCTGGCCGACCTCGATGCGCTCTATGCCTCGCAGGCCACTGCCTTCGACCCTGTGGCGGAGATTGCCGAAGCGCGCGACGCAGTCGTGGCGCTGGTCGCAGAAGAAGACCGCGTTCTTGCCAGCCTGCGATCACGGATTCGCTGATGACGCTGGAATGCGCGACCTGTCCGGTGCGCGATCAAGCGGCCTGCGCGGTACTTTCGCAGGAAGAGCGCGAAGATCTGGCGAATTCCGGCCGGACGCGAACCCTTGAACGGGGCGACGTCCTGTTTTCTGCCGGGGACGACAACGATGCCTGCGCCACGCTGCTGACCGGCGCACTGAAGGTGTCGTCGATTGATGCAACGGGCGAAGAACGCATACTGGCGCTGATCCATCCGGCGGGATTTGTGGGCGAGATGTTCCGCCCCTTTGCCGATCACGACGTGACCGCCCTGACCGATTGCCGCCTTTGCGTTTTCTCCCGGTCGTCGATGGAGCAGGCGCTGGAGCGTCACCCCGCTCTGGCAACAGCACTCCTGCGCCGGTCGCAAGATGAATTGCACGCCGCACGCTCGCTGCTGGAGCTCACCGGCAAACAGGATGCCGAGACACGCATAGCAGGCCTGCTGCTCTCGCTGGCCAATGCGGCCAGCCATTCCCCCTGCCATCCGGCCCAGCAATTCGACCTGCCTTTGACCCGGGGCGAGATGGCCCAGATGCTGGGCCTGACGATCGAGACAGTCAGCCGCCGGCTGTCGCGGCTCGAGCAGGAGGGGATAATCGGCAAACACGGCAAACGCGGGATCGAACTGGTCGACCCCGCGCGCCTCTCCTCCCTCGCGGGAAGACTGTAGTTTCTCAGGCTAGGCCACGATGGCCGCGATGCTCACGCAGACCAGCCCCCAGATGACGATCAGAACAGGCAGGATCAGCATCTGGATCGCCGCGTCGCGCGGCCTGAGCATGCCGGTATTGGTCATGATTCCACGGCTTTTGAAGGCGGCCATCGTGAGCGGCTTGCTAGCGGTCTGCGGGTTCAGCCGCGTCCAGATCGCCGGAACTCCGAAACCTGCCACGATGAAGACCGCGAAGATTGCCATCGGGATGATCAGTCCGGGCGAACTCATGCCGGCGGCCATGATAGCCAGAAAGCCGAGATAAAGGCCGACAGTTGCGCCGTAGAGCGCCTTCGGCATTTCGAAGGTGCGATCTACTTCATGCGGCTTCGCTTCTTAAGTCGGCAACCGATCGTGGATGATGGCGTTGGCGGCTAGAACGTCGCGGGCGAGAAGATCGGACATGAATTTACCCTTCCTTGGTTTCTGGGAATGGTATGACCGACCATCGACAGGCTCGCTTTGACGCAGGTCAAACTGCGAAAATTATCCTGCGGGCGACCACCTGTCGCGGTCGGAATAATCGGCATCACGAGGGGCGATCCAGTGCCAGCCGTCACCGCGCTTCTCGCGTTTCCAGAACCACGCCGCGCTTTTGAGATGGTCCATCACGAAATCGGTCGCCTCGAATGCTGCCCGCCGGTGGCGCGCTGCCGCAGCGACCAGGACAATGGCTTGACCGGGCTGAAGGACACCGACCCTGTGCCATGCCAGCATCCCGTCGAGCTGCCACCGCTCCAGCGCCTGCGCGGCGATGTCCTGCATCCCGGCGAGGGTCAGAGGCTCGTAATGAGTCAGCTCGAGAACTTTGACATCCCCGTCGGGCCTGACCTTGCCGGTAAAGCTGGTGAGACCGCCCGATGCAGTATGCGCTTCGTTGAAGGCGGCAAGCGCCTCGCCCACGGAGAATCCGCTTTCGCAGACGCGCACATCGGCAGGCGTATGGACGCGCAGTCTAGCCACCGCTGACCGGCGGAAGCAGTGCAATCTCGTCGCCATCTTTTGCCAGAAGCGTCTTCTTGTCGCCAAGTACCCTTCCCGCCGCAGGCCACGTGCACGCGCTCCTCGCCCAGCTGGGCCGCCACCGCGTCCGAGACCTGTGACAAAAGTCCCGACCAATCGAGTGGCGCATCGAAATCGCGCTGCGACGCGCCTTCCATATCGGCAAGAGGCCCGAGAAAAAGTACGCGAACGGCCATCAGCCGCCCGTCATCGACATATGGCGGTCCACGGTGGGCGCCTCGCCCTCCCCGATGCGGAAATGATGCCGCTCGGGCTTTATCGCCATGGCTTCATCGAGCGCGGCTTCGAGATTTTCTTCAGGCTTGTCCGACCGCAGCGCTGCACGAAGATCGACCCGCTCTCCTCCGCCAAGACAAGGGTAGAGTTGACCTGTCGTCGTCACGCGAATGCGATTGCAGCCGGCACAGAAATTCTCGGTGAGCGGCGTAATCAGGCCGAGCAGGCCGCCAGTCTCAGACACACGAAAATAGCGCGATGGCCCGCCGGTGCGGTGGTCCGAAGGCTGGAGCGTCCAGCGCGCTTCGAGTGCTTCGCGCACTTGCGATAGCGGAAGGAAGCGGTCGGTCCGATCTTCATCCACCACGCCCAGCGGCATCGTCTCGATGAGGGTGATGTCGTGCCCCTCCCCATGCGCCCAATCGATCAGCGCAGGGATTTCCTGTTCGTTGATGCCTTTCAGCGCCACGGTATTGATCTTGATCCTGAGGCCCGCTGCCTTTGCGGCAGCAAGCCCGCCGAGTACCTGCGGCAGCGCATCACGCCGGGAGAGGGTCTTGAATGTTTCGTGGTCCAGAGTGTCCAGAGAGACATTGATACGTTGCACCCCGGCATCGGCCAGCGCTGCGGCGTGCTGCGCCAGCTGGGTCCCGTTGGTTGTCATGGTCAGTTCGTCGAGCTCATCCCCGACATGGCGGCCCAGCGCTCGCACCAGGTCCACCGCATCGCGGCGGACAAGCGGCTCCCCGCCGGTCAGCCGGATCTTGCGGATACCGCGGTCCATGAACCCGCGGGCAAGCGCATACAGTTCTTCAAGGCTCAGGACTTCCTTGCGCGGGAGGAACGTCATGCGTTCGGGCATGCAATAGGTGCACCGCAGATCGCAGCGGTCGGTTATCGACAGGCGCAGATAGGTAATCTTGCGCCCGAATGCATCGACCAGTTCCCGCCCGTCAGCCACCGTGCTCATCTCCGCTTGCCGCGAGGGGCAGATACTGACCGGTAATCGCCTGGGCATCTGCCAGATAGGCGGACGTTGCGCGAATTGCCGCCGGATCGCCGCCGCCGATCACATTGACCCGGACAGGCGTATGCAGCCTGGCAAGATCGCGCGCGGCGGTGCGACGCCAGTCCTTGTGATCGTAGGTCGCTGCCGGCATTGCCAGAACCACGCTGATGGCACCGCCTGCAATCGCATGCGCAACCGCGCCGGAATGACGTTCGTAAAAGGTGGCAGCAGCTTCAAGTGCGCCGGGCGCCAGTGGCCCGGTTTCGATCAAAACGTGACCGTCAAAGCTCAGGCCGAAGTTTGATCCGCTCTTCGTCACCTGCGCTCGCGCTTCAAGGTGATACCGATTTTTTCCGCACCGACTGCAATTGCCAGCTTCACGATATGGACAGTGACAGTCAGCACATTTTCGTCCTGCACGAACAGCGTGTCGCAGATATGATCCGCCAGCGATTCGATCAGCTTGAAATGCACGCCCTCGGGCAAAGCTTCGGTCGCGGCAAATTTCAGGTCCATGTAATTCTTGCTCGCCTCGAGCGGGGTGTCCGGCTCGTATTTGTCGGCGGCCTTGTAGGCGACTTCTATCGTGATCCGCAGTGGCTGCGGCTTGCCGGTTTCCTCGGAATATATTCCTGTCAGGACATCGGTTTCGATGTCGGCAAAGCGCAGGGTGAGACTATCGGCCATGAACTTCCTTTTCCGGCAATGGGCCATACCTGCGGACAGGTCGAATCAGCAAGGCTCGTTCGCTGCCTTCAAGGCACGCTCCAACGCCTCTGCTTCGTCCGAAATTTCGAACGCGCCGCCCAGCAGTGGCTCCATGATGCGGGGCGCAGCCAGTTCGTGTTCGTCCAGTGTTATCGATAGCGTCCGGCCGACATTCTCGCTTGTAATGCGGCCAAACGCCAGGCTTGCCGCATCTGACAGGCCAATCGTCAGATAATAGTCGGCACCGATGCTACCGTGTCGCTGTCGGCTGCCCAGCGTGGCTTCCTTCACCGTCAGGCTACACAGAGGCAATTCGCCGATCATCAAGCGTGACTGACTCAAGGCTGCGATATCGGTTGGGCGCGGGTCTCCACCCGTGGCGTCATGGCCCGGCCCTGCTACGCATGCAGCCAAGGACAGGCCGAGCAAGCCGCCAAGCGCCCCTCTTCCGATCATGTTTGTCCTCCAGCCAGATTTGACCAACGCGCAAATATGGCTGTGGGGAGCAGGCGGCCACCCTCCCCCGTCTCGCGCACCGCCAGATCGCCGTGCTCTACCTTGCCCGGCAGTCCAGCGCAGATTTCGTGGAGCATCCCTGCCAAAGCAAGGCTGCTCATCCGAACGGCATAGACGGTCAGGAACAGGAACTTGCTTTCTTCGTCCAGCAAGGCTCTGCAATCGCGTACCAGCGGCGCCAGCCCTTCCTCGATGCGCCAGGTTTCGTTCTTTGGCCCACGCCCGAATTTCGGCGGGTCGAGGATGATGCCGTCGTACCGATTGCCGCGTCGCACCTCACGGGCGGCAAATTTTGCCGCATCGTCGACAAGCCAGCGGATCGGGCGATCCTGCATTCCTGCCAACTCGGCATTCTCGCGCGCCTGCGCGACCGACTTTTTCGATGCGTCGACATGCGTCACCGGTCCGCAACTACTCAGCGCCTGTGTTCCCACGCCAGTATAGCCGAACAGGTTCATGGTGGAGGCACCCGGTTTGCCCTCCAGCTGCACCCGCATCCAGTCCCAAACAGGCGCCATGTCCGGGAAGAACCCTAAATGCCGGAAGGGCGTATTTTGCGCGGTAAAGCGCGCTTCCTTCCATGCGAGCGGCCAGCCCTCTTCGGGCACTTCGGGCGACAGATGCCAGCGCCCGCCACCATCTTCGTCCGCGCCGGGAATGAACTCGCCATGCGCCTGCCAGTCGGGACCGTCCTGATCGAGCCGCGATGTCCACATGGCCTGCGGTTCTGGCCGGATAAAGCGATAGGGACCGAACTGCTCGAGCTTTCGCCCGTCACCGCTATCGAGCAGCGAATAACCGTCCCAGCCCTCGCCCACCATAATCAGTGGCTGTTCGACCAGCTCTGCCATCAGGCACTCGGGCTTGCATTTTCGAGAATATACGCGGTCAGCGCGTCATAGTCGCCGGGCAGAGACACGCAGCGTTCCTCGCGTGCGAAAAGGTCGCCGACGCGGCTTGGCAGCGCAGGCCGCGTACCGGTCGCGCGTTCGACCGCTTCGCGGAACTTCGCCGGATGCGCCGTCGCGAGCGTGACTACGGGGACTTCCACCGGAAGGTCCGCCTTGTACGCCGCGTCGAGACCGATGGCGGTGTGGGGATCGATGATCTGTCCGCAATACTGGTGCGCGCGGCGCATAGCCTGCGCCATCGCATCCGGATCGACGCGAATGCTGGTGAACAGATCGGCCGAGCCACTGCGCTGCAGATCGGTCAGAGCCATCGCACGGGTCGTCTCGAAACCGGCCATCTGCTGCGCCATCGCCGCGCCATCCCGGCCTCCGCAATCGAACAGCAACCGCTCGAAATTCGAGCTGACCTGAATGTCCATGCTCGGCGCGGCTGTGGGAGTGACTTCTCCCGCAGAATAATCGCCTGCCGACAGAGCGCGATGCAGGATATCATTCACGTTCGTCGCCACCACCAGTTTCGCGATCGGCAGACCCATCTTCGCAGCGACATAGCCTGCAAAGACGTCGCCGAAATTGCCGGTCGGCACACTGAACGCGACGGGCCGTTCCGGGCCGCCGAGTTGCAGGGCGCTGGTGAAATAATAGACCACTTGCGCCAGCAGGCGTGCCCAGTTGATCGAATTGACCGCGCCGAGCCGCAGCGTGCCTTTGAGCGCCTCATCCCCGAACATACGCTTCACAGCTGCCTGCCCGTCATCGAAACTGCCCGAGATCGCTACGTTGAAGACATTGGGCGCGAGTACGGTTGTCATCTGGCAGCGCTGGACGTCGCTGATCCGGCCTTCCGGGTGGAGCATGAAAATTTCGACGCCGTCGCGCCCGGCGACCGCATCGATGGCCGCACTACCGGTATCCCCGCTCGTCGCGCCGACCAGCGTCAGCTTCTCGTTCCGGCGGGAAAGGAATTCCTCGAACAGCAGTCCGAGCATCTGCAACGCCACGTCCTTGAACGCCAGCGTGGGCCCATGGAACAGCTCCATAAGCCAGTGCTGCTGATCCAACTGGACGAGCGGCACGACAGCCTTGTGAGAGAATCGGCCATATGCCTCGCCGGTCAGCTCACGCAGCCGCTCGGGCGTCAACGCATCGCCGATAAACGGTTCCATGACGCGGGCCGCAACCTCGGCATAGGGAAGACCGCGCATCGCGGAAATTTCGGATGCTGAAAATTGCGGCCATTCTTCCGGCACATACAGGCCGCCATCGCTGGCGAGCCCGGCAAGGGTCACGCCTTCGAAGTCGAGAACGGGGGCAGAGCCTCTGGTAGATACGTAACGCATGGCGGGGGACTAGCGGGGCCCTGCGCAGCGGACAAGAAAGCTAGTCTTCATCGTGGCCGAGATCGTCCACCTGTGGGCCGCGTTCGTCCTCTGCATCATCGTCCCTGCGCCGGCGCCTGATGGCCAATACATAGATGACAAGCGCCGTCAGCGCGAAGAAGAACCACTGGCCTGCATAAGCGAGATGGTTGTTCGGCAAATCCGAGGGGTCCGGCGGAGCAAGCGGGATGAGCCCCGCTCGCGGCGGATCGGCGACCAGCCTTGGCCCAGGCGCAATAATGCCCGTTACCTCCCCACCGATCCATTGCGGGCCGCCCGGCGCGCGCGTCCACCCCAGCGCTACTTCCGTTTCTCCGCCGCCAGCCAGCGCGCAGCGCGAGATTTGCGCCCAGCCCTTGGCACCTTGCGCGCTCGTTCCTGCAGTGGCCCGGCTGTCGATTACGCGGTCGCAAGTAATGGAGCTGCGGCGATAGAGGATCGGCTCGGCAGCCTCCTCCGTCAGGGGAAACTCGACAGGTTCCGCCATGTCGCCCGCAGTGGCATAGCGGGCAAGAAGCGCTTCTTTCTCGTCGGCCCGGCCAAGCTGCCAGAAGCCCAGCCCGATCATGGTCAGAACCGCAGCGACGACGATGATGGTCGACACGACCGGTAGCTTGGCAGTCATGAATCAATGCTCCCTGCTTCTTTCGCCTCGTGCCGGAATTCGGACGCGAGAAGAGCGGCCTTGGCAATCCTCAGGCCGCCGATAGTCAGCACGATGATCATCGGGGCCCAAAGCACCACATGAACCCAGACAGGCGGCGCGGCGGATACCTCGAGCCATGCGGCAAGGCCTACGACCATCGCGCCGACGACCAGGATGAGAAAGGCCGCCGGTCCGTCACCAACATTGAACTTGGCAAAGTTCAGACCGCACGCGCGGCACGACGACGCGAACCTGACGATACCATCGAAGAGCGAGCGCTCACCGCAGCGTGGGCACGAACCGAAAAGGGCAGCCTGCCAAATGGCGGGCTGCCCCTTTTCATTTTCCGGCGAACCGCCTGAATTGGCAGATGCCATTAGTGGTATTCGGCGCCCCAACCGCCCCAGACATAGACGACGATGAAGAGGAACAGCCACACGACATCGACGAAATGCCAGTACCAAGCAGCGGCTTCGAAACCGAAGTGCTGGCGCGGGGTGAAGTGCCCCTTGTAGGTCCTGCCCAGACACACGGCGAGGAAGATCGTCCCGACAAGGACGTGGAAGCCGTGGAATCCGGTCGCCATGTAGAAGGCCGAGCTGTAGGTGTTTCCGCCGAATGCGAAAGGGGCAACGCCGTACTCGTAGACCTGAATGCAGGTGAACAATGCGCCCAGAAGAATGGTCGCCCAAAGGCCCATTTTCAGACCTTCACGGTCATTATTGAGCAGGGAGTGGTGCGCCCATGTTACCGTCGTGCCGGAGCACAGCAGGATCAGCGTGTTGAGAAGCGGAAGTTCGAACGGGTTGAGAACCTCGTCGATCGCAGCGGGCGGCCAGACGCCGCCAACCACTTCGCTGATCGTGCTGGGGAAAAGAGCGAAATCGAACCAGCTCCAGAACCAGCCAACAAAGAACATCACTTCCGATGCGATGAACAGGATCATGCCGTAACGCATGTGCAGCTGCACGACAGGCGTATGATCGCCGCGCTGCGCTTCGTTCACGACCTTGGAGAACCAGCCCCAGAAAGTCGCAATCAGACCTGCGATACCAAGGCCGAGCACGAGCCACGCATTGGCCATTTCGTGCATGTACAGCACCATGCCGGACGTGAAGGTAAGCGCGGAAAATGCGCCGACCAGCGGCCAGATGTCGGGATCGAGAATGTGATAGTCGTGGTTGACGTTACCGGCCATGGGTCGCGTGTCCTGATTGTATGTCTTCAATTCGTGGTGCTGCCCCTAATACGACAGCGCGCGGTGGTCTAGAGGGCGCTTGCTCTCAACTGTCAGCTTTCTTCAGCGGGCTTGTCGCTGTCAGAGCCCTCGATCGCCTTGTGAAAGGTGTAGCTCAGCGTGATCTGCTCGATGCCTTTCGCATTCTCGTCGTCCAGAATTGCAGGGTCGACGTAATAGAGGACCGGCATGCGGACTTCCTCACCGGGCTGCAAGGTCTGCTCTGTGAAACAGAAGCATTGTATCTTGTTGAAATACTTGCCCGCCTGCTCCGGCTCGACATTGAATGTCGCTGTGCCGGTGATCGGGACGGAGGAATTGTTCTTCGCCGTGTAGAACGCCATGTCGCGCACGCCGATCTGGACGGTGTCGGTCGCCTGCGCCGGCTCGAAGGTCCAGGGCACGTCGCGCGCCGTGCTTGCATCGAAGCGGACGGAGATCGGCGTGGCGCCGGCGCTGGCGGCGAGCCGCTCGGCAACGGCGGCATCGGTTTCACTGGCGACCTGCGTCGTTCCGCCAAATCCGGTCACCCGGCAAAACAGATCGTAAAGCGGAACGGCCGCATAGCCGAGCCCGAGCATTGCCAGCGCAAGGCCGAACGCCATCACGCCGGTTTTCGCATTGCGGTTTTCGTCGATCGGTAAGCTGGCCATCAGTCGCCCATCCTCACGATTGTAATCGCGTAAAACAGAACGACGAAAAACAGCAACAGCACGCCGAGCGCGACATTTCGCGACCTGCGGCGACGTTCGAGTTCGGTTTGTTCTTCGGGGGTCATAGGGGGAGTCATACGGTCTCCATGAGCGGCGCCGCATACCGGTCGACGACCAGCACTGCGAACAGGGCGAAGAGATAGATGATGCTGAATGCGAAGAGGCGTTTTTCCGGCTTCATGGTGTCGCCTTCCACACTGCCGCCGCGTGGCGACAGGCACGCTCAGGGCGATGAACGCTACCGTCAGGATCAGGGCGGAAATTCCATAAATTGCGCCGGTTCCGCCGATCAACCACGGAGCGATGGCGAAGGGCAGCAACAAGACGGCGTAGAGCAGGATCTGCTTTCGCGTGCTCACCTCACCCTTGACGACCGGCATCATGGGGATGCCGACCTTGGCGTAATCCGACTGCACGAACAGCGCGAGTGCCCAGAAGTGCGGCGGGGTCCACATGAAGATGATCGCAAACAGCAGGACCGGCATAGCCGTGATCTCGCCGGTCGCGGCAATCCATCCGATCAGCGGCGGGAACGCCCCTGCCCCGCCACCGATAACGATGTTCTGGGGCGTCCGGGGCTTGAGCCAGATGGTGTAGATGACGGCATAATAGATGATCGAAAGCAGCAGGATGGAGGCGGCCAGCCAGTGGACCGCGAGGCCCATCGTCATGACGGAAACTGCGGACAGAAGAAGCCCAAAGGTCAATGCGTCGCCGCGCGGCATGCGGCCACCGGGAATGGGACGGTCCTTAGTCCGCTTCATCCCCGCGTCGAGATCGCTTTCCCACCACTGGTTTAGTGCCGCTGCGCCGCCCGCGCCCAGTGCGATGCACAGAATGGCAGTGAAGCCGATCACCGGGTTGATGCCCACCGGCGCTGCCAGCAAACCGCATAGTCCGGTGAAGATCACCAGGCTCATCACGCGCGGCTTGGTGAGCGCGAAGAAATCGCGCCAGTCGCTCGGCAGCGTGGTCACAGATGATGCGGCGGCGGTCATTTCAATCGGGACTTTCAAGCGGAGCCGGTTGCGGGCCTTTTTACAAGAGGGGGCGCACCATTGCTGATGCGCCCCCCTCTCATGTTCGTGTCTGCGGATCCCTGCCTTTTAGCAGGCCATCCACTTACGCCTTGGCAGGCGTCGACATGTGATCGTGGTAGTCGTGATGGTCCTCGATCACCGGGAGGGTTTCGAACTGGTGGTAAGGCGGAGGGCTGGACAGCGTCCATTCCAGCGTCGTTGCACCGGGGCCCCACGAGTTCGCTTCTGCCTTGCGACCGGCCGTGAAGGCGTAGGCAAGGTTCACGAAGAAGACGAGCATCGAGGCAGCCATGATGATGTAGCCGTAAGACGCGATCTCGTTCCAGTAGGCGTAGGCCGCCGTGTAGTCCGGATAGCGGCGCGGCATACCCTGCATGCCCAGGAAGTGCATCGGGAAGAAGATCACGTTCACGCCGATGAAGAACAGCCAGAAGTGCACGTGGCTCAGGAATTCGCTGTGCCAGCGGCCGCTCATCTTCGGGAACCAGTAATAGAAACCGGCAAACATCGAGAACACGGCGCCCATCGAGAGCACGTAGTGGAAGTGGGCAACCACATAATACGTGTCGTGCAGGTTATCGTCGATACCGCCATTGGCGAGCACCACACCGGTCACACCGCCAACGGTGAACAGGAAGATGAAGCCGAGAGCCCAGACCATCGGCGATTTGAATTCGAGGCTGCCGCCCCACATCGTCGCGATCCAGCTGAAGATCTTCACACCCGTCGGGACGGCGATAACCATCGTCGCGGCGGTGAAATACATCTTCGTGTTTACGTCGAGACCGACCGTGTACATGTGGTGCGCCCACACGATGAAGCCGACGACGCCGATGGCGACCATGGCATAGGCCATGCCGAGATAGCCGAAGACCGGCTTGCGGCTGAAGGTCGCCACGATCTGGCTGACCATGCCGAAGCCCGGCAGGATCATGATGTACACTTCGGGGTGACCGAAGAACCAGAACAGGTGCTGGTACAGGACCGGGTCGCCGCCGCCAGCCGGATCGAAGAACGTCGTGCCGAAGTTACGATCCGTCAGCAGCATCGTGATGGCAGCAGCCAGAACCGGCAGAGCCAGCAGAAGCAGGAATGCCGTCACCAGCACCGACCAGACGAACAGCGGCATCTTGTGCAGCGTCATGCCCGGAGCACGCATGTTGAAGATGGTCGTGATGAAGTTCGTCGCACCCAGGATCGAGCCTGCGCCCGCAAGGTGGAGCGAGAAGATCGCGAAATCGACTGCCGGACCAACCGAACCACTGGTGGAAAGCGGTGCATAAACGGTCCAGCCCGTGCCTGCACCGAGGCCCGTACCGCCGGGTACGAACAACGAGAACAGCAGCGAGAGGAAGCCGACGACGGTCAGCCAGAACGAGATGTTGTTCATCCGCGGAAACGCCATATCCGGCGCGCCGATCATCAGCGGTACGAACCAGTTGCCGAAGCCGCCGATCATCGCCGGCATGACCATGAAGAAGACCATGATCAGACCGTGAGCGGTGATGAACACGTTCCACATGTGAAGGTTGGCATCGAAGCCCGCCTCGCCGCCCATGAACTCGACCCACCAGCCGAGATACTGGATGCCGGGGGCAGCCAGTTCCGCGCGCATGACGCCCGAAATTCCACCACCGATGATCCCCGCGAAAATCGCGAAAATCAGGTACATCGTGCCGATGTCCTTGTGGTTCGTCGACATGAACCAGCGAGCGAAGAAGCCCGGCTTGTGGTCGGCACCATGATCGCCGCCATGATGCGCGCCGTGAGCCGTGTCCTCTGGGTGGGCCTGGTAGCCTTCAGCGGTGGTAGCCATCGTTCGGTTCTCGTTTCTCTTAGCGTCTGTTCGCCTTGCGGCGTTTGTCATTAGTCTTGCTGTCCTCCGGTGTCACTACGGCCCGGAGAACGTGGATAGGCTTACTCGGTATCGAGTGCCCCGGCGCCTTCCGGAGCCGTGTCGATCGTGGGCGGAGCGCCTGCACCCGGAGCGCCCGGGAGAGCGCTTTCCGGCTGCTGCAGCGGGGCTGCTTCGGGAGCAGCTTCTTCTTCGCCCTCGAAAGTGCCGCCCTGCGCTGCAACCCACTGGCGATAGCGCTCCATCGGAACTGCTTCGATAGCGATCGGCATGTAGCCATGGCGCGCACCGCAAAGTTCGGAGCACTGGCCGTAATAGATGCCCGGCTCGTCGATCGTCAGGAGGCGCTCGTTCAGACGACCCGGAACGGCGTCGAGCTTGAACCAGAGGCTGGGCACGGCGAAGGAGTGAATGACGTCGGCGGCGGTCGTCTGCAGGCGGAGCGGCACGCCGACCGGGACAACCATGCGGTTGTCGACGGCGAGCTGGCCGGGAAGACCGCGATCCAGCGCTTCTTCCTCAGACAGCATGTTCGAGATGATTTCGAAACCGCCCTGGTCGGGATAGGTGTAGCCCCAGTACCACTGATAACCGGTTGCCTTGATCGTGATCGCGTCGGCCGGCGGCGTCTCGTACTGGCGTGCAAGCAGCGTGATCGACGGGACCGCGATAATGACGAGAATGAAGACCGGAACGATGGTCCACACCACCTCGATCAGCGTGTTGTGCGTTGTTTTCGACGGTTCGCGACCTTCGCGGCGGCGATATTTCGCAACCGCCCAGAGCAGCAGGCCGAGTACGAATAGGCTGATTACCGTGATGACCGGCATCAGGATGATATCGTGCATCCACTGCGCGTACCGACCGTTCTCGGTGTACTGGTCCTGGAAGGTCATGCTGGCGAGCGCATCGTCTTCGAATGCGGTCGGCTGACCCTTGATCATGTCGGGGCCATAATATTCGTAGCCGTCCGCCTCCGCGCCGGGAGCGACGGCATCGCTGTCAGCAACTTCTGCCGCAGCAGCAGGATCGATTTCAGCTACCGTGCTGGCTTCGGGCACGAGCGATTCGTCCTGCGCAAAAGCGGCCTGCGCGCCGAATGCCAGCAACAAGGCGGCAAACAGCATTGCAATAGCGCGGGTTGTGGCATTGGACCGGGCGGTAGTCATCATCGCGAACAAGCTTCCCAATTTCGGGCCATTACTGGCCTTCAGGCATTTGTAATCACCCCGCACAGGGGGCTGTTGGCTACCCATATAGGGAAGCCGGACTGCGCGGCCTATACGGACGCTTGCCCACTGTCTCAAGCGCTTCTACGGACATTTTTCTGCAAGCCCCTATGGCTTTGCTTGCAATTGCCCCTGTGTCTCGGCGCCCCATAATGTGCCAGCCGACAGTTTCGAGGACCCGATGACAGACGAAGACGTGCTTGCCGAATTCCGTAGCTGCGATGCCCTTCTCGAAGGTCATTTTCTACTGTCCTCCGGACGCCATAGCGCGTTCTATCTGCAATGCGCGCGCGTCCTGATGAATGCCGAACGGGCGGCAAGGCTGGCCGCGGCGATGGCGCGAAATATCCCCCGCGAATTGCGCCAGCAGATCGATTGCGTCGTTTCTCCGGCGATGGGCGGCCTGATCATCGGACACGAAATGGGCCGTGCGCTGCAAAAAGATGCGATGTTTCTCGAGCGACCCGACGGCACGTTCCATCTGCGGCGCGGATTCGCGCTAGAGCCGGGCGCGAAGGTCCTGATGGTCGAAGACGTCGTCACGACCGGGCTTTCCAGCCGCGAAGCGATCAAGGCTGTGGGTAACGAGGGCGGCGAAGTGATTGCCGAAGTGTCGCTCGTCGACCGGTCGGGCGGCTCCGTCGACCTCGGCGTGCCTTTCTTCCCGCTGGTTGCTCTCAATTTCCCGACCTATGCCGATGACGAAGTGCCAGCAGATCTGGCGGCCGTGCCGTGACCAAGCCCGGAAGCCGTGCATCTTGAGCGCGCAGATCACAAACTTCGCTCTGGGCGTGAACATCGATCACGTCGCGACGATCCGCAACGCGCGCGGCGGCGATCATCCCGATCCGGTGCGCGCGGCGCAGATCGTGGCAGCCGTGGGCGGCGACGGGATCACCGCGCATCTGCGCGAGGATCGCCGCCACATCCGCGACGGCGACCTGAAACGCATTCAGGAAGCGACCGGCCTGCCGCTGAACCTGGAAATGGCGGCGACAGAGGAAATGCTGGCGATCGCCCTCGCCCATTCCCCGCACGCCGCGTGCATCGTCCCGGAAAAGCGCGAGGAGCGCACGACCGAAGGCGGTCTGGATGCGGCGGGGCTCGACAACCAGCTCGCGCCGATCGTCTCGCAACTGACCGATGCCGGTATCCGCGTGTCGCTGTTCATCGAGGCCGAGGAGCGCCAGCTCGACGCCGCGATCCGGCTGGGCGCCGACATCGTGGAGTTCCACACCGGCGAATATGCCCATGCCTATGCTCGACGAGCGACGGCGAGGCCAGAAGGTGCCAGCGAGCTGAAGCGCATTGCCGATATGGCCGCACTGGCCGCGAAGAACGGGATCGAACCACATGCAGGCCACGGCCTGACCTATGAAAACGTCCAGCCCATCGCCGCCATTCCCCAACTCGCCGAGCTGAATATCGGGCATTACCTCATTGGCGAGGCGATCTTTGTCGGGCTTGAAGACAGCGGTGCGCAGGATGCGCGATCTGATGGACGAAGTCGCGATGATTATCGGTCTCGGCTCTGACCTGTGCAATATCGAGCGCATCCAGAACTCGCTCGACCGCTTTGGCGAGCGGTTCGAAAACCGTGTCTTCACCGAGATCGAACGCGCCAAGGCCCAGCGCCGACCCTTCAGCATTGCTGGCACTTACGCGAAACGCTTTGCCGCCAAGGAAGCTTTCTCCAAGGCAGTCGGCACGGGCTTTCGCCGCGGTGTCTTCATGAAGGACATCGGCGTCGTCAATGCCAAGTCGGGCGCGCCTACCCTCGCCCTCGAAGGCGGCGCGGCCAAGCGGCTTGCGGAACTGACGCCCGATGGCCATGAGGCCATCATTCACCTTACCCTCACCGATGATCACCCATGGGCGCAGGCCTTCGTGATCATCGAAGCCAGCCGCCTTTGACAACGGACGCATATCCCCCGTGACCGATAAAACTGACAAAAAAGAAGACGAGAAGGTAAACTGGTTCGCCGAGATTCGCGGGCTGGCACTGATGCTGCTCGCGGTTGTCGCGTTCCACAGCTTCATCGCGAAGCCATTCTACATTCCGTCGCAATCGATGATGCCGAATCTGCTTGTCGGCGACCGGCTGGTGGTGAGCAAATATCCCTACGGATACAGCTGGGCGTCGATCAGTTTCCACATGGCGCCGCGCGGTGACTGGCGCATCTTCGGCAGCGCGCCGGAATATGGCGATATCGTTATCCCGGTCCATCCGGAGCGTGACGAGGATTATATCAAGCGTGTCGTCGCCCTTCCCGGTGATCGCATCGCCGTGACAAACGGGCAGATCGTGCTCAACGGAGAGCCTGTACCGCAGGAAGTGGTGCCCGCTATCGAAGTGCCGGTCGATCCCAATTCGCCATGCACCAGCTTCGATTATCCCGGTCTTCAGGCCCGCACGGATACAGGCGAGGAAGTCTGCCGAATTCCGACCTATCAGGAAACGCTGCCCAATGGCGCGACCTACAAGATCTTCGATCATCAGGCGGACTATCCGCTCGACAATATGGACGAGATCCTGATTCCCGAAGGGCATGTCTTCGTCATGGGCGACAACCGCGACCACTCGGCCGACAGCCGGGCCAGCATCATGGAACAGGGTCTGGGTGGTCCGATTCCGTTCGAGAATATCGGCGGCAGGGCGGAATTCATCACCTTCTCGCTCGACGGTACGGCATCGTGGAACCCGATAAGCTGGTTCGCCGCCATGCGGAGCGGACGGGCATGGACGACATTGCGCCCGCAAATCGCCGCACCGCCCTCCGACGCGCAAGAGGACACCGGCGCATGACGGAGACCGGGTCCGATAAAGGGTCCGAAACCGGACCCGATACAGACCCGGAAGAGGGGCGCTCCGGCGGCGCGAGTCCTGCGTTCATCGTCGACCCGGGCCTGCGGTTCGAAGCGCGCCGGGCGCTTGTCTGGGTGTCGGTAATCGGCCTCGCAGCCCTTGCCGTCTATATTTCGCAAAGTCTCCTCGTCGTGTTCGGCGCGCTGGTTTTCGCCAGCATGATCGACGGCGGGTCGCGATTGCTTGGCCGGTGGCTGCCGATAGGTCGGCGCTGGCGGGTTTCCTTCGTCCTTCTGGGCGTCGTCGGCTTTTTCTATTGGCTCGTGACCTTTGCCGGTGCGCAAATCGCACAGCAGGCATCGGAATTGCCCGCAATCCTGGAACGGCAGATCGTTGCCATCGAGTTGTGGGCAGAAGCGAATGGCGTCGCCATTTCCTTCGCCCAGCTGCAGTCTATGAGCAGCCAGGTCCTCAGCGGCGTCGGTACGGTAACGAAGGCGCTGACAGGGCTGGCAGGCGGCCTTGCGACTGCACTGCTCATCATCATCATCGGGATTTACGTAGCTTTCGAGCCGAAGCTGTATGAACGCGGTGTGGAATGGTTCGCTCCGCGCCGCAGCCGCAAATCCTTCAGCGTCACGCTGGACCGCATGGCGTATACGATGCGGCGGCTGATGGCAGGCCGGCTGCTGGGCATGGTGTTCGAAGGCTTCGTTACCTTCATTGCGCTCAGCTTTTTCGACGTACCGATGGCCGCCCTGCTCGGCATTCTTACCGGCCTGCTTGCCTTCATTCCGAATATCGGTGCGCCGATTTCCGGGCTGCTGATGGCGATGGTCGGGTTCAGCGTCGATGTGGAAACCGGCCTGTACACGGTTGCGATCTATTTCTTCATCCAGACCTTCGACGGGTATGTCGTGATCCCCTTGATAGCCAAGAAGACCGTCGATCTGGCACCGGCACTTGTCCTTGCAGCGCAGCTGATCATGGGGATCCTGTTCGGAATCCTCGGCCTGCTGCTGGCAGACCCGCTGATGGCGATGCTGAAAGTTGCGCTGGAGCGGCGGGCGGAGCAAAACGACGAAGAAATCGAGGCAGCACAGAAGTCCGAGGCTGCATCCATGACTCAATCAGGAACCTGAATTGGCGCGTAAATTTCTCTACTTCATCGTCCTTGTGGTCGTGATCGTCGTCGCGAGCGGCTTCGCGCTCAGCATCTGGTCGAAAGAGGCGACCGAAATCGCTCTCGTGCCGCGCGGTGAATTCGTGGAGCAGGATGCGCTCGCGCAGAACGCGTACGAAGACCCGGACATGTGGTATTCACGCCCTGGTATCGGGACGGACGACCCATCGCGATATCAGCCGGCCGTTTCGGAAGCCGACAATGAAGCCGCTGCCCCTCCCCCGCCATCGCCGGAAAATCCGGCGAACGAAGCGAGCCTGCCCGAGGGCGAGGTTGAGCTGACGCCGGGCGAAACACGCAGGGCAGAAATTGTCGCGGCATCGGAAATTCCCGATTTCGCTGTCTTCTTCGTCCATCCGACCAGCTACATCCCCGTCAATTTTCGCGACGAGGTGAACTGGAACGCGGCTTTCGGAGACGAGCAGGCCGAATTGCGCGCACGGTTGTTCCTGCGCGGCCTCGCCAGCGCCTTCAACAGGGCCGATGAAATCTGGGCGCCGAAATACCGGCAAGCCTCCGTCGGCGCGTTCCTGACCGACAAGGAGGAGGCGGAAAAGGCCATCGATGCGGCCTATCGCGATGTCGAGCAGGCCTTCGCCTATTTCGTGGAAAGCGTGGATGAGGACCGGCCGATCGTACTTGCCGGCCACAGCCAGGGATCGCTGCACATCCTTCGCCTGATGCAGGACCGGATTGCGGGAACGCCGCTGGAAGGCCGGATCGCTGCGGTCTATCCGATTGGCTGGCCGATTTCGGTCGAGCATGACCTTCCCGCACTCCCCTTTCCCGCCTGCGCCTCTATCGATCAGTCCGGCTGCATCTCGACCTGGTCGAGCTTTGCTGACGACAACGATCCGTCTTTCGTGATGGAACGCTACGCGGCAACCCCGGGTTTTGATGGGCAGCCAAGAGGCGATGGTCCGATCGTATGCGTCAATCCGATCACGGGTACGGCAAATGGCAATGCTCCCGCATCGAAGAATTTGGGTACGTTGATCCCGGAAGAAGATTTCTCGTCTGCATCGCTGGTCGCAGGCGGTGTACCGGCGCGCTGCGATGCCAGCGGCCTGTTGCTGATCGGCGATCCACCGGAAATCGGAAGCGCCGTGCTGCCGGGCAACAATTACCACGTTTACGACATCCCGCTGTTCTGGCGGAACCTGCAGGAAAATGTCGTCACCCGCGTTCGCGCATGGGAGGCGGCACGCTGATTACGGAAAGTGCCGCCGAATTCGGCGAGGCGCTGCCCGACGGCGGCGTCCTGATGGCACTCGACCTCGGCACAAAAACAATCGGCATCGCGACCTGCGACGCAGGCTGGCGGTTCGCCACGGCGGGCAAGACCCTGGCGCGCGGCAAAGTTCGGCCGCGACCGCGAGGCGATGCGTGCCCTGATCGACGCGCGAAAGGTAGCCGGTATCGTCATCGGCCTGCCTCGCAACATGGACGGCAGCGAAGGGCCCCGCGCGCAGGCCAGCCGCGCCTATGCGCGCAACATGTTTGAAGCGTTCGAACTTCCGGTACTGCTATGGGACGAACGCTGGTCAACACAGAGCGCCGACACGGCGATGATCAATCAGGGCACGAGCCGGGCGAAGCGCGCCGAACGTATCGATAGCCATGCTGCTGCGATTTTCCTGCAAGCCGCCATCGACAGGCTCGCAGGCGGAGCCATCCTTTAACGGCCGAGTGCCCTGCGCCGCCGTTTCGCCTCGCCTGCGACCAGAAGGCTGCCCGACAATTCGGCCTCTCGCCATACGGCGTCCGGGTCGTTTTCTGCCCTGCTGCGGGCATCGAACACGGCAAGTCGCAGCCGTTCGGACGGATGGTGAGCGGCGAAGTGCCGGGCGAGGTCGTTCATCCCTGCATGGCCCATCGCAATTCCGCACCGCAGAAAAGCCTCGCTCGCCCCGGAATTAACGATCCCGGCAATCGTCCCGGTGTCGATGTCGAAGCGGTACTGGTCACACCAGCTGCGCGCCGGATCGGCCGCCACGACGTTCAGGGATACCGACATCGTTTCAGGGGGAAGCTGCACGTGAATATCGCGGTGCGCGCGGTAATGGAGCATGCGCCCCGGCGATAGGAACGACCGCTCAACGAACCGAAGCCCGGCCGGTTCGCCGGTCACGCCCGTCACAGCGTCGTAATCATACTCGTAATAATCGCTGCCATAGCCAGGCCCGAAATGCCCAACGGTTAGAAAATCAAAATTGTGGTCATGCGGCAGGCCGTACACGAAGCTCTCAGGCCCGCTGGAGAGGAACACGCTGTCGTTCGCCGATGGCCAGATGTTGGCGCGCAGGAAATAGCCCGGACGCGCCCCTGACAACATAATCGCCTGCGGGCCGTACCCGTTCTCTCCCGCAACAGCTTTGTGCTGCGTTTTCAATTCTTCGATCATGAGGTCGGCGAGAAAGCTCCGATTGGCGTCGAGACCCGCCAGACACTGGGCAGCCGCCGTCACATCCTCGGGGTCCGTGAAATCCGGATCGAGCGCATCCAGTCTCGCTATCGTATCGCCCAAAGATTCCGGAGCGCATGGGCCAGTATGCAAGGGGGCAGGCATCAAGCGGCCTCCAGACCGGCCAGAACCGGATATGCGCGTATCAGCTGATCGCGCAGCTTTGCAGCATCGCGCGACAGTGAATCGTCCGGATTTTCTGCCAACCCTAACAATGCAGCAAAGCCGGTCGCCGTATCTATCGCAAGCGCGCTCCTGAGGGCCTGCCAGCGGGTCGCATCCGCGCCTGCCCGACGCGCAACGTCGCCCAGCACCGGCGCGGCTTTTGCAGTTTCCATCTGGCCGAGCAACGCGGCCATCAGTTCGTGCCTCGTGTCGCGGGGATCGCCAGCCGCTTCATGGATCAATGCGCCGTCGGACAGCCTGATCTGCCGCGTAACCGGCATGGGGTCGGGACGGCGGGAAAGGCGCAGGCACGCCAGCGGGCTCTTGATCGAATTCGAACGACCGCGCGCTCCATGCCGGCAGGTTCAGCACTTGGCCCCGCTCGAAGCTGCGACGTTCTCGGCGCAGCGCGAATGGGCCCGAAACGCTCAGCGTCATTACTTCGCCGGTCGCTTTCCCTGCCAGCACGACTTCGCGGCGCTCGGTAGCAGAGAAGCTGGCCGAAACCGGCATTGGACGCGGTTTGTCCTGAATCGCCCTCGGCCACTACCAGCGACAAGGTCGCCCGCCCGGAATGCAGCAAATGCAGCGCCGTGTAGCCGGCTTCTATGCTGTGCCAGAAACACGGATGGCCAAGCGGCTGTTCCTTTATGGCCGCAGCCATTTCCGAGAGGAAAGTCACGGCGAAATTCAAGGCGGCCGGGAAGCTGGCGACAAGATCGGCCAAACGCGATCCGGTTACTAGATCTGATCCATTGCCATAAGCTTGCAGGTCAGCGGCGATGGCCGCGACGGGCTCGCTTGCCCGCCAGGCATTTGCAGCGTCGGCCATGACGCGCTGCGCTGCGCCCTGCGCCGTCCGGTCGCCGATATATGCCGACAGTCCGGCACAGGGTCGCATCGCTCCGGCCCTTCCTACAGGCCGAGCGACATATGGTCGTACAGATAGACCATGATGATCACCACGCGGTCGTCCACTGTCGCGCTCGCGCCGTCGGTGAGGCTACCGAAAACGCCGGTCACTTTTTCGAGGTCTGGCAGGCTGTCGATGCTGATCCTGGGTATTGTCATGGGGTGCGACCCTCCGATTGGAACCGTCCGGAAATTGCGGTTCGAAGGGGACTGGTTGGAGCGCTTCCGCAGAGCTGAGAAATTAAAAGATTGTCATGTTGCAGTGCGTCTTTCACTGCACCTGCACCATGAGCAATGCCGATACGAAATTCGATCCGAAGGCCTTTGCGCCTTACATGTTCGGAGGCAGCCATAATGGCTGGCTGGGCCTGCGCTACGCCTCGCATGGCGAAGACTGGGTCGAGCTTGAATTGCCCTGGCGCGAGGACCTGCTCGGCGAAAGCGACCGCGAAGTGCTGGCCTCGGGACCGATCATCAGCCTGATGGACATGGCCAGCGGGATGGCGATCTGGACCCGAATGGGAGAATTTCGCGCCGTTGCAACGCTGGACCTGCGCGTCGACTACCTGAGGCCCGCTGCGGCGCGTCATGCCGTTTTCGGCCGCTCGGAATGCTATCGCCTCACGCGGTCGGCCGCATTTGTCAAAGGGATCGCCCATGATGGCGACCCCGACGATCCGGTTGCCAATATGGCCGGTGTCTTCATGACCATCGATGCAAGGGCAAACAATGGCCGCTGAACCCGATACCATGCTCACGCCCTACGCCCGCTCGATGGGTATAGCGGTCGAGGACATTTCGCAGGACGCCCCGGTGTTGAAGGTGCCTTTCTCCGACACCGTTCAAGGGCGGCCCTCGCATTATCACGGCGGTGCGATCAGCGGCCTGCTGGAAACAGCCGGTTATGCGGCGATCCGTACCCGCCTGATCAAGGACGAGCGTCCGGGCATCCAGCTCAAACCGATCAACATCACGATGCAATTCCTCGCCGGAGCAAAATCGGAAACCCTGTTCGCGCAGGCAAGGATTACCAAGCTCGGGCGGCGCAATGCCAATGTCGAGGTCGAGTGCTGGCAGAGCGACAGGTCGAGGCCCAGAGCCACGGCGGTGATGAATGTCCTGATGGTGGAGCCGCAGGATTAGGAAGGAACGCGGTCAGCGTGCGTTGGCGCGCTCGGTGGCTTGTTCGATACTCTCGCGAACGCGTTCTTCGGCTTCTCGCCGCGCTTCTTCGATGGCCGCATCGTCCATCCTGACGCCGCCCTCGCCCACCCGGACGTCGATGGGAATGCCGTCGACCTGCGTGCGCAGCACAACCTCTCCATCTTCCATCCGCAAGCCGGAACTTTCCTCACCGACCGGAATGTCGACCGGGATGTCGGAAGGCTCGGGCACATCGAGCGGTTCGACAGGGCCGGACGGGTTGGCACGTGGCGCGCTGGTATTTGCACCGGGTCTGTCCGAAGCGCCCAGAGCGCGGCGCATGAAGTCCTTCCAGATGCGGGCGGGCAGTCCGCCGCCCGAGATCTTGCCGAGAGACGAATTGTCGTCGTTTCCAATCCAGACACCGACGACCAGATCGCCTGCGTAGCCAACGAACAGGGCATCGCGGTTGTCCTGCGTCGTTCCTGTTTTGCCGTAATTCGGTCCGGCCAGCATCGCTGCGCGGCCCGTTCCGGAATTGATGGCGCTTCGAAGCATGGATTCGATCGCTTCATGGTCGCGGGAGCCGAGACTTTCCGGCCCGTTCCACAACCAGTCCCACCAGCTCTGCTCCGGCTTGGGGAAGGCGCTCGGCTCCACCGGGAATGCGTTGGCCGCGATGCCGGCATAGGCTGCGGTGAGTTCGATCAGCGGTATGCTGGCAGTGCCGAGCGCAACGCTTGGATCGCCCTTGTCCATCGCGGCCTCGATGCCGAACGCCCGCGCCATGTCGATGACTTTCTCGCTCCCCACGCCCTCGAAGAGACGCACGGTCGCAACGTTGCTCGATGAGGCGAACGCCTGTTCGATAGTCAGCGTGTCGCTGTATCTCTCGCCAGAGTTCTTGGGACGATAGGAACCGGTTTCTATCGGAAGGTTGCTGACAGGATCGTCGGGCCGGGCCCCTGCCTCCAGCGCAGCGAGATACACGAACAGCTTGAAGGTCGAGCCGGCCTGCCGTTTGGCCTGCGTTGCGCGGTTGAAGGGCGACGCGGCGTAATCCTTGCCGCCGACCATGGCGACAACTTCGCCATTGGGGCGCATCGCGACCAGCGCCGCCTGCGCGCCGCCGAGCGGGGCGCGGGCAATCGCTTCGCGCGCAATGCCCTGCAAACGCGCGTCCAGCGTCGTGGTGAGGGTCTGCCGGGCATAGCCGCCCTCCGCGCGGCTGCGGGCCTGAGGCAGCGCCCAGTCGGCGAAGTAGGTCCCGGTCGGCATGACGTCGCTGCGGCGGATATCGAGTTTGGGAGCCCTGACGGCTTTCGCTTCGGCATCGGTCAGATACCCTGCAGCGACCATCGTGCCGAGCACCACTCGCATGCGCTTCTCGGCCCTCTCGTAATGCTTGCTAGGGGCAAGATAGGAAGGCGCCTGGACAAGGCCCGCCAGCATCGCGGACTGCGCCAGCGTCAGGTTCTCCGGCTTGCGATAGAAGTAATGCAGGCTGGCCGCGTGCAGGCCGTAGACATTGTCTCCGAAATACGCGTTGGCGAGATAGCGGGTGAGGATCTCGTCCTTCGTCAGCCACCCCTCCAGCCAGAATGCGATCAGCATTTCGCGGGCCTTGCGGGTCAGGCTGCGTTCGGGCGTCAGGAATGTAAATTTCGCAAGCTGCTGGGTAATCGTACTGCCGCCCTGCACCGTACCGCCAGTCGCATTCGACCACGCGGCGCGGGCCAGTCCGCGCGGGTCAACTCCCCAGTGCGAGTAGAAACGCCTGTCTTCGACGCTGAGGAATGCCTGCGCCACATGCGGCGGCAGGTCGGCCACCGGAACCGGCGGTTCGGTTATGGCCCCGCTTCTGGCGATGGGCGTGCCGTCCGTTGCGAGAAGCGTGACCTGCGGCGGGACCACCGGCTCCAACGATTTCGACATGGGCGCGGTTATGGCCAGATAACCGATGATCAGGATGATAGCGGCAAGCATCGCCAGCAGGCCGCGCTTGACCCATTTCCACGATGGCATCCAGCGCCGCCAGCGCCCCTTGCCCTCCGGATACTCTTCGGAGCCCTGCTCGAACCGGTCATCCGCAAATCGTCCACGCGCGCCGAATTCCGACGGGTCTGCCAGCTCGTCGTCATCCCAGCTCGAGCCGGGGCTGTCCTCGAGTGAGAAATAGCCGCCGTGAGGCTGCGGATCGTTCGCATGCTGTCGGCGGAAAGTGAAGAAACGGCGCATGATAGTGTATTAGCTGATTAATACGGTTCTGGCGAGAGCCTGATTGGGCCAAAAACGATTTTCAACAGCATCTTAACCACCTGATCCTAAAGCCGATGAACGGGATAAACATAACGAGCCAGGGGATAATGGGTCGATGCTGAATAGCTGGTTGCAGAAATCTGCGGTCCGGGAGTTTCTTCTCCTCGACCTGATCAATCACCGGGTTGCGGACCGTGATCGGGATTGGTGGGCGCGCTGCAAGCTCAACCACACAGCAGCATTTCCCTATCTTGCCTGGGACGCTGCGCGCCTTGCAGCCGGACTGATCATCTACGGCACGTTCATGAGCTTTGCGGTTTTCGCGCCGATAGCGATTGCCGGATTCATCATTATCGGCTGCCAGATCACAATCGAGCGGCGCATCAAGGCTGGTACCCACTCCGACAGGCAGCATTACGCGTCTTATCGAGATCTTGTAACTGCCCGCGCCTGTTTCTGGGGTTTCGTAACCGCCATAGGCCTTTCGACGGCGCCTGTGTCTCTGGCACCGGTGTTGGTAATGAGCGCGCTCTTCGTCATGTTTGTCGATGCGCTGTGCATGGTGGCCATGCCCCGGCGGGCGATCCTTTCGGCCAGCATCTACGCGTTTTCTACCGCCATACCGCTCTTCCTTTTCCATTCCGGCCCGGTGCTACTGGGCGCAATTCTCGCGTTCTCATCCCTGATTTTTCTTCATTGGGCAGTCTTCAATCTCAATTTCCTGTTCGCGACCCGGCGACTGCGGACCCGCAGGCTGAGCGAGGCCAACGACACGATCCAGCTGCTGCTGAACCAGTACGACCAGGACGGGAGCGACTGGCTGTTCGAGTGTGACGAAGACGGACGGATCCTTCGACCCAATGCGCGCTTCTGCAAGGCAGCCCAGCGCAGTGCGGAAGAGCTGGACGGGATGCGCCTGTCGCTGTTGTTCGATGATTGTCCGGAACGCGACAAATTGCGGACGCTGGGTGAAAAGGAAGACAATTTCCGCGGTCTCGTCATCCCGCTGACAATCGGCGGAGAGAACTGCTGGTGGTCCATCAGTGCTCGCCCCATTTATGACAGCGATGGCAATCTCGAATGCTGGCGCGGCTTCATGGCGGACATCTCGCGCTCGCGCCGGGCGGAGGCCAAGGTCACCTACATGGCGCATTACGATGTGCTGACGAACCTTCCCAACCGTAGCCTGTTCAACACCACGCTGCGCCGTGCATTCGACCGGCAGGATCACGACCAGATTCTCGGCATACTGTATGTCGATCTCGATCACTTCAAGGCGATCAACGACACGCATGGCCACGCGCTCGGCGATGCGGTGCTGAGCGAAGCGGCACGCCGCATCGAGCAGGCCGTGGGCAACGCCTCGATGGTTGCCCGGCTTGGCGGCGACGAATTCGCTGTGCTTCTCGACAGGCTGAACGACCGGCAGGAAGCGCTGGCCGTGGCGCAGGCGATCGTGTCCGCCATGGACGATCCGATTGCCATCGAGGGTCAGATGCAACCGCTGCCCATCGGCGCCAGTGTCGGTGTCGCCTTTGCGCCCGACAACGGCACTGACCGGCGAAGATGTCCTGAAGGCTGCAGACCTCGCGCTGTACGATGCCAAATCGCGCGGGCGCAGCGGAGCCAGCGTATTCGATCCCGGAATGCAGAAAGAGGTGCAGGACCGGCGCGCTCTCGAACTCGATCTGCGCGCGGCCCTCTCGCGGGGCGAGCTGGAGGTCCAGTACCAGCCGCTAAAGGATGCGGAAACCGACAGAGACGGTCGGCTACGAGGCGCTGCTGCGCTGGCATCATGCGACGCGCGGCTCCGATCAGCCCGGCCGTCTTCATCCCGATCGCCGAAGAAACCGGCCAGATCATCGCGATCGGTTCATGGGTCCTTCGCGAAGCCTTGAACGAGGCCGCCAACTGGCCGGACCATCTGACCGTTTCGGTCAATCTTGTCGCCGGCGCAAATGCGCGACGAAGGGCTGCTCAACACGATTGTCGGCGGGTTGGCAGCCAGCGGCGTTGCGGCGGAACGGCTGGAACTGGAAATCACCGAAATCGCTGCTGATGCAGGATAATGACGAGAATATCGCCCTGCTCCACAAGATCCGCGATCTGGGCGTTCAGATCGCGCTCGACGATTTCGGGACCGGATATTCCTCGCTCAACTATCTGCGCAGCTTCCCGTTCGACCGGATCAAGATCGACCGCTGCTTCGTGCGCGATATTGCGAGCAAGGAAGACAGCGACGCGATCGTCAATGCCGTCGTCGGATCTGGCCGGAAAGCTCAAGATGCGGACGACCGCAGAAGGGGTCGAAGACACTGAACAGCTCGACCGCATTCGCGCGACCGGCTGTACATCTGTGCAGGGTTTCCTGTTCGACCACGCCCGCCCTCCAGCAGAGCTGGAGCACGGTGCCGAAAAACGGGCCGCCAGGGTACAACCGGCAAAGGTCGCGAGGCTCGAACGCGCAGCCCGCTCCGGAAATCGCCATCCGAAGCGGGCCGAAGATCCGCCTAGGATCTAGCTCTTGGTGCTTGCGACAACGCTTTCGGGCAAGTTCGTCGCCGAACACGCGCTGGTAGTATTCCGCCACCAGCATCCGCTCGGCCTCGTCGCACTTGTTGAGGAAGCTGAGGCGGAAGGCGAAGCCGATATCCTTGAAGATCGCCGCATTCTGCGCCCAGGTGATCACGGTACGCGGGCTCATCACGGTGGAGATATCGCCGTTCATGAAGCCCTGGCGCGTCAGGTCGGCGACCTTGATCATGTCGGCCAGCAGCTTCTTGTCGGTCTCGGGATTTTTGGATGCGACGATGTCCTGCTCCACATCGGCGGGCAGGTAATTCAGCCCGACCACGATGTTCCAGCGGTCCATCTGGCCCTGGTTGATCTGCTGCGTGCCGTGATAAAGCCCGCTCGTATCGCCCAGCCCGACCGTGTTCGACGTGGCGAACATGCGGAAATTCGGATCGGGGCGGATCACGCGGTTCTGGTCGAGCAGCGTCAGCTTGCCCTGCTGTTCCAGCACGCGCTGGATCACGAACATGACATCGGGTCGGCCCGCATCATATTCGTCGAACACCAGCGCAACCGGATGCTGCAACGCCCATGGCAGCAGACCTTCGCGGAATTCGGTGACCTGCAAACCGTCACGCAGCACGATGGCATCGCGGCCGATCAGATCGATGCGGCTGATATGCGCGTCGAGGTTGATGCGGATGCAGGGCCAGTTGAGGCGCGCGGCGACCTGTTCGATATGGGTCGATTTCCCCGTGCCGTGATAGCCCTGCACCATCACGCGCCGATCGTAGCGCAAAGCCGGCCAGGATCGCGAGGGTCGTGTCCGGATCGAACACATAGCTTTCGTCGAGATCGGGGACGCGTTCGTCGGCCTTGGAAAAGGCGGGAACCTGCCAGTCGATATCGACGCCGAAGGTCTCGCGCACATCCACCGTGGTGTCGGGCGCGGCCAGAATCGTCTTGTCGCGGGCTTCGAAGCTTTTTTCGGTAAGGTCGTTCATCGCTGCCAGCGGTTAGCGGCGTGGCCCCTCTGCTGCAAGCGGGACCAAGGGCGACATTTTGTTACTTGCTGACAAGTCCCTATATTGGCCGCAATGGCGAGCCCTCCTCCATCACCGTCCGAGTTCCTCCGTCGCCAGCTTGTGGAAAGGGTGCGCGCGGTTTTTCACGAACGTCCCGATCTCGTGCAGCCGGAACCTCCCAGCGACGATGCGCTGTTCGAGAAGGACAGCCCGATACGCATGGTGCACGCGGATATTGTCGGGATGATGGTTGGCGGCATTCGCGGCCTGTTCCTGCAGATGCTACATCCTCACGCATTGCAGGGCGTGCTCGACCATTCCAATTTCCGCACCGACATGCACGGTCGATTGCGGCGCACGGCGAGTTTCATTTCCACCACCACTTTCGGCCACCGCGACAAGGCTACGGCAGCGATCGAGCGAGTGAACCGCATCCACCAGAGCGTGACCGGCACTTTGCCCGACGGCACCGCCTATTCCGCCACAGATCCGCGCACGCTGGCATGGGTCCATGTGGCCGAAGCGACGAGCTTCCTCGCCGCGTATGTCCGCCACGTCCGGCCCGATATGCCCTTTGCGGAGCGCGACGAATATTACCGCCAGTTCGCCATCATCGCGCGCGGCCTTGGCGCCGATCCCGTGCCGCTCGACCAGCGCGAGGCTGAAATCATATTCCGCGAATTGCGCGCCGATCTGACCACGTCGCCAGAAGCGCGGGAGGTCGCGCAGTTCGTCGCCCGCATCAAACCCGAAGGCGCGCCGGTCGCTTTGCAAAAGGCGCTGGTGGCAGAGGCCATCACTACCCTGCCCGCCTTCGCCCGCTCCATGCTGGGGCTGGAGCGCCCCGGTTTGACCGGCATTCCTGCACGCGCGGCGACGTGGGGCGTGGGTAAGACCCTGCGCTGGGCGTTCCGGCAGAATTGACTTAAACGCTATCGAGGTCTCTTCTGTTTTCCTGAGCATATCGGGAGAGCAGAAGATGTATATTGCCTGCGCTACACTGGCCGTGCCGGAAGACAAGAAAGCCGAATATATCGAGGCCGCCGAATGGATGGCCAACTGGTCGATGGAGCATGGCGCGCTGGAAGTGATGGAGGCCTGGGAGCTTGAAGTTCCCGATGGCAAGACCACCGATTATCGCCGCGCCGTAAAAGCCGAGGATGGCGAAAAGATCGCCACCGGGTGGGTCATCTGGCCGGACAAGGCGACCTTCGACAAAGCCAAAGAAGCGATGATGTCCGGCGAGGGAATGCCCGAACATTCAGGCGATATGCCGTTCGACGGGAAACGCCTGATCTATGGCGGCTTCGAACCGCTGCTGACGAGGGGCCGCTAGGGAGAACAGCGATGTCAGACTTCACTTTCTATCACAATCCAATGAGCCGCGGGTGCATTGTGCATTGGGCCCTGCGCGAGGTGTCCGCCGGATATGATTTGAAGCTCGTAGATTGGGGCGCCAAACCGAAGGGGCTGCTCGACGCCAATCCGATGGGCAAGATACCGACCCTCGTGCACCATCACAGGCATCTGCTCGGCGGCTCTCATGATCATGTCGTCACGGAAGCTGCTGCAATCTGCCACTATCTGGCCGAGATATACCCCGGCGCAGGGCTGTTGCCCGACTCGCATGAGCGCGCGTCCTATTTTCGCTGGTTGTTCTTTGCAGCCGGACCGCTCGAGGCAGCGGTCATGGCGAAGTCGATGGGCTGGGAAGTCACCGACGACAAGCGCGCAATGGCGGGCTTCGGGACCTATGAATTGGCTGTTGATACGCTCGATAGCTGGCTGAAAGAGCACGCCTTCGTATGCGGCGACCGGTTCACGATGGCGGATGTGTACGTCGGCAGCCAGGTCGACTGGGGCCTGATTTTCCAGAGCCTGCCCGATCTGCCCAGCTTCAAGGCGTATCAGGCCCGGCTGAACGACCGGCCTGCCAAGAAAGCGGCCGAAGCAGCGGATAAGCAATTGGCCGAGAAAATGTCCGCCGAGGGATAGTCTGCCGCGCTCATGCGATCACGCGCGACTTTCGAAGCAGCTGATAGGCATCGACCACACGCGTCAGGCGTTTCTCGAATTTGCGGTCACCGCCGTTGCGATCGGGGTGATAGCGGCGGACCAGCTCCGAATAGCGCCTGCGCAGCCTCCTCCGGTCGGTTTCCAGCCCCAGCCCCATCACTTCTAGCGCCTTCGCCTCTTCCTGCGAGAAGCGCCCGTCCATCGCCATCTCGGCCTCGCGGCGCGCGCGGCTCTTGATGCCTGCGACCCGCGCACCAATGGCATCCAGCGGATCGTCGAAATCCGACCATCGCGGCATTCCATCGACGCCTGCGCCAAGACTGCCGGGACCGCCCCGGAAAGCGCGGCTTTCGGTCTGCCATCCGGCCGCCGGAGACTGCGCGGAAAGGATTTCCTCCGCGCTCATTCCTTCGAACCAGTCATACCCTGCGTTGAATTCGCGGATATGTTCGAGACAGAACCAGCGCCAGTTCCCCGGTCCGTCGAAACTGTTGCCTGCTTCACCCGGTGCGCGGAATTCTCCCGCCTCGTAACAGGCCGGATGCTCGCACTCGCGGCCCGTATCTTCGAATTGTCCGTGGAACCTTGCGCTGCGCATCGCCATTAGGATGGGGAGCGCAAACGGATTAGAAAACCCCCAAGGAGAGGATTATCATGTCAGGCACCGTGCAGCAGGAAATGGAGGCGCTTTTGAAAGAAGCGTTCTCGCCCACACGGCTGGAAGTGATCAACGACAGCGCCCAGCATTCGGGGCATTCGGGTGACGATGGCAGCGGGGAATTGCATTTCACCGTCGTGATCGAAGCCCCTGCCTTTGCCGATATGAGCCGGGTCGAGCGGCAGCGTGCGGTCAACAAGGCGCTGGGCGATATTCCCGGCGAGCGGGTGCACGCCCTCGCCATTCAGGCCAGCGCGCCGACGCCATGAGCAGTGTCGAAACAGCGGTCGAGCAGACCATCACGCCGACGACGCACGATCTGGGCGCGTTTCAGGTCCGCCGCGCGCTGCCCGCGAAGGAGCGCAGCATGGTCGGCCCGTTCATCTTCGTCGACCAGTTCGGCCCCGGATCGATGGATATCGGCGAGGGGATGGATGTCCGCCCCCACCCGCATATCAATCTCGCGACCGTCACCTGGCTGTTTCAGGGCGCCATCGATCACCGCGACTCGCTGGGCAGTTTCAGCACGATCCGTCCCGGGCAGGTGAACCTGATGACGGCAGGCCGCGGCATCGTCCATTCGGAACGCAGCCCGCAGGAAGAACGCGATGCCGGACCGCAGCTTTACGGGATGCAGACCTGGCTCGCCCTGCCCGACGGGCGCGAGGAAATCGATCCGGCGTTCGAGGAGAAGCGCGACCTGCCGGTGATCGAGGACGGCGCCAGCAAGGCTATTGTCATCATGGGCGAATTGTGGGGCGAGCGTGCGCCCACCACCACCTATGCCGAGACCATCTATGCCGAGATCGTGCTCGGCCCGGACGGGTCGATCCCGGTCGAGGCCGATGCCGACGAACGCGCCGTGATGCTGGTGGGCGGGGACGCCGAGGTGGATGGCCTCGCCCTTGTGCCCTACCAGCTTACCGTGCTGAAACCGGGTGTGGCCATGACCCTGCGATCCTCCTCCGGGGCGCGGGTCATGCTGTTGGGCGGAGAAGCCTTTACGACGAAGCGCACGGCCTGGTGGAATTTCGTTTCCTCCAGCAAGGAGCGGATCGAACAGGCGAAGGATGACTGGCGCAATGGACGGTTTCCCGAAGTGCCGGGCGACCGCGAAGAACACATCCCCTTGCCCGACGTGCCCAAGACGGTCACCTATCCCTGACACGTCAATCTGGAGGGATCATGTCTTACAAGAACGAATGCTGGTGGATTACCGGCGCATCGAGCGGCATCGGCGCTGCCCTCGCCCGCGAACTGGGTGAGCGCGGGGCAAAGGTCATCCTGTCGGGCCGTGACGAAGCGAGGCTGGCCGAAGTCGCAGGCGATATCGAGACCGATACGCTGATCCTCCCTTTCGACGTGCGCGACGACGACGCGATGCTGGCAGCTACCGAAGCCGCCATCGCATGGGCTGCCGAAAACTCGGGCGGGATCGACGGCTTCGTCGCAAATGCAGGCGTGTCGCAGCGCAGCCGTGCGACGAAAACCGACATGCAGGTCTACCGCGACATCATCGACATCGACCTGACCGCGCCAGATCGCCGCTACGCAGGCGCTGTTGCCGCACATGACCGGACGCAAGACCGGGCGCTTGCTGTTTATCTCCAGCATAGCGGGCAAGGTCGGCGTGCCGATGCGGACCGCTTATTGTGCGGCGAAATTCGGACTTGCCGGCTATGCCGACGCGCTGCGCGGCGAATTGACGCAGGACGACATCGGCGTGCATGTCATCTACCCCGGATCGGTCGCGACCGATGTGAGCCGCAATGCGCTGAAAGGCGACGGGGCGAAGCGCGAGAAAAGCGACTCCATCATCGACAACGGCATTCCGGCAGACGAGGCGGCAGCAAGCATGCTGGATGCGGTCGCGCTGAACCAGCGCGAGATCGTGGTGGCGCGCGGCATGGAGGAAGCGATGGGCGAAATGCGCCGCACGCCCGATCAGCTCTTCGACCAGGTCGCCGCCATGGTCGCGGACGGATACATGGAAAAGATGGAAGCCGGCGAATGATGGAACAGACCCGCGTCACGCTCGCCAACGGGATCGAGCTGGATGTTGTCGATACCGGAGTGCCCGAAGGCAAACCGGATGCAGAAACGCTTATCTTCCTACACGGCTTTCCCGAGAGCCACCGGACATGGCGGCACCAGATCGCCCATTTCAGGGATCGCTACCGCTGCATCGCGCCCGACCAGCGCGGCTATCGCGGAAGTTCCAAGCCGCAGGACGTGGCATCCTACACGCCCGACAAGCTGATCGGCGACGTGTTCCAGCTGGCCGATGCGCTGGGCGTGGACCACTTCACCATTGTCGGCCATGACTGGGGCGGCGCGATTGCGTGGGGTGTTGCGCTGGGCGGGCAAGGCTCCCGCGTCGACCGCGCCATCATCGCCAATGCGCCGCATCCCCTGATCTTCCAGCGCCTGCTCTACACGCACCCGGGCCAGCGTGAGGCCAGCCAGTATATCCGCGGCTTCCGCGATCCCGCCAACGATGCGCTGATACGCGAGAAAGGCATCACGGGCATTCTCCAGCAGGAAGTGAGCTGGGACCGGCCCGATGCGATGGAGCCGGAAGAACGCGCGGCCCTGCTCGAGGATTTCAAGAACCGCGACGCGGCTGTCGGGATGATCAATTGTTACAGGGGCAGTCCGATGGTCGTCCCGCCGATGGATGCCCCGTTCGAACTTCCAACCGATTGGTCGCCGCCGGTCTTGCCCGATCTCAAGATCCCGACACTCGTCGTCTGGGCGATGGACGATGGCGCACTTCCCCCCGAGAATCTGGAAGGGCTGGATGATGTGATCGACGACCTGACAATTGTTCAGGTGCCAGAGTGCGGGCACTTCGTCCCGTGGGAAGCGCCGCAGGCAGTGATCGCCGCAATGGAGGAATTTCTTGGTCGGTAGTCTGGCGGTCTAGGCCAGCCATTCGACCCAGGCACCATGCGGATGGGCACAGGCAAGCAGGTGCGGTTCGCCCTCTTCGCTTCCATTCCAGTACCTTGCGACCAATTCGTGCCGGAAGGTCTCACGATTGGTTTCCAGTGAGAGCCATGCCAGCGGCTTTTCCGCGCTTGCGCCATCTGCCGCAGCGGCCATCGCTTCGTGCACCGCCTGCTGCTGATCGGCGGGAACATATTGCCAGACAATCGAATGGAACAGCACGCGGGTGATGCCTTCCTGCTGTCCCTGAGCCAGCGCTTCGGTCACGAACGTGCCTGCATCTTTGGGCACAACATCCGGCGCTTGTTCGCTGGCCAAGGCCACAGCTGCATCGATCCGGCCCATCCGCTCGGTCGCCTCGGGCCAGACATAGCTTTTCAGGCGCAGCGCAGCTTCGGGATCGGTCAGAGTCGACCGGCGCAACATCGCAGCCGCGGATCGACACGATTTCGGGAGAAGTCGCGGGCGGCGGACTTCCTCGCCATTCCGGCGCAATCCGCATTGGGCTGTCAGGCGGCCCGGCCTTCACGCCGCCCAGATCGAAGAAATAGCGTTCCATCATGGTGTTGACGCCTGCGCTCGACCCGATTTCGAGCATCTCGAACTGCGGCCCTGTAAACTGCGCCAACCACATCAGCCCCGCCATCAGGCTGGCAGAGCGCCCCGCCTCGTTGGTTTGCGGCGGTCCGTCCAGCCATGGCAGCAGCCGCGTGTCATATGTTTCGACCAGCTCGCGAACCAATGCATCGACCACGGCCTGGTCGCGCACCCGGCCAGCATAGACATCGCCCAGCCGCGTATCCTCGCCGGTCAGCACCAGATTGTGCAATCCGCCATTGATGCGCAGTGGCATGGCATCCTTCAGTGTCAGCCCTTCCCACCCGAAAATCCGCCGGGCGGTCGCCGCATCGCTATCTTCCAGTGCCAGCAGCCCTCGCACCACCATCGCAGTGCCCGGTGCCCCGCCCTCCTCACAGTGGCGGGCCTGCCATTCGATCGCCTCGGTCAGCGAAGCGATCTCCATCACGGCCGTTTTTCCGCCATCAGATTTCGCATCGCTTTCCGCCATACAGATTGCCCTTTCGACCTCAGGCCCCTATCTCGCGCGCCATGCCGCAAATGCCGATCACCTTCGCCGTACCCAAGGGCCGTATTCTCGACGAGGCGCTGCCTGTCATGGCGCGTGCCGGTGTCGTGCCCGAGCCGGCCTTTCACGACAAGAGCAACCGCAGCCTGACATTCGCCTGCGAGCGGGAAGACATGGCGCTGATCCGCGTGCGCGCTTTCGATGTGGCCACCTTCGTCGCACACGGCGCTGCGCAGATGGGCATTGTGGGTTCCGACGTGATCGAGGAATTCGACTATTCGGACCTCTACGCTCCGGTCGATCTGGACATCGGCCATTGCCATCTGGCGGTGGCGGAACCTGTCGATGCGGACGGTGCGCGCGGCGCCAGCCATTTGCGGGTGGCGACGAAATATCCCAATCTTACCCGCCGTTTCTTCGAAGCGCAGGGCATTCAGGCCGAATGCGTCAAGCTGAACGGAGCGATGGAAATCGCCCCTTCGCTCGGACTTGCAGGCCGTATCGTCGATCTCGTATCGACCGGCCGGACGCTGAAGGACAACGGTCTGGTCGAGCGTGAGCGTATTCTCGATATCTCGGCACGGCTGATCGTGAACCGGGCTGCACTCAAGACCGATCCGCGCGTTGCCGCTCTGGTAGAGGCGTTCCGCGCCGATGCGGACAACAGGCGGAAGGCGGCCTGATGCGTCATATCTCGACACATGATGCCGACTTTGCCGAACGGTTCGACCGGCTCGTCAATGTCCGCCGCGATACGGCGCAGGACGTGGGCCGCGATGTCTTCGATATTATTGCCCGTGTCAAAGCTCAGGGCGACAAGGCACTGGTGGAATACACCCAGCGCTTCGACGGCCACAGCCTGACGGGTGACAGCGATTGGACAATTTCGGCGGAGCTTGCGCGCAGGCGCATGCCGAACTCGATCCCGATTTGCGCGACGCGCTGGAACTCGCTGCGACTCGTATCCGCGCCTATCACGAAGCGCAATTGCCGGACGACCGCGACTATACCGACGAGGCCGGCGTGCGGCTCGGCGCGAAATGGCTGCCGGTCGATGCTGCAGGACTGTATGTTCCGGGCGGGCGCGCAGCTTACCCCTCGTCGCTGCTGATGAACGCCATTCCGGCCAAGGTCGCAGGTGTCGAGCGGCTCGCTGTCGTTACGCCGACGCCCAAGGGCGAGATCAATCCGCTGGTGCTAGCCGCCGCGCATATCGCCGGTGTGGACGAAATCTGGCGCGTCGGCGGCGCGCAGGCCGTGGCCGCACTGGCCTACGGAACCGACCGGATCGCGCCGGTCGATGTCATCGTCGGTCCCGGCAATGCGTGGGTCGCAGAGGCGAAACGCCAGCTTTACGGCATGGTCGGTATCGACATGGTCGCCGGTCCGAGCGAAATCCTGGTAATCGCCGATGCGCAAGAACGATCCCGCATGGATCGCCGCCGATCTGCTGAGCCAGGCCGAGCATGACCCGACCAGCCAGTCGATCCTGATTACCGACGACGCCGCTTTTGCCGCGATGGTGGAAGACCAGGTCGATGTGCAGTGCGCCGCGCTGGCGACCGGCAAAACGGCGCCGCGCAAGCTGGGATGCCAATGGCGCGCTGATCGTGGTCGACGACGCTGGAAGATGCCATCCCGCTCGCCAATCGCCTGGCCGCGGAACATGTCGAACTGGCGGTCGATGATCCTGACGCACTGATGGAAGGTCTGCGCCATGCAGGCAGCATCTTCCTGGGTCGTCACGTGCCCGAAGCCATCGGCGACTACGTCGCTGGCCCGAACCACGTGCTGCCCACCGGACGCCGTGCCCGCTTCGCCAGCGGCCTGTCGGTGCTCGATTTCATGAAACGCACCAGTTTCATTGCGATGGGCAAGGACGGCCTTGCCGCGCTTGGCCCGGCCGCTGCCCGCCTTGCCCATGCGGAAGGCTTGCCCGCCCACGCCGCCTCTATAGAAATGCGCCTGAAATGATTGACTCTCCGATGAACTCACCCAAACGATCTGTCAGGCCCGCTCTGCCGCGCGCCTCGCCGCCGTGCAGGCGCTGTACCAGAAGGACATGGAAGGTACGCCGCTGGCCAAGCTGCTCGACGAATTCCACCAGCACCGTCTGGGGCAGGAGGTCGAAGACGAGCAATATGCCGATGCCGAAGTCGATTTCTTCGACGATATCGTGAAGGGCGTCGATGCGCGCCAGCGACGAAGTAGACGCTGCCATCGAAGACACGGCTGGCCGAGCGGCTGGTCGCTCAAGCGGCTGGACAAGACCATGCTGCAAATCTTGCGTAGCGGCACATACGAATTGATCGCCCGGGCCGATATTCCCAAGGCGCGCGATCGATCAGCGAATATGTCGATGTGGCAAAAGCCTTCTTCGACGACCGCGAAGCGAAGTTCGTCAACGGCCTGCTCGATGCGTGTCGCAAAGGATGTGCGCGGACTGACAGGCGAATTTGCCTTCATCGAGGCACTTCGCAGCCTCGCCACCCACCCCGCCGCGCGCGGTCTGCTCGACGACGCGGCGGTGCTGGAAGTCGGCGACGAAACGCTGGTGCTGACCCATGATGCCATGGTCGAGGGCGTTCATTGGCTGCCCGCGCAGGACATGGCCGACGTCGCTTGGAAACTGGTCGCCACGAATCTGTCCGATCTTGCGGCCAAGGGCGCTGAGCCCATTGGCGTGATGCTCTCCCACATGCTGGGCGAAGGATGATGATCGCTTTCTTGCCGGATTGCAGGAGGCTTTGCTGACCTTCGGCTGCCCACTGCTCGGCGGCGATACCGTCAGCGGGTGATGGCGGCGACCGGACGCTGGGCCTGACTGCAATCGGCAGGGCGCACACACACACCCGTTCCCTCGCGTAGCACCGCTCAGCCGGGCGACACGCTGTTCCTCACCGGCACCAGTCGGCGCTGCAATGATGGGCTTCGAGGCGCTACAGGGCGCATCGGCGAGGACAGCGCTGCCTATCGCCGTCCGATGCCGCTGCTTGATCGGGGCCGCACCCTCGCCCCCATGGTCACAGCGATGATGGATGTGTCGGACGGCTTGCTGCTCGATAGCTGGCGGCTCGCAACGGCCAGCGGCGTGACGCTGGTAATCGCCTCGAGGATGTGCCTATCGCCGCACCCGAGGAGCGCCGAAACGACGCATTGCGCTGGGGCGATGATTACCAGCTGTTGTTCACCGCGCCCTGTCGGCAGAACTACCTGAAAGACGTGGTACCGGTCGGAACGGTAGAAGAAGGCGAGACGCCGCTTATCCTTGACGGCCTGCCCATCGCCGACCGCTCGGGACTAGGCTATTCGCATTAGCGCCGCGGACTACAGCGCCGAGCAATCCACGCCGCGCTTCTCCAGGATCGGTTTGAGCTCGAAATACGCATCTCTCGTCCGGTGGTTCGGAATACCGGGATAGAGGTGATGCACCGCATGCGTTTCCATGCACATCGACATGAAGTGACCGATGCGGCTCTTGAAAATATTGGTCTGCTCGTAACGCCCGGTGCGCCCCTCGCGCGGATGATGCGGCACCCAGCTGAGGTAGAAGCGGACGTAGCTGAGCGCGATATGGCGCGGCAGCCACCAGACAAGCGCCGCTTCGATGGCAAAGCCGGACCACGCCATCGTGAACAGCACCGCCATGTAGAGCAGCTGCACCATGATAGTGTCCTTCAGCGCCTTCGCCGCTTCGGGCGTGCCCATTTCGGCGACCACGCGCTTGTAGGTGTTGATCGTCCCGTCGACGCCGCGGCTGGCGGTTATACCAGGTCTTGTACCATGCCGACCACATAGCCCGGTGCTTCGTCCGGATAGTCGGGATCCTTGTACCGGATCGTTGCAGTGATAGTGATGCTGCAAGATGCATCAGGCGCGCGAGCGAGAACGGAAAGACGATCGGGATCGTCGCAACCTTGCCGACCCATTCGTTGACCCAGCGATGTTCGCTGCCGGGCCGCGCGATATTGTCATGCATCGCCTCGTGCGCGGGAATATAGCCGGCCGTGGCGATAAAGGTCGCGATCGGGAAAGCCACCCAGACCGGCACGATGTCCAGCATGGTCAGCGGGAAAAGCGCCAGCCAGATGGCGTAGCCGCCCCATGTCGCCGCAACATAGCCCCACATCGGACCGCCATGATATTTCGCGGCGATCTTGCGCTCTTCCTTCAGCAGCTCGACCCGCGTGTGACGGTCGAGTTCTGCCGGAGCACGGAGCGGGATTGCCGGACGCATCGCCGCCAGCTTTTCCATCAGGTGCAAGCGCCTCTGTATCGTCGCTGTCAGAGGGGCCGACATCGAAATCGATACCCTCGGCCCGGCCAACCGGTGGGTGGATGGCGTAATGGTCGGTCATATCCAGCGCCCCCGGACTGTCGCGTAAAGCCCCCACACCGCCCCGATCAAAAGACCGAACACGATGCGTTCCATCCCGAATGGCGCGTTCCAGTCCCAAACGGCCATGATCTGCGCGATCAGCGGCGCGATGAAGCCGATCCCGAACAGGAAGGGCATGATGGCGAATAGTTTCTTCAGAGCGACCTGCATGATGGTTTACTTACGCTTAAGCATGAAATGCCGCAAGAGATCGCGCTGTTTTACCTGCAGGAACGTCCGGAAAAGGGGCGCTTTGGTATTCCAACTGGCGCGCTGCGACAGGACCTTCGAGCAAGTCGGTGGACGTAGCACCAAAGCGCACTTGCGCGCCTAAGCGCAGCCTCTATACCTTTTCGCGGATCAGCCCTGCACTGACGGGGCTGGCTACATCAAAAAGAACAATCAGGTTCGGAGGGGGACCCATAGTGAACACAATTGTCATTGCAATTCTGCTGGGATTGCTTGCCGTCGTCTACGGCATCATCACCAGCCGACAGGTTCTCAGCGCTGGCGCCGGCAACGAAAAAATGCAGGAAATCGCCGGCGCCATTCAGGAAGGCGCGCAAGCCTATCTGAAGCGTCAGTACACCACCATCGCCATCGTCGGCGTTGTCGTGGCCGTCATCGTCTTCTTTTTCCTCGGACCGATTCTCGACGATCGGCTTCGTTATCGGAGCCGTCCTGTCGGGCGTTGCCGGCTTCATCGGGATGAACATCTCGGTCCGGTCGAATGTCCGCACCGCAGCAGCCGCGCAATCCGGCCTGCAAGAGGGACTGACCGTGGCGTTCCGCGCCGGCGCCGTGACCGGCATGCTGGTCGCAGGCCTCGCGCTGCTGGCCATTGCCGGATTCTTCTACGTTCTGATCGGTCCGATGGGCCTCGACCTGACCGTGCTCGCAGAGAAGCGTGAAGTCATCGATGCTCTCGTCGGCCTGGCCTTTGGTGCTTCGCTGATTTCGATCTTTGCCCGTCTTGGCGGCGGTATCTTCACCAAGGCCGCCGATGTCGGCGCCGATCTGGTCGGTAAGGTCGAAGCAGGCATCCCGGAGGATGATCCACGCAACCCGGCGACGATCGCCGATAACGTGGGCGACAATGTCGGCGACTGTGCCGGCATGGCAGCCGATCTGTTCGAAACCTATGTCGTGACCGTTGGCGCCACCATGGTCCTGACCGCCCTGCTCTTCACCGGCCTTGCGTCGGAAGAACTGAACGCTCTGATGAGCCTGCCGCTGCTGGTTGGCGGCGTCTGCATCGTGACGTCGATCATCGGTACCTACATGGTCCGCCTCGGCAAATCGAACAACATCATGGGCGCTCTTTACAAGGGCTTCATCACCACGGCAGTCCTGTCGATCCCGGCGATCTGTGGGCGACCGATTACACCGTCGGCCTCGAGACGGTCTACACCGTTGGCGACCAGTCTTTCACCGGCATGAGCCTGTTCTGGGCCATGATGGTGGGCCTGGCTGTCACCGGCCTGATCATCTGGATCACCGAGTATTACACCGGCACGGAATATCGTCCGGTACGCTCGATCGCCAAGGCGTCCGAAACCGGCCACGGCACCAATGTCATTCAGGGTCTGGCGATTTCGCTGGAATCGACCGCCCTGCCGACGCTGGTCATCGTCGTCGGTATCATCGTGACGTATCAGCTGGCCGGCCTGATGGGCATTGCCTTTGCGGCAACAGCGATGCTGGCACTGGCCGGTATGGTCGTCGCGCTGGATGCTTACGGCCCGGTTACCGACAATGCCGGCGGGATCGCCGAAATGGCGGAACTGGACCAGAGCGTTCGTGACAAGACCGATGCGCTGGATGCCGTGGGCAACACGACCAAGGCTGTGACCAAGGGCTATGCCATCGGTTCTGCCGGTCTGGCTGCTCTGGTGCTGTTCAGCGCCTATACGGCCGACCTCAAGGAGTTCTTCCCGGATCTCGAGGTCAGCTTCAGCCTCGAGAACCCGTATGTCATCGTCGGCCTGCTGCTCGGCGCGCTGCTGCCGTACCTGTTCGGTGCGATGGGCATGACCGCTGTGGGCCGGGCTGCCGGTGACGTGGTGATCGACGTTCGCGACCAGTTCGCCAAAGATCCGGGCATCATGGACGGGACCAGCCGTCCCAACTATGCCCGCACGGTGGATCTGGTGACGAAGGCCGCGATCAAGGAAATGATCCTGCCTTCGATGCTGCCGGTTCTCGCACCGATCGTGGTCTATTTCGCGATCACTGCTGTTGCAGGCCAGGCCAACGGCTTTGCGGCCCTGGGTGCCCTGCTGCTCGGCGTGATCGTCTCGGGTGTCTTCGTGGCGCTTTCCATGACCGCCGGCGGCGGTGCATGGGATAATGCCAAGAAGTACATCGAAGACGGCAATCACGGCGGCAAGGGCTCCGAAGCCCACAAGGCTGCGGTGACCGGCGATACGGTCGGCGATCCTTACAAGGATACCGCAGGCCCTGCCGTGAACCCGATGATCAAGATCACCAATATCGTCGCGCTGCTGCTGCTCGCAGCGCTGGCGGCTGGCTGATCCGTCCATCCCTTTTGCGGGACAATAGAGGCCCCGCCCGGTGTTAATCCGGGCGGGGCCTTTTGTTTCGGTCCGGGATGCGCGCACGGCGATTAAACATTCTTAAGTCCGAAGCGGCTAGACACCCGGCGTGGCACAGACGTGTGCCATGCAAGAGGGTTAACGGTGGCAAGCAGGGTACTAATCCGCTGCATGCGGAAAGACTGGAAGGGGGCACGCGCATCACGTTGTTGCGGCGTGGTGACCCGTCTTTGCCCAATGCCCAGTGGGACGCGCTGGCCGACAATGTGTTCTCAGCCTAACCCATTCTTCGAACGCTGGGCTGCTCACCGCGGCAATGGATGCCTTCGACAGCGGCGACACCGTGCGAATAGCCTGCGTGTTTGAAGGCCAGCATCTGATCGGCCTTCTCCCTGTCATCCATAGCGGCGACTATTACGGCTATCCCGTTCCCCATTATCGCACATGGCTGCACGCCAACGCTTTTTGCGGTGCACCACTTGTCGCTCGCGGCGAAGAGGAAGTCTTCTGGGAAGCACTGCTTGACTGGGCCGACGGCGCGTCCGCCAGCGCACTGTTCCTGCACCTTGCGGGTCTGCCTGAGGACGGTCCGCTCTATGCGGCGCTTGCGAAGGTGACAGGCCGCATGAACCGCCCCTCTGCCATCGTGATGCGCGAAGAGCGGGCCCTGCTCTTCCTCCGACCTCACGCCAGAGGCATATTTCGAGCAATCGATGAGCGGGAAGAAGCGCAAGGAACTGCGCCGCCAGGCCCGCCGGTTGGGCGAAGAGGGTGTCCTGACGTTCGAACGCCAGACGGATAATTGCGACATCGAAAAGTGGATCACGCATTTTCTCGCCCTCGAAGCGCAAGGGCTGGAAGGGGACGGAAGGCAGCGCGCTGGCCAGTGCACCCGGCACCGACCGCTTCTTCAGGACGAGCCTCAGTCAAGCGGCAGCTGCCGGACGGCTCGAGCGGCTCACCCTCACCCTCGATAATGCTCCGATCGCCATGCTTGCCAACCTTATTGCCGAGCCGGGCATCTTCAGTTTCAAGACCGCTTACGACGAGGACTTATGCCCGTTTCAGTCCCGGCGTCTTGCTCCAACGCGAAAATCTCGACCTGCTCTCGCGGGAGGGCATTGATTGGTGCGATAGCTGTGCGTCGGAAGGCCACCCGATGATCGAAAGGATCTGGCGCGAGAAACGGACGATCCTGCGAGTCTCGATCGGGATCGGCGGGGTGCTGCGCCGACAGGCGGCGCGGGCCTTCTTCGCTGCCGAAACCCGTAAGCTCCCCCGCAGCCTGAAGCACGGCCTCTGAAGGACGCCATAATGGACCAAGCCCAGACCCCGACAGCATTCGATGCCACTGACGTAGAAGAGACCTTGCCCGAAGCGGTCTTCCCGCCCTCATCGCGCTCCACATTCGCAGCGAACTATCCCGAGACACCGCATGTTCTGCGCCATAATCTGGAGCGGCACGATCTTCTGACACTCGATGCGCTGGCCGCGCTGGCCGGTGAATTGCCCGAAGGCAGTATAGAATATAACCGGGGCGACCTCCCCATCGGCGTCGATGGCAAGCCAGGCTCGAACGGCCTCACGATCGGGGACACGATCCGCCATATCGCCACCAGCAACAGCTGGGCCGTGCTCAAGAATATCGAGCAGGCCCCGGCATATCGCGCATTGCTGCTCAGGCTGCTGGACGAATTGCGGCCCTCTATCGAGGCAAAAACCGGCGAAATGCTGCGTCCGCAGGGCTTCATCTTCATTTCCAGCCCGGATGCGGTCACGCCGTACCATTTCGATCCCGAGCACAACATTCTGCTGCAGCTGGTCGGCAGCAAAGTCATGACCCAGTTTCCTGCCGGCGACGCCACCTACGCTCCTGATGAGGTCCACGAAGGATATCACTCAGGCGGCGCACGCGAGCTAACGTGGACTGATCCGCTCGCAGCTGGCGGCACCGCGTTTGCGATCTCGGCGGGCGAGGCTCTGTTCGTACCTGTCATGGCCCCGCATTTCGTTCGCAACGGCCCGGCCAGCTCGATCTCGCTGTCCATTACATGGCGCAGCGACTGGAGTTTCGCCGAGGCGGACGCCCGCGGGTTCAACCGGTTGGCCCGCCGCGTGGGTATCTCGCCAAAGGCACCGCGGCGGTGGCCAGCGACCAATCATGCAAAGGCCTATGCTTATCGCGCGATGCGCCGTCTCAAGCTCGTGGATTGACGCCAGCCCCATAGTCGCCGCATGGGCGTGCGGATGAGCGATACTACTCCTACCCCGCAGCAACTCACCGACGGTCTCGTCCGTCTTCTGACGGTGGAGCGCACGGGCGACGACACCTTCAGCGGCCGACAGCAGAAAGACGGCTTCGGCCGTGTCTTCGGCGGCCAGGTTATCGCGCAGGCACTCCAAGCAGCCCAGTCGACGGTCGAGGACGGCAAACACGCGCACAGCCTGCATGCCTATTTTCTGCGCGGCGGCGAGGAAGGGGTTGGCATCGACTATGCAACGGCCCGCGATTTCGAAGGTCGCAGCTTTGCCAACCGGCGCGCCGTCGCCAGCCAGAACGGCAAGCCGATCCTCAATCTGACCGCCAGTTTCCAGCGTCCCGAGGAAGGCATGGCGCATCAGGATAGCGTGATGCCGGATGTGGCTGCCCCGGAAGATCTCCGGTCGGACATGGAGATGCGGCGCCATTTCGCCGAGAAATCGAACATGCCGGAGGCGACGCGCAAGATCATGCTTCGCCCCCGCCCGATCGAAATGCGCACGACGGACAAGCTTCACTGGATGAATAGCGAACCCAAGGAGCCGCGCGCCCATAGCTGGTTCAAAACAGCGGGGCGGCTGCCGGATATCGCCGACGATCCAGCCATTCACCGGGCCGTGATTGCCTATGCGAGCGATTACACCCTTCTGGGCACCAGCGCCCTGCCGCACGGTCTGAGCTGGATGCGCGGCGAACTTGTCGGAGCAAGTCTGGACCACGCCATCTGGTTCCACCGCGAAGCCCGCGCCGACGAGTGGCTCCTTTACGCGACAGACGCACCGTGGAGCGGATCGGGCAGAGGGTTCAACAGAGGCCGCATATTCGACCGCGAAGGCAATCTGGTCGCCAGTGTCGCGCAAGAAGGGATGATGCGGAGAAGGAAGGCCAAAAGCTAGCTGGCCTGCTCAGAATCGAGCGCGCCATCATCGCCGGCTCGGATCCGTTTCACAAAACCAATTCCAGGGCCGATCAGGGCATAAAAAAAGGCCTCACAGAGAGGCCTTTTCTTAAATCGATGGCTCGGCTTACTCGCCGAAAATCCAGTCCCAGATAGAACGGAACATAAGATATCCCCTTATGGTTGGACCATCAGGAATATCTTAAGCTTAACGATTAGTAAAGGGTTAACCAAATGATCGGCGCCTGCCCTCCATATCCTCTTGTAACATAAGGATTTCACGGAACAGCGGTATCGTCTGTGGGCGCCCGAGATAATAACCCTGACCGTAATCGCAGCCCAGATCACGCAATGTCGTGAAAGTCGATTTCGTCTTCGATACCTTCGGCAACCGTTTTCAGTCCGGCATCTCGCGCAAGGGCGATCGTATTGGCGACAATCGAGCTAGCGAGCTGCGACCGGCCGATTTCCCGCACGAACATCTGGTCCAGCTTCAACTCGTTGAACGGGAGGCGGAACAGGGCGTCGAGGTTGGCACTGGCAACACCGAAATCATCGATCGAGAATCGCAGCCCCATCTCACCAAGCTCTAGCATGATGTTACCGGCCCGGTCGAAATCCTCGATGCGTGCAGTTTCCGTGATCTCGATCGTAATGTCGTAGGGATTGACCGCCGTCTCTTCCAATGCGCGCTGGGTAAGTTCGACGATCCTCCTATCGACGAGCTGCACGGCAGAAACATTGATCGACACCTGGGAAGGCAGGTCGCGGGACGCGAGATCGCGGGACGCCTGCATGCTTCGCAGCATTACGCGCCGTGTAAGATCGTCGAGCCGCCCTGCTCTTTCGCACTGCGGGACAAATTGCGCAGGCGATATCTCGCCTTTTTGCTCATCGACCCAGCGGGCCAATGCTTCTGCGCCCACGATACGGCCGGTTTCCATTTCGGCCTTGGGTTGCAACTTTATCGATATCCGGTCTTCGCTGAGCGCTGTTTCCAGACGCGCCTGCAGTGAATAATCCCACTGTTCGCTATCGGTCTCGAAATCGTTGATAATAAACACCGGGCGATACGCTTCACGGGCCTGATCGGCCGCGGCAATCGCCGAGCTGATCCGCGCGTGCAGCGGCTTGTCGAGCGAGCAGTCGACGCCGATGGTCAATGACACGTCGATAGGGCGATCGGACAGCAGGATTGCTTGCGACACGACGGCCCTCAGACCATCGAGATGCGATTCCAGATCGTCGTATCTTGCAAGAGGCAGGACGAAACCGAAATATTTGCCGCCATCGTAGTAGATCGGCACGCCGTCGTCGCCGAGGCTGAGGCGCGAGGCGATCTGCCGGAGATACTTTTTCTGCTCGGCAGGCTTGAGCGAAGCGAAAATTGCCTCAAGCCGGGTGATCTTGGCGATCACCATTGCAAATTCCTCGCGCTGACCTTCGTCTTTCAGATCTCGGCGAAGAGCCATAAAATTGGGAAGCTTGCTCTTTTCATCGCTGTAGAAATGTCGGCGTTTGAAATTCGCTTTTGCTCGAAAAAAACCAAACACAGGAGCTATGATAAAGGCATCTGCCGCCTGTACCCGCAACCCGTACCTGGCCGACAGAATGAGCAAGAGCCCGAACGCGAGCACCCATGTGATGTAGAAGAGCTTTCGCTTACGGGCGGCTCGAAAAAACAATAGGCCGGTCAAGAGCAGAAGGCCGAAGATTGTCACAGTCGCAAATGCGGGAAGCAGACGTCCAGATCCGCGAATACTGGTCTCCGCTGCGAGTATGTGAATTAGCGGCGTCGGGACCGTTCCGTACCCTGGCAGTTTGACCTGATTTGGCTCGCTACCTAACGGTCCGATCAAAATAGTCTTTCCCACCGGGACCAAGGACATGCTGCCCGTCTCAATCGCCTTTGCGGACACCTGCGGCACAGCCTTCCAATCGATTGTGTAATCGACGAAAACTGGCTGTCCGCGGTGGTCACCGTTTAATATCGTCCAAAGTGCAGGATAGGTCGATCCGGCGGATCCATACTCAGTTTCGATCACCCATACGAAACGCATAAAGTCGTCTCGAATGTCGCTGCTCACAATCCGGATACCATCTGTGAACATGGGGTCGTTCGGTTTCAGGGATAGGTCAGCGCCAAAATCCGGACGAACGGTATGTGTGAGCGTAATACGATTGCCCAAACGCTTGATAGAATCTCGAAGCGCCATGTCAGCCACGTCAGATCGGCTCCGCCTCACCGGCGCTGCCAGAACAATTTGCTCAGCCCCTCCCTCAGAGAGTTTGTCTAGAACTCGCGCCAACCGCGCGTTTGTCGTGGCAGCCCCTTCTGTCGATCCGTCGCGATCGTGGACGTAGACAATCTCACCACTTGGCTCGTGCGAGAAGAGTTTCGACTGTATGCTCCAAACCGCAATATCGAGCGGGCGCAGCAAGCTCACTGCAGCAGCAAGTGCCGCCACGGCGATCGCGATCGCCGCGTGATATATCCTGGCCGAGGTCAGTACCCGGCGGATCCATTTGCTCGAAGCGCGGTCCATTACGCTTCGGGCCATATATCGCAGGGGGTAAAGATCAGGTTGCAAAACGCGATTTTATTAAGGCGCCGCTAACCAAGGCAGGCCTGTGAGAACGGCGTTCAGTCCCCCGCGTGGTAGAAATCGTAGACGCTGCGCGCCACAGTCTCGCTCACTCCGGGTGCCCGCTGCAGGTCCTCCAGTGACGCTGCCCGTACCTTCCCGGCAGTGCCGAAATGCAGCAGCAGTGCGCGCTTGCGGGCCGGGCCAATACCGGGAATTTCGTCCAGCGGCGATGCGGTGATCGCCCTGCTGCGCTTGGCCCGGTGGGCGCCGATCACATAGCGATGGACCTCGTCGCGCAGGCGCTGGAGGTGGTAGAGCAGCGGCGAATTGACCGGCAGCGTCTTCTCGCGCCCATCGGGGAAGTGAAAGACTTCGCGCCCTTCGCGGCCATGGTCGGGGCCTTTAGCGATGGCAATCACGGGAACCTGCCCGGCAATGCCAAGCTCCTCCAGCACGGCCATAACACTCGACATCTGGCCCTTGCCGCCATCGATCAGCAACAGGTCCGGCCAGATCGTCTCGTGGCTGTTTTTTTTGCCCTCTTCCCCATCCTCGGCAAGCTTGCGAAAGCGGCGGCCCATCACCTCGCGCATCATGCCGAAATCGTCATTCGTCTGTGCGGTCTTGATGTTGAATTTGCGGTACTGGCCTTTCTCGAAGCCTTCCGGCCCTGCGACCACCATCGCGCCCACGGCCTTCGCGCCCTGAATATGGCTGTTGTCGTAAACTTCGATCCGTTTGGGCGGTTCGGCCAGTTCGAGGAACTCGGCAAGGTCGCGATTGAGCTTCGCCTGTGTGCCACTTTCGGCCAGCCGCCGGTCGAGCGCTTCCACCGCATTGCGCTGCGCCTGTTCCATCAGTCGCCGCCGATCACCGCGCTGGGGAATGGAAATGGCGACCTTGTGCCCGGTTCCGGAAGATTGCGCTTTCTCGGCCAAAGCCTCCGCAATCAGCTCCTGCTCAGGCAATTCGCGGTCGACCAGCAGATTGCGTGGCGGCGGAACCTCTTCGTAGAATTGCAGGAGAACGGCGGCGAGAACCTCCGCCTCTTCCTCACCGGCAATATTGCGCGGGAAGAAGGCTCGGTGACCCCAGTTCTGCCCGCCCCGAATGAAAAATGCCTGGACCGCGATCTGCCCGTTCTTGTGCGCGAGGGCGAACACATCCGCATCGCCCACGCCGGCGGCATTAATCGCCTGGGACCCTTGAATGAATGTCGCCGCCCTTAGCCGGTCGCGCAAAATGGTCGCCGTCTCGAAGTCGAGATTCTCTGCCGCCTTGGCCATCTGCTTTTCGATCTTCGCCTGCACGGCACCCGACTTGCCGCCGAGGAAGTCCTTCGCCTCCTTGGTCAGCTCGGCATAGCCATCGGCATCGATGCGACCGACGCACGGCGCGCTGCACCGCTTGATTTGGTAAAGCAGGCAGGGCCTGTCGCGGTTGGAGAAGAAACTGTCGGTGCAGCTTCGTAGCAGGAACAATTTCTGCAGCGCGTTGATCGTCGTGTTGACGCTGCCCGCGCTGGCGAAGGGACCATAATAGCTCCCCTTGGCCCGGCGGGCGCCGCGATGTTTCATGATCCGCGGAAAGTCATGCCCTTCGCGCAGCAAGATAAAGGGAAAGCTCTTGTCGTCGCGCAGCAGCACGTTGAAGGGCGGGCGGAAGCGCTTGATGAATTGCGCTTCGAGCAGAAGCGCCTCTGCTTCGGAATTGGTGGTGACAATCTCCATCGCGCGGCACTGGCTCACCATGCGTTGCAGCCGATTGGTGAGGTTGCTGACCTGCGTGTAATTGGCGACCCGCGCCTTCAGACTGCGAGCTTTCCCCACATACAGGACGTCACCCCGCGTATCGAGCATCCGGTAGACACCGGGCGTCGGCTTAAGTGTCTTCACCGTCTCGCGGATAGCCGTGATGCCAGCCTGTAGATCGGGTTGGGCAGAGGCGACCGTGTAGGCGGCGCGCTCCTCGTTGAAGCGCTCCTGCCCACGCGGATCGTGCGGTCTGCCGGACTTGTCATCTGCCATCGCAGTGGCAGATAGGCAGCGCAGCTGCGTTTCTCAATCGCTAGAACAGCTTGCGCAGTTCCACACCGAGAAAACGTCCGGTCGGGTCCACAAGAAGCGGCTGGAACCGCAGCGGGATATCGCCATTCTGGTCGCGAACGATCCGGCGACCGTCGAAGACATTATCGGCACGCAGGCTGAGGCGCAGATCCTTCAGGACGCCCTCGTCGGGGCCGATCAGCTCTCCGAGATTCATGAACACCCGCAGATCGAGGGTCGCAAGATCGTCTATGAACAGATCGCTGCTGCCGGGAAGCCCGCTGCCAGCGAGACGGGTCGAACCGAGGTAGCGCGCAGACACCCGCATCCCGATGCCGTTCATGAACAATCCGCCTTCCAGCGTGGTGCTGTTGCGTGGCAGTCCGAACGACGATGTTGCATCGCCCTCCAATTGGTCGAGAATTGGGCCACCCGGAGCAACGAGGATCGTGTTCTCCAATTCCACCGAATGGTTCAAATTGACGAAATAGCGAGGACGCCGCGGGCCGTCGCCGCTTCCCGGCAATGCAAATCCCGGACCCCGGACGCTACCGCCTGCTGCCGGCGGACCGCCTGCGGCAGATGCACTGCTATTTTCCTGGCAGAACCGCTCGCGAAGCTGCGCCACGCGTTCAGGATCGATCTCGCCGTCTTCACCGCGCAAACGCTCGAGGAACCGCTCGGGGACGCCAGACAGATCAGGGATTGTCCCGGCAGGCGTGGCACAGAATTTTTCGCGCAGTTCGGCAAATTGGTCCCCGCCGTTCTGCAAACGCTCGCCTGAACAGATACGCTCCTGCGCCTCTGCCACGCGTGCGGGGTCGACGTTTCCGTCGTCACCGCGCAAGCGCTGGAGAAAACGTTCGGGCAAGCCTGCAAGATCGGGCGCCTGGCCATCGGGCAATTCGCAAAACCGGCTTTGTAGCTGAGCGAAGCCAGCGTCGCTGCGGGGTGATGGCCCTTCGCCTCCCGGTCGACCGGACGGTGCTGCCTGACCAGGGGCCCGGGGACGACCCTCACCCTGCCCTCCATCTCGGCCGTCACGCTCTTCTTCGGCGCCCAGCTGTCCGCGCATGGTCAGGCCGAACACCAACCGCCTCGCACGCGTTTCGGCAAACGCGACTGGCCGCGTGTCGAGCGCCAGCAACGTACCATCGGCTGCTCTGGTTACGCGACCGGGGAAGGCTGCCTCGGATGCCGGGGTCAATGAAGGAAATGCGCGCGAGACATTGCGCGACGTGTTGTCGATGTAGTCCACATTCAGCCGCATGTCGGCTTTGGTCGGCAATTCCCAATTGGCGCTGAGCTTCCAATCGGACTGGCTCTCCGCCGGCAGGAAAGCATTGCCGCCATCTGTGACCGTCACCAAAGTCGTCTCGCCGCGCGTCAGGTCGAATACCGGGACATTCAGGGTGACCGTTTGCGGATCGCCCAGCTGCGACAGGGTCGGCGCCGCCTCGCTGCTGACATAGGTTGCAGAGAAGGACAGCCGGTCCAGCGGCTCCCAGTTCAGCCCCGCGCTCCATTCGAACAAGGTCCCGAAATCCGATAGCCGGTCGGCACGTCCCTGAAAATTGGCCGAAAGCTCTCCGAAATCTTCCAGAAAACCCTCGCGCTTGCTGGTCAGCGGTACATTCACGTTAACTCCGCCAGACAGGATGCCGCGAGTCAGCTGTGCGTCGGCAAGGCTGCGTGTGTCCGCGCTTTCGATCCGCGACCAGTCATAGCCTGCATCCACCGTCACACCCAGTTGCCCCGCTGGCAGCAATAGCGGCCTGCCGCGCAGGGTCGCTTTGGTGGCTCCGGCGTAATTGCGCGTGCGCGAGGTATCGAAGCCCGCTTCGCTCAGCGGTGGTAGGTCTCCCGTGATATCGAGCGTGCCGGCCAGAGCGGCAGCCTCCAGAGCTGCCGTATCGGCAACGCGATCGATACGGGTGCGACTGTCAGCGACGCTGGAATTGAACGTCGCCGTCAGCTGCCAGTCGCCGAGCGCCTTTGCATAGCTGCCGGCAAAGCTGATCGTGTCGCTATTGTTTTCTCTGGTGAGCGGATTGTCCGCATCGAAGGTGCGCAATGCGCTTGTACCGTCCGGCGATACCAGCGTCGCGCTGTCGAGCCCGGACAGGCTGAGACTGTCATTGTGTTCGTAGCTTGTGGAAAGCGAAACCGAAGTGCCGCTGTCCAATAGCGCCGCCGCCCAATTGGCTGTCGCCTCGAAGCTGCGGGAATCGGCCACGAGACTGCGCGCCGCAGCGGGATCCGGATCGCCGACGACGTCCGGAATGCTTCCCGGCGTTTGAACGATGTCCCGCTCTGCCTCTGTCAGGAGGCTGGTGTCGTTATGTTCCAGATTGAGGTTCAGTCGGCCGCTGGGCGAAATGCGAAGCCAGGTGAATTCCTGCTCGGTCTGCGTGTAACCGCCGCGGTCTGGCGCCTCGAATTCGACCTCTATTTCGCGGCTCTGGAAATCGGGCTTGAGGATGAAGTTGATGACCCGGCGATCGGGCGGAAAGCCGAACCGCTGGGCGACTTCTTCCGGCAGAACCTCGACCTTGCGGATGGCTTCTGGCGGGTAGGACCGGAATTCGCGGAAGGAACCGATGCGGATACCGTTGACCAGAAAGACAGGCCTGCCACCCCCTCGCCCGCGCGACGAACCGGATGCAGGTTCCAGTGCCTCGACCAGTTCCTGTATCGAACCGACGCCATACGCCTCGATGTCTTCTTCATCGAGCTCAAGCAGCGGAGGCACATCTGTATCGACCTGACCGCGAAGGCGCGGAGCAACCACCACGATCTCGCCCGTCTCCGGATCGAGGCCGGCCGTGTCCTGCCCGTCCTGCGCGCTGGCGGGGCAGGCCCCGGCGGCGATCGCGAGCAGAGGCAGCATAGAAATCAGGTGGTAACGCGGCATTCGCCAGCTCTCCGAAGGGTAAGGCCCCGTCCCGGCTCCCCCTGTATCAGCCTCAAAATTCACGCAAGGCAGTATTTTGTCCCGGTTTGTCGCAAAATCCGGCCGGTTTCCGTTCACGTTAGCGGCATCCCGTGCTGCTTGACGAAGCAAAAACCCCTGTTACGCCAGTGTAACAGAGCGGCGTGAAGCCGCGCGAAAACGGCCAAAGATCCATAAAAAAATACGGGCGGGCCGATAAACAGGAGGGATGCCTTTGCGACAGCTACAGGGCATGGACGCGAGCTTTGTTGCGCTCGAGACACGCAATTCACCGATGCATATCGGTTCGATCCTGATTTACAATCCGGCCACGGCCCCGGGCGGTTTCGTCCGGTTCAAGGACATTTTGTCCTTCTTCGAAAGCCGGATGCAGCTGTCGCGGACCATCCGCCAACGTCTGGTACGTGTCCCGTTCGACCTCGATTATCCCTATTGGGTAGAGGACCCGGATTTCGATCTCGAATATCACGTCCGCCACCTCGCCCTGCCCAAGCCGGGGGACTGGCGCCAGCTTTGCATTCAGGCGGCACGGATATTCGCCCGCCCGCTCGACCTGACACGGCCTCCGTGGGAATTTACGGTCGTCGAAGGGCTGGAAAACGTCGACGGTGTACCGCCCGGCAGCTTTGCGATGGTCACCAAGGTCCATCACGCCGCAATCGACGGGATGAGCGGTGTCGATCTGCTGGAAGCGATGCACACGCTCGACCCGAACCAGCCCCCGCCCGATACGCCGGACACTTGGCAGCCGGAGAAGATACCCAATGCGGCGGAGCTGCTCGGCAAGAGTTACTTCAATGCGCTGACCAATCCGATGAAGCAGCTGGATGTGGCGGCGCGAGCCGCGCCGGGGCTGGCGAATGCCATCAAGGGCTTGGCCGCGAAAGATTTCAAGGTTTCGAGCGATCTCGTCGCACCGCGCAGTCGCTTCAACAAGAAGATTTCTCCGCACCGCGTCATTCAGGGGATGAGCGTACCGCTGGCCGACATCAAGGCGATCCGCGCCCTGTCGCCCGGATGCAAGGTCAACGATGTCTTCCTCGCCATTATCGGCGGCGGACTGCACAAATATCTTTCGGCCAAGGACGATCTGCCGAAAAGCACGCTCACCGCGATGGCACCGATCTCGGTCCGCGAGAAGGACGAGAAAGGCGACATGGGCAACCAGGTCGCAGCCATGATCGCCCCACTCGGCAGCCACATTGCAGATGCAGTCGAACGGCTCGATTACGTCCATCGGCACACCGTCAACTCCAAGGCGATGACCGATGCGATGGGCGCGCGAAACATGACGGAGATCAGCAAGGTTTCGCCCGCGCTGTTCATGTCGCTGGGCGCGCGGCTCTATACAGAGCTTGGCCTTGCCGAGCGCGTCAAGCAGCCGTTTTCCACCGTAGTGACCAATGTGCCCGGCCCGCCCGTGCCGATCTATTCCAGCGGCGCGAAGCTGGAGAGCCAGATGGGTCTGATTTGCCTGACCGACGGTATGGGCCTTGCACATACGGTGCAGTCCTATGTCGACGAGGCAACCATCTGCTTCACCGCCTGCCGCGAATTGCTGCCCGACCCGGACTTCTACATCGAATGCATCGCGGAAAGCTTCCGCGAACTGCGCGATGCCGCGAAAGCCGCCGAGAAGCCGGCTTCCTCGAAAATGGCTGCAAAACCGGCCGCGAAAAAGGACGCGCCGGTCAAAACGGGCGCTACCAGCAGCAAAACAAACCGTTCAGGCTCTGCCAAGAAGCCTCGTGCTAAGCCTGTTTCCCGTCCCAAGGCTGCAAAATCAGCCGCAAAGACGGGGGCGACTGCAAAGTCGGCCACGAAAAAACCAAAAGCCGGCGCAAAAACCGGCAGCAACAAGGGACGCACCACATCATGAGCACCACAGCAACACAGGCTGCGCCTCCCGCATCCCGTATCGGCACCAAAGCGGCGCGGCCTCCGTCGCCGCTTCTGGCGCTGGCAGAACCGGCCCGCGCGATGAGCGAGCTGGCAACCTTCTACGCTCTCAGGCCGCTGATGCGCGCATTGCCCAAGGGTGACGGGCATGGTGTTCTTGTCCTGCCCGGTTTCATGGCGGGCGACAGCTCCACCCGCCCGCTGCGTTCGCTGCTTGAGCGATCTTGGCTACGATGCCCGCGGCTGGAACCTCGGCCGCAACGTGCGGGTCGACAATGCCCGTGTAGAGGCGATGATGGGCTGCCTGAACGAGCTTTACGAAGATACGGGCCGACCCGTTTCGATCATTGGCTGGAGCCTGGGCGGCGTGTTCGCGAGGGAACTTGCCAAGCTTGCGCCGGAAAAGGTGCGCCAGGTCATCTCTCTCGGCAGCCCGATCTCGGACGACCGCAATCACACCAATGCCCGTCGCCTGTTCGAATATCTCAACGGTCACGAGCCGGAGCCGATGCGGGAAGGCAATTTCGCCGAACTCGCCGAGGCACCGCCCGTGCCGACGACTTCCATCCTGACCAAGACCGACGGTGTAGTGCACTGGCGTGGTTCGGTTCAGGCAGACGGCCCGGACAACGAAAACATCGAAGTTATCGCCAGCCATTGCGGTCTCGGCGTCAATCCCAGCGCGGTCTACGCGATTGCCGACAGGCTGGCGCAGGACGAAGGGGCATGGAAGCCTTTTGCGCCGACAGGCCTCGCCTGCCTCGCCTTCCCGCGCGGTTCGCTGCATTAAAAACCAGTCTGGCATGGATATGGCGGGGCGGCGCAAATGCGTTGCACGCGCCTTACGCCTTCCCTTTTCTCCGCCCCCTCGCTATGGGGCGCGCTCCCCGTTGCCGCTAATGGCGACCAAGTATCAGGATTGACGAAAGTACATGGCCAAAGAAGAACTCCTCGAAATGCGTGGCAAGGTGGTGGAGCTGCTGCCCAACGCGATGTTCCGGGTCGAGCTCGAAAACGGTCACAAGATCATCGGACACACCGCCGGCAAAATGCGCAAGAACCGCATCCGCGTGCTGGTTGGCGATGAAGTGCTCGTCGAACTGACGCCCTACGACCTGACAAAGGGCCGCATTACCTACCGCTTCATGCCGGGACGTGGCGGACCGGGCCAGAATGCAGCCCAGGGTCCGGGCCCGGGTACGCAATAAACACGAGGCCCCGCGATGGGCTCTCCTGACAGACTGATCCTTGCATCTGCCAGCCCAAGGCGGCGCGAACTGCTCGCGCGTCTGGGCGTGACGCCTGACGCCGTTGCACCGGCCGATATCGACGAAACACCGCACAGCGGGGAATTACCCCGCGACTATGCGACACGCATGGCGCGCGAGAAGGCTATTGCGGCAGCTTCCGAAGACGCATTCGTGCTGGCTGGCGACACTGTCGTTGCTGCCGGTCGCCGCATCCTGCCCAAGGCCGAGGACGAAGCCACCGCGCGCAAATGCCTCGAGCTGCTCTCGGGACGTCGCCATACCGTGCTTTCCGCCATCGCCCTGCGCGCGCCTGACGGAACGCTGCGCGAAAAACTCAGCATCACGCAGGTGAAGTTCAAACGTCTCAGCGTCGAAGAATTGTCCGCCTATCTCGCCGGCGGCGAATGGGACGGAAAGGCAGGCGGCTATGCCATTCAGGGAGCAGCCGAGGGGCTCATCTCGTGGATACAAGGCAGCCATTCGGGAGTCGTAGGCCTGCCCCTGTTCGAAACACGCGCCCTCTTGAAAGCAGCAGGTTTCCCCCTTGGCTGAGTGGCTGATCGAGGAAGGGATCGCGGAAACGCGGGCCCTGTGCCTCGATGGCGAACGCGTGGTCGCGGCGCGGCTGGAATGGCCGGGCACTCTGGTAGCCGGAGAAGTGGCAGATGCCACGCTCATCCACCGTGCAGCAGGATCGAAACGCGGAACCGTTTCCTTTCCCGGAGGGCGAGGAAGCGCTGATCGACCGCCTGCCTGCATCGGCCAGCGAAGGCGCCACCCTGCGCTGCCGCGTCACGCGGGCCGCACTCGCCGAGCGCGATCGCCGGAAGCTTGCCCGTGCTACCGCGACCGACGAACCCGTCCGCGATGCGCCCTCGCTTCGCGATTCCCTCCCTCACTCAAAGGTCGTCCGGCATTTCCCGTCCGGGCTTTGGGAAGACCTCTGGTTGGAAGCGTGGTCCGGGATCGCTGCATTTGACGGCGGAGAGCTCGCCTTTTTCGACACCGCTGCAATGACCTTGATCGATATCGACGGCTCGGGAGCCCCGCTCGCATTGTCGCTTGCTGCCGTCCCCGCCCTCGCCGATGCGCTTCACAAATTCGATCTGGGCGGGAACATCGGGGTGGATTTCCCGACGGTGCCGACGAAGGCGGAACGCAAGGTGGTCGATGCTGCTCTCGCCGATGCGCTGGGCGACTGGCCGCACGAACGAACTGCGATGAACGGCTTCGGGTTCGTCCAGATCGTTTCGCGGCTGGAAAGACCTTCGCTCCTCCAGCGCATCCACCATGCCCGCCGTCGCGGCTGCCTGCAGGCTGCTCCTGCGCCGCGGCGAGATGCTGGAAGGGCCCGGCGATCTGCTGCTTACCTGCCATCCTGCCATCAAGAGCAAACTCCGCGATGACTGGATCGATTCGCTCCGCCGACGGACAGGCCGGACTGTCGTTATCGAAGCCGATCCGGCCCTTGCACTCGAAGCGGGCCAGGCCCAACTTGTCCAGCGATGACGAAAAAGCGCCCTTGTCCGATCTGCAGAAAACCCCGGACGGAAGAGCATACGCCCTTCTGTTCCCAGCGGTGCCGCGACCGCGATCTCGCCCAGTGGTTCGGCGATGGATACGCCGTTGCCGGACGCCCTGCCCTGCCTGAAGAGATTGCTGGCGGAATTGGTGCGCAGGACGACTAAATCCCTCTTGCAATAGAGCGTGCTGTTCGCCATAGGCGCGCTTCACTCGCTCGTCGGCCTCCTTTCAAGGGAACCGGCTACGCAGCGAATGCCCGGGTAGCTCAGGGGTAGAGCAGGCGATTGAAAATCGCCGTGTCGGTGGTTCAAATCCGCCCCTGGGCACCATTTTTCCCCTATCTTCAGGGGTGAAGCCCGAGGGTAATATTATGACCCGCCGCCGCAAAATCTACGAAGGCAAGGCCAAGGTCCTTTACGAAGGTCCGGAACCCGGCACGATCATCCAGTATTTCAAGGATGATGCGACCGCCTTCAATGCGGAAAAAAAGGGCACGATCAACGGCAAGGGCGTGATCAACAATCGCATTAGCGAGCATGTTTTCACCCGCCTCGGCAATATCGGTATCCCCACGCATTTCATCCGCCGCCTCAACATGCGCGAGCAGCTGGTGCGGCAGGTCGACATCATCCCGATCGAAGTCGTTCTCCGCAACGTGGCGGCTGGATCGATCTGCAAGCGGCTTGGCCTCGAAGAAGGCGCGCCGCTGCCCCACACGCTGATCGAATATTACTACAAAGACGATGCGCTGGGCGATCCGCTGATTTCGGAAGAACATATCGCCTGCTTCAACTGGGCCAGTCCGGAAGAAATGCAGGATATTGCCAGCATGGCGATCCGCATCAACGATTTCATGGCTGGCATGTTCGCCGGAATCGATATCCGACTGGTCGACTTCAAGCTGGAATTCGGCCGCATCTTCGACGGCGATTACAGCCGTGTAATCCTGGCCGACGAAATCAGCCCCGATGGTTGCCGTCTGTGGGACATGAAAACCGACGAGAAACTGGACAAGGACCGCTTCCGCCGAGATCTCGGCGGAGAAGAAGAGGCGTATCAGGAAGTCGCCCGCCGTCTCGGCCTGCTGAATGGCGAGGACAACGGCCCGGGCGAGGTCTTCGATATGGAAGCGCATCGCGGCCGCATGCGCGGCAGCCCGCCCAAGCCGAAGAAATAGCGTTATTCATTGCCGGTCCAGCGATGGACGGGCATGAGTACGCACATGCGTTTACCCATCTTCGGCGCGCTCGCCGGTCTTTGCCTTCTCCACACTCCGCTCGCTGCTCAGGCCGATAGCCCGGCTCCCGAGAACATGCCCGAATGGGCGTTCCAGGAAAGCGATCTGGAGCCGGAAGAGGGCTACCTATTCGGCCAGCTGGATAATGGCATGCGCTATGTCATACGCAGCAATTCCACGCCCGAAGGCACCGCGCTTGTCCGGTTGGAAGTTGCGGCGGGCCGTCTGGACGAACGCGATGAAGAGCGCGGCCTTGCCCATTTCGTCGAGCATATGGCCTTCAACGGCAGCACCAATGTCCCCGAAGGCGAGATGATCAAGCTGCTTGAACGGCTTGGTCTGGCTTTCGGCGCGGACACCAATGCTGCGACCGCCTTCGATTTCACGCAGTACATGCTGGATCTGCCGCGCGCCGATGAGGAATTGCTCGACACGGCGCTGTTCCTGATGCGCGAAACGGCCAGCGAGCTTTTGTTCGACGAAGGCGCGGTCGAGCGGGAGCGCGGCGTACTGGTTGCCGAACGCCGCGACAGGACCAATTACGCGGCAATTGCAGCGGCAGACCAGATCGACTTTTTCGTACCCGGATCGATGCTGTCGAACCGCTATCCATTGGTCGACCGCGAGGATGTCGACACCGCAACCGCCGCCGATTTGAAAGGCTTCTGGGAGCGCACCTACATTCCTGCCAATACCACGCTGGTCGTGGTGGGCGATTTCGATGCGGCCGAAGTTGAGGCGAAAATCGGTGAACGGTTTGCCGACTGGGCGGCATCGCCGGATGTGCCGCAGGCATCGGCAGGGCCGGTACAGCCGGACTACAAGGGCGCCAGCGACGTTTACACGGACCCTGCGCTCGACGCGCAGATCTCCATCGCCCGCCTCGGTGCATGGGCCGACCAACCGGATACGGTAGCCAGCCGGCGCGAAACGTTCGTCGAGTCGATCGGATATGGCATCGTCAATCGCCGGCTGCGCCGCCTGACCCTGTCAGCGGAACCTCCGTTTCGCGAGGCATCCTTCAGGACGTCGGACATTTTCGAAGCCGGCCGCCAGACCTCCCTCACCATCGCCGCATTGGAAGGCGACTGGCAGCGCGGCATGACCGCCGCAGCACAGGAATATGCGCGAATCATGCAGCACGGCGTGACCGAGGCGGAGATTGCGGAACAGGTCGCCCGCCGGCGCACCGCGCTCGAAAACGCCGTTGCGGGCGCCGCAACTCGCACGCACAGCGGTTATGTCAATGCCGCCGTCGCACTTGCGCGAAACGAGGTCGTGCCGGTCGCACCGGCAGACCAACTTGCATTGTTCGAACAGTCCGTCGCCGACCTGTCGCCGGAAGAAGTCGTCGCAAGCCCTGCGCCGCGATGTGATCGCGCTGGAAGAGCCGCTAATCCGTTACCAGGGCAGGAGCGTGCCGGAAGGCGGCGAGACGGCCCTGCGCGAAGTGTGGGACACCGCGCTCGCCATGCCGGTCGATCCGCCCGCAAGCAGCTCTCTCGACGCCTTTCCCTACACCAGTTTCGGCGCGCCCGGACAGGTTGTTTCGGACACGCTTGGCGACGAGCTCGGGATCCGCAAAATCGTCTTCGACAATGGTGTCCGTCTCAATCTCAAGCAGACAGCTCTGGAAGATGATCGGGTGCGCGTGCGCTACACGCTCGACGGCGGCGACTGGCTGGAAACGCGCGAGGAGCCCAGTGCCATCGCGCTCGCGGCGCTGCTGCCCAGTGCGGGGCTCGGCAAATTGTCGGCCGACGATCTCGCGACGGTGCTCGCAGGACGGAACGCAGCTTTCCGCTTTACTTCGCAGGCCGACAGCTTTGCAGGACAGGTGACAACCACGCCGCGCGATCTTGAGCTGCAATTGCAACTGATCGCCGCCTATCTCACCGATCCCGGCTACCGGGCCGAGGCGCTGACGCGTTATCGCAATTCGCTGGAGGATTACTTTGCCGGACTGCGGGCGACACCCGCGGGTGCCTTACAGGCCGAGCAAGGCCGCATCCTTTCCGATGACGACCCGCGTTTCACACTCAAGGACGAGGCAACCTACCGCGCCCTCGATCTCGAAGGTCTGGAAGCGGCGCTCAGCGATCGACTGGCCAAGGGCGCATTGGAAGTCGCTCTGGTCGGCGATATCGACGAGGACGCGGCCATAGCGCTGGTTGCGCGCACATTGGGCGCCCTGCCCCGGCGTGAAGCCGATTTCATGACTCCGGCCGGGGCCCGCGAGCGGTCTTTCACGGCGGACCGCAGCCCCCGCACCCTCACCCATACCGGCGAGGAAGATCAGGGTCTGGTCACTTTTACCTGGCCGACGACCGATGCCTCCGATCCCGAAACGACTGTCGGACTGGCACTGCTGCGCGCTATCGTCGATCTGGAAATGACCGAGGAACTGCGCGAGCGTTTGGGCGATGCCTATTCCCCGCGCGTATCGAGCAATCCGGCGCGCTATTACGACGACTACGGGACGTTTTCGGTCGCTGCCGGGATCGATGTCGGCCGTTTGGACGCAGCGCGCAGTGCCATTGTTGCGACGGTGGATCGCATCCGCAGTGAACCTGTAACGGACGACCTGATCCAGCGCGCTCGCCAGCCTATTCTGGAGAGCTTCGACAATGCTTTGAAGAGCAATGCCGGCTGGATGAGCTATGTCGCCCGGGCTCAAAGCGAGCCCGATCGGATCAGCCGCTTTCTGGCAGCCAAGGATCGCTACAATGCCATGACGCCGGACGCCATTCAGACACTGGCTCTGAAGTATCTCGATCCCGGCTGATGCTGTCGTGATTACCGTGCTGCCCGAAGCTGCGGCACAAGCCGGCGAGTGATAAGCGCCTCGCCAGCCGATTGCGCGAAGGCGGCATCGCGCTATAGGGCGCACCATACAGAGTCGCCCGTCACACAGCAGGATCGAAGCCTCATGAAAGTCCGCGTCCACGTCAGCCTGAAGCCCGGTGTCCTCGATCCGCAGGGGCGCGCCGTGCACCATGCGCTGGAAGGCCTCGGCTTTTCGGGCGTCGACAATGTCCGCATCGGGCGCACGGTGGAGCTGGATGTGGCGGACGACACCAGCGACGAGCAGCTTAACAAGATGTGCGAGCAGCTTCTCGCCAATACGGTGATCGAGGATTACCGCATCGAGAAGGCGGGCTGAGGCAATGAAAAGCGCAGTCGTTACCTTTCCCGGTTCCAATTGCGACCGCGACATGGCGGTGGGGATCGAACTGGTCACCGGAACCGCACCACTGCGCGTTTGGCATGGCGACAGTGAATTGCCATCGGACCTCGATTTTATCGCTCTGCCCGGTGGCTTCTCCTACGGCGATTATCTCCGCTCCGGCGCGATGGCCGCGAACAGCCCGATCATGCGCGAAATCATCGCAGCAGCGGGCCGCGGCGTGCCCGTGCTCGGCGTTTGCAACGGGTTTCAGGTCCTGACCGAAGCACGATTGCTCCCCGGAGCCCTGATGCGCAACAAGCAGCAGACCTTCATCTGCCGCGACGCAAAACTGACGGTCGAAAATTCGCAGTCGCTTTTCACCTCGCGCTACGAAGCCGGACAGACGATCACGATCCCGGTCGCCCATCACGACGGCAATTATTTCGCCGACACGGAAACGCTCGACCGGCTGGAAGGGGATGGCCGGGTGGCTTTCCGTTATTGCGACAACGTCAACGGATCGCAGCGCGACATTGCCGGTGTGCTGAACGCTGCTGGTAATGTGCTGGGAATGATGCCGCACCCCGAACGCGCGGTAGAGGATGCACACGGGAATACCGACGGCCGCGCGATTTTCGAAAGCGTACTGGAAGCCCTCGCCCCGGCCTGAGCGCCGGTTCGAATTGCCTTAACAACTGAAGCGTTCCGGTTCGGATTATGCCCGAAGCTGGCTCTGGTGATATACGATCGTCCGCGCCTCGTCGGCGGGCATGGGGCGGCCGAAATAGTAGCCCTGTATCTTCGTACATCCCATGCTGCGGATCATCTCCGCTTCACCGGCCGTCTCGACCCCTTCCGCCGTCGTTGTCATGTCCAAGCTCTGCGCCATGGCCACGACAGCCCGAATGATGGCCTCGCTTTCGCGTGAACCCTGCGCGGCGCCCTGAACGAATGTCCGGTCGACCTTGATCGTCGAGAACCGCAGTTTTCTTATGTAGCCGAGCGATGAATACCCGGTACCGAAATCATCGAGCGCAACCTGACAGCCCAGCGCCATCACTTGCTCCAGAGCCGTTCGCGCCACATCGGCATCGCGCAGGAATATGCTCTCGGTAACTTCGACTTCGAGGCGCTGCGGATCGAGGTTTGCACGCGACAAGGCCTGCACCACCGTATTGGCGAATTGCGGCTCGAGCAGCTGCTCGGGCGAGACATTGACATTTACCCTGATGTGGGCGGGCCATTTCGCTGCCTCGAGGCAGGCCTGCTGCATCACCCATGTACCGATCGGTACGATCAGACGAGTTTCTTCGGCGAGCGGGATGAATTTGCCCGGACTGACCGATCCGTGATCCTTGCTGTCCCAGCGGACCAGCGCCTCGAACCCGATCAGGGATTCCGAATTTGCGTCCACGACCGGCTGGTAGTGGAGCTGCATCTCGTCCCGCTCCAGAGCCTTGCGCAGCGAGAATTCGAGCTGGCGGCGTTCTTCGGCAGATGCGTGGAGAGAAGGTTCGTAATTGAAGTGCTCGCCGCCGCCCTCGTCCTTGGAGCGGTAGAGTGCAAGGTCGGCGTTGCGCATCAGTTCTTCGACCGACTTGCCGTCGCGCGGCGCCACGGCAGACCCGACGCTGGCGCCGACATAGAGCGTGTGATTGTCTACTGCATAAGGCTCTGACAGGCGTGCGATGATGCGGTTTGCAACGCCGGTGACGACAGCCGGATCGGCAGCTTCGCGCACGACCACGGCGAATTCGTCGCCGCCGAGACGGCCAACCACTTCGTTTTCGCCACAAATTTCCTTAAGCCGCTGTGCAACCTTTTCGAGCAGGCGGTCCCCGACCTGATGGCCGAGAGAATCGTTGACCTGCTTGAACCGGTCGAGGTCGATCATCAGAAACGCGCAGCGCGAGCGCCACTGACGGGCATAGCGCATGGCATCTCCCAGCGCTTCGTTCAGCATCAGACGGTTGGGCAGATTGGTCAGCGTATCGTAGCGCGCGAGATAAGCGATCTTCTCGCTCGATTCGCGCTGTTCCGTGACATCCGATCCGACACCGCGGAAACCGACATGCTTGCCATGGCTGTCCAGCATCGGGGTACCCGAAAGCTCCCACCAGCGGTTCTTGCCGCCGATCGTGACCCTGACCAGCAAGGCCGAGAAGCTTTCCCGCCGCTTCAGGCGCTCCGCCAGATCGTGCAGGCTGCTGGGGAACTGGCCGGTTTCCCAATACTCGCCCGAGATCAGCTCGAGGAAAGGCTTGCCCTCGACGTCACCCGTTTCGCGGCCCAGAGCGAAAGCGAACCGGGGCGATGCAGAGCGGATGCGGCGCGATGTATCGATCTGCCACAGCCAATCGGCCTGGTTCTCTTCGAATTCACGCAGCAGGAGCGAAACGACCTCGGATCGTTCGTTCATGCCGTCTTCGGCCAGGCTCCCGCGAAGGAATGTGTCCGCACGGATGATAAAACCCCAGCAGGCAATGGGCAACATGACCCCGGCAGCGAATGCCGCGGCGAAATGGCCTGCACCGATCAGCGACGCGACACCCGGAATCATGACTATCGCCGAAAAGAGGATTGCGCCGAGAGGCGCTGTGCCGAGCGTAATGGTGATCCCGGTTATTACAGCTGCGATCACCGCCCAGATCGCCAGAACGTCTGCCGGAGTACCGAAATACCATGCAAGCGGGCTGGCTAGGCTCCAGGCGATCGCCGCTGAAATAGTGCCACGCAAATGCCGCGCCGCTGCGCCCTTCGACAGTGTTCTGCCAGGCTTCGCCTGCAGCCCCATGTCGGCCTGAAACATCAATCCCAGGGATGCCGCAACAAACGCTACCCAGCCGATCAGTACGGCGACCGGAATAATGGGGAACAGAATGATCGCAGAGACGCTGGCAAGTGTTCCGTGGCTGATCATGCGAAGCACAATCTTCGATGCCGGAACCGAATGCTGGATGGCTCTCAATCGGGCCCAATCCAGATCGCCATCCTCTCGCAGCCCCAACAGGCTCGCAAGCGGCAGTTTTTTCGGCAGTGGCCGACGGTTTGGAGCAGATTCAGTCACGATCCTGCCGCTAACCGGTAAAGGTTAGAAGGCAGTTAAGGATGGCCTGCCGAAGGTGATCGGCAGGCGCTTTTTGTGCCTTTTCTTACTCGACGGTCACGGATTTCGCGAGGTTGCGCGGCTGATCGACATCCGTGCCCTTGGCTACGGCAACATGGTACGCAAGCAGTTGCACCGGAACGGCATAGACAAGCGGCGCGATCAGCGGGTGGACCTTGGGCATGCAAATCGTTGCGATGCACCCCTCGCCCGCTTCTTCCAGACCGTCCTCATCGGAAATGAGAACGATCTTTCCGCCGCGCGCACGCACTTCCTGCATGTTCGAAACGGTCTTCTCGAACAGCGGTCCGCTGGGGGCGAGCACGATCACCGGAACATGTTCGTCGATCAGCGCGATCGGGCCATGCTTCATTTCGCCCGAGGCGTATCCTTCGGCATGGATATAGCTGATTTCCTTCAGTTTCAGCGCGCCTTCCATGGCCATCGGGTAGTCCGGCCCGCGCCCGAGATAGAGCACGTCGCGCGCCGGCGCGATCAGGTGTGCCATACCGGCTATATCATCGTCATGGTCCAGCGCAGCGTTGAGACAGGCAGGCGCTTCCAGTAGATGCTTTACCACTTCCTGCTCTTCCTTGCGCGTCATGTGACCGTTCTTGACGGCAAGATGTGCGGCCAGAGCAGCGAGGACGGCCAATTGACAGGCAAACGCCTTGGTGCTGGCAACGCCGATTTCAGGGCCTGCATGGGTCGGCAGCAGGAGATCGGCCTCGCGCGCCATGGAACTGGTCGGCACGTTGACGACCGCGGCGATAATCTGGCCCGCTTCCTTGCAATGGCGCAGGGCAGCCAGCGTGTCGGCGGTTTCGCCGCTCTGCGAGATGAACAGCGACAGGCCGCCCTTTTCCAGAACAGGCTCACGGTAACGGAATTCCGAGGCCACATCGACGTCAACAGGCACGCGGGCGAATTGCTCGAACCAGTATTTCGCGACCATGCCTGCGTAATAAGATGTCCCGCAGGCGACAATGGTGATGCGTTTCACAGTCGAGAGATCGAAGTCGATTTGCGGCAGAGCCACGCTGTCATCGCTCTGCCGGACATAGCTTGCCAGCGTTTGCGCGACGACGGTCGGCTGCTCGAAAATCTCTTTCTGCATGAAGTGGCGATAATTGCCCTTCTCCACTGCAGCGGCAGAGGCGCCCGAGGCCACGATCGGCCGATCGACAGCGCTATTCTCGTTATCGAATACCTGCACCGTGTCGCGGGTGATGACGACCCAGTCACCCTCTTCGAGATAGCTGATTTTTTGCGTGAGCGGAGCGAGCGCCAGCGCATCCGACCCGAGATACATCTCGCCTTCGCCATAGCCCACGACCAGCGGAGAGCCAAGGCGAGCTCCGATCAGAAGGTCGGGATATTCGCGAAAGGCTATCGCCAGTGCGAATGCACCGCGCAGGCGCGGCAAGACGGTCCGCACTGCGTCCTGCGGGGATGCACCGTTCTCGACCTCGCGCGAAACGAGATGCGCGACGACTTCGCTGTCGGTGTCGCTTTCCAGCGTGCGGCCATCGGCCTTGAGTTCTTCGCGCAGGGCGCGAAAATTCTCGATGATGCCGTTGTGTACCAAGGCGACGTGATCCGTAGCGTGCGGGTGGGCATTGGCGGCAGTCGGCGCACCATGCGTTGCCCAGCGCGTGTGGGCGATGCCCATGTGGCCGGGGGCAGGATTGCCCTCCAGCTCGTCTACCAGATTGGCGAGTTTGCCCTCTGCCCGGCGGCGAACCAGCTGCCCTTCGTGCAGGGTACAGATCCCGGCGCTGTCATAGCCGCGATATTCCATCCGCTTCAGGCCGTCGACCAGACGGTCCGCGACGGGCGCTATGCCCGCAATCCCGATAATTCCGCACATCGGCTAAAGTCTTTCTGCTGGTCTTCGAGTGGGTAAGGTTGGCAGGGTGTTAGCTGTAAATTCCTACCATTACACTAGCGCGTACTGACTTTCGCAACGCTTACTTCGGCAGAGGCCGCACGGGGCGTGCTGCGCCACAGGATCAGTCCGGCACAGATGATGATCGCAGCGCCCGCCAGCGTCACCGCATCGGGCACTTCGCCGAACCACCACCAGCCCAGAGTAACCGCCACCAGCATCTGGATGTATGTGGTGGGCGCAATTGTGGAGGCCCCTGCCCGCTCCGTACCAAGATAAGCCAGCCAATGCGCGGTACTGGCCGTGATCGCCACGACAACACAGCGCGCAACGACGCTCCAGTCCGGCATACCGACCTGAAGGCTCTGCATTCCGCTGAAGTGACCGAGCAAGGTCGCGCAGATCAGAAGAGGGGCTGCGACGATAGCCATGAACGCCTGCATCGACAGGGCGCTCCCCTGCCCGCCAGCTGCCCGATTGGCGACAATCATCACGCTGAAGAACAGCGCGGAGGCGAGTGGCAGAAACGCTGCAAGGCCCAGTTCTGCGACATTTGGCCGCAACACCAGCGCGACCCCGCACAGCGCGACGATGCACGCGGCAATGACCGGCAAACGGATCTTCTCGCCCAGAAATATGGAGCCGAAAATCGCCGTGAAGACCGGCGCAACAAAGGCGAGCGCCATTGCCGAGGCAAGCGGCATCACGAAAATCGCGCAGAAGAAACACAGGCTCGCGGCTGCCAGACAGAATCCACGCAAGACCTGCAGCCACGGATGGCTGGGCCGGAACCCGCGCGCGCCCTCTTTCAGATACAACAGAACCGAAAGGCCTGCCGCACCCAGCGTGAACCGGAGCGCAGCAACGGCAAGCGGCGACCATTCGCCGGCCATCGTCTTGATCACCGCATCGCCGACCGACAGCGTGGCAAAGCCGGTCGCCGCCAAGATCAGGCCGGTACGTTCGCTATCTCTCATCTGGTGGCCCCGCTCATGCGGCGCGGAATAGTCCACCGGGCTGGGCGGGACCATCCCCGTGAGCCGCATTTAGGAAAAAAATAAGGTTTCTTTCCTATTCACCAATTTCAGCAAGGCCTCCTTCTCCATGAATGTGAGAGGCCGGACACAGCTTAGCGGATTTATCCGGGGGACAATTGAGATGAGTGCATTCGGACGCAAGAACGGGCCAGCCGGCGGTCGTTCGTCGTTTGGCGTCGCGCGGCCCATGAAGGGCGGCGGTAGCGCAGCTCCTGCCGAAAAAGCACCGCCTCCCGGGGGCGAACAGTTCCCGCCATTGCCGGGCGAAGACGGCGTGGCAGACCCCATCTCTTCCGGTGGCCAGCCGAATAAAGACGACGCGATGACCCGGCTCGCGGACCGCGCCAATGCGATCCACGAACAACAGGAAATCGGTGGCTTCGAAGCCAGCGTCCACAAGATCAAGGAACAGGTGCTCCCCCGCCTGCTCGAACGTGTCGACCCCGAAGCCGCCGCAACGCTTTCCAAAGAAGAGCTGTCGGAAGAATTTCGCCCGATCATCATGGAAGTGCTGGCCGAGCTGAAGGTCACGCTGAACCGCCGCGAACAGTTTGCGCTCGAGAAGGTCCTGATCGACGAACTTCTCGGGTTCGGTCCTCTGGAGGAACTGCTGAACGACCCTGACGTGTCGGATATCATGGTCAACGGCCCCGACCAGACCTACATCGAGAAGAAAGGCAAGCTGGTCATCGCGCCCATTCGGTTCCGCGACGAACAGCACCTGTTCCAGATTGCGCAGCGCATCGTGAATCAGGTCGGCCGCCGCGTCGACCAAACCACGCCGCTGGCCGATGCCCGTTTGAAGGACGGTTCACGTGTGAACGTGATCGTGCCGCCGCTGTCGCTGCGCGGCACGGCGCTCTCCATTCGTAAGTTCTCCGAAAAGCCCATAACGCTCGATATGCTGAAGGAATTCGGCTCGATGAGCGACAAGATGTGCACCGCGCTGAAAATCGCGGGCGCGTGCCGGATGAACATCGTGATTTCCGGCGGTACTGGTTCAGGTAAAACCACCATGCTCAACGCCATGTCGAAAATGATCGACCCGGGCGAGCGTGTGCTGACGATCGAGGATGCCGCCGAGCTCCGCCTGCAGCAGCCGCACTGGCTGCCGCTCGAGACGCGTCCGCCGAACCTGGAGGGCCAGGGCGCGATCACCATTGGCGACCTTGTGAAAAACGCCCTGCGTATGCGCCCCGACCGCATCATCCTTGGTGAGATTCGTGGCGCGGAATGTTTCGACCTTCTTGCCGCCATGAACACCGGCCACGATGGCTCAATGTGTACGCTTCACGCCAACTCCGCGCGCGAATGCCTTGGCCGTATGGAAAACATGATCCTGATGGGCGACATCAAGATCCCGAAGGAAGCCATCTCCCGCCAGATCGCGGAATCGGTGGATCTTATCGTGCAGGTAAAACGTCTTCGTGACGGTTCGCGCCGGACAACCGGCATCACCGAGGTCATCGGGATGGAAGGCGACGTGATCGTGACGCAGGAACTCTTCAAATTCGAATATCTCGACGAGAGCGAGGATGGCAAGATCATCGGCGAATTCCGTGCCAGCGGCCTGCGCCCCTATACGCTTGAAAAGGCCCGTCAGTTCGGCTTCGACCAGGCCTATCTGGAAGCCTGTCTCTGATTTTCGATGCGCCTGTCGCAAGGTGCAGGTCGAAAATTTTTATCTCCCGCTCAGTAGCGACGGGATCGCGAGAGCAAGCAGTCCGCCACCGATAACGGCTGAGAACAGAAACACGCCTGTCCATGGTACCCACCCGATCCGGTCTATCCGTGTCCGGGCGTTGCGCCAGCGCTCAGCCAAAAGGGCAAAAACTGCGAGAAACAGGAAGGCGCAGCCGGCCAGTGCAACCCGTGCAGCGTCGCTCGCAAAGATCAGATTATGGAACCATTCCGGCATCGTGAGCATTCCAGCAGGGCATCATTCAGGTGGGCGTGCGCTTTGCCGCGAAATTACGGTGTGCGTTCGGATGCGACGAAGTAGGTCTAGAAAAAGGAATTTACTATGGTTCGCAAGATTTTGATCGCTGCCGGCGTCGCCTCGATGGCTCTGACCGCATCCGCCTGCAATACCGTGAAGGGTGTTGGCGAAGATATTGAATCTGTTGGTGAAGCTGGCGATCGCGCCATCTAAATCCGATAGCACTAAAGACCGAAGCGCCCGCCCCTAAACGGCGGGCGTTTCTGTATCTGCTTCACGGTTACTCAGGCGCCGGTATCGATTTCCGGCAGCATGCTGGCGGCGCGCTGCAAGGCTTCGTGCTCGTGCATGAATTTGCCCTGCGTTTTGCGCTTCGCCAGTGCGAGGATCGCTTGCGCCATCGTCGAGGCATGGATGGACCGGTACCTGGAATATTTCCCCTTGAGCACGAGATCCGCCAGCGGGCTGGCAATGCGGCCGAGACCCTCAAGCGGGCGAAGATCGGCCTTGCGCGTGCCTCTGAGCAAACCCGGACGCAGCAGATCCAGCCGTTTGAAGCCGGCTTTCGTCAGCGCCTTTTCCGTCTCGCCCTTGGTTTTCAGGTAGAAATTATCGGAAAACGCGTCCGCTCCGACGGAACTGACGCTGATCATGCGGTCCAGCCCCACCTCCAGTGCAAAGCGCGCCGTATGCAGGACGAGATCGTGGTCGACAGCATAGAAGGCATCCTTGTCGCCCCCGACCTTACGGATGGTCGTTCCCAAGGCGTTTACCAGCACCTCTGCGCGGACGGTTCTCAAGACATCGCCCCATTCTGACGGGTCGGCGACGAACATCTCCATCCGCGCCCCCTCCGGCATGGGTGCCTCGCGTCTGGAAATGGCGACAACCCGCACGTCTTCGCGTCCGACGGCCGCTTCCATTACGGCCCTGCCGACAAGCCCCGTCGCGCCGACGAGGGCAATGCGCGTGGGTGCAGTCCCGTCGCGCTCAGACATTACTGAGGCCTTCGGGACTCGAGCTGTAAATCGCCGCGTGACGTGCCATCGCATAGCTATCGGTCATGCCGGCAATATAGTCCACGATATGCCTGCTGCGGCCCGGTTCGGCCTCCGGCAAGGTTGCAGCCCAGCGACCGCCCATCAGCGTCGGCTCCTGCTCGTAGGCGGCGTATAGTTTGAGGATGACGCCCCGCGCCTTTTCCGCTGTTTCGACCTGCTCGCGGTGTAGATAAAGCCGTTCGTACATGAAGGCTTTCAAGCGCCGCTCGCGCTCGAACATCGCATCGGAGAACCCTGCCACCGGTCCGTCATAGGTGGCAATCTGATCGCGCGAGGCAAGATTGGCCATCCGCGATGAAGCCGTCGCAATGACATCGTTGACCATCACCCCGATCTGGTCGCGGACGAGTTCGCGCAGCCGTGTTTCCTGCCGCGCGTCGGGATGCCGCCGTTTGATGGCGTCCCAGAGATCGGCAACAAAATCCAGTTCCAGAAGATCGTCGAGTTTCAGGAAGCCGGCCCGAAGGCCGTCGTCGATGTCGTGATTGTCGTACGCAATATCGTCGGCGACAGCAGCGACCTGCGCCTCCAGCGAGGGCCAGGTTCCGAGATCCATCGAGAAATCGGCATCGAGTTCGGCCAGCGCCCAGTGCGCGTCTTCGATCGGACCGTTGTGTTTGGCCAATCCCTCAAGCGTTTCCCAAGAGAGGTTCAGCCCGACATGGGTGCAATACGGGCTTTCCAGCCGCATGAGAGTGCGCAGGGTCTGGGCATTGTGATCGAAGCCGCCATGGCGCTCGACAGAGGCGCTCAGCGCCTTCTCCCCGGCGTGGCCGAATGGCGGGTGCCCTATATCGTGCGCAAGGCACAGCGCCTCTGTAAGATCCTCGTCCAGCCCAAGCGCGCGGGCGATGGTCCGGCCGATCTGCGCCACTTCCAGGCTGTGGGTCAGGCGTGTGCGGTAATGGTCGCCATCGGGCGCGACGAACACCTGCGTTTTGCCGCGAAGGCGGCGGAAAGCGATGGAATGGATGATGCGGTCGCGGTCGCGCTGGAAGGCGCTGCGCGGACCACGCGTTTCGCCCGAATTGCTCGCAAACTCGCGCCCGCGGGAGGCGTGGGGATCGGCAGCAAGAGGGGAGCGCGACATCACCTCGTGCCGATACGGGGGCAATCGAGCGGCGACAACGGGAACAATCGGGCAACATGCGCCAGGACGCCGCATTGCGGAGACAGAGGCCGTCATGAAGGCAAGTTAAGCGCTCTTCTTGTCCAGAATCCAGTCGACGGCAGCATCGCAGTGGATGCGGGCGGAATCGTAAATCGGCAGGACGTTGGCATCGACATCGATCACCATGTCCAGCTCCGTACACGCGGATACGATCGCCTTGGCGCCGTTCTGCTGCATCAGCGTGACCATGGTGCGGAAGAACCGTTCGGATGAACGTTTCGCCTGGCCCGCCATCAGCTCTTCGTAGATAATCCGGTCGATCTCATCGACCTGAGCCATATCGGGCGGAAGCAGGTCGACACCTTTGGCGACCAGTCGCTGGCGATAGAAACTCTCCGTCATGACATTTCGCGTGCCGATGAGAGATGCCGCCTGCGTGGCGCCGTCCTTCGCCATCTTATTGCCCACGCAATCCGCAATATGAAGGATATCGATATCGACCGCATCTGCCACACGGTCATACAGTTTGTGCATGGAGTTTGCAGCAATGATAAGGGCGCCCGCGCCTGCGTTTTCCAGCCGTTTGGCGCTTTCCATCAGGACTTCGCCGGCACGGTCCCAGTCGGATTCATCCTTCAGGCCGTGAAGCTGGCTGAAATCGAGGCTTTCGATCAGCAGCGGAGCGCTCGCCATCGGCTTCCCGCGTCGCTGCACCCCCTTGTTTATCCACTTGTAATAGAGACCGGTCGAGACCCAGCTCATCCCGCCAATCAAACCCAGTTTACGCACGTAGAATTACTCCAGCCGAATATCGCGCCGCGGCAGGAGATCCCCCTTCGCAACTATATTCTTGGCTCGCGTTATCAACTCACGCTGTCAACCGCCTCGCACCAAATCGGCAGGGGTTTGCGCAGCCGTGACGGAGTTTTGCAGCCATTCCCGCAGGTCCGCAGCGGAGCGTTCGGGCGCTTCTTCCATCGGCAGGTGGCCGATATTTTCGTAGGCGGCCAGTGTTGCGTTCGGGAGATGCTGCATGAACCAGCCGGCTGCTGCATAAGGGATCAGCGCGTCCTCGGTCCCCCACATGACAAGGGTGGGTGCATCAAACCCAGCAACAGCCTCTGCTTCGAAGGGCACGCGCGCCGTGGCGAACCGCGCGCGGGTCGCCGCGCGTGTCCCGGGATAACGGGCCAGTTCCCAATAGCGGTCGACGGCCTCCGGCGTCACAACGTCCTGATTGGACACGCTTTGCGACAGGCTGCGCTCGACCAGTGAGCGTGGCAGCAATTGACTGAGCGTTGCACCAACCCCCGGAATTTGGGCCAGCGTAAAGGCCAGATTGCCGCCGCCCTCGCGCTGTACCGGCGCTCCGGTTGCATCGACCAGCACCAGCCCCATCAGCCGCTCGGGATGCTTGAGCGCATAGGCCATCGAGATACCGCCACCCATCGAATTCCCGCCCAGAACGAACCGGTCGATGCCGAGCTCGTCGGCCACGGCACCAACATCATCGGCAAAGGCGTCGGTGGTATAAACACCGTCGGCGCTGGGTCCGGTCAGTCCGTGGCCGATCTGGTCGAACCTGATGACGCGGTAGTCTTCCTTCAGCGCATCGACCCATGGCTGCCACGTGTGCAAATCGGCATTGGACCCGTGGAGCAATATGATCGGCAGACCGTCGCGCGGGCCTTCGTCGCGGATATGGAATGTATTGCCATCCGCCAGCTGCACGAAGCGCGACGGCTCTCCACCGTATTTCGCGCGCATTTCCGCCGCATCGGTGTCGGGCACGCGGAGCACCAGAAATGCGAGGATCAGGATTGCAATCAATCCCAGCACGGCGAGGAGAAATTTCTTCAAGGCGTGTGCCCCCTTACAATCCGAGTTCGACGATCCAGCGCTCGACCGCAGCGATACCTTCCGGATCGACGGTCGCCTTGCCCAGTTCCGGCATTGCAATACCCGGCTCTGCGCTTTTCATACGGTGCGACGAGGATCGAGCTATCGGGATCGCCCGGCACGATATCGAAATCGAACCCGCCCGATCCGCGTCCCGCAGCGACGGGCCGCTTGTTGATGCCAAGCGCCATGGGTGCGTCCTGCTCCCACCGTAGATCAAGCCCGCTATTCGAAGCGGTCGCCCCCGGCCTGTGGCAATGCGCGCAGTTCACATCGAGATAGGCGCGCGCGGCGGCTTCGGCGCTGGCCCCGCGCCAGTCGTTCCAGTCCGGCAGCGTATCGGCCCCGTCCGGAATGGCGTCGAGCGCACCGGCTTCTACCCGCCCCTCGAGCCACGCTTGGGAGAGATTGCGGGCCTTGGGCCCGATGGGGACGACTGCACCCTCCAGCCCATGGCATTCCTTGCACTGGTTCTTGTTCGGTATCCGGTAACTTATCGCCTCGCCCGCGGGCGTCATCAAATCCAGCCGCGCCCCGGCAATCGCCAGAGCCGCGTCGGTCTGCTCCTCGTTCCAGCGATAGGGCAGCGCGGTCCATCCATCGGCCCGGTGCAGCAGAACACGTGTCTCGATCAAACGCCTGTTCTCGCCCTCCCCGAACGCAAAGGTCTTGATCAGCGCACTTCCAACGGGGAATTGCAGCAGCCCCTCCCCGTCTGCCAGCATCGTCTGACCGTCCGGCAGATAGACGAACCGCAATTTCTCCGCCCCGTCGGAATAGAGCGGCGTGTTGAGCCGGTACGGCGTCACGCCTTCGTTTGGCAGCTGCGACTGCAAATGGACGAAGAAGCCGTATTCGGACAAAGCGCGGGGCATTGCGCCGCCCTCTATGGCTGCCGTGTCGATTGTGGGCGCGACCAGGCGCGCTTCAGCGGCGATGCCTGCGCCCAGGCTCAGCGTTGCGGCGGCCAGAAGAAGCGCGTGCAGCTTCACTTGAGGCGTTCCTCCAGCGCAGCGGGTGCGCCGATTGCACCGTCATCCCACGTCATGCCAAGCGGCTCCGGTACGGAAAGCGGAGCAGGCACGGCCTCTGTCGGCGTCTGCCCAAGCGCCGTGTAGCCCAGCGACCAGCCGCCGATACGGGGCGCAACGCGAAGGCCGGTATCGCCCTCTGCCAATCCGTCCCACATGACCGGCGGCAAGGCTCCGCCGAATGCTGCCAACAGCATCTCCTTGCCCTCGATCTGCGGATCGTCGCCGTTACGGGCAAAGACGTTGCGGTCGATGACGACATTGCGGGCATACGGGTTGTAGCGCTCGTCTTCGAACGGCTGCGTGTAGGCAATCACCATCGCGGCTGCGGTCGGATTATCCGTCACGATGTTGCCTTCGACGAGGACATTTTCGTTCGCCATGATCAGGATACCGGTCCCGCGCCGCACGCTTGCGACGATATTGCCGGGAGGCGCGAAGTTCGGCTCGTCATTGGCGACCACCAGATTGCGGCGGACAATGACATTGCCGCCGCCCATCACGGGCAAGTCCGGCAGATCGAACACCAGAATGCCGCCGGTATTGCGGGTGGCGATGTTGTTTTCGACGATCGCATCACGGCTGTTTTCGATTTCGATCCCGGCGACATTTGCCTCGGCAATCGAATTGCGCACCGTGATCTTGCTGCTCTGGCCCACATAGATACCGGCATCGGATGCGCCGGAGACCTTCACCCCGTCGATCAGGACGCCCGTGCTTTCGACCGGATAGATGGCATACGCGCCGTTCCCTGCGTCCGGCCCGTTCGTCCATGTCACGCGGATGCGGTGATAGACGATGTTGTCCGCACCCTTCGACTTGATGCCGTCGCCTTTCGGGTTTTCGAGCGCGAAATCGCGTACGGTCACCCCGTCGCTGGTGATCAGGAAACCTTCGCCGGCGCCTGCCTGCGTCGTGAAGTCGAGAACCGTCTCGTCCATCCCCGCGCCGCGCACGGTCACGCCGTCGACATCGAGGCTGAGGCCATCGGTGAGCACGAACGTGCCTTCGCCCAGCACGATCTCGTCCCCCGGCTCGGCCAGGATCAGCGTCTCTTGCAAACGTTCCTGCGCGCCCTCGCCGGCGGCGACCTCGTGCGTGGCGGCACCAAGCGGTGAAGCGGCGGCGAAAGCAAGCGCGGCGAAAACCAGTCGTGTCATCAAGTCTCTCCCTGCCGCGCATAGTGCCGCAAGGGACGACGTTTGCAAAGCGTCAGTCGCTGCTGGCCTCATTCGCCAAACCGGTAGCGCACAGCGCCGCTGAACTGCTTGTGACCCCGACCACTTCGGCATCGCCCACGCGGTTCACCCGGCGCAGGAAATCGCGCACGCCGGTGGGACGTCTCGCCTCCCCCTCGCGCGGCTTCAGGTTCTCAAGTTTTTTCAGCTGGTCGATGGTCAGCCGGTCGACCATCCGCTCGGCCATGCAGGCGGCGGTGTTTGCGCCGACGCCGTTGTCGGTCAGCGCGCGTTCGACGCGACCCTGCGCGATGGTCTGGACGCAGCCTGTCAGGAGCAATGCGGCGCAGGCCGCCGTCAGGGCGCGCATCAATCCATCGCCTTCACGATTTCCTCGACCATCTTCTTGGCATCGGACAGCAGCATCATGGTCTGGTCCATGTAGAAGACGTCGTTGTCGACGCCGGCATAGCCCACCCCGCCCATGCTCCGCTTGATGAAGAAGACCTGCTTGGCCTTGTCCACGTCGAACACCGGCATGCCGTAAATGGGCGATGATTTGTCGGTCTTGGCTGCCGGGTTCACCACGTCGTTCGCGCCGATGATGAAGGCGACGTCGGCCTGCGCGAATTCGCTGTTGATGTCTTCTAGCTCGAACACCTTGTCATAGTCGACGCTGGCTTCGGCGAGCAGCACGTTCATGTGCCCCGGCATGCGCCCCGCGACAGGGTGGATGGCGAATTTCACGTCAACGCCCTTTTCCTCGAGGATGTCGGCCATCTCGCGCAGCGCGTGCTGGGCCTGCGCCACCGCCATGCCGTAGCCCGGAATGATGATGACCTTTTCCGCCTGTTCGAGCATGAAGGCCGCATCGGCCGCGCTGCCCTGCTTGTAGGGGCGCTGCTCCTTCGCCTCGCCGCCGCCCGCGCTCGCATCGGCACCAAATCCGCCCGCGATTACGCTGATGAAGCTGCGGTTCATCGCGCGGCACATGATGTAGCTCAGGATCGCGCCCGAGGACCCGACCAGCGCGCCGGTGATGATCATCGCCGTATTGCCGAGCGTGAAGCCCATCGCCGCGGCCGCCCAGCCCGAATAGCTGTTCAGCATCGAGACCACGACCGGCATATCCGCCCCGCCGATGGGGATGATCAGCAGGAAGCCGATCGACGAAGGCCAGCACCGTCAGCGCGACGATCAGCGGCATGGTCTCGGCAGGCCCGGCCATGGCGAAGAGCGCGGTCAGCACGATGATCGCCGCCAGCGTGCCGAGGTTGATGATATGGCGTGCGGGCAGGAGGATCGGCGATCCGCTCATGCGGCCAGAAAGTTTGAGGAACGCGATTATCGAACCGCTGAAGGTGATCGCCCCGATAGCTATGCCGAGGCCCATTTCGATTTTTGTAACCGGTGAAATCGGCAGAAGCGCTCCCACCAATTCACGCGACGGGGCTGTGGTAGCCACTTCGAGCAGACCGAAAGCGCCAGGATTGAGGTAAGCGGCCCAGCCGACAAGAACTGCCGCGAGACCGACAAGCGAATGGAATGCAGCGACCAGCTCGGGCATTGCGGTCATGGCGATGCGGCGCGCGATTACGAGGCCAATCACCGCGCCGACGGCAATCGCGACGAGGATCTCGCCCATGGACGCCCAATCCGGTCGGTTCACCACTACGTCGATTGCCTGCCGCTCGTTGATGCGCGGGAAATGCGTCACCAGCGTCGTGACCACCGCGATCAGCATACCGATCATGCCGAAGCGGTTGCCAGTCCGGCTTGTCGCGGGCGAGGACAGGCCGCGCAGCGCGAGGATGAAGAACACGCCCGACACGAGATAGGCGAGCGCGACCCACGGGTTCACCGCCTCGCCTCGCCATGCGTGCACAGGCGGCACGACGGGTCGATCGTCGCAAGCGCCACGACAAGGTGCGCCATGCGGCAAGGAGAGAGGCGAAGCGCATCACTTCTTCTCCTTCTTCTTGTACATCGCCAGCATTCGCGCCGTCACCGCAAAGCCGCCGAAGATGTTCACGCTGGCCAGCACGATGCCGAGCAGCCCCAGCCACTTCGCCCCCGGCACATCCGCCGCCGCCGCCGCGATCAGCGCGCCGACGATGATCACGCTGGAAATCGCATTGGTCACCGCCATCAGCGGCGTGTGCAGCGCGGGCGTGACCGACCAGACCACGTAATAGCCGACGAAACAGGCCAGCACGAAAATCGACAGGATCGAAATGAAGTCCAAGATGCCCTCCCAGGCCGGTCTATGCGTTGTTGAACAGGCTCAGGTGACCCCGGCAGCTGCTTCCATCCGGTCGAGTCCGGCGACAATCTTTGCAATCTCGGCCGCGAGCTGGTCCTCTACTTCGGGACCATCGGCCGCGCTGCACTCGGCCTTATTGACCTGCCAATAATGGTTGTAGTCGGCACGCACCACGGCGAGGTCGACTTCCAGCGCAGTTCCGGCAATGCGGTCTTCCAGCGTTTCCATGCGCTTGCGGACCGGTTCGTACTGCGCGAGGCGGTCTTCCTGCTCGGTGAACGGGCATACCGGCTCCAGACCGGCGACCGCATCGCGGGCTCCGTAGCGGAAATCCGCACCCGCCGTTGCCGCATCGGGTCCATAGCTGCTCGCGCCAGACTGCATGCCGTCACAGGCCGCAAGCGCAAGGGATGCAGTCACGGCTGCGGCGATCCTGAAGCGCATGGTCATCCCTCGCTCGTTTCAGTGGACTCGCCGTCTGCGAGCTGTTTGCCAGCGAAGAAACCAGCATTCAGGCCGACGACAAAAAGCAGAACCAGAACTATACCTAGCAGCATGAGCCATCCAGCACGGTTCATGAATTCATCCTTTCATGTACGATCTTGCCATTCTTCGTCAGGCGCACCGCGTCGCCGATTTCCTCGTCCAGTTCGACTGTGCCAGCGTCCTTGTCCCAGAATGCCGACAGGAAGTTGAACAGGTTGCGGGCAAACAGCGCGGAGGCATCGGGCGACAGATGTGCCGGAGTGTTGGAATAGCCCATGATCGTGACGCCGTGCCGTTCGACCAGTTCGTCCGGCCTGCTACCCTCGACATTGCCGCCCTGCGCAACCGCCAGATCGAAAATCACGCTGCCCGGTTTCATCGTCGCGATCTGCGCGTCCGATATCAGGCGCGGCGCCTCGCGGCCCGGGATCAGCGCGGTGGTGATAACGATATCCTGCTTCGCGATATGGCTGGAAACCAGCTGGCCTTGCGCCTTCTGGTACTCTTCGCTCATCTCGGTGGCATAGCCGCCAGAACCTTCGCCCTCGATGCCTGCGACATCCTCGACGAACACCGGTTTCGCGCCGAGCGACTGGATCTGTTCCTTGGTGGCGGAGCGTACATCGGTTGCGCTGACCTGCGCGCCCAGCCGCTTGGCCGTGGCGATCGCCTGCAAACCGGCAACGCCGACCCCCATGACGAAGACGCGGGCTGCCTGCACCGTGCCCGCGGCCGTCATCATCATCGGGAATGCGCGGCCATACTGGTTCGGCAGCGGCGAGAACGGCCTTGTAGCCGGACAGGTTCGACTGGCTGGAAAGGACATCCATGCTCTGCGCGCGGGTGATGCGCGGCATGAATTCCATCGACAGCGCTTCGAAACCGGCCTTGGCATAGGCCTCCACCCGGTCACGGTGCTGGAACGGATCGAATGTCGCCGCGACCATCGCGCCCATCCTTCGCGCCGGCAAGCGCAAGCGGATCGGGCGCACGGATGCCCAGAACGATGCCCGCGCCCTCCACAGCTTTCGCAGCGCCAGACACCTCGGCGCCGGCATCTGTGTAGTCGCTGTCCGAAATGGAGGCGGCCAGTCCGGCCCCCTCTTCGACGGCCACACTTGCGCCCAAGCGCGATGAATTTCTTCGCGGTTTCCGGCGTCAGCGCAACGCGGGTTTCACCCGCCTCGCGCTCTTTCAGGACAGCGATCCGCAACGCGTCAGTCTGCGATCATGATGACGACGAAAAACGTGATGACCGCGAGAAGCGGGAGGATCCACTTAAGCGACGCGATGAAGCTGGAATAGGTGCTGCGCGCAGCATTGATGTCGTTCGATGCCATATCCATTATCCCCAAAGTTTTGCGCCTGTCCGGCGAAATTTGACTGGTAGAAAGCTCTATCGCCAGCCCTCCCGCCTTACAACCCCGCCTGACATGGGGCCGACCGCGCGGCAGCTGGGCGATGTAAACCTTCTCGACAGGCTTAACACGAACTTTACCCCGCGCCCGTATCAGACCCTTCTGTACCGCACTGGGACGGTTTTGGGGAATGATGGCCGAGGACGACACCCGCCTGTTGATGCTGATCGACGACGAGCCGGCGCAAAGCCGCCTCCTGACAGCGCTCGCTGCCCGCGAGGGTTGGCGCACACTCGTCGTCAAGGACAGCGAAACGGCGATCGCTACGCTCGGCACGCGCGAAGGCATGCAGCTTTCGGCGATCATTCTCGACCAATGGGTGCCTGGCGACGACGCCTGCTCGCTCATCGAGGAACTGAAGGCCCGCCGTCCTGCCCTGCCGATCCTGATGCTGACCACCAGCGCCAGCCCGCTGCTTGCCGTCGAGGCAATGCGCGCAGGAGCGACGGATTATCTCATCAAACCGGTCGCGCCGGATCGCCTGATGACTGCGCTCCGCAGCTCCACCCGCAAGGAGGCACCGCGCGACGAACTGCAACCGCTGACCGAAAAAATAGACGCCGAACTCGACTTCGATTCGATGATCGGGACCGCACCCGAATTTCGCACCGCCCTCGCCCGCGCAGCCAAGACGGCACGCGGCCACGGCCATGTCCTGATCGAAGGCGAACGCGGGACAGGCAAGGAAATGCTGCTGCGCGCGATGCTGTCCGCCAGCCCGCGCGCCAAGGCTCCCTATCGCTTGCTCAATGTCGGCGGTGTGCCTGCCAACTCCATCGAATCTGCGCTGTTCGGGCACGAGCCCGGCGCATTTCCAGGTGCGTTCGACCGGCAGATCGGTGCCATCCAGTTCTGCGACAGCGGAACCCTCATCCTTGACGAAATCGACCGGCTGAGTAGCGACCTTCAGGCGCGTCTCGCCTCGGTCATGACCGAGGGAATCGTGCGGCCGGTCGGTGCGGCACATGGCTTCAAGGTCGATGTCCGCATCCTTTCCGCCAGCGATCTTCCGCTCGACGATCTCGTGACGGTCGGAAATTTCGATGCCGGCCTGCTCGAGGCTATTGGAGCAACGCGAATAACGCTGCCGCCCCTTCGGAAAAGGGCAGGCGATATCGGGGCTCTCGCCCGGCATTTTCTCGGCCGCATCGGCGAACAGCCCGGACTGCGCCATCTCTCCCTTGCCGACAGCGCTCTGTCGCTGCTGTGCGCCTATGACTGGCCGGGCAATGTCCGCCAGCTCCAGACCGTGCTCTTCCGCGCGGCCGTTTTCTGCGAAGGCGAATCGCTGACCTCCGGCGACTTCCCGCAATTGTCGGAACTGCTCGGCGAGATCGACGAGAACGCGCCTCTCCTGCAGGAAGCCATCGGCGTCATGCTGTACACCGAAGACGGCAATCTGCGGCCGCTTGAAGAAATCGAGGCCGACGTCATTCGTCTCGCCATCGGGCATTACCGTGGCCGCATGACCGAGGTTGCCCGCAGGCTCGGCATCGGCCGCTCCACACTTTACCGCAAGCTGTCCGATCTGGGCATCGACAATGCCGCATAGTCCGGCCAGCCCGCAATTCAGGAAAATATCATGACCGAGATGTCCCATTCCGGCTTTCAGGCCGCTTGCGACGCGCTGTCCGGCAAGGTCGATGCCGAGCAGTTCGAGCGTTTCCGCTGGACGCGGGACGAAGCACCGAAGCTCGCCCGTCTGGTGGAACTGGTGCGCGGTTCGGTCGAGGGACGGACCGATATCGAGATCAACGAAGAAGGCGGCACGGCAGAGGCCAAGCGGTTCGTCATCAAGGTTCACGGCAAGCGCATCGCCGGCCTTGGCGTGGCGCTGGATCGTGGCCGCGCTGTAGTCTCGATCGGCCCGGTCGAACGCAGCCCTTTCCCGGTTGCGACAGGCAGCCCGTCCACGCGCCGTTCGAGGAAGTCGACGAAGCGTGGATGGGCGAGACGCTGGGCACCTTGATGGAGCGTATCGGCCCCGCAGCGGGAAGCACCGCAGATACCGGCGTTCGCGCACCCGGCTGACGCCTCTCGACATGGCCACCTGCCAGCTTTAGCGCGGCGGCCATGACCAGACAGACCGAATTCAACAACGCCGTCGCACTTGTTACCGGGGCCGCTTCCGGCATTGGCGCAGCGTGTGCGCGCTGGCTGGGCGAAGCGGGCGTTGGCCGCCTGATCCTGATCGACCCCGATTTGGCCGGTCTGCAGGCCCTCGACCTGTCCTGCGAAACGGATTTGATCGAGGGAAGCGTTGCGGACGAGAGCCTGTGGCATCGTCTCGACGAAAGCCATCCGGAAATCGACTTCGCTGTCGTCAACGCAGGCGTCGGCGGATCGGGCGTGATTGCCGCGCACGGTCTCGAGAGTTGGCGGCGCGTCATGTCGGTCAATCTCGACGGGGCATTTCTGACCCTGAGCTATGCAATGCGCGCGATGAAGCGGCGCGGGTCCGGTTCGGTCGTGGTCACGGCTTCCGCCACGGGTATCAAGGCAGTGCCCGGTATCGGCGCCTACGGGGTCGCCAAGGCTGGCGTGTGCCACATGACCCGCATCGCCGCGCTGGAAGGCGCGCCCGACCGCATCCGGGTCAACGCGGTCGCACCCGGCGGCGTCGACACCGCGCTGTGGGACGGCTCACCCGATTTTCGCAAGGCCGTGGAAGCCAATGGCAGGGAAGCGACCATCAAGGCCATGTCGAGCGATACGCCGCGCGGCACGTTTGCAACACCCGAAGAGCTGGCAGGCCAGATCGGCTTTCTGCTGTCCGGTGCCGCTGCGAACATCACCGGCGAAATCCTCGTCACCGATGGCGGATACTCGCTCTAGCGCGCCCTATTGCGGTTCGTTTTCGCCGCCGGGGATCATACGCTCGTCACGCATCGCCGGCGGTCGCATCGCCGGTCAGGCCATCTCCGGCCGGCGGCGCGTTCCAGTAAACCACCTGCTCTGCCCGCACCTCGCCCTCTGCACCGCGCAGCGAAAGGGTAACCGTCTCGGCATCCCAGTCGATTTCGACCAGTCCGAAATTTTCTTCCGAGATGAAGTCGGTGACCCGCTTCGGGTCCGGCTCACGCGCGGTGTTCTGTTCCGTGCTGCTAAACGCCAGATTGAGCGACGAGCTCGTCAGTTCCCATAATGGGTCGCCGCCTTCTCCCAGCGCCTCCTTGTAGATGCCGCCGGCATGGCGGTCACCCGACAGGACCAGAAGCTCGCTATCGGCGCGCGCTCCAAGCATCTCGTACAGCTTCGCACGCTCCAGCGGCAGTTGCTCCCAGCTTTCGTAATCGTGCGCGTCGGTCAGCAGCTGGATCGAAGACACGAGGATACGGACATCGGCCGGGCGCGCCAGTTCCTGCTGAAGCCATGCCCACTGCGCGTCGCCAAGCATGGTCTTGCTCTCGTCGCCCGACGGCACATAGGGGCCGAGCGGAGGGCGTTCCTCGGTAAACGGCATCCGTTCGAAATCGGAGCGGAAGAAACGCGTGTCGAGCATGATCAGCTGGACCCGCCGTTCGCCCTGCCCGAACATCCGGCTTTCATAGATCCCGGGGCGCGAGCGTACGTCGGCAGGGCTACTCCAGTAGGTCTCGTAGATATCCTCGGCGAAGCCGCGAAATGCGAATGCCGCGCCGCCATCGTTGAAGCCGAAATCATGATCGTCCCACGATGTCATCATCGGCACGCGGGCGCGAAATTGCTGGAACTCGGGATGCTCGGACTGCTTTGCATAAGCCTCGCGCAGGGTCGTCAGCGCGGCGTCGCCGGACCATTGCTGGTCGCCGTAAACATTGTCACCGATCAGCAGGAACAGGTCAGGATTGGTCGCCTCTATCTGCGCCCACATATGCTGGCTTCGGGACTGGTGATTGCAGCTGCCGAAAGCGATCCGCTCGATCGTCGCGGCAGTCGACGGCAGCGGCGCGCCCGGAGGAGCGACAGGCATTGCGACCTGATTTCTCAGCGTCTCGTAATAGCCGGCCAGAAAGGCATCGGGACCGACCGTTACCTCGCCATCCTGCGCGGCCAGCGGCGTTGCCACAACAAGCGGGAGTGCAGCGGCGAGAAAAGCTTTGCGAGCGAACATTTCGGGTCCTTCTGATATCGGGTTTCGGCCTGGTTATGGCCGCATTCTATGACGGGTTAGCGGCACCGTGTCATCAGGGTCGAAGTCAGTCGGGCAAATCCGCAAAATCGGTCAAAGCCGCATCGCGCAAGCCGCGCCATACATTGCGCGCCTGCACCGTCTCGGCGACATCGTGCACGCGCAGCATCTGCACGCCCGCCTGCATTCCGGCCATCGCGAGCGCAATGCTGCCGCCCATGCGCTTTTCTACCGGAGCTTCGCCCGACAATGCGCCGATCATCCGTTTGCGGCTGACGCCCAGAAGCAGGGGATGGCCCAGCGCGTGGAACAGCGGCAGCGCGTTGATCAGGGCAAGATTATCGGCCACCTGTTTCCCGAAGCCGATGCCCGGATCGAGCATGATGCGTTCTGCAGGAATGCCAGCCGCCACCGCATCGTCGCGGATTGCGCGCAAGGCATCGAAGACATCCAGCACCACATTGTCTCCGGCCTTCTTGTGAAGGTCCGTGCCATCGCCTGCATGCATCAGGATGACCGGGCAACCGGCACCCGATACCAGTTCGGCGGATCGGGGATCGTAACGAAGGCCGGACACGTCGTTCACCATCGTCGCGCCTGCTTTAAGAGCAGCCTGCATAACCTCGGCACGGCGGGTATCGATGCTGATCGCGCCGCCCATCGAAGCGGTATATTCGACGGCTGGAAGGACGCGGGCAATCTCATCCTGCTCCAGCACAGCCTGCGCGCCGGGCCGCGTGCTTTCGCCGCCGATATCGATCAGCGCCGCACCCGCTTCCAGCATGGCTGCCGCGTGCGCCTGCCCGACGGCCGGATCATCGAGGAAGGCCCCGCCATCGCTGAAGCTGTCGGGGGTGACATTGAGGATACCCATGATCTGCGGCTGGTCGAGCCGGATCGTGCGCTCCCCCAATTGCAGTGGCGGATGGGCCAGCGTGAGGTTCGACCATTGCAGCGCCGCATCGGCTGCGACGTCCTCTGGCAATTGGCCCAATACATCGGGCATCGTCGCAGCCGAGCATGTCCAGCGCTGCGTGACCTGCCCCCCTACCCTCAGGATGACCGCAAAACGGTGCACGTAGACCATCCCGCCCGCCAGCCTGATGGCATCGCCTTCTTCGCTCTGCGGGCCGGGCGCGAAACCGATGGGACGGATATATACTGTGCTGGACATGTGCCGGTTATCCTTCGCCGCGCTTGCAAAGGAAAGCGTCGCATCGGGTCCGGAGGGGGAAAAGTTGCGGAAGGGAACGCTTTCCTGCTGCCGCTCATTCCTGACTTTACATGCCGCTGAGGCAAGCCCCCGAGGAATATCCATGCCGCATCACCTGAAACTCACATCCATCCGCCCGATCACGCATGATGTGAACGAACTCACCTTCGACCGACCCGAGGGATACGACTTCAAGCCGGGGCAAGCGACCGATCTCTCGCTCGACCGCGATGGCTGGCGGGATGAAAAGCGCCCCTTCACCTTCACATCCCTGCCCGATGCCGGACACCTGCAGTTCACCATCAAATCCTACCCATCGCATGACGGTGTGACAGAGCAGATCGGCGAGATGGACGGAGACGAGAAAGTCATTATCGAGGATCCGTGGGGCGCGATTGAAGACAAGGGGCCTGGCACGATTATCGCAGGCGGCGCGGGGCTGACACCGTTCCTCTCCATCCTGCGCGCGCGGCAGGCGAAAGACGGGACGCTGGACGGGTACCGCCTGATCTTCGCAAATTCCTGCGAGAAAGACATTATCCTGCGCGAGGAACTGGAAGGCATGCCGGGCCTGAAGCTCGACCTGCTGCTGAGCGACGAGGACGTGGATGGCGTGCTATCATGGGAAAGTCGACGCCGATTATCTCGACCAGGCCGAAATCGATTTCGACCGGCCGCTTCTACCTTTGCGGCCCGCCTGCGATGGAAGAGGATGTCAGCACGCTGCTAAAGGCGCGCGGTGTCAGCGACGACAGGCTGGTGCGCGAAGAATGGTGAGGCTTTATTGAACGCATCGCTGAAGATGGAAATTGGGGTTGGGGACCATTTATGCGTAACAGCCGCACCCGAAGATAGCTTTCCCACCCTCTCCGAACAGCAGGGTCTCCACTACATCGCGGCCCAGTTCATCGCCATAGTGGATTGAAATGGCACGGTGTCCGACAAACGCCTCTTTCAGATAAAACTCCAGATCAGGACGATTTTCCAGCGCCGGAGCCCAATAGGCCCGTAATGCTTCATGTCCTCTCACGACCCCCTCGCCCAGTCGTTCCGCTGCCCTGGGAGATCGAAATTCGGCATCTTCAGCGTAGTGACTAACGATCCGATCAAGATCGTGACTATTCCAGTCAGCGATCCAACGATTGGCGAACTGTTCCAGATTCATGCCCATTGCCTTTCGCATGCTATCCCATGGCAGGAACACTTTTTCGCGAATAGTCCGCAATCGGGCCCTTAGCAATTTATCGCTTCAGTCCTCAATGCTGAGCAGATAGAGCTGCCGCACCGCGTCGATCGGCTTCACAAGGCCTTCGTCCTCGTAGTGCCAGAAGGTCCAGCCATTGCAGCTCGGCGCGTCCTGCAATTCCTTGCCAAGTCCGTGAATAGAGCCTGCCTGTTTGCCAGCCAGCAGCGAGCCGTCGGCACGCACTATGGCGGTCCAGCGGCGCTTCTTGTCGAACACTTGCGTGCCCGGCTTCAGCATTCCTGCTTCTACAAGCGCACCAAAGGCGACCTTGGGCGCGGCGCGGCCGGCTTTCATCGTCGTGAGCGCACTCTCGTCGAGCGGTAATTCCTTGGCGATGCGCGCCGTTGCAACTTCGCGGTAGGCGGGCTCACGCTCGCATCCGATCCACTCGCGGCCAAGGCGCTTTGCAACAGCGCCGGTCGTGCCGGTGCCGAAGAACGGATCCACCACCACGTCCCCTCGCTCGGTCGTGGCCAGCAGAACGCGGTACAGCAGCGCCTCCGGCTTTTGCGTCGGATGCGCCTTGTGACCATCTTCGCCCTTCAGGCGTTCACCGCCCGAACAGATCGGCAGCACCCAGTCGCTGCGCATCTGAAGCTCGTCATTGAGCGTTTTCATCGCGCGGTAGTTGAACTGGTATTTCGCCTTCTCGCCCTGGCTGCACCACAGCAGCGTCTCGTGCGCATTGGTGAAGCGAGTGCCGCGGAAATTGGGCATGGGATTTGTCTTGCGCCAGACGATATCGTTCAGGATCCAGTATCCCAGATCCTGCAGGATCGCGCCGACTCGGTAGATGTTGTGGTAACTCCCGATGACCCACAGTGCGCCGTCGGGCTTCAGGATGCGCTTGCATTCCGTCAGCCACGCTTTGGTGAATTCGTCGTAGATGCGGAAACTGTCGAACTGGTCCCAGTGATCGGTCACTGCATCGACGTGGCTGCCGTCGGGCCGGTTGAGATCGCCGCCCAGCTGAAGATTGTAGGGTGGGTCCGCGAATACGAGATCGACGGATGCATCGGGCAATTCGCGCAGACGTTCCACGCAATCGCCGTCCAGAATCTGCCCGAGCGGCAGGGCTTCCTTCGGCACTGCAACCGGTTTCGCCTTGCGCGCAGTGCGCTGTTTCGTGGTCTCCAGAACCACCGTTTCGGCCCCCATCTACCTTACCTTCCCCGTCAAGTTATCCACAGGGTGAGTCCAAGCGGACTCCGCGTCAAGGAAGGATTTTGGCCGAGCTATGGTTAATTTGGCGTAAGCTCGGCGGAACAGAAGGTGTCCAGCACAAGATGTTGAGTCTTCGTGCTTTCGCCGGACTCACCATCATGGGGTGTGGCGCAAAAAACTCGCGGCCAGAGCGTTTACGAATTTCCTGCGAGATGCAGGACGCGCTGTTCAGAGCAGGGTTATGACCACGTAGCCGGTGAAGGCGAGAAGCAAGACACCGCCCATCACTCGTCCGATTGTCTTGCCCGCCCACAGCAGCGCCCACAGGGCTGCCGCCGATGCCAGCAGGATAACGCTTTGCACGCCCTGTATTTCGGTCGGTAGTGGCAGCGGTGCCATCAGCATCGTCGCTCCGCCGATCAGGAAGATGTTGTAGATGTTGCTGCCGACGACGTTGCCGATGGCGAGTCCCGGCTTGCCCCGGAAGGCCGCTGCAACAGAAGCCGCGAGTTCCGGTAGCGAGGTACCGACGGCGACGACGGTCAGACCGATCACGGTCTCGCTGACGCCCGCCACGGTTGCGATGTCGATTGCGCCGTCCACCAGCCAGCCGCCGCCCAGCACCAAGGCGCCAAGACCGACAATGAACAGGGGAATTGCGACGGGAAGGTTGGGGATCGACAGATCTTCCTCGTCCGCGTCTGCCACCCGCGGGTGGTTCAACCGCCAGATGATGTAGACGGTCAGGAGGACGAGCAGCGCGGCACCGATCCACAACGCGCCGACCTGCCAGAGAGCCAGTCCGACGAGCAACGCGCTCGCGCCGAGCGCCACGGCAGCGTCGCGCCGCCCCAGGCCCGTCAGCACGATTGGCGCGACCAGGGCAGTGGCGCCCAGGATGAGCAGGGTGTTGGATATATTCGAGCCGACAATATTGCCCCACGCGATCTCGGGCGATCCTGCCCGCGCGGCTTCGACGCTGGTGACCAGCTCGGGCATGGACGTGGCCATACCGACGATGATGACACCGGTCAGTAGGTTCGACAGCCCCATCGCCTTCGCAATGCCCACTGCACCGCGAACCAGCAATTCACCGCCAAGGGCAAGGCCGATCAAGCCAATGACAATCAGAAATATGGAGGTAGCCAATTGAGTTCCTCAGCTCTGGAGAGTGTCGGGTTCGAGCCCGGGGTCGACGTCGGTCAGTTCGATGGATTTTTCCCACAAGCGTGCCGCCAGCAGTGGATCGCGTGCGGTTCGTGTGGCGATGGCGCGGCCCGAAGACCGTCCGCTGATTTCGCCGAGACCATAAGGACCGTAATATCCCCCCGGCTCAACGTCGGCGGAGGTTGCGGCCTGCAATGCCGGCAAAGCGCCTTCGTGCGGGTCGTTGAGCACGGTGCCGATGACTTTGCTCAGGAAAGAGAGCGGCCCCATGTTCCGCATCAGATCGGTTCCCGCAATGCCCGGATGGCTGGCATACGCGCTGACCTTCGAATTGGATGCGCGCAATCGGCGGTCCAGTTCGAAGGTGAAGAGCAGGTTTGCCAGCTTGCTCTGACCGTAAAATTTCTGGCGCAGATAGCCTTTGCTTCCGTCCAGATTATCGAAATCGATGCGCGCGCCCTTGTGGGCGATGCTCGATTGGTTGACGATCCGTCCGCCGCCATTCTTGGCCAGAGTGCCGAGCAGCAGGCCGGTCAAGGCGAAATGCCCGAGATGGTTGACGGCAAATTGCAATTCCACGCCCATCTTCGTACTGAGCGGGGGCATCATGATGCCGGCATTGTTGATCAGGACATCGAGCCGTTTTTCCTTGGCCGCAGTCTTCGCCGCGGCGCGAATGGAAGCGAGGTCCGACAAGTCCAGCTCGAGGAAGCGCGTTTTCGCACCGGGAGCCATTTTTGCAATCCGCTCGCGTGCTTCCTCGGCCTTGTCGGCGTCGCGGCAGGCCAGAATGACATCGGCACCCTTGCGGGCCAGAGCCTCCGATATGGCGTAGCCCAGTCCGGTATTCGCACCGGTCACCAGCGCTGTCTTGCCCGACTGATCGGGAATGTCGTCGAATGTGAAACCGGTCATACGGGAAGCTCCTGCTGCGCTACGGGAGCGAAGCTGCGGCGGTGCAGCGGCGTGATCCCGTGTGTGCGCAGCGCTTGAAGGTGCTCTGCGGTTCCATACCCCTTGTTTCTTTCCCAGCCATAACCGGGAAATCGGTGGGCCGCCTCGATCATCAACCTGTCGCGCCATTCCTTCGCAACGATGCTGGCGGCGCTGATTGCCGGCTCCAGAGCATCACCGCCGACCAGCGCGCGGGCGGGCCAGCGCCAAACTTCCGTGCGGCCCTGGGGTGTCATGTTGCCGTCTATCAGGGCGTGGGCGACCGGTACGCCGCAAACATCCTCCAGCCGTTCGACCGCCAGTGACATCGCCAGCATCGTCGCGGCGAAGATATTGAGCCGGTCTATCGCCTCGGGATGCACGATCGCCACAGCCCACGCACAGCTGCCCTGGACCTGTTCGTCGAGCGCGGCCCGCCGCTTGGCCGTCAATTTTTTGGAATCGTCGAGTCCGGCAAGCGGCGACTTGCACAGAGCGACCGCGCCAGCCACAACAGGGCCAGCCAGGGGACCGCGCCCCGCTTCGTCCACACCGACGACCAGCGGTCCATCGCAGGAAAAATCAGCCGGGCGGGACCCGGCGCATTCGTGAGACGTTGCAGACATCATGACCAGAAAAACAGCCTTTCTCGCCGTCGCTCTATCCCCCCTCGCCTTCGCCCTCGCAAGCTGCGAAGCCTCTGCAAGCGGGGATAGCACCGTCACCGCTCAGTCGACTTCGTCTGCCGAAGGCGTCAGCGCCGCCATCGATGAAACGGTTGGTCCGTTCGCCGTTACAAATATGGGCACGTTCGACGAGCCTTGGGCCGCCGCTTTTGCACCTGGCACTTCGACGATCTTCATCACCGAGAAGCCCGGCACGATGAAATTCGTCGACACCGCGACTGGTCGTCAGGGCAGCGTCAGCGGTGTTCCGGACGTCGATTACGGCGGCCAGGGCGGACTTGGCGATGTGGCTTTTCTGGCGTCCGAAAGCGCATCGACGCTCGCCCGACGGACCATCTATCTCAGCTGGGCAGAGGCCGGTGACAAGGATACGCGCGGCGCAGTGGTCGGGCGCGGAACACTTGTCTGCGCAGAAGCCGACGCCTGCGCCATCGAAGGTTTGAACGTCATCTGGCGTCAGGCCCCCAAGGTCACAGGCCGCGGACATTATTCGCACCGCATCGCTTTCTCGCCGGATGAGAGCCACCTTTTTATCGCCAGCGGCGACCGCCAGAAAATGGAGCCGGCGCAGGATACGTCCAATACGCTGGGCTCCATCGTGCGGCTTAATCTCGACGGAACGCCGGCGGACGGCAATCCGATCGGCGAGGAAATCTGGTCGTATGGCCACAGGAACATTCTGGGTCTTGCCTTCGACAGCGAAGGACGCCTGTGGGATCTGGAGCACGGCCCTGCGGGCGGTGACGAATTGAACCTGGTCGAAGCGGGTGCTAATTACGGATGGCCTCTCGTGTCGAACGGCGACCACTACGATGGGCGCAAGATTCCCGACAATAGCACCATGCCGTCCCTCACTGGTCCGAAGATCGGCTGGACGCCGGTCATCGCGCCGGGCGACTTCCTCTTCTACGGCGGAAACGCCTTTGCCGACTGGCGAGGAGACGCAATCATTGCCGGCCTGAAGGTCAAGCAGCTGATCCGTGTTGAAATGAACGGCACCTCGCCGGTCGAGGCGGCCCGTTACGATATGGGCGAACGCCTTCGCGATGTCATCGAGGGGCCGGACGGCGCGCTTTACGTGCTGGAGGATGGCGACAAGGGCCGCCTGCGCAAGCTTATGCCGGGTTGAGCCGCTAGCTTACCTCCTGCAGGCCCAAGAGCAATTACGCTCGACTTGATTGCAACCGCGTCCTAGCTCGCGCCGCCAATGGCAACACTCGTTCCCCTGTCGGCGGTTGATCCCGCAATGATCGAAGACCTGCTCGACGCGAGTTTCGGGCCAGATCGTCGTGCCCGCACCGCCTACAGGATACGCGAAGGTGCCGCCTGGCTGGAGGGCCTGAGTTTCGCAGCGCTGGACGATGACGATTATCTCGCCGGATCGATCCAGCTCTGGCCGGTCGCTCTGATCGATGCCGATGGACGCAAACACCCGTTAATCATGGTCGGGCCAGTTGCGGTCATACCGTCCAAACAGGGTGAAGGCTTCGGCACCGCCTTGATGGGGGCAGCGCTGGGCGCATTGGACGCCAGCGCCGGCAAGACGCCTGCCCTTCCTCAGGTGATGATCGGCGACCCGGAATATTACGGCCGGTGGAATTTTTCCGCCGCTCAGACGGCCGGTTGGCATTGCCCCGGACCGTACGATGCGGCCCGCCTTCTGGTGCGTGCGGCAAATCCTGCAATCTTCCCTGCGGAAGGAATGCTGGAGGCGTGGACGCCCCAGGCAGGCTAGATCCCGGATTATCGGGAAAGAATGCGCCTGCTGATGCGTTCGCCCTGACATATGCCATACGAACCTCCCCCAGAACTCGCCAACCTGACCCTTGCCCAGATCGCGGAGCAGGTCGCCCAGCGCAAATTGCCTCCCGTGGAAGGTTGGGCACCAGAGAAGAACGGCGACAGTCTGATGCGGATTGCCGCCGACGGCACGTGGTTTCACGACGGCGGAGAAATCAAGCGACAGGCGATGGTGCGGGCCTTTTCCGGCCTGCTCAAACGCGACGAGGACGGGCAGCATTATCTCGTCTCACCATTCGAGAAATTGACGATCGAGGTCGAGGACGCGGCTTTCATCGCAACCGATGTGGCCGAGCGTGACGGAAGCCTCGCCTTTCGTTTGAATACCGATGAGCTGGTGGTGGCCGGTCCCGATCATCCGATCATTGCACGCGGCGACAAGGACAAGCCTGCAATTTACGTCGTTGTACGGCGCGGATGCGAGGCACGGCTAAACCGGTCGACATACGAACAGCTGGCCGAAATCGCCCTTGCCACCGGTGACGACTGGAACGTGACAAGCGAGGGGGAGACGTTCTCGCTGATCCCCGGTACAACGCCTGCATGAGTGAACTGTTCGACCGCCTGAAACGCGTTTTTGACGACGGGCACGGCGAAGAACTGGACGGGCTGCTGACGGACGAAGATTTCGCCACGCACGATACCCGTCCTGCCGCCGTCCTCGTCCCTGTTACAGAGCGTGAGCGCCCGGGCGTTATCCTGACCCGCAGACCGCGCGATCTGCGCAGCCATCCGGGACAAGTCGCCTTTCCGGGCGGCAAGATCGATCCGGGCGAAAATCCTGTCGAGGCCGCCTTGCGCGAAGCGCACGAGGAGCTAGCCATGCAGCCGGCTCATGTCCGCGTGATCGGATCCAGCGATGTCTACGTGACAGGCACAGGGTTCGAGGTAACGCCCGTTCTCGGCGTCGTTCCGCCCGATCTTCCGCTCGTTCCCAATCTTGGCGAGGTCGAGAGCTGGTTCGAGGTTCCGCTCGATGTCCTGTTCGACCGGTCCAATTACTCCACGAACACGGTGATGTGGAAAGGCGCACAGAGAACCTATTTCGAATTGGAATATGACGGCTACCGGATCTGGGGTGTCACAGCAGCGATCATCTCCAACATGTCGCGCAGGATGCAGCTGACCGACCTGTTCCGCACCTGAGGCAAATCGGCAGGCTTCAGCCTTTGCTTGTGGAGATGCCGTTCTTTCTTGTAGCGCCGCGATTGCGGGATTGGGCGATGTGCCATTCCGGTGGGGCAAACGGGATATTTCAGTGACCACTCTTCCTGCAGCTTCGTGGACAATGCGCGGCGACCTTGCTGCGCTCGTACGTGCGCTTGGCGCGGATAACATACGCTGGGTGGGCGGCGCCGTGCGCGACACGCTGCTGGGTGCAGAAGTCAACGATGTGGATGCCGCCACGACTTTCCACCCCGATCAGGTGGTGCGGCTTTTGAAAGACGCGGACATTCGGACGGTACCCACCGGCATCGAGCATGGAACGATCACCGCCATTCTGGCCGGAGGCCCGGTCGAGGTGACCACTCTGCGCCGCGATGTCGCCACCGATGGCAGGCGCGCCACGGTCGCTTTTGCGAAGGAATGGCGCGAAGACGCCGCGCGCCGCGACTTTACGATCAACGCTCTCTTCGCCCATCCGGAAACGCTGGAAATCTCCGACTATTTCGGCGGGCTGGACGATCTGGAAGCGCGGCGGGTGCGGTTTATCGGCGATGCGCGTGAACGCATCCGGGAAGATCATCTGAGGATATTGCGCTACTACCGGTTTCAGGCCCGCTTCGGGGCGGAACTGGATCCCGAAGCAGAGGAAGCCTGCGCCGATCTGGCAGACACCATGAAGGGCCTGAGCCGCGAGCGGGTGGCGAGCGAATTGCTCCTGATCCTGTCGCTCCCGGACCCGGCACCGACTGTGAAGCGGATGCATGACCACGGCGTCCTGCAAGTTGTCCTGCCCGAAAGCACGGCGCGCACCGTGACGGCTCTCGAGCAGCTCGTCGCACATGAAGCCGTCGCAGGGGTCGCTCCTTATGGCCTGCGCCGCCTCTCCGCTCTGCTGCCGGCCATTGAAAGCGTCGCGGAAAGCGTCGCGGCCCGGCTGCGGCTGTCACGCAAGCAGCGCGCGCACCTTGCCTGCGTGGCGGAGCGCAAAACCAGCGACACGCTGCGGGCGCGTGCCCTTGCCTATGAAGAGGGCCTCGACTGCGCACGCGACAGATTGCTGCTGGCGGGTGCTCCGCTGGCCATGCTGACGGACTGGGAGCCGCCCCGCTTACCCCTGAAAGGAGGCGAGATCGTCGAACGCGGCCTTGCCACAGGGCCCGGCGTCGCGAAGCTGCTACAAGCTGTCGAGGCGCAGTGGATCGAGGAAAACTTCCCCGACCGCGCACGGGTGGAGGAAATTCTGGGTCAATTGTCCAGCGATTGAGGCGTCAGCCGAAGCTGTTGTCCTTCGGAAAACCCTGCGGCGGCATCCGTCCTGCCCCGCCCCGCGCGACCTTCCACTGCCAGATATCGGTCTCTGTGCGTGTCCGGTCACCCTTCCCGCCCATCTGCCAACTGAGGCCGTCTTCCAGCGTGAAAGTCGTCGCATCGGACAATCCGCCGTCGCGGTAGTTCTGCAGCTTCACGCCCTGACCGCGTGTCATCACGGGCAGTTCTTCGAGGTTGAAGACCACCAGTTTCCGGTTCTCGCCAACGGCCGCGACGTGATCGTGCTTCGGGTCGATCGGGCGAACGACAACCAGCTTTGCATCGCCCTTCAGATTGACCACCTGACGGCCTTTGCGCGTCTCTGCCAGCAGCTCGCCAGTGTCCGCCGCGAAACCTTTACCGGTATCCGCCGCGAGCAGCACGCGCTTGTCCTTGGCATGGACGATCATCGCCGCAATCTTGGCCTCTGCATCGATGTCCAGCGTCGACTGCACCGGCTCGCCAAACCCGCGCGCGCCGGGTAGCTTGTCCGCCCCCAGCGTAAAGAAACGGCCGTTATCAGTGGCCAGCAGCAATTTGTCGGTGGTCTGCGCGTGAGCGATGAAGCCCAGCTCGTCACCTTCCTTGAACTTGAATTCCTGATCGAGATCGACATGGCCCTTCGCCGCCCGGATCCAGCCGCGTTTCGACAGGATAACCGTCACCGGCTCCTTCTCGATCATCGCGTCCATATTGAACTCGACCGTGGGGGCGGCTTCCGCGATCGTCGTGCGCCGCTTGCCCAGCACCGTATCCGGCCCGTATTCCTTGAGCAGGGCCCGCAGGTCTTTCTTCAGCCGTGTGCGCTGACGCGCAGGCGAACCGAGCAATTTATCCAGCTCGTCCTTCTCGGTCAGCAGGTCGTCCTTCTCCTGCCGGAGCTGCATTTCCTCCAGCTTGCGCAAGGGACCGCAGGCGCATGTTGAGGATCGCTTCCGCCTGCCGGTCGGTAAGCTTGAACTCCTCCATCATCACGGCCTTGGGCTCGTCCTCGTAGCGGATGATCTCGATCACCCGGTCGAGGTTGAGGAAGGCGATGATGTAGCCTTCGACCAGTTCCAGCCGCCGGGCGATCTGGTCGAGCCTGTGCTGGCTGCGGCGCTGGAGGATGTCGATCTGGCTGGCGACCCAATTGCCGAGCAGTTCCTTCAATCCCATGACCATGGGCGTGCGCCCAGACGGGCTTGCATCGAGCACGTTGAGGTTGAGACCGAAGCGGATCTCCAGATCGGTCAGCTTGTAGAGGCTTTCCTTGAGCAGTTCCGGATCGACATTGCGGCTGCGCGGTACCAGCACGATGCGGATCTGCTCGTCGCTCTCGTCGCGAACATCGTCCAGAATCGGCAGCTTCTTGTCGGCGATCGCCTGCGCGATCTGCTCGATCAGCTTGCCCTTCTGCACCTGATACGGGATTTCGCTGATGACCAGCTGCCATTGACCGCCGCCCAGCCGCTCGATCCCGGCTTCGATATCGTCCTTCTTGTCGGCCTCTGCCGCATGGAAGCGGCCGCGCACACGGAAAGAACCACGGCCCGTTTCATAAGCGTGGCGAGATCACCTCGGGGCTGTCTACGACAAGGCCGCCGGTGGCAAAGTCCGGCCCGTGGAACAGTTCCATGAGGCGGGCATGTTCGACATGCGGATTGTCGATCAGTTCCAGCGTTGCATCGACCACTTCGGCGACATTGTGGCTGGGTATATTGGTCGCCATGCCCACGGCGATGCCGCTGGCGCCATTGGCCAGCAGATTCGGGAACAGGCCGGGGAATATCTCCGGCTCCTCGTCCTCGTTATTATAGGTCGGAATGAAGTCGACCGTGCCTTCGTCGAGCCCTTCCATCAGGCGCAGGGCCGTCTTGGTCAGGCGGGCTTCGGTGTACCGGTACGCCGCCGCATTATCGCCATCGATATTGCCGAAATTGCCCTGCCCTTCGACCAAGGGATAACGCAGCGCAAAATCCTGCGCCAGGCGGACCATGGCGTCATAGACCGACTGGCATCGCCGTGCGGGTGATATTTGCCGATCACGTCGCCCACCACACGGGCCGATTTCTTGAAGGCATCGGTCGGGTTCAGCTTCAGCTGCCGCATCGCCCACAAAAGGCGGCGGTGGACCGGTTTCAGACCGTCGCGCAGATCCGGCAGCGAACGCGCGGTAATCGTGCTGAGCGCATAGACCAGATAGCGTTCTTCCAGCGCGGAATCGAACGGTGCATCGACGATCAGGTCGAAGGGATCGGGTTCGTTTATCGGTCACGTCTGAAGCTGCCATGCGTCCTGCCCTATCACCGCCACGCTTCGCCTGTCAGCACGGAACGTGCACCTGTCCCCGTTCATTGACAGGGTAACAACAATTCAAGGAGTTACCCATGACACAGCGCGTACTTATTCTCGCAACCGACGGCTTCGAACAGTCCGAACTGATGAAGCCAAAGGCCAATCTGGAAGACGCCGGGATCGAAACCACCGTAGTGAGTCTCGAATCCGGCGAAATCAAGGGCTGGCAGGACGGCAATTGGGGCGAAAGCGTAAAGGTCGACAAGACCCTCGACGAAATCAGCAATTGCGAAGGCTACGACGCATTGCTCTTGCCCGGCGGCCAGATCAATCCGGACGTTCTGCGTATGAACGAGCGCGCAGTGGCGCTGGTCAAGGAATTCGACATGGCGGGCAAGCCAATTGCCGCAATTTGCCACGCACCATGGCTACTGGTCGAAGCCGACATCGTGAAGGGCAAGACCGTCACGAGCTGGCCGTCGGTCCGCACCGACCTGAAGAATGCAGGCGGAAACGTCGTCGACTCGGAAGTCGCACAGGACGGCAATTTGATCACGAGCCGCAACCCGGACGACATTCCGGCATTCTCCGATGCACTCATTGCCCGCATTCAGGAGCGCGTCCCCGAAAACGCCTAACGTTCTGAATCATAAGACCTAAAAAGGCCCTGTCGCTCGATGCGACGGGGCCTTTTCTCGTCGACACTTGCCTTCCTGCACAAATTGTGGCCACAATGTGGCATAAACATGGCGAAAAGGAGGCCGGAATGAGGCGTACTGTAAAAGCAAAGACCCTTTGCGGAATAAGCGCGGCTGCGGGGGCATTGCTGCTGGCCAGCTGCGGGCAGGAAGGCGGCGGTTATGAAAATGCGACTGCCGACATTGCCGAGAGCGGCGCGATGCAGGCGGAAATGGCAAGCGTCGAAGCAGTGGCCGAAGACGCCAGCACCATCTCTGCCCTGCCCGAGCTCGAGGATATTCCGACCAGCATTCCCCAACTCGCCTACGACTATGATTACAGGTGGCGTCTGCCCGCCGAGGATATCGGTCCGCTCCAGCGCACCCATGCAAATCTGTGCGAGCAACAGGGACCGGCCAGTTGCCAGATCACCGGCATGAGCAAGAGCGGCGAAGAGGACGAGAATGTCCGTGGCATACTGGAAATGCGCGTCGCATCGCGTCAGGCCCGCGCCTTTGGCGCACTGCTGGAAGACGAAGCGGAGGATGCAGGCAGCGAACTTGTCTCGGCCGAAATCGCAGCAGAGGAACTCAGCAAGCAGATCGTCGACACCGAAGCCCGTCTGCAAACCCGCGAACAATTGCGCGACCGCCTGACAGAAGTGCTGAAGACGCGGCGCGGCAGTGTCGAGGAACTGGTGCAGGCGGAGCGCAGCGTGGCGCAGGTGAACGAAGAAATCGACCAGGCGCGCAGCTGGCTGAAAGCAGATGGAAGGCCGCGTCGCCTACAGCAAGATTACCGTGCGTTATGAAACGGGCGCGCCGGTCACGAGCGACTTTCCTGAAGCCTGTGCAGGCGGCGCTCGGTTCGCTGGGATCCATCTTTGGCTGGGTGCTTGCAGTGATGATCGTGCTGGGCGCAATCATCGCACCGGTCGCGGGCATCGTGTGGGTAGGACGCAAGGTGAACCGGCGTCACCAGCTGGTCCGGGAAACGATCGACTAATCCAAAAACGGATGGCCAGCACCGGGCCGCTTCGGGTTTGGTGCAACGGAGCGGGCCCGAGGACCGAAGGCAGAGAAGGAAGGCGCAAGCCTCGGAACGCAATCGCCGATAACCGGTTGTAGCAAAAGGGCGATTGACCGATTTTGGTTTCGCCCCCTCATATGGGGAACAGCGCTATGAATATCAGAGGCATTATCGGTCTGATCGTCACCATCGTGATTATCGTCATCGTTCTCAGGGTGCTTGGCGTCCTTTAATACTTTCGAGGTTCGGGTTCTCGCTACAAGACGAGCGAGAACCTAGCCCTCGCTCATGTCGCGCGCTTCGGCGGGGATCGCTACGGTCAGGCCGTCCAGCTCGTCCTCCAGCACGATCTGGCAGGCGAGGCGGCTGGTGGGGCGCACTCCGTAGGCGAGATCGAGCATGTCTTCCTCGTCCTCGCTCGCATCGGGCAAGGCCGCGAACCAGTCGCGGTCGACGACGACATGGCAGGTGGAACAAGCCATCTGGCCTTCGCACGTGCCTTCCAGTGGCAGGCCCGCATCCTGCGCAACTGCGAGCAGCACATCGCCGTCCTCGGCCTCGGCTTCCACCAGATCGCCCTGTGCGGTTTCGAATACGACTTTCATGACAAGACCCCCTGCGCCCTGGCTCCGGCATTGATCTCATTGGCTGCGGTCTCGATATCTTCGAGAGAGGTGTAGCGACCGAAACCGAGGCGGATCGAATTCTTTGCCTGCTTGTCGGACAGGCCGATCGCCTTCAGAACATGGCTCGGCCTTCCCGATCCGCTGGCGCAGGCCGAACCGGCAGAGAACATGATCGTGCGGCAGTCCGACATCAGACGGTTCACATCCAGCCCCTTCCGGCGGATATTGAGATTGCCGTGATAGCGCGCATCCTCGCTGCCATTGATGTCCCAGCCATCGAACAATTCGCGGGCGCGGTTCCAGAGCTTTTCGACATGCTCGGCATCGGCGGCCATCCGTTCTTTCGCCTCGTGCGCCGCAGCGCCGAAGCCTGCACACAGCGCGGGGCTGAGCGTACCGGCGCGCAAGCCGTTTTCCTGCCCGCCGCCCGTCTGAACCTCTTCCAGATCGAGCCCGCCGCGCACCCACAATGCACCGACGCCTTTGGGGCCGTGAAACTTGTGCGCGCTGATCGCGATCATATCCGCGCCGGTCACTTCCATCTTTCCGTATGCCTGCACCGCGTCGCACAGATAGAGCGCGTTCGCTTCCTTCGCCTTGCGGTGCCAGTCGACGGTCGGCTGGACCGTGCCGATTTCGTTATTGACCTGCATCACCGCGACGAGTCGCGTGTCGGCAGGCAAATCTTGCTTCGTGTTGCACTGACCGTCTTTTGCGACATTCAGCTCGTGACAATTGCCCAGCGACTTCGCCGTATCGAGTACTGCCGCGTGTTCGATGGCGGATACCGAAATGGTGCCTGGGCCACCATCGCGCGCCATGGTGCCCCGCATCGCCAGATTGATCGCCTCGGTCGCACCGCTGGTGAAAACAACCGTACCGCCGGGAGGGAACAGAGCGGCCACACGGTCGCGCGCCAGTTCGATCGCGGCTGCGGCCTGCCTGCCCATCCGGTGCGCGCTGTGAGGGTTGCCGAAGCCTGCCCCGTCCGGCCCGTCGAGCCAGCGCAGCATCGCATCTCGGCTTCAGGGGCGAGCGGCGTCGTGGCTTGGTAATCGAGATAGATCATGGGCGGTCTGGTCTTTCAGGCTTTTGCCAGATCAAGCCATACCTCGCAGAAGCGTTCCACTTCCGCGCGCGTGGTGTTCCATCCGGTGCTGACGCGAATTGTCCGCGCGGCAATGTCCGGATCGACCTGCATGGCTTCCAGAATACGGCTCGTCTTTCATCGTCCCGCTGGAACAGGCAGAGCCTTGGGACACGGCGATGCCCGCCATATCGAACCGCATGACCTGCGCGCTGGCGCTCATCCCGGGCATGGCGATTGCGCGAATGTATTGCGTGGGATCGGAGAGGCGCTCGTCCATTATCGTGCCCCCGGCCGATGCACAGCGCGAGGAGAATTCCTCGAACGGCTGCAGCACATCATCGGCCAGGTAAGGATCGGCCGCCGCCTCCAGTGCGAGCGCCATTCCAATCACGCCCGGCAGATTTTCCGTCCCGCGGCGGTATCCGCGTTCGTGACCCCCGCTGGGTTCGAGCATCGCGTAGTCCTTGACCAGCAATGCCCCAATCCCGATCGGTCCGCCGAACTTGTGCGCCGAGACAATCGCCATGTCGCAAGGGGGGAGCGGCATCTTGGCCGCGCTCTGCGCGCAATCTGCCAGAAGAAGACCGCCGGCCCCGGCGACAATTTCGGAAATAGCGGCCATGTCCTGCCGGTTGCCGGTTTCGGAATTCAGATGCTGGACGGCGACAAGTGGCCGTTCACGCCGTACCGCTTCCGATAAGGTTTCGAGATCGACCGCACCATCGGGCCTGACGGGCAAGCGTTCCGCATCGGGTGCGGCCTGCAACACGCAATCATGCTCGACAGCGCTGACAAGGCGCGCACCGGCCTGTGCGCGGTCAAGAGCAAGTGCCGCCGCCTCGCTTGCCCCGCTGGTGAAGATAAGCTCGCCTTCCCACCTGAGCGCGGCCTTGGTCCTGTCGCGTGCATCCTCGAGCAGCAGAGCGGGCTTTGCGCCCTTCTGCATGCGGGCTGGAAGGGTTCGCCCAGACGGCGAAACCCTCTTCTCACACCGCGTGCGCGCTTCGGGGCGCAGCGGGCTGGTTGCGGCGTGGTCGAGATAGATGCGATCGGAAATAGCAAGGCTGCCTATGGTTAGCGCAATTGCGAAATGGCGGTTTGTCCCTATATAGCGCCGGTCCGCAATGCGTCACCAGCGGGCTTCATTCCAGACGCGTAATTTCAAGCCTAGGGTTTTGCATCCATGCCGTCAGTGATCTTTCCCGGCCCCGAGGGCCGCCTCGAAGGCCGTTTCTCTCCTCCGCCCCGTCCGCGTGCACCGGTCGCGATGATCCTGCACCCGCACCCGGAAGGCGGCGGCACGATGAACGAGCAGATCACACAGCGTCTCTACAAGACATTCACCGATCGCGGGTTTGCGACCCTGCGGTTCAATTTCCGCGGCGTGGGCCGGAGCCAGGGCAGCTTCGATAACGGCATCGGCGAATTGTCCGACGCTGCAGCTGCGCTCGACTGGGTGCAGTCGATCCATGAAGAGGCGCAGGTCACGTGGGTTGCAGGCGTCAGCTTCGGTGCGCTCATCGGTATGCAGTTGCTGATGCGCCGTCCCGAAATCCGCGGCTTCCTGTCGGTAGCCGCGCCAGCCAGCATGTATGATTTCTCGTTCCTCGCGCCCTGCCCCGCCAGCGGGATCTTCATTCACGGCGCGCAGGACACGGTCGTTCCGCCGCCGGCCGTGGGCAAGCTGGTAGAAAAGCTGCGTACGCAGAAGCACATCACGATCCACCACGAAGAAATCCCGCGGGCGAACCACTTCTTCGAGAACGAGCAGGCCGAACTGATGGCCTCGGTCGACAATTATCTTGATTTCCGTCTGGACCCGTCCTGCCCGATCAAGTGACGGATCGGACTACAAAATAGCCTTCTGAAGGCACTGAAGGCGGCCCCTCACTGGGCCGCCTTTTTCGTCTCCACCACATTGCCGAAGTCACTAAGGTTCTCATTTGCAACCCGATTTACCTTGTTACGAAAATGTAATGTTGTAACATCTAGTGGCGATCAAGCGCGAGGCGATCTCGAAGGCCCCACGTGCATCGCACTGGAGGAGAGAGCCATGTCCTATGTCAACCAACCAACATCTGCCCGGCAGACGACCGCTATCAGCGGGGTCGTTGTCATCCATGCCGCCATCGGCGTTGCGCTGGTCACCGGGCTAGCGACCAATTTCGTCCCGCAGAAGGACGACGGGCCGCTGATCGTCGAAAATTTTAAGCTGCCGCCGCCTCCACCTGTCGAGAAGCCCAAGCCACGGGACGAAACCTTGCCCGCGCCGCAGCCCGAGCTTTATGCCCCGACACCGCCTATTATATTGCCGGCGCCGCAGCCCGTCCCGAGCACTACCAATATTCTGCCCCCGCCGCCGTCCTGTCCCGGTACCCGGTCCGGCTCCGGTTCCGGCGCCCCAGCCGCTTCCGTCATTCTCCCCGACGCCAGCCCCGTCGCCTGCATTCGATGCGGTCGGCGCGGCTCCGCGTAACGATCAGACGCAGTGGATCACCACGCAGGATTATCGCAGCAGCTGGATCAGAAGAGGGTATGAAGGAACAGCCAGCTTCCGCCTCGATGTCGCGGCAAATGGCAGGGTCACCGGATGCACGGTGACCAAATCGACAGGCCACAGCGCGCTAGACGAGGCTACCTGCGACCTGGCGACACGCCGTGCCCGGTTCGATCCGGCGCGAGACACTTCGGGCGAGAAAACATCAGGCAGCTTCTCCAGCGCGGTCCGCTGGCAAATTCCCGAATAAGCGCTGGAGTGAAAGCGGGCGCGCCCGGTCTCTATGATGCCGAGCAAGGGCGCGCCCTTTTCATTGGCCCTGTCGGCGGGGGACACACCGCCGCTGTCAGGAACGGTCCAGATCAGCACGTTGGCAAGCAGAACAAGCCCCGCGACGACCATCAGCCCCGCCTGCTTCGCTCACCCCGCGCCTCCACAGCACGAAGGCCCCTGCCAGAAGCGCGAATACGCCCAGCATGGCAACGGACAAAAAGACGCTGGCCATCGGGTAATCTCCTGTGCTGCGATACGCGCTCTTGTGCGGAACAATCGGAGCCGTCAAACGCTGTCATGACGAGTGCGCGGCGGTGTTGCCGCGCTGCAATTGCAGGGAGAAGTTCTATGGGTATTTTCAGTTCGATCAAGAACGCGATTTTTGGCAAGGACGAGGAAGAGAAAGCTGCACCGGCAGCCGCGCCCAAGCCTGCCGCAACGCCCAGCACTCCGGCGCAGACGACGGCGCATGTCGATGTGGTCAATGTCGAAAACCGGCTGGATTCCATGTCCGGCGCAGACAATCTCAACTGGCGCACCTCGATCGTCGACCTGCTGAAACTGATCGGGGTCGACCCGAGCTACGAAAACCGCAAGGCACTCGCGACCGAGTTGGGCCGCACCGATTATTCGGGCAGCGCCGAAGACAACATCTGGCTCCACCGCAAGACGATGCAGGAACTGTCGCGCAATGGCGGCAAGGTGCCGGCAGAATTTCTCGACTGATAAGACAATCTGTCGTTTGACTTGAGGACACATGCGGGGCCACGATGCGCCGCATGACCGAAAAGACATACGACATCACAAGCAATCTCACGCGGCGTCAGGCTCTTACGGGGCTTGGCGCCGCAGCCGTTCTGGGCGCTCTGCCGGCCTGCGCGCGTCAGGCCGCCGAGCCCCTTCCGGTCGTCAACGTTCCCCTCCTCGACCCCGATGTTGCGATTGGAAACGCGCTGGAAAAATTCGCTTACAACCTGCTCGCACATGAGCCCGAGCGAGCAACTGCGCTGGGTGTCGATACCGGCGATCACGCCGGTCTGCGCGCCAAGCTGGAAGATCAGTCACAGGCAGGCCAGGACGCGTACGCCGCGACGTTGCGCCGCGATCTACAGGTCATCAAAGGGATCCCTCGCGAGGGGAAATCAGCCGATACCGTCACCAATCTCGACGTCGTGCAGAGCGGATACGAATTGGCGCTGGACGGCTTTGCCCTGCCCTATGGCGACACCCCCGTCGGCAGCTGGCGGACTGCGCCCTATGTCGTGATCCAGAATGTCGGAACGTATCTCGACATGCCCCGCTTCATGGATTCTACTCATCCCCTCAAAAGCGCAGAGGACGCAGACGCCTATCTGGCGCGGCTGGAGGCTTTGCCTTCCGTCCTGAACGGAGAGCGGGGGCGCATGGAAGCGGCGCGCGGGCTCGGGGTTGTCCCTCCCGATTTCCTGCTGGCGAAGGCCGATGCGCAGATGACCCGCACGCTGACAGATGCAATGTCCGGCGAATTGTTCGCCGCGCAGATGAGGGCGAGCCTTGCCGAAAACGGCTTGTCTGCCACCTACGCCGACAGCGCGGAAACTCTTGTGAAAGGCCCGGTTGCCGAGGCCCTCGAGCGGCAGCTTGCCGAACTGCGGATGGAGGCGCGCGTCGCCACCGGCGATCCGGGAATGCGCGAGCGGCCCTATGGCGAGGAATGGTATGCGTGGGCTTTGCGGTCCAGCACGACCACCCGGCTATCTGCGGACGAAATTCACAATCAGGGTCTGGAAGAGCTGGAGCAGCTCCACGCGCAGATGGACCCGATCCTGCGCGAAATCGGCTATACCACCGGTACGGTCGGCGAGCGGATGCAGGGCCTTTCGCAGGATCCGCGCTACAAATTCGCGGAAGGCGATCCGGGACGTGCCGAGATCATGGCGTTCATCGAGGAGCGCATCGACTGGATCAAGGGCCAGATGCCACGTGCGTTCAACACGCTGGTGGATCCCAATCTGGAAGTCCGACGCTTGCCTCTGGCAGAAGAGCCGGGCGCACCGGGAGCCTATGGCGGCGCGGGCAGCAAGGACGGTACCATTCCAGGCCGGATGTGGATCAATCTGCGGACTACAGACTTGCACCGCAAATACGATCTTGCCGACCTGACGTACCACGAGACCATCCCCGGCCATGTCTGGGAAGGTGAATACTCGAACCGCCTCCCGCTTATCCGGTCGATCCTCGCCTTCAATCCGTTTAGCGAAGGCTGGGCCTTGTATGGCGAGCAGCTGGCTGACGAATTGGGCGCCTATGACGATTTCAAAGTCGGCCGCCTCGGCTATCTGCAATCGCTCGCCTTCCGCGCCTGCCGAATGGTCGTCGACACGGGCCTTCATGCAAAGGGCTGGAGCCGCCAGCGCGCGGTGAATTTCTTCGTCGAACGCAATGGCTCCAAAGCGCAGGAAGTCGCCAGCGAGGTCGACCGCTATTGCAGCTGGCCCGGCCAGGCCACCGGATACAAGCTGGGGCACAGCCAGATCGTGGCACAGCGCGCGCGGGCACAGGCAGAACTAGGCGCTGCATATGACGTCAAAGCCTTCAATGACGCGGTCATTCTGGGCGGCAATGCCCCGCTCGACGTGATGGCGAAGAATGTCGGACGCTATATTTTCAATACTGTAAGCACCTGACGCCCGCTATTGCTGGAAAATCCCGATCGTATCTGTATTATTCGGATACGACCGGGATGTATTCAGTTTTGGGGGCTCGCCTTGCGTATTGTTGCTGCGGTAATTGCCGCATGTGTTTTTTCTGTACCTGCCCAAGCCGAATGGCACGAGGCATCCAGCGACCATTTCGTCGTCTACGCCGATGACAAGGCCAAGGATGTCGAGGAGTTTACAATCATGCTGGAGCGCTATCACGCAGCGCTCGCATATCTGACCGGGCGCGAGGTCGCGAAGCCCAGTCCATCCAACCGCGTGACAATTTTTGCGGTCGGCAATCAGCGCAAGATCGCGAAACTCGCGTCGGGCACGAAGAATTCCAACATCGCCGGCTTCTACATCCCGCGCGCAGGCGCGAGCCGCGCGTTCGTTCCCGATATCAAGATCAGTCACCGGGAGACGCGTTTCTCGATGACGGTTCTGCTTCACGAATACGCCCATCATTTCCTGATCGGCACGTCACGTTTTTCCATGCCCGCCTGGCTGCGTGAAGGTTCGGCGGAGTTCTTCGCCTCGGCCCGCTTCCCGAAAGACGGCTCCGTCCATATCGGACGGCCCGCCTATCACCGTGCAGGCGACTTTGCGTATTCGGCAGAGTACAGCGTGCGCGAGTTGCTCGACCCCCGCACCAACCACAGAGATGGGGGGTATTACGCGTGGGCCTGGGCGCTCTATCATCATCTCAATTTCGGCGAAGGACGGTCAGGCCAGATATCGACCTATTGGCGCGCGCTCGCCAGCGGGACCGATCCCATGAAAGCTGCAGAGCAGGCCTTCGGGGATCTGGATGTCCTGCAGAGCGAGGTCAAAGCCTCGCTCAGGCAGCGCATGAGCTCGTTCTACAATCTGAAGCCCGAGGCATTGCCTATCGGATCAGTCAGCATTCGCAAGGTGAGCGAAGGACATGGCGAGGTTCTGCCGCTCGTCATCCAGTCGCAGCGCGGCGTCGACAGGGAGCAGGCGCAGGAGCTTCTTCCCGAGGTGCGCAAAATTGCAGCTGACTTTCCCGGCGATCCATGGGTGCTATCCGCTCTGGCCGAGGCAGAGCACGATGCAGGCAACTTCGAAGCATCGATTGTGGCAGCGGACAAGGCGATTGCAATCAATCCGGCGATCAAGAACGCCTATGTCCAGAAGGGCTACTCCAAGTTCGAGCTGGCTCAGGACGCTGAAGGCGATGCTACCGCGGCCGCATATGCCGACGCCATGAAGCCGTTTTCGGCGTTGAACCAGCTGGAGAACGACCATCCGCTGCCGCTGATCTATTATTACCGCAGCTATGTCGAACGGGGCGAACAACCAAGCGAGCTTGCCCGCGCCGCACTGGAACAGGCGGCAACACTTGCTCCCTTCGATCAGAGCCTGTGGCTGGATACGGCGATCATGCAGGGGTTCGAAGGCAAAATAGAACTCGCGCGCCTCAGCCTCAGCCCGTTGGCGTCCGACCCTCACGGCGGTGCGCGGTCGAAAGCGGCCGATCTGGTGGTGAACCAGCTCGATGCGCTCCCCGAAGGTGAGCCCGTCAACATCCCCGAGATGCTCACCGCCGCGTTAGGCCTGGCGGGATTGAGCGGCTCCATTGCGGACGACGCTGCCGGCGACGACTGACCGTTACGGCGTAATCCAGACAGACTGTGCGGTAGCCATCAACTGACCCCGGCGGTACAGGATCTGCCATGGAAAATTTCGGCGAAGATCTGGAGACACTGAAACGTGTGCCGCTTGCGGACGAGCATGTCGCCATGATTTGCGACATCGGCAGCGAAGTTGCCTACGAAGCTGGCGACATGGTGGCAGAAGTTGGCGAGACGCTCGACAGGTTCGTCTATGTCGTCGAGGGAGAGATCGAAGTCGTCGATCCCTATACCGGCGAGCGGATGATCGAAGCCTCGCTGGGGCCCACCCAGTTCATGGGCGAGATTTCCTTCCTCAATGCAGGTGCGGCCTTCTTGCCGATGCGCGCGGCGAAAGCGACGCGGACGATCGAGGTTCCGCGTGTTGCGATGCTCGATCTCATGGCCCGCGTCCCTGAGCTTTCGGACCATATCATCACCGTGTTTGCCGCGCGCCGCCGCAGGCAGTTCGAAGCGAAGAACAGTTCGATCAAGATCATCGGAGCCGACCGCGACAGCGCCGTCAGAGGCGTTGAACAATTCCTTTCGCGCAACCGCATCCCGTTCCAAAGCTTCGACCTAGACGGATCGGACGAAGAGACCGTCGGCGTCTGCAACCTCACCGGGCACTCGCCATCGGTCATCTTCAACAAGGACGAGATCGTGGAGGACCCCACACCGCGCAAGATCGCGCAGCGCCTGAATCTCGATCTCGATGTTTGCCGCGACACGCTTTACGATGTGCTGATCGTCGGCGGCGGGCCTGCCGGTGTCGCGGCATCGGTCTATGCAGGAAGCGAGGGCCTGTGCGCCCTTGCCATCGAAGACACAGCCATTGGCGGTCAGGCGGGTACGTCCAGCCGGATCGAAAATTTCATGGGGTTTCCGACAGGCATCAGCGGCACCGATCTTGTATATCGCGGGCAAATTCAGGCGCTGAAATTCGGCACCAGGTTTGCCATGCCGCGACGCGTGGAAGGACTAGAGCGCAGAAACGACGGTACCTTCTGTGCCTCGCTGGACGATGGCGACACTGTGTGCGCCAAATCGGTGCTCGTCAGCACGGGCGTACAATACCGGCGCCTTCCGCTGGATAATCTCGAAGAGCTGGAAGGTGGCGGCATCTTTTATGCTGCAACGGAAATGGAGGCACGTTTCTGCCGGGGAACCGAAGCGGTCGTCGTAGGCGGAGGAAATTCGGCCGGGCAGGCTGCGATGCATCTTAGCCGGACGGCCAAACATCTTCATATCGTCGTGCGAGGCGACAGTCTGGCTGAATCCATGTCGAGATATCTCAGCCAACGGCTCGAGGCAGACCCGAAGATCACCATTCATTACAACACCGAGGTTACAGCGCTACGCGGTAGCGAATGGCTAGAAGGCGTGACCCTGACCTCTCCGGATGGCGTGACGCAGATGGATACATCCGCGCTCTTCATCATGATCGGTGCAGCACCGAACACCGAATGGCTGAGCAATCTGGCCGAAACGGATGACCGGGGGTTTGTGCTCACCGGGGCGAGCGTTGACCGATCCTCCCAGTTCGAAACGTCGTGTGACGGTATTTATGCCGTCGGCGATGTTCGGGCAGGATCGGTCAAGCGCGTTGCCAGTGCCGTAGGCGAAGGTTCTGTGGTAATTTCCGAAGTCTGGAAATATCTCGACACGATGGAAGCGGACGCTGCCTCGACCTGATGCCGAGACAGCGCAGCGCCAAGGCGGCTTACCTACGGGCGAGGCCGCCGACGATAGAGCCGAGGATTCCACCAAGCGCGCTACCACCTGCTCCGCCCGTGCCGCCGCTGGCCTGCTTTGCCATGTAACCGGCGACCGCCATTGCCAGAATCGGCAGCATTTTCTTGAGAACGCCCTCGTCGATGCCGGTCATGCCGGCAACTTCACCTGCGACCGAACGGCTGACATCCTTGCTGCCGAAAATCGTGCCGAGAATGTCATTCCCATTCTGTGTCGGCGTCGGCTTGTTGCCGAGGACTGCGTCGAGCATTCCGCCCCCGCCACCGCCAAGGATCGCACCTGCAAGACCGCCCAGACCGGTCGAGCCTGCACTGGTACGCCCCATACCGGCCACGATGGCCGGAAGAAGCGCGCCCGCGCCGACGCGTGCGGTCTGTTCATCGATACCCAGTTCGCCCGCCATGCTTTCGATGGCGCCCGATTGCTGAAGGATCTGTGCAAGGCTCATATTCGTTCTCCCGTGAAAAATCAGTGCTCCAAGAAGATACGGGCGAGCGCCTACTTCTTTCCGAAGAACTTGCCCGCCATGTCGGCGATATCGTTCAGGGGATTGCCGTCACCGTCGCGGTCAAGCATTCCGAGAATTCCCGAAGCTGCCGGATTGTCTTTCAGCGTGTCGGCATACTGGCTGAGCGAGCCCTCGCCGCCGATCTGATCGACGATTTTGCTGAGTGTACCCTGATCAAGGCCGGTCTTTGCGGCAGCGCCTTGGACCGTATCGCCCTCTTCACCGTGGGCCTGGCCCAGAGCCGCAATGGCTTTTTCTGCCACCGCCGGATCGATGCCCAGCTTTTCCGCCATGTTGGCGACATCGCTGTGCTGACCCATCTGACCCATGATCGTGTCGAAAATTCCCACGGTGTTTCTCCTTACAATGATCCAAGCGACTCGTGCGTCACGATAAGAGCATGGCCCGAATGCACAAGAAAAAGGCCCCGTCGGTGCTCGTAGCACCGACGGGGCCTTTCCTCTCCAACTCGGAAACCGGGGTCAGGCGGCGGCTGGCGCTGCCTGGCGAACACCTTCGTCTACATGCTCTGCGAAGGGTTCGAAATTATCGACAAACAGCTGCACAAGCTTCTGCGCCGTGCGGTCGTATTCTTCACCGTCGGCCCATGTCGAACGCGGATCGAGGATGCCATCATCGACGCCGTCCACGCTGACCGGCACGTCGAAGCCGAAATTCGGATCCTTGCGGAATTCAGCGTTGTTCAGGCTGCCATCGAGAGCCGCATTCAAAAGCGCGCGCGTCGCCTTGATCGGCATCCGGTTGCCGGTGCCGTACTTGCCGCCGGTCCAGCCGGTATTGACCAGCCAGCACTGTGCGCCGCCCTCTGCGATACGCTTCTTCAGCAGATTGCCGTACACGCTGGGGTGGCGCGGCATGAAAGGCGCGCCGAAGCACGTGCTGAACGTCGCTTCGGGTTCGGTGACACCGATTTCGGTGCCGGCGACCTTCGCCGTGTAGCCGGACAGGAAGTGGTACATCGCCTGATCGGGCGTCAGGCGCGCAATCGGAGGCAGGACGCCGAATGCGTCTGCAGTCAGCATGATCACATTGCTGGGGACCGGCCCCATATTTTCTTCCGATGTGTTCGGAATGGAACTCAAGCGGATAAGCGCCGCGGGTGTTTTCCGCCAGGCTGTTATCGTCGAGATCGATCTCGCCATTCTCGTCCATCACCACGTTTTCGAGGACCGTGCCTTCCATCTGCGTGGTCGCGAAGATTTCCGGCTCGGCTTCCGGGTCGAGGCGAATCATCTTGGCGTAGCAGCCGCCTTCGAAATTGAAGACTGCAGTGTCGGACCAGCCATGCTCGTCATCGCCGATCAGGGTGCGGCTGGCATCCGCGCTCAGCGTGGTCTTGCCGGTGCCCGACAGGCCGAAGAACACGGCGGTCTTGCCGTCCGGTCCGACATTGGCCGAACAGTGCATCGGCATCACGCCCTTCGGCGGAAGCAGGTAGTTGAGAATACCGAACACGCTCTTCTTCATCTCGCCGGCATATTTGGTGCCGCCGATCAGGACGAGCTTCTCTGCCAGATTGACCGCAACAACCGTTTCGCTGCGCGTACCGTGACGCTCGGGATCGGCCTTGAAGTCGGGCAGGTCGATGATCGTATATTCCGGGACGAAACCGTCCAGCTCTGCTTCCGTCGGACGGCACAGCAGCGTGCGGATGAACTGGTTATGCCACGCGAACTGGTTGATAACGCGCACGTTGACGCGGTGCTCCGGCTGAGAACCGCCGAACAGGTCGGCGACATACAGCGTGTCGCGGGCAGCGACAGCATCCATGAAATCGGCCTTGAGCGCCGCGAAATGCTCCGGCGTCATGGAGGCGTTGTTATCCCACCAGACCGTGTCTTCCGTTTCCGCGTCGCGCACGATGAACTTGTCTTTGGCGCTCCGGCCTGTGTGCTTGCCGGTCTCGACGACAAGCGGGCCATTCTTGGCGCGTTTGCCCTCGCCCGCATCGAGAGCGCGCTTCGTAAGCTCTTCCGAAGACAGGTTGGCGTGGATGGTGGCATCGGTGGCGATACCCTGGTCGGCAAGTGAATGGGAAAGCGGCACGCTCACGCTCGAAGTCTCCTGAACCTGAAATTGGCCGGATTGAAGCCCGGACCATGGCTGCGCCTAGGAAGAGTGCATAGGTATGCACCGGCGCTCGCAAATGCGCATAGTGATCCCGCACCACAAGGTCAAACCGGCGGCGCAATCTAAGCGGCGACAGGATGCGCTGGCGCGTTGTCTTGGGCTTTGCTTGCCGCTAACCCTTCCCGTCATGGCAAACGATCAGGATATGGCCGGACGCACCGGCGGCGAAACGGGCGGAGAAACCAGTGGCCCGGCAGGTGGCCGCGTCATCGCGCTGGTCGACGATGATCGGAACATCCTGACCACGGTTTCGATTGCGTTGCAGGCCGAGGGGTACGCCACCCGCGTCTATTCCGACGGAGAGAACGCGCTCAAGGCTCTGCTGGAGAACCCGCCGGACCTTGCGGTGTTCGATATCAAGATGCCGCGCATGGACGGGATGGAGCTGCTTCGCCGCCTGCGCGAACATTCCAGCCTGCCGGTCATTTTTCTCACCAGCAAGGATGACGAGCGGGACGAGGAAGCAGGCCTGCAAATGGGCGCGGACGATTATATCGCCAAGCCTTTCAGCCTGCGCCTGTTGCTGGCACGCATCCGCGTAATTCTGCGCCGCAGCGGCGCGACGGACGGCCCGCTGGCGGACACTCCGGAAGAGACGCCGCAAACCCGCGAGACAATCGCCCGAGGCCGTCTGACGATGGATCCTGCGCGGCATCATGTCACCTGGGACGGGCGACCAGTTTCGCTCACGGTGACCGAATTTCTCATCCTGCAGGCCCTCGCCGTGCGGCCGGGTGTCATCAAAAGCCGCAACCAGTTGATGGATGCCGCCTATCCCGACGACATCTTCGTCGATGACCGGACCGTCGACAGCCACATCAAGCGGATGCGCAGCAAGTTCCGGAAGGTCGATCCCGAATTCTCCGCCATCGAAACGCTCTACGGCGCTGGCTACAGCTTCACCGATGGATAAAGCGCCCAATGGCTGAGGCGGACCCGGCGCAATCGTCGTTGAGATCGCGGCTTCCGGTCGATCCTTCGCGCGCGCTCGACCGGATGAGCCTGTTCGACCGGGTGTCGCTCACGGCTCGCATCCTTGCGGTCAACATCCTCCCACTGGCGTTGCTGGGCGGGGGCATTTTCTACCTCGATTCGTACCGCGCCCAATTGCTGGACGAACGCTACAAGCTCGCCCGTATCGAGGCACAGATTACGGCCGAGGCATTGGCAGGTGCGACCCGCGAACGTCAGGAAGCGCTGCTGATCCAGATCGGCAAGGAGCAGAATATGCGCCTCCGCATGTTCGATTCGGAAGGCCTGCTGTGGGCCGACAGCTTCGATCTGGACGAGCCGCGCTTCACGCTGGACGATCCGGCGGACGACGAATTCGGCCTGCGCTTTGCCCGCTGGCTCGACAGAATGGTCGATACGGTGGTCAGCGCGGAGCCTGTGCCGGACTATATCGAGCCGGAGGCAACGACAGCCGAGCCGTGGCCCGAACTGGTCCGTGCGCGCGAGCAAGGGGTCAGTCAGATCGTCCTGCGCGATGCGCCAGACGGGACACCGGTCATCACGGCGGCTGCGCCGGTCGGATTGAACGGGGCCACGCTCCTGACGACCCGCAACGCCGTCGACATTACCGAATCGGTTCGTGCGGCCCGTTCGACCCTCGGCATCGGTGTTGCCCTTACGCTCTTCGCCTCGATCCTGCTTTCGCTGTTTCTGGCTCGCACGATCGTTAAACCGCTTCAAACTCTGTCGCGCGCTGCGAGCCGCGTCCGCCTGGGCCGCGAGCGCGACGTCGAAGTCCCCCGCCTGCCGGAAAGACGTGACGAGATCGGACTGCTCGCCCGCTCGGTTTCCGACATGACTGAGGCCCTGCGCCAGCGGATCGACGCAACGGAGCATTTCGCGGCCGACGTTGCGCACGAGATCAAGAACCCTCTCGCCTCGCTACGCAGTGCGATCGATTCGCTGGCCAAGGTGGAAGACCCGCAATTGCGAAACCAGCTTATCGAGATCGCAGGACATGATGTGCGCCGGATCGACAGGCTGGTGACCGAAATATCCGATGCCAGCCGGGTGGATGCGGAGATCTCACGGGCCGTCTTCGAGACCTTCGACCTTGCCGAATTGGCCGAGAACATCATCGTGACCCGCGAAGACCGCGAACTGAACGCCGGGCACGAAATCCTGCTGATGAAGCCCAACAGCCCCAGCTTCGTGCGCGGTGTACCGATCCGTCTGGAACGCGTGATCGACAATTTGCTCGACAACGCAGTCTCCTTTTCGCCCGAGGGAGGCAAGATTGAGGTAACGCTTTCGAACGTCGATGAATGCGTGGCGCTGACGGTATGTGACGAAGGACCGGGCATTCCCGTCGAAGAGCGAGAAAAGGTCTTCCGGCGCTTCCACTCCGTCCGTCCGGACGCAGAAGCATTCGGCAATCACAGCGGCCTCGGCCTCGCCATCGGGCGCACCATCGCGGAAGCGCATGGAGGGTCGCTCGAAGTAGGCGACCGCGAGGACGGACGCAGTGGAGCATGCCTCAGCGTGTATCTGCCGGAAGCCCAGACCGGCCGCGCCTGATGCTGTTCCAAGCGAGCGCGATTGCCATCGGAGGGCGCGCTGTTCTCATCACCGGCGCACCTGGCAGTGGGAAATCATCCTTGGCGCTCAGCTTGATCGACCGCGGCGCAACCCTGATCGGCGATGATGGAGTGACCCTCGATAATCGGGGCGACGAACTGTTCGCGGCGCCTCCCCCCAATATTGAAGGCCTGCTGGAAGTGCGCGGTGTGGGGCTTCTGGAACTGGAGACCACCTCTGCGCCTGTTGCGCTGATAGTTGCCATCGGCAGCGCAGGCGAGCGATTGCCTGAAACGCTTCCGCCGACAAATATTCTCGGCAAGAATGTGCCGACAGTGTGCCTCAGCGAACCTGACTGGACCTCGCCCATGCGCATCGAGCGCGCCTTGCAGATGCATGGTCTGTCCTGACGCGGCCTAGCCCAATGTCGATAAATCCAGCCTGCGGTCTGTCGATTGCCCCTTCCCTTGCATGGCCAAATCGGCGAACGCCTTCAACCTGATGGCTGGTGATACGCCCCCCCTACCCAAACACGCGCCGCAGCGCGTCCTTTTGGTCACCGGCATGTCCGGTGCCGGCAAGACGACAGCGCTGAACGTGCTGGAGGATCTGGGCTGGGAAGCGATCGACAATTTTCCTATCCGCCTGCTCGACAGGCTGGTGAGTGAAGATGAAGGGGGCGCAGAGCATCCTCCGCTGGCAATCGGTTTCGATTCGCGCACCCGCGGCTTCGTCCCGGCAGATATTATCGAGCAGGTGAAAGCGCTGGCGGAGCGGCGCGATCTCGATGTCGCAACCCTCTTCATCGATTGCTCGAGCGGGGAGCTCGAGAGACGCTACAACGAGACACGGCGTCGTCATCCGATGGCGCAGGGCCGTTCGGCACGCGACGGTATTCTGTCGGAGCGTGAATTGCTCAGCCCGCTACGCCGCTGGGCCGATGTGATGATCGATACCAGCGATCTGGCGACCAATGAATTGCAGCAAACCGTGCGCGAGCGATTTGCCGACACGACGCCGCAATCCCTCCATGTGACGGTCAGCAGCTTCGGTTATTCCAAGGGAATGCCGCCACTGGCCGATCTGGTTTTCGACATGCGTTTTCTAGACAATCCGCATTGGGAAGACGAATTGCGGGAGCAGACGGGGCTCGACCAGCCGGTGGCCGATTACATCGCTGCCCAGCCGGCCTTTTCGCAAAGCTTTGCCAAGATCACCGATCTCGTTCTGGACCTTCTGCCCCGCTACAAGGCGCAAGGGCGTGCCTATCTCCACATCGCATTCGGCTGCACCGGTGGACGGCACCGCAGTGTCTATACGGCGCAGACAATGGCGCAGGCCTTGCGCGAGGCAGGATTTTCGCCCACGGTCATACATCGGAATATGCAGTCGCGCGCCGCGGATCAGGTGGAACAGGCGCCGGGCTGACAGTATCGCATCTTCCGGCGCAAAACGGCCGCAATACGAGTGAATCGCACCTCCCCATGATCGGACTAATCCTGGTAACCCATGGCCATCTGGCCGAGCAGTTCGTGGAGGCGATGGAACATGTCGTCGGCCCGCAGGACGCTGTGGAAACAGTCTGCATCGGACCCGACGACGACGTCGAACGGCGCCGTCAGGAAATCGCCGATGCCATTGCGAAGGTCGACACCGGAAGCGGCGCGATCGTTCTGACCGACCTGTTCGGCGGCACCCCCTCCAACCTCGCCATTTCCCTGCTCCAGACGGGCCATGTCGAAGTAATCGCGGGCATCAATCTGCCGATGCTGATCCGCCTGGCGGGCGCGCGAAAATCGATGACGGTCACGCAGGCCTGCGTTGCAGCACAGGAAGCCGGCAGAAATTACATTACCGTGGCGAGCGAATTTCTCGGCCATGATGAAGCACCGCCGGCGAAAAAGGCGTCATGAACGCGGCGCCCTCCCCCCTTCGGCGGCAGATCGTCATCGTCAACAAACGTGGGTTGCACGCACGTGCCAGCGCCAAGTTGGTCGGCGTTGTTGCCGAGCTGCCCGAAAATGTCGCCGTACGCGTGGCAAAAGATGGCAACGAAGCTGCAGGCGGGTCCATCCTTGGCCTGATGATGCTGGGCGCGGCCAAGGGCGACACGATCGAGGTCATCGTCGAAGGCAATGACGCAGAGGCCGTTCTGGAAAAGGTCTGCTTGCTGATCGAGGACGGTTTCGGTGAGGAATAGCTGAGTGCCCCACCACGCCGAACGCCGACAGATCACCGGCTTTTCCAATCCCACCGTCAAATTCATCCGTTCCCTGCGAGAGAAGAAGCACCGCAAGCGTGAAGGCAAGCTGCTGGCCGAAGGGCTGCGGCTGCTGACCGATGCGCGCGAGGCTGGCCGCGTGCCGGAAATGCTCGTGCTGTCGACGCAGCGCGATCCGCACCCCTTGCTGACCGAGCTGGAACAGGCCGTCATGTCGGCAGGCGGCGAAGTGATCGAAACCTCGCCCGATATCCTGTCCAAGATCACCGGTAAATCGAACCCGCAGGGCGTCGCAGGGGTATTGGCTGAATGGGACACATCGCTGGCTTCGCTCGGCAGGTCTTCGTCCGGCATCTGGCTGGTCGCACAGGCCCTGCGCGACCCGGGTAATCTGGGCACCATGCTGAGGACGGGGGACGCTATCGGCGCTGGCGGCCTGATCCTGATCGACGACTGCGCCGACCCTTTCAGCGTCGAAGCCGTGCGCGCAAGCATGGGCGCTGTCTTCACGCAGGGAATAGCCCAAGCACGGTGGGAGGATTTTCTGCCATGGCTTCGCAGCGGTCCGGGCCAATTGGTGGCTGCAAGCCTGCGCGATGCGGTGCCCTATCGCAGCGCGCCCTATGCTGCGCCGTGCTTCATCCTGGTCGGCAACGAGTCGCAAGGGTTACCCGAAGCCTATGAGGCAGAATGCGACCTGCGCGTCACCATGCCGATGCGTGGGCGGGCCGACAGCCTGAACGCTGCGGTGGCGGCGGCGGTGCTCGGTTATGAAGTGCTCGGCACTCTTGAGCGCAGCCAAAGTTGACAAAATAGACACCGGCCCGACGCGCTAAAAAATCATTTTCCCTATTATCTCATAGGATTACGGACCACTGCGAAGTTGACACTTCGTCGATGGGCGAGAGAAATCCGAGCAGGAGAGACCGGCGATGGGAAAGAACGGGGCGAGCGTACCGATCGCGTTGCCTGTAGGAAAATGAATTCGGCCCGCCTTTACTGAACGATCCAGAAGGCCAGCGATGCCACGGCGACGAGCGATACGACGATGCTGCCATAAAGCAGGACGGTCGAGATCATCTGCGCAGCGCGACCCCCCGTTATGCCGCCGCCAGCAATCGGCAAGTCGCGGCCCGCACCAGCGACCCCTGCAATGAACAGCGCCAGCCACAGGGCGTAGAACGAGAGCCAGAGCGCGTGCGCGGTTGGCTCGCCCCAGCCTTCACCGAAGGGTACGTGCGGCCACAGCAGGCCCGCCGCAATCAGAAACGTGCCGGACTGGACGGCTGTCAGATGCGCGGACAGATTGATCCGCGGACTCTTTCCGATGCCAATTGTCAGGCCGTTGACCAGCCCGATCATGAACAGGAAGACGCCTGCGATGGCGAGTGTGCTGTTGATGTCATCCAATAGCCATGCACTCCATAACGGATATAGGTTTCAGGGCCGCAATATCACTCGGCGGCTTCATCCTGTTCGCCGCGCCTGTCTTCCAAAGCTTCGTTCACATCACCAGCGTTATAACGCGGGGCGGCAGCGATCTCGGGCACTTCCTCGATTTCGCGCTTGCCGATCTCGATGCCCTTTTCCGCCAGCCTGCGGCCCGATGTCAGGACGTTGCGCTCGAAGCTGCCGACGAACTTGTTGTAATTGTTGACGGCGGATTCCAGCCCGCCGCCTACGCGCTTCATATGCTCGGCCGCCACGGCCAGCCGGTCGTACAATTCCGCCCCCGCCTTGCCGATCTCGACCGCCTCTTGTGCGATCGTATCCTGCCGCCAGACCTGCGCGACGGTGCGCGCAATCGCGACCAGATTGGTAGGCGTGGCAAGCAGCACCTTGTTGTGGAAGGCAAAGTCCCACAGCTCCGGATCGTGCTCCAGCGCCGCGGCGACGAAGTGTTCGCCGGGCACGAACATCACGACGTAATCGGGCGCATCGTCGAACTGGCTCTGATATCCCTTCGAACCCAGCGTCTGGACGTGGTTGCGCATCGATTTTGCGTGCAGGTCCAGGTGCCGTTTGCGCTCGGCATCGTCATCCGCCTCGAATGCCGCTTGGTACGCGTTGAGCGAGACCTTGGCGTCGATCACCAGCTTCTTCTGACCCGGCACGTTGACGATCGCATCGGGCCGCAGGCGCCCCTCTGCGGTTTCCATCGATTGCTCGAGATGGAAGTCGGTGTGCTCGGCCAGACCGCATTGTTCCAGCACGTTCTGTAAGGCCCGTTCGCCCCAGCGGCCCCGCGCCTTGGGCGCATTGGTCAGCGAATTGCCCAGCCGCTGCGCCTCGCGCTTCACTTCCTCCTGCCCAAGCCGCATCTGTTCGATCTGGTTGCGCAGGGAGCCGAACGCATCGACGCGCTGCTTCTCCAGTGCCGTTACCTGTTCCTCGTAATTCTTGAGCCGCTCTCCGACAGGCTGCAGCAACGCCTTGATCTTCGCTTCGCCCGTTTCTTCCGATTGCTTGAAGCGATCTTCCGCGCGCTTCAGGAAATCCTCCTGCGCCTTGCCGAGAACAGCGCTGCCGGTGTTCTGAAATTCCTTCAGCATTTCCTCGCGCGCTTCGCGCATCAGCTTCATCTGGTCGTCGAAATTCGCAGCATTGGCCTTTAGCGTGGCAATTTCGGATCGCAGGGCATCGCGTTCGTCACGGGTGGTATCGAGTTGCCCTGCCAGCGTATCGGCGCGCTGGGCCCGCTCGCTCATCGTGGCAAGTTCGGGCGTCATCCGGGCGACCCGGTCGGCCAGGTCCTTCGCTTCCGCATCGCGAGTTTCCAGCCGCGTCTTCCAGTCGGAAATCGGTCGCGATCCGAAAAACCAGCCCCCCACCAGACCAAGGACAAGAGCGATGATGACGAGAATAATGCCAGTGGTTTCCATGATAGGAACATAGCTGGAACGCCGCACCCCGCCAAGCGCAATCGCGGAACATTCCCCCGCCCCGTTCGCTCCTGTCATCAAAGGAGATTACACTATGTCGATCAAGGAAATGATTCAGGACCACCCCGCCGTTGGTGCAGACTATACCGAGGCGCTGGGCGAGGCGGTGAAGCATGCCATGTACGGCGCGGCGATCATGAATTCATGCGCCGATGCGTGTCTGGCAGAACCCAATGCGGGCGAGCGGGCCGAATGCATCCGCCGCTGCCTCGACGCGTCGGACGCCTGCACCGCATTCTACCGCATGGGCAGCCGCCGCACCGGTGGAAACGTCAAGGCGATCAAGGCGCAAGGCGCAGCGACCATCGTCGCGTGCGAGCAATGCCACGAACTTTGCAACATGCACGACGACGCGCATTGCAAGCGCTGCACCACGATGTGCGAGGAAGTCATTGCCGACGTAAAAAAGGCGCTGAAAGAAATGGACTCTTCGGACTAAGCACCTGCATCCGCGGGCGCTTCCTCGGTGCTATTCCGGTCCTTCGGACCGGGCACCTGCGGGCGGCCGGTCGGCCTAGCGGTCGGCTGGTCGCCGACCGGAACGCTTCGCGCATATCACCTACAAATCGAAGCCATCGGGCTTCGCAAAGGCCCGATCGGGCCGCCCGCAGCGACGCGGCCAAAGGCCGTGAGAGCGCGGAATTCGCATGCCGGAGGGCATGCGGAACACAAATCACGCGGCCTTGCGCAGCTTGTCCAGTTTCTTGAGCGCCATCTGCCGTTTCAGGCGGCTGAGGTGATCGATGAACAGGATGCCTTCGAGGTGATCCATCTCGTGCTGGATGCAGGTCGCCAGCAAGACCGTCGAGTTCCTCGGTATGCTCCTTGCCCTCCAGATCCTGATACCGAACGGTGCAGGTCTTGGGGCGATCGACATCGGCATAGATTTCCGGGACCGACAGGCAGCCTTCCTGATAGGTACCCAGTTCCTCGTCCGGGTTCAGGATTTCGGGGTTCACGAACACGCGCGGGTCGTTCTTGACCGGATAGTGCTTGTGCGCGCCTTCTCCGTCGCCATGATCGTGGCCGCATTCTTCCGGCTCGGCGTCCATGTCCGGCTCCTGAAGGTCGATCACCAGCACGCGCTTGGGCACGCCGACCTGAATCGCGGCGAGGCCGATGCCGGGCGCATCGTACATCGTCTCGAACATGTCTTCGACGAGCGTCTTCAGATCGTCATCGAAATCGGTGACGGGGGTCGAGACGGTTTTCAGCCGGGGGTCCGGCACTTCAAGGATTTCACGGATAGCCATGGGGCGTATTTAGGGGCGGATTGCGCGCCAAACAAGCGCGTGTTTCCGATTGCTCTGATCGCCGGTCAGACGGGCCGTCTCGCTCTAAGGGCCTGCGCAAGAGTGCCTTCGTCGAGATAATCGAGCTCTCCGCCCACCGGCAGGCCGTGGGCCAGCTGGGTGATGCGGATCGGGAAATCCTCCAGCCGCTCGGCCAGATAATGCGCGGTCGTCTGGCCCTCCAGCGTGGCATTCATGGCGAGCACGATTTCGTCGATCCCGCCCTGCTCCACGCGGGCCATCAGTGTGTCGATGGCCAGGTCTTCGGGCGAACGCCGTCCAGCGCCGACAGCTTGCCGCCCAGCACGTGGTATTTGCCGGTGAACAGCCTTGCGCGGTCGAGCGCCCACAGGTCGGACACGTCCTCCACCACGCAGATCGATTTGCTGTCGCGGCGCGTATCGGCGCAGATCCCGCACGGCGCCTGCGTGTCGACATTGCCGCAAATCTCGCACTCGACCAGATGTTCGCGCACCGCCGCCAGCGCATCCTGCAATTGCGGCAGCGCCTTCTCGCGGTTCTTCACCAGCCACAGGACGGCACGGCGCGCGCTGCGCGGGCCGAGGCCGGGCAGGCGGGCGAGCGCGCTGCTGAGGGTTTCGATCTCTTGCGATGCCATGGGGTGACAGATAGGGGCGTGGCTTCGCAACAGGAAGGTCTGGCTCAAGATTATGCGCCCGAAATGAGAATCGTCTTCATGGGAACGCCCGAATTCGCGGTGCCGACATTGCGGGCGCTGCATCACGCGGCGCACGATATCGTCTGCGTCTACACCCAGCCGCCGCGCCCGGCGGGCCGGGGCAAGAAGCTGCAGCCCTCGCCCGTCCAGAAGGAGGCGGAGGTGCTGGGCATCGAGGTGCGCTCGCCCAAGTCGCTGAAATCTGCAGAAGAGCAGGAGCGTTTTGCCGCACTGGAGGCCGACATTGCGGTGGTCGCAGCGTACGGCCTGATCCTGCCTCAGGCGATCCTCGACGCGCCGAAGCATGGCTGCCTCAACGTCCACGCCTCGATCCTGCCGCGCTGGCGCGGGGCGGCGCCGATCCACCGCGCGATCATGGCGGGCGATCCGGTCACCGGCATCACGATCATGCAGATGGAAGCGGGCCTCGATACAGGGCCGATGCTGGCGACGGTCCGCACGCCGATCGAGGACAAGACGACCGGCGAGCTGACCGAGGAACTCGCGGAACTGGGCGCGCAGCTGATGGTCGGCACCTTGCGCGAACTCAAGAACCACCGCCCGCTGGCGCAGGACGACGAGGAAGCGACCTACGCGCCCAAGATCGACAAGGCGGAAGCCCGGATCGACTGGTCGCGGCCTGCGGAGGAACTGGTGCGCCATGTGCACGGCCTGTCGCCCTTCCCCGGCGCATGGTTCGACCTCGACGGTGAGCGGGTGAAGGTTTTGCGGGCCGAGATCGCGGACGGAACCGGATCGCCGGGCGAAGTGCTGGACGACCAGCTGACCATCGCGTGCGGGAACGGGAGGCGCACTACGCCCCGTCACGCTGCAGCGCGCGGGCAAACCGGCCATGCGACTGGACGAATTCCTGCGCGGAAATGCGGTGGATGCGGAGGACCGCTTCTGCGCTTGACCCGCTTCGCCTTCACCATCGAATTCGACGGCACGCCGTTCGCCGGATTGCAGCGGCAGAAGGATGCGCCGACCGTCCAGCAGGCCGATAGAGGACGCGCTGTTCCGGATCACGGGCGAGAAGGCCCTTCTGTTCAGCGCCGGGCGCACGGATGCAGGCGTTCATGCGCTTGCCATGCGAAGCCATACGGATATCGAAAAGCCGATCACGCCCTTTCGCCTGATGGAGGCGTTCAACGCCCATCTGCGCCCCGATCCGGTCGCGATTACCGCATTGCGAAATTGTGCCGGACGACTGGCACGCCCGCTTTTCCTGTATCGCGCAGACGCCTATGAATATCGCATCACCAATCGCCGCGCCCCGCTGACGCTGGAAAAGAACCGCGCATGGCTAGTGCCGCAGACCCTGGATGACGGACGCCATGCATCGCAGCGCACAAGCCTCTGGTCGGCGTGCATGATTTCACGACCTTCCGCTCCGCCCATTGCCAGGCCGACAGCCCGGTCCGCTCGATCGACCGGATCGCCGTGCGCCGCGAAGGCGAGCCACGTCGTTACCGAGGTCGAGGCCCGCAGTTTCCTGCATCATCAGGTGCGCTCCATCGTCGGCTGTCTCGCGCTGGTCGGCATGGGCCGGTGGCGTGAAGAGCAGGTCGGGCTTGCAGCTGGAGGCCCGCGACCGGCAGGAGCTTGGCCTCAACGCACCGCCGCACGGCTTTATTTCGTGCGCGCTACCTATCCACGTCTTGAGGAGACCCCCGAATGACCACGACCGGCAAACAGCTTTTCACCACGCTCGACAGCAGACGGTACGCTGACGCTCGAAATCGCCGAGAACGAGTTCACCGATCCGACCGGCAACCAGGTCCTCGTCAAGATGGAAGCCGCACCGATCAATCCGCAGCGATCTCGCCATCCTGACCAGCGCCGCCGATTTCGAGAATGCGGAATATTCCGCCGGCAAGGTCGTCGCCAAGATGCCCGAACCGTTCAATTCCGGCGCAGAAATCGCGCCACGGCCAGCGCCTGCCTGCCGGTAACGAAGGCGCAGGCACGGTCGTCGCCACCGGTGACAGCGATGCAGCCAAGGCCCTGATGGGCCAGCGCGTTGCATGTGTGCCGGGCAATGCTTTCAGCCAGTACGCCATTGCCGATGCCGCCATGTGCCTGCCGCTCGGCGACCACAGCAGCGAGACGGGCGCATCCAGCTTCGTCAATCCGATGACGGCGCTGGGCTTTGTCGAAAACGCCAAGATGGATGGCCAGAAGGCGATCCTCCACACGGTCGGCGCGTCCAATCTGGGCCAGATGCTCAACCGCATCTGTCTCGAAGACGGCATGGAGCTCGTGAATATCGTGCGCAAGGACGAGCAGGTCGAGCTGCTGAAATCGCAGGGCGCGACACATATCGTGAATTCATCGGACGACGATTTCATGGACCAGTTGAAGAACGCTATCGACGACACCGATGCCTTTTACGGTTTCGACCCGATCGGCGGCGGCAAGATGGTCGACACCTGCTTCAAGGCGATGGAGCAGGTCGCGGTCGGCAAGATGACCGAATATTCGCGCTACGGCTCCAACCAGCAGAAGCGCATGTTCATCTACGGGCGTCTCGATTTCGCACCGACCGACGCTGAGCCTGGCCTATGGTTTCGGCTGGACCCTGTCGGGCTGGCTGCTGACACCGTTCCTCGCCAATGCGGGCATGGAAACCGTCATGCGGATGCGGGGGCGCGTCCTCGACAACCTGACGACGACCTTTGCCAGCAGCTACAAGGAAAAGGTCGATCTGGAAGGCATGCTGACCAAGGACGCCATCCTCGATTACAGGCAGATGAAAACCGGCGAGAAATATCTCGTAACGCCGAATTGATGATTTTGGGGCGCGCCCGCATCGGTGGGCGCGCCACCAACCTTACCTTCCGTCGAACGCCTTCTGCATCACCGCAGGATCGCTCACCCCGTCCGCCAGCAATAGCTGCAGGAGTATCCGCGCCTTTTGCGGGTTGAGCGCACGGGCCGCGACGAAGCCGTTGGGATCGTCTTCCGGCTCGCGGTCGACCAGACCTTCGTCGACCCGGCTGGCCCGGACAATGGCGACACCGGCCTTGCGCCGTTCGATCAGGACTTCGCGCACGGCATCGGGCAGATTGCCCTCGCCTACACCTGCTATCACGACACCGCGCTGATCTTCTCCGACGATCCGCCGCGAAAGATCGGGGTCCATGTCGGCATGGGCATAGAGGATGACTACCGGCGGCAGATCGGCACGATATGCGAAACTGGCCACGTCCCCTGCCCTCCACGGCGCGCCGAACCAGTCCAGCGCGCTTGGCGTGACAAGCCCGATCGACCCGCGCGGATAACCGCGAAAGGCGTCCGTACTGCGCGTGCGCACCTTGCGGACATCTCGCGCGGCAAAGACGCGGTCGCCCATCACCACCAGCACCCCGCGGCCTGCGGCTTCCGCATCGCTCGCCACCCGTGCGGCGTTGGCGAAGTTCCTCAGGCCATCATATCCAACGGCATCGGCAGGCCGCATCGCGCCGACCATAACGACCGGCTTGCTGCAGGGCAGCGTCAGATCGAACAGAAATGCGGTTTCTTCCAGCGTGTCGGTGCCGTGGGTAATGATGACGCCGGTGCAGTCCGCGTCTTCCAGTGCGTCGCACACGGCCTTGTGCAGCGGTGTCCAGACCGCCGGCCCCATGTCTTCGGAGCCGATGTTGGCAATCTGTCTGCCGGCGAATTCGGCATCCAGCCCCAATCCTTCGACCTTTGACAGATACTGGGCGATATCGATCTGGCCGGGGCGGTAATCGTGCTGGAGCGCAGAACCTGCGATACCGGCAATCGTACCGCCAGTGGCGAGAACTGTGAGACGAGCATGAGCCATAAAAAGAGGCCCTAGATGCGAAAGAGCGAACTTCGCAATTGAATCTCAATCGATAGCGGCTTAGATAGCGCCTCTGGCCTGACAACAGGTCGGCGCTTCGAAACCGGAGCGGGCGATTAGCTCAGTTGGTAGAGCATCTCGTTTACACCGAGAGGGTCGGCGGTTCGAGCCCGTCATCGCCCACCAGTTTCTCTTACCCTTGAGGTTTGCAAGGGATTTTCGCGTTCAGCCCGATTTCCTCAGGATCGACGGCCTGCGATTGTCGCAGGGTCCGCCGCTGCCATCGAGAGAGCGCCGCGTTATCCGCCGCGCAAGGTCGCTGCCCACATTTTCCAGCGCATCGCAGGGGTCTTCGGCTTCGACGATGTCGGCGAGATCGTCGATCGCGTCTTCTGCAGTTTCGATCTCTTTCGCGGCAGCAGGGGAAACGCGGTTTTCAACCAGCTCGAGCATCCGCGAGACCAGCCGCAATTCTTCGGCAAGGCGCAGGCTGAGGACGTCGTCGGTTTTCTCGACATTGGGTTTGGCGGAAAAACTCTGGCGCAGAACCTCCAACTGGTCGCGCGCCAGTGTCTCCAGCTCGGCTTCGGTAAGGGGGCGACCGCCTGCGATGGCTTTTCCGTGCAAAAGTTCCATGCACATCCCATAGCGCGCCAAGGTTAATCGTCTCTTTAGAACGACTTAGGCAAACGCCATCAAAATGCCTCGTCGATGGCGCCGCGCGCCTCTGCGCTGGACCAGTCGTAATCGCCCGCAATGCGCCAGACTTCCCGGCCTTCGCCGTCATATAACAGCGTGACAGGCAGTCCCCCTGCCCCGACTGCAAAGGCGAATTCCGTTTCGGGGTCCAGCCACCGTGGCAGGTTGGGCAGATCGTTTTTGGCGAAGAACGGTTCGACGGCCTCGGCTCCATTGAGATCCTGACTGATGGTCACGACCTGCAGGCGGTCGCCATAATCGGCGGCCAGATCGTCGAGCAGCGGCATTTCCTTGATGCAGGGCGCGCACCATGTGGCCCACAGATTGACCAGCATCGGGGCATTTGCCCGCTCCCCCAGCGCAAGCGTATTCCCGTCCGTATCGGTCAGCGAGAATTGCGGCAGAGGCTCGCCGGCGCGCGAGCGGTCGATTTCGCCCGGGCCCGCTTCTGCGCCCGTCATGGTCGAAGCCTCCAAGCTCTCCTTGCCGCCTGCCAACGCGTCATCGCCTTGCGCCGATGTGGCGGGCGACCTATCGCACCCGCTCACAAGCAAGGCAGCAGGCAGCAAGCGCAATGGGCAGTCGAGACACGAAAAGCTCCAACCAGATGTGGGGCGGCAGGTTCGCTGGCGGGCCTAGCGCGGTCATGCGCGAAATCAATGCTTCCATTCCGTTCGACAAGGCCCTGTGGCGTCAGGATATCGCCGCATCCCAGGCGCATGTCGCCATGCTGGCCGCGCAGGAAATCGTTTCTGCCGAAGATGCCCGCACCATCGACGAAGGGCTGGACAAGGTCGCCGCCGAGTACGAACGCGACGGCGTGCCGGAAGACTGGGACCTCGAAGACATTCACATGACGGTCGAGGCGCGGCTTACCGAATTGGTCGGACCCGTCGCCGGCCGCCTGCACACAGCCCGCAGCCGCAACGACCAGGTGGCGACCGATTTCCGCCTGTGGGTGCGCGAGGCGTTGCGAGCGCGCGGATGCGGGGCTGGAGGCACTGCAGCGCGCTCTTGGTCACCCGCGCGGGCGAACATGCGGACAGCATCATGCCGGGCTTCACCCATTTGCAGACCGCGCAGCCGGTGACGCTGGGCCATCACCTGATGGCCTATTACGAGATGGTCCGCCGCGACCGCTCGCAGGCTGGCCGATGCGCGCGTGCGGATGAACGAAAGTCCGCTGGGCAGTGCGGCGCTGGCCGGAACCGGCTTTCCGATCGACCGCGATGCCACCGCGCAGGCACTGGGCTTCGATCGATCCGACCGCGCAACAGCCTCGATGCGGTATCCGACCGCGATTTCGCGATGGATTACCTGATGGCCGCCGCACAATGTTCGCTGCACCTGTCGCGGCTGGCGGAGGAATTCGTGATCTGGGCCAGCCAGCCCTTCGGTTTCGTCCGCCTGCCCGATGCGCTCTCCACCGGCAGCAGCATCATGCCGCAGAAGAAAAACCCCGACGCCGCCGAGCTGGTGCGCGGCCATGCCGGGCGAATCGTCGGCTGCGCCACTGCGCTGATGGTGACGATGAAGGGCCTGCCGCTCGCCTATTCAAAGGACATGCAGGACGACAAACCACCGGTGTTCGAAGCGGCGGGCCTGCTCGACCTGTCGATCGCCGCGATGACCGGAATGGTTGCCGATGCCACGTTCCAGACCGAACGGATGCGCGGCGCGGCAGAACTTGGCTATGCCACCGCGACCGACCTGGCCGACTGGCTGGTGACACAGGCCGACATTCCGTTCCGCGAGGCGCATCATATTACCGGCGCTGCGGTAAAACTGGCCGAGAGCCGGGGTACCGCGCTGGATGCGCTGTCGCTGGACGATTTGAAAGCTATCGATCCCCGCATCGACGAGCGCGTCTTCGCGGCCCTGTCGGTCGATGCGTCGGTTGCCGCGCGCGCTTCCTATGGCGGAACCGCGCCCGTGCAGGTACGTCTGCAGGTGGCCCGCGCAAGAGAAGCGCTGGGGATGGAGGCATGATGCGTATTCGCCAGGCATTACCGATGGCTCTCGCCGCCATTCTGATGGCGGGCTGCGGTCAGCAGACCGAACTCGAACCCGTACCGCCGAGCCGATCTGCCGCCTACTCCCTACGGCGCAAGCGTCCAGCCCGAGGCGGACGACCTGCTGGAACTGGATACGCTCGCCGCACCGGCGCGCAGCGTCGAACTCAGACGACGGTCGGAGGAACGTGAAGACGATCCTTTCGACCTGCCCCCCGAATAGGACCTAGCCCAATGGATCATTTCGCTCTCAAGAACGGCGTGCTGCACGCCGAAGATGTACCGCTGCCGCGCATTGCAGAAGATGTCGGCACGCCTGTCTATGTCTATTCGCGCGCCACGCTGGAACGCCACGCACGGGTGTTTTCCGAAGCCGTGGCCGGGACAGGCAATGGCGCGCCGCTGATTGCCTTTGCGGTCAAATCCAACCCGAACCTGTCGGTGCTGAAGGTGCTGCAGCGGCAGGGATTCGGCGCAGATGTCGTTTCCGGCGGGGAACTGCGCCGCGCGCTTGCGGCGGGCATGGCAGCCCGGGAAGATCGTCTTCTCCGGCGTCGGCAAGACACGCGCCGAGCTGGAGCTGGGCCTTTCGGAAGGCATCGGCCAGTTCAATATCGAATCGCGCGAAGAAGGGCGCGAGCTTGCCGAAGTCGCCGCACGCGATGGGATGACCGCACAGGCTGCCTTGCGGGTCAACCCCGATGTCGACGCCGGAACACATGACAAGATTTCGACCGGCAAGGCCGAGAACAAGTTCGGCGTTCCACTCGATACGGGCGACAGAGGTCTTTGCCGAACTGTCTGCGCTGGGCGGGCTGAACCTGCGCGGCGTGGCATTGCATATCGGCAGCCAGCTGCTCGACCTGGACGCCGCTGGAAACCGCCTTCGGAAAAGTCGGCGCGCTGGTCGCGGACCTGCGGGCCGCCGGCCACACCATCACCCATGTCGATCTGGGCGGCGGTCTGGGCGTGCCCTATCGCGAGGGCGAGAACCCGCCCTCGCCTGCCGCATATGGCGACATGGTGAAGCGCGTGACGGCAGGCTGGGACGTTGCAGCTGACGTTCGAGCCGGGACGCGTCATCGCGGGCAATGCGGGCGTTCTGCTGACCCGCGTCGTCCGGGTGAAACGCGGCGGATGGCGCGATCCCTTCGTGATCGTCGATGCGGCGATGAACGACCTCGCCCGCCCGGCGCTCTACGGTGCATATCACGATTTCGACGCTGTCGAACCGAGCGGCGGGAACGGATGACCGCCAATATCGTCGGCCCGATCTGCGAGACGGGCGATACGTTCGCCATGGACCGCGAATGCGACGCGCTTGTCGGCGGGCGAACTGGCGGTGTTCCGCACTGCCGGGGCATACGGCGCCACCATGGCCAGCAGTTACAATTCGCGCGGCTTCGTTGCCGAGGTGCTGGTGGACGGCGACCAATTCGCCGTCGTTGCCGACCGCATCGACGCTGGCGCGATCATGGATGCGGAGCGGGTGCCGGAATGGCTCGTCGGAGAATGACGGGGATCGGTTCCCTGCCCCTTTTCCACCGCGTTCGCGGCGAGCGCGTCGTCGTCGTCAGCGAAGGCGTTATGGGCGAGGCCAAGACGCGGCTGGTCGAACGGGCAGGCGGCATTCCCTGCAGCGAAGCCGAGGCGCATCACGCGCACCTCGCCTTCGTCGCTCTGGACGACGAGCGAGAGGCCGAGGCGGTCGCACTGCGGCTCAAGCGCCGCGGTCTGCTGGTCAATGTGGCCGACCGCCCCGAACTTTGCGACTTCACCACGCCCAGCATTCTGGACCGCGAACCGGTATTGGTTGCCGTCAGCACGTCGGGCGCGTCGGCCGGTCTCGCCAAGCATCTGCAGACTTCGGCTCGAAAAGCTTTTGCCCCAGTCGCTGGGATCGCTCGCGGCTGGCCTGCGCGATGCGCGCGATGCCATGCGCAGCAAGTGGGCCGATGGCGATGCCCGGCGCAGGGCGGTCGATCGCGCCCTTGCAGAAGGCGGTGTGCTCGATCCTCTTGGTGGTGCGGATGGCAAGGATGTCGAAAACTGGCTGAATGCCGAGGCAGGCGATGAGCAGGATAGCGCAGTCGTCACGATTACGCTGACCAGTGACGATCCCGAAGACCTGACCCTGAAGCAGGCGCGCCTGCTGGGAACATGCGACACCCTGCTGCACGATCCTGCTATTCCCACGTCCATTCTCGACCGGTCGCGAGCCGACGCCCAGCGCATCGCCATGCCCGCCGACCCGCCCGGTACCGGTTTGACGGTTGTTCTGACGCGCGCCTAGATCTTAGGAAGGTACCGCGTCTCAGACGAGCCTCGCTGCATCCCCTTCGATCTGGGCGAAATAGCGCGCCATGGCTTCTGCCGCACTATCGGTCAGGGCGATAAAGGCACGGCGCTTGTCGGCATCGTCCTGCACCCGTTCCAGCAGGCCTGCCTCCACCATCTGGCTGATCCAGCGAAGCGCCGTGGTCGGCGGGACACCGCTGGCGATGCACAGCGATGTTACCGCGACCCGCTGGTGTTCCGCACGGGCGGCCGTCAGGTCGAGGAGCATGTCCCAGGCCGGATCGGCAAACAGATCGGCATCGAAGAATTTCGCCCGCGCCTGCCGCTGACGGATGATCTGGCGCACAAGTCGCGGATCGGGAAGTGGCGGCCGCTTCTTCCGGACGAGGGATTTCTCGGCATCGTTCTCGCCCTTGAAGTCGTCATTCGGCGATTCGAAGCGGAATGCCCCGCCATTGCCGGACAGACCGGCCTGCCCCAGCCGCTCCAGCTTTTCCGCTATCTCGCCGACCTGTTCGGTCAGCCGAAGCAGGGTGACCCGGTCATCGCTCGATAGGTCGCGCAGACGAGAGCGCGGTCCGCGTGCCATTACGCGGCCAAGCGCAACAACGCGCTCTGCACGCGATGGATCGACGAGGATGTGCGGGCGCGAAGCCGACAGACACGCAAACACCGGCTCGAGCGAGGATTCCGATACGCAGACGACGAGCTCCGTCCCACGCTGCGCCGCCCGTTCATCGATACGGGACAAGGCAGCGAGAACCGGCGCGCTCGCTTCCGGGCAATCGGCGAGAACGATGTCCCCCAGTGATCTGACGCTTTCGTCCAGAAAATCGCCGAATTCGGTCTGGCAAGTGACGGAAAGCCCGGCAGCCTCGGCGTCGGCGCACCATTCCTCGCGCCTGCTGTCGCGGTCGCAAAGTACGGTCGTGGCAAGCGGCAAGCGGGTGACATTTCCCGCCGGTGCATAGGCAAAATCGGCTTGCGGCATAACTAGCGGCTCCTACGTATAAGTAGGAACAGGTATCGAACAAAAAGGGATCGTGTCAAGAATTTAGAGGCGAATATCTATGACGGTACCGTCGGCCACCAATTCGTAAAGTTCGGCAATCTCTTCATTCGAGAGCGCAATGCAACCGTCGGTCCAGTCGCCTTCCATCCGGCCCGCTGCCATCGCATTGGGCTGACCGTGGAGGAAGATGTCTCCGCCGGGATCCATTCCGCGCGAGGCCGCAAAGGCGCGATCGGCGGCATTGGGGTAACTCACGCGCAGGGACAGATGGAAGCTGCTGTCCGGATTGCGCGTGTCGATCGTGTAGCGCCCTTCGGGGGTTCGTTCGTCGCCTTCGAACTGCTTGTGCCCGTACATCGCATCGCCGAACTGCAAGCCGGTATATTGGCGTACGATTTCGCCGCCAGCATAGGCCCACAATGTCCGGTCCGACTTGTCGACCAGCAGGTAGTCGACCGCCGGCGCTGGCCGTGCCACCGGCGGTGCAGGGGTGGGCGCGCAGGCCGCAAGGCAAAGCAACAGGGCAAGGGCGATTTGTCTCGTCATGGTTCCGAAGCTGCTGTATTACGGGCGTGCGGGTTCGTGCAATCCGCGCCCGGCGAAGGAGCCTGGTCATGTTCTCCGATGGTATCGAGCCCGGGCATGTCGCCCTTGCGGTCGGCCTGTTTCTGCTCTTCGTCGCCTGGCCGAAGATCGCCGCTCGGCTGCCCGGCGCCTATGGCAAGGCGGTGGGTGACGAGGTGGAGATCGTGCCGACCGTGGGCATGAGGATGGAGGCGTGGCTTATGCCGCCAGTTGCACTCGCGCTGGTCGCACTCTTCATGGCCGCCGTACCGACCCTGCTCAGCGAGGGCTTGATGGTCGCGATGGTCGTCCTGCCGCTGTGGCTTGGCGCGGCGGTTATGGAAATCGTGAGGATGCGCGAGCTGCGCGCGGTGAAGCGGATGCGCTGGCGCTATACCTACGACCGCTTCAGCCTGATCGACCCGGCATCGGGCGAGCGATTGCACTACGCCGCCTGCGATATCGAGCGGCTCGAGCCCCGGTGGTTCGGGCCCGACCGGCTGCACGTCGCGGACCGCGCGTTCGACTTCGTCGCGAGGGCTGGCGGCGCGGAGCAGTTCCTCGATCGGGCCGCCATCGACATCTTCAATCCTCGAACGGATCGCGCACCAGGATCGTGTCGTCGCGCTCCGGACTGGTGGAAACCAGCGCGACCGGCGTTTCGATCAGTTCCTGGATGCGCTGCACATATTTGATCGCATTCGCAGGCAGATCGGCCCAGCTGCGCGCGCCCGCGGTGCTTTCGCTCCAGCCGGGCATTTCTTCGTAGATCGGCTCGACCTCTGCCTGACTCGGCCGCGTGGCTGGGAAGGTAATCCAGCACGTTGTCGTTCAGGCGATAGCCGGTGCAGATCTTCACGGTTTCGAACCCGTCGAGCACGTCGATCTTGGTCAGCGCAATGCCGGTGACACCGCTGATCGCGCAGGTCTGGCGCACCAGCACGGCATCGAACCAGCCGACACGGCGCTGGCGGCCGGTGACGGTGCCGAATTCATGGCCGCGCTCGCCCAGCGTCTGGCCGATTTCATCGTCCAGTTCGGTCGGGAACGGCCCGCTGCCGACGCGGGTGGTGTAGGCCTTGACGATGCCCAGCACGAAGCCGGTCGCATTGGGGCCAAGCCCGCTGCCCGCCGCGGCGCTGCCGCTGACCGTGTTGGAGCTGGTGACGAAGGGATAGGTGCCGTGATCGACATCGAGCAGCACGCCCTGCGCGCCTTCGAACAGGATCCGCGCACCGGCCTTGCGGACCTTCTTCAGGCGCTTCCACACCGGCTGCGCATATTGCAGGACGAAGGGCGCGATTTCGGCGCAGCTCAGCCTTCAGCGCCTCGCGGTCGACCGGCGGCTGGTCGAAACCGGCGCGCAGGGCATCGTGATGCGCGCACAGGCGGTCGAGCTGCGGATCGATCTGGTCGAGATGCGCCAGGTCGCACACGCGGATCGCGCGGCGGCCGACCTTGTCCTCGTAGGCCGGGCCGATGCCGCGCCCGGTCGTGCCGATCTTGCCCTGCCCGGCGGCGGTTTCGCGCAGGCCGTCCAGATCGCGGTGCAGCGGCAGGATCAGCGGGCAATTGTCGGCAATGGCGAAATTGTCGTCGTTGATCGTGACGCCCTGGCCTTCCAGCTTCTCGATCTCCGCCTTCAGCGCCCACGGGTCGAGCACCACGCCATTGCCGATGATCGACAGCGTGCCGGTGACGATCCCGCTGGGCAGCAGGCTCAGTTTGTAGGTGGTGTCGCCAACGCACCAGCGTGTGGCCCGCATTGTGGCCGCCCTGAAAGCGCACGACGGCATCGGCGCGGCTCGCCAGCCAGTCGACAATCTTGCCCTTGCCTTCGTCGCCCCACTGCGCGCCGATCACGGTTACATTTGCCAAGTCGTTTCGTCCTTCGAATGTGCTGGCAGCGTGCCTGCCCGGATATGCCGCGCCCTATGACACGCCAGCGCGCAACAGGAAACGCACGTTTCGCGCAAATGTCAGGACATTTTACCGCGCCAGGGTGTTGGTAGGGCATATCAAGGAGACAATGATGACCGACTACCCCACCCTCACGATGAACGACGACCGGCAAATTCCGCAGCTCGGCTTCGGTACCTACAAGATTGACGATGCGGACGCTCCGGAGGCGGTGAAGACCGCCATCGAGACCGGGTACTGGCTGATCGACACCGCTGCGATCTACCAGAACGAGGAAGGCGTCGGCAAAGGCGTGGGCGAATGGTCCGACATCTTCCTGCAGACCAAGATCTGGAACGACAGCCAGGGCTTCGACCGCACGAAGAAGGCATTCGACAAATGCCTGGCGCGCCTTGGCCGCGACCATGTCGACATGCTGCTGATCCACTGGCCCTGCCCGGACAAGGACCTGTTCGTGGAAACGTGGAAGGCGCTGATCGACCTGCGCGAAGAAGGCCGCGCCAAGTCCATCGGCGTGTCGAATTTCCGCGAGGAAGATCTGAAGCGCATCGTCGACGAAACAGGCGTGACACCGGCGCTCAACCAGATCGAGGTGCATCCCAATTTCCAGCAGCGCGACCTGCGTTTGCTGCACAATGAAATGGGTATCATCACGCAGTGCTGGTCGCCGCTCGGCCAGGGCGAGGCGATGGACCGCGGCCCGATCAAGGAAATCGCCGACGAAATCGACCAACCGACCAGCGCCGTTGTCATCCGCTGGCACCTGCAATGCGGCAATGTGCCGATCCCGAAATCGACCCAGCGCGAGCATATCGAGGCGAATTTCAAAGCGCTCGAATTCGAACTGACCGACGCGCAGATGAAGGCGATCGACGATCTCGACGATCCCGATGGCCGCATGGGCCCGGACCCGGCAGAATTCGGCTGACGCCCTAGAGCGGCCTGGCCGTGTCGCCTTCGAGGCGGTGCGTGCAGCCCAAAGCTTGCGGATCGTCGCTGTCCGAAAGGGCCGCGACGGTCCGCCAGCCTTCCACGCGCAGAGACTGCGCAGCGGACGGGTCGTGGTCTACCGGAAGAAAGACCAGATCACGCTTACCGCCCTTCGGTAGCGCATCCAGCAAAGCGTCGAGATAGAGCGAGAAGCCGGTCGCAGCTTCGTCCGTGCCGCCGATGCTGTAGGTACCGCCGCGGCCCAGCGCCCGGCGCGACCCTTCTGCATAGAGCGTAAATCCGAACCAGCTTTGATATTCGAAACCATGCCGTTCCGTCGGATCGAGCGTGATGCGCGCCCTGTTTCCGACCACCCCGGCGATGGCTTCCAATCCCTCGATACGGCTGGCAAGAGCGCCGCCTGCATCGGTATTCTTCAGCCGGTCGATCGCATCGCCAAACGGCCCAGCTGCATGGATCAGCGGCAGATACGCATCGCCCCCGGCGCTCACCAGTCCGCCTGCATCCTTGGTGTCCAGTTCGCGCCGGACCGCGGCGATCTTGTCCGCATCGAGCGGGAATACATCCTCTGCCAGCGTGTCGACGAGGTCGGGCAGCGTAAAATCGACCGACAGACCGGTAGCTCCCGCCGCTTCCAGAGCGTCGAGCGCCAGCAAGACGATCTCGCTGGCCGCAGCGACGGTGTCGCGCCGATCAGCTCGGCCCCGATTTGCGGTGCGCTGTCGTTGCCGGTGCGAGCTGGTCGGCAACCATGGTCGCCACTTCACCGGCGTAGCACAGCCGGAGCGGACGCGGCGCAGCGGCCATCCCGGTCGATGCGATCCGGCCGATCTGCGGTGTCATGTCGGAGCGCAGGGCAAGCGTGCGCAGGCTGCCGGATCGACGAAGCGGAACTGGCGCCGTGTGCTATGGCCATCCATCCGGCCGGCAAGAGACTTCTCGAACTCCACCAGCGGCGGGCTGACCCGGTCGTAACCGTGGCTGTCCATCGCCTCCAGCGCATCGCGCATGGCGGTGGTGATGGCGCGTGCCTCTTCAGGCAGGCGGTCTTCCAGCCCGATGGGCAGCAGATCGTCGGTGTGATTCATGCCGAGGCCCCTAACCTCTTCGCCATCCCAGCGAAAGCCGGGATGGCGAAGAGTATTAGAATGAGCGGTCAGGGAACGATCAGAACGACAGCGGTTTCACGATGCGCACGCCCTCTACGGCGCAGGCCTGCTTCGACCACATCCTGCGAGATGGGCTGGTCGACACTCAGCAGCAGAACCGCTTCTCCGCCCGCCTCACGGCGACCGAGATTGAAGGTACCGATATTGATGCCGTGCTCGCCCATCAGCGACCCGATGCGGCCGATGAAGCCGGGCGCGTCGTCGTTGACGATATACAGCATGTGGCCGCTCAGTTCGGCCTCGATGCCGATGCCGAATATTTCGACCAGACGCGGGGCATCACTTCCGAACAGCGTGCCTGCAACGGACCGGTCGCCCTGCTCTGTTGCCACGGTCACGCGAATCAGCGTGTGGTAGGCGCCTTCCTTCTGGTGCCGGATCGAGCGGACATCGAGGCCGCGCTCTTTCGCCAGATAGGGCGCGTTGACCATGTTCACCGTGTCGGAATACTGGCGCATCAGACCGGCCAGGACAGCGCCTTCGATCGGCTTGCCGGAAAGCTCTGCCGCGGCGCCTTCCACGCTCGATGCTGATCTTGGTCAGATTGCCATGCGCCAGCTGGCCGACAAGACTGCCGAGGTTTTCGGCAAGCTTCATATACGGCTTCAGCTTGGGCGCTTCTTCGGCGCTCAAGGATGGCATGTTGAGCGCATTGGTCACGCCGCCATTGACCAGATAATCGGCCATCTGTTCGGCCACCTGCAGCGCGACGTTGACCTGCGCCTCGGTGGTCGAGGCGCCGAGATGCGGGGTGCAGATGAAGTTCTGCATCCCGAACAGCGGGCTTTCCTTGGCCGGTTCGGTTTCGAACACATCCAGCGCCGCGCCCGCGACATGACCGCTTTCAAGCTGTTTCGCCAGCGCTGCCTCGTCGATCAGGCCGCCACGCGCGCAATTGACGATGCGCACGCCAGCCTTGGTCTTGGCGAGATTTTCCGCCGAGAGGATATTGCGCGTTTCGTCGGTCAGAGGCGTGTGCAGCGTAATGAAGTCGGCGCGCGCCAGCAGTTCGTCCAGATCGACCTTTTCGACACCGATTTCGATGGCGCGATCGGGCGTCAGGAACGGATCGAACGCGATGACTTTCATCTTCAGGCCCTGCGCGCGGGCAGCCACGATGGAACCGATATTGCCCGCACCGATCAGGCCCAGCGTCTTGCCGGTAACTTCCACGCCCATGAACGCGCTCTTGGGCCATTCGCCCTTCTGCGTGCGCTCGTTCGCCTGCGGGATCTGGCGTGCCAGCGCCATGATCATAGCGATGGCGTGTTCTGCCGTCGTGATCGAGTTGCCGAACGGCGTGTTCATCACGACCACGCCCTTGCCGCTGGCATAGGGAATGTCGACGTTGTCTACGCCGATGCCCGGCGCGGCCGATCACCTTCAGATTGGTCGCCGCGTCGAGGATTGCAGGCGTCACCGTGGTGGAACTGCGGATGGCAAGGCCGTGATACTCGCCGATGCGGGCAGCCAGTTCTTCCGGGCTCTCGCCGGTGATCACATCGACATCGCAGCCGCGCTCTTCGAAAATGCGGGCGGCGTTGGGGTCCATCTTGTCGGAAATGAGGACTTTGGGTTTGTGTCATGGGAATACCTTGCAAATGATAACCCCGCTCACCCTGAGCTTGTCGAAGGGTTGTCCTTCAATTCAAGCACTGCACCAAAAGAAAGTGCGGTCCTTCGACAGGCTCAGGACGAGCGGTAGAAAGGGAGAATGCGTGAGCGCTCAGGCTCAACCGGCTTTCAGGGTCTCGTAAGCCCATTCGATCCACGGGAGGAGCCGCTTCAGGTCCTCCTGCTCGACCGTGCCGCCGCACCAGATGCGCAGGGACGGCGGGGCATCGCGGTAGCCGTTGAAATCGTACCCGACATCCCGCTCGTCGAGCATGGCCGCGATCTTCTTGGGCACGCCGGCCTTGTCCTCGTCGGACAGGCCATCATACCAGTCGCCCTGAAACACGAAGCACACGCCGGTGTTGGTGCGCTGCGCCGGATCGTCGACCATGTTGCGCAAGTACGGCGTCGCCTCGATCCAGTCGGTGACGATTTTCGCATTGGCATCGGCCCGGTCGAACATCGCCTGACGCCCGCCGATGGACTTCGCCCATTCGAGCGCAGCAATGTAGTCTTCCGTCGCCAGCAGGCTGGGCGTGTTGATCGTCGCGCCTTCGAAAATCGCGCGATTGATCTTGTCGCCCTTCTTCAGGCGGAACAGCTTTGGCAGCGGCCATGCGGGATCGTAGCTTTCGATCCGCTCGATGGCCTTGGGGCTGAGGATCAGCATGCCGTGCTGCGCTTCGGAGCCCATGACTTTCTGCCAGCTAGAACGTCGTCGCATCGAGCTTCGCCCAGTCCATTTCCTGCGCGAAAACAGCGCTGGTGGCATCGTTGATCGTGATGCCTTCGCGGCCTTCCGCCAGCCAGTCGGTGTTCGGCGATTTTCGCGCCCGAGGTGGTGCCGTTCCAGGTAAAGACGACATCGTTGCCCTGCGGGATCTGCGTCAGGTCGGGGATTTGGCCGTAATCGGCGTCGAGCACCTGCAGATCGGCGAGCTTGAGCTGCTTGACCGCATCCTGGATCCAGACATTGCCGAAGCTTTCCCATGCGGCGACCGTCGCCGGGCCGTGCGCCCAGCATGGTCCACATCGCGCATTCCAGCGCGCCGGTGTCGGACGCAGGCATGATGCCGACGAGATAGTCGTCGGGCACGCCCAGCAATTCGCGGGTCAGGTCGATCGCATATTTCAGGCGCGCCTTGCCGACGGCCGAACGGTGCGATCGGCCCAGAGCGATTCGGTTTTCAGCTTGTCGAGGGACCAGCCCGGGAATTTCACCGTGGGACCGGAAGAAAAGTGCGGACGCTCAGGTTTCAGCGCCGGCTCGGCAGGTACGTTAGTCATGTATTCTCTCCTTACAGAGAGCACGCGCGGCGTTGGGACCGCGTGGCCCGCTGGCGGCAATAGTGCAGTGCAATCATCGAGTCAAACGAATAGCGGACGAAGCGGTGGATGGGTTCCGAGCAAATCCTTGCCGCTAGGCGCAAGACGGCCCTCTCGCCAAATGGCGGCATCGATCCTATGGCGGGCCGCTATGGATATTGTCCGACCTTCGCATCGCGCTGTTCAGCGGAAACTACAATTACACCCGCGACGGGGCGAACCAGGCGCTGAACCGGCTGGCGGAGTATCTGCTGCGTCAGGGTGCACTCGCTGCGGGTCTATTCGCCCAAGGTGAAAGAGCCCGATTTCCCCGCGACCGGCGATCTGGTGGGCGTGCCCAATGTGCGGATGCCGGTGAAGGGCCGCGGTGAATACCGCCTTCCGCTCGGGCTGAATGCGCAAGGCGAAGGCCGATCTCGAGGCGTTTCAGCCCAATGTCGTGCACGTCTCCTCGCCCGATCCCACCGGTCATGCTGCGCTGAAATGGGCGCTGGCGAACGGTGTCCCGGTTCTCGCATCGGTCCACACCCGGTTCGAAACCTACCCGCAATATTACGGCGTCGGGTTTCTGGAACCAGCCGTTGACCGCCATGCTGCGCCGGTTCTACAATCGCTGCGATGCACTGGTCGCGCCGTCGCAAAGCATGATCGAGGAACTGGGCGAACAGGGCATGGGCGACGATATCGGCCTGTGGACCCGCGGCGTCGACCGCACGGTATTCGATCCCTCGCCGCCGCGACATGGAATGGCGTCGCTCGCTTGGTCTGAAGGATGACGATGTCGCCATCGCGTTCCTTGGCCGGTTGGTGATGGAAAAGGGCCTCGACGTCTTTGCCGACACGATCATCGAGCTTGCGCAAACGGCAGGTTCCGCACAAGGTGCTGGTCATCGGCGACGGTCCGGCGCGCGAATGGTTCGAAAAGGCACTGCCCGGGGGAATTTTCGCAGGCTTCCAGACCGGCAGCGATCTTGGCCGCGCTCTTGCCAGTGCGGACATGTTCTTCAACCCGTCGATCACCGAAACCTTCGGCAACGTCACGCTGGAAGCGATGGCCAGCGGCCTTCCGGTCGTGGCGGCGCGCGCGACGGGCGCGTCCAGCCTCGTGGACGACGGGGTATCGGGCCATCTTGTCCCGCCGCGCGATATCGCTGCATTCGCCGACGCACTGGCGCCCTACTGCACCGACGACGCACTGCGCCGCGCCCACGGTGATGCCGGCGAAGCTGCGCGCCCGCGAATATAGCTGGGATGCCATCAACTCGGTCGTGGCGGACACCTATCTTGCGACTGGTCGAGGGCAACGCCCGCTAGCCGTTCAGCGCAACACGCCTGACGCGGTCATGCGCTTCGCATAGAAAATCAGCAGGATCGTGACGAGGAAGATCACGGCGGTGAAAATCCACGAGAACGGCGTGCTCAGACCTTCGGGAATGTCGCTGACAACGTGGTGTAGATCGTGGTGCCGATCAGGCCCAGCAAAGCCACGATGAAGGCGTGAAACGCGAACCGGCTTCGTCAGCAGCAGCAGTGATCGATCCGGCGACCGCGCCCCACACGCCAAACGCCCAGCACGCATCGCGCCCAGGCCGGAAAGAGGTGTAGGTAGCCGACCATCACGTCCACCGGCACGCCGATGCTATCTGCGCCGCCTGGTCAGATATTCCATGTTGCGAGCTGCGTCATCACATAATCGAATGCGCCGCCCGCATTCCAGACAAGCGCGACCAGCCCGATCACCCACAGATGCCACGGGGTTCTTCGTCTCTCGCGTTGTCTGTCATAGTCCTCTCCTCCCAGCGCCCTTCAATACAAGCCAGACTACCATGTCGAGTCGCAACGCATGGCAAATTGTTCCGACTTGCCCCTACATTCCGTCCCGATGGCCGACCTTTTCGGCGCAGACGCCCCGCCATCTTCCCCGCCCGAGACATTGCGCGAAGACGCCCCGCTGGCCGACCGCCTGCGCCCCCGCGCGCTGGACGAGGTGATCGGGCAGGAGCACTGACCGGGCCGGAGGGCGCGATCGGCCGGATGGTGGCCGCAGGACGGCTTTCCAGCATGATCCTGTGGGGACCGCCGGGCACCGGCAAGACCAGCATCGCGCGCCTGCTCGCCGACAGCGTCGGCATGCGATACGAGGCGGTCAGCGCGGTCTTCTCCGGCGTCGCGGATTTGAAAAAAGCCTTCGCCGCAGCCGACAAGGCTGCCGAGGCAGGCCAGCGCACGCTGCTCTTCGTGGACGAAATCCACCGTTTCAACCGCGCGCAGCAGGACGGCTTTCTGCCCTTCGTCGAGCGCGGGACGGTGACACTGGTCGGCGCGACGACCGAGAACCCCAGCTTCGAACTGAATGCCGCCTTGCTCAGCCGGACGCAGGTGCTGATCCTGCACCGGCTCGATGCCGAAGCGTTGGGGAAATTGCTGGACCGGGCCGAGGAACTGGAAGGCCCGCTGCCCCTGACGGCCGAAGCGCGCGCGGCGCTGATCGCCAGTGCGGATGGCGATGGCCGCTTCCTGCTCAATCAGGCGGAAACGCTGTACAATGCGAAGATAGACGAGCCGCTCGGCCCCGGCGAACTGGGCAGTTTTCTGCAACGCCGCGTCGCCGTCTACGACAAGGACCGCGAGGGGCATTACAATCTCATAAGTGCGCTGCACAAGGCGGTGCGCGGTTCCGATCCGCAGGCGGCGCTTTATTACCTGGCCCGGATGCTGACGGCAGGCGAAGAGCCGCTATTTCTCGCACGCCGCCTGGTCCGCATGGCGGTGGAGGATATCGGCCTCGCCGATCCGAATGCGCTGGTCCAATGCAACGCCGCGCGCGAGGCCTACGAATTTCTGGGCAGTCGCCGGAGGGCGAACTGGCGCTCGTGCAGGCCTGCCTCTACCTCGCCACCGCGCCCAAATCGAACGCCGTCTACAAGGCGCAAAAGGCTGCGTTCCGATCGCGAAAGAGACGGGCAGCCTGATGCCGCCGATGAACATCGTCAACGCGCCGACCAAGCTGATGAAGGATGTCGGCTACGGCAAGGGCTACACTTACGATCACGATGCGGACGGAGGGTTTTCCGGCGACAATTACTGGCCCGAAGACATGGAGCCGCAGACCTATTACGCACCCGTCGAACGCGGGTTCGAGCGCAAGGTGCGCGAGCGATTGGCCTACTGGGACAAGCTGCGCGAGGAGCGGTCATAACCCGCTTCCGCCAATATCTTGCGATCGACTGGTCCGGCGCTGCAGGCGAGCGTCATGCGGGCATCGCGCTGGCGGTCGCGGACGCGGCTGGCGGCGCGCCCGTACTGGTCGAGCGCGGGCGCAAATGGTCGCGAAGCGAGGTGCTGGAGGTGCTGCGCGACCTGCCCGCCGACACGCTTGTCGGAATGGATCTTGGCATCGCCCTGCCCTTTGCCGATTGCGGTGCGTATTTCCCGGCTCCATGAAGGATCGCCGGCCGAGCGCCAACGCCTTGTGGGCGATGATCGACCGGCTGTGCGAGGACGACCCGCACCTTGCCGCGAGCAGCTTCACCGATCACCCTTCCCTTTCCCGCTATTTTCGGAGGCATGGCGGACGCGAGGGCGTTGCCTTTCGCTGCGACGGAGCAGAACACGGGCGCGGCCGCTTCCGCGTGACCGAGCAGCGGCAGGCCGACATGGGACTGAAACCCTATTCGAACTTCAATCTCGTCGGCGCAGCGCAGGTCGGGAAATCCAGCCTGACCGGCATGCGCGTCCTTCATCGCCTGGAAGGCGCGGTGCCCGTGTGGCCCATCGACCCGCTCCCCGCGAGCGGCTCCGTCATCTGCGAGATTTACACCAGCCTTGCCGCGATGGAGGCGGGGCGCAGTGCCAGCCGTTCGAAGATACGGGACCATGCGGCGCTGGACGATGCGCTCGGAATGCTAGGCTCGCCCGGTCTGGGGCTGAGCGGAGAAATCGACGACCACAGCAGCGACGCACTGATCACCGCTGCATGGCTGCGCAAGGTGGCAGGAGACCCGTCACGCTGGACACCGCGCGGCCTGTCGGACGATATCGCGAAAACAGAGGGCTGGACCTTCGGCGTAATCTGACGCAAAGGCGCGCGTGCCCGCTCTCGCGTAGCGAGCGGCAGGGCGGAATATGTGCCCTCATGCAGTAAAGCGGTGGGGCAGACAGGACGTGCCGGCTTAGCTCAGTTGGTAGAGCACCTGATTTGTAATCAGGGGGCCAGGGGTTCGAATCCTCTAGCCGGCACCATCTTTCTTTTGTGCGAAGCCGCCTCCGCGGCTTCGTCCTCGCTCGATACGCAGCAAGCTGCGTCCGCTGCGGGCGGGCAGTCGCCCTTGCGGTCAGCTAGGCGCCGACCGGGGATAGCCCTCACTCTAAAATGCGATCACCCCCGCCCTCGATAGCCCTGCACGCCCTGGTCGGGGACCCACAGCCCTTCGGGCGGGGCGCCGGTTTGCCAGAAAACGTCGATCGGAATGCCGCCGCGCGGGTACCAGTATCCGCCGATGCGCAGCCATCTGGGCTTCATTTCCTGGGCAAGTCGCTGGCCGATACCGACCGTTACATCCTCGTGAAACCCGTTGTGATTGCGAAAAGCGCCGAGGAACAGCTTGAGGCTCTTCGATTCGACGATCGTGTCGCCCGGCGCGTAATCGATTACCAAATGCGCAAAATCGGGCGCGCCAGTCACCGGACATAGCGAGGTAAATTCCGGCGCCGCAAACCGGACGAGGTACAATGCACTGGGACGCGGATTCTCGGGATAATCGAGCTGCGCCTCTTCGGGCGAGGCAGGCAGCGCGCTTTGCTGGCCGAGATGCAGCACATCGGGCGTCGAAGACGAAGAAGGGGAAGGTGTGTCGCTCATGCCGCGCCTCTGCCCTTATCGCGTGCCTGAGACAAGACGGCGGTTGGACCTGCGCCTTTCAGCGCCTATTCAGCGCCGCCCCGCTTGGGGTAACTCCATTCAGCAACAGACCGCCATTATATGACCCTTGTCCGCCGCCTCCTTCCTGCGCTCGCGCTTTGTTTTTCGGGACCGCTCTTTGCCCAGCAGGCAGCCCAGCCGGCAAGCGAGTTCGATCTGGAGACCACCGCTACGCCTGCGCCGCGGGTAACGACCGGCACGCAGGTGCAGGGCCCCGTCGACGATAGCGGCATCGTGCCGGTCGGCCCCAGAGCCATCGGCGCCAGTCCGGCACCGGCAACGAGGCAGACACAGGCAGCGACACCTGCTCCCGCTCCTGCAGCGAGTCGGTCCCCTGTTCCGACCGTCCGGCAGCCTGCGACCGCTCCTTCACCCACCCGGACGACACCGCGAACGGCAGCACCGCGAGCCGAGCCGACACCGCAATTCCTTCCGTCGCAGCGCCAGGTGGCTCCGCCGCCTGCACAGGATACGCCTGTCGCCGGTGGCCGATCGGCAATCGATCCCATTGCGTCTCCCGATGCCCTCGCGCCTGGTGCGGCACCGATCGAAGCGCAGACGGGTACGGAGAGCGGTGGCATTCCGGGCCTTACCCCGCAGCCAGCCGGGTCGAGCGAGATTTCCGCTCAGGCAGCGACCGGCGGTTCCTATTGGTGGTGGGTTCTTGCCGCGCTGGTTGCAGCGATTGCAGCTGTGGCGGGGTTTGCAATGTACCGGCGGCGTCAGCCTTTGGCCGCGCTCGGTACCTCTGCAACAGCTTCGCCGGGCCTGATGCCTGCCGCTACACCGCGGACGCGCGCTGGAGCAGAGCCCGAAACTGCACCGACGCCTGCGCCGGCATCTGCACCGATTGAAAAAACTCCGAGCGCACCGCCTCTCGCGGCAGGGCGCTCTGTCGCCCCGCTCGGTATGGAAACCCACATCGTCCGGATGCAGCGCAGCATGATGGCGCTGACAGTGACTGCGCGCATTGCCATCACCAATCGCGGCAGCAAGGCGATAAGCGATGCGGTATTACAAGGCGATCTCGTCGGGGCGAGCAACAAGGCACCGCTGGGAGAGCAGCTTGCCAGCGCGGCCACAACGCTGGTCGAGATCGAAAAGCTGGGTGAGATACAGCCGGGCGAACGCCGCGAAGTAACGGTCAATGTCCGCGCCAGCCTCGGCACGCTGCAAGGTATCCGGCAGGGATCGGCGCTAGTTTATGTCCCGCTTCTCCGTGTCCGTTTCACCGGTGACGGGGTACCTCCGCTGGCATCCACCGTGCTTGTTGGACACCCCGCCGTGCAGCCCGGCGGAAAGCCGACGCCCTTCCCGGCACAGGCGCCTGCGCAGATTTACCACGATGTCGTGGGCCGCGCGCTCGGCTGAAGGCCTTCGGGCTAACCATCTCGACGAAAGGCGCCCCTCCGGCTAGCACGGAGGCATGGACTTGCTTGTTTCGACCCAATGGCTGTCACAGATGCTGGGGCAGCCGGACATCGTCGTCCTCGATGCCTCGCTCCACTTGCCCGGTGCGAACCGCGATCCGGCGGCCGAATTCGAGCATCGACATATTCCCGGCGCGCAATTCCTCGGTCTGGCAAATCTGCACGATCCGCAATCGGGCCTGCCCGGCAAGATCCCCGACGCACCGCGTGTGCGCGAACGGCTTTCACAGCTGGGGGTGGGCCCGCAAACACGCGTCGTTCTGTATGATGACAGCGCGCTCCATTCCGCGTGCCGCGCGTGGTACCTGCTGACCTTGCACGGCCTTCGCAATGTGGCGGTGCTCGATGGCGGACTGGCAAAATGGAAGGCTGAGGCGAGAGCGATGGAAAGCGGCCCAGTCGGGCGGCAGGATGGCTCTCCCCCGCCTCTCACGCCCGACCGCACGCGCATCCGCAGCAAGTCCGAAATGCTCGACAATCTGGCTAGTCACGAGGAACAGGTGGTCGACGCCCGCGACAGCGCGCGGTTCACTGGCGATACTGAGGACACTGTGCACGACCTGCCCGGCGGACACATTCCGGGCGCAAAGAACCTGCCGTTCACCACTCTGTTTGCAGAGGACGGCACCTTTCTTCCGCCTGCCGAGCTTGCCGCTGCCTTTCGCGGCGCGGGTATCGATCTCGAAAGACCAATCGCCACCACCTGCGGCAGCGGCGTAACGGCCTCTGTCCTGACCTTCGCCCTTTCCCTGATCGGTTCACGCCAAGTGGCACTCTACGATGGCAGCTGGGCAGAATGGGGCGCCGACCCGGCTACGCCGAAAGAACAAGGACCCGGACTCTGAGCGACACCGACGACAAGAACGGCAAGAATGCCAAGAGGGGCACAGGGACCCGCCTTGTCGAAGGCGGACGGCGACCGGAATGGACGATGCCGATCGTCAATCCCCCCGTCTGGCGCGGCTCCACGCATCTTTTCGCCAATGACCGGGAGCGCAAGCTGGCGGGCAGCAAGATCGGCGATGGCCAGTTTTATTACGGACGGCACGGATCGCCGACGCAGTGGGCGCTGTCAGAGGCTCTGACCGATATCGAACCCGGCGCTGCCGGAACGGTTCTTTATCCCAGCGGGGTCGCAGCGATTGCCGGCGCACTCCTTGCCGTGTTGCGGCCCGGGGACGTGCTGCTGGTGACCGACAATGCCTATGATCCCAGCCGCGCCATGGCGACCGGGCTGCTCGCCGATTTCGGTATCGAGCACCGTTTCTTCGATCCGCTCGATACCGGCGCATTCGCCGCCGCGATGTGCGAGCGGACCAAAGCAGTCCTGTTCGAAAACCCCGGCAGCCTGACCATGGAGGTCTGCGATGTGCCGGCATTGGCCGCGATCGCTCATGAACACGGTCTCATCACTCTGATCGATAATACGTGGGCCTCCGCCATCGGGTTTCCGGCTCTGGAACGCGGCTGCGATATTTCCATCATGTCGCTGACCAAGCATGTCGGCGGGCATTCGGACCTGCTGATGGGATCTGCCAGCGCCGGACCCGGCCTCTACAAGAAGTTGAAACACCGCGCACAAACAATGGGACAAGTCGTGTCCCCGGACGATGCGGCTCTGGCCCTGCGCGGGCTGAGGACCATGCAGGTCCGGCTGGAGCAGAGCACGAAAAGCGCACTCGAAATCGCCAAATGGCTCAGGCAGCGGCCGGAAGTCGCCCATGTGCTGTGCCCGCCGCTCGAAGGGTCGGCGGGTCACGATATCTGGGCCCGCGATTTCACCGGCGCGTGCGGGTTGTTCAGTTTCATCCTGAAAGGGCGGAGCGCCAAACAGCGTTCGACCTTCGTCGACAGCCTGAAGCATTTCGGCATCGGTTACAGCTGGGGCGGCTATGAAAGCCTTGCGCTGCCGTTCGACCCCGGCAGACATCAGAACCTCCAGCACATGGCCCCCCACCGATTGGGAGGCTGGCGATAGGCTGGGCATTCGCCTATCGATTGGCCTTGAAGACGCGGGCGACCTCATCGCCGACTGCGAACAGGCGTTTGCCGCAATGGATAGAGAATGACTGCCACATCACAGGCCACCATGTTGCCCGCCGCGGACGCGACGCCCGAGGCTCAGCCTCTGCTCGACCCGCGCACGGGCGAACCGCTAATCGACCCGGAAACGGGCGAGCAGATGACGGGTATTCCCTCGCAGGAGCCCGTGCCGATTATCGATCCGGAGACCGGTGAAGCGATACTGGATCCCGAGACCGGCGAACCGCTGATGGCCATCCCGTCACCAGTACAGACCCCGGAGCCCGAACCGACCGAAAAGATCGGCTCGTCCGAAGAGCTGAAAGAGGCGGTCACAGAAAGAAGCGAAACTGTCGGCAGCATGGTCGAATCGCTCGACGCGATGGCGCTGGAAGTCGGTTCGATGCGCATCTCGCTGTGGGACGGTCTGGTCGTCATCGGGGTGATTTTCCTCGTGATCGCCATCGCCTGGGGCCTGACGAAGCTGCTTCACAAGTCTCTCGGCAAGTTTACCCGGCTGGACGATACACAGCGCCTGCTGAGCGAAAAGCTGGTCACCATTGCCATCTGGGCGGCCGCTTTCTTCCTCGGCATCGACCTGCTGGGCATCGATCTGACCGCGCTCGCCGTGTTCTCCGGCGCATTCGGCCTCGCCATCGGTTTCGGTCTTCAGAAAACCTTCGGTAATCTGATAGCCGGGATCATCCTGCTGATGGACAAGTCGATCAAGCCGGGCGACGTAATCTCCGTGGCCGATCAGGCGGGCGTGTCGACATTCGGCCAGATCCGCAAGATCGGTATTCGCGCCGTGTCGATCACCACCCGCGACCAGCGCGAATATCTGATCCCGAACGAGAACCTGATGGTCAATCAGGTCGAGAACTGGTCCTATTCCAGCAAGAATGTCCGCATTCAGGTGCCGGTCGGCATTTCCTACAATTGCGACATCGTCAAAGCTGAGGAGCTGATGCTGGAGGCGGCGAAATCCGCCACCCGCGTGAAGAAGACGCCGCCGCCCGTCTGCTGGCTGGAAAGTTACGGCGACAGCTCCGTCAACTTCGTCATCCATTGCTGGATCAACGATCCCGAAGACGGCGTCGGCAATGTGAAATCGCAGGTGCTCAAGAAGTTGTGGCACCTGTTTCAGGAAAACGACATCGAGATCCCCTTCCCCCAGCGCGATCTCAATCTGCGCGGGAACGCCCAGTTCGACCAGTTGGTCGCGGCAATCGCGCAGCGCGTGGAACAGGGTAACGAGACGAAGGGCGGCAAAGGCGAAGGCTAGCTTGCCTGACTGAAACAGCCTCTTTCAAAATTTCTCCTACCTGCGCTGGCATGGTTTCTCGCTGGCGGGTGAAGGCCTGCTGCCGCATTTCCGGCCCATGCCAGATACCGGAACCATCTATCTCGTCGGCGCAGGACCGGGTGATCCCGACCTCCTGACGCTGCGCGCTGCGCGGCTGATCGAACGCGCCAGCCTCATCGTGCATGACGGTTTGGTCGATCCCTCGATCATTGCCCTCGCCCGAACGGACGCCACGCTGATCTCGGTCGCCAAACAGCGCAGCAAGCACACGCTCCCGCAGGAAGACATCAACGCGCTGCTGGTGCGCGAGGCCAAGGCCGGACGCGATGTGGTGCGATTGAAGGGCGGCGACCCGCTCGTCTTCGGGCGCGGCGGCGAGGAAGCCGAAGCCGCTCAGGCCGAGGGTGTCACGGTCGAAATCGTACCCGGCATCAGCGCGGCAAACGGCGCAGCCGCAGCGGCGCAGATCGCCCTGACCCACCGCGACGCCTCCAGCATCGTCAGCTTCGTTGCTGGCCAGTGCAAGGGCTTGAAAGACCAGAACTGGGCTGGCCTCGCCGGTCCCGGTCGCACGCTGGTGATCTATATGGGCGTGAAGACTGCCCCGCAAATCGCTGAGAAACTGATGGAAGACGGTCTCGCACCGGAAATGCCCGTCGCCGTGATCGAGAACGGCGCGCGTCCGCAAATGCGCGTGCTGCGCGGAATGCTGGCCGGCCTGCCCGATCTCGTCGCGCAGCAAGACGTGGTCAGCCCGGCGCTGATCGTCGTCGGCGATGTCACGGCGCGCGAGGATAGGGCAATCGCGCGGATCGCTTTGGAGAAAGCGCTATGAAGGTGTTGACCGGAAACGATCTGAAGACCGGCGATGTCGTCTGGTGGGACGGCCGGAACTGGTCGCGCCATATCGAGGATGCCGTCGATGCGGGTGAAGAAGCGGAGACGATCCTCGCCCGCGAGGAAGCCGCCCGCCGCGTCAACGTGCCCTACGCCATCGTCGCGGAAATGGAGGACGGCGTGCCCCGCCCGGCCCATATCAAGGACCGCGTCCGCGCACTTGGCCCGACCGTGCGCCCCGACCTCACGCTCAAACCCGCCGACCCCAAAGCCATCGACTGGGTGATTTAGATGTACAAGTATGATGCCTACGACCAGCAGATGGTCGACGCCCGCGTTGCCGAATTCCGCGACCAGTGCGAACGCCGCCTTGTCAGGCAAGCTGACCGAAGACCAGTTCAAGCCGCTCCGGCTGATGAACGGGCTCTATCTGCAGCTCCATGCCTACATGCTGCGCGTCGCCATCCCCTACGGCACGCTGTCGGGCGCGCAGATGCATGCGCTGGCCGATATCGCGGACAAATATGACCGCGGCTACGGCCACTTCACCACTCGCCAGAACATCCAGTACAACTGGATCAAGCTGGAAGAAGCAGGCGACCTGCTGGCCGATCTCGCCAAGCTCGAGATGCACGCCATCCAGACCAGCGGCAATTGCATCCGCAACATCAGCTCCGACCATTTTGCAGGCGCCGCGGCGGACGAGCGTGTCGATCCAAGGCCTTACGCCGAATTGCTGCGGCAGTGGTCGAGCTTCCACCCGGAATTCATGTACCTGCCGCGCAAGTTCAAGATCGCGGTGATCGCCAGCGATACCGACCGTGCGGCGATGCGCCTGCACGACATCGGCATCAATATCGTGGAGCAGGACGGCGAGCTTGGCGCGGCATTCTATGTCGGCGGCGGCATGGGCCGCACGCCGATGATTGCGCCCTGCATCCGCGAATTCGTCCCGCTCGACCAGCTGGTGACCTATTCGGAGGCCTGCCTGCGCGTCTACAATCGCCACGGGCGGCGCGACAACAAGTACAAGGCGCGGATCAAGATCCTCGTCCACGAACTGGGCGCGGAGGAATATACCCGCCAGGTCGAGGAGGAATTCGCCCACCTGCTGGATCAGGGCGTCGAACCGCCTCTCGCCGAACTGGAGCGGATCAAGACTTTCTTCGCCGATCCCGCATTCGAGGACGGCCCGAAGACGGTCGACCAATCCGATCCCGACTTCGCCCTGTGGGTGGAGCGCAACACGGTGCGCCACAAGCACGACAGCTATGTCAGCGCAGTCATCAGCCTGAAGCCGGTCGGCGGCATCCCCGGCGATGCAACGTCGGCGCAGATGCACCTGATGGCCGATCTCGCGACGCGCTATTCCTTCGACGAATGCCGCGTAATGCACACCCAGAACATCGTCCTGCCGCATGTCAGGATCGCCGATCTCCATGCGTTGTGGAGCGCGCTCAACGAAGCTGGCCTGGGCGAGCCCAATCTCGATCAGGTGGACGACATCATCGCCTGCCCCGGCCTCGATTATTGCAGCCTCGCCAATGCCCGCTCGATCCCGATCGCGCAGCAGATTTCCGAGCGGTTCGTCGCCAATGGCAAGCGCGATACGCTGGGCGAACTGAAGCTGAAGATTTCCGGCTGCATCAATGCCTGCGGGCATCACCATGCGGGCCACATCGGCATCCTCGGCGTCGATAAGAAGGGCGTCGAAAATTACCAGCTGCTGCTCGGCGGAAGCGAGGCAGAGGACGTCAGCCTCGCCAAGATCACCGGCCCCGGCTTCGATGAGGCAGGCATTGTCGATGCGGTCGAAACCGCTGCCGACGTCTATCTTCGCGAGAGGGAGGACGGGGAGCGCTTCCTCGATACCTATCGCCGTATCGGCATGGCACCGTTCAAGGAGGCGCTTTATGATTGATTTCGGCCTCAGGACCACCGCGCAGCAGGCGCGCTTGGCTCGTGTACGCGCACAAGGCGCGAAGGGACAATTTGCACGTGGAGGCCGGGATGACTGATCCGCAATTCCCCGCCGAAGGCGGCGGCAAAAGCGCGCTGGGCACAAGTCCCGACGACGTCCAGTTCCGCTTCCGCGACGACGAGCCGGTCGACCACGCACAGGTAACGGTCGATGCGTTTCTGGAACAGTCGAACTCTTCCGCCGTCCGGATCGAACCGGGCGACGACGCGCTCGAACTCGTTCCCCATCTGGACCGTATCGCCTTGGTAGAGGTCAACTTTCCGACCTTCGGCGACGGGCGCGGCTATTCCGCTGCCCGCACCCTGCGCGAGGCCGGCTATACCGGCGAATTGCGCGCAGTCGGCGATGTTCTGATCGACCAGCTGTCCAATATGCGCCGCTGCGGTTTCGATAGTTTCGCGCCCGACACGCCGCTCGATGAAGCGGACGCCAAGGCTGCGTTCGAACGCTGGCCCCACCATTATCAGGCGGCGGCAGATACGCTCCGGACTATTCCAAAAGCGCGCCATGAATGAGCTGCGCTCCATAGACCGGATCGACACCGGACCCCGCTTTACCGAGGCCGATGCAATCCGCCTCAACCGGATGTTTCGCGGGTCCGATACGCAGGAAATGCTGGCCGGTGTCCTTGACGGCGATCTTGCCGGTGAAATTGCGATCGTTTCCAGCTTCGGCGCGGAAAGCGCTGTCCTGCTTCATCTTGTCGCGCAGGTGCGGCCGGACATTCCGGTCCTGTTTCTGGAAACGGGCAAGCATTTTCCCGAGACGCTCGCTTACCGCGATGCGTTGGCAGGTCGGCTCGGACTGACCAATCTCGTCAACCTGACGCCCGATGCAAAGGCGCTCGCAGCAAAGGACGAAAACGGGCTTCGCTGGTCTTACGATCCCGATGGCTGCTGCGAGCTACGCAAGGTCCAGCCGCTGGCCGCAGCGCTGGAAGGGTACGACGCCAGCTTCACCGGCCGCAAGGCTTTCCAGAACAGCGCCCGTTCCGAATTGCCCCGTTTCGAAGTCGATACCAGCGACGCGGCCGGAAGGCTCAAAATCAATCCGCTGATCGACTGGTCGCAAGACGATATCGACGCGTATTTCGAACAACACGACCTCCCCCGTCACCCGCTGGTGGAAAAGGGATATCCTTCCATCGGATGCTCGCCCTGCACGCACAAGGTGGCTGCTGGCGAAGACCCGCGCTCCGGCCGCTGGAAGGGGTGGGACAAGACAGAATGCGGCATCCATCTGCCCGGAACCGACGATACGCCCGACGATCTGCCCCCCGGTTACGATCCGGCGTTCTGACTCAGATCCATTTCCGCTGTCTATACCAGCGCGCAGTCGCTTTCAGCCCGTCACGGGTGGCGATTTTTGGCTGCCACAGGTCCGCCGGGGGCTGTTTGCGCGGATCGGACACCCAGTCGGGATGCATCATGTAACCCACACGGTCGGGCGTCAGTTTCGCCCCCTCCCGCCGCAGGATACCGTCCATCCTTGCCGCAAATTTCATGACCCCTTCGGACAGGCGCGGAACCCACGGATCGGTGCCGACCGATGAACCGATCGCCTTGGCCAGTTCGCGATGCTCCCAGCCTCCAGGCTTGCCGTCATCGGGTTCGAATATCTTCGATGTGACATCCTCTCCCCCAGCGCGCAGGCAGACCAGCAGCCGCGCCAGATCGCCGACATGGATGAGCGAGGCGCTACCATGCTTCGGCATCGGCACGACGCGCATCGTCGCCATCTCGAACAGGTCGAGCATTTCCTTGTCACGCGGGCCGTAAATCGCCGGGGGCCGCACAATGGTCCAGTCCAGCCCGCTCGCCATGACGATCCGCTCTGCCCGCAGCTTCGAGGCACCGTAAGCCGACAGGTGCGGTTCGCGGGCGGCCAGGGACGACACGAAAACAAAGCGCGATACCCCCGCATCCACCGCCGCTTCCACCGCATTCAACGTGCCGGTCACATTGGCCATTTCGAACTGCGCGGGATCGACGGCGCGAACCTGCCCCGCAATATGGATAACGCACTCCGCGTCGCCCATCAGCAGGTCCAGCGCCTCGCGGTTGCCGAGATCGCCGCGCACCCATTCGACGCCCCGCCGCTTCTGCGGAATCTTCCGCGCCAGCGAGCGCAGCGGCAGCTTTCGCCGCTCGACGAGATCGATCAGCGCCTGTCCGACAAAGCCCGTCCCACCGGTAATCGCCGTCGTCATAGCATCACCAGATGATCGCGGTGGATGACGGCACTCCGCGGCGCGTGGCCGAGAATATCGGCCTGCGCGTCCTGCCGTTTGCCAGCCAGAGCGCGGCAGGTTTCGGCATCGTATTCCGCCAGTCCCAAGGCAATCTCAGCGCCTTCCGGGTCAGCCACGCCCACGAAGTCGCCGCGTGCGAAATCGCCGCTGACACTGGTGATACCGGCAGCAAGAACGCTCGCTCCCTGGGCCAGGGCTTCGACGCAGCCTGCATCGACCTGAATGATGCCGGACTTGGCAAGGCGTCCGCCGAGCCAGCCCTTGCGTGCTCCGGGACCGTCCTGCGCCGTAAAGACCGTGCCGACATCCTGGTCCACTGCGCGGGAAAACGGCAGGTCGTTCGTTCCATTCGCAATGGCCAGCGCAATGCCTGCCCGCGTCGCAATGTCCGCTGCGGCGAGTTTCGATGCCATTCCGCCTGTGCCCACACCGTCGCGGGCGGGCCCGGCCGAGGCGCGGACGGCATCGTCGATTGCATCGACCCGGCGAATGAGCTGTGCGCCTTCCTGTTCGGGCGGGCGATCATACAGGCCGTCCACATCGGAGAATAGCAAGACGGCATCCGCCCTTGCCGCCTGCGCCACACGCGCGGCCAGCCGGTCGTTATCGCCAAACCGGATTTCCTCCGTTGCGACGCTATCGTTCTCGTTCACCACGGGTATCGCGCCCAGATCGAGCAGCCGGTCGAATGTCGCCGACGCATTGAGGTAGCGCTTGCGATCCTCGAGATCGTCCAGCGTCAGCAGCATCTGCGCGGCGATAAGACCCTGCGCGCCGAGCACTTGCGAATACAGACCCGCCAGTTCCACCTGACCGACAGACGCCGCGGCCTGCGCGTCGGAAAGGCTGGCCCGCCCTCGTCCGCCGAGGCGCAGCTTCGCCGCACCGAGCGCGATGGCACCGGAACTTACGATGATGATCTTTTGTCCCGCGCGCTGCAGATTCAGCGAGCTCTCCCACCAGCCCTGCAAGCCATTCCCGCCGCAACTGACCGTCGCTGTCGACCAGCAGGGCCGAGCCAAGCTTGACCACCAGCACAGGGCATCGTGCCGGATCGCGCAGGTCAGTGAGGGAGGTGATGCTCATCGGGGGCGAAGGGTTAGCGCGGGCCGCCCGCGATGCAAGCGGCAGCCGCGCACAACCGCACACAGGCGGCCTAGATCGGCGACCAGTCGGCTGCGTCCGCGTCGTCCTCGACCTCGGCAGCATTGGTTTCGGTGGAGGTCCTGTCGGGAAGATACGCCAGCACGGCATCCAGCAATTGCTCGATACCGGCGCCGGTCGCGCCCGAAATCGCGAACACCTCGTCGGCGCCCGCTTCCAGCAATTCCGCCGCAAAGCCTTCGGCCAGCTCGGCATCGCCCAGATCGACCTTGTTGAGCGCGATCAGTTGGGGTTTGTCCGACAGACCCTCACCATACGCTGCAAGCTCGTCCTGCACGGTCGTCATCGCCGCGGCCGGATCATCACCTGCAATATCGACCAGATGGATCAGCACGCGGCACCGCTCGATGTGACCCAGGAACCGGTCGCCGATACCTGCACCGTCCGCCGCCCCTTCGATCAGGCCCGGAATATCGGCCAGCACGAATTCGCGGCCCTTGTGGTGAACCACGCCCAGCTTGGGCACCAGCGTGGTGAAGGCGTAATGGCCAACCTTCGCCTTGGCGTTGGTGACCGCATTGATGAAGGTCGACTTGCCGGCATTCGGCAGGCCCAGAAGACCGACATCCGCCAGCAGCTTCAGCCGCAGCCAGACCGACATTTCCTGGCTCGGCTCGCCCGGCTGATGCTGACGCGGAGCGCGGTTGGTGCTCGATTTGTAGCTGGCATTGCCGCGTCCGCCCATGCCGCCTTCCAGCATGACGATACGCTGGCCGACCTCGGTGAAGTCGGCGAGAACTTCCTCCTTGTCCTCCGACAGGACCTGCGTCCCGACAGGCACCTTGATCACGAGATCGTCGGCGCCTTTGCCATACCGGTCGCGGCCCATGCCGTGGCCGCCGCGCGATGCCTTGAAATGCTGCGCGTAACGGAAATCGATCAGCGTGTTGAGACCTTGTACGGCTTCGAACACGACGTCGCCGCCCTTGCCGCCATTGCCGCCGTCGGGTCCGCCATATTCGACGTATTTTTCACGCCGGAAGCTGACGGCCCCGGGGCCGCCTGCGCCGGACTTCAGGTGAATCTTGGCTTGATCGAGAAAGTGCATGGCTGGGCAAGTAGGGACTAACGCGCCCAAGCGCCAGCGTAGCGGCATCGAAAGCGATGCCGCAGGGCCAGCGTCTCATCCGCGCAAGACGTTCCGTTTCGTTAGCTGACGCCCTCGTCGCCCGGGACAGGTTCGACCACAGGTGTGGAGGTAAACCCTTCCTCGACACTGATTACAGGGATCTGCGCGCCAGTCGCGGGATCGGGCACCGATCCGGCGGATGACGGGGGTACTGCAAGCGTGGAAATGCCGCTGGTGGCATCGGGGACCATGGTCATGCGTGCCTGCTGGACCGCCACATAGCCGGGCTGCGATGCGCCGTAGCGGGCACCATAGCGGGCATCCCAGGCTGCCGAAGCCTGCTCATATGCTTCGTATGCGCTGAAGAAGTTTTCGAACGCGGCTTCCATGCGCGGGAGAGCTGCGGCCGAGAATGCCGCCACGTCCGAGACGGGCGTCACCTGAGTTTCTTCCGCGATCTGCAGCATCGTGCGGCAGAACTGGCTGCGTGCCGGCGGCAGCGCGAAATAGTTGTATACCGACGTCATCTGCGTTTCCCGCAGGACGATGCCTGCGCGGCGGGCGCCGGCACTGGTCGCGGTAGACCTGCTCCAGCCGGTCGTTCACCCGCCGGAGGGCAGGTCCGCTGTCCTTGATGTAACGGCCATAGGCGTCGAGCACGGGCTGATATTGCGCGCTGGTGCAGTTGAGCGCGGCCACGTTCCAGCCGGACCGGACGTGCCAGATCTGCTCGTCTTCGGTCAGGTTCGCGTTCACCGTCTGGCGCACACCGGTCACTGGATCGACGCGCGGGATATTCATCACATAGCTGGCGCCGCTGGGCGGAACGGGGCGATACGGCACGGATTCTACCACTGGCGGCGGGGGAGGTGGCGGCGGCGGCGGCGGCGGCGTCGCGCACGCGCTCAAAGCGGCGATAGAGCCTGCTACGGCAAGTATCTTGATAGGAATGCTGCGTTCGCCAGCCATTGGATGCGCCCTTTTCTCTCAATCGATCCGCACACGTTACACGATGCAACCTTTCGCGCGGACGAACGCCTTAACTCGGTGCAGAGACAAAGAAAATGCCCGGAGTGCGGTTTGCACTCCGGGCACGATAAAGCGAGTCGCCCGAACGTTCGGTTGATGCGACCGGTTGCTCAGTCCTATTCGCGGGCTGCACCCATGAAGCGCAGCAGGAACAGGAACATGTTGATGAAGTCGAGATAGAGGCTCAGTGCGCCAAGGATCACCGACTTGCCTTCGAATTCGGTGCCGCGAAGCATCTGGTAATCGTTCTTCAGGCGCTGCGTATCGTAGGCGGTGAGGCCTGCGAAGATCAGAACACCGAGGAAGCTGATCGCCAGTTCGAGCGTGCTCGAGCCGAGGAAGATGTTGATGACGGAGGCGATGATCAGCCCGACGACACCCATGATGAGGAACGTGCCGAAGCCCGACAGATCCTTCTTGGTGGTGTAGCCGAACAGGCTGAGACCGGCGAATGCGCCAGCGGTTGCGAAGAACGTCGCCGCGATCGAACCGCCCGTGTAGACGAGGAAGATCGTCGACAGGGAAAGGCCCATCAAGAAGGCGAAGCCGAAGAACATCAGCTGAAGCGTTGCCCTCGAGAACTTGTTCCGGCCGAAGCTCATCGCAAAGACGATGGCCAGCGGCGAAAGGGCGACGATCCACATGAGCGGACCGCTTGCGAAGCTGTACGCGAGGCCCGACTGTGCCGTCAGCAGTGCCACGATACCGGTCAGCAGGACGCCGGACACCATATAGTTGTAAATCGACAGCATATAGCTGCGCAGGCCCGCATCGAAGGTCGTGCGCGAAGCAACGTCACCTCCTGCGCGCGGCACCGAGCCGAAGCCCTGCTGCGACTGCCGGGGGTCGTTCCAATTTGCCATTGAGTTTCAAGCTCCTCTTGCACCGGACAGGCACGATAGCCGCCGGTTCCTCGGTCAATATCGTGACAAAACCACCGGTTTTCAAGGGAAATCGGATGGTTTTGCAGTGGCTGCGTTAACTGTCTTCGCGGGCCTGCGCGGCCATCTCGGACCCGCGGTCCCTCGCAGCGCGCAGAGTGTGCGTCAGCAGCGTCACCAGAGCACCGTCTTCGTCGAGCACGTCCAGCCCCCGCTGGGTCATTCCGCCAGGGCTTGCCACCCTGCGGGCCAGCTCTCTGGGCGATTGCTCGGACGACGCGGCGAGCGCCGATGCGCCCTCCACCATCTGCACGGCCATCCTGCCCGCCTGGCCTTCTTCCAGACCCAGCCGTGTCGCTGCCGCTGCCAGCGCGTCGATAAACCGATAGGTAAATCCAGGTCCCGAGCCCGCAAGCGCAGTCACCAGATCGAACTGGCTTTCCTCCGCCAGCCATTCGGCCGTGCCTAGCGCTTTGGCCAGCGCCGTCACGCTATCGGTCGAGGCATCGTCCAACCCCTCTGCAAGCAGCGCGTTGGGCGATTTCCCTAGCGCACAGGCGAGGTTCGGCATGAATCGTACGACGCCGCCAGCGGCGGGAAAGTGCCTTCGAAGGCTTGCCAGCTCTACCCCGGCCAGAACCGAAATGACGGTCGTCCGGGGACCGGTGGCTGCCTGCAGACCCGGTGCCACGTCCCGCAGCATGTGCGGTTTTACGCCCACCAGAACGGCGTCGAAGGACGTTTCCGGCCAATCGGTGACCAGCGTCACCCCCTCCGGCACATCCTTGCCACGGGGGTGATAGACGGTGAATGTGTCGGCCGGGATGCCGGCGCGCAGCCAGCCATCGACCATCGCTCCGGTCATCGTACCAAAGCCGCAAATCAGGATATTCTCGAACATGGCCCGGACTTAGGGACTGGCCCGCTCACTAATCAAGTCTCGCGGCGTCACGCCTCGCCTGCAGCATCGACCATGGCAGCTTCCAGCGCCTCGCCCGGCTCCTTGTCGCCCCAGAGCACGAACTGGAATGCAGGGTAAAATCGGTCGCATTCCTCGATCGCCGTTTCAACTACCGCCTGAGCCTGACTGACGCTGAGCAATCCGTCATCACCCAGCAGCGCGCCGTGGCGATAAATCAGCATTCCGCCCTGCGACCAGATGTCGAAATGGCCGAGCCACATCTGTTCGTTCACCCGTGCCAACAGGTCCAGCGCGGCCGCCCGCTTCGCCTCTGCGACACGTATCTCCGGCAGGCAGATAAGCTGGAGGACGTTATCCTCGCTGCGCCAGATGCAGCGGATCTGGTATTTCGCCCAGCTGCCCTTGAATCTCGCCGGAAAGCTCTTCCTCGTTGACCCGTTCGGCCGTCCAGCCCCGCGCCTCGAACAGCGCGGCGAGCATATCGACCGGCGGGCTGTCCGCGCCGCGCTCCATCGAGTTAAGCATGTTCATAGGGTGAGGTCGGTTCCGGTCATGCAACCAGATGGACCTGCGATATCGGCCAGCGCAACGGGTCCCCCCCGCCGCTGCTGGGGAGAACGGATTTCGCCTGTTCATAGCGTGGGGATAAGCAATGGGGGAAAAGCGGTGCACCGCCACTTTCACCACGGCGGTGCAGCGGCGCTTTCGCTCAATCGAGCTGTTCGATTTCCTCGCCGGCCGCGCTGGTGAAGCGGAATGCACCGATGCCCTGTTCGGCAAGCGCGTTAACCGCAGCATTGGCAGCAGCGCGCGTTTCGAACGGCCCTGCAAGGAGGCGATTCGTTTCGCCCCACGAAGCTACGAAGGGCCCATTGTCGCCCAGAATATCGCGATGCCTGACGCGGAGAACCTGCGCCAGTCGAACTTGAGCGCCGACCGGTCGCGGCCTGTCGCGATTTGCACCCAGATCCGGCTGGCATGGACGGGCCGCGCCGGCTCGGGCTCGGGAGCGGCGACTTCCGGCTCGGCTTCTTCTTCGCGGGGAATTTCTATCGCAGTGATGTCGACAGCGTCGCGGTGCCGGAGCGATCTCGGCTCGTACCTGGCAATGCCATCAGGTCGGCGAATGCGTCGGAAACGGAGGCCGTGGGCTGCGGAGCAGGCGTTTCTGCGACGGCTTGCGTGGCCGCTGTGCTCGTCTCAGCCTCTGCCGGTATCTGACCCAGATCGAAACCCGGGGCCGGAGTCGCTGTCTCGCAAGGTAGCGACCGTCACGGGCGCAGACGCGCTTGCAGCCTGCGAAGGGGCAATTTCGACCTGAGCGATAGCCCGCGGGCCATCATCCTCAGCGCATCGTCGTCACGGCAGCCGTGTTCGGCGCGCGCCACGCGCAGGCGGGGTTGCCGCCACTTGCGTTTGCTGGACAGGCTCAGTTGAGGCACTCGAACAGGCTGGCTGCCGCTGGCGCTGCCGGATTCACCGACGGGTGGCAATTCAGCCTGCGCCAAAGCGGGCAATTCGCCGGGCCGGGCCGATGGAGCGGACGTCTGTGCTGGCGTCGATGTCGGAGTAGGCGCTGGAGCGGCGGCAGGAGTGGATACTGCTGGCGCTTCAGCGACCGCGACAGGAGCCTGCGCCGGTTGCTCGGCAGCCGCCTCGGCGACCCGCACTTGCCGGTCCGAGCGCGAAGGCAATCTGCCACGTTGGCGCCGCTGCGCGAGAAGCGCTTGCCGCTGCTCGCGGGTGAGACGTGGCCGTCGCTCATCCCCATCCGTGTTCTGGCGGGTGGACGTCGCGGCTTCCTGCTGCGCGCCCGACTGGCCCAGCGGCCTGCCTGACGGCGCGAGACCGGTGTCGACACCGGCAAGGGCCGGAGCACTGCCCGCTTCGCGCGCTGCTACGATCCGCGGATCGTCACGGCCGATTGCGGCGGCACGCGGGAAAATACCGAGATTGGCAGCAGCCGCCTGCTGGGCCGGCGTAAGGCGGCGCATATATCTGAGATAGGGCTCGACCCGCTCCGCCATGTCTTTCGGCATGACGGCATCGGCAATGGCGACCGCTTCGTCCGGCTGCCCGAGAATTGCGAGACCGAAAGAGCGTGTTCGATAAGCGGCAAAGTCGCGCTGTTCGAGCAAAGGCAGAAGAGTGGATTCGAACGCTTCCCTGTCGCCTGCGATGGCGTAGCTGAGCGCCATCCGGCGCCGGATTTCGGTATTTTCTTCGTAAGAAATCGAGCGGCGATAGGCGAGCTGCGCCTCGCGGTTATTGCCGACGAGGTCATGCGCCAGGCCCTTGTCCCCTGCGACGGAGGCCGGGCTGACACCGGCACGCTCTGCCTCTTCGAACAGGCGCAGCGCTTCGACCGGTCGTTGCACCCGGACATAGGCGGCGGCGGTTCCCGCTTTGACGCGCGCATTGTCAGGAGACAGCTCTTCGGCACGTCCGAAAAACCCGATTGCGGCATCGATATCGCCAAGTTCCAGCGAGGCCTTGCCCGCCAGGATCAGCGCATCGACGTCGCGTGCGTTGCTATTCAGCCGCCGCAGAGCGCGATTGAGTTCGGCCGATGCAGCAGGAGGCAGCGGCTGGACGACAGCCTGCCCCTGGGCCGAGAGGGGAGACGCGGAAAGGCCTGCCAAGGCACCAAGGCCGGCAGTTCCAAGCAAGAGAAGAAAGCGGTGTGTCATGGCCATAGGGTTCCAGGCGCGCGATTATCGCAACTGCGTCCTGAACCGCGTCATAATCATCGCTTGATGAGGAATAAAGCTCCCCGGGCAAACTCTTACTGGTTGTTTTGCCGCCCGAGGAAGCGTGGAATGCTCAGCGAACCGCCATTATCATCGTCGTCATCATCGTCATCGTCGTCTTTCGACGCGCTGCCGCGTGACAGATTGGCCATGCGTTCGAAAAGAGTACTTCCGCCGGCTTCTTCCTTTGCAGGAGCAGCCGGTGCCGCCGGCGCAGGGGTTACCTGACCCGCCTTTGCCTCTGCACCTTCCCCGCCCGCGATCAGCTGGCGACGCCGGCCGCCTCGAACAGGCGCATCCTGCTCGGCAAGCTTGTCCGCGTTGCGCAGCAAGTCATCCGTTCCGCCAGCGGGAGCGTGTTCGTTGCCTTCGTCAGCAGCAGCCTCGGCTCCGCCAAGATCGAGCGGCTCATCGTCCGACACGCCACTTTTGGCACCGCCGACATCATCCCAATTGCTCGGCATCACCAAGATCGAGCGGCTCGTCCTCGGCTTCTGTGACGAAGCCGTCATCGCTCGCCGCTCCCGAAACTGATCGTCGCTGCGGGATCGACAAGCCCGAGCGTCTTCATCGTCGTCCTGACGAAGGCCTGCGAGGGGATCGACGATGCCGTCGACGTCGCCGTCTTCATCATATTCTTCGTCGTCTTCGTCCGAATACGATCCAGCCGAAGCTGCGCTCAGGCCGAGGGCAGCGACACCAGCGGGAATGGCCGGCTCTTCGGCAGGTGCTTCAGACTGCATTTCCTCTTCGTCTTCCGACGGAAGGTCGAGCACGGGGCGACGCGGCGCACGGCCCGAACCGAGCGACATCGACTGGCTGGAGCCTGCGGACATCCCTTCACTGCCTTCGATACCGGTCGCGACGACCGAAACGCGGATTTTGCCGTCCAGATCGGGATTGAACGCCGAACCCCAGATGATGTTCGCGTTCTCGTCCACGAGTTCGCGGATGTGATTGGCAGCCTCGTCGACTTCGAGGAGCTTCATGTCCTCGCCGCCGATGATCGAGATGATGACACCCTTTGCGCCGGCCATCGAAACGCCGTCGAGGAGCGGGTTCGCAATAGCGCGCTCGGCGGCTTCGAGAGCGCGGTTTTCGCCCTCGCCTTCGCCTGTGCCCATCATCGCCTTGCCCATTTCCTCCATCACCGATTTCACATCGGCAAAGTCGAGGTTGATGAGGCCCGGCATGACCATCAGGTCGGTGATCGAGCGGACGCCCTGCTGCAGCACTTCGTCGGCCAGCTGGAACGCCTGTTTGAATGTCGTGTCGGCCTTCGCCACCAGGAACAGGTTCTGGTTCGGGAATGACGATCAGCGTATCGACGTGGCGTCTGAAGCTCTTCGATGCCGGCCTCGGCAGCGCGCATCCGGCGCGTACCTTCGAACAGGAACGGCTTGGTTACCACGCCGACCGTCAGCACGCCCTTGTTGCGGGCCGCCTCTGCAATCACAGGAGCAGCGCCCGTGCCGGTACCGCCGCCCATGCCGGCTGCGATGAAGCACATGTTCACGCCTTCGAGCAGATCCTCGATCTCGCTTCGCGGTTTCTTCCGCTGCGGCCTTGCCGACTTCCGGACGCGATCCTGCGCCCAGACCGCCGGTAATTTCCGGCCCGAGCTGAACCCGCGCCTCTGCGGCGGAATTGTTGAGCGCCTGAGCATCGGTGTTCGCGACGACGAATTCGACACCTTCGATCCCGTTTTCGATCATGTTGCCGATTGCGTTTCCGCCCGCGCCGCCGACACCGATGACGGTGATTTTGGGGCGCAGCTCGTCGCTGGTCGCGGGGCCGATATTGATACTCATTTCAACTTTACTCCACATGCGGCAGGCATGGTTTGCCGCTGGATTTATAGTGTGTCACAACGAATGGCACAATCTGCACTGTTTGTGCCCATCTTTTCCACAGAGCTAACCACAGGCCTGCGTCAACTACGTAGAAGGACGAAGCACCTAAAAATACTCTTTCGAAGCGGCCAGAACACGCTTGAGGAGGCCTGACACCTGTATATTTGATCGTCGTCTGCGCCGTGTCGGGGATCGAGCGGATGTCGACTGGATCGCGCGCTGCATACAGGCACAGCCCCGCCAATGTGGTGAACCCCGGCGTAGCGTGCGCGTCGGGCAGCCCGCGCAATTGCGTAGGTTTGCCGATACGAACCGGACGGCCAAGCGCCCCTTGCGTGAATTCGGCGATTCCGGCCAATTCGGCGCCGCCGCCGGTCAGGACGACCTGTCCGCCGCGGGCGCCGCCAAAATCATGCGCCTTGAACACGCGGTTGATCTCGTCGGTCAGGCGCGACAGCTGGCCGGTCACGACCGACACCAGCTCCGCCCTGCTCACCCGGTCGACCTCCGGCGCGCCTTCGGCCTGCTGCGCCAGCGGGACCATTTCGCGGTGATCCGACGGGCTGGCGATGGCGGAGCCCGCCACGCATTTCAGGCGCTCTGCCTGAAAGCGGCGGATGCCGAAATCGCTGGCGATGGCATCCGTAATGTCGCCCGATCCGATGGGAATTGCATGCAGCGCCCGCAGCATTCCGTTTTCGAAGATCGAAACATTGGTCAGCTCCGCGCCGATCTCGACGAGAGCCGTGCCCAGCTCGCGTTCTTCCGGGCTGAGGCACGCCTCGGCGCAGGCGATGGGTGCGGACACCACGGCTTCTACCGAAAGGTGCGCGCTTTCGACGGCGTCGCGAAGGTTCTTCACCGGCGCTCCATCGGCCAGCATGACATGAATATCGACGCCCAGCCGCTCTGCATGAAGCCCGATCGGGTCGGAAGCGCCGTGCGCCCCGTCCAGGGTATATTGTGCAGGCTGAGCGTGCAGCACCATCTTGCCGTCCGGTTCGATCGTCTCGCGGGCGGACACGAGGAGATGCTGAATATCCTCTTCCTCTATCCGGCGTCCGCCGATCGGCACCTCGACCTGGCTGACCTGATTGGCGAGGCCTGCGCCGGAACATCCGACCCAGACGCTGGCGATGCCGGTTCCGGCCGCCTTTCTCCGCCCGTTCGACCACGTCGCGGATGGCATAAGTCGCGGCCGCCATGTCGACGATATAGCCGCGGCGCACGCCCTGGCTGGCGCGGTGGCCGCTGCCAAGTACGATAAGCTCGCCCGATTCCGACTGTCCGAGGATCATCGCGGAAATGCGGAACGATCCGATATTGATTGCGCCAAAGACGCGGGAGATGCGGGGCAGGCCCATCAGTTGATCACTCCTTCGCCGAGAACCTTCGGCTGCACGCCCCGGCACGCGCATGTAAATGCGTTCCGGCGCCCGCATGTCGAAGGTTGCAACTTTCCCGCCCAAGCAGACGGTTCTGACCGTCCAGCCGGGCAAACTGGACAAGTGCAGTCGCCGCGTCGCGGTCACCCTGCGGCAGCGCGAGCACCTGGTCGGTGGTGAAGGTCAGGTTCCAGCGGCGGTTGCCGACCCATTCGGCATGGGCAACCTTGCTGCGCAGTGCAGGCGCGGCTTCCAGCAATTCGCCCAGCTGGGCGACCTGCTTGGCGGCGCCCGGCCCTTCTACCAGCAGCATGCCTTTCGCATTGGCGCTGCTGATCGGCTCCAGCTCTTCGCCGGTGGCGTCGATCAGCACGAGATGATCGGGCTCTCTTCAGGACGGCATGCGGCGTGCGCTCGACAACGTCGATCGACAGCACGTCGGGCAAGTTGGCGCGAAACACGCGCATCTTCCACCCACGGCATGGCAACCAGTTCTTCGCGCAGGCCTTCCAGATCGACGAGCGGCATCGGACGGTCACGCTGGGCCAGGGCGCGTTCGTAAATCTTCAGTTCGTTCATCCGCTGCACGCCCGTCACACGGACGCGGCGCACCTCGAAGCCCGGCATCGCTGGCAAGCTTGGCGACTTCGTTCTGCGCCATCGCCGGCACGCCTGCCAGACTGGCGACGAACCATGCCAGGGCCACAGCGCCGCCAATAATGATCGCGAGGAAAATCCGGTGCAGCTGATCATCGTCGAACGGCAGCAGTGCGAGCGCGCGGTTCACGCCGCCCTGCGTACGGGTGCGCGCGCTGCGGGCCTTGGCCGCGCGGGACTTCGCTGCCGCCGACCGCCGTACGCCTGTCGTCTTGCGCTTAACCGTCGCCATCGCCGTTTCCTTCAGTCTTGGCCGCAAAATGATCGAGCGCATCCTTGATGATCGTCTCGACCAGATCTTCGTAGCTTAAGCCCGCATACTTCGCCTGTTCGGGCACGAGGCTGAGCGGGGTCATCCCGGGCTGGGTATTCGTCTCGAGCACGAACAGGCCGTCCTCGCCCTGCTCGTCATCCCAGCGATAATCCGTCCGGCTCGTGCCCCGGCACCCGAGCAGGCGGTGCGCTTCGAGCGCGTAACGCTTGCACAGCGCCGCGATGTCCTCGGGGATGTCTGCCGGGCAGATGTGATCCGTCATCCCGTCGGTATATTTCGCATCGAAATCGTAGAAACCGCTTTTGGGTTTCAGCTCGGTCACGGCGAGCGCTTCACCGCCGACAACCGCCGTCGTCAGCTCGCGGCCCCGGATGAAGGGTTCGGCCAGCAGGCTTTCGAATTCCTGCCATGGTCCCGCCGCATCGCGCCGGATGGGGTTGCCGTAATTGCTCTCGTCGGTGACAATCGCGACACCGACCGACGACCCCTCGTTCACAGGCTTCAGCACATAAGGCCGCGCCAGAGGGTCGCTTTCGTAAAGATCTGCCGACTTCACGATCCGGCCGCCGGGCATCGGGATGCCATGCGGGACCAGCGCCTGTTTCGTCAGTTCCTTGTCGATGGCAATCACGGACGTCGCAAGGCCGGAATGGGTGTAAGGAATGCCCATCAGATCGAGCATGCCCTGCACCGTCCCGTCTTCCCCCGGTACGCCGTGAAGCGCGTTGAAGACGACATCGGGCTGCGCGTCGGCAATGCGCGCAGCAACGTCGCGGTCCATATCGATGCGGGTCACGTCGTGCCCGCGTGCTTCCAGCGCGTCGGCGACGCCGTTGCCCGACATGAGGGAGACTTCGCGCTCGTTCGCCCAGCCGCCCATCAGGACGGCGATCTTGTAGCTACGATCCAGAATACGAGTTTGCGTCATCAGGGGCGTCCCACCCGTTTCACTTCCCATTCCAGCTGAACGCCGGAGTTTGCGTATACGCGGCGGCGAACTTCTTCGCCCAGCGCCTCGATGTCGGCGCTGGTTGCATCGCCTGTGTTGATCATGAAATTGGTGTGCTTCTCGCTCACCTGCGCGCCGCCTATCGTCAGACCGCGGCAACCCGCAGCATCGACAAGCTGCCACGCCTTGTGGCCTTCGGGATTCTTGAACGTGGACCCGCCGGTCTTGGTACGGATCGGCTGCGAGCTTTCGCGCGCCTCTGCGATCCGGTCCATCTCTGCACCGATCGCCTCGGGATCACCCGCTTCACCCTGAAAGCGAGCGCCGACCACGACTGCCTCGTCGGGCAGAGCGGAATGGCGATAGGAATATTGCAGGTCGCTCTTCGGCAATGTGACCAGCTCTCCGCCGGGCATGATGACATCGCAATCGATCAGAACGTCGGCCGTTTCCTTGCCGTAGGCGCCGCCATTCATCCGCACGAAGCCGCCAACCGTACCGGGGATGCCGCGCAGGAATTCGAGGCCTGCAATTCCCGCATCGCGGGCCGTCGAGGATACAAGAATGCCATGCGCGCCCGCTCCGCAAGAGACCGTGTAATCGTCATGCGTTTCGACCTGCGCGAAAGGCTTCCCCAGTCTGATCACGACACCCGGAACACCGCCGTCGCGGATGATCAGGTTCGATCCAAGGCCGAGCGCCATGACCGGCATTGCGCCTTCGAGCTCTTCGAGAAAAGCCGTCAGATCGGCCAGATCGGCGGGTTCGAACAGCCAATCCGCATTGCCGCCGCTCTTGAACCAGACAAGCTTCGCCAGCGGCGCGTCTTTCTTCAAGCGTACCGCGTATTCCCGCCATCGGGACGGGTGCGTCGACTGCGCCCTCGACTTCGGCATCGGGCGCCTGACCGTCATCATTCATCGCCCAGTCGTCGGGTTGATGCGCGCGGGTCATGCCGCGCCTTCCTTCTCGACCGCAGACGCGAGAGTGGCTGCCCACTTCGTGATGTCGCCCGCCCCGAGGCACACGATAATATCGCCCGCCTCGATCTTCCCGGCGAGTTTTGCCGAAAGATCGGCATGGTCTTCGACCGTCATGGCATCACGGTGTCCGCGCGATCGCATTCCGGCGACCAGCGCCGCGCTGTCCACGCCTTCGACCGGATCTTCGCCCGCCGCGTAAACGGGCGTGACGTAGACCGTGTCCGCTTCGTTGAAGCAGCTCTGGAAGTCGTCCATCAGATCGCCGAGCCGCGAATAGCGGTGCGGCTGCATCACCGCGATCACGCGGCCACCACTCGTCCCTGCACTCTCGCGGGCAGCATCGAGAACAGCGGCGATCTCGACCGGGTGATGGGCGTAATCGTCGATGACCTGCGCCGACCCGCCATCGACGGCAATCGTGCCGACCCTGCTGAACCGGCGCCGCACGCCGCCAAAGCTGTCGAAGCCGCCGCAGATCACCTCGTCGGGGCAGCCCATTTCGATCGCCACCGCAATCGCGGCGAGCGCATTCTGGACATTGTGACGGCCGGGCATGGGAAGGCGCACGCCTTCGATCCGCCGATCTTCCTCGCCCCGCTGGCGCACGATTACATCGAAGGTATTGCCGCCTTCGTCGGGCTGGATGTTCACGCCGCAAATATCGGCCTGAAGCGAGAAACCGTAGGTAATGACCCGCCGGTCGCGGACATTGCCGATAACGGCCTGCACCTGGGGATGATCGATGCACAGGATCGCCGCGCCGTAGAACGGAACATTGTGGATGAACTCGACAAAGGCACGTTTCACGCCTTCGAAATCGCCATAATGGTCGAGATGTTCGGGGTCGATATTGGTGACGACCGCAATCGTCCCGTCGAGACGCAGAAAACTGCCGTCGCTCTCGTCCGCTTCGACGACCATCCAGTCGCTGTCGCCGAGGCGTGCGTTCGACCCGTATTGTTCGATGATGCCGCCATTGATGACGGTCGGATCGATATTGCCGCAGTCGAGCAGCGCGGCAATCATGCTGGTCGTCGTCGTCTTGCCGTGCGTGCCGGCAACAGCGACTGTGCTCTTGAGCCGCATGAGTTCGGCCAGCATTTCGGCACGCCGCACGACCGGCGTCCGGTTTTCCAGCGCGGCGGCGACTTCGGGGTTGGTCCGGCGCACGGCGGTGGAGGTGACGACGACGCCTGCCCCTTCCACGTTTTCCTTCTCGTGCCCGATCTTGACCGCGATGCCCCGCTCGCGGAGGCGGTCGACCGTGGGCCCTTCGCTAAGATCGCTGCCCTGAACGGTGTAGCCCAGATTGTGCATGACCTCGGCGATGCCGGACATGCCGATGCCGCCAATGCCGACGAAGTGGACGACGCCGATATCTGTCGGAACGCCGCGCATCAGCTTCGTGCCTTCCTGCTGGAATTTTTCGCCGCACCCTGGCCCACCGCCGCGCCCTGTGTCGCACCGCGCGCATTGTTCGCGCCGACCTTGATCACGTCCATCATGTCCGCCCCGCCGAAGCTTTCCATGAGATCGGCGAGGTCTTCGACCGCACGCGGGCGGCCGCAATTCCATGCTGCGTGCGCCGCGTTGGAGAGGGTATCGGGACGCTGCGCCCAAGGCCTGAAACTGCTTCGCCAATTCTTTACGCGTTGAAGTCATCCTCGCGGATCATCCGCGCGCCGCCTGCTTTCACCATTTCGCGCGTATTGGCGGCCTGATGGTCATCCGTCGCGATCGCGAGCGGGACGAGGATTGCGGGGCGCCCGACAGCCGTCAGTTCGGCGATGGTCGACGCGCCTGCGCGCCCGACAAAGATGTGCGCGTCGGCAAGGCGCGAGGCCATATCCTCGAAATACGTGCCCAGCTCGGCTGGAATGTCGTGGCTGCGATACCGCTCGCGCACCGCATCGAGATCTTCGGGACGGCATTGCTGCGTCACCTGAAGGCGCTGGCGAAGAGCAGGCGGAAGCATGGCGAGGCCATCTGGCACGACTTGCGAGAGCACCCGTGCGCCCTGGCTGCCGCCGGTAACCAGAACCTTGAGCAGGCCGTCTTCGGTCGCGACCGGGAAATCCTCGTCGCGCAGGGTCCGTACTTCGGCCGCTGACAGGATTGCCGACGAGATGGACCTTGCCCTTATGCTTGTCGGACAGCCGCTTGATTTCTGGATAGGCGGTCGCGATGGCCTGAACCCGGCCGGCCAGCAGACGGTTTACACGGCCCAGCACGGCGTTCTGTTCATGCACGAGGCTGGGGATGCCGGCAGACGTCGCCGCCAGCAAAGCGGGTGCAGCCGGATATCCGCCGAACCCGATCACGGCGCTCGGTTCGAAACTCTCGAACAGACGAAGCGCCATCTTGCGCCCGTCCATCAGCGCCTTGATCGCAGAAGGCCAGCGCAGCGGGTTCTTGCCGAAGCGGCCAGCGGGAATGACGTGGGCGGGCAGGAAATCGGGCTTGCCCGGAATTTTCGCACCGCGCGCATCGGTCATCAAGCGCAACGTGGTGTCCGCGTCGTTCCAGTTCCGTTGCCAGAGCAAACGCGGGGAGCATGTGCCCCCCGGTGCCACCGGCTGCGAGTACGTAATGGCGGTTGGCGCCGGTTGGCGCAGCACTGCTCATCTATTGCTATCCTTGTCGGACAAGAGGGAACTCATCCCCGGTGTCTCACGGGTCAGGAACGGATTGCGCCGCGTCATTGCGAGCAGCAGCCCGACCGTAAGACATACTGCGATGGTCGACGAACCGCCATAGCTGACCAGCGGCAAAGTCATGCCTTTCGAAGGGAACAGCTGCAGATTGACCATGATGTTGATGAAGGCCTGCCCGCCGATCTGCGCGGTGAGACCGGCTGCAGCGAGCAGAGCGAAAAGGTTTTCCTCATCCGCCAGCCGGACCAGCGCGCGCCCGACGATTGCGATGTAGAGAATGACGATCATCGCGCACCAGATCAGGCCGAATTCCTCACCGATTACCGAGAAAATGTAGTCGGTGTGCGCTTCGGGCAAAGTCATCTTGCGCGTGCCCAGCCAGAAACCGGCGCCGGTCCAGCCACCCGACAGCAGTGTCCGCTCTGCCAGATCGACATGATCGAAGGCCGTGCCGCCGCCGAAGAAGGCATCGATGCGGTTGCGGGCATTGCCGTATGTGAAATAGGCGATGACGACGCCTGCAACGCTGCCCGCGACCAGACCGGCAATTTTCCGGAAGGACACGCCGGAAAGCATCACCAGCACGAACCAGACACCGCCGAACAGGATTGTCGCGCCAAGATTGGGTTGCAGCATGAGGAGGATGCCAACAAAGGCCGCGATGACCGAAACCACTGCGAGCACCGGCAAGCCAGGGTCGCGCAGCCGCCAGCTCAGTATCCATGCCAGCAGGATCGCGAAGCCAGGCTTGAGAAATTCGCTCGGCTGGAAACCGATGCCGAACCTGATCCAGCGGCGGGCCCCGTTGACCTCGTGACCGATGACGGGGACGAGCACCAGCGCACCGATCATCGCCACTGCCAGCACTACTCCGATCCGCCGCGCACTGTCGCGGCTGAGGAACGATGCGCCCAGCATCACGGCCAGCCCGACGAACTGCCAGCGCATATGCGCCCAATAGAAATAAAGGTCGGGGAGTGTCACTTCGGACGTGGACAGGCGGCGTGCGGTCGCAGGCGATGCCGCTGCCACCGCTGCGGCGCCAATGGCCATCAGGACGAGCACAAGAAACAAGAGAACTCGGTCGACTTCGCGCCACCAGATCTTGAAATCCGACGTACGTGCGCCGCCGAACGGATCGGGCGATCCCGAAGTGCGATTGGCGACCGGTCGGTACTGTGCTGGTGCGGTCATGACGACGTTACACCCGACCCAAGGCTCGGCTCACTGCCCTCGGGCAAATCGCAGCCGGTAATGGCACCTACAATCGAGCGGAAGTGCTCGCCGCGCTTTTCGAAATCACGGAATTGGTCGAAGCTGGCACAGGCGGGGGCCAGCAGGACGATATCGCCCGGCTGCGCCGCTTCGACTGCCTGTTTCACCGCCTCGCAAATCAGTTCGGACCGTTCCACGGGAACGCGCCCGTCCAGCAGTTCGGCAAAGCGGGGCCCGGCCTCGCCGATCGTGTATGCATGGGCGACATTGCCGAGCTGTTCTTCGCATTCGCCCAGCCCGTCTTCTTTGGCCAATCCGCCGACGATCCAGTGAATGCGGGGGCGTCCATCGGCGGGCCATGCAGCAAGTGCAGGCGCAGCCGATGCGGGGTTGGTTGCCTTGCTGTCATTGACGAAGAGGACGCCCTTTTCCTCGCACACGACTTCCATCCGGTGGGGCAGACCGCGAAATGTTCGCATTGCCGGTTCCCACTCGTCGCGGGTCACGCCCATGATCTCCACCAGCGTGATAGCCGCGGCAGCGTTCTGAAGATTGTGCGGTCCCTGCAATGCCGGCCAGTCGGCTTGCAAATCGGCCAGACGCTCGGGCTCGAGGCAGACGGCAAGCCCGTCGCGCCCGGCGCGCCTTTTCGGCCTGGCACATGGCGCGCGTCGTTGCGTCCTGGCAGCCATAGGCCGCAAATTGCCCGCTTCCCTGCATCGCCATCAGGCGTCCCTTGGAAAAGGCGTAGCTCTCGAACCCGTCATACCGGTCGAGATGGTCCGGCGTAACGTTCAGCAGGACCGCGGCCTCGCAAGCGAGCGAGCGGGTCAGGTCTATCTGGTAACTGGACAGTTCGAGCACGTAGACACCGGTCCCGTTCTCGTTCGGCTGCAGCGGATCCTCGCCCAGTATGGGCAGGCCGATATTGCCGCCCATCCGGCACGGCACGCCCGCTTGTTTCAGAAGATGGCGTCGCCAACGCCGTGGTCGTCGATTTCCCGTTGGTGCCGGTAATCCCGATCACGCGGTGCGGCGGCAAATCCGCGCGGGCCTGCGCGAACAGTTCGATATCGCCGATCACGGGCACGCCGAAGCGGCTCGCACGGTCTGCAATCGGATGCGTGTTCAGCGGCACGCCGGGAGATACGACGACCCCGTCATAGCCTGTCAGATCGATCGACAGCGGATCGGCGATCTCGGCCCTGCCCTCCAGCGCCGCGCGCGGTTCCTCCTGCCGGTCCCACGCGGTCACCTGTGCGCCGCTCGCCAGCAGAGCCTCCGCCGCCGCCATTCCCGAGCGGGCGAGGCCGAGGACGGCGTAGCGCTTCCCGGAAAAGGCGGGCGAGGTAATCACGCCCCGCTCACCTCAGTTTCAACGTTGCGAGGCCGAGCATGGCCAGGACGATGGCAATGATCCAGAACCGGATCACGACCTTGCTTTCGCTCCAGCCCAGCTGTTCGAAATGGTGATGGATCGGGGCCATGCGGAAGACCCGCTTGCCGGTCCGCTTGAACCAGAACACCTGGATGATGACCGACAGCGCCTCGAACACGAACAGGCCGCCCACGATGGCGAGGACGATTTCGTGGTGGCTGGCAACGGCAATCGCGCCCAGCGCGCCGCCCAGTGCGAGACTGCCGGTGTCGCCCATGAAGACGGCTGCAGGAGGCGCATTGAACCACAGAAAGGCGAGCCCCGCCCCCATGATGGCCGCACAGAATATCGCCAGCTCTCCGGCGCCCTCCACATAGGGAATGCCGAGATATTCGGAGTAATCGACGCGGCCGGCCAGGTAGGCGATGATGGCAAATGTACCGGCTGCGATGATGACCGGCATGATGGCAAGACCGTCGAGCCCGTCCGTCAGGTTTACGGCATTGCCAGCACCCACGATCACGAAAGCGGCAAAGAAGTAATATCCCCAGCCCAGCGGGATCGCCCGGTCGGACACGAAGGGCACATACAGCCACGTGTTGATCTGGCTGACGATGATATAGCTGGCGATGCCCGCTACGATGAATTCCAGCAGCAGGCGGACCTTGCCCGAAACGCCCTTGTGGCTTCCCTTCGAAACCTTGTCGTAATCGTCCATGAAGCCGATCAGGCCGAAACCAGCGGTCACGGCGAGGCAGGCCCAGACGAAGGGGTTGCTCAAATCCATCCAGATCAGCAGGCTGAGCGACAAGCGCGATCAGGATCATCAGACCGCCCATCGTCGGCGTGCCGACCTTTGCAAGATGCGTCTGCGGCCCGTCTTCGCGGATCGGCTGCCCCTTGCCCTGACGGACGCGCAGCAGGTCGATCAGGCGCGGTCCGATGATCAGGCCGATCACCAGCGCCGTCATCAGCGTCGCCCCGGCACGGAACGTCTGGTAGCGCACGAGGTTGAAAAGTCCCTCGAACTCCATCCATTCGGCAAGCAGGTACAGCATTTTGGCTTGTCGGCCTCCCTCAGCCCGGCACCCTCAGGATCGGCGCGCTGTCCAGTGATCTACCAGTCTGCCCAGACCGACAGAATTGGATCCCTTGACCAGCATCGCATCCCCCGCAGCAAGGCCGTATTCCTCCACCGCAGCGATTGCTTCTGCAGGCCCATCGCAATGCGCGAAGGTCAGGCGTGTTGCCAAGCGCCTCGCCGGGGGCTTTCCCCATATCCTGTGCCCGCGCTTTGTTCAGCGCGTTGCGAGGGCTACCATCTCTTCCCCGACCAGGATCGCGTGATCGATCTTCGCCTCGGCCAGCGGCTCGGTCAGTGCCGCGTGCATCGCGGGGCCGAAATCGCCCAGTTCCTTCATGCTGCCGAGCACCGCAATCCGGCGCGTGGCGGGGGTCTGACCCAATTGGCGCAGAGTGGCCCGCATGGATGCCGGATTGGCATTGTAACTTTCATCGACCAGCAGGGCCTTGCCGCCCGGCACTTCGATCTGGTGGCGTGCGCCGCGACCCTTCAGACCGCCGAGCTCGGCCAGCGCCAGTCCGGCTGCGCCCAGATCGCCGCCTGCAGCCTGCACCGCGGCAAGGACGCAGAGCGAATTTGAAATCCAGTGCTCGCCCGGTTCGGCGACCGAATAGCACAGCCGCGTATCGCCAACCTGCGCGGTGACGAGCGATCCGCCATTGGCCGCAGGAATGGCATCGAGCATTCGCACGGTTGCGTCGGCGGAGCGTCCGAATGTCACGATTTTCGCGCCGGCATTGCGGGCGTGGTCGATCAGGCGATCGGTATATTCGCTATCGGCCGGAATGACGGCGGTCCCGCCCTCGACAAGCCCGCTGAAAATCTCGCCCTTGGCATCGGCAATGGCTTCCATGCTGCCAAGGTTTTCGATGTGCGCCGGCGCGATAGTGGTCACTACGGCAACGTGCGGGCGGGCATGCGCCGTCAAACCCTGCGATCTCGCCGGCATGGTTCATGCCCATCTCGAAAATACCGAAGCGGCTGCGCGCCGGCATCCGCGCAAGACTGAGCGGAACACCCACATGGTTGTTGTAGCTGCGGACCGAGCGGTGCGCCTGGCCGCGGCTCGACCGGTCGAGCGCGGCAAAAGATCGCTTCCTTCACACCGGTCTTGCCGACCGAACCGGTCACCGCAATGCGTTTCGCATAGGCCCGGTCGCGGGCGGCGTGAGCCAGAGCGTGAAGCGCGTCGGTCGTATCGGAAACCAGAATATGCGGGCCGTCGACCGGTCGGTCCACGATAGCGGCCGCGGCACCTGCGGCGAAGGCCTTGTCGACGAATTTGTGCCCGTCCATCGCCTCGCCTTTCAGCGCGACGAAAAGGTCACCCGGACGCACGTCGCGGCTGTCCATTTCGACGCCCGAACACTGGAAGTCGCCGCTTGCCGTGCCGCCCAGTCGCCTCTGCAATATCGGCGCAGACCAAAGCGCCAGCGGCAGGGCATCGCGCGTTGTACGCCGCCACGACCGGATTGCCGGATGGTCAGATACAGCGTGCGACGCGGCGCGAAGGGGGCTTGCAGTCATTCGTTCGATCCCGCGTTCGTCATAGTGCCGTTTCCGGCCGATTCCGGCGCGCTGCATTCGCGCGCCACTTCCACATCGTCGAACGGCAGGATGCGCATGGCGTCCCCTGCCCCGACGATTTGGCCCGTTTCATGTCCCTTGCCCGCGACCAGGACGATGTCGTCCTTGCCCGCGAGGCGGATTGCTTGCGCGATTGCCGCGCGCCGGTCACCCATTTCGCTGGCGTTATCCCCTGCCCCGGCCAGAACGGCGGCGCGAATGGCGGCAGGGTCTTCGCCGCGCGGATTGTCGTCGGTCACGATGACGATATCGGAGAGGCGCGATGCGGCCTCGCCCATCGGACCGCGCTTGCCGTGGTCGCGGTCTCCGCCGGCGCCAAAGACGGTGATCAGCTTGCCCGACACATGCGGGCGCAGAGCCTCGATGGCAGCTTCCAGCGCGTCCGGAGTGTGGGCATAGTCGATATAGACCGGCGCGCCGCTCGGCGCGATGACCGCCCGCTCCAGCCGCCCACGCACAGGCTGCAGGCGCGATACACCGTCCCAGACGCGCGACGCGTCGCCGCCGGTCGCCAGCACCAGCCCAGCAGAGGTCAGCGCATTTGCGGTCTGATAGGCCCCGATCAGCGGCAGACGCAGCTTCCGCGTCTCGCCGGCATGTTCGATTTCGAGCTCTTGTCCCAGCTGCGTCGGGGTCCGTGCCGAGCAACCGGATGAAATCGCCTCGCGGACCGACGGTCAGGACATCCAGCCCGTTAGCCTTCGCCCGTGCAGCAGCCTTGTCCGTCCATTCGTCTCCGCCGTCCAGATCACGGCCTTGCCGCCGCGCATCACGACTTCGTCGAACAGGCGCATCTTGGCCTCGAAATAGTCCTCCATCGAGGCATGGTAATCGAGGTGGTCGCGGCTGAAATTGGTGAAAGCGGCCGCTGCGACAGGCAGGCCTTCATTGCGGTATTGCGAAAGGCCGTGGCTGCGATGCCTCGTAGGCGACATGGGTCACCCCTTCGCGCGCAAGGCCGCTGATATTGCCGAGGAATGTCACGATGTCGGGCGTGGTCAGGCCGGTCGAAACGCTTTCGTCCGGTGTGGTGACGCCAAGCGTACCGATGCTGGCCGCGCGCTCGCCCGCCATGCGCCACAGCTGGCGCGTCATCTCGACGCAGGATGTCTTGCCGTTGGTGCCGGTAACCGCGACGATCGTGCCGGGAACGGGCGTGAAGAACTGCGCGGCCAGCGCTGCGAAGGCGCGCCTCGGCGTGTCGTCGGCAATATGAACCGCGCCGGACACGGCGGCTTCGGGCCGCGCGACAATCGCGATGGCACCCGCCTCGATTGCCTGCGGGATGAAGTCTTCGCCATTGACGGCGCTGCCCTGAAATGCGCCGAACACGGTGCCGGGCGCGACCTTGCGATGATCGATCGCAAAGCCTGTCACATTGGCATCGGCCCCTTCTGCAAGGGCAGATGCCGGCACTCTCTGCCAAGCGGCCCAGCTTCACGTTGCACCGCCCGGGATCAGGGGTTTCAGATCGGAGATATCGACGTCGCGCGTCATGTCGGGACGCACGCCGAGAAGTGGTCCGATCCGCGGGACGAGACGGCCCACCATCGGCGCCGCGTTCCATGCCGCCGTGCGCTGGTAAGAACTGGCATAAGTGCCCTTGGGCTCGTCCAGCATCGCAACGATGACATAGCGCGGATTGTCCATCGGGAAAGCAGCGGCAAAGGTCGAGACAAGGCTCGTCTCGCGGTACCCGCGCTTGCCCGGCTTTTCGGCAGAGCCGGTCTTGCCGCCGACGCGGTATCCCTTCGCATCGGCGTTCTTGCCCGTGCCGTAAATCGAGATCATCCGCAGCAAGCTGGCGCATGCGCGAGCTGGTCGATTCCTTGAAGACACGCCGGCCGCGCGGGGCCTTGCCTGCTTCCAGCTTGTTGAGCGTTGCCGGCCGCCAGATACCGCCATTGACCATCGCGGCATAAGCGCTGGCGAGATGCAGCGGAGTTACGGCAACACCGTGTCCGTAGCTTACCGTCATGTTGCGGAGACGGGACCATTTGTCGCCCGGCCAGATCGGGTGGCCGCGTGCGGGCAGCTCGATATAGGGCCGCTCGTTCATGCCCAGATCCATCATGGTCCGGCGCATTTTTTCTGCGCCCAGCGCATCGGCGATCCGTGCGGTGACGGTGTTGGACGAGTGGATCAGGGCCTCGGGCACGTTCAGGCTTTCGCCGAGATAGTGGCTGTCCTTCAGGGTCGCTCCGCCGATCTCAACATCGCGCGCATTCCACCGCTTCGAGAAATCGCGCACGACGCCCGCATCGATGGCTGCCGCAACGCTGAGCGGTTTGAAGGTCGAACCAAGCTCGTAAACCTGGTTGGTCACCCGGTTGAATTCATAATCGACGACGCGGCGATCCATCTTGTTGGGATCGAATTCCGGCAGCGAGGCGAGCGCCATCACTTCGCCCGTATCGACGTCCAGCACGATGCCTGCCGCGCCCATCGCATTGGTCGACAGCATACCCCGGCGCAATTCGTCTTCCAGCGCGCCCTGAACCCGCATGTCGATCGACAGCGCCACGGCATCACCGCGCTTGGCCGCGATCCGTCAGGCGCGACTGGAGCACCTGTTCCATCCCGACACGGCCCTCGCCGTCATGGGTCGACATATCCCAGCACGTGCGCACCCAGAGAGCCCTGCGGGTAATGACGGTCGGTTTCTTCCGGCATTTCGAGCGCAAGCTCGCCCAGCGCGTGAAGCCGGTTCGCCTCTTCGGGCAGGACGCGGCGGCGCAGATAGCCGGCCTTGCCGCTTGTCAGACGACGCTCGATAACGGCCTTGTCGAGATCGGGGAAGATTGCAGCGATCTCGCCAGCGATTTCGCCAGCCGGGCGGACCAGCGGATCGCCGCCATCGCCCATCGCTCTTGGGTTGAACCACAGGGCGCGGGCGGGAAAGTTGCGCGCCATCGGCATGCCGTTCCGGTCGACGATCTCGCCGCGCTGCGGCAGCAGTGCCTCTTCCAAGGAAGCGGGACCGGTCATCCCGCCGCCGATCCCCAGCCAGACGATGCGAACGAGCGCCGTCAGGGCGACCAGCCCGAACAGTACGGCAATCAACAAGACGCGAACGCGCGCGACCAGCACCGCTTCGTGACGCTGGGTCACAGGCGGCGCACGGCCGATCGAAATTGCAGTGTTCATTCCAACCGCAGTCATTCCTGCACCTCTGCGACCGAAGCAGAGAGATCGAGCGGCGCGCCGAGCCGATCGGCCAGACTTCCGGCGGCGTCGGCGCCATTCTTCGTACGGGCCTTGGCGCGCGTGGCCGCTCCGCTTGCGGGCACCGACATACCCTGACGGGCAGGCTCGGTCGCGGGCAGCCCGGTCAGGGGCGAAACCATTGCGATGAGCGAGTTGTCGCTGCCTTCCGCTTCACCCGCCGCATCAGGCGCACGGGCCACGCGGATCGGAGCAGGCGCACCCGGCGCGCGTCCTTCACCGAGCCCGGCGAGCTGGCGTTCGGTGTCGAAATATTGATCGGCACGCGGTGCTTCGTAACCGAATTCGACCTTGTTCCAGGTCGCCAGCTGCTGCTGGTTTGCGCGGGTCTGGAATTCTGTTTCGAGCCGGCGTGTCTCACGCTCCAGCGCGACGATCGATCGTTCGGTCCGGACGACCTCGCTCTTGACCGCATTCACACGGAACGAGAGCGCGACGAACAGCGCAAGGCATACGCTGAGCAATGCGAGCCAGCCGATCTGGCGCAGGCGGCTTTGACGCACGATCATGCCGCTTCTCTCGCCGGAGTGGCTGTTCGCACCGCATGACGCAGGACGCTGGAGCGGGCGCGGGGATTGCGCTCCAGCTCGGCATCGCCGGGCCGGATCGCCTTGGATACGGAAGTGAAAACGGCCGGCGGGGCGTCGATGTGGGGAAGGTGACGAGAGCCACCGCCAGCCTCTCTGGAAGCGCCTTTGAAAAAGCGCTTCACAATGCGATCTTCGAGCGAATGGAAGCTTACGACCGCCAGCTTGCCGCCATCGCGCAGCAGCTGTTCGGCGGCGTGCAGGCCTTCTTCCAACTCGTCGAGTTCACCATTCACGTGAATACGGATTGCCTGAAACGAACGGGTCGCCGGATCCTTGGGAGCGCCCGGGCGATGACCCAGCGCCTTGCGGACGACCCGTGCAAGCTCGCCCGTCGTCGTCAGCGGGCGCGCAGCCACGATGGCGCGGGCGACGCGGCGCGACTGGCGTTCCTCGCCGTACTGGTAAAGCACATCGGCAATCGCATCGGCGTCTGCCGTGTTCAGGAAATCGGCCGCGCTTGCCCCCGACTTGGCTCATCCGCATGTCGAGCGGGCCGTCGGAGGAAAACGCGAAACCGCGCTCCGCCTGATCGAGCTGCATGGACGATACGCCGATATCCATCGCGACGCCATCGACCTGCGAGACGCCCGCCGCGGCAAGTGCATCGACCATTTCGGAGAAGCGGTGGGGGTGCAGGATCAGGCGCGGCGGCTCTTCCTTGGCTTCGCTCCATTCACTGCCGGCTGCAATAGCATCAGGGTCACGGTCGAACGCGTGAACGATCGCGCCCTTTTCGAGCAAGGCGCGCGTATAGCCACCTGCGCCGAACGTCGCATCGACCAGAACATCGCCCGGCTGCGGGTCGAGGGCGGCGACAACTTCTTCCAGAAGCACGGGAATATGGGGCGCGGTCACTTGCCCTTCCCCTTCGTAGCGGCCTGTTCCATCAAGCTGCGGCAGGCGGCCTGAGCAGCCTCCCACTCGGGGCCCATCTTGAACAGTTCCTTCGGGTTCCAGATCGTGAACGATCGGCCTGCACCGCGAAAGAACAGTCCGTCCTCGATATCGGCGAGATCGATCAGGAAGCCGGGCATGACGAAACGCCCACTGTCGTCGAACGGCAGCATCTCGAAACCGAACAGCTGCTGCGAACGCTCGTCATAGTCGAAATCGCGGCCGTGGCGGTCGGCGCTGTCATATTCGCGTTCCAGCTGGGCCTGCAGTTCTTCGCGGCGACTGGTTCCGAACCCGACGAGGCATTTCCAGCGCGGGTGCTTGTCGATGCAAAGCGTACGGTTGCCTTCGCTGGCTTCCTTCACCGCTTTGCGGAATGCGGGCGGCAATGCGAAACGGCCCTTATCGCCTGCCGGCGAAAAGGCTTGTCCCGAATACCCTGCAAAACCGCTTCCCACTCCCCGCTCTTCCCCGAATGAGCGCCTGAACAATCGTGGACACAGCTTTCCCGCTGCCACCCGCGCGCACGCCCGGGCAGCTCGCCAACCAGATGGTTAAAGCGCAGCGGAATCCTCATGTCCGATGAGAAGATGTCTTAACCCGCGTCAGTGCGGGATAAAAGGGGAAAACACGGTTTTTTTAGGGAAAGAACGATAGTTAACTGATTTTAATCATATTTTCTTATTCCCGCCAAGCACTGGCGCTGCCATAGCCAAGGCGAAACCGATGGACGGCCCCGAGATAATCCCGTCATTTCCCGGATTTCCCGTAACGACTCTGCGGTGTTTCCCCAGCCATCCCCAAAAGCTCTCTCAGCGCCGCTGCCGACGGCCGATCGATCGCATCTTCGGCCCATGGGTGGGCCTCGAGCACCGCCGCATCCGCGAGGATCACGGCGCGTCCGCTGCCGATCGTGCAGCGCACGAGAACCCTGCCCACGGCAAACGTACAATCGGCCGGAGCACCGCCCGCCGGCTCTCGCAATGCGAAGGTTCCTTCCGCCTGCAAGGGGACCTGCGTTTCGCCCAGCGGGACGAATGTCGTCTCCAGCTTCGGCGGCCCTGCTTCCATCGTCAGCCCCCACCGCGCAAGGATGGTGTCCAGCAGCGCCACATCCTGCGGGCGTCGTTTATCGCCAATGCCGTATTCCGAATGCTCGGTCAGCATCGGGTCGGCGAAGATCAGCACATGGCCGCCTTCGCGCACCCAGCTATCCAACGCCACATTCTCTGCGCCGGAAAGCATGCGCGGCTGGGCCAGAACGAGCAGCTTCGTTGCGCGCAATGTATCGCGCGACAGGGTATCGAGCGCGGCGACGTCGTATTGTTCCGAAAGAACGCCCAGCGCCCAGTGCTGCTCGGCATCGGCGGACAGCATCTCCGCGAAGTCGCCTTCCCCGCTCCACAGGATCGGCAGCGTGGTCATCAGACCAAGCTGCGGTTTGATCTCGCCGGTTGCTTCGATGGGCGCGCCGGACGTCTCCGGCGGACTGCACGCTGTAGCCAATGGCACACACGCGAGGGCCCCGACGAGCGACGTCCTGATGAAAAATCCGCAAGCCATGGATTGTTATTCGATGAGTTCCGCACCTTCGCCCTGTTCCGGCACGATCGGACCTTCGGGCAATGGCGCTTCTGCCGCCTCTGCCGGCAGGTCAGGCACAATGCCCGCATCCGCCAGCGGATCCTTTTGCGGGGCCTCCGCTTCCACGGTGGCCGCGGCCTGGCGGGACGGTGGTCGACTGCGTCTCGCGCGCCTGATCGATCACGATATTGGCAACGCCCACCAGCAGCACCATCGACAGCAAGCCGCCGACGCCGATTTGCAACCGCTGGATCGCTTCCGACCGTGTGCCGCCAAGAGGCGCAGCGGAAACGTCGCCGTCATCGGCTGGAGAGGCGATGCGTTTCTCGCCGCCCGGATCAGCCTGTTTATCGGAATGAGTGCCATCACGAAGGAGTCTGCCTGCCCGTAACGAAACCGTCAATGAACGAGCGTCATCAGCCCTCGAGCCATTCGAAGACCGGCAGGCCTTTTTCGCGCAGCCAATCGGCATTGTAGAGGGTGGAGAGATACCGGAAACCGGTGTCGCACAGGATCGTCGCGACCCGAACATCCTTGCGCCCCTGAGCCACCAGATCCTTGCCCAGTGCGATTGCTCCGGCGACATTGATCCCGCTGGAAATTCCGAGGCACAGCCCCTCTTCGCGCAGGAGCCGGGATACCCATTCCAGGCCTTCCTCGTCGGAAATCCTGTACTGCGTATCGATCCGGGCGCCTTCCAGATTACCGGTGATGCGGCCCTGCCCGATCCCCTCGGCGACAGAAGAGCCCTCTGCCTTCAGCTCGCCATTGGCGTAGTAATTATAGAGCGCTGCGCCGTGCGGATCGGTCAGCGCGATCACGCAATTCTCGTCCCGCTCTTTCAGGCCCAGACCCACGCCCGCAATCGTTCCGCCAGTGCCGGCAGCACAGGTGAAACCGTCGATCCGTCCTTCCAGCTGCTCCCAAAGTTCGACGGCAGTACCCTCGATATGCGCTTTGCGATTGGCGGTGTTGTCGAACTGCCCTGCCCATACCGCGCCATCCGTCTCATCGGCCAGACGGCGCGAGACATGCTGGAAATGGTTGGGGTCGGCGTATTTCGTCGGCGGAACGGTCACGAGCTGCGGCGCCCAGCGCACGCAGCGTGTCCATCTTCTCTTTCGACTGGTTGTCGGGCATCACGATAATCGTGCGGTAGCCCAGCGCGTTGGCAACCAGCGCAATACCGATGCCGGTATTTCCCGCGGTCCCTTCGACTACGCAGCCGCCCGGCTTCAGATCGCCGCGCGCCTCGGCATCGCGGATGATATAGAGCGCCGCGCGATCCTTCACAGACGCGCCCGGATTGGCAAATTCGCACTTGCCGTAGATGTCGCAACCCGCCGCCTCGCTCGGCCCGGCAAGGCGCACCAGCGGCGTGTTTCCGATGAGGTCGAGGGTATTCCCGAAAGGAGACGTAATGTTCATGCGCCTCCGATTAGGCCCGGCAGCACCGCTCGCCAAGCAACCTTAATCTTCAGGGGCGATAGTCACCTTCAGGCCGTCCAGCGCATCGGTGAACGGGATCTGGCACGACAGACGCGAATTTGCTGTGCGGTGATCGGACGATTCCAGCAGGTCGTCTTCGTCTTCGCTCATCGCAGGCAATTTGTCGTTGTACGCGGGATCGACCATCACGTGACAGGTCGCGCAGGAACAGCAGCCGCCACACAGGGCCAGCAGCTCGTCGAAACCGTTGTCGCGGATTGCTTCCATCACGGTTACGCCATCGCCGACCTCGATGGTGGATTCTTCGCCTTCACGCGTCACGACTACCAGCTTGGGCATGGGTTCTTGCTTCCTGTCCGTTCAAATTCGAGGCAGCCCTAGCAGGGCATGAAGCGCGGCTGCTAAGGCGTCGGGCGAATGAACGCAAGAGAGGGTGCACCCTCGAACGGAGCCACGATGAGTTTGACGCAGGAACAGATCAACGGCGCACTCGATGCGCTCGCGGCCCGCGAACAGCGCATTGCCCGGGCGCTGGAAGTGGCCGGATACCCGGAGCCGCGGATCCGCGAGACCGGCTACCGCACGCTCCTTCGCACCATTGTCGGCCAGCAGGTCAGCGTGGCCGCAGCGGCCAGCGTCTGGCGCAAGCTGGAGGCGGAACTGGGCGAAGAGATGGAGGCGCGTGCATTGCTCGCCCGCGATTTCGATACGCTGCGCGCCTGCGGACTTTCGCGCCAGAAACAGGGTTATGCCCGCTCGCTATGCGAACTGGTCGAAGGCGGCGAACTCTGGCTCTTCATGCGCTGCCCGCAGACGATGAAGACGCTATTGCGGAACTGACGCAGATCAAAGGCATCGGGCGCTGGTCGGCAGAGATCTATCTGCTGTTTGCGGAAGGGCGGCCCGACATCTGGCCAGCCGGCGATCTGGCCGTACAGAAAGCGGTCGGGAAAATTATGCAGTTGGGCGAAAAGCTACCGTCCGAAAAAGAAGTTCGTGCCATCGCCGAAGACTGGAAACCACACCGGGGCGCGATGGCGATCTTCGCCTGGCACACCTACAATATGGAAGCGATCTGAGGCACCGGCGCGCTCGCTGGATGACAAGCACTCTTGACAAGACGCCGAAGCTTTCCTGATAAATTGCCGCGACCGACCTTACCAACGGGAGTTGTACTGATGACTATCCGCACCAAATCCCTTGCACTCATGGCAGCTGCATCTGCGCTGGCCTTTGCCACGCCGCAGGCTGCACTAGCGCACCAGCACGCCGACCATCACGCCAATTCCGGAGCAGAAATGACCAAAGCCAGCGAAGCCTAGCCCCACTGATCTCGCGCGACGTGCTGTTCGGCAATCCGACCAGGGCCGGCGGTCAGATCAGCCCCGACGGCAAATGGCTCGGCTGGCTTGCTCCGGATGACGATGTGCTGAATGTGTGGGTCGCTCCGGCCGATGCGCCCGATCAGGCCCGCGTTCTGACGAAGGCGACCGACCGCCCGATCCGCCAGTATTTCTTCGCGCCCGACAGTCAGTCCATCCTGTATATTCAGGACAAGGGCGGCGACGAAAACTTCCTGCTGTACGGCGTGAATATCGACAGCGGTATGGAAACGACGCTGACCGATTTCGAGAATACGCGCGTGCAGATCGTCGGCGCATCGGACCAGTTCAAGGACAAGGTTCTGGTCGGTCTCAACAACCGCGACCCACGCTTCCACGACGTCCACCTGCTGGACCTCAACACCGGCGCGCTGGAACTGAAAATCCAGAACGACGCGTATGCGGGCTTCGTCGCAGACGACAATCTCGATGTCCGGCTCGCCCTGCGGCCCAACGCGGCCGGCGGCATGGATTTCTTCAAGGTCGAGGACGGCGACATTGCGGTCGAACCTTTCAGCAGCACCGATCTCGGCGAACTCGCTGACGACCAATCCAGCCGGCTTCACCCGCGACGGTAAGACGCTGTACTGGACCGACAGCCGGGGCCGCGACACGGCAGCGCTTATCGCGATGGATGTCGCCACCGGCGAAACAACCGTCGTTGCAGAAGACGAACGGGCCGATGTGGGCGGTACGATCCGCGATCAGGATACAGGCGAAGTCGAAGCATATTCGGTCAATTATCTCAAAACCGAATGGACCGCTCTCGACCCCGAAATCGGAGCGGCACTCGACTGGCTGGGCGAGCGTCTGGAGGGTGCGTACGGAATCAATTCGCGCACCGACGACGACCGGAAATGGCTTGTCTGGAACGACCCGCTGACCAGCCCGACCAAGGTATATCTGTTCGACCGGGACGCCGAAACGCTGACCGAATTCTATACCAGCCGCCCCGACCTCGAAGGTGCCCCGCTCCAGCCGATGCAGGCGCTGGAGATTGAGAGCCGCGACGGACTGACACTGACCAGCTATCTGACACTGCCGCCGGGCACCGACACCGATGCCGACGGTGTGCCGCAGGAGCCTGTACCGATGGTCCTGCTGGTCCATGGCGGCCCGTGGGCACGCGATGGCTACGGCTATAACAGCTACCACCAATGGCTCGCCAATCGCGGTTATGCCGTGCTCAGCACGAACTTCCGTGGCTCCACCGGTTTCGGCAAGGATTTCATCTCTGCAGGCGACCTCGAATGGGGCCGCAAGATGCATGACGATTTGCTGGACGCGGTGAACTGGGCCGTTGAACGCGGTGTCACCGCCAAGGACAAGGTCGCGATCATGGGCGGCTCCTACGGCGGATACGCCACGCTGGCTGGCCTGGCCTTCACGCCTGAAGAATTTGCGTGCGGCGTCGACATCGTCGGGCCTTCGAATCTCGAAACGCTGCTGGCCACGATACCGCCATACTGGGAGCCGCTGATCGCCCAGTTCCACGAACGCATGGGCAATCCGACCACCGACGACGGTCTGGCCATGCTGAAGGAGCGTAGCCCGCTCTATTCCGCGCAGAACATCACCAAGCCGCTGCTGATCGGTCAGGGCGCAAACGACCCGCGCGTCAATCAGGCGGAAAGCGACCAGATCGTCGAGGCGATGAAATCGAACGACATTCCCGTGACCTATGTCCTTTATCCGGATGAAGGCCACGGTTTTGCCAAGCCGGAAAACAACATCGCCTTCAACGCGATGACGGAGAACTTCCTCGCGACCTGTCTCGGCGGCCGCGCGGAGCCGATCGGCGAAACGGTGAAGGCATCGACAGCAGAGATCGTCGAAGGCGCAGACTTCGTTCAGGGGCTCGGCGGGCGCTATCAAGTAGCATCCGGCTACTGAAACCGGCTGACATTCGGGGCCGCTTCGTTCTAGGACCGGTAAGGTCTGGAAACGGGCGGCCCCTTCTCAATGCGGGCCGAGTGAGAGGAATTACGACATGGCGGAACGCAAGGCAATTTTCATCACCGGCGGCGCATCGGGCATCGGACGCGCCATAGCGCTGCGTTTTGCGCGCGAGGGCTGGTTTATCGGCCTCGGCGACGTGAACGAAGGCGGGATGATGGAGACAGAGGCCCTGATCGGCAACGGCTTCACCTATCGTCATGTCTTCGACGTCCGCGAGCGCGATGCGTGGGATGAAGCGCTGGAACGCATTCAGCATGGCGGCGGGCGGACGAATCGACGTTATGGCCAACAATGCCGGCATCCCGCTCGGCGGATCGCTGGAAGACAACAGCACTCAGGAAATCGAACGCTGCCTCGACATCAATCTGAAAGGCGCGTTTTTCGGCGCACAGGCCGTTCTGCCGCACCTCAAGAAAACGGCCCCCGGATCATGCCTGCTCAACACCGCCAGCGCAGCGGGCCTTTACGGGACAGGCGGCGCAAGCGTCTATTCGGCGACCAAATTCGGTGTGCGCGCGCTCACCGAAAGCCTCGATGCAGAATGGGCAGAACACGGAATCGAAGTCCGCTCGCTCATGCCCAGCTTCATCGACACGCCGCTGCTCGATATTGCGCCGAATGCAAAATCGAACGAGCGCATCCGTCAGCGTGTAAAGGATGGCGGGCTGGAAATCACGCCTGTCGAAGAAGTCGGCGAGGCTGCCTGGCGTGCCGTCCACGGCAAGGAATTGCACGTGAAAGTGGGCAAGACCGCCAACAAGATGGCCTTCGCCGCCCGCTGGATGCCGGGCCGCGTCCGGAAAATGTCGCGCGACAACAGCCGTCCGCTGGGACGGTAACGATACGCCTAGAGCAGCGCGTCGATGGCCTTTGCCATTTTCACGTCGCGCTGCGACAGGCCATCCGCATCATGCGTCGTCAGCGTGATCTCGACCTTGTTGTAGACGTTGAACCATTCGGGATGATGGTCCTGCGCGTCAGCGATCAGGGCGACACGGCTCATGAAGCCCCATGCCTCGCTGAAATCGGCGAATTCGAATGTGCGATGGATCGCGTCCTTTCCATCGACCATTTGCCAGTCTTTCAGGGCGCCGAGCCACGTTTCGCGTTCCTGATCGGTCAGCTTGCTCACGCTCATGGGTAATCTCCGGCAATTGCAATCGTTGTGACAGCGGCGGCTTTCGCTTATCGCAGCCGCCCATGCAAGCGCGTCTCGCCGCCACCGACCTAGCCTGCCGACGGGGCGAGCGCCTGCTTTTCAGCGGGCTTTCGCTGTCTCTCGAACCGGGCGAGGCGCTCCACATCACCGGCCCCAACGGCGTCGGCAAGACGAGCCTGATGCGCCTGCTCGCCGGACTGGCGCGGCCACTCGTCGGCACGGTGGAACGCCGTGGCCCAGTCGCAATGCTGGACGAAAGGCTGGCGCTCGACGGAGATGCCACGCTCGGCGAGGCGCTCGCGTTCTGGTCGCGCCTCGATGGTTCTGCAGACATGTCCGATACGCAGCGACAGCTCGGGCTGGAGCCCCTACTCGACATTCCGGTCCGTTACCTTTCGACCGGTCAGCGCAAGCGTGCCGCACTGGCGCGGCTTGCGGGACAGGGCGCGCATATCTGGTTGCTGGATGAACCGCTGAACGGCCTCGATACCGACGCACGGGACACTGTTGCCGCACTTATTTCCTCGCAAAGGGCAATTGGCGGAATCTGCGTCATCGCATCACATCAGCCCACCGGGCTCGATATCCCGCAGCTCGCGCTCGAGGCCGCAGTATGAGCGCGTTTGCGATATTATTCAGGCGCGACCTGTCCCTGCTGCTCCCCGGCGGTTCTCGGGGCGGTGCGTTTCTCCCGCTCGTCTTCTTCCTCGCGGTAGCGATGCTTTATCCATTTGCTGTCGGACCCGATCCGGCGCTGCTCGCCCGCACCGGCGGAGGCGTCTTGTGGATAGCGGCTCTGCTGGCGGCGATCCTGCCGCTCGACAGGCTCGTGCGCGACGATCTCGACAGCGGAGTTTTCGATCAGCTGGCCCTGCGCGATATCGCCGAAGAAAGCGCCATGGCCGCGCGCCTGCTGGCGCACTGGCTGGCGTTTGCCCCGCTCCTGCTGCTGGCCTGCCTTCCGGCGGCAGCACTGCTCGGGCTGGACAGTGAAACGGTAAAGCTTGTCATGCTCGGCCTGCTTGCCGGGACGCCCGGGCTTGCTGCCATCGGCCTCATCGTATCGGCCGTCATGGCAAGCCTGAGAGCAGGCACGGCACTGGCTGGACTGCTCCTGCTGCCGCTCGCCGCACCGGTCCTGATTTTCGGCGCAGGCGCCCTTTCGCGGCCGGACAGCGCGGGCCTCGCCCTCGCCGGAGCGATCAGCCTGGCTCTGGCTGCACTCGCCCCGTTTGCCGCAGGGGCCGCGATCAGGGCCGCGCGGGAAACCTAATAAGGCGGCTGGTCGAGACCCTTTGGGCTCTTCGTGAAAATTTCGGCGCCATTTTCGGTCAGGCCGATCGAGTGTTCGAATTGCGCCGAGAGCGATTTGTCACGCGTAACGGCGGTCCAGCCGTCTTTCAAAATCTTGGCCCACGGACGGCCGAGATTGATCATCGGTTCGATGGTGAAGAACATGCCCGGCTTCAATTCCGGTCCGGTACCGGCTTCGGCCTGATGGACGACTTCCGGCTCGTCATGAAACATGCGGCCAAGTCCGTGCCCGCAAAACTCGCGCACCACGCCATAGCGGTACTGCTTCGCATGGGCGGCGATCACGGCGCCGATATCGCCCAGACGTGCACCCGGCTTCGACGCGGCGTCGATCCCCAGCATCAGGCATTCATAGGTTACATCGACAAGGCGCTTCGCCTTCAGAGACGGTTCGCCAGCAAAGAACATGCGGCTGGTGTCGCCATGCCAGCCGTCCAGCAGCGGCGTGATATCGATATTGAGGATATCGCCGTCCTTCAGCACCTTGTCCGAGGGAATGCCGTGACAGATCACGTGGTTGAGCGAGATGCAGCTGCTATGGGTGTAACCGCGATAGCCCAGCGTGGCAGGCACCGCGCCAGCATCCAGCATCATGCCGCGGATGGCGGTGTCGAGCGCCTCTGTCGTCACGCCCGGTTCCACCATGGTGGTCACTTCGTCGAGGATTTCGGCAGCGAGGCGTCCGGCCTTTCGCATACCTTCGAAGCCGCTTTCGTCATGCAGCTTGATCGTGCCGTCGCGCTGGACTTCGTCGGCTGCGGTAATGGTCTGATATTCGGTCATGGCATGCCATGTAGCGTGGCATGCGCCAAATTGCGAGACGGGTGATAGGTTGGCCGATGATACCTCGGGGATTGTCACCGCGCGCCATCGCCCCCAAGTGTGCGGAATGAACGTTATAAAAGACCTGATCCAGCCCGACCGCGACCAGGACGCGGTTTCCATCCATCTCGTGAACGAAGACGGTTTCGAAGGGTGGTCGAAGTCACTTTCTGCCGGGCAACGCGCCTCGCTCGCGGGACAGAAATTCACCGGCAAGGGCTATCAGGTTGCCATCGTGCCGGACGGCGATGCGTGGTTTGCGGTCGGCGGTGTTGCCGATCCTGACAATCTGTCCAGCTGGTGCATGGCCAAGCTTGCCGAGCAGCTGCCGGAAGGCACCTATCGCCGCGCCGATGGCGATCCCGGCCCCGCCCTCCATGGTTGGCTCACCGCGCAGTACCGCTTCACCAAATACAAGGACGACGAGAACGCGGCCGGCCCGCGCATACTTGTGACCAAGCAGGTGAAGGCAATCGATCCCGCCATCGCCGAAGCAGAAGCCGTCATGCAGGTCATGCGGATGGTCGATACGCCGGCGGAAGATATGGGTCCCGCCGCGCTGGAGGCCGAGTGCGAAGCCTTGGTTAAGACGTACGGCGCCAAGATGGATGTCGTAAAAGGCGATGCGCTGGAGCAGGGGTATCCGATGGTCCACGCCGTCGGCCGCGCTGCCGATCGCAAGCATGCCCCCCGCCTGATGCACCTCAAATGGGGCAAGGAAAGCGATCCGGTCGTCGCCATCGTCGGCAAGGGCGTGTGTTTCGATTCCGGCGGACTGGATGTGAAATCCGCAGCCGGCATGAAGTTGATGAAGAAAGACATGGGCGGCAGCGCGCACGCGATCGCCTTGGCTGGGCTCATCATGGGGTCGAACCTTCCAGTTCGCCTCCACCTGCTGGTACCGGCGGTTGAAAATGCCATCTCGTCGAATGCCTTCCGCCCCGGCGATGTGCTGAATTCACGCAAGGGCCTGACGGTGGAAATCGGAAATACCGACGCAGAAGGCCGTCTGATTCTGGGCGATGCGCTGACCCGCGCGAGCGAGGAGAACCCCGAGCTGATCATCGACTTCGCCACCCTGACCGGCGCGGCCCGCGTGGCTCTGGGCCCGGACCTGCCTGCCCTGATGACGCGCCGCGACGAAACGGCAGCCGACCTGATCGCAGCGGGCAAGGCGCATGACGACGAGCCGTGGCGCCTGCCGCTGCCCGATGCTTACCGCGAGTATCTGGCCAGCGATATCGCCGACACCAACAACGCCCAGTCCAACCCCTATGCCGGCGCAAGCGTGGCGGGGCTTTTCCTCGACAGATTCGTGGGCGACGGGATCGAATGGGCGCATTTCGATACCTTCGCCTGGCGACCTTTCCCCAAGCCCGGGCGGCCCAAGGGCGGAGCTGCGTACGGCCTGCGTGCAAGCTACCACATGCTGCGCGCGCGGTACGGCGCGAAGTAGCGCGGCTTGCGGTCCCATCGCTGGCTGGCTAAGCGCCTGCGAGATTTTAAAGACGAAACGAGCTGCATTCCCACGTGAGCGAAGGCCACACCTATCCTGTACCAGAAGGTCAGCTTGCTCTGGCCGGACCAGTCGCGCCTCCGGTAAAGGGCGTGCTTCCGGTGCGGGGCGACCTTGCCCACATTGCCTTGGCGGGCACCCATTTCGTGGCGCATTACGCCGTTCCCACACCGATGACGGTCGCGCAGGATGGCGCGGCTCTGCTATGCAATCCGCAGGACGAGGCAGAGCAGGTCATTGCACTTGCCGCGGGTGATACGGTCGAGGTTCTCGACATGACAAGCCAGTGGGCCTGGGGCTGCTGCGGACCGGACGGGCCTACCGGTTATATCCGCCGCGCCGACCTGACCGCCTGATGGCGACCCGCGTCTTCATCGATGGTGCGGCCGGCACGACCGGTCTTGAAATTCACCAGCGGCTGAGCGGGCGCGAGGCGTTCGAAGTGGTCGTTCTGGACGATGATACGCGCAAGGATCCGGCCGCCCGCGCGGACGCTCTGGCGGCATCGGATGTCGCCATCCTGTGTCTGCCGGACGATGCCGCGCGCGAAGCTGCGGCATGGCTCGATCCCGAAGCAAGAACACGCATCATCGACGCGTCCAGTGCCCATCGCACCGCGCCGGGCTGGACATATGGCTTTCCCGAACTGGTGGGCCGCAAAGCCATCGCCAATGCGGCGCGCGTCAGCAATCCCGGGTGCTATCCCACCGGCTTTCTGGCGCTGCTCGCCCCGCTGATCCGCGCGAAATTGCTGCCGGCCAAGGCACCCTATTGCGTGAATGCCGTTTCCGGTTTTTCCGGCGGCGGTAACGCGATGATCGAACGCTACGAAAACGATCGCGGCATTGCCTTCCGTACTTACGCGCTCGACATGGCGCACAAGCACTTGCCCGAAATGCAGGTCCATGCGGGATTGAAATACCCACCGGTATTCTCGCCGGCCGTCGTGCCCGCCTATCGCGGGATGCTGGTCGAAATTCCGCTCTCGCTTGGTCCGATGCGCAATGCGACATCGCCCGATGCCCTGCTTGCGACCTTGCAGGACTATTACGAGAGCGCGTCGCTGGTGCGCGTGCACGATAGCGTGCCGACAGAGCTTCTGATCCGGCGCGACGACTACACGCCGCACGACGGGCTGGACCTTTACGTCGCAGCCTCGCCTGACGGGCAGCAGGTCCGCCTGATCGCCACGCTCGACAATCTGGGCAAAGGCGCGAGCGGCGCGGCCGTGCAATCCCTGAATCTCATGACCGGTCAGCCGGAGACAGAGGGTCTCTCGCTGCCGGATCGGACTGCCTGAAAATTAGGCACGCGCGCCTCGCAATGAGGCAGGGTATGAGGCCCCCGCGATCTTCTGCGCACCCTCCCCTTCCCTGAAACGCCCTGATCCCTTACCCCTGTCCACTTCGAACTCGCGCGAGCAGTAATTGGCACGATTCTTGGAACGTGTGCACGCGACGAGACATTGTCAGTTTGCCGGTTCATGAGGAGCGACCCTGCCCCGCATGCTGCCGGCTCAAAGTGCAGGGGATACAGACGCGGTGAAAAAGATCGAAGCGATCATCAAACCGTTCAAGCTCGACGAAGTGAAGGAAGCGCTCCACGAAGTGGGCGTGTCCGGCATTACCGTCACCGAGGCCAAGGGTTTCGGGCGGCAAAAGGGCCACACAGAGCTGTACCGCGGCGCTGAATATGTCGTCGACTTCCTGCCGAAAGTTAAGCTGGAAGTGGTCGTCCCCGATGCCACCGCCGAGCGCGTCGTCGAGGCAATCTCAGGCGCCGCACAAACCGGCCGGATCGGCGACGGAAAGATTTTCGTCACGAATATCGAATCCGCCCTGCGCATTCGTACCGGCGAAACCGGCGACGACGCAGTCTGACAAAGTACCGCATCCGTTTCAACACGTTACAACGAGGAAATCCCGTCCATGGCTAATGCAAAAGACGTCCTGAAGAAGATCAAGGAACACGAGATCGAGTGGGTCGATCTGCGCTTCACTGATCCCAAGGGCAAGTGGCAGCACCTGCAGATGGTCGCCAGCATCATGGACGAAGATGCGCTGGAAGACGGTCTGATGTTCGACGGCTCGTCGATCGAGGGCTGGAAGACAATCAACGAAAGCGACATGATCCTGAAACCGGACATGGCCTCCAGCTATATCGATCCGTTCTCCGCAACGCCGATGATGGTGCTGTTCTGCGACATCGTCGAGCCGTCCGACGGCCAGCTCTATTCGCGCGATCCGCGCTCGACGGCCAAGCGCGCCGAAGCCTATCTGAAGTCGACCGGCATCGGTGATACCGTCTATGTCGGTCCCGAGCCCGAATTCTTCATGTTCGACGACGTCCGCTTCGAAGACGGCTATGCCGGTTCGGGTTACGCGATCGACGACATCGAACTGCCGACCAACACCGGCAAGGAATACGAAGGCGGCAATATGGGCCATCGTCCGCGTGCGAAGGGCGGATATTTCCCCGTCTCGCCGGTCGACAGCGCCATGGATATCCGCGCTGAAATGGTTTCGACCATGCTGGAAATGGGTCTGCCCATGGACAAGCATCACCACGAAGTCGCCGCCGCACAGCACGAGCTGGGCATCACGTTCGGCGAACTGACGCAGACCGCCGACCGCGTCCAGATCTACAAGTATGTCGTGCACCAGGTCGCCCATGCCTACGGCAAGACGGCAACCTTCATGCCCAAGCCGATCAAGGACGATAACGGATCCGGCATGCATACCCACATGTCGATCTGGAAGGACGGCAAGCCGACTTTCGCGGGCAATGAATATGCCGGCCTGTCGGAAACCTGCCTTCATTACATCGGCGGCGTCATCAAGCACGCGAAGGCACTGAATGCCTTCACCAACCCGACGACCAACAGCTACAAGCGTCTGGTCCCGGGCTTCGAGGCGCCCGTGCTGCTGGCCTATTCGGCGCGCAACCGCTCCGCATCGTGCCGCATCCCCTATGGTGCAGGCGACAAGGCCAAGCGGGTCGAGTTCCGTTTCCCCGATGCCCTCGCCAACCCGTATCTCTCCTTCGCGGCCCTGCTGATGGCGGGTATCGACGGCATCGAGAACAAGATCCACCCCGGCGACGCGATGGACAAGAACCTTTACGATCTGCCGCCTGCCGAACTGGCCGACGTGCCGACCGTGTGTGGAAGCCTGCGTGAGGCGCTCGAATCGCTCGAGGCCGATCACGACTTCCTGCTGAAGGGCGATGTGTTCTCCAAGGACCAGCTCGACGCCTACATGGAACTGAAGTGGGACGAAGTGATGCGTCTGGAAACGACCCCCAGCCCGGTCGAGTTCGACATGTATTACAGCTCCTGATCCCAATCAGGCCGATCACAAATTAAGTGAGAGACGAGGGGCGTCCGGGAAACCGGGCGTCCCTTTTTCTTTTCAATGCTTTTCACTCGGTTTGGAACGATCCGCGCGCGGCTCCCGTTCATTGAGAAAGGAGCTTGAAATGCGTCAATTGTTAATGGGCGTCGCAGCGATTACGATGGCCGCATCAGTTGCCCACGCGGACCCCGGGAAGAACAAGGGTAACGGCAACGGTAATGCGAAAAGCAAGCCCGCGGCGGTGGCCATTGGCAATCCGGGTGCGCCGACGGCCAGCAGGGCAAGCGCGGAAATAGCGCGAAGAATAGTGCCAAGGTCAGACCCGCTAGTGCCCGTGCCGCGCAAGCTAGCGGCGGTAACGGAAGGCCAACGGAAATGGTAATGGTAAGGCAAAGGTCGCAGCTCCCTCGTTCGCGCGCAGGGCAACCGGAAAACCGACGTGCGTGTCGGCAGCAACGACGCCAATGGCAATGTCCGCACCACCGGCCTGCTCTCCGGCATAGCTACTCCGCTCAACCTTGTTCAGGGTTGCCCTCCGGGGCTCGCCAAGAAGCGCAACGGATGCCAGGCCCCCGGGCAGGCCAAGGCGAACGAATATGGTTATCTGCCCTCGCTTTTCGGCCTGGGCGACCGGCGTTCTTCAAATTACTTTTACAATGACGGCTATCTACTGCGTTCCGGAGGGTCCGGTGTGTCGGCCTGGCTGCCTGTTCTCGGCGGCGCGCTCGCGCTTGGATCCGAATGGCCGGGCGGTTATGACAGCCAGGCGCTTCCGGGATATTACGAGAATTACTACAGCCTCGGCGGACGCGATTCCTATCGTTATGCCGACCGGGTCGTCTATCGGGTTGACCCGGAAACGACTGCCATCCGATCGGTCGCAGCCTTGCTCACCGGGGACGATTTCACGGTCGGCCGGCCAGTACCCAGAGGATACGACGTGTACAATGTACCGAGCGCCTATCAGGAGCGGTATTACGACCAGCCTGGCCGTCAATACCGATACTCGGACGGCTACGTCTACGAAATCGATCCCGAAACGCGCCTCGTCGCCGCTGCGATCGAGCTTCTGGTATGAGGACCGTGTCTCGCACTCGTCCGGCGTCCGGATGGCTGGCATTTGCGACCGGCATTTCGCTGGCGGTGGCAGGATGCTCTCCCGCCGGCAACGAACCCGAAGCACCCCGCGACCGGTGAGCCTTCGGACAAAACGGTCGCCTCGCTCCTTGCAGGCGATGACAGGTTCACCGCGATTGCCGATGTCCTGACAGAAACCGGTGTTGCCAGTGTCTTCGACGGGGCAGGAACCTACACCGTCCTCGCCCCGACCGATGCCGCGCTTGGCACGCTTTCGCGACGCTGGCAATCTTGCGGACGAAGACGAACGCCGCGTTCTGCTGATTGCCCTGCTGCGCAACCACATCCTGCCAGGGGAAGTGACGCCTTCTTCGATTAAGGAGGCCATTGCTTCGTCCGGTGGCCCGGTGACCATGCGCAATCTTGCCGGCGGCCTTGTAACCTTCTCGCTCGAAGAGACGGCAATCACGATCGAAGGACAGGATGGTACCACTGGCCGGGTCGAAGGCGAAACGCTTCTCGGCAGCAACGGTGCGGTGATTCCGGTGAATGCGCCACTGGCCCCGCTGCCCGGAGGCAGCTGAGCGCCGCATCAATAGTCGCGGCTGATTTCCGCGACTGCACTTTCCCGCCCGATACTGGATACCGCTGCCAGCAGTGACAGCCAGCTGGTCACGCGGAATTCCAGCTCGGTGGCCGTATAGCCGCGTCCGTCGGTGATCAGCTCGACGTAGAATTTCCGTCCGAAATTCTTGCCCAGCGCGACACCTGTGCCCCGATTGAGTGCAGGGTCGGCGCCCACAATGCGCAGGCGGTCGAGGCCGATCGCCGTCCTCAGCTGGTTGATCGGATCGAGACCGCCGCCGCCGCCGCGAAGCGACGCGAGCGCGGCGCCCAGCTGAACGGCGTCCGTTGCGGACAGGTCGGTGACCGATCCGCCGAACAGCAGGCGGGCCAGAATTTCCTCTTCGGGCAAGGCAGGGGTCGAGCTGAAGCCGATTTCCGGATTCTGCCCATTGCCTTGAACCGACACTTCCACGTCGATGCCGTTATCCTGCGTCTCGGCGACAATGTCGATTTGCGGATCGATCGGGCCGCTCTCGTCGAAATCGATCCGGCCACGGGTCAGTTCGAAACGGGTCCCCGCAAAACTGTAGAAGCCGCGTACAACCCGTGCCTCGCCGCCAATGCGCGGATCATCGGTCGTGCCGCGCAAACGGATATTCGCGCTCCATTCGCTGTCGAGGCCCATGCCGTCGACGTCCACGCGGCTCGGCGCGACGGCATTGATAAGATAGCGCCACGGCGCGCCTCCGGCGGATGGCGGCGCGATGTCGAAGGGCAGGTTTATCTCTTCGGTCGGAATGTCAGGCAGGCTCACATCCTCGTCCGCCACGCCGAATGCCCAACTCGCCCGGTCGACCCGGACGCGCCCGGCAATCGTCCCGCCGACGCCGTTGGACACGATGCGGAGCGGGCCGGTCAGCGTCGCGCTGATGCCCCGCGCATTCAGCAGGCGCGCGTTATTCGCCGCAACACGGATGTCCATTTCCGGACCCTGTCCGGCACCCAGGTTTGCGAGATCGACATAGCCGCTGCCGGACACGGTACCGCCATTCGATGCCGTGCCGCTGAAGCGCGTGAGACGGAGCCGCGATCCGGCAAAGTTCCCCCGCACGCTGACATCGCGGATATCCGTGCCCGAAAGCGAGCTTTGGACACGTAGCTGGTCGCTCGCGAGAGATCCGCGCAATTGCGGATTGGCGAGCGTGCCGGTGATGTCGGCCGCGACCGAGGCAGGTCCGGTGAAATCGAACGCATCGATTGCCGCCAGGCGCCAGAGCGCCGCGGCAGGCCCCTGATATCGCAGCTCTGCCACGAGGTCGCCAGCCTGCAGACGCGGGACCAGATCACCGCTCGATGGCAGATTGCTGACCAGCATCTGGATCCGCCCGCGCTGGCCGCCTTCGTCGTCGAGCACGGCGCGCGCTTCGAGCCTGTCGGCAGTGAGCTTGCCAACGAGCGACAGGTCGATCGGACGCGAGGCGAGGACGAGGCCGGAGCGTGTCAGACCGTCGATCGTCACGCGGGCCTCGCCGCTTGGAAGGCCGCGGGCCGGGGCATCGTAAACGACCGAGCCGGAAATCGTACCGCCGAGGCCCAGATCGTCGAGCGCAATGTCGACCAGCGTGAGCGGCATATCGTCCAGAGCGAGGTCCAGACGGGTGCGGCTTCCGCCGAATTCGCCTTCGAGCAGGGTTTTGCCGCCGGCAAAGTTGACCTGTGTGGGCGCGAGCTGCCAGCCACCGTCTGCCGGTGTCAGAACGGCACGGCGCGGCATGGAAATCCGCTCGCCCGCATATTCTCCGCGCGCTGCAACGCTGATCCGCTCCGGCGCGATCTGTCCGTTCAGTTGCAGCGCGAAGCGGCTGTCGCGCCGCCCGCTGACCGACGCCGTGACTTCGCCCAGTCCGTTGCGCAATTGCGCATTGGCAGCCAGTCGTCCGATGAAAAGAGAGCCGTAGCTGACGCCTTGCGCGGTTATCATGGCGTCGGCCGTCGTACCGGGATCGGAAATACCGCCTGCGAAAACGCCGCTGCCCTGAACGCTTCCCTGCGCGATCACGATCGGCGTCTCTCCGCCGAAGCGCGCATTGCTGGCATTCAGGTCCACGGTGAAGCCCTGCCCGCCGCCACGCGGAGCAAGCGCAATGGTGCCGTCGACGCCGCCGCCAACAAACGCCAGATTGCCATCGACGCCGCCGTCGCCCAGCGCCAGATCTCCGGTCACTTCGGTTTCGGCAACCGTCAGCCGCTGGATGGCGATGCGCGTGGGGCCGTCGGCAGGCGAAACAAGACCAAGCTCACCGTCGAACGCACCGAGCATGGATTGCCCCTGTGTCTCGATCGCGAACCCTTCTTCGGTGGGCGAAAGCGCGACGCGGACGTCCTTCAGACCGGCTGCGGGCAGTGGCTCGGCGAATACGAGAATGGCTTCAGGCCCGCGGCCCGTCAGGGCCGCCTCGACGGTAAAGGCACCGTATTGCGTGTGCCGGCCCCTGCCTGCGACCGATGTTTCGCCATCATTCACGCGGCCATCCAGAACGAGATCCAGCTGGCGCGAATCCAGCCGGACCTGCCGGAAGGTGATTGGCCCGTTGCTGGTGACGGTGACGCCGCCTGCAATATCGAGACGCGGTCCGGCAAGGTTCGCAATCGTGTCGTTGGTGACGACCGGGACAGCCGCGTCGAAATCGGATGTCAGTGTCCAGCTTCCGTCGCCGCTATAGGCGAAATCGATCCGGCCACCGCCATTAACGACACCGAGCGTTTCGATCGGAACGCGGTTGATAGCGGCCGGTCCCCGCAAGCGGATAGCTTGTGTCGCAAGGTTCGCATCCAGGCTGAGCCGCGCGTCGGCCCCCGGGAATGAAATGTCGAGCTGGTCCGATGTCAGCGTGTCGCCCGCATAGACGAGATTGCCCGCTATCGTGCCGTCGGTCAGGCGCGGATCGGCCATCTCGTTGCCGGTCAGGATACGCCCGACGCTCAGCCGGAGCGGGAGGATCAGCCGCCCATCGCGATATTTCGCCTCGCCTGCCTGCGCGATGTCGCTCAGCTCGACGGCGCCTGCAGCGATGCGGCTGGCAGTCAGATTGTGCCGTATGCTCAAATTGGCCAGCGGACCGTTCAGCACGCCGTCGATGCGGACGTCTTCCAGCTGCGCCGTCTCGCCCAGCAGATTGCTGTCGGTGACCGCAGCTTCGAAATCGAAACCGTCGAAAGCCACTTGTGCAAGATCGACTGTGCCGCCGCCGCTTGCCCGGACGCCTGCGCCAATCAATTCGAAGGACCCGTCAAATGCGCGGCTTTCCGTGTCGAGCAAGTCTTCGATGTTTGCGACCGCGCTTATCCTGACCCGTTCGCCCAGCGCCTGAGCGGCGGTGCCTGCAAGGAACGGCGAAGGATTGGCAATGCCCAGAAGCGATGCCCGCTTATCCTGTACCGTCAACCGGAACGCCCCGAGCCGCACGTCATCGCGCGATGCCAGCGCGTAGCCGGTCCACTTGTCGAGCGTGCCCTGCCCGCGAATGCGCGCATCATAGGCGCCGTCCAGACCGGCAAGCGCCGTCAGCGGGCCACCATCGGTAGCCTCCACATCGAGCGCCAGCCGGAACGGCTGCCCCGTCTTGTAAGCAAGATCGACGTCGAATGCGTCGTCTCCGACAGAACCGCTGCCGTCCACCAATGCCATTCCGTCATCGAGGACGAGCGACGTATCCAGTGCCAGCTTCAAATCCTGTTCGGTCAGCGTACCGGCTGGAAACAGGAAATCGTCGATTGTCAGTTTTTCGATTTCGAGATCGATATCGGGGATGGGATCGTTGCCCGTATCGGGACTTTCCAGCTCCGACATATACCGCAATTCGCCGCCATCGATATCGACCAGTCTCAGATTGAGCTCGGGTGCGAATTTTTCGGCATCAAGGCCCAATGCGCGGGCAACGGTCTGGTCCAGTCCGGAAATTATCGTCCCCGATAGGCTCGTACGCAGATACCGGAGCAGATCGGCATCGACAGTCGCCCGCTCCAAGAAAATCTCCATCCGCTTCGGACCGCGGCGCCCGGCGATGGGTTCTCCCGCAGCATCAAGGACCGGATCGAACGTGGTAATGGTCACATCGACAAGGGTGGGCTTGCTGTAGACGCTGCCCTCGATATCACCGACATCGACCCTCAGCGTGTCGCCGAAATCGCGGCCATCGATCTGATTCTTTACGAAGGTACTGCCGCTATCGGTGCCGATGAACGCGGCTAATATGCCGCCCGCCAGGAGGATCAGGCCGAACCCGATCAGCAGGATACGTTTCCACCGGCGCGTAATCGCGTTGGGATGGATGTCGATACCGGAAGGCTCGTGATGCGGCCGTGGCTCTTGCGCCGGGGTTGCGTCCGCCATCAGAAGGCCTGACCCAGCGAAACGTACACAGCAACAGGATTATCGTCCGGTCCCGGGTTCAGCGGAACGCCAACATCGAAGCGGATCGGACCGAAGCCCGTGTGGTAGCGGACGCCAACGCCCACACCGATGCGGAACTCGTCGAAATCGGGCGTCAGGCCAGTCCCGACCGTGCCCGCGTCGACAAACGGGACAACGGAGACGGCGCCATCCAGCAGCCCTGTGCGAATGCGCGCCTCTGCGGCCAATTCCAGAACCGAACGCCCGCCCGTTGGCTCGCCGTTTTCGTCGGTCGGTCCGATCTGACGATACCCGTATCCTCGTACAGAACCGCCACCGCCAGCATAATAGCGGCGTGACGGAGCGATATTATCGATGCCCGTTCCAGGGATCGCGCCATAAGCTGCCCTGCCTGCCAGTACGACCTTGTCGTTGACCTGCTGATAATAGGTCACATCGGCTCGGCCGCGCAGATAGAAGCTTTGCGTCCCGTTGTTGCGCGATACTTCGGGCGACAGCCGGCCCGACAGGCGGAAGCCCTCTGTCGGGTCGAGCAAACTGTTGCTGGTATCGATCTGGGCATACAGCGGGAGCGCGGCCACAAAATAGGTTTGGTAAGGTTCCGGCGTAACGCCTTCCAGTACCGGCGGCCGTTCCTGCGTCGCGATAAGCTCGACTCCCGCGCTCCAGCTGAGCGGCTTCTGGAAAAGCAGGGTGGACGATCGCTCATACGTAGCCGACCAGCGCCACGGTCCGGGCATCGAAAGCCGGACTGTCGATGGTGCTGGCATAGGCATCGATATTCAGAATCTTGTCGCGTCCGCCGAAATTGTTGCGGCGGAAGGTTACGCCCGCCAGCTGTTCCTGCGTGCCTGCGATACCGCGAACGCGAACCATGCCTTCGGGCGGGAAGAAATTGCGATGCTCCCAGCTCGCCTCGACACGGAAGCCCTCTTCGGAGCCGTAGCCGATGGCCCCTGCGATCGTCCGCAGTTCGGCTTCGGTCAGTTCGACATCGAGTTCTACCTCGCCGGGCTGGCCATTGGCAGGCGGCGTGACTTCGCGCGGCGTGACACTGACCGAGGATACCAGTCCGGTCGCCGTGATCGCGCGCCGCAGGTCGAGCTCGAGGCTGCGCTTGTAAGTGTCGCCGGGATCGAAGCGGGCAATCGTTTCCAGATGCTCGGACGACAGGAATTCCGGCTTGCCGGAAGTGACCCCGGCAAAGACATATTTGCCGCCCGGCTGCACCGGCATGGTGAGGTCGCCCTCGACCCGCGCATGGTCGATCAGCAGCGACGGCAAATCGATGACGGCAAAGGGATAGCCGCTTTCGCCCAGCGCCTGATCGAGATCGAACTGTTCCTCGATGATCTTGTCGCTCGACATGTAATCCTGAGGCTGGATTTCGAATGCAGCGCGCAGCTCGGCAAAGTCGGCGGCCTGATCCAGCTGGCCCAGATCGATTGCGCCAAAACGGTAGCGCGTGCCCGGAATGACGTCGAAGCGGACCTTGGGCGGCGCTTCTGCAGAGCCATCTCCATCTGCATCTGCAGCCGGATCGCCCGCATCGACGACCACCACCGAGCGCACGATCTGCGCGTCGTAATAGCCGTAGACCCGCAGCATCTGCTGCAGCAATTCCTCGTCCGCACGGGCACGGGCGGTCAGCTGCGCAACATTGCCCTCGCCGTCGTCATAGTCCTCGACATTGGACAAGGCCTGGAACCGGTCGAGAAATTCGTCCTGTATGGGGAACAGGGCCCGTTCTTCGGGGAAGCTGATGGCGAGCGAATCGGTCAGGTCGATGACCGGTCCCTGCGGCGGGGTGAATACAGGGTCCTCGCCCAGATCGGCGAAGCGGACATCCTCGTCGGGTTCGAGCGGATCAAGCGAAGGAATGTCGAGCTCGTCGGGCCAGCCCACCGTTATCTGCGGCAGTTCGGACAGCGGCGTATCGGGTTCGGGCGGAGCGAAAACGGACCCGTCTTCGGCGACGGGTGCGGGGCCGGCACCATCGCCCGCCCACTCTTCGGGGTTCTCGACAGCAGCGTCCGGGATCAGATCTTCGAGGCTTTGCGCGCTTGCCGCCACGGGCTGCAACAACAGCGCCAGCGAACCGGCCCAGGTAGAGGCCAGCGCCAGACGCGACGTCGTACCTAAAGTGCTAGCTGGCAGAATGGAGTGCGAAAATGTCCTGTTTTTCAGGCTTTTCGCCTGAGCCGGTTTTTCCGCGAGGAGCGAGAGAGGCTTTGATAAGAGCGTCCTGCTCTGCATCGCCCATCCGTTTCCAGCCGTCTGGGCCGAGGGTTTCGAGAGGGCGGTACCGGACCTTGTATTCCATCCGGCCCGATCCTTTGACCCAATAGCCGAGATACACGAACGGGAGCCCGTTCGACGCAGCGCGGCGAATGTGATCAAGGATGATATAATTGCCAAGTCCAGAACGTTTTCCATGCTCCGGATCGAAGAAGCTGTAGATCATCGACAAGACCGTCAGCCTGACGATCCATCAGACACGCACCTACCAATCGACCCGGTTCGCCATCTTCCGACGGCTCTCTATATTCAAGCACATAGCTTGATACAGGTGTATGTTCCACCATATCCGCATAGTCCATCTCTTCCATGCTGCTCATCCCCCCTTCGGGATGGCGGTGGGAGAGATAACGGCGGAGCAGATCGAACTGCTCGTCGGTCGCCCAGGGGCGGCATTCGGTCGCCACGAGATCGGAGTTGCGCTTCAGAATGCGCTTTTGCGAAGACGAGGGCCTGAACTCGTCTGCAACGACGCGCACGGAAACGCAGGCCTGACAACCGGCACAGCTGGGGCGATAAGCCACCGTCTGGCTGCGGCGGAACCCGATCCGGCCGAGCGCTTCGTTCAGCTGCTCGGCATGCGGGCCCTTCAGCTCTGTGAAAACCTTACGCTCGGTCTTGCCTTCGAGATACGGGCACGGGGCCGGGCTGGTCACGAAAAAGCGGGGGAAGCGAACGGGCGCGGTCACGGGCGAAGGCGTTTGTCCTCTACATCGAAACGCAGCAGAATCGCCGTTCCGAATTGCCTAGCCTTATTGCAAAGCAGACCGCGCCGGTAAAAGTCTCTTAACCACGAAACATGGTTACCATTTGATTAGTTTGCACAATTGGGAAAGCGTTAACAGCGATTTAGGCTAGTTCGACCGGGCTCACCGTATAGCCCTTGTCGCGGAGCGCCTGCACCAGCTTTTCCAGCTGGTCGGCATCGCGGGCTTCGCATTCGATATCGGTGATCAGGCCCTTCGCCGGCAAATTGGTGAAGATCCGCTGATGATAGATCTCGATGATATTGACGTTGTGCGCGTCGAATTCGCCCATCACCTGCATAGAGCGCCCCCGGCCGATCCTGCAGCGTTATGCGCAGCCGCGCCAGTCGGCCCGCGCGGGCGAGATCGCGCAGCAACACGTTCGCCAGAAGCCGCGAATCGATATTGCCGCCACACAGCACGAGGCCGATCTTGCACCCCTTGAACCGGTCCGGATTGGCCAGGACAGCGGCAAGACCGGCAGCGCCAGCACCTTCGACCACCGTTTTCTCGATCTGCAGCAGCAGCGAAACGGCATGCTCCAGCGCCGGTTCGTCGACCAGCAGAATTTCGTCGACGCGTTCGGCGATGATCTGCGAGGTGAACTTGCCCGGTTCCTTGACCGCGATGCCTTCGGCCAGCGTGTCGCCGCCGCATGGCGAAGCTTCCTGCGCCACCTTGTTGCGCATCGAGGGGTACAGCGCCGCCTCCACGCCGATCACTTCCATGTCGGGCTTCAGGGCGCGCGCGACCGTCGACATACCCGACATCAGACCGCCGCCGCCAATCGGCGTCACGATGCAATCGAGATCCGGCGCATCCTCGAACATTTCGAGCGCCACCGTACCGGCGCCTGCTGCCACATGCGGATCATCGAACGGATGGACGAAGGTCAGCCCGCGCTCTTGTCTCCAGCTGACGGGCATAGGCATAAGCCTCGTCGAAGGTCTCGCCTTCCAGCACCACCTCGCCGCCGACGCTTTCGGTCTGCATCACCTTCACGGCGGGCGTGGTGCGCGGCATCACGATGGTGACCGGAACACCCAGCCGCGTGCCATGATAGGAAAGCCCCTGGCTGTGATTGCCGGCCGACGCCGCGATGACGCCTCGCGCGCGCTGTTCTTCGGTCAGCTGCAAGAGCAGCGTTGAGCGCACCGCGCTCCTTATAGGCCGCGGTGAATTGCAGGTTCTCGAACTTCAGCCAGATTTCCGCGCCCGAAATGTTCGACAGCGTAATCGAGTGCATCGTCGGGGTGCGCACGACCGCGCCCTTGATCCGATCGGCAGCGGCCTCGACATCGTCGAGGGTCAGCGCTTCGAGAGCGCCTTATCCTGATGGCTATCGTTCTGGCTCATAGGAAAAGCGCCCTAGGCTGCCCGGGGGCCTTGCAATGTCGGGGGTTATCGCGGCGCGATACAAAAGGCGTGTGGTCGATATCTGCGATATGGGGGCGACGGATTTCGGTCAGGCCGGAACATTGACCTTCACCTATTGGCAGGGCGGACGCGACCCCCTAACCCTCGCACCCAATGACAGACTCGACATATCGCATTCCTTGGCCTTGGCGTGATGGGCGGTCCGATGGCGGGCCATCTTGCCGATGCGGGTCATGCCGTCACCGTCTGGAACCGGTCTGCCGGTAGACGTGACGATTGGGCTGGCAAACATGGTGACAAGGCCAGCGTCGCTAGCACCATTGCCGAGGCGGTCCAGGGCGCGGACATTGTCATCGCCTGCGTCGGCAATGATGACGATCTCGCACAGGTTGTCTTGGGCGACGACGGGGCTTTGGCCTCGCTCGGCTGCAGGAGCACTGCTGATCGACCATACTACGACTTCGGCCGCGATGGCCCGTACGGTTGCAGAAGATGCTGCGAAACACGGCATCGGGTTTGTCGACGCGCCGGTGTCCGGCGGTCAGGCGGGTGCGGAAAACGGAAAACTGGCGACAATGTGCGGCGGATCGGCCAGCGACTTTGCCCGCGCCGAACAGGTCATGCAGGCCTATTGCGCACGGATCGTCCATGTCGGCGAAGTAGGCGCCGGCCAGACCGCGAAGATGGCGAACCAGATGTGCATTGCCGGAACGCTCGCGGGATTATCGGAAGCCATCCGACTTTCGCAGGCAAGCGGCCTCGATACCGACAAGGTATTCGGATGCCATCAGCGGCGGCGCCGCGCAAAGCTGGCAGATGGAAAATCGCTGGTCGACGATGGCTGCAGGCGAGTTCGATTTCGGCTTCGCGATCGACTGGATGCGCAAGGATCTCGGATACGCTCTGGACGAGGCAAAGCGTCTGGGGCTTTCTTCTCCCGTCAGCGCGCTCGTCGACCAATTTTACGCAGAAATTCAGGCAATGGGCGGCGCGCGGCAGGATACCAGCGCGCTCATCCGGCGCCTTCCCGAAGGAAAGAAAACCGTATGATCCGCCTCTCGATTGTTGCCGCTGCGCTCGCTGCGACGGCCCTCCCCAGCGCCGCGCTGGCCGATGTCCTGATCGACAATGTCGACGGCGTCCGGATCGACGAAAACGGCGACCTCGACCGGTTCACCGGCCTGTGGATCGACGATGAGGGCAAGATTGCAGGCGTTCTCGACCGGCGGGACGACCGGCCGAAGACGGATTACCGGCTCGATGGCGAAGGCCGCGTGGTCATGCCCGGGCTCATCGACGCGCATCTTCATGTGATGGGCGTGGGCTTTGGCGAATTGACGCTCGACCTCTCGGACACCCGCTCGCTTGCCGAAGCGCAGGCGAAGATCGCTGCATTCGCAGAAGAGAATCCCGGCCGCCCGTGGATTATCGGGCGTGGCTGGAATCAGGAAACCTGGGGCCTTGGCCGTTTCCCCACCGCTGCCGAGCTGGATGCCGTAGTGGCCGATCGCCCGGTTTGGCTCGAGCGTGTCGACGGCCATGCAGGCTGGGCCAATACTGCCGCCTTGCGCGCTGCGAGCGTCACTGCCGCAACGAAGGACGTGCCAGGCGGGAAGATCGACCCGCCTGCCCTCAGGCGAACCCGCCGGTGTCTTCGTCGACGCAGCGGGAGAGCTTATTGCAAAGGTCGTACCTACACCGCGCCCGAAAGACCGCGATGCGGCACTTGCGAAGGCCCAGGAAAAGCTCCTGTCATTCGGTATCACTGCCGCCGCCGACATGGGAACGACCATGCAAGACTGGCAGGCAATGCGCCGCGCCGGTGACGAGGGCCGCCTGAAAGTGCGGATCATGGCCTATGCTGCCGGTGTCGACGAGATGGAAGCCATCGCCGGACCCGGGCCCACGCCGTGGCTTTACGACGACCGTCTGCGTCTTGGCGGCGTGAAGCTCTATCTCGATGGCGCACTGGGCTCACGCGGCGCATGGTTGAAAGCGCCTTATTCCGACGAGCGGGGCAATACCGGCCTGCCTTTGCTCGCCCCCGCCCAGCTTCGTAATCTGATGAGCCGCGCGGCGATGGACGATTTTCAGGTTGCGACCCACGCGATCGGCGATGCTGCCAATGCGGAACTATTGGACGCAATCGAGGAACTGAGCGACACCTACACGGGCGACCGGCGCTGGCGGATCGAACATGCCCAGAGTCGTCAGTCCGGCCGATATTGCCCGTTTCGGCAAGTTCGGCATCATCGCCTCGATGCAGCCCGTCCATCAGACCTCCGACAGGCTGATGGCCGAAGCTCGCTTGGGGACAGACCGTCTGGACGGCGCTTATGCATGGCGCAGTATCGCCAACACCGGCGCGCGGCTCGCTTTCGGTTCGGACGCGCCGGTGAAGTCGCCCGACCCGCGAGCTGGATCTGGCCGTCGCCTTCACCCGCGAGGACGCTGACGGACAGCCCTTCGGCGGCTGGTTCCCGATGGAAGCGGTATCGCGGGAAGGAGCGCTGAAATCCTTCACGCAGGATGCGGCCTATGCCGGATTTGCCGACGGGCGATTCGGTCGACTCGTCAAAGGCGAACGGGCCGATTTTCTTTTCGTCGATCGCGATCCGATGTCTCGCGTCGCCAGCCGAACTGCGCGCGCACCAGAGTGCTGGAAACATGGGTTGGCGGCGAAAGGGTCTATACGCGTTCGGCTGGCGAAACCGCCGAATGATGCATTTGAGCGACAATAGGCCACTGCCTGACGAAAATTCGGAACGATGCCTTTAACTCGATATTCATACTGTTAAGGCGAAACGACTCCGGCGAGCTATAAACCCAATGGCTTTGAGCCGAATCGACGGGTCGCACGAGCCACCTGTGAGTTTTCTGGAGAATAACGAATGAAATTCCGCAATATCGCAATCGCAACCGCAGCACTCGGCCTTGCCGCCACGCCTGTCATGGCTGAAGCTTCGATCGAGCGTACGCAGCCGGTCACCGAACAGCAGCGAACTCGGCGACTTCGCCGGCGGCAGCCGATCTTCTATCGTCCTCGGCCTCGCTGCCGTGGTTGCCGGTATCATCCTGCTGACCGACGACGAGACGACGACAGCCTGAGCGCCTAAGCGCCAGACTAGATCGAATTCGGAAGGGCTCGCGACTTTGTCTCGGGCCCTATTTGATTCGTTGCCAACTGGCAGCCATCGTTCTGCCGGATTATTGCCTTATTTGCTCAAATTGTGGCACTTGGGTCACGGTCCGACGCATATTGGGGTTGCACACGGTGCGCTGCGCCCGTAAACACGCGGCTGAAATAAACGATTTTTATGGTTCAGGAGACCAAGATTATGAAGCTTCGTACCCTCGCCGCAGCAGCTGCTGCAGTTTCGCTCGCCACCGCTCCCGTGGCTGCTGAAGTCGTCGATCGGAGCGTACCGCTCCGGTCGCTGGCGCCAGCGAACTTGGCGGTGACAGCAATGGCGACGGCGTCATTCTCGCCGTTCTGGCTGCTGCAGCCGTAATCGGCGGCATCCTCATCGCCACCGGCGGTGACGACGACGACACGCTGAGCGCCTAAGCTTCAGCGAACAACAAGTTCAAGGAAAGCGGGGCCTTCGGGCTCCGCTTTTTTTGTGCCCGACGGAAATGTCTTCAAGCGGAGCGCGCTCCGCCTGTAGCGTGAGCCGCAATCAAAGGTTAGCGAGTGACGGGCTCGATACTTTAAAGGCGCGACGAAGTGCGTGCGGCACAGCGTTAGCGGATGAAACGTCCGATAACGCCCCACCCGTCGATTACTCGGCTACGTTCTCTGCTGCCGGCAAATCAGTCTTGTCGCGTTTGGCTTCCTTGGCCTCCTGTCGTGCGCGCCGCTTCTCGCCGATACGCATCAGCAGAAGCGAGCCTTCGAACAGGATATACAGCGGCAGGGCCAGAACAAGCTGCGACCCGGGATCGGGCGGTGTGACAATCGCCGCCACCGCGACGACGCCGACGATAACATAGCGCCGCGCCTTGGTCAAGTTGTTCGCGGCTTACGATCCCGGCACGGTTGAGCAGCAGCAAGAGCACCGGCAGCAGGAAGCTGATCCCGAACGCCAGAATGAATTGCATCACCAGGCTAAGATAATCCCCCGCTGCAGGAAGGGCCTCTATGTCCAGACCACCTGCCGTTGCCCTCGAACCCGAGGAACCAGCGGAATGCCGTCGGCATGACGACAAAATAGGCAAGCGATGCGCCAAGAGTGAACAGGATCGGTGTAGCAAAGAGGAACGGCAGGAAAGCCTTCTTCTCTTTCGCGTAGAGGCCCGGCGCGATGAAGGCCCACAGCTGGTTGGCGATGATCGGAAAGCTGATGCAGAATGCTGCGAATAGCGACACGCGCAGCTCGACGAAGAATACTTCGTACAGCTTGGTGTAAATCAGCTTGCCCTCCCCGGCAGGGAAAGCCTCGGTAAGTGGCTTTGCGAGGAAGGCGAAAATCTGATCGGCGAAATAGAAGCAGATACCGAATGCCACAGCCAAAGCGGCAACTGCGCGCACCAACCGAGTTCGCAGTTCGATCAGATGGTCCAGCAGCGGGGCCTGCGTCTCGTCGATATCGCTTAGCGCCATGACCTAAGCGCCAGCCTTCGGCGGAGGCGGCATATCGGCCAAATCGGACTTTGGAGCTTCATCGTCCGCTTGCCGGCAAGATCCGTATCGGGCAGCAAAGTCTTGCCCTGCGCCTCGCGCGCTTCGGCGGCGGATAGTGCACCCTGTGTCTTGTCGGCTGGCATCATTTCTTCATCGGGATACTGCGCCATTATCGGGCGTTCTGTTCGCGCCATTTCTTGTCCATATCTTCCATCTCGGCTTCGCGGACCATGGCATCTATGCCGGTGCGGAAGCTGCCGGAGATACGGCGAAACTTGCCGATCCACCGCCCGGCAGTGCGCATCGCCAGCGGAAGCTCTTTCGGGCCGATCACAAAAATCGCGACAATCGCAATGACGAGCAATTCGGTCGCGCCGATATCGAACATGGGAAGTGGATCCTCCGCCCGGCCTCGGCTCAGGCGTTCTTGTCGGCCGGTTCGGCTGGCTTGGCTGATCGGCTGGCCGGGGATCGGCTGCGGCTTCACTTGCGGGCTTCGCCTCGTGACGCGGTGCCTCGATCCGCGCAGACGGATCCGCAGCTGCCTTGCCATCGTCGTCGTTCAGCCCCTTCTTGAAGCTGCTGACACCCTTGCCGAAATCGCCCATCATTTCAGATATGCGGCCACGCCCGAACAGGACGAGGACGACGATTGCGACGATGATGATTTGCCAGATGCCAATTTGTCCCATGGGACGTCTCCGAAAATGAGTGTTGCCCCGATATAGGCGTTACTGCGCGCCCGCGCCAGTCACGCTTCGTTTTCTACACTGTACAGCCGGCTCGTGCTTGCCATCGGTTTCGGCCTGGTCGCCGCTATCATCGGCCTCGCCGGTCAGCGCGTCATACGCATCATCGACCGGATCGAGCAGGCCGGATGCACGTAATTCGTCGATGCCCGGCAGGTCGCGGCGGCTGGCAAGGCCGAAATGCGCCAGAAATTCCGGCGTCGTGGCGTAGATGACCGGCCTGCCTGGCACTTCGCGGCGACCGGCAACGCGCACCCAGCCTGCTTCCATCAGCACATCGAGCGTGCCCTTGGCCGTCTGCACACCGCGAATGGCCTCGATTTCTGCGCGGCTGACCGGCTCGTGATAGGCGATGATGGCAAGCACTTCGGTGCCCGCGCGGCTGAGGCGGCGGACCTGTTCCTTTTCGCGGCGCAGCAGATGGGCGAGATCGGGGGCGGTCTGGAAATGCCAGCGCTTCGCCCGTTCGACCAGACGGATGCCGCGCGGCTCGTAATGCTCGGCGAGGGACCGTCAACGCCTCGCGCACATCGCCTGCTGGCGCGTCGCCGAGATGGGCCGCCAGCGCTTCGACCGTCATCGGCTCTTCCGAAGCGAACAGGGTCGCCTCGACGGCCCGTTGCAGGTCGTCAGGCGTCGCTCACGCCCGTCACCCGCCTGAGCCGCAATGTCCCGAATATTTCGTCCTGCGCCAGTTCCGCCTTGCCCAGCCGGGCCAGTTCCAGCGCCGCGACGAAGCTGGAGGCCATCGCCGACTTGCGCAGGCGCGGTTCCGCATGGGGCGGCAGAAATTCTTCCAGCGCCATCCAGTCCAGCGTCACGCCCAGCATCGCCGAGACCCGGTCGAGCGCGCTATCCAGCGTCATGACAGGCCGTTCGCGGACCATGTGGACGGCCGGCGCGGTGCGGGCCTTGACCTGCCCGTAGGCCTGCACGACATCGAACCACTCGCATTTCCACTGCGGTCTTGCGGTCGATACGGAGGCCTTCCGGAGCGCGCGCGCAGAAAACGTCGCGCCCCATCCGGTCGCGCGCCATCAGCCGGGCAGCGGCCTCTCGCATCGCGCCAAGCCGCTGGAGCCGCAATTGCAGCCGCAAGGCCAGTTCTTCCGGGCTGGGGTCTTCCTGCTCTTCCTTCGGGCAGCAGCATCGCGGATTTGAGATAGGCGAGCCAAGCCGCCATCACCAGATAATCGGCTGCCAGTTCCAGTCTCAGCGCCTCTGCGCGCTCGATATAATCCAGATACTGGTCCACCAGCGAAAGGATCGAGATCTGCCGCAGATCCACCTTCTGCCGGCGCGCAAGATCGAGCAGGAGGTCCAGCGGCCCTTCCCAGCCGTCCAGATCCAGATAGAGCGCACCCTCGTCCGTAGTTCCGGCGCGGCAATGCCCTGCCACTCGTCGCCGGCGCTGCCCGTATCGGGCTGGCCCAGGATGAGTGCATCTTCCGTCACGCAGCTTCTCCGCCAGCGATGCCCGCTGCGTCCAGACAGCGCATCGCGTTTGGCAAGGAGCGCCTGCCGGTCGGCGTTCCACCGGCGATGCGCCCATAGCATCGTGCACGCGCTCGAGCCGGATCAGGCTGTCGCCTGAAAGAGGCGGGCAGGTCTCTGCAATGGCCACCATATCGTCCATCTTCGCCCAGCAATTCAGGGCGATATCGCACCCTGCCGCCAGCGCGCACTGCGACCGTTCGGCGATCGTGCCTTGCAGGGCCTGCATGTCGATATCGTCCGTCAGCAGCAGGCCATCGAAGCCGATTGCACCGCGAATGATATCTTGAAATGACCGTGGGCGACTGCGTCGCCGGGTGGTCTGCATCCCAGGCAGTGAAGACGATATGTGCGCTCATCCCGATCGGCGCGTCGGACAGTGCCCGGAACGGCGCGATGTCCGTTTCCAGTTCCTCGGCAGAGGCGCTCACGACAGGCATTTCCTTGTGGCTGTCGCAGGTTGCGCGCCCGTGGCCGGGCATGTGTTTCAGGCAGCCGACCACGCCGCCGCGCTGCATTCCGTCCAGCATGGCGCGGCCAAGAGCCGCCACCTGCATGGGTTCGCTGCCAAGAGCGCGGTCGCCGATTACATTGTCCGTTTCGGGACGGCGCACATCGAGCGGTGCGTGATAATCGACGGTGATGCCCGCTTCGCCAAGCTCCAGCGCCATTGCCTGCGCGTTGACCCGCACCGCCTCGATCGCGGAGGCTGGCGCAATTTCGTAGAGCGAGGCGAATACCTCGCCCGCAGGATAGCGGGTCCATTCGGGCGGCTTCATCCGCGCGACCCGGCCACCCTCCTGATCGATCGAGATGATCAGGCGGTCGCGGCCATGAATGGCCCGCACATCATCGGTCAGTTTCCGAAGCTGCTGTGCATTCACGCAATTGCGCGCAAACAGGATGTAACCCGCAGGATCGGCATCACGGAAAAAATCGCGCTCGCTGTCCAGAAGTTCCGGGCCCGACAGGCCGAAGATTGCGGGTGTTTTCATATGGTCAACGGTCGCAAGAAAGCCCGCGAGCCGCAAGGGCGCACGGGCTTTCCTGTGTGGATATGGCGCAGCGCGAACACGCGTGCGAATTCCGGTATTCGATCAGCCTTACGGCTTCACCTGACAGGCCACTCCGTCCGCCTTCAGCGCCGTGCACAAGCGATTGGCAGCGGCCAGCATCGCCGGGCGTTGCCTGCAGGCGGAAGACCTTGCCGATATCGGCCTGACCTTCGACAATGCGATAGCGAACACCCGAAAGTGCGCTGGTCTGGCGTCCGAGCTGGCTCCAGCCTGCTTCGGCTGCGGCTTTGCTCGAATAGGCGCCGACCTGAACGCTTGGCCCGGTATTCGAACCAGTGCTCGAACCGGTGCTTGAGCCAGTAGAAGAACCGTCTCCGGCACTGCCCGTGGTGGTCGCGCCGCCATTCGCATTGCTCCGCCGAGGCGTTGCTGCCAGTGCCTGGCGCATCCACGCTCGGGCGGACTGGGCCACCGGTGGCGCCTGCCGCATTTCCGTCTGCGAGACGGCCTTCGCGGGTCTGGCCTTCGCCAACCGCCGGTGCGACATCGCCGGTACCGGGAAATTCGCGGCCACCTGCCTCGTCAGGCTTGCGCTTGTAGTCGCCTTCGGGCGCTTCGATCGTGCTGCCATCGGCGACCAGTTCAGGGTCGGGTCCACGGTTCGTCAGGAACCAGATGCCGCCAACCAGCAGGCCGAGCGCCAGCAGGCCGAGCAGCACGAAACCGACCAGACGGCCGGTATCGACGCCGTCTTCTTCGGCATAATCGCTCGATTCGAGCCACGGCAGGGCTTCTTCATCGCTATCGAGATCGAGGCGGTCTTCATCCACCTCTTCCTCGGTCACGACCTCGTCGCCATCCTCGTCCCACTCGGCGTCCTGATCCTGCACCGTCTCGTAAGCGGTGGTGTATTCCTCTTCGCCAAAGTCTTTTTCGCCCCCGAACATCGTCACATCTCCTCGACTGCCTCGACCCCAAGCAGGGACAGGCCATTGCGGATAACTTGCCCGATTGAGTCGACGAGGAAAAGCCTCGCCGCCGTCAGCTCTTCATCCTGTGCCACGATGACGCGTTTTGACGCATCTTCATTTCCGCCGTGCCAGTAGGTGTGGAAGGCCGCAGCAAGGTCATACAGGAAGAACGCCACGCGGTGCGGCTCGCGCGCGGAGGCAGCCGCCTCGACGATACGCGGGAACTGCGCGGCCTGCTTGACCAGGGTCCATTCCGGTTCGCCCAGCCGGTCAAGAGCAGCGTCCGATGGCGCAATCCCCTCGGCAGCAGCCTTCCGCAGGGTCGAGCTGATGCGGGCATGGGCATATTGGACATAGAAGACCGGGTTGTCCTTGCTCGCCTCGACCACCTTGGCGAAGTCGAACTCCATCTGTGCGTCGGCCTTGCGGCTGAGCATGGTGAAGCGCACCACGTCCTTGCCGACTTCCTCGACCATATCGGCGATGGTGACGAAATTGCCCGACCGCTTGGACATCTTCAGCGGCTCGCCATCGCGCATCAGGTGGACCATCTGGACCAGCTTTACATCGAACGGGATGGTCTTGTTCTGCCCTTCGGCCAATGCGGCAACGGCTGCCTTGATCCGTTTCACGGTGCCGGCATGGTCGGCGCCCCAGATATCGATCAGGGCGTCAGAGCTCTCGGCCTTCTGCATGTGATAGGCGAGATCGGCGCCGAAATAGGTCCAGTTCCCGTCGGCCTTGCGGATCGGACGGTCCTGATCGTCGCCGAATTTGGTAGAGCGGAACAGCGGCAGCTCGACAGCTTCCCAGTCCTCCAGTTCCTTGCCCTTGGGCGGTTCGAGCTCGCCGTCATAGACGAGGTCATGCTGGCGCAACCACGCTTCCGCGTCGGCCGGTTTGCCGGCCGCCTGCAAAGCCGCCTCGGACGCAAAAACATCGTGCTGAATGCCCAGCAGGGCGAGGTCGGACCGGATGACATCCATCATCCGTTCGACCGCGAAAGCCTTGAACAGGTCCAGCCACTCGCTTTCAGGTTCATCCTTGAAGCGGTCGCCGAATTCTTCCGCCGCAGCTTCGCCGACAGGCTTGAGATATTCGCCCGGATAATACCCTTCCGGTATCTCGCCCACATCTTCGCCGAGCGCCTCGCGGTAGCGGATATGCGCCGACCGGGCGAGCGTATCGACCTGGCTGCCGGCGTCGTTGACGTAATATTCGCGGGTTACGTTGTGGCCGACGAAACCGAGCAGCGTGGCCAGCGCATCACCGACGATTGCGCCGCGCGCATGGCCCATATGCATCGGGCCGGTCGGGTTCGCGGAAACATATTCGACATTGACCGAAAGGCCCGCCCCGGTGTCGGAGCGTCCATAATCGGCGCCGAGCCTTGCCATGGCCTCAAGCTCGCGTTGCCATGCATTGTCGTCCAGCCGCAGATTGATGAATCCCGGCCCGGCAATCGATGCCTCGACGATGTCGGGATCGCGGCTCAGGTGCTCGACGATTTTTTCGGCAAGGACCCGCGGATTGGTCTTGGCCTGCTTGGCCAGCACCATCGCCGCATTGGTCGCCAGATCGCCATGCGAGGGATCGCGCGGCGGCTCCACCGTCACGTTGCCGCGCGGCGAATCGGCAGGCAGGTCGCCTTCCATCTCAAGCGCGTTGAGGACGGCATCCACCTTCGCAGCATATGCGGCGTGAATCGTGGTCGTTTCTAATAGCTCATCGGACATGAGCGCGCGCCTAGCCTATCGCCGCCCGCCCGCAAAGCCACTGGGCGCGGGTTTCGCGAATAGCTTTACCGTGTGGCGTTGTACGCCAGCTGGGATTCGGTCAGCTGGAAACCGATCAGCAGCTCGAATGTCGCGCGGTTCAGCGCCTGCCGGACCTCGGGATCGGACAACGGATCGATGGCGGCATCGGGATCCCCGGGCTTGCGCTTGCGGGTAATCCGCTCGCGCACATCCTCTGGAAGGGTCGCGGCGGTGCGGTCGACATAGGCGGCAGCCTGTCCACTCGCCATCGCCCGCTCCTGCCCATCTGCAAAGGTCAAAGTGACCGTGCCGATACGCTTGCTGACAACCGAGGAACCGCCACGCAGGACGGTGGAGAAATACGGCAATTCGACCGTGCGGGCGCCGCGCACATCGGTGCGGCGCGCGACCACGTTGAAGCTGGCTGCTGTATAAATACGCGCACCATCTTCGGCGCAGGTGCTTTCCACGTCCGTCAGCGCGGCACTGATATCGACATCGCTCGCAAGACGCGAAGCCGGGTCGCGGAATACCGTGATATCGCCTGTGTAATCAGGCACGCCAACTGCAGGACACGCAGAGCGTACAGCCGTAATACCGACACCTTCACTGAGAACGAGATCGCCTTCACGGCTACACCCTGCGAGGGCGAAAACGGCGAGTGTGGCCAAGGAAAGCTGGCGGCGTGAAAGCATGGCTGGACGGGTCCCTCAGACTGGACGAGCAAATTCGATTGCTGCGGCCCTAGCGAGGGCGCGGACAAAGCGCTAGAGGCAGAGGGATGAATGCCCCCTTGCCCATCCAGAAAAGCGCCGCCCAAGAGAGCGGATCCCCTGTCGGTACTGCGGAGAAGCCGGCTCTTGTCCTGCTGATTGCTGCCCCGCGCGGCTTTTGCGCAGGCGTCGACCGCGCCATCGAGATTGTCGAGCGCGCGCTCGAGAAATACGGCAAGCCGGTCTATGTCCGGCACGAAATCGTCCACAATCGCTACGTCGTCGACGGCTTGAAAGCGAAAGGCGCGATTTTCGTCGAGGAACTGGACGAGGTGCCCGATGGCCGCCCCGTGGTGTTCAGCGCGCACGGCGTACCCAAGGCGGTCCCCGCGGAAGCCGAGCGGCGTGAGCTGCTATATGTCGATGCGACCTGCCCGCTGGTGAGCAAAGTCCACCGTCAGGCAGAACGCCAGATCGAAAAAGGCCAGCACATCATCTTCGTCGGCCATGAAGGCCATCCCGAAGTCATCGGCACGATGGGACAGGTCGATCCGGGCCAGATGACGCTGGTCGAGACGGTCGATGACGTCGCAACGCTGGAATTCCCGGACGAGCTGCCGCTGTCCTTCCTGACTCAGACGACCCTGTCGGTGGACGACACAGCCGAAATCATCGCTGCCCTGCAAGAGCGCTTTCCCCGCATTGTCGGGCCGAAGGCGGAAGATATTTGCTACGCCACATCCAACCGTCAGGCCTCGGTCAAGGAAATCGCGCCCGGCAGCGATCTGGTCCTGGTGATCGGCGCCCCCAACAGCTCGAACTCGGTCCGCCTGGTCGAGGTAGCGGAGCGCTGCGGTACCGATGCCAAACTGATCCAGCGGGCCGAAGACATCGATCCCGCATGGCTGGACGGGGTAGGAACCTTGGGCCTGACGGCGGGCGCATCTGCGCCCGAGAAACTGGTTCGCGAAGTCGTCGACAAAATTCGCGAATGGCGGACGGTGGAAGAACACACTCTGGTCGCTGCCGAGGAAAAGATGGTCTTCAAGCTGCCGCGCCAGCTCACCGAGTAGAAACACGCCCGTGGCGGTCTATACCCACCTTTCGGCCGAAGACCTCTCGGACCTGATCGGGCATTACGATGTTGGCGATCTCGTATCGGCGAAAGGCATTGCCGAGGGCGTCTCCAACAGCAACTGGCTGATAGAGACGACCGGCAGACCGGGGGGCGAGGGGCATGCTGGCTCGCGGTTCATCCTGACCATGTACGAACGGCATATCGATCTCGCTGATTTGCCGTTTTTTCTCGACCTGCTGGATCATCTGGCGGCTCGGGGATGCCCGGTGCCGCGCACGATACACGACCGGCATGGCGCGGCGTCGCGTGTCATAAATGGAAAGACCGTTGCCCTGATCGAATTCCTGCCCGGCCTCTCGGTCGACCGGCCGACGGTTGCCCAGGCGCGGTCTGCGGGCGAGGCGCTGGCGGGCATGCATCTGGCATCGCGCGATTTTCCCGGGTCGCGCGCCAACGATCTGGGGCCTGAGGGGGTCACCGCCCTGTTCGACAAATGCGAAGGGCGGCTCGGCGAAATCGATCCCGCGCTCCCCGGTGTCGTCGCGCAGCATTCTCCTGTGGTGGCCGCGCACTGGCCCGACAATCTGCCGCAAGGCATCGCGCACACCGATCTGTTCCCGGACAATGTTCTGGTCGAAGGCGACCGCGTGAACGCGATGATCGACTTTTACTTCGCGTGTCACGAAACGCTCGCTTACGATCTGGCGACGACGCATCTCGCGTGGAGTTTCGAGAGAGAAAACAACCGGTTTCGCAGCAATATCGGGCAAGCTCTGATCGAGGGTTACGAAACGGTCAGGCCAATTTCTGCAGAAGAACGTGCCGCCCTTCCCTTATTGGCAAAAGCAGCCGCCTTACGTTTCATAGCGACACGCAGCTATGATTGGCTCTTCACACCTGCCGACGCGCTGGTAACGCGAAAAGACCCGATGGAATTCGTCCAGCGGCTGAAATTTTACGACGAGGCGGGGGACACCGCCTTCGCCTGACCGCCGGAGTCTGCCAGAACGCAAATGTCATGAAACATGTCGAAATCTTCACCGATGGTTCCTGCAAGGGCAATCCCGGCCCGGGCGGCTGGGGCGCTTTGCTGCGCATGGGCAAGCACGAGAAGGAATTGAGCGGCGGCGAGGCGGACACGACCAATAACCGGATGGAAATGATGGCGGCCATCCGCGCCTTGGAAGCGCTGATCGAACCGTGCAGTGTCACGCTGTATTCCGACAGCAAATACGTGCTCGATGGCATTACCAAATGGGTGCACGGCTGGAAGAAACGGGGCTGGGTCAACGCCAGCAAGAAGCCTGTGCGCAATGCCGACCTGTGGCATGAACTGATCGAGGTATCGGACCGTCACCAGATCGACTGGCGCTGGGTCAAAGGCCATTCCGGCCATCCCGAGAACGAGCGGGTCGACTGCCTCGCAAGCGACGCAGCCGACCAGATCGCGCTGGAAACCAGCTAGGCTTTCACGCCCTTATGAATTGTCGACGGTTTCCGCACCCGGGCCGTTCTTCTGGATCGATGCGATGGCTTTCTTGGCGCTATCCTTGGAGGAATAGCCCTGCGTCGAGAACATGACTTCGCTGTCGTAGCTGAAGCGGGCGCGGTATTCGCCGGCCTTGTCCTTGTAGATTTCGAAATGGTGAGCCATCGCGGTTCCTTCGTCTATATCATTTGATGGGATGCGCACCCTAGCAGGGCATCTGTCAGAATCTAGTTGAACCGTGACGGGGCATAGCTCGCCGGGTCGAGCGAGGCCGTGACGCCATCAAGCCCCCTGTGCCTGATGATTTGCGCGGCCATCCTCGCGGCTGCAGGCGCGGTCTGGATGCCGAAGCCGCCCTGCCCCGCACACCAGAAGAAGCCGTCGCACCCGGGGTCGAAGCCGTAGACCGGCAGCCGGTCGGGCGCGAAGCTTCTCAGCCCTGCCCACCGGCGCTCCACGCGCTCCACCTGCCAGTCGACGACCTTCTCGAAACGGTCGATCGCCTCGGCCACGGCCATCTCGTCTGCCGCAGCGTCGCCGGGCACGTCCGCCACCTCGTCATGCGGACTGAGCCACAAGCGGCCGTTTTCCGGCTTGAAATAGAACGTGCCCGCCATGTCGAGCACGAGCGGTAGATCGGCGGGTGGAGGCTCGCGCAATGCAAGCTGCACCACCGTGCGGCGATAGGGCGTGATGCCGAGGGGCTTTGCCCCTGCAAGCCTGGCGATGCCGTCCGCCCAGGCACCCGCGGCGTTGACCAGCAGCCCTGCCTCGAATTGGCGTCCATCTTCGCACACCAGTTTCCAGGCTTCGCCTTCCCTATGGCAAGCAGCCAATCTTGCGCGGCAAATCAGCGACGCGCCGCCTTGTGCCGCGAGCCCGAGATAGTGCTGATGCAGTCCCGCTACATCGATATCCGAACATGCAGGTTCGTGCACTGCCCCTGTCCATGCCTGCCTGAGGCCCGGTATCATCGCTGCCAGTTGCATCCGGTCTATCGGCGCCAGTTTTGAGCCGGTGTCCGCATAAAGCGAGACAAACCGCGCAAGCTCGGCCTCCTCCCCTTCTCGCACCATGTGCAATGCGCCGCGCTGGCGCAGGAAACCGTGTTCGCGCAGATAGTCGGCCCGACGCGATCGACAGGGGAACCACGCCCGGACCGCCATAGGTTTCCGACCAGAACGCGGCCGAGCGTCCGGTCGTATGGTAGCCGGGCTGGTCCTCTGCTTCGAGCAGAAGCACACGCACGCCGGTATCACCCCGGCCCACCAGTTCGGCGGCAAGGCTTGCACCGGCAATACCGGCGCCGACTATGGCGATGTCGTAGGCGGCCATCTTGCGTGTCAGATCAGCTCTCTGGCGGAGCCACCCGTTCGAGGAAGCGTGCGATGGCGGTCATGGCCCGGTCGCGCACGGGATCGACCTCGCGAAGGATTTCATGATGGGCCTCGTCACCGAACGCAGCGAGTTCGCCCTTGGGCAAGTGACGTACAGCGTGCCCGACAGCTTTCCACGAGACGAGCTTGTCGTTGCTGGTCGCAACGATCAGGATCGGTATCTCGATCTTCTCCAGCGTCTCTTTGCGTGCCAGCCAGCGCATCGAGGCAATCGCCCGTTCGACCCAGCCCCAGCTTCCCGGTCCCATTCTGAGGCCGGGACGTTGCTCGCGCCACCACAATTCGTCTTCGTACCGGTCCTTGTCATGGGTTAGCAGCGCATGACGTGCCGCGGCGGGTTCGCCCGGCTTTTCGCTCCACTTCCATGCAGGACGCATCGGATCACCGATGCGAGTCATCAGCCATGCAGCGGCATGGGTAATGCCGTCGGGAACAAGGGAATCGGTAAAGCCCAGCATCGGGGCAACCAAGACGAGAGCATCGGGCTTCGTCCTGCCTTCGGCAACCGAGCGGAGGACGAGGTGGCCTCCCATCGAGTGTCCCGCCAGCACGTGCGGCCCCGGTGTCTCTGCGACCCATTTCGTCCATAAGTGCGCCAGATCGCGGGTCCAAATCGCAAAATCCTCGACATGACCGGTCACGTCGTCATTGCCCAGCCGGCCGGATTCGCCCTGTCCCCGCCAGTCGGACGCGGTTACGCGCCAACCGTCGCGGTGCCATTCATCCAACGTCTCGAGGTACTTTTCGTAATTGTCGCCCCGCCCCGGCAAGAACAGTATCGAGCCGCGCGGAGACCCCTGCGTCCCAATGCCCGGCCAATCGATCCGCCGTACGGCGTGACCATCGCCCGCTTCCCAGCGGCTCTCGGTCGCTGACGGAGGGATGGCACGCCGGTCGAAGGGTGCCGTCTTGGTGTCATCGTGATGGATAATGCCTTGCCTCTGCCGTTGGTTACTTTTTGGTAAGCGATGTTCTGTAGCACCCACCCTTAACAGGGAATTCCGGGGGCACTTCAGATGTACGACTACATTCAATACGGACTGCTGATAGCGCTTGCAATCGCGCTGGTCACAGCAGCGTTGACCGACATCAGGCGCCGGCAAATCGACAATTGGCTTAATCTCGGTATCGCGCTGGGTGCGCCCCTGTTCTGGTGGTCGAGCGGTCTGAGCCTCTGGCCGGATGTAGCGATGCAGGTCGGGGTGGCATTTGCTGCGTTCGCCATTCTTGCGGCGATGTTCGCTTTCGGCCTGATGGGCGGCGGTGACGTCAAACTGCTGACTGCGCTCGCCTTGTGGATCCAGCCGACGCTGTTCCTCCAGCTGCTGTTCGTGATGGCGGTTTCCGGCGGTATCCTGTGCGTCGTTCTGGGGTCGTGGCACATCATGCGCCGCCAGAAGGACAAGCTGGCGATCCCCTACGGAGTGGCCATCGCCATTGGCGGCCTGTGGGTGCTCGGAACCCATCACTTGCCGCTTGCGGGCGAATCTATCGGTCTCTGACCAAACGATTTTTCATAACATATTCGACTGAACGCGAGTGGGGTGAACCCGATTTTAACCACTCGCAGGGTATCGATGACAACCATAGCAATCCCGGACTTTTCCCGGGAGCGACATAGGGGGCTTTGAAAGCCATGGACCGGAAGAAGCTTGTACTGCTGCTTGCAGCTCTGATCATCGCGGTGGGTACCGCACTGGCTGCCCGCAGTCTGTTTGCGGATGCATCCGCACCGCAAGTGCAGGCAGCACCTGCCGTACCTCAGGGACCCAAGGTCCTGGTGGCGCAGCGCGCACTGCCGACCGGCACCATCATTACGGCCGATGCAATCGGTTTCCAGCAGTGGCCGGAAGAACTGGTCCAGCAGGCCTATTACATCGATGGCGAATCCGACATCTCCAAGCTGCTCGGTACGGTTGTCCGTCATCCGGTCACAGCCGGTGAGCCTGTTACGCAAGGTTCGCTCGTCGCACCCGGCGACCGAGGTTTCCTCGCTGCGGCCCTCGGCCCGGGCATGCGCGCCATTACGGTGCCTGTCTCGGCCAAGACCGGCGTTGGTGGCTTCGTCTTCCCGGGTGACCGCGTCGATCTGATGCTGACCCAAGCTGTCGAAGGCAATGACGATGAGGGCGCCCTGCGCGCTACCGAAACCATCCTTCGCAATCTGCGCGTTCTCGCGACCGACCAGTCCACGACGCAGGAAACCAACGAAGCGGGCGATACCGTCGTTCGTGCATTCCGGACCGTCACTCTCGAGGTTACGCCGAAGATTGCCGAGAAAGTTTCCGTCGCACAGACCATCGGCACGCTCAGCCTCTCGCTCCGCTCGATTGCGGACAACCAGGCCGAGCTCGAGCGCGCAATTGCATCGGGCGATGTGAACATTCCCGAAAACATCAGCCCGGAAGAAGAAGAGAAGCTGCTGCGCGAGGCGATGGGCCGTCCCAATGACGGTGCCACCACCTACCAGACGGGCGGCGATGTCTCGCGTTTCCAGCGTTCCTCGATGCCGCGCAAGAAGGCCGCACCTGCCCCGCAGTCGGTCGTGGCGGTAGCTGTTCCTTCGGCTGGCAATGGCGCGGTCTCCCGCCCCGTTCCCGCGAAACCGCAAGGTCCGGTCGTCCGCGTCACCCGCGGCAAGGCCACCACCGAAGTCGAAGTGAGCAAGTGACATGGAAAATCAGACCAAGCACGCCACTCATTCTTTCGCCCGCCAGATACGAAAAGGCACGGACATGAAACGCCAGAATACCCGGCCAAACACGCGGAGGGCATTTGCTTCGCTGCTGCTTGCAGGGCTCGCAATTGCGCCTTTGTCAGCCTTCACGCCGGCTGAAGCCCAGGCGCAGGGCGTAACGCAGCCTTCGCAGAGCATTGTTCTTTCGATGGGCCGCGGCGAGCTGATCAACGTGCCCGGCAACATGGCCGACGTCTTCGTCGCCAATGACGCCATCGCCGATGTTCAGGTGAAATCGCGTAACCAGCTTTACCTGTTCGGCAAGGCCGGCGGCGAGACCACCGTCTATGCCAGCAACGCTGCAGGCGATGTCATCTGGTCTGCAAATGTGACCGTGGGGTCCAACATCGGCAGCATTTCACAAATGCTGACACTGGCCATGCCAGAAGCTCAGATTGCCAGTTCGACGCTCGGCAACAACACTGTGCTGCTGACAGGTACGGTCGCAGCTCCAGAGGACGCAGCCGAGGCAGAACGTCTCGTGTCGGCATTCGTCGGTGAAGAGGTTAACGTCATCAGCCGCCTGCGCATGGCGACGCCGCTGCAGGTCAACCTGCAGGTGCGCTTCGCCGAAGTCAGCCGCTCGCTGGTTCGCGAAATCGGCGCAAACCTGATTACAGCTGACGATACGGGAGGCTTCCAGTTCGGTGTCACCACCGGCCGCGACGCATTTCCGCAGTATAGCCCGGGCGGTCCGGTCGGCACCGGCGTTACCGCTGGCGGGACCGGCGCTACGGTCATAACCGGCTCGGGTCAGGGCACGACGATTGCCGGTCTTGGACGTCTGCTGGGTCTCGACCTTGCAGGAACGCTGGACCTTGCCGAACGCAACGGCCTGGTCACAACACTGTCCCAGCCCAACCTTACGGCGCTTTCGGGTGAAACCGCCAACTTCCTGGCCGGGGGCGAATTTCCTATCCCGATCAGCCAGGGCCTCGGCGCGACGTCTGTCGAGTACCGCAAGTTCGGGGTGAGCCTGGCCTACACGCCGACGGTTCTCGCCAACGGGCGCATCTCCATGCGGGTCCGCCCGGAAGTATCCGAGTTGTCTTCGCAAGGTGCTGTGACGCTGAACGGCTTCCAGATCCCTGCCCTGACCATCCGCCGCGCGGAAACGACCATCGAGCTAGGCTCCGGCCAGAGCTTCATGATCGCAGGCCTGATGAGCAACAACGCCCAGAACACGCTCGACAAGGCACCTGGTGCGGGTGACATCCCGATCCTCGGCAATCTCTTCCGCAGCCGCAGCTTCCGCCGCGGTGAAACCGAGCTGGTCATCGTCGTCACACCGTATCTGGTGGAACCGGTGAACCCGAACGAGATCAAGCTGCCGACCGACGGTTACCGCGCTGCGAACGAGTTCCAGCAGATGATCGAATATCGTAACAATGACGGTGTCAGCGGCGCAGTGCGCCCCGGCCCGACTGCGGTCGACCGCTCTGCCGAAACGATGCCCGGCATCTCGCGCATTTCTCCGGATTCGGTTCTGCCTGCTCCGGGCAATAGCGACCGCGAGCGCGTGGCCAAGACCGACAAGAACGCGAAGCGCAACGAGAAGCCGGCAGTTGCTGCTCCCGGCTTCAGCCTGAAGTGAGAGAGGACCTTCCGATGACGAAGACCAAACGAATTTTCGCGAGCGCCGTGTCGCTCTCCCTCGGACTGGCTCTCACCGCGTGTGGCGGGATGCCCGAAAACCGGAGCCTTTACAGCACCAAGCAGCCGGTGGTGGAGCGCACGAACTACGTGTTCGACGTCCGCTCGGGAGCGTCAGGCCTATCGTCCGTCGAACAGCAGCGTCTGTCCGGCTGGTTCGAGACGATGGACCTTGGCTATGGCGACCGCGTATCGATCGACGACCCGATGCGTAGCCCGGCCACAAAGTCCGCGATCGCATCGATGGCGGCAAGCCACGGCATCCTGATCAGCGACGGAGCACCTGTCACGGCAGGCAATGTCGGCCCCGGTATCGCCCGCGTGGTCATCACCCGCTCGACCGCAAGCGTGCCAGGTTGCCCCGACTGGTCGGTCACGACCGACATGAATTACAATAATGGCACCTCGCCCGGTTACGGCTGTGCCGCCAACAGCAACCTTGCTGCCATGGTCGCCAATCCGGAAGACCTGATCGAAGGTCAGCGGGGCACGGGCGAAACGGTCATCCGCACGTCCAACAAGGCCATTCAGGGCTATGTGGAACAGCCACTTACCGGTGCAGGCGGCCTTCAGGGCGGCGGCTTCGGTGAAGAAGGAGAATAAGCCATGAACGCTCCGTGGAGTGCCGGCATGCCCGGCAATCGTGATCCCTTCGCCGCCTATATCTGCGATGACACCGCGCTGGACATCCTGCGCCCGGTCATCATCGAAATGGGCTGGCAGCCGGAAAAGTGCAACAAAGGCGGCCTGCGTAATGCAGTGCAGTCGCTCTCGGTGTCGGCCAGCCCGAACATCCTGATGGTCGACCTGTCGGAAAGCGGCGATCCGCTGAACGACATCAACGCGCTGGCAGAGGTCTGCGAACCGGGCACGATCGTGATTGCGGTCGGTCAGGTCAACGACGTGCGCCTTTATCGCGACCTGCTTTCGAGCGGTATTCACGACTACCTGCTGAAGCCGCTCTCGGCTGGCCAGCTGCGCGACTCGCTCAATCAGGCGCAGGCTGTCTTCAGCCAGCCGAAGTCGAGCGATGGCGATGCAGTGAAGCGTCATATTTCGACGGCTGTCGTCGGCACGCGCGGCGGTGTGGGTGCCTCCACGCTGGCTACCTCGCTGGCATGGCTGTTCAGTGACGACATGAAGATGCCGACCGCCCTGCTCGATCTCGATGTGCATTTCGGAACCGGCGCATTGTCGCTGGATCTGGAACCGGGCCGCGGTCTGACCGATGCGATCGACAATCCCAGCCGTATCGATGGCTTGTTTATCGAACGCGCCATGATCCGCGCGAACGACAATCTTGCCATCCTGTCGGCAGAGGCTCCGATCAACTCGCCGCTGATGACCGATGGTACGGCTTTCGTGCAACTGGAGGACGAGTTCCGCCAGGCGTTCGAGATGACTGTCATCGATATGCCGCGCAACATGCTGATCAATTTCCCGAACCTGCTCGCCGACGTGAATGTCGTCGTGCTGGGGGCGGACATGACGCTGGCCTCGGCCCGCGACACGATCCGCATTCTTTCGTGGCTGAAAACCAATGCACCGCATGCACAGCCACTGGTTGTCGCGAACAAGGTGCAGTCGGGCATTGCCGAGATCAGCAAGGCCGACTTCGAAGCCTCTATCGAACGCAAGATCGACATCACCATCCCGTATGATGCGAAGGCCGCAGCCAATGCGGCCAAGCTGGGCCAGGTCTTCGTGGATGCCAATGCAACCAGCAAGGCGACCGCTGCAATCAAGCAGCTGGCCGACCGCGTTGTCGGCGCAAGCGTCGAAGATGCCGAAGTCGAAGCAACGGGCAAGAAATCCCTGCTCGGAAGCTTCGACCTCAAATCGCTGCTGGCCAAGAAGAGCAAGGCACCCAAGGAAAGTGTTCCGGCGGAATAAGGGACGCAGTCCGGCGCCGTCTTTAGGATGGCTGCCGGACGTCCCCCACCGAAGCTTTCCTCGCCCTACCGAACTTGAACGGAAGAATTGACCGATGAGCATATTCCAGCTCCTGCTATTCGCCGCAGGCCTCATGGCCCTCATGATCGTGGGCTACGCGGCGCTGTCCGGTCCTTCTGCAAGCAAGGAGAGCAATCGCCGTCTTCAGGCAGTTCGCTTCCGTCATTCACAAAGCACCGATACCAAGGTCGAAAGCCAGCTCAAAAAGGCGATCGCATCGCGCAAACCGCGCGCGCAGAAGCTAGCCGGCTCCGGTTCACGTCTCGAAGCTCTGACGATCCGGCTGCAACGGACCGGCAAGGGCTGGTCGGTGCAACAGTATTTCTACGCCTCGTTAGGTCGTTTTCCTGGCTGTTGGACTTCTCGTATTCCTGCGTTCCGGCGCTTTGATGCTAGCCGCGATTCTCGGCGTCGTCGTCGGTTTCGGCCTGCCCCATATGGTGGTCAATTTCTTCATCAAGCGGCGCACCACGCAGTTCAATGTGAAATTTGCCGACGCCATCGACCTGCTTGTGCGTGGTCTGCGTTCGGGTCTGCCGGTAACCGAGACCCTCGCCGTTGTGGCGCAGGAAGTTCCCGGACCCGTAGGCGAAGAATTCAAAGGCGTGGTCGAACGGATCAAGATCGGCCGCACAATGGAGGATTCGCTGCAGGAAACGGCCGACCGCCTCGGCATTCCCGAATTCAACTTCTTCTGCATCACCCTCGCCATCCAGCGCGAAACCGGTGGTAACCTTGCAGAAACGCTCAGCAATCTCGGCGACGTGCTGCGTAAACGGACCCAGATGAAGCTGAAGATCAAGGCGATGAGTTCGGAATCGAAAGCGTCCGCCTACATCGTGGGCTCGCTGCCCTTCATCGTTTTCGGCCTGATCTGGTGGATCAATCCGGAATATGTCGCCGGCTTCTTTTCGGAAGACCGCCTCATCGTCGCAGGTCTGGGCGGTATGCTCTGGATGTCGATCGGTGTGTTCATCATGGCCAAGATGGTCAGCTTCGAAATCTGACCGGGGAAGAAGAGAAACATGCTCGATAACCCAACAGGCCCCACGCTTCTCGGCGTCGACGTTATCCTCGTCGGCACGCTTCTGGCGGGCGTCGCTGCACTGGCCGTCATGATGGCGATCTATGCCGCGGTTACCGTCCGGGATCCGATGAGCGAAACGCGTCAAGGCTCTCAACAGCCGGCGCGAAGAACTCAAGGCCGGTATCGTCACCGCCTCTGGCAAGAAACGCCAGAGCCTGGTCAAGAAGACCGAGACGACCGAACGGGTCAAGGACACCCTGTCCAGCTTCAAGGTGCTGCAGGATAGCCAGGTCGAAAGTATCCGGCAGAAGCTGGCTCACGCTGGTTACCGCAACCAGGAACTGGCCGTGCTGGTAATCGGCATTCGCGCAATCCTTCCCGTCGTTGTCGGGATAATTGCCGCGATCGTCATCTACGCCACAGATATGCTTCCCACGGACTGGGGCTCTACAAAGCGTGTCGGTGTCCTCGTCGGTGCGGTCGGCCTTGCCTACAAGGCTCCGGAAATCTTCCTGAAGAACAAGGCGACGAAACGGACCGACCTGGTCCGCAAGGGTCTGCCCGACGCGCTCGACCTGCTGGTCATCTGTGCCGAGGCCGGTCTAACCGTCGATGCCGCGTTCAACCGCGTGGCAAAGGAACTGGGGCGCGCCTATCCGGAACTGGGTGACGAATTCGCCCTGACCGCGATCGAGCTCTCCTTCCTCAGCGAACGCAAGCAAGCTTTCGACAACCTCGCTTACCGCGTGAATCTGGAATCGGTGAAGGGCGTGGTCACCACCATGGTCCAGACCGAACGTTACGGTACGCCGCTGGCATCCGCGCTACGTGTGCTGTCTGCCGAATTCCGTAACGAGCGCATGATGCGCGCCGAAGAAAAGGCTGCGCGTCTGCCGGCCATCATGACGGTCCCGCTCATCCTGTTCATCCTGCCGACGCTGTTCATCGTTATCCTTGGCCCGGCAGCCTGTTCGATCGGCGACGCCTTCTCGGGCGATGGCCCGGGCGGCGCTCCCCAGGGCTGACCTCGAAAACACAGAGCGCGGGTCAGGTCTAACCGGAACCGATATGTTCGGCCTGCTGGCGCAACCGTGCCAGCAGGCCGCGCATCGTTTCATACTCTTCATCGGTAAAGCCGGCGAGCAGTTGCCGCTCGATCTCGCGCGCGAGAGGCATGACCTCGTTGTAGATCCCGGTACCCTCACCCGTCAGCGCCAGCCGGTGGGACCGGCCGTCATCGGGATGCGGCGTGCGCGAGACCAGCTCCCGCTTTTCCAGCACCTTGCACGCGCGATTGACCGCGACCTTGTCCATAAGCGTGGCAGTCACGAGCTCGCGCTGTGTCAGCGCTTCGCCCTCGCCCAGCATGGCCATGATGCGCCACTCGCCAATCGTCAGGCCGAAGCGGCTGCGATACAGATCCGCAATCCGCGCGCTGACGGCATTGGACGCCACCGACAGCCGATACGGAAGGAAGTCGGCAAGCGTGCTCGACCCTGTGTCGCCCGGTGCCATTGCCTCAGCCCAGCAGCCTGCCCGCGACCGCATCCAGCTTCGCCGCCAGAACCGGGTCGCGCGCGTCAGGGGCCGTGATCAGCGCATATTCCATCGCCGTGTCCACCGGACTGGCATCGCGCGTTGCAGGAAGGCCGGCGAGAAGCGCTGGCGAGCGTGGACAGCGCAAGGTCGGCATTGGCGGCCAGTGTCGCCATGATGTCGTTCGCTTCCACCCCGGCTTCTGAATCGCGCCAGCTGTCGTAGTCGGTGACCATGCCAAGCATCGCGTAAGGCAGCTCTGCCTCGCGGGCGAGGCGGGCTTCGGGCATTCCGGTCATCCCGATCACGTCGCCGCCCCATTCCCGGTACATCCGGCTTTCCGCGCGGGTCGAGAATTGCGGGCCTTCGATGGCGATATAGGTACCACCCCGATGTACCGCGCCGCCGGCGGCTTCGACCGCATCGGCGGCAAGCGCGGACAGGCGGGCGCAGACCGGATCGGCCAGACCTGCATGGGCGACCAGACCCTCGCCGAAAAAGCTGGCCGGGCGCGAACAGGTCCGGTCGATGAACTGATCGACCGCCACCATCTGGCCAGGAGCCATTTCTTCGCGCAAGGAACCGATGGCGCTGATCGCCAGAACATCGGTAACGCCGCAGCGTTTCATCACGTCGATATTAGCGCGGTAGTTTACGCTGCCGGGCGACAGGCGATGGCCAGCGCCGTGCCGCGCCATGAAGGTCACGCGCACATCGCCCACCCGCCCTGTCGTGACCGGTCCGGAAGGCTCACCGAACGGCGAGGAGACGTCGATCTGCTGCTGGTCTTCCAGCGCAATGCCCTCGTACAGGCCGCTGCCGCCGAGGACGCCGATGTGCCAATTGCTCATTTGTATTCTGCTTCCTCCCACCACGGGTAGAAGTCGGGCATATCGCCGCTAACCGTGTCGGGATAGTCGGGGCTACGCTTTTCGAGGAAACTCGCGATCCCTTCCTTCGCGTCGGCACTGCGGCTGAGGCGGTAGATGCTGCGGCTGTCGATCTTGTGCGCTTCCATCGGGTGGTCGGCGGTGGAGAGGCGATACAGCATCGCGCGGGTCATCGCGACCGAGACGGCAGACGTGTTGTCGGCAATCTCGCGCGCCAGCGTCATCGCGGCGTCCATCAGATCAGCCTGCGGGTGGATGGAGCGGACAAACCCGCCCTCCTTCGCCTCGGCAGCATCGAAGATGCGGCCTGTAAAGCACCACTCCAGCGCCTGGCTGATGCCGACGATCTTGGGTAGGAACCAGCTCGACGCTGCTTCGGGCACGATCCCGCGCTTGGCGAACACGAAGCCGTAGCGCGCTGTGTCCGCCGCCAGCCGGATATCCATCGCGCACTGCATCGTCGCGCCCACGCCCACGGCCACGCCGTTGCAGGCGCTGATCAGCGGCTTGGTGGACTTGAACAGCCGCAGCGTCAGCAGCCCCCCGCCATCGCGCACGCGCGGGTCGGACAGGTCGTCGACCGTGGTGGGGTCGGAGAACACGTGCCCGCCCCCTTCGGGCGTCAGGTCCGCGCCTGCGCAGAACGCCCGGTCGCCAGAGCCTGTGAAGATCACCGCCCGCACGCTGTCATCGGCGTCGGTATCGTCCAGCGCCGCCATGATCTCCTCGCCCATCGTCCGGGTGTAGGCGTTCATCTTCTCGGGCCGGTTGAGCGTGATGACGGCCACGCCATCGGCCTTCTCGAGCGTGATCTGGGTGTAGGACAATGTCGGGTTTCCCTTCGGTCAATTCTCAGGTCTGGAACACTTGGAACACGGTCCAAGAGCTAAAAAGCACGCGCGCCCCGAACCCAAGTGCCAAAGCAGTTAGGTCAAGGGGCGCGGCGCGTGTCATGCCGACGGGTCTAGCGGGCGCGAGGGGTGTAGGAAAGCGGGGATAGTCCGTTCCGCCCTCGCCCCAATCACAAAACATTTCCACGCGGCGCAAGCCGCTGTATTAGCGGCGAATGCGCGCCTTTCGCGATCCGATCCGGCTCATCCCTGTGCTGTTTCTTCTGGCAATCCTGATCGGTGCAGGATTGCTCAGCCTGCCGGTGGCAAGCGCCAGTGGTGAACCGACAGCGCTGATGACCGCGCTGTTCACCTCGACATCCGCAGTCGCCGTGACCGGCCTGATCGTGGTGGATACGGCGACCTACTGGTCCTTCTTCGGACAGGTGGTGATCCTGCTGCTGTTCCAGATCGGCGGCTTCGGGATCATGACGGCGGCAACACTCTTGGGCCTGATGGCGGGGCGCGGTTTCGGATTGCGGGACCGGTTGGCGACCCAGGTGGAGCGCAACCGGCTGGAGGGCGGCGATGCCCGTTCGGTGCTGAAACTCGTCCTGATGATCACAATCGTGGTTGAGGCGGCAGTGGCCGCGATCCTGAGTGCGCGGCTCTTTTTCTACTACGACCACGCCTTGGGCGACGCCGTGTGGCACGGCATTTTCCACTCCATCAGCGCGTTCAACAATGCCGGGTTCTCCAGCTATTCCGACAGCGTCATGCGGTTCCAGACCGACCCGGTAATACTGATCCCGATCATGCTGGCGGTGATCCTGACCGCGCTCGGCTTTCCCGTGATGCAGGATTTGCGGCGGCACCGCTTCGATTGGAGCCACTGGAGCCTGCATACGAAAATCACCGTATCGGGCACGGCCGGCCTGCTGGTTGCAGGCTTCGTGTCCATCCTCGCGATGGAATGGAGCAATGCCGATACGCTGGGCCCGATGGACCTGGGGGCAAAGGCCCTGAACGCGGCCTTCCATTCCGTGATGCCGCGTACGGCGGGGTTCAACAGTCTGGATGTCGGCGCGTTTCACGATGAAACCCTGATGATGAATTACTTCCTGATGTTCATCGGCGGAGGAAGCGCGGGCACGGCTGGGGGCATCAAGATCACCACTTTCCTGGTCGTGCTGGCCATCGTCCTGTCGGAAGTCTCCCGTCGGCGCGATGCAGGGCTGTTCAAGCGGCGGTTCGGCCCGGCTGTGGAACGACAGGCGCTGACAGTGGTCGTGCTCGCCGCCAGCCTGATTTTCATCGCGACGGTGTTTCTTTCCATTGTAACGCCCTTGCCGTTCGAGGATTTGCTGTTCGAGGCGATTTCGGCCTTCTCCACCGTGGGGCTGTCCACCGGCGTCACCGGCGAATTGCCCCTGTCGGGCCAGCTTGTGATTATCGCACTGATGTTTATCGGCAGGGTCGGCACGATTACCGTGGCAACTGCCCTGGCATTGGGCGCCGAGCCCCGCCCCTATCGTTACCCGCAGGAGGACCCCATTGTCGGCTAAGCATAACAAACCCGTTCTGGTGATCGGCCTTGGCCGTTTCGGCGGCTCCGTCGCGCGCACGCTGGAGCGGATGGGCCACGAGGTGCTGGGCGCTGACCGCGACCCTGCGCTGGTGCAGCAATTCGCGTCCGAGCTTACCCAGGTGGTCGAGGCCGATTGCACCGATATGCAATGCCTGAAAAGTCTGGGCGTGGCCGATTTCGAGTCAGCCGTGGTCGCAATCGGCAGCGATATCGAAGCGAGCGTGCTGACAGTTCTCGCGCTGAGCGATCTGGGCATCGAGCGTATCTGGGCGAAGGCGACGAACGAAAAACACGCGCGCATTCTGGAGCGCACCGGCGCTGGTCATGTCGTCTTCCCGGAAGAGCGGATGGGCGAGCGGGTGGCCCGCTTGCTGAACGAGCGGCTGCTCGACTTCATCGATTTCGGGGACGATTTCTCGATCGCACGCCTCGCCGCGCCCGGGCCGATTATCGGCATTCCGCTGGTGACAAGCGAATGCCGCAAGAAATACGCGGTAACGGTGATCGGGGTGAAGCGCGAGGGAGAGGGCTTCATTCACGCCGTGCCCGATACACTGATCATGCCGGGCGATGTCCTCGTCGTGTCGGGCAAGATCGACGATATCGAAGCGTTTGCCGCCCTGGAAAACTAGCGAAAGCCCCCCGGCCGCCGGTTGACCGGCAGCCGGGAGGTTTTATTCCGATGTTGCGCTTTAACGCGGAGCCATCCGGATCGCGCCGTCGAGCCGTACGTCTTCGCCGTTGAAGTAGCCGGTCTCGATCATGGTCATCGCGACGTTGGCGTATTCCTCGGGATAGCCGAGGCGCTTGGGGAACGGGACGGACTGCGGCCAGCGCTTCCTTCACCTGCGGCGGGGCGGCGTTCATCAGCGGGGTGTTGAAGATGCCCGGCAGGATGGTGTTCACCCGGATGCCTTCGCGCATCAGGTCGCGCGCGATCGGCAGGGTCATGCCGACAACGCCGCCCTTGGATGCGGAATACGCCGCCTGGCCCATCTGGCCGTCTTCGGCAGCAACGGATGCGGTGTTCACGATGGCGCCGCGGTCGCCGTCTTCGCTCAAGGGGTCCAGCGTCATCATGCCGGCCGCCGATTTGGCGATGCAGCGGAACGTGCCGATCAGATTGACCTGGATGACGAAGTCGAAGGCGCTGATCGGGAAGTGCTTGATCTCGCCCGATGCCTTGTCGCGGCTGGCGGTCTTGATCGCGTTGCCGATGCCGGCGCAATTGACCAGGATACGCTCCTGCCCGTGGGCTTCGCGCGCCTTGGCAAAGCCTGCATCCACGTCTTCGTCGCTGGTCACGTTGACCTTGCAGAACACGCCGCCGATTTCAGCGGCGACGGCGTTACCGGTTTCTTCGTTCATGTCGAAAATGGCGACCTTCGCGCCCTTCGCTGCCAGAGCGCGCGCAGTGGCCGCGCCAAGGCCGGATGCGCCGCCGGTTACGACGGCGGGGGTGTTGGCTGATACTTCCATGTGTGTTCTCCTGAAATTAATCATAAATCCGTTCACCCTGAGCCTGTCGAAGGGTCGCGCTTTTCTTCAGCGCGGCGCTGGAAGGAAGGGCGGTCCTTCGACAGGCTCAGGACGAGCGGTCTTTCTAAGGTAAGGCCCTACAACGCCTCGATAATCGTGACGTTGGCGACGCCGCCGCCTTCGCACATCGTCTGCAGGCCGTATTTCTTGCCCTGAGCGCGCAGAGCGTGAACCAGCGTGGCCATCAGCTTCGTGCCGGAAGCGCCCAGCGGGTGGCCCAGCGCAATCGCGCCGCCATTCACGTTCAGCTTCTCCGGATCGGCGCCGGTGTGCTTCAGCCATGCCATCGGCACAGGGGCGAAGGCCTCGTTGACTTCATACAGATCGATATCGTCGATCTTCATTCCTGCGCGCTGCAAAGCGCGGTCGGTGGCGAACAGCGGTTCTTCCAGCATGATCACCGGATCGCCCGCCGTGACGGTCAGATTGTGGATGCGGGCCAGCGGCGTGAGGCCGTGCACTTTCAGCATTTCCTCGACTGACCACCAGAACCGCGCTCGATCCGTCGCAGATCTGGCTGGCGCTGGCGGCAGTGATCTTGCCATCGGGGCTCAGCAGTTTGACGCCGGCAATGCTTTCCAGCGTGGCGTCGAAGCGGATGCCTTCGTCCACGGTGTGCATTTCGGTGCCTTCCGGCGTTTCGATCTCGACCGCGACGATCTCGTCGTTGAACAGGCCCGCTTCGGTCGCCTTGATCGCCTTCGCGTGGCTGCCCAGTGCAAAGCTGTCGATCTGCTCTTTGGAGAAGCCGTGCTTGTTGGCGATCATTTCTGCGCCCATGAACTGGGACCACTGGATGCCGGGGTATTTCGCCTCAAGGCCGGGCGACTTATAATTGCCCAGACCTTCTTTCATATGGAACATCGCGGTCGAGCCCATCGGCACCCGGCTCATGCTTTCCACGCCGCTCGCGATGACGACATCCTGGGTGCCGGACATCACCGCCTGCGCGGCGAACTGGATCGCCTGCTGGCTGGACCCGCACTGGCGGTCAATCGTGACGGCCGGGGTCGATTCGCCCAGATGCTTGGTCGCCAGCACGGCGTTGCGCCCGACCTGCATGGCCTGCTCGCCTCCCTGGCTGACGCACCCCATGATGACGTCGTCGACCGCCTTGGGATCGATCCCGCTGCGTTCGATAATCGCATCGAGCGACCGTGCAGCAAGATCGACGGGGTGGACACCTGCAAGCCGCCCGCCACGGCGGCCGCCGGCAGTCCGTACAGCGTCGACGATATAGGCAGTGGCCATGAGCATTCTCTCCGATAGGTTTCTGTTCGAGACTGGCGTAAGCGGGCCTTACGCTTGCGTCAACCGAGCAAAAACTGCCCGCACGATGCTGATTCATTAGCCGCCCAGCTCGTCCACCGCAAAGGCGTTTGCGAAGGCTGGCCCGTTAGCGATCCGGCATATGAACACAGCCTGCTAGTGGACTTCCTGCAACGCTCGCAATTCTCGATTCGCCACGGTTTTCCGCGCAAAATCGGCTTGTGACAAAACTGCCACACAGCATGGGCGAACGTGGAAACGAGCGACATTTGCTTTGCATTGATCCGCGTGCATCGTGCAAACGACCCTATCCGCGGGGGGCGTACATCCATTGTCCGCAGCGGTCTTTACAGATCTGAGAGTGTTCGGACCCGGTCCTATGCCGGCGAAGAACTTGAACAAAGGACTGATCAAACATGAAAATGCAAAGCAAGCTGAAGCTGGCTACTGCACCTGTGGCGCTCGGCGTCGCACTGGTCGCATCGCCGGTAATGGCACAGCAGCCGGCAGAAGCGCCGATGGCTGAAGAAGACCTGACGGCAGGCGCGCCGATCGTTGTGACCGGATCGCGTATCGTCCGTCCCGAAGTGGAAAGCGTTTCGCCGGTCACGACCGTCGGTTCGGAAGCCATCGACGAAACCGGTACGGTTCGTATCGAAGACATCCTGAACGACCTTCCGCAGACCGTTGCCGGCCAGACCGCCTTCGTTTCGAACGGCGCATCGGGTACCGCAACCGTCAACCTGCGTAACCTCGGCTCGGCTCGTACGCTCGTCCTGGTCGACGGTCGCCGTTTGCCATCGGGTGACCCGTTTGCAACCTCGCCCGACCTTAACCAGATCCCTGCACAGCTCGTCGAGCGCGTCGAACTGGTGACCGGTGGTGCGTCCTCCGTTTACGGCGCTGACGCCGTTGCCGGTGTTGTCAACTTCATCATGAACCGCGACTACGAAGGTTTCGGCCTCGAAGGCCAGGTCTCGTTCTACAACACCAGCAACAAGAACGATTCGCTGCAGGACCTGCTCCGTCGTTCGGGCAATTCCGTGCCTAACGACTCGCAGAACCAAGGTTTTGCCTACGACATCAACGCCACCTTCGGCGCTGGTTTCGACGACGGCCGCGGTCACGTAACCGGTTATGTCGGCTACCGTGAGATCGATTCGATCATTCAGGCGGATTACGATGAAAGTGCTTGCGCACTCGCGCTTAACCCGAGTGACCCCAGCGGCTTCCGATGTGCCGGTTCCACCACCACCCCGAACGGTCGTTTCATCGTTCTTGCACCTGGTGCAAACGGTCTTCCGGGCAGTGGCGATTTGACGCTTGATGAGAACGGACCTGGTTTCCGTCCTTTCACCGGCGACGATACGTACAATTACGCTCCGACGAACTATTACCAGCGCCCCGACGAGCGCTGGACGGCTGGCTTCTTCGCTGATTACGAAATCAACGAATCGCTGAACCCGTACGCCGAATTCCAGTTCATGGATGACCGTTCGGTTGCGCAGATCGCGTTCTCCGGTACGTTCTTCAACGATACGGGCCCGCTTTCCTGCGGTAACGCTCTGTTGAACGACGCACAGCGTACAGCATTCGGTTGCGGTACGCTTGCCAACGGAAACTTCGATCCCAACGACACCGTCAGTGTTCTGTTCGGTAAGCGTCTTGTCGAAGGCGATCCGCGCCAGAACGACCTGCGTCACACCAGCTATCGCGGTGTGCTCGGCATGCGCGGTTCGCTGTGGGGCGACTGGAGCTACGACGTGTACGCACTGCGCGGCACGACGATCTACCAGAACACCTACCTGAACGACCTTTCGGTTTCCCGCATCGCTGCGGCAATCAATGGTTGCCCGGGCACCGGTGAACCGGGTGGTTGTGTTCCGCTCAACATCTTCGAAATTGGCGGTGTTTCACGCGCAGCCTTCGACTATATCGCTGTTTCGGCTCTGCAGAACGCCGATCTGACCACCTCGGTGGCCAGCGGTTACATCACCGGCCCGATCGGTGACTTCTTCGGTGCTGGCGACGCAGCTGTCGTGTTCGGTACCGAGTACCGCCGTGAAGAATACGACCTGCGTGTCGATGAAAACTTCGCACTGGGTAACCTTGCTGGTCAGGGCGGTCCGACGCCTGCCACCAACGGTTCGTTCAACGTTCGTGAGTTCTTCACCGAGCTGGTCGTTCCGATCATCGATGGCGGTTTCATCGACCGCTTCGAAATCGAAGGCGGCTTCCGTTACTCCGATTACAACACGTCGGGTGGCAGCGAGACCTACAAGATCGGTGCAACGCTTGCTCCGACCCCGTGGCTCTCGTTCCGCGGTGTTTATAGCCGTGCCGTTCGTTCGCCGAACGTCACCAGCCTGTTTGCACCGCAGAGCATCGGTCTGTTCACTGGTTCCGACCCTTGTGCCGGTAACCCGAACGATCCTAACCCTGCCAACCGTCCGACCGCTAGTGCTGCAGCTTGTGCAAACACCGGCGTGTCTGCTGCACAGTACGGTAACATCCTGAACAACACGGCTGGTCAGTTCAACCAGCTGTCAGGCGGTAACCCGAACCTCGATGTCGAAAAGGCTGACAGCTACACCGCTGGTGTCGTTCTGGAAACGGATCTCGGCCCGCTGCGCGGTTTCGCTCTGACGGTCGATTACTTCAACATCGCGGTCGACGATACGATCGGCGGCGTCGGAGCTCAGACTGCACTGAACAACTGCCTCGCAAGTGGCGACCCGCAGTTCTGTGACCTGATCGTTCGTAACGCAGGTAACGGCGACCTCTTCCTTGGTAGCGATGCCAATGACGGGTTCGTCATCAATACCCTGCAGAACATTGGTACGCTGAAGACCGAAGGTGTCGACGTGACGGCCGGGTTTAACTACCCGATCGGTTCGGGCGCTGCGTATTTCAACTACGCTGGTACCTACACGATCAACAACAAGTTCCAGCCCCTTCCGGGCGAGGACTTTATCGAGTGCACGGGCTTCTACGGTTCGACCTGTGGTTCGCCGCAGCCGGAATACGCTCACGTTGCTCGCCTCGGTTATCGTGCCGACAGCGGTTTCTCGCTGAACCTCAGCTGGCGTTATTTCGGTGGTGTTGAAGCTGACGATTTCAGCCTCGACAATACCTTGACGGATGCGGATCGTAATGAGTTCAACACGATCGATAGCTTCAGCTACTTCGATCTGTCGGGCTCGGTCACGGTTCAGGACACCATCACCTTCACGGCCGGTGTCAACAACGTGTTCGACAAGGATCCGCCGATCGTTGCTTCGGCCTTTGCTCCGACCAACGGCAACACCTTCCCGGGTGTCTATGATCCGGTAGGCCGCAACGTCTTCGTTCGCGCAGCGCTTGAATTCTAAGCAACCGCACGATTGAAACATGAGAACGGCGGGCTTCGGCCCGCCGTTTTTATTTTGGGCTTGGGGAATTTGCTGCGCCCCTTGAAGCGCGCTCGATGCTTCAGTCCTCCGAAGGCGCAAGGGGGCCCCCTTCCGGAGATGACCCGGGACGCAAATCACTCGTGTTGCAAGAACCGGCTAAGCCGGTTGCTGACGTGCTACTCTACACGGGCCGTTCGGCCACTCAGACGTAAGGCTTCAGCACGACATCGAACGCGCACGTCGTGCGTTCGCCCTTATTGAAGGGCCGCGTTCCGTGCCACATGGTGGACGGGAACAGCGCGAGCCGCGCCTCCCGAGGCTTCACCGTCCGTATCGGCCCGAGGCCTGTATCCAGCTCCGCAGCCGGCTCACCCAGCGCAAGCCAGCCCGCTTCCGGATCCGATCCGTTCCGCTTCCCCTCGCCCGAGGCAAGGTCTTCCGGCAATGTCACGTAGAATGCCGAACTGATGTCTCCATGCGTATGGATGTGGCTCGCGTGGAAACCGCCGCCCGACAAACGCACGGACCAACTGCCCGAAAAGCGAAAACCCTTGCGCGGCAGGCGAAGGAGCGGATGCTTCGCATCGCGCGGCGGCAAGGCATCGATATAGTCGCGGACACATTCCCGCAGGCCAGACACCAGCTCCTGAATCACCGGTTCCTGATTTCGGAACAGGATGTTGGCGGTTTGTGTGCCCCCGCGCACCGATTGCGCGATCGGCTGATGCTTGAAGACATGCAGCCTATCGAGCGCCTCGCGCAAATCCGGCAGTCGCGCAGCGAAATCGCCGAGGTCGAAGGTCCGGATGAAGCTCTCATGCCCCTCCAGCCAATCCCAACGCGGGTCTTCCAGCTTGCGGAGGGCAATGGCGGTGTACGGCCATGTCTCCCCGTCGGCGCGCCCGTCTTCGGCCAATGCCATGCCCGAGGGTGCGGACTTCCTCATATCTTTTGGCGAGTGTCAGGAAACGCAGATAAGCCTTGGCATGGTCCACATCGCCTTGCGGATCGAGCTGGCCGAAAGCAGCATCCGCTTCCTCGAAACGCCCTAACTCGGAAAGGCTGTTGGCGCGTGCGAGCTGCATGGGCTCTGGCGATCCCATCGCTTTCTCAGCTCGCTCGATAATCGCGAGCGCAGCCTCGTGCCCTTCGACGCGCGCCACCAGCGACGAATACGTTGCCCATAACGGCGCATTATCCGGATGACGGGCGACGGCATCTTCGTAATGGGCAGCAAAATGCGCATCGCTGGAATTTTGGCGTTTGATATCGGCCAGCGAGCGATGCCCCTCCAGCCAGAGCGGGTTCGCCTTTACCGCCTGTTCCAACACGGCGATGCCTTCCTCCGCCCGGCCCTCGTCGACGGCGGCCTGCGCCAGCGAGGCCTGCAGCGACAATTCACCGGGAGCAAGCTTGGCTGCGCGTCGCAAGGCAGCGCTGGATTCCTTGCCGGATTCCTGACGGCACTGCGCCACGATATGCGCGGCACGGGCATTGCCCGGATCTCGCGCCAAAACGCCGGCGGCGACCTGTTCCGCCTCTTCCATCCGGTCGTCATCTCTCAGGAAGAGAGCCAGATTGTTTGCCGCACGCACGAGACCCGGATTGAGTTCGGCAAAGGCGGCGAGGTCTTTCAACGCTTCCTCGCGGTGCTGCGTGCGTGCGAGGGCGCCCAGCCGGTCGACCTGGACTTCGGGCAGGTCTTTCTGGACTCGCGAGCATCGCATCGTACTGGCTCACCGCCGCTTCGAATTCTCCGAGATCCGATAGCCAACTGGCGTAAGGCCCGCGAACCGCCGGGCTGCGCGGGTCCAGAGCAATGGCTTTCTCGAACGCCGCCCGCGCCTCGTCGCCCCGCCCCTGCGCACGGTAGGTATATGCCTGCATCAGGACGACCATCGGATCGGCCGGCAGCATCGTGTGCAGCGTGGAGAGGACCGTGTGCGCTTCGTCATAGCGTCCGGCCTGCATCGCGGCCTGAGCACGCTGGGCAAGGGCCTGCGGGGTATCAGTCATGGTTTCTCGCAGCTCCATCTGCCTTTTTCGTGCCATTCAATTCCCAGCACAGAATGCCTCCGCCGGTACCGCCCGCTGCACCATCACCGGCCCGGATAATGGCCGGTTCGCGCCAGTCCATGTCGGACGCGGTGCGTTCGCGCAAGGCGGCGACATCGCCCGGCCCCATTGCCGCTTCGGTCAGCGCACCCAGCAGGCCAAGTTCCCGCGCCATGCCGGCTTCAAGCGCTTCGCACCGCGCCGCGCGCACGGCATCGGGAAGAGCCAGCGCCTCCCGGCAGGCTGTGGCGATTTCGAGGACGAGCGGATGTTCGCCATGGGCGCGGATCAACGGGTCGAATATCGACTGCAGGCGCGCGGTGTTTCGTGTCTTTGTGTACGTCACAGCGTGACCTTCGAGCAGCGTAGACAGGATACCCGCCCGCTGTGCATTTGTGGCAACAACCACTCCGTCCTTGTGGTGGACCAGCAAGCGACACACGCCGCCCGGCTTCAGGATACGGACGAGTTCGTCCGGCAGCTTCCGCGCGCGCATACTCGAAGCCGTATTGGCTGATGGCGCAGTCCATGCTGCGATCCGGCGAACGGCAGGCTCACGAGATCGACCGCCTCCCCTGACTGGAAAGCCGATATCGGCATCTTCCGGAAGGTCGGCATAATCGACGCCCTCTATCCGCAAGCCTGGCGCAGCTGCCGAGCATGGCCTTGCCCGCAGCACCTCTGCCGCAAGCGAGATCGACGACACTGGCGCCTTCTTCCAGTTCACCCGCCAGATCGGCCCAGCGAGCAGCGAGCACCGCTGTTGCGTCGCCGGCACTGTCCGGCAGGCAGGATGCCTGCAAATCGGAAGCAGTCCAGTAGCTGCTCCAGTCTTCGCGCGCGCCCATGGCCGGTTCCCTTGCCCTATCGCTGCCGGAACGTGTGCCGGCGGCTGCTTCCGCTGCCTGCTGCCATGCGCGCGCGGCGCTGTCGACAGCCGCGCTTGCCCTGCCCGCCGCTTCCTAGCTCTCGACGCTCATCTGCAACTCGCCGTCGCCCTCGTCGATCTTCACGGTCGAGCCATCGGGCACTTCGCCGCAAGCAGCTTGTCCGCCAGCGGATCCTGCAGATAGCGCTGCACCGCGCGCTTCAGCGGACGCGCGCCATAGACCGGATCGTAGCCGACCCGGCCGAGCCAGCGCAGCGCCGCATCGGTCAGGTCGAGCGTGATCTTGCGGTCGGCCAGCAGCTTCTGCACCCGGCCGACCTGGATTTCGACGATCGGCGCCATGTGTTCCATGCTGCAGGCGGTGGAACAGGATGATCTCGTCCAGCCGGTTGAGGAATTCGGGACGGAAATGGCCGCGCACCACGTCCATCACCTGCGGCTCGACATCCTCGACCTTCTGATCGTCGGTCATGTTGGCCAGATACTGGCTGCCCAGGTTGGAGGTCAGGATGATCAGCGTGTTGCTGAAATCGACGACCCGGCCCTGCCCGTCGGTCAGGCGGCCATCGTCGAGCACCTGCAGCAGCACGTTGAAGACGTCGCTATGCGCCTTCTCGACCTCGTCGAACAGCACGACCTGATAGGGCCGGCGCCGCACGGCTTCGGTCAGCACGCCGCCTTCTTCGTAGCCGACATAGCCCGGAGGCGCGCCGATCAGCCGGGCGACCGCGTGCTTCTCCATGAATTCGCTCATGTCGATGCGAACCATCGCCTGGTCATCGTCGAACAGGAATCCGGCCAGCGCCTTGGTCAGTTCGGTCTTGCCGACGCCGGTGGGGCCGAGGAACAGGAAGCTGCCCAGCGGCCGGTTCGGGATCCTGCAGGCCCGCGCGCGCACGGCGCACGGCCTTGGAGACGGCTTCGACCGCCTGCTCCTGGCCGATCACGCGCTTGCCGATGATCTCTTCCATCTCGAGCAGCTTCTCGCGCTCGCCTTCCAGCATCCGGTCGACCGGGATGCCGGTCCAGCGGCTGACGACGCCGGCGATGTCGTCCTCGGTCACTTCCTCGCGCAGCAGCGCATTTTCGGTATGGCCCGCGGCCTCCTCCAGCTTCTTCTCGAGGTCGGGGATGGTGCCGTAGGACAGCTCGCCCGCCTTCGCGAGATCGCCGGCGCGCTCGGCCTGTTCCAGCTCGATGCGCGCCGCGTCCAGCTCTTCCTTGATCCGGCTTTCGGCGTGGATCTTGTCGCGTTCGTTCTGCCAGCGCGTGGTCAGTTCGCTCGACTGCTGTTCGAGTTCGGACAGTTCCTTGCGCAAGGCCTCGAGCCGGTCCTTGCGAGCCTGGATCGCTTTCCTTGCCCGAGCGCCGATTCCTCGATCTTGAGCTGGATGATCCGGCGGTCGAGGTTTTCGATTTCTTCCGGCTTCGATTCCACTTCCATGCGGATGCGGCTCGCCGCCTCGTCCATCAGGTCGATCGCCTTGTCGGGCAGGAAGCGGTTCTGAATGTAGCGATTGGAAAGCTGCGCCGCGGCCACGATCGCGCCATCGGTGATCCGCACGCCGTGATGCAGTTCGTACTTGTCCTTGATCCCGCGCAGGATCGAGATCGTGTCTTCGACGCTCGGCTCGTCGATATAGACCGACTGGAAACGCCGCTGCAGCGCCGGGTCCTTCTCGACATATTTCTGATATTCGTCGAGCGTGGTCGCACCGATGCAGTGCAGTTCGCCGCGCGACAGCGCCGGCTTCAGCAGGTTGGAGGCATCCATGCTGCCTTCCGACGCGCCCGCCCCGATCAGCGTGTGCATCTCGTCGATGAACAGGATGATCTGGCCTTCCGCGCCCTTCACCTCGTCGAGCACGGCTTTCAGCCGTTCCTCGAATTCGCCGCGATATTTCGCGCCCGCAATCAGCGCGCCCATGTCGAGCGACATCAGCGTGCGGCCCTTCAGGCTGTCGGGCACGTCGCCATTGGCGATGCGCAGCGCCAGGCCTTCGGCAATCGCGGTCTTGCCGGTGCCGGGTTCGCCGATCAGGGCCGGATTGTTCTTCGTCCGGCGGGCAAGGATCTGCATCGTCCGGCGGATTTCCTCGTCGCGGCCGATGACCGGGTCCAGCTTGCCCTCGCGCGCGGCCTCGGTCAGGTCGCGGGCATATTTCTTCATCGCGTCATAGGCTTCTTCGGCGCTGCCGCTGTCGGCCGTACGTCCGCCGCGCAATTCGGTGATCGCGGTTTCCAGCGTCTTGGCGATCGACCCCGGCAGCGCTCCAGCGCCTTGCCCGCCGCAGTCGTCGTGGCGAGCGCCAGCGCGACCAGCAGGCGCTCGACCGTCACATAGCTGTCGCCCGATTTTTCGGCGATCTGCTCTGCCTGATCGAGCACGCGCACCGCATCGTTGTCGAGGCCCGGCGTCTGCTGCGCCCCGCCGCCGCTCACCGCCGGGATTTTCGCCAGCGCCGCGTCGACTTCATCCTCGACCATGCGCGGATTGCCGCCGGCGCGGGCAATCAGCCCGCTGGCCATGCCTTCGGCGTCTTCGATCATCGCCTTCAGCAAATGCGAAGGCGTGATCCGCTGATGGTTCATGCGGATGGCGACTGTCTGCGCGGCCTGCAGGAAGCCCTTCGCGCGGTCGGTGAATTTTTCGAGATTCATAGCTTTTCTAGCCCCTCATTCGATTACCGCCTGAATGTAGTGTTGTATTTCTGCAACACAAGGCCTCAACGCTTCAGGCAGGTGTATTAGTCGCCTAGCAGACCTCGATATAGGTCTTTCGCCGTGGCTACGAGGCTTCGCTCAAAAAAATCTTGTCGCACCGGTTCACCGTCCCTTTTCCACGCCTTGCCCGCGCTAGGTCAGCGTGGTCAGGGAGAGTTGCGTATATGAAATCGATGTGGGGCCGGATCGGCCTGGCGGCACTTGTGCTGGTCCTCGCGCTGTTTGTTGCAGGCGATGACGTGGGAGCCCTTCGCCGCACGTGATGGCCGCGCTCCGGCAACACAGCGGGTCTACACAGCAGAGATCATTCGCGACGATTTCGGCGTGCCCCATATCTACGGCAAGACCGATGCCGATGTCGCTTACGGCGTCGCCATCGCCCATGCGGAGGACGATTTCTTCACCCTGCAGGACGTCGCTGCGATGGCGCGCGGACGGTATGGCGCGATCGCGGGCACGGACGGCGCGCAGGTCGATTTCATGTATCACCTGCTCGGCAGCCGCGAGACGGCGGCAGCAGGAATATCCGAGGCTTCCGGCCGATACGCGCGCCCTGTTCGAAGCCTACGCCGCAGGCATGAACGACTATGCGGCGGCAAATCCGGGCGAGGTCAAGCTGGACAATCTGTTCCCGCTCAACGGCGAAGACATCGCCGCCGGCTTCGCGCTGCGACAGCCGTTTTTCTTCGGCCTTGCGAACGTCATCGGTCCGCTGGTGAGCGGCGAACCGCTGAACCCCGAGCAAGGCCCCGCCATTCCCGGCACCGGAAGCGAGAGACCGATAACCTCGGCGATGCAGAGCCGACATGGTGCCGGCGGCGGACACCACCGGTCGCCGGCTGCCTCCCTGCCCATTCCGATGGGCGAGGATGCCGTCCATGCAGGGTCCAACGCCTTTGCAGTCGCGCCCGAAAAATCCGGCGGCGCCGACCGTCCTCATCTCCAATTCCCACCAGCCGTGGCGCGGCGGCGTCGCCTGGTACGAACTGGTCGTGGAAAGCGACGAAGGCTGGCATTACGCGGGCGCGAATTTCCCCGGCAGCCCGTTCCCGTTCCTTGGCCATAACGAACATCTCGGCTGGACCAACACGGTCAACACGCCCGACATGGTCGATGTCTACAAGCTCGAGCTGGACGAGAGCGGCACGCGCTACCGCCTCGACGGAGAATGGCGCGATCTCGAAACGAAATCCGTCACCCTGCCGGTGCAAGTTCGGCCCGCATCGTCCTTCCCGTCCCCCGCGACGTCCATCGCAGCGTGCACGGCCCGGTCATCATCAACGACGATGGCGCGTTTGCTGTCCGCTATGGCGGCATCGGCAATCTCGGACAGCTCGACGCCTATTACCGGCTCAACAAGGCCAAGCACGTTCGAGGAATGGCAGGGCATCCTGGCGCGGATGGACATTCCCTCGACCAATTTCATCTATGGCGACGAGGCCGGCAATATCGCCAATATCTACAACGCCGCGATCCCCGACCGGGTTGCCGAAGTGGACGGCAAGCCGGTCAACTGGCGCGGCATCCTGCCGGGCGACGACAGTGCGCTGATCTGGTCCGGCCCGGTCGAGTATGAGAAGCTGCCGCGCTACACCAACCCCGCCAGCGGCTGGGTGTTCGAGGCGAACAACAACCCCTTCCTCGATGCAGGTCCGGGCAGCGACCTGTCGGCAGACGACTTTCGCCCCCGAAATGGGGATCGAGACCAAGGACACCAATCGCGGCTCGCGCGGGCTGGCGGCTGATGCAGCGAGGCAGGCCGTGCTCGACCGGGCTGCGCTGGAGCGGATCAAATACGACACCGGCTACGAACGCGGCGGCTATGTCGCGCGTATGCTGGACGAAGTTGCGAAAGTCCAGACCGCGTAGCCCGGAAGCAAAGAAGGCCCGCCGAATGCTGGGTGAATGGGACTTGAAATCGGACAGTATAGGAGCAGCCGACGCCCTCGCGTTGCTCATGATCAAGCCTTTCATGTCGGCGGATTACCAGAACGGCGAATGGCCCGACGCGCGCGAAGAACTGGAGCGCGCGACCGAGCATCTGATGGAGCATTTCGGCCGGCTCGATCCGCCAATGTCCGAGCTGTTGCGCTTGCGTCAGGGCGATGTCGATCTGCCGCTGGATGGCGGTTCCGACACGCTGCGCGCATCGCACCTTATGGGACGTGGATGACGATGGCCGCCTGTCCGTGCGCCACGGTGACAGCTTCATCCAGTGGGTGGAATGGGACGAGGGCAAGCCGGTCAGCAGCCGGTCGATCCAGCCCTTCGGTTCGGCCACCACCCGCCCGAACAGTCCGCACTACACCGATCAGGCTGCCCTGTTCGTCCAGCACAAGCTGAAGCCGGTGCTATTTCTGGCGCGAGGATGTGCTCGCCAATGCCGCCAGTCGCAAGACCGTCACGAGTGCGCGATAAAGGACGGGAAACGGCGGGTTTCGGCCACTCTGCCGGAACCTCGAACCGCGCTGTTTGTTGACATCATTGTAAGCAGCGGCGAAAGCCGCGCTCAGTTTCTACAGTCCGAATTTTTTCAAGGAGAATACTATGTCCGTTGCAGGTTCCTACGAAACCGTCGTGAAAAGCCCCATGGGCGACCAGAAGGGCACGTTCACCGTGGTCCCCGGCGACGATGGCACCTTCACAGGTTCCATGCAGGGCGGCATGGGCTCGATGGATGTCGAAAACGGCAAGGTCGACGGCGACAAGCTGACCTGGGACATGAATATGACCGTCCCGATGCCGATGAAGCTCGAATGCGAAGCGACGGTCGAAGGCGACCAGCTGACCGGCAATGTGAACGCAGGCGCATTCGGCGCAATGCCGCTGACCGGCGAACGTCAGGGCTAATCGCTCTCACACCGAATACAAAAAAGGGCCGTCGGAGAGATCCGGCGGCCCTTTCTTATGGTGAAAGATATCCGGTCGCAGTTTGACCGCGCCAACCCTACACGGATGGCGTCAATCCTGTTCGAAAATGCCGTCGACAGTTGCATCGAAGAGGCGCGCTATCTTGAACGCCAGGGAGAGCGATGGATCGTGCTTGCCGTTTTCGATCGCATTTATGGCCTGTCTCGACACCTGCAACCGGTCACCAAGCTCCGCCTGGCTCCAAGATCTAAGTCTCCTAAGCTCCCGAACCCTGTTGCCCATCTATTCGGCCTCGTCCTCAAACGAGGCATCGACCATCCAGCTCAGAACCGCGATCGGCAAGAGTGTTGCGTACTGGAAGATGCCCCAGAAAAGGCCCGAGAATTCCGCATAGGTCTGCGGCACCCATGTCCCTTTGTCGCTGGCGACAGAAGCGTACATGACGAGTACCAGCGCGAGCGCGGAAAATGCCGCGTAAGACACTGTCATGGCCTGCCCTCGAAGCCGTAGTTCGAATTCGTCAAGAACCTTGACCTCGTCACCAACGATGCGTTGCAATGAAGAGTTGATAAGGGGCAGCCAGCACATGAACGCGAGCAGGATCAAGCCATAGCCAGCTATACTTGTCAGGATCGTACGGTCGCCGAGCGCCAGCAACAGTGCCCCAGCCGGATAGCTGACGAGCGACGTGGCCGCCAGCAGCCGGACCGTACGCACCGGCATGTTTCGAGGATTTCTCTTTGTAGATCGATAATAGAGCATGCGACTCTCCACGTATGTCAAGAAAACCTGACATACGAGTCGAATTGCGGCGTGTCAAGTTAACCTGACAAAACGATTATCGAAATTTCTGCCAAGACTGGCTTTCCCTACCCGGCGAAACGGTGCTTATTTCTCAAACTTGTCTTTCAATAGCTGATTGACGACGGCCGGATTGGCCTTGCCCTGCATGGCCTTCATCGTCTGTCCGACAAAGAAGCCGAACAGCTTGTCCTTGCCGCCTTTATATTGCTCCACCTTGTCCTGATTGTTCGCCAGGATTTCGTCGATAGCCGTCTCGATGGCGCCGGTGTCGCTGACCTGTTTCAGGCCCTCCGTGTCGGCGATCTCGTCGGGCTCGCGGCCTTCCTTGAGGACGATCTCGAAGATTTCCTTCGCCTGCCCACCGCTGATCTCGCCAGCGTCCTGCATCTTCAGGATTGCTGCCTGACGCGCGGCTGTCGCGTGGGAAGGTATCTGCTTCGTCACCAAGCGACTTCATCACGCCCGGCGCAACGGAAAGCGACCAGTTCGCGACCTGCGTGGCGACCTTGGCCTCCGGTTTACCCAACGCGCTGGCGGTTTCGCCCAGCAGCGTTTCGAAACGTGCGAACGTTTCGACTTCGGCGGTCAGTTCGCGGGCATTGTACGGCGTCAGGCCCAGTTCGCCCTCATACCGCTGACGCTTGGCATCCGGCAGTTCGGGCAGGCTGGCGCGGCACTCGCTCAGAAACGCATCGTCCAGCTCGATCGGCAGCAGGTCTGGATCGGGGAAGTAGCGGTAATCATGCGCGTCTTCCTTGCTTCGCATGCTGCGCGTTTCATTCTTGTCCGGATCATACAGGCGCGTTTCCTGCACGACCGTACCGCCATCCTCGATCAGGTCGACCTGGCGCCGGGCCTCGCCTTCGATCACGGCCATGACGAAGCGGACGGAGTTGACGTTCTTCGTTTCGGTCCGCGTGCCCAGTTCCTCGCCCGGCTTGCGAACGGACACGTTCACGTCGGCGCGCATGGAGCCTTGCTCCATATTGCCGTCGCACGAACCGACATAGCGGAGGATCGAACGCAACTTGCGCACATAGGCCCCGGCCTCGGCGGGCGAGCGCATATCGGCCATGCTGACGATTTCCATCAGCGCCACGCCGCTGCGGTTGAGATCGACATAGGACATCGTCGGATGCTGGTCATGCATCAGCTTGCCCGCATCCTGCTCGACATGGATGCGTTCGATACCGATCCACTTATCTTCGGGAATGCCGGCTTTCTCGTCTGCCTCGATCAGCAGTTTCCCCTCGCCCACGATCGGGTGGTAGAGCTGGCTGATCTGGTAGCCCTGCGGCAAATCGGCGTAGAAGTAATTCTTCCGGTCGAACCGGCTCCACGCATTGATCTGCGCTTCGATGGCCATGCCGGTGCGCACCGCCTGACGGATGCATTCGCGGTTGGGCACGGGCAGCATACCCGGCATCGCTGCATCGACAAGGCTGACCTGCGTGTTCGGCTCGGCCCCGAATTCGGTGTTGGCGCCGCTGAACAGCTTGGCTTTGGAGGAGACCTGCGCATGGACCTCGAGGCCGATCACGACCTCCCATTCGCCCGTTTCGCCCTGAATGCGGTAGTTACTCATCGTCGATCAACTTTCCGTCTTTGTCGAACCGCGCCTCGCCATGCTTGATCCGGCGCGAAATATAAGCGGGGATGCCCACCAGGACCACGGTGACCGCGATAGCCGCGATCAGTGTGATAACCTCCGAACTCACCACCACTTCTCCGCGCGGGCCGTGAAGCCTGCGCGCTGTTCAATGGCGAGGCCGGCATTCAGCACGCCCTGCTCATCGAAAGGCTTGCCGACGATCTGCAGGCCCAGCGGCAGGCCGTCGGAGTTCAAACCGGCAGGTACGCTCATTGCGGGCAGACCGGCGAGTGAGGCAGGTACGGCGAATACGTCGTTCAGATACATCGCCAGCGGATCCGACTGCATCTCGCCAAGACCGAAAGCCGCGTTTGGCGTTGTCGGGGCGAGGATCACGTCGCACTCACTCCACGCATTCTCGAAGTCCTGCGCGACCAGCGTGCGGATCTTCTGCGCCTGCGTGTAATAGGCATCGTAGAAGCCCGCGCTGAGCACATAGGTGCCGATGAGAATACGCCGCTTCACCTCGTCGCCGAAACCATCTGCGCGGGTCGCGGCATACATATCCTGCAAGCCCGCGCCTTCGGGCAGATCGCGAAGGCCGTAGCGCACGCCGTCATAGCGGGCGAGGTTCGACGATGCCTCTGCCGGTGCGATGATGTAATAAGCGGGCAGCGCATGCTTGGTGTGCGGCAGCGAAATCTCGACGATCTCGGCGCCTGCATCCTTCAGCCATTCCTCGCCGTTTTTCCAGCTATCGAGAATGTCCTGCGGCGTGCCTTCCATGCGGTATTCGCGGGGGATGCCGACTTTCTTGCCCTTGAGGTCCGCATCCAGAGCCGCTTCCCAATCGGGCACGGGCATATCCAGCGATGTCGAATCCTTCGGGTCGAAACCGGCCATGGCGCCCAGCATGATCGCGCAATCTTCGACCGAGCGGGCCATCGGGCCTGCCTGATCGAGGCTGCTGGCAAACGCGACGACGCCCCAGCGGCTGCAGCGGCCATATGTCGGCTTGATGCCCACCGTGCCGGTCACGGCGGCGGGCTGGCGGATCGATCCGCCGGTGTCGGTGCCTGTCGCGGCCGGACAAATCCGCGCAGCAATCGCCGAGCTGGAGCCGCCGGAGGAACCACCGGCGGTGAGCGCGGTGTTCGAGCCAGTCTTGCGCCAAGGGCTTTTCACAGGGCCGAAATAGGATGTCTCGTTCGAGGAGCCCATTGCGAACTGGTCGAGATTGAGCTTGCCCAGCATTCCTGCGCCCGCCTTCCACAGATTGGCGGAAACGGTGCTTTCATACTGCGGCACAAAGCCTTCCAGCATGTGGCTGGCGGCGGTCGTCTGGGTCCCTTCCGTACAGAAAAGATCTTTCATGCCGATCGGCACGCCAGCCATCTTGCCCAGAGTTTCGCCCTTGGCACGCGCCGTATCGACGGCATCCGCGGCATCAAGCGCCTTGTCAGGCGTGGTGACGATAAAGGCATTCAGCGCGGCAGCGCCTTCGACGGCGGCATTGAAGCCTTCCGCCACTTCGCGGGCGGTGAAATCACCCTTGGCGACACCGTCGCGAATGTCCTTCACGCCGAGATTGGTCAGGTCTGTCACAAAACACTCCGCTCGTGCTGAGCTATCTGGAATTCGGGTTGCGCGGGTGCGCCGCGGATCATTCGATTACCTTGGGCACGCCGAAAAAGCCGTGCTCTGCTGCCGGGGCATTGGCCAGCACCTTGTCGCGCACGCCGCCGCCGGTCAGCGGGTCGGGGTCCACGACATCGTCGCGCAGGCGCTGGGCCATCGGCATGACGGCTGTCATCGGCTCGACGCCCGACGTATCCACCTCGCCCAGCTGATCGACCCAGTCGAGGATGTTGTTGAGCTCGGGCACCATCCGCTCAAGCAGTTCGTCGCCCATTTCGATGCGGGCGAGCGACGCGATCTTGGCGACGGTCTTCTTGTCGACGGACATCGTTTCTCGCCCCTCAGTTCTGCGGCGGAGGAGGTGCGCCGCCCTCTGCGCCCGGAGCTTGACCCTGCTGCGCCTGCATGACCTGCTGCAGCGCCTGCAGACGGCGATCGAAGTCCTGACGGCTCATGAAGTCGACGACCTTGATGTCGAAGGTCAGGTCGGCATCGGCGGGAATGGGGGAACCGGGAGGCGGCTCGCTGCCATAGGCCTCGTCCGCGGGGATTTCGAAAACATATTCGCCGCCCTTCTGAACCTGGCGCAGGCCTTTCAGGAAACCCGGAATGGCCGCGCCTTCTTCGATGGGGAACGGCACGCCGTCGGGGAACACGCCCTGTACGGGAGCAGCCTGCCCCTCGTTCTGGTCGAACACCGTACCGTCGGCCAGCTTGCCGGTGTATTCGATAAAGACGACATCGCCTTCGCCGGCCACCGGACCGCTACCGGCCTCGAGTGTGCGGACGGACGTCGTTTGCGGAACAGCCGCCCACGCAACGCCCATGCCGATCAGTGCGGCGACGATCACGCCGAGCCACAGCTTGGTCAGCGAGCCCTTGGCGATCGGATGGAGGGGGACACGGGTAACTTCGGTCATATTGGGTATCCTGAAGGGGTGACCTGATAGCAAGAAGGCGCGGAATTGCTTCCACGCCCTCTTGGCTGTTCAGCTTGCGCGCTTCAAGCGATTAGACCGCCTGAAACTACGGGAATCTTACTTAATCCCGTCGCGTTCCATACGCTTGCGCTCGAGCTTGCGGGCGCGGCGTACGGCTGCTGCCTTTTCACGGGCGCGCTTTTCGCTGGGCTTTTCGTAATGACGACGCAGCTTCATTTCGCGATAGACGCCTTCACGCTGCAGCTTCTTCTTGAGCGCGCGTAGGGCCTGATCGACGTTGTTATCGCGAACCATGATCTGCATTTAAATCAAAACCTTCCAAGCCATCGGCCAGAGCCCGCGTGCAGCGCGGGTTTTGCCGCCAAATTCAAATAGAAAAGCGCCAAATCCTCATGCGGACCGGCACACAACGATGCCTCCCTAGGTCAAATTGCCGCTTCGGGCAAGGGGCGGCGCGCGAGATTGTGCGCTATCTTGTGGCATCCCTGCGCTCGGCCCGCTAAGGCGCATCGCAGAAATGTCCACCCTCCCCACCCTCGCCGCAACCTTGCACGTCGCCATTGGCGGCGCAGCCGGTGCTGTCCTGCGCTATATGACAGGGCGCTGGATGACCGGAGCTCTCGGCGTTCAGGCGGTCGCGGTATTCCCGTGGGCGACACTGGCGGTCAACGCCATCGGCAGCGTGCTGATGGGCGTTCTCGCCGGCTGGCTTGCCCGCAGCGGCGCCGGCGCGCCGGGATCAGGGGGCGAGAATCTGCGTCTCCTACTGGGCGTCGGCCTGCTGGGCGGATTTACGACCTTCAGTGCCTTCAGCCTGGAAATGGTCCTGCTGATCGAGCGCGGTCAATTCACCATCGCAGGCCTTTATGCCATCCTTTCCTTCTCGCTCGGCATTAGCGGGCTACTATTCGGGCTGACCGTGATGAGGGCCGTCTCATGAGCAAGAATTCTTCCGATCAAGTCCGCCAGTTCACCGTTGGCGAGGACGATGACGGCATTCGTCTCGACCGCTGGTTCAAGCGCAACCTGCCGCAGGTCGGCTTCAATACGGTGTCCCGCTGGGCGCGTACCGGCCAGGTGCGCGTCGACGGCGCGCGGGCCAAGCCGGACGATCGCCTGAAGACCGGTCAGGTACTTCGCGTGCCCCCCGGCGGCGAAGACACTGTGCGCAAGCCGCGGGAGAAGCAGCCGCTGTCGCAGGCCGATATCGACGAAGCCCGCGCCATGGTCATCCGCGAGACGAAAACCGCGATCGTGCTAAACAAACCGCCCGGCCTTGCCACGCAGGGCGGCAGCAAGACGACCCGCCATGTCGACGGACTGCTCGATGCCTTTGTCGAGCAGGACGAGAACGGCGAGGACGGTATCCGGCCCCGCCTCGTCCACCGGCTGGACAAGGATACCAGCGGTGTCCTGCTGGTCGCCCGCACACCGGGTGCAGCGGCAAGCTATTCCAAGCGGTTCGCAGGCCGTAGCGCGAAAAAGATCTATTGGGCCCTGCTGGTCGGCGTGCCTGACCTCAAGGAAGGTGAAATCGACGCAGCGCTTGCCAAACAGCCCGGATCGGGCGGCGAGAAGATGCATGTCGACGAGGAAGAGGGCCAGCCTGCCAAGACCCGTTACCGCGTCGTCGAAAAGGCCGGCAACAAGGCCTGCTGGGTCGAACTGGAACCCATGACCGGCCGCACCCACCAGTTGCGCGTCCACATGGCAGCGATGGGTCACCCGATTGTCGGCGATGGCAAGTATGGCGGACAGGACGCGTTTCTGACCGGCAGCGTCAGCCGGAAGATGCATTTGCATGCCCGCCGCCTGATCATCTCCGAGCCCGGACAAGGCAGCGGCGGCCGGGGCGGCAAGCTGGATGTTACTGCCGATCTGCCAGAGCATTTCGCAGCAACGATGGAGCAAATGGGCTTCGACCCTTCGCTCAGCGATGCCTCGCCCCTGCGTGAAGACATCAACGAACGCACGCCTGCGGAGAAGAAACAGGCTGCGCGCCAGCACGCCAAGCAATACCGCAAGAGCCAGCGCGGCGAGCGCCGTACCCGCGGTGCTGCTGCAAAGGGCGCACCCAAGAAAAAGCTCGGCAAGAAGAGCGGGGGGCGTCCGGCAAAGGCCGGTCCAAAACCAAAGGACGCGGACGGTGACCCTGTCGCCGCCGGTCCGGCTCGCCGTTTTCGATTGTGACGGTACTCTGGTCGATGGCCAGGCGCCGGTATGCGATGCGATGGAAGCGGCATTCCGGCACGCCGGGATCACGCCTCCGGGCCGGCATCAGATCCGCCAGATCGTCGGGCTGAGCCTGCCGCACGCCATTCGCCATCTCGCCCCCGACGCGGGAGAGGCGACGGTCGAAGCGATGGTCACTACATACAAGAACTCGTTCAGAGAAGCGCGCGAGCGAGGAGAGGTCGCAGAACCGCTGTTCGATGGCATGGCCGATCTAATTGCCGACTTGCGCGCCGGTGGATGGATCTTGGCCGTTGCAACCGGCAAGTCACGCCGCGGGCTCCGGCATTGTCTGGAAACGCATGGCCTTACCGGTAGCTTTGCAAGCCTGCAGACAGCAGATGGCCACCCGTCCAAGCCCGATCCGGCCATGTTGCACACCGCGATGGCGGAAACGCTGGCATTGCCCGAGCATACGGTGATGATCGGCGATACGCTCTACGATATGGAAATGGCACGCGCGGCCAATGTGCGCCCGTTAGGCGTATCGTGGGGCTATCATGATAACGCCACGCTGTTGAATGCCGGCGCCGAAGCGATTGCCGACACCGCAGAGGAATTGCACGCGCTGATCGAGGCTGTGCAGGCATGACCGAGGAAGAAGCGCGCCACCGGCACATGCAGCTCAATGGTATCAGGCTGGTCGCCATCATCACCGTCGCCTTCGGCATCGCCATCATATCGGGCAAGCTGATCGACGAACCGGCCTTCGGTTATTTCCTGTTCGTTCTGGGAGCTGTCGAATTCTTCGCAATGCCCTGGTGGCTTGCCAAGCAATGGAAAAAGACAGACGAATGAAGCGGTTCTGGAAAGACGTGGCCGTTCTCGGGGTCGAGGGCGGCTGGAACGTCGCGCTCGACGGCCGGCGGGTGAAGACGCAAGGCGGGCTGCCGCAAATCGCCCCCACGCGCGCCCTTGCAGACGCGATGGCCGCGGAGTGGGACGCGCAGGAAGACGACATCGCTCCCCGCAGCTTCCCTCTGCGTGACCTGACCGATTTCGCGATCGACCGCGTGGCTACGGGAGCGGATGATACGGTAAGCAAGGCGCTGGCCTTCGCGCAGACCGATACGCTATGTTACCGATGCGATCCGGGCACGGCCTTGTCGCGCAGGCAGGATGCGCTTTGGGAACCCATCCTGTCGGCTTTCGAACAACGTGAAGACATTACGCTGCAGCGCGTCGCCAGCATTGTGCATGTCGAGCAGCCTCCCGCGACCATCTCGGCCTTACGCAGCCGGCTGGAAGCGCTCGATCCCTTCAGGCTGGCCGGAGTTTTCACGCTCGCATCGCTGTCTGCCTCGCTGTCGATAGCGATGACCGTGCTGGTGCGGGGCGAGACGGTCGAGACGCTGTGGAATGCCGCCAATCTGGAGGCCGACATTCAGGCCGAGCTCTGGGGTCAGGACGCCGAGGCACAGGTCGCGCGCGACGAGAAAACGGCGGCCTTCGTCAAAGCAGCCGAATTTCTCGATCTGCTAGCTGGATAGAGTGCCGGTACGGATCAGATGATCCAGTTGGCCACTTGCTCCGCAACATCATTGGCCGCCACGTTGAGCGCCGCGCCGACGGGCACGGCTTCCGGCTCGACATTCTGGACGGTGCTTTCGAAACGCCGCGTTTCTATGCGCCCGCCAGCCATCGTGCGCATGGCATCGAAGCTGACGACGACGTTGCGTTTATCCGCATCGTAGCCGAATTCGCGCAGCGTGCCGCCGAGTGTTTCGGCCGAGACGACGGTTGGATCGTCACGCTCCATCACCAGCCTGTTCGACTTGCCCCGGACCGTTTCAGCCAGCAGGCGGCGGAACAGGCGAGACGGACGTTCTACCCAGATCGCATCTTTCAAATAAGCGATGCTGGAATCGTTCACCTTCACCGGGACGCGTGTCACCGCCAACCGTTGGGGCGCGTCCGGTTCCTCGATCAGCAAAGCGTTGCTCAGCTGCCCGTCGGTCGCCAGCGACATGGGGCCGGAGGACGTTGATGTCAGCGTGAGCAATTGTTCCGGCGGCTCTGCCCCCAGACTGATGCAGCCGGCGAGGGCCAGCGCAATGCTGCCCGCAAAAGTTGCACGAAACGCGTTTATCGGGATCAGGCTCATGGACATTCTCATGGTTCGTAATCCGGCAATGGTGGTGAGCCGATCAGGCTGGTCGCGCCTTCGGTTTCCAGCCGTTCCGTCACCTGGCGCAGCGCGCGGCTGGTCGATTGAAGGTCGCGCAGCGTGGCATTGGCCGCCGGCAAGGTGGAGTTGTTAAGCTGATTGATTGCGGGATTGGCACCTTCCAGGGTCGCCGAAAGACTGTCGGCAGCCGTGCGAGCAGAACCTAACGTCGTGCGCAGTTCCTTCGCCAGCGAAGTTCCCTCTTCGCCCAGCAAGGTGTCGGCCGATGCCAGCGTATTCTCGAACTGGGCGAGAGCCTGCTCCGCTTCACCCAAAGTGCCCTGCATCTGTCTCAACGTCCGCTGCAATTCCGGCGCTGTATCTGCCAGCCCGCTGGACAACCGGCTGGTATTGTCGACCAGACCCATGATGCGGTCCTGATTCTCAATCGCCAGCAGCTGGTTCAGCCGCTCGACCGTGGTTTCCGTCTTGTCGAGGATATCGGGTACGCTGGCCAGAATGGCGCCGATACCTCCCTCGCGCGCGATGATCTGCGGCGGTTCTTCGTTTTCTTCGGGTCGAAGAACGGTGACCGCGCCAATACCCATTTCGCGGGCCTCTTCGCGCGTCAGGCGTTCGAGCTGGATCGTGGACACGCCGGTAAGGCTGGCCCTGAGCGTGGCCGCGGTGTCGGAAAAAATCCTGACGCTGTCGTTGATCTCGATCAGCACCCCGACCCTGTCGCGGGCGTCATTGGAAGCAGGCTCCAGATAGATCTCCGAGACCTGTCCGACCGGCACACCTGCGTAGGTCACGGTAGATCCGCGTGCGAGGCCCTCAACCGATTGCTCGAACAGGATTTCGTATTCGTGCCGGCTTGTTTCGCTAAGCCGTGCCAGCCAGACGATCCCTGCTGCCATTGCAGCAAGGAGCATCAGCGTAACGGCACCGACCCATAAATGATTTGCTCGGGTTTCCATTGTTCCTCGCTATGCCCTTCGGCCCGATGTCTGGCAATCGGACTGTTCGATGAAGCGCTTCATGATTTGTCATACCCGCCCGCAGCGGCACGTCCGCGCGGCCCGTTGAAATATTCCTGTATCCACGGATGGTCGAGCGCCATCAGTTCGGGGATCGAGCCTACCGCTATCACCTTCTTGTCGGCCAGAACGGCCACGCGGTCGCAAATCGCATGAAGCGTATCGAGATCGTGAGTGATCAGGAACACGGTCAGCCCCAGCGTATCGGTCAGTTCGCGCGTCAGGCGGTCGAATTTGGCCGCGCCGATCGGGTCGAGGCCGGCCGTCGGTTCGTCGAGAAACAGCAATTGCGGATCGAGCGCGAGCGCGCGGGCCAGGCCGGCACGCTTTTTCATGCCGCCCGAAAGCTCGCTCGGGAATTTGCTCGTCGCTTCTTCGGGGAGCCCTGACAACAGGACTTTGTAGCGGGCGATTTCCTCGCGCAGTTGTGGCCGCAATTCGGGATAGAACTGTTTGAGCGGGACTTCGACATTTTCCCCGACTGTCAGGGTGGAAAATAGCGCACCGCCCTGAAACAGAACGCCCCAGCGGCTGCGGATGTCGATGTCGTCATCATCCTCTGCCGCGGTCACATCCGTCCCCAGCACCTCGATCCGTCCTGCCTTTGGCGTTTGCAGCCCGATGATCGAGCGCATCAGGACAGACTTGCCCGTCCCCGATCCGCCGACCACGCCGAGGATTTCCCCGCGATTGATCGTCAGGTCCAGATTGTCGTGAATGCGAAAGTCGCCGAACTGGTTGACCAACCCTTCGACCACGATTGGATGCTCGCCCTCGTAGAGCGCAGGAATCACATCCAGAGCGTCGTCTTGGATGCTTTCGATATCGCGTTCGTCTGCCATCATGCCCAGCCAAGCTCGGTAAAGAAGACAGCGAAGAAGGCATCGAGAACGATTACGGCGAAGATCGCCTGCACCACGGCGCGCGTCGTCCGCGTGCCTACTTCTTCGGAATTCCCCTTTACCTGCATGCCCTGATAGCAACCCGCCAAGGCGACGATCAGGCCGAATACGGGCGCTTTGATCAGCGCGACCCACAGATCGTATGTCGGAACCACTTCCTGAATTCTTTCAAGGAAGGTGAAGAACGGGATGCCCAGCGTGACCGAAGATATCGTCGCGCCGCCCACGATAACCAGAACGATCGAGAAAAAGCCGAGAAGCAGCATCATGAACACGGCCGCCAGAATTCGCGGTACGACCAGCGCCTCTATCGGATCGACTCCGATGGTCCGCATCGCGTCGATCTCCTCGGTCAGATTCATCGTGCCGATCTGCGCGGCAAAGGCGCTGCCTGAACGACCCGCCACCATGATTGCCGTCATCAGTACGCCCAGTTCGCGCGTGGCAAGACGGCCTGTCAGGTTGATCGTCAGCGTCTCCGCCCCGAACTGCGCCAGCTGCGCTGCGCCCTGCTGCGCGACGACGATCCCGATCAGAAAGCTCATCAGGCCGATGATCGGCAGCGAGGATACGCCGACCAGTTCGAGCTGGTGAACCACAGCCTTGGTCCGGAAGCGGCTCGGATGGCGGATGATGTCCTTGATCGCCACGATGACCGCGCCCAGAAAGCCGATGACCGACTTGGTCCCTGCCCAGGCCGCAGCGCTTTTGTCGCCCACTTCCACGAGCACGCGCCGGACGACCGGCAGTCGCTCTGGCGCCATCGGTGCGTCGCTGGCGGCAGAGGCGACGGTTTCGATAAGGTCGTTGGCCTTGTCGCTTCCGCCGACGATCTGGGTCTTCAGCCGGTTGCAAGCGCGATGCACCGTCCAGGCCCCGATCGTGTCCATGTCGGTCACGCCCGACAGGTCAATTGCAGACACTTCCCCTTCCAACGCGCGGAACTGCTTGTCGATATAGGCGATGGAAGAAATGGTTAGCGGTCCGGTAACGGCCACGCGCTGCGCCCCGTTCTCGTCCGTATCAACTTCAAGTTCCGCCCAATTCCGCATGCGATGAAAGCTATGCGTCCATTCGCGCGCGGTCACAAGAGGGCTTTGCCCAAGAAGCCGTTGTGCTTGCACCTGTTATCACCCGCTGGCAAAGCCGCGCGCGTCATGACAGCTACCTTGCCAACCACATTCGATCCCGCCTCCATCGAGGCACGCTGGTACTCCTATTGGGAGGAAAACGGCTGTTTCCGGCCCGACCGGCCGGATGCAGAGCCCTATACGATCGTCAATCCGCCGCCGAATGTGACCGGCAGCCTGCATATCGGCCATGCGCTCGACAATACGCTGCAGGATATCGTGATCCGGTACGAACGTATGCGCGGCAAAGACGCGCTGTGGGTGGTCGGCACCGATCATGCCGGCATCGCTACGCAGATGGTGGTCGAGCGCCAGCTTGAAGAGCGGCAGGACAAACGCACCAATTATTCGCGCGAGGAATTCGTGGAGAAGGTGTGGGAGTGGAAAGAGGAAAGCGGCGGCACGATCACCCGACAGTTGCGCCGTCTGGGCTGTTCGATGGACTGGAGCCGCGAGCAGTTCACGATGGACGAGCATTTCAGCGGCGCGGTGCTGAAAACCTTCGTCGATCTGTATAATGACGGGCTGATCTACCGCGACAAGCGGCTGGTCAACTGGGACCCGAAGCTGAAGACCGCGATCAGCGATCTCGAAGTCGAGACGCAGACGATTCCGGGCAGTTTCTGGCATTTCAAATACCCGCTGGAAGACGGCGTGACGCTGTACGATGGCCGCGATTACATCGAGGTTGCGACCACCCGCCCCGAAACGATGCTGGCCGATATGGCAGTGGCCGTGCATCCGGCCGACGAGCGCTATGCCAGCGTCGTCGGCAAGCATGTCATACTGCCGATCACCGGCCGCCGCGTGCCTATCGTGGCGGACGAACACGCCGATCCGGAACTGGGCAGCGGCGCGGTGAAGATCACGCCGGGGCATGATTTCAACGATTTCGACGTGGGCAAGCGCGCCGGGTTTCGCTGCTGGCGATATGCTCAACATGCTCGATGGCGAGGCCAATGTCTGCCAGACGGCGGACGGGCTGGTGCCGGACGAATTCTCGGCCTCCACCGCTTCAAGCGCGACGGGGTGGATGGCGCACGCGAACTGGTCGTGCAGCGTCTGAAAGAACAGGACTACCTCATCCCGCACATCGCCAAGACCAAGAAGGGCGAGGAAGTCCGAGCACGACGCCGAACCGCGCCAGATCGCGACGCCTTTCGGTGATCGCGGCGGCGTGGTGATCGAACCGTGGCTGACCGACCAGTGGTATGTCGATGCCGAGAAGCTGGCCGTCAAACCGATCGAGCAGGTGAAGAACGGCGAAGTCGAGATCGTCCCCAAGACGTGGGAGAAGACCTTCTTCAACTGGATGGAAAACATCCAGCCGTGGTGCGTCAGCCGCCAGCTTTGGTGGGGGCATCGCATTCCGGCATGGTACGATGAAAACGGCAAGGTCTATGTCGCATCGACCGAAGAAGAAGCGCAGGCGCAGGCTGGCGACAATATCGCGCTGACCCGCGACTCCGACGTCCTCGACACCTGGTTTTCCAGCGCGCTGTGGCCCTTCGCCACGCTCGGCTGGCCCGACAAAACCCAGCTTCTGGAGAAGCACTACCCAAACAACCTGCTCGTTTCCGGCTTCGACATCCTGTTTTTCTGGGATGCGCGGATGATGATGATGGGCAATTACAACACCGGTCAGGCCCCGTGGCCGCGCCTGTATCTGCACGGGCTGGTGCGCGCAGCCGATGGCTCGAAAATGTCTAAATCCAAGGGCAATGTCGTCGATCCGCTGGGCCTGATCGATCAGTACGGCGCGGATGCACTGCGCTTCTTCATGGCGGCAATGGAAAGCCAGGGCCGCGACATCAAGATGGATGACAAGCGGGTCGAGGGATACCGCAATTTCGCGACCAAACTCTGGAACGCCACGCGTTTCTGCCAGACCAACGGCATCGGCGCGAGCGACACGCTGGAGGCTCCCGGCGCGAAACTGGCGGCGAACCAGTGGATCATCGGCGAAGTCGCCCAGACCGTCACGAAACTGGACGAGGCGATGGCCGACCTGCGTTTCGATGCAGCCGCCAACACGATCTATCACTTCGTTTGGGACCGGTTCTGCGACTGGTATCTGGAACTGATCAAGCCGGTCTTCGCAGAAGGTGCCAGCGAGGACGCAGCGACCGAAACTCGTGCCGTTGCCGGCTGGGCGCTCGACCAGATCCTCGTCATGCTGCACCCCTTCATGCCCTTCATCACCGAAGAGCTGTGGTCGAAGCAGGGCGAAGTGAACGGTCTCGACCGCGCTAACTATCCGCTCATCACCGCCAAATGGCCCGAACCCGATGCCAGCGTCAGCAAGCAGGCAACCGATGCCATCGACTGGGTGATCGATCTCACCACCGCCGTCCGCAGCGCGAAGAACGAGCTTGGCATCACGCCGGGCACGAAGCTGGCAGCCTTCATCGACAACCCCTCTCCGGTGGCGGCAGGGGTGATGGAGCGCAGCAGCGCAGCAATCGAACGGCTTGCCCGCCTGACCCCGGTCACCGCTGGCCCCGCGCCCGACGGTCCTGCCATGCAGATCACGGCGGGCGGAGATATCCTGGTCGTGCCACTGGAAGGCGTGATCGATATCGAGGCCGAAAAATCCCGCCTCGCCAAGGCATTGGAAGCAAGCGAGAAGGAAGTGGCCAGCCTCGACAAGCGCCTCTCCAACCCCAATTTCGTCGACCGTGCAAAGCCTGAAGCGGTGGAAAAGGCCAAGGACGATCACGCGCATCACACGAGCGAAGTCGAGCGCCTGAATGCGGCACTCGCGCGGCTGGGGTGAAGCTAACCCTCGCCACGGATGATACCGGCGAACCGGAGATTTTTGCCACCGTTCAGGGCGAAGGGCCGAGCGCTGGCGCTCCGGTTGCCTTCATCCGTCTGTCGCGCTGCAACCTCGCCTGCGTATGGTGCGACACGGCCTATACGTGGCATTTCGAAGGCGACGAGCGGCCGCACCGCGATGGCACGCATTTCGACCGGAAAGCGAATCAGCTGACGCTGGAAATCGCGGATGTGGCGGAGCGGATTGCATCGCTCGCGCAAAAGCGCCTTGTCATCACCGGCGGAGAGCCGCTGTTGCAGGCCCCTGCTCTGGCGCAGCTTGCCGAAGCGCTGCCCGATATGACGTTCGAGATCGAGACCAATGGCACCGTCGCCGCACCTGCCCGGCTCGACATCCATATCGACCAGTACAATGTCAGTCCCAAGCTGGCGCATTCGGGCAATTCTGCCGAGCTTGCGCTGATAGCGGAGCGACTGGACGCCTACGCCCTGGACCCCCGCGCCTTCTTCAAATTCGTGATCGCGCAGCCCGAAGACGTTGCCGAGGTCGTGCAGCTGCAACGCACCCACGCCATCCCGCCGGGGCGCATCTTTCTGATGCCGGAAGGCACTGACAGTGCCACGCTGCGAACGCGCGAGGAATGGCTGGTGCCCGCTATGCCTGAAGCATGGCTATCGGCTGAGCGACAGGCTGCATATCCACCTGTTCGGCGATACGCGCGGAACTTAATTTCCCTGACTGCGCCAGCGATTGACCACGCGGCGCACCGCTTCTTCGCCTTCGCCTGCATCGCGCCACAGCTCGACGAAGCTCGGATCTTCCGAAGCCGGCCGTTTCGATTCTTCGAGATTGTCGAAGGCGACACGGATGGGAATGGCCACACCCTCGCCGCAGATGATGCATTCGCGGTTACGAAGTGCAGGGATCGAATCGAGGAAGCCACGCGCACCTTCGGGCATGGCTGCCTTCACGAACGCCTGGTCGCGGTCGTTGTTGAGACGCATCGAGATGATCGTGCCGCACTGTGACAGCACGCCTTCTGCAAGGTCGGATGGGCGCTGGGTGATCAGGCCCAGCGAGATACCGTATTTACGGCCCTCCTTGGCGATCCGCGAGAGGATATTGCCCACACTGGAACCGTCGGCATTCGCCTCGTTCGGCACATAGCGGTGGGCTTCTTCGCAAACCAGCAGGATAGGACGCGTCTGTTCCTCGCGGCCCCAGATCGCAAAGTCGAATACGAGGCGGCTGAGAACGGCAACCACTGTCGATGTAATGTCGGACGGCACGCCGGAAACATCGATGATGGCAATCGGCTTGCCTTCGCTCGGCATGCGGAAAATTCGGGAGATGAATTCGGCCATCGTATCGCCGACCAGCATGCCGGAGAACATGAACTGGTAACGCGGGTCGTTTTTCAGCTCGTCCAGCTTGGTCTTGATCCGCATGAACGGCGCGGTCGACGTGGCCTTGTCCAGCTTGCCCATTTCGTCCTGCACCGCGTTGGACAGGTCCGACAGCAGGTAGGGGATAGGCGAGTCGACGGTGATCTTGCCCATCTGTTCGGCCAGACGGTTCTTGTAGCGCGCCTTCAGCAGGCACTTCGCCAGAATGTCGGCATCGACCTGCCGTTCATTGCCCTGACTGGTCAGCAGTACCTCGCAATGCTCTTCGAAATTCAGCAGCCAGTATGGCAGTTGAAGATTGGAAACGTCGAGGATGATGCCGGTATTCTTGAACGCGGCGGAATATTCGCCGTGCGGATCGATCATCAGGATGTGACCCTGCGGCGCTGCTTCGCAGATCCGGTGCAGGATCAGCGCGGCGCTGGTCGATTTACCGGTACCGGTCGAACCCAGCAGCGCGAAATGCTTGCCCAGCATGGCGTCGATATAGATGCCGGCACGAATATCCTTGGTCGGATACACGGTACCGATCTGGATGTTGGAGCGGCCGTCGCTGGCATAGATTTGGCGGAGATCGGCAGTGGTCGCGGGATAGATCAGCGCGCCCGGGACCGGGTATCGCGTCACACCGCGGCGGAAGGAATGGATACGGCCCGTGAGCTTTTCCTCCATGCCTTCACCGAGGAAATCGATATTGGCGAGAACGCCGCCGCCCTGACGGCGGTCCTGCTTCTGGTTGCGGACAGTGGCGAGCAGCCAGCTGTTTCCGACACGGATCTTGACCTGGCTGCCCACCTGTCCGGCTAGCGCGATCGAGGGATCGTCATCGGCCATACATTCGTTCAGGCGCTGCAAGATCGAGCGCGATTTGAGAGCCCGAACCGGCAATTTCCAGCACGACGCCGATCGGTTGCATGGCATTGGCCGGAGGCGGAGCTGCTTCTGCAGTCGCCTCGCCAGCTGCACCAGCCGCGTGAAAATTCGTGCTTTGCCATATCGGTCATCATTACGCCCCGTTTCTATCCGGCACAGAGCTATCGCATTTAGGGTTAAGATTGCGTCAACGACGCCTGCTGTCCCTGCTAGCCGCGCGCAAACAATCGGCCTGCGAGCCAGCCCATTCCGACCGACAGAATGATCGCGACAAGCCCGTAGAAGAACGGCTGGACCTGCGAGAATGTCTCGACCAGCCGTTCGAAGCCGACCTTGCGAACCTCGACCTCTGGCGATGGCCGATGCGACCACGCGCCCGTCGTTGATCGCAAAGGTCTCTGCCGTGTAAGTGCCGGTCTGGACGTTGGAAGGCAGATCGATACGCGCCTGGTACAGCACGCCTTCACGCACTTCGACGCCGCCATTGTCCTGGCTGTAAAGGCCCTGCCGGGTACGCAGGTCGACCAGACCGTTGCGAAACCGGATCTGCTCTTCAGGATCGATGGCGCCGGTCGGAGACAGCTGGATAAAGTCAGTACCGAATTCGAAGATTGCCGCAGTGCGTTCGTCGACAATCGATCCGATTGGGGAAGAGGAAGCGACGGCGAAATAGCTCGGAGCGGAGCGGAAGGCGGTATTTTCCGCATTGATCCAGATCCCGCCGACCTGTTCCTTTTCGCGCACCCGGATCGGGAAAGACGGGCCTTTCAGCACGACGACGATATCGTAATCGCGCGCTGCACGCATGCCGGATGGATCGAGGACCGCGCCGAACAGCAGCAGCTCCGTGCCGGTAAAGCCCTGTCGCACCTGCACTTCGTCCTGCGATACTTCGGGTACCAGGATCGGATCGCGCTGGGCAGACGCCGGCGCTGCAAGCGTGAGCATGGCGGCCAGGACAAAAGCCAGCCGCATCATAGCGGAACCACGGTGTAAATCTCGTCAGGCTGGACGCCGAGCCCGTAGAGCATTCGGAGCGCCACCAGCAAAACGATAGTCGATAGCACGACGCGCAGAAGGTCCGGTTTCAGGCGAAACGCGATCCTCGTCCCGAACTGCGCGCCCAGAACCGATCCCAGCAGCAGCAATGCAGCCAGCACCAGATCGACGGCCTTGGTCGTCAGGGCATGGATCATCGTGGTGGCGATCGTCACGAACAGGATGTTGTAGCAGGCTCGTGCCGACCACGACCTGCCCGCTCATTCCCAGAATATATAGCATGGCAGGTACCAGCATGAAGCCGCCGCCCACGCCCATCAGCATGGTCAGAATGCCGATCAGCGTGCCGAGGATCAGCGGTGCCAGCGGCGAAATGTACAGGCCGGAGCGATAGAAGCGCCAGCGATAGGGCAAGGCCGCAACCAGCGGGTGATGCCGCCGCCGCCGCGCGACAGGTTTCTGGCCCTGCCTGCGGGCCACAATGGACTCCAGCGATTCCCGCAACATCAGGCCGCCGATCGTGCCCAGCATCAGCACGTAAAGCACGTTGATGACGATATCGATCTGGCCGACCGACTGGAAGAACCGGAATAACAGTGCGCCCGAAAATAGCGCCAAGAATACCGCCACCGACAAGCACTCCGCCCATCCGGTAGTCTACCCCGTCATGCTTCGTATGGGCCAGCACGCCGGAGACGCTTGCGCCCGTCACCTGCGTAGCGGCCGAAGCGGCTGCGACGGTTGGCGGAATTCCGTAGAAAATCAGCAGCGGTGTGGTCAGGAAACCTCCGCCCACCCCGAACAGACCCGACAAAATGCCCGTAAGCGCACCAAGAGCGACGATGACAAAGCCGTCGACCGAAAGGTTGGCGATAGGGAGATAGACATCCATAGGTTCGCCAATGTGACTAGCTTACGCGCGAGACCGTTGGAAGCGTTCACGCCGTGCCATCCGGTTCTTTACGGCAGATAATATTTCAGAAGCCTGTCGTGAGCGTGACGGCGACACCCGATCCCGGTTCGGCATCGCCCGCCACCCTGACCCGGTAATCGACCGACAATCTGGCAGGGGCCGGCCCTTTTTCCAGCGAGATCGATGCTGTGGGCCCGATGTCGAGGCGCGCTGCACCTTTTTGCGCGCCGCCCCAGGCACCGCCGCCGACGCGCAGATCGCCGAGATCGAAGCGCACCACGGACTTGTCTACGCCCAACTGCCCGTCTGCAAATGGCGTTGAGAAATCACCGCCGACATATCCGCCTTGCGCGTAGAACGTTGCCCGCATGCCCAGTGGCAATTCCTTCGCCGGAAGTTCCGTCGTGACAAAGGCAGCAAGCCGGATTTCGGTATTTCCGGAACGACGGGTGGCACGCAGTTCGCCGTGTGCTCTGAGAGGAAGCTTCGCGATGGGACGCGTGCTCGCCCCGCCTGCAACCTCGCCTTCCCCGCGGCTGACAAGTGCTTGGGAAGCACGCAGATAGATTTGCGGGCTGTTGAGACTCGTTTGTGACAGCCGGTACCGGATCACACCGCCTGCCTGGCTGGCACCATAGCTAGGCTTGCAGACCCGCGCCGGCAACCGCGCCCGATGACCCGCCGCGCCAGAGCGACCACCCATCAAAGCTCCACCGGTCGGAATGTCTCTGCCGTCCAGCACTCCCCCCGCTAATGGGCACGGGCCAGGGCCGCAAATCTCCGTTCGGCGACATGTCGCCCTGATTCCCCGCGTCGCGCTTAGCCAGAAGCTCGCTCAATCGCTCGGGAGAAGGAGCGTAAGAGAGGCCCGCTGCAAACAATATCTGGTGATGTGCGGAAAGGGTCAGCGCGGCAATCTGGACTGCGCGGCTTTCTCCAGCGCTCTCGTGCATGAACGGACTTGCGAGAACAGGGCGGCGCAAGGCGGGCAAGTTTGGGATTGCGTCAACAGGTAGCGGTTGCCGCCCCGAAACCGCCGCAATGCGCTGATCCCAAACTGTACCAGCGATAGGAGCATTCCCTCCGGCTTGCTGGGAAATAAAGCCCGGTAGATCGAGATCTGGCAACGGAACCGGAAACGGCGATTGCCACAAGGCCATGCGAGAAAGCGCCCAAACGGACAGCAGGCAAACAAGGGCCACCAGCGGTTTACCGGTTCTTTGCCGAGAGGCGTATGTCACGCGGCCACCCTCGCAAAACCCCCTTCGCCATCCAATTGCGGGTGGGCGGCATGATCGGTCTTGTCCCAAACAACACCTGAGCCGCGGAGCGCGCGCCAATAGGCGATGCAGGCCCGCCTCCCCGCCATAATCGCTATGATGTTGGACAGCGGTATCCGTGCAACTGCCCGCGCTCCCTCCAGCGCGCCATATTCGCGCGCCGTGAAGCCAAACCGGAACGCAGCCCGCCATGCCAAAGCGACTGCATTGGCTATCAGCAATCCGCGCAGGACCGGGGTCAGGCGAAGAGGTTCGCCAAACCCCATCAACGCAGCGAACTGGCCCAAGGCCGCGAGTACCAGAAGCAAGTAAGCCAGCGCGAGTACGAATGCGGTCAGCGGCCCCCGCCTGTCTCGCAGGCGCATCCAGATTTCTGCCGGGCGCCGGCCCCACCCCGTTCGGTCCCACCCATGGAGGGCAATTCCGTTCACCCACCGTGTTTTCTGGCGGACCGCAGAGCTAAGACCTGATGGAAAACAGGCGCGGGTGGCGACCAGATGTCCGCTTGCCGAGCGCATCCGCAAGAAGCGGCATCGCGCGCCCATCTCATGCAACGTCAGCCCCAGCTCATAATCCTCGGTCAGGCTGTCTGCCGCGAAAGGCAGGCCCGTCTCGCGCGAGTCGGCCAGCCGGTCGAGCCAGCTCCGGTCGATACCGCACCCGACGCCGGCTGAAGGAATCGACGCACCGAGAGCATCGCGGACCGGCATCGCCTTCGCATGCGCTTCGGCAAACTCTTCGCAATAGTGACTGCCGATCCACCGCGAGCCCGGCTGCGGCGCGGGTAAAACAGGCAATTGGACGAAATCGGCGGAAGCCATCGCCGCATCGATCAGCGGCACGCCAGCCGGATCCACCATATCTTCCGCATCGTGCAGCAGAACGGTTTCCACAGGAGATGCACCCAGCGCCTCGTCATCGCGAAGCGCTTGGTAGAGGCGGTTCAGACAGGACGCCTTCGTGGTTGGACCATCCTCGCCCGTGATCACGAGCCGGACACGCGGATCGCTCCCTGCTGCAAGGGACGCAGCAGAAATGGTCGCCGCATCATTGGGATAGCAGCCGATATAAAGGCGCAAGGCGCCCTGCGGCCATACGTCCAACAGATGACGGATCGTGAGGCCGATGACCTCTTCTTCTGCCCATGCCGGAATGAGAATCGCGGTTTTTCGATTTAGCTGAGGAGACCTGTCGAGTTCCGGTGGCAGATCCTGCGTCGGAATTTGGCCGTTGATCCTTTTCCAGCCCCAGACGAGGTCGACGGACCATTCATCGATGGCGCCGACGAGAAACATCAGCCCGGTAAACAGGAGCAATTCATGTTGCACCAGCACGAGCCATTGCGCGGCGGTATAGCCGGCAAACACCATAGTGCGTCCCCCAATATATCCCGTAAGCGTGGTATCGAGGGTAGGTCGCCCTTGCAACGCCGGTGAGTTTGCGGAAAAGGCAGCGGCAATGTTGACACCTATTCGCAAACCTATCGCCCGTGCCTTCGCACCTGTCCGCGCCCTGTTCGTCAGTGACGCCTCGGCCGGCGTTCTGCTGATCCTCGTCGCGGCCGCCGCAATGCTGGTGGCGAACTCGCCTCTGGCCGGCGCTTACGAACAGCTTTTCTACGGCAAGCTGTCATGGACCCCGATTCCCAAGCTCGACGATCTGCATCTGTGGATCAATGACGGCTTGATGGCGATTTTCTTCTTTGTCGTCGGACTGGAAGTGAAGCGCGAGCTGATCTGCGGGCAGTTGTCCTCGCCGGAACAGCGCCGCCTGCCCATCATGGCTGCGGCTGCCGGGATGGCCGTGCCGGCTCTCGTCTATGTCGGACTTATCGGCGGGAATGCAGAACTGCTGCGCGGTTGGGCGATCCCTGCTGCAACCGACATCGCCTTCGCGATGGGCGTGCTGGGCCTGCTGGGCAGCCGCGTCCCCGCCTCTCTTCGCCTGTTTCTGCTGACTGTCGCGATCGTCGACGATATCGGCGCTGTTCTGGTCATCGCCGCATTCTACACCGCCAATATCAAGGTGATGTGGCTGGCAATCTCGGTCGCCGTGTTCGGCGTGATGGTCGCGATGAACAAATTCGGCGTCAACCGGATGTGGCCTTTCATCATTGTGGCATTGGTCCTGTGGGTCGCTGTGCTGTTCTCCGGCGTTCACGCCACGATTGCCGGCGTCGTTGCCGCGTTGACCATTCCGATGCGCGACACCACCGGGCATTCGATGCTGGAAAAGATGGAGCATGGCCTTGCTCCGTGGAGCGCCTATCTCGTCGTGCCGATCTTCGGCTTTGCCAATGCCGGTGTGAATTTGTCCGGCATGGGCATCAACGAGATCCTCGCGCCGCTACCGATCGCCATTGCGGCCGGTCTGGTGGTCGGCAAGCAGGTGGGCATTTTCGGCATTATCTTTGTCGCTGTGAAGCTCAAGATCGCGAAGGCCCCCGAAGGAGCGAACTGGGTCGAGATTTGGGGGATTACGGTCCTGTGCGGGATCGGCTTCACCATGTCGCTTTTCATCAGCGGGCTGGCCTTCGACGGCAACCGCCTGTTCGTCGACGAGGCCAAGATCGGCATCCTTGGCGGCTCGATCATCTCGGCCATTCTGGGCTATACGATCCTGCGCCTGACGACGACGCATCCCGAAGAGGAAAATCCGGAATTCGTCACGCCGTGAGGCCCCGCGGGCCTGAACTGAGAGGCCCGCTATCGAATGAGAGCCCCCGAAGGCCTTACCAGCTACCGGTGTTTTCCATGCTGGCCCACGGTTCCTGCGGGTCGAGATAGCCATCCTGCAAAAGCTCGACCGAAATGCCGTCGGGCGAGCGGACAAAGGCCATGTGCCCGTCACGAGGCGGGCGATTGATCGTGATGCCGGCGTCCATCAGGCGCTGGCAGGTCTCGTAAATGTCGTCGACGCGGTAGGCGAGATGGCCGAAATTCCGCCCGCCTCGAATAGACTTCCGGCTCGCTCCCGTCTTCGGGCGGCCAATTATACGTCAGTTCCAGTTCCGCAACGCCTTCCTGGCCCGGCGCAGCCAGGAAAATCAGCGTGAAGCGTCCGCCTTCGCTATCGAAGCGGCGCACCTCTTCCAGCCCAATCAGCTTGAAGAAGGATGACAGCTGCATCGGGATCGGCGACGCGGATCATGGTGTGGAGATAATGGGTCATCGTGTTGCCCATACGAAAAGGGCGGCCTCTTTTACAAGAGACCGCCCTTTGGTGTCAGGTTAGGCTGGCTTTAGAAGCTGGCGCTGACCGTCACGACGAATGCATCGTCGGTGAAGTCGTATGCACCTGCCGGAATGTCGCCCTCTGCCCCCACATATGCGGCGCCGACTGTCAGCGGCGTGCCCGCGATTGCCGCTTCCGCACCGATCGACCAGTCGAAGGCCTTGCCGTCATTGGTGAAGGTGAGGAAGCCGTCGGTATAGCCGAGATGTCCGGTCACCGTGACGGGCGTGTTCGGGATACCGACGCCGATATCGCCATAAACGTAGAAGTTGTCGTCACCGCCAAGCGAATCCTGCTCGGGCGCATAGGCAATGCCCACAGTCGTCTCGGCCGGACCGATCGAATAGCCGAGCGAGCCGTAAACCTCGATGTAATCGAAATCGCCCGGACCTGCATCGGGATAGAGATACCCGATCACGCCGACATCGGCCGCAAGACCTTCGGACAGATTGCCCGACCAGCCGCCATAGACGTCGAGTTCGGTGCTGCCATAGCCCACCGTCTGCTCGTCGAGGCTGGAGGCCCATGTGCCGACATAGAAGCCGCTTTCATGCGCGGCATCGAAACCGCCCTGCACGGCCAGTTCGCCGCCCGACAGGTCGACACCGCGAAAACGGTATTCGCTGGTCAGGGCAACGTTTGCGGAAACGGTGACGGGGCCTTCGGCCTCGTCCTGCGCCATGGCAGGCGCTGCGAAAAGAAGTGTAGCCGCGATAGCGGAAGATGCGGCGAAAGCCGCGAATGGACGTAAGCATGACTCGCTCCTGGAGCTTGGGGTTGTGCTTCGTCCCACCTGCGTACGAGCGGCCACGCGTTTTAATTGTGCGTGATTCTCACTCGAGACGTAGCTTTAATGCACGGCTTCGCTGCATTGCACAAGAATGTGGAGCTAAGCATTTCTCGTGCCCGCCAAACCGTTGCTTTTTTGTGACAGGGCTGTGTTCAGCTCTCGCACAGAGTTTGCGCTCTAGGGAGCCAGCGCCTATCTGCGCCCCCAACGGCGCCGTTACAAAAAAACCATGATACGACCATTCAAAGCCCTGTTCCGCCCCCGCGAACGCGTGAAGGGTGCCAGCGTACCGGAAGGCACGCGGTGGTACGCCATTGGCGACATCCACGGCTGCTACGACCTTTTCGAAGCCCTCGCGGAGGCGATCGAGCAAGACGACAAGGTCAGCGAACCTGCCGAAACGACGGTGGTACTCCTGGGTGATCTGGTTGATCGCGGGCCTGACAGCCGAAAGGTCATCGAAGGCGCGCGGCAGTGGCAGAAATCGCGTAATGTCCGCATTCTGGCTGGCAATCACGAGGAGATGTTCCTCGAAAGCTTCGAGGACAAGGCCGTTCTTCGCCACTTCCTGAAGCATGGCGGGCGCGAAACCATCCTCAGCTACGGCATTCCCAAGAAGGAATATAACGAAGCGTCGATCTCCAGCCTGCAGGATCGCCTGCATGATCTGGTCCCCAAGAAGCACCGAAAGTTCATGGCCGGATTTGAAGAGTTCATCGTCGCCGGCGATTTCGCTTTCGTCCACGCTGGCATCACACCTGGTGTTCCTTTGGATGAACAGAAACGTCGCGACCTCCTCTGGATCCGCGAGCGTTTTCTGGCGCATGACGAACCGCATCCGCACATTATTGTTCACGGGCATACGATCTTCGAAGATGTCGACGAGCGCTCCAATCGGATCGGAATCGATACCGGCGCCTTCCGTTATGGCCGTCTGACGGCAGTCGTTCTCGAAGGCGACAAGCGGCGCTACATCCAGTCGGTCGAACAGGATGGGAAGATTTCCATCGAGCACCGCGATACTTTAACTTAACACGCGTGTGCCAATGGGCGACACGATGTTGATACGAATTTTTCCAAGCAAAGGACCCGGGCAATGAAGATCGCTATGGTGGGCAGCGGCTATGTTGGCCTGGTATCGGGCGCGTGCTTCGCCGATTTTGGCCATGACGTCGTGTGCATCGACAAAGACCCGGCAAAGATCTCCAAACTGCATGACGGCATCATGCCGATCTACGAACCGGGTCTGGATGCGCTGGTCGAAAGCAATGTGAAGGCCGGGCGACTGTCCTTCACGACCGACCTTGCCGAAGGCATTGCGGACGCTGCCGCCATCTTCATCGCGGTTGGCACACCCAGTCGCCGCGGCGACGGTCATGCCGATCTGACCTATGTCTATGCTGTTGCAAAAGAAGTGGGCGAGGCTCTCGAAAACGACGCCGTCGTCGTCACCAAATCGACCGTCCCTGTCGGGACCGGCGACGAGGTCGAGCGCATTCTCGCCGCCAGCGCTGCGGTCAAGGAGCGCGGGCACAATGTGTCGGTGGTGTCGAACCCCGAATTCCTGCGCGAAGGCGCCGCCATCGGCGATTTCAAGCGCCCGGACCGTATCGTTATCGGAGCCGAGGACGAATTCGGCAAAGATGTGATGAGCGAAGTATATCGTCCGCTTTTCCTCAATGAGAGCCCGATCCTGTTCGTGAATCGCCGTTCGAGCGAACTGATCAAATATGCCGCCAACGCCTTCCTCGCGACCAAGATCACGTTCATCAACGAAATGGCCGATCTGTGCGAGAAAGTCGGGGCAGATGTGCAGGACGTCAGCCGCGGCATCGGGATGGATGGCCGCATCGGCCCCAAATTCCTCCATGCCGGACCTGGCTATGGCGGATCGTGCTTCCCCAAAGACACCCTCGCCCTGTTGAAGACCGCAGAGGATTACGAAAGCCCGACGCGGATCGTAGAGGCGGTCGTGAAGGTCAATGACACCCGCAAGCGCGCAATGGGCCGCAAGGTGCTGGACGCTTTGGGTGGTCCAGAAGCCGCCCGCGGAAAGAAGGTCGCGCTATTGGGTCTGACATTCAAACCCAATACTGACGATATGCGCGATTCGCCCGCGATTGCGGTGGCGCAGGCGCTGGGCGATGCCGGGGTGAAGGTTGCAGCCTACGATCCGGAAGGGATGGCACTGGCCGCCCCGCTCATGCCGGACGTGACGATGTGCGATGATCCTTATGCTGCAATCGAAGGTGCCGATGCAGTCGCGATCGTGACCGAATGGGATGCGTTCCGCGCCCTTGATCTGGCACGGGTTAAGTCGCTGGTAAAATCACCCATCATGGTCGACCTGCGCAACATCTACTCGCCGGCAGACGTGCGTGCGGCAGGGTTCGAATATACCGGGATCGGCCGCGGCTGAAAAGCTTACCAGCCCGTCCAGAACCGGCGGTTGGCATTGTCCGTCAATTTGGACAGCGCTGAGCCTGCGACGAGTAGCGCGGATGCGATGCAGGCGTAGCCGATAATCGCGGCTTCCTGACCGCCCCGGAAATAGATCGCCAGAAGCGCCCAGAGAAAGACCATCGCGTACCATGGTGCGCCTCTGCTGCGCGCAACCGCGAATGCTGCGATGATGCCGCCGACGATCACGATGCCTGCCGTCACAAGGGCCGCTGCATCGCCCAAATCGACGCCGTGATAGACCATGGCAGCGGAGATGTTGACGATACTCGCCGCGGTCAGCCACGCCGCCAATGCGGTGAACAACAGGCCGACAAGCCAGCGCTCTCCGGTGGGCATCAGCCGGTGCAAGGCCGCCACTTCCCGCATGATGGCCAGCAGGCAAACGAGCGAGAACAGGATGATGATCGCCGAAACAAAGGTCAAATTCGCGCTCTGCGTATAGACCGCCCATATCCCCTGTGCAGACAGTCCGCCAACCGACCACCAGCCGATCCGGCCCAGCAACGGGTTATCTCTCTGCCCCGGCAAGGCTTGCCAGATCGCGTAGAAGATCGATCCCAGGAACAGTGGCCCCCAAATGGCGAAAGCCCAGCCTGACGGCGTGATCAGCGTGCGGACATCGTCCGACCTGCTGCCGATATTTTCGCCGATGCCAAGGGCGGGTAGGTAGGTTGCACCGATCTGGACGATCACTGCAAGGATGATGGCGGCTATCTGCACGATGCTGCGCCGGGAGTTGAGTTCGGTCATGGCGCAAGCGATAACCCGGCGGGGCAGGTGTAGGACAGCGAAAAGTGTCAGGGGGCCTGTAAGCCGGGTCCTGTCCGGCGACCGGTATCTTGCGACCAGCATCGCCGAGGCAGTCATTCATCTAGGCTTCGGATTGCTCCGTAGCTCAAGCAGCCAACCCGGACCTCTCGGAGCGAAACGCTCCTGCCATTTCCTCCGAAGAGTTCGGGCGCGAGGTCCCTATTTGGCCTTGCTCCGGGTGGGGTTTGCCATGACGGTTGCCGTTACCGGTTCCCCGGTGCGCTCTTACCGCACCCTTTCACCCTTACCTCCGTATAGGAGGCGGTCTGCTCTCTGTGGCACTTTCCCTCGGGTTTGGCCTTGCGGCTGTCCCCGGGCGGGCGTTACCCGCCACCCTTGTTTCGTGGAGCCCGGACTTTCCTCGGATGTGAAACACCCGCGACTGCCCGGCCCCCTGACACGGACCTATCTAGTCAGACCCCTGTCGCGATCAAGCAGCAACTGGAACAGGATGGCGCGGATTTGCAGGTCGATGACGCCGTCGATCAGCTCCGGTCGCCAGCGGCGCTGGAACGCCTCGACAGCCTTGTGGCCGTCCGTAATATCGTATCCGAACCGTTCGAGCGCGAGATAGAAGCTGGCGTCGTTGTCGAACGGGTCGCCCTTCTCCAGCTTGTCGGGCTTCGCGAGGCACAAGCCATATTCGGCCAGCCGGTCCCAAGGAAACAGCTCGCCCGGATCGATCTTTCGTGCTGGCGCGACATCGGAATGGCCGATGACATTGGCACGCGGGATGTCGTGATCCTTCACGATCCGCGCGACAAGCGGAACGAGCGCTTCGAACTGCGCGTCGCTGAATTCGCGGTATCCCAGCGCGTGCCCTGGATGATCCAGCTCGATGCCGATGCTGGCCGAGTTTATGTCCTTGTGCCCGCGCCAATAAGAAAGGCCCGCGTGCCATGCGCGCTTTTCTTCCGGTACGAGCCTCGTGACCTCGCCATCTTCCGAAATCAGGTAATGGGCGCTGACCTTGGCCTCCGGATCGCACAAGCGGTCGATGGCGACCTGCGCGCTTTCCATCTCGGTATAGTGGATGACGAGCATGGAAATGGGCAGTGTCCGCTCGTCGCAATTCGGCGACAGGCATTCACGGTGTACCAGACCGTTATCGGGTTGCGGGCCTGACGAGGCGCTGCCGTCTGCCATCAGCCGATCATCCCCTCGCCTTCGGGTATGACCGCACCCAGCAGCAGCGAATCCTCGCCGCGATGGAACTGGACAGAACCGCCCATCTTTTCCGCCATCATCCCGATCATCCAGGCGGGCGCCGTGCGGCCCGACAGCTGGGAGGGAGAAAGATCGCCCTGCAGCGCTTCACCGATCGTATCGTCGAATGCGATTTTCGGACCCGTTGCCCGCACGACGATCTCGCTTGCGCCGTTGTTGCGCTCCGCCCCGATATCCAGCGTCCCGCCACGCACCAGCGATTCCAGCGCGATATGGGCGAGGTTGAGGAGCGCTTTCACGGCCGGTTTCGGCAGCGTGTCGACCGCCAGCGCCCACTGGACCTCGATACGCTTCGCATCGCCGACCAGCGCGTCGATCGCAGCCTTGGGCTCCGCCATCTCGACCTTGTCGCCAAAGCCGCCCGCCGCCCCGAAGGCGAGACGGAAGAACTTGAGCTTGTCGGCGCTCGCCTTGGCGCTCTGGCCCAGCAATTCCAGGCACCGTTCGCGCATTTCAGGGTCGGTTTCATCCGCCAGCAGTTCCAGACCGTTGGTCATGGCGCCTACCGGGCTGAGCAGGTCGTGGCAGAGACGCGAACACAGGAGGCTGGCGAATTCTACAGGATCAGGTTGGGTCATTCAGCAATTCAGGCCTTTATGTAAACACGCGAAGTTGACGAAGTTGACACGTCGCGTGCCGCGGGAAAACCGCCATCTGTTTGACGCCAAACGATAAAAGCGCGCCTGGCAAAGTTGACACTCCGGCGCGCGCGGAAAGAAATCCCCGTGGCGCCATGATTATGGAAGCAACCCTAGCTGCCTGTTTCGCTGTAGGAAAGCGCCTCGAACCCTCGGGGCGTGTCACGCCAGAACCGCACAGTCCCGCGGCCCATGATGGCCCATATCCGTCCGTCCCCTGCCGCACTGGCCCGGTCGGTTGCGGACGGTTCCGGCGGACCGGAGGGGTGCGAGTGGTAATAGCCCAGCACCTGCGGTCCTCCTTCCCGCGCGGCGCGATGCGCTTGAATCAGAGTCTGCCGGATCGATCTCGAAATGGGTTTCGGGAGCGGCGTGGACATTGCTGGCAGGCACGATGCCGGTGATACAATCGGCCTCGCCCAGCAGGATGCCGCAGCATTCGCAGGGGTGGGCGGCTCGGGCGAGATGGCGCATTTCACGTATCAAGGCGGACGGGATATAAAGCATTCTTCTCTCCCCTACCCCGCTCACCCTGAGCTTGTCGAAGGGTCGTCCTTCTCTTAGGCGCGTATCATGCCATTTTGGACCTACATGCTGCACTGTCGGGGCGGGTCCTATTACGTGGGACACACGGATGCTCTCGATGAACGTATCGGCGCCCACCAGAGCGGCCTGATCAAGGGCTATACCTCCGAACGCTTGCCGGTGGAGCTTGTCTGGTCGCAGGAGTTTGGCAGTCGGCAAGAAGCGTTCGAAGCCGAGCGGCAGATCAAAGGCTGGTCGCGCGCCAAGAAGCAAGCGCTCATACGCGCGGACTGGGATGCGATTTCCGTGCTCGCCAAAAGTAAAAACGGTCCTTCGACAAGCTCAGGACGAGCGGTTGAGGGGGACATTCTCACCGGCACCCTCCCCTCCGCAGGCCGGGTCGACAAATCGCTGGCCGAGGCGAGCGGCCTGTCGCGCGAACGGGTCAAGGCGCTGATGGCGGATGGCGCCGTCGTCATCGGCAAGACGCTCGCCACCAACCCGTCGGCCAAGATGCAGGCGGGGGCGAATTTCACCATCACCCTGCCCCCCATGGCAGAACCGGACGCGCAGCCCGAGGATATCCCGCTCGATATCGTGTTCGAGGACGAGCACCTGCTGGTCGTCAACAAACCGGCGGGGATGGTCGTCCATCCCGGGGCCGGCAACTGGCACGGCACGCTGGTCAATGCGCTGCTCCATCATTGCAGCCGGGACGGAAAAACATCGCTCAGCGGGATCAACGGCGTCGCACGCCCGGGCATCGTCCACCGGATCGACAAGGACACGTCCGGCCTGCTGGTCGTGGCCAAGACCGATCAGGCGCATGAGGGGTTGGCGGCGCAGTTTGCCGAGCATTCGATCGACCGGCGATATCTGGCGGTTTGTGCCGGCAGGCCCCTTCCCCGAGCCGGCACGATTGCCACGCGGCTGGGGCGTAGCGATGCGAATCGCAAGAAGATGGCGGTGCTCCCCGACACTTCGACACGGGGGCGACACGCGGTCACCCATTACGAGACCAAAGAATTGCTTCGCGGTTGCACACTGATCCAATGCACCCTCGAAACAGGGCGAACCCACCAGGTCCGCGTTCACTGTGCGTCAATCGGTCATGCGCTATTGGGGGATCCGATATATGGACGTGATCCCAAGGAGTTGCGCCCTCTTTTGAAGCAGTTAGGCTTCGCCCGGCAGGCCCTCCATGCGGCAACGCTCGGCTTTATCCACCCCGCCACCGGCGAGCGTGTGGATTTCCAAGCGGATTTACCGGCCGATATGGCGGAACTTATCGACGAAACCGCTCGTTGAAATCGACGAAGAGCGCTGCAAACCGAACGAGTTTGCGTCTATATGTAACCCAGTGGCCCGTTTGACCGGATGCCCATCAGGGGTCCGGCCCGAGAGGTCGACGCTAGAAAGGTCAGGGAATACGTGAGCAAGAGTAAAGCAGTGGCCATACCGGCCCTCGGCGGCGAGCAGAGCCTCAACCGCTATCTTTCCGAAATCAAGAAGTACCCCGTGCTGACGGCAGAGCAGGAATATATGCTCGCCAAGCGTTACGAGGAACATGAAGATCCCGACGCGGCAGCCCAGCTTGTCACGTCGCACCTGCGGTTGGTCGCCAAGATCGCCATGGGATACCGCGGCTATGGCCTGCCGGTCAGCGATCTCATTTCCGAAGGCAATGTCGGCCTGATGCAGGGTGTGAAGAAGTTCGAAGCCGATCGCGGCTTCCGCCTCGCGACCTATGCCATGTGGTGGATCAAGGCGAGCATGCAGGAGTTCATCCTGCGCTCGTGGAGCCTTGTCAAAATGGGCACGACTGCCGCGCAGAAGAAGCTGTTCTTCAACCTGCGCCGGATGAAGAAGCAGCTGGAGGCCTACGAGGACTCCGACCTGCATCCCGACGACGTGACCAAGATCGCAACCGATTTGGGCGTGCCCGAGCAGGAAGTGATCAACATGAACCGCCGGATGATGATGGGCGGCGACGGTTCGCTCAACGTCTCCATGCGGAACGGCGAGGAAGGCTCGGGCGAATGGCTCGACTGGCTGACCGACGATCGCCCGTTGCAGGACGAAACCGTAGCCGAAGCACAGGAAGCCGAAGTGCGGCATGAAATGCTGACCGAGGCGATGGATGCGCTGAACGAGCGCGAGAAGCACATCCTGACCGAACGCCGCCTGACGGAAAAGCCGCAGACGCTGGAGGAACTCTCCAAGGTCTACGACGTGTCAGCCGCGAACGCATCCGCCAGATCGAGGTCCGCGCCTTCGAGAAGCTGCAGAAGGCGATGAAGGCGATTGCCGGCGAAAGGCTGCTGGGTTCGCCTGTCGCGGCGTAGGCCCGGGCTTCAACCAAGAAGCAAAAGAGGCCGCGAACCCAACCCGGGTTCGCGGCCTCTCTTTATTCCGGTGGGGCGTTATTCCGCCGGAGCCAGATCCAGCACCGCGGCGATCATCGCCTGTGTGCCCAGCGTCACGCTTTCGCGCGGGGCGATCTTGAACAGGGGGCTGTGGTGGCTTGGTACCGCAGGGCCGCCATTGGCTGCCGCTTCGAATGCCTCGGGCGGGGTGCCGCCGACGGCGAAGTAGTAGCCCGGCACGCTGTAATCCTCCGCGACGAAATAGGCGAAGTCTTCCGCGCCCATCCCCTTCTGCTCGAACGGGACGAACACGTCTCGAACCCAGCTCGCGCTGCATTACGCCGTTCAGCCGTCTGGCCAGCGCCGAATCGTTCTTGGTGACAGGCGTCCCCTCGCTCACCTTCACCTTCACCGGCAGATCGTCGGGCAGGCCATGCGCCTTACCGGTATTGACCGCCACCCGTTCGATCGCGGCGAGCAACTGCGCCCGCGTCGCCTCGTCATTGGCGCGCACGGTCAGTTGCAGGTCCGCACGGTCGGAAATGATGTTGTGCTTCAGCCCGGACTGGAACGCGCCCACGGTGATGACGGCAGGCGACAGCGGGCCGACCTCGCGGCTGACGATGGACTGCATCGCGGTCACGATCTGCGAGGCGATATACACCGGATCGCGGCCCATATGCGGGCTTGCGCCGTGGGCGCCGATGCCCGGCACCATGATGTCGACCGAATCGGCGCTGGAATACTGGATGCCCTCGGAGGCGGAGATCTTGCCGGTCGGCAGCACCGATGTGACGTGAAATGCCAGCGCGTAATCGGGCGTGCCGAAGCGGTCGTACAGCCCGTCCTCCATCATCGCCTTCGCCCCGCCGACGCGCTCTTCGGCCGGCTGGACGACGAACATCAGCGTGCCGCTCCAGCTGTCCTTGAGCTCCGCCAGCGCCCTCGCCGTGCCGACCATGGAGGTGATATGCACATCGTGCCCGCAGGCGTGCATGACGGGATATTCCTTGCCGTCGAGACCGACCTGCGTCGCGGTCGAGGCATAGTCGAGGCCCGATTTCTCCGGCACCGGCAGACCGTCCATATCGGCGCGCAGCAGCAGCAGCGGCCCCTCGCCGTTCTTGAGCATGCCGACCACGCCGGTGCCGCCGACGCCCTCGGTCACGTCCAGCCCGGCCGCGCGCAGTTCTGCTGCCATGCGCGCTGCGGTTTTGCGTTTCGAGGAAAGACAGCTCGGGGTTCTGGTGGAAATGGATGAACAGGTCTTCCAGATGGCTCTCGTAATCGGCCTCTACCTGCGCGGCAAAGGGGCCTTCCTGTGCCTGCGCCGAACCCGCGAGGGCGACTGCGGCCACTGTGCAAAACGCTGCCTGCTTGAAAATTTTCGTCATTACGTCGTCCCCTGCCCGATATGTGTGCCGCCTTAGAAGCACGCGCGCGGGGATGCCGCAAGCTCTCCAATTGCCTGTAATGCAAGGCAGGGTTACAGCCGCCCGATATGTTCCGCGTCCTTTCCATCCTGACCAAGCTGATCGTGGGGTTCGTCGCGCTCAGCCTGTTTCTCGTCATCCTGTTCAAGTTCGTCCCCGTTCCGGTGACGGCGACCATGCTGCTGGACGACAATGGCTATACGAAGGACTGGGAGCCGCTGTCGGAAATCGACCGCGACCTGGTGCGCGCCGCGATCGCGGCGGAGGACGGCAAGTTCTGCACGCATAACGGCTTCGATGAAGAAGCGATTGCCAAGGCGATGCAAAGCAACGCGCAAGGCGGGCGGATACGCGGCGGCTCCACCATCACGCAGCAAACCGCCAAGAACGTCTTCCTGTGGCAGGATGGCGGTTATGTCCGCAAAGGGTTCGAGGCGTGGTTTGCGGTCCTGATCGAGCAGATCTGGGGCAAGAGACGGATCATGGAGGTCTATCTCAATGTCGCGGAAACCGGCATTGGCACATACGGGGTAGAAGCGGGCGCGCAGCGGTATTTCAGCAAAGGCGCAGCACAGCTCAGCCCGTCGGAGGCGGCACGCATGATCGTCGCCCTGCCCCTGCCCAAGCAGCGCAGCGTGGTAAGCCCCAGCGGCTGGCTGCGCCGGCACGGCAACACGGTCGCTGCCCGTATCGGCGTCGTCCAGCGTGACGGGCTGGACGCCTGCATCTACGAATAGCGCAATGCACGGCAGCCACGCCCATACCCACGCGCACGACGCTCATGAGCACTCGGGGCATTCCGGGCATTCCGGGCACTCGGGGCATTCGCATGCCCCCGCCGATTTCGGCCGCGCATTCCTGATCGGCATCATCCTCAATACCGGCTTCGTCGTGATCGAGGCGGTGTACGGCGTTCTTTCCGGCTCCATGGCGCTGATTGCCGATGCCGGTCACAACCTGTCAGACGTCCTCGCACTGCTGCTTGCGTGGGGCGCGAGCGTGGCCGCCAAGAAACCGCCGTCCAGCCGGTTTACCTACGGCTTCAAAAGCTCGACCATCCTCGCCGCGATGGCCAATGCCGCGCTGCTGCTGGTCGCCATCGGCGCGATCCTGTTCGAGACGCTGCACCGGCTGACCGACCCGCAGCCTGTCCAGGGCGTGACGGTCGTGATTGTCGCCGGCATCGGCATCGTCATCAATGCTTTCACCGCATGGATGTTCATGCGCGGCCGCAAGCACGACCTCAATATTCGCGGCGCGTATCTGCACATGGCGGCCGACGCGCTGGTGTCGCTGGGCGTCGTCCTCGCAGGCCTCGCCATCATCGCGACAGGCTATATCTGGATCGACCCGGCCGTCTCGCTGGTCATCGTCGCCGTGATCGCGTGGGGGACATGGGGCCTGGCGAAAGACAGCGTGAAAATGGGCCTCGCCGCCGTGCCGGAAGGTATCGAGGAAAGCGATGTCAGCGCCTTCCTCCAGGACCTCGCAGGCGTCGAGGCCGTGCACGATCTGCATATCTGGCCGATGAGCACGACCGAGACCGCACTCACCGCCCATCTCGTCATGCCCGGCGGGCACGAGGGCGACGCGTTCCTGTCCGCCCTTTCGGGCGAACTGAAACACCGTTTCGGCATCGGCCATGCGACGGTGCAGATAGAGCAGACCCCCTATTGCGCAGGCGCCTGCGGGGGCGGCTGTTGAGCGCGGACCGCGACAAGGCGGCAGCCGCCCGCGCCGCGCTGAGAGCGGCCATCGCCCGTGTGGCGCAGGGGGACCGCGGGGCGCTGGAAGAAGTTTATCGTTCCACCCACCGGAAGCTTTTCGGCATCAGCTACCGTATCTTGGGTGACACGAAAGAAGCCGAGGACGCTTTGCAGGACGTCTATCTCTCGTTGTGGCGCCGCGCGGGCAGCTACGATCCGGAACGAGCCAGCCCGATCAGCTGGCTCGCGACCTTTGCGCGCAACCGTGCCATCGACCGCCTGCGAACGGGCAAGGTCCGGCGCGGGGCGGTACCGGTGGAAGAGGCTGCCGATGTCGCAGACGCCGCGCCCGCCGCCGATGCCCTGCTGGAGGATGCAGAGCAATCGGAGCGCATCCATGGTTGTATCGGGGAGCTGGACGAGACGACCCGCGACCATATCCGCCGTGCCTTTTTCGAAGGGCGGACCTATGCCGAACTGGCAGAGGCCACCGGCACACCGCTCGGCACCATGAAGAGCCGTATCCGCCGCGGACTTGCCAAGTTGAAGACCTGCCTGAGCAAAAATGATTAGACCGCCAATGACCCAGACCGACACTCTCGCAGCGGAATACGCCCTCGGCCTTCTCGAAGGGGAAGACCTCCTGCGCGCACGCGGGATGGTGGCAAGCGATCCCGATTTTGCAGCCGCTGTGGCACGGTGGGAAAGACAGCTCGCGCCATTACTCGACGAAGTGCCTGCCGCGACGCCCGCGGACGGACCTGTGGCCCGAAATCGAGAGGCGGCTGGCATATGAAGCTGGCGTGGCTGGCGGGGCGGACAATGTCGTGGACCTGCAGGCGCAGGTCACGCGGTGGAAGTGGACCGCCGGGCTGGCGTCCGCCGCTGCTGCGGCTGCTCTCGCCTTCCTCGTCCTGCCGCAAGGCGCGGCGCCCGTCCCCGGCCAAGAAGATCCGGGCCTCGCACCGACCGGGCCCGACCTGGTGGCGACCGTCCCCATTGGCGAGACCGCCTACACGATCGACCTGCTTTACCAGCCATCGGCGCGGCGTCTTTACATGACCTCTGCCGGGCTGGTTCCCGACGGGGTACACGACCATGAATTGTGGCTCGTGCCGCCAGAGGGCGAGGCGCAGTCCCTCGGCGTGGTCGAGCCGGGTACGACGCAATTGGTCGAGTTGCCGCTGCAACTGTCGCAGCAGGTTGCAGAAGGGTCGAACCTCGTGCTGACCCGCGAACCGCTGGGCGGCGCGGCCCCCGGAACAGATGCCGGACCCGTCGTCGCCAGCGGGGCTTTCACCGCACTCTGATATTTTTTGTGATCGGGATGCATCCGTCCCCCGGATGCTCCCGTAACTCATGTGACAGGCAGGACGGGGCCTGATCGCATTGAGGAGAAATCACATGTCGATGAGTTTCAAAGCCGCCGCCATTGCCGCGACCGCTGCCATGAGCACTTTCGCCATTGCGGCAGGTGCTCCGGTCGCTGCGCATAATCACGGCCACCATGATATGCAGAGCCAGCCGACGATCGTCGGCGTTGCGCAAAGCACCGGCGTGCATGGTACGCTGATTGCCGCCGCCACCGCCGCCGATCTGGCCGGGACGTTGGATAGCGGTGGCCCCTTCACCGTATTCGCGCCTACCGACGATGCCTTCGGCAAGCTGCCGGACGGTACTGTCGACACGCTCCTGAAGCCCGAGAACAAGGCCGCTCTGACCGGCGTGCTGGCCTATCACGTCGTCTCCGGCAGCGTGACCTCTGCCGATCTGGTCAAGATGATCGAAGACAAAGGCGGCGCCGTATCGGTCGATACGCTGGCAGGTGAGCGCCTGACCGTCTCGCGCTTCGGCGATACGCTGGCGATCACCGATGCCGTGGGCCGCACCACCGTGGTCGCGACCGCCGATGTGCAGGCATCCAACGGCGTCGTCCATGTCACCGATGGCGTGTTCCTGCCCGGCTAAGCTCGAGGCCCGGCCTTACGCGCATTGCGGGGCCCCTCCCCCTGCCCTGCAATGCGAGACGGCCCCGTCCGGTGCTCATCAGAGGCCGGACGGGGTTTGCGTAACTGGCGTGTTACGCGGGTACTTGCGCCTGCACAGGCACCTTTTGCCCGCGTCATGCGTTCCCCCTACGAACCTCCCCATGATCGGGGCGGGACACAACATTAAACCGAGGTTGCTTACATGAAAAATCTGATCCGCAATTCGCTTACCCTTTCGATGGCCGCCGTGCTGGCAGCAGGCTGTGCCTACAATACCGCAGACGGCATGGGCTCGGCCAATGCAGCGACGTCCACGATGGTAGGCGGGGTGGCGATGCTACCCACGCGCACCATCGTCGAGAACGCCTCCATGGCGCCGAACCTCTCGACGCTCGTCACAGCGGTCAAGGCGGCCGATCTGGTCAGCACGCTGTCGAGCCCGGGCCCGATCACGGTATTCGCGCCGACCAATGACGCGTTCGATGCATTGCCTGCCGGTCTGGTCGACACCGCACTGAAGCCGGAAAACAAGGCGCTGCTGACAAGCGTTCTGACGTATCATGCCGTCGCCGGCGAAGTAACTGCAAGCGATCTCATGGGGATGATCGAAGCAGGCGGCGGAAGCGCCTCCATCACGACGCTGTCCGGCGGCACGCTGACCGCCCGTCTCGTCGACGGCAATGTCGCCATCACCGATGCATCGGGCCGCACCGCCTATGTGACACAGGCCGATGTCATGCAGTCGAATGGCGTCGTCCACGTGACGAACGGCGTCTTCCTGCCGCAGATGTAATCGAACGGCTTTGCCTATGGAAAGGCCCGCCCTGCGTCATCGCGGGGCGGGCCTTTTCATTTCACCCGGTAGAGTGTCGCCGGAGGATGGCGGTATCGCAGTTTCTGCCACAGGCCCTGCGGGATTTTCGTCGATATCCCCGTCATTTCCAGACCGAGCGCCAGATAGCTCGGCTCCGGCGCATAGGTGGCGACCACAGCCCAGCTTGGCGCAGGCTGATACGCCGGCAATTGCTCTGCCGTCATGAAGGCGTTGGGCGCTTCGGACCGGACGGGATTGTAGAAATAGAGATTACCGGGCCGAGGCGCGTCTTCGCTCACGCGGTCCTCGCCGCCCGCCCAGCGCAGCGGAATGCGGGATCGGAAACGGGTCATCGGATCGGTGACGACCGGCCCGCTTTGTGCCTCCAGCACTGCAACCAACGCCTCTTCCCCGAAGGCGGGCTGTTTGTTTTCGACATAGATCGCGATGAAGTTCGTTGCCACGAGAGCGAGGAGCACGAACAGCGCGGCCCAGCGCACCTTAACCCGGTCGCTGCACATCAGCATCCCGATGGCCATTCCTGCAAGGATCGCGGCCATCGTGCTGGTGATCATGAAATAGCGCGGGTTCAGCGGCAGGAGGCTTTGCGCCGCGCCGACGCACACGAACCAAACGATGCCGAAAAGCGCCATGAGCCGTGCCATGCGTTTGATCGGCGCGGCGACGCTCTTGCCGAAGCACAGCCAGAGCGCAGCCGGCACGGCGATAAACATCAGCAGCATGAATTCCTGATTGGCGAACAACACCAGCAGCGGATCGACCACCGGATGCACGATGACATTGCCTGCAAGGTCCACCGTCCGGTCGATCGTGAAATCGTGGTTCATCGCGATGTTGAAACGGTAAAGCGGGTCTCCCGTCATCACGGTGAGGTAAAGGATCTCCATTGCCCACACGGCCAGAAATCCGGCCGCGACCCACAGATAGTGCCAGCGCACGAAGCCGTAACCTGCGAGGAACAGCAGCGCGTAGAACACCGCCACGAATACCGCCGTCTCGCGGGTCAGGAAGGCAAGGCCGCATAGCGCGCCTGCCAGCAGCAGCTTGCCCCGCGACGGCCCGTTCTCGGTACATTGCAGCGTCAGAACGAAAGCCCCGAACAGCAGCGCCATCTCGATGATGTCGACGCTGGCAATGCTGGCCTGAATGGCAATCAGCGGACAGGTAACGACAGCGATCAGCGCAGCGAAGGCGGGGACTTCCCCGGCCCGCTTCCGGACCACGTTCCAGACGACAATCAGGAAAGCCACCAGAGCAAGCAACGACGGCAGGACAAATGCGAATTCGTTGTTCCCGAATGTCAGGAAGCTCAAGGCCATCGGAATGGTGATCGGATAACGGATCGTCCCGTGGCCGCCGACATAGGGAAACGCGTCGATCCAGCCATAGGCGCCCACCGCATAGGTCGTATCGTCCGAAGCGATGAAGCCGACCCAGAAGCACGCCACCAATGCCGCAAACAGCGCCAGTGCGACCCACAGGCCATTGCGACCCGAAGCAAGGAAGCGAAGCGCGACCTCCATCATGCCGTCCGGAAAACGAAGGCGCGCGAGAGCAGGAACGCAGCGGCAATAACCACCACCTCGACCGCCAGTTTCGCGAGATACGGATCAAGCGCCAATGGCCCTATCAGCAGCCACAACAGCGCGGAAGATAGCGCCATGTTGAAGCCGAGAAGCGCGATATAACTCAAGCCCTGACGCGACGCCGACCCATCGCGCGCGCCGCGAAACGTCACATTGCGATGCAGGACAAATCCAGTTGCTGCACCCGCCGCCTTGCCCGCTATATTTGCCGGGAGCCACGCACCGGGCAGCAACACAAGCGAAAGCGCATAGACGCCAATATCGACCGCCAGCACGACCAGCCCAACTGCTGCGTAGCGAAGGGTTTGCGGCAGGACGTGATTGCTGTCCCTCAGCGCTGTCATCTGCGATCTTGCCCGACTTGGGCAGGGGCAGCGCTTGCCAGCAAATCCGCCAGCGAAGGCGCTGGCTGGATCGGTGTGCGCGGTTCGTTGGACATGTCGAGCGCGAGGAAATTCAGGAACAGCTGGAAGCCGAGGATGATCGGCAACACGGCCAGCATCACGGTGCCGGTACTCGCCGGAGCGCCCGTGCTGATCGAGAAATACCACTCCACCGCCCCGAAAATCGAGCCGAAGGCCAGCAGGATCAGGCCGAGCAGCAGCTGCGCCGAGGCGAGGTTAAAATCGCGCAGGAAATAGGTGTAGACGATCCGCTTGCCGAGCTCGCGCATATGCTTGGTGAAGAACTGGCCGAGCACGCCGCGAATATGCAGATTGCTGGTCTCGTCGCCGTAAACCGCCTCCATCGGCACATCGGCCACCACGGCGCGGGCATTGCCCAGATTGATCAGCATGTCCGTTTCGAAGAAATAGCGCTCCGAGATGTTGTTGAATTCCAGCGCCTGCGCGGCCTTCGCATGGATCGCGGTATAACCGTTGGTGGGGTCGAACACGCGCCAGTATCCGCTCGACAGCTTGGTCATGAACGACAGTGCAGCATTGCCCCACAGGCGCACGCGCGGCATCTGGCGGACGTTCCACAGCGAATGGAAACGGTTGCCCTTGGCATAGTCGGCATGGCCTTCCAGCACGGGCCGGGCGATCGTTTCGATCAGTGCCGGGTCCATCTGCCCGTCGCCGTCCAGCTTGACGATGACGTCGGCGCCGGCTGCAATGGCAGCGGCGTAGCCGGTCATCACAGCCCCGCCGACACCCTTGTTCTTCTCATGGCGGATGACGGTTACGCGCGGATCGGAGCATTGCTCCTCCACCAATTTACCGGACCCGTCCGGACAGCAATCGTCGACAACATAGATCGCACTGACTTCGGGCCCGATGGCCGCGATCACGCCGAGCACGTGATCGGTCACCTTGAAGCTGGGGATCACCACAGCCAGGCGTTTGTCGAAGCGTACAGGCGCAATGCGGCTCATAAATCAGGCGTTCCGATGGCAAAATGCGTGACATCGGCCCTAGCCCGGGCGCGTAAACAAACCGTTTTTAATGGTAAATGCAGGCGCAATGATCGCGCGTGCGCAGGTAGCCGTCAGACCTGTCTGGAGGCCCAGCGTTCGGTCAGCCAGAGGACCAGTGCCTGCGCGGCGACGACGGTCACGCCGCCGATAATCGCGCCCGCGACGGGGTCGCCGTTCTGTGCGTCCGCCGGAAGCAGGGAGGTAGCCAGCGCGATGACGAGCAGCGTGGCGGAAAACAGGATGGGCAGCATCCAGACCATCACGCTGCGCGGGGCCATGCGCGTGGGTTTACCGCGAAAATCGTAATGTCCGGGAAGCTCTTCAAAGCGCGCGAATCGGCGGTGAGCCCATACGCCCGAGGCGAGCAGGATGCCGACGAAGGGGAGCGTGACGACCACTGGCAGCCACGCACCCATATCAGGCAGCTTCTTCCTTATCGTCTTTCTTGGCGCTGCCATCGACGACGCGGACGGGTTCCTTGCGGCCGTCCACCACGTCCTTGTCGACCACGACTTCGGTGACATCGTCGAGGTCGGGCAGGTCGAACATCGTGTCGAGCAGAATGCCTTCGACGATCGAACGCAGGCCGCGCGCGCCGGTCTTGCGCTTGATCGCCCGCTCGGCAATCGCCTGCAGCGCTTCGTCGGTAAAGGTCAGTTCGACGTCTTCCAGCTCGAACAGCTTGCCATACTGCTTGACGATGGCGTTCTTCGGTTCCTGCAGGATCGTGACCAGCGCATCGACATCGAGATCGTGCAGTGTCGCGATCACCGGCAGACGGCCGACGAATTCCGGGATCAGACCGAATTTCAGCAGATCTTCCGGTTCGCTCTTTTCCAGCAATTCGCCCACGCGGCGCTTGTCCGGATCGGCGACATGCGCGCCGAAACCGATGCTGCGCTTCTGCAGGCGGTCGGCGATGATCTTGTCGAGACCGGCAAACGCGCCGCCGCAGATGAACAGGATGTTCGTGGTGTCGACCTGCAGGAATTCCTGCTGCGGATGCTTGCGGCCACCCTGCGGCGGGACGGAGGCGGTGGTGCCTTCCATCAGCTTCAGGAGAGCCTGCTGCACGCCTTCGCCCGACACATCGCGCGTGATCGACGGATTTTCCGCCTTGCGGGTGATCTTGTCGATTTCGTCGATGTAGACGATGCCGTGCTGCGCCTTGTCGACATTGTAGTCGCTGGCCTGCAGCAGCTTGAGGATGATGTTCTCGACATCTTCGCCCACGTAACCGGCTTCGGTCAGCGTGGTGGCATCGGCCATGGTGAACGGCACATCGAACGTGCGCGCCAGCGTCTGGGCCAGCAGCGTCTTGCCGCAACCGGTCGGGCCGACCAGCAGGATGTTCGATTTCGCCAGTTCCACATCGCCCGACTTTCCGGCGTGCTTCAGGCGCTTGTAATGGTTGTGCACGGCGACCGAGAGGACGCGCTTCGCACGTTCCTGACCGATCACGTAGTCGTTCAGCGTGGCGAAGATCTCGGACGGCGGGGGAACTTCGCCTTCCTTGCGGCCCGTGAGGCCGGCCTTCGTTTCCTCGCGGATGATGTCGTTGCACAGCTCCACGCATTCATCGCAGATGAACACGGTGGGGCCGGCTATCAGCTTGCGCACCTCGTGCTGCGACTTGCCGCAGAAGCTGCAGTAAAGGGTGCTCTTGCTATCGGTTCCGCTCAATTTCGTCATATCCTGTATCGTCCCCGATCCGGCCGCAGGTGGATTGCAAGCGCGGATTCGGCCAACCTATCGCTGGTTTCGTATATTACAACCTGCCCCGTAATAGCAGACGGGCCTTAGCCCCGCCTGAAGACGCAAGGTTGCCAAGTTCTTGCCGATCCGTCCCGAAGCGGGGCGGAAGCCGGCGAGCGGCCTCTTAGGAAGGTGCGCCGCCGGTGCCCTTGTCGCTGTCCTTCGTCGGCTCTTCGCCTTCGGGACGGGTTTCGAACACCTTGTCGACGAGGCCGAACTTCATCGCTTCGTCGGCTTCGAGGAAAGTGTCGCGGTCCATCGCCTTCTCGATCTCTTCCAGGCTCTTGCCCGTGTATTTCACATAGAGGTCGTTCATCCTCTTGCTTGATACGCAGGATTTCGCGCGCCTGGATCTCGATGTCCGATGCCATGCCGCGTGCACCGCCGCGAGGGCTGGTGAACCATGATCCGCGCATTGGGCAGCGCGATGCGCATGCCCGGCTCGCCAGCGGCCAGCAGGAACTGACCCATCGAGGCAGCCTGCCCCATGCAGACGGTCGAAACGCGCGGCTTGATGTACTGCATCGTGTCGTGGATCGCCATGCCGGCGGTCACCACGCCGCCGGGCGAGTTGATGTACATCGAAATCGGCTTGGAAGGGTTTTCGCTTTCGAGGAACAGCAGCTGCGCCGTGATCAGCGATGCCATGCCGTCTTCCACCTGACCGGTGACGAACACGATGCGTTCGCGCAGCAGGCGGCTGAAGATGTCGAAGCTGCGTTCGCCGCGGCTGGTCTGCTCGACAACCATCGGCACCAGCGCGCCGGTCACGGGGTCGCGCGTGAACTGACCCTGGGTTGCGTGTGCGTCGGAGCCGAACAGGTCGATCATGGGCGTAAGTGTCCTTGGAGAATTCGTGAGTGCGTTTCGCCATGTCGGACCTCGAAGGCCGATGTTCAAGGGCCTTAACCTTCGCCTGCGCAGATGAAGCGCCAAATGAGTTGCGCCGTGCAATCAGGCTCGACGTTTGTCGGCAAGGATAAGTCGGCTACGTCGAACAGGCGGTGACGCACGCGCCGCACTCGCGTTCATGGCGCTGAAAAAGTACAAGGGAGAGAGTAACTTGCAATTTCGTGTGTCCGCCTTCCTGCTGGGCAGCGCCTGTGTGCTGCCCGCGATTACGGCTGTTCCGGCGGCCGCGCAGGACACCGCCGAAGAACCGGCCACAGAAATTGCTGACGATACCGTGCTGCCCTCCCCCAGCGGCAATGCGACCGTGTTCGAACCGGACTATTTCATCCAGTTCGCGCCGCGCAACGCCCTCGACATGCTCAGCCGCGTTCCCGGCTTCTCGATCAATGACGACGATAACGGACGCGGCCTGGGACAGGCGAGCCAGAACGTCATCGTCAATGGCGAGCGGCTCGCCAGCAAGTCCGACAGCCTGCGCGACCAGTTGCGCCGCATTCCTGCCGACACCGTGCTTCGGATCGAGATCGTCGAGGGCAACTTCGCTCGATATTCCGGGCCTGAACGGTCAGGTCGCCAATATCCTGACTGCCAGCACCGGCACTTCGGGCCAGTTTACGTGGCGCAGCGGCTTTCGCGCTTACAATACGCAGGCCCAGCTTTATGGCGGCGAAATCTCCGTCACCGGCAGCAGCGGCAGGCTGGATTACACGGTCGCCCTCAGCAACGACAACGACCGCTTCGGCGCGGACGGCCCCGTCCTGATTACCGACGCCGCGGGAGCACTGATCGAAACGCAGGAGACCAGCTTTTCCGGGCGGTTCGACAATCCCAAGCTCAGCACGAACTTCAATTACGATTTCAGCGACACGGTCACCGGCAATCTGAACCTGGCCTATGGCGAGGATTATTTCTCCCGCCGCGGTCCCGAAATCGCCACGCCGGTCTCGGGTCCCGTCCGCACCCGCGACGCACGCCGCGGCGAAGACGGACCGGAATACGAAATCGGCGCCGATCTGGAGTTTCCGTTCGGCCCCGGCACGATGAAACTGATCGGGCTGGAACGGTTCGAACGCGACAATTTCACAGTCGCAGGTCGTCGACAGTTTCTCCGACAATCGCCCCTCCACCGGATCACGCTTCGTACCAGTCGAGCGAAGAGGGCGAGCGGATCGGCCGCCTCGAATATGGCTGGAACCTGTGGAACGCCGACTGGCAGCTTTCGGGCGAAGCGGCGTTCAACCGGCTGAACCGGGTCGCCAGCCTGTTCGAACTCGGCCCCGGCAGGCGAATTCGCGGCAGCTGGACTTTCGATGCCGGCAATGGCGGCGTGACGGAAGACCGCTACGAAGCCATCCTCAGCTTCGGGAAGCAGCTGTCCCCCACCCTTGCCCTGCAGGCGACTGGCGGCGCGGAATATTCGCAGATTTCGCAAACCGGCGTGGCGGCGAATGCCCGCACATTCCAGCGGCCCAAGGGTTCGCTGTCGCTGTCGTGGAAGCCGAGTGAACGATTTCGACATTTCCGGCGAAATTCGCCGCAGCGTCGGCCAGCTCTCGTTCGGCGATTTTCTCTCCAGCGTCTCGCTGGACGACGAGAACCAGCGCGGCGGCAATAACGAGCTGGTCCCCAACCAGAGCTGGAATTTCGACCTTGAAGTGAACAAGGGGCTGGGCCATGGGGATCGACCAAGCTCGAACTCAGCCACGGCAGGTTCGAGGACTTCATCGAGTTTCTTCCCCCTGCCCGACGGCGGAGAGGCGCGCGGCAATATCGGCAATGCCACCCGCACCCAGCTGGAAATGAACACGACGCTGCAATTCGATCCGATCGGCTGGACAGGCGCGCGGCTGGAAATTCAGGCGATCAAGCGCTGGATGCGCGTGACCGACCCCTTCACCGGCGAAGACCGCCCGTTCTCGAACGATCTGATCGACCTGCTGGAAATGGATTTGCGCCACGACGTCCCGCACACCGACTGGGCTTGGGGCGCGAGGTCTGTTTACCAACAATAAGGCCCCCTATTCGCGCCGCTTCGAAACGGGCCGCGGAAGCGAAGGGCCAATTTTCGCCAACCTGTTTATCGAGCACAAGGACGTGTTCGGCCTGACGGTGAACGCCACCTATGCCAATGCGTTGGGTGCGCGGAACGACTTCGTCCGGACGGTATTCGACGGATCGCGCCCGACCGCGCCCGTCCTGTTCCGCGAAGCTTCAGGACCGCAGGATCGGGCCGATCTTCCGCTTCTCGGTCGGCGGCAGTTTCTAGGTTTATTGTCGCCGGTACCGGGAGCAAGTCGTGCGTTCGGCCGTTCATGAACCTACGCGCCGGTAGAAATATCGTCGCGATTGCCGGCGCGGGGCCGGTCTGACAGGGGGCCGTCATCGAACTCGATCCACGCATACTGCTGTTCGTCATGTTCGGGCCTCGGCCTGATCGCTTCGGTCGGGCTGGAGACGGTGGCTGTCCGACCGGTATCTTTCCCTGCCGCTGGTCTATGTCGGCGTCGGCTGGGCCGCCTTCTCGCTTCCCCTCGGCCTTCCGCGCATCAACCCGGCAGGCGACGAATTCGACGCGCTGACGCTGGAATATGTCACCGAATTTATCGTCATCGCCTCGCTCGCAGGCGCGGGCATCGCCATCGACAGGCCGGTCAGCTGGAAGAACTGGCGGCAGATATGGCCGCTGCTGGTGATCGCGATGCCGGTCACGATTGCAGCGGTGGCGCTGCTCGGCTGGTGGGGCCTCGGCCTTGCACCTGCCAGCGCCATCCTGCTGGGCGCTGCCCTGGCGCCGACCGACCCCGTGCTGGCGCGCAGCGTGCAGGTCGGCCCGCCGGGCGAACGCCAACGGCACGATGTGCGCTTCAGCCTGACGGTCGAGGCCGGTCTCAATGACGGTCTGGCCTTCCCCTTCACCTATCTCGCCATTGCCGCGGTCGGGCATGACGGCGCATCGGGCGGATGGACGCTCGAATGGTTTGCGCTCGACGTTCTGTGGCGCACTTGGCCGGCGTATTCGTGGGCTGGCCGTGGGCCGCGCAGGCGCGTGGTACGTTTTCGAGCGCAAGGCAGACGAGGGGTGACAAGGACATGGATGCCGACGACAGCGTCGCGGACCATGATCATGTCCCGCTGAAATACTCGACCTCGCGAAGGCCTGGTGGTGCTCGGCACCCTGCTGCTCGCCTATGGTGCGGCCGAGCTGGTCGAAGGGTACGGCTTTCTCGCCGTGTTCGTCGGCGCGGTGACCGCCCGCCAGCGCGAGAACGCCAGCCGCTATCACAAGATCAGCCACCATTTCATCGACCAGATCGAGAAGATCGTGCTGGTCGCGCGTGCTGCTCGGGTTCGGCGGCATGCTGGCAAGCGGCGTCCTGTCGGCCCTGACATGGGCAGCAGCCCTGCTCGCCCTTGCCCTGATCTTCGTGATCCGGCCCATTGGCGGACTGCTGGCGGAGCTGAACTGCGACCTGCCGTGGACGGGCAAGCTGGCCATCGCGTTTCTGGGCATCCGCGGAATGGGCTCGATCTATTATCTCGCTTACGGCCAGAACAACGCCAATTTCAGCGATCTCGATATCCTGTGGGCCACCACCGCCTTCGCCATTCTCGCCTCGATCGTCATCCACGGGGTGCTGAGCGCGCCGATCATGAAGCTGGTCGAGAGCCGCGGGGCGCACATCCATGCGGGCAAGCATCACGAGATCGAGAAGCCTCGCCCCGGCGGCGCGGCGCGAGCAGGTCGAGGTCGAGGATATCGACCGCTAGCCGCCCGAATAAAAAGGCCCGGCACCGCTGAATGCGGGCCGGGCCTTTCCCTAACCGTGCTTTGGAAGCCTTACTTGGCGGCAGGCTTCTTGGCCGGAGCTTTCTTGGCGGCGGGCTTCTTTGCAGGAGCCTTCTTCGCGCGCAGGCTTTTCGTCGGCCTTCTTGGCCGGAGCCTTCTTTGCAGGGGCTTTCTTGGCAGCAGGCTTCTTGGTCAGCCGTCTTGTCGTCAGCCTTCTTGGCCGGAGCCTTTCTTCGCCGGCTGCCTTCTTGGCCGGAGCCTTCTTCTTGGCCGCGGGCTTCTTCGCCTTGGTGGCTTCTTCCTCGGCGTCCGCTTCGATGGCGGCTTCCAGCTCCTCGCGCGTTACTTCGCGGTCGGTGATCTCGGCCTTGTCGAACAGGAAGTCGACGACCTTGTCTTCATACAGCGGAGCGCGCAGCTGGGCGGCGGCCATCGGGTCCTGCTGCACGAACTGGAGGAACCGCTCGCGGTCTTCCGCGCGGTATTGCTGGGCCGCCTGCTGCATCAGCATGTTCATTTCCTGACCGGAAATTTCGACGCCGTTCTTCTGGCCGATTTCCGACAGGAGCAGGCCGAGACGCACGCGGCGTTCGGCGATGGAACGATAGTCGTCCTTCTCCGCCTCGATTTCCTTCAGCGCGGCTTCGGTATCTTCCTCGCACTGCCGCTTCCTGCTGCAGCTGGGCCCAGATCTGCTGGAATTCGGCGTCGACCATGCCTTCGGGCACGGGGAAATCGTGACCGGCGGCCAGCGTGTCGAGCAGCTGGCGCTTCATCTGCGTGCGGGTCAGGCCGGCAGTTTCCTGCTCCAGCTGGCCGCGGACCAGTTCCTTGAGCTTGTCCAGATCCGTCGAGGCCGAGCGACTTGGCGAAATCGTCGTCGATCTTGCCTTCGGCTTCGACCTTCACGGCCTGCACGGTGATGTCGAATTCGGCTTCCTTGCCGGCGAGATGCTTCGGCCTGGTAATCGGCCGGGAAGGTCACGGTGATGGTCTTCTCATCGCCGGTCTTCGCGCCCGTCAGCTGCTCTTCGAAGCCGGGGATGAAAGTGCCCGATCCGATGACCAGCGGCGTGTCTTCGGCCTTGCCGCCTTCGAATTCCACACCGTCGACGCGGCCGACGAAATCGATGATCAGCTGGTCGCCGTCCTTCGCCTTGCGGGTCTTGGCTGCGTCCTTGTAGGTCTTGTTGCCTTCGGCGATGCGGGCGACGGTTTCGTCCACCGCTTCATCGCTGACAGGAACGGTCAGACGCTCGAGCTTGAGGTCCTTCGGTGTCGGGCGCGTAACGTCGGGGAGCATTTCCAGCTCGACCGTGACTTCGGCGTCCTTGCCCTGCTCGTAGCCTTCGCCGAGCGAGATGGCCGGCTGCATCGCGGGGCGCAGTTCCTTTTCCTTCATCAGGCTGTCGACCGAATCGCGGATCGTGTCGTTGATGACCTGCGCGTGCAGCTGCTCGCCGTGCATCTTGCGGACCAGATTGGCCGGGACCTTGCCGGGGCGGAAGCCGGGCATGTTGATCTGCGGGGCGACCTTCTTGATCTCCGCATCGATCTTCGTCTCGATGTCGGATGCCGGAATGGTCAGCGCATAGGCGCGCTTGAGGCCCTCGTTGGTGGTCTCGTTGATCTGCATGGGTCGTGCCTTTGAACCTTAAGGTAAGTATCGATTCTGCGGGTGGCATCGCGACCGGGCCAAGGGCGGCGACATTGGTGCGGGCGAAGGGACTCGAACCCCCACATCTTGCGATACTGGTACCTAAAACCAGCGCGTCTACCAATTCCGCCACGCCCGCATAGCCCGAACGAAGCCGCGCGCGAACCAGCCGGTCCGCACGCGTTGAACGAGCGCCTGTAGGCGGCAAGGGCTGAAAGGGCAAGCGCCCTGACGCGGTTCGCGTGGGCAAGATGCAAAGCCGCGCCGGTCGGCGGCGGAACGCGTGCGCGCACTACCGCGTTCGCTATGGTGAAAGGATCTAATCCATGAGCAAATACGACACTCCGAATGTCCCGCCCTCGACCCCTCCGGTGATCGCGCCGCAGGCCGATCCAGCCGAAGCCGCCCGCGCACCGGTGGACGGCGATAGCGAAGTCGAAGGTGCGGCCGAATTCGGGAAACTCTCCCGGAGAGGGAGCGGGCGCCAATGATGCGCCGGTCGAAGGAAATGGTCAGGCGCGACAAGCGCGACGGTTTGGGCGAAGAGGGCATGGACGCGACTGCGCCAGACGACGGCTAGCGAAGCGGGATTTGGCTATGCGAGCCGATCCGGCACCGCCGGATCGAGGCTGCCGGGGCTATCGGAGGATTGTCACCGGCGGTGCACGGCCCTATCGGCGCGCACATGAGCGAAGAAAACACCACACCCGAAGCCAAGTCCGCCGCGACCGGCGCAGACACCCCGCCCATGACCCTGTCGGTCCATCCGCGCAGCGAGCATGTTCGATCAGGAAGCCTTGCAGCGCGGCGTCGGCATCCGCTTCAAGGGCAAGCAGCGCACGGATATCGAGGAATATTCGATTCCCGAAGGCTGGGTGCGGGTACAGGCCGGCAAGACGGTCGACCGCCGCGGCAACCCCTGCTGCTGAAGCTGAAGGGCCCGGTCGAGGCGTGGTTCGAAGATCTGGGCGAAGACGCACCTGTCGCCAAGGCCGACTAGGCAAAAGCACTTTCGGCGGGCAATTCGTAGCGCGGCGCTCTATTCGTAGCGCGCGATGACCTGCGCGAAAGCGATCGCTGGCCGGCTGCGCTGCTTTGCGGGCGCAGCCGCAATCCGCGCGGCGGCAAAGGCTTTGCCTGCTTGCATGCGGCGCTGCGGCTTCAGTGCCGGAGCCTTGCGGAATTTCGCCGGCGCGGGCGCTTTGCCGAGTGCGGAGAACGCGCTGGCGAACTGTTTCGACGGCTCTCTGGTGGCCGCAACGTGGGTACGCGGGGCAAGACTGCGCGGCTGTGCGTTCGGCTTCCCGTCGCCGTAAATGAACCCGTGGACCGGCCAGCTGGCCTTGCCCAGTGCCTGGATCGGTGCATACCAGACGCGCACTTCGCTCCAGTCATTGTTCGGCGATACGTCGATCGCTTTCACATCGCGTTCGATCTGGCCGCGGCGGCCATTGATCGGCGACCAGTTGGCATGGTCGAGCAGGACGGTGCGCGAATCGATGACCTTGCTGACGGCTGCAACGTGGCCCAGCTTCATCTTGCGATGCGGGCGAAATGCCATGACGGCTCCGACCCGCGGGCGTCGTTTCCGCGCTCGTACTTCGCGGCGGCCTGTTTCCACCACGTATGGGCATCGCCGAAGATCCGCACGCCGCTGACCTCGCGGGCATAGGGCACGCATTGCAGATAGGCGGGCAATTCACGGGCCTGGAGCGCTCCCGCCCGGCACGATCTGCGGGCAGTCGACTAGCGAGGATGCGGCAAGCAGCGCGGCACCGATGGCGAGGGGCTTGATGAGCTTCAACATGCGTGCAGCCAAATGCCGCGGTAACCTTCACACACGCCTTCGCAGTAGGGTTAACGCAAATTCACCATATAGGCCGGAATGCGGTCGCAACGCTTGCCAACGGCGTCCGAGGGGCCACCTGCGCCAGCATAATGCGCCCCACAGTCATCATCATCGGCCGGCCCAATGTCGGCAAGTCCACCCTGTTCAACCGTCTGGTGGGCAAGAAGCTCGCTCTGGTCGACGACCAGCCCGGCGTCACGCGCGATCGCCGGATGGGCGATGCCGAACTGGCGGGGATGAAATTCACCATCGTCGATACCGCCGGTTGGGAAGACGAGGAGGCCGAGACGCTGCCGGGCCGGATGCGGGCGCAGACCGAAGTCAGCGTCGAAGGCGCCGATGCGGTTCTGTTCGTGATCGATGCCCGCGCAGGCATCACGCCGCTGGACGAGGAAATCGGACGCTGGCTGCGAACGGTCGATGTGCCGGTCGTGCTGGTCGCCAACAAGGCGGAAGGCAAGGCAGGCGAATCGGGCATGTATGGAAAGCTATTCGCTCGGCCTTGGCGAACCGGCACGGCATTTCCGCCGAACATGGCGACGGCATTGCCGACCTGTTCGAAGGCCTGTGGCCCGTAATCGGCGAGCAAGCCGACGCCGAGGAAGAAGCCGCGAATCGACATGCTGTCCGACGAAGAATATGACGAAGACGCCCCGCTCGGCCCGCTGAAGCTGGCCATCGTCGGCCGGCCCAATGCCGGCAAGTCCACGCTGATCAACCGGCTGCTGGGCGAAGACCGCCTGCTGACCGGACCGGAAGCCGGCATCACCCGCGATTCCATCGCGATCGACTGGAAATGGACCGATCCCAAATCCGGTGAAGACGCGCGACATCCGCCTGATCGACACCGCCGGAATGCGCAAGAAACGCAACGTGATCGAAAAGCTGGAAAAGCTCTCGGTCGCCGATGCCCGCCGCGCCGTCGATTTCGCCGAAGTCGTCGTGCTGCTGCTCGATGCGACGCAGGGGCTGGAGCACCAGGACCTGAAGATCGCCAGCATGGCGCTGGAAGAAGGCCGCGCGCTGATGATCGCGATCAACAAATGGGACATCGCCGAGGATGCCAGCGCACTGTTCAACGGCATTCGCGGCGCATTGGACGATGGGCTGGCGCAGGTTCGCGGACTGCCCGCTCTTGCGGTCAGCGCGAAGACCGGCAAGGGGCTGGACCCGATGCTGAATGCTGCATTCGACACTGCGCGACAGCTGGTCCAAGCGCGTGCCGACCGCTGCGCTCAACCGCTGGTTCGACGATGCGATGGAGGCCAATCCGCCGCCCGCACCGGGTGGCCGCCGGATCAAGCTGCGTTACATCACGCAGGCCGGCACCCGTCCGCCGCGCTTCGTGATCTTCGGCACACGGCTGGAGGCCCTGCCCACCAGCTACGAACGGTATCTGGTCAATGGTATTCGCGACGAAGCTCGGCTTCGATGCCGTGCCCGTTCGCGTTGATCCTGAAAAGCCCGAAAAACCCCTACAACGCCAATCACGGGCGGCGGCGGTAACTACAGCAGCGGTTCGAAGCGCGACTGATGCTGCTGGACTATACTCTCTTCGACCGAGCATTGCCGGAGAGTTGCTGGAACGGACATCCAGCACGGCCCGCGTGCAGCAGATCGTTCAACTGAGCCTTGCCCCGGCGTTCTTGCTGGCGGGTATCGGCGCCATCATGAACGTGATGACCAACCGGCTGATCTGGGTCGCCAACCGGATCGAGCGCATCACGCAAATGGACGAGGAAGGGCGCGCGGGAACGCTGGTCGGCGACCTGCCCTCGCTGGAGAAGCGCCGCAAATACGCACAGGGCGCGGTGATGTTCAGCACGCTCGCCGCGCTGACCATCAGCGTGGTCATCGCGCTGCTGTTCGTGAGCGCGTTTATCCGTCCCGCAGATCGGCTACGCTTACGGCGATCGCATGGATCGTGACGATGCTGTTTCTGGTTATCGGGCTGTCGCTGTTCGCGCTGGAAACGCGCACCGCCGCCCACCGCAACAACGAGCGATTGAAAGAAGCCAAGGCGCGGCTCCGCATGGAACGCGCCGAGGCCGAAGCCGCCCAGGACTAGTTTTTCGCGCGCGGTGCGCCTGCGCGCTTATCGCTTCAGTGCGAAACAGCTTGCCGTATGTCAGGCAGCGCCAGAGCCATTCGAGCGGCCCGTAGCGAAAGCGCTCCAGCCACGGCTTCGACCACGCCAGCATCACCGCCCATGCCAGCGACTGTGACGCCGTACAGTTCTGTCCGGCCCAGCTCACCGAACAGACCCAGCCCCCAGCCATGAAAGACGAACAGCATCACGATCGACGTGCCGAGGTAATTCGTGAAAGCCGCCCTGCCCGCCGCGCTAATACGGGTTCCCAGCCAGCCGCTCGCCTGCGGACCCCACAGGGCAAGCAGCGCAGCGAGGCCGAGGATCATCGGCAGGCGCGGCAGGAACGAGAACCCGACCATCGCCGCCTGCGTGCCGTAATAGGTGAAGCCGTTTTCCTTCACCCAGAGAGCGATACCGAGCGAGACCAAGGCCCCGCCGATCAATCCCGAGCCAGCCCCACATCCTTTGCTTCGCCGGATCGAGGCCCCCGCTGAACAGACCCATCCTGTACAGCGCCATGCCGATCAGCATCAGCGGCAATGTCTCGAATATCCAGATGAAGATGAACATGCCCAGGTCGGCCGCGTGCTCACCGAACATATGCGCGACGTATTCGCCGTAATAGCCGCCCGAAATCAGCTCTGTCTGCAACACGCCGTCGTCCAGCGCGATCTGCTTGCCTTCTTCGAGAGTTGGCGCAAGCTGTTCCAGCGCGCCTCCCTCCTGCCCCATCGGCGTATCGGCCGCGAGCGTGAGAGGGGCCATCATCGAGGAATAGAGAATCGCACCGGCAAGATAGCCCAGAAGGCCGAAGACGAGCTGGCTCTTCGCCGTCATCCGCAGCAAGGCCAGCGCGACAAAGCCGCAAATGGCGTAGGAAAACAGGATATCGCCGCGCCAGATCAGGAAATAATGGACGAGGCCGAACAGCATCAGCCAGAACAGCCGACGCGCCTGTAATCCGCGGCTTTCACCCCGCGCCCATGCCCGTTCCATGAACAGCATCATCCCGGCCCCGAACAGCAGGGTGAAGAGCCCGCGCATCTTGCTGTCGATCAGAACGAACTGCGCGACCCACATCCAGTCTTCCGCTGCCGAGTGGGGCACGGTGAAGGCGTCCGGATACATATAAGCCGCGAAGGGCTGGCCGAAGGCGACGATATTCGCCGCCAGGATTCCCATCACGGCAATGCCGCGAATGAAGTCGAGGCTGGCGAGCCGTTTGTTGTCACCGGCGGCCAAGGGCTTGGCCTCGTCCGGCGTCGCCGTTCCCGTCAAACCTGCAAGCTGTGCGTCACTCGCCATTTTCGTCCCCTGATCCTGCTGCCGTACTATCAGCAAAAGGCCTTCAGGGAAGCCGCCTCTCTGCTGGGGCGGGATATGCGGTGGTTATCAGCGGCCTCTATTTGGTGACGAGGCAGCCCTGCCCGCTGCGTTTCAGCGCGTTGCAGGCATTCTGGGCATCGCCGCGCGAGGCATATCCGCCCGCCTGCAATTTGGTCAGCCTGCCTGCCGGAACGAGCAATTTGCTGCGTCCCGATATTTCACTGCGCGATGCGAGGCGCGCCCACAGGCGCTCTGCATTGTTCTTTACCGAAAATGCGCCCAGCTGGACCTTCCACGGACCTGAGGCCTGGGCAGAAGAGGCCGGAGCAGGACGCGGCGCTTGGCCGCCGACCGGTGCAGCAGACGCGGCGGCCACGATTGCGGCTGGCGCAGCAGGGACCGGTGCAGGCGCACTGGAGGGCGCGGTCGTATTGCGAACAGGTGGACCGCTGTTCGGGCGGGCATAGTCCGCGCCTGCCAGAGCCGGGCTTTGCGTACCTGTCACGCGCTGCGCTTCGGCGACGGCAGCCTGCGCCGCCGCCACGGAGGGCGCAACGCTGGTGGTGGGAATGGGGCGCGGGATGGCCGCCGCTCCGCCTGCATTCTGAAGCGACGGCGCAACTGCGGCCGTGCGAACGGGAGCAGGAGCAGGAGCAGGCGGTGAGACGCTGTTGGTCGCCCCGCCCGCCAGATCGGCTGCGGCCAGCTGGCTCGCGCGGCGTGCGTCGGCATCGCGCTTGAGCTGGGCCGCAACGTCCTGCGATTGCTCGCGCTGCTCCAGCGGAATGAAATCGTCCATCTGCTTGATTGCCGCAGTCGGCCTGCGGAAGTCCGGCGGAATTGGCGAGGGTCAGCAGCGCATAGGCGCGCACCCAGTCCTTCTCCACCAGATCGCCATTGAAGTGCGCGATACCCAGCAGGTACTGCGCGCGCGGATCGCCGCGGTCGGAGGCGTCACGCACATACGGCATCGCTTCCTGCCTGCGGCCATCCTGAAACATCAGCAGCCCGAGATTGTCGGACGCTTTCAGATGACCCTGCGCAGCCGCCTTCGCATAGAAAAGCTCCGCCTGTTTCTCGTTGGCTTCGACGCCGCGCCCGAGACGATAAGCCTGCGCGAGATTGAACTGGGCATCGGGATCGCCCTGTGCGGCAGGCCCGCGCCATTCGGCGACGGCGCCGACATAATCGCCGCGGCTCCACGCATCGACACCGGTTTTCACATCGGCAAGCGCAGGCGCAGGCATTCCCAGAGGTGCCATCAGGATACATGCCAATGCGGCGGCACGGAGTGTGGCTTTGAAAGCCATGGTCGGCCCTTTCATTCCCGGATCTTCAGCAATCGAAGTAGCCTGACATAGTGAACACCCCGTTAGCAAAGGGTTTATCCTTCCCGTACCCCGGCAATGCGGCATCGTTAACGGCGCCCCATGAAGGGCCTGTGTTCACCAATGTTAACCCAAAATTAGGGGTATCCTGCGATTTCCTTCGGCAGACCTCCGGCGACAGGCGTCGGGGACCATTTGGAAATTTCAGGGGGACCAGGACTTGCGTGTACTGGCATTGGCATCGCAAAAAGGCGGATCGGGCAAAACGACCCTGTCCGGCCATCTGGCGGTTCAGGCACAGCGAGCCGGAGCCGGCCCTGTGGTGTTGATCGATATCGACCCGCAAGGATCGCTGGCAGACTGGTGGAACGAGCGTGAGGCGGAATATCCCGCCTTTGCCCAGACCACCGTCGCTCGTCTCGCAACCGACCTTCAGGCTTTGCGTCAGCAGGGTTTCAAGCTCGCCGTCATCGACACACCGCCCGCCATCACCATGGCGATCCAGTCGGTCATCGGCGTCGCCGAACTGATCGTCGTACCTACCCGCCCCAGCCCGCATGATCTACGCGCCGTGGGTGCCACGGTGGATCTGTGCGAGCGCGCCGGCAAGCCGCTGGTGTTCTGCGTCAATGCAGCCACGCCGAAAGCCAAGATTACGTCGGAAGCCGCAGTCGCTCTCAGCCAGCACGGCACGGTCGCTCCGATCACCCTTCACCACCGGACCGATTTTGCAGCCTCGATGATCGATGGCCGCACCGTGATGGAAGTGGATCCCAACAGCCGTTCCGCTGCCGAGGTTACCGCCCTGTGGGGTTATCTCGCCGACCGGCTCGAGAAGAATTTCCGCCGGACGGTGTTCGCCGCTCCGACCCAGCAGGCTGCGCAGCCTGGCACCTATCGTCCCGCAGGTGGCTTCGGCCGCCGCGTCGCGTCCTGATCGCATCAGGGAAACAGGGACCATAGCCATGACAGAAACAAGCTTCGCCTCTCTCAGCCCGACGCTGCTCGCTCGCAAGGGCGGCGCGAAGCCGGCCATGCGTCCGCAAATCGCGCCTCTGCACGGCGAAAAACCGGCAGGTGCCGCGGCTCTTGCCGCAAACCTGGAAGATCTGGGCTGGAACGACATGGGCGAAGGCCATGACGACCAGCCGCAGCCGACAGACGGCTTTGCCGGACTGACGCCGGTTTCGGCTACAGACGAAACCTACACCGCCAGCGAAGACGCTGCTGATCCGGCCACATCTCCGGCCCCATCTCCGGCAAAGGCACAGCAGCAGGAACTGGCCGCGCGCATCGCTTCCAACGATAGCGACGACAGCAATGACAAGGCGCAGCCTCAGCCGCGCCGGTCCGCACTGTCGCGCGGCAAACGCGCCGCTTTTACCCTGCGTCTCGACGCAGACCGTCATCTGAAACTGCGCCTCGCCAGCACCGTGAAGGGCCGCAGTGCCCAGCAATTGGTGACCGAAGCGCTCGACCGGCTGCTGGGCGACATGCCGGAAATCGATTCCATGGCTGCCCATTTAGCAAACAAGTGAATGCCAACAGAAGCACCGCCCGAAGGGGAATACCAATGATCCGCAAGCAAAGCTTTACCCGCCTGGCCATGACGAGCGCGCTCGCCACCGTGGCCCTTGCCGGTTGTACCTCCGCAGGCGGCCAGCGCGCCGACATCGCGGCCAGCAACGCCCGCACGGCTATTGCCGCAGGCGAAGCGCAGGCCGCGGTCGCCAGTGCAGAAGCTGCCGTGGCGCAGGAATCGCGCAATGCCGGCTACCGCGCCATGCTCGGCGCAGCCTATCTCGATGCGGGTCGTTTCACGTCTGCAGCGACCAGTTTCAAGGACGCCATTTCGCTCGGCGATACCAGCCCGCGCACTGCGCTCGGCTACTCGCTGGCGCTGATTGGCGCAGGTGACCAGACCGGCGCGCTTGGCGTGCTGGAAGACTGGCGCGACAGCATTCCTGCCGCCGATCGCGGTCTCGCGCTGGCATTGGCAGGCGACGCCGATCGCGGTGTCCACGTTCTCGCCAGCGCGCTGCGCGGCGGGCAGAACAATGCCAAGGTTCGCCAGAACCTCGCCTACGCCTATGCCCTCCAGGGCAATTGGCGCGCCGCCCGCGTGATGGCGGCTGAAGATGTACCGGGCAACATGCTCGACGCGCGGCTTTCCGAATGGGCCAAAACCGCCACCGGCGATGCCCATCAGCAACGTGTTGCAGGCCTGCTCGATGTTCCCGTGACGCGCGATGCCGGCCTGCCCGCTGCGCTCGCCCTGAACAGCGCGCCCGGCACCGAACAGCGTATGGCCGAAGCAGCTGCTATGGCACCGGCTTCAGGCTGCCGTTGCCCCGTCAAGCGTTCGCGAACTTCCGCCACTGGCCGACATTCCCGCACCGCGCGGCGAACTGGCTCCGGTACAGGCCGCGCCGCAGGTTGCGACCGTCGTACCCCCGGTTTCCAAGCCGGCCGATTTCGAGGAAGCGTTTTCCGCACCCGCACCGCAAGGCGCAACGGTTGCCCAGATCGCCAGGAACGCGATCGCATTCGTCGCCGACCCCGTCGTGCAGACCATGCCGGTCCGCAACGGCGCCGAACCCAAGCCGGTCCGCAAGGTCGCCGCACGGGCATCCGTAGCAGGCGGCGACAGCCACCTCATTCAGCTCGGCAGCTTCAATTCCGAAGCCGGCGCGAAGCGCGCATGGGGTATTTATGCCAAGCGCTACTCCCAGCTTTCCGATCACCAGATGGTGATCACCAAGGCGAAGGTGCGCGGCAAGATCTATTACCGCGTTTCGGCCGCAGGTTTCGACAATGCCAGCGCACGCTCGATGTGCTCCAGCGTCAAGGGTGGCGGCCACGGCTGCATCACCTGGGCCCGCAATGCCCCGCTGCCGGGCGCCATCGACACCGGCGTGCGCATGGCCAGCCGCTAACGCAGCAAACACGATTTTCAAAGCATCCTTACGCAAGGGATCATCGCCCCTTCCGGCCCACATGCCGGGAGGGGCTTTTTTATACGCGAAGCGATTTGACGCTGGCCGTGCTTAAAGGCGGCTGAGATCGAGATGCGGCGGCGGCTTGTCGGACAGCTGGCTGCAGACATGCTCGAAGACAGAGATATGCAGCGGCTCGACGAATTCGACGCCATTTGTGTGGTTGTCCCACCAGCGAACGATTGCCGGGATGGGGCCGAAGGTGCCGAGCCTGATCGTGAGCGCCGCTCCCGCCTTCATCGTGCCGAAGCGGTCGTAGAACCGGCAGCCGGTCTGCGAGAGGTCGGTAATCCAGACGTCCCTCGGAACGCCCGAGCCGCGACGGTACCGACCCTGCAGCCCCACCTTCTGGCGGCCTTCACGGCGGCGGCCTACATCGCCATCTTCACCGATCGCATCTTGGGTGGGTTCATCAGTCATGTCCAAAACCTATCCGTAATCTGCGACATAATGGTGAAGCGCCATGGTTAAGTTTTTAGCGGTTTTCCACCGCCGCTTGCTCCGCCCTTCCACGTAAAGAGCGCCCGGCCCTGCACGGGTTGTCCGTCGAAAGGCGTATTACCGGCAGATGCCTGCATCTTGCGGCTGTCGACGATCCACGGTTTTTCCGGATCGACGAGAACCAGATCGGCCTCGCATCCCGTTTCCAGCCTGCCTGCATCGACCCCCAGCAGCCGGGCAGGCGCACCGGCGAGCAGGTCGGACAGGCGAGGCAAGTCGATCACGCCGTCACGCACCAGAGTGAGGGACAGCGCCAAGAGGGTTTCCGCCCCCGCCATGCCTGCCGCGCATCGGCGAAGGGCAAACGCTTGTCCTCGGCACCGCGCGGATCGTGTCCGCTGGCGATGACATCGATCGTTCCGTCCGCGATGGCGTCCCGGACTGCCTGCCGGTCTTCCTCGCTCCGCAAGCGGAGGAGACAGGCGGGCAAAGGTGCGAAACTCGGCGGTTTCCAGATCGGACAGCATGAAATGCGCCGGAGTGACACCGGCTGTGACAGCAAGCCCCCTCGCCTTTGCCTGACGGATCAGGTCCAGCGCAGCCGCAGTGGTGATCTGGCGGAAATGCAGCCGCGCACCGGCCATGTCGGCAAGCGCGATGTCACGGGCCACGGCAATGGCTTCCGCCTCGGCAGGTGCGCTGGGCAGGCCCAGCCGCGTGGCCATTTCGCCCGATGTTGCCGCAGCATGACCGGCCAGCGATGCATCTTCGGCATGGGCGACCACCACGAGGTCCAGCATTGCGGCATACTGAAGCACGCGCAGCATCGTCGCACTGTCGGCAATCCACCCGCGCCCGGTCGCGATACCGCGCGCACCGGCGCCGCGCATCAGGCCGATTTCCGCCAGCTTCTCTCCCTCCAGCCCGCTGGTGGCGGCAGCGAGAGGATGGACCCACAGGTCGGGCTTGCCGCTTTTGGCGATGTAGCTGACCCGGCTCGGCAGATCGAGCGGCGGGGACTGGTCGGGCATCAGCGCAGCGCGCGTGATCCCGCCGAAATGAAATGCCTGCTTGTCGATCGCGAAGACGCCGAAATCGACCAGGCCGGGCATCAGGACCTTGCCGCGCGCGTCGATGCACATCGTCGCCGTCCACCGGCGCAACATCGCCGACCGCATCGATGATGCCGCGGGCGCAGCGCAGTGCGCCGTCGATCACGCCCGAAGGCGTCACCAGCTTCGCGTTGGTAATCGTCAGGGGGCGCATTTCGTCATACCCGCGTACTCATACCCACTGCCCCTTGCCCAGCTCGCCCGTCCAGCCGTCGATCCCGCGTCCGCGACGCGTCAGTATGTCGAGGCAGGCCATCCGGATTGCCACGCCCATTTCCACCTGCCGGGTGATGATCGACCGGTCGAGCCGGTCGGCAACATCGCTGTCGATCTCCACGCCCCTGTTCATCGGGCCGGGATGCATCACCAGCGCATCGGGCGCGGCCCGGTCCAGCCGTTCCTGCGTCAGGCCGTAGAGGTGATGATATTCGCGTTCCGAAGGAATGAACTGGCCGCTCATCCGCTCCGATTGCAGGCGCAGCATCATCACGACGTCGCTGCCCTCCAGTGCGGCATCGAAATCATGGAACGGCTGTGCGCCCATACGCTCGATCGCGGCCGGCATCAGGGCTGGCGGCGCGCAGACGCGCACGCTCGCGCCCATCGCCTGAAGGCACAATATGTTCGAGCGCGCGACGCGGCTGTGCAGGATGTCGCCGCAGATCGTGACGGTCAGGCCGGTGAAATCCTCGCCGCCTTCGCCCCGCTCTTCCAGCGCATGGCGCAGCGCCAGCGCATCGAGCAGCGCCTGTGTCGGATGTTCGTGGCTGCCATCGCCTGCATTGAGGATGGGGCAATCGACCTTGCTCGCGATCAGGTCCACTGCTCCGCTCGATCCGTGGCGGATGACGATGGCATCGGCGCGCATCGCGTTGAGCGTGATCGCGGTGTCGATCAGCGTCTCGCCCTTCTTCGTGCTCGACGTGGCCGCGTGCATGTTGACGACGTCCGCCCCCAGCCGCTTGCCCGCGATCTCGAAGCTCAGCAGCGTGCGGGTGCTGTTTTCGAAGAAGGCGTTGATGATGGTGAGGCCCGCCAGCTCGCCCGAATGCTTGTCCGCGCGGCGGTTGAGTTCGACCCACTGCTCCGCCTCGTCCAGCAGATAGAGGATTTCGTGGCGCTCGAGCTGCGCGATGCCGGTGAGGTCGCGATGCGGAAACGCGTGGCCGCCCGCCGGATAGCGGTTGCCGTGAGGGGAAGAGCCTGCCGATGTCATTAAAGCGATGCCACTAGTCGAGGCGGGTACCCCGCTCAAGGGGAAAGCGGTGGCGCGTGGCCACAAGGCATCCTATCTCCGCCAAGACACTCGTACTGGGCACGCACGTGCGCGCTGCCCAAAAGGAAACACGATGGCTTTCGCAAAATCGGTCTGGCGGCTTCTGAGAGGCGTGAAGGACGCGCTCGTCCTTCTCCTGCTCCTGCTATTCTTCTTCGCGCTGTACGGCATCCTCACCTCCCGCCCCTCGCCCGCACAGGTGAACGATGGCGCGCTGCTGCTGGAACTGAACGGCTACGTGGTGGAAGAGAAAACGCCGGTCGATCCTATCGAGGCGTTCCTTTCAGGTGCCGCACCGGTTGGCGAATACGACGTGCAGGACGTGGTCCATGCGCTCGACACGGCCGTCGACGACGACCGCGTCAGCGCCGTCGTGCTCGACCTGTCCGGCTTTCTTGGCGGCGGCCAGGCGCATTTGCAGGATATCGGCGCCGCGCTCGACCGGGTTCGTGCCGCGGAAAAGCCGGTGCTGACCTATGCCGTCGCCTATGCGGATGACGGAATGATGCTCGCGTCCCATGCATCGGAAGTCTGGCTCGATCCGCTGGGCGGCGCATTTATCGCCGGCCCGGGCGGCGAGCGCCTGTATTACGCAGGCCTGCTCGACCAGCTGAACATCAACGCCCGCGTCTACCGCGTCGGCACCTACAAATCCGCGGTCGAGCCCTATCTCGAAAGCGGCATGTCGGAACCTGCCCGCGAGAACTACACCGCGCTCTACGGCGCGTTGTGGGAGGAATGGCAGGCGCATGTGAAGAAGGCGCGGCCCAAAACCGACATCGCGCAGGTCACCGGCGATCCTGCCGCGTGGGTCGAGGCGTCCGCCGGCGATCTCGCGACTGCCGCGATGAAGGCCGGACTGGTCGACAGACTGGGCAACCGTGTCGAATTCGGTGAACGCGTGGCCGAGCTTGCAGGCGAAGACCCCTATAGCTCCGCGCCCGGCAATTATGCCTATTCGGAGCTGGAGCCGTGGCTCGCCGACAATCCCCGCGATACCGGCGGCAGTGCCATCGGCGTCGTGACCGTTGCAGGCGAGATCGTCGATGGCGATGCCGGACCGGGCACAGCCGGCGGCGACCGCATCGCCGCCTTGCTGGACGAAGCGCTGGAAGAAGACCTCGCCGGACTGATCGTGCGGGTGGATTCGCCCGGTGGGTCCGTCCTCGCCAGCGAACTCATCCGCGAAGCGATCGAACGCCACAAGGCGAAGGACATTCCTGTCGCCGTCAGCATGGCGAATGTGGCTGCCAGCGGCGGCTATTGGATTTCTACTCCCGCCGACCGCATTTTTGCCGAGCCCGAAACGATCACCGGGTCCATCGGCATCTTTGCCGTCATCCCGACATTCGAGGATCTGGCAGCGGAGTACGGCGTCAATTCCGACGGCGTGCGGACCACGCCGCTGTCGGGCCAGCCCGACCTCATCGGCGGCTTCACGCCCGAGGTCGACTGCCATCCTGCAAAGCTCGATCGCCGATGGATATACCGACTTCATCCGCCTGGTCGCCTCCGCCCGCAACCTTTCGGAAGAACAGGCCGATCGCATCGGGCAAGGCCGTGTGTGGGACGGCGGAACCGCGCGCCAGATCGGTCTCGTCGATCAGTATGGCGGGCTGGACGAAGCCGCGGAATGGGTCGCAGCGCAGGCCGGCGTTACCGAAGACGGCTGGCATCTGACTTTCCTCGGCGATGAAGACGCCACGTATGACACGCTGCTCCGCTCGCTGGTGATGCCCGATGCGCAGCAGGCCGCCGCGCAGGACGTCTTCGCCCTGATGGCCAACCGTCAGGCTGGCACGCTTTCGCGGCTGGAAACGGACGCGACGCGTCTGCTGACGACACGCGGAATGCAGGCCTACTGCCTCGAATGCCCCGCTCCGCGCGCGAAGACCGTAACCGCCAGCAATGCGAGTTTGTGGCAGAAGCTGGCAGCCCTGCTGGACTAGGAAGGTTGGCGGGGCCCCGACCGGGCTTGCCATCCGCCGGTCATGCTGGCATTGGCGCGCCCTTCGCCGGGTGCCACAGCACCGCGAGCGGGCGCGTAGCTCAGTGGTAGAGCACACCCTTCACACGGGTGGGGTCGCAAGTTCAATCCTTGCCGCGCCCACCATCTTCCCGAATATTCGAATGCGATCGGCTGCGCGTTGACGACAGCGACCAGGCCGGGTCTCGCTTCGCCGATTGGAAGCGCTGGGCACCACCGTCGGACAATCGATTTTGCAGAAGATCGCGCAGCCCTGGATTAACCGCGCTTCTGCAAGCCTGAAGGGCCATGAGCCCTCAGGTCCGGATAATCTCCCTTGGTTATAGCGATTTAACATGAAAAAAATTTAGCTTATAAATATTAAATCTTAGACGTTCGGTGCGAAATAATATTACTTTACTTCGTAAATTCTCCGGGCTTAGGTATATAAAGGTTTCAAGATCGCATTACAATATTACGAATTTTGCAGAAATTGTAAAAAAACGACACGTTTTGGGACGGCAGATTTTGATTCGAATTAATACGATATCGATGATATACATCCGTCCTTAGCCGAGGCAGAAATCTGTACGGGCTATCCCTTGGTCAGACCTAGGGGCGGGTTCGCTAAAATGAAAATTTTTGAGAACCGGGGATTGGACCATGCACGAACTCGTAGGCGAATATCGCCCGCTTGAATTGCGCAAATCGAAAGACAAACACCTCTTTCAGATCGACGAGCCCGAAAGCCTGCGCTCCCGTGTGAAAACGGAAGGCATCCTTGTGCATTACAGTCGCGGGGAAATGCTTTTCCGGCAAGGCCGCGAGGCCAACAAGATATACCTCACCACGGACGGTATCGTCGCAATCACGCGCACAAGCGTATCCGACGCGCGCCAGATTTTTGGCTTTGTTTCAGCAGATTCTCTCATAATCCCTGCCGTGGGCGACAAGAATGTAGTCGCCTATTCAACAGAGTGCCTGACTGACGTTAGCGCCTACGTGATCTCGGCCCATGCGCTTGGCCGCATACTTCAGTCGCAGCCAACCCTCCTTTTCAGTGTCCAGCGCGAATGGAGCCAGGACATCGAGCGCGCGCATGCGCATCTGGAAAACCTGCTGTGCCGTCACGGCATCGAGCGCGTGGCCTTCATGCTGATGAAACTGCACCTCGCCACAACCGCTCAACCGGCCGCCTCTTCACCATCCACCATCTCGGCAACTCGGAAGGGCTCTTGGATCGGAATCACACAGGTCGACCTTGCCGCCGCCATCGGAATGACCCCAGTTTACCTGAACCAAATTCTTAAAAAAATGAAAGACGCTAGGATAGTGGAATTAAAATCTGGAAAAGTAAGAATTATCGACATTACCGCTTTGCAAGCTCTTTATGTCTGAAGGTATGAACCGAGAAGTCATGCGATAAATAGCATGATTCAATTATTTTAAATCAAATTTTCTGTTCGTTAGGTTCGTATTATTGAGCCAAAATTCTCTTCTCATTACAGTTCCCGAGAGCATTCAATCTCGATGCTTGTTTTTGTAATGGAGAAGATGACATGAAGTACGGTCTATCCGTGGGCGTTGCGACAGCCGCCCTCTGCATCGCCGGGCCAGCCCTGGCTGATGTTACGGTGACGGGCGAAATCGACCTCACCAAAACCATCACAGTCGAAGAGGACATCGACATCGACACCGATGTCGATCTCGATGTTCTCGTCGAGCTTGAAGCCGAGAAGTTCGCCGAGTCGATCGCGGTTGCCAATCAAAGCAATTACGACAACAAGGCCTGCTCCAATTGCGCCGAGAAGGAAGACGGTATCTTCCGCTCCGCCAATGGCAACGAAGGCGTCGTCTCGCTCAACCAATCGTCGGGCAATCTGAACAACCAAGGCACGCTGATCAGCATCGCTGTTGATGCAGACGATGGCAGCAATGGCGGTGAAGATCCGAGCAATAGCGGGTTTGCCGAATCCCTCGCTGCAGCCGACCAACGCAATGGTACGCCCAACGCTCTGGCCGACGAAGACGGAGGCTATTCCGACGGTGAGGGCGCCAATCTGGTCGAAACCGTGAATATCCTGTTCCGCAACGCGGATATCCGGAATTCGTTCAACGGCAATACCGGTCTCGTTTACGGCAACCAGGCAACCGGCAACATGGCCAATCAGGTCAATGTCCTGTCGCTCGCCTTTGCCATCGACGACAATGGTGTGGCGATTTCCGAAGCCGATCTCGGCCAGGTGAACGCCAACAACATCGTTCGCGAATCCAGCAGCGAAAACAACGGCTTCGGCATCCTGAAAGTCGCCACAGTCAGCAATTCGCTGAATGGCAATGTCGGTATCGTCGGTGTGAACCAGTCGGTCGGCAACATGTCCAACCAGGCAAACGTGGTTTCGATCGCAGCTGTCGGTGGCAATCTGCCGGCAATCTGAGCCGTCTCGCATGAACTTTAGATCAAAGGAAACCAAGCAATGACACGTTTGATGAAATGCTCCCCGCTTGCGATGATCGTGGCTCTCGGCCTCGCATCGCCAGCCCTCGCCGACGTGCAAGTCACCGGCACCGTAGACGTCGACAAGGATATCGACATCACTGTCGACATCTTCAAAGACAAGGACGTCGACGTTAACGTCGACTTCGACACCCAGCTCGACGGATCGGCACAATCCAATGCGATCGTGAACGCGACGATTGTCGACACCGAAGTTGGTGCCATCAGCGAAAACGTCACCGACCAAGGCATCGACAAGACTGCCGCTACCCGTAACTCGGTCAACGAGAACACCGGTATCGTGCAGTTCAACCAGGATGCCGGTAATGTTGCCAATCAGGGTAACGTGATGTCGGCAGCCGCGGTTTTCACCGATGGTGATGAATCGCAGGTCGTGATGTCCGAAGCCTATGCCGACCAACGGGTCAGCAATTCCAGCTCCACCCACACAGAAGGGTTCGGCAACCTGGCCGGCCTCGTGAATCCGGACGGAAGTGTTAATCTGGACGGCGACTTCGAATACGATCTCTCAGCCCGGATCAACAACTCCTACAATACCAATGCAGGCGTCGTGATGGGCAACCAGAATGTTGGCAATGCCAACAACCAGCACAACGTGCTCTCTCTGGCTGTGGGTGACCATTCGGTTGTCGCATTGTCGGATGCCGGCCTCGGTCAGGAAACGAGCGGCAACGTATTGCTCGATATCAATTCGCTGAAAACGGCAACCGTCGTTGATTCGATGAACGGCAATACCGGCATCGTGGCCGTCAACCAGAGCACAGGGGCCTTCAACAACCAGGCCACCGTGATTTCGGTCGCCGCACTGACCAGTGCTGTTGGACTGGGACAGTAAAGCGGGGCGCAGTGTCGGCAGGCTTGGGAGATCCCCCGGTGGCCTGCCGATGCTGCAACTCCGATGGTTCGATATGATCAACCCGGTCCCCCTCCCCAACCTGCGCGGCGTTGCGGCTTCATGCCTCCTCGCCTGCGCTGTGTTTTCCGCGCCCGGTAATGCGCAAGAGCTCCCGCTCGAAGAACTTGCCGACGAACTGGCCGTTCTGGAAAGCGGGAACAGTCAGGAAGGTATCCTGCACCTGAACCAGACGAACGCCGATGCGACCAATCAGGACAACATCTTTGCCGGATCGACGGTGGCGGGAGACGGCGCAGCCATTTCCGATGCGACATCTTCGCAGAACTCGTTGCGCCTGTCCGTGCCGAACGCGGTGCAGAGCACGGCGACCATTTCCGGCGTCGCGCAGTCCGCGCGCGGGATTGTCGGCCTCAATCAGAGCGCGTCTGCCGGATCATCGCAAGCGAACCTGCTCGCCCTTTCGGTAACGAGCACCCCGTCCAGCTTTGCTAGCGCCTCGGCACTCGGTTCGAGCGTCTCCGACAACAGCGCGCTCAGCCTGCCGGTCACGACACCGTCGGCGACGATTCATGATCTTGGCAACGATCTGTCAGGCATTGCGCAGGTCAACCAGTTAGCCGGGAGCGGTGGTTCGCAGATGAATGTCATCGCCCTCGCCTCGGCAGGCGCGGGCATTGCAAGCGCCGACGCCGCAGTGCTGGGGGCCCAGTCCGGTTCAAGCGACCAAGGTGACCCAGCGGCATATCCGGCATTGGCCGGACCGGTCTCGCTCGGGGGCAGCTTCAATGCCTCGGTCGGCGTGGTGCAGTTGAACCAGGCGACCGGCGGCGCAAATCGTCAGGCAAATCTTATCGCAGCAGCATTCGGCGAAGGCGCCATCGCTTCTGCTGTCACCGATCACGGTCTGCAACAGGTTCGCGTGACACAAGATCAAGTCCCCGGCGAGGGTTCCGAACTGGACGCGGAACGCACAGGCTTTTCCGGATCGTTCGATGGGTTCGCGGGCGTTGCTCAGGTCTCCCAAGTCTCCGGATACGGAAATTCGACGGCCAACACGTTCAGCGTCTCTGTATCCAACACCCTGCCCGGGCAGTGATGGCCATGCGCAAGATCATCCCGGTCCAACTCCAGTGCGCCGTGCTTGCAGCCAGCCTTTCTCTTGCCGCTCCGCTGCATGCGCAGGGCGTGCCGATCGTCACATCAGGTGGGGGTCAGATCCAGGTCAGGGTGAAGTCGCTCGCCGATCTGCGTTTCCGCAACATGACGCGGCAGTCGCAGGATCTGAGCTGCGGCGCTGCCGCGGTCGCGACTTTGCTGAAGCATGCGTACAATCTGGAGGCGGACGAGGTGTCGATCATCGACACCATTTTTTCCGCCACCCCGCCCGAAGCACGTGAGAAAATCGCTGCCGACGGGTTTTCCCTGCTCGAACTGAAGCGCTACATCGAATCGCGTGGCTTTGCTGCTGGCGGTTTCAAGCTCGATTCCGCAAAAAAGCTGGCGAACCTTCAGGTTCCGGTGATCGCGCTGGTCAATGTGCGCGGCTACAATCATTTCGTAGTCATCAAGCGACTTCACGAAGGCCGCGTCCTGATCGCAGACCCTGCTTTCGGCAATACGCGCCCCACGCTCGAGACTTTCGCCTCGCAATGGAATGGCATCATTCTGGCCGTCGCGCGGGCCGACACGCCGCCGGACCCCGAATTCATGCAGGACCCGACGATCCGCGCCGCACCGGGCGACCTGCGGTCGATCGCGGTCGCGCTGGGAACAGCAGAACTGACGCTGGCCGGAGAATTTTGAGCGGGAGGCGGAGCAGATGACTTTGCCTTCATGAACCTGCGGAAATGTCCGCTGGAGAATTAAAAAAGGAAGAGGAACCCACGCCATGATTACCAACCGATACATCGCCCGATTGCTGATACCGATCGGCCTGGCCGCCATCGCCATTCCCGCGCACGCACAGCCAGCTGGCAACAGCCTCGCAAGCGCGGTTTTTGCAGATTCCATGTCCGGTATGCGCACACTGACGGATCAGGAACTGGAGACCTCGCGTGGCGGGTATGGTGGCGTGTTTTTCAGCCTGCTCGGTTATGTCGAGGGAAGCCAGTTCGGCGGTCAGCTGCCTGACGGCGTATCCATCGGATCGCAATCGCCCGACCAGATCACTCTCAATCTTGGGCTTGCCAGCCTGCCCAATACCGGCGGGTTCATCCAGTTCGCCTCGGTTGTGGGCAACAACAATATCGTGAACAACAATCTCGTTCTGAATGTCTACTTCCTCGACGGAGGGGTCGCGGACACCAGCTCGATCGCCAATGGCAGCGCCTTGGGATTCTGACGATGTGACAGCAATTCAAAGGGTCAGGCCCAACAACCTCGCAGCACCTGACCCACATGGAGCCGACACGAACTCGAACCACTCAGCGAATTGAAGGGGGATCATCATGACCTTTAAAAACCGCGCACCGCTAGCAACCAGGCAAGGACGAAACCTTGCCACCGCCTGCATTGGCCTGATGGCGATCTGCCTGACCGCCGAGCCCGTTTTCGCGGGCGAGACCGGAAAGCGCGGTTCGGATGACAAATCGCAAGCGGCCGACAACGCCGGGCAGCAAAATCCGCGGATCGAGTATCAGCTTGATGACCTCGTCCGGCGACTGGATTTTCAGGATCAGCGAATTGCCGTTCTCGAGGACACGATAGCCCGCCAGAGCTACGAGCTCGCCACACAGCGTGCCAGACAGGAAACGGACCGGACTGAAATCACGCGGCTGAGGCTGGCTCTGGCCGACCGGGGCGATTGGGACACAATCGATCGCCGGGCTGCCCAGCCGTCAGCGGAAGGCGGAAGATCGCCTTACTACCAGACGGCGCAGATGACGGTTCCTGCAGAAGATGCGCAGGGTCAGGCCGGAGGCGCGGTTGCACCTGCCCCCAATGACGACCCGGCGGTGGCCTCTGCAGAGCGTCCCCAGTCGGACAAGGCGACGGACCAGCTCCTCCTCGATCAGGGCGGCGTCCTGCTGCCTGCAGGGGTGTTCCAGCTCGAACCCAGCATCGATTACACCTCGATCTCGAACGACCGGGTGAATATCTCCGGATTCTCGATTTTCAATGCAATCCTGATCGGAACGATCCGGGTCGACGATGTCAGCAGGGACATCGTCACGGGTGCTCTCACCGCTCGGTATGGTTTCGGGCACCGGACCCAGCTGGATGTTCGCGTGCCCTATGTCTATCGCAACGATACGGAGACGACGGGCATCGGCACGGGCGATGCGCAGGAACGCAGGATTACCGGCGACGGTCTGGGCGACATCTCTGCCACCTTCGCCTGGCAGCCGTTCTCGGCCAGAGGATGGAGACCGGCCACGATCTTCCGGCTGCAGGCAGAATTCCCGACCGGCAAGAGCGCGTTCGAGATCGAGCGTATCGCTCCTGAAGAAAACAGCCCCGAGCGTATTCTGGTCTCCGCGCCGACAGGATCGGGTTTCACGACATTATCGCCGGGCGTCACGTTCGTGTGGCCGATCGATCCGGTCGTCCTGTTTGCCGGCGGCGCGTATAATTATTCGTTCGGACGCACGTTCGAAGATTTCGGCGATATCGATCCTGGTCACGGGTTCGAATTCTTCGCCGGGATGAACATGTCGATCAACGAAAGCGTTTCGATGAACTTCTCGTTCCTCGACAAGCAAAGGTTTGCAACGACTGCCAACGGGCTGAAACTGCCCGGTTCGGGCACGCATGATGCGCGCCTGTCGCTTGGCGCATCGGTCGGGCTGACGGACAATTTGTCACTGGTGATGTCGACCGCCGCCGGTCTGACCGACAAGTCCCCGGATTTCAGCTTCTCCGTGCGCATACCGTACGTGTTCTGAGCGCGCAGGAACTAACCCGCCCGGCCGAGGAGATCGGGCGAGTGAACCGCGAGGGCCTATTCCTCGGCCTGCGTGTCTGTCCGGTATTTCTCGAACCATGCGAGGGTGTAATCGGTCTTCGCATTGAGAAGCGACGGCCTGCCCGCAATGCCGTGGTTCGTATCTGGGATCCTGACCATCACGCTCGGCACTTTTCGCAATTGCAGCGCCTGATAGAACTGCTCGGTTTCGGAGATCGGCGTTCGGTAATCTACTTCGCCAGTGATCAGCATGGTGGGCGTTTCGACATTGCCGACAAGCGATAGCGGCGAACGCTCCCAGTAGTGCTCCAGATGTTCCCATGGCGGCCCCGGGAACTGGTTGGCGATCTGTCCGATATAGCTGTCGGCCGTGAGCACTTTCGACACCCAGTTGATCACCGGTTTCGCGGCCATGGCGGCGTTGAAACGATTGGTCAGCCCGACGGCATAGGCGGTCGCGATACCGCCCGCCGAACCACCGGCAATGAACAGATTGTCTTTGTCGGCAAAGCCGTTGTCGATCGCCCAGTCGACTGCCGACATATGATCGGCAAAATCGTCGGGGCTGGAATATTTGTATTTCAGCAGATTGGCGAATTCGCTGCCATAGCCGATCGAGCCGCGGTGATTGTCGTAGACGACGACATAACCCGCAGCAGCCATCCGCTGGAGCTCGGCAGAGAAATGCGGACCGTATGCCAGATGCGGGCCGCCATGGATTTCGATGATGAGGGGATAGGTCTTGCCCGCCTGATACCCGGGAGGCGTGATCATCCATCCCTGTATCTCCAGCCCGTCGAGCGAGGAGGGATAGGTAAAGGATCGCACCTCGCCCAGATCGCGGTGGGCGAGGATATCTTCGTTGAGCGATGTCAGCCTGCGCGTTCGTCCGTTGCTGTACGAATACAGGTCGGCAGGCCGGTGCGCGCTCCCCTTGGTAAAGACCAGAGCCCCGCCGCGCCCGGCGTCGTAGGATCCGCTGACATAGGGCCGCCCGATCGACGTTCCGCCGATACCTTCGACCGCAAGGCGCCGTTTGCCATCCATGCGGACCACGCCGATATTGTTCTCGCCCCTGTCCTGATAGGTGAAGGACAGCTCGCTATTGCCGATCCACTGCAAATCTCCGGCGCGCCGGTCCAGCCCGTCCGTCAGGTTTCTGGAATTGCCGCCATCGCGGTCCATCACGAAGACATTGGTCGGCAGGAACGGCTCGCGCGCATTGCCCGTCCTCAAATACGCGACGGTTTCGCCGCCGGGCGATACGGTGGGGCTGTTTTCCTCTCCGGGCTCGGCAGTAAGCTGGGTCATCGCTCCCGACGCGACATCGACAGAGAAGATGTCCGCTTCTCTGGACTGCAATTCCCAATCCTCGTTGCGATTGGCCGAAAACAGTATCTGCCCACCATCGGGCGTGAAGGACAAATCCCCGCCATGGTTGAAATCCCCTTCGGTCAGCTGACGCGCCGTGCCTCCTTCGGCAGGGATCACGAAGACATGGTCGTAGGCGAGCTCGAGAAAGCCTTCGCCATTGGAGCGATAGCGCGCGCGGTCGATGACATTGGGCGCTTTGGCCCATGTCGCGCCTTCCGGTTTGCGCGGGCTTTTGACCAGTGTCTCGCCCTCTCCCTTCACCGCCATGGTGAAAGCCAGCATTCTGCCGTCGGGCGACCAAACGAGATTCCCCGGCCCTTCGCCAAACGTGCCGAGCAGCGCGTCCCGGCCCGTGTTCAGATAATGCACGTACAGGCCCGTGCGACCAGAAATGCTCTTCATGTAGGCGACGCGCGTGCCATCGGGGGACCAGCGCGGCGACCGGTAGGAACCGCCATCTGCCAGCAGCGGCTGATGCGAACTGCCATCGAGAGCGACGATCCACACCTGCGATACCGTCCGGTCGGTCATGATGTCGTTGGATCGGCGCACATAGATGGCCCGCTGGCCGTCCGGCGAGATTTCGGGGGCCTCGGCCCATTCCAGCTCGAAGACATCTTCCGCCGTAAACAGGCGGGGATCGCCCTGTGCTGCAGCCGATGTGGCGGACATTGCGGCGAGTGCCGCAGCAGCGAGAACAAGCTTCATGGAAATTCCCCGAATAGTCGATGATCGGGCCGCAGCTTGTAAGCTGGGTGGAGGCAAGGCAACCGGAATTCTAGAACGGCCAGTAACCGGAACGCCCCTCAGCGAGATACGCGAGGCCCTGCGCCGGAGAGGCGCTCGATGTCGGCGGCGGTGTCGATATCGGCCAAGATTTGGGGATCATGCGGAGCAATGTCGGAGGCATCTGAAAGTCCGAGCGATGCGGCGCCCCGGTCGCCGCGCAATGTCAGCAATGCGCCGTAGGTCGACGCCGGAAATGCTGCGGGACATCCCCGGCGGCCATCGGGGTAGCGGGTAAATACAGTACCCTTGGCCGCGGCCAGTCTTTGCAGATGGTCCGCCGTCATAAACGGCATGTCTCCGAGCATGACGACGATCCGCTCACAATTCCGCAATGCCTGCACCCCTGCCTTTATGGACGTCGACTGCCCCTCGTCCGCATCGGGATTGGCGATTGTTTGCCAGCCCTTGGGGGCCATGATTGATGCAGTCTCGCGAACGACCAGTGCCTTGCGCGCAAAGCCCGCCTCCTCGGCGGCGTCGATAGCCCATTGGACGAGCGGGCGGCCCTTGAACCGGGCTAACAGTTTTTCACCGCCGAACCGGGACGCGCGCCCCGCTGCCAGCAGGATCAGACCCATCTTGGGGTCAACGCGCATCGCGCCTGTGCTCATAGTGACCGACCACTTCGGCCAGAACCGACAGGGCGAGCGTTTCTGGCGTCTTGCATGCAGGTATCAAGCCGACGGGGCTATGCAGCCGCTTCAGCGCGCCTTCGTCGGTGCCGCGGGACAAGAGTTCGACCGTACGGTTCACCCTCGCAGTCTCTCCGCCCTGCGCGCCGATGTAGAACGCATCACTGGCAAGCGCTTCCTCGATGAGGGCAAGCTCCCATTCGTGGTCGTGAAACAGCAGAACGATGGCGGTCCACGCATCCGCCGGAGCCATTTTCGTAGGACGCCCGAGCGCCAGATCGCTCTTCGTCATTGTGTCCGTCTCGAGGCCCATTGCGCGGGACAGGCGCTCGAACATGGCAAGCTCCGGACCTTCCCCGAAAGCGCGAATCTTCAGCGCCGGGACGTAGTCGCGGTGTCGCAGCGGCGAGGCGTCCGGCATCTTCAGCGCCGCGGGCTGACGGTTGCCCAGACGCCGGAGGGCCGCGCGGCAGGAATCGCGGTCAGGTGACGGGTCGAGAAGGATGTCCAGACCTCCGCCGCACGGGAGCCTGAAGTCAATGAGGTCGGACCCCCGCCCATAACGCCGGATGGCGACATCCCGCAGATCCAGAGCATCGGACGCCAGCTGCGCGTCGAGACAACGGTCCGCCAGACTGCCGACCGTGCGCCCATCGGGGAAAACCGCCAATTGCGCACCGATACGGCGCGAGAAGCTGCCTTCGATCCCCACGATCGTGCAGAGCGCCACGCCTGGCTCGCAGGCGGCTGCCAGTGCGGCGTGATCGCCATCGCGCACACGTTCCGGGGATAGCGTTGCAGCCAGCGCTCATTCGGGCATCGCCGCCAGCACGCGGTCGGGCGTCATCGGATAATCGATAGCAGCCGCGCGCCGCACGCGTTGTAGATCGCGTTGGCGATGGCCGCCGCGCCGCCGCACATGCCGAGTTCGCCAATGCCCTTGGCCTGGATGGGGCTGGCGACGCGGATCGCGTTCCTCGACCATGCAGGACCTCGAGATCGCGGCACGTCGCGGTTCACCGGCACGTGGTATTCGGCAAGATCGCAATTGACGAGATGACCATCGACCGGATCGAAATGCAGCGCCTCGGTCAGCGCCACGCCGATGCTCCAGGTGATGCCGCCGAGGCATTGCGAGCGGGCGGTTTTTGCGTTGAGCACGCGGCCAAAACCGAATGCGCCCAGCATCCGGTCCACGCGCGTTTCGCCGGTGAAGCGGTTGACGCGAACCTCGGCGAAGAATGCGCCGAAGCCGGACGGCGGTATAATCGTCCTCGATATCGCCGGGCTCGTAATGGCCTTCTGCGACGATGTCCTTGCCGCCAAGCAGGTCGGTCAGTGCCGCGCCGCCGGCAACCGCGCCATCCTTCAGGTCGAGATCGTCTTCGTCCACGTCCGGCCTTGCTCGGCGAGCTGTCTCGCGGATCGGCCTGGCAGGCGAGATAGACGGCCGATCCGACCGACGCCGCGCCCCAGCTGCCGCCCGAACCCGGACCGCGCGGGATGTCGCGTGTCGCCCAGTTCGACCAGCACCTGTCGCTGCCGGCAGGCCCAGCATTTCGCCCGCAATCTGCGCCAGGATGGTATAGGTGCCGGTGCCGATATCGGTCATGTCGGTTTCGACGAGCGCCGTGCCGTCCGGCCTTCAGCGTGACGCGCGCCTTGGCCTCGCCGACATTGTGGACGCGCGCGGCGCTGGCCATGCCGGTGCCGATCCACCATTCGCCCTCGCGGCGTCTGGCGCGGTTTGCGCGGACCGCTGTCCCACCCGAACGCCTCGGCGCCCTGTTTCAGGCATTCGGCCAGCTTGTGCGAGGAGAAGGGCAGATCCTTCCTCGGGATGCCTTTTCGGGAATGTTGCGCAGGCGCAGTTCCACCGGATCGATCCCGGCCTTTTCGGCCAGTTCGTCCATCGCCGCCTCGAGCGCGGGCATGCCGACCGCTTCGCCCGGCGCGCGCACCGAGCCGGCCGTCATGCGGTGGATGCGGGCGACCTCGAGCGTCAGCTCGCGGTTTTCGCCGCATAGAGGAAATGCGAGGATTGCAGCACCGGCTCGGCAAAGTCTCTCGCCGGGCAGGTTGGACACCAGCGCTTCGTGGCCGAAGCCGGTCAGCTTGCCGTCCTCGTCCGCGGCAAGGCGCAGGCGCTGCGTCGTTTCCGAGCGGCGCATGACCGTCTGGAAGACCTGCTGGCGGCTCATCACGACGCGCACCGGCCGGCCCAGCTGCATGGCGGCGATGCGAGGCGGCGACGCATCTCCTCGCTGACGCCCAGTTTCGAGCCGAAACCGCCGCCGACATAGCGCGAGACGATACGCACGTTGTCCTCCTCCAGCTCGAGCGCGTCGGCCAGTTCGGTGATGTTGTAGTTGAGCATCTGCAGCGAGGCATGGACGGTCAGCTTGTCACCGTCCCATTCGGCGATCGCCGCATGCGGCTCCATCGCGGCGGAGGCATGGCCCTTCGGTGGTGTAGGTCACATCGACGCTGTGCGCGGCCTCGCCATGCCTGGCGAGATCGCCCTGATGCGACCGTTTCGTCCTCCTGCTCTTCCGGCATCGACCGCTTCGGGATCGAGCGGAGCGCCCTCGTCCTCGTCGATATTCGACCGCAAGATGCTTGGCCGCATCGCGCGCCTGTTCGAAGGTTTCGGCCACGACCAGCGCGATCGGCTGGCCCCAGTAACAGACCGTGCGCCGGCTCCTGCTGCGGCGCTTCGTTGGCGGTGCCTTGCGCCGCGCGGGTGGTCAGCCGCTCGTCGTCGATCACGGCGATGACGCCCGGCATGGCCAGCACGCTGTCGGTATCGATCGCGGTCACTTCGCCGCGCGTGATCGGTCGCGGTGACCAGCACGCCTTCGACGCAGTTGTCGACCGGATATTCGGCGGCATAGGGCGCGGTTCCGGTGACCTTGGCCAGCCCTTCGACCCGGGAAAGCGGCTTGCCGAGCACGCCCTGCTTCATGTCGTCGAGACGGTTGGCGGTATCGGGCTCGTCCTGCTTCAGATGCGCGGTCATGCTCTGTCTCCGTCGCTTCTGCAAGCACGGCGTGCAGCGTGCGCCGCGCCAGCGGTATCTTGAAATCGTTTTCGCCATAGCCTTGCGCGTCTTCGAGCAGGAGATCGGCGGCCTTGTCGAACAGCGCCATCGGACGGTTCGCTTGCCGATCAGCAGATTCTGCAGACGCGCGGATCGTGCCACGGCTTGTGCGCCAGTCCGCCAAAGGCGAGGTCGGCGCGGGCAAACCGGCCGTCCTGCCATCTCGACGATGGCGGCGACCGAGACCAGCGCGAAGGCATAGGACGATCGTTCGCGCACCTTGCGGTAGATCTGCTTGCCCTCCACCGGCGCCGGCAGGGTGACGGCGGTGATGATCTCGCCCGCTTCCAGCACATTGTCCTGCCACGGCGTATCGCCCGGCAGGCGATGGAAGTCGCGCACCGGCACGCTGCGCTCGTCGCCGCCGCAGCCGCTGATTTCGACCGTCGCATCCAGCGCGCTCATCGCCACCGCCATGTCGCCGGGATAGGTCGCGATGCATTGCGTCGCTGGTGCCCAGCATCGCGTGCAGCCGGGCAATGCCCTTGATCGCGCCGCAGCCGCTGACCCGGTTCGCGCTTGTTGCAGGGCTGGTCGATATTGGTGAAGTAGATAGCAGCGCGTGCGCTGGCACAGATTGCCGCCGGTGGTCGCCTTGTTGCGCAATTGCTGCGTCGCTCCGGCCAGGATCGCGCGGGCCAGCACCGGATAATCGCGCGCGCACCGCGCGCATGGTCGGCCGTCGCGGTGTTGGTGGCCAGCGCGCCGATCCGCAGGCCGCCATCGTCGCGTGTCCTCGATATCGCGTCATGCCCAGCCGATTGATGTCGACCAACTGCTCGGGCGTTTCCACCTGCAGCTTCATCAGGTCGAGCAGGTTGGTTCCGCCCGCAATCGCCATGCGTGTCATCGTCCAGCGCGCTCAGCTGCGAGCCATGCGTCCAGGCTGTCGGGCGCGCTGATAGTCGAACGGTCTCATGCTGCGCCCTCCCGCGGCTGACATCCCGGATGGCGGCGACGATGTTGGCGTAGGCACCGCAGCGGCACAGATTGCCGCTCATGCGTTCGCGGATTTCCTCGTCGGTAGGCAGCGCATCGTGCCTTCGAGATCGTCGCTCGCATCGCTCGGCCAGCCATTGGCGATTTCGTCCAGCATGGCGGTGGCAGAACAAATCTGTCCGGGCGTGCAATAGCCGCACTGATACCCGTCATGCTCGACGAAAGGCCTGTCTGCAGATCGGACGGATCGTCGGGCGTGCCCAAGCCCTTCGATCGTGGTCACCTCGTCGCCATCGTGCATCGCCGCCAGCGTCAGGCAGCTGTTGATCCGCATGCCGTTGACGATGACGGTGCAGGCCCCGCACTGGCCGTGGTCGCAGCCCTTTTTGGTGCCGGTCAAGCCACAGGTCGTGCCGCAGAAAATCGAGCAGCGTCGTGCGCGGATCGTTTGGCAGGGGATGCGGGGAACCATTGATGCTTACGGTCACGAAAGTCTCCTTCGTGTTCCCAACCTCCGAGATGGCCTTTGGGTCCGGCGGCGGCGTTTTTAGATGGCAGCGCGCGCGCCGTCCGCCGACAGAAGCGCAAGCAGCGCGAAAGACGCCAGCCAATGCTCGCCCATGTAATCGCCCGTAACGTGGCCGATTGCCTGTTCCAGATGGCTGTCGGCAATGGACATCATGGCGGGTAGCTTTCCCGTGCGGGGCGACCTTGGCAGCGCATTCATAAAGGCACCAGGCACGGCTGAGGTTGAGACCGTCGAGATGCGCGATCTTGCCATCGGTGCGGTCCGATACGGTCGCCGGCCTGCATTCGCGTTCGAGCCAGCCGTTATCCAGCACCAGCTGCGAGAACCATTCCGTGAATGCGCCCTGCGGCATTACCTCGCCCATCAACAAGGCCGCGGTCAGGACAGGGGAGAGGAATTCGTCGCCGCCCGGCTCCCATCCGCGATATTCGCTCCGCCCGGCAAAGGCCCGGATGGACCATTGGTCGATAGCGGCCACGAGAGCCGGATCGAATTTTTTCGCCCACTCGCGGGAGAGCGCAAGCGCGAAGGCCGTGTTGAAATGCGTGCCGACCGTGATGGGATATGTCAGGATCCCCAAATACGCCTGCATCCGCGCCCCGAACGCGCGCGCCAGAGGCTCCAGGCGCATCCCCCATTTACGGTCCTCGTGCCGCTTCGCCTCGAGATGCAGATAGAGCAACCAGCCCCAACCATAGGGCCGCTCGAAACCGCGGGCCTCGCGGCGGTCCAGATAGGCCAGTTCGGCTGCCAGCTTCTCCTCGGTGAAAGTCGCTTCCGCCAGCGCGTCAATCTGCGCCGCCTCGGGCATATCGGGGTAAAGCCGGCGGAGCGTCAGCAACGTCCACCATCCATGCACGCAGCTGTGCCAGTCGAAGCTCCCGAAGAAACACGGATGCAGCGTCCGGGGCGACAGGACATCAGCATCCCCCGCCATCACATGGTCGAGCTTGTGCGGATATTCCCGCGCCACATGGCCCAGCGCCGTCGCGGCAAATTTGCGCGCAATCTGCTCGGTCAGTTCCACAGCAGGAACGCTCCGACATAGATAATCGCGACATTGCAGAACCACAGCGGGATGGCAGTCCCGATCTGCTGGCGGATCACCCCGTTCTGGTCCTTCAGTTCGAGCAGCGCGGCAGGCACGATGTTGAAGTTGGCCGCCATCGGCGTCATCAGCGTACCGCAGAAACCGGCCAGCATGCCGACCGCGCCGATGACCGCGGGATTGCCGCCATAATCCTCGACCAGCAACGGGATGCCTATCGCCGCCGCCATGACCGGGAACGCGGCAAAGGCATTGCCCATGATCATCGTGAAAACCGCCATGCCCAGTGCAAACACGATGACGGTCAGCAGGATGCTGCCATCGGGAATAATGCTGCCCGCAACGCTGCCGATGATGTCGCCCACGCCGGCAAGCGCAAACACCGCGCCGAGCGCGGCCAGCATTTGCGGCAGGATCGCGGCCCAGCCGATGGAATCGAGCAAGCGGCGACCTTCTTCGGCAGGAGCAAGCACCGGCGGCTTCAACCAGACCATTGCCGCGGCAAGAGCAAAAACCACGCCGATGGCGAACAGCAGCAATGTCTCGCGCCGGTCCTCGAACAGCCCGGTCCCGCTGAGCGGGGTGTAATTGTAGAGCAGCGTGCCTGCGACGGCTGTCACCGGCACGATCAGCGCGGGCAGGAACAGCCTGTTGCCGAGAATGGCGGAAAATTTTGCGCGCTCTTCCTGCGTGGTGGTCGCGGGATCGCTGCGTTTCAGCCCGCCGACGCCCGCAATCGCGACCATGCCCAGCACGATCAGGCCGTTGACGAGGTCGGAGACATGGCTTCCCAGCAGGAAGCTTGCCGCCAGCAGCGCCCAGAATGCGGCATTGCCCCACCGCCGGTCGCGCAGGCTCAGAAGCGACCATATGCCGAAAAAAACGGCGGTCAGGATGTAGAGCCATTCGTAGGTAATCATGGCCGCGCCCCTCCCGCTTGCGGGATGCTCAGGCGGCCCAATCTGCGGTCCATCGCCATGATGCGCCCCCCGTGGATGAAGAACGCGCAGATCGCCGTGGGAATGGCCCACACGGAAAGCTGAAGCGGTGTCAGCGGATAGCCTGCACTTTCGAACACACCTTGGATCAGCAGGATCGAGGCAATCGCGAAGAAGATATCCTCCCCGAAAAACAGCCCCACATTATCGGTCGCCGCCGCCATCGCGAGAACCTTTTCGCGTTCATCCTCCGGCAGGTCGCCATGCGATTTTTCCGCCGCCGCTTCCGCCATCGGCGCGACCAGCGGACGCACGGCCTGCGGGTGGCCGCCGATGTCTTTCATCCCCAGCGCCGCCGTCACCTGCCGGAAGCCGAGATAGATCACCAGCAGCTTGCCCATCGTCGCGCCGCGTACGCTCTCGATCAGAGCGCGGGCGCGTTGCTGCAGGCCGTATCGCTCAAGCAGTCCGATGACCGGCAGGATGATCCACGTGACCGAGATATAGCGATTGTCGTTGAACGCCTTGCCCAGCGCCTCGACCACGGCGACAAAGTCGAAACCTGCGAGCAAGCCCGTCGCAATGGCGGCACTGACCACGACGAGCAGCGGATTGAAACGCAGGGCAAAGCCGACAACGACGATCACGATGCCCAGCAAAGGCAGGTAGTTCATAGGTCTGTCCCCCCAGACGAACCGCCGAAGCCGCCACCACCGGGCGTGAGGATCGTCATGCTGTCGCCCGGGCGCATCTCGGCAGAGGCGGTCGCGCTCAGATTCTCGCGGGTACCATCGCTGCGTGTCACCCAGTTCTCTCCGGCCAGGGCATCGCCCCCGCCAGCCAGTCCGCGTGGCGCAAACCTTGCGGCGGTTTGCCAGCATGTTCGCCCGCATCGGTTCGAGGAAGGTAAGCTTGCGCTCCACACCGTCACCGCCTCTATGCGTGCCTTCGCCGCCCGAACCTGTGCGAATGGCGAACCGGTCAAGCCGGACAGGGAACCGGGTTTCCAATATCTCCGGATCGGTCAGGCGGCTGTTTGTCATGTGCGTTTGCACGGCGCTCGTCCCGTCATGGTCCGGGCCCGCGCCCGACCCTCCGGCAATCGTCTCGTAATACTGGTACTGTTCGTTGCCGAAGGTGAAGTTGTTCATCGTCCCCTGACTGGGCGCAAGCTGGCCCGTCGCTGCGAACAGGGCGTCGGTCACCACCTGGCTGGTCTCGACATTACCGGCAACGACAGCTGCGCCCGGCTTCGGGTTCAGCATGGAGCCTTCCGGCACGATCAGTTCGACCGGCCGCAGGCAGCCGTCGTTCATCGGTATCGCGTCGTCTATCAGCGTCCGCAGAACATAGAGCGCGGCCGCGCGCGTGATCGATCTGGGCGCATTGAAATTGTTGTCCTGCTGCGGGCTGGTACCGGCAAAATCGAACACGGCGGAGCGGTTCTCCTGATCGATCCGCACCGCAACGCTCACCTGTGCGCCGTTATCCATCGCGTAGGTGAAACTGCCATTGTCCAGCCGGCCCAGCAGGCGCCGCACGCTTTCCTCTGCATTGGCGAGGACGTGGTTCATATAGGCCGCCACCGTTGCCGGTCCGTTGTCGTCAGCGGCACCGGCCAGCAATTCGGCCCCGCGCGTGCAGGCGGCCAGCTGGGCGCGCAGGTCGGAGATGTTGCGATCCGGATTGCGCGCCGGATGGCGTGCTGCCGCCAGCGTCTCGCGCATCGGTTCCTCGCGGAAGATGCCCTGATCGACCATCAGGACATTGTCGATCAGCACGCCTTCTTCCTCGATCGTGCGGCTTTCGGGCGGCATCGAGCCGGGCGCTATTCCGCCAATGTCGGCGTGGTGGCCGCGCGCAGCGACGAAGGCGGCCGGCGTGTCACCGGCATCATCGTAAAACACCGGCACGATCACGGTGATATCGGGCAAATGCGTCCCGCCGCGATAGGGATCGTTGAGAACATAGGCATCGCCCCGCAGGAAGCCCCGCCCATCGCGCGGCTGCCCGGCTTCGCCTGGGCCGCGTGCTTCGATGACGCGGGCGATGCTGTCGCCCATCGATCCCAGATGCACCGGAATGTGGGGCGCATTGGCAATCAGGCTTCCGTCCGCATCGAACAGGGCACAGGAAAAATCGAGCCGTTCCTTGATGTTGACCGACGTCGCGGTCGACTGCAGCACGACGCCCATTTCCTCCGCAATCGCCATGAAGAGGTTGTTGAAAATCTCCAGCCGCACGGGATCGACTTCGGTTCCGGCAGCGCGGTCGCGCATGACGGGCGTCGTGCGCGTCATCACCAGGCTGCCTTCCTCTGCCAGCACGGCCTGCCACCCCTCCTCGACCACCGTCGTCGATCCGGGATCGATCACGAGCGCCGGACCTGCGACCGCCTCTCCTCTAGCGAGATCGGCGCGCTCGAATGTCGGCCATGCGCCTGTCCGTTTCCCGCCGGCCGCCGCTGGATCGCTCGGCGCTTCGGCGAGTCCGCCCGACCTGCCGCTCGCCTCCACGCTCAGTGCCTCGACGATGATGGATGCGGTTTCGTCCGAATAACCGAAGCGCTGGCGGTGGAGCGTGCGAAACTCCTGCGCCATCGTCTCGTCAGGCCCGCAGGCGATGGCAAGCACGCTGTCGCTGCCTTCGTAACGCAGCCTGGCGTTGCTTCGCAGCGCGATCCTCTCGGCGGCAATGCCCTGCTCGAGCGAGCGCTTGCCGCGCCTCCTCTTCCAGCGTCCGCAATTCGCCGGAGAAGTCCTGCCCAAGTCCGCGCAACAGGCTGACCTCGCGGATCGCCTTCACGGGAGCGAGACCGATGCCGTAGGCCGACAGCATGCCAGCCAGCGGATGGACGAGCACGGTCTCCATGCCCAGAGCATCGGCAACCTTGCACGCGTGTTGCCCGCCCGCACCGCCGAAACAGGCCAGCGCATAGGCGGTGACATCATGGCCGCGGGCGACACTGATCTTGCGAATGGCGTTCGCCATATTGTCGACCGCAATGGCGAGAAACCCTTCGGCGATCTCTTCCAGCGGACGCGGTTCGGGAAGACGGTCTGCCACCTCTTGCAGCCGGTCATGCGCAGCGTCGGCGTCGAGAGGCTGGTCCCCTCCTTCTCCGAAAACGCTTGGAAAGTAACCGGGATCGATCCGCCCCAGGAACAGATTGCAGTCGGTCACCGTCAGCGGGCCGCCCTTGCGATAGCAGGCGGGGCCGGGATCGGCACCGGCGCTTTCCGGTCCGACCCGGAAGCGCGCTCCGTCGAACTGGCAAATCGAACCGCCACCGGCGGCAACGGTATGGATCTGCATCATCGGTGCCGCGACACGGACGCCCGCGACCACGCTGTCGCCCGTCAGCTCCTCTGTTCCGGCATAGTGCGTTACATCGGTGCTGGTCCCGCCCATGTCGAAGCCGATGAGCTTGCCGTGCCCCAGCGGCTTGCCCGCAGCGACCATGCCGACCACGCCGCCCGCCGGCCCGGACAGAATGGCGTCCTTCCCACGAAACGCGCCCACTTCTGCCAGCCCGCCATTGGACTGCATGAAACTCAGCCGTCCGGTCGGCGGCAATCGGGATTGCAGGGTGTCTGTATAGCGGCGCAGGACGGGCGAGAGATACGCATCGACGACTGTCGTATCGCCGCGCGGGATCAGCTTGATAAGCGGGGCAACCTGATGGCTGGCGCTGACCTGGGCAAAGCCTAGCTCATGGGCGATTTCAGCCAAGGCTTGCTCGTGAGCGCGGTGCTGCCAGCCGTGAAGCAGGACAATGGCCACGACATCGAACCCTTCCTCGCGCAAGGAAGCAAGCGCCGCCCGCGCCGCATTTTCGTCCAGCGGCTTCAGGACGTCTCCATCCACGCCGACACGCTCTGCAATCTCGATGACTTTCGCCGGCAATTGTTCGGGCAGGATGATGTGACGCGCAAAGATTTCGGGCCGGGCCTGCGTCCCGATCCGCAACGCATCGGCAAAGCCTTCCGTCGTCAGCAGGGCCAGCCGCTCTCCCTTCCTTTCGAGCAGGGCATTGGTGGCGACGGTGGTGCCGATCCGCAATTCGTCGATCGGTCCTGCACCGTGGCGCAGCATCATGCGCCGCACGGCCTCGCTGGCCGCATCGGGGTACTGGCCCGGATTCTCGGACAGCAGCTTGTCCGTGACCAGCGCGCCGCCAGGAGTGATCGCCACGACGTCGGTAAAGGTGCCCCCGCGATCCACCGCGAAACGCCAGCCCTTCATCCGATCAGGCAATCGAGTGCTCCCCTTTTTACGCGCCGTTGCAGAATAGCTGTCGGAGCGCCGGGGCGTTACGCCAGATTATGCGCCCGCTTGCAACGCGGCGTTACGCGTCAGCCTGCGCTGGGGCAGTATTTCGACACGTAATCGCTGTGCAGGGGGATGTGCTGAACGAGGTAGCGGATCGACTTTTCGATACCGTCATATTCCTTTGCAATAGCGCCGGGATCGATCCCGTCGGCCATCGCATTATGGCCTTCCATCGCGATACCCTGCCCCATCATCACGGCGGCCCAGCTGGTTTCCGTGAAGAGCTCGTCATCCTCTCGGAAAATCTGGCCGTTGCGGCGGAACAGCGCGACTTTCTCGCGCAGGCTATCGGGCACATCCATCGTCCGGCAGTGATTCCAGAAGTCGGAGTCGTCGCGCGCCGTGGCATTGTAATGAAGGATCAGGAAGTCGCGAATACGCTCGTATTCCTTCGTCGTCAGGCGATTGAAGGCATCTTCCTGGGCCTGGGTCACGCCGTCCATCGACAATACCGAAATCAGCTTGTTGATGCCAGTATTGATGAGATGGATCGAGGTCGATTCCAACGGCTCCATGAACCCGGCAGCAAGGCCGAGCGCGACGACGTTCTTGTTCCAGAACTTCTTCCGGCGTCCGGTCGTGAAACGGAGGAAGTTTGGATCGGCCGTCGGCTTGCCCGCAAGGTTCGCGACGAGGATATCGTGCGCCTCGTCGTCTTCCATGAATTGGCTGCAATAGACATGACCATTGCCGTTGCGGTGCTGCAGCGGGACTTGCCACTGCCAGCCTGCGGAATGCGCGGTTGCTTTCGTATAGGGCGGGATCGGGCTGCCATCGTCGCGGTTGCAAGGTAGCGCAACGGCGCGGTCGCAGGGGAGATAATGCGTCCAGTCCTCGTACCCGGTTTCCAGCGTCTGCTCGATCAGCAAACCTCGAAAACCGGAGCAATCCACGAACAGGTCGCCCGCGATGGCCGTTCCGTCTTCCATCGTGACGGCTGTGACGAAGCCGGTCTCCGGGTCCTGCGCCACATCGGTCACGCGGCCCTCTTTGCGAATGGCGCCCCGCTTTTCGGCATATTTGCGCAAGAACTGCGCATAGCGACCGGCATCGATGTGATAGGCGTAATTCATCGGCGGCAAGTCTTCGCTCTTGTAATCTTCCGTGCGCGCAAACTTGCCGAAATGGGCCGCCATCGTCTCGAGATTGAAGACCTGGATCGGGCGCTTGTCACCACGGACGCGCATCGCGTGCCACAGATGGTGAAAGGAAACGCCGTCCACCTCGTACCCGTAATTCCCGAAGGGATGGATATAGCTGGTGTCCTTGGCGCCCCAATTGGCGAACTGGATACCCAGCTTGAAAGTGCCCTGCACCTCGCGCAGCATCTCGGCCTCGTCGATCTCCAGCAGCCGGTTGAAATCGACGAAAGGCGGGATCGTGGCTTCGCCGACACCGACGGTGCCGATCTGTTCGGATTCGATCACGATCAGTTCGACATCGTGCCCCTTCCTGAGGCGCGACAAGGCGGCGGCGGCCATCCAGCCTGCCGTTCCGCCACCCACGATTACGATCCGTTCGATTGCCATATACGCACCTGCGAAAATTGACCCTTGGCGGACCCGCCCGCCAGAGAAGTGTTGCTAGCAGGTATCGCTGGAGATGAAAATTGTGAACGTTCATTTTTTGCCTTTTGAACGTTCTCAATTTTGGTTATGCCAGCTCCCAATACAGGGTGGTGAGCACCCGGATTACTTATGGGAGGGAACCTGTGATCCGCAGAAATACGCCGTCGGGACGCCCGGCAACCAGTCGAATCACGTCGCTTGCGACCGTGTCGGGCCTTGCGCTCGCTCTGTCATTGCCGACTGCGGCGCTGGCGCAGGATGTAGGCGATCAGGAATCCGCCGGCGGTACGCCCGAAGGTGTCGTGGACGAAGACGGTGTCATCATCGTCAGTGGCTTCCGCGCCTCGCTGGAAAACGCCCAGAGCATCAAGCGCGATGCCGACACGTTCGTCGACGTCATCTCCGCCGAAGACATCGGCGCCCTGCCCGACCGTTCGGTTGCCGAAGCGCTGCAGCGCGTGCCCGGCGTCAATATCAGCCGCTTCGAACAGCGCGACGACCCCGATCGCTTCTCTGTCGAAGGTTCGGGCGTGGTCATTCGCGGCCTGCCCTTCGTGCGTTCGGAACTGAACGGCCGCGACATCTTCTCCGCCAATGGCGGCCGTACGCTGTCGTTCAACGACGTCTCGCCCGAATTGCTGGGCCGCGTCGAAGTCTTCAAGAACTCCACCGCCGACATGATCGACGGCGGCATTTCCGGTACGGTCAATCTCGTCACCCGCAAGCCGCTCGACAATATGGGCCCGCAGTATCGCGGGAACCATCGAAGGCAATTACGGCGATCTGGCGAAGGAATGGTCGCCCGGTTTCTCGGTCCTCGCCTCGAACACGTTCGACACGGAAATCGGCACGTTCGGTCTGCAATTCGGCTATGCCCAGTCGGAATTGGTGACGCGCACCGACGCCTCGCAAATTACCGATCCCTGCTACCGCGCGGATACGCTCGACGGCCCCTGTTTCCGTATATTCAACGTGGGTTCCGGCGGAATCTCCGGCGATGCGAATTTCGACGTATCGAACTTCCCCCCTGCCAACACCGTCATCGCACCCAAGGGTGCGGGCGTGCGCACGACCACGCTGGAACGTGACCGTAATGCCCTTTCCGCAATTGGGCAGTGGGAAAGCACGGACGGACGCGCGATCGTCACGGTCGAGTACCTGCGGGCGGAAACCGAAGCAACGCTGGATGAATTCGCGGCGCTTGCACTCGTCAATGACGATGGCCTTTTCCCGACGCCTGTCGGAGAATGGACTTTCGACGAAAACGGCGTCTTCCAGACCGGTACGCTGACCCAGTTCCAGCCGTTCAGCGGCGGTTCCGGCATCCCGACCGAGCTTCTTCGCTTCCAGCGCGAAGACGAGGCAACGACCGAAGACATCTCGGTCGATATCGACCTTGCTCCAACCGATCGCCTGCGGTTCAATTTCGAAGTACAGCATATCACTTCGGATCGTCAGGAAGTCGGTCTGATCGGCGTGATGCAAACCTATTCGGAACTGTTTATCGACAACAGCGGCACCACCCCGCAAGTCCAGTTCCTCGAGCCCAACACCGGTTCATCGTCGGCAGATTATTTCACCGACCCGACCAAGTCTTTCTACTGGTTCCTGATCGACAACCAGGTCGACAACACCGGTGATCTCGACAGCATGCGGTTCGATGTCGAATACGATGTCAGCGACACCGGCTTCTTCAAGCAGGCCAAATTTGGCGCACGCTGGGCTGACCGCAGCCGCGCAACACGCAGTGCCAATTTTTCCAACTGGGGCAATTTGGGTGCGCCGTGGACCGGCCGCGGCGGCAACTGGAATTGCGGCGATTTCCAGGCGTTCGGCTGCGGCGGTGCGTATGCTTTCGATTTCCCCGAGAACTCGCAGGTCCGCAACCCGTTCGGCGACAACTTCCAGCGCGGCAACGCGCCCGTTCCACTGGGTGACGGCGCTGCATTCTTCTTTGGCGGCGACAATCTCGTCGATGAGTATCTGAGCGGCCAGACCGAAGAAACGGCGCGCGAAATCAATGCATTCACTCTCACACCAAACCCGTGGGGGCCGATCGGCAACCGGATCGGTATCGTCCCGGGCACGGTTTTCCTGCCGGGCGAAATTTCCGACGTCGATGAATCGACGATGGCGTTTTACGGTCGCCTCGATTTCGGCACGATTTTCAGCAATGGCTGGGAATTGGAAGGCAATATCGGCCTTCGCTACATCGACACGACCGTGCAGAGCGACGGGGAAATCAACTTCCCGTTCGGTAATTTCTTCGACACCGATGGGAACGGATCGGTCACCGTGGCCGAGATCAACGCTTCCTGCGGTCGCATTCAGCCCGGACAGCAGGCCCCGGCGTACTGCTCTCTCAGCGCCGCGCGCAAAGCGGAGTTTGCAGGGGCATTCACCGGTCTGCTCATCAACGACAACGAGAACATCACGTTCGACAACTGGCTCCCCAGCTTCAACGTGAAACTGGATGTCGGTGGCGGGCTGCTGTTCCGCGCTGCGGTATCGAAGGGCATTTCGCGCCCCGATCTCAGCGACTTCCGTACCGGCGGCGCGATCGGCGACAATACCAACGACCTGCTTCAGGGCGGCAATCTGGAAACGGGCCCGCTGTTCCAGATCAACACCGGCAACAGGCTACTGCGTCCGGTCGAGGCATGGAATTACGACCTGTCCGCCGAATGGTATTTCGACACTGTCGGGTCGCTTACGGTCTCGCTGTTCCAGAAGGACTTCTCGAACCTGTTCGCATTCGGTCCCTCGATCCGTACGTTCGAAGGGATCAATGGCCCGATCGATGTCGAGGTGAACGGCCCGATCAACCTCGGCAGCGCGAAACTGCGCGGTGCCGAAGTCGCCTATCAGCAGACCTTCGACTTCCTGCCCGGCCTGCTGAGCGGACTGGGTACGCAGCTGACATACACCTATGTCGATTCGAAGGACTTCAACAGTTCGGGCGATATCTTCGGCGACCTGCCGCAGCCTGGTGTTTCCAAGCATACGGTCAACGCTGTCGCCTTCTACGAACAGGGCCCGCTGTCGGCCCGTGCCGCCTACAACTGGCGCTCGGACTTCCTGCAGACACCGCGCGATGTCATCTTCCCGTTCTCGCCGATTTACGGAGAGAGCACCGGGCAGCTGGATGCATCGATCTTTTACGCCGTGACCGACCAGATCAAACTGGGCGTGCAGGGTGTAAATCTTCTCGACGAGGTGACCGAGACGACGCAGGTGGTAGACTTCATCGGAACACGGGTTACGCGCTCGGCCTTCCGCAATGACCGTCGCTTCACTTTCATCGCCCGCTTCGACTTCTAGCCAAGCGGCACAAACAGACGATCGTTCGGGCCCCTGTTCACACCGGACAGGGGCCCGAATGCGTTTACGCGAGCGCCCGCCGATACGCGCCGCCCTCGTTTCAAGGAGCACGACATGCATATTGCCTCGCCCGAGAAAAGAACCTTGGCCCTCGCTGCCGCCTTCGCCAGTTCTGTCCTACTCGCCGGTTGCGCCGCCACTGGCGCAGGGGCGAACAGCGATGAAACGTCCGGGCGTAAGGTGATAATCAAGGGTGAACTTGGCGAAGACGGCTCCGGCCCCGCCGCGCTCGAGGGATGGGAGCTGGTATGGTCCGACGAGTTTGACGGGACGGCCATCGATCGTTCCAAATGGGATTTCGATGTAGATTGCTGGGGTGGCGGCAATTCGGAGAAGCAATGCTACACCGACCGGGAGGCAAACGCCTCGGTCGCCGATGGCAAGCTCCTCATCACGGCGCGCAAGGAAGAATTCTCCGGCCCTGCCCTCCCGCCCCGTATGCGCGCAGAAGCCGGGGATCCCGATGCACAGGCGACACAGCCTTTCACCTCTGCGCGCATGGTGACGCGCGGTAAGGCGGCGTGGAAATACGGACGGATCGCCGTCCGGGCGAAGCTGCCGCAGGGTCAGGGCACGTGGCCTGCCATCTGGATGCTGCCCGAAGACAATGCCTATGGCGGCTGGGCGCTCTCGGGCGAGATCGACATCATGGAAGCCGTCAATCTGGGCGTTGCGTGCGCGGCCTGCCCCGGCGGACGAGAGAGCACAATTCTGGGCACGCTGCATTTCGGTGGCCGGTGGCCGGGCAATGCCCTGCACAGCGAAGAGATCGCCTATCCGGCTGTTCTCGAAGGCTTTCACACCTTCGAAGTCATGTGGGAGCCGGGCCGGATGGTATGGAGCGTCGACGGCCGCAAGTTTGCCGAAAAGACAGAAGATGACTGGTACACCGATGCCGACGCATCGGCAGAAGCACCCTTCGACAAACCGTTTCACCTCATCCTCAATCTCGCTATCGGTGGTGGCCTCCCCGAAGAGCGCGGCTTAGGAGGGGTATCCGAAGAGGGGTTCCCCAAACGGATGGAGGTGGACTGGGTCCGCGTATGGAAATGCGCGCCCGAGGCCACCGGACCCGGCGGCTGCGCGCGGAAATAGGACTGGATTTCGATGCCCCGGCAACGCCAGGCAGTAACGATCAAGCATGTTGCAGCGGACGCTGGTGTCTCGCTGCAAACCGTCAGCCGTGTCATCAACAAAGAGCCCAATGTCCGCCCCTTGATGAAGGAGCGGGTGCAGGCGTCGATCGACAAGCTCGGCTACGTTCCCTCCATCGCCGCCCAGCGGATGAGCGGGTCGAAGTCGTACCTGATCCTTGCGCTCAACGACCGGGAACGGACAGTCGCAAGCTGGCGGGCGCGCGAAGGCAATGACTGGGTCGACCAGATGATGCTGGGCGGGATGCTGACCTGCGCGAAGCATGGTTACCGGATGATCATCGAACTGGTCGACACGCATAACGACCATATCGAAGGGGAGCTTAAAAAGGCGCTGTCCTCGCTCGGTCCCGATGGCGTGATCCTGACGCCGCCGCATTCCGACAATCCAAAGATCGTCGGCTTTCTCGAGAAGGCCGGATTGCCGTTTGCCCGCGTGGGATCGCAGGTTTCCGGCCCCGGCATTGCCATTTCGATGGATGATGCAGGATCGGCCCGCAAAGCGACCGAGCACCTCATCGCGATGGGACACACCCGGATCGGTTTCATCGCCGGGCCCGAAGAATACGAATTGAGCCAGTGGCGTCTCGATGGCTGGCGCCAGACGATGGAAGAGGCCGGGCTTTCGTGCGAGGGCCTGCTTGCGCGTGGCGATTTCGGCGAAGCGTCGGGCGAAGCTGCGGCCCGGGAATTGCTGGACCAGCCCGATCGCCCGACTGCCATCATCGCCAGCAGCGACCAGATGACGCTCGGCACGATGAAGGTCGCGCAGCAATCGGGGCTGAAAATCCCCGACGATCTTTCGCTCGTCAGTTTCGACAATTCGCCGCTGGTCAGGTTTGCGACGGCCCGCATTGACCGCCATCGATCAGCCCATTGCCCGCACGGTCTCGCTCGCCGTGGAGGCAATCATCGCGGAAAACGGTGCCAACGATATCGAGAAAACACCGGTGGTCGTCGAATCCGAATTGATCGAGCGCGCGTCGGTTGCCGCGCCGCCCGCAGGCACCCGGCCTTAGACCCTGTGGCAGACCGCCGGATAGAGAGCGGCCAGCCGCACGACCGGCAAAGCGGGATATTTCTGTTTCTTTACGCACTCGCATGGGCAGGCGGTGCAATTGCCTATGTCCCGCTGCTGACCCTGATCCTGCCGGGGTTCGTCTCCAGACTTGCCGGCGGCGAGGCGGTTTCCTGGATTGCAACGCTGGCCTTTGTCGGCGCGGCATCTGCCAGCCTGTGCAATATCGCGTTCGGCTGGGCCAGCGATCTGACCGGCCGGCGCCCTATGTGGGTGGCCGCTGGACTGGTGCTTTCTTGCGCCCTTCTGGTGAATATCGACAGCGCGACCGATCTGAAAAGCCTGACCATCGCTATCATTGCCTGGCAGCTTGCGACCAACATGATGCTGGCCCCACTGGCTGCGTGGGCAGGCGATTGCGTACCGGACGCGCAAAAGGGACGCTTGGGCGGCTTGCTCGCATTCGCCCCTGCGATGGGCGCGCTGTCAGGTGCGATCGTCACTTGGCCGGGTCTCGTCGCGACCGAAGATCGCTTGTCGGTCGTGGCCGTGATGGTGGCCGTTTGCGTGCTGCCACTGCTTGTGTTCGGCAGGCCTCGCTTTTTCGCCGATTTGATGACTGACACTTCTGACCGTCCGGCGCATTCCCCTGTGGCCGGGATGTGGCTTGCACGCTTGCTTCTGCAAATCAGCGAGGCGGCGCTGTTCGCATTCCTGCTCGTCTGGCTGCAATCGCTGAGCGCCGATTTCGACGAGAGCGACGCTGCGCTTCTGTTCGGTGCAGTCGTCTTTGCCGCTATTCCGCTGGCGCTGGTGGCAGGACGCTGGGCGGACCGGGCAAGCCGCCCTATCCTGCCGCTTATCGCCGCGACGCTCGTCGCCGCGCCTAGGATTACTCGCCATGGCGGGCGCGCCGACCACCACGATTGCACTCCTTGGATATGGCCTGTTCGGTGTTGCGGGCGCAGTGTTTCTTGCTCTGCATTCGGCGCAGACCCTGCGCGTCCTTCCGCGTGCCAGCCGCAGGGGACGTGACCTCGGTTTCTTCAATCTGACGAATACGATCCCGGCATTGGTAATGCCCGGAATTGCGCTTTCGCTGGTCCCCGTTTTCGGGTTCGCAGGATTGTTCGTCGCACTGGCTGTTCTGGCCGTTTGTGCGGGGCTCTGCCTCATCGGCGTGATGCGTTGGGCGCAGAGCCCTTGATTCCCCGGAAGAGCCGTGGCACGCCCCTTTTTGGGAACGTTCACATGAGGGGTGTCTAGAGACATGCGCAGGGCTCTGCTTTCAATTTCCGTAGCAACCGTACTGACCGGGTGCATGACGACCGCGACCGACATGACTTCGCGGAACGACGCAGGTGGCGGCGACTGCGACCGCCCAGGCACAAGCGACTGATATCGAAGCGATCGTTGCGCAAATGAGTCTCGAACGCAAAGTCGCCCAGCTGATCCAGCCGCAGATTAATTCCTTCACGGCAGAGGACATGGAGCGTTACCGCTTCGGCAGCTATCTCAATGGCGGAAATGGCGGTCCCTACGGTGACGAATTCGCCCCCGCTTCGGAATGGTTGCGCCTCGCCGACGAGATGTGGGATGCCTCCACCGCGCCCCTGCCGGGCGGCGAGCCGGTCATTCCCACGATCTGGGGCACGGACGCCGTGCACGGGCATACCAATGTTATCGGCGCGACGATTTTCCCGCACAATATCGGGCTGGGCGCGGCAGGCGATGCCGACCTCATTCGGCGTATCGGCGCTGCTACCGCAGTCGAGATAGAGGCGACCGGCATCGACTGGAATTTCTCGCCCACGGTTGCCGTCGCACGCGACGACAGATGGGGCCGGACGTACGAAAGCTATTCCGAAAATCCCGAGGTCGTGGCGAAGCTGGGCCGCGCACTCGTCGAAGGCTTGCAGGGTCGCCGCGGAGCGGACGACTTCCTTGGCAAGGGACGCGTGATCTCCACGGCGAAGCATTTCTTCGGCGATGGCGGCACGGAACAGGGTGTCGACCAGGGTGATGTGAACGGCGATATTGCCGCGCTCAAATCCGTCCACGCCGTCCCCTACCCCGCTGCAATCGACGCCGGCGTCCAGACCGTCATGGCCAGTTTCAACTCGATCAACGGGCGCAAGATGCATGGCAACGAGGCGTTGCTGACCGATGTACTGCGCGGTGAGATGGGGTTCGAGGGCGTCGTCGTCGGTGACTGGAACGGGCACCAGCAGGTCGCCGGATGCACCGTCACCGATTGCCCCCAATCGCTGCTAGCAGGCCTCGATATCTATATGGTGCCCGACGACTGGAAGGGACTGATCGATAATCTCGTTGCGCAGGTCGAGGATGGCACCATCCCGGTCGCACGGCTGGACGAGGCAGTGACCCGGGTCCTGACCATGAAGCAGCGTGCGGGCGTCCTCGGACCCGATGCGAAAAAACCGTCCGAGCGCGGCTTTGGCGGCGATTACACGGCCGTTGGTTCGGCAGATCACCGCGCCACCGCGCGCGAGGCGGTCGCCAAATCGCAGGTCATCCTGAAAAACGACGGGATCCTGCCATTGAAGGCGGGTGCCGACATTCTGGTGGCCGGAAGTGCAGCAGACAGCATCGCGCAGGCTTCCGGCGGATGGACGCTCACATGGCAAGGCGGCCTCGAACTCGACAACGCAACCTATTTCCCGGGCGCGACATCGATCTGGGCGGGTCTTGAAGAGGCCGCCGAAGATGCTGGCGGGAGCGCCACACTGTCGGTCGATGGCAGTTACGCAAAGCGCCCCGATGCGGCAGTCGTCGTTTTCGGCGAGCTACCCTATGCCGAATTTGCCGGAGACCGCAAAACGCTCGTTTTCGAGGATTCCGAAGGTCTGGACCTCCTTCGCAAGTTCAAGGAAGACGGCATTCCGGCGGTTGCGGTGTTCCTTTCGGGGCGTCCCATGTGGATGAACCGCGAACTGAACGCATCCGACGCATTCGTCGCATCGTGGCTGCCCGGTAGCGAAGGCGCTGGCGTTGCCGACATCCTCTTTGGCAAGACGCCTGCAACCGGGCGTCTGTCCTTTAGTTGGCCGGCGTCGTGCAATGGCACTCCGCTGAACGGTGCCGAGGGCGCGCTCTTCACGCTGGGCGCCGGCTTGTCGCAAGGCGAAGTCTCATCTCCGAGGCAGCTTTCCGAAACCTGCGGCTTTCTCGCGGGCAGCCCTTCCGCCTCGTGGTATGAAAACGGCCGCCTCGCTGCCGGTATCACGGCCAGCGCGGGCGGGACCGGCCTGCCCAATCTTCAGGGCGAAGGGCGGGTATCGAGGCGCGCGGTCTCGACCGAAATCGTCAGGAAGATGCCCGCGAAATCGATTTCGCACCCGGATCGTCGCTGACCATCGCGCAGGCCGGGGCAGGCGAAGGCGCTTTCGTCATCACCTACAATCTGGGCGCCAGTCCGACAGCGCCGGTCACGATGAGCGTCGGTTCCACCACATTCGACATCACGCAGGATCTCGCCGTGAGCGGCGGCAAGGGGTGGCGCGACATGATCATTTCGGAAAGCTGCGCGCCGGGCCTCGGCAATGGCTTCACCATGACATCGCAAGGTCCGATGACGCTGCAGATCGCCGCGATCGAACGCCGCAACTTGCCTGAAGGAACGCCCTGCTCTTTCTGAGTTTCGTCTTTTCGAGAGGCCGCTACATACGAATGCGAATAGACGCACCCGCATACGGGATGCCATTCGCCAAAAACACGAATAAGAGCCGCGCGAAAGGCGGCTTGGGGAGAGAGAATAATGGCACTGGCACCGAACGTCGCGGCAAGCACCGACCCTGGTCCGATGGAGAATGACGGTACGCATATCGATGCGCCGGGACTGCAATATTTCGTATTCGGCCTGTTCTTCATCTTCGGCGGAATCACCTCGCTGAACGATGTGATCATTCCGAAGTTGAAAGAGCTGTTCACGCTCAATTACACGCAGGCCATGCTGGTGCAGTTCTGCTTCTTCGCCGCCTATCTGATCGTCGGCATCCCCGGCGCGAAACTGGTCAAGAAGATCGGTTACATGCGTGGAGCGGTCGCGGGCCTGCTGACCATGATGGTGGGCTGCCTGCTGTTCATTCCCGCCAGCCAGACCGCGACATACGGAATTTTCCTGTTTGCACTGTTCGTCCTCGCCAGCGGGGTCGTCATCGTCCAGGTCGTCGCAAATCCACTTATCAGCCTGCTCGGGCCGCAAAAGACCGCGCATAGCCGCCTGACCTTTGCACAGGCGTTCAATTCGCTCGGCACCACGGTCTTCCCGATTGTCGGCGCGGCGCTCATCCTCGGCAGTCTGGCAAACATGTCCGCCGACCAGCTATCGGGCGCGGAATTGCAAGCCTACCGGCAGGCCGAAAGCGAGGCCATCTGGCAAGGGTATCTCGGCGTGGCAGTGCTGATCGCTCTGGTGGCCCTCGTCGTCTGGCTGTTCCGCAATCGCCTGCAGGGCGAGAAACACGAGGCTTCATCGGGCCTTGCGGGGCTCGACCTGCTCAAACGCTCGCGCTTTGGCTACGGGGCGCTGTGCATCTTCCTGTATGTCGGGGCCGAGGTGTCGATCGGGTCGATCATCATCAACTATCTCGCGCTGGAGCGGGTGCTGGGGCAGCCCGAAAACGTAATCGGCTGGATGATCGGCCTGTACTGGGGCGGCGCGATGGTCGGCCGGTTCATCGGTTCGGTCTTCCTGCGGATATTCTCGCCGGGCAAGATCCTCGCATTCAACGCCGCCGGAGCGATCGCCCTGATCATCGTCAGTTCGCTGACAAGCGGCCAGGTGGCGGCGTTTTCCCTGCTCGCCGTGGGCCTGATGAATTCGATCATGTTCCCGACCATCTTCAGCCTCGCGTGCGAGAAGCTTGGACCCAGAGCAGCCGACGGGTCGGGGATTATCAATGTCGCAATTTTCGGGGGCGCAGTAGTTCCGCTGCTTTACGGCATCATCGCCGATGTCAGCGGCAGCCTGACCTTTGCGCTGGTTTTGCCGGTTGTCTGTTACCTGATCATTGCCGGTTTCGGCATCTTTGCCCGCCGCCCTGCCTAAGGCGTGACACCTGAATCAGAAAGGCCCGCTTCCAATATGGGAACGGGCCTTTTTTCGGTCCTGTACGAACCGGGTCAGATCGGATCAGACGGCTGCCTTGGGAAAGTCATCCCGCGCTACGTCGACCTTCTTTGTGGGTGATGTGCGCTCACCGTTGTCGAGCACCTTCTTCATCACGTATCCGCCGACGGCCATCGCTGCCATCGCAGGCAGACTGATGCGGCGAAGAACCATCGGCGCGATAACGCCAAGGGCCGCTCCGGCCGGTCCGCCCAGCGCGCTCGATTTCTTGGCAGCTTTGCCGCCGACATATGCTCCGATAATCTTGCCGATCATGTTGTAATCTCCTTTGCCCTGTCAACGGGTTGAAGCGTTTGTGGTTCCGCGTGACAACCTGCGCCGGCGACGGTTTATCTCTGCCTCCGTACTGAAACTGCGCGGCATGGCAGTCCATTCGCCGGTCGCATGGACGACGACATCTCCGGGCGCGACGTCATTGGCCGCGTACACGTCCCAGTTCCGGTGGATCATGTCTGGCGGGCCGAACACGCGCACCGCGTTCCAGTACCGGTCATCCCGAAAGCCGACAAAGTGCACGAGCCTTGCTGCGGAGGGCGGCCGCTTGTCCGGCGTGCTGCTAGCGGAGACGCGCTGCGCGCCTGTCACTGCCGCTTCCAAAGGCGTTTTCCATCGGGACGTCGAACGCCTCGATATAGGGCTGCATCCGCTCGAGAACTTCGCCCGCTGCTCAGCCCGAACATCTCGAGGCTGTAGCGGTGCGGCTTGCGCTTCAGGGCTTTTGCCCGCTCGACATAATCCTCCATCGCAGGAACCGCAGGCGCGATCTCCAGATCGAGGAACCGGTAAATCCGGTCCATCGTCCCGCGCCAGTCGCGGTCCATGTCGTCATACTGGACATCGATCATGCGGTCTGCGGGGATGGCCTTGCGCGCCTCCATCATCCGCGCCACCTGCAGATGCGTCTTGCGGAGCCATTCCTGCCCCACGGCACCGGGATCGACATCATCGGAGTAGATGATGGTCTGGTTCCACGCGAGACTGGCGGCGCTGCCGGTCACCTGTTGCGGATCGCGGTGCGTGAAGATCAGGCGCGCATCGGGAAAGACATTCAGCAGGGCAGGCAGGTCCAGCATGTGCTGCGGGGTTTTCAATATCCAGGGCCGGATGCTGCTGACCTGCTGGCTCCAGCCGATCAGTCGCAGCTGGTTGGCGAGATAGGCATAGGCAGGCGTCGCATCTACGCTCTCGCACCATCGGCCATAGCTTGGCACCTGCCACTGCGCCTCGTGCTTCATCCCGTACATGCTGGCGACCAGCAGGCCGAGTTCTTCCTCCGGCTCCATCGGACCGGTCGGGTGGATCGACAGCGTACGCGGATTGGCAAGCCGGGCGACGCGCATGATCCGCTTGGCGAGGACGGGGCGGAAATCTTCTGCCCGGCCCTCCAGCACATCCTCGAAATCCCGGCGGGGAACGGGGCTGATCGTCTCGAAGCTGCGCATGTGGCTGAACCGGCGATCGCTCGCCAGCAGGCGGTGCAGACGTGTCGTGCCCGACCGCATCGGGCCGACGATCACCACCGGGCTGCGCATCGGCCGTTCCAGTATCTCTGGATGGCGCTTGTACCAGTACTCGCTCAGCAGGCGGTGGAACAGGACTTGCCGGAACTGCAGCATGGCGGAAAAATCGCCCGCCGCATTGAGCTTGGCCTCGCCCTTGATGGCCTCCAGCAGCTTCGCCAGAGGCTTTTCGAACCACGGATCGCCGAAATCGTCGAGCCCGTCGGCCTGCGCGATGGCCTGCGCCTTGAGATGGTCAGCATCGAGGCGGGCGGGTGCAACAGCGCCGATTGACCGCCCCAGCCGCACGCCCTTGTCCACGATGTCGATAAACGGGGTCCGGCGGGGTGGAACTGTCGGATCGGTTGCCAAGTAAAAGTCCCTGCCTGTGCCAAGACGCCGTGCCTTGGCCATAGGGAGCCAGCGATCAAGGGCGCGGTATGTTCCTGCCGCGACAGGCCGACGTGGCACTTTTCATTTCGCCGCGTGCGCGCCATAGCTCCGCGCCATGCATGACATTCGCCTGATCCGTGACGATCCCGCCGCCTTCGACGCCGCTCTTGCCCGCAGAGGGCTGGAGCCTGCATCCGCCAGCCTGATCGAATTGGACGAAAAACGCCGCGCCCTGACCACGAAGGTGCAGGAAGGCGCAGGCCCGCCGGAACGAGGCGTCCAAGGCCATCGGCCAGGCGATGGGTCAAGGCGACACCGAGAACGGCCGACACGCTGAAAGCCGAAGTCGCGCAGCTGAAGCAGGACATGCCTGCGCTGGAAGACGAGGCGAAGGCGCTGGACGAGCAGCTTCGCGATGCGCTCGCCCGCATCCCCAACCTCCCGGCGGACGATGTGCCCGAAGGCGCGGACGAGGACGATAATGTCGAGGTCGCCGTGTGGGGCGAGAAGCCGTCTTTCGACTTCGAGCCGAAGGAGCATGCCGACTTCGCGCCCGCGCTGGGCATGGATTTCGAAACCGGCGCGGAGATTTCCGGCGCGCGCTTCACCTTCCTGCGCGGCGACATGGCGCGGCTGCACCGGGCGCTGGGCCAGTTCATGCTCGACCGCCAGACGCGCGAGAACGGCTACACCGAATGCAACCCGCCGGTGCTGGTCCGGGACGAGGCAATGTACGGCACCGACAAGCTGCCGAAATTTGCCGAGGACAGTTTCAGGACGACCGACGATCGCTGGCTTATTCCCACCTCCGAAGTCAGCCTGACCAGCTCGGTTCATGGGCCAGATTGTCGACGAGAGCACCCTGCCCCAGCGCCTCACCGCGCTCACCCTCTGCTTCCGCTCCGAAGCAGGCAGCGCAGGACGCGATACGCGCGGCTTCATTCGCCAGCACCAGTTCGAGAAATGCGAGCTTGTCAGCATCGTCAGACCCGAGGACAGCGAGGCCGAGCATGAGCGGATGACCGAGGCTGCCGAGGGCGTCCTGAAGGCGCTCGAGCCTGCCTTACCGCAAGGTGCTGCTGTGCACCGGCGACATGGGCTTTGGCGCGCGCAAGACCTACGATCTGGAAGTCTGGCTGCCGGGGCAAGGCGCTTATCGCGAGATCAGCTCATGCTCCAATACCGGCGATTTTCAGGCGCGACGCATGAATGCCCGCTACCGAGCCCGAGGGCGCAAAGAAGACCGAATTCGTTCACACGCTCAACGGCTCCGGCCTCGCGGTCGGACGTACGCTGGTGGCGGTGCTGGAGAATTACCAGCACGCCGATGGCAGCGTCACCGTGCCCGAGGTGCTGGCCCCCTATATGGGCGGCGTCACGAAGCTGGAGCCTGCCTCGTGAAAATCCTCCTTACCAATGATGACGGCATTCGCGCGCCGGGGCTCGAAGTGCTCGAGGCTATTGCGCGCGAGTTTTCCGACGACATCTGGATTTGCGCGCCGGACGAAGAGCAGTCGGGCATGGGCCATGCGCTCACGCTTACCCGCCCCGTCCGCCTGCGCCAGCACGGCGAGACGGCGCTTCTCGGTGACGGGCACACCCACGGATAGCGTCACGATGGGTCTGCGAAGGGTCATGGAAGGCTCGCCGGACCTTATCCTGTCTGGCGTCAATCGCGGGGCCAATCTGGGCGACGACGTCACCTATTCAGGCACTGTGTCCGCCGCGATCGAGGGTGCGCTCGGCTGGCATCCGCTCCATCGCGATGAGCCAGGTGACAAGCCGCGAGGGCGCAGCGGACGGCGACACGTTCGATGCGGCGCGCCAATGGGGCGCGAAGGTGCTTGCGTCCGTTGCTCGAAACCCCGCTGCCGACGCGGACGCTGATCAATGTGAACTTCCCGCCGCTGCCCGGCGATGAGGTGAAAGGAATTCGCGCCGTACGGCAGGGATTTCACGATTATTCGCGGGGAACCGTGGTCGAAGGGCGTGACCCGCGCGGCTTCACCTATTACTGGTTCGGATTGCAAGCGATCGAGCACACGCTCGATCACGGCACAGATCTGGAAGCCATCGACGAGGGGTATATCGCTGTGACGCCATTGCAACTGGACCTGACGCATCACGCCTCGCTGGGCGATCTTGGCGAGCGGTTCTCGTGAGGTTCCGCGCAGCTCTCTCCATCCCCGCCGCAGTTCTGCTGCTGGCCGCGAGCCCCGCCCTCGCCAATCCGGCGACCGAAACGGACCACACCGTCGAGGACGGCGAAACGCTCGGCGGGATTGCCAGCCGCGCAGGCGTCGAAGCGGCGGTCATCGCTGCTGCCAATGGTCTGGTCGAACCTTACAATGTGCAAAAGGGCCAGAAGCTGGCCATTCCGCGTCAACGGACGCACACGGTCAAAAGCGGGGACACGCTCGGCGGCATTGCCAATCGCTATGGCATTTCCATGCAGAACATCGCGATTGCCAACGGGCTTGGCGATGGCAATGCGATCCGCGTCGGGCAGAAGCTGATCATCCCGGCGCAGGTTTCCATCGCCGTCCGCCCGCAGGCACCACGCTCGGAGCCTTATTTCCGCTGGCCGCACGATGGCCGCGTCATGCTCGGCTTCGGGCGCGGACATGACGGCATCGATATCGAAACCGGCATGGCCGACATGGTCCGCGCCGCTGCCAGTGGCACGGTAGTGTTTGCTGCGCCGGAGAAAACACGCTTCGGACGGCAGGTGCTGATCGACCACGGCAATGGCTGGCAGACAAGCTATGGCCATCTGTCGCGCATTACCGTGAAGAAGGGCGATGTGGTCAAGGTGGGCGAGCGTATCGGCCTGGCCGGTGACGCTGGTATCGCCACGCGGCCCGAACTGCATTTCGAAATCCGCCACAATGGCCGCGACGTCGATCCAGCGCGCAAATTGCCGAAGCGCGGGAATTGAGCTAACCGCCTGTTGATGACGGCCAAAATTCCATGAGCGACCAGATCGAGCGCATCAGCACGGGTGCCGGCAGTCGCCATGTGCGCGGTCCGAAATTCCAGCCTTTGCGACGGGCCGTCAGCATTCCTGTCTGGGGCGATCTGTTCATCCGCATCGGGCTTGCGCTGTTCCTGATCGCCATCGTCGTCATGATCCACTGGTGGGACCGCGGCGGACTGGTCGACAATCTCGACGGGGAAGTCAGCTTCACCGACGTGATCTATTTCACGATGATATCGATCACCACCACCGGCTTTGGCGACATCGCGCCGATCACCGACCGGGCGCGCATGGTGGAAGCCGTCATCGTGACGCCGATCCGTTTCGCCGTCTTCTTCATTTTCGTCGGCACAGCCTACAATTTCATCATCAAACGCAGTTGGGAGAGCTTTCGCATGGCCCGCATTCAGGAACAGCTATCCGACCACATCGTGGTGCTGGGCTACGGCGTCTCCGGCTCGGAGGCTGTTGCCGAACTGATCGAACGCGGGACCGACCCTGCGCAGATCGTCGTCATCGATCCGAGCGAAGAACGACTGGTCGAGGCCGAGGCACAGGGCTGCAACGTGATGGCCGCCGACGCGACCAGGGACGGACACCTTGCAGGCCGTCCGGATCGAACAGGCGCAGAACGTGCTGGTTTCCGCCGGGCGCGACGATACCTCGATCCTGATCGTGCTGACGGTGCGCGCGCTGGCCCCCAATGTGCCCATCAGCATGGTCGTGCGGGCGGACGACAACGAACAGATCGCCCGGCAGGCCGGCGCCAACAATGTCATCAATCCCGTGCGCTTTACCGGCCTGCTGCTGGCGGGCAGCGCGAAGGGCGCGCATATCGCGGAATACCTCGCCGATCTCGCCTCCGTTTCCGGCCGCGTACAGCTGGTCGAACGCGAAGTGACCGATGACGAATGCGGCTGTTCGATCACGGAACTGCCTTCGGGTGGCCGGGGCCTGCGCGTCTATCGCAACGGCAAGGCGCTCGGCTTCTGGGAAGACGAGTGTCAGAACCTGCAGAAGGGCGACATCATCGTCGAGATCATCCCGACGCCATCGGGCGAAAAGCGCGGCGACGGCCACAATGGCCGCGGCCACAGCTGATCGGCGCTAGTTCATCCAGGCGAATACCGCACCCATGGCGGTCATTCCGACGATGAAATGGCCTGCATCGATGAAAAAATGCGCGGCTGTCTTGCGCAGATAGAGATAGTTGATGCCGATTGCCGGGATCATGACGCCGACCGCAAATCCGACGGAGATCATCATGATCGCCCGGTCGCTGGCCCCGGTCATCGCAAACTGATGCGCCAGCACTGTCGCGATAAGCAGTTCGAACAGCAGGGTCAGGCCGAAGATTTTCAGCATGTTACCCGACTGCACGTCCTCGTCCGACATGCCCGCTGCATTCTGCCACGCCTTGCCGAATATCACGCCGTACCAGAGCGCACCGACGACGAAGAACGCCAGCGCGGCGAGAATAATCGTCACCAAGTTCATATCGCCCATTGCCACCTCCCGTTTCGCATAAGCCTCTCGCCTATAGCGCGCGGGCCCACGCAGGTGTAGGGGCGCGGGCATCATGAGCACTGCCACCAAACTCCAGGATGCCAAGAAAGTCGGCATGGTTTCTCTCGGCTGCCCCAAGGCGCTGGTCGATTCCGAACGTATCCTCACCCGCCTGCGCGCCGACGGCTATGCGATGAGCCCCGATTATGCCGGCGCAGACGTGGTACTGGTCAACACCTGCGGCTTCCTCGATTCCGCCAAGGAAGAAAGCCTGGCCGCCATCGGCGAAGCTATCGCCGAAAATGGCCGCGTCATCGTGACCGGCTGCATGGGCGACGAGGCGGAGGCGATCCGCGCTGCCCATCCGCAGGTTCTGGCCGTCACCGGAGCGCATCAGTACGAACAGGTGGTCGAGGCTGTGCACGAGCACGCTCCGCCATCGCAAGGGCCGTTTGTCGACCTGATCCCGCAGCCCGACATCAAGCTGACCCCGCGACACTACAGCTATCTCAAGATTTCCGAGGGCTGCAATCATTCCTGCGCGTTCTGCATCATCCCGGATCTGCGCGGGAAACTGGCCAGCCGCCGGATCGATGCCGTGCTGCGTGAGGCGGAAAAACTGGTCGCGGCTGGCACACGCGAATTGCTGGTCATCAGTCAGGACACCTCGGCCTACGGGGTCGATACGCGGCACGAGACGAGGGGCTGGAAGGGCCGCGAACCGCGCGCCCACATGACCGATCTTGCGCGCGAACTTGGGCAGCTGGACACAGGCGAGGGTACGCCTCCGTGGGTGCGGCTGCACTATGTCTATCCCTACCCCCATGTCGACGCGGTCATCCCGCTGATGGCCGAAGGTCTGCTGACGCCCTATCTCGACATCCCGTTCCAGCACGCCAGCCCGTCGGTCCTGAAGCGCATGAAGCGCCCCGCCAACGAGGCGAAGGTGCTCGAACGCCTGAAATCATGGCGCGACATCTGTCCCGACATCGCCGTGCGTTCCAGCTTCGTCGTCGGCTTTCCCGGCGAGACGGAAGAAGACTTCCAGTATCTATGCAACTGGCTGGAAGAAGCGCAGCTGGACCGTGTCGGCGCATTCCGCTTCGAACCGGTCGAGGGCGCGCAGGCCAATGCCCTGCCCGATCCCGTGCCCGAAGCGCTGAAGGAAGAGCGTTACGCCCGCCTGATGGAACTGACCGCCCGGATCAGCGCCGAGAAACTTGCCGCCAAGATCGGCCGGACATTGCCTGTCATCATCGACGAAGTGGGCGAGCCCGATGAAGATGGCGATATCGGCGCAACCGGCCGCAGTCAGGCCGATGCTCCCGAGATCGACGGTGCAGTCTATCTTCGCAATGTCTCCGCCACGCTCGCGCAGGGCGACATCATCGAAGCCGAGATCGAGGATGCCGATGCGCACGATCTGTTCGGCGTGCCTGCTGCGAATGCGCCTGCCTGATTGGCCGCAATTGCGGTAGGTTTGCTGCCATAACGAAAAGGTCCGGTCCTGAAGCAGGAAGCTGCCTTAGCCGTCGATAACTCCGGTCCGCCAAAGCCGGGATGCGCGCAGGCAAGCACCGCCTCTCTTCGCGAAATCAAAGGTGCAGGCCGATCGAAAAAGGGCGCTTCAGGCCTCGCCATGGTGCAACAAAGGAGCAGTTGGAGCGTTGGGACCGCATGCCATTCAAAATCAACGCCAGCTTCGCTTTTCAGGCGCAGCAGCCGACCGACGTCCTGCTCCAGTTCGAAGCAGCGGCGATCCCAGAACAGCAATTCCTGTCGACCGATACCTGGCTAACTAAGAGCAGCCAGTTTGCCCGCGTTCCCGCGCAGGAAAACATCGGCGAACGTATCTGGGTTCGTGCCGAAGGGCATTTCAAAGTCGATTACACCTGCGAGATCGCAGTCGACCGGCTGCTGACCGAGATACAACCGCTCAGACAGATGGACCCGCACGACCTTCCCGGAGAAACCGTGCAATATCTCTTCGACAGCAGATACTGTCAGGGCGACCGCTTCCAGTCCTTCGTCGACGCCGAATTCGGTGAGCTCCACGGCGGCGAGCGGATCATGGCAATGCACGACTGGGTGGCGGACCATTTCAGCTATGTACCGGGTGCGAGCGGCCCGCAGACGACGGCGCTGGACAGCTTCGTCGAGCGGCGGGGCATTTGCCGGGATTACGCCCACGTCGTGGTCACGCTGGCCCGGGCGAGCGGAATTCCCGCCCGCTTCGTCAGCTGCTTCGCCCCCGGCGTCACGCCGCAGGATTTCCATGCAGTCGCGGAGGTTTTCCTCGAAGACACAGCAACCCCGGGCGGCGGGGCGTGGTACCTTGTCGATGCGACCGGCATGGCCACGCCGTCGGACATCATCAAGATCGGCGTCGGCAGGGATGCCGCCGATGTCAGCTTCATGACCAGCTTCGGCCTTACCGAATTTCTTGAAAAGACGATTACTGTCGAGGCCTCTGGCGAATAGCTATGCGGCGCACTGGCAGAGTGCCGGCAGCGCTGGTATCGCCGGTATCATGAGCACATCTACCCAAGCGCGCGACATCGGCACTCTCATGCGGATGGCCCCAGTCATACCGGTGATCGTCATCGACGATGTCAAACAGGCGATACCTCTGGCCGAGGCACTGGTCAGAGGCGGCCTGCCGGTTCTCGAGGTGACATTGCGGACAGACGCAGCGCTCGATGCCATCGCCGCCATGAAGACCGTCGAAGGCGCAATCGTTGGTGCGGGCACAGTTACAGGTCAGCGCGATCTGGCCGCCGCGCTCGAGGCGGGAAGCGAATTCATCGTATCCCCCGGTCTGACAGAACCGCTCGCCAAGGCGGCTCTCCGCGAAGGGGTGCCGTTCCTGCCCGGTGTATCCAATGCCGGGGACATCATGCGCGGGCTCGAGCTGGGCCTCGATCATTTCAAGTTCTTCCCGGCAATGGCAGCGGGCGGCCTGCCTGCGCTCAAAGCGCTCGCCGCGCCGTTCCACGCGTGCAAATTTTGTCCGACCGGCGGCATCGGTCCCGGCAATGTGGAAGAATGGCTCGCTTTCGATCCCGTATTGTGTGTCGGCGGAAGCTGGGTCGCCTCGCTCACCTCGGACAGCGGCTCTGCCGACTACATCGCCATCGCCGAGACTGCCCGCAAGGCCGCAATGCTCGGACGCTAGGTCATCGGGGGCGAACGCGGCCCGCGTTAACTTTTGGCGATGGCGCGTCTCGTGACGGGACGCAGCATGCGGTACACTGGCGAAGTCGAAAAACGCGGCGCATAAAGGCCGCATGAACCCGATGCTCAAATGGATTGGCGGCGCGACCGCCGCTACGCTGCTGGTATTTGGCGGGGCCACCCTCGCCAGTTCCATGCTGGACACACCCGCCCCCGTGGCGAACGATCCGATGGCAGGCGAACCTGCCATGGACGCGATGGACAATGCGATCCCGGTCGATGAAGCGAAGCTGGGTGCAGGCGGCGAGAACGGCTCCGCGCAGAACCTCACCAATGAAGCGGCTGCGTCCGATGCAGGCCGGCCAGGCAGATGGGGAAGCCCGTCTCCAGCAGGCCTCTTCGAATGACGAAGACTTTGTCGTCAAGAGCATCCTGCCCATCGACGGCCCGATCAAATATGGCGAGTATCACTGGGATGCCAGCCGCGCGCCTGCGAACGGCAAGCTGGTCATGACCGTCGATTTGCAGGCCCGGGTCATCTCGGTCTTCAAGGGCGGGCACGAAATCGGTGCCTCGGCAGTCCTGCTGGGTACGGACAAGCATCCCACCCCGCTGGGCACCTTCCCGATCCGCTACAAGATGCGTCACAATGTGTCGGAGAAGTACAATAACGCTCCGATGCCGTATTCGATGTTCCTGACATCCGATGGCGTCGCGCTGCACGGGTCGGACGTCGAAAATGGCTACGCCAGCCACGGCTGCGTGGGGATGCCGGACGAATTCGCTGCCAAGGTGTTCGCGCTGGCGAAAAAGGGCGACAAGGTCATCATCACCGATGGCGAGACCTTGGAAATGGGCGAGCAGATCCTCTAGATTACATCCCGGCCCTGCGGGGCGGTTCTCGCTGGAATAGCCACGCATAGGCCGACTTGAACCCGTCCGTCTCGTGCGTGGCGCGGCGCGCTAGAACTCCGCAATGCGACGCCGGCTGATTATCGTTCAGCTGGTCGATCATTCTGGCAATCGCTGAACGCTCCGGCTGGGCACCGAATTCCTGCAAAATCAGGCGGACCACTTCGATGTCTATCAGCCGGGAGTGCCCGGGATGATAGAATGTGCTGCCATCGGCTTGCGAAAAAACAAAACTATCACGAACACGGTTTGCCGTGATGACTATCGCCTCTTCCGCCTCCGCCAGATGGCGCGCGCTGCGGGCCATGGCGACCGGGTCCAGCCAGTCCGCATCGGCAATCGCCTTGCGCACACGGACCCTGTCGTAATGCTCGTCCATGTTGGATGGATCTTGTGCAGGTTCCAAACCGGCATCGCGCACAATCTGCGCCAGTTCTTCGCGTCGCCAAGACAGGAGAGGCCGCACCAGCGACCCTTCCAATGCAGGATCTGCCAAACCATACCAGCTCCACGGACGAACACCGGCAAGTCCCTGCAATCCGGCCCCCCGATTGAGCCGCATGAGCAGCGTTTCAGCCTGATCGTCCGCATGATGCGCTGTGGCGATAGTCGCGATATCGTCCTGGCGCGAAAGCGCCGAACATCGCGTCATAGCGCGCCCTGCGGGCCTGGTCCTGCAAATTGCCCGCTGCGACGGTGACGCTCAATGTATGGCAGGGGATTTCCAGTTGGCTGCACAATCCTGATACCATCGCGACCTCGCCTGCGCTTTCAGGACGGAGTTGGTGGTCGACACTGGCCACTACAATCTGGCCGGGCATTGCGGCATGGGCAAGCAGTAGCAACGCCAGACTGTCCGCCCCGCCCGAAACGGCAAGACCGAGCCTGTCGCCATCATGAGCGAGTGTGCGGTCTTCTTGCGGCCAGACATTCAGCAGGTCGGCGCGAAAGCGCTCGACCATCTGGTCCGATGGCAGCTTCACCTCAATTGGAGCAGGTTACCTTCGCACGATTGGCTTCGTACTGGCTTTGCAAACGGCCGGCAGCGACGGCGGGGTAGGTCTCGCCGAATTCGGCCAGCGCGATGCAGGCACGGTTCGTGTCATCCATCGCAATCATCGATTCCGCCAGATACAACAGGCTGTCGGGCGAGCGCGCGGCATTGCGGTCGGACTGATAGTTGTTGAGGAACCACGGCGCAGCTTCGCGCGGCTTACCATCGTCCAGATAGGCGCGGCCCAGCAGGTTTCGGCCGTAGGTCGCGCGCGAATGGTTGGGGTATTTCTCGACAAACAGTGTGAGCTGCTGCTGCGCCTCGGGATAGAAACCTGCGTCCCACAGACGGAAGCCGTAGGAGTATTCATCGTCTCCGGCATCGTCTGTCTTCGGCTTTGCGATCGCCTGCACTGCGGCAAGACGCTGGCTGCTCGGCCCGCTGGCAGCCTGAGCCGCCGTTGCGGTTTGCGAAGATGCGCCGCCGGTCATTGCCAGAAGGTTGTTGCCGGTGGTCGACTCTTCCGGCCGGGTCGCAGGGGTCGGAGCACGCGTCGTTGTGGTCGTGGTCGTGGCAAGCGCGGGAGCTGCGCCGCCCTCGAGAGCTGCCAGCCGCGTGGTCAGGCCCTGCAGCGTATTGCTGTTGACCTCGACCTGCCCGGTCAGGCTCTGCAACGAAGCTTCCATAGCGTCGAGACGGGCCAGGATGTCCGTCAGCGCGGTGGTCGACGGTGTACCGGCCGTGGACCCGCCGCCGCTCGACGTTCCGCCGATTTCCGGTTCGAAATAGCGCCCGTCGCCGCCGGGGAAAACGCGGCGCTGCAATGCGCTGACTTCGGCTTCCAGCTTGCGGATACGCTGCTGTTCGTCGCTTTGCGCGAGCGCGGGGGCTGCGGGCATCAGGAGGCCGGCGGCGATAGCGGCGGACATCCAATTGCGGGCGCGGGTATTCATGCACAGGCTCCTGTCGATCATCAGCATTTCATGGCCGGTCGCGGACGAACCGCAAATGAACAGGCCACAAGCGTTCAGTCTGAAGGCTTACGGCCAGAGACGCGCATGTCTACACGGAAACGGCGGATTTCCGTGGAAATACCGTCGCTCCGTTTCAGCCTGCCGGTGCGTCCGGTTCGGCCGTGCCTGTCGCTTCGCCCGCATCTGGGGCAGGCGCGCGGCCACGGGCCAGAAGCGCCTCGGCAGAAACGGGAACGTCCTTCAGGATCTCGTCCTCTTCCGAAAGCTTCGGCACGGACTGACCGCCTACTGTGATCGAGAGTGCGAATGGACGCCCGGTCCAGATTTGCGGACCCTCTGCATCGGCGGGAACGGTGTAACGCTCACCCTGCGCCATCTGCTTCTGCATCAGCTGATCGCCATTGGCGTCGTAGAACTTCACCCAGGTGTCATTTTCAAGCGCGGTGAAAACGACAGGTCCGCCGGTCGGCACGGTCGCCGCATCCGCACCGCCATCGGCCCGTGTGGCCAGCCGTTCTTCGAGTTCCGCTGCCGCTTCTTCACGCTGCTGTTCGGCAGTCAGGATCGATCCCGGCCCCGATCCGGCGATAAAATACGTCCGGTAGAACAGAAAGCCGCCGGACAGGAGAAGCGCTGCAGCGAGCGCCGAAAGGAGGACGAGACCTCGCGAGGGAACGCGCGCCGGATCGCCCGGCTCCAGCTTTCCTTCGCGCGCGGCACGGCGCTCCGACGGATCTTCAACGCCCAGTTCTTGCCGCACCTGCTCGACGATCTCCTTGTCATCGATCCCGACCGTTTTGGCGTATGTACGGGCAAAACCGACGGCATAGGTGCGCGCGGGAAGGTTGGCGAATTCGCCGGATTCGATGGTTTCGAGATGCCGCTGTGGAATACGGGTTTCGTCCGCGACCTGTTCGAGCGACATGCCGCGCGCCTCGCGCGCTGCTCTTAGCCGGCCGCCTGCGGTCCGCGGGGCGGAATCCTCGAATGCGGTGGTTTCTTCCACCATGTCGTCACCCGGCGCGGACTTGTCGTGCGCGCCCTCGTCATCTTGTACCATCATTACCCGTCGACCCGTTATTTTAACCCTGTTCTCCGCTCTCACATAGCAGTGTGTCAAGCGCGCATATCGCGCAGAACCGTGGTTTCGTCCGCCAGAAGGCTCGTACTACCGCGCGGCGAATGCGGTGGAACGTCAGTCGATATCGATCCCGCGCTCTTCCGCCCAGTCGGTCAGGACTTCGCGGATCGACGGCGGCGGGCTGAGAAGCCAAGCGTTCATTGCCTGCTCGATTTCCTTCAGGTCCACCCGGCGGATCAATTCCTTGATCGGCCCGACGGAAACCGGCGTGATCGAGAGGCGGCGATACCCCAGCCCGAGGAGCGCGAGTGCTTCCAGACGCCGGCCGCCCATTTCGCCGCAAACGCCAACATCGACCGCATGGCCCAAAGTCGCCTTGCTGATCCTCTGGAGGAACCTGAGGATCGAGGGGCTCAGCCAGTCATATCGCTCGGCAAGCTTTGGGTTCGAGCGGTCCGCGGCGAACAGGAACTGCGTCAAATCGTTCGTCCCGACAGACAGGAACGACAGCTTCGGTATCAGAATGTCGAGTACCTCTGCCAGAGAAGGCACCTCCAGCATGGCGCCGTAGGATATGCTTTCGGGCAGGACTTTTTTCTGCTTGCGCAAATAGGCCAGCTGGTTCTCGAAAACCTCCTTCGCCGCGTCGAATTCCCACGGTTCGGATACCATCGGGAACATGACCGACAGGGGCTTGCCCGCGCTGGCTTCCAGCAAAGCGCGCGCCTGCGCCTTGAGCAGGCCTTCACGATCGAGGGCGAGACGCAGGGCGCGCCAACCCATGGCCGGGTTCTCGTCCCCTTCGATCGTCTCGTCCGCCAGGTAGGGCACGGCCTTGTCGCCGCCGATGTCGACGGTGCGGAAGATGACCGGCTTTCCGCCAGCCGCCTCCAGCACATCCTTGTAGAGACGCGTTTGTTTCTCCCGCTGCGGCAGAGTGGCCGAAACGAGGAATTGAAACTCGGTCCGAAAAAGCCCGACGCCGTCCGCACCGACGAGCGGAAGGTTCGCCATGTCGTCCCGCAGTCCGGCATTCATCATTACCTGAATACGCGTTCCGCACCGCGTAAACGGCTCGACATCGCGCATTTCGGCATAGGTCGCCTGCTTTTCGCGTGTTTTGGCAAAGCGCGTTTCGAACGCTTCGAGCAAAGCGGGAGCCGGCCGGATGTGGACCTTGCCCGCATTGGCATCCACCAGAACCTGATCGCCTTCGCTCACCAGCACCGCGCAGGCTTCTCGTCCGGCCAAGGACGGGAATACCCATCGCCCGCGCAACGATGACGACATGCGCCGTCAGCGACCCTTCTTCCAGCACCACGCCCTTCAGCCGGCGCTGGTCGTATTCGAGAAGTTCCGCAGGGCCCAGATTGCGGGCGATCAGGATCGCGTCCTTGCGCAGACCCTGTGTCGCTGCCGTGCCAAGCTGGCCCGACACAATCCGCAGCAACCTGTTCGACAGGTCTTCCAGATCGTGCATCCGGTCCGCCAGCAGTGGATCGTCGATCTCGCGCATGCGCATGCGCGTGCGCTGCTGTACGCGCTCGATGGCGGCTTCTGCGGTCAGGCCGCTATCGATCGCCTCATTGATGCGGCGGCCCCAGCCCTCGTCATAAGCGAACATCTTGTAGGTCTGGAGCACTTCCTCATGCTCCGTCCCCGCGCCGAATTCGACATCGCGGGCCATGCCGTCGATCTGGTCGCGCATCTTGGCGAAAGCGCGGTAGACCCGCTGCCGCTCCACCTCGATATCATCGGCAACCACCTGATCGATGGTCACGCGCGGCTGGTGATAGACGGCAACGCCGCTGGCGAGCCCTTTGACGAGCGCCAGCCCCTCGATCGTCTGCGGCCCGGTCGGTCTGTCATCCAGATCCGCCACGGCTTCCCCGTCGACGAGTTCGGCATTGGCGATCAGTTCCGACAGAACCATTGCCGTCGTCTGCAGCGCCTCGATCTCGACCTCTTCATACCGGCGCGGATCGACATGCTGGACGTTGATCGCGCCAACGGCACGCTCGCGGTAGACGATCGGCACACCGGCGAAGGAGTGGAATTTCTCCTCCCCCGTTTCCGGCCGGTACTGGAAGTCCGGATGCGCCGTCGCCTCTGCCAGGTTGAGCGTTTCGTTATTGGCGACCAGCGTGCCGGTCAGCCCTTCGCCCATAGCCATCCGGGTTACATGGACAGCTTCCTTGTTCAGGCCTTCGCGTGGCGAACAGCTCAAGCATCCCTTCCCGCAGGAGGTAGATGGAGCAGACTTCGCTATCGAGCGCCTCGCCGACGATCTTCGACGACACGGTCGAGCTTCCCCTGCGCGTGCATGCGCGAGGCCATCACCTCGTGAAGGCGGGTCAGGATTTCCCGTGCGGATGCAGCTGCGGTCATGGAATTCAATGCCTACCGCATGGCTGCACAAATAGGAAACGGCTCTTGCTTGTGCCCCGACAAGAAAAGCGCCGAGGTGCAGGACGGAGAAGGCGCCCGATCTATTGCGCGGCGATCTCTTCCTTGATGCGCAGTTTCTTGCGCTTGAGCGTTCGGATCGTCGTATCGTCAGGCGCGGGTCGGTTCATTTCTGCAGCGATGGCCGCTTCGAGGCCTGCATGCTTGGACTGAAGGGCGCTGACGTGGGACGATGCCATAGGTTTGCTCTCCTTATGTGAAAGCGACTTGCCCGGTTGCGGGCGCGCCGCGTTCAGGCAATGAACCACAAAACGCGGGCCATGCGAAGTCCTGACAAATGCCTATGCGACAGGTAAGGCCATGTGCTGCGACGAAGTGTGTTGCTGACTTTTCAAGGGGAACTCCGCCAGCCATGACCGAAGTCGAACTGCGCAAGCGGTTGGAAACGTTGCGGACCGAGCACCGCGATCTTGATGCAGCGATCATCGCGCTGACCGCTACAGGCTCGACCGATCAGTTGCAGATCGCCCGGCTGAAGAAGCGCAAATTGCAGCTGCGTGACCAGATCGGCATGATCGAGGACGAGCTGATTCCAGACATCATCGCTTAAAACCGCCCCGTTTTGAAACACGCTACGTCCCGGAGCGGGATAGCCGGCAGCTTGCCCTTCCCCTCGAATCCCGCGCGGTCTAGCGCCGCAGCTGCATGGAGCACACGGCAAACCTAAATCCGGCCATAATCGAGGCACTTTATGGCGAGGCGCTCGTCCTTGCAGACGACGTGCGCGCGGCATTCGATCTGGCGCCTGCCAAGGAAACGGGCCTGCCGAAGGATCACTGGCGGATTGCTCTTTCTTCCGAAGGACTGAAGGCGACGACCCGCGTCATGCACGTCCTCGCATGGCTGCTGAACCAGCGCGCCTACATGAAGGGCGATATGACGAGTTTCAGCTCAAGCGGACGGGTCACCTGCCGCCCGACCGTGCGCCCGATGCGGAATCGCTGATGATGCTGGAGCCGATGACGCGCGAGCTGATCGTCGATACCCAGCGCCTGCATACGCGGGTCGCAAGGCTGGACATGGCGTGGCAGGCCGAAAACGCTAGCGAAGGCAGCGCGCGTATTGCGCCTGCGCGAGCGACTGGGACAGGCGGTCGAAAAGCTCTGACCCGGCGTCAGGCAGCCGACAACGCCTTCCTGCCAACGTCGCAGACGCGCCTCCCGGACGTCGACCGGCATGTCCGGTTCGAATACCGTCAGCACCTGCCGCGCATGGCCTTTGCTGCTCCGGCCAGATCGGGATGAAGGCCTGCACCGACCGAAGCGGCGATAGCAGCGCCGAGCGCGGTTGTTTCGACGAAGTCCGGACGCTCCACAGTGAGATCGAGCATGTTGGCCAGATCCTGTGCCATCCAGTCATTGGCGCTCATCCCGCCATCGATCCTCAACGTTTTCCAATGCGCGCCGTCCGCGGCAAAGGCTTGCGCAAGGTCGCTTGTTTGGTGCGCCATCGCCTCCAGCGCGGCGCGGGCGATCTGCGGCTTGCCGCTGTTGAAGCTGAGCCCGGCGATCACGCCGCGCGCATCGGCCCGCCAGTGCGGCGCACCCAGCCCTGCCAGCGCGGGCAGGATGACGACTTCGCCGCTATCCTCGACCGAACGCGCCAGCGCTTCCGTTTCCGCAGCGGTCCCGATGATCCCGAGAGAATCGCGCAGCCATTGCACCAGGCTGCCCGCGACGAAGACCGAACCTTCGATGGCGTAGGTCCGCTGCACCGTCCTGCTGGTACAGAACGGTGCCCAGCAGCCTGTGCTGCGACCGGGGGAGGACACTGCCATTATTGGCGAGGATGAAAGCTCCGGTACCATAGGTCGCCTTGGTCTCGCCGGGAGCGAAACAGCCTTGCCCGATGGTGGCGGATTGCTGGTCTCCGACAAGGCCGGTGATCGGGATTGCGCGGCCGAAATGCGAAGGCGAGGTTTCCGCCAGAATGCCCGTGCGTATCGGTCACCTCGGCCCAGCGCTGCCGCGGGCACGCCGAAAAGATCGCACAGCCCCTCGTCGAAATGCGGTGCCGTCCAGCGCCAGCAACAACGTGCGGCTGGCATTGCTGGCATCGGTTATATGCGTTCCGCCCGACAGCTTTGCCACCAGCCAGCTCTCGACCGTTCCGAAGGCCAGCCGCCCTGCCTCGGCCGCGCCCGCCACAGCAGGCTCGTTATCGATCAGCCAGCGCATCTTGGTGCCGGAGAAATACGGATCGAGCACCAGGCCGGTCTGTTGCTGGACATCCGCCTCGTGTCCGGCCTCTTTCAATTCCGTGCAGAAATCCGCCGTGCGGCGATCCTGCCAGACGATTGCGCGTGAAAGCGGCTCCAGCGTTTCCTTGTCCCACGCGACCACGGTCTCGCGCTGGTTGGTAATCCCGATGCACGCAATCCGGTCTGCGCCGGCCTTCTCCACCAATTCCGTCGCGCATGCCAAAGTGCGATCCCATATCTCCCCGGCATCATGTTCGACCCAGCCGGGTCTCGGGTAATGCTGCGTCAGGTCGCTCTGCGCCGTGCCATGCACCTTGCCACCGGCGTCGAACAGGATCGCCCGTGTGGAGGTCGTCCCCTCGTCGAGTACGAGGATCAGGTCGGCCATGTGTCTCTCCCGTATAGGACTTTGCAGATCGCGCCTGCATTGCGGGGCGTGACATGGCGCAGCGGGCCCCCCATATGCAAGAGCATGGCAGCAATACCGCCCAAACCGTGGCCGACCGGCAAGGTCGAGCGTCCCGAACCGCTCGTCGCCCGCGTCCTCGCGCCAAATCCCTCGCCCTATACCTTCACCGGCACGCAGACATATATCGTCGGCACCGGCGACAAGGTGGCAGTCATCGACCCGGGGCCGAACGAAGACGTTCATATTGCAGCCATTCTGGATGCTGTCGGCGATGCCGAAATCGCTGCCATCATGTGCACGCATACGCACCGAGACCATTCGCCGGCTGCCGCGCCTCTGGCCGAAAAGACAGGCGCGCCCATCGTCGGCTGCGCGCCGCTGGTTCTGGCCGATGACGGTCCGCGCGCCGATGCTCCCTTCGACACGACCTACGCGCCCGATCGCGTGCTGGAAGACGGCGAAGCGATGACCGGCCCTGGCTGGACACTGCGCGCAGTGCACACCCCGGGCCATACGTCGAACCATCTGTGCTTTGCGCTGGAGGAGACCGGCGCGCTGTTTACAGGCGATCACGTCATGGGTTGGTCGACCAGCGTGGTCGTGCCGCCCGATGGCGATATGGGCGATTACATGAAGAGTCTCGAAAAGCTCTATGCCCGCACCGAACACGGGACCGACCGCGTCTATTACGCGGCGCACGGTGCCCCGATAGAAAAGCCGCGCCAGCTTGTACGCGGGATGATCGGCCATCGCCGCCAGCGCGAGAACCAGATCATTCGCCTGCTGGGCGAAGCACCGCGCGAACTGCCGGAATTCATCCCTTTGATGTACAAGGGTCTCGACCCGAGGCTGGACAAGGCCGCGCAGATGAGCGTGCACGCGCATCTGATCGATCTGGAACGGCGCGGGCTTGTGAAGCGTTCGGACGACACATGGCGAACACTTTGAAAACGCAGGACCGCAGCGCGCAGGATAGCGCAGAGACACTCGTGCCCAAGGCAGAGCGCGAAAAGGCGCTGGCCCGCGTGCAGGCGGTGCCGTGGCTGATCGTCATCCTGCTGCTCGCTGCGGTCGCATGGCTGGGCTACCGCGCGTTCTTCTATCAGGAAGAAGGCGATCCTGTCGGCAGCGCCATGATGGCGTTCGAAAAGCAAAACTCGCTCACTGTTTTCAGCTCGCGGTTCGAAGTCGTGGCCGAGAGCATCGACAAGCGCGGACCGTTCGGACAGATCGAAACCCGTCAGGCGATGATCGTGCCCGCGTTCATGGAATACCGGCTCGATCTGTCGGGCATGGCTGCCAACGATTTCGTCTGGGACGATGCAGCGGAGACGCTTACCGTGACGCTGCCGCAATTGCAGACGACCGAGCCCAATCTCGACGAAGCCAATGCCAAGCTGTTTACAGAAGGTCTCTATGTCAGCCGCGATGCGATGAAGGATCTCGGCCAGAACAATTCGCGTCAGGCAGAACGCAAGGCGACCGAATTTGCCAAAAATCCGGAAATCCTCGCCCTTGCGCGCCAGTCGGCCAAGGATGCGGTGCGCCAGAATCTCGCCATTCCGCTGCAGGTCGCAGGCTACGGCAATGTGACGGTCGAGGTTCGTTTTGCGGACGAAGTGAACGCCGCTTCCTGACAATCACCGATGCCCCGTTCCAAAGCTGGGGTTTCGGCACGGGTGCCTAACCTGCCATTTAGGGGAATATTCCGGTGAGGCGCATTACCGCGTCCTGCCCGGTCGCAGCCAGTTGCCATCCCGGCGGCGCGCGCGCCTGACGGGAAAGAGGACACGTTTTGAATCAACCTACGGCAGACACCGCCGCCAGCACTGACGGGCTGGACCCGCCCCTTTGCACCTTGCCGATCAATACCGCCGACAGCGGTTTCTATCACGGCTTCAACAAGCTGGTGAGCATATCGTCGAAATTGATTGTCAGCGCGCTGATCCTGTGGACCCTTCTGTTTCCTATTCAGGCCGGAGAAACTCTGGCTGTCGCGAATGCCACGCTGATCCGCCAGTTTGCCGGATGGTACGTTTATCTCGTGGCGCTCATCATGGCGGTCGCGCTTGTTCTGGCGGTATACCTCAATCGGGATCGCTTCGCCTCGGCGCACCGGGGGAAAAGCCTGAATTCAGCCGTTTCTCATGGTTCGCAATGCTGTTCGGCGCCGGCATCGGCGTCGGAATGCTGACCTATTCCACGGGCGAGCCGCTGGCGCATTTCACCGCCAATCCCGACACCATTCGCGGGATTGTCGATCCGGTCGCAGCGGAGACGATTTCGTCTGCCTACCGGTACACCTTCCTGCATTGGGGTTTCGCCGCTTGGGCGACCTATGCACTGGTCGGGCTGGCCGTCGGATATGTATCCTATCGCCGCGGCCTGCCGCTGACGATCCGGTCGGGGCTCGCGCCACTGTTCGGCTTGAAGATGTCGGGTTTCTGGGGCCATTGTCGATCTGGTCGATCTGGTCGCTGTCGTTGCCACCATTCTCGGCGTTGCCGTCACGATGAGTTTCGGGGTCGAGCAATTCGTGGCAGGCCTCAGCAGGCTGGGCATGGGCGACTGGCTGTTGAACGATGCAGGGACCGCGTCTGCGCCCGCCATCATCGTCGCGCTGATCGTCCTTGTCGGCGCTTCCACCCTGTCGGCCATTTCCGGCGTGGGCCGCGGTATCAAATGGCTGTCCAACCTCAATATGGGTCTCAGCATCCTGCTGCTCGCGGTATTCCTGCTCTTCGGCGCAGGCCTCGGCGGGATTACGCTGCTCTTTACGGCGATCGGGGAATATCTCGTCTCGCTGCCCGGCGATGCGCTGACATTGTGGAGTGCCGACGGCACGCAAACCGGCGATGCGCTGGCACAGTGGCAGCTGGACTGGTCGGTATTCTACTGGGCGTGGTGGATCGCGTTCGCACCGTTTGTCGGCATGTTCATCGCCCGTGTGTCGCGCGGCCGGACGATCCGGGAATATATCTTCGGCGTGGTCCTCGTGCCGTCCCTGATGTGCTTCATCTGGATGGCGCTGGCAGGCGGCACCGCGATCGAGCTTGTGCTTGACGGCAGCGATGGCGGCGCGATCCTCGATGCCAGTATTGCCGACCAGCTTTACGCAACGCTGTCGACCATGTTCGACAGCGGGGTTGCAGCGCTTCTCTCGGGGCTCGTGGTCATCCTGCTGATGACCTACCTCATCACATCTGCGGACAGCGCCATCCTGATCGTCAACACGATCAATGGAGCGGGCAATGATTCAGGCAGCGACAATGATGACGGGGCAGAGCGGAGGCACCACATCCTGTTCTGGGGAGCCGCCATCGCGCTGGTGGTCGGCAGCATGCTGATCCTTGGCGGGACAGAAGCGATCCGCATCACGATGATCCTGGGCGCGCTGCCTTTTTCTATCGTCGTTGCCCTGATGGCCGCCGCGATCCTGAAGGCCGTGCTCTATGACGTCCTGCGAAAGCGCGGCGGCGTGGAGACGCATTGCCCCGATATTCTGGCCGATGCGGCAGCGAAGGCGGAGAGCCAGACTTCCTAGAGCTTTGGCCCCTGTAACGTAAAGGTCACGCTTTTTTCTCGATCCTGGATTTCTGGGCAGGTGCTGTGGCCAGCCCGCCACATGGTTGTTACCCGAATCCAGCACGCGGCCTGCTGAGTGATCTTCTCGCAAGCCCGAACACGGCCCGTTTCGGGGCCATTCCTCTGATGCGGCGGCATCAAAAATCAACCGATCCGAAGGGATACATCGATGAAAACTCTCCGCGCCAGCGTTTCGCTGGGCGTACTGGCAGCTGTTACTGCCACGCCCGCATTCGCGCAGGACACAACCGAAACGCAGGCTGCACAGCCGGCTGCCCGCCAGGGCGGGGTCCAGACAATCGTCGTGACCGCGACCAAGCGTACAGAAGATCTGCAGGACGTCGCCATTTCGGTGAACGCCATCGGCGCAGAAGCGCTCGACCAGCTGGGTGTCGCCACGTTCGACGACTATCTCGAGCAGCTGCCATCCGTCACCGCAGGCGGTTCGGGCCCTGGCCAGAGCACGATCTACGTGCGCGGCCTCGCCTCCACGACACCGAACCTGACGACGGCGGGTGTTGCCGGCCTCGCGCCCAACGTCGCGCTCTATCTCGACGACCAGCCGCTCGCACAGCCGGGCCGTAACCTCGACGTTTACGCCGCCGACCTTGAGCGTATCGAAGTGCTCGCCGGGCCGCAGGGTACGCTCTTCGGCGCAAGCTCGCAGGCCGGTGTGGTCCGCCTCATCACCGCCAAGCCGTCGCTCAGCGGTTTCGACGCAGGCTTCGATCTGGAAACGTCCTTCACCAAGGGCGGCGAGACCAGCTACAAGGCCGAAGCCATGGTCAACGTGCCGGTCACGAACACCATCGCACTGCGCTTCGTCGCCTATCTCGATGATCAGGGCGGCTACATCGACAACGTTGCAGGGCTCGCGCAATCTTCGTGAAAGCGCGCGCTTCCGTCCCGCCGGTACCGTCCGTTCGAACGGCGTCCCGGTCAACGCCCTGCGCGGCGGCTTCCAGGCACGGCTGCGGATCTTTCCGCCGTCACCTTCCTCGACACGAACAATGCCGGCCTGGTCGAAGAAAACTTCAACGACACGCAATATGCCGGTTTCCGCGCCAGCGCCCGCTGGGAAGTGACGCCCGACTGGCAGCTGACCGTCAGCCATGCGCGCCAGAGCGTCGAAAGCGACGGCGTGTTCTTCGCCGACCCGAATCTCGACTCTCGACAATCTCGATGTCCAGCGCTTCGAAGACGACCGCCTGGAAGACGATTTCTCGAACACCAGCTGGACGGTCGAAGGCCGTCTCGCAATGCTCGATGTCGTCTACACCGGTGCCTACACCGACCGTGAAACGCAGCAGCGCGTCGATTACACCGACTATCTGTTCGTTGGTCAGTACCTGCCCTATTATATCTGCGACGGCTCGGTCAGCTATCCCGGCTCGGCCGCGCCTTCCGGCACCTGCCAGCCGCCGAACCTTTATGTGACGTCGGACAGTGAAACGACCGTGTTCACGCAGGAACTGCGCTTCAACACGCCTGCGGACGAGCGTTTCCGCGTCACCGCCGGCGCGTTCTATTCCGATCTGGAACTGAAAGAGCGCAACGACTTCGCCTATCCCGGCAATGTCGCGGCCGCGCCGTTCGGCCCGTTCAAACCCAACTTCCCGCAGGACGGCTTCACCACCCTGCCCGGCCCGTTCCCGCAGGACACGATCTTCCGGAACGACATTCGCCGTACGGACGAACAGTTCGGCATCTTCGGCGAAGCCAGCTTCGACGTCGTGCCCGACCTGCTCACGCTCACGTTCGGCGCGCGCTATTACAACATCGAAGTCGATTTCGAAGGCAGCGCCAACGGTTCGTTCTGCAACAGCTTCAGCGCTGTCGACCAGAATGCCTTCGGTACGGACCTCAACGATCTGTATGACGGCGACGGCCAGTATACCTTCATCGGTAGCTGTAACCCGGCCCTGCGCCAGACGTTCAACCAGGGCGACACCCTGGCCGACATCCAGGCCGCAGGTCTGACTGCCGGACAGGCCCAGCAGGTCTTCAACGCCCTGCAGGCTCCCGATGTCGCCAAGGCCGAAGGCGCCATCTACAAGGGTACCGTCACGCTGACGCCGACGCCGGACACGCTGTTCTACGCAACCTATTCGGAAGGTTTCCGTCCGGGCCTGCTGAACCGTCCCGGCGGCGCGACCAACGGTGCGGGCTTTACCGTCCCGTTCGAGCTCGAAACCGATGAGGTGAAGAACTACGAACTGGGCGCGAAGCTCGACCTGCTCGACGGCCAACTGCGCTTCAATGCGAGCGCATTCTACGTCGACATCAGCCGTCTGCAGACGACCATTTTCGATCCCAGCATCACCAATCTGTTCTTCAGCGACAATGCTGCGGATGCGGAGATCAAGGGCGTCGAAGGTGAATTTACCGTCGCTCCGTATTCGGTTCCGGGGTTCACCTTCACGGGTGCCTTCAGCTTCCTCGACACCGAGATCACCGAAGTCCTGACACCGACGACCGACGTCGTTGTCGGCAACGATCTCGCCTACGCACCGAGCTTCCAGGGCAATGCCCGTGCCCGGTACGAGTGGATGTCGGGTGACCTCGATTATTTCGTGCAGGGACAGATGGTCCACTCGGCCAGCAAGCTGACCGACATCATCTCGATCAACACGATCGAACTCGACAGCTACACGACCTTCGGTTTCTCGATGGGCGTGAAGAAGGACGAGTGGTCGATCGAACTGTTCGGCGAAAACGTGACCGACGAACGGGCACAGATCGCCGGCAATTACATCAACGATCGCGAGCGTATCACGACGAACCGCCCGGCCACCTTCGGTATCCGGGTCGGCTTCGACTATTAAGGACTATGCGCCCCGCACCATGCGGGGCCGCAGACAGGCGGCGGGCAGGCTCATGGCCTCGCCCGCCGTTTTGCGTTTTGGACGCTTTATTGGCACGGGACCTGTGATGGCATCACCTGAAGACATGAGAGCGGAGGCGCAAAAGGCGCTGCAAGGCGGCGACTTTGCGAGCGGCCGCGATATAGCGCTCAAATTGCTGGCGGATGCGCCGGACGATGCAGAAGCGCTGTATATGGCTGCCGTCGCGCACCGGTATTGCAAGGAATTTGGCGAAGCGGAGGCGATCCTGACACGGCTTCATGCCGCGTCTCCGGAATTCGGCCGCGCGTGGCAGGAGGCGGGTCACCTCGCCCGTGACAGGGGGCGACCAGAGGCCGCAATCGCCGCCTATGCGCGCGCGGTAAAATTCAATCCGGCACTGGAAGCAAGCTGGCGGGCGCAGGCAGATCTGCTCGTCTCTGCCAGTCGCCATGCCGAGGCAGAGGCAGCGATGCAGCAGAGCCAGCGCCTGCGCGACCTCCCCCGCGAATTGCTAGCCGTGACCAATCACCTGCACGAAGGCCGCGTTTTGCACGCCGAGCAGATCTGCCGCGCCTTCCTGCTGAAAGAGCCGCGCAATGTCGAAGGGATGCGGCTTCTGGCGCAGATCGGGATCAAGCTGGGCATTCTGGACGATGCGGAATTCCTGCTCGAAAGCGCCGTCGCCTTCGAACCCGGCAATGTGCAGCTGCGCCTCGATTACATCGACGCCCTTCGTCGCCGCCAGAAATTCAGGCGCGCTCGCGAAGAGGCCGAGGCGCTTTATGCCCGCGATCCTGACAGTCCGCTGTTCCAGTCGCACCTCGCGGTCGAGAGCATGCAGACGGGCGATTACGATCGGGCCTTCGCGTTGTTCGACACGGTACTGGCAAAACTGCCGCAGATCCGGCCACGCTGACAAGCCGGGGCCACGCACTCAAGACCACCGGCAAGCAGCGACGACGCCGTTGCCAGCTACCGCGCGGCCTTTGCAGCCAAGCCGGACCACGGCGATGCTTAGTATGCGCTGGCCAATCTCAAGACCTACCGTTTCACGGACAGCTGAACTGGGAGCAATGCGCGACAGGTCGGACGGCCGGATCTCGCTTTCATGGACCGGTCCACCTGTCCTTCGCGCTGGGCAAGGCGCTGGAAGATCGCGAGGAATACGCGGAAAGCTTCCGTTTTACGAACAGGGCAATGCCCTGAAACGCGCGCAAACCCGCTACAGCGCCGACCAGATGAGCGAGGAGCTGGCAAAGCAGCAGGCTGTCTGCACATCCGAGCTTTTCGCCCGTCACGAGGGCGCCGGCCACCCGGCGCCCGACCCGATCTTCATCCTCGGCCTGCCTCGCGCCGGCTCTACCCTGCTGGAGCAGATCCTTGCCAGCCACAGCCAGGTCGACGGCACGCTGGAACTGCCCAATATCCTCTCGCTCGCGCACCGGCTGCGCGGGCGCAAGGCCGGGCAGTCGCGCTACCCTGAAATCCTGCACGATCTGGCGCCGGAGCGCTTCGCGCAGTTCGGCGAGGACTTCATCGAGAACACCCGCATCCACCGGCAGGGCGCGCCGTTCTTCATCGACAAGATGCCGAACAATTTCCGCCATATCGGTCTGATCCATCTGATCCTGCCCAATGCAACGATCATCGATGCCCGCCGCGATCCGATGGATTGCTGTTTTTCCGGCTTCAAGCAGCTGTTCGCGGAAGGGCAGGAATTCACCTACGGCCTCAATGAAGTCGGGCGCTATTATGCCGACTACGTTTCGTTGATGGATCATTGGGATACGGTGCTGCCCGGCAAAGTCCTGCGCGTCCAACACGAGGATGTGCTGGACGATCTGGAGGGGCAGGTGAGCCGGATGCTGGACCATTGCGGATTGCCGTTCGAGCAGGCCTGTGTCGACTTCCACAAGACGGACCGCGCGGTGCGCACGGCATCTTCGGAACAGGTTCGCAAGCCAATCAACCGCTCGGGGCAGAACGCGTGGAAGCCTTACGAGCCATGGCTGGACGATCTGAAATCGGCGCTGGGCCAAGGAACACCCTCGCCCCGCCAGCCGTACAGTGTATGAAGTCGCAAACGATATCAGCGCCTCAAAGACGGGACACACCATGACTGCCGAAACGAAGCTGCCGACGGGCGAGGACCTGCTTGCCGAGATCAATCGCCTCCGCAAGGAGAAGAACGCGATCATCCTCGCGCATTATTACCAGACCCCGGATATCCAGGATCTGGCCGATTTTGTCGGCGACTCGCTCCAGCTCAGCCAGATGGCTGCGGACACGGACGCCGATGTCATCGCATTCTGCGGCGTGAAATTCATGGCCGACACGGCCAAGATCCTGAGCCCCGAAAAGATCGTCGTCCTGCCCGATATGGACGCCGGTTGCAGCCTCGAGGACAGCTGCCCGCCGGAAAAATTCAAGGCGTTCCGCGAAAAACATCCCGACCATATCGCGCTAACCTACATCAACTGCTCGACCGAGGTGAAAGCCCTGTCGGACGTGATCGTCACCAGCTCCAGCGCGGAAACGATCCTGCAGCAGATCCCGAAGGACCAGAAGATCATCTTCGGCCCCGACCGGCATCTGGGCGGATATCTGTCGCGCAAGTTCGACCGTGAAATGCTGCTCTGGCCCGGTGTCTGCATCGTGCATGAAGCTTTCAGCGAGACGGAACTGCTCAAGCTGAAAGAGCAGTATCCCGATGCACCGATCGCAGCGCACCCGGAATGCCCGCCGACCATCGTCGATCACGCCGACTATGTCGGCTCGACCAGCGGCATCCTGCAGTTTGCCGAAACCTTCGAGGGCGACACGCTGATCGTGGCGACCGAGCCGCACATCATCCACCAGATGGAAAAGGCCCTGCCGAACAAGACCTTCATCGGAGCGCCGGGTGCGGACGGAAATTGCAGCTGCAACATCTGCCCGTACATGGCGCTCAATACGATGGAAAAGCTCTATACCTGTCTGCGCGACCTGGAGCCCCGGATCGAGATCGAGGAAGGTCTGCGCCTGCAGGCCAAGAAGAGCCTCGACAGGATGCTCGAAATGGCCAGCGGCACGATTGGTCAGGGCGATCTGGGCAAGGTGTGAGGCACCTGCCGGCGAATGGCGCGTTTAACCGGCCATGACAGCTGAAATCCGCTTTTTCTGGGCACGCCTCACCGCCAATTACTGGTTTTTCCCGGCGTTGATGGCGGTCCTGTCCGCGTTCCTGGCGTTCGCCATGGTGGCTGTCGACAGAAGCGGCGCGGCAGAATTTCTGAACGATGTAGAATGGCTTGTGCCGAGCCGGCCCAAGGGTGCATCCGACATGCTGACCGTGATGGCGGGCAGCATGATCGGCGTTGCTTCCACCGTGTTCTCGATCACACTGGTCGCGGTCACCTATGCCAGCGGCAATTATGGGCCGCGCTTGCTAACCAATTTTCTGGAAGATCGCGGCAACCAGCTGAGCCTTGCAATATTCATCGGTGCATTCGTTTACGCGCTAATCGTACTGCGAAGCGTGCGTGCAGCAGACGAAATGGCCCCTGCCACGGCCGACGCTACCGCGACGGCTCTTCCCGGCTTTGTTCCCCAGCTTTCCCTGCTCGTCGCATATGCGTTGATGGCTCTTTGCGTGGCGGTCCTGGTGTTTTTCCTTAACCACATTCCATCCAGCATTCGCATCAACAAGGTGCTCGAGGGTATCGGGCGGCGTCTGCTGAACGCCATCCACGAGACCTATCCGGTCGAGAACGAGTTTTCCGATGCCACCCCCCCCAAGGGAGGGGAATCCCTTACGGCACGGGCCACAGGGTATGTGCAACTGATCGATTTTGCCGATCTTCGGAAAATTGCCCGCGACTGCGGCGGCACGTTCAGTCTGAGGGTGCGGACAGGAGATTTCGTTCACAGCCACCTTCCGCTGATCGATATCGACGGTTGCCCTCCGGACAAGGTCGAGGACCGTGTGCGCGATTGTTTCACGCTCGGGGCGACGCGCACACCGGAACAGGACCCCCAATTCCTGATCGACGAGCTGGTGGAAATCGGGCTTCGGGCCCTGTCGCCGGGGATCAACGATCCCTTCACCGCGATCACGGCATTGCATTGGCTCGGCGCGGCGACTTCGGATATCGGCAAGCGCGATCTTCGCAAGAATATTTACGGCGACGACGAGGACCACTGTCCTGTCATTCCCGCTACCCGACGACTTTGCGCATTACGTCAAACGCGGCTTCGGTTCGATCCGCAGTGCCGTGGCAACGTCACCGATTGCCGCAGAGGTCATGCTGGATGTCATTTCGAACGCAGCAACGCCTATCAACCACCAGGACCGTCAGGAGCAATTGCGCGAAGAAGGTCGAAGGCTGGCTGAACAGGCGCGGCTCATCATGATCGGCCCCGACCTCGAGCGGTTTGAAAAGCACATGAGCGCGTTCGACAGGAAATTCTGGCCCGACACCACGGACTAACGCACGGCTGCCGGCACACCTTGCGATTTGCGGGCGAAGACCAGCGCGCTGCCGAGCATGACCATTCCGACGATGTCGAGGCCCCCGAGAAACTCGCCGAAGACTGCCGCCCCGTAGATGGCAGCAATTGCTGGCTGGGTAAGCAGCGCCAGTCCGATGATCAGCGGCGGGAAGTGCCGCAGGCTGAAGACAAGCAGGCCCTGCCCGATCAGCTGACTGAGGAGCGAAAGGACCAGCAGCGGCGTCCAGTCCGTCGGCCACACAGGCTCTCCCAAGACGAGCGCCCCCGCCAGAAGAACCGGTGATGCAATGAGGCTGACCCAGGTGAGCAAAGCCCACGCGCCGAACTGGCCGCGTACATCCTGCAGCGTCAGCAGGTAGATCGCATAGGCAAGGCCTGCCGCCAGACAGAACAGGTCGCCGATCAAGGTTCCGACGCTGATCTCGAGACTGCGCCCCATCAGGATTGCCGCCCCTCCCAAAGCAAGACCGATGGCGGCCCAATCCATTCCGCGCGGCAACATCCGCCCGACAATGAAGCCCCAGAACAACAGGACGATGCTGCCTGCATTCCCGAACAGTGTGGCATTGCCCAGCCGCGTCCGCTCTATCCCGATGTGCCAGCTACCCAGATCGAAGGCGAAGGCCACGGCTCCCAATGCAACAAGCAGCATCGCCCGCCGCGGCATTCCGCCAAGTTTCTGTCCCGTCCCGCGCGCAATCAGCGCAAGGAACGGCAGCGCCAGGGCAAGTCGCCAAAAGGCGGCGGAGACCGGCCCGCTATCCGCCAGCCGCACGCTCCACGGCCCCAGCGCAAGGGCGATATTGCCGGCCAGCAGCGCGGCCAATAGCCACCATCGTCTGATTGAAACGCTTTCTTCAGTTGCGGCCTGCATCACTGCTCCCTAGCTCCGTGGTCACAAACAGACAGCACAATTCCATAACAGGGCAGATATACGCATGGCGCACGACAATCTTTTCGAGCCGATCACGATGGGCGCATTGGAAGCACGCAACCGGATTTTCATGGCCCCGCTGACACGCGGCCGCGCGACCCAGCCGGGCTCTGTTCCCAACGACATGATGGCGACGTATTACCGCCAGCGCAGCGGTGCCGGACTGATTATCAGCGAAGCGACGGGCATCACCCGCGAAGGTCTCGGCTGGCCCGCCGCTCCGGGCATCTGGACCAATGAACAGGTCGAAGGCTGGAAGCCTGTTACCGATGCCGTGCATGAAGAAGGCGGCCTGATCGTCTTGCAGCTCTGGCATATGGGCCGTCTGGTGCACCCCGATTTTCTCGATGGCGATGCGCCTGTGTCCGCCAGCGCCACAACCGCGCCCGGTCACGCGCACACCGCAACTGGCCGGCAGGATCACCAGCAGGCCCGCGCTCTCTCGGTGGCAGAGATTGCCCGCGTGGTAGACGATTACCGCAATGCTGCCGACAATGCGAAGAAGGCAGGCTTTGACGGCGTCCAGTTGCACGGTGCGAATGGCTATCTGGTGGACCAGTTCCTGCGCTCCAGCACGAATTTGCGCGAAGACGAGTATGGCGGTTCGGCCGAAAACCGCGCCCGCTTCCTCGATGAAGTGCTGACGGCGCTGGTCGATGTCTGGGGCGCCGACCGCGTCGGCCTGCGCCTGTCGCCCAATGGCGAGACGCAAGGCTGCGACGATCCAAATCCGGCAGAAACTTTCGGCGTTGCGGCTGCGGTTGCGCAAAAGCACGGCATCGCCTTCCTCGAACTGCGCGAGCCGGGACCGGAAGGAACGTTCGGTTCGACTGATGTGCCAAAGCAGAGCCCTATGATCCGCGACGTCTTTACCGGCCCGCTCGTGCTCAACAGCGATTACACCGCGGAAGAAGCAAGCGCCGATCTGGCGGCGAACCGCTGCGATGCCATCAGCTTCGGACGGCCATACATCTCCAATCCCGACCTCGCCGCACGTATCAAGGCGGGCGCGGAATGGGCCGAGAACACGAATGTACCGCAGAGCTGGTATCTGCCGGGACCAGAAGGGTATATCGATTATCCGGCCATGGACTGATCGGCCGGTAGCGCTGAGGCGAGTTGGGGGAAAACATGGCAACAGCAATGCGATCATGGCTGGTAGTTCCGGCCGACGAACCGGCGAAGCTCCAGAAGGTGGCGGCGCTCGACGCCGATGTGGTCCTGCTCGACCTGGCCTGCGTGGCGGAACCCGCGAAGGTGGAGGCGCGCAGGACTGCGGCCGAGTATCTTTCTACCCGCCCTTCCCCCCGGGACGGGATTCCCGGGGCGCGGCGGTGGGTCCGGGTCAATCCGATCGGCAGCGCGCATTGGCGTGAAGATCTGGTTGCCGTCATGCCGGGCGTGCCCGATGGCATCGTCCTGCCGCGTGCCGTCGGAGCAGAACAGATCGCCCAATTGGCGAGCGAGATTTACGAGCTGGAACAGAAAAGTCCGGCAGAGCACAATTCGGTCCGTATTCTTCCGCAGGTCGGCGATACGGCTGCAGGTGCGATTTCGGCGGCGGACATGGTCCGCGAAGCGCATCCACGCCTTGCCGGTCTTGGCTGGGATGCAGAGGCGCTGATGCTGTCTGCCGGAATGCGTCCCTTCGGCAAGGGTGTCCGGCGCTGGCCCTCCACCGTCAATCATGTCCGTGCGCAAGTCGTGCTCGCGGCACGCTCCGCCGGGCTATTTGCACTCGATACGGGTAGTAATCTTATTCGTGACCCCGATGTATTCCGCGCTCTTGCCAACGAAGCCCGCTCCGCAGGTTTCGACGCGATGGTCGCAAAACATCCGGCACAGATTCAGGCGATCGGCGAGGCATTTGCGCCTACGATCGAAGAACGCGAACACGCCCAGCGCGTGGTCGAAGCGTTCGAACAGCAGCCCGAGGCGCTGGTGGTCTCGGTCGATCGTTTCAACGTCGGCCGCAGTGAACTGGAGCGGGCCCGCGCTATTCTTGCGGAGGGCTGAGGCCTAACCCTCGTCCGACTCGTCCGAGGTATCGGCGCCGCCGCTCCCGGTGTCGCTGTCTTCGCTGCTATCCTCGCTGTCGCCATTATCGCCGCCACCGCGAGACGGGGCCTCCGACGTCACAGATTCCAGCGGCAGCATCGCGTCGCTGATCACGCCGCCCTGCACTTCCCCTGCCGCGCCCGAGCCGCTGGCCGTTCCTGTGGCCTCCGGGGCCGGATCATCTCCGCAAGCGGTCAGACCCGACAACAGAAGAAGGCCGGGCGCAAGGAGTGCGCAGGATTTGCGGGTCATGCAGTTTCTCCGGACAGGGCTGCGAAAAAATCGGGTGCGGTTTTCATGAGCTGCGCATCCCACTGCTTCGCCGTCATGGCAATACCGAGCTTCTCGAGACTGGTGACACCCAGCGTATCGATGCCGCAGGGCACGATGCCGCCGAAATGCGAAAGGTCGGGCGACAGGTTCACGGAAAATCCGTGCATCGTGACCCAGCGCCGCACGCGCACGCCGATAGCGCCAATCTTCGCCTCCGCCCCGTCGACATCGCGGGTCCAGATGCCAACACGGCCATCGACAGCCCAGCTTTCGACGCCAACGCCCGCCAGCGCCGCAATGACCCAGCCTTCCAGCGAATGTACGAAGCGGCGTACATCGCGCCCGCGCTTCGTCAGGTCCAGCATGACATAACCGATGCGCTGGCCGGGGCCGTGATAGGTGTAGCGCCCGCCCCGCCCTGTCTCGACCACATCGAAACGCGGATCGAGCATTTCTGCAGGATCGGCGCTGGTCCCGGCGGTGTAGACAGGCGGATGTTCCAGCAGCCAGATCATCTCCCGCTCCTCGCCCGCCGAAATGGCGGCGTTACGCGCCTCCATCTCGGCCAGCGCCGCACGGTAGGGCACGGGCGACAGATCGCACTGCCAGTCGATTGTTTCTTCCTGTGTCGCCATCACGGGCATTGCTGGCGCTTGCCGCTCCGCTTATCAAGAGGCGGACAGGGAGATACCGATGGCGACGAGCAATTCTTTCGACATGACCCGGGCGTGGGAAGAGGCGATCGCCCTTCTTTCGGCCAATCGCCAGACGGTGCTGGTGGTCGCGGGCGTATTCTTTTTCCTGCCCTATCTGGCAGTCGTTCTGCTGGTCCCCGAACTTGGCGCCATCATGGGCGGACAGTCGGAGACGACCGATCCCGACGCTGCACTGGCCGCGATGCAGGCAACGATGGCGAAGAACTGGTGGGTCCTGCTTCTATGGTCACTCATCCAGATGGCCGGATCGCTCGGTCTTCTGGCATTGCTGGCAAAAAGCGGGCGGCCCACGCTCGGCAGCGCCTTGCAGGACGGGTTTGCCGGTTTGTTGCCGTATCTGGCGGCCTACATCGCCGTCGCGCTCGGCCTCAGCCTGGCTGTCGGTCTTCTGGTTGCCCTCTTTTCGCTCACCGGCTCTCAGGCGCTGGCGGCGATACCGGTCCTGCTGGCATTGCCGGTCATGATTTACGTGTTCGTAAAAGTATCGCTGGTCGCGCCGATCATCGGTGTCGAGGGTGGGCGCAATCCGATCGCCGCCATCCGCCGGTCATGGTCGCTGACCAAGGGCAATTCGTTTCGCCTGTTCCTCTTCTATGCCCTGCTCATGGTTACCTATCTCGTGCTGAGCCTCGTCATCACGCTGGTGCTGGGTCTCGTATTCGCGCTGCTCGGGGAAAGCCTGGCGCTGATCGCGGATGCCATTCTCGGCTCGGCCATCAGCGCGGTCGCGACGACCGTGTCGCTCGCCGTGCTGGCCGCGGCGCATCGCCAGCTGTCGGGTCATGCGACGCGGGCGAGCGTTCCGCGCGTGACCAAGGCCGACTGAGCGGCGTCTAGTCCTTCCAGCCCCAGAACAGCTTGCACGGCAGGACATTCCAGAATTCGAAATCCGACATCGATGCGCCTGAACTGCGTCTGCCATCAGGTCGCGCACGGCAGCAGTGAACTGGTAGGCCATGAAGGCGCCGCCGGGACGCAGGATGCGGTGGGTTGCCGCCATGATCGCCGGCCCCACCCCGTTCGGCAGGGTCGAGAACGGAAGGCCCGACAGGATATAGTCGGCATGGCCATGACCCGCCGCGCGAACGATCTCTTCCACGTCCGCCGCCGACCCGAGAACGGCAGTGAAGCGGCTGTCGCGGATCGTGTCGTTCAGATAGTCGACGAACAGCGGATTGGTGTCGATCGCGATCAGCGCGCCGTCTGCTGGCAAGCGCTCCAGCACCGGCAGGCAGAACGTGCCGACGCCGGGACCGTATTCGACGAAAACCTTGCACTGCGCCCAATCGACGGGGCCCAGCATCCGGTCGATGGTAAAGCGCGAAGACGGAATGACCGAGCCTACCATGCGGGGATGCTCTATAAATCCGCGAAAGAACACGCCCCATTGCCCGGCCATGCGGGATGCCTTGCGGGCAAGACGCTCGCGAAGAGGAGACGGGGCAAGAAATTCGTTATCGGTCAAGACTATCCTCCGGGCGACCGATGCAGACTTCGGTCGCGGTCGCTGCGAATTGGCAAGGGCCGCCGGTTATTACAAGCCTCCCTGCACGCATCGTCCCATTGCCAGAGGCAAAACTGCGGCGTAGCGCTTTTTCCCACGCCATGGCCGATGCCGATCCCTCCTCCTTCGATAGCGACAGCGCCCGTATTGAAGCGCCCGCGAACCATCTCGCGCGGACGCATCGTGCTGCTGTTCACCGTCATGCTGGTGACCGCGGCGGGCAACACGGCGATGCAGTCCGTCATGCCCAGCATCGGGACGGCGCTGGGCGTGTCGGATGTCTGGATCAGCCTGGCCTATAGCTGGTCGGCGATCCTGTGGGTCACCTGCGCGCCCATCTGGGCCAAGCGCAGCGACCGCCGCGGACGCAAGGCGATGATGGCGCTGGGGCTGGTCGGCTTTGCCTCGTCGATGGCGCTGTGCGGTATTGTCCTGTGGGCTGGCCTGGCCGGACTGATCCCGGCCCTGTGGACGCTCATCCTGTTTGCCCTTTGCCGTTCACTGTACGGCCTGTTTCGGCTCGGCGGCCCCGCCAGCGGTGCAGGCCTATGTCGCCAGCCGCACGCCGCGCGCCGAGCGGACACAGGCACTGTCGCTCATTTCCTCCAGCTTCGGCCTGGGAACTGTCGTGGGACCGGCGCTGGCACCGTTGCTGATTTTCCCGCTGGTCGGTCTGACCGGACCCTTCATCGCGTTTGCAGCAGTCGGCGTTGCGACCCTGATCGCCTTGCGGCTGCGCCTGCCGAACGACGAGCCGCAATTCGAAGCGCGCGGCAAAGCCTTCGACGCGCCGTACGGCAATAGCGGCGGAGCGCGCGGCAAGCGCAGCGAGCCGGGAGCCACCGCGACGGACGATGATGATGACGACGACAACGGTGATCTGCCGGGCGATATTCCGGACCTGCTGTGGAACGACGGGCGAACCTGGGCGTTGGTATGTTTCGGGGCTTCTGGGCGGCCATGCGCAAGCTATGATCCTCGGCATATCGGGCTTTCTGGTGCTCGATCGCCTCGGCCTGCGTGACGATCCGATGGCAGGCACGGGGCCGGTCGGGATCGTACTGATGGTCGGTGCCGTTGCCACGCTCCTGGCGCAGTGGGGCCTCATCCCCACGCTCCACATGGGGCCAAGGTCGGCGACTTTATGGGGCATGGCGCTCGCGATCGTCGGCGTGGCGCTGTTCGCCGTCGGAGGCGACCTCCACGCGATCGCACTTGGTTTCGCCATCGCCTCGCTCGGTTTCGGGTTGTTCCGCCCAGGCTTCACCGCTGGTGCATCGCTCGCCGTGACGCGGCCCGAGCAAGGGCAGGTCTCGGGCAAGGTCGCGGCCATCAACGGCGCCAGTTACGTCTACGCGCCCGCGCTGGGCGTGTGGCTCTACGGAATGTCCGAAGTGGTGGCCTTCGCGGTCGTCATACTGTTCTGCCTGATCCGTGCTCATTCTGGGCTGGAGAGGCCTGCAGGCGGACGAGGACCTGACGACCGAGCGCAGCTGACGCGCACCCTTCGCGTTCAGAGGATTTCCTCGACCGTCTCCTTCGGCCTGCACAGGCGCACGCCCTTTTCCGTTTCCACCAGAGGCCGCTCGATCAGGATCGGCTCTGCCGCCATGGCATCGAGAATGGTGTCGGCATCCGCATCGGGCAGGCCGCGCTCGCGCCGCATCGGTACCGCGCATCCGCAGGCCATCCTTCGGGCTGATCCCGGCATCGGCGTAAAGCTGGGCCAGCTTCTCGCGCGTGGGCGGCGTCTTTCAGATATTCGACCACTGTCACGTCGACCCCGTCCACGCTCTTGCAGGATGGCAAGCGTGTTACGCGACGTGCCGCATTTCGGGTTGTGCCAGATGGTAGCTTTCATCGTTGTCGTCCTTGCTTCGCGATTATGTCGGTAATCGAGTGGCTCGTTCACAGCCCCTAGCCGATGCGATTTTTCCTGCAAGGAGCATCGCAGCGCTTGCAACTGCGAATTATTCTCAATAGCAGGCTTTCAATATTGAGAACCATTCGCAAGAAAGTCCCGAATCGATGTCCCAACGCCTTCCGCGCCGCTCTCCTTGCCAGCGCGATCATTGTGCCTGCCACGCCTGCACTCGCCAGCGCCGATGCTGCGCCCGAGCGCGATTATCTGCCAGACAGAAATCGTCGTGACGGGAGCAAAGGACGGCTATGCGGACGCCGACGGGATCGACCGGCACGAAAACCCCGACCCCGCTTGTCGATGTGCCGCAGACCGTCACCTTCATCACCGAAGACCAGCTGGAAGACCAGTCGGTCCGCCAGCTGGGCGAGGCCCTGCGCTATGTCCCCGGTGTCAGCCTCGAAACAGGCGAAGGGCACCGCGACGAAATCTTCATCCGCGGCCAGGAAACGACCGCCGATTTCTACATCGACGGACTGCGCGACGACGCGCAATATTACCGCTCGCTCTACAATATCAGCCGGGTCGAGGTGCTGAAGGGCGCCAATGCGCTGATCTTCGGACGCGGCGGCGGTGGCGGCGTGGTCAACCGCGTCAGCAAACGGGCGACCTTCGTCCGACGCGTTCACGCAAGGCGAGGCTCTCGGTCGACACGTTCGGAGCGTTTGCCGGAGTGGTCGATGTAAACCAGCCGGTCACGGATAGCGTCGCGCTGCGCCTGTCCGCTACCTATGAGGAGTTCAACAGCCACCGCGATTTCTACGATGGCAGTTTCATCGGTATTTCGCCGACGATCACCGCCGATCTCGGCCCCGCCACGACGCTGACCGCGCATTACACCTATGATGAGGACAACCGCCTGACCGATCGCGGCGTGCCTGCTTTCAACGGCGGTCCCCTTGCGCGGCTTCGACGAGACGCTGTTCGGCGACCGCGGATTTCAATGACAGCGATGTAGAAGCGCACATTGCCCGAACTCGGCTCGAGCATGAATTCTCAGGCACGCTGTCCGCCAATGCCAGCGTCCAATATGCCAATTACGACAAGACGTACGCCAACATCCTGCCGCGCGGTACGGACGGCACCAGCGTCCAGTTGGGCGGCTATGCCGATGCGACGCAGCGCGAGAACCTGTATGGTCAGGCGAACCTTGTCTGGCAGGTCGATACCGGCCCTGCGCGCAACACCCTGCTGCTCGGCATAGAGGCCGGCACGCAGGACACGCAGAACCAGCGGTGGAACGTCTCCTTCACAGGCACACGATAGCGCCGCGCTGGCCGATGTCATCAGCATGCCCGCCTTCACCACCGCGCAGTCGCGTTCGCGCGACAGCAATCTCGGTACATTTTCGGCCTATATCCAGAATCAGCTCAACATCGGCGACCACATCGAAGTGATCGCCGGTTTGCGTTTCGACCGCTTCGATCTCGATACGGTCGATCTGGTTTCCGGTGTCGATGGCAGCCGGGTGGATCAGGAAGTCTCGCCCCGGGTCGGCCTGATCTTCAAGCCGCAGGAAGAGCTGTCGTTCTACGTCTCCTATGCCGAGAGTTTCCTGCCGCAGGCGGGCGACCAGTTCCTGTTGCTGTCGCCGACCGACTGCCACTTTCGAGCCGGAGCAGTTCCGCAATTACGAAATCGGCGCGAAATGGGCGGTGCGTCCCGGCCTATTGGCGACCGCATCCATCTTCCGCCTCGACCGCGACAACACGCGCGCGCCCGATCCGGCCAATACCGGCCTCACCCTGCTGACAGGCGCAAGCCGTGTCGAGGGTTTCGAGGCAAGTGTAATCGGGGAAATCACGCCGTTCTGGGAAGCCAGCCTCGGCTACACCTATCTCGACGGAGAGATCACCGAGACCACGTCAGCTGCCGCCGCCGGCACGCGCCTGCAACAGCTGCCCGAACACCAGATCAGCGCGTGGAACCGCTTCAACTTGACCGACCGTTTCGGCATCGGCCTCGGCGTGATCTATCAGGACGAGCAGTTCACCAGCTTCTCCAATCAGGTCGTCGCTGCCCGATTACTGGCGCGTGGATACGGCCGCGTTTTTCGATGTGAACGAGAAGGTTTCGCTGCAGGTCAATATCGAGAACCTGTTCGACGCGACCTATTATCCCAGCGCGCACGGCGACAACAACATCCAGCCGGGCGAACCGTTCAGCGCGCGCTTCGGCGTCCGCGTGAAGATCTGATCAGTCGCTTTTGGCGGCGGTGCCATTGCCGGGTACCGCCTCGGCAGCGTCTTCTGCCGTGATGCCCGGCGCAGGCGCGGCGCTGATGCGTTCTTCGCGGCGCGTGACGGCGGCGGCGCGCTGGATGGCGCGGACCAGTCTCGGCTGTACGCCGCACGGGCACAGGTTCGGAATTGCCGCCTCGATCTCCGCCTCGCTCGGCCCGGCATTCCTGTTCAGCAGCGCAGCGGCGGCGATGGCTATGCCCGGCGTGCAGAAGCCGCACTGGATCGCCTGCTCCGCCACCAGCGCCTGCTGCACCGGGTGCGACCGGTCGCGCGACAGGCCTTCGATCGTCGTGATGAAGCGCCCTTCGGCCTCGTCGATCGTGATCAGGCAACTGCGCAGGGCCGCGCCGTCGACCAGCACCATGCACGACCCGCAATCCCCCTTGCCGCAGCCGTTCTTCGTGCCGGTCAGATTGGACGCCTCGCGCAGGGCGACACAGCAGCGGCGTCTCCCCGTCGAGCAGATACTCGACCGGACGGTCGTTGACGGTCATGCGCGGCACTACGCCCGGCCCCTGTTGACGCAGCCTCTGGCCTAGCTGCGCCAGCTGTCGTCGATCCGGTCGATCTTGCGCTTCCACGCTTCGAAATCGAACAGGCCTGCACCGCCCTGCGTCTGCATGACGGACAGATCGCGCTGGTGCGACATCGACCACTTCCTGCTGGACGATGTTCGCATTGCCCTGGCTGAGCGTTGCGATCTGGATTTCGCAGGCGCGCTGCAAGGCCCACATCTTCACGAACATGCCGGGAATGGTGCGGTCCATCACGACAGGGCCGTGATTGCGCAGCATCAGGATCGAGTGATCGCCCAGGTTCTGGACCAGCCGCTCCCCTTCTTCTTCGCGCACCGTCACGCCTTCGAAGTCGTGGTAGCCGATCTGGTTCTGGAAATTGCAGGCGTAGAAATTGGTCGGCAGCAGGCCGTCCTTGTGGCTGCAGACCGCCATCGTCGCCGTCGTGTGCACGTGGCAGATGGCGTTGGCTTTTTCGCCCAAATGCTTGTGAAAATAGGCGTGCTGCGTGAAGCCGGCCTTGTTCACCGGATAGGGGGAGCCACCGATATTGTTGCCCTCGACATCGATCTTCACGAGGTTGGAGGCTGTCACTTCTTCATAAAGAAGACCGAACGGATTGATCAGGAACGCGCCTTCCTCGATCCGGTACGGCAACGCTGATGTGGTTGTAGATCGATTCCGACCAGCCGAGATGATCGAAAATGCGGTAGCATGCCGCAAGGTCGAGGCGTGCCTGCCATTCTTCTTTGCTGTACTCTTCTTTGGGCTTGAGCTGCGTTGCCATCGTCGTCTCTCCTTGTCTCGTTTGCCGGTCATATCGCACGACTCGCGGGTTTTGCACAAGCTGGCCCTACACGAGCTGGGCACCCTTTGCCCTTCCCCCGCGGGCGGCCCGCCGCTAACGCGCCCGATATGAGCGTGCGGGTATGAGCGAGCCGATATGAGCGAGAATGCCAAGCTGACGCGCGGGAGCATCCCGGGTCATCTCGTCACCCAGACCGCCCCGATGATTATCGGCGTGGCGGCGATCATGTCGATCGGGCTCGTCGATACCTATTTCATCGGCCAGCTCGGGGCGAAGCAACTGGCGGCGATGTCCTTCATTTTCCCGATCAGCGTCGCGCTCTCCAGCCTTGGCGTCGGCATCATGGTCGGCATCAATTCGGTCGTCGCGCGCGCGCTGGGCGCAGGAGACGACGACCGGGCTGCAAGGCGTGCCAATTTCGGCATGGTGTTCGCTGTTGCATGCGGCATCGTGCTCGGACTGGCGCTGTTCCTGCTGATGGACCCGCTGTTCAAGCTGATGAATGCGGACGAGGAACTGCTGCCTTTCATCCGCACCTATATGCGGCCCTTCGCGATCAGTTTCCCGTTGCTGCTGGCGATCATGGGCATCAACGGCGTCCTGCGCGGTCAGGGCGAGGCGAAGAAAACCTCGATCATCTCCATTACCTACGCCGCGGCCAACTGGGTGCTCGACCCTATCCTGATCACCGGCGCCTTCGGCATTGGCGGGCTGCGGCATCGTGGGCGCGGCCTATGCGACCGCTATCGGCTGGATGTGCGGCATTGCCGTGGGCTTCATCCTGCTGCGGAAGACGGCGCTGCCATTCGACCTGTCGCTGCTCAAGCGGTGCGGCATCGGCGAATCGGCATCGGCCATTCTCAGGGTCGCGGGACCTGCAGCCTTTTCCAACGCGATCAATCCGATCGGCCTGTCGATCCTGACCGCCCTGATCGCAATCGAGGGGCAGGCGGCCGTCGCGGGCTTTGGCGCAGCGGGCCGATTGCAGAGCTTCGCCGTCGTCCCGCTGCTTGCGCTTTCGGGCGCGATCGGCGGCATCGTCGGCCAGAACTGGGGCGCGGACGAATATGACCGGGCACGCAAGGCCGCTGCCTATGCGGGCGGTTTCAGTCGTGCTCTACGGGCTCGTCATAGCGGTCCTGCTTTTCAGTTTCGGTGAATGGTTCGCCGACATCTTCACCGAAGAACCTGCCGTGATCGACCAGTTCGCCCGCTACCTGACCATCGCGGCCTGGGGTTATGCCGGATATGGACTGCTGATCGTCGGCAACGGCGTGCTGAACGCGGTCGGCAAAGCCTCGCTGGCCCTGCTGCAAAGCTGCGCGCGTGTGTTCCTGGTCATGCTGCCCTTTGCATGGCTCCTGCGCGGGAGCTGGGGCGCCGATGCCATCTTATGCAGCAGAGCTGGCGTCCAACCTTGTCGGCGGCGCAGTGGCTGCCGCCGTTGTCTGGTGGGTATTGCGCGACCGGACCGCAAAATCGCCGGACAAGGCCGCGCAGGCCGAGCCGGAAGCCGCGTGAGCGCACCTGTTATCTCGATCTTTGCGCGGTGGCCCACGCCCGGCGAGGCAAAAACGCGGCTGATACCCGGCTTCGGCCCGGAAGGGGCGGCCGCAATCTACCGCAAGCTGCTGGAGCACACAGTCGGGCAGGCCCGTGCATCCGGCCTGCCGTTCGCCTTGCGCGTGACAGGAGGAAGCCCGGCCCAGTTTCAAGGCTGGCTGGGCGAAGACGTGACCGTCATCGATCAGGGTAGCGGCGACCTGACAGACAAGCTTCAGCGTGTGCCCGCCCCCGGCCTCTGCATCGGCAGCGATTGTCCGGGAATGACTGCGGATCACTTGCGAGAAGCTGCGGCCGCGCTCGGGACATCGCCGGTCACCATCGGTCCTGCCAGCGACGGCGGGTACTGGCTGATCGGGTTCCGCGAGCCCTCGCCCTGGCTGTTCGACGGCATCGCGTGGAGTACCGATGCAGTTCTGTCCGAGACGCTGGAGCAGTGCAGCAAGCATGGCGTGGAGCCAGCTATCCTGCCGACCCTGTGCGATGTCGACGAGCCGGAAGACCTTGCCCGGTGGCCGGAATTCCAGCCGTGAGAGATGGCCCCGCTTCGGTCGCGCTCGTCCTGCCGGTTCTGGACGAAGAGGCCGCCCTGCCTGTTCTTATCGATGTTCTGGCAACGCTGAGTCCCGCACCTGCCCAGATCATTGCCGTGGATGGCGGATCGATGGACGGGACCGCGCAGCTCATCCGCAATGCAGGGTGGACGCTGATCGCCTGCGAAAAAGGCCGCGCGCGCCAGATCAATGCAGGTGTCGCCGCAGCGAGTGCCGACTATGTCTGCGTCCTTCATGCCGACACGATCCCCCCTGCCGACATGGTGCAGGTGATCCGGGACACGCTGGCCGATCCGAAGATCGCGCTCGCCAGTTTCATGCCGCTCATCACCGGCCAGAAAACGCGGTGGGTCACCAGCGCGCATAACTTCATCAAGACATGGTACGCGCCGCTGATCACGCGGCCACACCATTTCGTGCGCGGCGTGCGCCTGTTGTTCGGCGATCACGCCATGTTCTTCCGGCGCGAGGACTTCCTGAAAATCGGCGGCTGCACGCCGGGCGATGCCATCATGGAAGAAGCCGACCTGTGCGTTAAATTTGCAAAGCTCGGCCGAACGAAAATGGTCCGCCGCGTCGTCCGCACATCGGACAGGCGGATAGCTGCATGGGGTCCGCTGAAAGCGAACTGGATCTATTTCAAGGTCGGGATGCTCTGGGCCTTCGGCATGCGGGACCGGATGGGCGCGAACTACCCTGATATCCGATAGGGCTCAGCCCTTCAGGAAGCCGACATCCACGCAGTACCGGATCAGCTTGCGCAGCATTGCATGATCCATCGGCGCAGCGCGCAGCCCTGTCAGAGCACGCATGTTCGTATCGTCGAACCGCGGATCGCGCTGGAAATAATTGGCGTAGAGGCCGGCGACCCGCTTGAAGAGACGCCGCTCCATCGCCGGTAAGGTCGCCGGGTCGAAATTCTGTGCCTCGACAAGCGTCGGTGCATCGAAAGCGTCGAAGCTGCCGATCGCGTCGGCAAAGGCCTGCACCGAGACAGGGCCGCCCGAGACGAGGTGGAATGTGCCGCCATTCGCCTCGTCCATCCGCTCGGCAAGCGCGACGATACCGGCGGCGACATGGTCCAGCGGCACAAAGTCCAGCGTCGCTCCGCCTGCCACCGGCATATGGCGCACGCGGCCCTCTGCAATCAGTTTGAAGGCGGCGTAGATCGTGTCGAACTGCCGGATCGCGCCTGTACGGCTGTCGCCGACAACGATGCTGGGCCGGGCGACCGCATGGGTCAGGCCACTTGCGCGTACCAGCCCCTCGGCCTCGGCCTTGCTGGCCTCGTATCCATTGGTGAAACCTGCCGAGGGCAGCGCGTCGTCTTCCAGCACAGCGCCGGTGCGCGCACCGCAGACATAGGCCGTCGACACATGAAGAAACGCAGCGCCACTGCGCTGTGCCAATGCGAGCGCACGCCGCGTGCCCTCCACATTGGTCGCACGGTATGCCTCTTCCTCCAGATCGAAGCGCGTCAGCGCAGCGCAATGAATGACGAGGTCGAGGCCGGAAGAAAGCAGCTCTGCCGCCTCGTCGTCCAGCCCCATGCCATCCAGCGAGAGGTCGCCGGTGACGATCTGGTCCACCTTTGCTCTTTCGCCGTCATTCGAAAGGACGTCCGGGTTCGACCGCACCAGCGCCGTCACCGCATGTCCCGCCTCCGAAAGGCGCGCGCAGACTTCTCCGCCGATAAGACCGGCGGCCCCTGTCACAAGAACATGCATCAGATTGTTTCGCAGCTCATGTAACGCAGCGCCCTTCCCGGTCGTACAGTCATCCAGACAGCGACGCCCGGCTACGGGTGGATTCGCATTTCAGAGACATTTGGTTACTCAGCCTGTAGAGGGGGCCGCTATGAAATTCACCCATGATGTTATCGTAATCGGCGGCGGCGCTGCTGGCCTGACCGCTGCAGGCGGTTGTGCGCTGTTCGGGCTGAAGGTCGCTCTGATCGAAGGCCACAAGATGGGCGGCGAGTGCCTGAACAATGGCTGTGTCCCTTCCAAAGCTCTGATTACGGCGGCCAAGCGCGCTGCCGAAGCGCGGACCGAGACGCTGCACGGCGTAACGCTGAGCCCCCCGAAGGTCGCATGGAGCGGCGTGCACAAGCACATCCACGATGCCATCGCGCACATCGCGCCGCACGATTCCGAGGAAACCTTCGAAGAGATGGGCTGCGAGGTCATCCGCGAATACGCGAAAGTGACCGGCAAGCATTCGGTCGAAGTCGGCGGACGCACCTTGACCGCCCCGCGCATCGTGCTCGCCACCGGATCGAAGCCGTTCGTGCCCCCGATCGCGGGGCTGGACGCCGTGCCCTACCTGACCAACGAGAACCTGTTCGACCTGACAGAGCAGCCAGGCCACCTCGTCATCATCGGCGGCGGGGTCATCGGGATGGAAATGGCGCAGAGCTTCTGCCGGCTTGGCAGCGATGTGACGGTAATCGAACCGGATCGCCCGATGGGCCGCGACGATGAAGACAATGTCCAGGTCGTCATCGACACCATGGAGGCCGAGGGCGTCCGTTTCGTCAAGGGCAAGGCCGACAAGGTCTCGGGAACCGCAGGCGCAGTCGAAGTCACGCTCGACACTGGAGACACCGTCAAGGGTTCGCACATTCTGGTCGCCGTGGGCCGCAAGGCAAACACCTCCGGCTACGGGCTGGAGGAACTGGGCATCGAAATGGCGCAAAACGGTATCAAGGTGGATGACCGCCGCCGCACATCGGTAAAATCCATCTACGCGATCGGCGATTGCCGCGACGGACCGCGCCTGACCCATGTTTCAGGCTATGAAGGCTCCAACGTTGCGCTCGAAATCGTCACCGGCCTGCCGACCAAGGTGAACTGGAAAGCGCTGCCCTGGTGCACCTTTACCGAACCCGAAGTCGCCCAGATCGGCAAGACCGAGGCAGAAGCACGCGCGGAACTGGGCGACAAGGTGACCGTCATCACCGAAGGCTTCGATCACAACGAACGCGCGATTGCCGAAGGCGCGACCAAGGGCCGGATGAAGGTCATCCTGAAGGGCAAGAAGGTTATCGGCGCGAGCATTGTCGGCAAGAACGCCGGCGAATTGCTCCTTCCCTTCACCCAGATGATCACCGGCAAAAGCGGCACGTTCGACATGGGGTCTGCCGTCATCAGTTATCCGACCCGCAGCGAGATCACCAAAGCCGCCGCTTTCAGCGCGTGGGAGCCGACCGTGTTCGGATCGCTGCCGAAGAAGTATGCCGCCCTCGTTGCGAAACTGCGCCGGACGTTTACCTCGGCATCATGAACATGGAGACACGCACGAAGAGCAGAACTGCTCCGCAGGGGCCCTCGCCGTTCGCGGTGGAGGCGGAGAGCCTGTCTGCGGCCAAATTCTCCGATCCCGACGTGACGGCAAAGGGAGAGCCGCGCGCAAAGGTCCGCCTCGTCAAACTCGATACGCTGTGGTTCAACACCGGGACCCTGTGCAATCTTGCCTGCGCCAGTTGCTATATCGAAAGCAGTCCGACCAACGATGCGCTGATCTATATCCGGCACGCCGATGTCGCGGCCTATCTGGACGAGATCGAAAGCGGCGGTTTCGGCACGCGCGAAATCGGCTTTACCGGCGGCGAACCGTTCATGAATCCTGAGTTCGTGCCAATGCTTACAGACACTCTCGAACGAGGATTCGAAGCGCTGGTTCTTTCCAATGCGATGAAACCGATGCGCCGTTACGAAGCGCAGCTTGCTCGCATTACGCGCGCGGTTCGGCGACAAACTCACCCTGCGCGTCAGTCTCGACCATCACAGCAAGGCTGTGCATGAGGCGGAGCGCGGCCCGCGTAGCTGGGATGCTGCCATCGAGGGCCTCCAATGGCTTTCGAAAAACGGTTTCTCCATCGCGGTTGCCGGCCGGATGCTGCCTGGCGAGACGGAGGCCGACGAACGCGCGGGTTACGCTGCGCTGTTTGCCCGCGAAGACATTGCCATCGATGCGGGCAACCCCATGCGGCTGGTCCTCTTCCCCGAGATGGACGAGGACAAGGACATTGCGGAGATTACCACCGCCTGCTGGTCTATCCTGGACAAGGATCCGGCCGACATAATGTGCGCCACCAGCCGGATGGTCGTCCATCGCAAGGGCGAAGCAGCCCCCCGCGTCGCCGCATGTACGCTGATCCCATATGATCCCGGCTTCGATATGGGTGCCACTCTGGCCGAAGCGACCAGCCCTGTGAAACTGAACCACCCCCACTGCGCGCGCTTCTGCGTTCTGGGCGGGGCCAGCTGTTCCGCCTGAATAGGTATCCTTCCGCCCGATATGGGGGCGGCAAAGGAAAAATCCCTTCGCATTTGCAACATGGGATGTCATGGGGCGTAGCCGTCGCCACGCCGGCCCAGCGGGCCCTCAATCGCCACACGGACAGCCTTCTACCACATATGACCAAAAGCCTGACCCATCTCGAACGCCTCGAGGCCGAGAGCATCCACATCATGCGCGAAGTCGTCGCCGAGGCGCAGAAGCCGGTGATGCTGTATTCCGTCGGCAAGGATAGCGCAGTGATGCTGCACCTTGCGAAGAAGGCATTCTATCCCTCGCCCCCGCCGTTTCCGCTGCTCCATGTCGATACGACGTGGAAGTTCAAGGCTATGTACGCGCTGCGCGAGCGCTCTGCCGAAGAAGCCGGGATGGAGCTGCTGGTTCACCAGAACCCCGAAGCCGAAGAGCGCGGTATCAACCCGTTCGATCACGGCCCGCTGCATACCGACATGTGGAAGACGCAAGGGCTGAAGCAGGCGCTCGACAAATACGGCTTCGATGCAGCCTTCGGCGGCGCGCGCCGCGACGAGGAGAAAAGCCGCGCGAAGGAGCGCATCTTCTCGTTCCGCACGGCCAGCCATGGCTGGGACCCGAAGAACCAGCGCCCCGAACTGTGGAACCTCTACAACGCGCGCAAAGCGAAGGGCGAAAGCATCCGCGTCTTCCCGCTCTCGCAACTGGACCGAGCTGGATATCTGGCAGTACATCATGGCCGAGAATATCGAGATCGTGCCGCTGTACTATTCTGCCAAGCGCCCGACCTACGAATATGAAGGCGGCCTGTTCATGGCCGACGATCCGGAGCGGCTGGAAAAGGTGCTGGGCTATATGCCCGAGATCACCGAACGCTCCGTCCGCTTCCGCACGCTGGGCTGCTTCCCGCTGACCGGCGCTGTCGAAAGCGAGGCCGCGACGCTGTCGGACATGGTGCAGGAAATGCTGCTGACGACCACCAGCGAACGCCAGGGCCGCGTGATCGACAAGGATTCGGGTGACGCGTCGATGGAGAAGAAAAAGCAGGAGGGCTATTTCTGATGACGCAGGACACCTCCAAGCATCCCGTCTACGAAACCGATGCGCTCATCGCGGAGGATATCGACGCCTATCTCGACGCGCACCAGAACAAGACCATGCTGCGCTTCATCACCTGCGGCAGCGTGGATGACGGCAAATCGACCCTGATCGGGCGGCTGCTCTACGATTCCAAGATGATCTTCGAAGATCAGCTGGCCGCGCTGGAAAACGATACCAAGAAGGTCGGCACGCAGGGGCAGGAGATCGATTTCGCCCTGCTGGTCGATGGGCTTGCGGCAGAGCGCGAACAGGGCATCACCATCGACGTCGCCTATCGCTTCTTCGCGACCGAGAAACGCAAGTTCATCGTCGCCGATTGCCCGGGGCACGAGCAATATACGCGCAACATGGTGACCGGCGCCTCGACCGCCGATCTCGCCGTTATTCTGATCGATGCGCGCAAGGGTGTTCTCGTCCAGACGCGCCGCCACAGCTTCCTGTGCAAGCAGCTGGGCATCCGCAACATCGTGCTGGCCGTGAACAAGATGGATCTGGTCGATTACGACCAGTCGACATACGAACATATCGTCGCCGATTACCGCTCCTTCGCGAAGGAAATCGGTATCGAGGAGTTCACCGCCATTCCGATGTCCGGTCTGGCGGCGACAACATCACCGACCGGTCCGACAGGACAGACTGGTATGACGGCCCGACCCTGATCGAAGCATCTGGAAGGCGTCGAAGTGCTGAGCGCGGTCAATGCGTCCAAGCCGTTCCGCATGCCGGTGCAGTGGGTGAACCGCCCCAATCTCGATTTCCGCGGCTTCTCCGGCCTCATCTCGACCGGCACGATCGCGCCGGGCGACACCGTTCGCTCGCTGCCGTCGGGCAAGACCAGCACGGTCAAATCGATCGTGACATGGGACGGCGAGCTGGACGAAGCGCAGGCCGGCCAGTCCGTCACCATCACGCTGGACGACGAGATCGACTGCTCGCGCGGCGATGTGCTCGCGGCGGCCGACGACCCGCCGGAAGTGTCCGACCAGTTCGAAGCCACGCTCGTCTGGATGGACGACGAGGACATGACGCCGGGCCGGGCCTATTGGCTCAAGCTCGGCACGCAGACTGTCTCGGCCACGGTCCAAGCCCCGAAATACGAGATCAACGTCAACACGATGGAACATCTCGCGGCCAAGACGCTTGAGCTGAACTCCATCGGTGTGGCCGAGATCACGACCGACAAGCCGATCGTCTTCGAAGCCTATGACGACAACCGCGCGCTTGGCGGCTTCATCCTGATCGACAAGATCACCAATCGCACCGTTGCTGCCGGGATGCTGCATTTCAGCCTGCGCCGCGCGCAGAACGTGCATTGGCAGGCGACCGATATCGGGCGCGAGCATCACGCCAGCCTGAAGAACCAGACGCCGCGCGTGCTGTGGTTCACCGGCCTGTCCGGCAGCGGCAAGTCGACCATCGCCAACGAGGTCGAGAAGCGCCTCAACCTGATGAACCGTCACACCTTCCTGCTCGACGGGGACAATGTCCGCCACGGGCTGAACAAGGATCTGGGCTTTACCGACACCGACCGGATCGAGAACATTCGCCGCATCGGCGAAGTGGCCAAGCTGATGGCCGATGCGGGGCTGATCGTGCTGACCGCCTTCATCAGCCCGTTCCGCGCCGAGCGCCAGATGGTGCGCGAGATGCTGCCCGAAGGCGAGTTCGTCGAAGTATTCGTCGATACGCCTCTCGAAGTGGCCGAGAAGCGCGATGTGAAGGGCCTCTACAAGAAGGCCCGCGCAGGCGAGCTCAAGAACTTCACCGGCATCGACAGCCCGTATGAAGAGCCAGAGAACGCCGAAATCCGCGTAAATACGGTCGAGATGACGCCGGAAGAAGCCGCGAAGTATATCGTCGACCAGATCATGCCGCTGAAATGACGGACACTGCAACCATGAACCCTGCCGACATGAACGACGCGCAGCTGGCCGCGCATCTCGCCCATCACGCCGGCCGCATCCTGCTGCAGGTGCGCGAAGCGGGCTGTGTTCGAAGGCAAGGCGCTGGGCAAGGCCGGCGACGAAACCGCCAACCAGTTCCTTGTCCACGCGCTGAGGCATCTGCGCCCCGACGACGGTCTGCTGTCCGAAGAAAGCAAGGATACCGAAGAACGACTGTCGAAAGAACGCGTGTGGATCGTCGATCCGGTCGACGGCACCCGCGAGTATGGCGAGGCGCGCACCGACTGGGCCGTCCATGTCGCGCTGGCCATTGACGGCAAGCCGGAAATCGGCGCAGTCGCGCTGCCCGGCCTCGATGCGGTCCTGCGCACCGATGCGCCGTCAGCCGTGCCCGTCGCAGCGGACACACCCCGCCTCGTGGTCAGCCGCACCCGCCCCGCCAAGGAAGCGGTTGCCGTTTCCGAAGCGATCGGCGGCGAACTCGTCCCCATGGGCAGCGCGGGCGCGAAAGCGATGGCCGTCGTGCGCGGCGAAGCGGAAATATACCTGCACACAGGCGGGCAGTACGAATGGGACAGCTGCGCGCCCGCTGCAGTAGCGGTGGCCCATGGCCTCCATGCCAGCCGTGTCGATGGCAGCCCGCTGATCTACAACCAGCAAGACACGTACATGCCCGACCTGCTGATCTGCCGTCCCGAATGGGCCGAGCGGGTGCTGGCAGAGGTTGCCAAACTCTAGGCGTCAGTCCTGCAGTGACGCCAGTAATTGCTGAGCGCGGGACAGATGCGGGCGGTCATACATCTTTCCGCCGTGCCCGATCGTGCCGACGCCGGGATTGTCCGCGAACAGCGCGACCACCATGCGCGCTTCCTCGATTTCAGCCTCGCCGGGCGTGAAAGCATCGTTGATCGGCCCGACCTGCGCGGGATGGATGGCGAGCATCCCGCCAAAACCCTGCCGCCGGACATTTGCCGCGCGCTTCGCCAGACCGTCGAGATCGCGAAAGTCGGTTGCGATGGTCTCGATTGCCGGAACGCCCGCCCGCGCCGCGCCCAGCAGGCATAGCGTCCGCGCCAGCTCATACGCCGGATCGTAATTGCCCTCGCTATCGGTATTGGCCTGCGCACCAATGGAATCGGACAGATCCTCCGCTCCCCAGCTCATCGCCGCCAGCCGCGGCGCACCTGCGTAATTCCCAGCCTCGAACATGGAGGCAGCGGTTTCCGTCACCAGCGCCATGACCGGCGTCGAGCCAAGTTCCACGCCGTTCGCAACTTCGAGGGCGGACAGGTAATTATCGAGCCGCGCGACATGCTCCGGCCCTTCCGCCTTGGGCAGCATGATACCGCCGGGCCGTGCAGGCATGATTGCGGCAAGATCGGCCAGCGGCATGTCGGTATCGAGAGGGTTGATCCGCACCCACAGGCGCGCATGATCGTCAGCCGCCGAAAGCGCTTCTGCCACCATCTTGCGGGCATCGGGTTTCATTTCCGGAGCAACCGCATCCTCCAGATCGAAGATGGCGATGTCGGCTTCGCTGCCAGCCGCCTTGCCCATCTTCTTCTCGCTATCGCCCGGAGCGAACAGCCAGCTACGCATCTTCATCGCTCAGGCCTCCTTCTTCTTGAGGAGCGCCATGCGAAGACAGCTGCAGACCACTTCATCGCGCTGGTTCAGGCTTTCATGCTTGAAGGTCACGATGCCTGCGGTGGGACGAGACTTGCTTTCCCGCAGTTCCACGACCTCGCTTGTCGCGCGCAGCGTGTCGCCGATGAAGGTGGGCTTTGGATGGACCAGCTTGTCATAGCCCAGATTGGCGACCAGCGTGCCCAGCGTCGTATCGCCGACGCTCACACCGACCATCAGTGAAAACGTGAAAGTACCATTCACGAGGATTTGCCCGAATTCACTCGCCTTGGCCGCTTCGAGGTCGAGATGGAGCGGCTGAGCATTGTGCGTCATCGTCGTGAACAGGAGATTGTCCGTTTCCGTCACGGTGCGCCGGATTTCGTGCTCGATCCTGTCGCCCACCTTCCATTCGTCGAAATACCGGCCAGCCATCCCATTTCCCTCGTGATCTTGCGTGCTTGGCTAGTCGTCGCTGCAGCGGGAGCGGTCAAGTCTTGCCCCGCCTCGCGCTTGTCATTTGCCCACTCACTTCTATGGTCACGCTGCGTATATACCGGGGGATGGCGATGCAGGATAACGAACTCTATCAGCGGACGAAAAAGTCGCTCGGGCTGGCGATTTTTCTCGTGCAGCTGGCCATCGCGCTATCGCTGCTGGTGTTCGTCAACACGCTGGAAGTCAGCTTCGACCTGCTGTCCGTAATCGGAATTTTCAGCCTCGAGGAAACCTATCTGCACCGGCTGGCTTGGGGCGTTCTGGCGCTGGTCGTCTCTTCGCTGATCGTGTCGCAATTCCTGTTTATCCGGCATGCTCGGCGCTCTGTTCGCCAGCGAGAACAACGCAATCGAGTGTTTCGGAACATCGACCGATACTACCAGCAAGTCGCTGAAAGAGGTCCGCCGCGAACTCAATCGCTACGCACTGGTTGCGGTGCCGCTGGCCTTCGTCATCGTGCTCTTCATCGGATTGCCGTTCGCCAACGTCCTGCTGGCGGCGACACTGACGTTCATCCTCGTCGTGCTGTTCCTGTTCTATCGTGACAACGCGAAGCTGCTCCGCTGCGATGAGGAGCTGCTGTCCTGAGCAGCGCCGTCAGGTTTTCCGGAGCGCCTCGGCCAGTGCCAAAATGACATTGCGGTCGTAGGACTTCGCCTTCTCCGACAGGTTTTCATACGGAATCAGGTCGGGATGCAGCCGCCGCCTGTCATCGCGTGTGACGGCGTGGCGCCATCCGGCCAACCTGCGCTCTGCCATCCAGCGGTCATGCTCCAGCACGGCGAGCTTCTCCAGCAACGCGCTGCCCTCTTCAAGCTCCGGGAATGACGGGAGCGCCCCTTCTCCGTTTCGCACATCTGCACCGGCGCTGTGCAATTTGGCCGGAAGATGCACGATGTTGCGGCGATTTGCGGCGCGCAGATCCTCGTCCAGCTGATCCCACGGTGTGTTGGCCGGAGCATCCGGCGGGGCAGCATCGCGGTAAGCCTGATGCAGCGCCCGCGCCAGCCGGTCGGGCGTATCGCCGACAATGCCCAGGCCAACGGCGACGTCCTCCGCATGGCCGAAGCCGATGGGCCTGTCGCAATCCTCGGGCGCGTCGATACCGCTGCCGGTCCGGACATTCTCGAAGCGGTAGATGCCGCAGGCATTCCACCCTTCCGCCCGGACCAGCGCGGTCAGCCGGAAAGCCGTCACCAGATTGTCGCGCTGGTCGTCGAAACAGACATAAAAGCGCGATACGGGGTCCTGCGCCGTAATGGCGCGAAGCTGATCGACAGGAAGGAATTGCGGCTCGCCGGCGACAATGCCGCCTTCGAAGGTGATGTCGGCAACCTCCGACAATTCGGGTGCCGATAGCGCCAGGGCAGCGGCGTTTTCCTGGGGATTGGTGCAGAAGATCGTAAAACGCGGCTTGCCCAGATCGCTGGTCAGCGAAGACAGGAGCGTATCGCGCAGGACAGCTTCGGACGCCTCGGTCCACCCGAAAATGACCGAATGCAGCCGTGCGTGCCCGCGCTCTATCGCGGCGAGAAAGGGCGGCCTGCGTTCGTGGAGCCGCCTGACGGCGGCATCTTCCGCCGAGATCACCCGCGTATGGGTGACACCGTATTCATGCGCCAGCGCCTCCATCGCGTCGCCGTCCCGTGCAAGAACGATGATGTCCGCCTTGATGCCTTCCAGTTCCAGACTGCGGGCAATCGCGATCTGCGCTTCGGGCGCGCCGTCATAGGCAATCACAATCGCTTTTGCAGCGTTCAGGCGATAGGCATTGGGCAATCCGTCATGCCAGCGCTCGGATACCACCGTCGCACCCGGAACGGAGACCGGTATCCCGGGATGAAGCCACAAGGTCTTACGCGAATGCGCCACATGCTCGGCGAGCGGGGCCAGCATCTCGGCATCGCCCATGAGGACGATTTCCGGCTTCTTCAGTCTGGCACCGATCGCCTTCAGCCGGTCGGCGAACAGCAGCCCGACCGTTTTGCCGACAGCCCATGCGAGGAAATCAGGCCGAGCCAGCGCGAAAACTCGAGGTAGATATTCCACTCACCCTTTTCGAGATCGGTGGAATCCTTGTAGAAATCGCCGACTGCGAGGGAGTCGATCGCGTAGAAGAACGCGTCGAGGTATCCGCGCTCCGCTTGTCTCCACCCGATCCATGCCAGAACGACGGCCAATGTGCCGACAACAGGAATGAAAAACGCGGAGTTGAATAAACGGCGCAGCACGGTCCCCCCGGAAAATTGCCTGACGCTAGGCTCCCACCATGTCTGGCGCTCCGTCGCCGCGATTGCAAATGCCAGAGCTACAGATGACTAGCCGGCAACGCTGAAGACGTTCCTGCCCTCGGCGCAGGAAACAGTGATCGCGGCACCAAACGGCTCGCCCGTTTCCAGAAGGCCAAGAGCCGCGGCATCGGCCGGTATGGCAGCCAGCCTGCGCCCGCCGGGATCGCGGGCGATGACTGTTCCGCTCGGTCCCTTCTTGCTGTTCTGGATGGTGTACGTCTCGATCGTGGCCGGGCCGGAGTAACTTTCTACGCTTTCCACCGCATCGGGCTGGTCTTCGCAGGTCAGCACGCGTTCTTGCGACCAGTCTGCGGGTTCTGCCGAATAAATGCCGCAGCCATACTTGCTCATGAAGCCGCCATTGGCGACGACCATCGCCCTGCTCCCCGGTTCGGCGCGGCACCGCGCGACGGCCTCAGCGATGGCGTGGGCCGAATAATTGTTTCCAGCGCCCCCGAAGAAAGGCAGCCCGCCTGTCAGCGTCAGGCCGCGCGGATCGTCCGGCGCGATGCCCAGAGCCTCGATCAGGTTCGATACCGGGATGGGAAAGCAGCTGTAGATGTCGAAATGGTCGATCGCCGCCACATTTGTTCCGGCCAGTTTCAGCGCGGATTTCGCGCAGTCGACCGCGCTGGGGGCAAGATGCAGGTCGGCGCGGTGGAGCACGCTCGCCTCCTTCGCAGTGGTCGCAGCGTGGATATGGACCCAGCGGTCTTCCGGCACACCAAGGTCACGGGCAGCCGCCACCGAAGCAATCACGATGGCAGCGGCCTGATTGACCTGATCCCGGGCGATCATGCTCTTGGTGTAAGGCTCGGCCACGATGCGATTGCGATCGGTCGGGGCCGCGATGTCCTCCGCTGTCCTCCGGACAGGAGAGGCCGCATGGGGATTGTTCGCCGCTACCTTTGTAAAGGGCGCGAACAATTCGGCCATGTGGGTGCGATGCTCTTCGAGCGAGCGTCCGAGCACCTTGCGCCGGGCATTCTCCATCAGAGCATAGGCGGGGATCGCGCCGCGCACGCCGTGCGCGATGAGAGTGGCATCCAGCACACCCTTCATGCCGAAGCCGCGATCCTCCATGTCGTCGCCCAGTTTTTCGCTCCAGTCGGGTTTTTCACCCTTCGCGACCAGCGCGAGCGTCGTCGATATGGCCTCCGATCCCGCGATGGCAGCCACCTGCGCTTTGCCATCGGCAATGTCCTGCGCCAACTCGCCAACCAGTTTCTGCGGCCCCTGCCCGCCGACATATTCGAGAATGGCCCGCCCGGGGTCAGCGCCCACCCGCTTGGCAATCGCGCGCGGCGGATTGTCGGCATGACCGAACGGAGCGATTGCGGCAGGCGTCGAAATCTCGAACTGGCGGATGGCGGCAATAACGTCGATTGCGCCCGCAACATCGCCTCTCGCCTGCGCATCTGCGATAGCCTGGCCCAGCGCCCTGCCCGCCAGATCCATCGGCGAAAGCGCCGCATAATCCGGATCGTCCAGCTTTTCCGAAGTCTGACCGACACCAATGATCACCGGAGTTCGGGGGTCGAGAGTGTCTGTCATGGGTGCACGCGTCCTGTTGCCTGTTTGCAGGCTTCATGGCCCGCGGTGAAGCGCGTGTCGAGCAAGCTGATCGCGAGGTGTCTTCGGGCCCGTGAAATATCCTACACTGGGATCCAACGGGAGCCTGCTGATCCTTGAGAACCTTTAGGCACATCTCAGGAGAGGCGGGCAAAGTTCGCAATTCCGGGCGACGGCGTGCGGGAGGGAGAGTGTTCCCTCACGGGAACCTCGTTCAGGCCTCCGACAACAGCCCCGATCTCGGCGAGCCGTGCGTGATTGAGCTTGTAGAATACCAGCTTTGCCTCTTTCCGCGTCTCGACCAGATCGGCCTTGCGCAAAACGCCTAGCTGCTGGGAAAGCGCAGGCTGCCCGATACCGGATGCCTGTTCGATTTCTCCTACATTGCGCTCTCCTGCGCGCAGCACCTCGACGATCCGGAAGCGCAGCGGGTGTGCAATGGCTTTCAGTTCGTCGATCGGTGCATCGGTCGTCACGATACCTTCCCCGAACCGGACGGGCGAAGGAACCAGGACGTTTCGTCGCCGGCCTTGTAAACTTCGTCGAGGTTCTGTGTGGGTGGCAGAAGCAACGGCTCACCCGGCTTCCAGTTCGCAGGCGCCAACCCGCTTTCCTTGTCGATCGCCTGTAACGCGTCGAGCATGCGGAGCATTTCGGGCACCGAGCGCCCGACATTCGCAGGATAGCAATTCATTGCCCGGATCACGCCGGCCGGATCGATGAAGAACGTCGTGCGGACGGTGGCGCTGTCATTTGCGCCCGGCGCGACCATCCCGAAACCGCGACCGATGACCAGAGTCGGATCTTCGATGATCGGAAAGCGGACCTCGACATCGAAGCGGTCGCGTATCATCCGCAGCCACGCGAAATGCGAGAACAGGCTGTCGACCGAAAGCGCCATCAGCGCGCAATCCCGCTGTTCGAATTCTTCCGCCTGACGCGCAAGTTCGACGAATTCGGTCGTGCAGACAGGGGTGAAATCCGCCGGGTGGGAAAACAGGATCAGCCAGCGCTTCCTGTAGTCCGATAATCTGACCGGGCCGACCGTACTGCGCGCCTCGAAATCGGGCGCGGTATCGCCGATGCGAAGGTTCGGAGAGCCTTCCGGCAATGATTCAATGGAGCTCATGCAGACACCTTAAGGGCTTGACACCGAGAACGCAATACATATACACAATTAATGTAATTAAAGGATGCTGACCGATGGCCGATGCCGATATCGCCTTGAAAGCGGCGACAGACCAGATCATTCATGCACTTGGCGAGAAGTCACTGCGCCCCTCGATTGCGGGCTTTTTCGACGAAGCCACCAACACGGTCAGCTACGTCGTACACGATCCGAAAACATGCGAAGCGGCCATCATCAACTCGGTGCTGGACTACGAAGCTTCGGCAGGGCGCACATCCTACGGCTCCGCTGACCGTATCGTCGAGTATGTCGGTTCTAAAAACCTGAAAGTGACTTGGTTGATAGAGACGCATGCGCATGCCGATCACATCTCCGCCGCGCCCTATCTGCAGGAAAAACTGGGCGGAAAACTCGCAATCGGCGAGGATATCGTCCGGGTGCAGGAGGTGTTCGGAAAGCTGTTCAATGCAGGCACGGATTTCGAACGCGACGGATCGCAGTTCGACCATCTTTTTACAGATGGCGAGACATTCAAGCTGGGCGAGATCGACGCGGTCGCCCTGCACGTCCCGGGCCACACGCCTGCCGACATGGCCTTCATCATCGGGGACGCGGCATTTGTCGGCGACACGATCTTCATGCCGGATTTCGGTACGGCGCGCGCCGATTTCCCCGGCGGTGATGCACGCCAGCTGTTTCAGTCCATCCGCAGGCTCTTGTCGCTACCGGAAGAAACCCGGCTTTTCCTGTGCCACGATTACAAGGCTCCGGGGCGGGACGAATATGCGTGGGAGACCACTGTCGGCCAGCAGCGCCGCGAAAACGTCCATGTGAAAGACGGCGTCACCGAGGACGAGTTCGTCGAGATGCGAACGACCCGCGACAGCAAGCTGGCGATGCCAAAGCTCATCATGCCGTCTGTTCAGGTGAATATCCGCGGCGGACATCTGCCCGAGCCGGAAGACAATGGCGTCAGCTATATCAAGATTCCGGTCAACGCAGTCTGATGGATATTCGCAGCATAAGTCCCGATTTCGCGGTTGCTCCGCAAATCAGGCCCGTGGACATCCCGGCGCTCGTGCAGCAGGGTTTTTCCACGCTCATCTGCAATCGCCCCGACGCAGAAGAGGCCGATCAGCCGAGCATCACCGAATTACGAAATGCCGCAGAGGCAGCGGGCATCGCGTTTCACCACATCCCGGTCGCCGGCGGAGAATTCCCCGGCGGCGCGGTGGCCGCTTTCCGTGCCGTGCGGCGTGGCAGCGAGGGGAAGGTCCTTGCGTATTGTCGCACCGGCACCCGCTCGATCACTCTTGAGACGCTGGCAAATCCTGACGGTCTCGGCGCATCCGAGCGGCTGGAGCGGGCCAAGGCAGCGGGATACGATTTGACGGGTCTTACCGACCGGCTCGCCCAGAGCACATGAGGAAAAAGATATGACCGCTTCGCATACAGTCGTCATCATCGGAGGAGGCGCAGCCGGCATCGCCACTGCAGCCTCGCTGCTCAAGCGGCGCCCGGCCCTCGACATCGCCATCATCGAGCCGTCAGAAACCCATGCCTACCAGCCGGGCTGGACCATGGTGGGTGCGGGCATTTTCGAACCGGAAGTGACCCGCCGCACGATGGACAGCGTCATGCCCAAAGGCGTCCGCTGGATCAAATCCGCCGCCAGATCGCTCGAGCCGGACGACAATCAGATCACCCTCGAAGACGGCAGCGTGGTCCGCTACGAGATACTGGTCGTCACCCCCGGCCTGCGGCTGGCGTGGGAGAAGATTGCCGGTCTGGAAGAGACGCTCGGCAGGAACGGTGTCACTTCCAATTACCGCTACGACCTGGCGCCCTATACGTGGGAGCTGGTGCAGAAGCTCAAATCGGGCCGGGCTATTTTCAGCCAGCCGCCAATGCCGATCAAATGCGCAGGCGCCCCGCAAAAGGCGATGTATCTCTCCTGCGATCACTGGCTCCGGTCCGGGGTGCTCGGCGAGATCGAGGTCGAGTTCTGCAATGCAGGCGGCGTCCTCTTCGGCGTTGCGGACTATGTCCCTGCGCTGATGAGCTATGTCGAAAAATACGAGATCGATCTGAAATTGGGCAACAACCTCGTTGCAGTCGACGGGCCTGCGAAAACGGCCGTCTTCAAGACCGAGGACGGCGAGGTTACCCGCGATTTCGACATGCTCCACGTGGTGCCGCCGCAGGTCGCGCCGCAATTTGTCGCGGACAGTCCCCTCGCTGCAGAAAGCGGCTTCACCGATGTCGAGCAGCATACCCTGCAGCATGTCCGCTATGCGAATGTATTCGGGCTGGGCGATGCAGGATCGATGCCGAACGCCAAGACGGCCGCTGCCGCACGCAAGCAGGCGCCGGTTGCAGCGGTCAACATCCTGCAGCAGCTGGACGGCAAGGGTCCGGCCGCCGGTTATGACGGCTATGGTTCGTGTCCGCTGACCGTCGAGCGCGGCAAGATCGTGCTGGCCGAGTTCTCCTATGGCGGAACGCTGGCCCCCAGTTTCCCCCGCTGGCTGATCGACGGGACCAAACCGCAGCGGCTTTCGTGGATGCTGAAAACCGACGCCCTGCCGTGGTTGTACTGGAACGGCATGCTGAAGGGGCGCGAGTGGCTCGCCGGCCCCGGCGGCCTGATCGCCGCATAAGTGAAGGGCCAGCCCATGCTCGCCCGCTATCTGCCGATCCTGGAGTGGGGGCGGAGCTACAACCGTAAGATCCTGACCGATGACATGATGGCGGCGGTGATCGTCACCATCATGCTGATCCCGCAAAGCCTCGCCTATGCTCTGCTGGCGGGGCTGCCACCGGTCGTCGGGCTTTACGCATCCATCCTCCCGCTCGCGGCGTATGCCATCTTCGGCACCAGCCGCACACTGGCCGTCGGCCCTGTAGCGGTCGTCTCGCTGATGACCGCCAGCGCTGCAGGCGCTGTCGCAGCGCAGGGAACAGCGGAATATCTGGAAGCAGCGATTACGCTTGCCATGCTGTCGGGCGTAATGCTCGCGGTCCTCGGTTTTCTGCGGGCGGGTTTTCTCGCGAACCTGCTGTCGCATCCTGTCATCAGCGGCTTCATCACGGCCAGCGGCATCCTGATTGCGACCAGTCAGCTCAAGCATATTCTGGGCGTGAGCGCAGGAGGCGACAACTGGCCCGATATGCTCGGCTCTCTGGCGTCTTCGATCGGCGAGACCAATATCTGGACGCTGGCCATCGGCTTCCCTGCGACGATGTTCCTGTTCTGGGTCCGCAAAGGGGCGAAACCCGCGCTGCAGAAAATCGGCCTGCCGGAACGTGCAGCAGAAATGACCGCGAAGGCAGGACCGGTCGCAGCGGTGGCGCTGACGATTTTGGCCGCCATCATGTTCGATCTGGGCGACAAGGGCGTCAATCTGGTTGGCGCCATCCCGCAGGGCCTGCCGCCATTTGCGACCCCATCCGCCGATCTCGCTCTGATAGAGCGTTTGTGGGTGCCTGCGCTCCTGATCTCGATCATCGGTTTTGTCGAAAGTGTGTCGGTCGCGCAGACTCTGGCAGCGAAGCGTCGCCAGCGGATTGCGCCCGACCAGGAGCTTATCGGCCTCGGCGCGGCGAACATCGCCAGCGCGTTTTCTGGCGGGTATCCGGTGACAGGCGGGTTCGCCCGCTCCGCTGTTAATTTCGACGCAGGCGCGCAGACCCCGGCTGCAGGGGCATACACCGCTATCGGCATTGCCCTGGCAACGCTGTTCCTGACACCGCTGCTGTTCAGCCTGCCCATTGCCACTCTGGCAGCCACGATCATCGTCGCTGTTCTGAGCCTCGTCGATCTCAAGACGCCGGGCCAGCTATGGCGCTATTCGAAGGCCGATTTCGCCGCCCATGTCGCTACTATCGGCATCACCCTGCTCGCCGGGGTCGAACTCGGCGTGATTTCGGGCGTAGCCGTTGGCCTGTTGCTCTATCTGTGGCGGGCCAGCCGGCCGCACGCAGCCATCGTTGGCCGCGTGCCGGAGACCGAGCATTTCCGCAATGTCGAGCGGCATGCGGTGCTGACCGTGCCTCACGTCCTGTCGATCCGCATCGACGAAGCGCTGACCTATCTCAATGCGCGCTGGCTGGAGGAGTATGTCCTCGAACGCGTGGCCGAGCGACCGGCGCTGCGCCATGTCATCCTGATGTGCAGCGCCGTCAACGAAATCGATGCCTCGGGCCTCGAAAGCCTGGAGGCGATCAACCACCGTCTGGGCGATGGCGGGATTGGCCTGCATCTTTCGGAAGTCAAGGGCCCGGTCATGGACCGGCTGAAGCGGACGCATTTTCTCGACGAGCTGGGCGGCAAGGTATTTCTTTCGCAGGACCGCGCATTCGCCGAAGTCGCGAAGGATACCGGCGTACCGTCCGAACCAGTCGACCAGTATCACGCTCGCGGGCTGATCTGATGGTTTCGCGAAACAGCTGGTGCAAACTGTGCATCAATCAATCGGGTAGGAATGCGGTAGAGAAAAATCATGATTGAACAGTTCGACGCCTTGCTGCTCGCCCGGATCCAGTTTGCCTTCACGGTCAGCTTCCATTTCTTCTTTCCGGCTTTCTCGATCGGTCTGGCGAGCTATCTCATGGTGCTCGAAGGGCTGTGGCTGAAAACGGGCAAGCAGCTGTATCTCGACCTGTTCAAATACTGGCTCAAGATCTTTGCCATCGCTTTCGCGATGGGCGTCGTGTCCGGAATCGTGATGAGCTATCAGTTCGGCACGAACTGGTCCGTGTTTTCCGATCTGGCAGGCCCCGTAATCGGGCCGCTCATGGCCTATGAAGTGCTGACGGCCTTCTTCCTCGAGGCCGGTTTCCTCGGTGTGATGCTGTTCGGCATGAACAAGGTCGGCAAGAAGCTACATTTCGCCGCAACCTGCATGGTGGCGCTGGGCACGTTCGTATCGGCATTCTGGATCTTGTCCGTCAACAGCTGGATGCAAACGCCTGTCGGGTTCGAAATGGGCGCGAACGGCCAATTCCTGCCCGGCGAAAGCTGGTGGGACATCGTGTTCAATCCCAGCTTCCCCTACAGGCTGGTCCACACGGTGATGGCAGCTTACCTCACGACGGCATTTGTGGTCGGCGGTGTCGGGGCGTGGCATCTGTTGAAAGACAAGACCAACCTCCACGCGCGCAAGATGTTCTCGATGGCGATGTGGATGGCGGCCATTGTGACCCCGCTGCAGATTTTCGCCGGCGACATGCACGGGCTGAATACGCTGGAGCACCAACCACAAAAGGTCATGGCGATGGAAGGGCATTTCCAGAGCCATCCGGATGGCGCGCCGCTGATCCTGTTCGGCATTCCCGACAGCGAGGCGAAAACCGTCCGTTATGCGATCCAGATCCCCAAGCTATCGTCTCTCATTCTGAAGCATGACCTCGATGCCCCAATGTCCGGGCTGGACACCATTCCCGATGACGAGGAGCCGCCTGTCGGCGTCGTATTCTGGTCGTTCCGCGTGATGGTCGGCATCGGCTTCGCCATGCTGGGTGTCGGCCTTTGGAGTCTGTTCGCACGCTCGCGAAAGAAGCTTTACGATTGGCCCATGCTGCACCGGGCAGCGCTCGTCATGGCGCCTTCCGGCTTCATTGCGGTGCTGGCCGGGTGGATCACAACCGAAGTCGGCCGCCAGCCATACGTCATCTACGGCCTCCTCCGGACGAGCGATGCGGCAAGCCCGCTCGATGCGCCAGCGGTGGCCGCATCCCTGCTGGCTTTTATCATCGTGTACTTCGCGGTGTTCGGCGTCGGCGTGTGGTACATTCTGCGCTTGATGAGCAAACCGCCGCATGTTGGTGAAACGGGCGTGAAGCGCGGCGATACCGGGCCGATCCGTACCGCCGGTATCACGCCCGGGCCGACCCAGAATCCGGGCCATGACACCACCCTCCCCACAGACAAGGAGGACATCTGATGGACCTGACAGTCATCTGGGCGTTCATCATCGCCTTCGCGGTGTTCGCCTATGTGGTCATGGATGGTTTCGACCTCGGCATCGGCATCCTGTTCCCGACCTTCGAGGTGGGGCGCGAGCGAGACCGGGCGATGAACTCGATCGCGCCTGTCTGGGATGGCAACGAAACTTGGCTGGTGCTCGGCGGCGGCGGATTGTTTGCCGCCTTCCCCCTCGCCTACGCGGTCATACTGCCAGCGACCTATCCGCTCATCATCGCCATGCTGCTGGGTCTCGTCTTTCGCGGAGTGGCGTTCGAATATCGCTGGCGCGATCCGGGACACCGGCGCCTGTGGGACGCAGCCTTTACCGGCGGCTCGCTGGTTGCGGCGATGTCGCAGGGCATGACGCTGGGCGCTTTGCTGCAGGGAATCGAGGTGAGCGACCGTGCCTATGCCGGTAGCTGGTTCGACTGGCTGACCCCCTACACCCTCCTGTGCGGTCTGGGGGTAGTCGCAGGCTATGCCTTGCTCGGGAGCACCTGGCTGGTCTGGAAACTGGACGGCAAAGGCCAGGCGCATGCGCGCAAGCTGGCGCTTCGCTCGGCCATCGCGACCCTGGTGCTGATGGGGGCAGTCAGCTTCTATAACATCTTCCTGAATGTCGATTACGCGGACCGCTGGCTGACTGCGCCGGAAATCTATTTCGCAGCGCCGGTTCCGGTCCTGACGGCTATCATCGCGCTGTCGATGATCCAGGCCATCCGCAAGGATCGCAACAGCAAGCCGTTCTGGCTGTCGATTGCGCTGTTCTTCTTCGGGATGGCGGGTCTGGGCGTCACCATGTGGCCGTACGTCGTGCCGCCCGGCGTCACGATCTGGGACGCCGCCGCCCCGGAACGCAGCCAGATATTCATGCTGGTGGGCGTGGCCATCACCATGCCGCTGATCATCGCATACACGGCGTGGGCTTACTGGGTCTTCCGCGGCAAAGTCTCCGACGATGGATACCATTGATGGACGCGCCGCCAGAAACCGGCAGCGATCACGCGCACCAGCAGGAGGCGGAGCTTCCGCTATGGAAGCGCCTTGGCTGGATGGCAGCGATCTGGCTGGGCAGCGTGGCCGTTCTAGGCGTAATAGCCTCGATCATCCGCTTCTGGCTGAACGGCTAGGAAAGGGTCCGCCCCTTCGGTTCTCTAAACCTCGAATTCGGCTTTCAAATCCTTCTTTAAAATCTTGCCGTTGGCGTTGCGGGGTAAGGTGTCGGGTGTGAATAGTATCCGCACCGGCACTTTGAACTTGGCCAGCCGCTCCGCCACCCAGCTTTTCAGCTCGTCCTCGCTCGCCGACATTTCCGGCGACAGATGGACTACCGCCGCAGGCTCCTCGCCCAAGGTCCGGTGAGGAATGCCCAGAACCGCAGCATCGATTACGGCGGGATGATCGTAGAGGACGTTTTCGACCTCTGACGAGTAGATGTTCTCACCGCCGCGGATCACCATGTCCTTCGCCCGGTCGACGATATAGCAGAAGCCTTCATCGTCCAGACGCGCAAGATCGCCCGTGTCGACCCAGCCATCGGCAAACGTTTCCGCCGTCGCTTCCGGTCGCCCCCAATATCCGATGACGATTTGCGGGCCGCGGGCATACAGCTTGCCGACCTCGCCGGTCGGCAACGGGTTTCCGTGATCGTCCGTCACCTTGATGTCGCTGACCGGCACGGGCGGACCGGCAGATTGCGGCCGGTTCAGATAATCCTCGGCCGAGTGGCTGGTAACGGTCGCCATCGTTTCGGTCATTCCCCAGCCATTGCCGGGCATGGAACCGAACGTTTCGTATATCTTGCGGACCAGCTCGGGCGCTGCCGGTGCGCCGCCATACGCCACCGCTTCCAGGCTGGAGAGGTCGTAATTCTTGCGCTCGGGATGTTCGATCATCTGCCATGCAATCGTCGGGACGCCTCCGGTCAGATTGACCCTCTCGCGCTCGATGATGCGGAACGCCTCGACCGCGTCCCACCGGTGCATGTAGATATTGGTGTGGCCGGAGAACAATTGCCCCATCAGCCCCGCCGAACAGGCCGTGACATGGAATAGGGGGATCACGGTCAGCGCGACCTTGGGTGCAGGTTCCGGAATCGGTTCGCCCCGGCGCAAAAGGTTGCGCGCAGCGGCATAGGCGCTCGAGAAGATATTGGTGGTCAAGTTGCGGTGACTGCCAAGCGCGCCCTTGGGCTTTCCGGTCGTTCCGCTGGTGTAGAATATCGTCGCCGGATCTTCCGGCGCGATGCTGACGTCCGGTATCCGGGCATCGGGCAGGCCAGCCCATTCTTGCGGCGTGCCAATGACGCTCTCAAGCGTTCGTACAGAGCTGTCCTCGCTGGCCGAACGAGAGACGAAGACGGTCGATAATTCCGGGCATTCGGCCCGGTGCGGTGCGATACGGTCCCAGCGTTCGGCATCGCAGATCAGCAGCTTCGATCCCGAATCTGCCAGACCGTAAGCAAGCTCCTGCCCCGTCCACCACGCATTGAGCGGTACGCAAATCGCGCCAATCGCGGTCGCTGCGAAAAACGCCACCGGCCATTCGGGGAGGTTCCGCATCGCGAGGGCCACCCTGTCCCCCTTCTCAACTCCGCAGTTCTGCAATTCGGCGGCCAACGTGGCGACGGCGCGGTACCAGCCTTCGTATGTGACCCGCTCGTCTTCATAGATGGTCATCAGCCGCTCGCCATGCCCGCGCGCGTGATCGGCCAAGGCCCTCAGCGATGGCGGCGCATTCTTCCATGTCCGTGTTGGAATTCCGCGAATGTCGAGCGTTTCCATCTCGAAGGTCTGCCCTGCCGCGCACAGTTCAGCCTCGATCTGTTCAAGCGACTTGGCTGGCCATCCAACCGGAGGCTCCCACTGCCAAGGAGCCTCGGTGTCCGCTTCGAATTCGCTCAAACCATCTCTCCAGATCGGGTATGTTTTATTCTGCAACCGATGCTAGGTCGGTTTGAGAGCGCGCTCAAGCGCCATGCTGGGGAGAAAGAATGCCGACACCGTTCACCTGCGCCGATCCTGCCTCGCTGGGTTTCGATGCCGAAAGGCTTGGCCGGATCTCCGAATTTCTGCGGGGCAGCTATGTCGGCAACGGGCGCCTCCCGATGACCCAGCTGGTCGTTGCGCGAGACGGGCAGCCGGTATTCTACGATGCCCAGGGCAGGATGGGAGAGGGCCGCGCCGCCTTGCGGGACGATGCGATCTTCCGGATCGCGTCCATGACGAAGCCGGTCACCTCGGTCGCTTTCATGCAGCTGGTGGAACACTGCAAGATCGCGCTGGAAGACCCCGTCGGCAAGGTCATTCCGGAACTTGGCAATCTGAGCATCTATGCAGGTGGCGGCGGCTCCATACCGTTTGCCCCGGGCGCAAAGGCTGCGCCCATGCGCTTTGTCGATTTGCTGACGCATATGTCGGGGCTGACATACGGGCTGCAGAACCGCACCAATATCGATGCCGTCTACCGCGAGCACAATCTCGATTTCGCGCGCAATTCGCATGATTCAGACGCCTACATCGATATTCTGGCGAAGATGCCGCTGGAATTTGCCCCGGGACATGGGCTGGAATTATTCGGTCAGCACCGATGTTCTCGGGATCGCGGTAGAGCGGCTTTCGGGCATGCGTCTGGGCGAGTATTTCGAGAAGCACATCTTCGCGCCGCTTGGCATGACCGACACCGCTTTCGGTGTTGCTGCCGAGGACAGCGAACGGCTGGTCGATGCCTACCAGTACATCCCCGGCAAACCGCCCAGGATGATCGATGCGGCGGAAGGCAGCCGACTCACGCAGGAGAGTCTCTTCGACAGCGGTGGTGGTGGTTTGTGCGGCACGATCGCCGATTATCACCGCTTTGCAACGATGCTCCTGAATGGCGGCACTCTGGACGATGCGCGCATCCTCAGTCCCAAAACTCTGCGACTGATGCGCACCAATCACCTGCCGGGCGGCGCCGACCTGACCGATATGTCGAGCAGCCTGTTCTCGGAAGCAAACAATGCCGGGACCGGTTTCGGCCTCGGCTTCGCGATGGTCATCGACCCTGCGAAAACGCTGATGCCTTCCAGCATGGGCGAGTTCTATTGGGGCGGTGCCTATTCGACGGCCTTCTTTGTCGATCCGGTGGAGGCGATTACAATGGTCTTCATGACGCAGGTCTACCCGTCCAGCACCTACCCCATTCGCCGCCAGCTCAAGACGCTGATCTATTCCGCATTGACCGACAGCCGGGCATGAAGCCCGCTCGATAACAGAATTCAGTCTATTTCCAGGAGACACACGATGACTTCCCCGATCCGCACCGCACGCCATGACGATGTTCTGGTCATCATTTCCGACAATCCGCCGGTTAATGCGCTGGGCCAGAAGGTACGGCAGGGGCTGAAGGATGGAATCGAAGAAGCCTTGGCGGACACCGCCGTGAAGGCGATCGTCATCCGCTGCGACGGACGGACATTCTTTGCCGGCGCGGACATCACCGAATTCGGCAAACCGCCGGTCGGGCCCAACCTGCCCGGAAACGCTCGACGCGATGGAAGCCAGCGACAAGCCTGTAGTCGCCGCGATCCACGGGACGGCGCTTGGCGGTGGGTGCGAGGTTGCCCTCGCCTGTCATTACCGTGTCGCTGTGCCCAGCGCGAAGATGGGCCTTCCCGAAGTTAAGCTGGGGCTGATCCCGGGCGCTGCAGGAACGCAGCGCCTGCCGCGCGTGGTCGGCGTTGCGAATGCCCTCCCGATGGTCGTTCAGGGCAACCCTATTCCCGCCAGCAAGGCGCTAGACATCGGGTTGATCGACCAGATCGTCGGCGAAGACAGCCTGGAGGCGGATGCCATCGCCTTTGCCCGCAGCCGGATCGGCAAGCCCGTGAAGCGCAGCTCCGAAGGGACGGCGCAGGAAGACGGCGTCAAAAACCCCGAACTGTTCGACGATTTTCGGGCGAAGAACGCCCGCAAGATACGCGGCGTGGATGCGCCCGAAGCCGGCATTCAGGCTGTCAAAGCCGCAACCGAGATGAGCTACGCCGAGGGCGTGAAGAAAGAGCGCGAGCTCTTCACCAAGTTGATGTCCGGCACCCAGAGCGCAGCCATGCGGCACTATTTCTTTGCCGAGCGTGCCGCCAACAAGATCGACGATATCGATCCCTCCACCAAGCCGATCGATATCAAGAAGGTCGGCGTAATTGGTGCAGGAACGATGGGCGGCGGGATCGCGATGAATTTCCTGTCGGCCGGTATTCCGGTGACGATCCTGGAAATGCAGCAGGAGGCGCTCGATCGCGGCACCGGCGTCATTCGCAAGAATTACGAACGGACGGCCGCGCGCGGCCGTATGAAGCCCGAACAGGTCGAGCAGGCGATGGGTCTGCTATCGACCACGCTCGAATACACCGATCTAGCCGATTGCGATCTTGTGATCGAGGCGGTGTACGAGAGCATGGACGTCAAGATCGATGTGTTCGGCAAGCTGGACGACGTGGTCAAACAGGGCGCCATCCTGGCCTCGAATACCAGCTATCTGAACGTCGACGAGATCGCGCAGGCAACCAAGCGGCCCGGCTATGTGCTCGGCCTGCACTTTTTCTCGCCCGCCAACATCATGAAGCTGCTGGAGATCGTGCGGGGCGCGGAAACGCGTGACGATGTGCTGATGACAGCGATGAAACTCGCCAAGAAGATCGGCAAGGTCGCGGTCGTTTCCGGCGTCTGCCACGGCTTTATCGGCAACCGGATGCTCAGCCCGCGGCAGGTTCAGGCCAATGCCTTGCTGATGGAAGGCGCCAAGTACTGGGACGTTGACGACGTCCTGCTGGAATTCGGCTTCCCGATGGGTCCGTTCCAGATGGCCGATCTCGCCGGGATCGACATTGGCTGGCACCGCGATCCGTCCAGGGTCACGACGATCCGCGAGGCGCTCTGCGCGGCGGACCGTTTCGGCCAGAAGAACGGCAAGGGTTTCTACGATTACGACGAGGCCCGCAATCGTACCCCGTCAGACGAAGTGCAAAACATCATCGAAGATTTCGCGCGGAAAGAAGGTCACGAACAGCGTGAAATTTCTAAGGACGAAATCCGCGAGCGGCTGCTGTTTCCGATGGTCAACGAAGGCGCGATGATCCTCGACGAAGGCATGGCCCAGCGCGCCAGCGACATCGATGTCGTATGGATCAACGGCTATGGCTGGCCGCTGACAACCGGCGGACCGATGTTCTGGGCGGACACGGTCGGGCTCGATACCGTCGTGGCTGGGCTTGAGAAGTACGGGCTGCCCGTAAGCGATTATCTGCGTCGCAAGGCAGAGGCAGGGGAAAGCTTCAATTAGAGATACAATGGGGGAGGCGATGGGGGAGGCGATGGGGCGTCGCAAGCGGCGATCACCCCGCCCGCATTCGATCAACCTGAGGGAATAGAGCCAGCGTCCCAGCGGTCCAGCTTGCGATAAATGGTCGAAGGGCTGACGCCGAGCGACTTGGCTGATTGGACGATATTGCCTCCGTGGAGCCGGATGCGTTCCCGCACGGCCATTTCCTCGATCTGGTCGAGCGTCAGCGACGGGTCGGGTAAAGGCGGGGCAATGCCGGGGGCCGCAACCGCTTCCCCCGTGTTTGCCTCGCCATGTATCATCACACCCGCCGGAGAGCTGCGCGCAGGCATCTCGCGGACCGGCCCGATCTCGAGTTCCGGCCCCTGTCCCATCACGATGGAGCGGCGGATGGTATTTTGAAGCTCCCGCACATTGCCCGGCCATGTGTGCGTGAGAAGAAAGCGCCGGCTCGCCTCGCTCAGCCGCTCGATCTCGCGGCCTTCTTCGGTGCCGAAGCGATCCGTGAAAGCCTGCGCGATTTCCAGAACGTCGTTGCCCCGGTCGCGCAAGGGAGGCAGTTCGAGCGGAATGACATTGAGGCGGTAATAGAGGTCTTCGCGGAAGCGCCCTTCGGCCACTTCCACCGCCGGATCGCGATTGGTCGCGCACACGACCCGCACATCCACCGGCTCGGGCGTGCTCGACCCGACGCGCTGGATCATGCCGGTTTGCAGGAAGCGCAGCAATTTGACCTGCAGCCTGAGCTCCATTTCGCAGATTTCATCGAGAAACAGCGTGCCGCCATCAGCCGCCTTTGCCGCGCCGATGCGGTTTTCCAGCGCGCCGGTGAAGGCGCCCTTCACATGGCCGAATAGCTCCGATTCCAGCAGGTTTTCGGGGATCGCGCCGCAATTGATGGCGACGAACGGCTTTTTGGCCCGCCGTCCGGTGCGATGGATTGCTTCGGCGGCGACTTCCTTGCCGCTACCGCTTTCGCCCGTGATGAAAACGCCGGCCTTGGAATCGCCGATGTTCTCGATCGCCCGGTAGACCGCCTGCATAACGGGCGACGATCCGACGAAACCGTGAAACCTGTCCTTCGCTCGGCTGGAGCGGACGGCCTTGATCTCGCGTGCCAGCTTGTGCCGCTCGGCTGCGTTGCGGACGGTGGTGAGCAGGCGTTCCGCGCTCGCCGGTTTGACGAGGAAATCATACGCCCCGATCCGCATCGCCTCTACCGCTCGGTTGAGCGAACCGTCGGCGGTAATAACGATGACGCTGGTGTCTGCCAGCCGCTCCTGATGTTTTTCGAACAGGTCGAGCCCGTTGGCGTCGGGCAGTTGCAGGTCTAGCAGCACCACGTCGAACCGCGCCGATCCAAGCAATTGCGCCTCGGTTTCCGCGCCGTTGCCGCAGACCTCGACTTCGTGCCCCGCCTGCGACAATTGCGCAGCATAGCTCATCGCGAGCGATGCACTGTCTTCGACAATCAGGACGCGGGCCTGGCTCATCGGATCATGCTGCCTTCTCGACGATACGGAACCGTGCCTGCGAGAGGTCTTCGCCCGGGGTCCAGACGACCTCTCGCGTGTCGCCATAGTGGGTCAGGCAACCACGGATCAGGCCGACAGCGACGTGGGACAGGGGCCGATGGGAATTGTACAGGACGACCGGGACATCCCCCTCGCGTTCCATCCGCACTTCGGGCGGCTTTGCATCGGGATACATGATCGTGACCTCTTCATGGATGTGGCTGCCCACGTGGGCGAGCATGTCGTCGGCAGTCGCGTATTTTTCGATCAGGTGCGGGTAGAGGACCGTGAACCGGGCAAACAACCACTCGCCATAATCGGCACAGAGTTTCGAAGCAGGTATGCCGCTGGTTTCACTCGCCTTGCCCACGAGCGCGAGGGCGTGCGCCGCCGGGTAGGTTCCGACAGTCGTGAAGGCACCGCCGTTTGGAAGATCGGCCTCCTCCAGCACTTGTTCGGCGAAAGCGATCCCTGCGATCTCCTCGATGAAGGAAAAAAGCTCTGTGAAAATAATGCCTTTCATGTCGTCTCCGTAATGACCAGTCACCGGAGCATCATGCAAAAACCGTGCCTGAAATTAGTGAACCAAATTGCGTCATAGAAGCCCAATCGGCCCCGAACTCTCCATTCAAGCAACCCATAATGCGAAAGAGGTTTGCAAATTGCAAACATTTGCTCTCGCAAATTGCGATGCCAGCGGCACAGGCCCGCCAACTCCGCCAGTTTCTCCCAGTTTCACGAGTTGGCATGGTTATTGAAGTAAACGTCCTGACTGCAACTTCGACAGGACGTGTCATGCAAAGCCGTATCGTACTTTCCATCGCCATTGCCGGGACCGCGCTGGCTGGCTGTGCCGCAGGGCCGGCCCCTGCAAATCTCGCCACGGCGCAATGGGCTGCCGGACATACCGCAGCGTCCCAGGGCCATCCCCAGGGGGAGTGGCTGGGCATAGGCGCACAGACGCCCCCGGCTTGCCAATCCTATCCCGTCGAACGCCCCACCGGGCAGGAAGTAACTCTGGGTGAACTGGGATCTGCCGATCATCTTCTGGCCGCTGGCGACCGTGTGCACGTGGACGTTCTTGGCGATCCCGATGGATCTGTCCGGCACGTATACGGTCGATGCGAACGGCACGGTCGCGCTGGGAACGGTCGCCCCGGTCCGCGCCGAAGCGATGCGCCCGGCCGAGTTCGAGCAGGCTTTGCGTAGCGCGCTGGTCTCACAGGGTCTCGTTCGGCCCCTGCGCAGCGCCGTGCGGGTCCGGCTCGCCGAAGCCGCTGGCGTATCCGTGGCAGTTTCGGGCGCCGTTTTCCAAAGCGGTCAGGTTCGCCCCGGCGAGCGCTCTCCTGAAAGCCGTATCGGCCAGAAAGAAGGCGAGCTTTCAGGCGATGCGAATCCTACGCGTTCGGTCTCCGCCGCCATCCGCGCCGCGGGCGGCGTACGCCCCGATGCCGATATCGGATCCGTCTTTCTCATTCGCGGCGACCGGTTTGCCGCCATCGACATGACCGGTCTGATCGACGGCGAACGCGTGATCGACCCGGTGGTGACAAGCGGCGACCGCATCGTGGTTCCGGCAACCGCCTGCTTCCGCGAGAACCTCGTACGCCCTTCCCAGCTCACCCAGCCGGGGATCAAGGTCCACATGTCCAATCTGACGCGCAGCGCGAACAATAATGCCGGGGCCGCCATCGGCGAGAAAACCGGTTCTCTGCCGTATGGCACGCGCCTTCTGCAGGGTCTGGTCGCGATGAACTGCGTGGGCGGCAGCCACATGCAAGCGGGCCGCCGGGCGATCCTCATTTCCCGCAATCCCCGCAACGGGCAGAGCATCGTGATCGAACGCGAGGTCGAAAAACTGGTCCGCCAGGCGAACCGTGACGATGCCGATCCCTATCTGATGCCCGGCGACGCGCTGGCCTGTTACGACAGCCGCTGGACGAATTTCCGCGAAGCGCTCGGCCTGGTCGGCGAGGTCGCCGGTAGTGTCACCCCCGCCCTCTTCCTCCAGCAGGCGATCGACTGATGGACATGATGGTTCGGCAGCCGCGCAAGATCGTGCGCGCATGGCACTGGGTCCGCGACGGAATGCCTTCGATCGGGCGATATCGGCGTTACATCACGGCGATCCTGCCGCCGCTCGCAGCCATCTGGCTGCTGGCGCTGGCCGTGCTCGCCCTCGCCCCCGATCGCTACGACAGCGAGATGACCCTGATCCTGCCCGGCAGCGGTGTGGGCGGTTCGCTCAATCTGGAATCGATCGGACAGGCCAGCGCAACGACCAGTTCCGCCTTTTCCAGTTCCACGCTCAGCCCGACCGAAAATTACAAGCGCCTGCTGATGTCCGATCTCGTCATCGCCAATGCTGCCGAAGCTCTTGGCGAAGACCCCGCCGATTTGCCGCAGCCGACGGTGAAACTGACGGACCAGACGAACCTGATCTCTGTCACCATGCCCGGTGCCACCCCGGAACAGGCGCGCGAGCGGACCAGCGCCGTCCGCCAGGCATTTCTCGATGCGCTGGATGATCTGCGTAGCGATGAAGCATCAACCCGCGAAGATGCCGACCGCACGCGTATTACAGAGCTCGACGGCAAGGTTGCCGAAGCCCAGCGCAAGGTGCTCGAATTCCAGGGCCGCACAGGTCTCGTCTCGCTCGATCAGTTCAGCTCCCGCATGGCGATGCTGGACGAGCTGAAAGACCGTGAACGCATGGCGCGCGTCGCCTCGCGCCAGACTGGTGCTGCGGCGAGCCGCCTCGCCAATACCCTCGGTGTGTCCACCGGAACGGCCAATCGCGCGCTGCGCCTCCAGGGCGATCCGGTGTTCACGCAGGCGCTCGAGCGCTATGCCGCGATCTCGACCGAAACCGCCGAACAAGGGGCAACCCTTGGTCCCGCCCACGGCCGGATGGAAGAATTGCAGGCCGAGAAAAACGAATTGCTTGGTGCACTTGCCAGCCGCGGGCGCTCGCTTGCCGGGCTGAACCGCTCGACCGTGATGAAGTTTGCCGACCTCGCCGTATCGGGCAACCGTGCGGCCCTGTTCGAAACGCTGATGACGCGCGATAGCGACAGCAGCGGATCGGGCGCGGCTCTGGCCGAAATCCGGCGCCAGATCGGCGAGGCCGGATCGCAGAAAGGGACGCTCGTCACCCAGGCTGCCGAACTGGCCGAGCTGACCCGCGAATTGCGCGTGGCAGAGGCTGTGTTCAGTTCCGCGCTCGCCCGCCTCGATACCAACAAGTCCGACCCGTTCGCGTCGTATCCGCTGGTCCAAACTCTCGAAGTCCCGTCGCTGCCCCGCAGCAAGGCCTCCCCCAAACCGCTGCTGATTATCGGCGGGGCGGCGGCTGCCACCTTCCTCCTCTTCATCGGGTTCTTGCTGCTATGGCTGCGCCAGCCGATCATCCGCAAACTTCTGCCGAAAAGCTGATCGCGCTGTCGATCCGGTCGACCTGGCTTTTATGGCTGGTCGGCGGGCTTTACATCCTCGGCCCGGCCCTTGGCTGGATACTCGGGGCGATGGCCGCATCGCAGCTCTATCTCGGCAAGACGGATTCGCCCCCGGAACAACCAGGCGGCATCGGCTGGCCGCTGGGTCTTTGGATCGGCGGAATGCTGGCCATGCTTGTCGCCTTGTGGATCGGTCACACCAACTTCGCGCTGGGCACAGGGCAGACGATCAAATCCACGATCGGCTGGGCCAAGGGCTGGGCTCTTATTGCGCTGTTTCCTGTCGCCTGCGCCATTCTGAAAGTCCGGTTGGCGGTGATCGCACGCGCCATTTGCCAGCTGGGCGGACAGACACTGATCGTTCTGCCCGTGTTTCTTGTCGCCCCCTATCTCGGCCTGCCAGCCGAATTGTGGGTTTCTCCGCTCAGGATCATCGGCGGGTCCGGCCCTGAATATTTCTCCGCCACGCTGTACACCATCGAGCCGGGTGCCGGCACGCCGCGCTGGCAGTTCTTCGCCCCGTGGTCGCCCGCAGCGGGCATGGTCGCGGTGATCCACACCGTCCTCGCCCTGCAGGAAAAATCTCCTGGCTGGCGCACGGTCGGCGTGCTGGCGGGCGTACTGATCGCGGTCTTCTCGCAATCGCGGCTTGCGCTGATCGCCCTGCTGGTGATCCTGCCGATGCTCTGGGGCCTGAAGCACATCCATCGCCCGGTCGCATGGCTGGTTGCCTCCCCCGCCGCTCTGATTGCCGGTATCTTCGGCCTGCCGCTAGCAGAATGGGCCGAGGGAATGATCGCCGACGTCAAAGGCGCGCGCGCCGATTCCACCCGCGTGCGCGAGACGTTGGGGCGCATCGCCATCGAACGCTGGCAGAACGAAGCACCATTCTTCGGGCACGGGATCGTCGAGAACGGCCCACATCTGGTGGAATACATGCCCATCGGCAGCCATCACAGCTGGTACGGACTGCTGTTCGTCAAAGGCCTGTTCGGGGCGTTGGCACTGGCTGTGCCACTCGCCATCACACTCGCCGTGCTGCTGCTTCACGCGGCCCGGGCACCGATCTATCGCACCGGCTTCGGGCTTGCGGCGGTGTTCCTGCTCTATAGCTTCGGGGAGAACCTCGAAATACTGGCTTACATCACCTGGCCCGCCTGGGCTGTCCTCGGCATCGCGCTTGGCCAGGTCAATTCAGAGCGCAACGAGAAGCCCGCGTCTCTCTAGAAGGTTCGGGCCGGACTCCCTGTAAAACCCGCGATATGGCGCAATCCCGCCGGCGCTGCGCTGGTTAATCCTGTTCGATCAGGCGTTTCCAACCGGCGATGACATCCGCCCTGTGCGATCGTGCCCCGCGGCGCGCCTCGATTGCCATCGTGCCGAGCGGCAGCAAGCGGAATGCCTCGATCGCCTGCATGATGTCACCGGCCGTGCGGCAAGGGGCACAGTGCCCGCCCGCAGCTGCCTGTTCCGGCAGACCGTCGACATTCGCCACCAGCACAGGGCGGGCAGCCAACCGCGCCTCCGTTGCGACCAGTCCGAACGATTCATGCAGCGATGGCACGATGACCGCGTCGGCATCGGCAAGAAAGGTGGCGACATCATCGACCATGCCGGCAAAGCGTATATTGCCTGCTCCAGCGGCCTGCGCGATTAGTTCAGCTTCCAAGGGACCGCTACCGCCAAGCGACAAGGTGCAGACACCGGGGCCAAGCGCCCTGACCGCTTCGACCAGCGGCCCGAAATTCTTGACTGTCGAGAACCGGCCATAGGCAGCCAGCTTGAGCGGGCGGGAGGTATCTGGCCGGGCGGGGGCAATCGCAGCCAGTTCTTCCCGCCCGCTCCACGGATAGATCGTCCGGGTCTTTGTGCGGGCCACACCGCTCGCCTCGACCAGCCATTCTCGCTGGGCGCGGGACACGCACACAACATCGTCCACCATTGCAAGGGCTGCGCGCAGCATCATGGCGAACCTGCGCGGACTGGATATGTTATGCTCGGTAAAGGAGCGGGTGTAGCTGTGTTCGACATGGATGATGCGGGCCCTGCGGTTACGCAGGCGCAAACTTGCTAACCATGGCAGACGCCGCCAGCTCGGGGGCATATGCAGCACGATCAGATCGGCATCCAGTTTCGGGGCCAACTGGCCGGACATGGCAACGGGCACCGTGCGCGAGTGCACGGTGTCCGCCAGTTCGTCTTCGTCGAATACGCCCAGCGCCCTTGTGACCCCGCCCATCGCGAAGTCGTCCAGCAGGTGGACGGCGCGTATCATGCCGCCGCGCCGCGCAGATATCTGCGTGCCAGCAAAGCGAAACGCTCCCTGCCCAATACCTTGCCGAGAGAGACCGCAGCACCCGTGGTGAGTGTCTTGACCGGCTCGCGCCAGAGCATTCCCGGATAGGTTTTCAAGGCATCCATCAGCAACTGGCCCGAAAAGCCCGTATCGCCCAGCTGTACCGCACGGCGCGCGAGGTAGCGCAATTGGTAACCGCGCGCCTTGCGGCCATGCCGGGAGACGAACTCCGGAGCGACAGAGGCAAGCTTGCGATACATTCTCTCCCAGCTGAGGAACTGGTTCACGATATTGGCCGACAAGGCTCCGCCAATGATCCGGTAATCGGTCAGTTGCCCGGCAATGCCCTCGAACCGGACGCTGTGGCAAACGCGACGAGACGACTCCAGAATTCGATGTCTTCCGACTGGCGAAATGTTTCGTCGAACCAGCACAGCCGCTCAGGCTCGTCCGGATGCGGGAACGCTGCCAGATCGATCGCGGACCGTCGCAGGACAGCGGCGCTGCCATTGCCGACCGGATTGCGGCAGAATATATCGGCCGGCGAAATACCTGTAAGCTTCGACCGCATCTCGACCGCCATGACTTGGCCGTCGCCATCGATCATGCGCGATCCGGCATAGCTGACGCCGATATCCGGCGATGCGCGCATGTGGACGTGATGCAGCAGCAGCTTGTCCTTGTGATAGATGTCGTCGGAATCCAGCAGCGCGATCAGCGGGGCGCGGGCGTGGGCAATACCGGTGTTGCGCGCGCCGGGAAGCCCGCGATTGGGCTGTTTCAGGATGCGGATGCGATCGTCTTCGAACGCTTGCTGCGATGGCAACAGAGCGGTCCGTGCCGCCGTCATCGACAATCAGCAATTCGAAATCGGTAAAGCTCTGGTCCAGCACCGACTGGATCGCCGCAGCAATGTATTTCTCGACGTTGTAGACCGGCATGACGACGGAAATTGCCGGGGCCTGTGCGGGCATATTGGCGGAGTGGGGAATGACTGTGTTGGTCATGGTTTTTTCCTAGAATGGAAGGGGGTTAAATTTTGTGATCGGCGTCGCTCAGGCGAACAGTCGGAGGCGCATGGGCCGCGGCATGAAAATGCTCGCAACAGTAGCCAGGACGGTCATCATTCCGCGCCTGCGATCGGCCAGAAAAGCGGCCGCATCCAGCGCGAGGCCATCCCTGATATAGGCCAGGGCGACCGCGGGGCTGGCGCCTGTGCGCAGGGCGCGGCGGGCGAGATAACGACAATAGACTGCCTCCGCTGCATCGACGTCGATCCGGTCGGCATAATTGTCGGCGAGCGACCGCCAGCCGCGCAGCATGGCATTCAAGATCGGCCGACAGTCCGCTTTCCATCATGTTGTACCGGACCAGCACCGTGTCGATGCCGGCAATCAGATAACCCTGATCGACGATGCGGGCGATGAATTCCTGATCTTCGGCATGCGCCATCTGCTCGCTGAAACCGCCCAGTTCGTGAAAGGCTGCCGAACTGATGACCAGATTGGAGGTCGTGCAAACCGGGTTCTCCGCAATCACCAGCGGCAGATCGAGGACGCCGGCCGGAACCGTGCTGGCCGTGCGTATCGTGGCCTTGCCGCTGGCATCCATTTCCAGAAATTCAATCCCTGCGAAGCTTGCCTCGATGCCCTGAAAGGTTTCGTGAAAGCACCGGTGGCTGGCGAGCTTGTCCGCAGTCCAGAAATCGTCGGCATCGAGAAACGCAAGATACCGGCCGCAAGCCAGAACCGCACCGAGATTGCGTGCAGCCGACGGGCCCTTGTTGTTCTGCGAGACCATGCGGATCCGGTCATCCTGACCGGTGAGATCCATCATTACCCTCAAGGACAGATCGGTCGAGCCGTCATCGACCAGGATCAATTCCCAATCGAGGTCCGTCTGGTTCAGGACGCTGGCAACGGTCGCGTGCAGGGTTTCTGCCGCATTGTAGACCGGCACGATTATGGAGAAAGTTGGCGTATTCATGACGACATCACCTTGTCTGTGAGGCTGGGAAGGGTCGGCGCAGGAGTGCCGTTTGCTGCGACACGAAGGGCTGCAGGAATGACGACGAGCGCCAGTCCGATGGAATATCCGGCGCAGGCGGCGGCCAGCGAATGGGCCGCGCCGATGGCGAGCCCGCCAAGAGCTGCCGCAGTTGCCAATCGATGCGAGACCTGCATCGCGGCCTGGCTTGCGATCGGCGCGGTACGAAGCTCCGAGACCGCCAAGCAGGAACAGCGGTATCGCAGCGCAGGACAGCAAGGCGAGATAGGGCGCAGCGGGTGCCCAATGCGGGCCGAAAACGATCGGCACGTAAATCGGTGCGAGAAAGGCCTGCGCTGCGATGACGGGGATCAGGATGGCGAGGCCAATCAGCATTGCGGCGCGCAGCTGGTTGTGCCGATCCCCGCCTTCGGCCCGGCAGAGCGAGGCAAAAAGGACCGTACCGAACGCAGTGACCAGCGATTGCGCGATGCCCAGTCCAGCACCGAATGCGAAGTAATATGTTCCAAGCGCCTGCACGCCCAGCATCGCAGAGACGACCAGCTTGTCTGCATTGAGACGCAGAGCGGCCATCAGCTCGCTTGCCAGCACCCCGCCACAATACGCGCGAAACTCGCCGATCGCGGCAGGCGCAGCGCCATCGCGCAGCCACGGGCGGGCGCGACGGGCAAGAAGTGTCCAGACCGGCGCTGTCAGCAGCTTCGGCAGGACAATTGCCCAGGCGCTGGGCCATGCGACAATCAGGACAGCAGTCAGGAGATGGTCTAGGATTGCCTGCGCTGCATTGATGCTGGCGCAGGCCCCCAGCCGCTCGTCGCGCATCAGCAGGAAAATCTGGACGAGCCCGGGCGGCATGAAGAAATAAACGCCGCTCAGGACCGCGAGCATGGCTGCTGCTTCCGGCAGCGCGAAAGCTGCGTAGAGAATGGCGGCCACGATCAGCTGGATCAGCGCGACGCTGGTGCAGCAGGCCCAGAACAATGTCGAAGCCCGCTCGCAAATGGCACCGAGCTCGGCATCGCTGGCGGCGACGATACGCTGGCCGATGCCGGCCTGGGTCAGCACGCGGGTCAATTCGAACAGCGATAGGGCCAGGGCGGCGGTCCCCAGCAATGCGGCATCCGTGTGACGCGCAATGACGAGGATGGCGGCAAGCCGCACGACGCGATTTGCCAGCTCCGCCGATGCGAAACCGGCGAAACCGCGCGCCAGTTTGAACATGCTCGGCGAAATCTGGAATGTCGGTCTTGCGAATTGCATTGAAGCGTCTCCCGAGAGTTGCCTCAACCGTTTCAAGGTTCGTGCCAGATAAAATAGTGATGATTTTTCAGCGGGTTGAAATTATCGTCTGGGCCTCGGCACATCACATTTTGCAAATTGCACCACCAAATCGGCCAACTCGCGAAATCTCCTCTCCCATTTTGCAAAAGATCAGGATCGGATGCAGACCTGATTTTCTGCGCCTTCGGGTAACAACCTGATTTTCCGACGATTTTCCAAACTGGCACGGGAAATGCGGAGGAGCGGGCAACTCATTTGAAGGAGCCCGCCATGAAATACGACCTGTCGACCATTCCCGCCAATCTCCACGCCGAGAATATGCTCGGCCGGCTGATCGAAGCATCGAAGCCCGCAGCCACCACCCGCCTGTTCGGCGTGTCACTGGTGTCCGATACGCTGGAAAATGTCGCAAGCTCGCTTGTCGCCCGTGCCCAGTTGGGCAAGCGGACGGTGGTCAACTTCGTAAACGCGCATTGCGTCAACACGCTGAAATCAGACCGCGACTACCGGCGCGCGCTGGAAAACAGCGACCGCATCCTGCCGGACGGCAGCGGAATGCGCCTGGCCTCGAAGTTGGCGCGGTGCAGCTTCGGCGACAACCTGAACGGTACGGATCTGTTTCCTGAAATCTGCCGTCATGCAGAGGCTGCCGGTCAGTCGATCTTCCTCCTCGGCGGAGCGCCCGGAATCGCCAGCGACGCCGCAAACACGATGCGCGCGACATTCACCCACCTCGATGTTGCGGGCACGCATGACGGCTACTTCACACCTGCCCAAGAAGCGGACCTGATCGCGCGCATCAACGCCTCGGGCGCGAGCATCCTGTTCGTCGGCTTCGGCGTACCGCTGCAGGAAAAGTGGATCGACCGGGTCAAGAACCAGCTGGATGCCCCCGTCATACTGGGTGTCGGAGGTCTGTTCGACTATTACTCCGGCAATATCCCGCGCGCTCCCAAAGCGGTCCGGGCCATCGGCTGCGAATGGGCATGGCGGCTTGCCATGGAGCCGCGCCGTCTCGCCCACCGGTATCTGGTCGGCAACGCTGTCTTCATGGCCCACGCCGTCGCCCACGCCGCGCATGTTCGCGGTGTCACGAAGTACATGGCCGAAAAGACGAAGCGTGCGATCGATTTTACAGGCGCGGCATGCACATTGCTGCTGCTCCTGCCTGTCCTTCTTCTCGTGGGAGCGGCGATCCGTCTGGAGGATCGTGGCCCCGTATTCTTCCGCCAGTTGCGGATCGGTGAAGACGGACGCAGCTTCGAAATGCTGAAATTCCGGTCGATGTTCACCGATGCCGAGGCGCGCCGTGCGGCCTTGCTCGGCAAAAGCGAGCGCGACGGCATCTGCTTCAAGATGCGGAACGATCCGCGTATTACCCGGACCGGCCGCTTCATCCGCCGGTTCTCGCTCGACGAGCTGCCGCAGCTGATCAACGTCCTGCGCGGGGACATGGCCCTGGTAGGGCCGCGTCCGGCCCTGGCGAGCGAGGTTCAGGCTTATTCCAAGTGCGCGCTCAAGCGTTTGCGCGGAAAGCCCGGCATCACCTGCATCTGGCAAGTTTCCGGTCGGGCCGAAATCCCTTTCCCCCGTCAACTGGCCATGGATGTGGCCTATCTCCAGCGTCGCAGTGTGAAGACAGATCTTGCGATCATGCTTCGCACCATACCCGCAGTGATTTCCGGGAAAGGAGCCTATTGAGGAGCGATCACTGCTGCGAACAGCTCGCTGCAGCCAGATCTTGCTGCAGCGAGCTGTTCGTTCAATTCCCGATATTCCTGCGCCGCATCGCCAAGCGGACGGTCCCGGAACGCGGCGATGGCTTCGATCAGGCGGACGGCACCTATGTTCGCCGCAACCCCTTTAAGCGCATGGGCCTGCCTGTCGGTCAGGTCTTCGTCTCCGGCTGCGACAGCCTGCTTCAGGCCATCGCCATAAGTGTCGAGATCGATTTCGACAGCGCCCAGAAAACGTTCGCGGAAATGATCCGGCAAGGCCTCGAACGCGGCCCGGAACCGGTCGACATCGAACAGCTTGCTGCCATCGCTCGCCGGCTTCGCTGCCATCAGCGCCGTGACCAGCGCGGATCGGATGTCCGCTTCCTTCACCGGCTTGGACAGACAGGTCGACATGCCCGCCGCCAGCAACCGGTCGCGTTCTTCCTGCAGGCTGTGCGCCGTGATGCCGATGACCGGAACGCGCGAATGCGGCCCGTCATCGGCGCGCAATGTCCGGACGGCTGTCTCGCCATCCATGACGGGCATCTGCACATCCATCAGGATAGCATCGAAGGGCTGGCTTCTTGCCGCCTCCAGAGCTTCCGCCCCGTTCGAGGCGGTCGCGACTTCGCAGCCCATTTTCCTGAGGAGCGCGGCAATGACTTCGCGGTTGCTGACGGTATCTTCGGCAAGGAGAATGTGGGGCGCGCAATCCGACGCCGTTTTCAAGGCGGCAGCCTTGGCCGCACGGCCGACGCTGATATCGAGAGGGAGGGAGGCAACAATGCCGTGAACAGCCTGAGCGGCATAAGCCAGAGAGCCGTTCATCGCCTCTGCCAGGAAATGCGCCCGGCGCAGCTGGGGATCGGTGCTGAGATCGAGCGTATTGTCGATGATTTGCGGAGCGTCTCCGACCAGGGTCAGTTGCAGACCGCCGTTCCATGTGACTTGCAGGCGGGCGGAGAAATCGGTTTCCAGCCCGTATCCGACCAGGCAGTCGATCAGTTCGCGCAGCCTCACTGCATCGACCACCACGTGATCCGGCAATGTCGCATCCCAGGTGATCTCCAGCGCACCGCCCTGCCCGGTATCCTCGCAGACCTTCCGCCAGAATGTGCGTCCTTGGCCGAGCAGCGGGCCAAGCTCCGTGGGTGCGGGAAAAAGGGACACGGTCTCGCCCTCGCCCGACGCCTCGGCAAGTGCTTCCTCGACAAGTGACATCAACCGCTCCGTCGCGTGCTCTGCGAACGCCAGAGCTTCGCGCTGGTCATCTGTGACCGCGGCTCCGTCCAGCAATTCGACCACGCCCGAAAGACTGCTGAGCGGAGTGCGAAACTGGTGTGCAAAGTGCGACAGGACGCGGGTCCGGACATCCAGAGCAGCCTCCGCACGGCCGCGCTCCCGCTCAAGGTCGCCGGTGAGGATATCCAGTTCCTTCACCCGCCGGACGGCCCGCAGCTGAAGAGCCTTCACCCGCCGCTCGTTCGCGCGCACTTCGGTGATGTCGCGCACGGATCCGTAAACAGTAGTTCCGGCATCTGCACCACTACGCTCGCGCCGTATGCTCCATTTCACCCAGCACATGCCGCGGTCCGGGTGCATGATCCGATGCTCGTAAACATGATCGGTGTCGAGCGAACGGGTGGAGAAGAAATCCTCCGCTGCGGCGATGATGCGGTTGCGATCCAGCGGATGGATGCGCGAAATGACATCTGCCGGGACAAGGAGGCGCACTGGCGGAAAACCGAAAATTTCGTTGAGTTGCGCCGAGCTCTGGAACGGTTCTCCCGATCGACCGAAAATCGTGGCGAAGCCGCTGGTACGCTGTGCGGCCAGCAACTGGCGGGATTGCATGTCGAACCGTTCTGCCAGTTCCCCTTCCCGGACCCTGAGTTCGTCATACGCCGATGCCAGTTCACGCATTCGGCCTTCGAGCGCCTTTTCGGCCTCGGACAAGGCCGTTTGCGCGCGGGCCAATCGCCGGGAGAGGATAGCTTCGCGCTTTTCGGGTGGCAGATCTTCGAATCGGACCGGGTTCATGCTGCTCTTCCCCCCAGCGCGCCGAGGATGGCCTTCGCCGTGACGGGAGGTGCAATCCAGGGCAATCCGGCATCTTGCTCCGCCTGCCCTGGCTTGCCGATCACGATACAGACGGCGCCGGGATAGCTTTCGCGCAGAAGTTCGGAAGCGTGATGCTGCCGTCTTCGAATACGATCAGATCGGCATCCCCGTTCTCTTCCAGATCTTTCAGGCCCGGCGCGCTGCGGACCTTATAACCAAGTTCTTCCAGCCCCGCCTCTGCACCGAGCCGGGTCGTCGCGCTGGTGGCAAATATCAACGCCGTCTTGCCCTGACCTGGCAAGCCATCGTCTGTCTGCGTGTCCCGGCTCAGGGGCAATTGCAGGATGAACCGGCTTCCCTCGCCCTCTGTGCTTTCAGCGTGAATCTCGCCGCCCATAGCCCGTGCAAGCTTGCGGCAGATGGAAAGGCCAAGCCCGGTTCCGCCAAACAGCCGTTCCGTCGAGGCGGACGCCTGCTCGTAGGGGTCGAACAGATATTCCAGACGGTCGGCCGGAATACCAAGCCCCGTGTCGGCAACGGCAATTTCGAGAGTAACCCGTTCATCGGCGATCGGCTTGACCTCGCAAGACAAGGTGACTGCTCCGCTGCTCGTGAACTTGATCGCGTTACTGAGGAAATTGGCGATGATCTGCTGAATTCGGACAGGATCGCCGCGCAATTTTTCTCGGGCGCCCGGGTCCAGTTCCAGAGCGAGACCTTTCTTGCGAGCCAGAGGAATGAAGAGCTCGGCCGATCCCTGGATCAGCCGCGTCGTGTCGAACCCGCGCTCTTCGATTTCCATCGCGCCGCTATCCGCTTTTGCGTGCTGCAAGACATCGTCGAGCACGCGCATCAGGGCCTCGCCCGAATTTTCGATGGTGGCCAATGCGCGGTCTCTGGACCGTGCGGAATTTTCCTGCCGCACCTGTTCCAGCATTCCCAGAATGCCTGTCATCGGCGTGCGTATTTCGTGCGACATCGTCGCCAACAGGTCACGCCGTCTGTCCGCCTCCCGCGTGGCGCGGTCGCGAGCCGCGAGGATTTCGGCCTCGGCGTCCTTTTGCTCGGTTACATCCCGCGCAATATAGGCAAAGCCGACAAGACCTTCATGGGTGTCGTAAATCGCTTCGATCGCCTCGAAGGCCCAGAACACCGATCCGTCTCCCCTCGCCCGCATGACAGTTTGCGACAGGCGGCCATCGCGGGCTACCTTGCGCAGGAGATCGTCTGCCACGAAATCGTCTGCCTCGTCTGACGGGAAAATCTGTCTGAGATCGCTGTTCTCTTCCCAATGGAAGCGCGCATTGGCCGATTGGTTGGCACGCGTCACCGTACCTGCTGGGTCCAGCAACAGGATCGCATATTCCTCTATCGCATCGACAAGGAGATCGAACGAACGGGTCAGCCGGAGCCGCTCCCGCGTGACGCGGCTCTCCATCGCATCGAATGCGCGGTTGAGGCTGTCCATCTCGTCCCCGTCGGCCGGCGACCTTTCGTCCGGCCCGTCCTGCCCCAGAGAGATGGCATCGGCGCGAACGGCAAGCCGCTGAATGGGCTGGATCAACTGCTGGCGAATGAACATGATGATAAACAGGCCAAACGCCGCTGTCGTCAGCAAGCCGGCAAACAGAGTGAACTTGCTGGCATCGAATGCGCTCGCCCGTACTGCATCGCCGCGCACCATCGAGACCACGAACCAATCCGGCCTCTCGAGCCGCTGCGCATCGATGTAGACATCCGAGATGGGTAGATACCCGGTAAAGCCCGAGGTGCCGACACCTTGCAGGGCCTGCCACAATTCTTGCAGCTCCTCATTGTCGGTCTCAACCAAATTCAGAAAGGCGCCGGTTTCGGCACTGTTTTGCAGGGTATATTCCGGATGCCTGACCAACTGCCCGTCACCCGTCGCGATCACCCGGTCGATATTGTCACCGACGGCAATTTCATCGTCCTTGAATATTTCATCCAGCGGGATGCTGGAGCCAAAGGCACCGATCTGGCGCCCCTGAATCCTGACCGGCGTCATGCAACCTGTCGTCCATGTCTGCCGCGTTTCGTCATACAGGATCGGCTGCAAACTCGTACAGCGCAACTCACCTTCCGGATTTGCCCACTGGGTGACGATCTTGGAAAATTCTTCATCCTGGAAATCGAGCGATGCAGGTGCCTCTTTGCGATAGAACAAAAGCTGATCGCGTCGCAGCGGCGCGTGCATGACCAAGTCATTATAGGGCGAGAAGAAATACAGATTGTTGGCGTTCGCCGGCAGCCCGTCCACCAATCCTACCATCGCCGAAAACGCAGCGCCCAGGGTCCTTTGCCGATTGGCATCGAGGTCGGTATTGGAAATGTAGGCACCAAATCCCTCGACGCTACCTAGCGAAGTTCGCACGCCGTCCCATAGCGCGTTGCTGCTCCGCCGGGTTCCGTCTCCGGCGGGAGGGAAATGTCGGTTGAATTCAGGAAAGCTGAACCGTTCATCGGACAAGGCCGCGAGCGTGCGATCGCGTGCCCGCCGCTGCACGAGCGCCAGTTCGTCGAAACGGCTTTCCAAGGATCGCTGCGCCAAGGCACGGTCTTGTGTCAGCAACCGGACAGAAGAAGCAATCTCCCTCTCCCGTGCATCGCTGTAGGAGAGCCATGTGGACAGCCCGAATATGCTGAATGCGACGGGCAAAATTATTGCGAAGGCACGTGCGTTTATGCTCCTCATGATGCGCACCTCATCCCTCGCACGGACCAAGACCCGAACCGGACCGGATACCGAAAACAGACGACCTTGAGCATTCGAAGAAGGACCCACATTCTGGCCCATGCCAAGAGCCTGGATCCCTTCTTGCACGGAATGTTTTCGATATACTTACAGCAGAAACGCAAAAAGCCCCACTGGCGACAGTGAGGCTATGAGTTCGGGGTTTATCGAGACGGGTGGTTGCGGGGGTTGGATTTGAACCAACGACCTTCAGGTT
>CAWBKC010000002.1:0-736893 GCA_963789305.1 uncultured Alphaproteobacteria bacterium
CGACGTCGCTGACCGACCTTGCGGGCAAGTCCGATGACGCGGCGCAGCTTTCATTTCCCGTCAACAAGGTCGCTTAAATGTCTGAAGATAAGGCGCTTGCCGGCAAGCTTGCTGTCGTCACCGGAGCTTCGCGCGGAATCGGTTCTGCCACGGCAAAGGCTCTCGCGGCGCAGGGCGTCCATGTCGTTCTGACCGCCCGCGATGTGAAGGCGCTGGAAGCGGTCGAGGACGAGATTTATGCCGCTGGCGGCAGTTCCACGATCGCACCTGTCGACCTGACGGAAGCCGAGGGTGTGGCGCGCCTGGCCACGGCAATCCGTGGCCGCTGGGATGCGCTGGATTACCTCGTTATTTCAGGGGCCTATCTGCCGCATCTGACACCCGTTACGCAGATCGATGCAAAGCAATTCGGTCAGGCGATGACCATCAATGTGATGGCAACGCAGGCTCTGCTCGCCAATTTCGACTCCATGCTGAAACGGTCGGACGATGCCGTGGTCGTCGGGCTGACAAGCAGTGTCGGTGAAAATCCGCGGGCCTATTGGAGCGCGTACGGAGCCAGCAAGGCAGCCTTCGACAACATCCTCACCTCCTACGCGCAGGAAGTTGAAAAGATTGGTCATATTCGCGTGGCAATCATCGATCCCGGCGCCACGCGCACGGCGATGCGGGAAAAGGCCTATCCCGGTGAAGACCCCAAAACCGTGAAGCCGCCCGAAGATGTGGCGAACCGGATCGTCGCGCTGCTGGGCGAGGATTTCGCCACCGGACACCGCGAGAGGGTTAATGTCGCTTAGGCAATAGTGCTTACCGGGAGGTAACCGCGCATGCGCGAAAGCCCGTCATGAAGTTTTGGATGCGGCCGAGAACGGTCCTTCCCGATCGCATGACAGGAGGCATCCCGATGCTGCACACGACCGACAGCTACGAGATTGCAGCGCAGGAAGATCGCTGCGCACCGCGTACGAAAATCACAATTCCGGCCCAGCTGCGGGCCAGTGGCGGACGCGCGTTCCAGACGGTCGTGCATGATCTTTCGATCAGCGGCTTCAGCGGAGCGGCCATCAACCGGATGTATGAAGGGCAGGTCTGCTGGCTCACCCTGCCCGGCCTCGAATTGCGCATGGCCAAGGTCGTCTGGTGGGACAGCTCCATTGTCGGATGTGCTTTCACCGACCTGCTCAGCCCGATCGTCCACGACAACATCATGGCGCGCCACGGGCATCAGCCGATGTTTCGCAGTGTCTGATCTGCCGGGGGTTTGATCGCCCCGACAGATATGTCGGTTCCGCTAATTTCCCGAACCTGCGCCTGAGGCAATGGCCGCCAAAAGGCCGAGCCGTTCCATGGATTGCGCCCTGTCGCTTGCTTTTGGCCAGTTGCTCAGGATCGCCACGACGAGCTTCTGCGACGGAGCGATAGTGATCGACTGACCGAAGATACCCTGCGCGCCGAAATTACCGCCCGGATAGGTCCACCACTGATAGCCATAGCCGAAGCCCGGCATTCCCAGTGTTTCGCCGAAATCGACTTGCGGCGCGCCGGCTGCGTCGAACCAGCCATCGGGCACCACGCCATTACCGCCTTCCAGCGCGAACTGGCCGATGCGGGCATAGTCCGCCAGTCGCATGGACAGGCAGCAACCGCCGATATTGCGCTGCGACAGATCGATCTGCCAGAACAGCGAGCCCTCCAGACCCGCCGGATCGACCAGCTTGTCCTTGGCATACTGCGCCAGTGTCCGGTCGGTGGCATTTTCCACCAGCACACCGATCAGGTTCGTCTCGCCTGTCTTGTAGACCCATTTGTCGCCGGCAGGTGCCTCGCGCGGGAGCGTTTTCATATATTCCACGACCTGATCTTCACCCGGTCCGGGCTGCGTGTCGAACATCCGCGCGACATCGCTATCGGGGTCGGTGTAGCTCTCGTTCCATTTCACGCCCGACGTCATCGTCGCCAGCTGCTCGACCGTGACATCGTCGTAAGCACTGCCGACAAGGCCTGGAATGTATTTGGAAACCGCATCGTCCATCGATGCGACGTAGCCATCCTTCACCGCAGCGCCGAGCAGGGTCGACGTCAGGCTCTTGGCGACGGAGAAGCTTGTCCAGCGCTGCTCGGGTGCGAAATCCATGCCGTATTTTTCGTACCGCACCATGCCGTCCTGCAGGACCATCACGCCGGCAATGTCGCCGCGCGACATGTAGCTGTCGATTGCGGCTACCGTCGATGCCGGCAGGGCCTTGCCCCTGGGCAGAGCGCGCGGCGTGGCGGCAGGCTCAACCTCGAAGCCGGGAAAGAAATCTTCCATCCGGCGAAAATTGGCAGCGCGGGTCGCATCGTCCCACGCCAGCACGGCTGCACCTTCCAGATCGATCCCGCCTTCGGGCATGGAAAAACTGACGGGCCCCTCTTCGATTTCATCAATCACCACGATCGGGGATGAGGATGGAGGAGAAGACGCAGGCTCCGAATAGGCCGCGGCACAACCGGACAGCGCGAGCGCTGCCATCAGACTTAATCCCAAAGTTTTCTTCACTGCGTTCTCTCCCTGAAAATCTCTACGCTTTGACCAGCGTTACCTGATGGACATCGATGCCACCGCCGCGAAATCCGCCTTCGCAATACATGAGGTAATAGCGCCATAGATCGATAAACCTACGGTCAAAGCCACCGGGCAGCCGGTTGCCCTGCACCGCCGCATCGAAATTCACGCGCCAGTGTTTTCAGCGTTTCTGCATAATCCAGCCCGAAATCGTGCTGTTCCTGCCAGTCGAGGCCATACTCGTCCGCCAGCTCGCGGAATTCCGACGTCTTGATCAGCAGCCCGCCGGGGAAGATGTAGGCCTGAATGAAGTCCGCACTCGCTGCGTAATCCTCGAAAATGTCGTCGCGGAACGATATGTACTGGATCGCTGCGCGCCCGCCCTGTTTCAGATTGCGGGCGAGGCTTTCCATGAACGTCGGCCAGTATTCGCGGCCAAGGGCCTCCACCATTTCCACGCTGACGATGGCGTCGAATTGCCCACCGCACATCGCGGTAATCCTGCTTGCGATATTCGGGCCCCGCATGATGCTCGCGTGCCCAGCCCAATTGCTCGTCCGACAGGCTGATCGCGGTAACATCGGCCCCCTGCCCGTGCAGGCGTCCTGCAAGTCCGCCCCAGCCGCAGCCGATCTCCAGGACGGAATTCGCGCCTTCGATCCGGCGTTCCAGAGCCTGCCATTTGGTGTGTTGCGCCCGGGTCAGATCGCCGCCGTCCGCCGGATATAGCGCACTGGAATAGGCCATCGTCTCTTCAAGCCATGCGGCGTAGAAATCATTGCCGAGATCGTAATGCGCTGAGATATTTCTCTGCGCGCCCTCATGGGTGTTGCGATTGAACAGATGCGCCAGCCGCAGAGCGCGCCGGAACGGCCCCTTGGCGCGCGCCGTATCGCCCAGTGTCGGGGAGTTCTGCACGAACATCGCGAAGAGCGGCACCGGATCAGGGCTCCACCATTCGCCCGCTTCCCACGCCTGATACAGGCCGACCGAACCGTTGCTGGCAATCCGCACCAGGGCATTCCAGCTTCTGAGCTCGAACGTGCATTCGAAGCCCGGTGCATGACCGCCCAGCGTGCGCGGCGTTCCGTCAGGCAGCGTGCCGTGAATCGTGCCCGAGACAAGCGCCGGCATCGATCCGGTCCAGCATCTTGCTGACAGCCGGCGCCGCCAGCCGGGCCAGCAGACCGGGCCGACGGGCAAAGCGCCGCGCCCCGTCGATCAGGACGTCGCCGCGATTTTCGCCTGTATTGCCTTGAACTTGGGTCGCCATCGCAGACGCCTATGGCGCGGTGAAGCCTTGCGGACAAGTTAGCCGTTCTTCATTTGCCCGTATGCTTCCAGCGCACGCTCGCGCGCTTCGTGGTGGCCGATGCGTTTGACAGGATAATCGCCGCGCTTGTCGTCCGCCGGATCGTGAATGTCGGCGTCGGACAGGTCTCCAGTTCCGGCACCCACTCGCGAATGTAGTCGGCCGCATTGAACTTCTCGCTCTGGCTTAGCGGGGCCATGATGCGCGGGAACATATTGCTATCGACGCCAGTGCCCGCGACCCACTGCCAGTTGGTGCCGTTGGACGCGTAGTCGCCATCGACCAGCGTGTCCCAGAACCATCGCTCGCCATGGGTCCAGTGGATCAGCAGATGCTTGATGAGGAAACTCGCCGCGATCATCCGCACGCGGTTGTGCATCCAGCCGATCTGCCACAGCTGGCGCATTCCGGCATCGACGATGGGGTAGCCGGTCTCGCCCTTCTGCCATGCCTCCAGATCTTCCTGGATCAGATGCCCGCGATTGGGGTTGCGCCATTGCAGATCCTCGAACCTCTCGCGGTAGCTTTCCCTGGCGTAAGCGGGGAACTGGCAGATCACGTTCTGGGCGTAGTCGCGCCAGATCAGCTCTTTTTCGTAGGTCGCCCAGCCATCGCTGCGCTTGTCCTTCAGTCTGTGCCAGATCGTGATGGGCGAAATCTCGCCCCAGTGCAGATGCGGCGACATCTGGCTGGTCTGGTCTTCGCTGGGCAGATTGCGGCCCTCGTCATATTTCGAGACCTCGTCCGCCCACCAGCCCAGCCGCTCGTGCGCGGCGTCCTCGCCAACCGTCCAATGATCGCGAAACCCGTCGGCCCAGTCGGGCTTTGTCGGCAGCAGGTCCCAATCCGAAAGCTCGTCGCTGTCAGGCCAGCTGCCGGGCGAGCGGAGCGTTTCGGGCGCGGGCAGTTCTTCGCGTGGCGGGAGAAGGTTTTTGACCGCCTTGGAAAACGGCGTGTAGATTTTGTACGGATCGCCGCTGCCTGTCGTCGCGGTGCCGGGCGGGAGCAGGTAATTGCCGTCGTGCAGCACCAGCTCGCAATCCGTCCCCTCCAGCGCCGTCTTCAGGTCTCCCTGCGCCTTCCGGTACCAGGGTTCGTAATGGCGGTTGGCGTGGATCGCACCCGCGCCCAGCTCTTTCGCCAGGGACGGCCAGAACCTCCACACTGTCGCCTTGGCGCAGGATGATACGGCTATTGTGACGGCCGAAGCTCTTGGACAGGTCCTCCAGCGAGTGATGCAGCCACCAGCGATGCGCCCCGCCCAGCGCGCGGTCGCCCGCACGCTCGTCGTCCAGCACATAGACCGGGACAACCGGCCCCTCCTGCGCGGCGCTGTAGAGCGCGGGCTGATCCTTCATGCGAAGATCGCGCCGAAGCCAGACGATGTGTGGTTTGGTCATACGCTCTAACTCCGTTCGCCCTGAGCCTGTCGAAGGGCCGTTCTTCACTTCCCGCGCGGCACCAGAAGAAAGTGCAGTCCTTCGACAGGCTCAGGACGAACGGGTTGTTTGGGGAACGCGCTTACTTCGAGGCCAGTTCCTCGCACGCGACATCGGGCAACGCGACGGTGAAACGATCCCGCGCCATCGGATCGTAGAACCGCGCATCGCGGAGGAGCACAGAGCCATCTGGCGCGCGTTCGGCAAACGGCGCGCGGGACCAGAAAAGGAAAGCGTCTGACTCTGGATCGTCATCATCGCAAGCTTCCAGCGCATTGACCATGCACACGAGTTCGTCGGCGAACCGGGCGCGCTTCAGAACCAGTCCACTCCGCAGAGCAGCCGCTGCAGACCATCACCGTTCTCGCCGGCAAGATTTCCTCTCCTGCCAGAAAGGCGAACGGAGCGGGCTTGCGACGGTGCCGGTATCCCGCTCACAAGCCATGGGTGGCCTGCAATCGCTGCTGACATCGGGAATACTTGCATTATCGAGCATATGATCGTTCAGCATATGCCGTAATCGCGCCATTCACCCCGATGTACGCCAGCGCCGCAGCTATCGCCACGCGCGCAGGCCGTTTCGCCACTCCCCGCCGCGCTTCTCCCGCCGCAGCGACAACCACGTCGCAAAACCCATCAGCGCCCACAGCCACACGTCGATGATGAACAGCGTATCGCCGTAGAACCAGCGGCTGGAGAACGGCTCCAGCAGGCGGATGCCGTAGACATTCAGCCAGTCGAGCGCCGGGTGGGTCAGGCAGCCGATGAAGCTGAGCGCATAGAGCCATTTGAAATTGACCGGCAGACGCCCTTCAGGCCGCTTCCCGCGGCTGGCCTGCCAGCGGTCGAAACCATACAGCAGCCCCGCCAAAATCAGCGGCAGCAGGATCAGCGCGGGCGGGCCATGGGTGATCCCGCGGCGGAAACCCAGATGCTCCTGCCCCTCCAGCCAGAAGAAACACGCCGCATCCACATCGGGCAGGTTCGCGCCGATGATCAGCGCTGGCATTGCCAGCCCCGTCTTGCGCTTCAGCCCGGCCTGCCCGAGCAGCGCGCCGACGAGGGAATGGGTTAGATTGTCCAATGCCGGTCCCGCTCAGACCTATCAGTCCGTCGGATGCCCTTCGTCCGCCTCGACCGTCCATGTCTGGCCGGTGCCCAGCAGCTTGGCGAGGTTCGCTTCCTTGCCTGCGCTGGCCTGCTCGCGCTCGGCGCTGACGGCTGTTTCGAAGGTCGGTGCGGGATCATCGTAGAGAACGCCCATCGGCATCGGAAATTCGCCGAATTCCAGCTCCGACAGCAGATGCGCCATGACGCGGTTCTTCACGTCGTGGACGCGCACGTCAGCCGATTGCCAGTCGCCATCGACGACGTCGACAACCTTGAATGCGAGGCTCTCCGCATCGAAGGCGAGGCCCTTCACGCCGCCGGACTTCTCGCTGCCGAACAGCATGGGTTCGCCGTCTTCCAGCCACAGCTGGCGATCCTCCGCACCCTTGGGCGCGGCGAAATCGTCGAACACGTCCTTGTTGTAGACGATGCAGTTCTGGAAAATCTCGATGAACGCCGCGCCCTGGTGCGCGTGGGCGGCCATCAGCACTTCGGGCAGCTTCTTCGACACATCGAAGCCGCGCGCGACGAACCGTGCGCCCGCACCCAGCGCAAAGGCACAGGGGTTGGCCGGATAATCGACGCTGCCGATGGGGCTGGACGGGCTCTTCGTGCCGACCCGGCTGGTGGGCGATGCCTGCCCCTTGGTGAGGCCGTAAATCTCGTTGTTGAACAGCATGATCTGCATGTTCACATTGCGGCGCAGCACATGGAGCATGTGATTGCCGCCAATGCTCAGGCCGTCACCGTCGCCGGTCACCAGCCAGATATCGAGATCGGGATTGGCCAGCTTCACCCCCGTCGCCAGCGCAGGCGCGCGGCCGTGGATGGTGTGGAAGCCGTAGGTTTCCATGTAATACGGGAAGCGGCTGGAGCAGCCGATGCCGGAGATAAACACCGTGTTCGACGGGTCCGCGCCCAGCTGCGGCAGCGTGCGCTGCACAGCCTTCAGGATCGCATAGTCCCCGCACCCGGGGCACCAGCGCACCTCCTGATCGGTTTCCCAGTCCTTGAGCGTGGTTTCGATTTTTACTGGGGCGTTCATAATATCAGGACCGGAAAAGCATGATGAGGACAAGGGCGAAGGCCAACAGCGCGGCAAACACGAGAGTTCGGTTGTTTTTCATCAATCGTCCAATACCGGGCTCGGCAGCTGGTCGTCATTGACCGCGACCTGACCGCCTTCGTTTCCGGGGATGCCATCGAAGAACTTGGCGATCTCCGCTTCCAGTTCGGCGATGGCGAAGGGCTGACCGCTGGTCTTTGTAAGCGATTGCGCGTCGACCAGGTACTGATCGCGCAGCACGGTCTTGAACTGGCCGGTGTTCATTTCGGGCACCAGCACGTGATCGTATCCGCGCAGCAGATCGCCCAGATTGGCGGGCATCGGCCAGATATGGCGAACGTGGATGTGGGCGACGTCCTGCCCCTTGGCGATGGCGCGGCCCACGGCCTGATGGATCGGGCCATAGGTGCTGCCCCAGCCGACGACGGCCAGCTTGCCGGCGGTATTGCCGCGGCAGACCTCCTGATCGGGCACGGCGACATTCGCGATCTTGCTGATGCGCGCATCGGTCATCGCCTGGTGGTTGTCGGGCGCATAGTCGATGTGGCCGGTGCCTGCCGCCTTCTCGATCCCGCCGATGCGGTGCATCAGGCCGGGCGTGCCGGGCTTGATCCAGGGGCGCGCGCCCTTGTCGTCGCGCGCATAGGGAAGCAGCTCGGCATCATCGCCGCCGGGCTTTTTGTCCATGAATTTCGCCGGGAACGGAGTGTAGCTGGCGGGGTCGGGCACTTTCCACGGCTCGGCGGCATTGGCGATGTAGCCATCTGTCAGCAGCATGACCGGCGTCATGTACTGCGTCGCGATCCGGCACGATTCGATAGCGCATTCGAACGCGTCGCCGGGGCTGCGCGCGGCGATGACAGGCATCGGCGCGTCGCCATTGCGGCCATAGACCGCCTGATAGAGATCGCTTTGCTCGGTCTTGGTCGGAAGGCCGGTCGACGGCCCGCCGCGCTGGCTGTTGACGATGACCAGCGGAAGCTCGGTCATGAAGGCCAGACCCATCGCCTCTGTCTTGAGCGCAATGCCCGGACCGGAGGATGAGGTTACGCCCAGCGAACCTGCATAGCTCGCCCCGATGGAGGCGCAGATCGCGGCAATTTCGTCTTCCGCCTGGAAGGTGGTGACGCCGAATTCCTTCAGCCGCGCGAGGTGATGCAGGATCGCCGAGGCAGGCGTGATCGGATAGCCGCCGAAGAACATTTTCAGGTCGGCCAACTGCGCGCCCGCCACAAGGCCGAGCGACACGGCTTCCGCACCGGTAATGGTCCGGTAAAGTCCCGGCGCGCTTTCGACAGGCTCTACCGACAGCTGTTTCAGGGGGCCGGAAAGCTCCGCCGTCTCGCCATAGGCATGGCCTGCATCGAGCGCGGCGATATTGGCGTCGGCAATATCCGGCTTGCGCTTGAACTTGTTTCGCAGCCAGTCATGGATTGGTTCGCGCGGTCGGTCGAACATCCACAGCGCCAGGCCCAGCGTCCACATGTTCTTGGAGCGCAGCGCGTCCTTGTTGCCGAGGCCAAAGGGCTTCACCGCCTCGATCGTGCGTTCCGAAATGTCGAAGGCCAGCACATCGAATTTCGCCAGACTGTCATCTTCTAGCGGGTTCTGCTCGTACTTCGCCTTTTCAAGGTTGCGCTTCGTGAAGGCGCCCGTGTCGGCGATGACCAGACCGCCGGGCTTCAGCGAGGCGATGTTCACCTTCAGCGCAGCCGGATTCATCGCCACCAGCACATCGGGCGCATCGCCCGCGGTGTTGATTTCACGGCTTCCGAAATTGATCTGGAACGCCGACACGCCGAACAGCGTGCCCTGCGGCGCGCGGATTTCCGCCGGGAAATCGGGGAAGGTCGCCAGATCGTTGCCCGCCAGCGCGGTGGACAGCGTAAACTGCCCGCCCGTCAGCTGCATCCCGTCGCCGCTGTCGCCGGCGAACCGGACGACCACTGCTTCGGGAGATTGGGATGTCTGTTCGCGGGGAGCCGCCTGCGTTGCCATAAATCGTCCTGTTCATCCGCGTGGCCTTCGCAAAATACGAGGCGCGGGCGTTACTGTGGCTGGCGACCTAGGTGCGCGCCTTGGGGGCGGCAATCAAGTTTTTCTGTGCCACTTATCCATGACGGTTGAATTGCGCTGCGTGTGAGGCCTATCGCTGGCGCACAAGATAAAAGCGTGAGGAGAGATTTGATGGCCGACACCGAACATTACGTGCGCGACGATGTCCGCGGGTTCCTGGATATGCTGGAAGCGATGGGTGGTCAGGGCGTCGAAGAAGTCGGCGCGGTCGCAGGACGCGAGCAGATGCGGGCCATGGGCGCGCTGGCCGAGGCTCCGCCGCGCGAGATGGCCATCCAGAAGGATCTGACCTGTCCCGGCCCCGCCGGCGATATCCCGCTGCGGTTTTACGATGTGAAGGAAAGCCGCGGCCCCTCGCCTGTCGTCATGTTCCTGCATGGCGGCGGGTTCGTAATCGGCGATCTGGAGGTCTACAACAACCTGTGCACAGAGATTTCCCATGTGCTGGATTTGCCGGTGGTCTCGGTCGACTACCGCCTTGCCCCGGAGCATCCCTTCCCCGCCGCACCCGACGATTGCGAAGCCGCGACGCGCTGGGTCGCATCCAGTCCGGCCGAGCTTGACCGCGAAGTCACAGGTCTGGTCATTACCGGAGACAGCGCGGGCGGCAATCTGACGATCGTCACGACCAACCAGCTGATGGCCAAACCGGCCGACGTACCGGTGGTGGTGCAGGCGCCGATCTATCCTGTCGCCAGCGACATCAGCCAGCATGACAGCTTCGCCAAATTCGCCGATGGCTTCCTGCTGACGGGCGCTGCGATGGCGTGGTTTACCGACCAGTATGCCGGCCCGGCCGACGACCCGCGCAACGTGCCGATCCTGGGCGATTGCTCGAACACGCCGCCGACCGTGATCTGCACTGCCGGGCTCGATCCCTTGCGCGATTCGGGCCGCGAATATGCCGCGCACCTGATCCAGCAGGGGACCGAGGTGAGCTATTTCGAATTTCCCGGCATCATCCACGGTTTCACGACGCTCAGGAAGGCCGTCCCCAGCGGCCAGGCCGATCTCGAGGCGTTTCTCGGCGCGATCAAGGTCAAGCTGGACCGCCAGTCGCAGAAAGCATCCGCTGCATGAGCGAGATCAGTGCCTACCGCCTGTGCGCAGGCGTGATGCTCGCCAACCGGCAGGGCAAGGTCTTCGTTGCCCAGCGCATCGACAGCCGCGGCTATGACGCGTGGCAGATGCCGCAGGGCGGTGTCGACGAGGGCGAAGATCTGGAAGCGGCCGCTTTACGCGAGCTGGCGGAAGAAACCGGCGTCGGCGGCGACAAGGCGCAGATTATCGGCCGGATGGAGGAGCCTGTACGCTACGACCTGCCGGACGAGCTGATGGGGAAGCTGTGGGGCGGTAAATATCGCGGGCAGGAACAGCATTGGTTCCTCGCCCGCTTCATGGGCGAAGATTCCGATATTGATCTGGAGGCGCATGATCCGCCCGAATTCTCGACATGGAAATGGGCCGATCCGGCCGAACTCCCCGACCTGATCGTGCCCTTCAAGCGCGATGTCTACCGCGCCGTCGTGGAGGCCTTCCGCGAGCTGGTGTAGCTCGCGACCGGCGCAAACTCGACTGGCCCTAGTTGGACTGGGTGACCTGCGCATCGGGCAGGACAGCCTCTGCGGTCAGCACGCGCGGCTGCGGACCCTGCGAGATGACTGCCGCCAGCTGACGCGTTTCGGGGCACCCTGAACCGCACAGCGATTCCAGCTGGGACAGGGTTGTGCGCGCCTTCTCGACAGCGCCCTTCTCGACCAAGGCAGCGCCCTTGCCCGAGAGCGCGGCAAAATCGTTCGGGTCGCGTTCCAGCGCCTCGCGGTAATAGGTGATCGCCTTGCCCTGCAGCCCTTCGCGCCGGGCGGCCTGCGCCAGATCGAGATAGATAGGCGTGTAGCCGGGATCGACAACAAGAGCCGCCTCGAATGCATCGACGGCCTTTTGCGGCTGCCCTGCGGCGAGCGCTGCACGGCCTTCTGCCACAAGCTGTGCAGCTCGCGGCGATGGATCGCGGTCCGCGCCGTAGCCAACGCTCGCCTGAATGGCGAAAACGAGCGACAGGGCAGCGGCAGCAGGGGCGAAACGCATCAAGATATCCTTCCAGAGAGGATTGGCGGGGTCAGGGCCGACCATAGATTACCGGATTAACACGGCAATGCTGCACGGGCGATGAAAAATCCGTCGGTCCCATCGTGAGACGGGGCCAGCCGCAATCCTTTCCCGCGTTTCCTGCCCGCATCCATCGTGCGCGTGTCGGCCTGCCAGCCGGGTGTTCGCTCGAGAAAAGCCTCGATCCGGTCCGCGCCTTCCTCGTCCAGCAGCGAGCAGGTCACGAAGATGATCCGTCCGCCCGGCTTCACAAGCTCGGACGCGATATCGAGCAGCTTGTCCTGAATACCGGCATAGCGGTCCAGACTGCGGGGATCGATCCGCCACTTCGCTTCGGGTTTGCGCCGCAGCGTGCCTGTACCGGAGCACGGGGCATCCACGAACACGCAATCCGCCATGCGGCGATACTCGGCAAGCGCGTCCAATTCCTTGCCCGCATCGAGCAGCACGGTTTCGATCATTCCCGCCCCTGCCCGCTCGGCACGGGGGGCGAGCTTCGAGAGCCGGCTGCGATCCGTGTCGCTCGCAATCAACGTGCCGCGATTTTCCATCGCAGCGGCCAGAGCGAGGGTCTTTGCCCCCTGCCCCGGCGCACAGGTCGATGACCGTCTCGCCCGGTTTCACCTCGGCCGCCAGACAGGCCATCTGGCTGCCAAGATCCTGAACCTCGATCTTGCCTTCGCGGTATTCGGGCCATTGCTCGACCTGCGTGCCCTGCTCGAAACGGAGAGCCTGCGGCGGTCCCAGATGTTCGCCCGCAACCGGCAGTTCCAACCCTTCGCGGTCCGCCTTCAAGGCATTGACCCGCACATCGAGCGGGGCGCGCTCCAGGAGGCCAGCCTGCGCGGCAGCATCGACGCCGGATGCGGTGAAACGCTCCACCAGCCAATCGGGTGCAATACCGCCCTCGGCAGGCTTTTCGTTCTTGCCGATAGCAGGCGGACCGTAATTCGATCCGTCGAACAGAGGCGCCACGCTTTCGTCCACTTCCGCCAGGCGGAGCATGGCGACACGGCCGGTCTTGGGGATCGGGCCGCAGGCACGGATCGCGGCATAGACCAGTTCGCGCACCGCGCGCCGATCCTTGCTCCCGGCGTAGCGGTTGGACTTCGCCCAATTGGCAATGATCCGGTCCGCAGGCGCGCCATTGTTACGCGCGCCGTCGATCACCTGATCGAGTATCTCGATGGCCGCCTGAACGCGGGCAGCGGGCGTCAATTTTCGGGCCGCACTGCGGGGCGCTCGCGTTGCGCCTCGCGCGCTTCCCGCCGCGCCACGTGCTCGGATTCAATCCGCTGCATCATGGTTTCAAACTCTGCCTCGGGAGGAATCGCAACGCAGCGAAAGTCGGCCGTGGCCGAGGTCGATTTCAGTTCCGCGATCAAGGCCGCCCCGGCGTCTCGGCACTGCTCCTCATCGGAATACATCACCGGATGGCGGGTCAGGTTCGGATCCTGACCAGTATTCCATTCCAGAATGAAGAGCATGAACGGTATGATCAGTTCCATGACGGATTACCTTGTCGGATAGTTCGGAGCTTCGCGGGTGATCGCGACATCGTGGACGTGGCTTTCGGTCAGGCCTGCACCGGTGATCCGCACGAATTGCGCGCGGGTCCGCAGGTCCTTGATCGTCTTGCTGCCGGTATAGCCCATCGCCGCCTTGATCCCGCCGACCAACTGGTGAACGGTATCCTTGGCGTGCCCCTTGTAGGGAACCTGCCCCTCGATACCTTCGGGCACGAGTTTCTGCTGGCTGATGTCCTGCTGGAAATAGCGGTCTGCGCTGCCGCGCGCCATTGCGCCGACACTCCCCATCCCGCGATAGCTTTTATAGCTACGACCTTGATAGATGAAGGTTTCGCCCGGCGCTTCTTCGGTACCTGCGAGCATGGAGCCGATCATGACGCTGGAGCCGCCTGCGGCCAGGGCCTTGGCTGCATCGCCGCTGGTCCTAAGGCCGCCATCGGCGATCACCGGCACGCCCGATTTTGCCGCTTCGTCGGCGCTGTCCATGATGGCGGTGAGCTGGGGTACGCCAACGCCTGCGACAACGCGCGTGGTGCAGATCGAGCCCGGGCCGATACCGACCTTAACACCGTCCGCGCCCGCGCCGATCAGTGCCTTGGTCGCCTCTGCCGTGGCGACGTTGCCGGCGATGACCTGCACCGAATTGCTGAGCTTCTTCACCCGCTCTACCGCGCGGCCGACATCGGCGTTGTGGCCATGTGCGGTGTCGATCACGATGACATCGACCTCTGCGTCGATCAGCGCCTGCGTCCGCGTCGAACCCCTTGTCGCCCACGGTCGTGGCAGCCGCAACGCGCAGGCGGCCGGTGTCGTCCTTGGTGGCGCTGGGATAGGCGACGGCTTTCTCGATATCCTTGACGGTGATCAGACCGACGCATTTGCCTGCATCGTCGACCACCAGCAGCTTTTCGATCCGGCGCTGATGAAGGAGGCGGCGGGCTTCCTCCTGCCCGGTACCCAGCGGCACAGTTGCGAGGTTTTCGGTCGTCATCAGTTCGCGAACCGGCTGGTTCGGGTTCTCGGCGAAACGGACATCGCGGTTGGTGAGGATACCGACCAGCTTGCCGCCCTGGTCCGTGACGGGAATGCCGCTGATGCGGTGGAGCGTCATCAGTTCCTGCGCCTGCCCCAGCGTGGCGCCGGGCGAGATGGTGATCGGATTGACCACCATGCCGCTTTCGAAGCGCTTCACCGCGCGCACGGCAGCGCACTGCTCGTCGACTTCCAGATTGCGGTGGAGGACGCCGATCCCGCCTAGCTGCGCCATGGCAATCGCCATGTCGGCTTCGGTCACGGTGTCCATCGCGCTGGACACGACCGGAATGTTAAGGCCGATGGCCTTGGTCAGCATGGTCCGTGTGTCGGCCATGGAGGGGAGAACGTCGCTTTCGGCCGGACGCAACAAGACGTCGTCGAAGGTAAGACCGAGGGGTATTTCGCTGCGTGACACGATGCGCCTTTCGCCCGCTGTCCGGGCCTGCATGGGGAGAGAATCGTGCAGCGCCCTCTAACCCTTGGATGCCCTGCCTGCTAGGCCTGATATGTCACTCCTCCCCGACGGGATGGCTGACGGTGCTGCCAAAGTAGCGCAGCAGGGCGACATGAAGCAGCGTATCCTGCGCTGCGCCGCCCAGTTCGACGCTCGGTCCCCATTCATCCGTGGCGCGGTGATAATGCGTGTCGACGAAATTCGCGATCGTTTTCTCGGTCGCAAAACTGCTGGAAACCAGTACCGACGGAACATCGCGTTTGAGAAGGGCAAAGCCGTCCTGCCGGGGTATCCAGCGTTTCTGGTGTTCCTTGATCGAGAGACGCCTTCCGGACGCCCGCACGACGTTTTCGATGCCGCTGTCCAGCGTGGTTTGCCCCCAGCCCAGAACCGCAACGGGTGTGCCCTCGGGTGCGATTGCGGTGGAATCGAGATTGAACACGGCCACTATGGTGGGCAGCGGCACCGGCGGATCTTCGGCAAAGGCTTCCGCGCCAACCAGACCGGCTTCCTCGCCGGTGGTCGCGACGAAATACACATCACGCTCTGTCGGCCCGGCTGCTGCCATGCGCCGCGCAACCTCCAGCATGGCTGCGATACCGCTGGCGTTGTCGACAGCCCCGTTACACAGCCTGTCCGGCGCAGCGGGCGGCCCGCATGTCCCCAGATGATCCCAGTGCGCGAGCAAGACGACGGCGCCGCTACCTTTCAGCGTTCCGGTCAGCTTGCCGATGATATTGGCGCTCTGAAGGCTGGCCGCGCCTGCAGGGACATCCACTCCAAGCGTGCCATAGCGTTCCGTCGGCACCTCTACCGGCTGGCGCCATTTCCCGCGCATGCCCGGTTCGACGCCGTAGGATTGCAGCGCGGCGATGATGTATTCCTGCGTTTTCGCCCCGCCTTCGCTGCCCGGCAGACGGCCGCCATAGGCTTCACTGGAAAGTTCGGCGATGTGGCTGCCGAGCGCGGTCCGCACGTTGTCGAGCTCGTCGCTGTCGTAAGCAACAGTGGTGCACGACGCGAGTGACAACGCGAGCAGAATCGCAAATCCGGCTTTCATCCCTGCTCCCCTGTTGCCCCTTCGCCGCCCTTATTCGGCGGTCCAGCCCCCGTCGATGCTCCAGTTGGCGCCGGTGACGTTGCCCGCTTCATCGCGGCACAGAAACACTGCCAGAGCGCCGACTTCCTCAGGCTGAACGAATTTCTTGGTCGGCTGCTTTGCCAGCAGGACATCGTTGATGACTTCTTCGCGGGTGAGGCCGCGCGCCTTCATCGTATCGGGGATCTGCCCTTCGATCAGCGGGGTCCAGACATAGCCGGGACTGATGCAATTTGCGGTCACGCCCGTTTGCGCCAGCTCCAGCGCAATCGTCTTGGTGAAGCCAGCTATCCCGTGCTTGCTGGCGTTGTATGCGCTCTTGAACGGCGAGGCGACGAGCGAGTGCGCGCTGGCCGTGTTGATGATGCGCCCCCAGCCTTTCGCCTTCATCGCGGGAACGGCGTGGCGCGTCGTGTGAAACGCTGCCGTCAGGTTCAGCGCGATGATCCTGTCCCACTGCTCCGGCGGAAACTCGTCGACCGGGGCAACGTGCTGCATGCCGGCATTGTTGACCAGGATGTCGACACCGCCAGCCTCTTGCATCATCTGCTCGATCGCTGCCGCATCGGTGAGATCGGCGCCGGAATGGCTGGCGGAAAGCTCGTCCTTGAGCGCTGCAATCTCGTCTGCATCGCCAAATCCGTTGAGAACGATGTCGGCCCCTTCGGCTTTCAGCGCACGGGCCACCGCCAGGCCGATGCCCGACGTCGAGCCGGTTATGAGCGCACGTTTGCCGGACAGGAACATAGACGACCTCTTTGGGTTAAAAACTCAGGGTGTTGGTTCTGACCGTTTTGCGGTCTACGTGCGGCGTGTCCAGTCCCAACACGACGAGACAGCGACAAGAGGGGGAATAGAATGCGCCTTAATCCGTTCAATACCGGCAACATCAATGTCCGATCGAGCGGAGGCGGCGGAGGATTCCCCGGCGGTGGCGGCGGCAAGATCGGCTGCGGCACGATCGTTCTCGCTGCCATCGGTGCGCTCGTCTTCGGTATCAATCCGATGCAGACCATCGGCGTTGTCGAAAGCGTCCAGCAAGGCACCGGCGGTGGCGGCGGAACTGCCAGCACGAACGAGCAGGAAATCTGTACCCGCGGGCCCTATGCCAACGAAGCGTGCAACGCGCTGCAGTCATTGAACCAGACCTGGGCACCGGAATTCCAGCGCGCCAATATCGCGTTCGAGCAACCCTTCCTCGATCTCTATACAGGCGGCGGCGTTCGCTCCGGCTGCGGCAATGCACCTGCTGCTGCAGGCCCGTTCTACTGCCCGGCCGATAAGGGAATTTACATCAACACTACCTTCTATGACCAGATGGATCGCCAGATGGGCGCAGGCGGCGACTTTGCGCGTCTCTATGTTCTGGCGCACGAATACGGGCACCATATCCAGAACCTGACCGGCCTTGCCGGACAGATCCGCAGCGCGCAGGCGCAGAACCCGCGCCGCTCGAACGAACTACAGGTGCGGATGGAATTGCAGGCCGATTGCTATGCCGGTGTGTGGGCAGGCAAGAACCGCAATCTGATCGAGCCCGGCGATATGCAGGAAGGCCTGCGCGCCGCCAGCGCTATCGGGGACGACACCCTGCAGCGTCAGGCCGGCCAGCGGGTCAATCCCGAAAGCTTTACCCACGGAACCAGCCAGCAGCGCATGGATGCTCTGCGTCGAGGACTTAACAGTGCAAATGATAGTGTATGCGATGCGTATTTCGAGAATATCTAAGCCCGCGTTCGCCGCGCTTTGCGCCGGGCTTCTGGCCGTCCCTGCCGCCGCGCAGGACGACGAGATCGTGACCGACGGACCGAATATGGGGGACGTCGCGCGGACCCCGCTCGAAATCCTCAACATCGATCCGGAAGATATCCCGCAGGTTCTGCTGGAAGCTGTCGCCAACCCCTATGCCAGCGACACGCTATCGGGGTGCGCCGCAATCAATGTCGAGATCACACGGCTGACCCGCGTATTGGGACCGGATTTCGACACGCTCGCCAAGCAGCAAGGCCTGACGCCTGAAAAGGTCGCGCAAGGCGCAATCGGTTCGCTGATCCCGTTCCGCGGCATCATCCGTGAAGTGACAGGTGCAGCCAATCGCCAGCGCTCGCTGCAAACTGCCATCCTCGCCGGATCCACCCGTCGGGGGTATCTCAAAGGTCTGGGATACAGTCAGGGCTGCATGGTCCCGGCGCGGCCCATCTCGACCGCTCCGGTAGAGCTGGACTTGGGAGAAGGGGACGAGGACTAGGTCCCCGCCCCCATTGCCGGCCCCGGTCGCGGTCTATTCCGCCCCGGCCGAGGCCACATCGCGGTCCTTGCGGCCGCCGACGCTCGACCAGTCGATGTTACGCGTCGCGTACATCACCCCTGCAAGGGCGAAGAAGAGCAGGATCGATCCGACCAGCAGCGAGTACGCCTCGAGGCTGAGCAGGACATAAAGAGCCGCATACAGGCCGAGCAGGATTGCACCGACTGTCAGCGCCCGTCGCCGCGTGCCCAGAACCGCTGCACTATACGCGGTCAGCAGGCCGACGATGGCCAGCGTCGCTCCGGCAAAGGCGGCGGCAAATCCGATCACCTCCGAAAACGCCAGCAGCAGGACAAAGAACAGCACGAGGCCAGCGCCGGTCAGCAGGTATTCGGCCGCAGCAACGCGCGCTCCGGCAACCAGATCGAACATCAGGAAGGTGAGGAACGTGAAGCCGATGACGAGAAAGCCGTACTTCACGCTGCGATCGACCTGGCTGTAGAGATCGACCGGCTCGACCAGCTTCACCTCTGCAGTCTGGACGGGAAAGCCGCTCTCGGCGTAGCCCATGCGTTCGGGAGGCGGCAGGGGCGGCGCCATGCTGCCGGCGTTCACGACGATTCCCGTATCGCTCGTCGTGGCGATGGACTGACCGAGCGCCAGATTGGCAATCGACCAGTTGGCCCTGAACCCGTCATCGCTCACCTCGCGGGCATCCGGCAAGAAACCGCCGGTAAAGCTCGGATGCGCCCACGCGGAGTTGACGGACCAATCGGTCTGGCCGCCATTGGGGACAAGCGACAGCGAGCGGCTGCCCCTGAGGATGAAGCTGTAATCGACGGCAAGATCGCCCTCGCCATCCCAGTCCAGATAACCGTGGAAGCCCGAACCTCCGCTTGCGGCAGGGCCCCGGCCCGGTTTCAGCGTCAGGCTTTCCTGCCCCGTCGATGCCTTGGCATCGCCCTGCAGGCCGCGCGGATCGGATACGCCGAAGCGCAGTTCGGCCTCTGCCAGGCGTAGCGAGGCGCGTTCGATATCGAGGCGGTCCAGATCGTCCGGCAATTCAAACATCGCCTCGCCGCTTGTCTCTGCAAGATATGTGACCGTTTCGTAGATCGATTTCTTGCGCAGTTCCGGCTCCAGCGATGTCTCCACGCCGTGCCGCGTGGGCGCGATCACCAGCTCGCGGCGCGACGTGATGCGGCGTGTGACGGTCTGCCCGTTCCGGTTCTCGGTTTGGGTCGTTTCCTCGTCGTACGGAACGATCAGGACCGGACCGCTCAACGTTTGCGGCCCGCCCCAACCTGCCGTGATGCTGTCCTGCGCCACCCGCGCCTGATGCTGCCGGTCACTGACCAGAGCATAGACCATGAGCAGCGGCACAAGCAGGACAAAGCCCACCAGTCCCACGAAAAGCAGCTTGATACCGGGCGATCTTTCGGGTCGCATCACTCTCTCCATCTGACGACGAACCGTGCAATGGGCGCGACGAACTGAATGCCAATTGAACGTGGAACGAAGTCTTCAGTCGCGCGCTATCGAAATATGACAGCCATTGATGACAAGACCCGCAACGACATTCTGTCTTCGCCGCAATTGCGGTTGGTAGGCGGCGTAGACGAGGCAATGTACGCCGAATTTCGCAACCAGCTATCGGCCGCACCCGGTGATGGCCCGCTCGTGATCGCCCTTACGACGTTAGGTGGAAATCCAGAGATTGCCCGAGCGATGGGCGATGATGTCCGGCTGCTGCGAGAGGCTGGCCGAGCGATCCGGTTTCTGGGCAAATCGGCGGTATATTCCGCTGGCGCAACGTTCATGGCGAGCTTCCCGATAGACGCACGCTTCATGACGAAAGGATCGAGCCTGCTGCTGCACGAGCGGCAGATTACGAAAACGATCAACCTGTCCGGCCCCCTGCGCAGTTGCACCGCCCAATTGAAAGCTGCGCTCCACGAAATCGAGCACTCCATAGAAATCGAGGAAACGGGTTTTCGCGCCATCGTCGATGGTAGCGACGTCCCCTTCGAAGAGCTGCGCGACAAGGCACCGGACAACTGGTATATTGGCTGCGACGATGCCGCGAAGCGTGGACTTATCGCAGGCGTCATCTGATGGTATGGCAAGGCGTATGACAACTTACGCGATAATTGGCGCATTATTGGCCGCGACCCCGCTCTCCGTGCAAAGCGCAACGCCAGAAAGCGCGCCTCCGGCCGAAGCGGCTTTCGAGACTGTCGATGTCGTTCTGGAGACGACGATGGGCGACATTGTCATTGCGCTCGAGACGGAGCGTGCGCCGGCCACCGCCGCCAATTTCCTGCGTTATGTCGACGAGGACAGGTTCGACGGCACCGTATTCTACCGCGCCATGAGCCTCGACTGGGGCGAGCAGCCCAACGGCCTTGTCCAAGGCGGCGCGCAAAACGACCCCGACCGCATCCTTGCGCCCATCCCGCACGAGCCGACCACGCTGACGGGTCTGACCCATGCGCGCGGTACAATCTCGATGGCGATGGGCGAGCCGGGCAGCGCCAATGGCGATTTCTCGATCATGCTGCAGGATCAGCCCGGCATGGACGCCAATCCTGCCGCGACCGATCCGATTTGGCTCAACGGTTACGCGGCATTCGGCACGGTAGTGAACGGGATGGAGGTGATCGAAGCGATCCACGCGGCCCCTGTCGATCCCGACAAGGGCGAAGGCTGGATGAAGGGGCAGATGCTGGCGGAGCCGGTGGTAATCGTCGATGCGCGGCGCGCCGGTCCCGAGTAACGCACAGTAGCCGGTAACACCGGTTGGAGGACCTCTAGTTTGCCTCGAAAGGGACACGCCACGCTTGCGGAATGTCCCGGAAATGCCCCCACCGGGTCCACGATTTATGTTCATGGCCGCTGGGCCGCGTCGCTAATCCCCAGCGGGGCGGATCAGGAAATCCGCGCCAGACATTGTCGATCAGAATCAGGTCTTCACCGTCATGGACCGCGTAGAACGAAACATCAGCAGATGAGAACCACTCTCTGGTGTGTCCGAGCAGTCCGTCCTCTGGGAAGATGTCCCACGGAATGGGTTGCCAATCGATCGCGATTTGCGTGCGCGCGTGAAAGCCAAGTTCCTCTTTGTCGGCAGCGTCCGGATCCATCGGCCACGGAGCCGGCTCCCATTCGGGATCGATTTCGTCGCGCCCATAAATGCTCATGCAGATACTCTAACGCGCATTTTATCTGCCGCCAGCACGTGATCGTTCGCTCATGCGAAAAAGGCCGGAGCATCTGCCCCGGCCTCTTCGTAGAACTCGAAAACGATTGGCTTAGTAAACCCGCTTCTTCGGCTCGATGTAGGTCGCATCGTCGGTCAGCGTATATTCGTGGACCGGGCGGTAATCGATCTTCATCGAACCCTTGCCCGTACCCTTTGCGCCGCCGCCCCAGCCGTCGAACCAGGCGATGGTGTGCTTCATCCACTTCGCTGTCGTCGCGCTCGGGATAATCCTCGTGCGCGTGGGCGCCGCGGCTTTCCTTGCGGTTGTCGGCGCTGGCCATGGTGACGTTGGCCTGCGCCATCAGATTGTCGAGCTCGAGCGTCTCGATGAGATCGCTGTTCCAGATCATCGAACGGTCGGACACCTTGATGCCCTCCATCGTCAGGTTGATTTCGCCCAGACGCTTCTTGCCCGCAGCCAGCGTTTCGGTGTCGCGGAACACGGCACAGTGCTTCTGCATCGTCTTCTGCATTTCCTCGCGGATGCGCGCGGTCGGCAGGTCGCCGTCGGCATGGCGGAAATGGTCGAGACGGCTGAGCGCCAGATCGGAGCTGTCTTTCGGCAGAGCGTCCTGCGCCGCGTGCGGCGTGATCGTTTCCTTCAGGCGCAGGCCGGTTGCCCGTCCGAACACCACGAGATCGATCAGCGAGTTCGAGCCAAGGCGGTTCGCCCCGTGCACCGAAACGCAGGCCGCTTCGCCGACCGCATAGAGACCGGGCACGACCTTGTCCGGATCGCCTGCAATACCGGCCACGACCTGGCCGTGATAGTTACAGGGAATACCGCCCATATTGTAATGGACCGTCGGGGTCACCGGCAGCGGCTGGCGGGTCAGGTCGACACCGGCAAAGATCTTGCCGCTTTCGGTGATGCCCGGAAGCCGTTCGGCCAGCACGTTCGGATCGATGTGATCGAGGTGAAGGTGGATATGATCCCCTTCCGCGCCCGTGGCCGCGCCCTTCACGCATCTCCAGCGCCATCGAGCGGCTGACGACATCGCGCGATGCGAGATCCTTCGCCGACGGAGCATAGCGCTCCATGAACCGCTCGCCTTCGGAGTTGGTCAGATAGCCGCCCTCGCCGCGCGCGCCCTCGGTGATGAGAACGCCCGCGCCGTAAATGCCGGTCGGGTGGAACTGGACGAATTCCATGTCCTGCAAGCGGAAGGCCTGCGCGCAGGACCATGCCGCCGCCGTCGCCGGTGCAGGTGTGCGCGCTGGTCGCGGTGTAATAGCAGCGGCCATAGCCGCCGGTTGCCAGAACCACGGCCTGCGCCTTGAAACGGTGGATCGTGCCATCGTCGAGGCACATGGCGATCACGCCGCGGCATACCTTGCCGTCGGGGCCATCTTCCATGATCAGGTCGAGCGCGAAATACTCGATGAAGAAGTCGGCGTCATACTTCAGGCTCTGCTGGTAGAGCGCGTGAAGCATGGCGTGACCGGTACGGTCGGCTGCGGCACAGGTACGCTGGACCGGCGGTCCCTCGCCCATGTTCTGCATGTGGCCGCCGAACGGACGCTGGTAGATCGTGCCGTCCTTGTTGCGCGAAAACGGCACGCCTGCGTGCTCCAGCTCGTACACGGCCTGCGGTGCTTCGCGCGCGAGATATTCGATCGCGTCCTGATCGCCGAGCCAGTCGGCGCCCTTCACCGTGTCGTACATATGCCAGGACCAGTGGTCGGGCGTATTGTTGCCGAGGCTGGCTGCGATGCCGCCCTGCGCCGCCACCGTGTGGCTACGCGTCGGGAAGACCTTCGAGATATTGGCCGTTTTCAGGCCGGCTTCGGCAGCGCCCATCGTGGCACGCAGGCCGGAGCCGCCGGCACCGACGACAACGACGTCGAACTGGTGCTCGACGATGGCGTAAGCGGGGGTGGTATTCGTTTCGGTCGCCATCAGGCGGCTCCTCCAAGGGCAAGGCGTGCGACACAGAAGATGCCGAAAACGCCGCCCGCAATGACAGCAAGATTAAGAAGGGCGAGCACGGCAAACTTCGTGCCAGCTTCGTGGACGTAATCCTCGATCAGGACCTGCAGGCCCAGCTTCGCGTGCCAGAACACGCTGACGATCAGCAGCACCATCGCTGCCGCCGGAATGGGCGCGGACAGCCATTCGGTGACCGTGGCATAGCTCATGTCCGGCATCATCAGGATGCTGGCGATGAACCAGATCATCAGCACGACATTGCCGATGGCGGTGAAGCGCTGGATGATCCAGTGATGCGCGCCCTCGTGGGCGCTGCCGAGACCGCGGACGCGGCCGATGGATGTACCGTTACCCATAGCTGAGCCCCTTATGCGAAGAAGACCAGCGCCCAGAAGGCGGCGGTCAGGATGATGGCGATGACGGGCGAAAGGATCGACCACAGCTTGTTCGTGTCGAGCTCGTACCCGGCCCCGATATCGAGAACGAAATGCCGAAGCCCGCTCGCCATGTGGGTGAAGAATGCCCAGGTCAGGCCGATCAGCACAAGATAGCCAATGGGCGAGGTCATGACCGCCTGAAACATGCCGTAGGCATCGGGACCGCTGGCCATTGCGCCCAGCCACCACAGGAACACCCCGATGCCGACCAGAGCCATTCCGTCGCCGGTGACGCGGTGGAGGATGGAGACCAGCATGTGCGGGCCCCATTTCCAGATTTGCAGATGCGGCGATAACGGTCTGTTGGCCATGTGCGATCAATCTTCTTGCAGGTAGCGCACGGGTTCCGCGCGCGTGGGATTTACTGGTCTTGCACCGCCACTTAGCGAACCATGCGTCCCATGCAAGCAGGGCCTATGGCCGTGGGGCATGAAATACGCGACTTTTACAGCCTGTTCTCGACAGGTTTTCCCGATCCGCTACGGATAGTTCGCATGACTACAGTTCTCCTCACAGGGTCGAGCCGAGGTATCGGAGCAGCGGCCCGCATCGCCCTCAAAAATCGCGGCTGCACCGTCATCGGTCACTCGACCGCCGGCGGCGACGGCATGATCGCAGCCGATTTTACCGAGCCGGGCGCACCGCAAATGCTCTGGGAAAACGCGCTTGAAATCGCAGGCGGCCGGATCGACGTGTTGGTCAACAATGCCGGGCTGTTCGATCCCAATCCGTTGAACTCGGCAGATATTCGCTGGCTCGACGGCTGGGAAGATACGCTGCGGATCAATCTGACCGCCGCTGCCCAGCTCAGCCGCTTCGCCGTGCGCCACTGGTTGGGCGCGAAGACGCCGGGCCGCTTGGTCCATGTCGCCAGCCGCGCAGGCCACCGGGGCGATTCCCCCGCCCACTGGCATTATGCCGCGGCGAAGGGCGGGATGCTGGCACTGCACAAGACCATCGCCCGTGCCTATGCGGCAGACGGGATCCTGAGCTACGCCATCGCGCCGGGCTTCACCGATACGGCAATGGCGGGAGACTATCTCGCCAGCCGGGGCGGACCCGGCCTGCTGAAGGACATTCCGCTGGGCAAGGTTGCCGAGCCGGAAGAGATCGCCACGCTGATCGCCTTCTGTGCGCTCGACGCCCCGGCCAGCCTGACAGGCGCAACCCTCGACGCCAATGGCGCAAGCTACGTAAGATAAGGCACGCTTTCATGCCCAGCTGGAAACTCTCTATTCACGCGCCGAAATCGGTCGTGACCGATGCGCTCGCCGCGCAGGAAAGCGCGGTCGAATGGGACTACGATATCGTGGTTTCGGGCAGCGAGATTGCCGAGGACCGGCCCGACGACTGGGTGTTCGAGGCATGGCTGCCGAGACGGCCGACTGCCGGCGACAGAGCGGCGCTTTCGGGCCTGTTCGGCAAAAACACGCTGCGCGCCAAGATCGAGAAACTGGAGGACCAAGACTGGCTCACCCTCAGCCAGCAGGGCGTCGACCCCATCCGCGCGGGGCCGTTCCATGTCCGCACACCCGATCATGATGCCCCTGCCGACGGCTCCATCCACCTGGTCATTCCGGCCAGTCAGGCATTCGGGACGGGACAACATGAAACCACCGCCGGATGCCTCGCCATGATGGCAGCCATGAAGACCCGCGGCGTGCGTCCGCGCAATCTGGCCGACATCGGGACCGGCACCGGCCTGCTCGCATTCGGAGCGATGGCCCTGTGGCCGAGGGCGATCGCCACCGCATCGGACATCGATCCGGTGTGCGAGGATGTGGTGCTGGAAAATGCCGAGACGAACCAGGTGCCGCTGGGACCGCGCCCCGGCGAATTGCTGGTCCTGACGGCCGACGGCATGCACGATCCCCTGCTCGCCGCGCGCGGTCCCTACGATCTGCTGATTGCCAACATCCTTGCCCGTCCCCTGATCGAGATGGCGCCGGATTTCGCCGCGAGCGTCGTGCCCGGTGGGCATATCGTTCTGGCCGGGCTGCTGGAAACGCAGGAGAAAGCCGTGCGCGCGGCCTATCTGCGCGCCGGATTCCGCTTTGCAGGCCGGATCGTAAACGGCGACTGGTCTATTCTGTGGCTGCGGAGGCGGCGCGAGGTTTGATCCGAATCAGGATGCAGCAACAGGCATCTTTTCAACCCTGCGCCGGTGATATTCGCCGATCGCCATCACCACCTTGTGCATCAAATCCATGCGCTCCGGCACGGGCTGCGACGTGCGCCCGATCATGACCGCTACACTGTAACGGCTGCCATCGGGCGCGGTCAGAATGCCGACATCGTTGTATCCCGCCTGCTCACCGATGACGCCGGGGGGCACGATGTCGAGAACCTGACCGGTCCCGGTCTTGTGGCCTATGCTCCACCCCTCGGGCAGTCCGCCTTTCAATCTGTTGGGGCCGCTCTTCACCTCGTCCAGCAGCGTCAGGAAGCGCGATGTATTCTGCTGGGATAAAAGCTCGCCCTTCGCCAGCCGTGCCAAAGCGCGCCCAATCGCATTCGGCCGCGCCCCATCGACCGGATCGCCGACATAGGCATCGAAATTCCTGCGCCTGACGTCGTGTGGCACGGTCTTGCGAACGTCGAAGAAGGTTTTGCCGATGGCATAACGCTGATCCCAATCCAGGCCTGCAATGGCGGACTGCATTTGCCGCTCGCCCGGGCCGAAACGCATGTCCGGCAGCGCCTTATCGCTCAGCATTGCCCTGACCGCATCGGGTCCGCCGACCGCGTTCAGGACCATGTCGTTGGCGGTATTGTCACTCTCTGTCAGCGCGCGGCGGATATACTCTGCGTAATCGGCTGAAAAACTGCCGTTTGCGATCACGCTCTTGCGGATCGGCTGGTGGAATACGGTCAAATCGGAGAATGTAACCGTCGCCCGCTGGCCCAGATCGAGCTTGCCTTCATCGGCCTGATCGAACGCAGTCAGCGCGACCCATAGCTTGCTGAGGCTTTGCTGCGGGAAGGTTTCGTCGCCATTGAAATGGATCGTCTCGCCGGTCTGCAGATCGACCATCGCAATACCGAGAAAGCCGTCGAACGTGCTGCCGATCGCGTAGAATTGATCGTCCAGCCAGCGGGCCTCGGCGGAGCGCTCTTCGACGATCGCCTCCGCCGCTTCCTCGATCCGTTCTTCCAGCGAGGGCACGACCGTATCCGGTTCTTCCACGCTGCGCATGTTGCAGGTGGCGAGAGCGGCCAGCGCCGCCACGCCTCCAAAAGCTGCCAGTATCCGTGTGCGTGGTGCCATTCTCCCGCCATAGCGCTTTCGCGGGATTTTGCAGCGCGAAGATTGCAGCCGTCCCGCACGAGGAACCGGCGGCCACCCTCCGGCATTAGCGACACATATCCCGCCCCCGATACCGGAGCTTATTCCCATGACCGACCAGTCCGCCCGCACACTTCTCATCACCGGCGCATCGTCCGGCATCGGCGCTGCCACCGCCCGCGCTGCATCGGCAAAGGGATGGAACGTGGTCCTGCTCGCCCGCCGCAAGGACAGGCTGGAGGAACTGGCGAGCAAGATTGGCGACGGCGCGCTGGCCGTGGAATGCGATGTGACCGACCGCGGCTCGCTGCAATCTGCGATTGCGAAGACGGTGGAGACTTTCGGCGGGCTGGACGCGGTTTTCGCCAATGCCGGCAAGGGCGTGGACAGCCCCGGCGTCGAGAACGGCGATCCGGCCGAATGGCACGACATGATCCACCTCAACGTCCTCGCCGTGCTTTACACCGCCCACGCCGCCCTGCCCGAGCTGAAGAAGCGCAGAGGGATGTTCGTCGTCACCGGCAGCAAGGCGGGCCGCGAGCACTTCAAGGGCTCGATCTACAGCGCAACCAAATGGTTCGTGCAGGGCTTTGCAGGCAATCTGGCAGAGGAAATGCGCGAATGGGGCGGCCGCTGCACGGTGATCACGCCGGGCATGGTCAACACCGAATTTTTCGACGAGGCCAAGCCGACGAAGCTCCAGCCCGAAGATATCGCCGATGCCGTGGTCTTCGCGATCGAGCAGCGGGAAACCTCGGCCGTGCGCGAAATCCACTTGATGCCTGCGGACTAGACCTGTTCGCTGAGCACGCTTTCGAGATGATCGAGAGCGGCTCTCGTGAAACTTTCCATATTGGCGATCCGGTCGTCGCTGCCGGTCTGCGTCATCTGCGTCCATTCGCCGTCCGGACCTGCTAGCGCGGCGCAGCTTTGACCCGCAGGCGCGCCCGACGGATGCGTCGAGCCGCCGACCGATCCGCTTTCGGCAAGGCCCCAATGGCTTTGGAAATTGCCGCGGATCGAGCGGGCCTGGAGCAGCGCATACTCCTCGCTAGCACCGCGCATTTCGCGATAGGCCTCGCGCGGCTGGGCGAACAGGACATCGCGGGCGCGCAGCGAATAGACCACCCCGCCACCGACGAAGAAATCGAGCGCGCCCGGGACCGTCAGCAGCGATGCGGCGATCATCCCGCCCGTCGCCCCATCGGCCACGGCAATTGTCTCGCCCCGCGCACGAAGGAGGCCGGCAATTCTGAATGCCTGCGGATGGAGTTCGGTCAGCATCATGCGATCCTGATCAGGCGCATGACGAGAAAAAACAGCGCGGTGAGGACGATGGCGATTGCAAGCCCGTCGGTCAGGGTCTTCTTCATCCCGCTGCCTGCACGATCGCTGCCCAGCCTGCCTCGTCCATCACTTCGATGCCCAGTTCCTCTGCCTTTTTGAGCTTGGACCCCGCGCCCGGTCCGGCGACAAGAATATCGGTCTTCGCGCTGACGGAGCCGCTGGCTTTCGCGCCCAGTCGCTCTGCCTGCGCCTTGGCCTCGTCGCGGCTCATCGTTTCCAGCTTTCCGGTGAAGACGACCGTCTTGCCTGCGACCGGACTGTCGAGCGTCTCGACTTCATATCGCGGCGGCGAGACTTGCGCGAGTATGTCGTCCCATACTTCCCGGTTATGCTCTTCGTGGAAGAAATCGCCCAGCGCCTCGACCACGGCGCTGCCGATGCCGTCGATGTCGGTCAGCTGTGCCGCGGCGCCCTCGTCGCCTGAATGCGCGCTTTGGGCGGCTTCTCGCAATGACGGCAAATCGTGGAAATGTTTGAGAAGGTCGCGCGCTGTCACCGCGCCCACAAGGCGAATGCCCAGTCCGAACAGCAGGCGCGCTGCGTCCGGTTCCCGGCGGTTCTCCACCGAAGCCAACAGGTTATCAACAGACTTGTCCTTCCAGCCCTCCAGCGCGAGGATTTCCTCGCGCCGTTTGCGCAGGCGGAAGATATCGGCGGGGCTTTCCAGCCAGCCGCGCGCGAAGAACTGGGCGATGGTCTTCTCGCCCAGCCCGTCGATATCGAGCGCGCCGCGGCTGACGAAATGTTTCAGCCGTTCCGTACGTTGCGCCGGACAGATGAGACCGCCCGTGCAGCGCACATCGACCTCGCCTTCCTCGGCCACCGCCTCACTGCCGCATTCCGGGCAGTGATCGGGAAAGGCGAAGGCCGCGCGGCTCTCCTCCGGTGTCAGATTTGCGACCACCTGCGGGATGACATCGCCGGCACGCTGGACCTGTACCCGGTCGCCCGGCCGCACGCCCAGCCGCTCGATCTCGTCGCGGTTGTGCAGCGTGACATTGGTCACTGTCACGCCGCCAACCAGTACCGGCGCAAGCCTGCCGACAGGGGTCAGCTTGCCCGTACGCCCGACCTGGATGTCGATGGCCTCCAGCGTCGTTTCAGCCTGTTCGGCGGGAAACTTGCGCGCAATCGCCCAGCGCGGCGCCTTGGCAACGAAGCCCAGCCGTTTCTGCCAGTCGAGCCGGTCGACCTTGTAGACGACACCGTCGATTTCATATGGCAAATCAGGGCGTTGCCTGTTGATGCTCTCATAATGTGCGAGCATCTCGTCCAGTGTTTCGCAGCGGCGGAACAGGGGCGAGACCGGCAGCCCCCACGCCTCGATGGATTGCACGATGTCGACCTGCGTCTCGCCCGGAACGGCCGACGCAGCGCCCCACCCATGCGCCCAGAATTTAAGGGGTCGCCTGGCCGTGACACCGGCATCCTTTTGCCGCAGCGATCCGGCAGCCGCATTGCGCGGATTTGCGAACAGTTTTTCGCCCGCCTCCTCCTGCCGCGCGTTGAGCGCCATGAAGTCGGCGGTGGCCATATAGACCTCTCCGCGAATCTCGAAAACATCCGGTGCATCGCCTGCAAGCGACTGGGGAATATCGGAAATATGCGCGACGTTCGGCGTCACATCCTCGCCCACCTGCCCATCCCCGCGGGTTGCCGCACGGACAAGCTTGCCGCCTTCATACCGCAGCGAGCAGGACAGCCCGTCGATCTTGTCCTCTGCCGTAAAAGCCATCGGCTCATCGTCCGATAGCGAGAGAAACCGGCGGACCCGCGCGACAAATTCGGCCACCTCCTCGTCGGCAAAGGCATTGTCGAGGCTCATCATGCGGACTTCGTGGCGGACCTTGCTCAGCGGCGAGGCGGCGATCGCATGACCGACCTTCTTTGAAGGACTGTCGGGCCGCACGAGATGCGGAAATGCCGCCTCCAGCTCGGCATTGCGGCGCACCAGCGCATCATATTCCGGATCGCTGATCTGCGGTGCATCCTCCGCATGATACAGCCGGTCATGCTTCGCGATTTCACGCGCAAGCCGCATCAGTTCGTTGGCGGCGTCGGCCTCCGTGGGCTGCTGGTCGCTGTTCATCGAAGAATCTTCGCCTCGTGCTTGCTCGATACGCTAGCCATTACACATACCGTGACGCCGAAACAGGGGGGACGATCATGCGGGCGCGTAGCAAGATTGGTATCGGATGCCTGGCACTCATTCTGGCCATCGTCGCCGCAGGCGCGTGGTTTTGGTTCACCCGCGAACCGCGCCCGATCGTCGTGGAAGACGCGGGCCCCATGGGCGAGCGTGTGGAGATCGGCGGTGCACCGGCGAACTTCTATCCCGGAACGGGTGACGGCCCCCGTCCGGCGATTCTGCTCCTCGGCGGTTCGGAAGGCGGGTTGAAGGAATCGCGCAATGTCTTTGCGCGGCAATTGGCCGCCGAGGGATATTCGGTGCTCTATCCCGGCTACACCGCCACCGGCGAGGCGAACCGCGCCTTCAACATGGTCCCGCTCGAAATTTTCGATGCGTCGCTGGACTGGCTCGCCGCGAGATCCGACATCGCCCCGGGCCCGGTCGCGGCGATCGGTCATTCCAAAGGTGCAGAAGGTGCCCTCTTGCTTGCCAGCCGCGATCCGCGCATCGGGCCGGTCGTCGCAGCGATGCCGAGCGACGTCGTCTGGCAGGGTTTTTCGTTCGACGAGATCGATATGTCCAACCTCGTCTCTTCGTGGAGCGCGGGCGGCAAGCCCCTTCCCTACGCGCGCTACCAGATGCTCGCCTGGTACGAATGGTTCACCGGCGCCACCATGCTGGACATGTTCGAAAGCAGCCGTGCGGCGGTCGCGCAGGAAGCCAATTCGCTGATCCGGATCGAACAGGCGAGCGGGCCGGTTCTGCTCATTTGCGGGGAAGAGGACAATCTGTGGCCCGGCTGCGACATGGCCCGAAATCTCAAAAAGCGGGCCAATGCGGCCGGCGGACCGGACATCGAACTGCTCACCTATGACGATGCCGGCCACTGGGGGTTCGGTGCCAGCAGCGATCTGGCCGGGGGCGATACGAAGCTGCTTGGCCGGATGGGCGGCACGGCCGAAACCGACATGGCGGCAAGGCGGGACCAGTGGCCGAAAATCCTCGAATTTCTGAAACAGACCCTCGGCCGGGACGAGCGCTAGACCCCTTCGAGCAGCCTGTCCGCCTGCGCGCGTGCCTCGTCGGTGACCTCCGCGCCCGATAGCATCCGGGCGATTTCTTCCTGGCGGCCGGCATCGTCGAGACGCGCAACGCTGGTCTTGGTCACCGTGCCTTGGGAGGATTTCGCGATCATGTAATGCGTCTTGCCACGCGCCGCGACTTGCGGGCTGTGGGTTACGGCAAGCAGCTGACCGTCCTGCGCGAGGCGCGCCAGCCTGTCTCCGATGGCGCTTGCCACCGCGCCGCCGACACCGCGGTCGATTTCATCGAAGATCACCGTTGCCGCCCCGCCCTGCTCGGCCAGAGCGACTTTCAGCGCGAGGATGAAGCGCGAAAGCTCGCCGCCGCTGGCAATTTTGCCGAGCGGAGCGAACGGCGCGCCGGGATTGGTCGCGATGAGATACTCCACCGCATCCATGCCGCCTGCGCCCCATTTGTCTTCCAGCAGTGTTTCGATCGAGGTGCGGAAGCGCGCCGCGTCCAGTTTCAGCGGCGCGAGTTCGGCAGCGACAGCTTTGTCCAGCCTGGCCGCGCCTTTCACCCGCGCATCATGAAGCTTTTCCGCAGCATTGCGGTACGCCGCCGCTGCTTCTTTTGCGGCCAGTTCCAGCGCATCCAGTTCCGCCTCTCCGCCCTCTATAGCGTCGAGCGCGGTTCGGAAGGCGCGCATTTTTTCCGGCAGTTCGTCGACCTCGCAGCGATGCTTGCGGGCAATGGCGCGCAGTTCGAACAGCCGCGTTTCCGCGGCGTCCAGCGCCTGCGGATCATGTATCAGAGCCTGACCAGCGGCATTGAGCTTGTCCTCTGCTTCGCCGGCCTCGATCACCGCACGGTCGAGCGCGGCAAGCGCTTCGGCCAGCAGCGGATGCTCTGCCCCGATCCGGTCGAGCCGCCGAGCAGCGGAGCGCATGGCGGCTAGCGGCGAATCCGATCCATCCCAGACATGGCGCAGCTCTTCCAGATCGCCGGCCAGCTTCTCGCCCTTCTGCATCAACGCACGCTGCTCCGCGAGGCGCGCTTCCTCGCCCGCCTGCGGCTCCAGAGCCGTCAATTCGGCAAGATGTGCGACCAGCAGGTCTTCCTCGGCCTTCGCGTCTTCGATGGCGCCGCGCGCAGCGTCCAGAGCTTCGCGCGCCTGCTTCCAGACATCCCACGTCCGGGCAACCTTGACCGTGTCGGCCCCGGCATACCGGTCGAGCAGGATGCGGTGGCCGCGCGGGTTGACGAGCCCGCGATCGTCATGCTGGCCGTGCAATTCCACCAATGCGCCCGCCAGAGCGCGCAGCAACGCCACTCCGACAGGCTGATCGTTCACGAACGCTTTCGAGCCGCCATCGGCCTTCACCTGACGTCGGATAATCAGCGCCTCGCCCGGCTCGATCTCGATATCGGCATCGTCCATGGCGCGGGCCACGGCATCGGGCAGGCGGGCAAATTCGAAGCTGGCCGTGACGCTGGCCTTCGGCTCCCCGCCGCGCACCAGCCCGCTATCGGCGCGGTTGCCAAGTACCAGGCCCAGCGCATCGAGCAGGATCGACTTGCCCGCGCCTGTCTCGCCCGTCAGCACACCCAGACCACGCCCGAACTCGAGGTCGAGCGCTTCTATCAGGACGATATTGCGGATGGACAGACGGGTCAGCATCGCTGGGACCTATACCGCAGCAAAACGGGCGCGTCACCGAAAGGCTTGGCGCCGCTTGTGCATTTCTTTCGGAATGGAGGCGTCAGGCGGTCACCGCGCCTTTTTCCGGCGTGTCTTCCGGCCCGACATCCGCTGTGCTGTCCGCCGCGCCTTCCGGCGGCAGGGTCGACTTCAGGACGAAGTACCCTGCCACCGCTGCGATGCTCGATCCGAACAATACGCCCAGCTTGACCGCGTCGACCTGCGCCGCGCTGTCGAAGGCAAGGTTGCCGATAAACAGGCTCATCGTGAAGCCGATCGCTGCGAACAGCGATACGCCGTGGATCTGACGCCAGCTCACGTTCTCCGGCAGGCTTGCAATACCGGCCTTCACCGCCAGCCAGCCAAAGCCGAGGATACCCAGCTGCTTTCCAATCAGGAGGCCCAGCGCAATGCCGAGAGGCAGCGGAGCCAGCAGATCGGCGGGATCGATTCCGATCAGCCCGACACCAGCGTTCGCGAAGCCAAAAATCGGAATGACGAGGAATGCCACCCACGGGTGGAGCGCATGCTCCATCCGCTCGAGCGGGCGTTCGCCGTTACTGGCAATCATCGGAACGGCGGCCGCGGCAGCGACGCCTGCAAGCGTGGCATGAACGCCCGATTTCAGAACGAAAGCCCACATCAGGATGGCGAGCAAAACGTAAGGGATGGACGAGGCGACTTTCAATCTGCCGACAGCCAGCATCACGGCAAAGACGCCTGCGCCAAGGCCCAGCATCGTCATGTCGATCGTGCCCGAATAGAACAGGGCGATAATCGTGATTGCCCCGATATCGTCGATAATGGCGATAGCGAGCAGCAGCGCCTTCAGCGCCACCGGAACGCGCGGTCCCAAGAGCGCCAGAATACCCAGCGCAAACGCAATATCTGTCGCCGCCGGGATAGCCCAGCCCGCTTGGTTGGCAGGCTGGCCGCTATTGATGCCGAGGAAGATAATCGCGGGCAGCACCATACCGCCGATCGCTGCCGACAGTGGCAGTGATGCCTTGTTCCAGCTCGACAGCTGACCGCCGAGAATTTCGCGTTTCACCTCCAGGCCGACGAGGAAGAAGAACACCGCCATCAAACCGTCATTGATCCAGAGGAGCAAAGGCTTGTCGATGACGAAACTACCGATACCGGCGATCACCTGCGTACCCAGCAGGTTGGCATATCCGCCAGCAAGAGGGCTGTTCGCCACAATCAGCGCGAGTGCGGCGGCGGCGATGAGGGTGATGCCCCCTGCACTTTCCTTCTGCAGGAAGTCGCGCAGCATGGGGGCCATGGCCTTAACCATCGGACGCCTCCCGGCGGGCGCCGTGTTTCGTCGACACAGCGCTGGATGGAATGAAGCTCCACCCGCCGCCGACAGAACCGCCTTGGAAAAGAGCGCAGGGGTTTGTCAGCCGCGTTGACGCACGGGACGGTTTATCAGCGCCGTGCGGGGAATTTGAATGTGCCATAGCAGCAGGCTCCTCGACCGAATTTGGATGATCGGACCGCCGAGCGTGCCAGGAGCTGTGGGGGAGGGAATAGACCCGGCAGCGCATCGGCAATCCGATGCGGTCCGACATCACAGACGTATCGCTACATCTGCCAGAGGGGCCCGGCCCGCGCTAATGTAATGCTGTAACCTGCGACCGGTTCCCGGCCCGGTCCGGTTTAGCTGACGCTGGTATTCGCTGCGTGGCGCTGCACCAAATCGAACGCCTTGTCGTACCATTCGCTGCCCGGGTAGTTTGCACCCAGAACGGCGGCGTATTTCTTGGCTTCCGACGGCACGCCCAACGCAAGGCTGCTTTCGGTCAGGCGATACAGCGCCTCTGCCGCGTGGCTGGTGGTCTGGTAGTTTTCGACCACGTTCTGGAACCGGATCTGCGAAGCGAGCCACTTGCCCGTCTTCTGGTAGAACCGGCCGATCTCCATTTCCTTGCCCGCAAGGTGATCGTTGACGAGGTCGATCTTCAGCCGCGCGTCGGCCGCATATTGCGTGGTCGGGTAACGACGCTGAACGTCGTTGAGCGCAGCGAGCGCCTGCTCGGTCGTCTTCTGGTCGCGGTGAATGTCGCTGATCTGCTCGTAATAGCTGAGCGCGATCAGGTAATAGGCGTAAGGTGCATCCTTGTTACCCGGATGGATCGTCAGAAAACGCTGCGCGCTCTGGATCGCCTTCGTGTAATCTTCGCCCACATAGTAGCTGAATGCGCTCATCAGCTGGGCGCGGCGTGCCCACGGGCTGTAGGGATGCTGGCGCTCGACTTCGTCGAACAGCGGAGCCGCGAGCCGCGCATTGCCCTGGTCGAGGCGCATCTTCGCACTGGCGTACAGCGTTTCAACATCGCGTGCGATATAAGCGGTGTCCCGGGCATCGCCCCCGCCGCCGCCAAGCGAGGCACAGGCGGACAGGGAAACAGCCAGCGTGCTGGCGATCAGGACGGTCTTGCTCTTGCGAAGCGCTTTGCGACTGGAAATCATGGGGCCAGCCTATAGCCAGCGTCTGCGTGAACGCCAAGTGAAGTTAAACCCGTCCTGCACGGCGAAGTTCACACGCAGGTCGGCCGCTCAGCTGCCATTGCCCGGTGATCGGTTGTCGCTTCCGTCCGCCTCCGGCGCATCCCACAGCAGGTGCCGCCCTTCCAGCGACACGAGATTCTTCGATCGGATTACCTCGCCCTTCGTCTTGTATCCAAGCAGCTCGGTCGCATCGAGATGTGGATTGACCACCATCACGCGTAATTCTTCCGACGTGAAATCGGACAGGCCGCGGGCGCGCTCGACACCGTGCGAATTGTAAATGTGCAGGACATCGCCGCGTGTGAAATCGCCGTCGATCGACAGGATGTCAGACCGGCGGACCGGACGATTGCCGCCTGCAAGCTCCTCGGCAAGCTCGTCGCTCACGCCCAGGCTACCAGCCATCTGAAGCCGGTTGGCAATCCAGCTTTCCCAGCCGGAGATCGGGTCCGAATGCGCGACGAAACGCGTGCATTTGCGATTCCCGTCAAGCACGCTCGACAGCGGGCGGTCTGCCTCGCCATGCGCGATATAGGTGGTGCAGCCTGCCTCCTGCGCCATGTTTGCCGCCATCAATTTCGTGGTCATGCCGCCCGTGCCGAGCGAACTGACGCCCTTGGTCGCATCCATATACTGCGACACATCGGTCACTTCTTCGATCAGCTGCGCACCCTCCTCTTCGGGATGCCGGTCGTACAGGCCGTCCACTTCGGTCAGAATGATGAATTCCTTCGCATCGATCATCTGGGCGACCTTGGCTGCCAGACGGTCATTGTCGCCGACACGGATTTCTTCCGTGGTGATCGTGTCGTTCTCGTTCACGATCGGCATGACCCCTGCTTCCAGCAAGCGGTTGACCGTGTTGCGCGTATTCAGGAACCGGCGATGATCCTCGAAATCGCCCAGCGTAAGAAGGATCTGGGCAATCTCGAAGCCGTATTCGTGGCCGACCTGCTTGTAGACGTTCAGCAGGACCGGCATCCCGCAGGCAGCGGCTGCCTGCTTGTCGCTGACCCCTGCTGTTTCCGGGGTTTCGCCCACCTTCTTGAGGCCCAAAGCCACTGCGCCCGAGCTGCACAGGATTACATTGATCCCGCGAGCCCGCAGCCTCGCAACATCCTCCAGCAGTCGCTGGATAAAGCCGAACCGGGGGGTAAGGGAATCGCTGTTCGCGATGAGGGTCGAGCCGATTTTGACAACGACGTTGCTTTGAGCACTTCGTTGGGCAGTCAATGTGTAATCCTGTTATTCTAAGACTTCGCAAGCGAGGTATCTCACACCGACATGTGGGGCAAAACCACAGCACTGCAAGGAAAGGTTTGGCTCTTTCTCCCGCATCCGGGCATCACAGACGATGGTCTCTTGCGTGAGATTGTGAACCGCGGAAACAGGCAAAGACCGCCGCATTTGCTGGCGCAGCAAGGAGAGCTTGTTTGCAATGACGCAGGTCCGCAACGACATACCGGTTGAAGACCGGCGCACATACGCGACACCGAGGTGTGTCATGGCGGCGGGTGAGACGGGCCCCGAAGCTGCCGCACAGCGCGCCCGGCACCAAAACATTCATCGGCGCGACAAGCGCGCGCCGGCACAAGAGATTGAGGGACACATGAACGACCAGACACTCGACCCCCAGGTCCATATCCACGAGCTTGGCACGCGTGCCCGCGACGCCTCGCGCGCCCTGCTGGGCGCCAGCACCGACGCAAAGAACACCGCCCTTCGTGCTGCGGCGAAGGCTCTGCGCGACCACGCTTCCGACATCATCACGGCCAACGACAAGGACGTGGCCAGTGTAGAAGGCCAGAAGCCCGAAAGCTTCATCGACCGTCTGCGCCTGACCGAAGACCGCATCGAAGGCATGGCCGCTGCGCTGGAGGAAATCGCCGAGCTGCCCGACCCCGTGGGACGCAAGCTGGCCACGTTCGACCGCCCGAACGGCCTCACGATCGACCGCGTGGCCGTGCCTATCGGCGTGATCGGCATGATCTACGAAAGCCGCCCGAATGTCGGCGCCGATGCCAGCGCCCTGTGCCTGAAAAGCGGCAATGCCGTGATCCTGCGCGGGGGCAGCGAGAGCCGCCATTCGACCCGCGTCATCGTCGATTGCATGCAGCAGGGGCTGGAGGCGGCCGGCCTGCCCCGCGATGCCGTCCAGACGGTCCAGACGACCGACCGCGCCGCCGTGGCCGCGTTGCTCAAGGCCGACGAATTCGTCGATCTCGTGATCCCGCGCGGCGGGCGCGGCCTCGTGGAACTGGTGCGCGACCAGGCGAGCGTCCCTACCCTCCTCCACCTCGACGGCAACTGCCACAGCTACGTCCACGAAAGCGCGGATCTGGCCAAGGCAGCCGAGCATCATCCGCAACGCCAAGCTGCGCCGTACCGGCGTGTGCGGCGCGACCGAGAGCATCGTGATCGACCGCGCCGTGGCAGAGCGATTTCGTCCCCCGCCTCGCCGACATCATGGCCGGCGACTGCGAACTGCGCGGCGACGAAACCGCCGTCGCCATCGACAGCCGCATCGTGCCCGCGACCGAGGCCGACTGGGACACCGAATATCTGGACCCGATCGCCTCGGTAAAGATCGTCGACGGGCTCGACGAAGCGATCGCCTGGGTCGACCGGCACAGCTCCCACCACACCGACGCGATCATGGCGGAAGACGACGCCGCGGCGCACAAATTCATGACCGCGATCGACAGCGCCATCGTGATGCACAACGCCTCCACCCAGTTCGCCGATGGCGGCGAGTTCGGCATGGGCGCGGAGATCGGCATCGCGACCGGCAAGATGCACGCCCGCGGCCCCGTAGGGCTGGAGCAGCTGTGCAGCTTCAAATACCTCGTCCACGGGTCAGGTCAGACACGTCCGTAAAGCGTAAGCGAGCGACGCGCAGGGTTGTCCGGCGGGCAACCCTATTCGCTGTCCTACAGGGGCGCAGATGTGCTTCACGTGACCGGATGAGCGACACACCCGCACGCCTTCCCGAGCGCATCACCGCCTTCACCCCCGTGCCCCGCAAGATGGACCGCAGCAACGGGTGGAAGCCCGAGGTGCAGCGCGCCTTTATCGAGGCTCTCGCCGACACCGGCTCCGTCGCGTCCGCCTGCAAGCAGGTGCGCCGCAGCACGGTCGGCGCGTATTATCTGCGCCGCCAGCCCGGGGCGGAGGAGTTCGCCGCCGCATGGACCGCCGCCGTCGATCTGGGGATGCAGCGGGTGGAGGACGTCGCCATGGACCGGGCGCTCAACGGGGTGGAGGTGCCGGTCTATTCCTATGGCGAGCTGGTCGGCAGCCGCACGGTCTATAACGACCGCCTGCTGATGTTCATGCTGAGAAACCGCGCGCCCGAGCGCTTCACGGAAGGCCGCGCAAAGTCGCTGAACGCCGTCGGCAAGATGGAGATGGCGCGGCTGAAGAAGCAGTGGCGCGCCGAATGCAGGAAAGAGTGGGAGGACGAACGCCGCGTCACGCTGGAGAACGAGGACGCCGTGCTGGACGAAATCGACGCCAAGCTCGACCAGCGATGAGCCGCGAACACCTCGAGCGCATGAGCCCCCGCACCCGCGCCCTGTGGAACGCCTACGAAGCCGCGCAGGAGGAAGACGACGCCAGAGGCTACGTCCCCTGGCTCGACCCGGACCACGCGTTTTACGTGGAGCCGGAGGACGGGCGCGAGCGGACGACGGGACCGTATTTGCGGGAGAGTGGGGAGGATTGCGAGGGCGGTGCGTGAGGGGGGAGAGTCTTTGTTGTCCGCACCCCATCCGGCACGCGAAATCCTCGCTCATGCGGCCTGAAGGCCGCGTCGCTGCGGGCGGGCGGTCGCCCTTGCGGCGCTACGCGCCGTGCTCCGCCACACGGTAGCTGAGCTGGCACCAAGTTTCACGGACCAAGCCACTCCGGTTACGCGCAAGTCCGGTCGGCGACCCGACCGCGGCACCGCCAAGCAGACGCGACCGCCCGCCCGAGCTTATGCGAGGCAGCAAGGGGCGCGGATGCGCCCCGCCCGCAGGGTCTCAAACAAACAAATGATACTCCCTGTGCCACGCCAGAAACTGGCGATGCGGCCGGTCGCTCTCCCGCGTCGGCGCGAGCAGTTTGCCCGTCGGGTTGAGGATCGCCTCCACCCCGTCGCGGTCATTGACCTTGCGGTGGATCAGGATCGAGTGGTCGTCCTCCACGCCGATAAGCCCGCGATCAAACATCCAGTGCGCGGTACCTGACAGCGCGAGGCCATTGCGTACGCTGTCCGGCCCGCCATGCTCGACCGGGCGGATATGCGCCGCCTCGGCCTCCAGCCGACCGCCGCCATTGACCAGCCGCCACCCTGTCACCGCGCAGCGCCCATCATAGGCGTGAAGGACATTAAGGCAGAAAGCGCGATCACGTCCAAGGGCATGGTGGAAGACGGCCATCTTCGTGGGATATACTCGCATCGATCCTAAGCGAAATGCATCCACGATGGGGAGTCACACAAAATCTGTGGACAAATGAGGAACACGACTTCATCTCTTGTCACGTTGACAGGCAGTGGGGTATTTATGCGAACTCTTGTTTCTTTATTTTCGGGCGGAGGAGGTTTGGACCTTGGGCTAGAAGCTGCCGGCTTCGAAACGCTCTTCGCGTCTGATGTCGACGGCCATAGCTGCAACTCCTTGAAGGAAAACAAGGAAGCTGCTCGAACGTTTGGCAAGCCATTCCTCAAAAATGCGCATATTGTCGAGAAGGACGTGCTCAGGCTCACAAGCTGCGAAATTCTCGATCAAACCGGGCTAGAGGTCGGTGATCTCGATTTGTTGGCAGGTGGGCCACCGTGCCAAGCGTTCAGTATCTTTGGCAAACGAAAAGGACGCGACGATCCACGAGGCAGGCTTGTCGATCATTACCTCCGATTGGTCAGCGAGCTTCGTCCCCGCGCATTCGTGTTCGAGAACGTTTTCGGTCTTTTGACCATCGACAATGGCCGAATATTTCAAGAAATTAAAACACAGCTGGCCAATCCGACGGAAGGCTTGAAGTATCGCTTGTCGGTCCACCGCTGCAACGCGGCGGATTACGGGGTCCCACAATTTCGCGATCGCATATTTATTGTCGGTTCGCGAGACGGCTATGTTGTGCCAGAAATCGAACCGATTTGTTCCGCTCCTACAGAACGGTCAAATCTGTTGCCTTGGAGGACCGCGAAGGACGGTCTGAAGGGCGTCGGCGTGATGGGAGCTGATGGTTGGAACAATCACACCGGGCGGAAGCACAGCGAAAGAATTATAAATCGCTATGATTCGTTAGAATTTGGCGAACGAGATCCAAAAACTCGCATCAACCGTTTAGATCCTAAGCGGCCTTCGTTCGCCATCATCGTAGGGAGTGATGCAGGAGGCGGAAAGGGTCATGTCCACCCCTACCTTCCTCGAGAGGTGACGCCACGTGAGAGCGCGAGAATGCAGTGTTTTCCTGATTGGTGGTGGTTTTCTGGAACCTCGCGTCATCCGATCCGCCAAATTGGTAACGCGGTTCCATCGCTACTTGGTTACGCGGTTGGGCGCGCAATTCTCTCTGACATTTTTCACGATAAGGTATCGACATGGGCCGGAAGCTATACGCCTTCTTGACCAAGAACACCTGTTCACTGAGGCTGAGTTAGATAGTCTTGAAGCGATTGCCCGCGCCGATCCACAAGACGATCTTCTTCTCGCCATATAACTCGGAACATTTCGGTCCTCTTCGATGAAGTTAAGATAATCTGCACCGACAATAGGTCTCGGGTCAGACGACAGTGCTGTTATCTGCACGGTTTTAGAACCGAACCTAGCACCGTGCCGCCATCGATATTCAGGCAACTGTATTATTGCCTTGCGCAGTTGGCTCACCACATTTGACTTGTGAATATGCTTCGCCTCGATAAGCAATTTCTTCGGAGTGTCGCAAGCGACGTCAAACGATGCAAAATCTTCATATGGAACTCCACCCGCCCTCCTTATCTCTGCGGCGGCCAGTTCGATAATTCGCTCATGTTCCGAGTGCGCCTTCTCAAGTAAAAGCGCCCTTCGAACCGGATTCATTTTTGAAAAGGCAGCGGAGCTGATCTTCGGAACCTTTCGCAAGCCAATACCAATCTCTCTGACGGCACTACCCAGTTCAGTATTGGCCTGCTTATCTTCTTCACCGATAGCCGAGAGGCTTGGTTCAAGCAATGCGTTAGCAATTTCCACTGCTGCTCTTTTATCATTGAGTACCCAACCATTCGCAGCAGGAGCGAACGCACCTGAATTGGTAAGCGCGGTCATGAATGATCGAAGCTTACGTCGCCGATTTCCTTCATCAGTAACCCGGAGATTTTTGTCGCGCACGGATCGAACAGCAGATTCAAGTTGCGATAAGTCGCAGTCAATCTCGCTGACCGCATACTCAATGTCCTCTAACGTAAAAACGTGATCAGGCATTGATAATCCGGCATTTGCCATTTCAGCGAACGATCGAGTATCGTCATTTTCGACAAAAAGCTTCAAAGTCCCGCGGAATACGGTGGCTAGATCAACTTCTTGGCAAGCAATTGGCGTCCTAAGTCGGTAATTTCGGCGCTCTGCCCATCTCCTTCGATTAGCCCAATCTTCAGTAACGGATTTGCCCGCCGGAACAGGGGGCGAAACCCGTTTTTCCCGAAATTATACCATGTTCTTTCCGGAAATTGATCCTCCAGCTCTTCATAGATTGGTAAGTCTTGGTCAGAGTGAGATACAGGCTCGTGCCGCTGATATATTTCTAAAACACTTTGCAGAACGTCACGGTCCCACAGAAACTCCACTCCTGCTGTATCGAGACCCGACCATCTAAGCTCATTGCCTACTCCTCCCCCATCCGCAGCGCAGCGATAAACGCCTCCTGCGGAATGCTCACATTGCCATATTCGCGCATCCGCGCCTTGCCCTTCTTCTGCTTCTCCAGCAGCTTCTTCTTGCGGCTGATGTCGCCGCCGTAGCATTTGGCGGTCACGTCCTTGCGCATCGCGGCGATGGTCTCGCGGGCGATGATCTTGCCGCCGATGGCGGCCTGGATGGGGACCTTGAACAGGTGGCGCGGGATCAGGTCTTTCAGGCGTTCGCACATGCCGCGCCCGCGTTCCTCTGCCACGGCGCGGTGGACGATCAGCGACAGCGCGTCGACCGGCTCGTTGTTCACGAGGATGTTCATCTTCACCAGATCGCCTTCGCGCAGGCCGATCTGTTCGTAATCGAAGCTGGCATAGCCGCGGCTGATGCGATTTCAGGCGGTCGTAGAAATCGAACACCACCTCGTTCAGCGGCAGCTCGTACGTCACCTGCGCGCGGCCGCCCACGTAGGTCAGGTTGGTCTGGATGCCGCGCCGGTCCTGGCACAGTTTCAGGATGCTGCCGAGATATTCGTCGGGGGTGTAGATCGTCGCCTTGATCCACGGTTCCTCGATCATCTCGATCCGGTTGGGGTCGGGGTAATCGCCGGGATTGTGCAGCTCGATCGTCTTCGCGTCCTCGTTCTTCGTGTGGCCGAGCTGGATGCGGTAGACGACGGATGGCGCGGTGGTGATGAGGTCGAGATCGTATTCGCGGCTCAGGCGTTCCTGGATGATCTCCAGATGCAGCAGGCCGAGGAACCCGCAGCGGAAGCCGAAGCCCAGCGCGGCGCTGCTTTCCATTTCGAAGCTGAAGGTGGCGTCGTTGAGGCGCAGCTTGCCGATGCTCTCGCGCAGCTTCTCGAAATCCGCCGCGTCCACCGGGAACATCCCGCAGAACACCACCGGCTGCACTTCCTTGTAGCCGGGCAGCGCTGTGTCGGACCCGTTCTTGACCGTGGTGATGGTGTCGCCGACGCGGGCCTGCTCCACCTCCTTGATCTGGGCGGTGATGAAGCCGATTTCGCCGGGGCCGATTTCGGGCAGGTCGGTGCGCTTGGGGGTGAAGCAGCCGACGCGGTCGACCAGATGCTGCGTGCCGCCCTGCATGAAGCGGACGTCCAGCCCCTTCTTCAGCACGCCGTCGATCACGCGCACCAGGATGACGACGCCGAGATAGGGGTCGTACCAGCTATCGACGAGGGAGGCGGTGAGCGGCTTGTCGCGGTCGCCCACGGGCGGGGGGATTTTCTTGACGACGGCTTCCAGCACGTCCTCGATCCCGAGGCCGGATTTGGCGCTGGTGAGGACGGCTTCGGACGCGTCGAGGCCGATGATGTCCTCGATTTCCTTGCGGACCTGCTCGGGCTCGGCGGCGGGCAGGTCGATCTTGTTGATGACGGGGACGATCTCGTGGTCGTGCTCGATCGACTGGTAGACATTGGCGAGGGTCTGCGCCTCCACGCCCTGCGCCGCGTCGACCACCAGCAGCGCGCCTTCGCACGCGGCGAGGGAGCGGCTGACCTCGTAGGCGAAGTCGACATGGCCGGGCGTGTCCATGAGGTTGAGCTCGTAGGTCTCGCCGTCCTTCGCGGTGTAGTTCAGGCGCACGGTCTGCGCCTTGATGGTGATGCCGCGCTCCTTCTCGATGTCCATGTTGTCGAGCACCTGCTCGGACATCTCGCGCTCGGTCAGCCCGCCGCAATGCTGGATCATCCGGTCGGCAAGCGTGCTCTTGCCGTGATCGATGTGGGCGATAATGCTGAAATTGCGGATCTTGGATAGATCGGTCATCGCCAGCGCAAATAGCGATGCACCGAGCATATGTCAGTAGAGCTTTGCGGTCAGGGCGACGATTGTTCGCCACCGATCGTCGGTTTAGCGCCTGAGCCAGCAATTCCGGCGACCGATCCGGTCGTCAGTTGGCGCTCGTCTCGATTTGCAGAAACTGCGGGCGGGACCTTGGGTTTACGCCCATCGCCTCGGCCATGCCGTAGCTGCCTGCCGGAAGCGCCGCCAACGGCATACCGGCCGCAGCGAGCGAATAAGGCGAGACGCGGTGACGCGTGCACAGGCCGTCGGCTCCGTCACTGATGAGCTTCGTTTCGAATTCAAGGCCCTGCGCTGCTTCTTCCGAGCGCCGGACCACGGCAACGACGAGCTGTCCGTTGCCAAGGTCGAGAACGAGATCGGTGCCCATCAGGTACGTTCAGCAGGCCCTCGATGCGCGCGCCCGTGCGCGAAAGGTTGCGCATGACCACTTCGTAACGGTGATCCTCGTGGATGACGCCCACCTTGCGGAACACCGCCATGCGGCTTGCGCGGGCCTTTGCCGGACCTTGGGGCTCGTATTCCAACTCACCGCTGGCGAGCTTTTCCATCACCGCATCCTGCGGCAGTGCCTTGCTGTAGATCCAGCCCTGCACATGCGTGGCACCCAGTTCGCGGACAAGCTCGAGCTCGTCATGCGCCTCGACGCCCTCTGCAACAGTGACCATGTCGAGTGCGCCGGCGAGGCTGACGATTGCGGTGATAATGGCGGCGTTGTTGTTTCCGCCCTCGCACGCGCCGCGCACGAAGCTCTGGTCGATTTTGATCTTGTCGAACGGCGCATTTCGGAGATAGCCGAGCGACGAGTATCCGGTGCCGAAATCATCGAGCGCAAGCCGGACGCCCAGCTTTTTTAGCGTGGCGAACATTTCATGCGTGGCATGCGGATCACCAATGAAAACGCTTTCCGTCAATTCGAGTTCGAGGCGTTCGGGCGGCAATCCGGCTGACATCATGGCGTCGGTCAGGATCGTCGGCAGGTTCTCGTTTGCAAACTGGATGGCCGATACGTTGACCGCAACCATCAGCTCTTCGGGCCAGCACGCCGCATCGCGGCAGGCCGTGCGCAGGACCCATTCACCCAGCTCCAGAATTTGCCCGGTTTCTTCAGCTACCGGAATGAATTCCGCAGGGCTGACCCAGCCCCGCTCGGGGTGGTTCCAGCGCACCAGCGCCTCGAAGGATTTGACCGTGTTGGTCTTGGCATCGACCAGCGGCTGGTACTGCATTTCGAGTGCGTCGGTCGCGAGCGCGTCACGCAGGTCTTCGTCGATCTGGCGGCGCCAATGCGCGTCCGAGCTGAGGTCGCTGGAATAGAACCGGTACTGGCCGCGCCCGCCACCTTTCGCAGCGTACAGCGCAAGGTCCCCTGCCCCGACCAGCTCGTCCGTCTCGATGCCGTCGAAAGGCGCGATGGCGATGCCGACCGACGTCCCGATGATCGCTCTAGCCCCATTGATGGAGTATGGCTGCGAGACCATCTGAATCAATGTCTGCGCCAAGTCGCCAAGCGCGCCGCGGTCATCCATATCTGGCAGGATGATCTGGAATTCATCCCCGCCGAGCCGGCCGATTTCGCCCTTGTCTCCAACGATCCGATCCAGCCGCTGGCCGACCTGCTTCAGCAGCTCGTCGCCAGCCTGATGTCCCAGCGTATCATTCACTTGCTTGAAACGATCGAGATCGAGCATCATCATCGCGCATGAGCGCTGGCTCGACTTGGAAACGGTCAGTGTTTTGGTCAGCCGCGTTTCCATGCGATGGCGGTTCGCAAGCCCGGTCAGCGCATCGTATTGGGCCATACGGTTGACGTCGATCTGCCCCTGGCGCTCTGCCGAGATATCCTTCGCGCTGCCGTGAAAGCCTGTGAAATCACCCTTCGCGGAAAATTGCGGCCTACCCGAGATTTCCCACCAGATTTCCTTTCTCGTGGCGACCTTGACGGGCAAGGCATTGATCGAACTCCGGGCGCGCAGCAGGAAGGGCAACGGACGCTGGCGTTCGTTCTCCTCCCCATTTTCAAATGCCGCGGTCGAGAATAGCTCGGACAGGGCAAGATCGGTAAAATCGACGCCCTCTCCGACAAGCTTTTTCTGCGCAGCCTGTGAGAGATAAACTATCTTGCCATCGGCATCGGTTGCCCAAAACCAGGACAAATCGCTTTCCTCGATCGCGTCGAGCAGCTTGATCCGCTTGGGGTCCGTTGCGCTGTACGCGCCAAACTCTGTCACCGGGATTTCGGTGGCGTCGGAACGAGAGAAGAATTTATTCAGGCCCATTTTCGCCCCGGAATGCGCCGTGAAAATGGCTGACGGCAACGCAACGCAGCGCGCCGTACGGTTCTGTTGAGAAAATCTGTGAGGCATCGTCATGCCTTTTTCCTGATGTCGCGGCTGACCGCGAACTGGTTTTCAGTCTTCAGGCCGACGATCGAACCTTGGTTGTCAACTTCGAGTGCAGTGGAGAATTCAACTCCCATCCGGTCGTCCTTGCTCCATCTCGTTGTCCCGGAGACGATCAAGGTCTCGCTTAGTGCAAGACGGAAAAGCGTGCCGACGGGGACGTTGTAAAGGCCTTCGACCAAGGCGCCGGTGGCGGAGATATTGCGGACTGTACCGTTGTAATACTGCCCTCCGTTTTCCAGCACGATCTTGCGCAGCATCGTCTGACGCGGGGCACGGGCCGATTTCGGCCCTCTGGCCACTGCTGTCGGCCCTTCGCGCAGCTTTTGGAAAGCTTCGGCGAAGGTGAGGGGCTTGTCGTAGATATATCCCTGCACGTGGCTGCAGCCATGCATTCGAACAAGGTCCAGTTCGTCGAGCGTTTCGACGCCTTCTGCTGTCGTATCCATGCCGAGCGCGAGTGCGAGGCTGGTGATGGAAGCGATGATCGCACCGTTGCGACTGCCGGGCTGGGTCGCGCCGCGTACGAAGCTCTGATCGATCTTGATCTTATCGAAGGGGGCAGTTTTGAGATATCCCAGCGACGAATAGCCCGTTCCGAAGTCGTCGAGCGCGAGGCGCACGCCGATTGTCTTCAGCGCGCTGAACATCGCGTCTGTTCCTTCGTCATCGGAGAGGAACACGCTTTCGGTGATCTCGAGTTCGAGGCGCGAAGGGGAAATTTCCGCGTCCGAGATCGCGGCGGTGATGACTTTGGGCAGTTCGGGATTGGAGAACTGGAGCGGCGACACGTTTACGGAGCAGCGGATATTTTCCGGCCAGCTCGCCAGATCACGGCAAGCGCGCCGGATCGCCCATGACCCGATTTCCTGGATGAGCCCCGTGTCCTCGGCAATCGGGATGAACTTCTCAGGACTGATTTTGCCCTTCTGAGGGTGGGTCCAGCGGATCAGCGCTTCAAAGCCGGTGATCGTCTCGCTCGAGCATTCTACGACCGGCTGGTAATGCAGCTCCAGCGCTTCGCTTTCGATGGCGTCACGCAGGTCCTCTTCCAGCTTGCTGCGCTCTTCCGCCGCAGAATGAAGATCCTTTGCGTAGAAATGGTGGCGGCCCCTGCCCCCGTCCTTGGCAGCGTAAAGCGCAAGGTCGGCATTGCGGATTATGAGGTCGATATCCTTCGCATCGTCCGGGCTGACCGCGATCCCGATCGAGGCCCCGATCACTACGCGCTGGCCGTCGATCGAATAGGGCTGGGAAAGCGAGCGGATGATGTCTGCGGCAAGCTGGCTGAGCATCGGGCGCGGATTGCGGCCCGGCAGAATGACCTGAAATTCATCGCCGCCCAGACGGCCGACACGGCCAGCCTCCCCGACGGTCGACTCCAGTCGCTGGGAAACCTGCTTTAGCAGGGCATCGCCTGCGGGATGGCCAAGCGTATCGTTCACGCGCTTGAACCGGTCGAGGTCGAGCAGGAACACAGCACATTCGCGGTTCTGTTCCTGCGGAGACGACAAGATCTTGTCGAGCGTCTGCGACATCTGGAACCGGTTGGCGAGCCCGGTCAGCGAGTCGAAATGGGCCAGCCGCGAGGCGTGTTCCTGGCTGCGCTTCTTCTCGGTGAGGTCCGTGCCCGAACCGCGGAAACCGCAGAAATTCTTGAAATTGTCGAATACGGGCCTTCCGCTGATCGACCACCAGCGTTCGCCCTCGCCGGTTGCCGCCTGCACGGCCAGTTCCTGAAAGGCCGAACGCGCGGAGAGGTGAAAGTTGACCGACCGCTCACCCTCGCGATTGTCGTTGCCCATCTCGAACAGGTCGAGGATCGGACGCCCAAGCATTTCCTCGGATGTCGTACCCAGATGCTTTGCAATAGGTTGCGACAGATAGGTCAGCTGGCCGCGGCGGTCCGTTTCCCAAAACCACCCTTGCTGCGTGTTTTCGTAGTCGTTGAGAATATCGACTGCGCGGTTGCGGACACGTGCATCGGCCAGATTTCTTTCTGCCCGTTCGCGGTCGACCCGCATCTGGTACCTACCGGCGAAGAAACAGAGCGCGGCGAAGATTGCGAGGACGACATAGGCTCCCAGTTCGCCTGAGAGGACAACGAACGGGGTCCAGACCGCGATCTTCCAGCCGAACAGGGCCACAGCCCTGCCTGAAAGCAGGACCGCCGAGATGGCTGAAACGGATACGATGGCCGCAATTGCCAGAAATCGCGCTCATGCCGAGATTAAAGACTTCGATCGCGAATCCGGCGCCGAACAAAAGCGCAGGCACGGTGACCAGCGACGACGCAGCTACGAAAGCAACCTTTGGATCGCGCGGTTTTTCTCTCTCCCATCGGACGAAGCGATAGGTCCCGGCTGAAATCCCGCTCGCCAGCAGGAACAGGATTATTGCCGCGACCGATGGCAGATTGAGCCCGATGATCGCAGCCAGGAATGCGGGAACCGCATAGGCGAACGATATGCGCCACCAGTTTGCGGGGAGCATGTACGTGCCGCGAACATTGATCTTTGCCGATGCCTTCAGGCGATTGTTCGAACGATCCCGCCTATCGCTCGATGCACGTGTCTTTGCAGAAAAAGGCGCTCTCTTTTTTGGGCTTTTGACCGGGCCTTTCGATGGAGAAACAGGCGGTTTGGGCGCAGAGGCAGGCTCTTTTTGGCATCACGCACAGGGCCACCCGCGCGCTGGCGCGGAGCCCGGGACGTTGATCGCACCGAATTGCCCTTATCTCTCATGGGAAGGTCTATGCGCGGGGAGCCGTTTAAAAACCTTAAACTCCAGCCTTTCCCGAAAGGGTTAATCGCGCAGTCATCCGTGTTTCGCGCGTCTTCGATAACAGCGAGGCTTGTGCGCCCGCTGCAACAGGGTCATGATCCCGGTCTCAAGACGCGGCAATATCGGGGGAGGCTGCATGCGCCACATCGCCATCGTTGGTTCGGGACCGGCGGGATATTACACCGCCGAAGCCGCGCAGAAACTGTGGGGAGACGATGTCAGGATCGATGTCTTCGACAGCTTGCCGGTACCGTACGGGTTGATCCGCACCGGCGTCGCTCCCGATCACCAGTCGATCAAGGGTGTGGCCCGGCGGTTCGAGAAGACCGCACTGACCGAAAATGTCCGGTTTGTCGGCAATGTGACGATCGGCGAAGATATTAACATCGACGACGCTGAAAGAGCTCTATCACGCAGTCGTTCTGGCAACTGGCGCGCCCAAGGACCGGGTGCTCGATATTGCCGGTAAGGATCTGGCCAATGTCTTCGGCAGCGCGGCATTTGTCGGCTGGTACAACGGCCATCCCGAATTTGCCGATCTGGAGCCCGATCTGTCCGGCAAGAGCGCCGTCGTGATCGGCATGGGCAATGTCGCACTCGACGTGGCGCGTATCCTTGCCAAAGACGCGCGCCGAATTCGAAGGCGCAGACATCGTCGACCATGCGCTGGATGCTCTGGATGCGTCCAGCATCGAGACAATCACGATCGTCGGGCGGCGCGGCCCGCACCAGATCATGATGACGCCCAAGGAACTGGGAGAACTCATGCATCTGGAGCGTGCCAGTCCGCGCGTCGATGCCGCCGACCTTCCCGATGAAAGCGCCGATGCCATGCTGGAGCCGGGCCTGCGCAAATCGGTCACGCACTTGCGAAGCTTCGCCGCTATTCCCGAAAGCATTCACGGCGAGAAACCGGTCGCAATCGACGTTCGATATGTTTGCCAGCCCCGTCGCGTTCCATGGAGAGGGCAGCGTCGCACAGGTCGAGGTCGAAGAGACATCGGTCGAAGCGGGCCGCGCTGTCGGGACGGGCAGGACCTACCGCATCCCGGCCGATCTGGTCGTCACCTGCATCGGCTATCGCACCTCTCCCATCCCCGATGTCCCGTTCGACGAGCGTGCCGGGCGCTTCGCCAATGATGACGGCCGCATCCTGCCGGGACTGTATTGCGTCGGCTGGGCGCGCCGCGGGCCGAGCGGGACGATCGGCACAAACCGGCCGGATGGCTATGCCATCGTCGACCGGATCGCCGAGGACCTGGAGAAGAAGGCGATCCCAACAGGCAACAAGGCCGGGCGTGACGGGTTCGACGCCTATGCCGCCGACAAGGGACTCGACCTCGTCACGTTCCGCGACTGGCAGAAGATCGACGAGGCGGAGATTGCCGCTGCCCGGGACGGAGCGCCGCGCGAGAAATTCGTCGCTATCGAGGAGATGATCGCGGCGCGTAATGCAGCGGCCGAATGACGGCGCGATAACGTCCCTGCCTGACACCTTCCCTTTGCGGCAGCTTGCACCGGGAACCCGACTTGCCCATGAATTGTCTGGATTATAACAATTACGAACGAGCATCGCCGCACGAACGGCGCGCCACCCGATGAGAGGATACTGCCAACCATGACTACAGAGCTCGAGAATGAAGCCGCCCAGTCCACCACCGCACTCGGCCCGCTGATCGGCCTCACGCGGGAGGATATTATCGGTGCGGTTGCAGTCTTGCTGCGCGAGACCGCGTCCGACCCGAAAAGGCTGATGCGGCACAGTCAGGAAATGGGCATGGACATGGTCAAGATCATGACCGGCAAGAGCGAGCTTGCGCCCCACCCCAAGGACAAGCGCTTCATGGATCCGGCATGGCGCTACAACCCGTTCATGCGGGCCGGCGCGCAATATTACCTCGCCGTGCAGAAGGGCATGTCGAACTGGCTGGAAGAGCTGGAACTGGACGACCTCGAGAAGGATCGCGCGCGCTTCATCTCCAACATCATTATCGATTCCATCGCGCCCACCAATACGCTGATCGGCAATCCGACGGCGCAGAAACGGATGATCGACAGCGGCGGCCTGTCGCTGATCAAAGGCCTGAAGAACGCCTATACCGACCTGACCGAGAACAAGGGCATGGTCAGCCAGGTCGACAAGCGGCCCTTCAAACTGGGCGAGAATGTCGCGACGTCGAAAGGCGCGGTCGTTCTGCGGACCGAAATGATGGAGCTGATCCAGTACGCGCCGACCACGGACGAGGTTTACGAAATCCCCCAGCTGACGATCCCGCCGCAGATCAACAAAATGTACATCAACGACCTGACGCCGGAAAAATCGATCGTCAAATGGCAGGTCGATAACGGCATCCAGACCTTCGTGATCAGCTGGCGCAACCCATCGAAGGAACAGGGCCATTGGGACATGGCCGATTATGTCCGGTCATGCCGCGAGGCGATGGAAGCGGTTGCCGAGCATTACCGGCGCGAAGAAGGTCAATGTTTCGGCTGGCTGTTCCGGCGGCCAGACCGCCGCGATGCTCGCCAGCAAGATGGCAGCCGACAAGGACACGTTGCTGGGCGCGCTTACCCTGATGGTGTGCGTCCTGCATCCCAAGCAGAACGATATCGAAGCCGGCTCGCTGATCAGCGAAAACGGCCTCGCCCTGGCCAAACGCCGTGCGGCGAAGAAAGGCGTGATCGAAGGCGACAGCCTGGCCCGCGGTTTTGCGTGGCTGCGGCCCAATGACCTGATCTGGAACTATGTGATCAACAATTACCTGCTGGGCGAGGATCCGCCCGCATTCGACGTGTTGTTCTGGAATGCCGACGCCACCAATCTCTCGGCCAGCCTGATGGGCGATTTCCTGACCGTGTTCGAAACGCTTGCCTTCACCAAGAAGGGCGAGGTCGAAATGGTCGATCACAAGATCGATCTGAGCAAGGTCACAAGCGACCTGTTCATCCTGGGCGGCGTGACCGATCATATCACGCCGTGGAAAGCGACCTACCGTTCGACGCAGCTATTCGGTTCCAAAGATGTGACCTACGTGCTGAGCCAGTCCGGGCATATGCAGGCGATCCTCAATCCTCCGGGCAATCCGAAAGCCAAATTCTTCGTCCAGAAGAAGAAGGGCACACTGCCGGAAACGGCCGATGAGTGGCTGAAAGGTACGGAAGAAGTGGCCGGCAGCTGGTGGCCCTACTGGATGGAATGGATCCAGCAGCGTGCCGGCAACAAGAAAGCCGCGCCCGAGAAATTGGGGAACAAGAAGCACAAAGCGCTGGACCCGGCCCCCGGTCTCTACGTAGTGGAGGAAGTGTGACCGCCTTCGCGGTTGCAGCATAACCAAAAGAAGGTCGCACACATGACAGCATCCAAGGACGAGCCGATGACCTGCGAGATCGGCATCGAGCAGGTCGCGGCCGATCCTTGCGCGTGGCGCGCTGGCGGCTGGACGAACCATCCGATCATCCGCCCATCCTGTTTTTCAACGGGATCGGCGCGAATATCGAAGCGGTCGCCCCCCTGGCAGAAGCGCTGACTGATCGCGGCTTCATCATGTTCGACATGCCCGGCACTGGCGAAAGCCCCGACCCGACCCTGCCCTACAACCCCTTCACGATGAGCTGGACAGCCGCCCAGCTGCTGAAGCGGTACGGCATTACCGAATGCGACGTCATGGGCGTCAGCTGGGGCGGCGCGATGGCGCAGCACTTCGCGTTGCAGCATTCAGGCATCGTCCGCCGATTGGTGCTGGCAGCGACCACTGCAGGAATGCTGATGGTCCCGGGCAATCCGGCGGCCTTCACCAAAATGGCCAATCCGCGCCGCTACATCGATGCGGATTACATGAACGAGCATTTCGCGACGCTCTATGGCGGTCTCGACAAGGACGGCACGGCGCATCAGAAGGACAGCCATATCGGCCGCCTGAAACCGCCCAGCCCGCGCGGCTATGTCTACCAGCTGCTGTGCATGATCGGCTGGACCAGCGCCCCGGCGCTACCTTTCCTGAGCAAGGAAACGCTGATCATGATGGGCGACGACGATCAGATCGTTCTGCCGGTCAACGGCAAGATGCTGGCCTCCCTGATCCCGAATAGCGAACTCCACATGGTCGAAGGCGGCGGACATCTGTTCCTGCTGACCCATGCCGACGAAAGCATTGCAAAGCTGCGCGCGTTTCTCGACGCGCCCGAAGGCGAGGCACTGAAAGCTGCCTAAGCGGCTTCGGGTAGCCATTCCCGCAGTATCGCATTGACCTTGTCCGGCGCGTCCTGCTGCACCCAGTGGGACACGCCCGGCAGGCGCTTCAGCGTGAGGTCGGGCACCCAGGCCTCCGTACCTTCGGTGCAATGGATATCGATGGCGACATCATCCTCGCCCCAGACCATCAGGGTGGGGATTTCGACACGGTAATCGCCCGGATCGACCGCATCCTGATGGCGCAGCAAAGCGCGGTAGTAATTGACCATCGCCCGGATCGCGCCCGGCCGCGCAGCAGCGGCATTGTAGACCGCCTGCACTTCTGGCCCGAACCGTTCCGGATTGCTCGACGTCTTTGCGAACAGCCTGCCAATGGCCTTGCCGTCCCCGCGTCCCAGCAGCTTTTCCGGCAGAAACGGCAGCTGGAAGAAATAGATGTACCAGCTCTTCTTGATCTGGCGCCATTTCTTCATTTCGCGCCGCGCAGGCCCCGGATGCGGCACATTCATGATGACCAGCCGCTCAAGCGGGCGCAGCTTCAGAATGGCGAACATCCACGCGACGATGGCGCCCCAGTCATGCGCAATCAGCGTGACCTTCTTCGCGCCGCTGGCATCGATCAGCGCGGCCACATCCTGCGTCAGATGGTCGAGCGCGTAATCGCGCACATCACCGGGACGGTCGGTTCCCCCGTATCCGCGCATATTCGGTGCCCAGACACGGTATCCCTTGGCGACCAGTTCGGGGATCTGGTTTCGCCATGAATAATGCAGTTCGGGAAAGCCGTGAAGGCACAGGGCGAGGTGATCGCCGCCCCATCTGTATCTGGAACCGTATCTGGCACGGCTTCCGCGACCTCGAATGTCAGGCCATTCGCCTCTACCCAGCGAATATCGATGCCGCTCCCCTCGGGCGGCTCCCAGCTTGGCGTTCTGTCCATCTGTCCGGCTTAGCATCGCTTGCCGATGTGTGGTAATAGGTTCGCAAAAGAAACGGAGAGAGACATGCCAGACATCGACCCGAATTCGCACCCAGCCTTCGATCTCGTGATTCGCGGCGGAACGATCGTGGACGGAACCGGACAGGACCGCTTCACCGGCGATGTCGCCATTAAGGACGGTCTGATCGCAGCAAGTCGGCACGATATCCGGCGACGCGGCGCGAGGAGATCGATGCCGCCGGCAAGATCGTGACCCCCGGCTTCGTCGACATCCACACCCATTATGACGGGCAGGCGACGTGGGATCAGGAAATGGCGCCCAGCAGCTGGCACGGCGTCACGACCGTCGTGATGGGCAATTGCGGCGTCGGCTTTGCTCCCGCCCGCCCCGACCAGCACGAATGGCTGATCGGCCTGATGGAAGGGGTGGAAGACATTCCCGGCACCGCGCTGGCCGAGGGGATCACGTGGAACTGGGAAAGCTTCCCCGAATATCTCGACGCACTGGAAAAACTGCCCCGCACGGTCGACGTCGGCACTCATGTGCCGCACGGCTCGGTGCGCGCCTATGTTCTGGGCGAGCGCGAAGGTCCGGGCGCTGTGCCGACGGAAGAAGACATCGAGCAGATGGGCAACATCGTCGAGGAAGGCGTGCGCGCAGGGGCGCTCGGCTTTTCCACCAGCCGCACGGTGCTGCACAAGGATATCGACGGCGTATCTGGTCCCCGGGCACAACCGCCACAGCAGAAGAGCTGGTCGAACTTGGCCGCGCCATGGGCCGCGCCGGGCACGGCGTGTTCGAAATGGCCAGCGACCTGCAGCGCGACTGGAACGAATTTGAATGGATGGGCAATCTCAGCCGCGAGACCGGCCTGCCCGTGACTTTCGCAGCCCTGCAGTCCATCGCCAAGGAACTGCCGCTGGATGAGCAGATAGCGACCATGCGCGCCGAGAATGACAATGGTGCAAATATCGTCGCGCAGATCGCTTTGCGCGGTAACGGCATCGTCATGGCGTGGCAGGGAACGGTGAACCCCTTCACCTTCCGCCCCAGCTGGCAAGCGATCAAGGATCTGCCATGGGCGGAGCAGAAGGCCAAAGCTGCTGGACCCGGCTTTCAAGGCGCAGCTTCTGTCGGAAGCAAACGATTATTCCGAAGCCCCGCAGGACATTCTCCCCGTGGTCGTGGTCATCACGCAAGGCTGGGCACTGCAATATGAAATGGACCCGGATTTCGATTACGAGCCGGACGCCAGCGCCAGCGTGAATGCGCGTGCCGTGGCCGCCGGAATCGACCCGCAGGAATACGCCTACGACATGCTGTGCCGCGATGACGGGACAGGCTTCATCTACCTGCCCATCCTCAACTACGCCGACGGCAATCTCGATTTCCTCCACCCGCTGCAACATGCCGACGATACGGTAAATTCGCTTCGGACGGCGGCGCGCATTGCGGCACGATCTGCGATGCGGCCAGCCCGACCTTCATGCTGCAACACTGGGTACGCGACCGGAAGCGCGGTCGACCGGATCAGCCTGGAAAACGCGATCAAGCGGCAGTGCAGCGATACCGCGCGGCTTTACGGGCTGGAAGATCGCGGGATCATCGCGCCCGGCTACCTCGCCGATCTCAACGTGATCGATATGGACGCGCTGCAGCTTGGTCGCCCGTGGCTCGCCTTCGATCTGCCCGCGGGCGGCCGCCGTCTGCTGCAAAAGGCAGAAGGGTATGTCGCCACGATCAAGGGCGGCGAGGTCACCTTCCGCGATGGCACATGGACCGGCGCGACGCCCGGCGGCCTCATCCGAGGTCCGCAGGGTGCCGAGCTGGCAGAAGCGGCAGAATAGTCTGGTTCCTTAGGGCTCGATCACGATCCCAACGGCGGGATCGACCGTCCCGCCCGCCATCTTCACGAACGCGTCGCGCGCAGCGGCGAGACCGGATCGGCGCTCGATCGTCACCGTGTCGCCCACCGCGCCGAGGAAGCCGTGCCATGCCTTTGCCAGCCGCTTGCCCGCTTCTTCGGGGCCAAGCGTCTTGAACAGCGACACGGCATGGTCGGGCGCAAAGAACAGGGTCGGTTTGGGTCCGGGAAGCCCGGCATCACCGCCCATTCCGCCCGGGCCCCGCTCCTCGATATGGGTCGCACCGACGAGGCAGGAATATTTCAGATGATCGCCAAGCTGGTTGTGGATGGACGCCAGCAGCTTTGCATTGCCGGCGAAGTCGACTGACACGCTGGGCACGGCGGGCAGGCTCGCGACATCGTCATAGGACAGGACTTCGTCATACATGCCTGTGCCCTTCACGAAGTCGACATTGCCCGCTGAGGTCAGGCCGATCCGCTTGATATCGGGCGAGTTCTGCTTCGCCACGCTGGCCAGACCCATTGCCGTTTTGGACGACGCACTGGTCAGGATGACCGCTTCTGCGCCGAACCAGTTTTCCTGCCCGCATGAAATATTCGATCAGGAAGCCGGTCTTGAACAGCGGACCGAAAATCATCCGCTCGCCTTCGCGCGCCGGATCGTGTTCGGGATCGGCGGCAAGACGCGAATACTGGTTGTAGATCGGGCTCATCGGCTGGCGATGCTCTGCGGTATCGACGAAACCGCTGGCGCTAACCTTGCCCGGCACGACGGTCAGATGGGTCGCCATAGGCAGATAGCCATAGACACGCTCGCCAACTTCAAGCCCGCTGCCATTGTCTTCGATAACTTTGGCGTGGCCCCACATGGGGACGATGCCGTGACCATCGGCAGCGGGAAAGAAATTCCAATAGCCGAAGCCATCGCCCACCACGGCATAGGTCACGTTGTTGGCCGTGACCGAGAAGCTTTCGATTTCCAGCCTCGCCCCGCCCTGCGGCAAGGGGCCCTGATCGGTATCGACCAGCGCGGCGTTGGTAATGGCGTTCTTCTCGACGTGTACGGCCTGTGACATTTGCGATTCTCCTTGTGCGGAGACGCTAGCGACAGGCGCGCCTGTTGGCGAGAACTACACCCGCATCGGCATCAGGACATAGAGCGCCGGGCTGTTTTCATCCTTGCGGATCAGCGTCGGCGCGCCCGGCATCGGCGAGGTGCAGTTCCACCGTATCGCTGTCGATCTGGCTGAGGATGTCCTTCAGGTAATTGGCGTTGAAGCCGATTTCGAAACCGTCGGACTTGTATTCGGCAGCAATTTCTTCCGATGCGGTGCCGTTGTCGGGCGATGTGACGGACAGGGTCACCTTGTCGGTATCGAGGCCCATCTTCACAGCGCGGGTCTTCTCGGTCGCGATGGTCGCAACGCGGTCGACGCCCTGGAAGAAGCTCTTCGGATCGACCTTCAGCAGCTTGTCGTTCCCGGTCGGGATGACGCGGCTGTAATCGGGGAAGGTGCCGTCGATCAGCTTGGAGGTGAGGACCATGCCGCCCTCCCCGCCCATGGTGAAGCGGATCTTGCTGGCGGACAGGTCGATCTGGACATTGCCGTCCATGCTTTCGTCCAGCAGCTTGCGAAGTTCGCCGACGGCTTTGCGCGGTACGATGACGTCGGGCATACCCTCGGCGCCATCGGGCCGATCGAGCGTGAAGCGCGCGAGACGGTGGCCGTCGGTCGCGGCGGCCTTCAGAACCGGCTTGTCGTCGTCGGCGACGTGCAGGAAGATGCCGTTGAGGTAATAGCGCGTTTCTTCGGTGCTGATGGCAAAGCGCGTGCGGTCGATCATTTCGGCAAGCGTCTTTGCCGGAATTTCGAAGCTGGTCGGCAGGTCGCCTTCCACGATGACGGGGAAATCGTCTTGCGGCAGGGTCGGCAACTGGAACCGGCTGCGCCCGGCCTTCACCGTCATGCGGTTGTCCGCCGTTTCAAGGCTGACCTGGCTGCCATCGGGCAGCTTGCGCGCGATATCGAACAGCAGGTGCGCCGATACGGTGATCGCCCCGGCGCTGTCGACGCTGGCCGCCGTCATACGTTCTTCGACCTGCAGGTCGAGGTCGGTCGCCATCACCTTCACGCTGCCGCCGTCGCTGGCATCGATCAGCACGTTGGACAGGATCGGGATCGTGTTGCGGCGTTCGACGACCGACTGCACGTGGGACAGGCAGCGCAGCAATGTCGCGCGTTCGATGGTGGCCTTCATCGGTTCATTCCCCTTTACGCGCGGCGCAGGAGATGCACCGATTCGCCGCGCCGGAAATATGTCGCCAATACCCTTACCGCCACGCAGGCCACGGGCAAGCGCAGAGGCCGGCATACGGGCATCTGTTGGGGATAAAGGGCGTGTTTGATGCCGCTTGCTAGCTAATCATCGCCATGCCGCCGTTTACGTGCAGCGTCTGACCGGTGACATAGCCTGCCTCTCGGCTCGCAAGATAGGCGACCGCTGCGCCGATATCGTCGCCTTCGCCCATCTTCGCCATCGGGATGCGGGCGTTGATCGCGTCCTTCTGGTCGTCGGTCAGAGCTTCCGTCATCGCCGTGCGGATGAAACCGGGTGCGACGCAGTTCACGGTGATGCCGCGACTGGCCAGTTCCTGCGCCAGCGATTTCGACATGCCCGCCAGACCCGCCTTTGCGGCGACGTAATTCATCTGGCCGGGATTGCCGGTCGCGCCGACAACGCTGGTGATCGATGATGATGCGGCCGAATCTGGCCTTCATCATCGGGCGGGCGGCGGCGCGCATCAGGCGGAAAGCCGATTCAAGGTTGACCTGAATGACCTGATCCCATTCCTCGTCCTTCATCCGCATCGCCAGATTGTCGCGCGTGATGCCGGCATTGTTGACGAGGATATCGAGCTGAGCCGAGCGTGTCGATTGCGGCAGGCACCAGTTCGTCGACCTGCACCGTGTCGGTCAGATCGCAGGTGATCTCCACATGGTCGCCGCCGACTGTCTTCGCATCAGCTGCTCGCGAAACGACCGCAGCTTGCCGCCGTTCGAGCCGGACAGCGCCAGCCGCGCACCCTGCGGCGCCAGAGCGTAGGCGATGGAGGATCCGATGCCCCCGCTGGCGCCCGTGACAAGCGCGGTCATTCCTTCAAGAGAGAACATCAGCCGATCTCCTTTGCGAGGGCTTCGATATCGTCCATCGTTACCACGCTGGTGGCGGCGGCATCAGGGGCAATCTTGCGGACCATCGGGCCCAGAACCTTGCCGCCGAGTTCGATGAAATGCGCGACACCTGCTTCGTGCATGGCGAGTACGCTTTCACGCCAGCGGACGCGGCCCGTCACCTGCTCCACCAGCAAGCGCTGCTCATCTGCCGGGTCGCTGACCGAAGCGGCTGTGACATTGGCGTAAATCGGCAGCCGTGAAAGCCTGCGGCGGCGTGTTCGCGAGCGCCTCTGCCATCGCATCGGCGGCAGGCTGCATCAGCGAGCAGTGGAACGGTGCCGACACCGGCAGCTTGATCCCGCGCTTGATTCCATGCTCCTTGGCCAAGGCCGATCGCACGCTCGATGGCTCCGGCATGGCCGGAAATGACGACCTGCCCCGGATCATTGTCGTTGGCGACCTCGCACACCTCGCCCTTCGGCAGCCGCATCGCACAGCGCCTGCGCCTTTTCGAGATCGGCGCCAAGCAGCGCGGCCATGGAGCCTTCGCCCACAGGCACGGCCGCCTGCATCGCCTGTCCGCGCAGTTTCAGCAGACGGGCGGTATCGGCCAGCGAGAATGCACCGGCGGCGCACAGAGCGGTATATTCGCCCAGCGAATGACCGGCGACGCATGCGGCCTTCTCGGCCAGCGTCAGGCCGCCTTCCTTCTCCAGCACGCGCAAGGTGGCGATCGCGTTGGCCATGATTGCAGGCTGCGCGTTTTCGGTCAGCGTCAGCTCGTCTTCCGGGCCCTCGCGCATGATCTTCGACAGGTTCTGCCCCAGCGCGTCGTCGACTTCCTGAAACACCTCGCGGGCGTGCGGGCTGGCGTCGGCAAGATCGGCACCCATGCCGACTTTCTGGCTGCCCTGCCCGGGAAAGATGAATGCGTTCATTGTCATAGTCTCCTGCTCTGACGCGCCGCTAGGATAGCGCCGAACGGGCTGGCAAGTCCGAAGGGGACAATCGCTGTTGGCAGCGTATGCCCGATTTCCGCCCGACCGAGATACGGGATACCGGCACGGTCGCACCAGAACTGGGCGATTTCCTCCGCCGTCTGGCCGAAAGTCGCGGTCGTTCTCCGGCACGTTGGTCACAGAGCCGAGGCGCAGACCGGCAATGCGCGGCAATGTATTGGCGAGGCTGAAGAACAGGCGGTCGATCGGCGTAAAGATGCTCGCTCACCTCCTCCACCATCACGACGTGGCCCGACAGGTCGGGCAGCAGCGGCGTATCGACCAGCATGGCCAGCGTGATGAGATTGAAGGCGACGACGGGCGTCTTCCCGTCGAGCGATGGCTCCAGCCCGCTATTGTCTCCGCCGAACCAGCGCAGGACACGGCGCCACCGCTTCCCTCCCGCGCTGGCTGCGGGCGCTGACCGGCATGGAGCCATGGACCGGCTGACCGATGCCGTGCCGATACAGCGCGGCGAGCAGGTATCCCATGTCGGAGAAGCCGACATAGGTTTTCGCCCGCGCGGCATCGTTCATGCGGGCAATCGCTGCCTCGGCAATGCGGTTCGAACCGTAGCCACCTTTGGCGAACCACACGACATCGAAATCGGGATTATTGGCGCATTCGACCAGCGCCTGCATCCGCTGTAGATCGGTCCCGGCGAAATGTGCATGATTGCAGAAGCACTGTTCGTGAAACCAGACTTCGCAATCGCGGAAACTCATCCGCCACCAGCGCGCGCATGGCGTCGGCATGGTCTGTTGTGATTGCGGTTGCGGGCGCACAGATTGCGATACGTGTCATGGCAAGAACCCATGCCGCACCTCGCTTCATGGTTGCAAGGGCAGCTACTTCGCGCTAGTCACCTTTCCGCTATGACTGAATTGCCTGACCCCACCGCCCACCTCACCGCCCGTCCCTGGTTTTTCTGCGGGATCGGCGGGTCCGGAATGCAGCCGCTCGCCGCCGATTCTGAAAGGGCGCGGCGCAGAGGTCGCAGGTTCGGACCGCAGTTTCGACCAAGGGCGCACGCCGGAAAAATTCGCTGCGCTGGAGCGGCAGGGTTTCACGCTTGTTCCCGCAGGACGGCAGCGGCATCACCAGCAAGGAACAGGTTCTGGTCGCCAGCGCGGCGGTAGAGGACACGGTGCCCGAAGTGCAGCGCGCCAAGGAACTGGGCTGCCCCGCCTCACCCGCGCAGACCTGCAATCGCAGCGCTGTTCAATGGCAGCGCCACAGGCATCGCGGTTGCCGGCACCAGCGGCAAATCCACCGTGACCGGCATGCTCGGCTGGATATTGCAGGCCACAGGGCGCGAGCCGACGATCATGAACGGCGCGGTGATGAAGAACTTCGTCTCGGAAGACCGCCCCTTCGCCAGCGCCGTGGTCGGCAACGACGCACTCTATGTGTCGCGAAGTCGACGAGAGCGACGGTTCGATTGCGCAATACCGGCCTGAAGTCGGCGTGCTGCTGAATGTCAGCCTCGACCACAAAAGCATGGAAGAACTGCGCGAGCTGTTCGGTGATTACATCGAGGCAATCGAAGATCGCCGTCATCAATGCCGATGACGACGAGGCGCTGGGGCTGCTCGAACACGCGGATGAAGCGATTACGTTCGGCATCGGCGACCGGGGCGCGACCATCGGCATCCGCGCAGGCAGCCTCGCCGATGGACCGGTGCGGCAGGCGGCGCTGGTGGTCGACCGGCGCGACGACAGCGAGCATCCGCTGATCCTGCAATATGCCCGGCAGGCACAATCTCTCCAATGCGCTGGCCGCGATTGCGGGGGCCAATGCTGCCGGCGTACCGGTGGCGGAGGCTGTGGCGGCTCTGGCCGGTTTCAAGGGTCTGGCCCGCCGTTTCGATATTGTCGGCACATCTTCCAGCGGCGTGACGGTGATCGACGATTTCGGACACAATCCCGAAAAATGCGCCGCGACCCTGCGCACGCTAAAAGCACATCCGGGCCGCGTCCTCGCCTTCTTCCAGCCCCACGGATACGGCCCTTTGCGCCAGATGGGCGAGGAACTGGCCGAAACCTTCGCCCACGAACTCGATACAGGCGACATGACGCTTCTGTGCGATCCGGTCTATTTCGGCGGCACGGTCGATCGCAGCTCAGGGCAGCGAGCGGATCGTCGATCTGATTGCGAAGAACGGCGGGCGGGCAATGCACATCAATACCCGCGACGGGTGCGGCGACTGGTTGGTTGCAAATGCAAAGCCGGGCGACCGCATCGTCATCATGGGTGCGCGGGACGACACGCTCAGTCTGTTCGCGGCCGATATTCTAGAGCGGCTGCAATAACCCGCGATGCTCGACCGGCGGAAGCTCCCCAAGACGGACGCGGTCATCAGGATCGATGCCATTGTAGAAGCGTGCCGCGGCAAGCGTGTGCTCAATATCGGCATGGGCGGCTGGGTGGACGATGCCGGCAAAGGCGACCTTGTGCTCACACAGGATACCCTGAAAGACGGCGTCCATTACCGCGTCGTCGCAGGTCGCAGCAGAACTGACCGGGACCGACATCCTGCAGGATAGCTGCGACAAGATGGCCCGGCTCGTGCCCGGCTCTTACGTGCAGGCGGATCTGACCAGTGGCGGTTTCGCTTCGCATTTCGACCACGCATTCGACGTCGTCGTCTTCGCCGAAGTGCTCGAGCATCTCGACGATTTCCGAAGCGCGCTCGCCAATATTCGCAGCGTGCTGGCCCCTGGCGGGCAGATGGTGCTGACCACCGCCAACGCCTATTCCGCCGACCGGATCGCCAAGATGTTCCTGAATTACGAAGCGGTGCACGAAGAGCATACCGCGTATTTCAGCTATCTCACGATCCTGCGCCTGCTGGAAATAAACGAGTGGAGCATGGAGCGCTTCGATTTTCACATCGAACGCCCGGCAAGGAACTGCAAACGCTCCCGCAAGATGCTGTTTCACGCGATGCGCGGCCTTACGCGCCTGATGCCGCAATTCGGGGAGGGTATATTCGTCATCGCGCGGCCTGCCCAAGACTAGGGCTCAGATCGCCTTCGGCGCCCTCGGCCTCGCGCTTCACCGCCCGCTTGTACGCATCGCGCGATGTCAGGCGAGCGCGGTAATCCTTGAGGCTTTGCGGAATGCCTTCGTCCAGCCCCACGCTCTTGGCGAGGATGAGCGCATAGCCGACGCAGATATCGGCGACGGTGAAACGGTCGGCGCACAGATACTCACGGTCCCGCAAGCGGTTTTCCACCTTCACCAGACGCTTGTGGAACCAGCGCCCATAAGCATGGCCCGCTTCTTCGAGACCGCGATCCTTCTCGAATAATGCAAAGCGCATGAATACCGTCTGCGGGAAAGGTGATCGTGGCGTCGGCATGATAGGTGAAATCGAGAAACGCGGCGTAGTCCGCTTGCCCCCTCGCAACGAGCAGGTTTCCCTTCCCACCCAGCCCCGCCAGATAGACGGCAATCGCGCTGCTTTCGGTCATCTGCGCGCCGTCATGTTCCAGCAGTGGAATTGTCCCGAGCGGGTTCAATTCCAGAAATTCAGGAGCCTTCTTGCGCGGCGGAAACGGCAGCATCCTGAGGTCGATATCGGTGCCCGCTTCCTCCGCCGCCCACGTCGCCCTGAGGCCGCGCGAGCCCCGGCAAGTGTGGAGTATCGGCGGCGTCAATGCGCCGCGCCTTCCGCGCCGGGCTTGTGCCCAAGCTTCAGCACCTTGTGCAGGACGAACACCAGCACGGCACCAAGGCCCAATCCGACAACGGCCGAGGCGGCGGCATATGTTACCCAGCCAAGGATACCGCCCAGAGCGCCGGTGGTGGACCGGACAGCTTCTTCCAGACCGTGACTAGCATCGTAGAGACCGTGGAAGCCCAGTTCATGCGTGCCATGCAGGATGATCCCGCCGCCGACCCACAACATGGCAATCGTCCCTACGACAGAGAGTAACACAAGAATTTTCGGCATTGCCGCCAGTAGAAGCTGACCGACCTTCTTTGCGCCCTCGCTCGGCTTTTCAATCAGGTGCAGGCCGATATCGTCCAGCTTCACGATGATCGCCACCGCGCCATAGACCGCGACCGTCACGCCGATACCGACGATGGCGAGAACGGCAGCGCGCGTAATCAGGGATTCGGCCGCAACCTCGTTCAGCGTGATCGCCATGATTTCTGCCGAAAGGATCAGGTCCGTCCTGATGGCGCCAGAGGTCCGCTCCTTCTCGAACTGAACCGGATCCTCGATCACGTCGTCCACCGTCTTGCCGTGCTTTTCGCCGCCCAGCTTCTCGATGATTTTTTCAGCGCCTTCGTAGCTCAGATACGCCCCGCCCAGCATCAGCAGGAAGATGATCGCACCGGGCAAAAATTCGCTCAACAAAAGTGCGCCGGGTAGCAATATCAGGAGCTTGTTCTTCAAACTGCCCTTTGTGATATTCCAGATCAGCGGCAATTCGCGCGCCGGGGTCATGCCGGTCACATAACTTGGCGTCACCGCCGCATCGTCGATGACCACGCCCGCCGCTTTCGTACCCGCCTTGCTGGCCGCTATACCGACATCGTCGATAGAGGAGGCCGCCGCGCGGGCGATGATCGAAACGTCGTCTAGCAATGCGGCAAGGCCACCGGGCATCTGGTATTCCCCCAAAATCTGTATGTGCGGCTCTAACGCCTCGCCAGCCTCCATAGGTCCCGAAGCCGCGCGGTATAAGTCTTGCTTTTCGCCCATACCCCGCTATGTGCGCCGCTTCCCTGCTCATGCGGGGAAAACGAAGAAAGCCGGAGGGGCCCCGTCATCCGGACGGACAAGCCAACGATCGGCAGTAACTGAAAGGAAGCACACATGGCTCATTACGAGCACGTGTTCCTTGCGCGTCAGGATCTGAGCCAGGCTCAGGTCGATGCACTGGCAGCGCAAGCCACCGAGATTATCGAGAAGAACGACGGCAAGGTCACCAAGACCGAGACCTGGGGCCTCAAATCCCTCGCCTACAAGATCGACCGTAACCGCAAGGCGCATTTCGTCATGCTCAACATCGAGGGCCCCGGCTCCGTCGTTTCCGAGCTGGAGCGCCAGACGCGCATCAACGAAGACGTCATCCGCTACATGACCATCCGCGTCGACGAGCCGGAAGAAGGCCCCAGCGTGATGATGCGCAAGAACGAGCGCGACAGCAAGAAGCGCCGCGACCGTGAGGAGCGTAACTGATGGCCCGTCCGTTTTTCCGCCGCCGCAAGTCCTGCCCGTTCTCGGGTGAAGACGCGCCCAAGATCGATTACAAGGACGTCCGTCTGCTGCAGGGCTTCATGTCCGAGCGTGGCAAGATCGTTCCTTCCCGTATCACCGCAGTTTCGGCCAAGAAGCAGCGCGAACTCGCCAAGGCGATCAAGCGTTCGCGTCACATCGGCCTCCTGCCCTACATCGTGAAGTAGAGGAGAAGACACATGGATATCATTCTCCTTCGAGAGGATCGGCAATCTCGGCTCGATCGGTGACGTCGTCACCGTGAAGGACGGCTATGCCCGTAACTTCCTGCTGCCCCAGAAAAAGGCACTGCGCGCCAACGAAGCCAACAAGAAGGTCTTCGAAGCGAACCGCGATCGTCTTGAAAAAGAGAACGCGGAACGTCGCGGCGAAGCTGAAAAGGCTGGCGAAAAGGTCTGCAGGCGCCGAAGTCGTGCTGCTGCGCGCTTCGTCCAATGCCGGCCAGCTTTATGGCTCCGTCAACGTCCGCGATATCGTCGCCGGCCTGACCGAACAGGGTCACGAAGTCGACAAGAAGCAGGTCATCCTCGGCAGCCCGATCAAGATGATCGGCATGCACGACGTGACCGTCGCCCTGCACCCCGAAGTCCACGTCACGGTCAAGGCAAATGTCGCCCGCTCCGAAGACGAGGCGAAACTGCAGAGCGAAGGCGTCGACGTCCTCGCCCAGCTGTTCGAGGACGAGCAGGCTGCGATTGCCGGCGAAGGCTTCACCGAAGCAGTCGATCCGACGCTCGAGCCGGGTGAGATCCCCGCCGACATGCTGGAAGACGGTGTCAGCACCGAAGAAGGCACGACCGAGACCGAAGCTCTGATCGAAGAGACGAAGCCGGACACGGACGAAGCTTGAACGCGCTTTAAAGGCTCAAGCTAAATTAAGAGGGCGCGTTGTCGATGGCACCGCGCCCCTTTTCGTCCAGGTAAAGCTCAAAGAATGCGCGGGAGCGGTCGTGCAAACGACCAAAGGGCGACCGCCCGCCCGCAGCGACGCGGCCAAAGGCCGCATGAGCGAGGATATCGCTCCCCGAATGGGGTGCGGAAACCCAAAAATGCCGCTAATGCCGTGCGCGTATGACTGATATTGAGAAAACGATCGAAGACCTTGTCCGGATTTACGACAAGGCAACAAAGCGCCTGCGGGCCGATATCCTGAAATTTGCCGAAGACGGCTCGCTAACGTCGCGCGAACGCCGCAGCGACGGCTCCTATGCCTATCCCGAACTGGTGCTGACCTATGACGGCGGCGAACCGCGGTCCGACCGCACGCGCGCCTATGGCCGCTTCTCGCTGGCCGGAACCTACACCACGACGGTCACCCGTCCCGAACTCTTCGCAGACTATCTGCGCGAACAGCTGTCCCTGATCACAGAGGATTACGAGGTTACCCTGTCAGCCCGTGCATCGCGGCAGGAAATCCCGTTTCCTTACGTGCTGGACGGCGCGGCCGGGGCGGAGCTTGCCGGCATTTCGCCGCAGGTCCTTGCCCGCCACTTCCCGCATACCGACCTCGCCGACATCGGCGACGAACTGGCGGACGGTATCGAGCTGGAAGAGCCGGACCAGCCCATTCCGCTGTCGCTGTTCGACGGTCTGCGGACCGATTTCAGTCTTGCCCGGCTGGCGCATTACACCGGCACGCAGGTCGATGATTTCCAGCGCTATGTGCTGTTCACCAACTATCACCGCTACGTCGACGAATTTGTCGACTGGGCGGGCGCGCAGCTGGGATCGAACGGCTTCACGAAGCTGGCGGGCGCCGGCGGTCTGGAATTGACCGAGCGGACCGAAAACGCACGCCATCAGCTGTCCGACACGGCATGGCGGCGCCACCAGATGCCGGCCTACCACCTCGTTGGCGAAGGTCATGGCGGCATCACGCTGGTCAATATCGGCGTCGGCCCGTCCAATGCGAAGACGATCTGCGACCACCTCGCCGTGCTGCGCCCCGAAGCGTGGCTCATGATCGGCCATTGCGGCGGCCTGCGCGGAAGCCAGAGGATCGGCGACTATGTTCTCGCTCACGCATATTTGCGCGACGATCACGTGCTCGATCCGGTCCTGCCGCCGGAAATTCCCCTGCCCGCCATTGCCGAGGTCCAGCAAGCGCTGGTCGAGGCCGCAAGCCAAGTCAGCGGCGAGGAATCGGGCCGATCTGAAAAAGCGGATGCGCACCGGCACCGTGGTTACCACCGACGACCGCAACTGGGAGCTACGCTACTCCGACAGCGCGCAGCCGCCTTTCGCTCAGCCGCGCAGTCGGCATCGACATGGAAAGCGCCACCATCGCCGCGCAAGGCTACCGCTTCCGCGTCCCCTACGGCACCCTGCTATGCGTTTCGGACAAGCCGCTTCACGGCGAGATCAAGCTGCCGGGGCAGGCAAACACCTTCTACGAAGAAGCCATCGCCGCCCACTTGCAGATCGGCGTGACCGCGTGCGGATTGCTGAAGGAAGAAGGCCAGCGGTTGCACTCACGCAAATTGCGCGCATTCAACGAGCCGCCGTTCCGCTGACGAAATGTCAGTGCGCCCCGGTCAGCCCGTCGCCCTGATCACGAGGGCGCGGATTTCCGGTCGGGCAGAACGGCTCGCAAGGTCTCGAGAATTTTCCCGCTGGTCACCGGCTTTTCCAGTACACGGTCGTCGCTGGTGCGGAAGGTAATCTGGTCCGGCGTGTAGGCCGTGATGAAAACGAACGGGATATCGCGCGAGCGCAGGATTTTCGCGACAGGTTCGCTGGTCTTCCCCTCGCCCAGGTTCACATCGAGGAACGCCGCGTCGATTTCTGCCGTCTTGGCAAGGTTCTGCGCATCCTCCACATTCAGGCTGGGTCCGACCACTTCGAAGCCGAGTTCTTTCAGGATATCCTCGATCTCGTATGCCACGAAGAATTCGTCCTCGACGACGAAAACCTTTTTGATGTCAGACAGTTCGGTCAATTTGTTGCTTCCCGGCAGCGGCATGGTGAAGTGCCATTCGAACCCTTTTTCGGTATAGGAACGGCGAACTTCTCCTTTGGTTTCAGCCATCAGCGCACGGCCGGTTACGAAAGACCCGAAGCCTTCCTCGTCAGGCTGCGCCGCGCGGGGACCGTTTCTCTCTATCCAGCTCATGGAGAGGGACGGGACGCCGTCGATCCGCTCCTTTTTCCAACGCACATCGACGGTCCCGTCCTCGCTGGAGAGCGATCCGTATTTCATCGCATTGCTGGCCAGTTCGTAGAACGCCATGGAGAACGGCAGCGCCATCCGCGTGGTCAGCGCAACCTCGTCCCCGGACAGCGAAATGCGGCTGTCCTCTATGCGGTGGAGGACCTCGCTGGCGATCTGGTGCATTGGAGCGTTGATATAATCGGCCCCGACCAGAGTGGCATGGGCGCGGGCATATGCGTTCAGCCGCTTGTCGATGTCGTCGCGCAGTTCAGGATCGACGCTGCCCTTGCGCAGGGACCGCCCGACAATTGCATTGGTCACCGCAAATGCGTTCTTCACCCGGTGGTTCAGTTCCGCGATCAGGATGTCCTGCGATTTCTTGAGCTCGACTTCTTCGTCCACATCGACGCATGCCACCGCTGCGCCCATCAGATCGCCATTTTCGTCGCGAACGGACTTGCCGATGATGCGCATCCAGAACCGCGATCCGTCGCCGCGCTGGTAATGCACCGTCAATTCGTCATGGTCGAGCCCTTCGCGGATGACCCGCGCCAGCGGATATTCGCGCGATTCCACGCGCCGACCGTCGGCATGAAACGAAACCCACTCGCCATAGGCCTCGGCATCGGCGGAATGATAGACCGGATGGCCCACCATCCGTTCGAGTTCCTTGTTGCCTTGTATGATCTTGCCGTTTTCGTCCGTCACCGTGATGCCGACCGGCACCGCTTCCAGCATCGCTTCGAAAAGCGCCTGCTGTTTTTCGGCCGCCGCTATCTGATCGGCATTGGCATCGATCTGCCTCGCGAGTTTGTTTTCGATGTCGAGCAGCCGTTGCTCGATTTCCGATCGGGTTGGCGCGCTCACTCAAACAATCCTGCAATCTTCGTAGCTTGCGGTCGCTATACCGCGGTCAGGCAAATGTCGAGCGCGCCCCGCCGGCGGGCCAAGCGCTTCGCTCATCTCACCGCGTTGATGGTCGATCTATGTCGGCAGGCAAGTCCCGCTGCCGGACCTGGACAGGGAGCGGACAGACCGGGTCCGCTGCGTCCCGCGCACCTCACGCGCGGCGCACACTTCAGGGGTGTGCCCCTGCGATACGGGTGACCTCGCTGGTCCGACCCCGCAATCGCCCGATCCGGCAGGACCGAAACCAATGCAATCGCGTGGCGGCAACCTCCATCTTCAGCCATTTCAGGCCACGCAAGACAACGCCCGTATTGCTCCGGGCCAGAACGCATCGACCACCCCCCGTTGCTGTGTTTGGTCGCTTGAATTGCCCGCATTGGCCCGCGAATTTCTGGCGTGCGCCGGCCAAAATCGAGCTGTATTGCGGACTCACGCCGCCCCCACTTGATCCGGCGCTAGCGTGACCGGGAACAGCATGCGATGGAAGAGAAGTCGGTGATTGCGTCCGAGTAGACTGCTTGCACGCTTCAACGGCACTTCAGGCGATCACTTCGGCGCCAGAGCGTAGTCTACATAGAGTGTAACTGTCTGCTGCAATTCGCCGACTTCGACGGAGGAAACATTCGATACGCTCTGCGCCGGCGGTGGAGGTGGAGGCGGCGGTACACCAGCCTGACCGGTTCTCCGACCCGTCACGATGATCGGCTCGTATTGCGCCTGCCTACCGCGTTCGCTCACCCGCAGGACCCGCACTATTTTCAGGCCAAGCGCATTGGCATAGGCTTCCGCCTGCAACGCCGCGTCAGCGACTGCTTCATTTCTTGCCTCCGCCACCGCATTTTTATCGTCGGACAGCGAGAAATTCGGCCCGAAGACATTGTTTGCACCAGCCTCGAACATGACAGTGAGCAAACCGGATGCCTTGGATACTTCCCGCACACGAACCGTCACGTTGTTCGTTGCCTGATAGCCAGTAATTGTCGGCGGAGCACCGTCGGCGCCGTTGTAATTGAACTGCGGATTGAGCGAGAGGCTCTGTGTCTGGATGTCGCGGGCCTCGACCCCGGCCCGGCGGAGTGCTGCGACAACCTTGTTCATCTGTTCCGCATTGGAATCGGCGGCTTCTCTCGAGGTAGGCGCGAAGGTGACCACCCCGCCGGTCACCGTCGCCTGATCGGGTGCGACATATGCCTCTCCGGTTGCGATGACCTCCAGCAGGGTCTGATTGGGCGCGAGCACGTCGAGAGATTGGGCGTGCAGCGCCGCAGGAGCCGCAATTGCGAGGACGGGCGCAAGCAGGGTAAATCGGGTCATCAGACAATCCTTCCGAGGCAAAACTGTACTGCGTAAATCTCTCGCAAGCCCAAAAGGCTCCGAAAACTACCCCGCGCCCTTTGTCTTCGTCTTGCCAGGCTTCGCATTGCCTTCGATAAATTCGATGATCTGCCCGGCGATATCCTTGCCGGTCGCGTTCTCGATGCCTTCCAGGCCGGGGGAGCTGTTCACTTCCATGATCACCGGACCGTGATTGGAGCGCAGCAGGTCCACCCCGCACACGTTAAGGCCCATCACCTTGGCCGCACGAACGGCGGTCGAGCGTTCTTCAGGCGTAATCTTGATCAGCTGCGCGCTGCCGCCGCGGTGGAGGTTGCTGCGAAATTCGCCCTCTGCGCCCTGACGCTTCATCGCCGCGACGACCTTGCCGCCGACGACCAGGCAGCGGATGTCGCTGCCGCCCGCTTCCTTGATGAATTCCTGCACCATGATCGCGATGTTCGCGCCGCGGAACGCCTCGATGATGGAGGCCCCGCCTTTCAGCGTTTCGGCCAGCACCACGCCGATGCCCTGCGTGCCTTCCAGCAGCTTGATCACCACCGGCGGGCCGTTGACCGCCTTGATGATCTGCTCCGCCTGCTTGGGATCGTTGGCATAGGCGGTCAGCGGCAGGCCAAGGCCGTATTTCGCCATGATCTGCGTACTGCGCAATTTGTCACGGCTGCGCCCGATGGCGACGCTTTCGTTGAGCGGCCAGACACCGCCCATTTCGAACTGGCGCAGAACCGCCAGACCGTACGCCGTGATCGATGCGCCGATGCGCGGAATGACGGCCTCGTACCCGTGCAGCGTCTCGCCCTTGTACATCACCGTCGGCCGATGGCTGGCAATGTTCACGGTGCAGCGCGTCGTGTTGAGGATATCGAGCGTGTGGCCGCGCTTCTCGGCTGCCTCCACCAGACGCTTGTGCGAATAGAGGTTCGGATTACGCGCGAGCATGGCGATTTTCATGGGAGGGTACCTTTCATCGGGTCTTGCCCGGGATTTTTCTGAAGCCACGAATGGCCGGAATCGACGAGAAAACGGCGGCGCAGGGACGAGCGGCCAACCAGTATCGGAAATTTCATATCGGACCGGTCCGCCAGACTGATTTCAGCCCGGAACGACAGCGTGCCGATTTTCAGCGGCGTCTTGATGACATAGCGGTTCTTGCGTCTCGCCATTGGAGCTGGTGATGCCGCGAACGTCGACGTGGATAGCCTCGCATTACGTGCCTGACCCCGCCCCAGTCCACGGCAAAGCGGACGAAGCGCTCTCCGTCGCGCTCGAAATCCTCGAGCACCTGCGCATGGAGCGAGGACGTGCGCGCGCCGGTGTCGATTTTTGCCGGGATGCCGGCCAGCCCGAGTTCGGGCAGATCGACCAGCTCACGCCAGCCCACCACCTTCATCTTCGTTTCTTTTGTCAGCACCTTGTCCTTCAAAGGCCGGTACCGAGAATGGCCATGCCATCACCGCCGTCACCTGTCTGCAAACGCCTCAGGACTTCGCCGGTGCGGTAATCGACCTCTGCTATGGTGTCGGTCCCCGTCTCGGCGACGTAGATACGCTCTCCGTCCGGCGACCACAGGATCGTGACCTGAAAGCGTGTCTGCGCGTTGTCGGGATCATCGACCGCAATCGTCCGAACGCGTTTCGCCGTGGTCAGATCGATCTCGGTAAGCGATGCATCGGCAAGATCGGACGTCACCGCGACATCGCCTTGCGGACGAATAGCGAGGCGCAGGGGAAAGGCTCCCGTCTGGACCTCGCTCCGGATCTCCAGCGTCATCGGATCGAGCGCAAACGCCTTGTTGGAACCACGGGCCGTCACCCATAGGGTCTCGCCATCGGGCGTCAGGGCAATGCCTTCCGGCTCCACCCCGACCTCGACCGAAAGCGGCGCGCGGCGCGTTTTCAGGTCGACCAGCGTGACGGTCTTCGATCCGAGATCGGTCGTCCATGCGTGATTGCCACTTGGCGAGACGGCCAGCATGTGGCTGCCTTCTTTCCGAGTGGCGTATTCGAATTTCTCCGCCTTGCCGAGCGGATCGCGGATCCAGAACACCGACTTGCGGCCCTCAGCCGTCGCATAGATGTCGCCATTGGCATGCCAGACGATTCCGTGCGGGCGCGCATTTTCGCCAAGGTCGATACTCTTCACCCGGCGCGCCAGATTGTCAGACCGGAACAGAACAATCCGTGTGTCCCCATAACAGGCAAGCGCGATATCCGCCCCATCAGGCGAAACAGCGAGTTCATGCGGTGTGTCGCACGCTTCCACTGTGTGACGCATCGACGGATCGGAAAGATCGATCCGCGACAAGCTGTCGCCGCGCTTGTTCGCCACGAACAGCGTGCCGGCAATTTCTGTCGCCGCAGCCTGCGTTGCTACGGTGTCGGCATAGGGCGCGCACGCGGCGAGCCCTATTGCCGTCAGTGGGACAAGCGCTCTCACCATCCGGACACCTTGCCCTCGTTCTGCTCGTCCAGCCACGCCTTCAGCGGGGCGAAGTATTCGACCATCGCCTTGCCGCTCATCTCGCGGCTGCCGGTGAAGGCTTCCAGTGCATCAGGCCACGGCTTCGATGCGCCCATTTCGAGCATCGCATTGAGGTTCTTGCCCACCTCCTCGTTGCCGTAGAAAGAGCAGCGGTGCAGCGGCCCTTCCCATCCGGCCTGATCGCACGCAGCCTTGTAGAACTGGAACTGCAGGATGCGCGCGAGGAAGTAGCGGGTGTACGGCGTGTTGCCCGGGATGTGATATTTCGCACCCGGATCGAATGCATCGGCGGGCCGATCCACCGGCGGGGTGATGCCCTGATACTCGCGCTTGAGTTCGTGCCACTGCGCGTTGTAGGTTTCCGGCGTGATCGAGCCGTCAAAGACGCCCCAGCGCCATTTGTCGACCAGAAGGCCGAACGGCAGGAAGGCGATCTTGTCCATCGCCTGCCGCAGAAGCAGGCCGATATCCTTGTCCGCGCCCGGTACGTCTTCCCGGTCGAGCATATCGATCTGGACGAGATATTCAGGCGTAATGGACAGCGCGATCATGTCGCCGATCGCCTCGTGGAAGCCATCGTTAGCGCCGTTGAGATGCAAATAGTCTTGGCTGTTGTAGGCGCGCTGGTAATAGTTGTGGCCCAGCTCGTGGTGGATCGTGATGAAGTCGTCGGCGTTGCGCTTGATGCACATCTTGATCCGCACGTCGTCGACATTGTCGATGTTCCACGCGCTGGCATGGCAGACCACTTCGCGGTCGGCAGGCTTGGTAAATTGGCTCCGGGTGTAGAACGTCACGGGCAGCGGCTCGAAGCCGAGTGAGCTGAAGAAATCTTCACCTACGCGGACCATGTCGATTTCCGACAGGCCCTTTTTCTCGATCAGGTCGGTCAGGTCGTAGCCGATATCGCCAGCCCCTTCGGGCGCGACGAGGGGGTAGATATTGCCCCATTCCTGCGCCCACATATTGCCCAGCAGATCGGCGCGGATCGGGCCGGTTGCGGGCTGGATGGCGTCGCCGTGCTTCTCGTTCAGTTTCCCGCGCACATAGGTGTGGAGCGATTCATAAAGCGGTGCGACTTCCTGCCACATCCGCTCCAGCTCGGCGGAAAATTCTTCTGGCGGCATGTCATAGCCCGAACGCCACATTGCGCCCGTGTCGGAGAAACCAAGTTCGCGCGCACCCTCGTTGGCGATTTCCACCATGCGGGCGTAATCGTCCTTCATCGGCACGCCGACCTGCGTATGCCAACTGGCCCACATTTCGGCGAGCTCTTCCGGCGTACGCTCCAGATTGCCCATCTGTGCCTCGATGTCGGAGCCGTTGATTTCCTCGCCGTTCAGCAAGCCCTTGCCCTTGCCGTACTGGCTGTTCAGGCGGGTGGCGATTTCATTGAGTTCAACCGCTGCCCCCTCGGTCGTCGGGGCAGGCAGGACGATGCCATTCCTGAGCATATCGAGCTTGCGTGATACTTCCGCATCGAGGCCGGGGATATTCGCGTATTTCGCAGCTTCCAGAGCGTAATTGACGCTCATCTCGGTACCTTGTGCGCCGACTTCTGCAGCCAGAGCGTCCGTATCCTCGTTGAGATAGGTGGCGTTGACCCAGTATACGCGGCCCGCGCGCACGGTGAAGTCGAAGCCTTCTTTCTCGACCATGTCGACCCAGTCCGATGCACCCTGCGGCGTCATCGGAAACTCTGCCGCCATTTCGGTCGCGGCGTCGGAATGTCCGGCGTGCCCGTCGGCCAGTGCAGGCGAAGCAAGCGAGACAGCAAGTGCGCCAAGCGCAACGGAAGCGAATTTCATGTGTGGCGATCCTCTTGAAGAAATTATCCGGTTTCTGTTGATACCGGAATGAACTTGGCCGCTCGCTTAATCAAGCAGTTCGGCGCGTGTTTGCCCGCTCCAGGACCAGCCCGATGACGGGGAGCAGGAAGCACGCAAGAAAGCTGCCGACCTTCGGCCAGTACATGGCGGCGGCGATGGCCGCTTTCCTGTCGTCGCCCTCACCCGCCATCAGCTGATCCAGTTGCAGCCATGTCTCTGTGAAATCGGTCGCGCCGAAGACGAGCGCCGAGAAGACCAGCAATGCGCCCAGCGTCCGCATACTGCCTGCACCTGTGGTCAGGAAATAGAACCCGCCCAGCAGGCTGCCGAGTGTGTAGATCGCGATGAAGGCAAGGTCGCTGACCATTGCTGTGAAGGCTTCGCGGTAGACGCCCGCCTCGCTCCATGCCGCCTGTATCTCGTCGACCCGCGCGGCCGTGCCTGCCCGCTGGTGGGCCTGAATGCCCCCGGGCACTGCCTCTATCGCGAGCGGCTGATGCAGCCAGATGGCGACCCCGAACGCCAGCAATCCGCCGAGCCAGACGATCAGGAAGCGGCGCCGTGAGAGGAGGGGACTCATCACGCCGGTTCCTCCAGCCAGGCGGCGATAGCGCGGCCCAGATCGGGCTTGGTCACGCTCGACATATGGGTGCCCGGAACCTCTGCATAGGTCGCATCCGGCAGCAGCTCTGCCAGCTCCTGCGCCGAGCCATTGTCACGATCCTCGTCTCCGCACACCACCAGCGTGGGCATCGTGACGTTGACAAGTGCGGCGAGGTCCATGTCGGGCAATGTCTGGAGCAGCAGGCGCGCAGCCACCCGGTCCACGCCCTGCGACTTCAGGAACTGCATGGAGAAATAGGCCGGATCGCCGCGCGGGATATTTTCGAACTCGTCGATCACGCGCAGGAAATGGGCGCTGCGTTTCGACCATTCGCCCAGCCCCGCCGTGCCCATTCCGCCGATAACCAGGCGCTTCGGATCGAGCAGCCCCTGCGCGACCGCATGGAGCGAGGTGCGGGCGCCGAGAGAAAACCCGCCCAGCACATAATCATCCAGCGCCAGATGATCGACCAGTGCTGCCACATCGCGGACCAGCACGTTTTGCGGATATTTCGCCGGATCGTGCGGCGCCTCGCTCTCCCCGTGCACCCGGAAATCGAGCATCAGGACTTCATAGCCCGCCGCAGCGATCGCCTCGGCATGGCCCCACTTGATCCAATTCATCTGGGCGCTGGAAAAAAGGCCGTGCAGTAGGACGAAGGGCGTGCCGCTGTCGGTGCGATGAAGCGCGAGGTTTGTCCCATCGAAGGAGGCGAAGTGTTCGGTTTTCATGGCGTTCCTGTGAACTCCAGCCATTCCTGGGGAGAGCGAGGCTGCTCGTCCATCGTCTTGGCGCCTTCCGGCAGGCCGACCCACGGCTGTTTGCTGCTGATCCAGATATGGTGGCGGATATCGAGGCTGGCGCTGTGATCCAGCGTTCCGCAGCGCAGGCTCGCCATTGCCTCGCGGCTGACATTCACCGCGTAGATCCGCGCCTTGCATTTCGCACAGCCGAAAATGTTCGAATGTCCGCCGCTGGGCATATCGTATTCGCCAGTGTCCAGTTCGCCGCTAAGCTCCAGGTCGGCCAGCGTGAACATCATGTGTTCGCTGAATGCGGAGCCGGTGCGGCTCTGACAATTGCTGCAATGGCAGGCGTAGGGGTTCAGGCGGAACCCCTCGCGCAAGGTATAGCGGACCGCGCCGCACAGGCAGCCGCCGGTAAGCTCGCCCTTCATTGCTGACCCTTTCTGGAGGCCAGTCCAGCCTGCTCCATGCGCCATTTGGCCATCTCGATCCGGTCCTGCCCGAAGAAAGGTTCGCCGGCGAACACCAGCGTGGGAACGCCCCAGTGGCCTGCGGCTTCCAGCGCTTCCTGATTGGCGGCGATTTCGGCGTCTAGCGCATCGGTTTCAGCTGCGACGACAGCCTCCAGATCGGATATCTCCAGACCCGCGCGCTGCGCTGCTCCGGCGAGATGGTCGCCCTCGTTCCAGCCTTCCGCCCCGCCCCAGATCAGCTGGCCCGCTTCATGGGCGAAAGCCAGCCCCTTGCCCTGACGTGAGGCAGCCTGCCCCAGCCGCGTCACTCGCTCGATATGCGGCTGGTCCTGAGCAATCCGACGTGTCGCCATGTCCTGGATGATCGGGTCGGGCCGCGGCGGTCCGAAAGGGATGCCGTGAAACTGCGCCACCCGCATCATGTCGCGCATGGTATAGCCCAGCCAGTTGGGATGGTTGCGCTCGAAAAAGTCCGGCTGACGCACCGCAAGCGGCCAGACAGGACGCAGCGCGATGTCGAGGTCGTACTCCTCCGTCATCGCGCGGTACCGGCCTACCGACAGATAGCTATAGGGCGAGCGGAAGCTGAAATAGAGTTCGGCGTTGAGGGTCATGCTGACCTTTCCGGACGGGCGCCCTAGCGGAAGAAGCAGTTCGTCCCCGCATAGAGCCCGGACACCTCGCCTGCGTCAAGGAAGCCGCCCATCCGGTCCCCGAGTGCGAATTCTTCGCCCAGCGTGCTGCCCTCGATGATGGCGAAGCCCCTTTCGCCGCTCACCGCATCACGCGCGCTGCCGACGGCAATCCCGTCTTCGGTGGCAATCCGCTCGCTCGGGTCCTGAATATACCAGCCGACGAAGCGCCCCTGCTGGAAATTGACCGTCAGACCGTCGCTGAACTGGCCGAATGCCATCGGCCCCGCCCCGCATTCGCCATTCTCGGTCTGCGACAGCACCTCGCCCAGCACGCGCGCAAGCGCGGTTTCGATTTCCTCGCGCTCGATGGAGAAGGACAGCAATTCGCCTTCGATCGAGAGTCCGTCGCCTCTCAGCGTGACCGGCACTGTCTGCGATACCTCGCTCGCTGCAGCCCCGCGCTGTTCGTAGGGCGGCGGCGCTTCGGCACTGCACGCGGCCACGGCAAACACAGCAAGCGGGACGAAAGCGGGGCGCATCATTATCCCTTCTTGAGGTGGCGACGGCCCAGCAATTCGGCGATCTGCACGGCATTCAGGGCTGCGCCCTTGCGCAGATTGTCCGAAACGCACCACAGGGTAAGGCCGTTTTCGACCGTCGGATCCTCGCGCACGCGGCTGATATAGGTGGCCCCGTCGCCGGCGGCTTCGACCGGGGTGACGTATCCCTCGTCTTCGCGCTTGTCGATCAGCATGATCCCTGGCGCCTCGCGCAGGATATCCTGTGCATCGGTGGCCGAGAGCTCTCTCTCGAACTCGATATTGATCGCTTCGGAATGCCCGACGAAGACGGGCACGCGCACGCAGGTCGCGTTCAGCTTGATCTTGGGATCGAGGATCTTCTTGGTCTCGACCACCATCTTCCACTCTTCCTTCGTCGAGCCGTCATCCATGAAGACGTCGATATGGGGAATGACGTTGAAGGCGATCTGCTTGGTGAAGGCGACGTTCTCGACCGGATCGCCGACGAAAATCGCGCGGCTCTGCTGGAACAGTTCGTCCATGCCCGCTTTCCCCGCGCCGGAAACCGACTGGTAGGTGCTGACGACAACCCGCTTGATCGTCGCGGCATCGTGCAGCGGCTTGAGCGCCACCACCAGCTGCGCGGTCGAGCAGTTCGGGTTCGCGATGATATTGCGCTTGGTGTAGCCGTCGATCGCGTCGGGGTTCACCTCGGGCACGATCAGCGGCACGTCGGGGTCCATCCGGTAGAGCGAGCTGTTGTCGATCACGACGCAGCCAGCGGCCGCAGCCTTGGGCGCATATTCCTTCGCCGGACCGCTGCCTGCGGCGAACAGGGCGATGTCCCAGCCATTCCAGTCGAAATGCTCGATATTGCGGCATTTGAGCATCTTGCCCGTGTCGCCATATTCCACTTCCGAGCCGTGGCTACGGCTGGAGGCGACGGCGGCAATTTCGTCGGCAGGAAACTCGCGCTCGGCGAGAATCTGCATGATCTCGCGGCCGACATTTCCGGTCGCTCCGACGACTGCTACACGGTAACCCAAATTGCTTCTCCGACATGGTTCGTGCGGGACCCCCGCGCTGTTGCGTGTTCGACCTAATGGCGGGACAAGGGCATTGTAAGCCCTTTCACGCCGGAGGACCGAAGCTGCATGACAAAAAGAACTCTCGCCGAGTGGCGCGCAGAGGCAAGCACCTTTGCCTTTGGCGACCTCAACATCGCCTATTGGACAGCCCCCTCCTCAATGGGTGGTTCCGGCAAGCCGCTGGTGCTGGTGCACGGATATCCGACTGCTTCATGGGACTGGCACAATGTCTGGGACACGCTTGGCGCAAAACATCGCGCTGATCGCGCCGGACATGATCGGCTTCGGCCTGTCCGACAAACCGCGATCCGGCTATTCGATCCACCGGCAGGCGGATATGCACGAGGCGCTGCTCCAGCATCTGCGCATCGGGGAGTATGATGCGCTGGTGCATGATTACGGGGTGTCGGTCGGGCAGGAGCTCCTCGCCCGCCGCGCCGAGGGGTCGGGTGCCGCGGGCTTGCGCAAGGTGGTGTTCCTCAATGGCGGCATCTTCCCCGACCAGCACCGCCCCCGCCCGATACAGAAGCTGGGCGTGTCGCCGCTCGGCTTTCTCGTCGGGCTGCTGACAACGCGGGAGAAATTCGGGACAAGCTTTTCCGAGGTTTTCGGCCCGGATACGCAGCCTGGCGCACAGGAACTGGACGAGTTCTGGGAGCTGATCAGCCACAATTCGGGCAACCGGATCATGCACAAGCTGCTGCACTACATCGCCGACCGGCGAACCCACGCGGACAGGTGGTTCGATGCCCTCAGGCGCGCACAATCCGATATCGGCCTGATCAACGGCGCAAAAGACCCCGTATCCGGCCAGCACGCTTACGAGGCATGGCGCACCCGCCTGCCCGAAGCCCGCCATCACCTGATCGCGGGCGTTGGCCACTATCCGCAGGTGGAAGCGCCGGAAGAGGTCGCGCGCGTCGCGCTGGATTGGCTCGGCCGCGCATAGAAAAAGGGCGCCCCGGTGATCCCGGGACGCCCTCTCTTGGTGTCTGGTTTCAAACCGTCGCTTATGCGTCAGTTTTCTCAGGGGTTTTTTCGCCCTTTGCAGGACGATTGTCGCGGCGTTCGGCGATACGCGCGCTCTTACCGGTGCGGCCACGCAGATAGTACAGCTTCGCGCGGCGCACGACACCGCGGCGAACCACGGTCAGGCTGTCCACGATCGGCGAGTACAGCGGGAAAACACGCTCCACGCCTTCGCCGAAGCTCATCTTGCGAACGGTGAAGTTGCTGCCCATGCCCCGGTTGGAGCGGGCAATGCATACGCCTTCGAAGTTCTGCACACGCTCGCGCGTGCCTTCGACGACCTTCACACCGACGCGCACCGTATCACCGGCGCGGAATTCGGGGATGTCCTTACCGAGGTTTTCGATTGCCTCGGCTTCGAGTGTCTGGATCAGGTTCACTGGTCCGTATCCTTCTTTTCATGCCGCGCGCCAGAGGCAGACCCAACCGAAGCACCCCGATGGCGCTCCCATAAATCGGGCCTGCGTAACCGTGTATCGGTTTCCGATGCAGCTTTACGCCACGCCGCAACCTTCGCATGATCCCCCGATCGCAGCACTTCAGGGATCGTGCGCCCTTCCCACATCTGAGGCCGGGTATATTGCGGATACTCGAGAAGGCCTTCTTCGAAGGATTCCTCGGTACCACTTGAAGCCGCGCCCATTACGCCGGGAAGCAGGCGAATGCAAGCGTCGAGTATGGCCAGTGCCGCCGGTTCTCCGCCCGACAGGACGATGTCGCCCAGACTGACTTCCTCGACGTCGCGCGCATCGAAAATGCGCTCGTCGAACCCTTCGAAGCGGCCGCACAGGATGGTGACACCCGGTCCGGCGACAAGCTCGCGGATACGCGCCTGCGTGATCGGTTTGCCGCGCGGTGTCATGGCCAGCACAGGCGCGCCCGGATGCCGCTCTCTTGCGTGATCGATCGCAGCGCCCAGCACATTGGCCTTCAGCACCATGCCCGCGCCCCCGCCCGCAGGCGTATCGTCGACAGTGCGGTGCTTGTCGGTCGCGAAATCGCGCATCTGGACCGTCTCGATCGTCCAGTCCCCGCGATCGAGCGCGCGGCCGGCAAGAGAAACGCCAAGCGGCCCGGGAAACATCTCCGGGTAGAGCGTCACGATTGTTGCAGCGAAAGGTGTATCGGCAGGCATGTGCTGCGCGCCTAAGCGCCCCGGCGACGGAAATAAAGGAGGGCGGCGGTGAAACATGTCACGGCCAGCCCGGCCAGGTACCACATCGCGTAGTCGCCCCAGGTCATGCCGCGCACCCCGAGCAGGTAGGCGATGAGGAATGGCACCAAAGGTATGCCGACTGCAGCCAGCAGCATCTTGCCGCCATGACGCCAGCTATCCTGAAACATGATCCATGTAAGACCCGCGCATGGCAGCGCGATCAGCAGTCCGACGACAATCAGGGTCCAGTGCATTCCGGCTATCATGCCACTGGCCTAGCGCAAAACGACTGCCGCCACCTATGCGTGATTGCGTCTATGTCCCTCTGCGGCACCGCTTTTCCGGAGCACCCTAACCCTCGGCGAAGTCCCCTCATGCAGAGACACGTCCGGTCAGCAGCGCCTGTTCCCAGTCGGCCCGTCCATTGGCGGCGGCGCGCGCGGCAGCAGCTGCGTGATCGTAGGGCACGGCGCACAATTCGATTTCGTCGCCGCGAAGGATGAGATAGCGCGCCTGCGGATCGCCGCTTTCCATGACGTGGGGATGGGGCCGGTCGTCATCATAGGCTGGCAGGCCGACGCTACCAGGATTGGCGATGCGCTGTCCGGTGGACAGCGTCACGCAGCGTTGCAGGTGGGAATGGCCGTGGAGCATCACCGGATCGCTGCGCTGGCCCATGCGCGCCTCGATCTCTGTGGTCGTTGCTTCTCGCGCGCCCTCGGGCGTTACCGTTTCCAGCCAGTATTCGTGATCATTGCCTGGCCGCGCATGGGTACACCACGCGCCGGGCAGGTCCATCTCACCCGGCAATCGAGCCAGCCAGGCGAGCTGTTCTTTGCGCAAATGCTTTCGCGCGAAGGCATCGGAAGCGCCGATCCGCTCAGGCGAGTCCTCAAGCAGTTGCCGCTCGTGATTGCCCGCGATCGTCGGCCAGTCCCGCTCCATCAGCCAGTCGGCGGTCTCCCGCGGCCAGAGCGGACCGGACACGATATCACCCAGATTGGCGAAGTCCGTGCAACCGCGTGTCTCCGCATCCGCGACGGTGGCCTCCAATGCCGGGAGATTGCCGTGGATGTCGGAGAGTACGGCGATGGCGCTCATGGTTCGGCGAAATGCGCGGCGACGATCAGCCTCTCCGCGTTCCATTCGGGTACCGCTGCACGTGTCAGGGGTACCATGAAGGTCGCCATGCCCTTTTCGGGCGCAGGTTCTCGCCTGATTTCGACCACGTCGGTCGCGCCGAAATTCTGGACGTCTATCACCGTGCCGACAGGCTCTCCGCCGTCCGTTACCACCGCGAGACCTATGAGGTCGCTGAAATAATACTCGCCGTCCGCCAGCGGGGGCAGCGTGTCGCGTGAGACGGTGAGCGCGGTCCCGCGCAGTTTTTCCGCCGCAGTACGGTCCGGAATTTCGGCAAAGCGGGCGATCGCCCCGCCCTTGTTGTCGCTGCGGATTTTTTCGAGGGTCAGCGTGCCCCACGTATCGCCGGCATTGAACGTGCTGTGCACCTTCAGGGCATCCAGCCCGTCGCCCAGCAATTTAAGCCGGACCTCGCCCGTCACGCCGTGCGCACCGGTAACGGCAGCAAGCGTGACGGGCGGTTCCTTGCATGGCGCAACGCTCTTGGCCACTCGGCTCTTCGGCTTCTTCGTCGCCGCCTTCTGCAGCTGCTTCTTCGGCAGGCGCTTCGGTCGCAGCTTCTTCAGCGGGAGCTTCTTCAGCCTTCGCTTCTTCTTCGGCCGGTGCGTTCTTGGCTTCTTCTTCGGCAGCCTTCAGCGCTTCAGCGGCGTCGGCTTCCTTCTGGGCCTTTTCCTCGGCGCGCTCGGTGGCCTTTTCGCCAGGCTTCGCCTTGTTCGGGTTGTTGCGGGCTTCACGCTCGCGGACACCGGCAGCGTCGAGGAAGCGGGCGACACGGTCGCTGGGCTGTGCGCCAACGCCGAGCCAGTACTTCGCGCGGTCTTCGTCGAGCTTCACGCGGCCCGGATCGTCCTTGGCGAGCAGCGGGTTGTAGATGCCGATCTGCTCCAGATACTTGCCGTCACGGGCGCGGCGGCTGTCGGCGGCCACGATGCGGTAATAGGGGCGCTTCTTGGCGCCGCCACGGGAAAGACGAAGTGCAATTGCCATGATATTTTCCTTTGGTAATTCTTGTAATTCTGTTGAAATTCGAAAAGCTTATTTCTTCTTGTTGAGCAAATTTGCGAGGTCGGGCGGGATGTTGCGTCCCCGCCGCCCATTCCGCCGGCGCGCCCATTCCGGGCAGGCTCGGCATGCCGCCGCCCATCCCAGCCGCGGCGCCGCCGCCCATGCCGCCGCCGCCGCCGAACATGGCGGCAAGGCCCTTGAGGCCGCCCATCTTCTTGATCTGTTTCATCGCGCGGGACATTTCCTGATGCATCTTCATCAGCTTGTTCACGTCCTGCACGGTGGTCCCGCTACCGGCTGCCACGCGCTTCTTGCGCTTGGCATTCATCAATGCGGGATTGCCGCGCTCTTTCGCGGTCATCGAGCCGATGATCGCGTCGAGACGGTTCAGATAATTGTCGTCCACACCGCTATCGGCCATCGCGGCCTTGGCTTTCTTCATGCCGGGCATCATGCCCGCCAGCGCGCCCAGCCCGCCCATGTTCTGCATCTGCTTCAGCTGCATCCGCAGGTCGTTGAGGTCGAACTTGCCCTTCGCCATGCGCTTGGCCAGCGCTTCGGCGTCCTCCTCCTGATCGTGGAGGCGGCCTTTTCGACCAGGCTGACGACATCGCCCATGCCCAGAATGCGGTCGGCGACCGAGCGGGGGCGGAAGGGTTCGAGCGCGTCGAGCTTCTCGCCCGTGCCTGCGAACTTGATCGGCTTGCCGGTGACGGCCCGCATCGAAAGCGCCGCACCGCCGCGCGCATCGCCGTCCATCCGGGTGAGGACGACACCGGTCAGCGGCACTTCGTCGGAGAAATTCTGCGCGACATTGACCGCGTCCTGACCCGTCAGGCTGTCGACGACGAGCAGCACTTCGGTCGGGGCGGACACGCTGGCGACGGCCTTCATTTCGGCCATCAGCGCCTCGTCGACATGCAGGCGGCCTGCGGTGTCGAGCATCAGGACGTCGAAATTCTGGAGCCGCGCTGCATCCATCGCGCGGCGCGCAATATCGACCGGCTGCTGGCCTTCGACGATCGGCAGCGTCGCGATGTCGATCTGCTCGCCCAGAACCGCCAGCTGCTCCTGCGCGGCCGGGCGATTGACGTCGAGCGAGGCCATCATGGCTTTCTTGCCGTGCTTTTCGCGCAGATATTTGGCGAGCTTGGCTGTCGTAGTCGTCTTACCGGAGCCCTGCAGGCCGACCATCATCACGACAACCGGAGGCTTGGCCTCCAGATCGAGATCGACATGGCCTTCCCCGCCCAGCATTTCGATCAGTTCGTCATTGACGATCTTCACGACCTGCTGGCCCGGCGTCACCGATTTGAGGACGCTTTCGCCGACAGCCTTTTCGGTAACATTGTCGATGAAGCTGCGCGCAACCGGCAGCGCGACGTCCGCTTCCAGCAGTGCCACGCGCACTTCGCGCATCGCGTCGCGCACATCCTGTTCGCGCAGGGCGCCCCGACCGCGCAGACGGTCGAAAGTGCTGCCAAGGCGATCGGACAGTGCGTCGAACATAGGCGCTCAAAACTCCAAAACCGGTGCCGCCCGTTCAGAGCAAACGCACCATACGCGAAAAACGCCGGCGAACGAAAACTCGTTGGCCAGCGTGCGAAGCAAGAATGCCGCGACTTTTTACCTCAATATCCATTTTGCCGAGTTTTCGGTTCTGGTCGGAAGCGAAAATCGTGTTTTGCGAGAACCGGAGCGGAGCGGACATAAAGTCCGTGAGCACCGGAAGCGCAGCAAAGCGCGATTTGCAGCCCACCCAGAGCCGAAAGACGGTCAAATGGTGGAGCCTAGCGGGATCGAACCGCTGACCTCAACACTGCCAGTGTTGCGCTCTCCCAGCTGAGCTAAGGCCCCAATCACTTTGAACGGCATACGTATCACGTACGCCACCCTTGCGGGAAGCGCCCTTTAGAAAGGGCCACTTCCCTATGCAAGGCCTATCTTAACTTTCCGGCTCTTCGTCGTCGCCCTTGCCCTTGGAGACGCCGAGATCGTCGTCGCCGCCGAGATCGACTTCGTTGTCCGGGCAATCGTCGTCTTCGTCGACATCGATATCCAGATCGTCATCGGCCAGATCGGTATCGGCCTCGCCGTCCTTTTTCTTCTTCTTCTCGTCTTCCTCGAAGGTGATCGGCTGCTTCGCCTTCAGCACCGGTTCCGGAGTCCATTCTTCACCGCATTCGATGCAGGTGACGGGATCTTCCTTGCCGAGGTCGTAAAAACGCGTTCCGCATTTGGGGCAGCTACGCTTGGTGCCCCATTCAGGCTTCGCCATGATCAATCAGTCCTTGTGGTCGGGCCTCACGAAACTCCGGATGGGCTTACGCGGGCCGCGTCGTAAATCTGCTATATTGATGGGGCGCTGATGCGCCCGAATCAAGAGTGCGGCGCGCCTTGCCATGCGCCCTGCCCGCTGTCAAAGCCGCGCCTTCCATATGATGATCCTCCAAAGAGCCCGATGAACACGCAGCCACCCCCCATCGCTTCGCTGCGAGCGGCCCGCTGACAGGGCGCATTCGCGTGCCCGGCGACAAGTCGATCAGCCACCGCTCGATCATGCTGGGCGCGCTGGCGGTCGGCGAAACACGCGTCACCGGCCTGCTGGAAGGCGAGGACGTGCTGGCCACCGCCGCAGCGATGCGGGCGATGGGCGCTTCACGTGGAAAAGATCGGCGACGAATGGCGCATCCACGGCGTCGGCGTTGGCGGACTGCTGCAACCGGACGCTGCGCTGGACATGGGCAATAGCGGCACCTCCACCCGCCTGCTGATGGGTCTGGTCGCCAGCCACGGCATCACCGCGACATTCACCGGCGATGCCAGCCTGTCGGGACGCCCGATGGGCCGGGTGATCGAGCCGCTCTCGAAGATGGGCGCGCAGTTTCACGGCCGTCGGCCGGTGGGCACCCTGCCGCTGACGATGGACGGCGCGCGCCCTGCCGTCCCGATCGAATACCGCCTGCCGGTCGCCAGCGCGCAGGTGAAAAGCGCGGTCCTGCTCGCCGGGCTCAACACGCCGGGCATCACCACCGTGATCGAGCCGGTGCCGACACGCGACCATTCGGAACGGATGCTGCGCGGCTTCGGCGCCGAGCTGGACGTCGAGGAAGTGAGCGGCGAATGGGCGGAGCGCATCATCCGGTGCACGGCGACGCCGACTTGACGCCCCAGACGATCGACGTGCCGGGCGATCCATCTTCCGCTGCATTCTTCGTCGTCGCGGCCCTGCTGGCCGAGGGCAGCGATCTCGTGATCGAGAATGTCGGCCTCAACCCGACCCGCGCCGGCCTGTTCGAAGTGCTGCGGGCCGATGGGCGGCTAGATCGAGGAACTGAACGCCGCGAGGTCGGCGGCGAGCCGGTTGCGGATCTGCGGGTCAAGCATTCCGCCCTGACCGGCATCGACATCGACCCGGCCCTCGCCCCCAGCATGATCGACGAATTTCCCGTGCTGTTCGTCGCCGCCTGCGCTGGCGAAGGGCACCACCACCACCAGCGGGCTGGACGAATTGCGCGTCAAGGAAAGCGACCGCCTGACCGCGATGGCCGCCGCGCTGGAAAGCGTCGGCGCGCAGGTCGAGGAAACGCGAGGACGGCCTGATCATCGACGGCACCGGCGGCGACCCCTTGCGCGGCACGGCGAACGCGCCCGTCGCCACCCATCTCGACCACCGCATCGCCATGAGCATGGCGGTCGCTGGCCTCGCCTCGAGAACCGGCGTGGAGGTGGACGATACGCAGCCCATCGCGACCAGTTTTCCGAACTTCATGGCGCTGCTGGACGGGGCGGCCGCATGATGCGCCCTCGACTGGGCATCGCTGGTCGGCTTCGTCGGCACGGCCTGCATCATCGGCGCCTACGCCTATCTGACGCTTAGCGAGAACGTGAACCCGTACCTCCTGCACGGCACCAACCTTGCCGGTGCGGCGCTGCTCACGGTATCGCTGATCGTGCACACCAACTGGCCGAGCCTCGTGCTCGAAGGTTTCTGGGCCGCGATCGCCATCTCCGGCCTGACAAAGGCCGCCGTGACCCGCAGAAAAACGCGAAAGACACAGCCATGATCATCGCCGTCGACGGCCCCACCGCTTCGGGCAAGGGCACGATTTCCAAGGCGCTGGCGGCGCATTTCGGCTTGCCGCATCTCGATACCGGGCTGCTTTATCGCGCCGTCGGGCGGCAGGTGTTCCTGGATGGCGGCGATCCGGACAATGCGGGCGATGCGCTGGCCGCGGTGACGTTCCCCGACAGCCTGCTGGACGATCCTCGCTTGCGCAGCGAAGTGACCGGCGGCCTGGCGAGCCGGGTCTCCGTCCATCCGGCGGTTCGGCAAGGCCTTGTTCGAACGCCAGCGCGCCTTTGCCGAGCAGGCGGGCGGCGCGGTGCTCGACGGGCGCGATATCGGCACGGTTATTGCGCCCGACGCCGATGTGAAGCTGTTCGTGACCGCCAGCGTCGAGGCGCGCGCCAAGCGCCGCTTTGCCGAGATGCAGGGCCGCGGCGAAGATGTCCGGCTGGACGTCATTGCCGAGGATTTGCGCCAGCGCGACGAACGCGATCGGAGCCGCGCCGAAGCTCCACTGGTGGCAGCCACCGATGCCTATGTTCTCGATACCACCGCTCTGGGCAGGGACGAGGCGATTGCAGCAGCCATCGAAGCGGTGGAGCAAGCGCGCGTCTGCCTGAGGGTACCGCGGAGCATTATTTCCTACATTTGAAAGATTCTTGCGAGAGCCCCTGTTCTGCCGGGTCTGCCCGAAAACGCGGCAAACCCGCAGAATTGTAGCGCTTCAGGCAGGTCACGCAGGAGAGCCACCTGTCACACCTGTCACCCTGGCTCCGTTTGGCAGCTCGCCTCGGAAGGACCGCCGGCCGCCCCTCCCTTTCGCTTGCTTTTTGCCCGCTTCCGGCGTAAAGGCGCGCTCGTCTGACGGACAAACTCCTTGCGACCTTCCGGCTCCGAAGCGCCTCTCGCGCATCCTGCCGGTATTTGCGAGGCCTACCTCCCGGCGACACCCGCGACGGCATTCGGCCCCGCGGGCAGTATCGGCCCTCTTGGCCCGCCAGCCCTCGCAATGTGCGCGGGAAGCGGAGAAAGACCCCGGGAAAACCGGTGGCCGGAAGCAAATGTGAATCAGGAACCTCAGACCCTATGGCAACTCAGCCAATGCCAACGCGCGACGATTTCGAAGCGCTGCTCAACGAACAACTCGGCAATGCCGACGATGGCGGCTTCGAAGGCCGCGTCGTCAAAGGCACCGTCACCGCATCGAAGCCGGCATGGCCATCATCGATGTCGGCCTCAAAAGCGAAGGCCGCATCGATCTCAAGGAATTCATGCGCGGCGAAGACGACACGGCCTCGACCGTCGGCTCCGAAGTCGAAGTCTATGTCGACCGCGTCGAAAACGCCGACGGCGAAGCAATGCTCAGCCGCGACCGCGCCCGCCGCGAAGCCGCATGGGACAAGCTGGAAAGCGAATTCGGCGAAGACAAGCGCGTCGAAGGCCGCATCTTCGGCCGCGTCAAGGGCGGCTTCACCGTCGATCTCGACGGCGCCGTGGCCTTCCTGCCCGGCAGCCAGGTCGATATCCGCCCCGTGCGCGACGTCACCCCGCTGATGGAACAGCCGCAGCCGTTCCAGATCCTCAAGATGGATCGCCGCCGCGGCAACATCGTCGTTTCGCGCCGTGCCGTTCTCGAAGAAACGCGCGCCGAACAGCGCAGCGAACTGATCGAGCGATCTGGCCGAAGGTCAGGTCATCGACGGCGTGGTCAAGAACATCACCGATTACGGTGCGTTCGTCGACCTCGGCGGTATCGACGGCCTGCTGCACGTCACCGACATGAGCTACAAGCGGGTCAACCACCCGAGCGAAATGATCGAAATCGGCCAGACCGTCACGGTCCAGATCGTCCGCATCAATGCCGAAACGCAGCGCATCTCGCTCGGCATGAAGCAGCTGGAAAGCGATCCATGGGATGGCGTTTCGGCGCGAAGTATCCGGTCGGCGCGAAGCTGAACGGCACGGTCACCAACATCACCGAATACGGTGCGTTCGTGGAACTGGAAGCCGGCATCGAAGGCCTGGTCCACGTTTCCGAAATGAGCTGGACCAAGAAGAACGTCCACCCCGGCAAGATCGTCAGCACTTCGCAGGAAGTCGAAGTGATGGTGCTCGAAGTGGACAGCGAGAAGCGCCGCATCTCGCTCGGCCTCAAGCAGGCTCAGGGCAACCCGTGGGACGATTTCGCAGAACAGTATCCCGTCGGCGCGAAGGTCACGGCGAAGTCAAGAACGCGACCGAATTCGGTCTGTTCATCGGCCTCCCCGGCGACGTCGACGGCATGGTCCACATGTCCGACATCGCATGGGGCATTTCGGGCGAAGACGCGCTGGCGCTGCACCGCAAGGGTGAAGAAGTCGAAGCCATCGTTCTCGATGTCGACATCGACAAGGAACGCATCAGCCTCGGCATGAAGCAGCTCGAAAAGGGTGCGCCGAGTGCAGAAGGCGCCGGCGGCGACGAACTGCGCCGTGGCCAGGTCGTCACTGTCACTGTTCTCGAAGTTCGCGATGGCGGCCTCGAAGTGCAGGTCGGCGACGACGGCGCGACCGGCTTCATCAAGCGTTCGGATCTCGGCCGTGACCGCGACGAACAGCGTCCCGATCGTTTCCAGGCCGGCAGAAGGTCGACGCACAGGTCACCGGCTTCGATCGTTCGAAGAAGCCGAACTTCTCGATCAAGGCGCGTCAGATCTCCGAAGAGAAGGAAGCAGTGCAGCAGTTCGGTTCGTCCGACAGCGGCGCATCGCTCGGCGACATTCTGGGCGCAGCGCTCAAGAAGTCCGACGACTAAGCAATAGCAGCCTGTTCGAGGCTAACGAAAGGCCCGTCTGCCCATCACCGGCAGGCGGGCCTTTCCTACATCGGCGGCAGGCCGCGTTACGGTGCCGGCGCATGCTACAAATTCATCAGTTCCCGTGCCTGTCCGACAATTACGGCTTCCTCCTCCACGATCCCGACAGCGGCGAAACCGCTGCAATCGATACGCCGGACGCGAGCCGAATATCTGACGCGAGGCCGAGGCCAAGGGCTGGACGATCACCCAGATCTGGAACACCCACTGGCATCCCGATCATGCCGGCGGGAACAAGGATATCGTCGACGCGACCGGCGCACGGTGATCGCCCCGCAAGAAGTCGAGAAAATCTCCGCCATCGACCGGTGGTTGCGCACGGCGACACGGTGTCTCTCGGCGCTCACACGCGCGCACGTCATCGATGTGTCCGGCCACACGAACGGCCACATCGCCTATCATCTTCCCGAAGCGGGATCGCCTTCGTCGGCGACAGCGTCTTTGCACTGGGCTGCGGACGCATGTTCGAAGGCGAGCCCGAGCAATTCTGGGCCAGCCTCGAGCGGATCAAGGCCCTGCCTGCCGACACCACGCTCTATTGCGCGCATGAATACACCGCGGCCAATGCGAAGTTTGCTCTGCATGCCGATCCCGACAATGCCGCGCTCCGGACATATGTCAGACGAGATCACCGCCAAGCGCGCACGCGGCGAGCCGACCGTGCCCACCGAGCTGGAGCGCGAGCTGGCGACCAATCCGTTCCTGCGCGCCGACGATCCGGCGCTTATGGCAAAATGGGGCGGCGATGCTCCGCACGAGACATTCGCGGCGCTTGCGAGCGGCCAAGGACGCGTTCTGATCCGGTCTAATGCGCAGTCCTGTGCGTCTCACGATCGGCTGTCTGATAGACCTCGTAAAGCGCGTGTGTCGAGGCCTGTCCGATGACTTGCCAGAGCCTGGCGCTGCGGACATTCCCGATCCTGGCGGTCCGAAAACGATGTGCTGGTCCGTGTTCGCGCCGCATCGCTCAATTATCCCGACCTGCTGATGACGCAGGGGATGTACCAGTTCAAACCGGAGCCGCCCTTCATCTCCGGCATGGAACTGGCCGGCGAAGTGATCGAAGCTGATCCCCAATCGACGGCTTTGCGCCCGGAGACCGGGTAACGGGCGGCGCAAAAACCGGCGGGTTTGCCGAATATGGCCAGCGTCCCGGCACACAGTCTGCGCGTCATTCCCGATGGCATCGAGCTTCGCGCAGGCAGCCGCGCCGGTGCGGCATACTCCACCGCCTATACGGCGCTCGTCGAACTTGGCGGCCTTGTCGCGGGACAAACGGTTCTGGTCCACGGAGCTAGCGGCGGCGTTGGGCTCGCTGCCTGCGATCTCGCAAGGGCGCTCGGGGCGCAAGGTCATCGCGGCGACACATTCCGAGAGGAAGGAAATCGTCGCGCTTGAAGAGACCGTCTGGCGCAGATGCATGTCATACTCAATACAGGGCGATTCCGCGAAGAGCGTAGCCGATCTGACGGGCGGACGTCTCTGCGATCTCGTCTTCGATCCGGTGGGCGGCGATGTATTCGACGAGAGCACGCGCTGCGTCACCTTCGGCGGCAAACTGCTGGTCGTCGGCTTCGTCAGCTGGCCGTATCCCGGAAATCGCGGTGAACATCCCGCTCATCAAAGGATTCTCCGTCGTCGGTGTGCGTGCCGGAGAATATGCCCGCCGCTTCCCGGAACGCGGTGCAGCGATCCGCGATGCCATCGACCATCTGATGATCGAAAGCCGGATATCGCCCCGCATATCGATCGGACATTGCCGCTCGAGGAATGGCGAGAGGCCTTCGACGCGATGCAGGCTGGCAAGATCGTGGGGAAAGTCATCCTGCAAGCCGGCTGAAACGAAAAGGGCGGCCCCGCCGGACCGCCCTATCGATTGCAGATGCACCCGCAGGTCAAAGACCAGCGATGATCTCGTCAGCCAGATTGCGGTCGGCAGCTGCGTCATGCTTCGAGGCAATCAGAGCTGCGGCTTGCAGCGGTCGCTGCGATGGCAGCGCGGTTCCGCACATCCTGCACGGCTTCGCGCTCAGCCGCTGCAATCGTGTCTTCGGCCATGCGCTTGCGACGCTCGACCAGTGCCTTGCTGTCAGCCTCGGCCTTCTCGAGAATAGCGTCAGCTTCGCGCTGGGCGTTCTCCATCATCGCTTCGGCGTCTTTCTCGGCTCCGGCGATCTTGCGCGAATATTCGTCACGCAGGGCTTCGGCTTCCGCTCGAAGAGTCTTCGCTTCGTCCAGCTGCTCGCGAATGGCCGCGATGCGCGCATCGAGTCCACCGGTGATCAGACCCGGCACTTTCTTCCAGATCAAGATCGCGATCAGCACGACCATCGAGATCGAGACGATCTGATACGGCTCGAGCCCCCACAGGTTGGGCCCCAGAGATTCAGGGACATCGACCGTGGTAAAGACTTCGGGCGCGTTAGACATGAGCCATGGCCTCCTTGACTGCCTTCGCGGCGGCAGGCTTCGTCACCTTGACGCCGGCAAGGCGCTGGTGATGTCCTGTGCAGCTTCTGCAGCGACGCCTTCGATTTCGGCAAGCGCGCTGTCCCGCGATGCTGCAATCCGCGTCTCGGCTTCGGCCAGCTTGGTATCGAGGCGCTTCTGAGCAGCGGCGATTTTCTTTTCCGACTTGCTTGCAGCTTCGGCTTTCGCTGCGGCTACCAGCGCCTGAGCCTGTTCGCGGTTCTCGTTTTCACGGGCCCGCCAGGCTTCTTCCTCGTCATCCGCCCGGTCTCGTGCGGCCTGTGCAGCGGCAAGGTCGTCGGCGATCTGCTTGTCGCGATCGCCCACAGTGGCCATGACGCGCGGGACCATGCCCCGCCCGACGACGAAGAAAACGAGACCGAAGAACACCAGCAACCAGAATATCTGGCTGGAGTATGTCTCGGCGAGCTGGGCTATCTGAGGCATTGCTGGCGTCCTGCGTTACGGCAGTCGAAAATGCACTGGCGAAGAAAGTAGGCGATGCGGGCCGGAGACCAGCTCCGGCCCGCGTCACCATACAACCTCGTCGATCAGGCGACGAAGATCAGGATCATCGCGACAACGAACGCCAGCAGACCGAGAAGCTCGGCAGCGGCGAAGCCGATGAACAGGCGACCCTGCTGGCCGTCGGCGGCACCGGGGTTACGAAGCGCGCTTTCGAGGAACGAGCCGAAAACGTTACCCACACCGATGGCGGCCATGCCGGCACCGATTGCTGCGAGGCCTGCACCGATGAGCTTGGCTGCTTCTGCGTCCATTTGAAAATTCCTTTGAAATCTATGTGTTGTGAAAGTGACTTAGTGAAGGTTCTCTGCGTCGTTGATGTACAGCGACGTCAGGAGAGCGAAAACGTAGGCCTGAATGCCTGCGACCAGAATTTCCAGCGCGCTGATGCCGATCATCAGGATAAAGCTGGGTACGCCGACCAGAAGGCCGAAACCCGCGCCGGCATTGATGCCGTCGATCACGAAGCTCGACAGAACCTTCAGCAGGACGTGTCCGGCCATCATGGCAACGAACAGACGAAGCGCGAGGCTGAAGGGACGCACGAGGAATGAGATCAGTTCGATCGGGAAGATGATCGGGATCATCGGCAGCGGCGTACCGTGCGGCACGAACAGGCTGAAGAAATGGAACCCGTGCTTCCAGAAACCGACAATCAGGACGATCGCGAAGCTGATGACGGCGAGAACGCCAGTGACCGTGAAGTGGCTCGTGAAAGTAAACGGATGAATGCCGACCACGCCCAGCGGCAGGAGCCCCAGCAGGTTGGCAAACAGGATGAACATGAAGAGCGAGAAGACATACGGGACGTATTTCTTGCCTTCCTTGCCGATATTCGCCTCCAGCATGTCGTCGATGAAGCCGGTGAAGCTTTCGACCATGACCTGCCAGCGGCCGGGCACGAGCTCGCGCTTCATGCCGCCCCAGACGAACACCATCAGCACGATGGTGGTGATCATCATCCACATCGAGCTATTGGTAAATGCGATGTTGAAACCGGCAATTTCCCAGTTCTCCGAACCGAGAATCGGTTCGATGTGGAACTGGTGCATCGGGTCGACTTTGCCCTCTTCGGCGGCCACGATAAATCCCTGTGCGTTTGCGCTTTAAGGCGCGTTCGGTTTCAGGCGAATAGTGCAGTCAGTCGCCATCCGGCGTACTGTCCGACGAAGTGTTCGCCATCCTGATAATGTTCCTGAAGGCCACGACTATCCCGAGGAACAGCCCGATCAACAGACCCCAGGGCGAGGTACCGAACAGCGCGTCAACCGCGAACCCGATAACCAAACCGCCGAGAATCCCGCCAAGAAGATCCGCCAGCACGCGGTTGCCACTACGATAATTCGCATCGGCTCCGCTCGCCTTGGGACGGTTGCGTTCATTTTCACGCTCGCTTGCGGCCTTGAGCCGCTGTTCGAGCGCGTCGATTCGCGCATCCTCGGCAATGGGTTCCCGTGCGGACTTGTCATCGCTCATGCCATGCTCCTTTTTGGGAATGCGCGGCACGGGCAAGACCTGCCCGCCGAGGGCGCGCTCCCCTTAGGTGGGGGTCGTTTGCAAGTCAACCGATGCGGGCGGGTTTAGAAGGGAATTTGGAAACTTCCCTTCTGTCCATAGCGAACCGGCCAGCCAAGCGTGTATCAGGGGCAGCGCGGATCCCGCTGCGGCGGGGACGACGTGCGTGTTTCCCAGGCACCGCTTGGTGCCTGATACTTCTCTCCGGGCGAGGTACGGTTGATCAGGACACAGCCCTGCGTGAAGGCGTACTCCTCGATCGTCGCAGCCTGCGCCTGTGCGCGCTGCGTATAATTGGCGCGGCGCTTGATATTGAGATCGGCAACCAGTTTACGGATCTCGGCGCTCTGATTGCCCACAACACCCAGATACCCGTCCATCTTTTCGCCGATAGAGCCATTGGCCCTCGCCGCAGCGTAGGTCGGATCGCGCTGAGCCAGCGCAGCTGTCGGAATGGCCAGCGAAAGAGCCGCAAGAGCCATGATCGCGCCAGTCGTAATTTTCGTTGCCTCTTTCAGCATTTCGAATTCCTTGTTCCCGCGATCAGAAGATATCGGGGTTCTCGTCAATATTGTCGCGGACATCCTCCGCGAGCCTGTAAATCACTTCCTGCCGAATGTTGATGTTGAGTTCGATCACGATCGGTTCTGCAGGTGCATTCACCTGAATGCAGCCCCCAAGCCCGAGCGGGATCGACATCGCAATCACCGGTGCCAATAACGGCGCCAATCGCCATCCAGCCGCCCTGCCCTGCCCCATTTCAGAAACTCCCTGTCGAGGCAGGTCCTTCGCAAAGCAGACGCAGGCCGTCAATTTAAGTGCCTTCATTGCAGATTCTCGCTGTCGGTGGTCTGAACGGTATCGTCAGGCCGTGTTGCCTCATCCGGAAGAAGCAGGTCTTCGGGAGGCTTCGCCGGAGCTTCGCTTCCCGAAATTGCAGGACGTAGCCGGTTTCCATCGTCTCCGATCAATCCGATTTCGCGCGGATCGCGGACATAGGCCGGATCATAAATCGAACGGATATTGGTCAGCAGCTGGTAGAATGGCGCGCGAATATTGATATTGAAGCGGATTGGAAGATTGGCCAGACGCCGGGTCACGAAATTGCGCTTTGCACCCTCGCCCTGACTTACTCCGTCAAAGCGAATTTTCGTCAGAATCTCGCCGGTCAGCGGGCCGTCGATCCCGACAACCATCTGTTCGAATTGCAACGACCGCAAGGCATCGAAGGCAAAATTGGCGATCGGAGAGAGGTCTTCGTATGTCAGTTCACCGACATAGGAGAGATTGCCTCCCGGTGCCCGGGCCGACAATTGCCCGTTTTCGATCCGGCCATTGCCGATCTCGTCGAAGACCAGCCGCATTTCACCGTCGAATGTGCCGTTGGCGGCGAAATTGGCGAGCTCCAGCCGCTCGAGCAGCTGCGATGCCTCGAGGCCGTTAATGACGAACAGGTATTCGCGCACCTCGCTCGCGCCGATGCGAATTGCGACCGGTCGCATCTCGAGCGTTCCGCCGAGGAACGGCCAGCTTCCGCCCTCCACCCGCAGCATTTCCCCGTCGGAAAGCGCGAATTGCACCGTCCCGTCGAAGACTTCGATACCCGGATTGATCGACCTTACGCTGAGGCGCTGATCGGGCGCGGTCGTCAGCCCCAGAAGGTCGTCGAAAACGATCGTACCCCGCACCCCCTCTACGGGGCCGAAGATCGCAGCAAGGTCGAGCCCGTCGGAAGAGAATGCACCTGTGCTGGTGATGGACCGGGGGCTCCAGTCAATGCGGCCATTACCGGTTACGGTCCCCCTGACATTGGCGACCACACCCAGAGCAAGGCCGGTTATATCGGTCGGTTGCAGTGCAGAACCGAATGCGATGCCCGGTACGTCTAGATCGGCAAATCCCGAACCGCTCGAAAGGCTGTGCCTGATGTTGACACGGGTCACTTCTGCATCGGTGATCGGTGTGCGGAGGACCGCATCTGCCTCTATCACGCCATCGGCAAGGGTCAGGCTGGCACCGCGCGCCTCCAAAGGTTCGAAACGGTCCGTTTCCTCCCGGTCCTCGAGGAGAAAGGCGGCGTCTTCTATCGTCACGATATTGCCGCGGTACGACCATGACCCGCTGGAATTACGTATGTCGAGCGGGACGGAGGCAAGAAGGATGTCGGCATCCTCGAAACGTCCCGACACGTCGTCGCCCAAACGGCCCGTCAGGTCGGAGACGGCAAAGTTTACGCCCGAACCCATCGGTCCCAATTGCACGTTGAGGGATTTCGCAGTCAGCGTGCCGGGCCACGCAAAGCCTACCGGCCCGCTTGCAATAGTCAGCTGCGTACCGCCGATAGAGCCTGCGAGAATTCAGCGCTCCCGTGCCGGCAGCTATGCGGAAGCCGGCAGGCCCTGCACCGTTTCCGGCTTGCAGTATCGGCTTGCCAGGGACGGGGCAAAGCGTCAGGCTCTGACGACCCAGCTCAAGGTTGGCATAGACCAGCCGGTCGAAGCGCGCTTGGGCGCATTGATTCCACAGCGACAATCCCCCTCCGGACGTCCAGCGTCCTGTGAGCGGCATTTCAAGCGCCCTCACCTCACCGCCAGGGAGCTGACCGCTCGCTCGTACTTGCCCGTCGAAGAGGACGCTGCCGTCTCGCGACTGGCGAATGCTCATCCGCGGAATGGCAAGGCGATCCGCCCCGGCAGCATATTCCGCCATTCCAAGATTGAGCGCGAGCCGCCCAGAAACATCCTGCTCCATTCGACCTTCCAGCCTGGGCAAGTTCGGGCCTTGAGTCGCAAAATTGCCTGAAAGGCGCGGAAAACCTGAGCCGAGCAATGCATTCCCGCGAGTAAGCGACGCCAGGACGGAGCCTGACCGGCCTGTCAGAACAGCGCGCGGAATAGTGATTTGGGCGCCGGTCCCGCCATCGCGATATCTGGCGCTGGCCCGCAATTGCGATCCGGGAAGCTGGCTTTGCAGGGCGCCTGACAGCCGCGTGACGAGCGGCGCCAGCAATGTGCCGCTTACGCTGTCCCTCACGCCCGATAGACCGCCGGTGAAATCGTCAGCCAGAACAATGTCTTCTGCAATCGCATCACTCGTGACATCCCAGCCCGACAAATTGTCGCCGGAACGGAAACTGCCATCCGCGATCAGCCGCCGCGCACCGTAATCACCTGTCGTTATTCCCCGTGCTTGCAGTTCATAACTGCCGACAAGGCGTGCTTCAGCAAATTCGATCCGGCCTGAGAGATCGGTGGTGGCGGCAGCAATACCGCCCGCACCTAACTCGGCAATGCGGCCTTCGAAGGTGGCAGCCAACCGCGAGAAATCGTCGTCGGCCGTGATAACGACCGGCATATTCATACCCGCCACCCGCATCGCGCCGCCATCGCACTGGGCTTCGCCAACGCGCATCGGTCCGCTGATCCGCGGGCTCCCCTTGGTCAGGGTGAATTTCCCGTAAACCGTGGTTGCGTTGGCTACGCAGTCAGTCGAACGTCAGTCGCGGAGCATTGGCCGCCAACATGCCGGAAAAGGTCTCCGACAAAACGCCCTCGCCATCCGCTTTCAGACCAATCGGTCCATAAGGCGTAGTGATGCGCGCTCGCCCGTCGATGATCGCCACATCGAGCGCAGGCAGCCCCTGCTCTACTTCACTGTCTCCAAACAGTATCTTGTCGAGAGTGCCGAAGGTGATCCCATCCGGCCCCGCCTCTCCCCATAATCTCGGGCGAATGATTCGCATCTGCCCAGCCTGAACGCCGGAAAGCCTGTATGGAGAGATCGATCTCCAGCCGCTCGACCGTCAGGTCAGGTCTGGCTGGAGAGCCGACGACGATATTGGTCAGGATTTGCCGATCGCCGGAAATGGTATCGACGTCATAGGTTACAGGTACATCGTATTGCGCAAGCCGCTCGTCGATGAAACCGGAAGCCAGCTCTGTCCGGTTGCTCCACAGGTATAGCAGCGTGGCGACCAATGCGAGAAACAGCACCAGAGAATACGCGCGCCACCCAATTGCGGCGGCGACGCAACGACCCGGCGTCGGGGACGTCTTCTTGCAGCATTGGATCGGGGTCGACCATCGCACTCCACTTGCGCGCAGGTCATCGCAAAGGCAATGCTCCCGAATAGATCGCGTCCTCAAACCCTAATAGGGAAAGTCTTGCCGCAAGCTGACATATCGAACGACGGCCCGAATGCAGGCGGCGATACGAAACGCCCTGCGCATCCTGGAGCGGGCCATCGTCAACGCCTGAGAGAACGCCTGCTTACCGGCGGTGCAGAAGCGCTGGCCGATTACGAAGTGCTCGAATATCTGCTCTTCGGGGCATTCCGGCAGGGCGACACGAAGCAGCTGGCCAAGAGGCTCCTCGACCGTTTTGGAACGCTCGGGAATGTGCTGGACGCCGATCCCGGCGCTTTGTCCGAGGTTAAGGGCATGGGCGAAACAAGCGCCGCGACCCTGAAAGCCACAGCTCTCGCTGCGCGGCGGATGGCACGCAGCAGAGTGCAGGAGAAACCGGTTCTCGGCAGTTGGCAGGCCCTCCTCGACTACCTCGCGATCGACATGGCCAACCTGACGGTCGAGCGCGTGCGCGTGCTGTATCTCGATACACGCAATCGCCTTATCCGCGATCATCATGTCGGGGACGGTTCCATCGACGAAGCCGCCATTCACCCGCGCGAGGTGATCCGGCGCGGACTGGATGTGGGCGCGACCGCGCTGATCCTCGTCCACAACCACCCCAGCGGCAATCCCGAGCCAAGCCGCGCAGACATCCAGATCACCCAGCGTATTGCCGAGGCAGGCAGGTTGCTGGGCATAACCGTCCACGATCACGTCATCGTCGGCAGCGAAGGCCATACCAGCCTGCGGGCGAAGGGCTTGATATGAGCGCCTGCGCAGCCTAGCCGCGCCGCAACATCAGCACCCATACCGGAGTCTTCCCAGCCATGGTCCCCCGTTACGCCCGCCCCGCCATGACCGCTCTCTGGGAGCCGGAAGCGAAGTACCGCATCTGGTTCGAGATCGAGGCCCATGCAACGCAGAAGCTCGCCGATCTCGGCGTCGTGCCGGAAAGCGCGGCCAAGGCTCTGTGGGACTGGTGGGCAACCGAGCCCCAGATCGATGTCGCGGCCATCGATGCCAAGGAAGCCATCCTCAAGCATGACGTCATCGCCTTCCTCGACTGGGTGGCGGAGCAGGTCGGGCCGGAAGCACGCTTCATGCATCAGGGCATGACCAGCTCCGATGTGCTCGACACCACGCTGGCGGTCCAGCTTGCGCGCTCCGCCGACATTCTTCTGGAAGACATCGACCAGCTTCTCGCCGCCATCAAGCGCCGGGCGGAGGAGCACAAGTTCACGCCGACCATCGGGCGCAGCCACGGCATTCATGCAGAACCGGTTACCTTCGGTCTGAAGCTGGCGCAGGCTTATGCGGAGTTTGCCCGGAACCGCGAACGTCTGGTTGCTGCCCGCCGGGAAATTGCAACATGCGCGGTATCCGGGGCGGTGGGAACCTTCGCGAATATCGATCCGCAAGTGGAGGAGCACGTCGCTGAGCGTCTCGGGCTGGCGCCGGAGCCTGTCAGCACGCAGGTCATCCCGCGAGACCGGCACGCGATGTTCTTCTCGACGCTGGCCGTGATCGCCGGATCGATCGAGCGTGTGGCTGTAGAAATACGGCATTTGCAGCGGACCGAAGTTCTGGAAGCAGAAGAGTATTTCGCGCCCGGCCAGAAAGGCTCCAGCGCGATGCCGCATAAGCGCAATCCGATCCTGACCGAGAACCTGACAGGGCAGGCCCGCATGATCCGCGGCTATGCGATGCCCGCGCTCGAAAATGTCGCGCTGTGGCATGAACGGGATATCTCGCATTCATCAGTCGAGCGCTTCATCGGGCCCGATGCCACGATCACTCTCGATTTCGCGCTCGCCCGCCTGACGGGCGTGATCGACAAGCTGCTGGTCTATCCCGACCGGATGCAAGCCAACATGGACCGCATGGGCGGCCTCATCCATTCGCAGCGGGTTCTTCTGGCACTTACGCAGGCGGGCATCACGCGCGACGACGCCTACCGGCTGGTCCAGCGCAACGCGATGAAAGTATGGGAAAGCGACGGGCGCAAATCGCTGCTCGAGCTGCTGAAGCAGGACGAGGAAGTTACGGCGGCACTGTCCGATACCGAGCTCGAGGAGAAGTTCGACCTCGGTTACCATTTCAAACACGTCGAAACGATATTCGAACGCGTTTTCGGCTGATCGCTTCGAGGATGCCAAGCGACTGATCGGCGCTACCCTTTACGCAATAAGGCCGCGCGCCTAGCATCGGTGCTCGATGTTTTCCCGGCATGCGCCGACATTGGAGAGTAACCAACCATGCAACTCTTCCGCACGATATTGTGGGTCGTAATCCTGGCCGCTCTGTTGGCTTTCTCGTTCTTCAACTGGCGCGAGGTCGAAGTCACGATCTGGGAAAACCTGGTGCTGGAAACCAAGGTTCCGGCATTGGTCATCGTATCGTTTCTCCTTGGCCTGATCCCGATGTGGATGATCCATCGCGGGGCGAAATGGCGGCTGAACCGGCGCATTTCCTCGCTCGAAGCCGCGGCGGAAAGCCAGCGCCGCCTTGCGACGCCTTCGGCCACCCCTGCTGCGCCCGCGCCGGGGACCCAGTCCACAACCACCGATCCGGCGCTGGAGACCAGGGCACAGGACACCGATGCAGGGCCGCTCACCAGCGATCCAATCTGAGAAAGTCTTTCATGAGCAACCCTGTCTATCTCGCGCTCGACCTTCCCCGTCTGGATCAGGCGAAAGCCCTGGTCCAGAAAGCCAAGGCGCATATTGGCGGCGTGAAACTGGGCATGGAATTTTTCTACGCACATGGCGCACACGGGGTTCACGAGATTGCCCATTGCGGCCTGCCGATCTTCTTCGATCTTAAACTCCACGACATCCCCAACACCGTCGCCGGAGCGATGCAGGCCATCCACGTGCTGGAGCCTGCTATCGTCACCGTCCACGCGGGCGGCGGACGCGCGATGATGGAAGATGCCAAGGCAGCCGCAGCGGAAGGCACGAAGGTCGTGGGCGTCACGATGCTCACCAGTATGGACGAACGCGACCTTGAGCGGACGGGCGTGACGGGCACTGCGCACGATCACGTCATGCGACTGGCTGAACTTGCCGAAAGCGCAGGACTGGACGGCATCGTGTGCTCCGGACAGGAAGTCGGCGGCGTCCACAAGCAATGGAAGAAGGGCTTTTTCGTCGTACCCGGCCTGCGCCCCGCCGGTTCTGCATCTGGCGACCAGAAGCGCGTCGTCACCCCGCGCCAGGCCCGCGACGACGGCGCGAGCGTCCTCGTCATCGGCCGCCCGATCAGCCGCGCCGACGACCCGGCTCAGGCAGCGCGCGACATCGAGGCGACACTATGAAGGCCCTATCCTGCGCAATCGCCGCAGCATCGCTTGCGGGATGTGTGCCGATGGGCGAAATCCACGACCGCACTGCCGTTCAAGAGCGCGAGGGCGCGGACGTCACACGGTTCGGAGATGTGGCTTTTCGAGAGATCGCTCCGGATGTCTGGCAGCATACCACGTATCTCGATTTGCCCGGCATTGGACCAGTTCCGTCCAACGGCCTGCTGGTCGTCGATGGCGAGGAAACTCTGCTGATCGATACCGCGTGGACGGATGCGCAGACATCGCAAATTCTCGCATGGGCGGACGGCGTGCTAGGCAAGCCTGTTCGCGCAGCCTTCATTACTCACGCCCACAAGGACAAGATGGGCGGCATCACGGCGGTGCATGAGGCAGACATTGCCACCTATGCTCACCCGCTGACCAATGCCGATGCACCTGCCAATGGCTTCGAACCCGCCCGTTATGATCTGGACTTCGGCGCGGATGGCTGGCTGTCGAACCCACAGGCCGACAATTTCGTACCGCTGGCAATCTATTATCCCGGCGGTGCCCATACGCGCGACAATATCACCGTCGGCCATTCCAGCGGCGCAAGTCGCGTTTGGCGGCTGCATGATCAAGGGCACCGATTCGAAGACGCTAGGCAATCTGGCCGATGCGGATACCGAGGCATACGCGCAGTCGGCCCGCAATTTTGCGGCCGCCTTCCCCGGCTTCGAAATCATCGCGATGAGCCATTCGCAGCCCGAGGGACGCGAAGCCATCGCGCACACTGTCGAACTCGCCGAAAAACTTTAGGACCACCCCCATGGTTGCCATCAAGATTTGCGGGATTTCCACGCCCGATGCGCTCGACGCCGCGATAGCGGGCAAGGCGGATTTCGTCGGCCTGAATTTCTATCCACCTTCTCCCCGGCACGTGGACAGCTGGGCTGCGTCCGCTCTTGCGATGCGCAGCGGGGCGGCCATTGGACGGGTCGGTGTCTTTGTCGATGCCGCAGACGACCTGATCACCGAGGCGGTAAACGCAGCATCACTCGATGCCATCCAGATGCACGGCCACGAAACGCCGCAGCGGGTGGCCGAAATTCGCGGCCGCTTCAATAAACCGGTGTGGAAAGTGCTCGCCGGTCTCGGGGGCCGGCGACGTCGCGAAAGCGAGCGCCTACGCCGATGCTGCCGATTTCCTGCTCTTCGATGCGAAGACGCCGAAGGACGCTGCATTGCCCGGCGGCATGGGCCTGCGTTTCGACTGGTCGCTGCTGGACGCCTATCAGCGGGCCACGTGAAATGGGGTCTGGCTGGCGGCCTGACGCCGGACAATGTCGGCGAGGCGATCAGGCAGACCGGTGCGACTTTGGTCGACACGTCCAGCGGCGTCGAAAGCGGACCGGGACTAAAGGATGTCGACAAGATTGCCGCCTTCTGTAAAGCGGCCCGCAAGCCTATGACCATCTACAGCACCCCCAATTCCTACCGCACCCAGCCCGACGAGCGCGGCCATTTCGGCGATTATGGCGGCCGCTATGTCGCCGAAACGCTGATGCCGCTGGTCCTTGATCTGGAACGCGAATATCGCGCAGCGCAGGCCGATCCTGCTTTCAAGGCGCAGTTCGACGATCTGCTGGAGCATTATGTCGGCCGCCCCTCCCCGCTCTATTATGCGGAGCGGCTGACGGAAGCGCTCGGCGGTGCACAGGTCTGGTTCAAGCGCGACGAGCTCAATCACACCGGCGCGCACAAGATCAACAATTGCATCGGGCAGATCCTGCTCGCGATGCGGATGGGCAAGACGCGGATTATCGCGGAAACCGGCGCGGGCCAGCACGGCGTCGCCACCGCCACCGTCTGCGCGCGCTTCGGCCTGCCTTGCGTGATCTACATGGGCGCGAGGATGTGAAGCGGCAGTCACCCAACGTGTTCCGCATGAAGCTGCTCGGCGCAGAAGTCGTCCCCGTCACCAGCGGCGGCGCGACACTGAAGGACGCGATGAACGAAGGGCTGCGCGATTGGGTCGCGAATGTGCATGACACGTTCTACATCATCGGCACCGCCGCCGGCCCGCACCCCTATCCCGAAATGGTCCGCGATTTCCAAAGCGTGATCGGCACCGAAGCGCGCGCGCAGATGCTCAGCCGCACGGGCCGCCTGCCCGATCTGCTGGTCGCCTGCATCGGCGGCGGATCCAACGCGCTCGGCCTGTTCCACCCGTTCCTCGACGATGCGGACGTGAAGATGCTCGGCGTCGAAGCGGCGGGTCACGGCCTCGATGGCGACGAACACGCCGCCAGCCTGCTCGGCGGCGCGCCCGGCGTGCTCCACGGCAACAAGACCTATCTGCTGCAGGACGAGGACGGCCAGATCACCGAAGGCCACTCGATCAGCGCCGGGCTCGACTATCCCGGCATCGGCCCCGAACACGCCTGGCTGAAGGAAACCGGCCGCGTCGAATACACCGCCGTGACCGACGACGAGGCGCTGGACGGCTTCCAGCTGCTCTGCCGCACCGAGGGCATCATTCCCGCACTGGAACCCAGCCACGCGATTGCGGCGGTGGCCGAACCGCGCCAAGGACAATGGCCGAGGATCAGATCATCCTGGCGAATCTGTGCGGGCGCGGCGACAAGGACATCTTCACCGTGGCCGAGGCGCTGGGGGTGGAGATATGAGAAAATCGAAGCCAAAGCATTCACTGCCGACCGCGCTTGGGCAAGCGACATTCTCGCAGACTTTGGCGACAGCACCGTTCGTCTGCACTGGACGAACCAGCTCTACCGTTGGCATCAGAATACTGGCGATAGGTTTTCATCGTCCTTGATGGTATTGTGGACATGCATGTGCGCGAAAATGGAGCTGAACGAATTACAAGGCTCGAATCGAGGTGACGGGATGACATTCGCAAGACGGTGATGGCATGTTGCGCATCCCGTCGGCGAAGCGCGAATACTGGTGGTCGAAGAAAAGATAGCGAATGACCCGCCTCTCCATCCGCCTTCGCCAAGCCACCCCGCGCTCGTCTGCTTCGTCACCGCTGGTGACGGCGACACTGCGGCCAATCTCGACGCTCTGGTCGAGGGCGGCGCGGATGTGATCGAGCTCGGCATGCCCTTCACCGATCCGATGGCCGATGGCCCCGCGATCCAGGAGGCGAATCTCCGCTCGCTGGGCGCGGGCACCACGACGGCGGACATCTTCGCCATCGCCGCCGCCTTCCGCGCGCGCCATCCGGACGTGCCGCTGGTGCTGATGGGCTATGCCAATCCGATGGTGCGGCGCGGGCCGGAATGGTTTGCCGATCAATGCGCGAAGGCTGGTGTCGACGGCGTGATCTGCGTCGATATTCCGCCGGAGGAAGACGAAGCGCTCGGCCCGCCCTGCGCGCGAAAGGCATTGCGCCCATCCGCCTCGCCACCCCGACCACCGATGCCAAGCGCCTGCCGCCGTGCTCGAGTGGCTCGGACGGGTTTCGTCTATTATGTCTCGGTCGCCGGCATCACCGGCAAGCAGCAGGCGGCGCAGGCCAGCATCGACGATGCAGTGGCCCGGCTGAAGGCTCCACCGACTTGCCGATTGCGGTCGGTTTCGGCGTGCGCACACCGGAACAGGCGGGCGACATCGCCAAGGTCGCGGACGGCGTTGTCGTCGGCTCGGCGCTGGTCGAACTGGTGGCGCAGCATGGCACAGATGCCCCGCAGCATCTCAAAGCACTGACCGCATCCCTTGCCAAAGCAGTGCATTCGGCGGCAAAGGACGAGAACGCATGAACTGGCTAACCCGCGTCCGCAATTCGCTCCCCTTCGTCGCCAAGCGCGAGACGGCGGAGAATCTCTGGGTCAAATGCCCGTCCTGCCAGGAAATGCTCTTCGTCAAGGAATACGAGGAGAACCTGCACGTCTGTCCCAATTGCGAGCATCACGGCCGGATCGGCGCGGACCAGCGCCTCGCCCAGCTGCTGGACGAAGGCTATTCGGTCCTGCCCCAGCCCGAGGTCACGGAAGACCCGCTGAAGTTCAAGGATAGCAAGAAATATACCGACCGGCTGAAGCAGGCGCGCGCGAAAAACCCGTACAAGGATGCCTTTACAGTCGGTTCCGGCGCAATCCTCGACAATCCGGCCGTCGTCGGCGTGCAGGATTTCGGCTTCATGGGCGGAACCATGGGCATGGCCGTGGGCACGGCATTCTGTGCCGGCGCGCAGGAAGCGCTGGACCGCAAATGCGGCTATATCGTCGTGACCGCTGCGGGCGGTGCGCGAATGCAGGAAGGCATTCTCAGCCTGATGCAGATGCCCAAGGCGACGGTGATGACGCGGCGTCTGAAAGAGGCCGGCCTGCCCTATATCGTCGTGCTGACCGACCCGACGACTGGCGGCGTCACGGCCAGCTATGCGATGCTCGGCGATGTCCATATTGCCGAACCCGGCGCGCTGATCGGCTTTGCCGGACAGCGCGTGATCCAGGATACGATCCGCGAGCAATTGCCCGAAGGGTTCCAGCGCGCGGAATATCTGCACAAGCACGGCATGGTCGACATGGTCGTCCATCGCAAAGACCTGCGCGAAGAACTCGCCATGCTGCTGGATTATATGCAGGGCGCGAAGGCGGCTTAGCACCCCGCCCACCAATTCAGGGCCGCTAGGCACATGGATTTCGCGACATCCGACGATCCAGCGGTGCAGACCCAGCTGGACCGGCTCGCTGCGCTGAGCGTGCCGGACGGGCGGCTTGGCCTCGCTACGATTCGCGCCTGCTCGAACGGCTCGGCAATCCGCACCGCTACCTGCCGCCGACGTTTCACGTGGCCGGCACCAACGGTAAAGGTTCCACCTGCGCGTTTCTGCGCGCCATGCTGGAGGCGGACGGCAAGCGCGTCCACGTCACCACCAGCCCGCATCTGGTGCGCTACAACGAGCGCATCCGGCTGGCCGGAAAGCTGATCGAGGATGACGCTCTGGCGGCGCTGCTGGAGGAGGTTCTGGATGCAGGAGCCGATCTGAACCCCAGCTTCTTCGAAGTCACCATCGCCGCCGCCTTTCTCGCTTTCAGCCGCACGCCCGCCGATGCCTGCGTTGTCGAGGTCGGTCTGGGCGGAAGGTTCGATGCGACCAATGTTCTGGAGCCGGACGTGCTTGCCGCCTGCGGGATTGCTGCGCTCGGTATCGATCACGAGCGGTTCCTGCTGGCACCGGAAGAGGGAACGCCGGACGACCCGCTCAGCCGCATTGCATTCGAGAAAGCAGGGATTGCCAAACGTGGCTCGTCGCTGGTGACGTTCTCCTATCCGAGCGGATCTACACTAGAAATCGAGCGCGCTGCGGCACGGTGCGGTGCTCCGCTGGCGATGCGCGGGCGCGAGTGGTCGGCGAGCGTTTCGCAAACCGGTCTCCACTATGCCGACAGGCACGGCGAGCTTGTCCTTCCTGTCCCCACTATGGCCGGCTCGCATCAGGCGCAAAATGCCGCTTTGGCAATCGCCATGCTGAGGCATCAGGATTACTTATCGGTCACGCGCGAGGCCATGGCCGAGGGGATACGGAACGCTAGATGGCCTGCGAGATTCCAGCGTCTTGCGCCCTCTCCGCTAACCGGCGACCGCGAAGTTTGGCTCGATGGCGGCCACAACCGAAATGCGGGTGAGGCGCTTGCAGCTCACCTCGCAGGGCAGCGGCTACACATCATTATCGGGATGCTCGCGAACAAGGATCCCCGCGGGCTGCTGGATCCGCTCGGTCCCGTCACAGCGAGCATTTCGGCTGTGCCTGTGCCCGGCCACGACAGCCATGCGACCGCAGGCTTTCGGGCCGCAGGCCAAGGCACGACCCGATGTCGAAGCCGCCTTGCAAGCCCTGCCCGACGACGGCTTGCCGGTGCTTATTGCCGGATCGCTCTATCTCGCAGGCGACGTGTTGCGCCTCACCGGAGAATTGCCGGACTGATTATTCGGCTGAGTCCGCTGACAGTTTCGGATCAGGCGCAACGACGCCGGACGCCTTGCCCAGCCGCGCCTGACGGATCCATTCGATGATGCACAGCACAACTGCACCCAGCCCGATCAGGGTCGTGAGAATAAAGACGTCGTAATAGCCGCGCTCTTCGATCATCTGGCCCAGCGCACCGCGACCAAGCGTACCGACCAGCAGGGTCAGCGACGACAGCAACGCATATTGCACGGCGCTATACCCCTTCGACACGATGCTGGAGAGATAGGCGACGAAAGCCGCACCGGCGATGCCGACAGCGATGTTCTCGCCCGCAATCGCCATCATCAGTGTCGCCAGCCGGTCATCGCCGCCCATGGCCCCGACGAGCCATGTAAATCCGGTCATATCGGCGAAGGCCTGAACACGCACACCGCCGATCGCGAGGTCGGCATAGAGCAGGTTCGTAATGGCCGCGAGAAACGCGCCCAGCGTCAGCGTGAGCATACGGCCAATGGCGGTCAGCAGATACCCACCCAAAGCCAGACCGAAAAGCAGCGCGCCGACACCGAAGAACTTGGACGCGACCGCCACTTCGTCCTTCGTGTATTCCAGCTCGCCAAGGTAGAACGGGTAGGCAAACGTGCCCCAGATCGCATCCGTAATCCGGTAGGTCAGCACCAGCGCGATGACGATCACAATCGCCCAGCCCAAACGCCCGATCAGGTCCGTCAGAGGCAGGACGAGCGCGCGATATAGATGATCCATCGCACGGTCGCCGGTCGACTGCGCGGCGTATTGCGAGACGTACTGGCCGGTCTGGATGCCGGGGCCGTCCTCCACGTTGGCCGGGATCACGTACTTCCCGCGCTTTCGGGCGCTTTCCAGCCATGCGGCGACCATCGCGGGAAGGACGACCGTCGCGACCACGATCAGCGGACCCATGTTGGAAATGAACTCGACGGAATCGGGCCGCGCGTCAGGATTGCTCGACAGGCTGCGGACCATGAAGACACCGACGGTGACGAGTGCCCATCCCCATAGCAGCCCGACAATGGCCAGCGCCGCCGTGCGCACCTTGGGCAAGCATCTGGCCTGCCTTGCGCAGTCCATAGGGGTCCTCGCCCAAGGCTGCCTGCGCGTCGGCCATATCCGCGGCATTGGCATCAGGCGCCCACAGGCCGGCAAACCCGACCGCCAGCATCGTCAGTCCCATCGCGAAATAGGTCGCCGGCCAGCCGAACCGCTCGGCCGCGAACAGAGCCAGCGCACCGCCCACGAGTGCGGCAATGCGGTAGCCCATCTGATAGACCGTCGAGAGGATATCGATGGTCGCGACCTCATCCGCCACGTCTACGCGCCATGCGTCGATAACCACGTCCTGCGTAGCGCTGGCAAAGGCAGCCAGTCCGGCCAGAAGGCTGAAAATGCCAATGGTGGAATTGCTTGGCGTAATGAAGCTGAGCGCGACCAGTGCGCCGCCGATGATCAGCTGCGCTGTGACAATCCACTGCTTGCGCTTGCCCAATTTGCTGACAATCGGAATGTCGACGCGGTCCAGTGCGGGCGACCAGAGAAATTTGAATGCGTAGGCCAGGCCGATAAGCGAAAAGACGCCCATCGTTTCCAGATCGATGTCACCGGCATCGGACAACCACGCGTAAAGCGTGCCCAGAACCAGCGCGTATGGCAGGCCTGCGGCGAAGCCGAACAGCAGCATGTATCCGGTCTTGGGCTGCCTCAGCGCGGCGAGAACCACGCGCCATCCCGGCTTTCCCTGTTTCGCTGCTGCTTCGGCCATTCAACCCTCATCCCTTTTGTCGCACGACAATTTCTGCAATCCTCTAATCGCTAGGCGGCGTTACGGAAAGCGCGAGCGCAAGGAGGATCGGGGATGGCCGATGTGCAATTACTGAACGAAGGCAGGCAACCTACGGAGGGACAAGCCGCCCTCGCCCGGATGATTGCCGAGGGAGCGACCGATCCCCGCCGCCCTGCTGCGATGCAAAGCGTCCCGGCCAGCAACTACACGGATCCTGACCGCTGGGCACGCGAGAAGTCGGCGCTCTTTGATCGCTTGCCGCAGGTCATCGCCCCTTCGGCTCTGCTGCCGGAGGCCGGCATGGCCGTTCCGCATGATGCGACCGGTCGTCCGCTATTGCTGACCCGCGACGCAGAAGGCGAGGTCCATGTTTTCCTCAACGTGTGCCGGCATCGCGGTACGCGCCTTGTGGAGGGTGAGGACGCAGTCTGCACCAAGAGGCTGGTCTGCCCCTACCATGCATGGACATACCGTCTGGACGGCAAGCTCCTTGCCCTGCCCCGGCCCGAAACTTTTCCCGGTCTCGAGAAGAGCGAGATGGGTCTGGTCGAACTGCCCAGCATGGAAGATGGCGGTCTCATCTGGTTCTCCCCCGACGCCGATGCCGATTTCACAGACGCCCGGGCGGTCAGCGAGGATATGGCATCGTTCGGCACGGCAGGTCTCCACCTGTTCCGGCGCAAGCTGCACACGGTGAACGGCAACTGGAAGCTCGTGATGGATGCCTTTCTCGAAAGCTACCACGTCACCCGCCTGCACGCCAAAACGATCGGACCGTTCTTCAAGGACGGGATTACAGCCGGCGACACCGTGGGGCCGCATATGCGAAGCGCAGTGGGCCGACTGGAAGAAATGGACGGCGTCGATTTTGCCGACATGGATTCGCTGCGCCGGGTCGTCACGTTCGCGTACCAGCTTCTGCCCGGCACGATCATTATTCCAAGTCCCGATTACCTCAACATCATGGTCCTGATGCCGCAATCGGAGAAGCTGACGCTGGTCGAGGACTTCATGCTGATTCCCGAGCCTCCGGCAACGGACAAGGCGCGCGATCACTGGGAACGTAGCTGGGCGCTGCTCGACGGAGGCGTTTTCGCGAGCGAGGATTTCCGCGCGGCCGAGCTGGGCCAGCAAGGACTATCCAGCGGGGCGGTCGAGCATGTAACGCTCGGCATGCTGGAAGGCGGGGTGCGCGCATTTGCCGACATAGTGGAAGAAGCGTTGCGCGCCGCCAATTGATTTGGGCGGACCGAGCGCCTACCCGCGCCAGCTATGGTAAAATTCTATGGCTCATAAGGAAACCCGCGCACCCGACCGCCCCGATGGCGACCGGATTGCCAAATTGTTGGCGCGCGCAGGCGTTGCAAGCCGGCGCGAAGTCGAGCGGATGATCGCCGAAGGGCGCGTGGCTCTCCACGGCAAGACGGTGGAAACGCCGGCGACGTTCCTCGAATCGCTGCGCGGCATCACCGTCGATGGCAAGCCGGTCGGCAAGGCGGAGCCGACGCGGCTGTTCGCCTTTCACAAGCCTGTGGGCCTGCTGACTGCAGAGCGCGATCCTGCGGGAAGGCCGACCATTTACGACGCGCTTCGCAATGCGCTTCCGAAAGGTGCACCGCGTGTGATGCCGATCGGCAGGCTCGATCTCAACACCGAGGGCCTGTTGCTGCTGACCAACGATGGCGGGTTCAAACGCGAGATGGAACTGCCCTCCTCCGGCATCCCGCGCACATACCGCGCCCGCACGTATGGGGATGTCTCCGAAGGCGAACTTCACGGCCTGATCGAAGGGATCACCATCGACGGGATGAATTACGGGCGAATCGATGCCGATTTCGAGCGCGGCGGGAAGCAGGGTGCGAACCAGTGGATCGTCATGACGATCACAGAGGGGAAAAACCGTGAGGTTCGCCGTGTTCTCGAACATTTCGGGCTGAAGGTCAGTCGTCTGATTCGAACATCCTACGGACCGTTCGATCTCGCGGACCTGCCTCGCGGCGGCGTGCAGGAAATTGCCAAGCAGGATGTCGGCCGCTTCCGCTCCGACCTGAAGAACGGAAACCTGTGAGAATTATTGCGGGCGACTGGCGCGGACGCAAACTCGTCGCGCCCAAGGGGGACGCGACCCGGCCTACCGCCGATCGTACGCGCGAAACATTGTTCAACATGCTCACCAGCAGGCTCGGCAGTTTCGAAGGGTTGTCGGTTGCGGATCTGTTCGCCGGGTCGGGTGCGCTGGGCCTGGAAGCCTTGTCGCGCGGCGCGGGACATTGCCTGTTCGTGGAGCAGGAGAAGCCGGCGCTCGACGCTATCCGCGCCAATATCTCTTCGCTCGATGCACGGTCACGGACGACCGTCAGTGCCGGTTCCGCCACGGCGCTCGGCCCTGCCAAGGTCCCGCACGATCTGCTGCTGCTCGATCCGCCCTACGCAACGGGCGCAGCGAATGTCGCGCTCGACAGGCTCATCCGCCTGGGCTGGATCGGCAGCGCCACGTGGATTGCCGTGGAGACCGGTTCGACGGAAGATGTCGAGGTCAAGCTTCTGGAGACGGTGAAGGAGCGCAAGGTCGGCAAAGCCAAGATCACGCTGCTCCGCCTCGCCTAGCCCTCCTCAGGTTTCTCGTCCTGTGGCGGATATCGGTCGAATTCCGGCAGGCGGTGTGCCTCTTTCATCCAGCCAATCCGCTCCGCCACCTGAATATGCGCCTGGGGCGGCATGTCTTCAGGCTCATCCAGAGTTGCCGATTGCACATCGACGAGACCGGGCAGCATCTGCGCGTTGGAATAGAACAAGCCCGTTCCGCACTGGATGCAGAAGTGGCGGCGTGCATGTTCGGAACTGGCATAGGTTGCGACCTCGCCCTCGAGCCGCAATTGGCTATCTTCGACCATCATCCAGCCGACCATCGGGGCGCCAGATGCCCTCCGGCAATCGCTGCAATGGCATAGTGCGTGATTGATGATGTCTCCGCTCACTTCGTAGCGGATCGCGCCGCAATGGCAGCCCCCTGTCAGCATGTTTGTCGTGCTCCTCCGGTTTGACAGCCGACAATAACGCAGGCGTATGCCGGATCGGCAAGTGTTTTACCCGCCAACCCGGCATACCGATCGGCCCCTTCTATCGTGGACCGTGGCCGTCTATGGTTTCGTCACTGGTCGCTTCCGGCTCGGCCATCGGGCTTTCCCCGGGCTGGGACATTTCGTCTGGCGAGGGAGACGGCTCTGCGCCAACGGGCGGCTGGCTGGCAAGCATCTGGTCCTCCAGCCGTGACCAGGTCGTGTCGCGATCTGCCTCGCTCATGCCGACCAGCGTGAGGCGGTCGCCGTCGCTCAGCATCCAGAACACTTCCTGCCGCGGAGGTGTGAGCGTCCAGTAGTAGCTCTGTGCTTCGACAGGCCACGCATCGTAGAGTGCCCTGCGTTCGTCGGGCCATGTCCCATAGGCAAGGTTCTGCTCGGGCGACATTTCGGCGCGGGCTTCAGCGCCATTCGTCGTGTCAGTCTCTTGGGCAAGCGCTGGAGCAGCGGCAAGACCGCCAGCAATCGCCATAATTTTCAAATATTTACGCATTGGATTCTCCATCGTTGGAAATCCCAAGCGTGCGAACGCCATGCGCCCTGCCCTGATGCGATCCCTGTGGCAGAACTGGACCAATCATTGTTGTAAAAGTCAGCCACGACAATCCCTTGGGGAAGCAGGTCGGCTTGCTCCGGCAGCGTCCTGCCCTTTGGCGTGCAATTAACAGGACAAGAGCCGCGAAAACAAGAAAGGCCGGAAGCGCGCTGCGCCTCCGGCCCTCGTGCTGACGATCCTGCACCGATCCCCGATGCCGGATCAAATCCGCCTGTTTTAACGTGGGAAGTAGCTGAGCGGGCGATCGCCCCACTTCAGCCCTGCTGCACGAGGGTTGATGCAGCTGTCCTGCTCCCGCGACATGCACACGTCGATGACTTTGCCGTCGATCATGACCTTCGATGCCTTGCCGTTTGCGTTACGCTCGACGATTTCGGGCGACTTCGCCTGGGTATCCTGCGCGAAAGCGGGCGTAGCGGAAAGAGCGAGGCCAGTGGCGGCAGCTGCTGCGAGAATCTTTTTCATATTCAATTCCTTCGGTGTCTTGGTTGGACTTCTCCGTCCTTGCAAAACCAACGGGAAAGCCGGTTCGGGGTTCCGAAATTCGGCTCAACGCATTGCACGGCTTGCCGCAGCCGCGCGCGTTCCCTACCTGTTCACCCGAAAAGCATGACAGATCAGCCCCACCCTCACAGGCCCCCCGCCGACACCGCCCTTAACGCTGGCGCGACCGCTGGACCGGACGATGTTCCGTCCTACGCCGCACGGTTGAACACACCACAGCGAGAGGCTGTCCTCACGACGGAAGGCCCCGTGCTCATGCTTGCAGGAGCAGGAACGGGAAAGACAGCGGCACTGACTGCGCGGCTGGCCGCATATCGTCGCCATGCGGCGCGCCTGGCCGAGCGAGATCCTCTGCGTCACCTTTACCAACAAGGCTGCCCGCGAGATGCGCGAACGAGTCGGCGCTCTGACCGGCGGCGCGCTGGAAGGCATGCCGTGGTTGGGGACATTCCATTCCATCTGCGCAAAGATGCTCCGCCGCCACGCCGAGCTGGTCGGTCTGCAATCGAACTTCACGATTATCGATACCGACGACCAGCTTCGTGCGCTGAAAGCACTGATCGTCGAGAGCGATATCGACGAGAAACGCTGGCCCGCCCGCCAGCTTGCCGGACTGATCGACCGGTGGAAGAACCGCGGGCTCAACCCCGATGATCTGGATGCAGTCGAGAACGAAAGTTACGCCAACGGTCAAGGCGCGCATATGTACCGCCTCTACCAAGCGCGACTGAAGGCTCTCAACGCGTGCGATTTCGGTGACCTTCTCCTCCATATGCTCAACATCTTTCGGCGCGAGCGGGAGGTTCTGGAGAGCTATCAGAAGCGGTTCAAATACGTCCTCGTGGACGAATATCAGGATACCAATGCCGTCCAGTATCTCTGGCTGCGGCTGCTTGCTCAGGATCGCAAGAATATCTGCGTGGTCGGTGACGACGACCAGTCGATCTATTCATGGCGCGGCGCAGAAGTCGCCAATATCCTGCGCTTCGAAAAGGATTTTCCCGGCGCAAAAGTTGTCCGGCTGGAACAGAATTACCGCTCGAACTCCCCATATCCTTGGCGCGGCAAGCGGCCTGATCCGGGCGAACAGCCAGCGGCTGGACAAGACCCTCTGGACCGAATTCGATGCAGGCGAGAAAGTGCGCGTCATCGGTGTCTGGGACGGTCCGGAAGAAGCCCGCCGCATCGCCGAAGAAATCGAACGTCTCGAGCGCGAAGGCGCTTCGCTCGATCAGGTAGCCATTCTGGTCCGCGCCCAATACCAGACGCGCGAGTTCGAAGATCGCTTTATTCAGATCGGTTTGAATTACCGCATCATTGGCGGCTTCCGCTTCTACGAGCGGGCAGAAATCCGCGACGCGTTGGCGTATCTGCGGATCATAGCCCAGCCGCAGGACGATCTTGCGTTCGAGCGCATCTACAACCAGCCAAAGCGCGGTCTGGGTGCGAAGACGCTGGAGAAGATGCATCAACATGCCCGTCGGACAGGCCTGCCGCTGGCCGCAGCCTCGCTTCAATTGGCAGATAGCGACGAACTGCCCAAGCGCGCGGCGAATACGATCGCGGGCCTGATGGGGCAGATCCTGAACTGGCGAGAGCGCGCGGAAACGCTCGAGCCATCCGAACTACTCCGACAGGTGTTGGATGAAACCGGCTACAATACCATGCTGGAGAACGAGAAATCCGTCGAGGCGAAGGGGCGGCTGGAGAACCTGTCGGAACTTGCGCGTGCGATGGAAGAGTACGACTCGCTCGGAGATTTTCTGGAGCATGTCAGCCTGGTCATGGACAACGATGCCAACTCGGATGACGAGAAGGTAACGATCATGACCATGCACGCTGCGAAGGGTCTGGAATTCGACAACGTTTTCCTGCCCGGCTGGGAAGAAGGGGTCTTTCCAAGTCAGCGCTCCCTGGATGAAGGCGGCCTTGCCAGTCTCGAAGAGGAACGCCGCCTCGCCTATGTCGCAATTACGCGCGCACGGCGAAAATGCACCATCGTTCACGCCGCAAACCGGCGCATCTACGGCCAGTGGACGAGCTCGATCCCGAGCCGTTTCGTCGAGGAACTGCCGGAAGAGCATATCGATGCCGAAACCACCATGACCGGCGGCGCATCGCTCTGGCGGGCGCAATACAGTGATCAGGACGATCCGTTCGCGCATGTTTCGCAGAGCCGTCCCGAGCGCTCTTCGGCTCGCGGACCCGGTTGGCAACGGGCACTGACGTCGGGTTACGATACGAAGCCTGTCAGGGTGCAGGAAAGCCGCCGAAGTGCGGCAAGCTTTGCTGCTAAAGCGCGCACCGACATCGGCATCGGAGCACAGGTCCGCCACGACAAGTTCGGCAGCGGCACCGTCATCGATCAGGAAGGCAACAAGCTGGTCATCAATTTCGAAGATGTCGGCGAGAAACGCGTCATCGACAGCTTCGTCACACTGGTGGACTAGGCCCGAAGCTCAGTCGAAGCCGACATTGAGGAAGCCCGGCTGCGGACCGTTCCATTCGCCCGCAGCGACTGGTTCGTCATCCTGCTTTCGGCCACGGCCGCCCCGCGCGGGTTTCTTCGGCGCAGCATCCGACTTCTCGTCACTGCGCGATCGGCTTCTGCGCGGCTTTTCTTCGCGCGGCTCCTCATCGCGCTCTGTTTCTTTGTGCGGCGCTGCATCCTGCTTTTCTTCGCGAGGAGCATCGCTGCGCTTTTTGCGCCCACGCTTCGGCTTGTCTTCTTGCGGCGCCTCGTCCGTGTCAGAGGACTTCGCCTTGGCCTTGCCCTTCGACGTGTCGCCGTCCTTCAATTCGACGCGAACATCGTCCTTGCCGAAAACGTTGATCTTGTTCTTCGTCAGCTTCTCGACATTGTCGATCGCTTCGGCATCTTCAGGCGTGACGAAGGTGAAGGCGCGGCCCTTGGCCCCTGCCCGGCCCGTACGGCCAATGCGGTGCACATAGTCATCCGGATGCCACGGCGTATCGTAATTGAAGACGTGGCTGACACCCTTGATATCGAGGCCACGCGCCGCAACGTCGCTGGCGACGAGAATATTGATGTCGCCCGACTTGAAACGCTCAAGCTCCTTGTTGCGCGTCGCCTGATCGATATCGCCGTGAATTTCGCCGCTGGAATATCCGAGGCGCTGCAAATGCTTGTTGAGCTCGCGGACGGTCGTCTTGCGGTTGGAGAAGACAATCGCCGTATCGACGTGATCGTTCTGCAGGAGCCATTCCAGCGTGTCGCGCTTTTGGCGCGCACCGACATTCACACGGAAAGCGGTTATGTCCTTGTTGGTGGTCGCAGCGCGGGTCGTTTCGATCCGCTTGGGATCGGTCATGAACTGCTTGGACAGTTTCTCGATCGGGGGCGGCATCGTGGCGCTGAACAGCATGGTCTGGCGCTGTTCGGGCAGTTTGGAACAGATGAACTCGATATCGGGGATGAAGCCCATGTCGAGCATCCGGTCCGCCTCGTCGATCACGAGAAGCTCGCAGCCATTGAGCAGGATCTTGCCACGCTCGAAGAGGTCCATCAGGCGGCCCGGCGTCGCAATCAGAACGTCCACGCCTTCGTTCAGCGCCTTGACCTGATCGCCCATCTGCACGCCGCCAATCAGCAGCGCCATCTTCAGATCATGGTTCTCGCCATACTTCTCGAAGTTTTCGGCGACCTGTGCAGCCAGTTCGCGCGTCGGCTCCAGAATCAGCGAGCGCGGCATAAGAGCGCGGCGGCGGCCGCTGGCCATGATATCGATCATCGGCAGCACGAAGCTGGCCGTCTTGCCGGTTCCGGTCTGCGCGATACCGATGATGTCTTTCATCATCAGCACAGGCGGAATGGCCTGCTCCTGGATCGGGGTCGGCTCGGTATAGCCGGCCTTTTCGACCGCTTTAAGCAATTCAGGGGAGAGGCCGAGGTCGGCAAAGTTCATGCAAGTGTCCGGTATAAAAGGGTGCGTCGCAGCATCTTAAATCGCAGCATCTTAAGCTGTCGATGCAAAAAACGGCCGCGCCATCGAGGCGCTACCGCGCGCGGCATTTGCGCGGCGAGAGGCAAAAAGTCAAGAAATCGGGCGCAGTCGTCAGATGCCGGCAGGTATCAATTGGCGAATTCTGCTCATCTGACATGAAACGCCGCTACGCGATTGCAAATTATCACGCTTCACGCACAGCTTCCCGTCCTTGCTCGGCTCGACATAAAAACCGGAATAGAAGTCACGGGGACGACAGCTCTTTTCCAACGTCGCCGACACGATTTTGCGGTCGCGCGTATAAAGCAGCAACCGGGACGAATCGGCCTGAACGGCCACGACATCGCGGATCGGCAGGCAACTGCCCATCTTGCGTTCGACATACGCTTCCGGCTTGCGGCTGGGCAGCGTCGCGACAAGGCTCTGCCGGTCGGTGCGGCGCGGCGATACGCGAACGATGACGCGCTGCTGGATACGCACCTGATACCATGGCTGGAGACTGCTGAACGGGGTCGTGGACATCCACGGACCGGACTGCTGGGCGTCTTCTGCCTGAGCCGGAGCAGCCGGAGCGACGTCGGTCGTATCGCTGACTGGCACAGCTTCATCGCCTGCCGGAATGGGCAGCAGCAGCGCCAGCGGCGCAAAAAGTTCGATGAAGCCGGGCATGACCGAGGCGGGTAAGTCCGCTGTTCTCCGTAAAGCTGGCCCGAACAGGAAGTGCGGGCGGTGTCATCTCGCAATAACCTGCGCGATTGAATGCTGGCTTAATTAACGGCCGCTCAGCCGCAAGTGGGTGCTATTAACTGCCCGACTGTGGCACAGGTGCATCATGACGAAATCTGATAGTTTTCTTGAGCGGGCGACGGCCATTCTGGGCCCTAGAGGGCTTACCCAAGATTCCGACCTTATCGAACCGTGGCTGACGGATTGGCGCGGACGCTATGCGGGCAGCGCAATCGCGCTCGCCTCACCAGCCGATGCGACTGAATTGTCCAGGCTGGTGAAACTATGCGCCGAGGCCGATGTGCCGATCGTGCCGCAGGGTGGTAACAGCGGCATGTCAGGCGGCGCCACACCCGACAAAAGCGGAGAAGCCCTGCTTCTGTCGCTACGCCGGATGGACACGATCAAACCCATCGATCCAGCCAGCGGCCGTGTCACCTGCGGGGCGGGCGTCGTACTCCAGAATCTGCACGAGGCGGCAGAGACGCAGGGCTTGCGGTTTCCGCTTACGCTTGGCGGCAAAGGCTCGGCGACCATTGGCGGCTTGATTTCGACGAATGCCGGCGGAACGCAGGTCCTGCGCCACGGCACGATGCGCGCTCAGGTTCTGGGCCTGCAAGCCGTCATGGCGAATGGCAACATCTTCAATTCGCTCACACCGCTGAAGAAAGACAATCGCGGGTTCGACCTGAAACAGCTGTTGATCGGCAGTGAAGGCACGCTGGGGATCGTTACGGCGGCGACTCTACGACTTCTCCCTGCTCTCGCCGCGCGCCGCGTAATGTTTGTCGGGCTGGAGAGCATAGTCGGCGCCCGCGCCCTGCTCCTTCATGCAGAAAGGGAAGTGTCCGATATTCTAGAAGGCTTCGAAGTGATGCCGCGCCACACTCTGGAATCGGTGCTGGACCATTATCCGGATGCCCGCGATCCGCTTCAGGAGCGCCATGAATGGTATGCCCTTATCGAGCTGGCTGCCGACGAGGCTGGCGCCGCAACCATCGACGCACGCACCGAAGGCTTTCTTGAAGGCGCATTCGAGAATGACTTGCTCGAAGATGCCACCATCGCCGCCAGCGAAGCACAGGCAGAAGCGCTTTGGCACCTGCGCGACGGGATTTCCGCTGCAGAACGCGCCATCGGTCCGGCCATGCAGCATGATATATCCGTCCCGGTCGAAAAAATGGCGGATTTCGTCGAGTTTGCCCTTCCCGAAATGGACAAGAGCTTCGCTGGAACGAAAGCCGTCGCTTTCGGACATCTTGGCGATGGCAATGTCCACTTTCACGTCCTCGCGCCCGAGGGTGCCATTCGCGGTGAATGGGAAGAGGCCGAAGGAAAGGCCATTAGTCGCAAAGTGCATGACCTCGTCACGGACTGGGGCGGTTCGATCAGCGCGGAACACGGCATCGGGCAGATGAAGCGGGACGAACTTGGGCGGCTGGGTGATCCCGCATCGCTGTCGATCTTGCGCAGCGTGAAGCGGGCACTCGATCCGAAAGGTCTGCTCAATCCCGGCAAGCTGGTGCCTGTGGAGCGCGGCTAGAAAGGCACCCCAACCCGCTCACAGGCGCGCGCTTGCACAGCCTCGCCCTTACGCGTAAGGCTTCCTGCCATCTTGCACAGGTCGTCAAAAGCGCCGGTGCGACGACCATATTCCAATCATTCTGATACGATCCGGAGACTGACGATGGCCAGCGCGCCGCAGCCGAGCCTGCCCCTTTTCTACAACGACCTGATGCCACTCAATTCGCGCGACCACATCACGTGGAAGAATCGCAAGACCGACACGGCAAAATGGCTCGCCGGACAGCACGCGATCCCGTTGACGGCGGACGAATTTGCCCAGGCACAGCGCGATTTCCCGATCGTCTTCACACAAGGCGAAGATCCGCTGCCGATCGTCCTTATGGGCCTCAACGAAGGCGTGAACACGTTCGTCGACGATGATGGCAAGGTCAAAGATCCGATCTACATCCCGGCCTATATCCGCCGCTATCCGTTCATGCTCGCCAAGCTCGAAGAGAAGGCCGAGAATCTCTCGCTCTGCTTCGACCCGACGTCCGACACCGTCGGTGATTTCGACGAAGGCGAGAAGTTCTTCACCGAAGACGGCAAGGCGACACCGGAAACGCAGAACATTCTCGATTTCTGCGAGAAGTTCGAACAGGCCGGTATCAAGACCAAGGCGTTCGTCGACGCTCTGAAGGAAAAGGACCTTCTCATGGAAAGCGAGATTTCGATCTCGCAGGACCAGAACATCGACCAGCCTTATATCTACCGCGGTTTCCAGATGGTCGATCAGGAAAAGCTCCGTGCGCTGGATGCCGAAACGCTGAAGACGTGGAACGAGAACGGTATGCTCGCCGTGATCCACGCACACATTCTGTCGCTCGACCTGATGCGCCAGATTTTCGCGCGTCAGATCCAGCAGGGCAAAGGTCCCAAGCTTCCAGCCGAAGCTGCCAAGGCGTAAAGCCTGACCGAATTCGCCTCCGGGCGTTTAACATTATTGCGGCGGCGGTTTCTGTTGAAATTCGCCGCCGTAATACCATCTAGAGGGTGTCCGGACGCGGCCACTCCCCCTCAGGCCGGTCTGGATGGATGCAGCAACCCTGCATTCCCTCCCTGAACCTGGGCCACCTCGTATCCTTGATGGAAGCGAGGTGGTCTTTTTGGTTTGCGATCAAGGGACTTAGGCTGCGAGCGCGGCTATTCGGCTGCTTGCGGCCAATGCTTCTCCGGGGTCACTTCCTCGGCCAGCGTCCTGACAAGATCCTGCCAGCAGGCTCGGCAATCTCAGGGGCGCGATCGCCTGGGGCAGAATGATCGTTTGTCAGGTAGAGCGAGCGGCAAACCTCGATCTGCATGGCGTGGATGCCCACAGAAGGCGAGCCGTGGCGGTCGAGGACATAGCCCCCGGCATATGGCCTGTTGTGCCCTGCCCTGCGGCCTTCCCGCCCGAAATAGCGCATGGCAGCTGCTGACAGCATGCCATCACAGGACGCGCCGAACCTGTCGCCCACGACAAAATGCGCAGGCCGGTCGTGAGGGTGTTCTTTCCGCAAGGGCGGCATCGAATGCAAATCGATCAGCAAGGCCGCGCCCCAGCGGCTGCGGATCCGATCGAGCGCTGTCTTTAAGGCGGCGTGATAGGGCTCGTGAACATCCATGATCCGTTGCCGCACCTCGTCATGCGTCAGCCGCGACTTCCAGATCTCGCCCAGCCCGTTGAGCCTGCGGGGAACGAGACCCAGACCGCCCCGCGCCCGCCGATTGGCAGCCGAATGCGCGGTGCCTGCAGGACGGCCTTCTGCAACCATGGTCCAGTCCATGTCATCAACAGCGCGATTGAGGTCGATCATCGCACGCGGAGCATGTGCCACCAGCAGCGACGCACCTGTCTGCCGCGCGACTTCTTCGCCCACACCGTCGATCAGGCGATCTTCCAGCCGGATAGCCGAGAAATCGGGGTTGCGCATCGAATCAAGAAGTTGCGGAGGATATCTGCGGCCAGCATGCGGCACTGCAAGCAGGACCGGCGAGGCAATCGCATCACTCATCGTCAGCGAAAACGGCGCAGCCGCGCTTGGCGTTACCCGAATACCGGCGTTATCTGGTGGATTACCGTCTGTCGTCATTGCCGGATGGCATCGCACATTGTGCAAGTGTGTCAAAGCAGGTCGTCGTCATTTCGGCCAAAGAATTTTTAACACAGCGCGTCTATAGGCTGCTCCCATGAACGAAACGATCCAACCCCGCCGCATCCTTCTTGCCGAGGATGAAGAGGCCATGCGCACCTATCTCGTCAGGGCGCTGGAAAATGCAGGGTACGAAGTCGATTCGGTCGATCGTGGAACGCTGGCCGTGCCTTTGCTGGAAGATGCGCATTACGATCTTCTCTTGTCGGACATCGTCATGCCGGAAATGGACGGCATCGAACTCGCGCAGAAATGCAATGCCATCAGTCCGCACACGAAAGTGATGTTCATCACCGGGTTCGCCGCAGTTTCCCTCAAAGCGAGCGCCGATCAGCCGCGCGCAAAGGTTCTGTCGAAGCCGTTTCATCTGCGGGATCTGGTCCTGGAAGTCGAACGCGTTTTCGATGATCGCAAGGAAGCTTCGCTTTAGGGTGATTTCATCCCTTGCGCCGATGGGGGGACGCGGCTAGATGCCCCTTCCGCCTACCGGCCAACGGCTGGTTTGCGGCAAACGATGGTGCGGGCGTATAGCTCAGTGGTAGAGCACTGTATTGACATTGCAGGGGTCGGAAGTTCAACTCTTCCTACGCCCACCATCGCTTCAAAAGGCCCGCCCTCAAGGCGGGCTTTTTCGTATTCGGGATACTTGCGATTTCGAGGCACAAAGCTGTCTGCCGACCGTTTGTCGAACCATGAAAATACTTCTCCTCGGGCCGGGCGGCGGAACTGGCAAACATATCCTTCAGCAGGCTTTGGATGAGGGACATAGCATCCGGGGGGTCGAACGCGATTTTCCCTCAGGGTTCTGCGATCATCCGGCCTTCGAGGCATGCGAAGCCGATATTCTGGAGGACGACCTCGCGCCCCTGATGCGTGGCTGTGATGTCGTCATTTCTGCGCTCGGCTTGGGCCGTGATCCGCAGACACTGGCCGATCCACCTCCGCTCTATACGGAAGGCGCCGTTCGCATTGTGGAAGGAATGCGTGCGGCTGGTCTAAAACGCCTGATCGTCATTTCTGCTGCCTTCGCAGCCCGCGATGCCGGTGCGCCGCTCTGGTTCAGAGCCGCGACAATCCCGCTCACCGGGATTTTCCGGCAAATGGCGGCCATGGAACAGGTCTTGCGGGCGACGCCCGACGTCGAGTGGACGGCGGTTCGCCCCGGCTGGCTGCTGAACCGGGAAGTTTCGGACTGCTACGAAATATCGGAAGATGCCCTGCCGAAGGGAACGCTTCGGACCCGCCGCGCAGACCTTGCCAAATTCATGCTGGAGTGTGCCAGCAACGATCGCTGGGTTCGCAAGACGCCCTTCATTGCAGGCCGAGAATCGCTTCACCTCGAAACGCCTCCAGCGCTTATCGAAGAATTTTTGCCCTTCTAGGCACGCATCCGCACTCACCCCTTCCCTTGCGTGAACGCGCCCTTTTGCTAAGGCGCAGCGCAACGATACATCACGCGAAAAGAGGCATCACCCGACATGGCAAAAATTCAGGTCAAGAACCCGGTCGTCGAACTAGACGGCGATGAAATGACGAAGATCATCTGGCAGTGGATCCGCGAGCGGCTGATCCTGCCTTATCTCGACGTCGACCTGAAATATTACGACCTGTCGATCGAAAGCCGCGATGCCACCGACGACCAGATCACGGTCGATGCCGCCAATGCGATCAAGGAACACGGCGTCGGCGTGAAATGCGCCACGATCACGCCCGACGAGCAGCGGGTCGAGGAATTCGGCCTCAAGAAGATGTGGGTCAGCCCCAACGGGACGATCCGCAACATTCTTGGCGGCGTCGTCTTCCGCGAGCCGATCGTGATCGACAACGTACCGCGCCTCGTCCCTGGCTGGACCGACCCGATCGTCGTCGGCCGCCATGCCTTCGGCGACCAGTACCGCGCCAAGGACACACTGATCCCCGGCAAGGGCAAGCTGCGCCTCGTCTTCGAAGGCGAAGACGGCAAGAACATCGATATCGACGTTTTCGAATTCCCGAGTCCCGGCGTCGCGATGGCGATGTACAATCTCGACGATTCGATCCGCGATTTCGCGCGCGCCAGCTTCGCATACGGTCTGGATCGCAAATGGCCGGTCTATCTCTCGACCAAGAACACCATTCTCAAGAAATATGACGGCCGCTTCAAGGACCTGTTCGAAGAAGTCTTCAACGCCGAGTTCAAGGATAAGTTCGACAAGGCCGGCATCCATTACGAGCACCGCCTGATCGACGACATGGTCGCCGCCGCGATGAAGTGGAACGGCAAATTCGTCTGGGCCTGTAAGAACTACGATGGTGACGTACAGTCCGATGTCGTCGCGCAGGGCTTCGGCTCGCTGGGCCTCATGACGTCCGTTCTGATGACTCCCGACGGCAAAACCGTGGAAGCGGAAGCTGCACACGGTACCGTCACCCGACACTATCGCCAGCACCAGGAAGGCAAGGCGACCAGCACGAACCCCATCGCCAGCATTTTCGCGTGGACACGCGGCCTGATGTATCGCGGCAAGTTCGACGAGACGCCCGAAGTGGTCGAATTCGCCGAAACGCTGGAGCGGGTCTGCGTCCAGACGGTCGAGAATGGACAGATGACAAAGGACCTCGCGCTGCTGATCGGCCCTGAGCAGAATTGGCTTACGACCGAGCAGTTCTTCGAAGCGATTGTCAAAAATCTCGAAACAGAAATGGCGAAGTAAGCCACACCACCGGAAAGATACGCCTCTCATGGCAACCAGCAACAAGGCCCGGCTCGAGGTCCGCCAGGCGCGCCCGGCAGACGTGCGCGCCATCGCCGACCTCGTGCGCCGGGCTTATGCGGATTTGCCTGCCTACACGCATGGCGAAATACGTGGGCAGCTGAACAATTATCCCGAGGGATGCTTCGTCGCGAAGCTCGACGGCAAACTCGTCGGATATTGCGCGTCGATGCGCCTGTCGGAACGTGTCGCGTTTTCGAATGGCAGCTGGGACGAGGTTACCGGCAACGGTTTCGGCAGTCGTCACAATGCCAAGGGCGCGTGGCTGTATGGCTACGAAATGTGCGTCGACCCGAAATCACGCGGGACCCGCATCGGGCGCAGGCTGTACGAAGAGCGACGTGCTCTCGCCGAGCGGCTGGAGCTGGACGGCATCGTTTTCGGCGGACGCATGCCCGGGCTAGCGCGTGCCATGCGGCGCAAACGCGATCATGCCGAAACGCCGCAAGACTATCTGAACATGGTCATGGACTCCAAGCTCCATGACCCCGTGCTGCGTTTCCAGCTTGCCAACGGCTTCGAGCCGCAGGGGATTATCGAAGGCTATCTGCCCGAAGACAAAGAGAGCAAGGCGTTCGCCGTCCGCATGGTCTGGCGCAACCCGTATGTGGATACCGACGAGCCCAAGAAGCACCGTGTCCCGCGCGATGTCGAAAGCGTGCGGATTGCCACCTGCCAGCTACAGGCCCGCGCCGTTTCGGATTTCGACGAATTTCTGAAGCAAGTCCGATATTTTGTCGATGTTGCAGCGGATTACGAAGCGGACTTCATCGTCTTTCCCGAGCTCTTCACGCTCATGTTGTTGAGCGCCGAGGAAGAGGAATTGAGCCCGCTGGAAGCCATCGAGCTCTTGAGCAAATACACCCCGCGCATCCGCAGCGCGCTGAGCGAAATGGCGCTGAACTACAACATCAACATTATCGGCGGCTCCCACCCCACCCGGCTGGAAGACGGCGACATCCACAACATCGCCTATGTCTGCCTGCGGGATGGTTCGATCCATAGTCAGGAGAAGATCCACCCGACCCCGAACGAGGCGTATTGGTGGAACATCAAGGGCGGCGACAGCATCGACGCGATCCAGACCGATTGCGGCCCGATCGGCGTGCTCATCTGTTATGACAGCGAGTTTCCTGAACTCGCCCGCCGCCTGGTCGATGAAGGCGCACGGATCATCTTCGTGCCGTTCTGCACAGACAGCCGCCAAGGCTATATGCGCGTTCGTTATTGCGCCGCGGCCCGTGCGATCGAGAACCAGTGCTACGTCGTCATGTCCGGCAATGTCGGCAACCTGCCCAATGTCGCGAATATGGACATCCAGTACGCGCAAAGCTGCATCCTGACGCCTTGCGACTTCCCGTTCGCACGCGACGGCATTGCGGCCGAAGCCAGCGAGAATGTCGAAACGCTGACCATCAGCGACGTCAATCTCGCCGATCTGCAATGGGCGCGCGCCGAGGGTACCGTGCAGAATCTCGCCGACCGCCGTTTCGATCTCTACCGGATCGAGTGGGACAAACGTGTCGGCCAGGTTTCGCCGCGCATTGGCGAGGATCACGATGGCGAGGCGCAGCCAATGGGCCGGCATTCTCCCGGCGGTGGCTAACCCTCATCTGGGGCCGTGCATTCCATACGCCGGACGCGCTATAGGCTGACCCATGGCCGGCGAGATCACCCTTTCACCCATACTATCTGACGCGCTCGTCATACTGGGCGCGGCGGGCATCGTCATTCCGGTCTTCGCCCGGTTCCGCATCACACCGGTCATCGGGTTCATTCTGATCGGCATCCTCGTCGGACCGTTCGGCCTCGGCAAGCTGACCTATGATGTCGACTGGCTCAAACATATAACGATCTCGGATCCGGAAGCGCTTGGAGCCGTTTGCAGAATTCGGCATCATCCTTCTACTCTTCACAATCGGGCTGGAGCTGTCCTTCAAGCGCCTGTGGCAAATGCGAAAACTGGTTTTCGGACTGGGGTCGCTGGAATTGCTTCTTGGCGGCAGCATCATCGCTATTGTTCTGGCGATGATGGGCCAATACTGGAGCGGGGCGATGGCACTCGGCCTTGCGCTGGCCATGTCCTCTACCGCAATCGTGCTTCCGATCTCCGGTACGCAATCGCCAGTAGGCCGAGCAGCGCTGTCGATGCTTCTGTTTGAAGACATAGCGATCGTTCCGATCATCTTCCTGCTCGGCGCGCTGGCCCCCTACGCGCAAAGCGACGGATTGACGGGGCTTGTGGACACGCTCTGGCAGGGCGGCCTTGTTGTCTTCGTCCTGCTGGTTTTCGGCCGTATCGCCCTGCCGCGCCTGTTTGCGCAGGCCGCACGAACGAAAAGCCCGGAGCTCTTTCTCGCCGCCAGTCTGCTGGTCGTTATCGGTGCGAGCCTCGCTACCGCAGTGGTCGGCCTGTCGCCGATCGTCGGTGCCCTCATCGCAGGCCTCCTGATCGCCGAGACCGAGTATCACTCCGAGGTCGAGAACATCATGGAGCCCTTCAAGGGGCTGGCTCTTGGCGTGTTCCTGATCACGGTCGGCATGAGTATCGACCTGCTCAGCATCTGGGATAATCTGTTCGCAATATTCGTAGCCGTGCTGCTGGTGCTGACCTTCAAGGCTGTGCTCACTGGTATACTCCTGCGAAGCATGGGCGCGCGTCGCAGCACTGCTGCGGAGACGGGCATCCTGATGGCTAGTCCTTCCGAGACGACATTGATCGTCATTTCCGCCGCCGGGTCCGCCATGCTGATCCAGCCAGGCACTGCGCAATTCTGGCAAATCGTTACCGCCATCGGCCTGACCATCACGCCGTTGCTCGCCATGCTGGGCAGAGCGATAGGCCGACGGGTCGAACCCGTGCCGGAACTTCCAGAAGAAGATGAGGGTGAGGAAAAGGTCATCATAATCGGCGCAGGCCGTGTCGGGCGATTGGTCGCAGACATGCTGAGGCGTCACGACCGCGCTTATATCGCGCTCGATTCCGACTCCGACCTGATCGAGGATGCGCGCCGCGAAGGCTTCCGTGCGACATTTGGTGATGCAGCGCGCGGTAATGCGCTGGATCGGCTTGGTATCGATCAAGCCTCAGCCGTCGTCCTGACAATGGACGAGCCGGTCCTCGCCGAAAGGCTCACCCGCAAGCTGCGGGCGAGCCACCCCGATCTCCTGATTGTTTCGCGCGCCCGCGATGGCGAGCACGCAGCCGCACTGTACCGCGCCGGGGCCAGCCATGCCGTTCCCGAGACACTCGAAAGTTCTCTTCAGCTTTCCGAAGCGGTGTTGACCGATATCGGCGTTGCCATGGGGCCGGTCATCGCCTCGATCCACGAGAAGCGAGACGAATTCAGGTCGGCTATCCAGAAGGGCGGCGAGTTGGAGCACAAGCCGAAGCTGCGGACCAGTACAGCCGACGGCTAAACCCGTTGTCAGACTTCTCCGGACCCACGAGGGCGTTCACGCGTTTGAGGTGAAAGGAGAATATGATGTCCAACCCCGACCCTACGAAGCCGACGCCCAACAGCGAAAAGTTCAAGCCGCAAAACGTGGCCGATCCGCAATCGACAGTCGAGCCGCCAAGCCGCAACGGCAACAAGCCTGCCGATACCGGCGGCACGGATATCTCTCGTGGTAGCGAACCCGAAACGCGCCGCTCAGGCAGCTAACCCTGATCAGCCAGCGAGCAAAGCACGCACCGCGTCGATTGCAGCGCTGGCCTTGCCGCCGTCCGGGCCACCGCCTTGTGCCATGTCCGGACGGCCGCCACCGCCCTTGCCGCCCAGCGTTTCGACGCCAGCTCGCACCAAGTCGACTGCGCTGTAGCGTTCCGTCAGATCGTCGGTGACTGCAGCGGCGAATGCTGCTTTCCCATCATTGACCGCGCAGATCGCCGCGACACCGGAACCCATCCGTTGCTTGGCTTCGTCGAGCAGGCCGCGCAAATCTTTGGGATTGAGACCCTCGAGAACCTGACCACTGAAGGTCACATCGCCAACCGTTTCGTCCTGCGGACCGTTCGCCGCACTTCCACCGCCAAGCGCCAGTTGCCGCTTTGCCTCCGCGAGCTCCTTTTCCAGCACTTTCCGTTCGTCGAGAAGAGCCGAAACTCGGTTCACCACGTCCTCTGGATTTGTGCGGAGCGCAGACGCCGCGTCCTTCAACGCATTCTCGCGCCCGACCAACCAATTGCGCGCCGCATCACCGGTCAGCGCCTCGATCCGCCGCACGCCGGAGCTAACGGCGCTTTCGGAAATAATACGGAGCAATTGAATATCGCCCGTCGCATTCACATGCGTACCGCCGCAAAGTTCGACGGAATAGTTCAGGCCTTCGCCGCCCTTGCGGCCCATCGACAGAACGCGCACTTCATCGCCGTATTTCTCGCCAAAGAGGGCGAGCGCGCCAGCGGCCACGGCATCATCCGGACTCATCAACCGCGTGCCGACCGGCTCGTTCGCGCGGATTTCGGCGTTTACCTCGGCCTCGATCGCAGTGATATCCGCGTCGGTGAGTGGCTCCGGATGGCTGAAATCGAACCGCAGACGGTCCTCTGCCACCAGTGAGCCCTTCTGCGTGACATGGTCGCCCAGACGGTTGCGAAGTGCCGCGTGAAGAAGGTGGGTTGCCGAGTGATTGGCGCGCACACGGTCGCGGCGCCCGGCATCGACGTCAAGATGGACGACATCGCCCACCTCTATCGATCCGGTTTCGATACGCCCCTGCATCGTGTGGAGCCTGCCGAGTGGCTTACCTGTATCCTTCACAATTATATGCAGACCATCGACGCCTGTAATTACACCGGTATCGCCCTGCTGTCCGCCGCTCTCGCCGTAAAAGGGGGTCTGATTGGTGAGTACGGTGACTTCATCGCCGGCTTTGGCGGAGTTTACCTCCGCGCCATCGGAAACGATCCCCACGATCCGCCCTTCGCCGCTGGTCGCCGTGTAGCCGGTGAATTCAGTCGCGCCTTCGCGCTCGGCAATGTCGAACCATATGTGGCTGTCGGCCGATTGGCCGGAGCCTTTCCAAGCAGCACGCGCGGCCTCTTTCTGCCGCTCCATCGCTGTATCGAAACCCGCACGATCGACGCCGATACCGCGATCCCGCAGCGCGTCTTCTGTCAGGTCATAGGGAAATCCGAATGTGTCGTAGAGCTTGAAAGCAGTCTCGCCGTCGAGCCTGTCGCCTTCGCTCATCGAGCCGGTAGCCTCGTCCAGCAAGCGCAGACCCTTGTCGAGCGTCTGGCGGAAACGCGTTTCCTCGCGCTCCAGAGTCTCCTCGATCAGTGGTTGGCCGCGCGTCAACTCGGGATATGCCTGTCCCATCTCGGCAACGAGTGTCGGCACGAGGCGATGCATCAACGGATCCTTGGCACCCAGAATGTGCGCGTGACGCATGGCGCGCCGCATGATCCGGCGAAGGACATAGCCCCGACCTTCGTTCGACGGCAGAACACCGTCGGCAATCAGGAAACTCGTCGACCGCAAGTGATCGGCAATGACGCGGTGACTGGCCTGATGAGCACCTTGTGCCTTCACGTCGAGCAAGCCTTCCGATGCGCCAATCAGTGTCCTGAACGTATCGGTGTCGTAATTGTCGTGCTCGCCTTGCAGGACCGCAGCGATCCGCTCCAGCCCCATACCGGTGTCGATATTCTTGTTCGGCAGGTCGCCTATAATCTCGCCGCCGCGCTGTTCGTGCTGCATGAAGACGAGATTCCAGACCTCGACGAACCGGTCGCCATCTTCATCGGGCGAGCCCGGAGGGCCGCCTGCGATATGCTCTCCATGATCGTAGAAAATCTCCGAACATGGGCCACAGGGACCGTCGTCGCCCATCGCCCAGAAATTATCCTTGGTCGCGATGCGGATGATGCGCTCTTCCGGCAGACCCGCGATCTTCTTCCAGAGATCGAAAGCTTCGTCGTCGGTGTGATAGACGGTCGCAGTCAGCCGGGCTGGATCGATGCCCCATTCCTTCGTCAGGAGCGTCCACGCATTCAGGATCGCCTGCTCCTTGAAATAGTCCCCGAAGCTGAAGTTTCCGAGCATCTCGAAAAAGGTGTGATGCCGCGCGGTGTAACCGACATTGTCGAGATCGTTGTGCTTCCCGCCCGCGCGGACACATTTCTGGCTACTGGTTGCGCGCGGAGCGGGCGCGCTCTCCATGCCGGTGAACACGTTCTTGAACGGCACCATCCCCGCATTGACGAACATCAAGCGTCGGGTCGTTGTGCGGCACGAGAGGGGCGCTGGGCACCTCGGCATGGTCAGCCTGCTTGAAAAAATCGAGGAAGCTGCGGCGGATGTCGTTGGTCGAATGCATGATGGGGTGCGAATTAGGCGCTGCTCGCGCCCCCGACAAGCCGCGATTGCTGTCTGGAGCCTGTTTGGCGCGATCCCGATTCAGTCCGGCGCTCTTGCCGTGACCAGCCACGCTGCCGCCTTGAGCATGACAATGCCTCCATCGCGGTGCTTTTCGAGGAGATGCCTGAGCTCCTCAGTAAAGCCCGCCCGCGCCTCAGGAGAAAGGTTCGCCGCTGCACGTGCCGCAGGGCCGATCGAGAGGAAATAGGAGACGGCATCTTCCACAGGGTGTTCGCCCGCACCTGCAATATAGGGGAAATCGAACGCCTCAAAGTCGATATCGCGCCAGCCAGCGTTCTCCAGAATTGAGTGCGTTTCCTGCTTGCTGGCAAGCGCGAATGGGCCCGGTCCCTCGGGAGGCGCAGGCGGCATGCCTGGCAGCAGCGAAAGCAGCTCTGTCGCCCATGCGTTTTCTTCCATGTTGCGGAAGCAACTGAAGACAAGGCGCGCGCGCGGCGCTGCGACGGACCGCAAATGGCCAAATGCCTCAACCGGTCGGTCGAAGAACATGACGCCATGACGCGATACGAGCAGGTCTGGCGCAGCAGATGCTTCGGCCGGTGTCCACCGCGTGGCATCGGCTACTGCAAAACTGACATTGGGGCGCTTTTGCCCGCGCCCCTTCGCGACCTCGACAAGCTTTTCGCTGATATCGATCCCGTGAACTTGGGATGCCGAATGGCCCCTTCCAAGTGCGAGCGATAACTCGCCGGCTCCACAGCCGATGTCGAGCGCGTTCGTGAAGCCGCCAGAACTGGCGAGGCCGAGAAGCCGGTCCGTAAGGGCGGAGAAGCTGCGGTCGGTCCGCTCCCATTCCCGCGCCCAGCTATCGCCGACCCTGCCTTGCCAATCGCTTTTGTCGGTCATCCCAGCTTCTTTCCCATCAGATGTCTTGAGCTGACCTATAGGGCGGCAAGGCTTAAGCCAATACAAAGCCGGCGCGAGGATCCGAATAGGACACTCGCGCCGGCTCGTAGTCGAATTTCCCGCAGACCCAGTCTGCAAGGCGAGATATCAATCCTCGCTATCGTCCTCGCTATCGGGCCCAGTCATCATTTCTTCGGCAACCTCGTCGGTCTTGCCGCGAATGGTAGCCTCCAGCTTGTCAGCCATCTCGGGGTTCTCCTTGAGGAACGTCTTCGCGTTCTCGCGGCCCTGCCCGATGCGGACACTGTCGTAACTGAACCAGCTACCCGATTTCTCAACGACACCGGCCTTCACGCCAAGGTCGAGAATTTCGCCGAGCTTGGAGATACCCTGGCCGTACATGATGTCGAACTCGACCTGCTTGAACGGCGGAGCGACCTTGTTCTTCACGACCTTCACGCGGGTCGAGTTACCGACCACTTCGTCACGGTCCTTGATCTGGCCCGTCCGGCGGATGTCGAGCCGCACCGAAGCGTAGAACTTCAGCGCATTGCCGCCCGTGGTGGTTTCGGGATTGCCGTACATCACGCCGATCTTCATCCGCAGCTGGTTGATGAAGATCACCATGCACTTGGAACGGTTGATCGACCCGGTGAGCTTGCGCAGGCTCTGGGACATGAGGCGCGCCTGAAGGCCGACATGGGAATCGCCCATCTCGCCCTCGATTTCGGCGCGGGGGACCAGCGCAGCCACCGAATCGACCACCAGCACGTCCACTGCATTGGAACGTACCAGCGTATCGACGATTTCGAGCGCCTGCTCGCCCGTATCGGGCTGCGAGACGATCAGTTCGTCCACATCCACGCCCAGCTTCTTGGCATAGACCGGATCGAGCGCATGCTCGGCATCGACGAACGCAGCGGTACCACCGTTTTTCTGCGCCTCTGCAATGACATGCAGAGCCAGCGTCGTCTTGCCCGAGCTTTCCGGCCCGTAGACTTCGATGACGCGGCCCTTGGGAAGGCCGCCAATGCCCAAGTGCGATGTCGAGGCCCAGCGAGCCGGTCGAAATCGCTTCGATATTCATCGCCTCGCGGCTGCCCAGCTTCATGGCCGAGCCCTTGCCGAATGCGCGATCTATCTGCGCGAGTGCGGCGTCGAGCGCCTTCTGACGATCCACGGTCTTTTCCTTATCAACCAGCTTAAGATTGGCGGACATCGCACGCTCTCCCACACTTGCCTAGGGCCACATCGCCCTTATCGACGGGCTCGTTCAGACCGCCTGTGGATGAGTATGTATCCTCTTTGTTCCAAAAGAACAAGAGTGGAACAGAAATTTATTCCCCTGAAGGCGCTTTCGCCGTACGCGTCAGTGCCAATGACCTCACCTGCCTTCTGCGAGATTTGCTGCACGCTGAAGGGCTTCGAAATGAAGTGCATATCCGGTACGTCAATGTCCTTGCGCAGCTGTTCTTCGGCATAGCCGGACATGAAGAGAATCGGGAGATCGGGCGAGACGCGGCGAATTCCCTTGGCCATCGTCGGTCCGTCCATTCCCGGCATCACGACATCGGAAATGACCAGATCGAAGGGCTCTTCATTGGCAAATGCGGCGAGGCCTTCTTCGCCGTCCGCGCACGGCGGTGACTTCGAAGCCGGCCCGCGCAAGAGCGCGTTCGGCAACGGCACGAACCATGTCCTCGTCCTCGACCAGCAGAACCCTGCCGCCCGACGCCCAGCTCGCCGCGGGTCAGCTCGGCCGGCTTCGCAGCGGGTTCCACGCGGCCGCGATGGACCGGCAGGTAGATCGTGAAGCGCGCACCCGCCTTGCCGCCAAGCCCGGCGTCCATATTGTCGGCAAAAATGAAACCGCCGGACTGCTTCACGATGCCGTAGACGGTGGACAGGCCAAGCCCTGTCCCCTTCCCCTGCTCTTTCGTCGTGAAGAAAGGTTCGAAAATCTTGCCAACGACATCTTCCGGTATGCCGCCGCCGGTGTCCTGAACGATCAGCGCGGTATAGTCGCCCACCGGGAGAATATCGGTCGCCCATCGCGCGCACATCCTTCGCGGCGATGCGGCGCGTTGCCATCGAGACCTTGCCCGAACCGTCGCCGCGCGACTGGATGGCGTCGCGCGCATTGACGGCAAGGTTGACGATCACCTGCTCGAGCTGGCCCGGATCGGCGCGCACCGGCGCCCAGATCGCGGTCATGGCGTACGACCAACTCGATCTTCTCGCCCATCAGGCGCTTCAGCAGCTGGCTGACTTCGCTCACCACGTCGGGCAATTGCAGCACTTCGGGCTTCAGGGTTTGCTGGCGGCTAAAGGCCAGCAATTGACGTGTCAGACTGGCCGCGCGATTGGAATTCGCGCGGATCTGCTGGATGTCGTCATAGTCGCTGTCGCCCGGCGTGTGGCGCAGCAACATGAGGTCGCAATATCCGATGATGGCGGTCAGCACATTGTTGAAATCATGCGCAACACCGCCCGCAAGCTGGCCGACCGCCTGCATCTTCGTCGCCTGCGCCACCTGACGCTTGAGTTTCGTTTCTTCGCTGGTATCGGCCAGGCTGAGCAAGACGGCAGGCTCGCCCAGCCCGCGCACACCGGCGAGGCCGATCGACACGGGGTCGTCCGGCGCATGGCGCAGCCTGATGGCCATGTCGCCGTTGCTGGCAGGCCCTCTTGCGAACCGGCGAACAGCGTCTGCCAAAGCGCTCTTGTCTTCCGCCACGACCAGATCGGAAGGATATTGCGGAAGGCCGCGCTCCTCACGGTCGGCGGCGCGCAGGAATGCAGTATTGGCGAACAGCAGACGCCCGTCGCGGTCAGCCATGGCAAGACCGAGGGGCAACGCACCGAGCAACGCTTCCAGCTGCGGTGCCGCACTCTCGACGTTCTCGCTGTCGCCAATGCCAACGCCGTGTTCCAGCAGCAGCATAAGCGACGGCGCATCGCTCGGCATTGGCGCCGTGTTCTTCATCGGTCGAATTCAAGCGGGACATGCACCAGCCGATGCGGCGTCCCGCGCCGTCCCTCGCGTTCGAAGAATATCCGGTCGCGCTCGTCCGTTCGCAGGAACTGAACGAATTCCTGCCCGGCCAAAGTCGCTGTCACATCGCCCGATGCGCGCTGTGGCAAAGCCCGGACCGGCTGCATGAATTATCCCGTCGGGACCGACCAGCGCGCCTTCGACCCCGGCACGCGAGAGAACGGCGCCCAATGCGCCCGACATCAGTCTGGCGAAATCGGTGGCAATGTCGTCCTGACCGCGAGCGGGAAAACTCCCACACCAGATAGTCGTCACCCCGTCCCGCCCTGCGTGCAGAGGCCGTCCAGTGACGCTTGCCATCGCGGCTGTCGAGACGCTCGTACCCGCGCCTCGCCATCACGCCACGCCTCGCGTGCAGCGACCAGCAAGGCTTCCTGCGATTGCGGATCGATCTGGAGATTGGGCGGCGCAAGATTCTCGCCGAACTGCGCAACGTAAAGCGAACTGGCGCAGACGAGGCGGTTGGCCTTGTCGGTAATCGCAACGCCGGTGTCGGGCCGCTCGATCGCCTTTACTGTGACCGACCAGTCGGGCGGCGCGAGCGCTTGTGCAACGGGGGCAGGTCGCAAACGATAAAGCGTGACGCCAAGGATGATGAGTGTCGCCAGTCCGCCCGCATAAGCGACGGTCAGCAATGCCAGCCCGCTGGCGAACCACACAGCCGCAACACTTGCAACCAGCGCGGCGCCAAGGGCAAACCAGCCCCACGGCATAGCCCCCGATGTCAGACCTGTCTGTTCCCCCTGAACCGTCATCACCTGTCAGCCTGCAGACGCTGGTCGAGACGTTGCTCCATCCGGCGCAACTTACGCGATCGCTTCCTGCCGATACGCCAGCGCCAGAACCAGCCGGATACAAGATAGCCGATCGCGGCAGAAACGACCGCCAGCACGAAAAAGCCGAAGACCGTCAAACCGGCCGCCTCGAAAAATCCGCTGAAGGTCCGCCAGCTTTCGGAATTGACCTGTTCTTCCATCATCGCCGAACCGACATGGCGATCGATATCGAGAATCAATCTGCCAACCCGGTTGGCGATCAGTACCCAGAACGGGAAGGTGAACGGGTTCGTGATGAAGGTCACGAGCGTCGCCAGCGGCACATTCGCACGCGCCGGCAAAGCCATGAAGGCGGCAAGAAATATTTGCCCGATCGGAATGATGAAGCCGCAGAAAAGCCCCAAGGCAACGCCACGCGGAACAGAGCGGCGGGTAAATCTCCAAAGTTCCGGGCTGAGGAAACGATGGGCAATCGGCGCCAGATATTTGTTCTGCGCCATTTCCTCTCGCGACGGCATATGGTCGCGAAGCCAGTCGGCCAGAAATGTCTTGCTGCCCATGCTCATGTCCTTGCCTCGCCCATGCTCGCCTGTGCGGGCGTGCGCAAGGGCCAGAATAGAGGAAAGGGGTCAGGCTGCATCACAAGCGATATGGGTAGCATGAAACGAATGGCCAGACGCTGAATCGCGCACGCGCAGATTATGTCCGCCCAGCGGACGTAAAATCAGTTCTGGTCGCGCATGATCCGCGCTTTGTCCCGCTTCCAGTCGCGGTCCTTGATGTAGTCCCGCTTGTCCTTGGCCTGACGGCCTTTGGCGAGTGCCAATTCCACCTTGGCGCGGCCGGTCTTGTTGAAGTAAATCGACATCGGCACCAGCGTCATGCCCTTGCGCTCCACAGCGCCGAGCAACCGCTGGATTTCACGCGAATGCAGCAGCAGTTTGCGCGGACGTTTCGCTTCGTGGTTGTTGCGGTTGCCATGGCTGAATTCGGGGATGTTCGCGTTGATCAGCCACGCCTGCCCGTCACGCACTTCGGCATAGCTTTCGGCAATCGTAGCTTCGCCTGCCCTGAGAGCCTTAACCTCGGTGCCCTGGAGCGCGATGCCGGCCTCGTACTTGTCCTCGATCGCATAATCGAACCGGGCGCGCCGGTTCTCGGCGACGGTTTTGTGCTTGTCGAAGGTTTCGGGTTTAGGACGTGCCATAGTGCGCGCGATGTAGGCGTGCAGTTCGGAAAGGGGAAGTGCTGTCCCGTTTCAAAAGGCTGCAAGGTGCTGCCTGAATGCCGGTTGCGCCTGCGCCGCGCTGCCTGTGCGCACTATGGCAAAGGCGCCGTCAAATCGCTTGGCAAACTCGGCTCGCTCAGCAATTTCTCCATCCGGACCCAGCGCGTGGCCGCATCCGGCTCGCCCCTCTCGATCCATGCCTGCACCATATCGCGGCCGAGGCCGTAATTTATGATGTAGCTGCGATAAGTCTCGATGAAGCGCAGGGACTGTGCTGCACGTTCCGGAGAAAGGAGCTGATACCGCTGGAGAAGTTCCTTCGCTTCGTCGCCTGAAATGCGTCCTGCAAGATACTCCGACGCAATCGTGTAGCGTGCAGGACCAAGGTCCTTAAGCGCCTTGCGCAGGGCAGCGTATTCGGCAAGCCGGTCGGCCGGCAATCCGGCGAGCGGGGCAAGAACTTCGGTCTCGAACGCGACCTGTTCGCCATCGGGGAAGGCGAGAGGGATGCCGTAATTTGCACTGCCTTCGGCGATCAGGGACTGCGGCGAATACAGCGGATAGACGGAAAATTCCGTCCAGCCGCGATCGTTCACAAGGTTTTTCTCCAACAGCGCATTGAAGGCGTGATGGCCCGGATAGCCCTCGTGACAGCCCAGATCGATCGCCCGGTCCAGCCGGATCGGCAGGTCGGTATTTACTTCAATCTTCGAAGCGAAGTTTCCCTGGTAATAATTGTATCCGCTCCACGGCTTGTCGGTCACGAAAGCCAAGGTGAAGCGCTCGCCTTGCAGGCATGGCGATATGCTCCAGCGTCCGCCGTTTACATTCGGCAATCGAGGCATCGAATACGGCTTGCAGCCGGTCAGCCGGAATATTGAACCGGGTGTAATAATCGTCCAGCCTTTGCCAGAGCGGAGCACCGCCCTGCCCTCCGCCAGGAACCAGCGCGTCGATCCGCGCAATGATAGGGTCGAAGCTGCCGAGCGGCGGTGTGTCCGGCGTAACGCCGAATAGGCCCTGGGCTTCTTCGGCAAAAGAGAGCTTTTCCCCCTGCATCATCCGCAGCCGCGTGTATGCGGCGGTCAGCTGCGCCACCAGAAAACGCGCCCGGCGCTCTTCCATGCTTGTGCCTTCGACACCGTCATCGGAATATCGCCCCACGCGCTTGCGAAGAGCCGCCGTGAGAATTTCGAGCTGCGGCAGGTCCTTTTCCGAAAACTCCGCCACGGCCCGCTCGCGCAGTTCCTCGGGGCCGTAATAGGCATCGATGTAGCCGTCTTCCTTCTCGCCTATCGCAAGCTGTAGCGCGACATAATCCTGCGCCAGCGTATCGAGCGTCTCATCTGGCTGCGGCAATGTCGCGCACGACGCGAGTGCCAGCGCGGCGGCGGACAGTACGGCCCCGCGCATTACAGGATGCCCGCATGGACGAGCGCTTCGTCCACTGCCTTGCGTGACGCCTCGCTTGCATTGCAGAGCGGAAGGCGAACGTCGGGCTCGACCCAGTCATGAACACGGCTGAGGGCATATTTTACCGGAGCCGGACTGGCGTCCGAAAACATCGCATAATGAAGCGGGAACAGCCGGTCGTTCAACTCGCGCGCCTTCACAAGATCGTTGGCCGCGATGGCATTGTGGAATTCGGCACATAGCGCAGGCGCGACATTTGCCGTGACGGATATGCACCCTGCTCCGCCCGCGGCGGAATGTGGCAGCCACAATTCGTCATTGCCCGACAGCTGGCAGAAATCCTTGTCCAGACCCATGCGGTGATCCGCTACGCGGGAGAGATCGCCACTGGCATCCTTTATCGCGACAATCCGCTTGGGGTATTTGCGGACGAGCTCGACGACTGTTTCGTCCTCGATATCGGTGACCGTTCTGCTGGGCACGTTATAGAGTACGATCGGCAAATCGCTGTGCTCTGCCAGATGGCTGAAATGGGCGATAAGCCCGGCCTGACTGGGACGGTTATAGTATGGCGCAACGCACAGGCCCGCCGACGCACCGGCCTTTTTGCTGAATTGCATATGCAAAAGCGCATTGCGCGTGTCGTTCGACCCGCAACCTGCGATAACCGGAACACGGCCTGCCGCCTGTTCGACGCATACTTCCACGACGCGGTGATGCTCGGCATTCGAGATCGTCGACGCCTCGCCCGTCGTGCCGCACGGCACCAGCGCATTCGATCCGCTGTCGATTTGCCAATCCACAAGGCGGCGAAAAGCAGCCTCGTCAAACGACCCGTCGCGAAAAGGAGTCACAAGGGCGGGTATCGAGCCAGAGAACATTTGCTCAGTTCCTCTAATGTCTTAAGTGCGTTGCCCAAATCGACGATAATAATCTCGCCCATTCAGTCCCTGATAAGGAGCCGCCGGACATGATGTCCAGCATGACACGTATCCCCCTCTACGCTGCAACCCTCGCAGCGACCACCGCCCTTTTCACCCCATCTCAGGCAGTTGCACAAAATGCCGCCGGCTGGGACGATGCGCGCGCCAGTCTGGTCGCCCGCCAACCCACGCGCATGGCCGACGCGGTCAGCCGCTGGGAATACCTGATCGGACAGCGAGAACTGTCGTTCGACCAATATGCCGGCTTCTTGCTGACTTACCCTGACTTCCCGCAGGCCGAGACACTGCAGGAACGGGCGGAGAACGCGCTCGACGATGCGGCGCCCACGCCGCAGCAACTGGTTGCCTATTTCGACGCCCTGCCCCCGGTCACGAATTCCGGCAAGGCGCGGTATGCGCTCGCGCTTGCGACGCTGAACCGGCCCGAGGCTTTCGAGGTAGCGCGTGAAGCCTGGCGCGGCGGCGACATGAGCGGACCGGCAGAAGCCTACATGATGGGCATCTTCTCCGGCCGCTTCACGCCCGACGACCACGATGCACGCATGGATGCGCTTTTGTGGCAGCGTGACGGCGAAGCTGCAGCTCGCCAGATCGCCTATGTGACGCCGATGCGCCGCGACGGATATGCCGCGAGGCTGGCAACCCTGCAGGGCCAATTGCCGATGTCGGCAGGTTATGGCACTTCGGGCGATCTGCGCGCCGATCCCGGCTACGTGTACAATTTGTCCCGCTATCACCGCCTCGATGGCCGGACGAGCAGCGCGGTCGATATTCTGGTCAACCGGCCGAACTTCACGAGCGTTCCGCGCGATTCCGAAACCATGATCGGCGAGATGTTGCGCGTGGCCAAGGCCGCCAGCGCCAGCGACACGGTTCGTATCGCAGGCAAGGTGGACGACGTTTTTGCCGCCGGCACCGACATCAGCAAGGAAAGTTATCGGACCCGCGACGACTACACGTCTCTGATGTGGGCTGGCGGGACCAACGCCTTGTGGCAAATGGGCGACGGACGCACCGCCGCGCCGCTGTTCTATCGCTACGGCGCAGCCGCACAAACTCCGCAAACCCGTTCCAAGGGTTTTTACTGGGCCGGTCTCGCCAGCCAGCGCGCAGGCGATATGGCCGAAGCGAACCGCTATTACGAGATGGCCGCCCGCTACCCAGAGCGTTTCTACGGACAGCTCGCACTGTCGCAGCTTGGTCGCGGCGTACCCTCACTCGCTGCGCAGCCCAATGCACAGCCGACAGCAGAGCAGCGGGATGCCTTCAACAGGTCTGCCCTTGCCAATGCCGTTCGTGAAGTAGCGCGCGGTGCTCCGTGGCGGACCGGAATCCGCTTCTATCAGGCAATCGCAAGCAATGCCGACACGCCCGAGGAGCATGTCCTTGTCAGCGAGCTGGCGCGCGAAACCGGTCGCCGCGATCTTGCGGTAAACGTGACCGAGGCGGCCGGTGCCGACGGCCTGCCGGAATTCGTAGCGCAAGGGTTTCCGACATTGCAGACGCCTCCGGGCGCCAACTGGACGTTCGTCCATGCGATAGCCCGTCAGGAAAGTCAGTTCGCCCAGAACGCGATCAGCCATGCCGGCGCTCGCGGGTTGATGCAGCTGATGCCGGGCACCGCACGCGAACAGGCGGGCAAGCTCGGGATGAGTTACCGGCAGGAAGACCTGATCAACTCGCCAAGCTACAACGTCCAGCTCGGCAACGGGTATTTCTCTCGCATGATGAGCTATTACAATGGCAGTTATCCGCTTGCTATTGCGGCCTATAATGCTGGTCCGGGCAATGTGAACAAGTGGCTGCGCGCCAATGGCGATCCGCGTAATGGCAGTATCGATTGGCTGACATGGATCGAGCGTATTCCGATCTTCGAAACGAAGAATTATGTCCAGCGCGTGATCGAGAATGCCGCCGTGTACGAACATCTCTATCCCGAGCGGGCAGAGTTTGGACGCGCCCGGATGGCGAACGAGTTTCTTCGTTAGGATGCTCTGACGGTGGGGGATCAGAGGACAAACCCGATCACACCGGCAGGCTATGCCGCTCTCAAGTCGCGGTATGACCATCTGCTAGGGACGGAACGTCCTGAGATCGTCGAGATCGTCAGTTGGGCCGCGGGTAATGGTGATCGCAGTGAGAACGGCGACTATCTTTACGGTCGTAAACGGATGCGCGAGATCGATCGCGAACTCGCGCATCTGTCGCGCCGGATGAAGTGGGCCCGGGTTATCGACCCGGCGACCCAAGAGACCCGCGATAGGGTTTTATTCGGCGCAACCGTCGAGCTGGCGGATGAAGAAGATCGCCGCCGCACCCTGACGCTGGTGGGCGACGATGAGCAGGCTCCATCCGAAGGGCGGATCGGCTGGTCCAGTCCCATGGCGCGGGCGCTTCGCGGCGCATCGATTGGCGACTGTCGCACCGTGCGCCTGCCCGCTGGCGAGGAAGAGCTGGAAATTATGGCCATCGAATATCCTGCCCTCGCCGAAAGGATCGGCGCTTGAAGCGCGTTCTCGCAGGAATAGCTTTTATCGGCCTTATGATGCCGACAGCTTCAAACGCGCGCGACAGTCTTGGCGTTTTCGGAGAATGGGGCGCGTTTCGCGATCCCGAGACCCCGCGCTGCTATGCCATTGCAAAGGCTGCGCCCAGCCGCCTGCAGCGCGACCACGATCCTTTTGCCAGCATCGGAACGTGGCCGACACGCAAAGTGCGCGGACAGGTCCATTTCCGCGTCTCGCGCAACCTGAATTCGGAACGACCGATCAGGCTCAGGATCGGTGAGAAGGATTTTACCCTCAATGGCAGCGGCCCGAATGCCTGGGCCAAGAATTCGGCGACGGATTCAGCCATTGTGGCAGCGATCCGGGCCGCTGGATCGATGACGATCAGCGCGTCGGATGCGCGGGGTCGCCGCTTCTCCAACACGTATGATCTGAACGGAGCGGCGACAGCAATGGATGCCGCGACTGTCGGGTGCGCCAAGCTCGGGTGACGAACAGCAAAAGGGGCGAGCATTTCTGCCCGCCCCCATCACGTTCGCGATTGATTGAAAATCAGAAGCGGAAGCCGACGCCCGCAACGATCTGATGGCGATCGGTATCGACATCGAAACGATCGGTGTCAGCAACATCTTCGCGTTCGAAGTCGATCTCGCCTTCCGAGTAGTTCGAGTAGCGATACTCCAACTTCACAAAGGTGTTTTCGCTCACAGCATATTCGGCACCGGCACCGAGACGGTAGCCATCGGTGTCGAGGCTGCGACTGTCGATCTCATTGCCGCGGGCACCTTGGATGTCGAAACGGGCATTGGTGTAGCCGCCTTTGGCATATACCAGCGCACGATCGCCAACGAGGGCGCCGACGCGGGCGCCCACATAGATGTCACGGCCAGCATTCACGTTGCCGAGGCCGAACAGGTTCACGTCACCGCCGGGATTGATGTCCACTCCGGCCGACGAGTCCGTCAGTTCGGCTTCGGCACCGACAACCACACCGCCAGCGGCGAAGTCGTAACCGATTGCAGCACCATAGGTGACGCCGTCAGCACTCTGGTCATCCATGTTGCCTTGCAGATCATTGTCGATATCGCTGCCTGCACGCAGGTTGTCGTAGCCAACAAGCGCCTCGACGCGCGGACCGGTGAATGCCGAGTTATCCTGAGCGACGGCGGGGGCGGCCATCCCGATTGCGGATCCAGCTAGAAGAAAAATTGCGACCTTTTTCATTGTATTACTCCATTTATTCCACCCGGATCTTATGGACCGGGAGCAGCTATAACCTGCGCCCGAGGCTTTGGTTTCATGAACCTGAAGCAACACGAACCTGTTGCATTTCAGCGACATGCCTTACGTTCATCTTGCAAGAGAGTGTTTCGTCGCAGCCGTCGGCAACGCGGGCTGTTGGCGCTTCGTGCACATGCGCCTATATGGGCGCTTCCGATGCCAGACACTTCAGCCATGCCCATTCCCGGACAGATCGATCCGGTCCCTGCCCCGCGCGAGATCACCCCTCGCGCCGATGGCAAGCTCGACCTGTTGGGTCTGGCGCAAACCCGTATTCAGGAACTGTTCGAACAGGCGGGGCTGGAAGCGAAACAGGCCAAGTTGCGCGCCAAACAGGTCTATCACTGGCTTTATCATCGCGGCGTGACCGACTTCGATGCGATGACCGATATCGGCAAGACGATGCGGCCTTGGCTGACGGAGCGTTTCGTGGTCGGGCGCCCGAATGTCGTCGAGGCCCAGGTTTCCAGCGACGGCACACGCAAATGGTTGCTGCAGACCGATGACGGTCATGATTTCGAGATGGTTTTCATCCCCGACGCGGACCGCGGCACCCTATGCGTATCAAGCCAGGTTGGCTGCACGCTCAACTGTACGTTCTGTCATACAGGAACCATGCGGTTGGTGCGAAACCTGACCCCGGGTGAAATCGTTGGCCAGGTCATGCTGGCGCGCGATGCACTGGGCGAATGGCCGAAGGGCAAGATGGACTTCGCCGAGGATGCCGATGAGGCGGAATACCGCTCGGACGGACGCCTTCTGACCAACATCGTGATGATGGGCATGGGCGAACCGCTGTACAATTTCGACCATGTCCGCGATGCATTGAAGCTGGTGATGGACGGCCACGGTCTGGCCCTGTCCAAGCGGCGTATCACGCTCTCGACCAGTGGTGTCGTCCCGATGATGGCGCGCTGCGGCGAGGAAATCGGCGTAAATCTTGCGGTCTCTCTCCACGCGGTAAGCAAGGAAGTGCGCGACGAGATCGTGCCGATCAATCGCAAATACGGTCTCGAAGAATTGCTTCAGGCCTGCGCCGATTATCCCGGGGCGTCGAATGCAAGGCGCATCACGTTCGAATACGTCATGCTCAAAGACAAGAACGACAGCGATGACGATGCGCGCGAATTGGTGCGTCTTCTTCAGGAGTATGACCTGCCCGCAAAGGTCAATCTCATTCCATTCAATCCGTGGCCCGGCAGCGCTTATGAATGTTCCGACGCCGGAGCGCATCCGGTCGTTTTCGAACATCGTTTTCGAAGGCGGCATCAGCGCGCCGGTTCGCACACCGCGCGGGCGCGACATCGACGCAGCATGTGGCCAGCTGAAAACAGCTGCCGAGAAAAAAAGCCGTGCGCAGATGGACCGAGAGGCGGCGGAAGCCAGCGCCGCGTGAGCTACGACGAAGCGACTTTAAAATATTACGAAGCGGCAGCGCCGCATTACACAGCCAGTACCGCCGAACATCATCACCGGCACCTGGACCCGTTTCTCGATTTGCTTGAACCTGGTGCGCTCGTCCTCGAGCTTGGCTGTGGCTGCGGCCTCGATGCATCCCGCATGCTGAAGCGCGGTTTTCACGTCGATGCGACCGATGGCACGAAAGCCATGGTGAGAAAGGCAAAAGAGCGGTTCGGGGTCGACGCGCGGGTCATGCGGTTCGACGAGTTGGATGCAGTTTCAAAGTATGACGCCGTTTGGGCGCACGCCTCGCTGCTGCATGCGCCTCGCAATGCGCTTGCCGATGCTTTGGCGCGCATACTCAGATCTCTGAAAACCGGCGGGCTGCATTTTGCCAATTACAAACTTGGTGACGAGCGGCATCCGGATGAGGGCCGTGATCCGTTGGGGCGATGGACAAACCTGCCCTCGCAGGAATGGTTGACTGATCAATACTCGGCCATCGGCTTCGAACCTCTATCAATCGACCGCTACACCGGGAACGGAAGCGATGGCGTGGTCCGGCAATGGGCATCGCTGATCGTGAGGAAGCCTTGACCATCTCCGTCACCGTCGACGCAATTTGCATAGGTCAGCCCCGCCCCTTTAACGGCGCAGAGCTGAGCGCGATCGCCAAACTTCCCGCCGACGGGCCTGTCGACATTCGCACGTTCGGCATCGTGGGTGACCTGGTTGCGGACACGCGTGTCCATGGCGGGCCAGATATGGCGGTTCATCATTATCCACGCGATCATTACGAATGGTGGGAAGGCCGGCTTGGGCCACACCCGCTGCTTCGGGGGCCAAACGCTTTTGGCGAAAACATCGTTGCGTCCGGACTGACCGAGGAAGGGGTCCATATCGGCGACCGGTTTCGGCTCGGCACAGCGGTTCTCGAGGTCAGCCAGCCGCGGCAGCCCTGCTGGAAAATCGATCACCGTTTCGGGACCCGCGGGATGGTCTCGGCCGTGGTGACATCCCATCGGTGCGGTTGGTATTATCGCTGTATCGAAGAAGGCACTGCAAAAGCAGGCGACACGCTAGAGCGGCTCGAAATTGGCCACGAAGACTGGCCTGTCTCCCGGCTTTTCGCCAAGATCTTTGACAAGGCGCACTTTGCGACGTCCGACGAGCTTCTCACAATAGCGGCTCTCGAAAGGCTGTCCGAAGCTTTCCGCAACAAGATACTCAAAAGCATTTCCTGACGCATCCGGTCGCGGATGGAAGGCAACCTGCCGCATGGTACGGATGAGAATAACGCGTTCATCCAGCGTTGTGGAAACATACGAGAAGCCTCTCGTTTTTATCCCGTCAAATACGCAGAACTGGATAAGATCATGAAGACATTCACAGCCCTTATGGCAGCGTCGGCTCTCGCATTTTCAGGCGCCGCTGCGACTGGCATCGTTGCACCTGCACCGGCAAAGGCGGATCCGCCGAGTTGGGCACCAGCCCACGGCAAGCGCGCGAAGGACCGCGCGCGGAACCAATCGCGTATCTACGATGCCCGCGGCCGGTATGTTCAGCCGAGGCGCATCGGGCGGGACGACCGGGTATGGCGCGGTGATGGCGGCCGATACTACTGCCGCCGCGACAATGGCACCACTGGCCTAGTGATTGGTGCGGGCGTCGGCGCGCTCGCCGGTTCCGAGATCGCAGGGCGCGGCGATCGCACGCTGGGCGCAATCCTCGGCGGCGTAGCAGGAGGCCTGCTCGGCCGTGAACTGGACCGCGGCAGCTTGGAGTGTCGTTGATCCGGTAGGATTTCGATGATCAAGGAAGGGCGCATTGCTTCACGGCAATGCGCCCTTTTTGTTATGCATCTCGTCATGCTCGCTTCCCAGCCCCGTGCGAATTTGCTCAAACGTGAGAATGTCTCTGACCCCGCACGTCTTCAGCCATCGTCGTGATTTGTCTGCTCTCACTGCAAAGGTTCCGCGGTGAACCGCCCTGCTGTCTTGATAACGGGTGCTGGAAAGCGGATCGGCGCCGCCTTGGCGCGCGCTTTCGGAAATGCCGGCTGGCATGTCATCATCCATTATCGTTCGAGCCAGCGCGACGCGGAGGCACTCTCAGCGGGATTGCCCAGCGCCGAAACGATCTGCTTCGACCTCGGCGATGCTGGCGCCCCAATCGATGCAGTCAAAGCAATTGCCGAACGCCTACCCGATTGGCGGGTCCTCGTGAACTGCGCGTCTATTTTTCAGCCCGATGATGTAACCGCGCTGGACCCGGCAACGTATGACGCTGCCATGAGGATCAATGCACGCGCACCTGTCCAGCTGGCCCAGACGTTCCTGAGCGAGGCGAGGAGCAAAGCCGGTCGACACGTGATCCAATTCACCGACATGAAGCTCGAAAATCCGAATTCGGATTTCTTCAGCTACACCATGAGCAAGCACGCCGTAGCAGGAGCCATCCCGATGCTTTCCATGGCCCGTACCGACTTACGTGACAGGGTCTATGGGCTTGCTCCGGGCGCAATTCTGGCAAGCCACGATCAAAAAGAGGAAGAGACGGAAATCTCGCACAAGCTCAATCTGCTGAGGCGGAAGACGACCTTGCAGGATGTTTGCGACACGGCCCTTTTTCTTGCCGACGGCCATCTCGCAAGCGGCGAAACCATCTTTGTCGATAGCGGCCAACATTTGCTCGATCAGCCGCGCGATGTCATTTATCTCGCAAGGGGCGATACCGGGACGGGAGGTCTGGCGTGAGCACGACGGTGAAGAAGCACAAGCTGTCGACACGACTGTGGCATTGGACCAACCTTGTCTGCGTCGTCGTTTTGTTCATGTCCGGGCTGAACATTTCCAACGGTCACAGGCGGCTCTATTGGGGCGATTGGGGGTTTGCGCCGGAACATGCGTGGCTCGAAGTACCGCGGTTCCCCGGCTGGATGACCATTCCGGATTTCTACAGCCTCGCTCAGGCGCGGGACTGGCACATTCTGATGGCATGGCCCTTTGCTCTCGCCCTGCTGTTCATGTGGATCGCGATGCTTCTTAACCGGCATTTCAAGAAGGACATCTCGACCTCCAGCCGCGAATGGAAATTGTCGAATATCTGGAGCGATATCAAGGCGCACGCGCGTCTCGACTTCGAGCACGGGGGCGGGAAATACAATTTCCTCCAGAAGGTCGCCTACGGCCTCGTATTAGGTGTGTTTCTGCCGATGATGGTATTCACCGGCATGGCAATCAGCCCAGGTGTAGAACCGTGGCTCGGCTGGATGACCGAGATTGTCGGCGGCCGTCAGAGTGCGCGGAGCCTGCACTTTATCTTCGCATGGCTCGTCTTCGGCGTTCTTCGTGGTGCACGTCCTGCTGGTGATCATTCACAAGCCGCTGCAGCAGCTACGAGGCATGATTACCGGCGGGACACATCAGGAAGGCGAGCCCGCTGAAGGAGACGCAGCATGAAGCGCCGGAACGTTCTGATCGGAATCGGTGCAGCATTTGTCGCCGGTTGCCAGAAAATTGGCGATACCGCCCCAGGCAAAGCCTTGCTCGAGGCCGCGCCGAAATGGCACAAGACGGTCCACGATGCGCTCGGTGGAAGGACTGCGTTGGCTCCGGAATTCGAGCCTGAGGACATCTCTCCTTTCTTTCGCGGAAACGGTTCGACCAACCCAGAAAATGGAGATTATCAAGAGCAGGCGGCCGCCAGCTTTGCAGATTGGCGCATCGATGTCGGGGGCATGGTCGATAATCCGATGTCGCTAAGCATGGCGAACTTGCGAGCCCTGCCTCAACGCACCCAGATTACCCGCCATGACTGTGTCGAGGGGTGGAGCGCGATCGGCCAGTGGACCGGTCCGCAACTCTCGACCATCCTCGACGCGGCAGGCGTTCAGGACGGCGCGCGCTTCGTAGTTTTTCGCTGCGCCGATAACCTAAACGGTGACGATTATTACGAGAGCGTCGACATGCTCGACGCCTATCACCCCCAGACTATCGTCGCGCATCAGCTCAATGGCGAGGCCCTGCCGATCAGCAACGGCGCGCCGGCGCGGATGCGGATCGAACGTCAGCTGGGCTACAAGCACGCGAAATATGTGACGGGGATCGAAGCCGTCGCAAGCCTCGCTGACATTGGCGAGGGGAAAGGCGGATACTGGGAAGATCGTGCAGGCTACCAGTGGTATGCTGGCATCTGATTGCTTTCGTGGTTCAGTCTTCCGGATAGAGCCGCGCCATTGCTTCCCAATCGTTCCTGATGAGCTCCTCGAGAACGCCAAGGTCCACATCGGCGAGCTTGTTGATGTAAAGGCAGCTCTTGCCAGTCTTGTACTTGCCCAGGCGTTCCAGCAGCGCGTCCCGGCGCTTGCCGACAATTTCGTCGCATTAACCACCCATAAGATAAAGCGAATGCTTCGCTTTGCGCGGGCTGAACCCCGCTCTGATCCAGTGCACGTGGCGCCCACTCGCATACGTCGTCCGGTACGATCCGTAGCCGACGATGGCCGGGCCCCACATTTTCGGCTCCGCTGCTGTGATCTTCCTGAACAAGGCATCGATGACCTGCGCGTCTTCACGCTTGGTCACAGGCTCCACCGCAGCAATGAAAGTCGCCGGGTCGACCTCTGTAATCTGGGTCTTCGCGTCTGCCATAGCCCGACAATACAGTAACATTGACTTAGCCTCAAACGAACGAGAAATTGGCGGCTAGCTCTGGACCGCGTGCAAAGGAGTTTCCCGATGAGCCACACGCTTCTGCATCGCTTTCTGAAGAAGAGTGTAAAGCAGGGACGCCTGAGGGTGGCCTATGCCGGTGGCGAGACCGCGGAGTATGGCGAGCCGAATGAGGGCTTCCCCGAAGTTGCGATCAGATTGACTGACGCCAAGGTTCCGAGAGACGTCGTTTTCGATCCGCGACTCGGCGCAGCAGAGGCCTTCATGGACGGCCGCCTTCTTATCGAGAGCGGCGACATTATGGACCTGATCGCTTTGTTGAGGGCGAACTCTCCGTGGGACAGGGGCGGTCGTTTCGGACGTCCGGGACCTTTGAAGCGCATGACAAACGCGGCCGCTTTCGCGGTAGAGCAGGTCAACAGCAATGTCGGCTCCAGGCAGAATGTGGCGCATCACTACGACATTGGAAACGATCTTTATCGCCTGATGCTTGACCGGGAACACATGCAATACAGCTGCGCTTACTGGCCAGAGGACCGCCGGCAGCCCGGCATGACCCTTGGCGAAGCGCAGGAGGCCAAGCTCGCACATATTGCAGCGAAACTGGCGATCGAACCCGGGTGCACGGTTCTCGATATTGGTTGCGGATGGGGCGGCATGGCCATCTATCTGGCAGCCCGTTTCGACGTCCGCGTTACAGGTATAACCCTGTCGGAGGAACAGCTCAGTCTAGCACGCGAGCGTGCAGCCGAAGCCGGAGTGGCCGACAAAATCGATTTCCGCCTGATCGACTACCGTGACCTTGCCAAGGCCGGCGAGCGCTTCGATCGGATCGTCTCGGTCGGGATGTTCGAACATGTGGGTCGCCCCCAGTTCGAAACCTTCTTCGAGGCTGCAGGATCGCTTCTGAAAGAAGATGGCGTGATGCTGCTCCACACAATCGGACGGATGGGAGGCCCGGGGACGACCGACGCGTTCACTCGCAAATACATTTTCCCGGGCGGTTATATCCCGGCCCTTTCCGAAACAGTGCGCGCTAGTGAAAAAGTGCGATTGATCGCGACCGACGTCGAAACCTTGCGGCTGCACTACGCTTACACCCTACGCGAATGGTTTCGGCGCTGCACCGAGAACCGCGATGCGATCGTCGCAATGTATGACGAACGCTTTTACCGCATGTGGACGTTCTACCTGAGCGGAGCGACCGCCGCCTTTGAACATGGCGGTATGTGCAATTACCAGATCCAGTTTACCCGACGCAGGACGGCATTGCCGATGACACGCGACTATATGGCGAGAAACGAAGCCGCCTTGCTGGGACGGTGATCCGGCGGGCGAGTTTGCTTGCCCGCGATGTTTGCGACTGATACCGGCTCGCGCCAATCAGGAGTTATCGATGTCCGAAGTGAAAAAAGTCGTTCTCGCCTATTCCGGCGGGCTGGATACCAGCGTGATCGCGAAGTGGCTCGAGGTCGAACGCGGCTGCGAGGTTGTGACTTTCACCGCCGATCTCGGCCAGGGCGAAGAGATCGAGCCTGCCCGCGACAAGGCGCGTGCCATGGGCATCCCTGACAAGCACATCTTTATCGAAGACGTTCGCGAAGAGTTCGTGCGCGACTACGTTTTCCCGATGATGCGCGCCAATGCACGCTACGAGGGCGACTATCTTCTGGGGACTTCGATTGCCCGCCCACTGATCTCCAAACGACTGGTCGAGATCGCGCACGAAACCGGCGCCGATGCAATCGCCCATGGCGCAACCGGCAAGGGCAACGATCAGGTTCGCTTCGAACTCTCCGCCTATGCGCTCGATCCTGACATACAGGTCATTGCCCCGTGGCGCGAATGGGATCTCACAAGCCGCACCGCGTTGATCGCCTGGGCAGAGGCGCACCAGATCGCCGTGCCCAAGGACAAACGCGGCGAAAGCCCGTTCTCGACCGATGCAAACCTCCTTCATACCTCGTCCGAGGGCAAGGTCCTGGAAGACCCGTGGGAAGAAACGCCGGACTACGTCTACTCGCGGACCGTCAATCCCGAAGACGCTCCAGACACGCCCGAATATGTCACCATCGATTTCGAACGGGGAGACGGTGTCGCCCTCAATGGCGAAGCGATGAGCCCCGCCTCGCTGCTGACCGCGCTGAACAAATTGGGCCGCAAGCACGGGATTGGCCGCCTCGACCTCGTCGAAAACCGGTTCGTCGGGATGAAATCCCGCGGCATGTACGAAACCCCGGGCGGAGAAATTTATGCCCGTGCCCATCGCGGGATCGAACAGATCACGCTCGATCGCGGTGCCGCCCATATGAAAGACGAATTGATGCCTCGCTATGCGGAGCTCATCTATAACGGCTTCTGGTTCGCTCCAGAGCGTGAAATGCTGCAGGCCGCCATCGATCATAGCCAGGAACGGGTCTCGGGCACGGTCCGGCTCAAACTCTATAAAGGCGTTGCCGGAGTCGTCGGACGCAAGAGCGCGCATTCCCTTTATTCCGAAGCCCACGTCACATTCGAAGACGATGCAGGCGCGTACGATCAGCAGGATGCCGAGGGCTTCATCCGTCTGAATGCCCTTCGCCTGAAATTGCTCGCCCGCCGCGATTCCGTAACGTAAGCCCGCGTCTGCGACGAACCGTTGAGTTTTCCACCGCCGTCCACAACGAAAATCGGGCGGCGGGGATAACTCGCGCGTCCAACCCTTGCCCGACTCGCGATCGAGGCGCAGTCTCTAAACATCGAAAGGGTGAAAGAAATTTCGAAGTTACAGTCTTTAGGGATTGAAATGACGAGATTTTAGAAACCAGTTCGGCGTGATGGTTACTGTCCACGCAACGGAAGAGCTTAGGATCGAAGAAGGCTTCGGCCGGAAATGATCGAAGTTTTGACGCCAATGCGAAGTTAGCGATCACGGGCTGGAAGAACCGGTCGGACACCGAAGGAACGGTAGGAGTGCTCTGCATTTCAATCGCGCCGCTCGAGGGCCGGCCATATGGGGAAGCCAGTCTCGGAAAGGACCCGGAAAGACCGGAGCCCAAGGACACGCGAAAGTCGCAAGACGGACGCGGGACCGGACGGCCCAGTCTCCAGGAACGGACCGGATGCCGGTGCGAGCGCCGGTGACAGAACCGGAGATCCGACCCCGCCGCAAGAACGGGCCGGGCTGAAGGGAAAACACCTGGCGCCAAGTGCGCTTCAGGCGCGGCAATCCGCAAGGAAAGCCGAAGACGAAGTGACCACGCACGGTGAGAGTGGGGTCGGCAGCAATGCCGGCCCCATTTGCTATTTCGGGTCTCGAATTTCCGCATTTCCTTTCTGAATCCGTGTTTTTCCACCTGTTCCATCGCTTCATCCCGGTTGAGCAACGGTTCGGCGGGAGTCGTTCCGGCAGCGCGCCCAGCACCCTGGCGTTAACTGTACTTTACGCGAACGTAAGGGGTATGCCGCTCCCACCATGACAGGACCCATTCACCAGATTCGCCTGCGCGCCGCGCTTGCCCTTGGCACCGCCGCGATGCTCGCCCTGCCTGCACAGGCGTCCGCGCCCGGGGCAGAGTATGTCTCCGCACCCGTGGTGCAGGAAACCGCGCCCGACCTGCTGGAGGTTTTCGCGCCGTTCGACGAACTGCCCGATGCGCCGGAACCAGCCGGCAATGTCGTGGACCTCGCCACCATCGATCCGCCGATCGAGGAGGCACTGCCCGAGCCGGAGCCGGTCGACACCGCCGCCGGTCGTTCGCTGGGCAGCGGTATTGCCTCCTATTACGGCAGCCGGTTCCACGGGCGCCCGACCGCCAGTGGCGAGCGGTTCAACATGAACGCGCTGACGGCCGCCCACAAACGCCTGCCCTTCGGCAGCAAGGTGCGCGTCACCAATTCCAGCAACGGCAAGTCCGTAGTGGTCCGCATCAACGATCGCGGTCCGTTCACGCCTGGCCGCGTGCTCGATCTCAGCAAGGCCGCCGCACAGGAGATCGGCCTGATCCAGCGCGGGCACGGCACGGTCAAGCTGGAGCTGGTCACCAGCTGATCCTGCCCGGCAAGGCACGTCAGCCTGCCACGTCTATCCCGTGTTCCCGGGCGCACGAGCGGGTGATCGCCATCACCTGTTCCTTGCCCGTGCCCATGGCGTTGGTGATCTCCATGCCTTCCTGCGCGAGCCGCTCGACCATGCAGGCGCACAGCGCCGCGCCCTTGGCCGTATCGTCGCCCGCCATCCGGCCGAACTGCTGCTCGCACCGCTGGACCGATGCCGCCTGAGCGTCTTCCGGCAGAGCCTCGCCGCAGCCCGCCAGCAGCGCCCCCGCCGCCGCCAGTAGCGCGAGGCCCCCGCCCCGCATCCCTGTTCCTGTCATGTCGTCCTCCTCCATGCTGACAGCCTCAGCTTAGCAGAGTTTCGAAGGCATCGCCGCGCCGATGTAGGACGGTCCAGCGCCATCCCCCGCCGGGCGCCTGCCCCATCAGGGTGACAGATGTGACACCCCGCCAAGGCGCGTCATCTGCCGCAAAGCCAGCGTTCCTGCGGGCTGGAGGCCCCTCCGAACAGCGCGAGCGAAACAGGGCGCCGCGCATGAATATTTCCTACAAATCCAACACGCCGCTCCCCCCATTTAGGCCCCCGTGAAAGCCCCGGGAAACGCCCCGGACGCGCCCCTATGTGCGCCCGCTCTTCCGGCGGTATTCCATGATGTCGGCATACCAGCTCGTCTTCAGGAACCCGCGCTCGAGCCGCTCGCCCTCGCCCCGGTCGGTGATCGGCCCGCCATTGACCGGCAGGCTCTCGCCCTCCTCCCAGTCGAAGCCCGCCCACTCGATCCGCTCCAGCAAGGCCTCGAAGGCGGGCGAGGTATATTCGCGCGCGACCTGCATCCGGCCCAGCTCCCACGGATTTTTCAGGATCCACTGCGCCAGGCGGTTGTCGTATTTGCGGTGCGTGCCGACCAGCTCGCCGCCATGATAATGCGGCACCTCCTCGCCATTGACGGCGCGGTCCATCACGGCCTGCGCCAATTGCGAGAAGCCCAGCTCCAGCGCCGTTTCCCAGCCAAGGTCGAAGGGCGTGCCGCGCAGCCGGTTGCGCAAGACGTAGGCCGACTGGCGCGACATGCCGACGGCCTTGGCTGCCTGGCTGACGGATTGCGAGGCGGCCAGTTCGCGCAGGAAGACGACCATCTTGCGGCGGGACCACGCCTTGTGGTTGCGGGCCTTGTGGGAGCGCTTGGGCGGAGTGGTTGCGGGGGTGTTGGGGGTTTCTGGCGTGTCGGGGGTGTCGGTCATGGGGGAGTTTCCGTGTATTGGGGGAGTTATCGGGAGCTTGGCTTGGGGCGAGCGCCAAGCGTCTGGGAGATTTGGTTGGTAGGTTGCGCCAAGGTTCCGCGCGGGAGTTTTTGTTTTCCGCAAGCGCATCCGCGCTCGCGATTTCCTCGCGAGTTTTTGTTTTCCGCAAGCGCATCCGCGCTCGCGATTTCCTCGCTCATGCGGCTTTCGGCCGCGTCGCTGCGGGCGCCGGTCGCGCTTGCGGCGCTGCGCGCCGTGCTCCGCGACACGGTAGAGCGGGCGGGCGGGGGTTCGGGCGAGACGGTCGAAAGCAAGTGCCAAGGTTCTTGGTGCCAGCCAGCAAGGAAGCGCCAAGCGTTCGGGCGCCACCCACCAAAGTAGAGCACTAGTCCGGTCCGCGACCAGCGGACCGCAAGGCCGACCGGCCGCCCGGAGCGCTCTGCGCGGAGGAAGCAAGCGGGGCGGATGCCCCGCGCCCGCAGGGCCCAAACAAAAAACACCCGCCCGAACCTTGGTCCAACCCCGCTACCAGTCACCAGGGACCTTGGCGCACCCTAGCAAACCCCGTCACCCCGGCCCCCGAGCCGGGGTCCAGCTTCTTCCCGCCACATTATACAGCGCCAGTGAAACAGCGGGACCCCGGATCAAGTCCGGGGCGACGAAATAGCTCACCGTCTCTCCCCCAGCACCGCCAGCTCGTTCTTCGCATGCCGGATTTTCTGCGCAGCCGTCTGCGTGGGCGGAGACCCCACACGCCCCGCCACGACATGCCCCCGCCATTCCCGCGCATCGGAAAAATGGAGCGGATGGCCATAGGGATAAATCGGAAAAGTCATCGGTTCACCTGTGATTGGAGTTCAGGGAACCGGGTCAGGTATAGGATTGGGGCGTGTAGGACAGAACTACCGGTCCAACGCACAAAATGCCTCCCACCCCGTCACCCCGGATTTGATTTGGGGTCCATCTGCCTTTGACCTAACAGACAATCTGCTAGAAGTGCCAATTATGCCCCAGCCGACTGAAGCAGACATCGATAACGCCATCAGGAAATACTGCGCCCGCTACAATGTCACGCTTAAGGAAGAACTGAGCGACTGGTACGACACACGCACCCAATGGAACGATTACATACCCAACGCGATGGAAAGGGGCTGTTACTTCATCTACGACGATACCAAGGCGCTACGCTATATCGGCAAGGTCAGCTTGAGCCATACGCTTGGCTCACGAGTTGCAAGCTATTTCAAAAAGGTTTCTCGCGACGGCGCCGAGCCTGTCCACGAAGGCTGGACATGCATCCCGACCTACGTCCGCACGCTAGCGGTCGAGAACGCGTGGGAGGCACCTTCGTTGGAAGAATATCTGATCGTACACCTACAGCCCGCCCAGAACACGCGCGGACTTTATCCGGCAGACTGATCTCGGCAAATCGCGCCGATGGTCGGTAAACCGCTCACCATCGTCCAATCACAAACCCAAAAATGCATTGTCGCAGCTACGTGCATCTCTATGGTGTGTATATGGCAAAAGCTAATCTCCTAGACACGAGCACCGCGAACGTAGTTGAACTGATCGGTAACGGCAGAATTTTTCGAGTGCCGCCTTATCAGCGTGATTACTCGTGGGGAGAGGAGCAATGGGAAGACTTATGGACCGACATACTTGAGCTCGTCGAAAGCCCGTCAGATAGGCACTATCTTGGTGCGCTAGTTTTGGAGGCTCAAACCGATCGCGAATTCGAAATCATCGACGGTCAACAGAGAATTGCAACGATTAGCTTACTTGCACTTGCAGTTATATCTTGGCTGAAAATCTCGCATCGCAAGGTATAGAACCTGACCAAAATTCTGAACGAGCCGAAGCTCTCCGTTCGATTTTCGTCGGACAAAAAAGATCCGGCGTCTCTGGTTGAAGCAAGCAAGCTGTACCTAAACGAAAACAATAATACATTTTTTCAAGACTATTTGGTTCAACTTCGACCACCTCTTAACCCACGTGGACTGAGTAAATCAGATAAACTTCTTTGGCAATGCATCGAGTATTTTTCGAAGCGAATTTCGGAAACAAATTTTTCAACAGATGGTGAAAAACTGGCAGCCCTGCTTTCAGAAACGATCGGAAGGCAGCTGATGTTCATTAAGATCACCGTTGATAACGAACTCAATGCCTACACTGTCTTCGAAACTCTAAACGCCAGAGGGCTAGATTTAACTGCCACCGACCTTTTAAAGAATTACATGTTCTCGAGAGTGCCAATAAAGGGCGACCGGGATGCACTTAACCGGCGTTGGCAAGCTCTGTTAGCGAAAGTTGCCGCGCCAAGCTTTTCCCGAGTTTCTTAGGTATCATCTACTCACAACCTACCCGAAAGTGCGCACACAGCGCTTGTTCAAGGTTTTTCGTGATCAAATCAACACGCCTGAAGACGTATTCGCACTGCTCGACGAGCTAGAGCCAGAAGCCGAAATCTATGCAGCTCTAAAAGACCCCTCACATGGATTTTGGCAGGAGACACCAGAAGCACGCCCATACATCAACGAATTCAAGCTGTTTCGAGTCAAACAAATGACGCCCGTTCTTTTCGCAGCTTGGGAAAAATTTTCTCGCGAAGAGTTTGTGAAATTGCTTAAACTCGTTTCGATTGTCTCATTTCGTTATAACGTAGTCAGTGATTTGAATACCAACGCGTTGGAGCCTGTATATCACGAAGGCGCAAAACAAATTTTGAATGGCAAATCGACCAAAGCGAGCCAATCTTTCGATGACCTAAAGCGCATCTATGTCGATGACGAAAAGTTCAAATCGGACTTCAGCGGGTTCGCAGTTAGCGGCAGCGGCGCAAGTAAAAAGCTTGTCCGGTATATTCTGGCGAAGATTGAAAGCCATGTTTCAGGAAGACACGTCGATTTCGAAACGGATAGCGGGACGATCGAGCATATCCTTCCGGAAAATCCAAATAACGAATGGTCTGAAACTTTTGCAGAGGAATTGTGGGAACAGTCGATTTATAGGCTCGGCAACCTTACCTTGCTTGAAGCCGGAAAGAACCGACAAATTGGCAACAAGAATTACGCAGAAAAAGTATTGGTGTATCCGACCAGCGAATACCGTTTGACCAAGAAAGTTGCCGAGCATTCGCCCGAAGAATGGACACCCGCTCGACTCAATACCAGGCAAATTGCTATGGCAAATTCAGCGTCACAAATTTGGCGTTCCGATTTTGCTTGAATCGCCCTCAGCTGCCGCTGGGCTCACTTCGCCAATATCGGCGCAAGATAGCCTACCGCATAACTCTTCACCACCTCTCCGCATACCCTCGGCCCCCATCGTCAAGCTCAGGGCAGGCGTTATCGCTGCCTCTCGAGCATCGGGGCCAGGTATTGTCCGGTATAAGACCGCTTCTCCTTGGCTACATCTTCAGGAGTGCCAGCCGCAATGACCTCCCCGCCCGCGCACACCGCCGCCCGGGCCCAGATCCAGCACGTAGTCGGCCGTCTTGATCACGTCCAGATTGTGCTCGATCACCACGACCGAGTTCCCCTGATCCACCAGCCGGTGGAGCACTTCGAGCAGTTTGCGGACGTCTTCGAAATGCAGGCCGGTGGTCGGCTCGTCGAGGATATACAGCGTCTGGCCGGTGCTGCGTTTGCTGAGTTCCTTGGCCAGCTTCACCCGCTGCGCCTCGCCGCCCGATAGCGTGGTGGCCTGCTGGCCGACCTTGACGTAGCCCAGCCCCACTTCGTTCAGCATGTGCATCTTGCCCTGGATGGAGGGGACGGCCTTGAAGAACACCTCCGCGTCCTCGATCGTCATGTCCAGCACGTCGGCGATGGAGAGGCCCTTGAACTTCACCTCCAGCGTTTCGCGGTTGTAGCGTTTGCCGCCGCATTCCTCGCAGGTGACGTAGACGTCGGGCAGGAAGTGCATCTCGATCTTGATCAGGCCGTCGCCCTGGCACGCCTCGCACCGGCCGCCCTTCACGTTGAAGCTGAAGCGGCCCGGCTTGTACCCGCGTTCCTTCGCCTCCGGCAGGCCGGCGAACCAGTCGCGGATCTGGGTGAAGGCGCCGGTGTATGTGGCAGGGTTGGTGCGCGGTGTGCGGCCGATGGGCGACTGGTCGATCTCGATCACCTTGTCGCAATATTCGAGGCCGGTGACCTTGTCGTGCGCGCCCGCGATCACCCGCGCGCCGTTCAGCGTGCGGGCGGCGGAGGCATAGAGCGTGTCGATGGTGAAGCTGGACTTGCCCGACCCCGATACGCCGGTGATGCAGGTAAAGGTGCCGAGCGGGATGGACGCGGTGACGTTCTGCAGATTGTTCGCCCGCGCGCCGTGGACGGTCAGCTTGTGCCCGTTGCCCTTGCGGCGTTTTGCCGGAACCTCGATCTTGCGCCGTCCGGTCAGGTAATCGGCGGTGAGCGACTTCTTCGATTTGAGCACCTGTTTCAGCGTGCCCTGCGCCACCACCTCGCCCCCGCGCACGCCGGCGCCGGGGCCCAGATCGACCACATGATCGGCCTGGCGGATGGCATCCTCGTCATGCTCGACCACGATCACCGTGTTGCCGAGATCGCGCAGGCGCTTGAGCGTTTCCAGCAGCCGGTCATTGTCGCGCTGGTGCAGGCCGATGCTGGGTTCGTCGAGCACGTACAGCACGCCCGAAAGCCCGCTGCCGATCTGGCTGGCGAGCCGGATGCGCTGGCTCTCGCCGCCTGACAGCGTGCCGGATGTGCGGTCGAGGTTGAGGTAATCGAGCCCGACATTGTCGAGGAAGCCCAGCCGCTCGTTGATTTCCTTCAGGATCGCCTTGGCAATCTGGCTTTGCGTTTCGTTGAGCTGGTCGTCCAGGCTGAGGAACCAGTTCTTCGCGTCGGACACGCTCATGCGGGTGGGCGCGCTGATGTCGGTGGGTTGTCGCGCGGGCCGACCTTTACCGCCCGCGCCTTCTCGTTGAGGCGCGCACCGCCGCAGGTCTCGCAAGGCTGTGCGGTCTGGAACTTCGACAGCTCCTCGCGCATCCACGTGCTTTCGGTCTGCAGCAGGCGGCGGTTGAGATTGCCGATCACGCCTTCGAACGGCTTGTTGACGGTGTACTGCTTGCGCCCGTCCTTGAAGGTCAGCGGCACGCGCTTGCCCTTCGTGCCGTAGAGAATGACGTCCTGATTGTCCTCGCCCAGCTCTTCCCACGGGGTGGTCAGGTCGAAGCCGTATTCCTTCGCAAGGCTGCCCAGCACCTGCATGTAATAGGGCGATGGCGGGTTGGACTTCGCCCACGGCACGACCGCGCCTTTCTTCAGGCTCAGCGCTTCGTTGGGAACGACCAGTTGCGGATCGAACAGCTGCTTCTCGCCCAGCCCGTCACAGGTCGCGCAGGCGCCCTGCGGCGAGTTGAAGGAGAACAGCCGCGGCTCGATTTCCTCGATCGTGAAGCCGCTGACGGGGCAGGAGAAGCGCTCGGAAAACACGATGCGGTTGGCAGGGATGCCCGCCCCCTTCATCGCACCGCCGGATGCGCCTTCGTCTTCCCGGCCCGGCACGACGCCATCGGCCAGATCGACATAGGCCAGCCCGTCGGCCAGCTTCAGCGCCTGCTCGAAACTGTCGGCGAGGCGGCTTTCCAGCCCTTCCTTCACGGCCAGCCGGTCGACCACCACTTCGATATCGTGCTTGAACTTCTTGTCGAGCGCGGGCGCTTCCTCGATCGGGTACATCTCGCCGTCGATCCGCACGCGGGTAAAGCCCGCCTTCTGCCATTCGGCCAGTTCGCGGCGGTATTCGCCCTTGCGCCCGCGCACGACCGGCGCGAGCAGATAGAGCCGCGTACCCTCGGGCAAGGCCATTACCCGGTCGACCATGTTGGAGACGGTCTGCGCCTCGATCGGTTCGCCGGTGGCAGGCGAGTACGGCACGCCCACCCGCGCCCACAGCAGGCGCATGTAATCGTAGATCTCGGTGACGGTCGCGACCGTCGAGCGCGGGTTGCGCGAGGTCGTCTTCTGCTCGATCGAGATGGCCGGCGACAGCCCGTCGATATGCTCGACATCGGGCTTCTGCATCATCTCCAGGAACTGCCGCGCATAGGCGGACAGGCTCTCGACATAACGCCGCTGCCCCTCGGCATAGATCGTATCGAAAGCGAGCGATGATTTGCCGCTACCCGACAGGCCGGTGATCACGATCAGGCTATCGCGCGGCAGGTCGATATCGACGCCTTTGAGGTTGTGTTCGCGGGCGCCCCGCACGGAGATCTTGGTGAGTGCCATAGAGCGCTTTTGTTCCGCTAATGTTCTTAATGTCAAGGACGCCGCCCGGGATACCGACGCCGGTCTTCGCGTATCGTCGGAGCGAGTGGGGTCTGCGATGGTTCCGGCTAGATAGCGACGCCATCGCGGATTGCGAGGGTGGCGGGTCAGCCTTTACAACCGCGCCGGGCAGGCGCACACCTGTTCCAACGGGCAGGTACGGCCTCACGCGCCAGGGATGGCGAGCCGTCAGATACCTTCCCGATCCGGGTCGCGACGCATCATTGTGCGGCGCGCCGGGCTGTCCCTTTCGCCGACGTTCGCACACCTGTGTGAAGACAAGGGTACAGGAGACACGCCCATGGCGACCCAAGCCGACCCCCAACCTCAACCGCAGCAGCAACCGGAAGCGCAATCCGGCGGCAAGAAGCCGGACCGTACGATGACGATCATCTGCCGGCCGACTCTCCAAATCGCCAGCGCCACGCCCCCCTACAGCATGACCGCAACGCCGAAATTCTATTACGATTCCGGCACCCCGCCTATGGACGGACGCGTTCACGAGGATGGCGACATCATCCTGCAACCCCTTCCCTCGCCGCAGGATTTTTCGAACCAGGTCGATATCACCGTGATGCTCGACACCAGCCTGATGGTCGATCCCGAGGGCAATCATGTGCCGGGCCGGTGGGCCTATGCCAACGAATATAGCGGCATAGGCCCTGTCACGGGTTTCTGCTGGTTCTGCAGAATAACGAATGTCGAGAAGCGCGGATACAATTCCACGCCCATCGAAGTGAACGGGATGAGCGCCACCCGCATCAGCGACACCGAGATTTTCATGGACGACAATTCACCGGCAGCCTCGCCCGCCGTCGGTTTCTGTCTGGGACTCGTCGTGCCGCAATACAGCGATTATTACATCACGATCGATCCGATCCTCACCAGCAAGACGGGTCTCGGTAAACCGCCCATGTGAACCACACCCCGACGGCGCTATCTTTCCAGAACATAGGCGGGGTGACGGTGACCCCGCCTGTCCAGCTCCTGCGCGAGTTCTGCAGCCTCGGCGGCGCGGCCCAACCGCTTCGTCAGGCGGAATTTCGTAGAAGTCACCGGGCCTTCTTTGTCCATCGCCTCAAATGCCTTTTGCCATAAGTTTCTGGCTGCTTGTTGCTGCCCCGATTGCTGGGCGACATCTCCGGCAGTCAGGAGCAGTCGTGTCAAATTGGGCAGGCTGTCGTCCCTTGCGTCTTCAACGAGTGCAAGAGCCTTCTCGGAGTGACGTCTGGCATTAGCCATGTCGCCGTCGGACAACGCCAGAAGCATTTCCATGCGCAACGCGTTGCTGCGGAAGTCCTGTGACCAGTTCTGGTTGGTGGGATCGGTGGCCATCATCCTTGCCAAATACCCCCTCGCCCGTTTCAGAAGTGTTCGCGCACGAGAGGTGCGCCCGGCGTAGAACTCGTTCTCGGCCTGCTGCAACAATCCTCCGGCACGCGTGGTTTGCCAATCGGTGTTATCAGGCTCCAGCGCGAGCAGATCGCCATTGATAGCAAGGGATTTATCGTATGCTTCGACCGCAGGCTCGAGCTGGCCGAGATCGAGCTGCCTGCTTCCTACCAGATTGCCATGCAACGGCAAGGCGGTATTTCGCCGAGGCATTCGCACCATCGCGGAGAAGCACATCTTCACCCGAAGAGATCAGTTCGCGCTCGTGCTGAAGAAGCGCCTCTCGGCCTTGCCTGATATCGGCCATCGCAATGCCGAGCCAGTTGGCCATGACCCCGATTTCGACCTGCCGGTCGGCGGTGTACGGTCCGCGTTTTGCGACCGCCTCGACTTGCTTCAACCCCGGGCGAAGGCATCGACCGCGTCGTCGCAGCGGCCTAGCTCATCGTACATGACACCCAGATTGGTATCGGCATAGGAGCCTCCAGACGCCATTCGAGCGTTTTGGATCCAGCGCGATCAGCCTGTCGGCCAGTCGTTTGTACTCGCGAAACTGCCTCTCGGCGTTCTCGATTCTCGCCCCGGCCATAAGCGATGGCACCGACCCAGAAACACGCCTTGAGCGTGGTCAAAGATGCGCTGATCGTTGTCGGGGTCGCGGGCGAGCAACTCGGCCGTTGCAGCGGCAGCCTCCGTGAATGCGGAGAGTGCAAATTCGCTATCGCCGCGAATGTTGCGGACTTCCCCCACCAGACAGCAATGCGCGGCTTCGACGTCCCAGCGAATCCGGGTCCAGACTGGCGAGGTTTTGGTTCGCATAATATTCCAGCGCGCGCTCGCCCACGACGTCGAGCGCGTCCAGCCGCCCGACCGGTTCCAGCTTGTCGCGTAAATCCGTCAGCATGAATTCGATCAGGCCGTCTGCCTCGGCCCGCTGGCGGTCGGCTTCGTCGCGCTGTTCGATGGCGAACCACGCCATTCCGCTCATCACCAGGGCCAGCGCCAGCGACGCCGCCACGATGGCGCGCATCCGGATGATGCGGCGCCGCTCGTCCCGCCGGACAAGGCCATCCAGACCCACACCCAGCATCGCAGCGGCCAGTTTCAGCTTCGCGCCGCGCTTGCCATCGCCGCTGTCGCGCGCATCGGCGGCGAGCGGTGCATCGACGAAAGTGTCGCCGACCCGGCCGGGCGCATCGACGCGGTGCGTCAGCGCCTTGGGAAAACATTCCGCGTGCGCGCTGCCCGGTTCGCCCTCCACGATCAGGGCCAGTACCTTGTCGGGATTGCGGTTCGCCTTGAACCAGGCGATCTCGTGGTCGACCCATTTCGACTGCGCCGATGTGGGCGAGCAGATGACGATCAGGAACTCGGACGATGCCAGCGCAGCCTCCACCGCGGCACCGATGCTGGACCCGGCGGCTTCTTCCTCTCGGTCCTTGAAGATCGGGTGAAGCCGTTCCGGCACGTCGCCGTGCAGCCCTTCCGTCCCGCCAGAGCCTTGGGCGTGCGATATGTCTCAAGCGCGTGGTGAAGCCATTTGCCCCATTTGGCATCGGCCCAGCTGTAGCTGATGAAAGCCTTGTACTTGTAAGGGGCATTCCGGGGCTGGGCCACGCATTCCCTTCCGGCGTTTCGAGAACCGGGCCAGCGCGGGTACGCCGCCCCCGTTCGGAAGCGCGACCCGGATCGCAGTGTAGATGAAGATCGGGTCGGCGCAAGGCGCGGGCCTTGTCTGCGGATTCGCGCTCGAACTTTCGTCCGCATTGCCCAGAGCGTTCATGAGGCGCGACCAGCCGTGGACCCAACCGTCCCCGCCATCCGTTGATTTATCAAGAGAAACGGAAACTTACCGCAACACATCATACGGGTGGCAATCACATGACACGTAGCAAAAAGCTCAAGGAGAGAAGCGCGCACGCGCCCGGGAAGCAAGACCGATAGCCTCGCTCGCCTCGACACATAACACGCACCGGACCCGCTCCGGCCCGGCTTTCAAAGGCAACAAGCGCCGCAAGCGCGACGCCATGCGCGAAGGGTTTGCCCGCCGTCGCAGCTCCCTCAGGGAGCGCCTGCGGTGGGAACAGACTCGCCTGCGCATCCAAGGGCGAAAGCTGAAATCGGCTTGGCGCGGCGGAGGGGCGATGCGCGGCGTGCCGATGGCTCTCATTGCCTCGACGCTGGCGCTTAATGCTATCGCTGCCGAGGCCGCGAATACGCAGATGCTGCACCCGACTTCGATCATGGAGATGATGGGCGGCCAGGATCAGGTGAACCCCCACACGACACGCATGTCCGCCGAAAAGCTTTCGTCGAGCGATACGTTCAAGCAAGCGCTCGTCGAGGAAGAAGGCATTCGCTACACTGTCTACCGCGACGTCGCAGGCTACCCGACCGTAGGGGTGGGACATCTGGTCTTGCCGAGCGACAATCTTCAAGTCGGCGATCGCATCTCGCACGATCACGCAATGCATCTGCTGAAGCAGGACCTCCAGAAGGCGGAAAAAGCGGTCGCGAGACTGGTTGGCGATCTGCAGCTCTACCAGCACGAATTCGATGCATTGGTCGATCTGGTGTTCAATGTCGGCGAAGGCGGCGTCTCCGAACATCGCAGCCCGAAATTGAATGCAGCAATCGACGCAGGCGATTACGATGGTATCGCAGCCGAGCTCGACTACACCGCCGCCGGTGGATCGGTTGCCAATGGCCTGATCCACCGCTCGGAACGGCGCGCCGCCATCTTTGCAGACGGAAATTATGAAAATCCGCGACCCGCATAATCATGCCCTGACCGCGCTGACCGTCCTGCTGCTGGCTGGCTGTAATCAGGCGCCCCAAGGCGACCAGATGTCCGGCATCGCAGCGGGAAGCGAGCGGCCCGACAAGAGCACCGCCAGCGCGCAGGCACAGCCGCAGTCGTGCCTGCTTCTCGTATGGGATGCAGCGGGAGGCTCCGATGTCACGTTCGACAGGGCGAACGATGCCGTTGCGGGTGGAACCATAAGCTGCGCGACGGGCACGACCCCCACGCGCTTCCAGCAGTCGATCGAGGCAATGCGCGCGGCGGCCGAGGTGCGAGACACGGGCACTTTGACAGCGGCCTTGGCGGATGAGGTCTTGCTGATCGAGACCGATGGCGAGCGGACGCAGATTACGATAGCAAACGCCGTCACTCCGACCGCACGGCACTGTTTACCCCGGACGTCATCGAGGCGCTTTCCGCAATGACTTTGGCCGACCTCACCGTCGCACCCGATCAGGGCGCTTTCATTGCGCTTGGCGGCATCTGGTTCGGGGTTGCCGAGACAGGCGGCGCACCGCAAATCCGGACGATCAACCGGCAGGCGCTCGTCGAGGCGAAAGCGACATCTGCCGAATAGCCGCGCAGAGGCAGCGTTCGCGCCGTGCGTGACCGGTTGCAATTGCAATCAATCTGCGGTTCAACCCGCATCAGCTATCAAGGGGACATACCGCGCGCGCAGGATCGCTGCGACGCGCGCAAAGCCATCCCGAACCGGAGAGAATACATCTCATGAAAACCCGCCTTTTTTCCAGCGTCGCACCCACCGTGCTCGGCGCCGCCCTTCTTGCAGGATGCTCGACCGTGACTGACACCCAAATGGCCTCCGCAAGCGACATGATGGAGAGCGAAACGGCCCAGGAAACCGCCGCGCCCCAGGCCACAGGCTATTTCGCGAAAGCCAGCACGCTGCCGCTGCAGGCGCCCGATTTTACCAAGGTGTCCGACGACGATTACCTGCCCGCTTTCGAGCAGGCGATGGAACTGCACAATGTCGAGATTGCCGCGATCCGCGACAATCCGGCCGCGCCGACATTCGAGAACACGATCGTCGCGCTGGAAACTTCCGGCAAGCAGCTTGGCCGGGTCGCGACCATGTTCTTCGCCCTGACCGGCGCGAACACCAACGATACGCTGGACGCCGTGCAGGCCGAAGTCGGCCCGAAGCTGAGCGCGCATTCCGATGCGATCACGCTCGACCCGGTACTGTTTGCCCGGGTGAAGGCGGTCTACGACAACCGCGCCGCGATGACGATGGAGCCGGAAGACGCCGTGCTTCTGGAAGAGACCTACAAGGGCATGGTGCAGGCCGGCGCAATGCTGACCGACGCGCAGAAGACCGAGGTCCGGGCCATCAATACCCGCCTGTCCGAAGTGACGACCGAATTCGGCCAGCGCGTGCGGGCGGCCACGGTCGACAATGCGCTGATCGTCGACACGCGCGAGGAACTGGCGGGTCTGTCCGACAGCGAAATCGATGCCGCAGCGAAGCTGGCGGCGGACAAGGATATGCCGGGCAAATTCGCCATCGCCCTGCAGAACACCACGCAGCAGCCCAGCCTGCCCTCGCTGGAAAACCGCGCCGTGCGCGAGAAGCTGTTCACGCTGTCGCATGACCGCGCCGTGATGGGCGACGACAACGATACCCGCGCACTGATCGCGGAAATCGCCTCGCTGCGCGCACAGAAGGCAGCGCTGTTCGGCCAGCCCGACTGGGCCAGCTACGTCATGTATGACCGCATGGCGAAGAACCCGAAGACCGCGCTCGATTTCATGGAGCAGATGGTCCCCGCCCTCGCCGCCACGCAGCGCCGTGAAGCGGCTCTGCTGAATGCCAAGATCGAGGACGAAGGCGGCGATTTCGAAGTGAAGCCGTGGGACTGGTATCGCTACGCCGAGATGGTCCGCAAGGAGACAGTACGACCTCGACGAAAACGCGGTGAAGCCGTATTTCGAGCTGACGACCGTACTGGAAGACGGCGTCTTCTTCGCCGCCAACAAGCTGTACGGCCTGACGTTCAAGCAGCGCACCGATCTGCCGGTCTATCACCCGACAGTGACGACCTATGACGTGTTCGAGGAAGACGGCTCGCAGCTCGGCATCTTCTACTTCGATCCGTTCCAGCGCCCGTCCAAGCGCGGCGGTGCGTGGATGAGCAACTTTGTCGACCAGAGCTATCTCTACGGAACGAAGCCCGTCATCTACAACGTGCTCAACATCCCGCAGGCCGGCGAAGGCGAGCCGCAGCTGGTCAGCTTCGACAACGTCAACACCATGTTCCACGAATTTGGCCATGCGCTGCACGGCTTCTTCGCGGACCAGAAATATGCCTCGCTGTCGGGCACGGCCACGGCCCGCGATTTCGTCGAATATCCCAGCCAGGTGAACGAGCTGTGGGCGACCTATCCCGAAGTGCTGCAGAATTATGCCAAGCATTACGAGACAGGCGAGACGATCCCGGCCGAGCTGATCGAGAAGATCGAAGCTGCGGCCAAGTTCAATCAGGGTTATGATTTCGGCGAAGTCGTCGAAGCCGCCCTGCTCGACATGAAGTGGCACGCCCTGTCGCCGCAGCAGGCGGCGCAGATCACCACGCCGGCGCAGGTCGATGCGTTCGAGCGTAACGCGCTGGAGGAACTGGGTCTTGAAATCGAGTCTGGTGCCGCCGCGTTATCGCAGCAGCTATTTCAACCACATCTTCAGCAGCCCGACCGGCTATTCCAGCGGGTATTACAGCTATCTGTGGACCGAAATGCTGGACCGTGACAGCCGCAAGTGGTTCCTCGACAATGGCGGCCTGACGCGCGCGAACGGCCAGCACTAGCGCGACACCGTTCTCAGCCGCGGCGGCACGATGGACTATTTCGAAATGTTCGAGAACTTTGCGGGCCGCCAGCCCGATGTCACCCCGATGCTGGAAGCACGCGGGCTGATTGCTGGCGGTGACGGCGAAGCGGAAGACGTATCGGACGGCGCGCTGCCGGGCCGGACTGTCGGGACGAAATAAGGACATGGCGCGGCGGGCATCATGCCTTGCCGCGCCACTCCAGCGACTGGCGATTGAGCGCGGCGAGATCGGCCTTCCCCGATATAACGGCATCCCCCAACGCTGCGGCTTCCCGTAACTGGGCGTCGGTTGCATTGCGGTAGGCAGGCGGCTTGATGTGGTCGCGCCACGGACCACCCACCGCGTGATCCAGCAGGATACGCTGGAAACAATGGTCGAAGCGGACGGGCCAGCGGCGTTCTGCCGCGAGCGAGGGCATGACCTCGCGGGTCAGTTCGAACCATCTGGCTTCAAGCGCGTCGCGGGTCATGGGCTGACAACTGTCCGGCCCCGGCACTTGTGCCCGTAATCGCCAAAGCGGTTGCCCGGCGGGACGAAACCGGAGCGGTTTACCATTTCCATATGGAAGTCGGCAGGAGATGCTGCCTAGTCTGCACACGGTCCCGAGGCATTCGCGGGACCACGTGTCTGGGAGGGTCGCACATGAAGTTTCTCACATTGGCCGGGGCCACCGCCCTTGCCGCGCTCGCCACTCCGTCGGGCGCCTTTGCCGACGATCCGAAGGATCCGCGGATGCAAAGCCGCGAGGCACGCGAGCGGGATGCTGCCATCATCCGCCAGCTCAATCTCGACCAGCTGGCCTATGTGCGCGAACGCGATGCGCGATGGGCGGAACAGCGGCGCAAGCAGGACGCACAGCAATCGGAATATGAGCGTCGGATGGCCGAGTGGCGTCACGCGGTAAAGATGTGCCGCGCTGGCGATCACCGCTACTGCGACTAGGCGCCTCGCTAAACGACCGTGAGCGCGCGTGCGCCGGGTTCTCCCAGCCAGCGCGCCTCCACCTTCCAGACATTGCGCAGCACATCGGGCGATAGCGCCTCGTGCGGCGGCGCATCTGCGGCAAGTGTTCCGCGATCCAGCACCACGACCCGGTCCGCATGGTTCATCGCCAGCGACAGATCGTGCAGGACGATGACGACTCCGGTTCCGGCGTCGCGCACGGCTGCGAAACACGCGCAGGAGTGACATCTGATGCGCCAGGTCGAGCGCTGCGAGAGGCTCGTCTGCGAGGATCCATTCAGGCTCGCCAGCCAGAACCCGGGCAAGCAAGGCCCGCGCCCGCTCGCCGCCCGACAATTGCGAGGTTGGCCGGCGCCGCAAATCGTCCAGTCCCAGCGCGGCAATAGCGGTTTGCACCGCCTCCTCCCCGCGGTCCCGGTGCGGCAACCGGCCCATAGCGACGAGCGTTTCGACAGCGACGTCCCATGCGATTTCAGCAGCTTGCGGGAGATACCCGAGACGTTTTGCACGCATCCGCGGAGTAATTTCGGCCAGTGCGACATCGCCCAGAATGCACAGTTCCGGCATCCGGTTTCTCGACGCCTGCCAGACATGAGAGGAGCGTCGATTTGCCTGCTCCGTTGGGGCCGCAAATAGCGGTGATTTGGCCCCGCTCAAGCGATGCCGAAACGCCGCAAAGCCGGCCGCGCAGGCTGATGTCTTTCGCCTCCAGCATCACACGCCCCCCAGTGCGCCGCGCCGCATTTTCAGCAGCAGCCACAGGAAGAACGGCGCACCGATCAGGCTGAGCGCGATGCCCAGCCGCAGCTCCGTCACCAGCGGCAGGACGCGCACCACGCTGTCCGCCACCAGCACCAGCAGCGCGCCTGCCAGCGCGCTTGGCAGCAGCAGCGAGGACGGGCGCTTGTCGGTCAGTGGCCGCACCAGATGTGGCACGATCAGGCCGACAAAGCCGATGATACCCGCCACCGCGACACCGCTACCGACTGTCAGCCCGATGCCGATAATGAGCAGCCAGAGAAGGCGGCCCGTATCGACGCCCATGCTGCGTGCGGCAGCATCGCCCAGCGTCAGGGCGTCGAGGTCTTTTCCAGCAAATGCCAGTACGGCGATGCCCGCCAGCGTCAGCGGCGCAGCGAGGAGGACGTCGCGCCAGCTGCGATCTGTCAAAGCGCCCATCAACCAGGTCACGATCTCGCTCATCGCAAAGGCATTGGGCGCAAGGCTGATGGCGAGAGAAGTCAGCGCCCCGGCAAGACTGGCAATCATCAGTCCCGCCAGCGTGAACAGCGCGATGCCTCCGGTCCGGCCGGCAATCAGCGCCAGCAAGGCCATCGCCCCCGCCCCGCCGAGCAGCGCCATGACCGGCAGCGCCCAGATGCTCGCCTGATAACCCAGCCAGAAGCTCGCCACCGCGCCCAGCGCCGCGCCCGGAGCTATGCCGAACAGGCCGGGATCGGCCAGCGGATTGCGCAGATAGCCCTGCATCGCCGAGCCCGCCGCGCCCAGCCCTGCGCCAATCGTCATGGCGAGCAGCCCGCGAGGAAGCCTGAGTTCCGCAAGGATGATAGCAGCATTGGGCGTGCTGGCCGGATCGAGCCATACGCGCCCGGCCAGCAGCGAGAGCGGGAAAGCGATGGCGAGCAATGCCAGCAGGACGAGATTGGCGCGGCTCACAGAGTGCCCCTCTTGGCCACACGCGCGCGAATTTCGCCCAGCCGCTCCATCGCCTTCACGATCGTCGGTCCGCCGCAATAGAGCAGCGAGGGATCGAACGGCTCGACATTCATCGCGTCGAGGCGCGCCAGTGCGGGATGCGCCTGCGACCGTTCGCGGCCTGCAACGAGGAGCACATCAGGGGGATCGGCCAGCATGGCTTCCAATGGAAGGTAATCGGCCTGCGTCATGCCGCGCATCGCCGTCTGGCTGGAGAACCCGGCCTGCGCCATCATGCGCGAGACGAGTGCGCCCTCGCCCGGCACGATACCGCCCGGCTGCCACAGAACGGCGGCCACCGGCTTGCCCCTGTCTCCGGCTCGCATCCACGCGGCCTCGATCCGGGCGACCAGCGCCTCGCCTTCGGCCTGCGCGCCTGCCAGTTCTGCGAGCCGGCGTATCTGTGCCACCGAGTCCTCGAGACTGGCGGCGATACCGACCGGCTCCACCGTGATGCCCAGATCGGCAAAGGCCGCGCGGGTCGCGGGCGCCATGAAGGACGAACCGACCACGAGATCGGGATCGAGCGCCAGGACTTCCTCGACCGTGCCGCCGGTCGCCGCAAAGCTGCGCGCCAGAGCGACATCCATGGATGCAGCGCGCGGATCGTGGCTGTAATGCGAAACCGCCAGCAATCGGTCCGGTGCTATCTCGGCAAGGATGGCATCGGTGCAGGGATTGAGACTGACGATGGCAGGCTTCTCGTCCTGCGGCACCGACGCTGGCTCGCCCGCCGTGCACCCGGCGATCAGCAAGAGCAGAGGCGCGGCGAGGTGTTTCAGAACCCGAACCTCACCCCGCCGAACACACCGCGGCCCGGCTGCGCATATCCCGCGGCGGTCTGATACTCCTGACCGGTCACGTTCTCGATACGGCCAAACAGCACAAGGGGCGTCTCCCCGCCCGGATCGTTCAGCGCGAACTCGGCGCGCAGATCGAGCAGCAGATAATCGTCCAGCGGCACTGTGTTGAAGGCATCGTCGAAACTGTCCGACACATAGCGCACATCGAAGCCCAGCGTCGGCGAGACACGTCCCGTCTCGGCCAGCGGCCAATCGCCGCTCAGCGTCGCGGCATGGCGCGGGCGGCGGGCCAGCGCGTTGCCCCTTGTTGCACTCCCGGAGGTGCGGTCTTCGCTTTCGACATAGGCATAGGCGAGACGGATCCGCGCCGGCCCCAGCGCAGCGCCGGCCTCCACCTCCACCCCTTGCGAGCGGGCGCGCTCGACATTGTCGTACGTGCCGAACGGGCGACCGTCGCAGATGCCGCCCGTCAGCCCGAAGCACGAGACGAAGTCGATCAGGTCTTCGCTGTCGCGGCGAAACGCGGTGATCCCGGCATGGAACGGCTGACTGCGGTCTCTCCAAGCCACGCCCAGATCGAAGCCGGTGCTCTTTTCGGGCCGCAGGGTCTCGTTGCCGAAATCGGAGAATAGCTGGAACAGCGTCGGGGCCTTGAACCCCTCCCCGATGCTTGCGCGCAGGCGGATATCGGTGGCGACTTCGTAGCTGATATCCGCGCCGAAACTGGTCGCTCCGCCGAACCTCGCGTGGTCATCGTGCCGCACGCCAAGGTGTCCCGACAGCGCGCCGAATTCGATCCCTGCCTGCGCATAGGCCCCCGCAATGCGGGTCGTCTGGCGGGCGGTGAAATTGGTTTCGAGCGAGGTCCATTCCGCTTCCCCGCCAAAAGCGAGCAGTACCGGTCCGATGGGTCGCCATTCGCCGCGCAAATCGACGCGGTTCGAATGACCATCGCTGGAAAAGCCTGGCGCAGTGCCGATAGCAGGATCGAAATTGCTCCGCTCCGTATCGGCGAAGGAATAGCGCGCCTGTACATATAGCGGCCCGGTATCGCGGGCGAGCCCGACAGAGGCGCTGTATTGCCGCGTCTCCTGAAATTCATCCGTGTCGGCCAGAGAAAATGCCGGGGCTGGAAAACCGTCGATATCCAGATCGCCCTCGGCATAACGCGCGCTGGCGAAAGCCTCGATTGTCGTGGAAACGTTGGCCGTTCCGCGCGCCGAAAGCGCAAATTGCTCGAACCCGTCAGCCTCCGTGCCCGCTTCGGCAGCGGAAAATCCGTCTGTGACCGTGTAGCCGCCCGCCAATCCGATAAAGCCCGCATCGCCCTCGACCCCGCCGGCCAACGTGCCGGTGAAGCTGTCGCGGCTGCCATATTCGGCGCTCCCGGTCAGCCCGGTTTCGGCGCGGGTGGAGATCGCCATGACCCCGCCGATGGCTTCGCTGCCCCAGATGGTGGAGTTGGAGCCACGCAGAAGATCGATCTCTGCAATCGTACCGGGAAGCAGGGTGCCGAAGTCGAAACCGCCCGACGGGGCCGCCGGATCGCCGACCCTTACGCCATCGACCAGCACCAGCGTCTGCTCCGCCTGCGCGCCCCTGATCCGCACGCCTGTAAAGCTGCCCGGCCCGCCATTGCGGCTGAGTGTAACGCCCGGCGCGCGCCGCAGGATGCGCGCGATATCCGCGCCCTGCACCGCCTCAATCTCGGCGCGGTTTATGATTGTAACGGCCTGTCCGGTATCCTCGACTTCGATCGGGGTGCCTGTGGCGGTCACGGTGATGAGCGGATCGGAGCCATAATCCTGCGCAGAAACAGGCGCAGAAAAAGGTGCAGTGACAGCCGCACAGCCCAGTAAAAACAGATATTTACGCATTGATATTCAGGCACCAGCTTGCGCCGCCCGTGACGGAAAGCACACCATTCTTGGCGCGCCTTTCCTCCGTTGCCATCGGTACACCCCGCCCGCGGCTCAAGCAGCTGTCGCAAGGCAGGTCTCCTGGCTCCCGGATCGATGCTTTCCCGCCGCCTTCCCGGACGATGAAGTCCAGTGGCATATGGCGGGATCGCTCCCCGGTCACAGTTGCGGGGGCAGCCAAGGCATCGGGCACCGTGCCCTCACCTTATTCCCTCTTAGCCGCGCTCTCGCCCGGCACCTATGACAGGCCTGCGCCGATAGCCGCCGGACACATCCGATGCAAGCACACCTGTGCCTGCGTGCCAATCCACGGTAACTGCCGCAATGGCGCAGAAACCGGCGCACCGGGCGGTATTCGTTAACGCGGTGCTTACCCCAAATCTTAAGCGCATGAGACAGGCTGTCCCTCTAGGGGACGGGGGAGGAAAGCGCGCTCGCCCGCGAGGCACGCCCGGGTTATTCCCCAACCTCTCGAAATGCAGCTTTGGACACCCGCTTGACCGATCGCCATCCCGCCCTGAAACCCGCGCTTAACGGGCCTCGCCCTTCGCGGCGGGCCGATGGACGGCGTCTGGGGCCCAAGACCAAGGCTGCGCTGATTTTGGCGGCAGCGGTTGGCGTCCCCGCCTTTGCCGCCCCCGGTGAATGGCGCGGTTTCGGTTCCCAAGCAGAGATTGCCGCGCCCGAAGCCGTCACGCCCATGCCATTCGAGCAGGCCGGAAACAGCTTTCCCGGCTCCGCATTCTATTTCCTCGAAGATACGCCCGATCTGCGCGGCCAATACGCAGTCGCTCGACACCAGTGCAGGGGCCGGTTTCGGCTCCGGCACGCTGGGCGACGGGGTCAGGGTCTTCAATCCGCTGGAAGTGATGACCGGCGATCCGGCGCAGGCTGTCGAAATCCGCGAAGCAGGTCCTGCCGCGCGCGCCTTCAGCTTCGGCGGAACCGGCCTCGACAAGGCCCGCGCCCTGCAATGCCTGACGCAGGCGATCTATTACGAAGCGGCCAGCGAAAGCACCGGCGGGCAGAAGGCCGTCGCGCAGGTGGTCCTCAACCGCGTCATGCACCCGACCTATCCGCGCAGCGTATGCGGCGTGGTCTATCAGGGTAGCGAGCGACGCACCGGTTGCCAGTTCAGTTTCACCTGCGATGGCAGCATGGCGCGCAAGCCCTCTGCCGGTGGCTGGGCCAAAGCCCGCCGCGTGGCAGCCGAGGCCCTGTCCGGCGACGTGTATTCGCCTGTCGGATACGCGACCCACTATCACACGGTATGGATCAATCCGTACTGGGCCAGCAGTCTCGACCATATCGGTACGATCGGCGCGCACCGTTTCTATCGCTGGAAAGGCAGCGCCGGTAAGCCTGGCGCGTTCCGCACTGCCTATATCGGCGGCGAACGTATTCCGCGCCCTTCGCCAGCCAGCCTCACCCCTCTGCCCCCCGGCTCTACCGGCGGCGCAGGCAATGGCCCGGCATTCGATGGCGCCGATCCGGTGGCGCTGGCCCGCGCCTATGAAGAAGCCCGCGCAAAGGCCGCAGCCGAAGCGGGCACCCGCGCGCCTCCGCCGGTGTACACAGCAGCGGTAGAGGCAGCCGGCGGCGACGCCCAGTTCACGGCAGAAAAGCTGCCCAATGCAGGCACTGTCCGGCCCGAATATGCCAATGCCGGACGATGGAAAGACGACGCCGGCAAGTAGCCTGCGGGCGGACAATAGAACCCGGAAAATGATCCTTAAGGTTCGCTCAACCTTAAGCAGAAACAGGTGCTTAGAACGTTCGCACCTATAGGAACTGCACCCCCGGCCCAGAGACGGCGATGCTGCATTGCCCCCGGCCCTTTACAGTATTTTTCCAAGAAGGCTCGCACCCATGTCGATACACTTTGCAGCCGCACGTTGCCGGACATGGTCACCCGTCGCACGGGCCCTTGCACGGCGCGCCGCAGGCCGCGCTGCAAACGACAACAGGGACGGCGAGATTGTCGATAGCGACGTCCTTCTGCGGACCGCTCTCGAACAGTTTGGCGCACACGGCCTGGGCGCTGCGCGTCATGCCTATGCGAAGGCGGAGCAGGCACTGGTCGACGACCAGCGCGAAGAGTTCGAGAAATGGCATTCCATCTGCCGCGCGCTCGACCGCAGGATGGCCGATCAACTGATCGCCCGTCAGCGCATGCTGGACGCCTGCGCCTGAATCCTTGTCAAAAGACTGCACGGGAAGCCTTATCGTCTCGGCAGTCTTCGTTATCCGATCGTTAACCGAAAAATGACGCTTGCATCCTATTCGGGGTGTCATGCGGGTCGCGCACAAGATCATAAAACTGCGCAGGGCAGTCAGCCGGAAACTCGGCGCTGACGCGACGAGCGAGCGCGTCAGGCGTACGCTCGTAACCTCGCTGTACACCCAGCCGACCAGCCTCGCGATCGGTGCCTTCAACGGCATCGTCGTCAGCATGATCTCTGCGTATGTCGTGCAGGAATGGGCATTTACCGCCGTCGCCATCCTGTTGTCGCTGGTGGCGTTGACGCGGACCGCGCTGGCGTTCTTCCTCGATCCCGAAGCGCACGCCCACACCACCAACAAGCTGGAACTGATCTACGAGCTGGGCGCCTTCGCCTATGCCGGGATCTTCGGCATTCTCGCCGCGATGGCGATCGTCCTGCATGCAGGCGCGCCGGTAGAGGTGCTGCTGGTGACGCACGCGCTATGTTACGGTGTCGGCATCTGTGCCCGCAATGCCGGCAGGCCGTTCATCGCGCTGGGACAGATGGCACTGGTCTTCATCCCCGTTGCCATCGGCAGCGTGATTGAAGGCTCCCTGCCTTTCCTCGTCTTGGCCGCCAGCATCCCGCTCGTGATGCTCGCCATGGCGTCGATCACCAGCAATGTCTTCCGCACGCTCTCCCAGTCGATCGCCAGCGCAGAGACCAGCCAGCGGCTCGCCAGCAAGATGGAACGTCTTGCCCGCACCGACGTGGTGACAGGGCTCGCCAACAGGGCCGGTCTCAACCACGCGCTCGTGCAGGCCATGATGAATTTGCCACCCGACCAGCAAGTGGCGCTGTTCTGGCTCGATCTCGACCGGTTCAAGGAGGTGAACGACCTGCTCGGCCATCAGACCGGCGACAGGGTGCTTGCCGAAACGGCCAATCGCCTGCGCAAGGTCGTGCCCGAAAGCGGGATCGTTTCGCGTTTTGGCGGCGATGAATTCGTTGTCTTTTGCGAGATCGGGAACCGGTCGGAATCCGAACAGCTGGCATCGCGCATGCTGGAAGAATTGCAGCGTTCGATGAAACTCGACGGAGAGCGTCTGGAAGTCGGCTGTTCCATCGGGATCGCATTGATGCCCCACGATGGCGAAGATGCGGACTCGCTGCTCCAGCATGCCGATCTGGCGCTGTATCATGCCAAGATGGAAGGCCGCGGACGCAGCCGTTTCTTCGATCCTTCCATGACCCGCGATCTGGCCAGCCGCCGCGAGATGGAGGCCGAACTGCGCGCCGCGATCCAGCGCGACGAACTGTCGATCTTCTTCCAGCCGATCGTCGATCTGAAAACCGGCAAGATCCGCACATTCGAGGCGCTGGTGCGCTGGTTCCATCCGGTGAAGGGCGAGCTTCGCCCCGACCAGTTTATTCCGGTGGCAGAGGAAACCGGGGTCATCGTGACGCTGGGCAACTGGATCACGGCGCAGGCTGCCAAGGCGTGCGCGACATGGCCCGAGGATGTGTCCGTCGCCGTCAATCTCTCGCCGCTCCAGATCAAGGCACCCGGCGCTGCTCTGGGGATCGAGGCCGCTCTGCGCGATGCCGGGCTTGCCCCGCACCGGCTGGAACTGGAAGTGACCGAAAGCCTGTTCGTCGAAGACAGCGAGGCGACCGAGCGGTTCATCACCGACCTCGCCGCAAAGGGCGTGCGCTTCGCGATGGACGATTTCGGCACCGGCTATTCCTCGCTCGGCTACATCAACAAATACCCCTTCTCCAAGATCAAGGTCGACCGCAGCTTCGTGTCGGGTCCCGATGTCGGGAAGAAGACCGAGGCCATTATCCGCGCGGTGGTCGAACTTGGCGCGCAGCTGGATATGGAAATCGTCGCGGAGGGCCTGGAAGAGGTCGAACAGGTCACCGCCGTCCGCGATGCGGGCTGCACGCTGGGTCAGGGCTATTATTTCAGCCGCGCCGTGCCGGATTACCTGGCTGCAATGCTACTGGCGCAGGAGCGCGACGATCAGGGATCGGCCATCGGCGAAGGTCTTGCGTCAGGCAGGCTGATCGGGTCACCACCTTTTCACCGGCCGATTTACGCGTCCGGCACCGAAGGGGAACTCACGGCGAATATCGGACGTATAGTGGTTGCGGAGCCATAGTGCACCGTGCGCCCCAGCCCCTTATTGCAATTGCGAACTACTTGCAAAGATAGTCGCCATGCGCGGCGGTTTGGCGGTTGCAATCGGTCTGTGCGCGGCCTAACCCGTCCCGTGAGTTTGCCGGGCGCGTTCCCTCGCGGGGCGATAAGGCGCGCCATAGGCTGGTCCGGGCATTTGCCCTACAGAATCGTCCCGCGTGATACGAAGGACTTCCCAGCACATGGCCCAAAACGCAGGACGCAAGAAGATTGCCCTTATCGGCTCCGGCATGATTGGCGGCACGCTCGCCCATCTCGCCGCGAAGAAGGAAATGGGCGACATCGTCCTGTTCGACATTGCCGAGGGCATGCCGCAGGGCAAGGCGCTCGACCTGTCGCAGTGCGGCCCTGTCGAAGGCTTCGACGCGAAGATCACCGGCACGAACGATTATGCCGACATCGCCGGTGCCGACGTCGTGATCGTGACCGCCGGCGTGCCGCGCAAGCCCGGCATGAGCCGCGACGACCTGCTCGGCATCAATCTGTCGGTGATGAAAGCCGTCGGCGAAGGCATCAAGAACAACGCGCCCGACGCGTTCGTCATCTGCATCACCAACCCACTGGACGCGATGGTCTGGGCGCTGCGCGAGTTTTCCGGCCTGCCGCACAACAAGGTGGTCGGCATGGCCGGCGTGCTCGACAGCGCGCGCTTCGCAACCTTCCTCGCCTGGGAATTCGATTGCTCGGTGAAGGACGTGAATGCCTTCGTGCTGGGCGGCCACGGCGACACGATGGTTCCGGTGAAAAGCTACACGACGATCAACGGCATTCCGGTCGATGACTATGCCAAGATCAAGGGCGTTCAGCGCCGACCGCATCGACGAAATCGTCGACCGCACCCGCAAGGGCGGCGGCGAGATCGTCGGCCTGCTCGGCAACGGCTCGGCCTATTATGCCCCCGCCACCAGCGCGATCAGCATGGCAGAAGCCTATCTCGGCGACCAGAAGCGCATCCTGCCCTGCGCCAGCTATGTCGAAGGCAAGTACGGCCTCGACGGGCTGTATGTCGGCGTCCCGACCGTGATCGGCGCAGGCGGCACCGAGGAAGTGATCGAGATCGAACTGTCGGACGAAGAAAAGAGCAACCTCAAGGTCAGCACCGACGCGGTCGAAGAACTGCTTGAGGCGTGCAAGGGGCTGGATAGCTCACTGGCGTGATTTATCTAATCGCCTTGCTGGTTTCTCGCCTCTCGCTGGAGTAGCGGCCTTCTATAGCCGCGGTGCTGGCTTGGCGATCATTCTACTAGCTATCGTGGCGACGCTGCCGCTTGTTCTGATTATGGGATTGGCTTGGCACGGTTTGGCGATTTTTTCGGGTCCGGCTGTACTCGGATTCTTCAAGGGAAGCGGCATTCGCCGCCGACAAGTTACTGAAGGCCTGCGCGCCTAAGGAGAGCAAGAAAATGTCCATCCTCGTAAACAAAGACACCAAGGTCATCACGCAAGGGATGACCGGCGATACCGGCACGTTCCACACGCAGCAGGCGCTCGATTACGGGACGCAGATGGTTGCAGGCGTGACGCCGGGCAAAGGCGGCACGACGCATATCGGCCTGCCGCAACTTCAACACCGTGCGCGAAGCCAAGGCCGCGACCGGCGCGACCGCATCGTGCATCTATGTCCCGCCGCCGTTCGCTGCCGACGCGATCTGCGAAGCGATCGACGCCGAGATCGAACTGATCATCTGCATCACCGAAGGCATTCCGGTGCTCGACATGGTGCGCGCCAAGGCTGCTCTGGAAGGCTCCAAGTCGCGCCTCATCGGCCCCAACTGCCCCGGCGTGCTGACCCCTGAAGAATGCAAGATCGGCATCATGCCGGGCAAGATCTTCAAGAAGGGCAGCGTCGGCGTCGTCTCGCGCTCCGGCACGCTCACCTATGAAGCCGTGCACCAGACCACGATGGTCGGCCTCGGCCAGACCACGGCCGTCGGCATTGGCGGCGACCCCGTAAACGGCACCAACTTCATCGACGTGCTCGACCTGTTCCTCGACGATCCGGAAACGAAGTCGATGATCATGATCGGCGAAATCGGCGGATCGGCTGAAGAAGAAGCGGCTGAGTTTCTGAAAGCAGAAGCTGCCAAGGGCCGCAGCAAGCCGACCGTCGGCTTCATCGCAGGCCGCACGGCGCCTCCGGGCCGCCGCATGGGCCATGCCGGCGCGATCGTCTCGGGCGGCAAAGGCGGCGCGGACGACAAGATCGCAGCGATGGAAGATGCGGGCATCCGCGTTTCGCCCTCGCCATCCGAACTCGGCACGACGCTCGACGCGATGTTGAAAGAAATGGCCTGATGCGGCGAATGCGGACAGGTTTCTCCTCCCCGGGAGCCTTCCGCGCCGCCGAGGCATTGAAAGATAACCGGCACTGGAGCCGGCGCGAAAGGTCCGCCCGACCATGGGTAACGAAACACACGATTTTCTCCCCGAAATGGGTGACCAGGAGGGGCCGCAGCCCGGCCCCAGCTGGGCCAATCCCGGCTGGCTGGCAGAGGCGGTGGACGCCGATGCCGACCTGACGCAGGCGCTCGACCCGACGCAGATGAAGCTGGCCGTTGCCGCCGCCGCGAAAAAGGCGGGCAAGGAAATGGACGCGGGCGCGGTCGAGGAAGCGGCGGGCGATTCCATCCGCGCCATGCTGCTGGTGCGGCTTTACCGTGTGCGCGGGCACATGGCGGCCAATCTGGACCCGCTCGGCCTGTCGAAAATGCGCCAGCCGGAAGACCTCAGCCTCGAATGGCACGGCTTCGCCGGGCAGGAAGACAAGCAGGTCTATGTCGGCGGCGTGTTCGGTTTCGAATGGGTCACCGTGCGGGAGCTCTACGAGGCGCTGCGCCTGACCTATTGCGGCAATGTCGGCCTTGAATACATGCACATCGCCGACACCGAGGAACGCCGGTTCCTGCAGGACAAGTTCGAGACGCCCGAAGACACGATCCAGTTCACGCCCGAAGGCAAGAAGGCGATCCTGGGCGCGGTGATCCGCGGCGAACAGTTCGAGGAATTCCTCGGCAAGAAATATGTCGGCACGAAGCGCTTTGGCCTCGATGGCGGCGAAAGCATGATCCCCGCGCTGGAAGCTGTCATCAAATATGGCGGCGCCGACGGCGTGCGCGAGATCATTTACGGCATGGCCCACCGCGGCCGTCTGAACGTTCTCGCAAACGTCATGGCCAAACCGTACAAGGTCATCTTCCACGAGTTCCAGGGCGGCAGCGCCAATCCCGACGATGTCGGCGGCTCGGGCGATGTGAAATACCATCTGGGTACCAGCACCGACCGGGAATTCGACGGCATCGACGTCCATATGACGCTCGTCCCCAACCCCTCGCATCTCGAAGCGGTCGACCCCGTCGTGCTGGGCAAGGCCCGCGCGCAGCAGGCGATCCGCGACGATCTGGCGAAGCACCAGCAGGTCCTGCCGGTGCTGATCCACGGCGATGCGGCCTTCGCAGGTCAGGGCGTCGTGTGGGAAAGCCTCAGCCTGTCGGGCGTGCCCGGCTACGATACGGGCGGCTGCATCCACTTCATCATCAACAACCAGATCGGGTTCACCACCAGCCCGAAATTCGCCCGCAGCTCGCCCTATCCCAGCGATGTGGCGAAGGGTGTTCAGGCCCCGATCCTGCACGTCAACGGCGACGATCCCGAAGCGGTGACCTTCGCCTGCAAGCTGGCGATCGAATACCGCCAGAAATTCGGCCGCGACATCGTGATCGACATGTGGTGCTATCGCCGCTTCGGCCACAATGAAGGCGACGAACCCAGCTTCACCCAGCCGCTGATGTACAAGGAAATTCGGAAGCACCCCAAGGTCAGCGTGCTGTATTCCGAACGTCTGCGCGAAGAAGGCGTGATCGAGGAAGGCACGGCCGACGAACTGCGCGCCGATTTCGTCAAGGGTCTGGAAGAGGACTTCGAAGCCGCGAAGAGCTACAAGCCCAACGAAGCGGACTGGTTCGGCGGACGCTGGGCGGGCATGAACAAGCCTGCCGACGCGGAAACCGCGCGGCGCAATGCCGATACCGCGATCGAGAAGAAGCTGTTCGACAGCCTCGGCAAGACGCTGACCGAAGTGCCCGACGACCTGACCATTCACAAGACGCTTGGCCGCGTGCTCAAGGCGAAGAAGGAATGGTTCGACACCGGCGAAGGCTTCGACTGGGCCACGGCGGAAGCGCTGGCTTTCGGCAGTCTCGTCACCGAAGGCTTCGGCGTGCGCCTGTCGGGCCAGGACAGCGGACGCGGCACATTCAGCCATCGCCATGCCGTGTGGGTCGACCAGACGGACGAGCGCAAATACATCCCGCTGACCACCCTGCCCCACGGCAAGTTCGAGGTCTATGACAGCACGCTCTCCGAATATGGCGTGCTTGGCTTACGAATACGGTTTCGCCATGGCGGACCCGAAGACGCTGGTATTGTGGGAAGCGCAGTTCGGCGATTTCGCCAATGGCGCGCAGATCATGATCGACCAGTTCATCGCCAGCGGCGAGGTCAAATGGCTCCGCGCAAACGGTCTCGTGATGCTGTTGCCGCATGGGTACGAAGGCCAGGGACCGGAACACAGCTCCGCCCGGCTCGAACGGTTCCTGCAACTGTGCGCGAACGACAACATCCAGGTCTGCAATATCACCACGCCGGCGAACTACTTCCACGTGCTTCGCCGCCAGATGCTGCGCCCGTTCCGCAAGCCGCTGATCATCATGTCGCCCAAGTCGCTGCTCCGCCACCCGATGGCGAAGAGCCCGGCAGAAGATTTCATGGGCGACAATCACTTCATGCGGATCAAGTCCGACACGAAGGACATCGCCGACGACAAGGTCAGGCGGCTGGTCCTGTGCAGCGGCAAGGTCGCCTACGACCTGATCGCAGAAGCGCGACGACGAGGGTCTGGATGACGTCTCCATCGTCCGGATCGAGCAGCTCTACCCCTTCCCCGGCGAGCCTCTGGCTGTCCGTCTGGAGCGGATGAAGAATCTCGAAACCGTCGTCTGGTGTCAGGAAGAACCGAAGAACAACGGTGCGTGGTTCTTCGTCGACGGCAAGATCGAGGAAGCATTGGACAAGGCAGGCAAAGGCGGGATGCGTCCCTGCTATGCCGGCCGCGAAGTCGCTGCATCGCCCGCCACGGGCTTTGCCGCACGTCACCAGATACAGCAGGATGCGCTTGTCAGCATCGCACTCGGTCTCGCCGATGGCGGTGAGGCCAAAAGAAATGGCGATCGCGACTGCAGGAACGAGGATATATAATGGCTACCGAAATTCAGGTTCCGCAGCTGGGTGAAAGCGTCACCGAGGGCACGATCGGCGAATGGCTCAAGAAGGTCGGCGATGCCGTGGCGATCGATGAACCCATCGTCAGCCTCGAAACCGACAAGGTCGCGGTCGAAGTGCCCTCCCCCGTCGCAGGCGTGATCCAGTCGCTGGGCGCAGAAGTCGGCGACACGGTCGAAGTCGGCGCGGTTATCGCCACTGTCGAGGAAGGCGCGACCGGCGCAGCCTCCGGCGAGGAAGCGGGCCGCAAGGAACAGCAGGCCGAAGAAGGCAAGGAAAAGCGCGAGGAGAAAGCGAAAGCCGAATCGCACGACAGCCGCCGCGTCCGACGCCTCCCAAACGCTCAGCCCCGCAGTGCGCCGCGCCGTGCTGGAACACGGTGTCGATCCCACCACGATCAAGGGCACCGGCAAGGATGGCCGCCTGACCAAGGAAGACGTGATCGCCGCCGCCAAGTCGAAGGGCGATCCCGCACCGGCCTCCAGCCCGGCACCAGCCGCTGCTCCGGCATCCGCTGCGGCTCTTCAGGCGGCGAACGCCGTGAGGAACGGGTCAAGATGACCCGCATGCGCCAGACCATCGCCAAGCGCCTGAAGGGCGCGCAGGACAATGCGGCGCTGCTGACCACCTTCAACGATTGCGACATGAGCGCGGTCATGGAAGCGCGCGGCAAGTACAAGGACCTGTTCGCCAAGAAGCACGATATCAAGCTGGGCTTCATGGGCTTCTTCGCCAAGGCCGCCTGCCTCGCGCTGAAGGATGTGCCTGCGGCGAACGCCTATATCGAGGGCGACGAGATCGTCTATCACGACTATGTCGATATTTCGGTCGCGGTCAGCGCGCCCAACGGCCTTGTCGTTCCGGTGATCCGCGACGCGCAGGCCAAGGGCTTCGCGCAGATCGAGAAAGACATCGCCGATTTCGGCAGCCGCGCCCGCGACGGCACGCTGACGATGGACGATATGAAGGGTGGTACCTTCACGATCTCCAATGGCGGTGTGTTCGGCAGCCTGATGTCGACCCCGATCATCAACCCGCCGCAAAGCGCGGTGCTGGGCCTTCACCGGATCGAGGACCGTCCGGTCGTCGTGAACGGTGAAATCGTAATCCGCCCGATGATGTATCTGGCGCTGTCCTACGATCATCGCCTGATCGACGGACGCGAGGCCGTGACGGCGCTGAAGATCATCAAGGAGGCGATCGAGGATCCTACCCGGATGCTGATCGACCTGTGATGCGGCGCGCCCAACTATTCTGGCGGCTCGCCTTTCCGCTGACGGGGGCACTGGCTCTCGCGGCCTGCGGTCAAGGCGCGGAAGAAGGCAGCGGCGGACTGACGGCGCAGCTTCGCAGCCAGTGCATCGCGCAGGTCGAAGGCGCGGCCATCGGCAGCGAGGTCGCAGATACGATCTGCGACTGTGCGGCGCGCAGGGCGCAGGAAAGTCTGGATCTGGGCGATCTCGTTACAGGTGACACCACCCAGGTCGAAACGATTGTGGCGCAGTGCGCCGAAGAATATCTGTCCGGCGACGACGCAGTGTCGCGCGCGGACGAGGCAGAGGTAAAATGAGCGATACCAATTACGACTACGACGTCCTTGTCATCGGTGCCGGCCCCGGCGGCTATGTCGCGGCAATTCGTGCCGCGCAGCTTGGCCTGAAAACCGCCTGCGCGGAAAGCCGCGATGCGCTGGGCGGGACGTGTCTCAATGTCGGGTGCATTCCGTCCAAGGCCCTGCTCCACGCCAGCGAGCTGTTCGAGGAAGCCGAAGGCGGCCACATGGCCAAATGGGGCATGAAGACCTCGGTCGAGCTCGACGTCTGCCGCAATGATGGCCGAAAAGACGAAGGCCGTGGGCGAGCTGACCGGCGGCATCGAATTCCTGTTCAAGAAGAACAAGGTCGACTGGAAGAAGGGCCACGCGACATTCGTCGATGCCCACACCGCCGAAATTGATGGCGAGAAGGTCACCGCGAAAGACATCGTTATCGCCACCGGTTCCAGCGTAACCCCGCTGCCGGGTGTCGAAGTGGACAACGCCAAAGGCCGCATTGTCGACAGCACCGGCGCGCTCGAAATCGGTGAAGTGCCCGGAGCATCTGGTCGTCATCGGCGGCGGCGTCATCGGGCTGGAGCTGGGTTCTGTCTGGCGCAGGCTCGGCGCGAAGGTCACCGTGGTCGAGTATCTCGACATGCTGCTGCCCGGCATGGACACCGACATGCGCAAGGAAGCCGGCAAGATCTTCAAGAAGCAGGGCATGGACCTGAAGCTGAAGAGCAAGGTCACCGGCGCTACGGTCAAGGGCAAGAAAGTCCATGTCACGCTCGAACCGGCGGCCGGCGGCGATGCGGAAACGATCGAGGCGAGCCACGTGCTCGTGTCCATCGGACGCCGCCCCAATGTCGACGGGCTGAACATCGACGCCATCGGCCTTGAACTGAACAAGCGCGGCCAGATCGAAACGGACCACGACTTCCGCACCAAGATTGCGATGAGAATGGGGGCGTCTGGGCCATCGGCGACGTGATCCCCGGCCCGATGCTGGCGCACAAGGCCGAGGACGAAGGCATTGCCGTGGCGGAAAACATCGCCGGGCAGACCGGCATCGTGAACCACGCGCTCATTCCCGGCGTGGTCTACACCATGCCCGAATTCGCCGATGTCGGCATGACCGAGGACGAGGCGAAGGAAGCTGGCCACACGATCAAGGTCGGCAAATTCCCGATGATGGCCAACAGCCGCGCCAAGGCGAACCGCGACACCGACGGCTTCGTCAAAGTCATCGCCGATGCGGAGACCGACCGCGTTCTGGGCGTCCACATCGTCGCCAGCCTTGCCGGCACGATGATTGCCGAAGCGGCCATTGCGATGGAGTTCGGCGCGACGAGCGAGGACATCGCCTATACCTGCCACGCCCACCCGACCCATGCCGAGGCGCTGAAAGAAGCGGCGATGGCGGTTCAGGGCAAGCCGATCCACATGTGATCCGGAACACTGCGCCATGCAAAAGGAAGGGCCGGTGAGGAACTTCCCGGCCCTTTTTGCATTGCTGGTGCCGGTGGGCGCCGGCCTCGCCTATTTGTGGACCGCTGGCGCGCCGCAGCATTATCTGGCCGTCAATGCAGGCGCACTCGCCCTCGGCGCTTTATGGATCCTGTTCGGCAGAGGTCCGCGCACTGGTCGGGGAAGCCGGATATTGGTGGCCATATTGCTGGCCATTTGTTTCGCCCCTCTTGTCACCGGACCGTGGGTCAACGGAATTGCGCGCTGGCTGCCGATAGGCGGCTTCGCGCTTCATGCCGGGGCCTTCGCCTTTCCCGCCATAGCCGTGCTCGCCGCGCAGAGATCGGGACTATGCCGCCGCCGATATTGCTGGCCGTCTTGCTGGCCGCGATCGATCCAGCCAGACGCAGCGCTCGGCTTTGCCGCTGTCTTCGCGGCAATAGGCCTGCACGACCAGACCCGCGACTGGCGTATCGGGCTGGTCTGCATCATCGGCTTTGCCGCCGCGCTGATCATGGTTCTGGAAGGAGAGCTGCCACCGCAGCCCTTCGTCGAGCGGATCATAGCGGACGCCATGAAGACATCCATTGCATGGGCAATCGGATTGCTCGTGTCGCTTGCGGCGGGCCTGTCGCTGATGCTGTTTGGCGCGCCGTTCGATCATCGTGCGCGTTTTGCGCTGGCAGGCTCGTTTTTCGGCTTTTCCATCACCGCGCTGATGTCCCATTATCCCAGCATCCTGATAGGGTATGGCGCGTCGCCCATTCTCGGTTTCGGGCTCGCGCTCGGTCTTGCCATGCCTCCGGAGAAAGAAACGTCCTCATGACCCTGCCCCCGTTCCATCTCGCCTTTCCGGTCCATGATCTGGCGGCCGCGCGCAGTTTTTACGGCGACCTGCTCGGCTGTCCCGAGGGGCGCAGCGCTGCCGACTGGATCGACTTCGATTTCTTTGGTCACCAGATCGTCGCGCATCAGGCCCCCGCAGCGGTCGCCAGACTTTCGGGCGCCAGCAACCGTGTCGATGGCGAGGACGTGCCTGTTCCCCATTTCGGAGCCGTATTGCCGATGGCGGACTGGCGCGCGCTGGCAGAGCGACTGACCGCGCAAGGTGTCGATTTCATCATAGAGCCGACCGTCCGGTTCGAAGGGCAGCCCGGCGAACAGGCGACGATGTTTTTCCGCGATCCCAGCGGCAATGCCATCGAGATGAAAGCGATGGCGGACCCCTCGGCATTGTTCGCGCGCTAGGTCCGTGGCAGTCTCCGGCTTTGAGCACGGAGACAACGCCATGGCCTACCCGACCCTGACCGACCAACCGGGCGCGCTGGAAATAGCCAGCCAGATCCGCGAGGGCGCGCTGTCGCCCTCCGATGCCGTCAATGCTGCTATCGCGCGGATCGAGGCCCGCGACGGCCCGATCAATGCCGTCGTCGTCCGTGATTTCGAGCGCGCCAGAGACACGGCCAGGGCAATGGACGGCGCAGCGCCCCTGCCCCACCAGCCGCTGTTCGGCGTCCCGATGACGATCAAGGAAAGCTTTGCGGTGGAGGGCTTGCCCTCGTGCTGGGGCTTCGAAGACCATGCCGGCCAGAAAGCCGCTGCGGATTCCACGGTCGTGCGGCAACTGAAAGCGGCGGGCGCGGTCCTGCTGGGCAAGACCAACATCCCGCCGGGCCTCGCCGACTGGCAAAGCTTCAACCCGGTCTATGGCCGCACGCGCAATCCCCATGACACCGATATGAGCGCCGGGGGATCGTCCGGCGGTTCTGCCGCTGCTGTGGCCAGCGGAATGGTGCCGGTCGAATACGGGACGGATATCGGCGGTTCTGTCCGCGTACCGGCGCATTTCAACGGCATATGGGGCCACAAGACCAGCTGGGGCCTCGTGAGCAAGCAGGGCCACGACCACCCCGCAGCCGCAGGCCGCGATCTGCATGACGGCGCTCTCAGCGTGGCAGGCCCGCTTGCCCGCAATGCCGCCGACCTTGCACTGCTGCTGGAATTGACCGCTACCCTGCCATTGCGCCGGAGCGGAAAGCCGCTGGAAGAGATGCGTCTGCTGGCAATGCTGGACCACCCCTCCAGCCCGGTCGATGCATCGGTACGCACGCCGATAGAGGCTGCCCTTGAGACCTTGCGCGAAGCGGGCATCACGATCGATACCAGCACACCGGACATGCCCGACCTTGCCGGCGATCACGCGGCGTATATGCGGATGCTCAACATCGCGATGGCCAGAGGCGCACCGGGACCGGACGGTAAGCGCGCAACCGCAAGCGACTGGTTCGACTTGCTGGACGCGCAGGCGCGGTGCGAACTTGGCTGGGCGCGGCTGTTCGAATCCTACGATTTCGTACTGGCCCCGCCTGCCAACATCCTCGCCTTCCCGCACCGCGACGAACAGCTGTTTCAAGGCACAATCACGATCAACGGCGAAGAGCGGCAGGCATCGGAAGGGCTCGCCTGGGCCGGTATCGCAACCTTCCCCAACCTCCCATCGACCGTGCTGCCGGTCGGCGCGACCGGCAATCTGCCGTGCGGGATGCAGGTGATCGGCCCGCGCTGGAGCGACTTCGATTGCATCGCGGCGGCAGAGGCCATAGGGCGCCGCCTTCACAGCTGAATGCACGAAGGACGAGCCCGATGGCTGGCAGGCACTGGATGACAAAGTTTGCTCGCTGGCACATCTGGCTGGGATGGCTGATCGGGGTTCCGCTCGTCATGTGGACGCTGACCGGGCTGGTGATGGTGGCCCGCCCGATCGAGGAGGTTCGCGGCGACCATTTGCGCGAAAGCGCAGGACGCGCCTGAAGCCTTCACGGGCAATCCTCGGCCAATAGATTTGCAGGCTGGACGGATCGCAGCAATACACCGAGATGCGCGTGATCGCGGCAAGGCGACAGGCTGGTCTGGTTCCTGACGCGTGAGGACGGCAGCATAGAGCGGCGCCCGGCCGATATGCGGCAGGAGGAATTGCCCCGGATCGATGAAGCCTATGTCCGGGATTTTGTCGGACAGCGCATCGTCGGCGGAGACGCCATCGCCTCGATCCGCCGCTTCTCGGCTGAAGACGCGCCGTTCGATCTGCGCCGCCCCATCCCATCGTGGCAGGCGGCGCTGGAAGACGGAACGCATGTTTATATTCACGCCGAGACAGGCGAACTCGCCGCCGTCCGCACGCAGTTCTGGCGCGTGTTCGATTTCATGTGGGGCCTGCACATCATGGATCTGGAATCGCGCGAGGACACCTCGCATCCCATCCTGATCCTGTTCGCTGCACTGGCTTTGGCAGGGACCATTCTGGGAAGCATATTGATGTTCAGACGACGCAAAGCGAGAGCACGGACATGATCCCCGATCCAACCGTCATTCTGACCCCGCTGCTCGACTGGCTCGATATTGCAGGGGTCGCCGTCTTTGCGCTGTCCGGCGCGCTGATCGCTGCCAAGGAGCGGCAGACCTTCGTGACGCTTTCGTTCTTCGCGCTCGTTACAGGTGTCGGCGGCGGTACGGTGCGGGATCTGTTGATCGGTGCGCCGGTTTTCTGGATCGACGATGCCTGGGTGGCGGCGACCTGTCTGGTGGTCGCCCTGCTGGTCTGGCTGACGCCGACGCGCTGGTGGGAAGGCAAGCTGCTGGATTATTCGGATGGCTTGGGGCTGACGGCCTACGCCGTACTCGGCAGTGCCAAGGCCCTGACTTACGGGGTTCCGCCCGTGCCTGCGATGATGATGGGTGTGGTCACCGGCTGTGTCGGCGGTGTGATCCGCGATGTGATTGCGGGCCGCCCGTCGATCCTGATGCGGCCCGAGCTCTATGTGACCGCCGCCGCGCTCTCGGCAACGATCTGCGTCGTGGGCGAAGTGCTGGGCGGGCCGCGCGCCGTGGTCTGGCCGCTGGCAACCGTGGCCGGCCTGATGCTGCGAAGCGCGGCCATCCGCTTCAATCTCTCGCTGCCCGCCTATAACGAGCGGATGGTGGCAACCGACGCGGAGGGAGAGGAAGCTCCCCCCGCGCGGGAAGACAATCAGCGGTAGCTGTCAGCCGCCGTAATTTTCATCGTCGGCATACTGGTATTCTTCCGGAACCGGACCGCCGGGATAGGCTGGCTGCGGACCCTGCGAAGCGTTGCCCGGGACATTCTGCGCGGTTGCTCCGGGAACATCGGGCTGCGAATATCCTGCAGCTACGCGTGCCTGCGAATAGGCCGCGTCGTTCCACTGGCGATCATCGACTGTGCCCGCATCGTAATCTGCGCCGGAGAAGCCCTGCGCCGTCCCCGTAATCGATATTCTCGATCCGGCCATTATTGCCGATACGGCAATTGAACCCGTCGCCGTTGTACAGGGTGCCGGTGACATTCCAGCCCGATGCCGTGCGGTCGACGCCGTTGATGTCGCCGATGCGGACATCACGCTCGATCTCGCGCACGCACTGGTCGACAGCGCGGTCGAGACCGCTCGACGTGTCGTAACGGGGCGCGGAGGTGCGATAGCGGCGGTCGCGATAGCGGTCCTGGTCCCGGTTCTTGCTTGCGGCACTGGCAACAGCGGCAATGGTGCCGAGGATGGCGACGCCGGCAATGATATCGCCGGCGCTTGTCCGCCCGCGGTGGCGGTAGCCACGATACCCTCGGTAACCGCGATAATCGCGGTGGCGTGCGGCGTTTTCCGCATCGGCATCGTAAGCGGTGACCGGTGCGACAGAACTGCGCTGGCTGCGAGACGGGAAGGTCGGCGGCAGCGACCGGAGTTGCTGCCAGCGACAGGGTGGCCCCTGCGGCGACGACTGCGGAACGAATGGTCATAGGTTTTGCCCCCTTGGCAAATCGAATGGCGGCGCTTCGCATATGGCCGCCTGTCATGGATGCGAAGCTAGGCGGTCCAGCCTGTCATCAGGCTGAACCGCCCGGCTCATGGTTGCTTGGGCAGTCGGGGCGGGACGCCAGAGGATGCAGGCGGCCCGACCCGGTGCGGTATGGTTATCTCAGGCCGCGGATGCCGTCATAGTCGATGTCGACCACGCGTCCGCGCTGGATGTCGCAGGTGAAGCTGCCGTGATCCTTGCTGCGCTGGTTATAGCCATAGCGGCCATAATCGTAACGGCCCCGGTCGTAGCGCGAATCGTAGCGCTGGCTGCGACGGTCACGGTAACCGTAGCTGTTGTCATCGCTCACCGCGATGCGGCCCTTGACGCGCCAGCCACGCCGCGTGTCATCGACATCGCGGATTTCCGTCACGCGGACGCCGCGGTAGCCGTAGCGCTGAGCGTTGTAGGTCGCCGCATTGACGCATTGCTCGACGGCACTGCGCGGATTGCCGCGGACTGCGGTAATAATTGTCACGATAGCCGCGGTCATAGCGGTAATCGCTGCGGTAACGGTCACGATCCTTGCCGATCGACGACGCGACAGCGGCAATCCCACCGAGGATCACGGCCCCTGCAATGACTTCGCCGGCGGAAATGCCATCACTATGGCGATCGCGGGCAAATGCAGGGGTTGCAGACGTTACCGCCATCGCGCCAGCGGCAGCGGTACCGAGCAGGGCTTTGGAAACGGTATTCATGTCTTGCTCCTCGTAATCAATCGAAGACGGGACTGCCCTCGACTGATTACGGGTCTAGCAAGCGCTCGCTGAGACGAGCCTGAAGCAAGCCGACAGGAGTTGTTCATACAAAGCGTTACTTTAATGAACAACCCTGCGACAATGTGCCAGTGTGAACCAGCCCCTGCGGCTGACTAGTCGGCGAACTCCAGACCGGTGAACCAACCGAGGAACCCCAGAATGTCTGCCGCTTCCTCGATCGCCTTGTCGGTCGGCTTGCCCGATCCGTGGCCTGCGCGCGTTTCGATGCGGATCAGCTGAGGCTTGTCGCCCAGATCCGCCGCCTGAAGGGCAGCGGTGTATTTGAAGCTGTGCCCCGGAACGACGCGGTCGTCGGTATCGGCCGTCGTCACCAGTACCGCCGGATAATCCGTTCCGTCCTGCACATTGTGGTACGGCGAATAGGTCATCTGCTTGGTGAAATCGGCTTCCTTATTGGGATAGCCGTAGTCATCCACCCAGTACCGGCCCGCGGTGAAGCGGTCGAACCGGACCATGTCCATCACGCCGACCGCCGGGCTGGCAGCGGCAAACAGGTCGGGACGCTGGTTGGTCACAGCGCCCACAAGCAATCCGCCATTCGACCCGCCATTGATGGCGAGGCCGCCTTCCGGCGTGATGCCCTGCCCGATCAGATATTCGCCCGCGGCGATGAAATCGTCGAACGTGTTCTGCTTGTTCTGCAGGCGGCCACCATCGTGCCATGCCTTGCCGTATTCGCCGCCGCCCCGGATGTTGGCGACGACATAAGCGCCGCCCGCTTCCATCCATGCAAGGCGCGAGGGGCTGAAGCCGGGCGTCAGGGAAATGTTGAAGCCGCCATATCCGTACAGCAGGGTCGGCACGGCCTCGCCGCTTTCCGCGACTTCCTTCGACCGCGACGATGAACATCGGGACGCGGGTGCCGTCCTTGCTCTCGTAGAATTGCTGTTCGACCACATAGTCATCCGGATCGAATGCAATCTCGGGCTCAGCCCAGGCCGAACTGTCGCCGGTCGCCATGTCGTAGCGATAGATCGCTGCCGGCTGGTTGTAGCTGGTGAAGTAATAGAACGTCTCGTCCGCATCGGTATCGCCGCCGAAGCCGCCGGCAGTCCCGATGCCGGGCAGCGCGACTTCGCGGACCCGGTTGCCGTCGAGATCGAAAATCTCGATCTGGCTTTTCGCATCGCGCAAATAGCTGGCGACCAGCTTGCCGCCTACCAGCGAAACACCGCCGAGGGTTTGCTTCCGCTTCAGGAATGACGGTCGTCCATTCCGGGCTATCGCGACATCGATCGTGCGTCTTGACCACTTTTTCCAGCGGAGCGCCGTCATTGGTCGTGAAGAAGAACTGTCGCCCATATTGCCGACATAGGAATAGGAATGCTCGAAGCCCGGCACGAGGTGCGTGGGGCAGAGCCCGGGTCTGGCGGTCGATCAGCGTGACTTCGTACCGGTCGTCCGTGCCGCTGCAGCTGGTGACGACGACATAACGCCCGTCATCGCTGACCTGTGCGATATGGTTCAGTTCCGGCTGGTCCGGCGTTTCGTAGACCAGCTCGTCTGCTGCCTGCTCTGTGCCAAGGCGGTGGAAATATACGCGGTGATTGGTGTTCAGCGCCTGGAAGGTCTCGCCTTCGCCGGTCGCCGGAAAACGGCTGTAGTAATAGCCGCTGCCATCCTTCGCCCATTCGATGGCGGAGAATTTGACCCACTCGACCTGCTCCGACGCCTCTTCGCCGGTGGCAACGTCCAGAACCTTGACCGTGCGCCAGTCGCTCCCGCCGTCCTGAATGGCATAAAGGAGCTTCGTGCCATCGGGGCTCGGCTCCCACCCGCCCAGCGCGGTGGCATCGTCGTCCGACCACTCATTGGGATCGATCAGCAGACGCGGCTCGCCGTCCAGCCCTTCGCGGACATACAACACGCTCTGGTTCTGCAGCCCGTCATTGCGGGTGTAGAAATAGCGTCCGCCCTTTTCCTGCGGCAGGCCGAAGCGTTCGTAATCGGTCAGCTCGGTAATACGCTGCTTCAGCGCCTCGCGCCCCGGAATCTTCGCCAGAAACGCATCGGTGACGGCGTTCTGGGCTTCCACCCATGCAGCCACTTCCTCGTCCTCCCGCACATCGTTTTCCAGCCAGCGATAGGGATCTGCAACCGCGACACCGAACTGCTCCTCCACTACGTCACCGGCGCGGGTTTCGGGGTAGGCAGGAACTGTCATATCGGCGTTCGTATCCTCGGATTGAGCATGGTCATGAGTGTGATTATGGGCATGCAGCATCGTTATGGGTGCTGTCAGAGCGAGCAGGCTTGCGGAGCCTGCAAACAGGGTCTTGCGGATCATGGGAGTGGCGACCTCTCTTGGGTATTGTTGTACAGGCTGGATGTAGCGACAGCGCGCCCGCGTTCAATCCTTCAGCGCGGCGAGCACGTCTCTGGTAAAGGCGGCGATGTCGAAGCCGCCCTGCCCGGCCGGGTCCTCGCCCCGCCGCACGATCACGACATCGCGGCTGGGCACGACGACGACATATTGCCCCCGGTTGCCCATGGCGGCGATAGGTATCGGCGCGGAATGCCCTCGCGCTTGCATTCGAGCAGCCACCAGCCCGCGCCATAGCCGAACGTCCGTCCCTTCGGGCTGCGGACCGGCGGGAGCGGAAACGTATTCGACCCAGCCTTCGGGCAGGATGCGCTCTCCCGATGGCAGAACACCGTCGTTCGAGTAGAGCTGTCCGAACCGCGCTAGATCCGCCGCCGTGGTCCAGACCTGGCTGGAGAGGATGTAATCGCCCTGCCAGTCGGTTTCGGCCAGGTGTGTGCATATGCCAAGCCGTTGGAACAGATGGCCGACGGTGATTTTCCTTCCAGGCGCGTGACATCGATCGCCTTGCACGCCGCCAGCGTATCGTTGTTGGCGTAGCGAAAGACCGTGCCCGGCTTGGTATAGCAGGGGCCAGTGCAAGGCGGTTTCCTCGGTACCGTGGAGCCTCCGGCATAGAGCGGATCAGTGCGGTTACCGGGCGTATCGGAATAGCGCCCCGACACCATCCGCAGCAGATGGTCGATGGTAATCGCGCGGCGCGGATCGTCATTGTCACTCGCCCAGCCCCGCAGAGCGCGCTACATCGGCCTCGCCCGCGCTGGACCGCGGCCCCTATCACCGTCGCCGCCATGCTCTTGGCCACCGACCAGGTGCGCTGCGGGATCATTGGCGTCGAAACCGGCGGCAAAGCCTGTCCTCTCGAATCTTGTCACCTTGCTGGATCAGCGACTCGCCGTCGTTCTGCTACCCCTCGCCGATAAGCAGAGCCTCAGACGGCCACGAGCGAACAGCGACTTGGCGTCGCGCGGAGAACTGCGTTTCGAGAGGATAGACCATTCGGATTGCGACCCGGTCAGATAACCATCCCCCGCGGCGTTTCCGACTACCAGAGGCGCGGCACCGATCGGCAGCAAAGTGCAGCCCAATCCGTCTACGGAAGGCCGCCAATCCGTGGTGGCATATCGTCTGCCCATGTCGACAGCGACATGATCGACCTGCCCGTCCGTCCCGAGAACTCGACCGATGCGGCAAGATCGCGCACGATCGGATCGATTGCAGGGATAGATGCCGGTCAGTTCGTATTCGATTACGGACTGCTCGCTGCGCCGACATTCCCGTGTCACGTCCGTGCCCATCGCGCTGCACAGCATGAGCGCCTTGTACCCTGCCGCCAGCGCCCGGTCGTAGCGGGCATCGAGCCTGTCCTGTTGGCTCTTGAGCGGCAGCGGGGGAGGCGGCGAGGAACAGCGCGGCGGCGCTGGCAATGGTCGTGCGGATCATGGAAGCGCATCCTAGCTGCGCCCGGACAAAAGGAAAGGGCCGCCGGATCATCTCCGGCGGCCCTTTCTTGTTTTCATATCGAAGCGGCGGCTTACGCGTCTTCGTCTTCGTCCTCTTCGCTCATCACAGGACCGCTGTCCTGACCGCGCGCGCTTTCGTCACGGTCGACGAGCTCGATGACAGCCATCTGCGAAGCGTCGCTGGCACGGTAGCCGGCCTTGATGATGCGGGTGTAGCCGCCATCACGGTCGGAATAACGCTCTGCCAGAACGTCGAACAGCTTCTTCAGCTGCGTTTCGTCGAGCAGGCGGGCCTGTGCAAGGCGACGGTTGGAAAGGCCGCCGCGCTTTGCCAGCGTGATCAGCTTTTCGACATAGGGGCGCAGTTCCTTCGCCTTGGGCAGCGTGGTGACGATCTGTTCGTGCTTGATGAGCGCCTGGCTCATGTTGCGGAACAGCGCCTTGCGGTGGCCCGATTTACGCGAAAGCTTACGCTGATTGACTTTATGACGCATGGTAAAATCCTTCGTTTGAAAAGGGCCCGTACCAGGTAGCCCAGTGCTGGCGGCGCTTTCTCATGAAGAGAGGCGCGCCGCCGATAGCCTGATTAACCGAGCAGCTCTTGTTCAAGCTTCTTGGCCATTTCTTCGATGTTTTCCGGCGGCCAGCCAGGGATATCCATCCCGAGGCGCAGACCCATGCTGGAAAGCACTTCCTTGATCTCGTTCAATGACTTGCGACCGAAATTCGGCGTGCGCAGCATCTCGGCTTCGGTCTTCTGGACCAGATCGCCAATATAGATGATGTTGTCGTTCTTGAGGCAGTTGGCGCTGACGGACCGAAAGCTCCAGCTCGTCGACCTTCTTGAGAAGGTAACGGTTCAGCTGGTTGGCATCCGATTCCTGCGGTTCTGCAGCCATGCCGATCATGGCGGACTGCGGCTGCGGAATGCCTTCTTCGAAGTGGACGAACAGCGTCAACTGGTCCTGAAGGATGCGTGCGGCATAGGCCACGGCATCTTCGGGGGTGACAGTGCCGTCGGTTTCGACGTTCAGGCTCAGCTTGTCGAAGTCGAGCTCCTGACCGACACGGGCCTTCTCGACCTTGTAGCTGACCTGACGGACCGGCGAGTACAGGCTGTCGACCGGGATAAGACCGATCGGAGCGTCTGCCGGACGGTTCTGTACGGCGGGCACATAGCCGCTGCCGACGTCAGCCGTCAGTTCCATATTGAGGTTCGCACCATCGTCGAGGTGACAGATTACGAGATCCTTGTTCATGATCTCGATGTCACCGGAAACGGCGATATCGCCGGCGGTGACTTCACCCGGGCCGGTTGCGGAAAGCTGCAGGCGCTTGGGGCCCTCGCCTTCCATCTTGAGAGCGATCTGCTTCACGTTCAGAACGATATCGGTAACGTCTTCACGCACGCCGGCAAGCGAGCTGAATTCATGGAGCACGTTCTCGATCTTGATCGACGTGATTGCTGCACCCTGGAGGGAGGACAGCAGAACACGGCGCAGCGCGTTACCCAGCGTCAGACCGAAGCCGCGTTCGAGCGGTTCGGCGATGAAGGTGGCTTTGCGCTTCTTGTCGCCGCCTTCCTTGATTTCGAGCTGATTGGGTTTCTTCAGTTCCTGCCAGTTCTTGTTATTGACGGACATGGATTTCCCCTGGTTCGGATGCGGGTCAGACCGGAGCGCTGCGGGAGGCGCGTCCGGTCCGTCAGGTGTTGGCGGCGACCCCTAGCAGGCCGCCGCACAAATACGGATCAGACGCGGCGACGCTTGGACGGCCGCACACCATTGTGCGGGATCGGCGTGACGTCGCGAATGGAAGTAATCGTAAAGCCGACAGCGGCGAGACCGCGCAGGGCGCTCTCACGACCCGAACCCGGGCCTTTCACTTCGACTTCCAGCGTACGGACACCGTGTTCGGCGGCCTTCTTGCCGGCATCGTCTGCGGCGACCTGGGCAGCATAGGGCGTAGATTTACGGCTGCCCTTGAAGCCCATCGCCCCGGCGCTGGACCAGCTGATAGCATTGCCCTGTGCGTCGGTGATGGTGATCATCGTGTTGTTGAAGCTGGCGTTGATGTGCGCAACGCCGCTGGAAATATTCTTCCGCTCGCGTTTCCTAACGCGGCCTGGTTCGCGTGCCATGTGTCTCGTTCCTCGTATTCGGTAAGCTGGGAAAGAAGTGCGCGGATGCGCTTACTTCTTCTTGCCTGCGATCGGCTTCGCCTTGCCCTTGCGGGTGCGGGCGTTGGTGTGGGTACGCTGGCCGCGAACGGGCAGGCCGTTACGGTGGCGCAGGCCGCGATAGGATCGCAGGTCCATCAGGCGCTTGATGTTCATCGCCGTGTTGCGGCGAAGGTCACCTTCGACCTGATAGTCGGCGTCGATCGTTTCGCGAATCTGCAGGACTTCCGCGTCGGTAAGATCCTGCACACGCACCTTGTGATCGATGCCCAGCTTGTCGGCGATTTCCACAGCGGTCGTGCGACCGATACCGTGGATGTAGGTCAGCGCGATAATAACGCGCTTGTTGGTGGGGATATTTACCCCGGCAATACGAGCCACTTAATTCTCCATGCTCCACAAGGACTTGGCAGATGCCTGAGCGCCCTTATCTCATCGCTACAAATACATTCGGCGAAAATGGCGGAAGACTTCCCGAAATGGAAAAAGCCCGGATTGGCACGCGTCGAATCAGCGGCCGGCCGGACATCCCAACATTTTTATCGAATGAAGTGGGCGCTTAAGGCGATTCGACCATAAGGTCAACAGCCAGCACACCCTGACGACGCGGCCACCGATATGGGTGCCGCGGTTCTCATAACAAGGGTCTACTCCCCCTGCCCGTCACTGTCAAAATCCGGCCTGTCGAAAGCGGGCCGGTGGGGAACACGCTTCGGTATGCGATCAGTCGTCCGGTCCGTTGCCAAGAGCATCCAGCGCCTTGGCGACATCTTCGGCTGTCCTGGCGCGTGCGGCAGCTTCCTCTGCGGGACTATCGTCGCCCGCAGCAGCCTCCGCCGCATCTTCGGCCAATTCTTCCGGCGCCGTATCGTCGTTCGCCGCTTCAGGCTCGTCAGCGACGTCCATCGCCCCGCCGAACATATCTGCGATGCCCTTCAATTGCTGGCTCATCACTCTATCGACAACCCTGGCAATCACGGGGACTTCGTACCGCATGTGCCCGCCCACGACATATTCCCAGAGGATCCGCGTCGCTCCGTCGACCGGCTTCAAGGTGATGGTGAGGACGCCGTCGGCAGGTTCGCTCTGCAAGGGCCCCAGCCCGCCCCGCATGCGCAGGACCTTGCGCGGGAAAGACTGCACGACAGTCATATGCCGTACGCTGCCTTCCAGGCCGATGGCGCCGTCTTCTTCGCTCGCCGGTATGCGTTCGCAGAAACAGCCACCCGCCTGCGGCTCAAGCGTCATGTTCGACGCAGCGCCGGACCATGTATGCGCGTCGTTCCACCATTCGCCAGGCGTAATGAGAGCAAGCCAGATCGCCTGCGTCCCGGCCTCCACGACTGCGCTATCGCGCGTCGTGAAGCCGCTGTCGGACGTCTCGATGACCTCGGCAGAGACCGGTGCCGCAAGCACGGCCAGACCCAGCGCCGCGGCTGCCGAAATGGATTTGAATGTCATTGAACCCGATGCCTCCCTTTACGCCTCCTCCGGTATCGCAACCGGGAAAGGTGTGAAAGGGGCTTAGGACAGAAGCGCGTCGATCGCGTGGCTGACTTCGTCGATCGACGCCATGCCGTCGACCCTGCTCACCAGATCTTGCGCTTCGTAATGCGGGAGGATCGGCTGCGTCTTCGCGCGGTATTCCTGCATCCGGGTACGGACGGTCTCTTCATTGTCGTCCGGACGCCGCTTGAATTCGGTCGAACCGCATTCGTCGCACACCCCGTCCTTTTCGGGCGGATTCGCGGTGTCGTGATACAGCGTGCCGCATTCGGCGCAGGAAAAGCGGCCGGTGATGCGCGTTACCAGAGCGTCTTCATCGACGCCCAGTTCGATAACGCGGGTGAGCGTGCGGTCGTGCTTCGCCAGCAGACTGTCAAGCTGTTCTGCCTGGGCCTGCGTGCGCGGATAGCCATCGAAGATCACCCCGGTTTCCGGCGAAAGCGCCGTGAGCTCGGCATCGATCAGCTCGGATACGATGTCGTCCGAAACCAGCTCGCCGCGATCCATCACGGCCTTGGCCTTGATGCCTACCGGCGTCTGAGCCTTCACGGCGGCACGGAGCATGTCGCCCGTCGACAATTGGCGCATGCCGTGATGTTCGACCAGACGGTGGGCCTGTGTGCCCTTGCCGGCGCCCGGAGGTCCGAGAAGAATGATGTTCACGCCTGTTGTACCCCCATCAAAACTTTATCAGCGTCCGGTGCCGGTCAGGCTCAGCGCTTGCGGCCCTTCAGCTTGGCCTTCTTGATCAGATCGCCATACTGGTGTGCCAGCAGATGCGACTGAACCTGGCTGATCGTGTCGACGGTAACGTTGACCACAATCAGCAGGCTCGTTCCGCCGAGGAACAGCGGAATGCCCGTCTGCGCAATCATGTATTCCGGGATCACACAGACCAGCGTCAGGTAGATTGCGCCGACCACGGTGATGCGGGTCAGGACGTAATCGAGGTAGTCGGCCGTGCGCTTGCCCGGACGGATGCCGGGAATGAAGCCGCCATTCTTCTTCAGGTTCTCGGCCGTTTCCTCAGGGTTGAAGACGACGGCGGTATAGAAGAACGCGAAGAAGATGATGCCGATGGCATACAGCGTCATGTAGATCGGCTGACCGTGCTGCAGATACTGGTTCAGCGTCACGATGAAGCCGCCCGCAGTGCTGTTCGTATCGACCGAATTGCCGGCAAACTGGCTGATCGTCAGCGGCAGCAGAAGAAGCGAGCTGGCGAAGATCGGAGGGATCACACCGGCGGTGTTCAGCTTGAGCGGAAGATGCGAGCGGTCTGCCTGCATCATGCCGCGCTGGGTCGCGCGTTTCGGATACTGGATCAGAAGCCGTCGCTGCGCCCGCTCCACGAAACAGATGAACAGGATCAGCGCCACGACCATGATGATGAAGCCGACGATGATGAATGCGCTGATGGAGCCCGTACGTCCGCCTTCGAACATGTTTGCAGCAAAGCTGGGAAACTGTGCGACGATGCCGGCCATGATGATCAGCGATACGCCGTTACCGATACCGCGCGCCGTGATCTGTTCGCCCAGCCACAGCAGGAACATCGTTCCGCCGACAAGGCTGATGACGGCGCCGATACGGAAGGTAAGGCCCGGCTCGACCACCGCCTGCATGCCGCTGGCTGCACCGAATGTCTCCAGACCCGTCGCAAGGAACCAGCCCTGGATCGCGGTCAGGAATACCGTGCCGTAGCGCGTATACTGGTTGATTTTCTGACGCCCGGAGGCGCCTTCTTTCTTCATCGCCGCCAGCGTGGGATGCAGGGCCGCGGCCATCTGCACCACGATCGACGCGGTGATGTACGGCATGACGCCGAGCGCGATGAGGCTCATCCGCTCCAGGCTGCCACCCGAAAATGTGTTGAAGAGGTCGAGGACCCCGCCCCGCGTCTGGTCATACAGCGTGCTGAGGATCTGCGGATTGACACCCGGCAGAGGCACGAAGCTGAGGAAACGGAATACGATCAAAGCCCCCAGGGTGAACCAGATGCGCTGACGCAGCTCGGTTGCCTTGGAGAAATTGGCGAGACTCATATTGCTCGCGATATTGTCGGCGCGTGATGCCATCGGAACGTCTTGTATCCTGAACTATCGCCGGTCCCTCCCGGCATTGCGGAACAGGACATAGGGAGCGGCGGGCCCGATGTCGAACCCGCCGCTCTAGATTTTGTCGATTATTTGGACTTCTTGGTCTTGTCGGCCGCTGTGCCGGTCTTCTTCTCGACCTTGCTCGGCTTGGACGACGGGGTCTTCACTTCGACCACCTCGACGCTGCCACCGGCCTTCTCGACCGCTGCGAGCGCGCCCTTCGAGGCACCTGCGACGATCAGCTTGACCTTGCTGGTGATCTCACCCTTGCCGAGGAGACGCACGCCATCCTTGCCGCCACGGGCAAGACCGGCTGCCTTGAGCGCCGCGTGGTCGATGTCTTTCTTCGCGTCGAGCTTCTTCGCGTCGATGAACTTCTGGATCATGCCCAGGTTCACTTCGGCGAAATCCTTGCCGAACGGATTGTTGAAACCGCGCTTCGGCAGACGCATGTGAAGCGGCATCTGGCCGCCTTCGAAGCCCTTGATCGCGACGCCGGAACGAGCCTTCTGGCCCTTCTGGCCGCGTCCGGCGGTCTTGCCCTTGCCCGAACCGATGCCGCGGCCGACGCGGATGCGTGTCTGGCGGGCGCCGGGATTGTCGCGGAGGTCGTTAAGTTTCATAGTCATATCTGCACTCGCTTTCGCTTTTCTACGCGCCGGATGTTGCCATCCTGAAAGTGGTCAGGCCCTGCCGCGCGGGCGGCACCTGACCGGGTGATAATTCGGTAATTTCCTCCGATACGATGTTGGCACCGCATCCTTGAGGTATCCCGGAAAGTTCGGGCGCTTCCCTTAGCTGCGCGACTGCAGCTGCGAAAGCCCCTTCTTCATCGGCCGCCTCGACCCAGCGGGTCGCATAAAAGCCCATGAGCGGCGCGCCCTCCTGCGCATCAAGGGGGAAATTATCCCCGCGCAGGAGCACGCGCCAGATCGTCAATCGATTACCGTTACCATGTGCGGCAGCTTGGCAATCGCACCGCGCACTTCGGGCGTGTCTTCGAGTTCGACGACCTTGTGCATCTTGTTCAGGCCAAGACCGATGAGGGTCTTCTTCTGACTTTCGGGACGACGGATCGGCGAACCGATCTGCTTGATCTTGATTTTCGCCATGTGTCTTACTCCACTACGGCTTCTGCGTCGGCTTTCGCCTCTGCTTCGGTCGCACCGCCACGACCCAGCAGGTCGACAACCTTCTTGCCCCGGCGCTGCGCAACCGATTTCGGCGACGTCTGGTCGGAAAGCGCATCGAAGGTTGCGCGGATCATGTTGTAGGGATTGGACGAGCCGACCGACTTGGTCACCACGTCGGCAACGCCCAGGCTTTCGAACACGGCACGCATCGGACCACCGGCAATGATGCCGGTACCCGGAGGCGCCGTACGGATGGTCACCTTGCCAGCACCGAAACGGCCATTGCCGTCATGGTGAAGCGTGCGGCCTTCCTTGAGCGAAACGCGGATCATCTTCTTGCGAGCAGCCGCAGTTGCCTTGGTAATTGCCTCGGGAACTTCGCGGGCCTTGCCCTTGCCGAAACCGACGCGGCCCTGTCCGTCACCGACGACCACGAGCGCTGCAAAACCGAAGCGCTTACCGCCCTTGACCGTCTTGGAGACGCGGTTGATGTGAACCAGCTTCTCCGCGATGCCATCATCGGGCTCGTCGCGTCCGCCACGGCGATTGCCGCCGGGACCGCCACGACCGCGACCGCCGCCACCGGGGCCACCGCCACGATTGCCGCCACGGCCACCGCCCTGTCCGCCACCTTGGCCGCCGCGCGCATTCTGCTGCGTGCGGGGCTGGCCGGCATCACCCTGAGCAGGGCTCTGGTTTGCTGCAGCTTCCGAAGGCGTATCGGCAATCGCCGGTTCTTCCTTCTTCACTTCAGGACCGCTTTCCGCAGAAGCTGCCTGATCGATCTCGACCGGCTTGGCTTCTTCGGTTGCTGCGGTGTCTTCGCCCTTCGTGTCGGGCGTCTTGTTTTCGGCGTTATCGTTCTCTGCCATGATCAGAACTCCAGCCCGCCTTCACGGGCGGCATCGGCCAGCGCCTTGACGCGGCCATGGAACAGGAACCCGCCGCGATCGAACACGACAGTGGTGACGCCGGCTTTCTTGGCCGCGGCAGCGATATCCTTGCCGACCGTCTTGGCGGCATCGATATTTGCGCCCGAGCTCTTTCCACCAAGGGTGGAAGCAGCTGCGACCGTCTTGCCATCGGCATCGTCGATGATCTGGGCGTAGATGTGCTGGCCGGTGCGGTGCACCGACAGGCGCGGCTTGTTGCCCGAACGCTTGCGAAGCGCGGTCCGGACACGGCGGCGGCGCCGTTCGAAAAGGGAAAGCTTTGCCATCTTACTTCTTCTTCCCTTCCTTGCGGAAGACATACTCGCCCTGGTACTTGATGCCCTTGCCCTTGTAAGGCTCGGGCTTGCGCCATTTGCGAATGTTAGCGGCGAATTCGCCGACAGCCTGCTTGTCGATACCGGAGACGATTACGGTCGTCTGATCCGGTGTCTTCACCTCGAGGCCTTCCGGCACATCGAGATCGACATCGTGGCTGTAGCCGAGCTGCAGCTTGAGCTTCTTACCCTGCGCCTGAGCACGGTAACCGACACCGGTGATTTCCAGCGTCTTGGAGAAGCCGTCGGTCACGCCCTCTACGAGGTTCGAGACCAGCGTACGCTGCATACCCCAATAGGCGCGTGCCTGCTTGGTGTCGTTCGCCGGGTTAACCTGGATTTCGCCCTCTTCGACCTTGTAGTCGATGAGGTCGGACATACCCAGCGTCAGGGTGCCCTTCGGACCCTTCACGCTCAGCGTGTCGCCTTCGATCTTGGCCTCGACCCCGCTGGGGATCGGAACGGCCTTTTTACCGATGCGGCTCATCAGAATACCTCCGCCAGCACTTCGCCGCCGACATTCTCGGCCTGCGCTTCGTTATCCGAAAGCACACCGCGAGGCGTCGAGACGATGGTGATGCCAAGGCCGTTGCGTACAGTCGGAAGTTCTTTCGAACCCGAATAGACGCGGCGGCCCGGCTTGGAGACGCGGGCGACGTGCTTGATAGCCGGTTCGCCTTCGAAATACTTCAGCTCGATACGAAGCGCAGGGTGCTTGCCACTCGCATCTTCGGTGTAGCCACGGATGTAGCCTTCACGCTGAAGAACTTCGAGGACGTTGGCACGCAGCTTCGAAGCGGGCGAAAGGACGGAATCCTTCTTCGCCTGCTGGCCGTTGCGGATGCGGGTGAGCATGTCACCCAGGGGATCGGTCATAGCCATATTCTAGATCCTCACCAGCTCGACTTGGTCAGGCCTGGAATCAGACCCTTGTTGCCGAGGTTCCGCAGTTCGATACGATTGACGCCGAACTTGCGATAATAGCCGCGCGGGCGGCCGGTGGTGGAACAGCGGTTCCGGATACGCGTGGGGTTCGCGTTACGCGGGATTTCCGCCATCTTGAGACGCGCGATAAGACGCTCGGCTTCATCGAGCGACTTGTCGTCGGCGATTGCCTTCAGCTTCTCGTACTTGGCAGCGTACTGCTTCACGAGCTTCTTGCGCTTCTCGTTCTTGTTGATGGAACTCAGTTTCGCCATTGGACTTAAGCTCTCTTCCTTACTTGCTGACCAGGAAACGGCTCACGCCGCTTCCTTCTCTTCCGACGCGCCCTCGGCTTCTGCAGCCGGGAACGGGAAACCGAACAGTCGCAGAAGCTCGAGCGCTTCTTCGTCGGTTTTCGCCGTGGTGGTTACGATGATGTCCATGCCCCGGACCGTGTCGATCTTGTCGTACGAGATCTCGGGGAAGACGATCTGTTCCTTCATGCCCATGGCGTAATTGCCACGGCCGTCGAAGGAACGCGGATTGAGGCCGCGAAAGTCACGGATACGCGGCATCGCGATCGTGACGAGGCGGTCGAGGAATTCGTACATGCGGTCACGGCGAAGGGTAACCTTCGCACCGATCGGCATGCCTTCGCGCAGCTTGAACTGTGCGATCGACTTCTTGGCCTTGGTGATAACCGGCTTCTGGCCGGCGATCAGCGCCATTTCCTCGGCGGCTGTCTGAACCTTCTTCTTGTCCTGGCTCGCCTCGCCCACACCCATGTTGAGTGTGATCTTGGAGATCTTGGGGACCTGGAGACGGTTCGTGTAGCCGAACTTCTCGGTCATCGCCTTGACGATCTCGTCATCAAAGCGCTTCTTCATGCGGGGGCTATAATCAGCCATCGATCGTTTCTCCCGGACTTCACGGCAATACGGACCTTCTTGCCGTCCTTTTCTTCGAAACGGACGCGGGTCGGCTTGCCATCCTTGGGATCAGCCACGGCAACCTTGGCGATGAACATCGGCGCTTCGACGCGGTCGATGCCACCCTGCGGGTTGGCCTGGCTGGGCTTACGGTGACGGGTGATCATGTTGACGCCTTCGACGAGGATCTTGCCGTCCTTCGGCATGACCTTCGTGACGGTGCCCGTCTTGCCCTTGTCCTTGCCGGACAGGACGACAACGCTGTCACCCTTCTTGATGCGTGCGGATGCCATTACAGAACCTCCGGAGCGAGCGAGATGATCTTCATGAAGCCACGGCCGCGCAGTTCGCGCACGACGGGGCCGAAGATACGCGTGCCGATCGGTTCTTCGGTCTTGTTGACCAGAACAGCGGCATTGCTGTCGAAGCGGATTACGCTGCCATCGGGGCGGCGGACGTCCTTCTTCGTACGCACGATGACAGCGCGATGGACATCGCCCTTCTTCACCTTTGCGCGTGGCTGGGCTTCCTTGACGGAAACCACGATCACGTCGCCAACGGAGGCAAACCGACGCTTCGACCCGCCCAGCACCTTGATGCACTGGACGCGCTTTGCGCCGCTATTGTCCGCGACTTCGAGATTGGATTGCATCTGGATCATAGATCCGGTTCCTTCTCATCGGCTTGCCGGGACGGTCTGCTTTCACGCAGCGCCCGGCAGTTCCATTCAAATCAGCTTTCGGCTTCTGCTTTCGCATCGGCCTTGGGTGCTTCGTCGGCGGGCTTTTCAGCCTTCGTCGGCGTCGCTGCGGCAACATCGAGATCGGCTTCCACCGCCTGCGTGCCGCCTGCCGTCACCCGGTCCTTAACGAGCCAGGATTTGGTCTTGGAGATCGGTACGGTCTCCTCGATCCGGACGACATCGCCCAATGTGTATTCGTTCTTCTCGTCGTGAGCGTGATACTTCTTCGAACGGCGGATGATCTTCCCGTAGAGCGGGTGCTTCACCTTGCGTTCGACCAGCACGGTCACGGTCTTGTCGGTCTTGTCGGAGGTGACAGTCCCGATCAGGATACGTTTCGGCATTGTCTAACTCCTCAAGCCTTCTCTGCAGAAGCGGCTTTCGCGCGCTCGTTCTGCAGAGTCTTGATCTTGGCGATGGTGCGGCGGACTTCACGAACACGGGCCGGAGCCTCGAGCTGGTTGGTTGCCGTCTGAAAGCGCAGGTTGAACGCTTCGCGCTTCAGTTCGACGAGCTCTTCAGCAAGCTGGTCGTCGCTCTTCTGGCGCAGGTCTTCGACTTTCGCCATTATTCGCCTCCCAGGTGCGAGGTGTCGCCCAGACGGGCTACGACCTTCGTCTTCACCGGCAGCTTCATGGCTGCGCGGCTGAATGCTTCAGCAGCGATCTGGCCGGAAACGCCGTCCAGTTCGAACAGGATGCGGCCCGGCTTAACGCGAGCTGCCCAATATTCGACAGAGCCCTTACCCTTACCCTGACGAACTTCGGCAGGCTTCTTGGATACAGGCACATCGGGGAAGACGCGGATCCAGAGACGGCCCTGACGCTTCATGTGACGCGTAATCGCACGACGCGCAGCTTCGATCTGGCGAGCGGTGATACGCTCGGGTTCGAGAGCCTTGAGGCCGTAGGAGCCGAAATTCAGCGCGGTGCCACCTTTGGCATCACCCTTGATCCGGCCCTTGAAAGCCTTGCGGTACTTGGTTTTCTTAGGTTGCAGCATGGTTCTTTCCTATGTCCTGCAATCAACGAGCCGGACGGACGCCGGACGTCTGCGATTCCATCATCAGACGGTCCTGCGCGGTCGGGTCATGGCCGAGGATTTCACCCTTGAAGATCCACACCTTGATGCCGATGATCCCGTAGGCGGTGAGCGCCTCGGTTTCAGCGTAATCGATGTTGGCGCGCAGCGTGTGCAGCGGCACACGGCCTTCACGGTACTGTTCGACACGTGCGATTTCGGCACCGCCAAGACGGCCGCCGCATACGATCTTGATGCCTTCGGCACCAAGGCGCATGGCCGACTGCATGGCGCGCTTCATTGCACGGCGGAATGCGACACGGCGGATCAGCTGATCGGCAATGCCCTGGGCGACGAGCTTCGCGTCGACTTCCGGCTTGCGGATTTCGACGATGTTCAGCTTCACTTCGCTGTCGGTCATCGTGGCCAGCTTCTGGCGCAGCTTTTCGATGTCCGCGCCCTTCTTGCCGATGATGACACCCGGACGCGCAGCATAGATCGAAACGCGGCACAGCTTTGCCGGACGCTCGATCACAACCTTGGAGATCGCGGCCTGCGGCAGCGACTTCACGATGTGCTTGCGGATGTCGATGTCTTCCTTGAGCAGCTTGGCGTAGTCGCGCCCTTCGGCGTACCAGCGGCTGTCCCAGGTGCGGTTGATCTGCAGGCGCAGACCGATCGGATTGCTCTTCTGGCCCATCTTACGCCTCTTCCTGCTCGCGCACGACGATCCGCAGCCGGCTAAACGGCTTCAGGATGCGCGTGCTCTTGCCACGACCGCGGGTATGAAACCGCTTCATCGTGATCGACTTGCCGACACTCGCTTCGGCGACGACCAGCGCGTCGACGTCGAGATCGTGGTTGTTTTCCGCATTGGCGACAGCCGATGCGAGAACCTTGGTCGCGTCGCGGGCCATGGCCTTCTTGGAGAACGCCAGAATGTTCAGCGCTTCCTCGACCTTCTTGCCGCGGATCAGTTCGGCGACGAGGTTCAGCTTCTGCGCGGAACCACGGATCGTGGTGCCCACTGCCAGAGCTTCGTTCTCACCGACGCGGCGCGGGGATTTTGCCTTGCCCATTATCGCTTGCCCTTCTTGTCGGACGCGTGACCCGGGAAGGTGCGCGTGGGCGCAAATTCACCGAGCTTGTGTCCAACCATCTCTTCCGAAACGGAGACGGGGATGAATTTCATGCCGTTGTAAACATTGAACGTAAGTCCAACGAACTGCGGCAGGATAGTGCTGCGGCGCGACCAGGTCTTGATCGGCTTCGCATTGCTTTGATCCTGTGCGTCCTCAGCCTTTTTAAGAAGGCTAAGCTCGACGAACGGACCTTTCCAGACGGAACGAGCCATGTCCGTTACCTCTTCTTCTTGGCGTGACGCGAACGGATAATCATCTTGTCCGTCTGCTTGTTCTTGCGAGTGCGGGCACCCTTGGTCGGCTTGCCCCACGGGGTCACCGGATGGCGACCACCGCTGGTCCGGCCTTCACCACCACCATGGGGGTGATCGACCGGGTTCTTGGCCACACCACGCGTGAGGGGCTTGCGGCCCTTCCAGCGGGTACGACCGGCCTTGCCGAAATTCTGGTTCTGGTTGTCGGGGTTCGAAACCGCGCCAACCGTACCCATGCAATCGGAACGCAGGTAACGCTGCTCGCCGGAGTTGAGGCGAACGATAACCATTCCGCGGTCACGGCCGACGAGCTGGACATAGGCGCCTGCGGAACGGGCGATCTGCCCGCCCTTGCCCGGCTTCATCTCCACATTGTGGCAGATGGTGCCGACCGGCATCTGACCCAGAAGCATGGCATTGCCAGGCTTCGTGTCCGTCTTCTCGCCTGCAACCACCTTGTCGCCAACGTCGAGACGCTGCGGTGCGATGATGTAGGCCTGCTCGCCGTCGTCATACTTGACGAGAGCGATGAAGGCCGTGCGGTTCGGATCGTATTCGATCCGCTCCACGGTACCTTCGACGTCCCACTTCCGGCGCTTGAAGTCGATGAAGCGGTACTTCTGCTTGTGACCGCCGCCGATACCACGCGAGGTGATATGGCCCTTGTTGTTGCGGCCACCCGTCTTGCGCTTGCCTTCGGTGAGCGACTTGACCGGCTTGCCTTTATACAGGCCCGTCTTGTCGACAAGGATAAGGCCGCGGCGCGCGGGGCTTGTCGGTTTGTAATTCTTGAGTGCCATGGTTCTCGTGTCCCTCAGATACCGCTGGTGACGTCGATCGAGTCACCTTCGGCCAGCGTGACGATGGCCTTCTTCATGTCGGTGCGCTTGTAGGGCCTGCCCTTCCAGCGCTTCGTCTTGCCCTTTTGGACAAGCGTGTTCACATTCGTGACCTTCACGTCGAACAGAGCCTCGACCGCTTCCTTGATCTGCGGCTTGGTCGCGTCGTTCGCGACCTTGAAGACAACGCCGTTATGCTCGGAGAGCAGCGTCGACTTCTCGGTGATGTGAGGCGCGAGCACTACGTCGTAATGCTCCGCTTTGATTTCCTGCTTTTTAGCCATTGAACCGGGCCTCCAGCTTTTCGACTGCGTCCTTGGTGAGGACCAGCGTGTCGTGCTTCAGGATGTCGTAGACGTTGGCGCCCATGGCCGGCATCACATTGATACCCGGCAGGTTGCCTGCAGCCTTGAAGAAACCGTCATTGACGCTTTCGCCATCGATGAAGAGCACCTTGCCGCTGAAGCCAGCCTTTTCGAACTGACCCGCGAGGGCCTTCGTCTTGGCGTCTTTCAGTTCGAGCGTGTCGACGACGACGAGACCGTCCTTCGCCTTGCTCGACAGGGCCATCTTCAGGCCGAGTGCACGGACCTTCTTGTTGAGCGACTGGTTGAAGTCGCGCTTGCGGGCACCGTGAGCCTTACCACCACCGATGAAGATCGGCGCAGCGCGGTCACCGTGACGAGCCCGGCCGCCACCCTTCTGGGCGCCGAACTTGGCACCGGTACGGGCCACATCCGAACGCTCACGCGTCGGGCGTGCCGTGGCGCGGCGGTTTTCCAGCTGCCACGTTACAACGCGGTGCAGGATGTCGGCGCGCGGTTCGACACCGAATACGGCATCGCTGAGTTCGATGTCGCCGGACGCCTTGCTGCCGTCTAGTTTCTGGACCTTGACCTTCACGATCAGGACTCCTTGCTGTCTGCGTCGGGCACGTCGGTATCCGGCGTGTCTTCAGCATTCTGTTTGGTCACTGCGCTTTCCGCGCCGGCGTCCTGCTCTTCGAGCAGCTTGGCCTGCTGTGCCGCATCGACCTGCGTGCCGACTTCCTGCTCGGCTGCGCTTTCGATCAAGCCTGCATCGGCTTCTTCCGAAGCGAATTCGTCCTGGTTGCGATACATCACACCGGGGAACGGCAGCTCGCCGTGCTTCGCCTTGACGGCATCGCGGATCATCATCCAGCTGTTCTTGGCGCCGGGAACGGAGCCGCGAACGAACAGGAGACCACGTTCTGCATCCGTGCGGACGATTTCGAGGTTCTGCTGGGTACGCTGACGGTCGCCCATGTGGCCGGCCATCTTCTTGCCCTTGAACACGCGGCCCGGATCCTGGCGGTTACCCGTCGAACCGTGCGAACGGTGAGAGATCGAGACGCCGTGCGTGGCACGAAGACCACCGAAGCCCCAACGCTTCATGGCACCGGCAAAGCCCTTACCCTGCGTGTGGCCCGTTACGTCGACCTTCTGGCCAGCAACGAAATGATCCGCACTGATACGCGCACCGACGGGCAGAAGCCCCTCGTCGCTATCGAGGCGGAATTCGGCGACCTTCATCTTGAGGCCGACTTCGGCTTTGGCGAAAGCTTCACGCTGCGGCTTGGCAACGTTCTTCTGCTTGGCTTCGCCAGCGCCGACCTGAAGCGCGGAATATCCGTCGCGTTCGGCCGTACGGTGAGCGGTCACCTGGCAATTTTCCAGTGCCAGAACGGTGACGGGCACGTGCCGGCCATCCTCCTGAAACAGGCGGGTCATCCCGACTTTCTTAGCGATCACGCCAGTGCGCATCGTCAAAACTCCTACACAGAGGCACAACGGAACCATTTCCGCAGTGCGTGCCAGCCCGAATTTTTCTTATACGTCGCCCCGTCCGGGCTGATTGCTCTTCCGGAGGGTCCGGTTGAGCGAGACGGGGGACGCAGACCCGAGCCAAGATCCGAAGATCATGCCCGGCGGTATCCCTATGTCTTGCCTGCACTTTCGTGCGGGCGGAGCCATAAGAGCTCCTGAAATCTCGGTACGTTTACACGGTCACGACCGAATGACCGAACGACATCAAGCGAGCTTGATCTCGACATTCACGCCAGCTGCGAGATCGAGCTTCATGAGCGCGTCCACCGTCTGGGCGTTCGGCTGCACGATGTCGAGCAACCGCTTGTACGTACGCACCTCGAACTGCTCACGCGACTTCTTGTCGATGTGCGGGCCGCGGTTCACGGTGAACTTCTCGATACGCGTCGGCATGGGAATGGGGCCGCGAATAAGTGCGCCTGTACGGCGCGCTGTCTCTGCAATCTCGCCAGTTGCCTGGTCGAGAACGCGATGGTCAAACGCCTTAAGGCGAATACGAATATTCTGAGCTTCCATTACCTGCACCGATGCGAAAGAGCCAAGCGGCCTGTTTCCAAACCGCAAAAAAGAAAGGCCCGCCCCGCTTTGTCTCCGGTTTCCCGAAGGCGGGCGGCCTTCCCAAAATCTCGTGATAGCGGAGACGAATCCCCGCCGGTTGCCGCGCGTATACGGAGGACACGGGATTCTGGCAACCCCTGATGTCCCTCGATTTCACGCTAAAGGCCGACAACCGGGCAGACCGTGCCCGGGCGACGCCGGCTCTCATAAAAAGGGCCCGGCTCTCACGATGGAGAACCGGGCCCGATTTATCGTATCGTCTGCACCCGAAGGTGCGGACAAATCCGATTACTTGGTGATCTTCGAGACGACGCCCGAGCCAACCGTACGGCCGCCTTCGCGGATAGCGAAGCGCAGGCCTTCGTCCATGGCGATCGGTGCGATCAGCTTGACGTCGATCGTCACGTTGTCGCCCGGCATCACCATTTCGGTGCCTTCGGGAAGGATCACTTCACCGGTGACGTCCGTGGTACGGAAGTAGAACTGCGGACGGTAGTTGGCGAAGAACGGCGTGTGACGGCCACCTTCGTCCTTCGAAAGGACGTAAACTTCTGCGCTGAATTCCGTGTGCGGGTTGACCGAACCGGGCTTCGCGAGAACCTGACCACGTTCCACGTCTTCACGGCCCACACCGCGGATCAGGGCGCCGATGTTATCGCCGGCCTGGCCGCTGTCGAGCAGCTTGCGGAACATTTCGACGCCGGTGACGGTCGTCTTGGTCGTGTCCTTGATGCCGACGATTTCGCATTCGTCACCGACATTCACGACACCGCTTTCGACACGGCCGGTCACAACCGTACCACGACCCGAAATCGAGAACACGTCTTCGATCGGCATCAGGAACGGAAGATCGACCGGGCGTTCCGGCTGCGGGATGTAGCTGTCGACAGCGTCCATCAGTTCCTTGATCGACTTTTCGCCGATTTCCGGATCGCGATCTTCCAGAGCGGCGAGAGCCGAACCCTTGATGATCGGAATGTTGTCGCCGTCGAAGTCGTAGTCGCTCAGCAGTTCGCGAACTTCCAGTTCAACGAGCTCGAGCAGTTCTTCGTCATCCACCTGGTCGACCTTGTTCAGGTAGACGACCAGCTGCGGCACGCCGACCTGGCGGGCAAGCAGGATGTGCTCACGCGTCTGCGGCATGGGGCCGTCAGCAGCGTTCACCACGAGGATAGCGCCGTCCATCTGGGCAGCACCGGTGATCATGTTCTTCACGTAGTCGGCGTGGCCCGGGCAGTCGACGTGCGCGTAGTGACGTGCGTCCGTTTCGTACTCGACGTGAGCCGTCGAGATGGTGATGCCACGCTCGCGCTCTTCGGGTGCCTTGTCGATGTTGGCGAAATCCACGGCCGAACCCATCACCTTGGTGATAGCTGCGGTCAGCGTGGTCTTGCCGTGGTCGACGTGGCCGATGGTGCCGACGTTGCAGTGCGGCTTGTTACGCTCGAATTTTTCCTTCGCCATTTTCTCAATACCTCTGTCTTAAAATAGTGTTCTTCGGGAGAATGAGCGGCACCCGAGAAATCAGGCGCCGCCCCTAGCTGTGTTGCCTGCCTTAGGCAAGCTTCTCCTTGACTTCCTGCGCGACGCTGGCCGGAACCTCTTCATAGTGGCTGAACTGCATCGTGTACTGAGCGCGGCCTTGCGAGAAGGACCGCAGCTCGTTCACGTAGCCGAACATGTTTGCCAGCGGAACGAAAGCCTCGACCGCCGTGGCAATGCCGCGGGAATCGGTGCCCTGGATCTGACCGCGACGCGAGTTCAAATCGCCGATAACATCGCCCAGATAGTCTTCCGGGGTCACGACTTCCACCTTCATCACAGGTTCCAGCAGCTTGATGCCGGATTTCTGTGCCGCTTCGCGCATTGCACCGCGGCCCGTGATTTCGAAAGCCACCGTGCTCGAGTCGACGTCATGATATTTGCCGTCGATCAGGCGGATGGTGAAATCGATGATCGGGAACCCGACGAGGAAGCCGCTTTCGGCCTGCTCGCGCATGCCTTTCTCGACCGACGGGATGTATTCGCGCGGAATGTTACCGCCCTTGATCTCGTCTTCGAAAATGACGCCCTGGCCACGCTCGCCGGGCGAGACGACAACCTTGGCTTCACCGAACTGACCCGAACCACCCGACTGTTTCTTGTGGGTGTAAGTCACTTCGACTTCACGGCCGAGCAATTCGCGGTAGGCAACCTGCGGCGCACCGACATTCGCCTCGACCTTGAATTCGCGCTTCATACGATCGACGAGGATGTCGAGGTGAAGCTCGCCCATGCCCTTGATGATCGTCTGACCGCTTTCATGGTCGGTCGTCACACGGAAGGACGGATCTTCAGCAGCCAGGCGGTTCAGGGCAACGCCCATCTTTTCCTGGTCGGCCTTGGTCTTGGGCTCCACCGACAGTTCGATCACAGGATCGGGGAATTCCATCCGCTCCAGAATGATCGGGTTGGCCGTATCGCACAGCGTGTCACCGGTAGTCGTCGTCTTCATCCCGGCAAGCGCCACGATGTCGCCTGCAAATGCTTCCTCGATGTCCTTACGGTCATTCGAGTGCATTTCCAGAATACGGCCGATCTTCTCCTTCTTCTCCTTCACGGAGTTCAGGACGGTGCCCTTTTCCAGCTTACCGGAATAGATACGCGTGAAAGTCAGCGAGCCGACGAACGGATCGTTCATGACCTTGAAGGCCAGCGCGGAGAACGGAGCTTCGTCGCTGGATGCACGGGTGGCTTCTTCGTCGGTATTGGGCAGAACGCCCTTGATGGCAGGCACGTCGAGCGGGCTCGGCATGTAATCGACCACCGCGTCGAGCAGGGGCTGAACGCCCTTGTTCTTGAACGCGGAGCCACACAGAACCGGAACGAAGCTCTGGTTGAGCGTGCCCTTGCGAATAAGCGACTTCAGCGTCTTCGCATCGGGCATCTCGCCTTCGAGATATGCTTCCATGACGTCATCGTCCTGTTCGACGACGAGTTCGATAAGCTCTTCGCGGTACTGCGCTGCCTCGTCGGCCATGTCTGCGGGGATATCGCCGTAGACATATTCGGCACCCAGGTCTTCGTTCTGCCAGGTGATCGAACGCTCGTTCACCAGGTCGACGAGACCTGTCAGATTGGCTTCGATCCCGATCGGCAGATACAGAACGGCAGGCTTGGCACCCAGACGGTCGATGATCGACTGGACACAATATTTGAAGTCGGCGCCGGTGCGATCAAGCTTGTTGATGAAGCACATGCGCGGGACTTTGTACTTGTCGGCCTGGCGCCAGACAGTCTCGGACTGCGGTTCCACGCCGGCAACGCCGTCGAAGCAGGCGACCGCGCCGTCGAGTACGCGCAAGGAACGCTCGACTTCGATCGTGAAGTCGACGTGTCCGGGCGTATCGATGATGTTGATCCGGTGCTGCGGGGAATTCTCGCGCAGCTTCTTCGGGTCACCCTTCGGGTCGCCCGACATGTCTTCAGGCGTCCAGAAACAGGTCGTCGCAGCGGACGTGATCGTGATGCCGCGCTCCTGCTCCTGCTCCATCCAGTCCATCGTCGCAGCGCCGTCATGCACTTCGCCGATCTTGTAGGATTTGCCTGTGTAATACAGAATGCGTTCGGTGGTCGTCGTCTTGCCGGCATCGATGTGCGCCATGATGCCGATATTACGATAACGCTCCAGCGGATGTTCGCGGGCCATAATCTCTTCCTCGGGTCGATTGGGGAGCGACGCCCGTGCGGCGCCCTGCTCCCCATATAGTTACTCTTGTGACAGCTTGAAGGCCGGAGCACCCTGCCCCGGCCCGCAACAGCTTCGTACTACCAGCGCCGGCTCTACCAGCGGTAGTGCGAGAACGCGCGGTTGGCGTCGGCCATGCGGTGGGTATCTTCCCGCTTCTTGACCGCGTTGCCGCGATTGTTGGCCGCATCCATCAGCTCGCCCGACAGGCGTGCGCTCATGGTGGTTTCCGGGCGACCGCGTGCAGCGGAGATCATCCAGCGAATGGCCAGAGCCTGGGCACGCTCGGGGCGAACCTCGACCGGCACCTGGTAGGTCGCACCGCCGACACGGCGGCTGCGGACCTCGACCTGCGGAGCGATGTTCTGCAGCGCTTCGTGGAACAGCTGCACCGGATCGGTCTTGGCCTTGGCCTCGACCGTATCGAGTGCGGAGTAGACGATGCCTTCCGCAGTGGACTTCTTGCCGTCGAGCATGAGGTTGTTCATGAACTTCGACAGGATCTGATCACCGAACTTCGGGTCCGGCAGGATTACGCGCTTTTCTGGGCGACGACGACGTGACATTTGCTTTAACTCCTTCGGAGTGGACCCTCACATCCGTGAGCGTCCGGCGGCTCCAGCCCTCTCCCCCGCCCTTCCACCCGGACACTACCCTTATGGGCAGAAGGGCGGAGGAGAGGCCTGGATCCGCGTTGAACTCTTGGCCCGGCTCCGGATCGCTCCGCTTCTTCTCTCTTGGCCGACCACCCTCAGACAATGCCTTGGGTGGTTCGGGCCGACGGAGGAAAAGCGAGCGGGCCGGTGCCGCAAGGTCAGGACGGATGTCCCGACCGCACCAGACTATTTAGGCCGCTTGGCACCGTACTTCGAACGCGACTTGCGGCGATCCTTGACACCCTGCGTATCGAGCACGCCGCGAAGGACGTGGTAACGCACGCCGGGAAGGTCGCGCACACGCCCGCCGCGGATCAGCACAACGCTGTGCTCCTGCAGGTTGTGGCCCTCACCGGGGATGTAGGAGATGACTTCGCGCTGGTTGGTCAGGCGGACCTTGGCAACCTTACGCAAGGCCGAGTTCGGCTTCTTCGGCGTCGTCGTATAGACGCGCGTGCAAACGCCGCGCTTCTGCGGGTTCGCTTCCATCGCAGGGACCTTGGATTTGGCCTTCTGCGGAACGCGGCCCTTGCGGACCAGCTGGTTGATCGTCGGCATAGATATCTTTCTCTTCACCGTATGCCCGGCCCGATGGGGGCCAAGGCCATGAATGGTGGCGACTAGCGCGCTGCTTGGTGATGCGTTGAGGTTCGTGCGTGAGGCCGTCACCCCGGACTTGATCCGGGGTCCAGCTGGACAAAACGCCGCGCTCTTTGCGCGTCACCCTGCCCTAAGCACGAGCCTGAAGCACTCCACCAGACAGCCCACACGGCCACCGGGTTACTCTGACGGCTGCCCCGAGCGAAGTGTTACCTCGCTGCAATAGAAAAGAGCCTAGCTACGCAAGGCAGCAGGCTCCCGGGACATGACCGGCAATGTTCAGCTCTATCTCACCGGTATTCGGACGAGTCTTCATCCCGGTTGGGGCCCACATAAGCAAACCCCGGCGTGTGGTCAAGCCAGCGCATTGCAGTCCGGCATCATAAATTCCAGCGGGCCTTCACCGCTTCCAGAGGTAAAACAGCACCGCCGCATTCACCGCAGGCGCGAGGATTGCGGTTGCCACACTCGCCCCCGCCAACCGATCTGCAAGCAAGTTCCAAGGCAAGCCAAGCGGAATCAGAAACACCGCTGAAATTGGGTCGCGTTCTTGCCCGAACCAACCGAACGTTCCTACGGCCAGAAGAAACAGCGCGATGACGTATAGTCCCGCGAACACGAGGAAGATCCACTTCATCTGCTTCCTAACGCCTCCCGCACCTGAAGGCAGCGCGCCTGTCCACCAGGCTGAAAACTGCTAGCCGCCTTCGACAAAGGCGTCGACGATCACGTAGGTCTCGGGCCCGTAGGTAATGGTCACTCGGTCGCCTTCGCGCGAGGTATCGAAGTCCCAGCCGGATGACCCGTCCGCTTGCGCGCTATCGGCACCATATGGTGTTGTACCGCGAAAGAAGATGGTGCGTGTCGCTCCATCGGTTTTCGTGATTTCGACGAAGGTCGTCCCGTCATCACCCCGTTTGCGCATTACTCCGGCAGAACAGCTTGACGTGGGTGCCGCACCGCCAAAACCGCAATTGACGCTTGTTGTGGCATTATAATCGGTCCCCGCCACCACGGCATCTCCCTCGCCATAATCCTTATCCGCCGGAGGCGGTGGCCCGTTCTTTCCTGTCATTGCTGTTTCATCATTCGGCACCGAGACTAGCCTGACGCCATCGACATTGCCTACGATCTGCCCGCCCAGCGCTGCCGCCGACGCCTCGTCCGGACATCCGACCAGTGTGGCGGAATGATCGAGATACTCGGCGGTCGCCGGCGCTTCTCCCAGCCTGCGACACGCATCCCCGGCCTGCGGGAAGCCATCGCCAAAGGGGGCAAAGCTTTCCGGGATAGCCACAGGATCGGCACTGGTCGCGGCAGCATCAGCCGTTGACGCTTCACCAGCCGCGTCGCTGCATGAGGCCAGCGCACCCGCTGCGAGTCCTGCGACAAGCAAGTCCCGCAAGCCGAGCTTCGTTGCCATTACAGGCATTTGGGGTGCTGCTGAATATCCCGCACGTCGTAGAACCGTCCGTCGGCGATCGTTACCTGCACGCACTGGCGCGATTGGGGACGCCACTGGATCGAATAGCGGGTGTCGCCGGAGGCGAAGTTGTCGACCTGGCGGAAACCGCGCCTTTCGAACTCGCTCATCCCGCCTGCCGCGCGCGCGCCGCGCAGATCGTCATAGCGCGCGACCTGTGCGTACCCGCCCCGCCCGTGATGATGGCGGAGATTTGCATTACGCTGGTCGACACCGGCATTGTAGCCATTCGCATACGTCTCCGACCGGTCGTAATTGTGATAGGCGGCGTTGTGCAGACCGTCGGTATAACCGCGCTCGTAATGCGCCTCGTCCTCGACGCTGGCATGATGGGTGTTGTCATCGTGATGGTGCGATTTATGGCTGAGCAGTGCGCCAAGGATTGCTGCGCCGGCAGCAACGCCGACGACGGCTGCGGCATCGCTGCCCTTGTGATGGCCGCAATCCTGATACGCCGCATCATTGATCGTCAACACGCGGCCATCGGACACCTCGACCTGCACGCAGTCGTCATCAGCCTCGTCCCACCAATAGCTGTAGACATAACCCATCGAATTCTTGTCGGTCGATATATGCGCAAACCCGCGATCTTGCAGTGTTCGCTCTGCATCACGGCCAAGTGAGCCGTTGATGTCAACAAGTTGATCCGCTTTTTCCGCAAGAACCGGAGTTGCTGTCATGGCACCGGCCGCAGCCGCTGCAAGAAGAACTGGTGTAAAGCGCATTACGTTTCCCCTGATCAACTAACGAGGCGTGCGAGTGTTGCACATCTCGCTTATTTTTCAAGAGCCCGGTCCGAGTACGGTTAATTCAAAGTCTTATGCGGCAGTTAAGACTAAAACGCGCTCATCAACGCAGCGATTATGGCTGTCAGCACTACGCCTTGTACGAAAGCGAGGATCGCGTGCCACGCCCCTCTGGCGACCGATATGCGCAGCTCCAAGGCGAACCAGCGCGCCTGCAGAATGAGATACCACACCGTGGCCAGCGCAATAATGCCTAGCATCACGAGCAATGACTGCATGCCGGGCCCCATATATTCCGCCGTAAGAAGCGGGGCTATGCCAAGCAAAAACGCGTATGGAGCGATGACGAAGCTTTGTGAGAAGAACGGCGGCTTCAGGGTCTTGCGATCAAGCTTCACATGCCGTTTTCGCAGCAGGCGCAGTGACATCACAAGCGGGAAAATACTGAAAACAAGGATACGATAGCCGAGCAGGTTTTGCTCGGTATCGAGAGCTCCGGGAAGATGCGTTTCGACGTGCATGCCCAGTTCCAGCAAGTGGGCCAGTCCGATAGTGATCGCCAGGAAGATCGGCGGGCTAAGCATATCGGAATAATAATCTTCCGGAGAATCGTCGAGCTCGTCATCGGCGTATTTCATCATATGTGCAGGACGCGTGAGCACTTTCCACATCGTCAGCGGATAGAAAACCAGCCACGCGATGATCTCGAAGACGAACACTTCGAGAGACTTCAGAATTTTCATGAAATCCATCGCATGTCCCCTTTTCCAACCAGGTCGCTAACCCTATTCGCAGCCGCTGTTCAAGCCTCGCGGCTTCGCGAGGCGGTAGGGGCGATGTGGTAAAGGTGATAACGCGCAGCTCAGCCTGCCGTTCGTCTCGGGCCAGCAGGCTGGAAAAGATTGGCCCCGGCCTGAGCCGTGAGTACGCGCTGCGTACGGCTCTCCCGGTGCCTCAGTTCAGAACCATGCCCTGATCCCGGCGAGGATCTTGATACCGTCGGTATCCTCCCCCTCGGCCCGCGCGAAATCGGCGGTGTCGCCGGTCAGAAATTCGTACTCCACACCGATATAGGGCGCGAATTCGCGCACGATTTCATACCGCAGGCGAAGGCCCGTTTCCGCCTTCGCCAATCCGGCGCCGACCCCGCGTTCCGGAATATCCTGCGCCGAAAGCTCCAGCTCCACGCGCGGTTGCAGGATCAGTTGCTGGGTCAGCTTCTGGTCGTACTCGGCCTCGATCCGCGCCGTCACGTCGCCCCGGTCGGACACGAACGCGGCTGCATCGACGTGGAACATATACGGCGCAAGACCCTGTACGCCGAGGACGAGATGCGAGCGCGTCTCAGGCTCGACATCCAGACGCACGCCTGCCTGCAGGTCGAAGAAGGGGCCGATAGCCCTGCTGTAGAGCGCCTGGATTTCCGCGTCTTCCAGCGCCTCGCCAAACGCGCCTTGGCCTTCGGTCTTCAGGGCTAAGCGATTGATATCGCCGCCGTACCAGCCCTGTGCGTCCCAGACATAACCGTCTTCACCGCCATCTGCGGCAAAGCGCGCTTCCAGCCGTTCGACGAGGATCATGCCCGTCTTCATCCCGCCGTTCTCAGCGGCCAGCTGGCGGCGGCTGGGGGCCATCGCCTGCTCTCCCCACACAGCATCGGCAGCGTGACGCGGACCCTCGAATGCGCGGGCCGGTGGTGGCCCTTCGACCGAGGGCGCGGGCATCGTGTGCGCCATCCCCATGCCGTGCGCCGAGTGGTCCATGTCGCTGGTTTCGTCCTGCGTGGCAGAGGCCGGCGGGCACTGCTCGGGTGGCAGATGCCCCATCGCGCAATGATCCATCTCCGGCGCAGGCGCGGCCTCGCCATGCTGGTGGTCCTGAGCCGCGAGGGGCGCCCCGTCCATTATGGCCAGTGTGACGGCGGCTGCCAGTATCGCTCCGGCGTTCATGAACGTGACGCCTCGGGGAACGGGCGTACGGTCACGACCTGCATCATGCCGGCATGCATGTGATAGAGCAGATGGCAGTGAAACGCCCAGTCGCCCGGCTCGTTCGCGGTAAGATCGAACGTCGCCGATCCGCCCGGCTGCACGATCACCGTATGCTTAAGCGGCTGGTGCATGTGATCCGCGCCGTTCACCAGCTCGAAGAAATGGCCGTGGAGATGGATCGGGTGCGCCATCATGGTGTCGTTCACCAGCTTCACACGGACACGCTCGTCAAAGCCGAAGCGGATGGGATCGTCCGTCACGGACGTGAACGTCTTCCCGTCGAAGGACCACATGTAGCGTTCCATATTGCCGGTCAGGTGGATTTCCGTCTCGCGGTCGATTTCGCGGTGCGGGTTCATCCGCCGCGCCTTCAGATCGGTGTAGCGCAGGACTCGGTGCGCAACCTTGTCGAGGCCCAGCCCCGGAAAATCCATCCGGTCCATCGGCATCGCACTGACCATGTCGACGCCGGGCCCGACTTTCACGTCGTCAGGCAGCAACTGTGTGTCGCGCATGGAGTGATCCATCCCCTCACCCCCTCCATGCCCCATGGCCGCATGATCCATCATGCCCATATCGGTCATGGTGAGCGTGGGAATTTCCCTCAACGGCGGAGCTACGGCGCGCGTGCCGGGCGTGCTGGTAAGGCTGGCGATGCCCATTCCGCTGCGGTCCATCGCCTCTGCAACGATGGCATGGGCTCCTGCAGGCGGGGTGACGATGACATCGTACGTCTCGGCAACCCCGATCTGGAACTCGTCCGTCTCGACCTCTTCCACATCCTGCCCGTCGGCCTGGATGACCGTCATCGGCACGCCCGGTATCCGCACGTTGAAGAATGTCATAGCCGACCCGTTAATGACCCGCAGACGCACCCGCTCGCCGGGGCTGAAGGCGAAGGACAGGTCGTCCATCGGTCCATGACCGTTGATGAGGAACGTGTAGGTCGAGCCGGTCACATCCGAAATGTCGCGCGGGTTCATCCGCATCCGGCCCCACATGCGCCGCATGTCACCGGTCATCTCGCCTTCGGCGGCCGTCTGCATCTGGCGCTGGAAATAATGCTCGCCGACCTTGAGCTTGCGCATGATTTCATGCGGGTGGACGGGGGTAAATTCGCTCAGCAGGACGACATAGTCGCGGTCATATCGCGGATCGGGATCGGCGCTTTCGACAATGATCGGCCCGTAATGGCCTGCCTGCTCCTGCAATCCCGAATGGCTATGCCACCAATATGTACCCGACTGGCGGAGCGGGAATTCATACGTAAATGTCTCGCCCGGTGCGATACCGGGAAAGCTGACGCCGGGCACACCATCGAACTGGAACGGCACCAGCAGCCCATGCCAGTGGATCGAGCTATCTTCTTGCAGACGATTGGTCACGTTGAGCTTGACCGATTGCCCCTCGCGCAGCCGGACCAGTGGGCCCGGGACCGTCGCGTTTACCGCGGTGGCATGGCCCGTCCGCCCGCCTGTGCGGAACATATGGTCGGCGATTTCAAGGTCGATGCTCTCGCCCGAAACCTCGCCAAAACCGTTCTTCGCATGGGCGAGCGAATGCCCCTGCGCCCAGGCAGGCACGGCCAGCCCGGACGCAGCGAGTGCCCCCGATCCCATCATGAAATTGCGGCGCGAAAGCCGAGGCGACCCAAGGCGCAGTGATTGAGGCAAATTGTTCGGCATCGTACGAGTGTAAGATGCTCCCATATGGCGTTCAAAGCAGACCAACAGCCTATCGGATCGAGCGAGGGCGCAGCGGAGCCATCGCGCATATGTCGACGCTGTGATAGGCAGGGCCTCCCGCCGCGAAGACAGGCTATCGATGACAGATACGAACGCACCCGGTTCCCCGCCGCCGGCACCTCCCTCCCCGGCGCTATCCAGCATTGCTGCACTTCCTGGCCCCGATACGCGGGTCATCCACACCGCGCTGGAAGACGGCCATCCGGTCTGTATCCGCACCATCCGCCCCGAAGACGAGGGGTTGATGCGCAAGGGGATCGAACGGATGTCGCCCCAGTCGCGTTATCTGCGGTTTTTCTCCGGCGCACGGATGCCGCCCGACTGGGTGATAGAGCGCCTGCTGGATGCCGACGGCGATTGCCACCTCGCTTGGGGCGCGCTGGATCGGGGGCCCGCCTCAGGCAGTGGCAGCGCCGAAAAGGCAGTCGGCTCGGTCCACGCTTTCCGCGACGCCGAACATCCGGACTGCGCCGAGTTCTCTGTCGCGGTCCTCGACGAATATCACGGGCGCGGGCTCGGCAAGCTGCTGACGGCGACCATTCTGCTCGACGCGCAGGAGGAAGGGATCACGTCTTTTCAGGTCGATACGCTGGGCGAAAATGCGAGCGCGATCGACTTTACGCTGTCGCTGGGGGGCAGCTCGCACGGTGTCGGCGGGACGACGCGCAGCTTCCAGCTCGATGTGGCCGATGCGGTGGCGCGGCTGCGCGCGGAATGCGATCCGCCGGGCATTGCGAAGGTATTTGCCGCCTTCGACTGATGCGGGAGGCGGTGGCGCCTCAGTCCCCGGCGAGATGGGCGACCAGAGCTTTCACCTTCTTCTGGCGCCATTGCGGTGTGGGCGCGACGAGCCAATAGGCGCGGCGGCCCTCGTCCGGCCCTTCCAGCGCTTCCAGCTTGCCGGCCTCCAGCGCTTCTTCGACCAGCAGATAGGGCAGCACGGCCTTCCCCAGCCCTGCGACCGCGCTCGACAGCGCCTGTCCGGCATTGCCGACCTGTACCGTGGCTACCGCGCCATCGGGCAGCGGGGCACCGGGCCAGTCGATCCATTCTTCAGGCTGCGAACCGGGCGCAGCGACCACCACGCGGCGCGCGGGCGCCAGTTCGACGCCTTCCAGATCGCCCGGCCCGTCGACCAGCCGGATCGCCACGTCGAGATTCGCCTCGGTAAAATCGGCGTCCTCGTTCTCGACCAGCTGGTAATGGATGCCGGGGTTTTCTGCCCGAAAGGCAGCCAGTCGCGGGGCGAGCCACTGTGCGTAGAATTCGCGCGGTGCGGCGATGGTGTAGCGATCGCTCGCCTGACCCGCCTGCATCGCCTGCACGCTTTCCTCGAACCGCAGGAACCCTTCGCGCAAACTGTCGAGACCGGCGCAGCCTTCCTCTGTCAGTTTCAGCCCCTTGGACGTCCGGCGGAACAATACCGTGCCCAGATGATCCTCCAGCGCGCGGATCTGCTGGCCGACGGCGGCCGGCGTCACTGCCAGCTCGTCCGCAGCACGGGTAAAGCTCAGATGCCGGGCGGCAGCGTCGAAGACGCGCAGGGCGTTCAGGGGAAGATGGGTGCGCTTCATGGCGCCCGATTTAGGCGTGAGGCCCCGGCACGGCAAGCCATCGACTTACCGCACGGGCCGCACGGCAGGTCGTAAACATCGGTCAAATATCAAACTTAATTGGTCAGACAGACGACCTGTCCCGTAATTTATGCTAATCTATAAAAAACAACGAGTCGCATGGAGTATAGTTACCAATGATTTAACCAAAGGATTTAGACATGGGCGATAGTGCACACCACGGAATGATGCAGCTTGCCGGGATGCAGCGTTACTGCAGCAGCAACTATAAGGGCGGCGGAAGAGAAGACCGTTTCGGTCGTATGTTTGGCGACCTTGCCCCCGGCTATGTCGGGCAGAAGGCCCTCTCCGAAATCGGAAAGCCCGGCGGCGTGATGGATTCGGGCAGCAAGAAATCCAAGACGAAGTCCGTGGCCGTCGGAATGATCTTCTTCGGCCAGTTCCTCGACCACGACATCACGCTGGATGCGACGACCAGCTTTCGGCAGGTCGTCAATGACGCGTCGGAGATACCCAACATCCGGACGCCGACGCTGGACCTCGATTGCGTCTATGGCCTTGGTCCCGAGGCGCAGCCCTATCTTTATACCGACGACGATGACGATTTCCGGGGCGCGAAGCTGCTGGAAGGCGGACCCGACGATCTGCCGCGCGCAAGCAATGGCCGCGCAATCATCGGCGACCCGCGCAATGACGAGAACCGCATCATCAGCCAGATCCAGCTGGCAATGATCCGCTTCCACAATCACGTGGTGGACACGCTGAAGGGCGAGCATCCCGACCTGCGGCGCGCGGAATTGTTCGAGGAGGCGCGCGAGCTGGCGACATGGCATTACCAGCACGCGGTCGTCTTCGATTTCCTGACCGCCCTGTGCGGCGAAGCGGTGGTCGAGGATATTCTGGGCTGCGGCAGGCGCTATTATTGCGGCGGACACCCGTTCATTCCGGTGGAGTTTTCCGTCGCCGCCTACCGCTTCGGCCACTCGATGATCCCGCTCAAAATCCAGACGCAGAAAAACGGCGCGAAGCACGACCTCTTCGGCAGCGTGCTGGGCGGAGGGTTCAAGCCGCTCGCCTCCCCCGATGCCGTCGTCGATATGCACGAGATCTTCGACACGCCGCAGAACCGTTCGGTCGAACGGGCCGACACGCTCGATACCAAGCTGGTCTCGATCCTGCTCGACCTGCCATTCGTGCAGGGCTCGGCGGACGAGAAATCGCTCGCGACGCGTAACCTGATGCGGGGCAATGTCTTCCTGCTGCCGGGCGGCGAGAAAGTCGCCGAGAAGATGGAGCGTCCCGCAGCCGAGATCGACAAGGTGCAGGACAAGATCGAAAGCCTCGGGCTTGGCCGCAAGGGAATCCCGCTATGGCTCTATCTGCTGGCGGAGGCAGAGGAGATCGGCCGCGAACGCACGAATGGCGGTTTCGAGAAGGGCGAAGGCCTCGGCCCGGTCGGAGCGCGGATCGTGGCGGAAACGATCATCGGCCTGCTGGAGATGGACGACCATTCCTTCCTCGGCGTCAATCGCAACTGGAGCCCGCGCGGGGAGTGGGATACGCTCGGCAAGATCCTTACCGCGACCAATCCCTGACTATTCGGCCCTTCCGGTGAATGGTCGCCGGGAGGGCTCTTCTCTTCATCCAGCTGCCGGGTCCGGTCGCCGCCTGCGGGCGCTTCCGGCCCGAGCATCTTTTCGGCCTCGGGATAGAGGCGGATGAGGAGGCGCCGCCCACACATTTCAAGCAGCGCGCGCAGCTCGTTTTCCAGCGCCGTCGCGGCCGACACTTTGCCCCTTGGCATACAGCGCCGCGATCTCTGTTTCGTAGCGGGTCAGCACGCCTTCGACATGGGCGATCCAGTATTCGGGATGCTCGCCTTCTTCCCAATCGCCCCGCCCGCGCCCGAAATGGGCCACCGCGAGATAGCGCAGCAACGACGCGCCCAGAATGCGGGCAAAGAAGTCCTTGCTCCAGCGCACATGCGCGCCGTCTTCTCCGCGCGCGAGGTTGATCCCCTTGGCGAGGCCGCCGGCACCGATTGCACCCAGCACGCCGCCCACGATCATGCCGCCGCCCAGCGTCAGCCCGCCCGCCATCACATCGGCAGCGACGCCGGTCGCTGCGCCGGACAGGATCCCGCCGAGCAGGGTGGATATGCCTTCGGGGGCCTTGTCCGAATGGCGAAAATCCTCGCTCAGCCGCTCCAGCACCTTGCGCGTCGCGCTGCCGGACAGATTATGGAGGTGGATCAGCCGCTCTGTGCTTTCACGCGTTCCCGCCGCCAGTCGCTCGGAGAGCGCTTCCATCGCCTTCGTCGCCGCGCGGGCATCGTTCTTCCCGCCCGTCAGCGCCTTTGCCAGCCCGTCGCGCCAGCCGCCGCCTTCGACCTTCTCGCTATCGACGAGCGCAGCCGCCAGCGGCGTAGCCAGCGCCGCCATCGAGGCTGCGAAGCGCTCCCGGTTGAGTTCGCCCCAGCGCGCTTCCAGCCGCTCCATCGCCGGACGCTTGTCTTCGCCCAGCAGCGGCGCGACGCGGTCGAGCAGCACGCCTTCCTGTACCCAGCACCGTGCAAACGCATCGAGCGGTAGCGCGCCTGCAACCTCGGCATGGGCGCTCACATGGTTCAGCCATTTCTCGACCTCGCCGCCGGTGTCTTCCTTGGGGCTGCCCATCTGGTTGAGCAGGATCAGCACCGGCTTTCCGATCCACGCCAGCACTTCCATTTCCAGCGCCACATAGGCCGCCGCCGCAGGATCTTCCGCTGCGTTGACGAGGTAGAGGATGACGTCTGCCTGATCCCGCGCGTTCTTGACCGCCTGCTGGCTCGACCACAGGGGCCGCTCGCGCCAGCGGTCCCACACCTGCGTCAGCAGCCAGCCGACCGGATTGCCGCTCATCCGTAAACGGTCGAGCAGCCGCGCCGTGTCGCCGAAACCGGGCGTGTCCCACAGCATCAGCGTATCGCCGTCCGCCTGCACCAGCACGTGCCCGCTGGCGAGATCGGTCACGTGTGCCGCATCGCGCACCTCGCCGATATCCTTGCCCAGCAGCGTGCGCGCCAGCGTCGTCTTGCCGGCATTGGTATGGCTGATCAGGCTGAGATTGACCGTCGTACCGGCAGCCTCGGGAAGCGGAGCCGTCGCCATCAGCGCTTCTCCTGCCCGAGCAGCGCAGGCTCCAGCATCTCGGTCACTTCGCGCGAGGCATGTCCGTCGAGCGCGAGGGGAACCATCGCGGTGTTCACCCCGGCCATCATCGTGCGCCAGCTTTCCAGCCGATCCTCGATCCTGCGATCGAGACCGGCTTGCCCGGCAAAATGCGCGCGGAACGGTTGCTTCGTCCACCAGCGCGGCAACCCGCACGCCCTGGCTGGCGCTGGCGTAAAATTCACGCAGGAGGCGCACGAATGTCGCGTGGTTCTCGGCCTCCGGTGTGGCCGACAGGCTGAAGAGGACAATGTGGAGGTCCGCATCCTCGTCCGGCGGAATGTGGGCCAGCCAGTCCTCCTCTGCGCCATAGGGGCATGGAGGATCGATCGTCACGTTTGCCCCTTCTCCGATGACGTCCCGCAGCACCGTCTGGAGGGAGATACGGGCCGTCTCGTCCGGCGTGTAGGCATAGGGCGTCACGCGGATACCGCCTTCGCTGCTGCCGCCCTTGCCCACCGCGCGCAGCAGGCGGCGCACATAGAAATCGTCGCGTCCGGGGACCTTCACACGGCGCGCGGCGACATTCGCGCTGACAGCCTGCCATCCGGCAAATACCAGGCGCGGGATGGCCACGATGCCGATGACCGTCGCGGTCCACAAGATGATCCACGGCCCGGCATTGGCCCCGACACCAGGTTCGCCGCCAGCGGCCGTCCAGCGGAGCGCTGCGATCCCGCTCTCGCCGGGAATGGCGATGCCGGTCAATGCCGCTGCCGGGCCGAGCAGGAACGAGAGCAAAGCCTCGACCTCTGCCGCGCCAAGGAAAGTACTTTCCCAGCCCGCCCGGTATTCCACGGTCAGCGCGCGCAGGAAGATGCCGGCGACCAGTCCGATGGCAAACAGGGCGGCCGACAGATGCAGCATGGCCGACGTGCGCGATGCATAGAGACTGCCCGACGCCCTTGCCCAATCCCTCGCAAAATCGCCCAGCACATCGCGGGTCAGGCCGCTTGCCCCGCCCCCGCCGAGTGCCGCGATCGGGTTGCCCACCAGCTGCCACCAGCGACGGCGCGGAGGGGCGTCGGCTGTGTCCTTGGCTCGTCCAAGACGGGCAAACGGGGCGACCAGCATCCCGAGATATACGGCTATATTCCACGCGATGATGCCCAATAGCGGGAATGCCAGCAGCTCCAGCCGGCTCCCGCCATCGAGTTCGTTGCTCACAATGCCGAGGATGAAAGCGACACCGGGGATGACCAGCAGCCAGCGCGGATAGCGCGACACCTTGATCGCGCGCGCAATCGCCGGATGACGGGCTTCCAGACGTTCGACCGCAAACAGGGACCGCGCGGCGAGATATGCCTGCGGCGCTCGCCTTCCCTTGTCCGGCTGCAACGCCGCGCGCGAAGGCATCGGCCTGTGCGCGGTCTTCGCGGGTCAGCAATTGCTCGTCCGTGTCGCGCATTTCGAGCGCGCGGATCAGCAGCAGGTTACGGGCGTCGTCTTCGCCCAGCGCAATGCCGCGGCCCGCCCCTTTACCCGCGGCGCTTTTGCCCAATTACCTGTCCGCCGTAGCGGGGGCAGCGAGCGGGAAGAAAGGGATGCGGACTTCCATCGGGCCGTTATCGGATTCGAAGGTGTAGAACCCTTCCATCGATCCATGCGGTGTCGTCAGCGGGCAGCCCGACACGTAATCGTGCGATTCGCCGGATTGCAGCAGCGGATTTTCGCCCACCACGCCGTCGCCATCGACATGGTTCACCATCCCGCGCCCGTCCGTGATGCGCCAGTGGCGCGTCATCAGGCGGATCGCCTGTCCCGAGGCGTTCTCGATCCGGATGTGATAGACCCAGAACCACTTGCCCGCATCCGGCTGGCTTTGCTCGGGCAGGAAGTTGACGGACACACGAACGGTGACGTCGTGCGTCGTGGCGGCATGCTGGAAAAGGTCTTTCATCACGATTTGAGAGGGTAAGGCGTTGCGCACCCCGCGCAAGGGGGGCTTTGGCCTATTTTTCCACCGTGCCCGGCTGGCCGGCTGTCTCCGAGCCGTTGCATAAGCGCCTAGAGCATGCGTCAGTCGGCACTGGCAACTTCCGTCAGCTTCGGCGCTGTTTCCGGCGTGAGCACGTCGGTCGGATTATGCTTTGCCAGGAAGGCCAGCATGGCCTCTACGAATTGCTTCCGGCTCTCCTCTATCCACAGCCCGTGCCCATCAACAAGCCGCAGGAATTCGAGCGGCACACCGCTGCGATGGGCGGACCTGCTCAGGACGTCGAATTGATCGATCGAGACTTGCCGGTCAATTTCGCCGTGCGCGACCAACACCGGACGCTGTAAGGTTCGGAAATTATTGATAGGCGAAACATCGTCGAGAGCGCTGCTCTTGTCGCCAAATTTCGGAACGATGTATTTGTCGTAGTATTTTTTGCCATTGTACCATTCGAGATAGCCCAAGTGAGCGCGCCAGTTGGTAATCCCGCCATAGCTTACCGCGCATCGGTATAGTTCGGGATTGCGGAGCGCCCCCCACATAGCGGCATATCCTCCGAACCCTCGCCCCAGAAGGCAGACACGCCCATCATCGGCGATGCCCTTCGCGACCGCCCAATTGCGCGCATCGTCCAAGTCGTCTTGAATGGTTGTACCGACCGATTGGTATCCCAATTTCTCGAAGGACTTCACCTTGCCCTGCGATCCACGATAATTGACCGTCATGACGGCATAACCGCGTGAGGACAGCAATTGAATCCAATCATCGTAAATTGCCAGGCTCTGACTGTTAAACGGATGATCGTGCGGAAAAACGATGAGCGGAAGGTCTTGGCGCTGCCGGCCCTTCGGATAGGTAATATAGCCATGAAGTGCATGACCGTCGCGGCTTTTAAAATCGAAGCGCTCCGATGAAGAAAGGGACCGATGATCGATTGCAGGATTTATATTTCTGAACAGTTCCAGCCTGCGCGCACCGGGCTCGTAGAGATAAAGAGCTCCGGGATCGCCAGAGGACCCGGTCAGCACCAGCATGCGCTTTCTTGCTAAATCGGTCGATGCAATCCTCGCATGCGTATCCGGCATGGAGGCTAGCAATAGCGCCTGATGTCGCGCCAGATCTTCGTCAAGCCATTCTATGCGAGGATGATCGTCTACATATTTTACGCCGACAAGCTGCCTCCGCCAAATATGCATTCCGGTCAAACCGCCAAGTTCGGGTTTTTCGACAATCGTGTCGCCGAGTTCACCGGTCGAGAAATCGATTTCCATCAGTTTACGAAGACCTTCATCGTCCTCGACCAAAGCTGCGCCGATATTGCTTCCCGATTTCGGTGCGACGAACCACCATTTTTCGTCTTCTTCCGAAAGGTAGTCGACTTTGGTCACCCGTTGCATCTGCTGATCGGGGCCGCTGCGATATTCGACGAACCCGGTTCCTCGAAAGTTTCGACCGAAACCCATCCTGACGACGCCCTCGTCGTCCACGATCCACCGATCGATATCGCCATCATCATCCTGAACCTTGATGGATCGATCTTCAGACGACCCATCAAGCGGCAACTTTCCACACGGACGGGGGAGCGCCCTGCAACCCTGCGCTTACAGACAGCAGAACAAATTCACCGGCGGGATCTATGTAGACGACGTTGTCGCCGTCTACGCCTTGCGCTTTCAGCCTGACCCTGCTGACGGAATTCGTGTCGAGATCGTAAACGAAAAGGTTCGAAGAACGGGTGTACTTGAATGTCTTCTTCTCGTTGATCATTCTGGAGAAAATGATCCGCCGCGGTCCTGCCCAGTTGAACCACATAAAATCGTCTACATGTCCGCCTTCGACGCCCAGTATGACTTCTCTTGTCTCGAAGTCGGCGATACTGACGAAGACTTCCCCGTTTCGCTCCAACTCGTAGGCGAACAGATTTCCGTCAGGAGAAATCTCGACTCCGCCTATCCGCATGCCAGCGACAAATGCCTCCGCAGGAATTTCGTGCGGTGCGGGCGGCGGCGGGACGTCCTGCGCCGATAGCGGAGCGCCCGCCCCCATGAACATCAGGACGGGCGCCACAGCGCGGCAAAGTAATGGAAGGCGGATCATCTGTATTCCCCCAAGTCAGGACTCCATCCTAACCTGCCAGAATACAAGAACAACCCCGGGGCTTTAACACAGCAACAGGGACAAATTCAGCCGGAGAAATCTTCTGCCGTGCCGGTTGCACCGATTGCTGCGCAGAGACGCCGGAGCGCGACACCGTAAGCGGCGGTCCGCATGTCCAGGCCCTCGTCCTTCATCAGATCCTGCACCTTGGCAGCGGCGGTTTCGATTTTCTCTTCGAGATATTCTTCGACGTCTTCCGCTTCCCAGTCGATACCTTGTCGCCCCTGCACCCACTCGGCATGGCTGATCGTCACACCGCCGCCATTGGCAAGAATATCCGGCACCACGTCTATACCGGCGCTTGCGAAGCGGATCGTCGGCAGCGGGCAGGATGGGACGATTGGCGATTTCGACGATGGCTTTGCAGGAGAGCTTGTCTACATCTTCGGCATCCGCGATGACGCCGCCCAGCGCAGCCAGCACAAGCACGTCGCATTCCACCTGCGTTATGCCGCTGCCATCGTCCGATGTCTCTGCGCCGTCGCCCGAGTAGTCGGTGACGGAGCCGCCGCCCTCTTTCGCCTCGGCCAGGACGTCCACGTCGAGTTCGTCCGAGTGGCTGACCATGCCACGGCTGTCCGAGACCGCGACGATCTTGTGGCCCGCTTCGACCGCAGCCTGCGCAAACCAGTGCCCTGCATTGCCGAAGCCCTGAAGCGCGATGGTGAGGCTGTCTTTGCCATCCAGACCCAGCTGTTCGCGCATCACCTCCAAGGCGATCATGCCGCCGCGTCCGGTCGCGGGCGTTCGGCCCTCTATCCCGCCCAGCGCCACGGGTTTGCCGGTGAAGGCGTGCGGATAGATGCCGCCCGACAGCGCGTTGTACTCGTCGACCATCCACGCCATTTCCTGCGTACCGGTGGCAACGTCGGGCGCCGGTACGTCGCGGTCCGGCGACAGGATACGCGCCGCCGCACGAACATAGCCGCGCGCCACGCGCTCCTTTTCCATCAGCGACAGGTCACCCGCATCCACGCTGACGCCGCCTTTGCCCCCGCCGAACGGCAGGCCCATCAGCGCGCATTTCATGGTCATCAGGAAGGCGAGCGTCTGGACCTCGTCCTCTTTTACGGATGGGGTGGAAGCGGATGCCGCCCTTCGTGGGGCCGAGCGTGGAATTGTACCGGCAGCGCCAGCCCTTCAGCTGGGTCAGCGAGCCATCGTCACGCCGAAGCGGTATCGAGAAGGCCAGCGTCTCTGCCGGATAGTCGAGCCGCTGTACGGTCTCGTCTGCCAGATCCAGTTTTTCAGCCGCGCGGTGCATCCGGCCGCGTGCGGCGCTGAGCATTTTTCCCATTCATTCTCTCCTTGCCCCCTGCCGGGGTTTCGCAAGGTAGAGCGCAGCGGGAGGCGCAGTGTTCCGCGAAAGGCGGAATTACCGGCCTTGGTAAACGCTCCGCCGGCCGATCATGGTTAAAACAGGGTGAACCCAAAAACCTCAAACTTGCTTAAGCGCCCTCGTGAAAGTGGGGCAGCACGATGAAGCAGGCGTAAAGATGCGCGTGGCGGGATTACACCGATAGAGGGTCGCTATGATCATGCATTTCATCACCCGCCTGGTCGCAGATACCAGCGGTCTGGGCGCGGTTCACGTTCCGATCGTGGCACTCATCGGCGTGAGCGTGGTCGACAATCTTCTGGTATGTATTCCGGCCACCATCTGAATGGTGGCAATGGCGCTTACCCCGCCAGCATTTCCTCGATCTGGCCGAGGCGTTCCTTACCGAAGAACATTTCCGGCCCGATGTAGAATGTCGGGATGCCGAATGCGCCGCGCTCGACCGCATCGGACGTGTTGTCGATAAGCTGCTGTTTGATAGCCGGATCCTGCGTCGCCTCAAGCAGCGCGCGGGCATCGAAGCCGCCTTTTTCCAGCACCACACCAACCGCCTTCGGGTCGCCGACAGCGATGTTGTCTTCCCAGATCGCAGGCAGCAGGCAATCGAGCATCGCGCCGCGGTTCCCGGGCTCGCACGCGACCAGCGCGCGTTGGACGAGGACGGAATTGAACGGCAGGTCGGGGTGGATCCTGAATCTCGTCATGCCGTGCTTTTCAAGGAACCGCTCGAATTCCAGCCGGGCGTATTCGACTTTCCCCTTCACGCCCGCATCGCGCATCATCGGCGGAGAATTTCCGGTCAGCTTGTGCATTCCGCCAAGATAGACGGGCGTGATCGCAATGGCCGCACCCGTGCGGGCCGCGATATCCTTCAGCGGATACCACGCGAGGTAGCCGTTGGGCGCTGAAAAATCGAAAATGAACTCTACGGTTTTCGTCATAGTCCGGCCCTCCCCAAGGCGGCATCCATATCCTCGATCACGTCTTCGATGTCTTCCAGCCCGACATTGATCCTGAGCAGGCCTTCGGTGACACCCATCTCGGTGCGAGCATCTGCCTCCATCCCCGCATGGGTGGTGCTGGCAGGGTGACACATCAGGCTGCGGGCATCGCCGATATTGTTGCTGATATCGACCAGCTCCAGCGCGTCGAGAATGGTGAAAGCCCTCTCCCGCGTCCCGACATCGAAGGCGAAGATCGGACCCGTCGCCTCCATCTGGGCGGTTGCCAGATCGTGGCGTGGGTGGCTCGGCAGGCCGGGATGGAGCATGTGCCCTCCCGCCTTCTGGACGCGCGGTTCCAGGAATTCGCCAAGCTTCACCGCGTTCTGGCTCTGCTTGTGCGCGCGCAGCGACAGCGTCTCCAGGCCCTTCAGAACGACCCACGCATTGAAGGGCGCGCAATTGGGTCCGGTATTGCGCTGGAAGGGCAGCAGCACGTCCTCGATCCATTCCTCGCTGCCGCACACGGCTCCGGCAAGGACACGGCCCTGTCCGTCCATCAGCTTGGTCGCGGAATAGGCCACGACATCGGCGCCGAACTCCATCGGCCGCTGCAAGGCTGGCGAGGCGAACGCATTGTCGACCACCGTCACGATGCCGTGCGCCTTCGCCACGCCGCAGACATGGGCGAGATCGACCACGTCGAGCGTCGGGTTGGCAGGAGTTTCGAAGAAGAACACCTTGGTATTGGGCCGGATCGCCGCTTCCCACGCATCATTGTCAGCGCTGTCGATCACGCTGGTCTCGATACCGAAACGGGGCAGCAGATGATCGACCAGCCAGCGGCAGCTGCCAAAGGCGGCGCGCGCCGCCACGCAGTGATCGCCGGCCGAGAGCTGGCATAAAAGCGCCGCCGTCATCGCGGCCATTCCGCTCGCCTGAGCGCGGCAAGCACCCGCCCCTTCCATCAGGGCAATACGTTCTTCCAGCATCGCTACGGTCGGATTTTGCAGCCGCGAATAGGTCATGCCGACCGCATCCCCGGCGAACCTGTCGGCCACCGTCTGCGCGTCGTCATAGGTATAGCCCGAGGTCAGAAACAGAGCCTCGCTCGTCTCGCCATGTTCGCTGCGCCATGTGCCGCCGCGTACGGCCTGCGTTGCGGGGCGCCATTTTCGGGTGACGGTGCGATCTGTTCCGGTGGTCTTTTTCATTGCGCAGGTGGCTTAAGGCGAGGCCTCCCGCGCGGCAAGCGTGGTCGTGCTAGAGCGCGGACAAGGCTGTCTTCGCGATGCTGCGCCGGTCGATCGCCGAAAGCATCTGCGCGCCCTCTATCATGGTCAGCGTGGCGCGAGCGCCCTCGCCGGGATCGGGATCGTCGGCCGGCAAGTGCGTCTCGACCCAGCCGAGCAGCCTGTCCATGATCGCCCCCGCCGCTTCCAGCGACGCCGCATTGCCGCGCGCGCAGTCGGCAACGATATCCCACCACACGCGCAGAAAGGGTCGCAGCGCCTCGCTGTCCGTCATCGCGATAACGGCGCGGGCGCACTCGCCCCGCGAGGCGAAGCGCGTGCCGGGGAAAGCCGCATCCAGCGAGGCAGTGAAAAGCACCGCGAGATGGCCGAGCAGAGCTGCGACCAATGCGTCCTTCGAACCGAAATGGTAGATCAGCATGCGGTCGCTCGTCCCTGCCGCACGGGCGAGCGGGCGCAGGCTCGCACCGGCAAGGCCATGTTCGAGAACGTGGGCGGCCAGGCGCGGCAGCAGCGTTTCGCGAGAAAGAGGTGTGCGAGACATGGCGCACTTGTAGCGGTCGCTACAACCAGTTACAAGTGTAGCGCTTGCTACAAGCGACTCGACCGGAAGGAATTGATATGACCCCCACCATGATACTATTCGTGATCGGAGCCGTCGTGATCGGCCCAATCGTGATCTATATCGCCATCGCGAAGAACCACGTCGGCAGTCCGGCTCTTGCAGCCGCCCTGTCGGCAGGCTTCGCCGCCTTCACCGCCGTCACTATCGCGGCGCGAAGGCGTGTGGCCGGTCATCGTCAACCATTCGACGAACCTGTGGGGCATCCAGGTGTGGTACGATCTGCTGATCTCGGTCGGAATTGCGCTTTTCCTCGTAATGCCGAGGGCGCGTGCCGCCGGAATGCAGGTGTGGCCATGGGTCGTCTTCGTGGCGCTGACGGCGAGCATCGGTTTGCTTGCCATGGTCGCGCGGCTGTTCTGGCTGGAGCGTGCCGCTGCCGGAGCCGACGTACCTCAGTGACACCATCTGAGCGAGCGTGCTTGCAGGCGGCGGCGGCGATGCTAATCCTCACCCGCGATGCCGCCTAAGATCCAGCCCACCATTCAGGCACGCCGCCCTTCGCCGGCCCACCACCCGCGCGACCCGCTCGGCATCACGCTGGCGATCTGCGCTGTATTTCTCGTCGCCGTTCTGTGGCGGCTGACCATTCCGTCCCAGCTATATTTCGACGAGATACACTACGTCCCTGCCGCGCGGATCCTGCTCGACCTGCAGGGCTGGCCAAATGCCGAACATCCGCCGCTCGGCAAGCTGATCATCGCTGCCAGCATCGCGCTTGTCGGCGACACGCCGCTGGGCTGGCGCTTGCCCTCGGCCCTGGCAGGGGTCATCGCCCTGTTCGCCTTCACGCGCGCGCTGTGGTTTGCCAGCGGAAGGCGGGCGGCGACGCTGGGCTTTGCGCTGCTGCTCGCCAGCGGATTTCACCTGTTCGTTCATGCCCGCATCGCGATGCTGGACGGCATCTTCGTCGCTTTTCTGGCGGTGGCGTTATGGCAGGCGTCAGCAGCGGTCCGCGAGCCTGAGACGGGACGCTGGCGGCTGGCGCTTTGCGGCATCGCGATCGGCGCGGGACTGGCGACGAAGTGGACGATGATCCCCTTTGCGCCGCTGTTCGGGCTGGCCTTTCTCGCTGCGCGGTGGACCGCAGGACGCAGGCGCTTGCTGATGAGCAGGCGCGGCGCACCTGTTCCCGGCATCACGCTGGCAGAGGCATTCGTCTGGCTCGGTATCGTCCCGCTGCTGGTCTACGCCGCCAGCTTCCTGCCCGCATTGTTCGTCGACGCCCTCGCCCTTTGCGGAAAACTCCCTTCTCGGGCTGCAGCAGACCATGCTGGGGCTGCAGCAGAGCGTGAAGGCGCAGCATACCTATCAGAGCACATGGGCAGACTGGGTGCTGAACTGGCGCGCGATCTGGTATCTGTACGAAGGTGTCGACGGGGCGCAGCGCGGCGTCATGCTGGTGGGCAATCCGCTGACGATGCTGATCTCCCTGCCCGCGCTGTTATGGTGCGCATGGGCGGCCTTTGCGCGCCGCAGGATGGACGCGCTAGCCGTGCTGATCCTTTACGGCGTCGCCGTCGGGTTCTGGATCGTGGCGGCCAAGCCGACGCAGTTCTACTACCATTATTTCGCCGCCAGCTGCATCCTGCTCGCGGCGCTGGCGCTCGCGCTCGACGCATTGTGGCAACGCGGACTGCGATGGCCGATGATCGTCGCAGTCGGCTCCAGCCTTGCGCTGTTCGCGTATTTCTTCCCCATCCTGAGCGCTGCGCCGCTGGAGAATATCCGGAGCTTCGAGCGCTGGTCATGGCTGGAAAGCTGGACCTAGTATTGTCCCCAGACGAATTTGCTCGACAGGGCATAATTCCAGACCGCCCCGATCACGATGCCCGCCAGCAGCGGCGAACAGCCAGTATAGTCCGCGCGCTTCCAGAAAACCGGCCAGGCCGACATTGGCCAGCGCGCCCACCGAGCACGTGACGCAAAACCCCAGCCACCCTTTAAGCAGCGCGCCGGCACCGCGCAGCCGGCGGTCGGCATAGGTCAGCCAGTTGTTGAGCCAGAAGTTGAACGTCATCGCAGCGAAAGTCGCCAGCGCCTGCCCTGCGACAAAGCCGCTGCCCAAAGCCAGATAGAGCAGCGACAACACCGCCAGATGCACGCCTACACCCAGCCCGCCGACCGTGGCGAACAGGGCGAAACGGGTGGGCACGATGCGCCCGAGATAGCGGTCGTAGAGGCCGACGAGGAATTCGAACGCCACCGCATTATCGAGCTTGCTGGTGCCGCTACGCCGTGCCGCAAAGCGGAGCGGGAATTCGGCCACCCGTTGCCCGCGCGGCAAGGCGGCAAGAATATCCAGAAGCAGCTTGAAACCGATGCCCGAAAGGCTCGGCGCGAGCCACCGCAGGACATCGGTCCGCATCAGGAAAAACCCGCTCATCGGGTCGGTCAGTTTGGCGCCGGTGATGGCGCGCGCCAGCCGGTTGGCGAGGCCGGATGCCCTGACCCGCCCTGCCCCGTCCAGCCCGTCTGCATTGCCGCCCTCCATGAAACGCGAGGCGACCGCGATGTCGGCGTGCCCACCCTGAACCGCGTCAAGCATTCGCGGCAGCAAGAGCGGGTCATGCTGGTGATCGGCATCCATCACCGCGACGTAATCTGCCGGCGTGGCGAGCGCGCCTTCCAGCGCGGCAGAGGCCAGCCCGCGTCTGCCAATCCGCTGGATCACGCGTATCCGGCTGTCATGTGCGGCAAGCTCGCGCGCGGCATCCGCCGTGCCATCGGGACTGTCATCGTCCACGATGACCACTTCCCACGCCATCCCCGCAAGCGCGGCCTCGATCCGCTCGATCAGCGGGGCGAGGTTGTCACGCTCGTTCAGCGTGGGGAGGATGACGGCAAGCAGGGGCATCGGCCCCGGTGTTTACAGCGCTGGCTAGAGGCGCGCCAGCACCGCGTCGCCAAGCTCGTTCGTGCGGGCCTCTCCGCCAAGATCGAAACCGCGCACACCGTCCGCCAGCACCTGGCCGACGGCGCGTTCGATCAGCGCCGCATCATCGCCCCGCCCGAAGGAATGGCGCAGCAACATCGCAACCGAAAGGATGGCGGCGAGCGGGTTGGCCTTGCCCAGCCCGGCGATATCGGGCGCGCTGCCGTGGATCGGTTCGTAAAGGCCGAACGTGCCATACTCCGTGCGCCGTTCGCCGAGGCTCGCGCTGGGAAGAAGGCCGATCGAGCCGACGCACATGCTCGCCTGGTCGGACAGGATATCGCCGAACAGATTGCCGGTGACGATGGTATCGAACTGCCCCGGCGCGCGGACCAGCTGCATGGCGGCATTGTCGACGTAAAGATGGTCGAGCGTCACGTCCGGATAATCGGCGGCAACTTCCGTCACCACATCGCGCCACAGCTGGCTCGTCTCCAGCACATTCGCCTTGTCGACACTGGTCAGGCGTTTGCCGCGCGATCGGGCCGCCTGAAATCCGGTGTGCGCGATGCGGCGCACCTCGTCTTCGGCATAGGACATCCGGTCCCAGCCTTCGCGCTGGCCATCCTCGCGGATCATGCGTGCCCTTCTCGCCGAAATATACGTCACCGTTCAGCTCGCGGACGATCAGCAGGTCGATCTCGCGCGCGATTTCCGGTCGCAGCGCGCTGACATCTTCCAGACCGTGAAACATGGTCGCAGGGCGCAGGTTCGCAAACAGGCCGAGTTCGGAGCGCAGGCCCAGCACTGCCTGTTCGGGCCGGTGCTCGCGCGGAAGGTCGTCGCAGGACGGATCGCCGACCGCGCCGAACAGCACCGCGTCGGCTTCTTTCGCCATCGTCAGCGTTTCGGGCGGCAGCGGATGGCCGTGACGGCGATAGGCGACCGCGCCGACATCGCCATTGAACAGGGTCAGCCCGGGCAGGTCCAGTGCTTCAAGCACACGCACGGCCTCTGCCGTGACCTCGGGGCCGATCCCGTCACCGGGGAAAACCGCTATTTTCATATGTGTATCGCCTGTTTCTCAAATCATGCGCCGCAGCCGCGCCAGCAAGGCCCCGCGTGCAGCCATGGTCTGTCCCTGCACCTGTCCTGCCCGGTCCGGTAGCAAATGCCGGGCAATCGGCGTCTCCAGTTTTTCCATGGCCGCCACAATATCGGCTAGGCTCTCGGCCTCCGGTAGCAGGCCACCATACCCCAGCTCGCGCAGCAGCAATGTCTCGTAGACGAGCAGACCGCGCGCCCAGCCCCGCGCACTCGGCGCCTGGCAAATGGCGGTAAGAACACCCTGCAAAGCATTGAAAAGCGTCGGATAGGGATTGCGCTCCGGAAGAGCGCTGGCACTGAGCGCGGTGACCCACTGGATGGCAGCGGCAGGCAAAGGCTCGCTGAGCCACGGCCCCCGGCTTTCGAGGAGTTCAAGCCTGGCAAAGGGCAACTGGCTGTCCGATTTGGCGCGCAATTGCGCCTCCACCAGATTGCCGGGGATGACGACAGGGCGCAGCACGCGGCCGCGACCACCCGCGACATACGCGGCGACCGTTCCGTATTCTTCGGTGAGGAGACGCGCGATGACGGCCGTCTCGCCGTGCGCCCGGGCAGACAGCAGGATGGCAGGTGCGCGCAGGTCCATCAGCGCGCGCTCGCTCTAGCCCGCGTGCTTGGCTTCCAGTGCTTCGATCCGCTTGGCCAGCGCTTCGTTTTCTTCGCGCGCCTTGGCAGCCATCGCTTTCACAGCGTCGAATTCCTCGCGCGATACGAAGTCCAGCCCGCCGACGGTTTCCTTCACGCGGTCGCGCGCAGCTCTCCCGCGCCTCGCGGGTCATGCCGGCGAAGGTGCCGGCCGCTCCGTTCATAAGCTTCACGAAATCGGCGATCATGGGGTTCTGGCTTTGCATGACAGCTATCTGGCGATGTCGCGCCGATCCTACAAGGGTCTTAGAGCTCTATCCGCTGGGCAGCATTGCTGGGCATCGGCGCATCGTAGTCCGGATTAAGCTGCAGAAACTGATAGTTCAGCACGGTCGCGAACAGCACCCACGCCAGATACGGCACCAGCAGCAAAGCGGCGACTTTACGGACCCGCCAGAACGCGGCGATCGTCGCAATCAGCAGGATAGCGAGCACGCCGATCACGGCGAGCGCCAACGTGATCTGCTGCGCGCCGAAGAAGGTCGGCGTCCACGCCAGATTGACGATGAACTGCGCGGCGAACAGCGCAATCGCCAGCGTCCGGCCCCGTGCGCCCCATGCCGCGCAGACCAGTGCCAGCGCGAAACCCATCATGATGTAAAGGATGGTCCAGACGATCCCGAACAGCGCGGGCGGCGGATAGATTGCCGGTTTGTCCAGCATCGCGAACCACGGATTTTCCGGGCCGGACTGGAAGAGGAAACCCGACAGGAAGCCCAGCAGCACGCAGGCAGGGACCGTAAACAGCGACCAGCGCAGCAAACTCGCGCGTAATTGCCCGCGTGAGGCGAGACCTGTCATGTATCCTCCAAGCGATTCGTGTGCGACCTGCTTTGGCGCGCGGTGTGCCCATTGCAGCCCACCAGCGCAAGCGCCGCAGACAACCTGTCCCAGAGTGGAATCCTTAGCCCCGCTCGCCCTGCCGCAGGCGCGGCACGGGATATCGGCCTGCGGCGAAAATTCCGCGCTATCCGCGCCTAGCTGCGCCGGGCAGAGATCAGAAATTCGACGTTGCCTTCCGGCCCCTTGATCGGGCTTTCGACGATCCCCTCGACCTCCCAGCCGGTGCTTTCCAGCCAGCCGCGCACATCGTCGCAGGTGCGCTGGTGGAGCGCCGGATCGCGCACGACACCGCCCTTGCCAACTTCCTCGCGCCCGACTTCGAATTGCGGTTTGATCAGCGCGACCAAGCGGCATTCGCTCGCAGCAAGTTCGAAGGGGCGTTCCAGCACCTTGGCCAGGCTGATGAAACTCGCATCGCACACGACCCAGCTGCACGGCCGATCGATATGCTGCGGCGTCAGGATGCGGGCGCTGGTCTGCTCGAGCACGGTCACGCGGTCGTCCTGCCGCAATTTCCATGCCAGCTGGTTGGTCCCGGAGTCTACCGCGAAGACATGGGCAGCGCCCTTGCTCAGCAGCACATCGGTAAAGCCGCCGGTCGAACTACCGATATCCATTGCGGTCACACCGGTCGGATCGAGCCTGAAATGCTCGATAGCGTGGGCCAGTTTGATCCCGCCGCGCCCGACCCACGGGTGATCGCGCCCGCGAACCTCCAGCGGTGCATCGTCCGGCAATTGCTGCCCCGGCTTCATCATCTTGGTTTCGCCGGAAAATACCGCGCCCGCCATGATCAGCGCCTGCGCCCGCGTCCGGCTGGGCGCCAGGTCGCGCGAAACGAGCAGTTGGTCGAGGCGGGTCTTCTTTGGCATGGACTGGCAGCCGGTTAGCGCGCATTGAGACACTATGTCACCAGCACAGAATCAAAATCCCGAAATTCGTCCCCTTGCAACGCGCCCGTTTGGGAAAGCGGCCCTGCTTGTCGCCTGCCTCGGCGTAGCGTGCTGCACGCCGCCCGCGCCCGAGCCGACGCCCCCACCGCCCGCGCCGCCGGTCCGCACTACGCCTCCTCCGCCGCCACCGGCTCCGGAATACGAGAACTGGCTCGATGCCCCGCAAACGGGCGGCGACTGGAGCTACACCGATGGTACCGGCCTCAGCTATGCGCTGTTCGGCCCGGCCGGAGAGGCTGCCCGCCTCGGCCTCGAATGCCGCAAGGCCGACCGCGTGGTCCGCATCGTGCGCGCGGGTAATGCCGCCAGCGACGTCGCCATGCGGATCCGTACCGAAACGGCCGAACGGATGCTGACAGGCGTTCCTTCGCCCGATGGCCGGCCGATGATCATCGCCACCCTCCAGGCAAACGACCGCCTGCTCGACGCGATGGCGTTTTCACGCGGGCGTTTTGCAGTCGAGACGAGCGGCCTCGACACGCTCTACGTGCCTGCCTGGGCCGAAGTGACCCGTGTGATCGAGGATTGCCGGTAAAGGGAACAGCGTTCGCCCGTTGGGTCTGAACGCCGAGGTGCCAGACGAAAAAGGCAGGCGCGAAGTATGACGTGGGAAAACATTTCTTCAAGACTTGTTTTCGGATGCCTTTGGACTCACATTCCGTCCTGAGTTCGGCGCAGAACGCCCTGCTCGGCCCCCGGTGAAACGGCGGGGTCTTGCTTCATAGCTTGAAAGGAGGTGATCCGATGTCTCATGGTTCAGTTGCGAGGTCGGTGAAATCCCGTACGGAGCATATTCGGTAACATTCTTTAGCCGAGTAAGGCTTTGTAAGCGGCGGTTTCCCGTCGCTGACCATGTCAAGGGCGGTTCCTCGCAGATGCGGGGGCCGCCCTTCTCATATGTGCTGGCGATGTGACTGCCTCCGGGTATGGTGGCTTTGGACTTACGGTCAGTTGGCAGCACGACTGTTCAGGAGCCACCACAAAGGCATGAAGGTGAGTGAACAGCGGACTGTCGGCTAACGACCCCATTGCGGACATTACGGATCAATGTTGAGTTCGTTGGAGGAATTGCGAACAGCTGCTTCACTTATGGCCTCAAACTCTACCCGAAATGTGGATGAGCGTGAATGGACATGGTCGTGGTCGCCTCCAAAAAATTGAAGGCAAATGTCGCGGCCATCGGTTAAAATATCATACTCGAATTGCGCATTTGGTCCTGTAGTAGGGGCACCGTACTCAACATTCGGGATAGGAAATTCAGGGACTAAGAAGACCTGATAGCGATAATTGCCGTCAGGTGATTTGGTTGGAACAGCTTCCGCAACGCTATTCAGGGGTTCCCAAATACTTGCTGCCCCATCATTTAGGTGTGGCCCAGATGAAAGAATTTTATGGTCGTCTTTTTTTGGGCAAAAGTCACTCGCAACGCTTAGCCAATATTGGGGAGGTACGGTCTCGAACCTACGCGAGGATACCAAGTCGATTCTCAGAAATCGAACTTCTTTCCAATCTTCCCCATAAACGGGAGGTTTCGCGACAAATTTGACAGCTTCTACGTGATAGTCGCCCAAGCTATGTGTGTTCTCGATACCCACCTGAGCAAGGAGCTCGTCTAAGGGCTCGCAACTGCTCGATAGCAGAGCGCAGATTGCGACCAAAAACACTCTACCGAGTTTGTCCATTGGAATTTTGTACTTAAAGTAACGTCCGCTTTCCACCCAGTTTCTGACGATCACCGACATTCGGCGACTGCCCGAAAGCGGCCATCCCAAATGTGTGCTCGCATCACCTAAGTTCGGCGTAATTTACAGCGCCTTTCTCGGAACTCATCCGAACTGACCAAAGGCAAGCTCCTCCTCCCGGCTTCCCCCACCAAACACAAACATTGCCCTCCAACCCGCGACGGATTACCCGCGTCCGCATGGAATTTGCGCACACACCCCATCCCTCGCCGCTTGGCCACGATGCTCGTCAAACGATCCTGCTGGAGCCCGGCTTCGGCAAGCATTTCACCGATCACATGGTGGTGATCGACTATGACGAGGAAAAGGGCGGCTGGCATCAGGCCAGCATCGGCCCGCGCGAGGCGATCAGTCTCGATCCGGCGGCGTCCGTCCTGCATTATGCGCAGGAAATCTTCGAAGGCATGAAGGCCTACAAACAGGTGGACGACAGCCTCTCGCTGTTCCGCCCCGAGGCCAATGCGCAGCGCTTCAATGCCAGCGCGCGCCGGATGGCGATGCCAGAATTGCCCGAAGAGCTGTTCATGGAATCGATCCGCCAGCTGGTTGCGGCGGACCGCGACTGGGTACCCACCATCGAAGGCGGCGCGCTCTATCTGCGGCCCTTCATGTTCGCCTCCGAAGCCTTCCTCGGCGTGCGGCCGGCGAAGCAGTACAAATATATCCTGATCGCCTGCCCCGTCGGCGGATATTTCAAATCCGGCGCACCGGCGGTGAAAATCTGGGTTGCCCGCGACTATGTGCGCGCGGCCCCCGGCGGCACGGGCGCAGCCAAGACGGGCGGCAATTACGCTGCGTCGCTGGTCCCGCAGGCAGAGGCTATCGAACAGGGCTGCGACCAGGTCGTCTTCCTCGATGCGGTCGAGCGCAAGTGGATCGAGGAGCTGGGCGGCATGAACCTGTTCTTCGTGTTCGACGATGGCAGCGTCGTCACCCCGCCGCTCACCGGCACGATCCTGCCCGGCATCACCCGCGACAGCTTGATCCAGTTGATCCGCGAGGAAGGCCTGCAACTGCGCGAGGAGCCCTATTCCATCGACCAGTGGCGCGCCGATGCGACCATGGGCCGCCTGACCGAGACGATGGCCTGCGGAACCGCCGCGGTCGTGACGTCGGTGGGCACCGTCGCCGGTCCGGACGGAGAATTCACCATCGGCAGCGGCGGCCCCGGGCAATTGACCACCAAATTGCGCGAGCGGCTGGTGGCGATCCAGAAGGGCGCAGCGAAGGACACCCACGGCTGGGTGACGAAGCTTTGATCCTGTGGCTGGCGATTTACCTATCAACGTAGCGGCGCTCTACCGCTTCACCCCTTTCGACGATCCCACTTCCCTGCGCGAGCCGCTGCTGGCGGCGTGCAACGAGGCTGGCGTCAAAGGCACCATCCTGCTCGCGCCCGAGGGCATCAACGGCACGATTGCCGGGCCGGACAGTGCGGTCGAGGCGGTGCTCGACCACATCCGCGCCCTGCCCGGTTGCGACGAGCTGGAGCTGAAAATTTCCCGCGCCGCCGAAATGCCGTTCTACCGCATGAAGGTACGGCTGAAGAAAGAGATCGTAACGATGGGCCAGCCCTCCGTCGATCCCACCGCCAGTGTCGGCCGCTATGTCTCGCCGCTCGACTGGAACGAGGTTATCGCCGATCCCGATACAATCCTGATCGACACCCGCAACGATTACGAGGTCGCAGCGGGCAGGTTCAAGGGCGCAATCGACCCCGAAACAGAGACGTTCCGCGACTTCCCGGCATGGTTCCGCGCAGCGGCGCGATGAATTGCTCGGCCAGGGCAAGACGCCGCGCGTCGCGATGTATTGCACCGGCGGCATACGCTGCGAGAAATCCACCAGCTTCCTGCGCGGCGAAGGGGTGGAAGACGTCGTCCATCTGAAGGGCGGGATCCTGAAATATCTGGAAACCGTGCCCGAGGAAGAGAGCCTGTGGGAAGGCGAATGCTTCGTCTTCGACGAGCGCGTGACGGTGAAGCACGGCCTTAAAACCGGTAGCTACACGCTGTGCCGCGCTTGTCGCCGGCCCCTGAACGCAGACGACACGAAGTCGGAGCATTATGTCGAGGGCGTCTCCTGCGCAGCCTGCATCGACGAGCGCACGGACGAGGACCGCGCCCGCTATGCCGAGCGGCACAAACAGGAAGAGCTCGCCCGCAAACGCGGCGAGGCGCATGTCGGCGCGACATTGCCAGAGAAGGACCTGAAGGACGGCGGTGACTGGGAAAGCGAATGGGGGCCGAAATTCCCGTGAGTGATCAGGCAACCGAACTGCCCATCCTCTACAGCTTCCGCCGCTGCCCCTATGCGATGCGCGCGCGCATGGCGCTGTGGATCAGCGGAACACAGGTGGAGCTGCGCGAGGTCAAGCTGGCCGACAAGCCCGACGCCCTGCGCGGCGCATCGGAAAAGGCCACCGTCCCCGTCCTGCAATTGCCAGATGGCACCGTGCTGGAAGAGAGCCTCGACATCATGCGTTGGGCGCTGGGGCGGAGCGATCCCGAAGGCTGGCTGGGAAGTGAGAACCCCGCCCTCGTCCGCCTGTTCGACGGCGATTTCAAGCATCACCTCGACCGCTACAAATACCCCAATCGCTACGAAGACGAGCCCGGCCATGGAAAAACGGACCATCGCGGGGAGGCGCTGTCGATCCTGAGCGATCTCGACCTTTTGCTGGCGCGCCAGCCGCAAATCGGCGGGGAAGCACGCGGTTTTACCGACATCGCGCTGTTTCCGTTCATCCGCCAGTTCGCCAATTCCGACCGCGACTGGTTCGACGCCCAGCCGGTCCCGAACCTGCAGGAATGGCTGGAAGGGCATCTCGCATCCGACCTGTTCCAACGGGTGATGCAAAAATATGCCGTATGGCAGCCGGGCGACGAACAGGTCGTTTTCGCCGGTTAGTCGGGGCAATCTGCCAGCTGGTCGCGTATCGCGTCGATCAGCCAGCTGGTGGCAGGCCCGGGCCGCGTGTCGCGGCGCCAGATGGCGTTGAGCGTGTAACCCGTCCCCGGCTTCTCGGGCAGATCCAGTTCGACCAGCGCACCGCGCGCCAGATCGTCCGCCACCATCGGGCGCGGCATATTGCCCCAGCCCAGCCCCTGCTTCAGCAATGCGTGTTTCGCGCCAAGATCGCCCAGCCGCCAGCTGCGCGGGCTGAGTACGGAAAATTCCAGACCTTGCGTTAGGCTGGACCTGTCGGTCAGCACCAGCTGGAGATGTTCGCGGCTCGCTCCGGGCTGGATATTGGGTTTCGCCAGCGGGTGATCGGGCGCGGCAACCGGCACAAGTTCGACTTCGCCAATCGCCTGTCTCTCCAGGTCCGGATGGTCGCTGATGACCGGGCCCCCGATGGCCAGTCCGGCCTGCCCGTCGAGCAGGCAGGCGGCAACGGCCCCCAGCCCTTCGACCTGAAGGCGCAGGGCGACCGTGGGAAACATTTCCCGGAATTCCCGCAGGACCTGAGCGGTGACCCTGCCCGGCACCATCACATCGACCACCAGCCCGACATCGCTTTCCAGACCGGCATGCAGGCTGCGGGTCTTCGCCAGCAGCGCGTCGGTACGGTCGGCAATCGCCTGCGCTTCGGGAAGAAGGCCGCGGCCGGCATCGGTCAGCTTCGGTTTGCGGGAGCCCTCCCTCGCAAACAGCGTGACGCCCAGCTGAGCCTCGAGCTGCGCGATGCCATAACTGATCGCGGAGACGGCCCGCCCCATGCGCCGCGCCGCACCGCCAAAACTTCCCTCTTCCTCCACGCTGAGAAATATGCGGATCTGGTCCAGTGTCGGGTCGCCTAGCCTCACCACGCCCTCCTACCATCGTTCGGATTATCCGAACATCTGTGATGATCTTATCGCACTTATCCGGCGGCCTCACAATGCCTATCTCCTGTTCAACACGAACCCGAACGGGAGAAACGCAATGATCGAACTCCGCCCTTTCAGCACGCTCGGCGCCGCCAATCACGGCTGGCTCGACGCGCATCATCATTTCTCTTTTGCCGGCTATCACGACCCGGCCCGCGTCAACTGGGGAAGCTTGCGCGTCTGGAACGACGACACGATCGCGCCGGAAAGCGGGTTCCCCACTCACCCGCATCAGGACATGGAGATTATCACCTACGTCCGCAGCGGCGCCATCACGCACCGCGACAGCATGGGCAATGAAGGTCGCACCGAAGCGGGCGATGTCCAGGTGATGAGCGCTGGCGATGGCGTCCAACATTCGGAATGGAATGCCGAAGACGAGGAATGCACGCTCTTCCAGCTATGGATCATTCCCAGCGAACGCGGCGGTGCGCCCGGCTGGGGTGCGCGCAAGTTCCCCAAGGGCGATCGCAGCGGCCAGTTCGTCGCGCTCGCCAGCGGGGCAGCAAATGACGACGGAGAAGGCCCCCTGCCGATCCGGACCGATGCAGAGGTCCTGGGCGCCACGGTCAAGGCCGGAACCAGCGTGACATATACTCCGCGCGACGCTTCGCGGCACCTCTACCTCGTCCCTGCCACCGGCAAGGTGAAAGTCGAAAACATCGAGGCCAATGCCCGCGACGGCATCGCCATAACGGGCGAAGCCAGCATCACCATTACTGCGCTGGAGGACAGCGAACTGGTCCTCGTCGACGCGGCCTGAACCCATTTCACGGAGAAATTACAATGACCAATATCCTGCACATCACCGCCAGCATCCGCGGCGACGAATCCGTTTCGGGCGACCTGGGCACGCGCATTGTCGAAAGCCTTCGCAAAGACGGCGACACATCGCTCGTCACGCGTGATCTGGCGCAGAACGATCTGCCGTTCATTGATGCAGACCGCTTTGCCGCGAACCTGTCACCCTATTCGGACCGCAGTGCCCAGCAGCATGAAATGGCTGCCATTGCGGACACCCTGATCGAGGAATTGCAGGCGGCCGATGCCATCGTCTTCAGCGTGCCGATCTACAATTTCTCCGTACCCGCGACGGTCAAGGCATGGGCCGACCTCGTCGCGCGCGCCGGAACGACGTTCGAATACACGGCCACCGGGCCGAAGGGTAAGCTGGAAGGCAAGACCGCCTATCTCGCCGTGGCAAGCGGCGGCACGCCGGTCGGCAGCGACATGGATTTCATGACGCCGTGGCTGAAATTCTTCCTCGGCTTCCTCGGCATCACAGATGTTCGCCACGTCGCCGCCGACGGCATCATGGGCGAAGGCGGCGAAGAGACAATTGCTGCGGCGAAGGAGAAGGCTGCGACGTTGACGGGATAACTCCGACCAGCGTGTCAGAATGTTGATGGGCGCGGCATTTCACTGAAAGCCGCCCCCCACACAGCCCAGAGAGAGTCCGCTTTGAACGGCCGTCAACAAACTGACGAGCGTTCGATTGTGGGGTGGTTAGCGGACACTGCTCACACAGCCTTGCGCTAGAGCTAAATCTCGTCTCCACATTCGCGGGCAGCGGTTGACGACATTCGCGGCCACCACATGTGACCGAGCCGACCTGTCTGTTCGAGTCGCTTCCAGTGGCCGCATCGACCGCCTTCGAAAGTTACGACTAGCCTGTAAAATAGCAACATCCCGGCAAGCCCGAGGCCCGACCGCTTGTAACTCTCGACACACCGGTCAGCGAAAATATCCAAACCATGCAAGTCGCCAAACTGGCGATGTTGCTGACGTACTCAGACTCGGCTAAACAGAAGCCAAGCTTCAACACGGAGAGTGAGTTTCAGTCGAGAGCATCACGTCAAATGACATGGCCTATCAGCGGCCGTAGCGAACGTCTGCAAGTGGGTCGTTAGCTGACGGTCCGCTTTCGGTCCCTACTCCGGCACTTTGTCGTCCAGTTCGTCCTGCCACAGCTGGGCCACCGCATCGCTCGGCGCGCGCCAGTCGCCCCGCGGGCTAAGCGCGCCTGCGCTGGTGACTTTCGGGCCGTTGGGCATCGCGCTGCGTTTGAACTGGCTGAACTGGAAGAACCGCCAGAGGAACTTGCGCAGCCAGCTGCGGATGTCCGCCAGGTCGTAGGCGTTCTTGCGCTCTTCGGGAAAATGCATCGGCCACACACCGCTCTCCGCATCCTTCCACGCGTGCCAGGCGAGGAACGCCACATGGCTTGGCCGCTGGCCGTAACGCAGCAGGTGGTGGAGGAAAAAGTCATTGAGCTCGTACGGGCCGATCAATCCTTCCGTGCTCTGGATCTCGCCATCCTCGCTTTCCGGGATCAGTTCGGGACTGATTTCGGTATCGAGCACCGCTTCAAGCGCATCGTCCATCGTTCCGTCGAATTGCTTGGTCCGCTCTGTCCAGCGGATGAGGTACTGGATCAACGTCTTGGGCACGCCCGAATTGACGCCGTAATGGCTCATCTGGTCGCCGACGCCGTAGGTGCACCAGCCCAGCGCCAACTCGCTGAGATCGCCGGTCCCGATGACGAACCCGTCATGCTGTCCGGCAAGGCGGAACAGGTAATCTGTGCGCAGGCCCGCCTGAACGTTCTCGAACGTCGTGTCGTAGACCGGCTCGCCATCGGCGAAGGCGTGGCCGATATTTTCCAGCATCGTCGTCGCAGTGCGGGCGGATATCGATTTCCTCCGCCGTGATGCCGCTCGCTTCCATCAGCTTCCACGCGTTGGACTTCGTACCGTCCGAGGTGCCGAAACCGGGCATGGTGTAGCCGCGGATCATGGTTCGCGGATGGCCCAGCCGGTCGCAGGCCTTTGCCGCCACCAGCAGAGCGTGGGTGGAATCGAGGCCGCCTGAAATGCCGATCACCAGCGATTTCGGGTTCGTGGCCTCCATCCGGCGCATCAGGCCGTCGACCTGGATATTGAACGCCTCGTAGCAATCCTCGTCCAGCTTGTGCGGGCGGTTCGGCACGAAGGGGAAGCGGCGCACGGCGCGGCGCAGCCCGATATCGCCGCCGCTGTAACGGTGGGTGAAATCGACACGCCGGAACCAGTCTTCCGGGCGACCGGCATATTCCGCCCCGTCGTTGAACGTGCCGTTGCGCATCCGCTCGGACAGGATGCGCGCCGTGTCGATATCGGTGACGCATAGTTCGGGTTGGAGATCGAAGCGGACGCTTTCGACCATCAGCTCGCCCATTTCGTAGACCATGCCCTGCCCGTCCCACGCGAGGTCGGTCGTGCTTTCGCCGTGCCCGCTGGCGGAATAGGCATAGGCACAGATGGAGCGGTTGGAGCTGGCGCGGCACAGAAGATGCCGGTCCTCGCTGCGCCCGATGGTGATGGGGCTGGCGGAGAGGTTGCACAGGATCGTCGCTCCCGCCAGCGCCGCCAGCGTGCCCGGCGGCTGCGGCGCCCAGAAATCCTCGCAAATCTCCAGCCCGAAGGTGAAGCCGGGCAAGTTGTCGGCGGCAAAGACAAGGTCGGTACCGAAGGGAACCGTCTCGCCGTTCACTGAGATGTCTTGGCCCTGGACGTTATGCCCGCGCGCAAAATAGCGCTTCTCGTAGAATTCACGGTAATTGGGCAGGAAGCTTTTCGGGACCACGCCAAGCAGGCGGCCATGCGCGATGGCGAGCGCGCAATTATAGATCCGCCCCGTCTTTCGCAGCGCCGCGCCGATAACCAGCACCGGCGTCAGGTTCTTCGATGCCTCCACCACATCCGCCACAGCGTTCTCGGTCGCATCCAGCAGGGCCTGTTGCAGATGCAGGTCGTCGACCGCGTAGGATGTCAGGCACAATTCGGGATAGACCAGCAGATCGACATGCTGATCGTGCGCCATCTTCGCCTGCTCGATAATGCCGGCGGTATTGAAGGCGATGTCCGCAGTCCGGACGTTCGGCGTACTTGTGGCGACCCGCACGAAGCCGTGCGTATGCATGTCGAAAAACGGGTGCGCGGTGTTGCTGTTTGCCAAGCCGTTGGCTCCTGAATGCCTGTGTCCCCCGGCCCTAGCCGTTTGTCAGGCGGCCAGCAATTCGGACGCTGCGGGCGCCTCTTCCAGCAGGGCGATCAAACCGCGCTCCTCACGCGTCAGCCACTGTGTCGCGCGCGGCAGGCGCAGGCCCCCACGCCATGCATCCTGTCGCTCGATGAGTTCGAATAGAGCGGGATGGATATAACTTTTGCGTGTGACGGCAGGCGTATTGCCCAGCTTTTCCGCAACCCGTTCCGTCAGCGCCTTGATCGTCACCCGCTCGCTCGCGCTGCTGAGGATTTCGTAGGCCAGCACGCTGGCGTGCCACGTGCGGAAATTCTTCGCGGTGAACGCTTCGCCCATCGTCTCGGCGAGATATTCGTTCACATCGGAAGAGGTGACGGTGCAGTACTCCTCCGCATCGTCGAGATAGCGGAACAGGTTCTGCCCCGGCAGGTCCTGCATCCGGCGCACCATGCGGGCGAGCCGCGCGTCGCTGAGCACGACCTCGCGCTGTTTCCCGCCCTTGCCGCGATAGGAGAGGCGAAGCGTCTTGCCGGTAATTTCTGCGTGGCGATTGCGCAGCGTGGTCGCGCCGAAGCTCTTGTTGCGCTGGGCGTAACCCTCGTTGCCGATCCTGACAGCGCCCAGATCGAGCAGCCGTACAACGCTGGCAATGGCGCGCTCGCGGTTGAGGATACGGCCGTTGAGGTCGCCTTGCACGCGCTTGCGGACCAGCGGCAGGAGATTGCCGAACACGATGCACCCGTCGAACTTCTCGCTCTCCTTCATCACGCGGAAATCGGGATGATAGCGATATTGCTTGCGGCCCTTCGCATCGACCCCGGTGGCAAGGATGTGGCCGTTGGGCGCCGGGCAGAACCATGCATCGACATAGGCAGGCGGGAGGGCGATGGCGTTTAGCCGCACCTTTTCCTTGCGGTCGGTAATCAGCTTGCCGTGCGCATCATAATAGGCCCAGCCCTTGCCAGCGCCCTTGCGGGAGATGCCGGGAAGCCCGTCATCGACATAGATCAGGTTGGAAGGTGCAGAAGCCATGAGCCACAAACCTTCCAGCTCGCCTTGCGGTTCCGTAACCTAACCGCCATTTGCGACGAACCGAATTGCAGAGCAGCAACAGGAGCCTCAACGATATGAGCGATACCTACACCCCGCCCGCCGTCTGGACGAACGATGCCGAGAACGGGGGAAGGTTCGCCAATATCAACAGCCCCATTTCCGGCGCGCGCGAGCAGAAGGACCTGCCACGCGGGAAACACCCCTATCAGCTCTACTCGCTGGCGACGCCCAATGGCGTGAAGGCCAATCTTATTCTGGAAGAACTGATCGAAGCGGGCGAAGCGCTCGATTACGATGCGTGGATCGTGAATATCGGCGAAGGCGAACAGTTCACCAGCGGCTTCGTCGACATCAATCCCAATTCGAAGATTCCCGCATTGCTCGACCTGTCGGGCGACACGCCCGTGCGCATCTTCGAAAGCGGCGCGATCCTGCTGCACATGGCGGAAAAATACGACCGCTTCCTCGCCAAAGGCGCGGCCCGTGCCGAAATGCTCAGCTGGCTGTTCTGGCAGGTCGGCAGCGCGCCCTTCATCGGCGGCGGCTTCGGGCACTTCTACGCCTATGCGCCCGAAAAGTGGGAATACCCGATCAACCGCTACGCGATGGAAACGAAACGCCTGTTCGACGTGGCGGACAAGCGCCTGGCCGAAACCCGCTTCCTGTCAGGCGATGATTACACGATCGCCGACATGGCGGCGTGGCCGTGGTTCGCACCCTTCTTCAAGGGCGTGATCTACAACGATGCCAAGACCTTCCTCAGCATCGACGAATACACACATGTCGGGCGCTGGGCGGCAGAAATAGGCGAGCGTCCGGCGGCAAAGCGGGCGCTGATCGTCAACAAGAGCTGGGGCGATGACGAGAACGCGAAACTGCCCAACCGCCATTCCGCAGCCGATTTCGAGGGCAAGGTTCTGGAAGCGAGCAAGCCGGCCTAGGCCGCTCAGCCCAGTTCGGCGGCGAGGCGCTCCATGAAGCGGGCGCCCGCCTCCAGCTGGTCCAGCGCAATCCACTCGTCGGGCTGATGCGCCTGTTCGATACTGCCCGGACCGCAGATGACGGTCGGGAAACCCGCCTGCTGGAATTGTCCGCCCTCCGCCGCGTAGGCGACCTGCAGCGGCTGGGCATTTTCACCTGTCAGACGGCGTACGAAAGCGACCGCATCCTCGCTGCCCAGCGGCGTCATCGGCGGCGTACCGGCATGGCGTTCAACGGTCACGCCGCAGTGGGGAAAGCGCGCTTTCATCTCGGCATCGACCTCTTCGCACTTCGCCAGAAACGGAGCGAGAATGGCGTCGGGGTCTTCGTTCGGCGGGCAGCGCAGATCGAACACGAAGCGCGCATGGCCTGCCAGAATATTGGCAGCCTGACCGCCCTCCATGACGCCGACCGTCAGCGTCGCCTGCGGCGGATCGAAACCGTTGTCCGGGTCCGCCCGCTCGCGCAGATCGCTCGCCAGCACGGATAGGTCGTGCATCAGGTCGATGGCGACCATGTTCGCAGACAGGCCCTGCTCCACCAGAGAGCTGTGCGCCTCGTGCCCGCGCACCGTCACCTCGTGCACGGCAATGCCCTTGTGGCCTGTCACCACGCGCATGGAACTCGGCTCGCCAACAATGGCCAAGCGCGGCTGGGGAATTGTCTGCGCCATCCGCGCAATCATGGCCGGCGCGCCCTTGCAGCCGACTTCTTCGTCGTAGCTCAACGCCAGATGCACCGGCAGCTTGCCCGCCACGAAGCGCGGCACGAATGCCAGGGCCAGCGCGATGAAGCCCTTCATATCGGTGACGCCGCGCCCGACGAGCCTCCCACCTTCCTCGCGCACCGTCCACGGGTCGGCGCTCCAGTCCTGCCCTTCCACCGGAACGACATCGCTGTGACCCGACAGGATCACCCCGCCCTCAACCGACGGGCCGCAGGTGGCGAAGAGATTCGCCTTTGTGCCCTCGTCATTTTCCACCCGCTGCGATGCCACGCCGTGGCCCGCGAGATACGCCTCGACCCATTCGATCAGGGCAAGGTTGCTGAGGTGGCTGGTGGTGTCGAAAGCGACAAGAACATCGAGAATTTGGCGAGCGGTGCGAAGATTGGTCATTTCGTTGCTTCTACACCCTTCCCATCCGCGCGCCACACGCTATAGGAACACGCGCTGCTGGGGTGTAGCCAAGTGGTAAGGCACCGGTTTTTGGTATCGGCATGCGCAGGTTCGACCCCTGCCACCCCAGCCAACTTTTGTTGCTCCAGCAAGCTCCTGAAAAACCAAAGGTTTCTCTGCGAGTCAAAACCCCGTGGCACCCTGCCGTGGCACCCTATCGTGGTCATAATCTGTCGAGCATGAATTGGCGCGCTTCGATATGCAAGCCAGCGGCTGTTTTCATGCAGCTTGTGCACTGGTCTATCCACATTATTCCCGAAGTAAATGGCAGCAATGCGCCCAATTCCGGTCGCTCAGGGCTATTCAGGCGGCTCCCGAAAACGGACGCATTTTCGGAGACGTCCGAATGACTGCCATGAGGGAAAATACAAAATCTAGACGAATGCTACACCGCCGGTCAGAGTGAAGAGTATAAAAGTTCTTTAGGATCTCCTGACAAGCTGCAGCACAATTGACTGCGGCAACTCCGGTCCACTCGACTTCTTAAGATCGTCGTCTATGTCATCTGCCAGATTTCGAATCCGCTTCTCGGCTTCTTCGAAACGAGAATCGAAACTGGATACCTCCTTCTGACGAAACAAAACCGTCGCTGCTAACGCCAGGCCGAGGATCACCAGAACCACCGCAGGCCGCATCAGTAATCGATCTTGTAACGCACGTTCACGTTCGTTCCGCTGCCACCAGCTTGGCTGAGGACCGATAGCGCGGGAGTGAGCGCGATTTCCAACTGGGTGGCGGTGAAACCGCGCCCGTCCGTTATGATCTCGATATAAACGTCGTCCGTCAGGTATTGACCGGCAGCAATTGCTGTCCCGCGTCCGCTCGTTTCGTCACCCCCCAGAATGCGCAAGCGATCCACACCCGTAGCGGATCGCAATGTGCCGAGCGGGTTAAGTCCGCCACCAGAGCCCCTAAGCGAATTCAGCGATGCGGCCAACTGCACTGCTTGAATTGCCGACAAATTGGCAACCGAACTACCAAACAGTATCCGCGACATGATTTCGTCCTGCGGCAGTCCGGGAGTGCTTGAAAACGCGATCTGCGGATTGAATGCCTTTCCGCTGACATTCACGTTGACCAGCACGCCTTCGATCTCCTCGCTGGCGACCAGCGTGATTGTCGGATCCAGAGTTTGCCCGCCAGTAAACCGCACACGGCCCTCTGTTAGTTCGAACGAGCGGCCTGCGAACCCCAAAGTTCCACGCACAAGGTTCACTCCGCCAGACATACGCGGCGCCGCACTTGTCCCGCCGATTTTCATATCGGCGCTCCACTCGCTCTCCAGGCCCATTCCCGAGACATAGAGTTTCTCAGGCGCAACCAAAGCAATGTCGAGTCGCAGCAGGTCGAGGGCGCCGCCTGCTGGCGTGGCGGCCTCATCACCGGAGATACGGGGGCGGCCGCGCGGCGGTTTGAAGCGCACTCCCGTCAGCTCTGGGATTTCCACTGCGCCTTGCCGGATGATCTCGTAACGGGTTTCGGGCAGCACGATGCGGCCGGACAACAAGGCTGTTTGTCCGGCTGTTTTGGTCAGCGAGAGATTGCCGGTGGCAGTTGCGTCGATCGCACTGCTCTGCGCCAAGCGCGCCTCGTCCAGAACAACGTTGACATTCATCGGATAACCGCGATCTGCGGCGAGGCTGACGGAGCCTGTGGCAGACACGGTACCATCACCCGCGCTGGCTTTCATCTCTTCGATTTCGAGCCGGTCGCCAGTAAAGCGGCCACGCAGAACCATATTGCTTAGCCGTGTGCCGTAGGTCTGGTTTTCGTATGTCAGATTACTCGCACGGACGATTCCGCCAAGTTGCGGTGCAGACAAGCGGCCCGTGAAATCGGCCGCCACGCCAAGGGCACCCGAAAGCCTTTGATCGGGCTGACCGGCGAGCGAGAACAGCGTGTCGGCCGGACCGTTATAGCGGATGCCACCGCCCAGTCGTGCCTGCATCAACCGTTCGACCCACGGCGCGCTTCCGGGCGGTAGCGGCGTCAGGCCGACATTCATGCGCCCGATTACCGAACCGCGACGGCGGATGACTGCACGCGCAGCCCCGCCGCTGGGCTGCAATTGCCCGACGAAATTCACATTGACCGGTTGGCTCACCGAAACCGCCGTTGTCCGGGTAAAGCCAGTTATCTGCATCCGCGCGTCGGCGGTCGGGAAGCTGTTGGGCGTTGCCTGCGCGAAATCGATGCTGCCCGTCGCATTACCGCCAAGTCCGAGGCCCGGCGAGAAGGCGTTCACGATTGCCATATCCAGCTTGTCGAGACGGCTTTGCAATTTGATCCCATTTCCATACTTGCCCGCAAGCCGGACGCTGCCTTGGCCGAAATCGATGTTGGTCGGCAGCAATTCATACGTCCCCCCGGCAGGGATTATCCGTGCAGGACTGGTCGTCTTGAACGCGATACCGCGCGCTTTGCCCGTGAGAGAGGCACGCCACAGATCGGGCTGCAGATCAGCATTGGCGGCGATCCGGAACGGCACGCCGCTGGTCCCCTCTGCAAGGAGTTTCGCTGTGCCGCGCCCGCCTTGGTAGTCGACCAGCGCGCGCATCGCATTAATGCTGACAGCGCCATAGGTCGTATCGGCGAGTTGGATATCTGCCACAACCTGCGGCGTATCATAAAGCACGACTTCCGCATCAACGATGGCTGAACCGATACGGACGTTGGAGGGTCCGCCAAGAACGGTATTGTTGGCCCGCATATTGACAATAGCGGACTGGTATTTACCCTTGGAGCCAAGCCTAACGACACCGCCAAGCCCGCGCCCATTGGCGTCTAGCTGTCCGATAAACGGGCCGGCCGCGCTTTGGCGGACTTGCCCGGACAGGGCGATTCCAGCGATGTCCGCACGGTTGATGGTAAGGGATAATGGACCACGCGCGGTGGCCACTGTGACATCGGCAGTGAAGGCCCCGTAGTCGGTGTTTCCGCTCGCATCGATCCGGTAATCGCCATTAATGCCGCGTATCTTCGCAGTGACGTTTGCGAGGCCGATACCGAAACCCGGATTAGCCGCGCTGATGGTGGCATTCGGATTGGCAAGGGTGCCCGTAAGCCGCACACCGACCGGGCCATAGGGCTGCGAAATAGCACTGGCCGTCAGATCGATTTGGCCATTCGTGTTATAGGTGCCGCGTCCGTCGGTAATGCGCAGAAGCGGTGAATTCATCCGCACATTGGCAAAGCGCGCAATGCCATCCGTGCCGTAAGCGATATCGCTGGATGCGGTCAGATTGCCCCCCAGATACTCGCGCATCGATTCGTTCAATAGCTGTGTCGACCGAGCCCGGACCTTACCTGTTAAAGCAAAGGCTCCATCCGCGCGGGCCTGCAAATCCATGTCGGTTTCAAAATTGAATACCCCGACGCTTTCCAGCCGGTAGTTGTCGATCTTGCCATCGACGGCCCCTGTATAAAGACCGGTGGACGTGTCGACGACCACCAGAAGCTTTGCGTCGATCCGGTCGGAACGAAGCTGCATGTTGTCAGAAAGAATGCGCGTGCCATCAATGGCAATATCGCCGTCAAGCCTGATATTGGTCAGACTGCCACCTGCCACGGTGTCGAGCCCGGTAATGCGGCTGGCCGTTGCCGATACCGGAACGATCATGCTGGTCGTGTCGACCTGTGCGCGACCTTGGGCGCGCAGGTTTTGAACGCCCATATCGTTCACCACGATCTGACTTGCCCGGATGTCATAATCAACTAGCGGCGTGGCAAAAGCCCCGTCCATTGTCAGCATCGCACGGATGCCGCTCCCACGCAGATTGGGCGCAAGGGTAGAGGGTTTAAGCAAGACAAAGGCTGCTTTGAAATCGTCGAAACTATTATCCGTCAGATCGACATCGCCATTGGCAGTCAAATTGAAGGCATCGCTGAACACCCGTCCTGAGACGGTGGCGCGGCGTTCGTCCAAAGCGGTCGTAACGTCGATATTGGTAACTTCCCCCAGAAGCGCGGCGGTAGAAGCGGGCGCGAACTTTTGCAGCCGCGTTGGGCCAGTCAAAGTAATGGTCCCGCTGCGTGAAGTCAGATCAAGGTCGGCCAGCGGCGCGCCGCCAAGCACGGCATTCAACGTGCCATTCCAATCGGCCCAGTCGCCTGCACCTTTAAGCTTTACGTCAAGAGGCTCTGTCAGCCCGGCAAGCGCTGCGATCACACCATCGCCGGGGGCTTGCAGATCAAGGTCGAGGTCCAGCTTGTTTTCATCCGGGACCGCATCCAGCACCAGCGCGATGCGGTCACCGCCCGCTCGCCCGGCACCAGCCAGAGTTCCTCCGTTCAGGTTCACCTTGGCTCTCGCGTCGGCGATTTTCACATCGCCGCTTAATTTCGCAACGCGTCGCTCTCCGGAAACCGGTGCCTCGGCAATGAATTCACCAATTCCAAACCGATCGATGTCGATGTCGTAGTCTGGCAACAGGGGATCGTCGGTTGGCGGAGTTTCATTGAACTCAGGTAGCCGCTCCAGCACCAAAGTCTTCGCCGTCAGCGCGTCTATGTCGATATGACTGCGCGCGAACGCAAACGGATGCCAGTCCATCACCACTTCGGGCGAGCGGAGGAAAACGCCCTTGGGGTCCGAGATCGTCAGCCCGCGAATGGACATTTCACTATAAAGCGAGCCATCAATCCCCTCGATCCCGATGGCCATGCCATTTTCGAACTCAAGCGCTTCGATCTGCCCGGCCACAAATTTGCGGCCCGGATCCGTGTTGATGCCGAATACAGCCGCAGCAACCAGCGTTAGCAGGAGCAGAAGGACCGCCAGCAGCGTCTTCCCGGCAAACTTCCACCAGTTGCGGCGCGGCTCTTCCGCTATCGGGTCATCGTATTCTTCGATATTGTCTGGTGCAGCGTCCATCAGAACGCCTGCCCGATGGAAATATAGATGCTGAATGCGCTCTCACCGTCACGGCGACCTATCGGGGTTGCGATGTCAAAGCGCAGAGGCCCGAAGTTGGTGTAATAGCGCCCACCGATGCCTGCGCCGTAGCGGATATCAGAAAATCCAGGTGTGCTGCTCTCATAAACCTGTCCGGCATCGACGAAACCAACCACGCCGAAATCGCCGAACCGATAGCGAACCTCTGCCGCGCCTTCGATTACGCTCAATCCACCAATCGGATTGAGTACAAACGGATCAGCGGTTTCTTCCGGATCATCGGGGTCGAACTTCGGATTCGCTTCCTGAACCTTGGGGCCAAGCTGCTGGAAGCCGAAGCCGCGCACCGAGCCGCCACCACCGGCATAGAACCTGCGAGAGGGAGCAATATCAGCGCGATCGACGCCCTGGATTGTTCCTGCTTTTAGCCGCCCAGCCAGCACAATCGAATTACCGATGGGATAGTATGCTGAACCACCCAGGACAGCGCGAACATACGGGCTGAACCCGTCTTGTAGCGAACCCTCGGGCTGGACGAATGCATTGAGACGGAAGCCGCTCGTGGGGTCGAGCAGGCTCTCCGTCGTGTCGAACCCGACTTGACCGGTCAATGCGCCGATAAAGTATGTGCGGTCCACCCGCTCGCCCAGATCGAAGTCAAAATCTTCCTCAACTGATGCGATCAATTCCGCGCCGTAGGCATATGTGAAACGCTTCTGCCAAATCGGTGTGGAGGAATAGCTGACCAGCCCGCCCAGACGTCCAGTGAAAGCTTCGAACGCATCGTAATCGGTGTGCGAAGCGGTCAGTCCCAATTCCACAGTCCGGTCACGGCGACCGGCATTGGAACGGCGGAAAGTGACGCCCGCACCCTGCTCCTGCGTGCCCAGCACGGCAGAAGCAATCAGCGCTCCTTCGGGCGGGAACAGATTGCGATGTGTCCACGTGCCCTCGATCAGAAAACCCTGCCCGGTGCCAAAGCCCGCGCTTGCTCCCAAGGAGCGCGCCGGGCCTGCATTCTGCTCGACCGCGATATTGACAAATTCAGTTCCGTCGCCGGCATCCTCGCCGGTCTGCTGCGGCTCGACAGCGACTGTATTGAACAAGCCGGTGGCAACCAACGCATCGCGCAAATCGTCTACCTTGCGGCTGTCGAACAATTCGCCGCGATCAAACCGAGCGAGCACGCCGACATGCTCCGCATCGAAAGCAAGGTCACCAGAGGTCGTGAACCCGCCAAAGCGCGAGCGGGGGCCAATATCCACCGGCAGCGTATATACACCGTCAGAAGTTTCCTGATCGAGCAGGATATCGCGCTGTCCGACGCTAACAAACGGGTAGCCCTGTTGGGGCAAAGCGATAGCCACCTGCGCTTCTGCGCCCTGTACGCGTGCAGCGATTATCGGCTCGCCCACTTGCAACGCCAGATTTTCCTCGATCAAACCCGCTGGCACAGTCGGCTCAGCTTCGACTATAATGTCTGAGAATACGAAGCGCGCGCCCGGTGCAGCGTCCAGTATGGCAGTAAGTGGCTGGCCGTTGTCGGCTTCGGACCGTTCTACCCGGGTAGTTACTGCCGCGTCGTACCAACCTTCCGAGCGCAGAATGCGCTGGAGCAGGAAACTGTCTTCCTCGACCCGCGCAGCCAGCATCGCGACATTTGCCACCTGGCGATCGCTGTTCTCCAATGCGGAGAGACCTTTGTATGTGCCGGCCAGATCGATCTTTGTCTGCGCGTCTGCTTCTTCGAGCCCGTTGACGACGATAGCATATTTGACCGTCAGGATTTCTTCGTCGCTCGCGTCTTCAGCAAATTCGACTTCGCGCACTTCAAATTGATCTAGCGGGGACAGCGGTTGTAGCAGTTCTGCATCACGGATCGGTGCATCTGCAATCTCTTCTGTGCGATCACCATCGGCAAGCTCGGGCAAGCCCAGCGGCGTGTCAGCGGCAAGAGTTTCCGTATTTTCAATCGCGTTCTCAGCAGCAAATCGGCGCTCGAATTCCTCGATGCTCTCAAGATCGCGTAACAATTCCGGGTCATCCGCGCCAAGATCAGGGATCGACGAATTAAACTCGTCGTCCGAAATGATTTCTTCGACAGGCGGCAGTTCGGCCCCTGGCGGAGGAGGCGCCACTGGAACCGAACCTGCTTTAAGCGAAGGTTGGCTTATTTCTGCATCAGACTGATCTCGAGTATCCTGAGCGTATGCGGATTGCGAAAAGACCCCCATCGCCGCCATGGCCAACGCCGAAATTCCGCAGCGGAAGCGCACGCCTCTCGGCGTTTCAGGATTTAACATCGGCATTGGCTTTGCGACCCTAACTCTCTATCCCAACAGCGCTTTATCCAGTTGCTGGTCAGTACCCCCATGTGCAGTTGGAGTTAACACAGTTACAGGCCTGTGCAGGACTAAAGGATTATTCCCATAGAAGATTTCCCACCCGGCGCAAATGCCGATTCCCCTCTGAACCTGCCATGGCCAGCCTGGAAACAGATCGCCAAACGGATTTGGGTGATGATGGGTTTTCATAATTTGTCGCTCCTGGCGGCAGGGACAGCATTCTTTGCTTTTCTCGCAATTACGCCTTTGTTGGCGGCAACCGTGATGACCTATGGCCTGCTGGTCGATGTAGAAACAGTTCAGAAGCAAATGCTTACGATTGTGACACTTGTACCGGCGGACGCGGCATCACTGATAGAGGAGCAATTGCTCGGCGTGGTGACAACCAGTGCCGGGGTGACCGGTCTTACTCTCGCTTTTTCGATTGGGCTCGCAATATTTGGTGGAATGCGCGCGGCAAATGGATTGATCGGTGCACTCAATATTATCAACTCAGAGCATGAATCCCGGAATATTCTTTCAGTCACTCTGCGTGCAATAGGCCTGACTTTGGCTGCAATTATGATAGCTTTAACAGGATTGGTGAGCGGCGGTGTGGTCGCATGGCTGCAATTGCATACTGGTGACCTGATCGGCCCCACAGCGGAGAACTTTTACAAGTTTCTCACTTGGCTCCTAGCAATGATCTTGGGAACCAGCGGCTTTGCTCTCATTATGAAATATGGGCCTGATCGCCGCCCGGCCAAATGGCGTTGGCTATCGCCCGGTTCTTTGCTTGCGACATTTGCGTGGGTCGCGGTATCGTTCAGCTTCTCGCTGTATGTGCAATATGTCAGCGATTATAACGCAACCTATGGCTCGTTATCAGCGGTAGTGGTGTTTCTGATGTGGCTGTTTCTGACAAGTTATGCGATCCTGATTGGCGCCTTGCTGAATGTGGAAATTGAGCGGCAGACGCGCGTGGACACGACTGTTGGCGAGGTTCGGCCGATGGGTGAACGCGGTGCGATTATGGCCGACACTTCAGTGGACAAGCCAGTAAACGAGGAATTGCTAGAAAAAAAGCGTCGCCGCCAAGCCGAGCGTAAAGCGCGTGATGCCTCAGTCTCCTGAACGGCTTGGCACAATAGGTTCATCGAAAAAATCCGCAACCAGAACTGCATCTTCAGTAACAATCTAACGCCGGCTGGTCACCTCGTTCGCAAATTTTGCTGTGTCGTCAAGCACTGGCGCCTTTGCGCGAAACGGACGGGATAGGGCAGTAAGTATTTCAACGTGTCCGAGTTCGGGGTAAATCTTCAGCTGCGCATCAGCACCTGCCCGAACTAACCGGTCGCGCAAAGTTTCACTGTTGCGAGATTCGACTGTCGTGTCCTTTGCGCCGTGCAGGAGAAGAACTGGTGGATCATCGGCCGTCGCGAAAGCGATTGGCTGCGTGGTATCCGGTTTCTCCTCATCCCCGAATGCTGCTTGGGTGACTGGGCCATCCAGGGGCAAGAAATCGTAAGGGCCCGCAAGCCCGACGAAACCCTTCACACTTTGCCGCTCGCTTTTTAGCCAACGCTCATCAAGCGCGAGCATCGCCGCATTGTAAGCGCCAGCCGAGTGGCCGACGAGCACGATGCGAGATGGATCGCCTCCATATGCGGTAGCGTTGTCGATCACCCACCGCACTGCGGCGGCATTGTCCTCCAGAAATGCCGGATAGCGGACTTCAGGAACCAATCGGTAGTTTGGGACGGCAACCAAAAACCCGCGGGAGGCAAGCGCGCGACCGACGAAAGAGTAGCCGTCCTTACTGCCATCCTGCCAGGATCCGCCGTGAATGAAGATGATGACCGGAAGTTCGGATTGCAAGGTATCGGCGCTCGTTTGAGTTGGCCGGTAGAGGTCCAGCAGTTGCCGAGCTAAGGGGCCGAAAGAGACATCCTTTGCAGATTGCTGCGTCCCACCATCCTTGGGGATGAACGCATTGAATGCGCCAAGGGGCGAGCAGGCTGAAAGGCCAAGGCCAGCAAGAACGAGGATGGCTTTCGACCTGACACGGCGAAAAAAGGAAGCGGTCATCGAGTTCCAATTCAGACATTTGAGAAAACCATGTGAGATGCGCCGCTTGGCAGGGTTAAGCGCGCAGGTCCATTTTCCTTCGACTTGCGTTATTGAGAACTTTCGCTTTCGCCCAATGCGCGCCTAAGCGTTCAATGATCACCGGGTAGTAATGCGCCAGTTCGCGACCAGAACAACAGTTTGGCTGAATATCTTCATTCGGGCCGCTTCCAAGGCTCCCATCACCACTGGCCCACTTCCGCTGTCAATAAGTCGATTGCCAGCACCGGACGTTCCGCTCCCGGCCCAATAGCAGACCGTCCGCTTTGTTCTCACCAATCATGAATCGTGCCGTTCGGCGGCGCTCTGTGCGCCTGTTTATGAACGCGTATCGTCCCAATGATGGACGGTGTGACGGCCGAGCATGCCACCTCCGAATTCTGGTTGGCGGCCCGTGTTTGGATCACCACGGGCCGCCGCCGCTGCGCCGTTTCCGGCGCCGCGGTAACTTTTAAAACTCTGTCGACAGTCCGATCGCGAAAGTGCGGCCTATCTCGTACGTGTTGATCTCGATCCGGTTCGTACCGTTTGACTGAAATTCGAAATTGTCGCGGCCGGTGAGGTTGCGCGCTTCCAGGCTCAGCTCGAAATTCTGGCCGAACAAATTGATGTCGCTGCGACCCACCAGATCTATAGTGAGGCCTGGATCTTCCACAATGTCGGGCAGACCGCCCGATCCGCGGCTGGTCACGCGCTCGCTGGCGTAAGACACCAGCAGGGTCAGCTGCTGTAGCTTGTCGATGTCCTCGATACCCAGCTGGAAGTTCACCAGATGATCCGACTGACCGGTCAGAGGAGCGCCATCGACAAAGAAGCCCGAAGCAGGGCGCGGCACAGCGCCGACACCCGGTGTGAAGGTGAAGGTTTCATCGGCTGCGTCAACCGTTAGCTCGGACTGCGTGTACGTGTAGTTGGCAACGATCACGAGCTGCTTGGTCTCGAACCAGCCGCCCATGTCGAACAGGTCGTAATTGAACTGCGTTTCCAGTTCTGCGCCCCACAGCGTGGCTGACGGGGCATTGGCGAACTGGGTAATCTGGCTGTTGTCGGTAAAGCTGGAAAACGGCTCGATCGGATTGTCGATCTTTTTGTAGAAGCCGGCAAGGGACGCACGGTTGCCGCCGAAATAGTATTCCGCACGCGCTTCTGCATTGGTTAGCCTGCTGTCCTGCAAGGCCGGATTACCGACGAATTGCCTGTTCGATTCCGGATCGGTGAAGGGCTGAAAGATCAGCTCGCGGAACTGCGGGCGGGCGATGGTCTTCGACGCGCTGGCTCGCACCTGCAGGCCGCTGTCAAACTCATAGGTGATCGTACCGGCAGGTAGCCAGTAATCGTTCGATAAATTCGTCACCGCGTCCAGGTTCTGCTGGTTGGTGAAAATCTGCACCGGAGTGACCGACTGCACCGCATCTTCGTAGCGCACTCCGATATCAACGGTCAGTCCGTCGAACGGCGTGACGATCGCCTTGCCGTAGCCTGCATTGACTTCCAAATCAGCCTGAAAGACCGGGAAGGTCTGGGTCGTCTCGAACAAGCGGACATCGAACGCTTCGATAATGGCGTCGCCCAGAAGCAGGTCAGGCCGCAGAAGGCCAACCCCTGTCGGGAAAGAACTGTCACTATCGAAAATGAATTCGCGCCGCGTGCTGCGTCGGTCCGTGTCTGTGTACGCATAGCCGACAGTCAGTTGCACTTCGTCGATCACGGGGTAGCTGACATCCACGCCGCCAAACCACAGTTTCTCCGTCAGGTCGGAGAATGCGACGCTGGCCAAATCGCCGCGAATACGGTTCAGCGGATTGACGAATTGTTCTCCGAACGGGTCGTTTGCGTTGTTCGTGCGAACGTATTCGAAGGCGTACTCGTAGGGCGCCTCGCGGTCCGTCTGGGCGTAGCCTGCGCGCAGGTCGACGTTGAGACGGTCGAATTCCAGCTCGCCAACGAACTGGCTGTCCATCAACTGGCGTTCGAACCAGCCGGTGCGCTGCTGTACTTCGGTGTCGCCGTTTTCGATGTCTTCGCCAGTTGCCAGCACCGACTGTTTCAACACGTCGCGGATAAACAGGTTGGTCCAGCGGAATTTGTGCTCACCTGTTTCGAGACCGAAGCCGAGTAAGGCGTTGGCTAGAATTCTATTGTCGGTGATGAAGTCGTCGAAGTCGGTCCGGATTGCCAGATCGAGACTGCCCGGCGTCTGCGACTGGACATTGCGGGTTCGCAATGAATTGCTGAGATTGGCGGTCGCGATGATGCCCAGCTCCGTATCGTCGCCGATGAAAAAACTGGTACCTGCCGTTATGCCACCGGAGAAATTGGGCCGCGCATCGACGCTTTGCAGCACGATAAGGTTGGGCGAGATAAGGTCCTTCGCAATGACCTGCTGTGCTGCCGCATCGAGGTCTGAAAGCTGCGTGTCGCCGCCGAAGAAATTGACGAGCGCGCCGGGAACATCGCGGCGCCCGTCGTCGAAGCCGAACCAATCATAGTCCGACCCGTAATGCTGGACGCTGGGCGAGAACGTCGTGACGCTATCCATGCTTGTGCCGACGCTCAGCTTCAGGAACGTCTCGTCCGGTACAGCCGTGGTGGTGAGGTTGATGACACCCCCGCCGAACTCGCCCGGGAAATTTGCCGAGTACGTTTTCTGCACTAGGCTGGAGGCGATTATATTTGTCGGGAAGATATCGAGCGGGACAACGCGGCTGAGCGGCTGCGGGGACGGCAGCGGAAGACCGTTCAGAAGTGCCAGCGAGTACCTATCACCCAGACCGCGAACGAAGACGCGGCCATCGCCGTTGTCGCTTAGGCCGGTCACGCGGCTGAGCGCGCCTGCAATGTCGCCTTCACCGGTCCGGGCAATGTCTTCAGCCGACAGCACCGAGACGACCTGGCTGGAACTGCGCGACACATCACGCGGACCGCGCCGGCCCGTAACCACGATGACGCCGCCACCGGGGATCGAGACATCGGGCTCCTCCGGAGCCGCCTCTTCCGCCGCCGCTATGTCGGCGGGCGTGGCCGGGTCTTCGATCAGGGCGTCGCGCTCGCGCTCCGGATCGGGCGATGCCGCTGCATTCGGCGGGCTGGTGGTTCCCTGTGCCTGCGCGGCCATTGGCAGCGTCAATGCACTCGATAGGAGAAGAAGTCCGGCCAGACGCCTGCCGCTGGTGCTGCGGTGTGCCATTGCTGTCGATCCTTGAAATTCTGGCGGGATGAGACCCCGCGTGCTGGACACGCAGGGTGTCCCGTAAGCTACAAAAAAGGACACGGGCGACGCAGTGTTAATCCGCGCCGCCCGTGTTCGCGTCCGATCAGATCGGAAGGCTCTCGCAAGCGCCGGAGTTGGCGGTGCCGAGCGTGATGGTGGCCGAATTACAGGTCCATCCCTCTGCCCAGTTCGACGCCTGGTCGGTTACTGCGCCGATATAGCCACGCGTGGCGAAGAAGCTCGACAGGGCCGTCGGATCGAAGGCCGTTACACCATTTTCGTTCGACCCGTTGATGAACGGAGCACCGCCGAGCGTCATCAGCGTGTTGACGAAACCGGCATCGTTGTTCGAGCCCGCATCGAAAGCGGCCTGAGCCTGCGCAGCGGTTACGCCTTCGCTGCCGTCGCGGAAGCCCGTTGCACAGTCGAGAACCACCGAGTCGAAGGTCGGCGGACCGTTCTCGTCGGCCTGCGAACCAGCAGCTGCCAGAGTGCCGGGCAGGTCGATCCGGATACAGGGCGTATTGCCTGTCTGGTCGACGATCACCGTGTTAGCGATGCTGAAGTCTGCCTCGCCGCGAAGGCGCAGGACCTGGTCCTGCTCCACGCCGTTGGCAAGGAACGTCGCATTGACGATGTTCGTCTGCTGGCGCGGTGTGTCGTCGCTGACGGAGTTGTTCGAATCGCCTTCGAGGATGGTATCGCCTGCGCCGGGACGCTGGACGGCAATCACTTCGAACAGGTTCGCCTGAACGCCGGTATCGGTATCGAGCGAATCGTCTTCCGCGCCGACCACCACGAGGCGGTTGACGTTCACTTCGCCGCCGAAGAATTCGACACCGTCATCCGAACTGTTGTAGCTCATGATGTGATCGAACTGCGTGCCGCTGCCGACACCGCCGGTCGTGAGCGACTGCAATTCGTCGCCATTCGACAGGATAAAGCCGGAATAGCGGATCTGCACGAAGGACATGCGTCCCGAGCTGTCGCCGGGGGTTGCACCGCCGTAGCGCGGAGGCGTGGTTGCCCCTTCGACGAGGCGTTCGCAATCGACGGTTCCGGGTGCAGCGCCGGGAGCTTCGCAATCGGTGACGGGCGCGCGGCCATTCAGGATCACACCGCCCCACTGACCACTGGAATCGGCGTTGTTGAGCCCGAGGACATTGTCCTGGCTGGTAAAGATGATCGGCGCGCTGGCGGAGCCGACAGCGTTGATCTCGTTACCGCGGTTCACGTTGAGGTAGCTCGAGCCCGACGCATAAACGATTACGCCCGGCTCGATCGAGAGAACGACGTTGGTGTCGTCCGCGCCGTCCGATGCATCGGGTGCGGGACCACCATCGGCACCGACATCGACCTGGCCGTCAATGCGATAAAGAAGACCATCGATCTGGCGCAGCGTGCTGGAAGCGGTGAACTGGCTGGGCAGCGTGCAGACGCGGTATTCGCCGGTCGGCCCGGTGATCGTGCCGTCGTCCGTGAGACCCTGCGGGTCGGAGATGGTGGGGCACCCTGCAGCAGGCGTGACGGTGCCGCCGGTGGGCGGCGGTGTCGGCGAAGGCCCAGGAGCGGGCGCAGGATTGTTGATCGTTACGTTACCGCCAGTACCGGGAGAGACGATTTCGTCCCCTCCGCAACTGGCCAAAGCAAGGGCGCTGCAGGAAAGGGCGAGCATACGGATGTGCGTGTTCACTTGGATAAACCCCTCGATATCCGGGAAAAACTGGCTGCGATAATTGATCGCGAATCGTCAGCTAGGGGGCTTTCGTGACAGTTTGTGTGGCTACATTTCCGTTCGGTTACACTTTCCACATATTATCGGGCGGGCATCCGGAAGGACCCGAATGTGACATTTTCTTGATTCTGCGTCACACAAATGTAATAAAAGTGTCACGAAACAAGGAGAGAGAAGATGCTTGGAACTATTGCGATCGCTGCGGCTGCCGCCGCGCAGGCTCCCGCGGTGTCTTCTGTGCCCGACGATGCGGCGACAATCGACGTTGTTGCCAGCGCCGAAATGCAGCCGGCTGTTATGATCAATCGCGGCGTTACCCTCGCAATCCAGGGCCGCGAGGCGGAAGCACGGGCCCTTTTCGAAGCGGTCAAGGCAACCAAGGTCGATTACACGCTGGAAACGCGCGACGGACGATGGGTGTACCCTCCCGATCTTGCCCGCACAGCACTCAGGAACCTGGATCGCGGGCATTTTCGCACCGCCACGCTTGCCCTGCGCGACTGATATCGAAGGCGTAGAAGGCTTATCCACAGCCTATAAGCCGTGTGAAAGCCAACTGTCACAGACCCGTCATGTGACGTGATTATCGGGGCCTGACGGAGGGCCCGATGATTCTAGTAGAGCGTGGGCTTGTGGCTATGGCAGCCGCATTGCTCGCCTTTCCCGCTCCTGCGAGCGCGGATGTACTGCAAATAGACGATGATGGCGCGCGCTGGGTTGCCGGCGGACGTGCGACTACAGCCATGCCGTCGGCGGAGGGCGCCGTGGAGCATTTCGGCGATGTCCTCGTGCCGCTGTCCGCCCAGTCCGACCAGTCGCGTACTGCAACCGGCATTCCCGCAGAATACGCCGCCAAAGTTGCCGAGCTTTCGCTGCGGTTCGATCTCAGTCCCAGTCTGATAGAAGCGCTGGTTTGGCAGGAAAGTCGCTGGCGCCAGAACGCCGTGTCGCCTGTCGGGGCGCGCGGACTTGCCCAGCTGATGCCGGGCACGGCGCGCGATTTAGGCGTCAATCCGCATGATGCCCTGCAGAACCTTGAAGGTGGAGCGCGCTATCTGCGCGAGCAACTCGACCGTTTCGACGGCGATTTGGAAAAGGCGCTTGCCGCCTACAATGCAGGGCCGGGCCGCGTGATCCGCGCGGGCGGTATCCCGCGCATCCGCGAAACCCAAACCTATGTCGCGTCCATCATGGGGCGCCTGTCCAATCATTCTCGTCAGGAATTGAAGTAATGAAATTTGCCACCCGTCTCGCAGCAATTGTTGCGCTGGCTTCTCCGTCCGCGGCGCTGGCGCAGGTCCAGCAATCGGATCCGGCAGGCTCCGGCCCGATCGTCGCCGCCCTCGGCTGGTTGCAGGGCACTCTTCTAGGCAATGTTGCCACGGCCGTGGCTGTGATGGCTGTGGCAGCGGTCGGTTTCATGATGCTGACCGGACGCCTTAACTGGCGCTTCGGTGCGACCGTCATCATCGGCACGTTCATCCTGTTCGGTTCGGCCTCGATTGTGGCGGGCATTCAGGGCGCGGCAGGCGGCTAATGGACCAGCTGATCCGGCACCCCGTACACCGCGCGCTGACCCGGCCGCAGATGTTTGCTGGCGTGACCTACAATTATTTCATCATCAACGCCGCTGTCACCACCGAGGTCTTCCTGATTACCGGCAGTTGGCTGGCCCTGCCTGCCGCGCTGATCATGCACGGCATCGGCTATTTCGCCTGCCTGCGCGAACCACGCGTGTTCGACCTCTGGATCACGAAAGTCAGCAAGTGCCCGCGGGTGAAGAATTTCAAGCAGTGGGGCTGCAACAGTTACGCGCCCTGACGGCGCATGCAAATTTCGACCTGATGGAGGGTCAAAGACCATGAGCAAGTGGATAGGCGCAGCCGCATGGAGCGAAAAGGAAGCGCGGGCAGGCGACCGTCTTCCCTACGCGCGCCTTGTTGACGAGCACACGATGCTACTGCGCGACGGGTCGTTGATGACCGCGTTGCAAGTACCCGGCCTGTTGTTCGAAACGGAGGACACTGCCGCCCTCAACGCCCATGCGGCGACCCGCGAAGTCGTCCTGCGTTCGACGCTCGATGCCCGTTTCGCGATGTATCACCATGTGATCCGCAGACGCGTTTCGGTGGAGCTGGACGCGGAGTTTCCCGACCCTCTCAGCCGACATATCGACCAGCGTTCGAGCGAGAAACGCCGGGCTAGTTCGCTGTTCATCAATGACCAGTTCGTCACCCTTATCCGGCGACCCGCACGCGGCAAGGCTGGCTGGGCCGAGAAGGCCGCGCGCAAGTGGAACAAGCTGACGCGCCGGGACGAGGACGAGCAAGTCACGGCCGACCCCAAGGATCTGCGCGCCCTGAAAGCCGCCGCCTCTGGTCTTGTCGCTTCTCTTCAATCCTACGGCGCGAGCTTGCTTGGTGACTATGCAGGCGCGAACGGCAAGACGAACAACGAAATTCTCGAACTGCTCTCGGCGCTGTATAATGGCGAAATGCGCCCTGTGCGCCGTCCGGCGGACGATGTCGATATCGGGCAGATGCTACCTTATCGGCGCGTAAGCTTCGGCCTCGATGCGATGGAACTTCGCGGATCGGGCGAGCCGGACTTTGCTGCCGTTCTCAGCTTGAAAGACTATCCCGACGCGACAAGTCCCGGCCTGCTGGATGCCATGCTGCGCCTGCCGTACGAAATGATCGTGTCGGAAAGCTATGCGCCCACCGAACGCACCACCGCGCGCGAGCGAATGGACCTTGCCCTGCGCCGTCTGCGCAGCGCGGATGAGGAAGCGCGGGCCGAGCGCGCCGACATGCTGTCGGCACGCGATGCGCTGGGTAATGGCGGGGTCGGCTTTGGTGATCACCACCTGTCTATACTGGTGCGCGATACCACGCTTCCCGCGCTCGATGATGCTGCTGCCTCCTGCGCGGCGGCGCTGGCCGATACAGGCGCAATCGTAGTGCGCGAAGATACCAATCTCGAGCCTGCCTTCTGGGCGCAATTCCCAGGCAATGAGCATTATATCGTGCGCCGCGCGATGATCTCCAGCGCCAACATGGCTAGCTTTGGCAGCTTGCATGGTTTTGCGTTGGGGCAGGCGACAGACAATCACTGGGGCGATGCTGTTACGCTACTGGAGACGACCAGTGCGACGCCGTTCTTCTTCAACTTCCATCACGGCGATCTGGGAAATTTCTCGGTCATCGGGCCGAGCGGCTCGGGCAAGACGGTGGTGATGAACTATCTCGCCGCGCAGGCCCAGAAATTCAAGCCGCGCACCATCCTGTTCGACAAGGACCGCGGGGCAGAGCTGTTTGTGCGCGGTATTGGCGGGCGCTATGACCGGATTTCGGCAGGCGAGCCGACTGGGTTCAACCCGCTGGCATTGTGCGACAATGCCACCAACCGGGCTTTCCTTCGCAACTGGCTGGGCGTGCTGCTGAAGGCTGATGGGCCGGAAGAGTTGCAGACCGTTGCCCACGCAGTCGACGCGGCGTACGAGAACGATGGCAGCCTCAGACGCTTGAAGAATTTTAGGGAATTGCTTTCAGGTGCGCGCCGTCCCGAGCCGGGCGATCTGGCCGACAGGCTGACCGCTTGGATAGAAGGCGGCGAGCACAGCTGGCTGTTCGATAACGCGCAGGACAGGCTCGACCTGTCGAACCCGACACTGGGCTTCGACATGACGGCGCTGCTGGAAAACCCGGCACTGCGCACGCCGACCATGATGTACCTGTTTCACCGGATCGAGGAACGTCTGGACGGGCAGCCGACGATGATCCTGATCGACGAGGGCTGGAAAGCGCTGGACGATGAAGTGTTCGCCGCCCGTATCCGCGACTGGCTCAAAACGCTGAGGAAACGAAATGCGCTGGTCGGCTTCGCCACCCAGAGCGCTCGCGATGCACTCGACAGCCGGATCTCGACCGCACTCGTCGAACAGACAGCGACGATGGTGTTCATGCCGAACAGCCGCGCACGGCCGGAGGATTATTGCGACGGTTTCGGGCTGACCGCGCACGAACTGACGCTGATCCGCACTCTGCCCGCGCATAGCCGCTGTTTCCTGATCCGCCAGCCCGATGCCAGCGTCGTCGTGCGGCTCGACCTGTCGGGCGCGCCCGAGGTGCTCACCATCTTGTCGGGCCGTGAAAGCACGGTGCGCAAGCTCGACACTATCCGCGAATATGCCGGCGATAACCCGGCCGACTGGTATCCGGAGCTGACGGGTTACGACTGGCCGGTCAATGACGGGCTGCGCGCGCACGAAACCGTGCGACGCTTTGCCGAGGCTGCCGAGTGACCGTTGGCGCGGCCTCTCCCGGTGCGCTCGGTCCGGCGCAGTGCCAATATGTCGTCAACGAGGCGGCAGGCGGTGTAGCGTCCGCCCTGCGCGCGGTCGATTGTGTTGCGGCACAGGTCACCGGCGACGCCTTTGCCCGCCTGTTCGGTTCGGACGGCGCGCTTATTACCGTGCTGACTATTCTGCTGACGCTGTATGTCGCGTTTTTCGCGATCAATCTCCTGACAGGCCGCTCGGCGCTCGGCGTGCGTGCGCTGACACCGCGCATGATAACGCTGGGCCTCGTGCTGACTTTTGCCACCAGCTGGGTCGCCTATCAGGCTGTCGTCTGGAACCTGACCATCGGCGCGCCAGACTGGCTGGCCGGTGTCCTGACCGGCGATCCAGGCTCTGCTACAGCCACTTTTGCTGGAAAGGTCGATGTCGTCTTTGCCGCGGTCGAGCAGGCCCAGGGCGAAGCGAGCGATGTCTCTGCTTTCTCGCCCGAGGGTATGCTGTGGCTTGGCGCGATGCTGTTCATGCTGGGCACGGTTGGCGTCCTCGTAACTGCGCGTATCGCCTTGGCGGTGCTTGTCGCGCTCGGTCCGATTTTCGTGGTGATGGCCCTGTTCGAAGGTACGCGCGGACTATTTACAGGCTGGCTGAAGGCAGCGGTGATGTTGGCGCTGGTGCCGCTGTTTGCCGTTCTGACCGGCACGATAATGCTGGAACTGGCTGTTCCGGTGCTCGGCGCACTGACTGCTGCTCCCGGCCAAATCGAGGCACGCGCCGCAATGGCGTTTTTCATGCTGGGCGCGGTACACGTCGCTTTGATGGTGATGGTACTCAAGGTCACCGGGACCATGGTGGCGGGATGGCGCGTCTTCGGGCTTGCGCCTGAAAACACGCAAAGCGCGTCGCCGGGCATCGCAGCCGACACCCCTTCGCAGCCTGTCACTTCGCCTGCAGGAATATCGCGCGAGGTTCCGGCGAGCGCGCCTCACGAGGCTTATGCCCAGCGCACGGCCATTGCCGCGGCTACGCCCACCATCGCCGCTCCGCCGCAGCCGGCTAACGACGTCGCCGGTGGCTCGCAGGGCGGCGCGCGTGTGACGAACATTACCAACACCTCGTCAGGAGACGGGCGGGTCGAGCCTCTCAGCCAGGGGGCGCAGCGCACCTCCGGCATCGGAACCCGCTTCAAGCCCGCGCCCCAGCGTCTATCGGAGAAACTCAAATGATCCGCGTCAGCCATCCGGCAACGCTTCGCCCGTTCATCGCGGCGCTCGCCACCATTACGCTGGCCGGCCTTGCTCCCGTCCTGCCTGCCGCAGCGCAGGATTCCCGCCTGGTGGAGCGGCTCTACGATCCGATGGAAGTCGTCCGTCTCGAGGGCAAAGTAAAGGTTCAGGCAACGATCCGTTTCGGCGAGGACGAGAGCATCGAAAACGTCGCCATCGGCGATTCCATCGCTTGGCAGGTCACGCCGAACAAGCGCGCCAACCTGCTTTTCGTGAAGCCATTGACCCCCACAGCGCGCACCAACATGACGGTCGTGACGAACAAGCATACCTATCTTTTCGACCTCGTCGCGACGCCCAAGGCAAAGCCGCTGTATCTCCTCGCTTTCACGTACCCCGAAGAACCCAAAGATGCGCAAACGCCCGATGGCGCGCAGCTTGCGCTGGGCCCCAATGCGGTCGAAACGCAGGCGGCAAGCGACCCCTATGCAGTGCTGGATCCAGCGACGATCAATACCGCGTGGGTCGGTAGCGGCGACGCCAGTCTCCTGCCCAGCGATACCTATGACGATGGCGAGGCGACGTACCTCACCTGGCCTAATGGCGCGGCGGTGCCAGCCATTCTGGTGAAGGACTACGAAGGCACCGAAGGCCCGGTGAATTTCACCGTGCGCGGCGACACTATCGTAATCGACGGCACGCCCGCTGAAATTGTTCTGCGGCTCGGCGATGAGAGCGCGCTGCTCATCAATGCCGCCCCGCCATCCACAGCATCACCCTCTGCCGCTCTCGCCAACCGGCGCTAATCCGCGCCCAGGAAAACGATCATGCCCCTAGCCACCAAATTGCCGACCGGAAAGACGCCCAAGGATGCGTTTCCCGCCAATGATGAGGATGTCGATCCGCGCGAGCGCGAGAGCGCGGAAATCATCGATCTTGCAAGCCGCAACAGCTTTCCGGCTGTGGCGCGCAAGCAGGGCCGGTCCGATGCGGCGGGTCTGGTTGCAGGTATCGCCATTGTCGCGGCCTTGGGTGCAGTCACCTTGTGGAGCATGAACAGCGCGCGGATGGAGCCGCCGGCCAGCGTCGGCACCGCGCGGCCCGTGCCAGCGGTTCAGGCGACTCAGCCTCCGCGCAACGCCGTAGTCGCCCAGCCAAAGCCTCAGCCTGCTGGCGCGGCCATCGCACGCCGGGCAGATCCGGCTCCGCAGCCGGTCCTCTCCAACATGCCGCGCGACAACAGCGTGGCGATGCCGCAGGCCAATCCCTATTCGAGCCCGACCATAGTCTTCGACGCCAGTACGGGCCGCCCGATTGCCAGCGGTCCCGTCGCCGCAATGGCCGAGGCCGCAGCGGACGGCAGCGCCCCGGGCGTGGCGGGATCTGCATCCGAATTCGCCAGCCGTATTGGCGGAGTGGGCGGCGGTCCGGCACAGGCGACTGCAATGACCAATCCCGCCACGACGGTCACACAAGGCACTTTGATCCCCGCGATCCTAGAGACAGCCATCGACACAGACGTGCCAGGCTTCGTGCGCGCCGTCGTCAGCCAGGATGTCCGCAGCTTTGATGGCAAGAACGTGCTCGTTCCTCGCTCAAGCCGCCTGATCGGCCAATACCAGTCTGGCGTACAGGGCGGGCAAAAGCGCGCCTACGTCGTTTGGACCCGCGTGATCCGGCCCGATGGAGCGTCGGTAAATCTGCAGTCGCCAGCCATTGGCTTCGACGGCACGACCGGCCTGCCGGGCGAGGTGGATTCCAAATTCTTCAAACGGTTCGGCTCGGCCATGCTGCTGTCGGTTATCGGCGGGCTGTCGGCTGTCGGATCGGGCGGCGCGTCTGTCGTCATTGGCGGCGCGAGTCAGTCCGCAGCCGGGATCGCAGCGCAGCAGGACAGCCAGATCGGCCCGACAATCCGGGTGCGACAGGGCGAGCCGATCCGCGTGTTTACCGCACGCGATCTCGACTTCTCTTCGGTCGCGGCTGTAAGGCGTTAGGGCTGGCGATGGCTGCAGAAGTTCATACCATGCCGTCGGCCTTCGAGGGCGAAGAGCGCAGCGTCTATCTCGATGCCTATCTCGCACCGTTTCGCGAATGGTTGGACCGGGACACTGTCACCGAGATCCTGGTCAACCGCCCGGGCGAAGTTTGGGTGGAAGAAGCCGGCATCGGCATGCAGCGCATCGACGCACCCGCCATCACCGATACGCTGGTCCAGCGGCTAGCCGAACAGGTCGCGCGGGTCAGCCACCAGGGCATCAACCGCGAACATCCGCTGCTTGGCGCGACACTACCTGCTAAACAATGGGGCGGTGCGCGCGTGCAATTCTGCGGGCCGCCTGCCGCGCGCAAGAACTGGGTCATGGCAATTCGGCGGCATAGGCGGCTCGACCTGCCACTCGATGCCTACGACCACGGTGCAATCGCTTCTCCAGAGACAGGCCCCATGCCGGACGCGAAGGCCGAGCCCATCGCATTCTTGCGAGAAGCGATCCGGCAGCGCCGCACGATCCTCATCTCGGGCGGGACCAGCACGGGTAAGACGACATTTCTCAATGCGATGCTGGGCGAGATTCCGACGCATGAGCGGGTTATCGTCGTCGAGGATACCCCTGAACTGCGGCTACCCGGAGAAAACGGTGTGGGTCTGGTCGCAGTCAAGGGCGATTTGGGCGCGGCCAAGGTGACCGCCAACGACCTGCTGCAAGCTGCGCTGCGTCTTCGACCTGACAGGCTGGTTCTGGGCGAGCTTCGCGGCACCGAAAGCGTGTCTTTCTTGCGCGCTATCAATACCGGTCACCCCGGCAGCTTCTCGACAATCCACGCAAACTCGCCGCACGGCGCCCTTGAGCAGCTGGCGCTGATGGTAATGCAAACCGGCATCGGCCTGACCCGCAGCGACACGCTGGCCTATGCCGGCAGCGTGATCGACATCATCGTGCAGCTGGGCCGCGACAATGCTGGCAACCGGGTCATTACTGACATCATGGATGCGCGTGAGAAGAGCGGCTAATGTAGTGCTACGGGCACAGGAAATTAGCGCAGAATTCTCGTCGAACTATGCCCATTTAGGCATCTGAATGAACGGCAGTTTTCGGGATCGAACAACAAGCGCTCGAATGACCTGAATTGGGGCGCCTTTCAGACAGGCAGGAACTGGGCCGGAAACCGACAGTCCGCTTTCAGATCAAGCGATGATGTAAGCAGACAGAGGGCAGACAAGCGCGAACTCCCTTTGCATTTTAACTGTCAGCATCGATTAATTCGACGCGATCGCGTTATTTCAACGGATCAATCATTCGCTCAATTGCTTATTGTAGATCTCAATAGCATTTCGTGTCGAATGTTTTGGCTGGGCCAAGCTGCCACCCGACGAAGGCGACACCGAACTAAGCCTGCGCTTGGCCAACAGGCAATGTTCAATCTCGTGCATGTTCGGAGCGCTTGGAAAGAAAAACTTTTAAGTAAGCTGGCGATTCTATTATGCGCAAATCACGATAAATCGCGTGTTTTCGAAGGAGAAGATCATCGTTAAATATCACTAAAACAAATAAACTTTGGAGAATGACCTGTCACTAGTGGATTAGTTCACTAAAACTATTTATTGAATAAAAATCATCGCCAAAATTGATCAAACAAGGCCTAATGATCGCGCGGATATTAATATGCGCTTATTATTGTCTACACCCATTTTATTCCGAATTTGGAGAAGGTGAAAGGAGACTGTGTTCATGGCAATGCCAAGGCGATGAGCAACTTCCTTGTTGGTTTCCCCCAACGCCAGCAGGTGGAGGATTGCAGTTTGGCGGGGGGACAAATTGATTTTTGGTTCCCCAAGTTTGCTGATGATCTTTTTCGCGCCGCTGGATTCAAACTTTTGGCCATTCAGTACCGCTTGAATGCACGATATGATTTCCTCGCTTGGATCGGATTTGAGCACGAGCCCGTCGGCTCCGAGGCGCCGGGCGAGATCGATCTCCGCCGGGCTCTCCTGACCTGTAAGGATAACGACCCTCAGCCCTAGCCCGCTGCTGAGTTCGGCCAGCAGGCTAAGGCCATTTCCATCGGGTAATGATATGTCCAGAACAATAAGATCGACTGGATTATTCCGCACGAACGGCAACACCGCGCCGATGGTGGCGAGTTCTTCCACTGACGTGATGCTGTGCATGGTCGACAGGAGCAGGCGACACCCGCTTCGGGTGAGGGCATGATCATCGACGTGAAGCAACCGAGCCATCAGGCGGGCGACGCGCAAACGCGCTTTGTTGCATCCAGCATCGCGGGATGATCAAGCATGGCTTCGTACAGAGGTCGCATCACCGCGATCGAAATGTCATTCCATTGTGGCGCTTGCAATGCCCGGCGGTCGGAGATGATCGGGACGATGAAATCGTCTGTTCGATCGTTCATTGAGCTCGGCGCGTGGCCGTTGCACAGATCAACGCCGCGCGTAAGAATGCCTCCCACCCGCCTGTGAAGCTCGTTCACGCTTGGCGCTTTACGGTCTATTGCGAAAGGCAAGGACAGACAGACTCTTGTGCCGGCACCGAATTCGCTTCGAATTTCAACTTGGCCTCCCAGGCGGTTGAGCAGCGACATCGAAGCCTTGAAACCGAAACCCGTGCCTTCGACGCTCTTGTTGCCCTGTACGGGCTCCATCGAATCATCGACAAGCCTGGCAACGAGATTTTCATCCATGCCGACGCCTTCGTCGCAGATTACGATGCGGATAGCATTGCTTTCTGCTTCGACCGTGAGCGAAATCATTCCTCGATGCGAAAACTTGACGGCGTTTTCGAGTAAATTTGAAAGTATTCGCGCAAGAAATGCGCGGTCCGTGATCAGGCTTAAACTGTTTGTCGTCGCCAGCTGCGTTTTCAATCCCTTCTTATGGGCCAAGGAGCGATAGATCGCCCCGACTTGCTGCAGCACCTCGCCCAGTTCCACGCGCGAAAGGACAATCGGTCCTGATACTTCCGCGCTCGCTATTCCTCCGGCCATCGTCGTATCGATAACATCGCGCAACTGTTCCGCCGATGCCTCAAGTACCTGCGAAACCTCGCTTGGAAGCCGGATCTCGTTGTGATCGCGGATGTAGTGAACGATGCTTTTGAGTGCCAGTAACACCTGTCGACTGTCGTGCCCTGACGCATGCAGAAGTCGGTTCTGATCATCGATGGTGGCCATCGCGGTGGCTCTTGAAAGCTGGAGCGCGCTTGCCCGCTCGATCCACTGATCCTTTTCGTTTTCCGTCAGCGACAGTGAACGTTCGGCACGATGCTTTTCGCGGACGAGCGTGCGAACGTGGAGCACGGAGGTAAGGGTCAGACAGATTGCACTGAACAGCCCCACCGGGCTATAGTATTGCCAATTGAAAGTGGCTTGGCTCAACAGTCCCTGAGATGCCGCGAACCCGTAAAACACAAACCCACCCGTGGCCGTCCAGGCCGGCAGGAGAGGAGCGTAACGCCATCCTTCCCGCCGAATGGCTGCCACTGCCACCAGAGGAAGACCAAGCGACGTCGCGGCAAAAACCAGGCTGCTGGCTATTGTGATCGGGGAACGAAGCTCGACAATTTCCAGTGCGGTAATGGAGATCTGGAGCGCTGCGACCGACAGGGCCAATCCGATGCCAAATCTGAACACGGAATCCAGCCTGGGACTTGTTTGAGGTGAGCGGAGCAATGTTCGGGCGAATTGGATGGACGCCGCACAATAAACACATGCGAGCAAATACGCTGCGTTAAATAGCCACTCTCCCTTGTCATAGAGATAGTAAAAAGACAGGTAACCGGTTACTTGCAGTACGAAGGCTGTGTGTGCGAGTTCTGCAGTTCCCAGCCAAAAGAAGTTCCAGCGACGCGACAGGCCGAACAGTATCACGCATGTCACGATAAGCATAAACATGCCGACCGCGCTGCCCATCACCAGTGCGACCTTATTTTTCTGTTCGACAAAAAATGTCGTTTCGTTTTCGATCTTCAGCGGCAGGATCGATGAATAGGCGCCAACGAATTCGATCACGAACCGCTGCGTTTCGCCGGGTCCGAGCTCGAATGGCACCGCAAGTCCGTTATACGTCTGGATGTTCTCAAAGGCGCCCGGTGACCGGAGATCCGCAACCCAGCGCAAACGCTCCTCCTCCACCATCCCAACCCTGAGTTCGCGAAACGACACTCGGCTTGTCGTCAGCAGCCAGCGGCCATTGGTTTGACCCGCGTTACGAGCGGCCAGCGTCAGCACTATACGATTCCCGGGCGCTCCGTAATTGTCCCCTGCGGATACTTCCATGCGCTTATCTGACAATGAAAGGGATTGCAGCGTGGGCGATGCGTCCACATCCCGGCGAAAGCGCAAGTTTGCAGTCAAAGAGGCAGCGCCCCGACCGGGTTCCAGCTCCACCGGAGCTGCGAACAGGTTATCAAATCCATCCGGGCGCCCCTCGGCTTTCGCGGCGAAGGTTATTCCTAAGCAAAATGCGAAGATTGCAGCCCACAAAGCTCTGCTACGAGCGTATTTCGGCGATCCTACCCTCACGTCACCTCCGCGCAAGAACCCGGAATTAGTTCCGGCTACCCCCATCTACCGCGAAGCAATACTACACAGCGCGACGAGGAAAACTCAACAAATTTGAATTGGCTCAGCTGCTTGCGAGTGAATGAGGCGCGCCTGCGCCCGACGATCCGAGGAGAGAATCTGTGACTATTCCGCACCACAACAGCGACACCCCCACAACCAAGCGTCATCGTCGACCGTTATTCGCAAGCCTGATGCTGAGTGCGGCATGGGCAGTTGTCGCTCCAACGTGCGCCTACGCACAAACCGCTGGAAGCCAGCAAGTTACCCCGGGTTCATTCGACCCCAATTATAAACTCGAGACCGACAGCTTCAACAGCGCGAATATCAACCTTCCGAATGGCGAGTTGTTTAGCAAAGACGAGCTGGATGCGATCGCCAAGGAAATCAGACGTCTGTCGCGGCAGAACATCCCCGGCCAGAGAGGCGACCAACAAGACGAGACCCGTCAGCGCAATATCGAGAATTACCTGAATTCCCAATTGGCAGCGAAAGGCGTCACTAACAGCGGTGTCGGTAGCGAGATCCTTTCGCAGGCTCAGCAGGCAGCAAAGCCGTGCCAGCAGAAGTTCGATCCTATTCTGGGTTCGCTCAGCGTCACAGGTGCGGCCACAGCGCTGACCGGATCGATCCTTGTCGCCGGGTCCGGCGGGTTCGGTATTGCACAAACGCCCGGGGACATCGTCAGTACAGTCGCGGACGGAATTGGTTTGACGGAGGCGGTTCTGGGGGAATACGTCGGCAGTCTGGACCAGTGCAATACCACTTTCACTGGCACGATCGTCGGGGAAGCAAACATCGCCGCGGCGCAGGGAATTTCTGCCTTCAAAGATGCGATTACCATCGGCAATAAGGATGGCACCAGTTATCAGCGCGGCATCTCGATCGGCGGAGGATCGCTCGCTGGCGCCGGAACCGGCGGAGGAATTTCACAGACTGAAACTTCAAGCGATGTCGCCATCGGCAACCAGTCCGAAGCCCTCGCGGGGTTTTCTGTCGCTCTGGGGCAAAGCGCGAGGGCAACGGGTGGTAGCAGTGTTGCCGTAGGAGCAGGCTCGCAAGCTACAGGGCGTGTCTCGACTGCGCTCGGCACAAACGCGCAAGCGACCGGATTCGTGTCGGTGGCAATCGGCAACATTAGCAAGGCAGGCGGCGACGGCGCAATTGCTCTTGGTAACGATGCCAATGCCCAAGCTGCGCGATCGCTGGCCATCGGTTTCTTGAGCAGGTCGACGGGCACCGAATCAGTCGCGGTAGGATACGCTTCGCAGGCCACTGGCACCGATGCCGTCGCACTGGGAACCGCTGCAAGGGGTATCGCGACCGAGACGATCGCAATCGGTCGCAATGTCGAGGCCAATACCAATGGCGCGATCGGGATAGGTTCGAACGTCGTTTCTCAAGGCAATGGCAGCGTCGCTGTCGGCCAAAATGCAACAACCGCATCGCTCGGGTCGTTGGGAGGCGTTTCGATCGGGTCGGGTGCCTTCAGCGCAGGAGATGGAGCCGCCGCGCTAGGGGTCCAGTCAAATTCGGGCGGCGCGGCCGCCACGGCACTTGGTTTCTCATCCGAAGCATTGGGAGACAATGCAACGGCGCTTGGCGCCGATGCCAGTGCTACAGGATCGTCCGCGCTCGCGATTGGGGCAGAGGCATCCGCCCGATCGGCATCGAGCATTGCAGTCGGCTTGCTGGCCGATGCGAATGGGAGCGCTGCGGTTGCCATCGGATCCGAGGCGTTTTCGGAAGGGGTCGGCGCGACTGTCCTTGGTTCGAACAGCCGCGCAATTGGTGCGAACACTACTGCAATCGGATCGAGGGTTGTTGCCAGTGGAGCCAACGCGACGGCAATCGGGAACGATGCTCTGTCCGTTGGAGAAAACAGCACCGCGATTGCTGGACAAATTAACGGCGGCAACAGGAGCGTTACGCTGGGTGGCTTGGTCATAGTTTCTGACAACGCAAGTGCCATCGGCAATGACGCGACCGTGGTGAATGCCGCTGGCGGTGTCGCCGTGGGCAACGGCGCCTTGGTGGACAGGTTCGCGACGGCTGGCGTCGCCATCGGCCAGGGTGCTACAGTCGGCCGAGGATCGGAAAACAGCGTCGCGATAGGATCGGCATCGCGTGCGTTCGGAATCAATGTCGTTTCGGTCGGTAACACAAATGGATTGACGCGAAGGATCACCAACGTCGCAAGCGGCACCGCGGATGACGATGCCGTCACCGTTGGCCAGCTGACCTCGGCGCTGAACGGGGTGGTTGCCGGAAATTCGCCGTATGTGAACGTGTTCAGCAGCGGCGCCCCGTCAGTTGCCAACGGCAACGAGACTGTGGCTATCGGCGGAAACGCGCAAGCGAACAGTGACAATTCGGTCGCCATCGGAAACGGCGCGGTCGCGACGGACGGGGCTGCGGTGTCGATCGGCCTCGCCAATATCGCGTCAGGAAACGGCGCGGTCGCGATTGGCGATCCCAACGCTGCGACCGGTACCGGTGCCGTTGCCGTGGGCGCAGACAATACCGCCACCGGCGATGGCGCAGTGGCACTGGGCAACCTGAGCGTCGCCAACGGTCAGTCCGCACTCGCGCTGGGCAACCAGGCAAGCGCCGGTGCGGCGGGTGCGATTGCTTTGGGCGATCAGGCAGCGTCCAGCACAAACAACGGTATCGCCTTGGGCACAGGCTCCTCCGTAACCGGAGTGAACGCCATCGCGATCGGCGCGCTATCCGTGGCCGACCAGGACGCTACGGTATCGTTCGGGACCGCGGGCGGTGAGCGCAGGCTGGTCAATGTCGCTGACGCAACACAGAACAGCGATGCGGTGACGCTTGGCCAACTCAACATGGCCATCGCAGGCATCCAGGCCAGTGCCGGAGGCAATCCCTATTTCGTCGCCAACACCGGCGGAGCAGATGCCATCGCGCTTGGGGCCGAGACCACGGCAGGCGGCGGCGATAGCGTGGCACGAGGTGAAGGGGCCAGCGCTTACGGCGCGGGATCCAACGCCGATGGCGATGCCAGCGTCGCAGTCGGAAACGCCGCCTTCGCGGCAAACGGTTCGACCGCGCTTGGCGCGGCATCGCGCGCTGAAGGCGACAACGCGACCGCGGTCGGGGTTGCGACATCGGTCACCGGGCAGAATGCGTCGGCCTTGGGGGCCGGTTCGAATGCAGCAGGTGACAATGCTCTTGCACTGGGGATCCTCGCCGACGCTTCGGGGCAGAACTCGGCTGCGATCGGGGGGAATGCGACTGCAATGGCCGATAACGCCGTGGCGCTGGGCAACGGGTCGGTCGCGGACCAGTCCAATACGGTGTCTGTCGGCGGTGGCGGTTCCGAACGGCGTATCGTCAATGTCGCCAGCGGTGCGGACCAGACCGACGCGGTCAACGTCGCGCAGCTCAACGCCGCGATTGCCAATGTAAACGCTGCGGCCACGACGAATCAGTATATCGCTATCAACAGCACCTTGGGACCCGCACAGGCCATTGCTGCCGAAGCGGTTGCTATCGGAGGCAATACCTTGGCCAACGATCAGTCCCTGGCAATCGGTACTCGCAGCGAAGCGCTGGGATCGACCTCCACCGCGGTGGGCTGGCTGAACCTCGCAAATACCGATGCCAGCACCGCGGTTGGGCGTCAGAACGTGGTCTTCGGGTATGGCGCCACCGCTGTCGGGGCCAACAATTTTGCATCCGGGGATGGGGCGGTGACCATGGGCAATGACAACGATGCCTTTGGCATCGGAGCCATCGCTTTGGGCCAGACGTCGCAGGCGCTGGGGTCAGGCAATGTGGCAATCGGCAACAGCGCCCTTGCCATCGACGGAGACAACAATGTCGCTATCGGCACGTCGTCGACGATTAGTGGCGGTGTCACCAATTCGGTCGCGATCGGCAGCAATTCTGTTGCTACCCGCGATATGGTCGTATCGGTCGGTGATGCCGGTGCAGAGCGCCAGATCACGAACGTGGCCGCCGGCTCGCAAGACACGGACGCTGTAAACCTGGCTCAACTGAATGCGGTTTCCGCCGACGTTGCAACCGCACAGAGCGCTGCGGACCGCGCTCTTGCGCAAAACGTCCAGCAGGATCGGGCCATCGCCGATGCCCGGCAACTGGCCGACCAGGCTGCCGCGCAGAATGCGGACCAGGACCGGCGTATCGCGAACAACGCGGCGGTCGCATCGCAGGCAGTTGCGCAGAACGCAGCGCAGGACGCCCTGATCGCCAGCAACAGCCAGCGCATCGACGACCAGGAGGCCCGCAACAACGATCAGGATATAGCCATTCAGCAGAACGCGAATGACGCGAACCTCGCCCTTGCCCAGAACACCATCCAGGACGCCGAAATCGACCGAAACCGGGGCGACATCCAGATCAACAGAACAGGTGTCCAGACCAACAGCGCAGCAATTGCGGCCCTTAGTGTGGAGAACCAGCAGCAGGACGCCGGGATAGCCTTGAACCGCGACCTGGCTAACACGGCGTTTACGCAGAATACCGCCCAGGATGCTGCTATCGAGGAGAACACGCAGGCAGTCGTGGTTGCTCAGGCGACAGGAGATTTTGCTGTGTCGGTCAACGAACAGCAGACAGTAGAGATTAACCAGAACCGGATCGCCATCTCCGAGAACCGGCGTATCGTAGACTTAGTGCTTTCGCAGAAAGGCCTGCCAAGCGAACAGCTGAGCGAGGTGATGAATAATGCCAACAACGCCTTGGCGCAGAACGTGATTCAGGATGGTCGCCTCGACGACTTGGAGCGAGGGGTATCAGCGCTGGGCGCGGCGGTCAGTGAAGTCAATCGCGATGCCAACGGAGGTATCGCTGCGGCGGTGGCTCTAGGTGGCACCTTCCTGCCCCCACAGTCGGACTTCGCCGTCAATTTCAATCTCTCGACCTATCGAGGCGAACAGGGTTTCGCCGGCTCGCTAGTCGGAAGGGTGACCGAACAAGTCTATGTGACTGGAGGAGTGGCCGGGTCCTCTCGTAAGGGCGGCACCACCGGTCGGGTCGGCGTCGCCATAGGATTTTGATGAAGTAAGTCCTCAGAGAAAGCGTGCTCGCTTCCCTCAAACGTTCTGCGAACCAAGGATCGGAGCGGGATCTGGGCACTAAGCGAGCACGCGACAGACGCAATATTCCTTATCCGACTGCTGGGCGCAGAGCTGCAATATTGCGGAGGCGTAAAAAAATCGCTTCGTGTGATGTGAATTGTACCTGAGCTGTCCGAGTTCGGAGCGCTAAGCAGTCATCCTTTTGACCTCAAAAAAACGACAGCTTTCAGGCCAAAACGCGAAGGAAGCGATTGACCGAAATGGGGCGCGAAGCTGCCATTTATCAAAGGTAAGCGTCGCCTTAATTTCTGATTGGGGCGCTGTGTTCAGTTTCCGAAAGAGAATGCGACACGTTTCCTACCGAGCCTGAAAGATAGCCAGCTTGACAGGCTTTGCAGCGTATCGAACCTGATGAGCAGAACTTGTCCGGCAAGACCTTATCTCGATGCAGTTGCGTATTTGGAACTCATTAGGTTGGATGAAGCAACCCTGGCTTTAACGGTGCGGATCGTAGCGCAAAGCCTACCCTATTCTTGATTTATATTGGGACAAAGCAAGGTGCTGCACTTGCTACGACCAGATGCCCCAACTAGGTGTCACAAATCACTCCGTTGGTGACGACTGCCAGAGATATTTCTGTGTGTTTTCAGCATGCGAATTATTTGGCTGGGGCCCCTGCCACCCCAGCCACTTCTCCAAAACATCTGCCGATTTTGCAGTGCGCTCTGCATGCGCTAGGCTGCGCTGCATGAAGAAAACGCTGATCCTGATCGCCGCGATACCGCTATTCGCATGTTCCACCTATGCGGACGGGGGCAATGATGCCCAGCCAGACAGCGCGGGAGAAGAAACCGTGGCAGAGAACACCCCCCCATCCGGCGAGCGCACTTATACGGATGAGGAGCGCGAGTTCCTCGATAGCGTCAATTGGTGCCGCGAAGAGGGTCTGGAAAAATATGTCGGGGCGCAGGTCACCGATGCGATGGTCGCCGATGCCATGAAGATCAGCGGCAGCAAGACGCACCGCGTCCTTGCGCCCGGCATGGCGGCAACGATGGACTACCGGACCGACCGGCTCAACATCATGACAGACGAAAATGGCATGGTGGTGGAATTCCGCTGCGGCTGACATCATCCGAAACCTGACGCACAAAAAAGGGCCACGGATTTCTCCGCGGCCCTTTTTGTTTGGCTCCATGAGATGGAGCGCGGTTGGTGTCGCTTAGAAGCGGACCGTCAGGTCGGCCATCGCGCGGTCGTCGCGGAAGTCTTCCCGGCCGATCGCCGTCTCGAAGCTTGCACCGAACTGCACCGTGCCGTTGGTCAGCTGGACGCCGCCGCGGACTTCGCCCCAGCTGGTGTCGCCACCAGCGAACGGCAGAGCAATCGGAACATCGCTTGCACCGGCGAACCGGACCGTCAGGCCATCGTTCGAACCGTCGACTACACGGACATAGTCAGCCTGCACCTGCGGGATGATCGTCCACTTGCCCGTCACACCCTGCGATCCGGCCAGCTTGGCGCCGAAGCGTGCTTCCAGCTGCTCGGTCTTCAGGTCGTCGATCTGAAGCGCGGTTTCACCGCCGATCTCGTCGAAGCCATTCAGGTGCGTACGCGACCAGGCCATCTGGGCACGCGGGGTCAGTGTCAGACCGCTGGAGATACCGACATTGACGCCGGCCTCTGCCATTGCGGTCATCTTGCTGACCTTCGATGCGCCCAGCAGCTGGTAGCCATTGGTGCCGTCGAAGCCCGAACGCGTGGTTTCCAGCTCGGCATTCTCCATCGTGCCGACTGCGCCAAGATATGCGCCGCCGCCAAGATCGTAGGATGCGTAACCGGCAACCTGGTTCAGCTCGCTATCGGCAAAGTCGCCGCCGATGTTCGAGCGGCCCGATGCCCGGCCAAACGCCACACCCATGGTGAGGTTCTTCGCCATCTCGTGCTCGATGCCCATGCCGAAGTAGCTGGAACGCTGACCGTCGGCTGCGGTGTCGTTGACACCGAAGCTGTTGGCCGAGCTGATCACGCCGCCGGTCACAAAGCCTGTCACGCCTTCAGGCAGGGCCAGCTGTGCTTCGTTGGTCGGCGCAAGTCCTGCCACACCCAGACGGGTGCTGACGGCAGCGCTTTCATACGAGCCGCCAATCGCAGCACGCGGTGCACCCGTGATGCTGAGTGTACCGCCAGCGGCACCGCCCATCACCGACAGACGATCGCTCACGCCGGTAAACAGCGCACGGCTCTGACGCTCCTGCATACCCGATGCTTCCGTGTTGAAGCTGGGTGCGAAGGACGAAAGCGTCGAAGCCAGTGTGTACGGGTCCATCAGGTCGACATTGCCGAACACGTTCGACAGATTGTCGTAGTATCCTGCGTCACGAAGGTCATCCAGACCCTTGGCGAAGGATTCTGCAACAGCCGCATCCCCTTCGGGAAGAACTGTCAGGCCGCTGCTGACAAAACCTGCCAAGCTGCCGGCAACCAGCTTTACCCGAACCGTGGTGTCGAAGTAGCTTACCTCTGCACCAAGATTGCCGAGCAGGCTCACGACTTCACCAAACTCGCCTTCGACACCGTCGCGCGCCTGCGCGATGATAAAGCTCTGCCCGTCACGGGGCCGGGCTGCAGCGGCGGGACGACGAAGGAACAGGGTGCCGCCATCCGACTCATCGTTCGACAAGGACAGGATGCCGTTACGAACGCGGATCTGATCGTTCAGCGTGGCGTTGACATCGACGCTGTAAACGCTCGCCGAGGACAGGATCAGATTGCCGTTGAACGTCAGTGTACCGTAGGCTCCATTATTCTTGCCATTGTAGAACGGGCCTGTGGAACCCGGGGCAAGCAGCGCGGCGCCTACCGTGGTGAACGGGGCGACATACGTGCCCGTACCGGCGACGACACCCGCACCGAAAAGGAAGTCATTGGAGACGATGCCACCCAGATTGTTGGTCGTTCCGCCCAGCTGGGTGTAGTCGCCCAGTACGTTCAGGATCGCTCCATTGCGGACGACCAGTTCGGCCGCACCCGAAACGTTCAGCTTGTCGATTTCCGCGTTCTCACCAAGGAAGGTACGGCCAGCCTTGTTCAGCGTTACTTCGTAGTAACTTGGGCGGATACCGTTCGCGACATCGGCAGCAACATTGTTCGGCACGAAATTGGTCGTACCCGGACCGTTCGGCACATTCGCGAAGGTGGTACCGTCAGCCACAACGAGCGGAGCGATGCTGAAGTCGGTGCAATCCGCGCCATCGAAGCACAGATCGCCGAAACCGCCGCCATTCGGGCCATCTTCCGCGGTTTCGGTGCCCAATGTGGATGGAACGCCGTTGACCAGCTCACCGTCGACTTCGACCATATAGGCCGGGTCGAGATCGCGCACCCAATGCTTTTTGTCGAACCAATTGCCGTCACCTTCCTTCGCGCTGGCGAAGGTATAGGGATTGTTCGCAACGATCAGGTTCCAGTACGCGTAGAGCGGCTGATAAAAGCTGTGCGTACCGAAGCTGCTGAAGGACTGCGCCCCGAAATAGCGCGAACCGCCCGACAGGACACCGGCAATAACCGGTGCGCCAAACTTCTGATCGACGATCAAGGGGCCACCGGAATCACCACCGGCCGTGCTCGATTCCGCAGGAAGCGGCACGTCGTTGTCACCGAAGAGACGGAAATCGAACTGGTTTGCACCAGGATCAAAAGGACGTTCGTCGGAGAAGCTGGTCCAGTAAAGTTCCTGCACCGGATCGCCGGAAGGATCACCGAAGAGGAACGTGTTCCGGTCGGCCAACGAGCCGAGCCACGACACGAAGTTTTCGCCAGCGCGGCGGCGCCAGTCGATGCCCTGCGTATCGCCGTCGAAACCATTGCCCGAACGGCCATAGCCCGTCACGGTGACGTGCGCCTGCTCAGTCAGCGGCGTGAACAGCATGGTCCATTTCGGAACGTCGAATGCCGGATCAGCTAGGGTCGCGATTGCAATGTCGGCCTTCAGAAAGCCAATGCTGTTCGGATCGTTCGAACGCTCGTCATACCAGATGTGCTCGACATCGTAGACAGCCTGCGATTCGTCGGTGTTGAAGCCGTTCCCGAACCATGTCTGGAAGCCCGGAAGCGCATCATCGCCAAACGAAAATGCGATACGCTCGCCATTGCCGGTCTCACCGTAAGTATCGGCCGGAACGTTGTTGAGGCAGTGTGCTGCGGTCAGAACCATGCGCGGGTTGATGAGCGAACCGGAGCAAACGAAGCCCGCGGTACGGAACATCATGCCGATGCCATTGACGCCCGACTGGTCGAGAACGCCGGTCGGGGGCGGCGCATTGGGGTCGAGAACACCAGGAACGACGTTACGATAATTTTCGACCTGGAACTGGTCGGCTTGCGCCTGAACATCGAAAATCGGGGCGGAGGCAGTCGTATTTACGACCGAAGCGCGGTCGGGTGCGACGCGGAACTGATCCTCGTCGACTTCCTGCGCGACTGCGGGGGCAGTGGCGGAAATAGCGGCAAAGCTGGTTGCAAGCAGAAGGCTACGGCGCAGCCCGGTGGCAGTCATCATGTGTAATTCCCCTAACACAAAGCGTGAAGAAACTCTCTTTCAGAGCGACTTGACACGACCCAAGAAGCCATACCTTACGATTTATTCATCTTTTGGAAAGCCCCTCAAAAAGCAATTTCTTGCGCCGGAGCTGTAGGTTGGGCCATTTTGATGCAGTGCAGCATATATCGCGCACGCAATATAATTACGCGGAGGCCTAATTCGCGGTGCGAACCTCGGTTTCCTGCGGGTTGTTCGGGGTGAGGATCATCACGTTGTTTTCCACCCGCCATCCGGCAAGGCGGCTGAGCAGGTTCATACCGATGACATTCGTATCGCCCATGTTCGGCGCGATCACGGCATCGAGGCCGCGCGCCGCGACATTACCGAAGCGCAGTTCTTCGATAGAGGTCATCGCAACGGTCATCGTGCCGTTGGCCGTCGTCATCTGGACCGGCAGGCGCTGGCGATTGGGCAGAAGGCCCGAGGCGTCGGCAGTCGTTTGCGAAACGGCCGTTATGGTCGCCCCCGTATCCACCAGAAAATCGGCAGGAACGCCGTTGACCTCGGCCTGAAGCCAGAAATGTCCATCACCGGCGATCGGGATACGCGTTTCGTCGCCGACCACGGTTTGCTCTGGCAGGCCCATGCCCGGCATGGCGACATCGAGGCGGGGATCGAGCCGGGCGATCTGCAGGACCACGGTCAGCAAAACGCCAACCAGAACCACCGTGCTCGCCATCCGGACAAGCCCGGCAAGCGGCACGCGCCGGCGGCGCATCATGCTGCCGATCCAACCAACCAGCATCGCGCAGACAGCCAGCATCAGCAGCTGGGACTGGGGGATCGCGGCAATACGCTCGGCGATCAATGCGAAGAGGCTTTTGAGGTCCACGTTCATCTATATAGGAAGAGATTCGTGGCAGCGGTATGAACAGATTTCTCGATGCAGCCGGCGTCTAACCGAGAATTGTTTTCGCCAGCCCGTCGCCCGATATCCAGGCATTTTCGACGCGGGGTCCGGACAACCAGTCGCCGCACGCCCCGAGACCTGCGCCCGGGTCCCAGACATGCGGCGCGCCCGGGGCCGGATCGGCCATGGCAAAGCGCCAGCGATGGGCCGCAAGATGGACCGGCTGTTGTTCTGCAATCCCTGTCTCGGAAACAAAGGCCGATAGAATGGCGCTTGCGGCATCCGCCTGCTCGGCTTCGATGTTCGCTGCCGACCATTCCGGGGATGCGTGAATGACCCAATGCTCGCCCCCTGCCCTGCCCGGCTTGGCGGAGTTTCGCGCGGCCCAGCTGACCGTGCTCCCACGAAACGTGTCGCCGATCGGGAGGCAATTGCCGAAGACGGCCATTACGGCCCAGCACGGTTTCGATGTGCTGGCCTGCGCGCGCTTCGCCCAAGCGCCCTGATGGCCGGCAAGCAAAACGGCCGCCTGCTCTGCCGGAACCGCAATGATCACCTTGTGAAAAAGATGCCGCTCCGCGCCAATATGGAGGAGCCAGCCGTTGCTTGTACTCTCGATTGACTCGACGCGGGTGGCCCAGTTGACTTCGAGCGCGTCTGCCATGTGGCGGATAGGCGCATTCATCGACGGAGCGCCAACGACCGCATCGTCGCTCGCCGCAGGCCAGTCGGCGACGACGCCCGCGTCTTTCCAACCGGCGACGGCCTTCTGGAAACCGGCGTCCCGCACGGTGAAATATTGCGCGCCGTGATCGAAGCGGACCGTTTCGCCATCAACCTCCGCCCGGCGCGTCGCCATGCGTCCGCCGGGCCCGCGCCCCTTGTCGAACAGGACGGGCCGCAGACCGGCAGAAGCGAGACGCGTCGCGCAGGCGAGGCCTGCCATCCCTGCGCCGATAATAGCGATGTCGCTGGCTTCTGCGGCCATCAGGGCGCGCTTCTCGGAACAGTCGCGTCGGCAAGAACGACGCTGAAGCGCTCCTTGCTGTCCAGCCAGCGGCGCACCGGTGTCCAGCCCCCGGCGAGCAGCAGAGTGTTGGCGCTGCGCCGTTCGAACTTGTGGCTGTTTTCGGTGTGGATCGTCTCGCCCTGCATTCATGGCGAAATGTTCGCCCGCAACTTCGAACGCGATGTCGGACTTGGCAACAAGATGCATTTCGATGCGAGCGAAGTCATCGTTCCAGCGCGCCTCGTGCGACAGGCTTTCGACCGGGATCGTCCCGTCCAGCTCGCGGTTGATCCGGCGTGCGAGATTGAGGTTGAACTGCGCGGTGACACCCTTGGCATCGTCATAGGCCGCTTCGAGCACGGCCGGGTCCTTCACAAGGTCCATGCCGATCAGCAATTGGGAGCCTTCGCCCAGCGTCTCGCGCATCGTGCGCAGCAGGTCGACCGCTGTGCGCGGCACCATGTTGCCGATGGTCGAGCCGGGAAAGAAGCCCAGCTTGGGCATATCCGCCACTTCGTGCCGGTAATTCGACGCGGCGCATGAAATCGGCTTCGACCGGATAGACCGGCAGTCCTGGAAATTTGGCCGACAGATCCGCCGCCGCTGCGCGCAGGAAATCGCCCGCGATATCGAGCGGCACGTAGGCGGCCGGCTCGATCGCGCCCAGCAGCAGCGGCGTTTTTACCGACGAGCCGCTACCGAACTCCACGACCGCCCTGCCCGGACCGACAGCAGCCCGCAAATTCTTCACCGCGCGCGGTCAGGATTTCGCGTTCGCTCCGGGTCGGGTAATATTCCTCGACCTGCGTGATGTCCTCGAACAGTTGCGATCCGGCATCGTCATACAGCCAGCGTGCGGGAATGGCCTTCTGTTCACCGCGCAAACCTTCCAGCACGTCCATGCGGAAGGCGCGGTCGACACCATCGTCGTCCCTGTCGACGAGTTTCAAGCCCGTGATTGTCGGCCATCAAATATCCTTTGCCAGCCGCAGTCCGGTGAACTGCCAGCGCTGGTGGGGGTAGAAGAAATTGCGGTAGGAGGCGCGCGAATGGCCGCGCACCGTGGCGCAGCTGGCGCCCTTCAGCACGAACTGCCCGCTCATGAATTTGCCGTTATATTCGCCGACCGCGCCCTTGGCGGGCTGGAAACGGGGATAGGGCAGATAGGCGCTGCGGGTGAACTGCCAGCAATCGCCGAACAGCGCGTCGGTGCCTACCGGTCCGACTGGGCCTGCATGGTCCAGCTGGTTGCCGCCGGCCGGATCGTGCGCCGGTGCATCGTCGGCGTGCTGGCCTCGTGCGATGGCTTCCCATTCGAATTCCGTCGGCAAGCGCGCTCCGGCCCAGGTCGCGAAGGCATCCGCCTCGTAATAGGAAATATGCGTGACCGGCGCATCCGGGTCGCGGGCCTGCCAGCCTTGCAAGGTAAAGTGCTCGTCACCGCGCCAGTAATCAGGCGAGGCGACGCCGTTCTCGTTCACCCAGCCCCAGCCGTCCGACAGCCAGAGGGCGGCATCGTCATAGCCGCCATCGGCAATGAATTCGCTCCCATTCGCGATTGGTGACCAGCGTATCTGCCAGCGCGAAGGGTTCGAGCAGCGTGCGATGCCGCGGCCCTTCGCAATCGAACGCGAAAGCCGTCCCCGTCATGGCCGATCAGGGCGATACCGCCGGGATGCTCCCACCAGCCGCGGGACCGCTCCTGCGAAGCCGGGGCAGTGCCTTCCCACATCGCCACGCCGAGCGGATTGCGGGACAGCGCATGCTTGATATCGGTCAGCAACAATTCCTGATGTTGCTGCTCGTGCGCGAAGCCCAGTTCGATCAGCGGCGCCAGTTCCTCGCGCTGAAGCAGCGGCTGCATCGCCTCGTCCACATGGGCCCGCCAGTCGAGGATTTGCGCAACAGTCGGACGCGACAACAGGCCGCGTGAGAAACGGTCGATCCGCTCGCCTTCGGCCTCGTAATAGGAATTGAAAACGAACGGCCAGTCCGCGTTGTAAAGACTGTACCCATCCAGATTGTCGCGCAGCAGGAAAGTTTCCCAGAACCACGTCACATGCGCCAGATGCCACTTGGTGGGCGAGGCATCTTCCATCGACTGAATGGTGGCATCGCTTTCCGACAGGGGCGCAGCCAGCGCCTCTGTCAGTGCGCGCGTAGCGGCATATTGCTGTGCGAGATCGGTACCCGCTTCGTGAAACGGGCGCGCGGATGCGGCACTAGACGGGGCATTCACTGGCAGGGTCTCCCTCGGCGACCGGTCCAGACGCACCATGAACGTCTCCCGGCCCCATGAAAAGGGACCAAAGGCGGTAAAGTGCCCGCTTGCGCGCGGAATTTGCTTAGCTTTTGTTTCTTTGCACGTTCCGGCAGGTCACGCGGCGTCCGCGCGCTCCTCGCTCGCCGCCAGCTGCATCATGTCCGCGATGGCGAAAGCCAGCTCGATCGATTGCGCCGCGTTGAGGCGCGGATCGCAATGCGTGTGATAGCGGTCGTTCAGCCCCTCATCGGTGATCGCCACAGCGCCGCCGACGCATTCGGTCACGTCCTGTCCGGTCATCTCCAGATGGATACCGCCTGCATGGGTTCCTTCCGCACGGTGAACGGCGAAAAAGCCGCGCACTTCGGCAAGGATGCGGTCGAACGGCCGCGTCTTGTATCCGCTATCCGCCTTTACGACATTACCGTGCATCGGATCGCAGCTCCACACGACAGGATGCCCCTCACGCTCAACGGCGCGGACGAGGCGCGGGAGACCTGCTTCGACCTTGTCGTGCCCAAAGCGGCTGATCAGCGTGATGCGCCCGGCCTCGCGGCCCGGATTGAGCGTATCGAGCAGGCGGATAAGATCGTCCGGCTCCAGGCTCGGGCCGCACTTCATGCCCAGCGGATTGCCGATGCCGCGCGCGAATTCGATGTGCGAACTACCATCGAAGCGTGTCCGGTCACCGATCCACAGCATGTGCGCGCTGGTGTCGTACCAGTCGCCGGTCAGCGAATCCTGCCGCGCCATCGCCTGTTCGTAAGGCAGCAGCAGAGCTTCGTGGCTGGTGTAGAAGCTGGTGCCCTGAAGCTGCGGAACGGTCGCCGGATCGACGCCGCACGCTTCCATGAAATCGAGCGCTTCGGATATCCGGTCGGCAGTTTCGGCAAAGCGGTCGGCCCACGGAGACCGGCCCATGAAGTCGAGCGTCCACTGGTGGACCTGCCGCAGGTTTGCATAGCCGCCGCCGGCAAAGGCACGCAGCAGGTTGAGCGTAGCCGCCGCCTGCGAATAGGCGCGGACCATGCGCTCGGGGTTGTTGCGGCGCTGTTCCGGGTCGAACTCGATCCCGTTGACGTTGTCGCCGAAATAGCTCGGCAGGGTCACCCCGTCCTTCGTTTCGGTGTCGGAACTGCGCGGCTTGGCGAACTGGCCGGCCATGCGCCCGACCTTTACCACCGGCAGCTTGCCCGCGAACGTCAGCACCACCGCCATCTGCAGGATGACGCGGAAGGTATCGCGGATATTGTTCGGGTGAAATTCGGCAAAGCTTTCGGCGCAGTCGCCACCCTGCAGCAGGAAGGCCTGACCGCTCGCGACTTCTGCAAGGTCGGCCTTCAGCGCGCGCGCTTCACCGGCGAAGACCAGCGGCGGATAGGCTGCCAGCGTCGCCTCTGCATCGGCCAGAGCGGCAGCATCTTCATATTTGGGAAGATGCCGCGCCTCGTGCGATTTCCAGCTGTCGGGGGTCCAGTTTTGCGCCATTGCCTGTCGATCTCAAAATAAGTGTGCAGACGCAGCATTACCGCCCCGCCGCCCGTATAAGCAAGCGAAGGAATGGTTTAGCGCCGCCTCGCCTGACTTCGGCGATGGGGCGGCGATGGGGCGGCGATTGCCCGGCGGTGCGCCTTGACTAGCGTTCCAGAGCGCCTGCAGCCGGAGCTTCGGCAGCGCCCCGGACCAGTTCCTGACCTTCGGGAATGGCCGCAACGCGGTATCCCTCGCGCCCGCCGAAATACTTGGCGGCTAGTGCCTGCATCCGTTCGGGTGTCGTCTCGGAATAGTCGGTCAGCAGGCTGCGCACGAGGCGAATGCGCTGGGCATCGCGGGTCGCGCCTTCCAGCTGGTACAGCCAGAAGGTGTTGCCCGTGCTCGCCCGCATGATCGTCTGGCGGAGCGGCTCGGTGACGCGCGACAATTCCTCGGCAGATGGCGGATTGGCAGCCAGATCGGCGGCAATCGCATCGGCTGCGGCGAAGAATGTCGGCACGTCTTCGGGCTTCAGCTGGGCAACGGCCATGATGTTGCCACCGGTTTCCATATCGACCGGCCAGGACGAGCGCACTTGCGGGGCATAGCTTGCTCCCGCCCGTTCACGCATTTCGTCGAGCAGCCTGTTGTTGAAGACCGAGGTCAGGATTTCCAGCTGGCGCGATTCCCGCAAGCCATCGACACCGCCGCCACTTGGCCATGCGATGACAGCCGCCGCCTGATTGTCGTCGCCGCGGTGCCGCAAAATGGTCGTCTTGCCGGCTTCCGGGAAAGACGATCCACGGGCCGCCACGCTTGCGGAAATCGGCTCGCGCTCGGGGAGCGCTCCAAATGTTTCGCGCAGCGCCTCGACCGTCGCATCGCGGTCGAATTCACCGAAGATCATCACTTCGATGGGGCCCTGCGTCAAAAGCGGTTCCCACACCTCGCGAAATCCCTCTGGCGTGGCATCGGCCAGCGCATCGGGAGTCGGCGTCGCAAAGCGGGGATCGCTGTCGCGCAGCAGATATTCCAGATCGCGGCCGAGCAATCCGCCCGGGCTGGTCGCGAACGTATCATACGCCAGCCGCGAAGCGGCGCGGGCACGGATCACGGGATTGTCGTCCCAGCGCGGGTCGCCCAGCTTTGCGGCGAACAGATACAGCTGGTCGGCCAGATCTTCATTGCGGGTCTGTGCGCTGAAAGAGAAGACGGCGTCTTCGATATTGAAATCGAAGCCCAACTTGCGGCCCGTCGCGAGCCGGTCCAGCTCTTCCTCGCCCACTTCGCCGAAACCGCTGCCGACCAGCGCCATCCGGCCAAGGCCGACATAGGCTGCGTCTTCAGGCTCGAAGGCACGGAAACCGGCGCCGAAGCGGACCTTGGCCGTCACCCGTCCCGGTTCGGCATCATTGGGCCACAGCAGCGCCGTGACCCCGTTGGCGAGTTCCACCCGCTCCATCTCGAACAGGCCGATCGGTGCAGCCGAGACCACTTCCCCCGGCGTGCCGAGCGGCGGCAGGTCGTCGAACGTAATCGCGTTTTCCGCCAGACGCGCACTGCCGTCTGCGGAGGCATCGGTGCGCAAGGCTGTCTGGACCGCTGCGACATCGGCCTCGCCAATGGCGGGCGTTGTATAGACGGAGCGCACGACAGCACCTTCGAACAAGGAACGCGTACGCTGCAGAATGGCATCGGGCGTCACGCGCGGGCGCATGTCGCGGAAGACCTTCAGCACCGTTTCGGGCGAAGCGGTGGTTTCGCGAATGTCGACGGCCTGCACGATATTGTCCGCCAGGCGCGAGCCGGGCGCGACATCGCGCTCTGCCACCATCGCGGCAAAGGTCACGTCGAACTCGGCATATTCGCGGGCGATCTCCTCGGCGCTGGGCGGTGTTGCGATGGCGTCGGCGATCACCGAGCGAACATCGTCAAGCGCGGTCTGCCAGTCTTCGCTCAAGGGCGCGAAGGATACGAATGTCGCATCGGAAGACCGGTTCACATCGTCCTGCTGCACCTGCGCGTAGAGATAGGACCCGCCAGCGCGTGCCCGCGCTTCCAGACGCCGGTTGATCAGCGCCTGTGCCAGCGCATCCATCAGCAGGCCTTCATTGTAGACGATGGTGTCCTCGACCGGACGCCACGGCCGCATGATGCCATAGGTGAAGGAGCGCGGCAGGTCGGGCTCGACCAGAACCCGCGTTTCGCCCACAGCCGGTGTGCCGGTCGAACCCTCGGGGGCGACGGGATCGCCGAAATCGGGGGCAGGAACAGGCTCGCCCGCAACGTTCCAGTCGCCAAAATACTTCTCGACCAGTCCGGCCAGCACTTCGGGATCGGCATCGCCGGCGACAGCGATCACCACGTTTTCAGGGCGATACCAGCGCTCGTGAAATGCCTTCACTGCGGCAGGGGTGGCCCCCGTCAGCGTGGCTTCCGTGCCGATGGGCGAGCGTGCCGCCAGCCGTTGTCCTGCAAAGAACGTCTCACGCGTGGCATCGCCGACCCGCTGGCCAGCGCCGCCGCGCTCGCGCTTTTCAGCCAGCACGATCGGCACTTCTGCCGCAAGCTGGCGGTCTTCGAGAACAGGCGCGCGCACCATGCCGCTGAGCAGCCTGAAGCTTTCGTCCAGTTTCGCCGGAGTGGCGCCGGGCAGATCGAGTTTATACACGGTGTGCGTCGGGCTGGTTTCGGCATTGGTGTCGCTACCGAAAGTCGCGCCCATTTCCTGCCAGCGCGGGATAGCCTCTGCAAATCCCAGATACTTGCTTTCACGGAACAACAGATGCTCCAGCAAATGGGCAAAGCCCTGCTCGCTGTCCATTTCGTGCAGCGATCCTGCATCGATGCGGATGCGGATGCTGACCTGTTCGGGCGGCACGCCATTGCTGCGGACCGCATAGCGCAGGCCATTGTCCATCGCACCGAAGAGCCATTCCCGGTCTACCGGAATATTGCTCCCTTCATACAGCCACGGAACATCTCCCTCGCCCTGGATCGCCTGCGGGACGGGAACGTCGATCGACGCGCTGTCCTGCGCCCCGATCGGGGCGGCCATAAGGGTCAGGGGGAGAAGGAACGCGAAAGGCCGTGCGGCGCGCGAAATCAATGTCATGCCGTCCATATAAGCAGCAAAGTGGTGAAGCACGAGTGAATAGCTTGCCCCGCCTTCTCCGGCTTCCTACATCCGGATCATGTTTATCGAGACCGAAACGACGCCCAATCCGTCCACGCTCAAATTCCTGCCCCAGCAGCAGGTAATGGATGCAGGCACCCGCGAATTCACCTCTCCCGAAGCTGCCGAGGCCAGCCCGCTGGCGCTGGCGATCTTCGATACCGGCGAGGTAACGAACGTGATGTTCGGCGGCGATTTCGTATCTGTCTCCGCAGCACCCGGTGTGAACTGGACCGATCTGAAACCGCAGGTCGTCGCGATCCTGCTCGATCACTTCATCAGCCAGGCCCCGCTGTTCACGCCCGGCACGGCAGCCGGCATTTCCGTCCCTGCGGAAGATGAAATGGTGGTCGAGGAAGATCCGGCCAATGCCGAGATCGTTGCGCAGATCCACGAACTGCTCGATACCCGCATACGTCCCGCAGTGGCGGGCGATGGCGGCGATATTGCGTATCGCGGCTTCAAGGACGGGATCGTCTATCTCGGCATGCAGGGCGCCTGTGCCGGCTGCCCGAGTTCGACCGCCACGCTGAAGCACGGCATCGAAGGTCTGCTGAAACATTATGTGCCGGAGGTCGTTGAAGTCCGCGCAGCGTAATTTTTTTGCGCCAAACGAACAGGACTTTCATGACCAAACAATTCCACGATCAGACTCTTTCAGCAGATGCCCTCGACCAGATTTTCCGCGAAGCGCGGACCTATAATGGCTGGCTCGACAAGGAAGTGACGAAAGCCCAGATCGAGGCGATCTATGACCTTGCAAAGATGGCCCCGACCTCTGCCAACATGCAGCCGGGCCGGTTCGTCTGGGTGACCAGCCAGGCGGAGAAAGACAAGCTCGCCGAGTTCGCTTCGGAAGGGAATGCCGACAAGATCAGGCAGGCTCCGGTTACGGTCATCATCGGATACGACATCGATTTTCACGAGGAACTGCCGTGGCTGTTCCCCCATACCGATGCGAAGAGCTGGTTCGAAGGAGACGAGGAAGGACGCCGCGAAGGGGCGTTTCGCAACTCTGCCCTTCAGGGTGCCTATCTGCTGATTGCAGCACGCGCGATTGGGCTCGATTGCGGGCCGATGTCGGGCGTCGACCTCGACAAGATCACCGGGCATTTCTTCGCCGATCAGCCGCGCGTGAAAGCGGACTGGGTCATGTCGATCGGCTATGGCGACAAATCGACCATTTTCGAACGCAGCCCGCGCCCCGAGTTCGACAAATTCAACCGGATGGCCTGAGAGCGCCTCCCGCGCTTTCGGCCCGTGAGCACTTGATGCCGGTTCGCCGGTAAGGCATCGGCCATGCTCATGGATACGGCCCCTGTAACACTGGCGATCGAATGCGCGACGGAGGCTTGCTCCGTCGCGCTTTTTGGTGGCGACACACTGCTGGATGCGCGGCACGAGACGATCGGGCGCGGCCATGCCGAACGGCTGATCCCGCTCATTTCGGAATTGCCGGGCAAGGGGCGCGCCGATGCCATCCGCGTATCTCTGGGCCCAGGCAGTTTTACAGGCATCCGGATCGGCCTGGCCGCCGCACGCGCGCTGGGCGTCGCGTGGCAGGCGGAGGTGACGGGCTATCCGACCCTCGGGCTGGTCGCGTGCGTCGCTCGCTCGCAGGCGCAGTCGGCGGAACAGGCAGCGGGCGCGAGCCAGGTCACCGTCTGCATGACCGGCGGCCACGGCGAATGGTTCGTGCAGGATTTCGGAAGTGACGGACGGCCCGAAACGGCGCTGGTCTCGCTCACGCCCGATGCCGCTGCCGCGCGCGGCGCGCATGAATGGATCGCCGGTTCACAGGCAGACGCCCTCGCTGGGTTGCTCGGCCCCGGGCACACGCCGCTGACCGTCCTGCCCGATGCGCGGCACGCGCTTGCCCTGCCCGGCGCCTTGCTGACCAAGAACCTGTCCGCGCTTTACGGCCGCGCACCGGACGCAAAGCCCGCCCATCCAAGTTCATGAGCGAATCTGTGTCCGACGCCGTACTCGACCCCCTGTCTGCAATCATGCTGGTCATGGAAGACAGTTTCGACCCGAAATGGGGCGAGGCGTGGAACAGACGCCAGGTCGCCGCCTCTCTGGATATGCCGAGCACCTATATCGCGCTGGTCGCAGCCGACGGATCGATGCCGCAATCGACCCAAGACACCGCCGGCTTTGCCATGACCCGCGCCGCACCGGGGGAGGAGGAGTTGCTCCTCATCGCCGTCAGGCCGGCGCACAGGCAGTCGGGTCTGGGCGCTAAACTTCTGGACTATCTAGCTGAAAGTGCACGCGAGCGCGGTGCGGAACGCATCTTTCTGGAAATGAGAGAGAACAATCCGGCAGCAAGTCTTTATGATGCCGCTGGCTTTGCACCAATCGGTAAACGGAAAGCTTATTACAAACTTTCCGATGGCAGCAGACTGGACGCTATTACTTTCGCCAGAAAGCTTTAGAAAATTTTCGACTGCCCCTGATAATGTCGTCAAGATGGGAATTAATAGTTTGCAGATATTGCAACTGCGGTAAGTTTGATACATGGGCCTGAGTCGGACAGACGGACAAGAGCCGGTGTCCCCATAAGAAATCGATCGCAAAGGAAATATCCATGGAGACTATCGAACTCGACATGTCGGAGACGCTGATTACGCTGACCTCCGACATCGTCGCTGCACATGTCAGCAACAACAATGTCGACGTCGACGACGTACCGTCGCTGATTACAAAAGTGCACGCAGCCCTCGCCAGCCTCGATAATGGCGGCGCGGCAGAAGAAGAAATTCCCGAACCGGCAGTCTCCATTCGTGCCTCGCAGAAAAAAGACCACCTGGTCTGCCTCGACTGCGGCAAGAAGATGAAAATGCTCAAGCGTCACCTGATGACCGAGCATGGCCTGACCATCGACGAATACCGCCAGCGCTGGGGCCTGTCGGCCGATTATCCGATGGTCGCACCCGACTACGCGGAAACGCGCCGCGATCTCGCAAAGAAGATCGGCCTCGGCCGTAAGCCGGGCCAAAAGCGCGGCCGCAAGAAGAAAGTCGTCTGATCGAAATGACGCGAAGGCGGGGATGACAGCTCCCCGCCGGGCCACAATCGGTTGAGAGAGGCGCTCCGCCCCGTTACAGGGTCGGGGCGCCTTTTGTTTTTATGCCCTTTCTCCGGCCTGTAAGTTGGGAGCAGCACTTGCCCGATCGTATCGATCTCGAACAGTTATGTGCCGACAAGGGCCTGCGTATTACGGAGCAGCGCCGCGTCATTGCGCGCGTTCTCTCGGACAGCGACGATCATCCCGATGTCGAACTGCTGCATAGCCGCGCCAGCGCGATCGACCCGAAGATCAGCATCGCGACCGTATACCGCACCGTTCGCCTGTTCGAAGAAGCGGGCATTCTCGACCGCCATGATTTTGGCGACGGGCGCGCGCGCTACGAACCTGCCCCCGAGGCGCATCACGACCATCTGATCGATGTCGAAAGCGGCAAGGTCGTCGAATTCGTCGATCCCGAGCTTGAAGCCTTGCAGAAACAGATCGCCGAGAAACTGGGGTACCGCCTCGTCGACCACCGGATGGAGCTTTACGGCGTCCGCCTCGAGCGGGACGACTAACCCCTTGTCCGGCACGACAGACGCGCCCCGGCCAAAGCGCAGGCACGATCCCCTGAGGAACGAGTGGCGGCACCGTGCCGCAGCCGCCAAGGGCGTGCCCACGCCGCTCAACTTCATGGAATGGGTGCGCTTCTCCATACGAACCGCACTGATCGGGCTGGCGCTGCTGGTCTTCGTGCCGCTCCACTATCTCTACCGCATTTTCGCCTATGGCTCGCCCTTTCCGATGTGGTTCCTGGGGCTGACCGCGCGGATCTCGGGCGCGAAGGTAAAAGTACACGGCACACCGCTGAGGCGCGATGTCTTCTTCATCGCCAACCACGTCTCATGGCTCGACATCCTGTCGCTGGCGGGCGCAAGCGGGACCGCCTTCGTCGCCAAGGCCGAGCTGGCGGAGGCACCTCTGGTCGGCTGGCTATGCCGCCTCAATCGGACCGTCTTCGTGAAGCGCGAGAACAGGCTGGGCGTCGCCGAGCAGATCAATGCCCTGCGCGAGGCGCTGATGGACAATTGGTCCGTCACCGTATTCCCCGAAGGCACCACGACCGACGGCCATTCGCTGCTCCCGTTCAAATCCAGCATGCTCAGCGTGCTGGAGCCGCCGCCGCCCGGCGTGATGGTCCAGCCGGTGGTTATCGATTACGGTCCGGTGGCCGAATGGCTGGGGTGGATCGACAACGAAAGCGGCGTCAACAATTTCAAACGCGTCCTCAGCCGCAAGGGCACGTTCGACCTGCATCTCCATTATCTCGAGCCGTTCAGCCCCGAAGAATTTCGCGGGCGCAAGGCCATCGCTGCCAAGGCGCGCGAGGAAATCGAGGAGAAACTGACGCAATGCCTCGGCCACGAGGTGCGCCCGTTCAAATTCAATGTCGAACCCATCCGCTACAGCGCGCCTGAGCATCTGCGAGAGATTCCATCCGATTGGCCGCCAGAAACGCCAACTCGATAGCTTCGGATTGAAGAGCGCCGCGCATTCGACTAGATGCGGCCCCCTCATGAAACCGACCGATACCCCCCAAGAAGCCCCGAAGACATACCGGGTGAAAAGCTTCGGCTGCCAGATGAACGTCTACGATGGCGAGCGTATGAGCGAACTGCTGGCAGAGAAAGGCATCACCCCCGCGCCCGACGGCGAGGACGCCGATCTGGTGGTGCTCAACACCTGCCACATCCGCGAGCGTGCAGCCGAGAAAATCTATTCCGACATCGGCCGACTGACGAAGGGCAAGACGCAGAAGAAAGCGCCGATGATCGCGGTCGCCGGATGCGTCGCGCAGGCAGAGGGCGAGGAGATCATGAAACGCGCTCCGTCCGTGTCGATGGTCGTCGGGCCGCAGGCCTATCACCGCCTGCCGGACATGCTGGACAAGGCCGTCGCAGGCGAACGCGTTACCGACACAGACATGCCGCCCATCGCCAAATTCGACGCACTGCCCAAGCGCCGCAAAAGTGCGCCGACCGCTTTCCTCACCGTGCAGGAAGGGTGCGACAAATTCTGCACCTATTGCGTGGTTCCCTACACCCGCGGGATGGAAATTTCGCGGCCCTACAGCGATCTGGTCCGCGAAGCCGAAGGACTGGTCGAGGCCGGCGCAAAGGAAATCACCTTGCTGGGCCAGAATGTCAGCGCGTGGAGCGGCGAGGACGGGAAAGGCTGCACCGTGGGGCTCGCAGGCCTTATCCGTGCACTCGATCGTCTCGATGGTCTCAAACGCATCCGATACACCACCAGCCACCCGGCGGACATGGATGACGACCTGATCTCGGCCCATGGCGAAGTCGGCAAGCTGATGCCGTATCTCCACCTGCCGGTGCAATCGGGCAATGACCGCGTGCTCAAAGCGATGAACCGCAGCCATTCGGCGGAAAGCTATCTGCGCCTGCTCGAACGCTTCCGTGCCGCGCGGCCCGATCTCGCCATTAGCGGCGATTTCATTGTCGGTTTCCCCGGCGAAACAGATGCCGAGTTCGAAGACACGCTGCGGATCGTCGATGCGGTGCGCTATGCCCACGCCTTCAGTTTCAAATACTCCCCCCGCCCCGGCACGCCTGCCGCCACGATGGATGGGCAAGTGCCGCTTGGCGTGATGGACGAGCGTCTCCAGCGCCTGCAGGCCGCCATCGGCCGTCACCAGCTTGCCTTCAACGAGGCGAGCGTCGGCAAGACGTGCGAAGTGCTGATCGAGCGCAAGGGCAAGCTGCCGGGCCAGTGGCTCGGCAAGACGCCATGGCTTCAAAGTGCATGGTTCGAAGGGGAGTATTCGCTTGGCGAACTTGTCGAGGTCGAACTGGTCGAGGCACAGCCCAATTCGCTTGCGGCAAGGCCGCTTGTGCCCGTCACCGCGTGACCCGGTGTGTTACAGCGGGGTGACTTTCCCCAGTCGCTTGCGCCACTACTGCTTGCCAGCGGCCCGCGAGCGCTTACATTCGTGGGCCCAAAGCGAAAGGACCGCGCCAAGCCATATATGGGCCGTAAACCGACACCAGCAGCCGATCCGGTGATTTCACCCGATCCCGTTCCCAGCCGCGAAACCCGCCGTGCCAGAGCGGAGGTGTCGTTCGACAACCAGTCGCTTCTCGGCCCGCTCTTCGGTCAGTTCGATGCAAACCTCGTGCAGGTCGAGAATCGCCTCGGCGTCTTTATCTCGGCGCGCGGCGGGCAGATCGAGATCGAGGGACCGGAAGATGCCGTCGCCCGCGCGCGCGATGTTCTGCAAACCATGTATGACAGGCTGGCCCGGGGGCAGGATCTGGATGGCGGCGCGATAGAAGCGCTGATCGCCATGTCGAACGAGCCGACTCTGGAAGGCATCATTTCCGGCAAGACCGATACCGCGCCAATCATGATCCGCACGCGGCGCAAGACCATCGTCCCGCGCAGTGCCAAGCAGATCGATTATATGCGCAGCCTCGCGCGCGACGATATCATCTTCGCGCTTGGCCCGGCAGGGACCGGCAAAGACCTATCTCGCGGTCGCGCAGGCGGTCAGCCAGTTGATCACCGGCAGCGTCCAGCGCCTGATCCTGTCGCGCCCGGCGGTGGAGGCGGGCGAGAAGCTCGGCTTCCTGCCCGGCGATATGAAGGAGAAGGTCGATCCCTATCTGCGCCCGCTCTACGATGCGCTGTACGATTGCATGCCGCCCGAGCAGGTAGAGCGGCGCATCGCCAGCGGCGAGATCGAAATCGCCCCCATCGCCTTCATGCGCGGCCGCACACTCGCCGATGCTTTCGTCATTCTGGACGAGGCGCAGAACACCAGCCGCGAGCAGATGAAGATGTTCCTGACCCGCTTTGGCCAGAACAGCCGGATGGTGGTATGCGGAGATCCCAAGCAGGTCGATATTCCCGGCGGCGACCGGATGAGCGGCCTCGCCGATGCTGTCGACAAGCTGGAGGGCGTCGAAGGGTTCGGCACGATCCGCTTCACCGCCGCCGACGTCGTCCGCCACCCGATCGTGGGCCGGATTGTCGAAGCATATGAAGGGCCGATCGAATGAAAGCCGTTGTTATCCTTGCCGCCATCGTTTTCCTAACAGGCTGCGAGGTAACACCGCGTGAAATCGCCACGATGGAGACAGCGCAGGGGGACGTGTTCCTGCGCGATACGCCGCAATATCGCGGGCTGAAATTCGCGCGCGGTCGCTGCGCCGATTGCCACTCCGTGGAAACGGCAGATGCATCGCCGCGCCCCTCCGCTCCATCTTTCGTCGATGTGGCAAACGAGCGCGGGGGAGACCCAGTTGCGCTGGAGGAGTGGCTACGCCAGTCGCATGATTTCCCCGATGCGATGTATTTCGAAATTCCGGCCGAAAATATCACCGACCTCGCCGCCTATATGGCAACGCTGCAGTCTGAGGATAACGCGCCGGGCAGCTGAGATCGGTCGCCCTAGCTGCCGCTCCTTCTGAACGTCACGTCCTGCGGGGAGGTAAGTATCCGGACGCCCCGCTTTGTCGTCCCGTCGGGCCAGACTACCCTGTAGTAATGTCGCCCAGTCATATTGTGGCGCAGGCCCGTTTCCAGCTCGTTCCACCGGCAGGTTTCGACCGACCATGGCTGGCCGGTTTTTCTTTCGCAAACCTTGAAGGCAAAGGCGTTGATTAGCCACACCTGCCCGTTTGCGGTAGAGGTCGCGAACCGTACCCCGCGCGGTCCGGCGGGAGGCGGCGGCGGAGGGGGTGGAGGAACGTTGCTGTAAACCGGAACCACGTATCCTTGCATCCCGCAGCGGCCGACATCGGGCGGAGGCAAGGTCAATTGCCGTGCTTCAGCGCTTTCCGCCAAATCCGACGCCAGCCTATCCCAGTCGCCTCGGCGGGATTTTTCCTCTTCGTCTTGCGATTGCTCCGGTTCGTCATCGGAAATCTGCAACCGCGCTTTCTCGAATGTGGCAAGCGGCCCGGCGATAAGATCGGCGGGATAGCCCGCGCCCGATAGCGCTGCATGCACCTGCCCCACGGTAAAGGCGAGAGGTCCGTACCGGTCGTAGGGATCGCTCGAGCTGTAATCGCGGTCGATGTCGGCAAAGCCGCAAAATCCGATTGCAACGGGCGGCGGCGTTCGGTCCAGAGCGGCCGTTTCGATGGACAGAACCGTTATGCCGTCCGCCTCCGCTGCAGCATCGGCAAAGCGAGCATCTCTGACTGATTGCGCCTATCGGCCTCTTCCAGATGATGCGCGCGTGCGGCGATGGCGAGATCGTAATATCCTTCCGGGTACCAATCATGCTGCCGGACACCGGCGGCGATCGCGTCCATGTCGAACTCAACACGCCTGATCTCGCCGGCTGTGGAGGACACCAGAGTAAGCTCATCCTGCGCTGCCGCCACGCTCGTCATCGGCAAGACCGCCAGACCGAATGCGAGAGCGGATCTGTACCCTGCGTTGCGACGATAGTGCATCAGCTGCCCGTCCTTCTGAAAGTGACCGTGGTTGCCGCGCCGTCTTCGTCATACCCCGCATAGATTTCGCGCGCACCCTTGCGGATGGTCCCGTCGGGCCAGCGAACCTTGTACATGTAACGCCCGCCGAGATTGACGTCCTTGCCGGTTTCCATCTCGTTCCAGCGGCAGGCATCGGTGTTCCACGGATCGCGCGTCTTCCGCGTGCAGACCTTGAAAGCAAAGGCATTGATCAGCCAGACCTGACCGCGCGCTGGCGACGTCACGATCTGGACAGGCGGTTCTCCGCCCGCTCCGCAGCCGCCATCGTCATAGACAGGAGGCAGGTCCAGTTCCTGTTCGACCCGCACGGTGTCGATCGCCTCGGCCAGTTGATAATAGGCGGCGCTCACCTCGTCCCAATTGGCAAAGTCAGGGTCCGCCGCCTGCTTGTCGAAGGTGCCAAATCGCGCCCGCTCGAACGCCAGGGGCGCATCGGTATAATGTTCAGGAAAATATCCTGCGTGTCTTAGCCGCGCGTCGATATATCCGACATCGAAGGCCACCGGTCCGTAGCGCGCATAAACGTCGGAGCTACTTCCGCTATAGTCGAAGGCGAAATCGCGCTCGTCGCAGCTTACGACGTCCATCCCGCCGGGTGGCGGCATCCCGCGCGCGTCGGACGCGTCGAAGGCGGCGATTTCCTCCGCTGTCGGTTTCGGCATCGGCGGCAGGTCCGCCATCTCGTCAGCGTGGAAAAGGCGCGCCGCGATCGCAATGTCGCGGTAGCCATCCGGGTACCAGTCCGGCTCAGGCACACGGGCGGCAATTTCGTCCATTGCCGCTGTGGATGCCGCCACATCCACGTCTTCGGTATAGGCCCCGGAGGCATCACCGGCAGCGGCAACAGGCGGAGACGATGCTTCCAGTGCCGCGTCCTGCGCAGCGCAGGCACTTGCCATGCTGCTTGCCACCAACAGAAGCCCGATCCGTCTCGCCTTATTCATTCCTTACCCCGTGCAAATTTCGCAGCGCCAGGGCCACCGCCAGCGCAGCCGCGGCCAGAATAGTCAGAAGTCCAGCCTGCCGCAATTGCCTGCCGCGCACGCGCAATCGACCTTTGCGTCCACAAGAGCTCGGCCTTGAATGCGGCATCCTCCAGCGCGGTTGCAGGAAGATCCGGGCACTGCGTTTCGTAGACCAGCTGTGCATCGGGCGTGCATTCGCTACCCCGGATGATGGGCTGGTCCGATGGCCCCTTCAAAATGAAGTTCTCGCTCGACCATGCATAGAGGGCCAGCCCCAGGCCGAGGGAAATGACCGCGGCGATCATCACCCCGCGTCTCGCCACAGGCCGCCCGAACCAGCCGAGCAACGCACCGAACGGGACAGAAGCGAGCGCCCCGCCCCAGCCAAGAGCGTCCGATGGCGGCCCCATTCCGGCCAGTAACGCGATAGCGGCAAGCGCCATGACGAGCGCGCCCGCCCCTGCACCGACGATGGCCGGCGCAACGAGCCGTCCACCCGACGGGCTCGCAGGCGGGGTATATCGCTCCGCCGCGTTGTCAGAGCCGCTCTCGATTGCGGCGATAATCGCCACCAGCTTCTGGACGTCGGCGCGTGTCGGCGCAGGCAGCGCGTCGAACCAGTGCGTTGCGCTCATGAAATATTCGAGCCCGCGCCGGGGGGTGACATCCTCGATCCGCAAAGGGATAATCGGAATGCCCCGGTTCACCCCGCGTTCCACCTCGCGGACGACCTGCTGCGATGCGTTGGAATTGCTGGAAAAGACCAGCAGGAAGATATCGGCAACATTGATTCCGTCGATGATCGCTTCGCTCCAGCTTGAGCCCGGCAGGATGTCACGCGGCGCGATCCAGCAGGTGTGCCCCTCCTGCTCCAGCCCGGCGCACACGAATGCGGCTTCGGCGGCGTCTTTCGACGAATAGCTGATGAAAACGGTGCTGCTCAGGAATTCCCCCAAATTGCCCCAATTCCGGTGTGTGCGCTCCCGATGTTACATGTTGCAGCCTATCGGCGGACTCGGCAAGGGCTGCTCATGTCCGACAAACAACCTGCCGAGTTTCAAGCCGATATTGCTACAGAAGTCGAACAGCCGTGGCCCGGTGAAACGGACTGGGAGGCGCTGTCCAGCCGCTGCTACGCCGCCGCGGCTGCGGCAGAGCCTGCCCTCGGCAATCCGCGCCTGTCGGTGAGCGTTCTTTTTACGTCGGACAGCGAAGTCCACGCGCTGAACCGCGAATGGCGGAGCCGTGACAAGCCGACCAATGTCCTGTCCTTCCCCATGCTGGAGCGGAAAAGCCTGCTTGCCCTGGACCATAATGGCCCGCCCGAAATGCTCGGAGATATTGCGCTCGCCCACGATACCTGCGCGCGCGAAGCGGCTGAAAAAAATGTCTCGCTCGAGGATCATGCAGCGCACCTGGTGGTCCATGGCCTGCTCCATCTGGCGGGCCACGATCACGTCGATAGCGAGACGCAGGCCGAGGCTATGGAAAAACTCGAGATTGCAGCGCTTGCACAAATAGGTATCGCGGACCCATATGGGGATCGTAATTTTCAGGAGTGACCAAGAGGGCCATGCCCGACACCGATAGCGAAAGAGGCTCTGGCGCAGGAGATGCGGAGAGTAGCGGCGGGCTGATGCCCGCTATACGCAAAATGCTGCGACTGGGTTCGGGCGAGCGCTCCTTGCGCGAACAGCTCGAGGACACGATCGACCAGCACGAGGACGATGCCGAGGCCGACGAGGATGTTTCGTCGAACGGCGATCTGTCCGGTGTTGAACGGCAGATGCTTCGCAACCTCCTCCATTTCAGTGAACACGATGCCGACGACGTCGCGGTCCCGCGCGGCGAGATCGTTGCCGTCGAGGCGACCGCGCCGTGGGAGAAGCTCGTCGCGACCTTTTCCGAACACGGCCATTCGCGCCTGCCTGTATACCGCGACCAGCTCGATGATGTGATCGGCATGATCCACATCAAGGACGTCTTCCCCTTCCTCGCCAATGGCGAGGCGCCGCCATCGGACTGGACCGTCCTGATGCGCCAGCCGCTCTACGTACCGCAGGCACGCGGTGCGCTGGATGTGCTGGCCGACATGCGGAGCCGCCGGATGCACCTCGCGATCGTGGTGGACGAGTTTTCCGGGACGGACGGGATCATCACCATCGAAGACCTGGTCGAGGAAATCGTCGGCGAGATCGAAGACGAGCACGACGACGCGCCGGTCCAGTGGATCGTCCCGATCGGCGACGGAATGTGGGACTGCGACGCCCGCGCCGAACTGGATGACGTGGCGAAAGACCTCGACCCCAGATTGGCGGAGGTTGAGGAATCCGTCGATACGCTCGGCGGCCTGACATTCGTTCTTGCCGAACAGGTCCCGCCGGTCGGAACGGTGGTCGAACATGCCAGCGGATGGAAAATCGAAGTTCTTGCCGGCGACGAAACCCATGTGACGCGGGTCCGGCTGCATCAGCCCGAGAAGCCCGAAGACGCCGCAGCAGACTGACAGGCTCGCGCCTCGGTTGTGGGCAATGCGGTATAAAGCACAGCCGCGTGCTTTATACCGCCTCGACATCGGCGGGTGTTGCCTTAAATTGCACACATGCCCCTTCGCCGTCTTCCGCCATTGCGCGCTCTCGAAGCCTTTATGCGCACCGTCCGTCTCGGCTCGGCCCGCGCCGCGGCGGAGGAACTCGGCCTCAGTCCCAGCGCGCTCAGCCGCAGGATCGCCAATCTGGAAGAATTCGTCGGCAAGAAGCTGTTCACTCGCGCACGGCAGGCGATGCAGCTGACCGACGAAGGGCACGCCTTTTACGAGGCGGTTGCCCCGCAGTTCGAAGCTTTGGCCCGCGCGGTCGAAAGCCAGTCCGACAATATGTCGCTGCTGCGCCTGCATCTCGGCGTATTGCCGCTGTTCGGCAGCCAGCGTCTCTTCCCCCATCTGGGCGAGCTGAGGCGGCTACATCCGTTGCTGCATATCGACATCGACACAGGCGCCCATCTGGAAGACCGGGTCGGCGATACGCTGGATGCCGCCATCATTCTGTCGCAAGGGCCGGAAAAAGGCCTCCACGCGATCCGGCTGGACGAGAACAAGGTCCACGCGATCACCAGCCGCGAACTGGCCGCCAATCTCAGCAATACGCCAGACGAGGCGGAGCTGTCGAAGCAGACGTTTCTCATCCATAACGAGCTGCCCGAGAGCTTCACCGCGTGGAAGGAAGAGATCGGCCTGCGCGATCTCGATCCCATCGCCATCGATCATTACGATTCCGGTCAGTTGATGCTGGAAGCAGCCGCGCAGGGGCTCGGCATAGCCATCATGCATGACGACCACCGCCGACGGGCTGCGGACCCGCGCCTGGTCGATCTGTTCGATATCGAGGTCGACAGCCCGTACAGCTACTGGTTCGTGTGCAAACCGACGGCGCTGGAAGAACGCCCCGTGCGGCTGTTCCATGACTGGCTGGTCAAAGCCGGGCTTTAGCCCAAGCCTTATTTCTCTTCCGGTTCCTTCGGCATGTGCTCGCAAAACGCCGCCTCTGCGTCGCGTCCCGGGTGGGCCTTGTCAGCCGGACCGCATTCGATTTCCGGCTTCGCTATGCCATTGGGGGCCAAGGCTTCGAAAGCCGCCGCGTCCTGATACGCCGCGATCCATGTCAGGCAGTCCGCCAGCTTGCGGATCGAGTGCTTTTCTCCGGCATCGGCAGACGGATTGCAGTTGATGATGACCGCCTCCGACGCCGGCGGAGCTTTATACTGGCGCAGTATCCGCAGAAATTCGCCCCGCTCCGTGATGGCGAGGCGGTTCATGTCGTTCTGGCCCGGATCGCCGCTGAAAAAGGGCGACGTGTTGAAAACGAAGGCGCGCACTTCGGGATGATCGATCGAAATCTGTGTTGCCAGCGCACCGCCCAGTGAATGGCCGGTCGCCTCGATCGGGATATCGGTATACCCTTCTGCATCCAGCGCCGCCCGCTCCGCTGCATAGACAGCCAGCGCCTGCTCACGCTGGGCGTCACCGAGCGAACCTGAAAAGATATCGGAGGTAGAGCCGAATTCCGTGCCCCGAAAGGCGATGACCCGTGCTTTCAGGATGCGCTGCGTGCCGTTCACCTCGTGGCGATCGAACACGGCATAGGCAAAACCGCTATCGTCATTACCCTCCTCCTCGCGCTGCAGAAACGCATAAGGGAGCGACGTGTAGGTATCTTCGTCGTTATACGCATTCGAACTGAGCATGGCGTAGGGATACGCCTCGACAGCAGCCTCGCGGACGAAATCGCACCATCCACCCGGATCGGTCCGGCAAGGGCTGCGGGACTGGGTCAGATCGGGATAGGCGGTGATGCACCCCGCCAGCAGCGGAAGTGCAGCAAGTGCGGGCGCGTAACGCAATATGCCGGAACGCGCCCGCGTCATGCGCTTAGCTCACGCTTGCTTTCACGATCTTGCCCGGGTTTGCCGGCGGCTCGCCCTTGGGCAGTGCATCGACATGTTCCATGCCTTCCGTGACCTGGCCCCAGACGGTGTACTGGCCGTCAAGGAACTCGGTGTCGCCGAAGCAGATGAAGAACTGGCTGTTGGCGCTGTCGGGCATCTGCGAACGGGCCATCGAGCACGTACCGCGGACATGCGGCTCGGAATTGAATTCCGCCTTCAGGTCGGGCTTCTCGCTGCCACCCATGCCGGTGCCGGTCGGATCGCCGCCCTGCGCCATGAAACCGTCGATCACGCGGTGGAAGATCACGCCGTCGTAAAAGCCTTCGCTGGCAAGCGTGCTGATGCGCTCGACATGGCCCGGTGCAAGGTCGGGACGCAGCTTGATGACGACGTCGCCGCCCGAATCGAGCGTCAGGGTGAGTGTATCGGCCATTGATGTATTCTCCTTTGATGGGAAAGTTGGGGCGGCCTTAGCGGCCAAGTCGGCCCGCCGCTACCCCGGCAAACAGGCTGTGCGGTCAGAACCACCGATGCTTGCTTTTGCGCGCCCGCTGCCTAGAGCGAGGCGCATGACCTCGCCCGAGCCTCTCGATTACGACCAGACGGTGGCTGACCTCGATCTGGAGGATGGCGAAAGCCAGGGTCGTCCCGACGACCGGATCGACGATGAGCGGCACGACGAGGAAAACCGCCTGAAGCCCGCCTATGTCCGCGCCGTCGAAGATGCGCTGGATGCAGGCGACAAGCAGACCGTCTACGATCTCGTCGAGCCGCTGCACCCGGCAGACGTCGCCGACTTGCTCGAACTGTTCGAACGGGACGAGCGTGCGCAGCTGGCGGTCGCAATCAGCGACCTGATGACCAGCGATGTGGTCGCAGAGCTCAACGATTTCGTGCGCGAAGACATGATGGAGGCCATGCCGGCCGACGCGGTCGCGCTGATCGCCGAACAGCTTGACACCGACGATGCCGTCCAGCTGATCGAGGATCTCGACGCACCGGACCAGGCGGCCATCCTTGCCGAGATGGACGCTGGCGACCGTGCTGCCATCGAGAGCGCGCTATCTTATCCGGAAGAAACCGCCGGCCGCCTGATGCAGCGCGAATTCGTCGCTGTACCGGAACATCTGAAAGTCGGCGATCTGATCGACCTTCTGCGCGCCGAAGAAGATCTGCCGACCGAGTTCTTCGAAATTTTTGTCGTCGATGCGGCCCACCATCCCGTGGGAACGTGCAATCTTTCGTGGATCTTGCGCGCACCCCGCAGCATCGCCCTCACCGACGTCATGAAGCGCGACCAGACGCTGATACCTGTTTTGATGGATCAGGAAGAAGTCGCGCTGATGTTCCAGAAATATGCGCTGATCTCTGCCGCCGTGGTGGACGAGAATGGCCGCCTCGTGGGCCAGATGACCGTCGACGACGTGGTCCATATCATCGCCGAAGAAGCGGGCGAGGATGCCCTGCTCATGTCGGGCGCAGGCGAAGGCGACATCAACGAACCGCTGCGCGATGCCTATCGCAGCCGCGTGCGCTGGCTAATTGCGAACCTTGGCACAGCTCTCATTGCCTCGCTTATCATCGCTGCATTCGGTGCCGCGATCGAAAAGCTTGTCGCTCTGGCAATTCTGATGCCGATCGTCGCCAGCATCGGCGGCAATGCCGGTACGCAGACCATGGCGGTAACCGTGCGCGCCATCGCGATGAACCAGCTGACCCGCGCGAACACGAAACGTATCCTGTGGCGGGAAATGCGGGTCGCGATGATGAACGGCGCGACGATTGCGGTGCTGATCGGGCTGGCAACGGCAGCGATCTTCACCCCGATGCTGGGCGTTGTCATAGCGGTAGCGATGGTCATCAACGTGATCGTGGCAGGCCTTGCAGGCGTTCTGGTCCCGGTGATTTTCGACCGACTCGACACCGACCCCGCCGTCGCCAGCAGCGTGTTCGTCACCATGATCACGGATTCGATGGGGTTCTTCGCCTTCCTCGGACTGGCGGTCGCTGCAGGCTTGGCGGGTTGAGCCTTCGGCAGGCCATCCTATCTAGGGGCTGATGCCGCTTCATCTGACAAAGATCGCCTTCGGTGCGCAAAGCTTCAGCGACATCGAAAGCTGGTACGCCCAGCGGCGCAGCCCCAACCTCTCCACCCGCTATCGCCCGACGCGGTGGGAGGAGTGCATCGGTGGGTCGCTTTACTGGATTCACCAGCACAACATCGTCGCGCGCAGCAAAATCCTCGGCTTTTCGGAAACGAATACGGGTCGCTGGTCGATAGACCTCGAACCGCGCCTGATTCGTGTGATGCCTGTGCCGAAACGTGCGCATCAGGGCTGGCGCTACATGAAGATCGAGCCGCCCCGCGACCTGGAGGATGGCGAGGATATAGGCGACGTTATCCCTGGCAAGCTTGCGGGCAAGTTGCAGCGTCTGGGCCTGATTTAGGCCTCCGGGCGACCCGAGGTTCGTTCAACGATCAGGAATGCGACCAGCCAGACAACAAATCCGGCAGCGAGATCGGTGAAATAGTGACCGCCCATCGGTATCGTGGAAACGATCGTGGCTGCGCTCCAGATTATGGCGGGCCATCTTGCTAGCGTCGAATGAAATCCCTGAACGATCAGCAGGGCAAGAACCGTATGAAAAGACGGAAACGTGACAATGCCGTTAAGATCGGCCAGCGTGACGAGCTTCTCCGAACCCGAATAAAATTGAGCGAACGTCTCACCGGCATAGGTTCCTGCTCCATCAGGCAATCCATCGACCTGCGGTCCCGTCATGCCGAAATGCAGGATTGCCCCCCGAGCAGGGAAGAACACAGAGGTTATCGCGGTAATCTGCATCGATAAAATGGCCGTCGCTACAAAGCGCCACAGCTGCAATTTTGCACCGATCGCTATCATCCATGCGGCGGCGGCCAGGCAGAGCAACGTCGAACTGCTGTAGGCCAGATGCAAAACGCGGGCGATCCACGTTTCGGCTGCAGTGAAGTAGACAACCTCCTGCGAACCAACCGGAAGCAATGCGTCGACGGCGGCCAGCATCGGGTCGGCGATCGGCATTTGCAGTCTCAGCCCCGTATTGGAGACAAGCCCGCAAAGCAGAAGGCCTGTTGTGGCAAAAGCCAGCAACCTGGAAGTGTCGGTAAGATGCCAGCTGTGGCCCCGCAGATCACAATAAGCGGAGACGAGCGCGAGGAGCAGCGCGAGGCCTAGGATCCTGAGAAATTCTGGATGAAGTTCGATACCTGTAACAGCGATGATTGCGGTCAGCGCCGCGCAAGACGAAGCAAGCGCAGCGGCCATCAGCACGGAAAGATGCGTTGCTGGAAAGACTTCAGGAACCGCGAAGGCCCCTTTCCAACCGTCAAATCTGAGTGCCATGCTTTTCGCGAACATAGCGCTCTGTAGAAGCTGCCCGTTTAATATCCGGTATAGAGACCAATGCGATGCGTCAGGACCGGGAGCCACTCGATCCCCAAGATCACACACCTGCCCTCAATCGGGACGCAAGCGCCCCACAAACGTCGCGGCCTTACGCCGCTGTCTTCTCGGCGACGCGGCGCAGGGCGCTGATATAAGCCTCGGGCGGCTGCGCTCCGGGAACGAGGAACTTGTTCTCGATCACCATCGCCGGGACGCCGGTGATGTTGGCGTCGTACGCCTGGCGTTCTTCAGCCCGGACCTTTGCCGCGGTCGTGTCGTCACTTAGCGCGGCCAAAGCATCCTCGCGGGTCAGACCGACGCTGGTCGCAATATCGATCAGCACTTCACGCTCGCCGATCCGCCGACGTTCGTTGAAATGGGCCTTGAAGAGCGCCAGCTTCAACTCGGTCTGCTTTTCAGCGCCGTGATGATGCAACGTCCAGACCAGCAGGCGGTGCGCTGCAAACGTGTTCCACATCATCGCATCGGGTGCAGGCTCCCCGCCTTCGTAATCGAGCGATACGCCGGCCGCCTCGGCAGCCTCCCGCATCTGGCCTTGCACGCCCTTCGATTGTTCGATCGTTCGGCCATATTTGCGCGCGATATGCGCCGTGCGCTCCTCGCCCTGCTCGGCCATATCGGGGTTCAGTTCGAAGGCGTGCCAGCGGATATCCGCCTCGATCTCGCCGTCCAGCCGATCCAGCGCCTGGCTTAAATTCCCCCATCCGACAAGGCACCACGGGCACATCACGTCGGACCAGATGTCGATGGTCATTTTGCGCGGTCCGGCTTTGGCAATAGGTGCAGTCATCGGTCCATCCACCATGTGACGAGCGTGTGGGCAATCGCGAAGGAGCGCGGGAAGATCAGCGTGTCGGTCCCCTGGCCTCCGGCGGCGCGCGCGGCCTCGAGCTCTTCCCGGGTGAACCAGCGCGCGTCTTCCAGCTCGTTCTTGTCGATCGTCAGCGCGTCGTCATCGGCCACGCTGTAGCAACCGATCATCAGCTGGCTCGGAAACGGCCACGGCTGGCTGGCGATATAGCGAACATCGCGCACGCGCAGGCCGGCTTCTTCATGCACTTCACGCGCAACGGCTTCCTCGATGGTCTCGCCCGGTTCCACGAACCCGGCCAGTGCCGAATATATCCGCTCCGGAAAACGCGGCTGCCGACCGAGCAGCAGGCGGCCACCGTGTTCCACCAGCATGATCGTGACAGGGTCGGTACGCGGGAAATGCTGGGCATTGCAGGATGGACAATCACGCTGCCAGCCGCCCTTGGCCAGCTGTGTTTGCGACCCGCATTTGGCGCAGAACCGGTGCCGCATGTGCCAATCGACGAGACTGCGTGCCCCGCCATACGACGCCAGATCCTGCGCCGAAAGCATGCCCATGGCATTCCAGATGCGCGGATTGGCGAAGGGCATCGCGGTATTGTCGGCGCCGGGCACAGGCGCGAAGCAGCCCTTGCCGTCGAGCATTCCCAGAAACACCAGTTCGGCGTCGGGCTCCGCATCGGCCAGCGTACCCCATTGCAGCTGGCCGTCTTCACTCATGACCGGATCGAGCCCGTCCATAACGAGCAGACGCGCCTTCCAGTTCATGTGGCCGGCCAGCGCTTCCGGATCGGAGCGAATGTGGTCGGCGCGGTCTATCGGCGATCCGGCAAAAGCAATTGGCCCCGAAGCGTTATTCACCAGACGATGCACCGCCCGTCATGGCAGCAAGATCGGCGCGGACGAGATCGGGAAACGCATTCTGGATAGGATAGGAATCGCTCGGCATGTACTGCGTGTAAAGCTGCGCGCGCAGCCCGCTCTTGAAGTCGGCAAAGGCAGCCGTTCCAGCCGCACCGCCCCAGCCGAACGCGCCGTCCGTGACGCGGCCGCCAGCACCGAAGCCCTGCCCCTCGATCCACGTTCCCGCTGTCTCCACGGTGGAGGGCAGGATGTCGCGCGTACCCACGCGCACGGCCAGTTCGCCCATGACGCGCGTACCGTCGATCTTTCCGTAACCCAGCAGCATCCGCAGGAAACGGTCGTAGTCGCGCGGGCTGCTGACCAGCCCTGCCCCGCCGAACGGGAATGCAGGCTCGTCGAGATAGATCGACGCCGCCGCCGGATCGACCGGCAAGAGGCGTGCCATTGAGAATGCCGTAATTGGTCGTGAAGCGGCCCACTTCGCTGCGCGGAACCTGGAAATACGTGCTGTCCATGCCCGCAGGGGTGAAGATATTGTCCTGCAGGAAGGTCGCGAAATCGACGCCGCTGGCGACTTCGATGACCCGGCCCAGCAGATCGAGGCTGACCGAATAGCTCCATTTGGTGCCCGGCTGGTAAACCAGCGGAACTTCGGCGAGACGATCGGCGAAATTGGCAAGACCTTCGACCGGCTTGGAGCGGCCGATGCCCGGAATGGGGATGCGGCTGACCTGGCCGGGAACGAGGCCGAGACGCTCGTACTCGTCCTTGATCGGACCTTGCTGGATGATGCCGTAACCAAGGCCGGCGGTATGCGTCAGCAGCTGGCGGATCGTGATCGGACGTTCCGCCGGGACCACATCCGTGATCGAGCCATCATACGTCTTCTGTACCGTCATATTCGCATAGGCGGGCAGGATATCGGCCAGCGGCTGGTCAAGGCCGAGCTTGCCGTCCTCGATCAGCATCATCGCGGCCATGCCGGTGACCGGCTTGGTCATCGAATAGATGCGATACAGGCTGTCGGCATCGGCCATCGCCGGCTGGCCGATAGTCAGCTTGCCGCCGCCCACGGTCTGGAGAGTGTCGGATGTGCCCCAGCCGAAAGTCGCCACCATGTTGGCAACCTTGCCGTCGGCGACATAGCCGGTAACTTCCTTGGTGACACCGGGCCACGCCATCCCCGGCATGGGCGCGTGCATACCGCCTGCGGCGTGGCCATGGGCCAGCGCTGCTCGGCCCATCGGGAGGCCCGCCAGCAATGCGCCCGCACCGGCCAGCGCACCGCCGCGCAGCAGCGCCCTGCGGCTTACCTGCGCCTGATCCACCCCGAGCCCGTCGATACCGCGTTCAAATGTCCGAAAAGCCATGCATGCATCCTCTCTTGAAACCTGTTTGTCGGCCTTCCTGCGGCAAGGGAGGTGAACGGTCAATTAGGTCTTGCGAACAGGGACTGTGATACCCATATAACACACATGGGAAACATCATTGCTATATTGCTGGGCATCACTCGTGCTGCCCATCGTCATCCTCGGGACCATTCCGTTCCTCGGCTGGGCCAATTGGCTCGCATTACCGCTGCTGGTGATCGGCGTTGTCGCCGGTCAGCTATCATCCAGCTCGAATGCGGGACGCAATTTCTGCATCGTGGTCGGCATCATCGCTGCCGTGCGCCTGAGCATTGGCGGCGGTATCATCTAACCAGCATCGGGCTTGCCTGCGCTAATTTGCGCGCGCGAGCCGGGCTGCTTTGGCGAACAAGGTCGGGAGGCCCGCTTGCTCCAGTTCGGAGAGCGGCCACCATGTGCCCTCACCTGCCGGATCGGCGCCGATCTCCACTCTCAAGACGTCCATTTCGAGCGAGAAATGGGTGAATGTGTGGCGGACGGTTCCGAGCGGTAGCGCCTCGCCTTCCACCGGCTGACCGCCGGACCCGTCTTCGCGCGCGCTCCAGCCGTCGTCGGGAAGGGAACGCATTCCGCCGAGCAACCCGGTCCCGGGACGCGATACCAGCCAGACCCGTTCGTCACGTTCAATCCAGAAAGCCCGGCCCTTGCGCGTGGGCTTTGCCTTTTTCGGCAGCTTTACGGGCAGCGTCTCGGGGTCCTGCGTGCGCCCGGCGCAATGGGCGGAGAGCGGGCAGAGCAGGCATTTGGGGCTTCGGACGGTGCACAGGGTGGAGCCCAGATCCATCATCGCCTGCGCGAAATCGCCCGCCCGCTGTTCGGGCGTGATGCTGTCCGTTGCAGCGCGGATCGCCTTTCGGGCAGCAGGCAGCGGCTCCCGAATGGCGAACAGGCGCGCGACAACTCGCTCGACATTTGCATCGACGACCACGGCGCGGCGTCCGAACGCAATCGCGGCGATAGCCGCTGCGGTATAGTCGCCCACCCCGGGAAGTGCGCGCAGCCCCTTCTCGGTATCGGGAAATGCGCCCAGTTCGCTGACCGCCTTCGCCGCCTTCACCAGATTGCGCGCCCGCGAATAATAGCCCAGCCCTGCCCACGCCGCCATGACATCGGCCTCGTCCGCGGCGGCCAGCGCGTCGACGCCGGGCCAGGTTTCCGTGAACTTCGCGAAATAGGGCTTCACCGCCGCGACGGTGGTCTGCTGCAGCATGACTTCCGAGAGCCAGACGCGGTAGGGGTCGGGTGCCGTTTCGCCCGGGCGCGCTGCGCCAGGGCAGCGTCCTTGCATGGGCGTCGTACCATTCCAGAAGGTCGCTCGAAATCCGCGGGTTCGTCGGTTTGCCGGTGGCGGTCACGCGGTGCCTATGGCATGGCTGCGCGTGCGATGGAACGGGATGCAGAAAACAGCTCCACTGGCGGGGACAAGAAGGCCCCGAAGGCGGCCAAACCGGCTGCGAAGAAAGCTGCCAAACCGCGCAAGACCACAAAACCATACGAGCGTCCGCGCGGGCGCGGTGCCAAGGCGATCGGCGATCTCACCCCGCAGGTTGGGCGTACGGCTTTCCGCCGCTTCGGTTTCGTCCAGTCCAATATCGTCACCCGCTGGCCGGAAATCGTCGGTGACGCGCACGCGCAGGTCAGTTCGCCCGAAGCGATCCGCTTTCCGCCGGGCGAGCGCGCGGAAGGCATCCTCCAGCTGGTCGTGATGCCGGCCCATGCCCCGCTTATCCAGCATGTGATCCCCGAAATTATCGAGCGGGTGAACCGCTTCTTCGGCTACAAGGCCGTCGCCCGGGTCAAGATGCGGCAAGGTGCGGTTCAGCCGCCCCGTGCTGGAGAGAAACCCAAAGCTCCGCCTTCGCTGAGGCCAATCCCGATGGAATTGGGGGAATCCTTGCGCGATGTCGGTGATCCGGAATTGCGGGCCGTGCTCGAAGGGCTGGCACGCAGTCTGGGCGACGGGCGGAAGACAGACAAAGACTAGGGATGGTGGAACAGATGAAATTCGGTCGGCGCTTCGGCGCATCCATGCTGGCGGTCGCGGCTCTGGCCGTGATGGGAGCGGGCAAGAACTGGACGCTAGAGGTCGAGCGCGGCGCAGCCTTTCACACGGTCGGCAATCCCGATGCAGCCCTGACCGTGACGGATTTCTCCAGCTACACGTGTTCGCATTGCGGCAACTATGCCCGCACCGGGGGCGAAGTGATGAAGCTGGCCTATGTCGGATCGGGCAAGACGCGAGTCGAAATGCGCCACGTCATTCGCAATGGCATCGACCTCACCGCTGCGCTTGCCGCATGGTGCGGACCCAAGGACAAGTTCCTTCGTAATCACGCCGCCTTGATGTTCGCGCAGGATGACTGGCTGGAGAAGGCAGGCAAGACCACGCCGGCACAGCAACAGCGCTGGGCCACCGGCCCCGTTCCGCAGCGCCTGCGCAATATTGCCAGCGATCTGGGCTTTTACGAGATATTCGAGCAGCGCGGCTATGACCGGCCTGCTCTGGATCAATGTCTTGCGGACGAGGCGCTGATGGATACGCTGATCGGCGCGACCATGGCCGATGCCGAAACCTTCGGCGTTCGCGGCACGCCCAGCTTCGCGATCGACGGCGAATTGCTCGGCGGTGTGCATGGATGGGACGCGCTCCAGCCGCAAATCCAGACCCGCCTCGACGCGAAAGCGCGCGGCGAAGCCGGGCTTGGCGAGACAAGCGAACTTGCCGAAGACAGCGCCTTTTCGCTTGAGTAGCGTCGCTTCGGCGGGATAGTCATCCCTGTCCATCCCTTCGCGACTGTGGAAACAGTCCGTAAAAGCATCCCCAGTCCAATGCGGCTGGTCTAGCCTTCCAAGTCATGAGGATTTCCATGAAAACGACTCGCTCCTCCCTGCATCTGGGCCTGCTCGCCCTCCCGCTTTCCCTCGCGCTTGCCGCGTGCGGCGGCGACGACGCCGCAACGGAAGGTTCGATTTCCGGGGAGCCGGTGGCAGAAGTGCCCGCACCCGAAGGCCAGTCGTGGCTCGATACGGTCGCGGTATCCGATGCGGACGGCTACATTGTCGGCAACCCCGATGCGCCCGATCAAGCTGATCGAATATGCGTCCTCACCTGCGGTGCTTGCGCGAACTTTATCGAGACCGGCGTCGAGCCGCTCAAATCCGAATATGTCGAAAGCGGCCGCGTGTCGTACGAACTGCGCAATCAGGTACACGATCCGATCGATCTGTCGGTCGCCGTTCTCGTCCGCTGCGGCAGCCCGGAAAGCTTCCACCCGCTGTCAGAGCAGGTGTGGCGCAATTTCCAGACCATCATGGGCGCAGCGCAGTCGAACGGCCAGCAGATCGAAGCAGCCATGGCCCGGCCCGAGAACGAGCGCCTTGCCGGTGTTGCGGAAGCGGTCGGCCTGATCGACTTCTTCGCCTCGCGCGGGCTCAGCCGAGATCAGGCGCGCCAGTGCCTCGCCGATACCGAAAAGGTGAAGAGCATTGCCGAAAATTCCAACACGCAGGCCGACCGAAATGAATGTGACCGGCACGCCGACCTTCTTCATCAACGGCACAAAGTGCAGAAGCGCTCGGCTGGGACCAGCTCGAACGTGGGCCCTGCAAGAAGCCGGAGCCCGCTAAGGATACGCTGATGCAGATACGCAGGCTCAAGCTCAGTGGTTTCAAGAGCTTTGTCGAGCCTGCCGAACTGCGCATCGAGCCCGGACTGACCGGCGTGGTCGGCCCCAATGGCTGCGGCAAGTCCAATCTGCTCGAAGCGATCCGCTGGGTCATGGGCGAAAACTCGCCCAAATCCATGCGCTCGGGCGGGATGGAAGATGTCATCTTCGCCGGCACCGAAACCCGCCCGCCGCGCGATTTTGCCGAAGTCGTGCTGCAAGCGGTCGATAGCGACGGCGAGGAACTGGACGTCACCCGCCGGATCGAACGCGGCGCGGGCAGCGCCTACCGCGTCAACGGGAGCGACGTGCGGGCGAAGGACGTCTCGCTGACCTTTGCCGATGCCGCGACCGGCGCGCACTCCCCCGCGCTCGTCAGCCAGGGCAAGATCGCGCAGGTCATCGCCGCCAAGCCGACGGAACGCCGCCAGATGCTGGAAGAGGCCGCCGGCATTGCCGGCCTGCACGTCCGCCGCCGCGATGCCGAGAGCAAGCTGCGCCAGACCGAAGCCAATCTCGCCCGGCTCGAAGATCTGATGGCCGGGCTCGACAGCCAGATGGCATCGCCTCAGACGTCAGGCGAAACAGGCCGAGCGCTACAAGACGCTCACCGACCAGATCGGCGTGGCCGAAGGCGCGTCCTGTATTCGCCCGCTGGCGCGATGCCGCCGCCGCCGCCGAGCACGGCGCGACGAGCAGGCGCAGGCAGCGGAAGCGAATGTTGCCGAGCTGAAGCAGGCGGCCGATGCCGCGCAGGCAGAACAGCGCGGGTGCAGCCGTCAAGCTGGCCGCAGCGCGCGAGGAGCTGGCCGACCGGCGCGACGATGCCACCGCGCATGGCCACCGCATGGCCGCGCTTTCCAGCCAGCTGGAAGCGGCCGAGCAGCGTCTTGCCGATCTCGACCGCCAGCAAGCGCGGCTGGAGGAAGATCGCGGCGAGGCAGACCGCCTGACCCGCGATGCCGCCGAAGCGCTGGCGCAGGCTGGAAAACGAACTGGCCGCGAACGAAGCCGCCCTTGCAAAGGACGAGGCACAGCGCCCCGCCCTCGCCGCCGCTCTCGAAGATAGCCGAACGCGCCGGCCGCGCAGCGGAACTGGCGCTGGCCAAGGCCACTGCCGATCATGCCGGGGTCGAGGCCGAATGGCGCGTTGCAGCAGCCGCAATCGAGCAGGCCGAGGCGCGTCTTGCGCGGCTGGATGCAGAAGCGCGGCGGCAGGCAGAGATCACGCGCTGCGCTGACTGGCGAAGATGATCCCGATGCCGCGGTCGATTCTGCCCGGGCGGGCGCCGAGCGACGCTGCGGCCAGGCTTGCCGACCTCCGCGCCAGCGCTGGAAAGCGACCGCGCACGCAAGGACGCGCTGCAAACGGCACGCGACGAGGCGGCCAGCGCATTGCCGCCGCGCAGGCCGAACTGGCCGGGATCGAACGCGAATATTCAGGCTCTCGACCGCGACCGGCAGGCGCGCGAGAAGCAGGCCAAGGGCCGCGCCGGACTGCCCGCTGCGCTCGACAAGGTTAGCGTGCTCCGGGCTATGAACGCGCGCTTGCCGCTGTGCTCGGCCGCGATGCGAAGGCTCCGCTGGGCCATCCGGAAGGCGACCCGGAAGGGCGGTTCTGGACCGGCCGCGATGCGCCGTCGCCCGTCGCCGACTCGCTGGCACGCCATATTCGCCGACTGCCCGGCCGAGCTGGCTGCGCGTCTTGCGCTGGTCCACGTGGCCGAGGCCGATGATGGCCGCGACGCTCGCCCCCGGCGAATGGCTGGTGACGACAGGGCGGCGCATTGCGGCGCTGGGACGGCTTCGTCGCGCGCGGCGAGGGCGCTGCGGAAGCGGCGCGGCTGGAAGCGGCCAACCGGCTTGCCGAACTCGAAGCGGAATTGCCTGCCAGACGCGCGATGCGCGATGCCGCGCAGGCCGCGCAGGCGAGCGCGCAGGAAACGCTCGCAGACTTGCAACGGAGCCTCGTCGCATCGGAACGCGCTGTCGGGGAGGCGGCAGAGACCGAGCGGCAGGCACTGCGCGCATTCGATCAGGCCGAAGCTGCCCGCGAGCGGATCGCGGCCCGTCTGGCGGAACTGGAAAACTCGGCCGCCGATCTGGCCGACCAGCGTAAGCAGGCCGACGCCGATCTGGCAGACGCCCGCGACAAACGCAGTGCCTTGCCCGATCCCGAGGCAGGCCGCGCAAAGCTCGAAGCTGCGCAGGCAAAGAACGAGGCCGCGCGCTCGACAATGCAGGCAGCGACCGCGCAATTGGCCGCGCACGATCAGGCGCTTGCCGTCGCGCGGGAGCGCACGGCAGCACAGCGCAGCGACATGGCGAACTGGCAGGCCCGTTCCGGCGAAGCGGCCCAGCGCCTTTCGGAAATGGACCAGCGCTTCGAGGAAATTGCCGAAGAGCGCGCAGTCATCGCCGCAAAACCGGAAGGGTTGATCCGCGAAATCGAACAGGGCGATGCTGTTCGAGCACGTCTTGGCGAGGAACTTGCAGAAGCGGAAGCGTATCGTCGCCGAAACCGAAGAGGCTGCCCGGATTTCAGAGCGCGCAGTTGCCGACGCAGGCGAGGCACTCGCCACGGCCCGCGAAACCCGTGCCGGTCTGTCGGCTCGGGCCGAAAACGAGGAAGCGCGGCGCAGCCGAGATGGCGCAAGCATCCGGCGAGCGCTTCCAGTGCCCCCCGCCCCTGCTCGCAGAAAAGCTTCGGCTTCGATGCAGACGAGGTCGGCCCTCAGGACACCGAAGCGCAGGATATGGAACGGCTTTCGACCAGCCGCGAGCGGATCGGCCCGGTCAACCTCGTCGCGGCCGACGAACTGGAGCGGATCGAGAGCGAGCACGGCGCGAGCGCGGCGGAGCAGGCCGAGCTGGCCGAGGCGGTCAATCGCCTGCGGGGCAGCATCGGCAACCTCAACCGCGAAGGCCGCGAACGGCTACGCGCGGCATTCGAGCAGGTCGACACCCATTTCCGCCGACCTGTTCACCAACCTGTTCGAAGGCGGGCAGGCGCATCTGGCGCTGATCGACAGCGACGATCCGCTGGAAGCAGGCCTTGAAATCTTGCGCAGCCTCCGGGCAAGACGACTGCAATCGCTCACCCTGCTGTCGGGCGGCGAGCAGGCGCTGACCGCGATCGCGCTGATCTTCGCGCTGTTCCTGACCAATCCCGCGCCGATCTGCGTGCTGGACGAAGTCGACGCGCCGCTCGACGATGCCAATATCGATCGCTTCTGCGACCTGCTTGATGCGATGATGCGCGAAACCGACACCCGCTATCTGATCGTGACGCACAACGCCGTGACGATGAGCCGGATGCACCGCCTGTTCGGCGTGACGATGGTCGAACAGGGCATCAGCCGGCTGGTCAGCGTGGATCTGGGCGAAGCGGAGATTGCTGGCTGCCGAATAACCGGCAGGGACCCAGATTCAGGCGGCGATCGCAGCTTCGAGCCGCGCGCGAATATCTTTCAGTTCCGCGATGACTTCGCTCGGCACACCGCGCCCCTCGACGCTGGCGGCCGCAGAGCGTGGCGCTCTTTCGGGCGCCCCTGCTCCGGGCAGCGGAGCAGAATCTTTCGCAAGAAAAGCGGGTTCTGCGGCAGGTTCGGCCGCGTCTGCGTTGTTCGGTTCGGTGTTCGGCAGGCGGCCTCGGCCATGTCGGCGCGGCCTTCCTCGATTGCGGTGCGGGCGCCCTTCAGCGTGTAGCCTTCCACATTGACGAGCCGGTCGATCGTTTCGATCAGGGCGACATCGTCTGGCCGGTAATATCGCCGGCTGCCGCTGCGCTTCAGCGGTTCGAGCGTCGGGAATTGCTGTTCCCAATATCGCAATACATGGGGTTTGAGACCCAGCGCCTTGCCGACTTCGCCGATAGTGCGCAGGGCGCCATCGTCCTTGCCGTCATCGAATTGTCCGCTCATGTTCCCTCCCTAAGGGAGACTATCCCTTGGCAATCCGGTCCTTCAGCAGCTGGCTGGCACGGAACGTCATCACGCGGCGCGGCGTAATCGGCACTTCCACCCCGGTCTTGGGATTGCGGCCGATCCGCTCTTTCTTGTCGCGCAGTACGAAGCTGCCGAAGCCGGAAATCTTGACGTTTTCGCCATCCTTCATCGCGCCGCACATATGCGCCAGAATCGATTCGACCAAATCGAGCGATTCCGCGCGGCTGAAGCCCATCTTGCGATTGATCGTTTCTGCCAGATCCGCACGGGTTAGCGTGCCCACCGAACGCGCCATGCCATTCTCCTTCATTCACGTCGGTGCGACCCGAAGTGGTGCATTATGAGCAAAACCTAGCCTTATCCGCACTTTCCCGCAATGCGCGTGGTGGAAAAGGTCTTTCGAGCTTTCCGGTTACAGCCGCATCAGGCTGGCGCCCCATGTGAAGCCGCCGCCCATCGCCTCGAGCATGACGAGGTCGCCGTCCTTGATCCGGCCGTCTCGTCGCGCCGTATCGAAGGCCAGCGGGACCGATGCAGCCGATGTGTTCGCGTGCTGATCGACGGTCACGACCACCTTGTCCGCCGGCAGGCCCAGCTTGCGCGCCGTTGCATCCAGAATGCGGGCATTCGCCTGATGCGGCACGACCCAGTCGATATCCTGAGCAGAAATCGCCTGCATCATCAAGCACTTCGCGAAGGACCTGCGAGAGATTGACGACCGCGTGGCGGAACACCTCGCGGCCCTTCATGCGCAGCTTGCCGACCGTCTGCGTCGTCGACGGGCCGCCATCGACATAGAGCAGATCATGCTGGCTGCCATCGGCGTGCAGGCGCGAGGCAATGCAGGCCGCGGTCCACCGCATCGCCCTCTTCCGCCTCCAGCACGATCGCGCCTGCTCCGTCACCGAACAGGACGCAAGTTGCCGCGATCTTCCCAGTCGAGAATGCGGCTGAAGGTCTCCGCGCCGATAACCAGCGCACGTTTCGCCATCCCGGTCTTCAGCAGCGAATCGGCGGTGGCCAGCGCGTAGAGAAAGCCCGAGCACACCGCCTGCAACGTCGAACGCGATGCCGCCAGTGCAGCCTAGCGCCGCCTGCACCTTCGTCGCGGTGGCCGGAAAGGTGTTGTCCGGCGTGGCGGTCGCCAGGACGATCAGATCGATGCTGCTCGCATCCATTCCGGCATCCGCCAAGGCCGCGCGTGCCGCGCCGATCGCCAGGGTCGACGTCGTCTCGCCTTCGTCGGCGATGTAGCGCTGGCGAATTCCGGTACGCTCGACGATCCATTCGTCGGTTGTATCGACCGTCTTCGCCAATTCGGCATTGGAGACAGCCTTCGCGGGAAGCGCAGATCCGCTGCCTCGAAAGACGGAGCGGATCATTTGCCCAGCGAGCCGTCGCGGCCGCTGCCTGCCCACATACGGGCATCGAGTTCGCCGAGATCGTGAACGATCCGTTCGGTCAGCTTGTCTTCCAGCAGGCGCGCGGCAACCGCGACGGCATTGGCGACACCCGCGGCATTGGCGCTGCCATGGCTTTTCACGACCACGCCGTTCAGGCCCAGAAACACCGCGCCGTTGTGGTTGTTCGGGTCGAGATGGTGGCGCAGCAGTTCGGTGGCCGGGCGCGAGACGAGGAAGCCGACTTTCGACCGGAGCGAACTGGTAAATGCTGTTTTCAGAAGGTCGGTCACGAACCGTGCCGTGCCCTCGATTGCCTTCAGTGCGATATTGCCGGAAAAACCGTCCGTGACGACGACATCGACTTCGCCGCGATTGATCTTGTCGCTCTCGATGAAGCCATCGAAGCTCATGTCCAGTGCGGTCGCATCCTGCAACTGCGTGGCCGCATCGCGCAGGGCATCGGTGCCCTTGATCTCTTCGGTGCCGATATTGAGCAGACGAACGCGCGGCTTGGCGCGGCCTGTCAGAATGCGCGAATAGGCCGCGCCCATCACGGCGAATTGAACGAGATTGCGGGCATCCGCTTCGGTGTTCGCGCCCGAGGTCCAGCATGACGACATCGTCATCTTCCAGCGTCGGCATGACGCCTGCGAGCGCGGGCCGGTCGATGCCGGGCATGGTCCGCAGGGCCAGCTTGCTCATCGCCATCAGCGCGCCGGTGTTTCCGGCGCTGACGGCGGCGCCAGCATCGCCCTGTTTCACCGCATTGACGGCGAGACCCATGGAAGTGGTCTTGGCACGGCGCAGCGCCTGCGTCGGCTTTTCATCGCCGCCGACGACATCGTCGCAATGCAGGATTTCGCTGGCAGCGCGAAGATTCGGGTGTTCGTCCAGCGCCGCTTCGATGCGGGCGCTGTCGCCGACCAGCAGGAATTTGAACCTGTCATGCCGGCGGCGGGCCTCTGCCGCACCGTCGATCATGACGCGCACGCCTTCGTCCCCGCCCATCGCATCGACAGCGATACGCGGCAGGGTCATGACGGTCTCCGGCTAAACTGGATTATAAATCCGCAGGTTACAGGCGTGAATTACAAGCTGGGCGCGAGAACTTCGCGACCGTTGTAGAAACCACAATGCGGGCACAGATTGTGCGGACGCTTCAAGCTCGCCACAATTGTTGCATTCGTGATGTGCTTCAACCTTCAGCGAATCGTGAGCGCGGCGATTGCCACGGCGATGCGGGGATACTTTTCTTTTGGGGACAGCCATCTCGGCACCGTTCCTCGAAATCTATCAAACTGTTGCGGAGCCGCATCTAGGTGAAGGACCACGCCGACACAACCCGGTAAGGAAGCATGCGGAAAGTACCGACGGCAATGCGGCGAAGGCGCGGCCTATATGCAGGATTCGACCCGCGTTGCAACCACTCGTCTCTCCTTCTAGGTCGGAAATGCAACATCCTTGCACGAGGGGGAGATTTCAAGATGGGCTTTATCCTGCCGACAACACTGGCGCTGGCGGCCGCCGCTGCACTCACGAATATCTGGCTGTCCATCCGTATCGGGGCGATCCGGCGGGCCCATTCCATCTGCATCGGCGATGGCGGGAATGAAGCGCTTTCGCGCCGGATGCGGGCGCAGCTCAATTTTGCAGAGAATACGCCGCTGGTGCTGATTCTGGTCGCGGCAATCGAATTGACCGCCAAGGGCGGCGTCTGGCTGCCGTGGGTCGCACTAGCCTATGCCCTTGGCCGCATCTTGCACGGCTTCGGCATGGATGGCGGCGCGATGCAATGGGGCCGGATGGTCGGCACGATCGTGACCCTGCTCGTCCAGCTCGGCCTTGCGATCTTCGCGGCACTGATCGCGATGCGGCTGATCTGAGGCGCGGGCCCGGCGCGGAACTCCCCTGGTAACTCAGGACAGCGCGTAGTCGCTGACAAAGGCGTTGGTCTTGCGCTCCTGCCCGAACGTGCTGGTCGGTCCGTGACCGGGGATAAAGGTCACATCGTCGCCCAGCGGCCATAGCTTCTGGGTGATCGCGTCGATCAGGTCCTGATGATTGCCCATCGGGAAATCGGTGCGGCCGATGCTGCCCTGAAAGATGACATCGCCGACCACGGCGAATTTGCTGGGCCGGTGGAAGAAGATGACATGGCCGGGCGTGTGGCCGGGGCAGTGGACGACTTCCAGCTCCAGCTCGCCCACGGTCACGGTATCGCCATCGTCCAGCCAGCGGTCCGGCTCGAAGACCTCGCCCCGGATGCCGTATTTCGCGCCATCTTCGGCAAGCCGGTCGATCCAGAAACGGTCTGCCTCGTGCGGGCCTTCGATGGGCAGGCCCAGTTCCTTCGCCAGCACGCCCGCTTCGCCGCAATGGTCGATATGGCCATGGGTGATCGAGGATCTTTTCCAGCTCCACGCCGGATTTTGCGACCCCTGCCTTGAGCTTGTCGAGATCGCCGCCCGGATCGACCAGCGCGCCCTTATTGGTCGCCGTGCACCAGATGAGCGAGCAATTCTGCTGCAGCGGGGTCACGGGAATGATGCCCGCCTTCATGGGAGGCACAGGACGGGTTGCGGTCGCTTGATCGGTCATGGCCCCGATGTGCCTATCGCGCCTGCTGTGTGCAAGATGCGAGATGCCAATTGCGGGCGTGCCCTGCCGCGCATAGCCTCTTCGTGAAGATACCGGGAGGATCGCAATGCGCACTATGAACTCGATTTCGGCACTGGCCATCGGCTGTATCGCGCTCGCCGGATGTCAGGTGGAAGGCGCGCCCGGCCCCTCGGCCCGGCCCGCCCACACGAACATGGCGCCGTCCTTCGTGCAGGCCGCGTGCGCCGATTGCCACGGGGTGGAACGCAACATGATCTCCCCCAATCCGGCCGCACCGGCCTTTTCCGAAATCGCCAACCGCGAGGCCGTCGACCGCGAGACCCTGATCATCTTCCTCCGCGATGCACATAATTATCCGGAGCAGATGGATTTCGATCTGGACGAGGATCAGGTGAAGCAGATCGCGGAATACCTGATCATGTTGCAGACCGTCAGCTACGAACGCCCGCCATCGTGACATGGTGTTGGGCGCAGGTGGCTAGATGCGCCCGCTCTTCCATACGACGCGGCCGATAATCTCGACGTCTTCCATCGACACCTCGACCGGGGGATAGGTCAGGTTCTGGCTCAGCAGCGTCAGCCGCCCCTGCCCTGGACTGGCAATCCGTTTGATCAGCAGGGTGTCGCCCATCCGCACAACGTGCACACCGTCGCGCAGGGGCCGCGGCGTGCGATCCACCAGCACCTCGTCCCCGGCGCGCAGCAGCGGTTCCATGCTGTCGCCCTCGACCGTCACCGCGCTTAGCATCTTTGGGTCGAGACCGTTGTCGCGCAGCCACCGGCCCGAAAAACCGAAATTGTCGAACGGCGTTTCGCCGCCTGCGAATTGCCCCGGCCCCGCCGCCACGCTGATGGGCAAACGCGGAACGGCGACGAAGTCATCATCACGGAAGGATGGCTTAGGAGCATAGGATTTTTCCTCTACCGCGCCCAGCTCCGATTCGTGCACACCGAAGAATTCCGCCAGTTTCCGGCGATCCCCTTCCTCCAGCTTTTTCGGGCTCCCCTTGCGGATGAATTGCTGCAAGTAGCTGGGATTACGCCCTATAAACGTCGAAAGCGACGAAAGGCTCGCATCCCGATCCTCTGCCAGCTGAAGCAGCCGGTGTCGGGGATCGGCGGAATTTCTATCATAGGATACATTCGGCATTTTTCCTTCCTAGACGAAGGATTTTTCCTAGACAAGTAGGATTTCAGGTCCGACGAGATGGGTAAGGGACAGCGAATCACTTGCACAGATTGAGGGTTAAATGCTCATCAGACGTATCGAAAACTTCCTTCGCGAAACGGATATGCCGCCGACGAAATTCGGTCGCCTCGCCGCGCAAGATCCGCGTTTCGTGCTCGACCTGCGTAACGGCCGCGAGCCGCGCCCGATGATGGAAGTGCGCTGCGACAGTTTCATTCGCGGTTACCGGGAGGCACGCCATGAAGCATGACTTGCTGGCGCACCCCGCCCCTTCACCGCGAACCGCGCGAAGGACGCTGTCGGATCGCCTGCGTGACGCGGTGCTTGCCCTTGCGGATGGGCACGGCGTGGTCGCTACTCACAAGGAAACCGCGTGGGCCAGCATCACCTTCGCCGGAACGCGGCATTCGCTGCAACTCGTGTTCGAAGGGACCGATGCGGTGGAGTTTGGCGAGACGCTGGTGGCAGAACTGCCGGACCACGAATTCGCGATCCCCCGGCAATTGGTGGCCGATGCCGCAGTCACCGCCGTAGAAAGCACATTGCTCCCATCACCCAGAATGGAGGTGACTTGCGAGCTGCTGTTGCTGGAGGATGCGTAAGGCTGCGTAAGGCGGCGGTCTAGTATCCCAAGGCGAGGTCCATCCGCGGCTCAACCGGTTCGCCCGCTGTGCCAGCCGTTCAAGGTTCACGACGAACCGGTCGACGCTGCGCTGAAACATCTTCGTCTGCGCCCGGCCCGACAGATGCATGGTGACCTGCGCGTTTTCGAGCGACCACAGCGGGTGATCTTCGGGCAGCGGTTCGGGTGTGGTCACGTCGAGCAGGGCCGCCTCGATGCTCTTGGACTGCAGTGCGTCGATCAGCGCGTCCTGATCGACCACGTCCGCCGCGCGCGACATTCACCAGCACGGCGGTGCTCCTTCATCGCGGCCAGTTCCTCCGCGCCGATCATCCCGCGCGTTTCGTCGGTGGCGGGCACGGCCAGTATCACCCAGTCGAATTCGCCCAACCGCGAGCGCCATTCGTCCGGCTTCAGCGCACCATCGGCACCCGAGCGTCGCACCGGCACGACATCCATACCGAACGCCTCCAGCCGCGTTTTCGCAAGGCTGCCGATCGCGCCCATGCCCAGCAGCAGCACCTTCTCGCCATAGAGTTCGCGCTTGCCGGGGCTGTCCAGCAGCCATTCGTGCCGGTCCTGCGCGCGCACGACGTCGCGGTATCCCTTGGCGTGGGACAGCATCATCATGACGATATATTCGGCGATGGTGATCGCGTTGATGCCGACCCCGTTGGTCACGGTCACGCCGCGCTCCTGCAGCGCCTGCAACGGCATGAAGTCGAGCCCGGCATAGATCGAGTTGAGCCATTTGAGCTTCGTCGCGCCCTGCGCGATGGCCGCCATCGGCTCTTTCTCGTTAAGGTCGAACCAGCCGATTTCTGCCAGCGGCGCTTTCTCCAGCGCTTCGTCCTTCGAGGCAGAACCAGCGCGGCTCCACCCAGTCCGGCAGGCGCGGTTCCAGCATCGGACGGATCATTGCGGAGAGGAGTGCGGTGGTCATGCGAAATGCTCCAGTTTCCAGTCCCAGCCGAGCGGATCGCCGTCCATGACCTCGACGCCCTTGGAAGAGAGGCTTTCGCGTATGGCGTCGCTCGTCGCAAAATCCTTAGCCGCGCGCGCTTCCTTGCGGCGGATGAGTTCGGCTTCGATCTCGGCCTCGGTCATCTGCGCGTCTGCCGGCCGGATGCGCAGTTCCTCGCGTGGGAGGATCATCAGGCCCAGCGGCCACATCATGCCGAGCGCCAGAATGCCCTTCTGGTCCTTCGGCACTTTCTTCGTCGCAAGCACCTCTTCCAGCGCGGTCAGTGCGATGGCGGTGTTGAGATCGTCTGCCAGCGCGTTCTCGAATTTCTCGAGCAGCGGTGCCAGCTTGGGGTGGGTCACTTCCGCGCGCAAACCGTCGGCGCGCGTCGGCGGCGGCGGGGCGAGGCCTGCCTCCTGCGACCACTGGTCGCGCGCCTGTACCAGACCCATGACCAGCCGCTTCAGCCGCACCAGCGCCGCGCCCAGCCCGTCCCAGGTGAATTCAAGTTCGCTGCGGTAGTGCGCCTGCAGGCACAGCATCCGGTAGGCGAGCGGGTGGTAGCCGCGATCGACCAGCGCCTGCAGCGTCAGGAAATCGCCACTCGACTTCGACATCTTTCCGCGCCGGTCGACGAGGAAATTGTTGTGCATCCAGATATTTGCGCCTGACGCTTCGGAGCAGTTGTGCGCCTGGTTCTGGGCGATTTCGTTCGGGTGGTGAATCTCGCGGTGGTCGATCCCGCCGGTGTGGATGTCGAACGGATGGCCGAGCAGTTCCGCGCTCATCACGCTGCATTCGATATGCCAGCCCGGCGCGCCGCGGCCCCACGGGCTGTCCCATTCCATCTGGCGGTCCTCGCCTTCCGGGGTCTTGCGCCAGATGGCGAAGTCGGCGGCATTGCGCTTGCCTTCCACGCTTTCGATCCGCGCTTCACCTTCTTCGGTGACGGCCCGGGCAAGCCGGCCATAATCGGGCACGGTCGTCACATCGAAATAGAGCCCGCTATCGAGGCGGTAGCAATGCTTTTCCTCGACCGATTTGCCCCATGCGATCATCGCCTCGACGTAATCGGTGGCGCGCGGGTGCTGCACCGGGCGCACATTCAGCCGCGCCAGATCGTCCTCGAACACCTGCTGGTAATGGCGGGCGATGTCCCACGCGCTTTTGCCCGCGCTGGCGGCCGCCTTCTCCATCTTGTCGTCGCCCGCATCGGCGTCGCTGGTCAGGTGGCCGACATCGGTGATGTTGATGACATGGGACAGCTTGTAGCCCGCCCATTCCAGCGTCCGCCCGAGCGTATCGGCGAAGATGTAGGCGCGCATATTGCCGACATGCTGGTAATTATAGACCGTCGGCCCGCAGGTGTAGACGCGCGCCTCGCCCTCATGGATCGGCTGGAACTCTTCCAGCGAGCGGGTGAGCGAATTGAACAGTTTGAGCGGGGTCTTGGTCATGGGTCGGCTTTGCCATTCCCGCTGGCAAGGTCAATCCCAGCCGAGAAACTTCACCTGTTCGTCCAGCGGCACACGTTCGCGCTCGAAATTGTTCACCGGCGCATCTTCGTCGCGGTAGCCGATGGCCATGCCGCAGAAGAACATCGTGCGCTCGTGGTCGAGGCCCAGAAAGTCGCGGATCGGCGTGGCGTAGAGCGCCATGAATTCCTGGAAGCAGCAATCGAGCCCTTCCTCGCGCAGCAGCAGCGCCACCGTCTGCAGCCACATGCCGGTGTCGGACCATTGCGCCTCCTTCATCAGGCGCGGGAAATAGCACAGCAGGAGCGCCGGGCTGTCCCAGCTTTCGCGGTTGCGCATCATCGCCTTCTGCCGCGCCCTCGGCATCGTCGCGGGCAATGCCCATCGCGCCGAACATGCCCTTGGACACGGCGTTCAGACGCTCCTTATAGGCATCTTCCTGACCCGGAGCCGTCCAGTCGTATTCCGCCTGCCCCATCGGCGCTTCGGCCAGAATACCGCGCAGTTCCGCCAGCGGCTCACCGGTCAGGATGGTCGCTTCCCACGGCTGGTAATTGCACCCCGAAGGCGCCCAGCGCGCGGTGTCCATGACCCGGCGAATGGTTTCCAGCTCGACCGGCTGATCGGTGAAAGCCCGGACGGAGCGGCGGGTTTTGACGGCTTCGGTGACGTTCACATTATTTCTCAATCTCAAACAAATCAGCCAGCTGCTCGATGATCGTGCCGCCCAGCTGCTCGACATCCATGATCGTCACCGCGCGTTTGTAATAGCGCGTCACGTCGTGGCCGATGCCGATGGCGACCAGTTGCACGGGCGAGGATTTCTCGATCCATTCGATCACCTTGCGCAGATGGCTTTCCAGATAGCCTGCGCTGTTGACGCTCAGCGTGCTGTCGTCGACCGGCGCGCCGTCGGAAATCACCATCAGGATGCGGCGGTCCTCGGGGCGGGCGAGCAGGCGGTTGTGCGCCCATAGCAGCGCCTCGCCGTCGATGTTTTCCTTCAGCAGCCCTTCGCGCATCATCAGGCCCAGATTGCGGCGCGCGCGGCGCCATGGCTCGTCGGCCTTCTTGTACAGGATGTGGCGCAGATCGTTGAGGCGGCCGGGTTTCTGCGGCTTGCCATCGGCCAGCCATGCCTCGCGCGACTGGCCGCCCTTCCATGCGCGGGTGGTGAAGCCGAGGATCTCGGTCTTCACGCCGCAGCGCTCCAGCGTGCGCGCCATGATGTCGGCGCTGATCGCGGCGATGGAGATGGGCCGTCCGCGCATCGAACCGGAATTGTCGATCAGCAGCGTGACGACCGTGTCCTTGAACTCGGTATCGCGCTCGATCTTGTAGCTGAGCGACTGGCCCGGGCTGATGACGACGCGGGCAAGGCGCGCGGCATCCAGCAGGCCCTCTTCCTGATCGAAATCCCAGCTGCGGCTCTGCTGCGCCATCAGGCGGCGCTGCAGCCGGTTGGCCAGCCGCGTGACGATGCCTTGCAGGCCGGTCAGCTGGCTGTCGAGATAGGCGCGCAGACGGTCCAGTTCTTCACTGTCGCACAGCTCGGCCGCTTCGATCTCTTCGTCGTACGCGGTGGTATAGGAGGTGTAGTCGAAGCTGTCGGGGATGTCGGTCCACGGGCGGTTCGGGCGGACGGGCTGCATGCCCTCCTCGCCCTCGTCGCCCAGATCGCCGTCCTGCATGTCCTCGTCGCCGGACATCTCGGCTTCGCCTTCGCCGGTGTCCTCGCCCTCTTCGGTCTCACCGGCCATTTCGGCAGGATTGGGCTGGTCCTCACCGCCGCTTTCTTCGTCGTCGCCCTCGTCCTCTTCCTCGCCCTGATCGTCCTCGCCGTCGTCATCATCGGACTGGTCGGGCGCGTCGTCAGGACGGGTCAGTTCGAGATGCTCGAGCATGTCGAGCGCAAGCTTCTGGAAAGCCGTCTGATCTTCCAGTCAACGCGGCAAGATCGGTGAAGTCGTCGCCGATCCGGTCCTCGATGAAGCTCGCGGACCATGTCGACGCCTGCCTTGCGCCCGGTCGGGAACAGCATGGCCGGTCAGCGCCTCGCGCAGCATCAGCGCAACGGCCGTCTGCAGCGGAACCTCCGCCTCGCTTTGCGCGCGGGCTATGGGATCGGACGCGGTGCGCAGTTCGACCGCGGCATCAAGATTGGCCGCTATACCGCTGAAACGATTGCTTCCCAGCGCCTCGTAGCGAACCTGTTCGACCGCATCGTAAACCGCCCGCGCAATCGGTTCGGCAGGCGCCTGCCGGTCGTGCAGCGCAGCGTTGTGATGGCGCAGTTTCAGCGCGAAGCTGTCGGCGAACCCGCGCGCCTCGGTCGCCTGTTCCGGTGGCAGCGAGCGGCCCGGCAGCGGAACGCGGAAATTCTTGCCCGAGGACGAGGGGCTGTCCGCACTCCACGCGACTTCGACTTCCGGCTCGCGCGCAAGGGCGCGTGCGCTGCCGGTCAGCGCCCGCTTGAACAGGTCGAGAGGGGATTCGTCGCTCAACGTCTCGTCCGGATCAGAGGATGCTCTGCCCGGTCTGCTTCCCAATCCTTCAGGAAGCCTTCGATGCCCTTGTCGGTCAGGACATGCTTCACCAGCGCCTTGATCACCTTGGGCGGCGCAGTCATCACATCGGCGCCGATCAGCGCGCTGTCGAGCACGTGGCCGACATGGCGCACGCTGGCGACGAGGATTTCCGTTTCGAACGCGTAATTGTCGTAGATCTGGCGGATATCGCGGATCAGATCCATGCCGTTGAAGCCATTGTCGTCGTGGCGGCCGACGAAGGGCGAAACGAACGTCGCCCCGGCCTTTGCCGCCAGCAGGGCCTGATTGGCGCAGAAGCACAGGGTGACATTGACCATCGTGCCATCGCGGGTCAGCGCGTTGCAGGTTTTCAGCCCGTCGATCGTCAGCGGCACCTTGATGCAGACATTGTCGGCAATCGCGCGCAGCTTGTCCGCTTCTTTCATCATGGTCGCATGGTCGAGCGCGACGACTTCGGCACTGACCGGGCCATCGGTCAGACCGCAGATTTCCTTCGTCACTTCCATGAAGTCGCGACCCGACTTGGCGATCAGCGAAGGGTTGGTGGTGACGCCGTCCAGCAGGCCGGTTTCGGCCAGTTCCTTGATGTCGGCAATTTCGGCGGTGTCGGCGAAGAATTTCATGTGGGCTCTTGCTCCGGCTGGCGATTCTCTGCCAGCCTTAGCGGGGAGCGCCAGCGCGGGCTAGGTGGTCTGGTGACCGTGCTGTCTACAGCAGACGGTCCGCCGCTCCGAACACGCCGATGAGCAGCGGATCGCGGGTGGCCTGCGGATTGGCGCGGATGGCGGCTTCCTCGCGGCCGATCTCGTTCCAGATCGCATCGTCGATACCATTGGCGACGCGAGTTGCCACGCCGCCGATATCGACACCGGACAGGGCCGAAAGCGCCTGCCCCACCAGCGGATCGCTGGCGACCCGCATGGCCTGGCCCAGTTCGGGCACCATCGCGTCGATCAGGCGGTTGCCCATATTGCCGCGCAGGAAGGCCGTCGCCGCCGTCGGCCCGCCGCGCACCAGATCGATGGCATTCTGGAAACCGATCGTGCGCACGGTATCGACGACGATCGGCGCAGCGCGGTCGCTCGCCTCCAGAGCGAAACCGGCAAATTCACGCTCCAGCCGCGATTTGAACAGCGCCGAGGTCAGAATGTTGGAGAGCACATCGCCGCGCGTGCCCAGCAAATTGCCAAGCCCGATCTGCGCGACCTGATCGTCCCAGTAACCGCCCGGTGCGGTCAGACGCGCAAACGCCTGCTCGCTCGACAGGAACAGCAAGCGCCGTACCGCATCGATCATGCCGAAGCCACCAAGACCGGTGGTGCAGCCCGACAGCAGCAGGCCGCCCGATGCGACGCCGATGCCGCCCAGAAAGGCGCGGCGTCCGGTGGTTTTCGTCAAAAGCTCGGTCATTACGGAACACTCCATCTTGCCGCCCCACCATTGCGGCTCCCATATGGCAGGCACATGAACCGCGTCCGCCTTCTCGTATTCAATGCCGCTCTCGGCCCGCTCGATTACCGCGTGCCGGACGGGATGCCGGTCGAGCCGGGCAGTGTCGTGGTCGCCCCGCTCGGCCCGCGCCAGATCATCGGCATCGTCTGGGAAGAGGACGCGCTGCCGTCGCAGTCCGTTCCCGATGCGAAGCTGCGCCCATTGCTGGAAGTCCTGCCGGTTCCGCCGCTGCAGGCCCGCAACTGCGGCGACTGATCGAATGGACGGCGGATTATTACTGCGCCCCGATGAGCGCGGTGGCGCGCATGGTCCTGTCGAGCGGCGGAGCCTTGCGCGGTCCGGCGACCATGACCGAATACCGGCTGACCGGCGGGATGCCCGAACGCATGACCCCGCAGCGCGAACGGGCGATGGAGCGTCTGGAAGGCGAGCAGGCGACGATCCGCGAACTGGCGGAGATGGCCGGCGTGTCGGACGGCGTGCTGCGCGGGCTGGTCAATCAGGGCGTGCTGGAGCCGGTTGTCGGTCGATATCGACCGTCCCTATCCGCGCGCCGCTGCCGATTTTGCCGAGCCGGAACTGTCCGCCGATCAGCAGGAGGTTGCCGACGCTATCGTGAAGGCGGTCGAGGCGCGAGAACTTCGCCCCCATCCTGCTCGACGGGGTGACCGGATCGGGCAAGACCGAAACCTATTTCGAACCGGTCGCCGCTGCGCTGCGCGGCGGACCGGCAGGTGCTGGTCCTGCTGCCGGAAATCGCGCTGACCGAGGCGTTCCTGCGCCGGTTCGAGGACCGCTTCGGCGCGAAGCCCATCGTCTGGCATTCCTCATTGAAATCGACCGAGCGCCGCCGTGCATGGCGGGCCATCGGTAGCGGCGAAGCGCAAGTGGTGGTGGGCGCGCGCTCGGCCCTGTTCCTGCCCTACGCCAATCTTGGCCTGATCGTGGTGGACGAGGCGCACGAGGTCAGTTTCAAGCAGGATGACGGCGTGCGCTACAATGCCCGCGACGTGGCGGTGATGCGCGGCCATTTCGAGCAAATACCGGTCATTCTCGCCAGCGCCACGCCGGCGCTGGAAAGCCTGCAAATGGCGGAGAGCGGGATTTACCGGAAGCTCGAGCTGCCCGAGCCGGTTCGGCGGGGCGAAATTGCCCGATATCCAGCTACTCGACCTGACCAAGGAAAAGCCCGAGCGTGGCCGCTGGCTCGCCCCGCGCCTCGCCGATGCGCTGGCCGACCGGCTGGAGAAAGGCGAGCAATCGCTGCTGTTCCTCAACCGGCGCGGCTATGCCCCGCTGACCCTGTGCCGCAATTGCGGGTATCGCTTCCAGTGCCCCAATTGCAGCGCGTGGCTGGTCGAGCACCGTTTCACCCAGCGCCTCGCCTGCCACCATTGCGGCCACGACACCGCCCCGCCCGAAACCTGCCCCGATTGCGGCGAGCCCGATTGCATGGTCGCCTGCGGCCCCGGCGTGGAGCGCATCGCCGACGAGGTGCGCGAAATCTTGCCCGAGGCGCGCGTGGCGCTCGTCACCTCCGACACGCTCGGCAGCCCCGAGCGTGCGGCAGAGTTCGTCGCGCAGGCCGAAGGGCGGCGCGATCGACGTGATCGTCGGCACGCAGCTTGTGACCAAGGGCTTCCACTTCCCCGAACTGACGCTGGTGGGCGTGGTCGATGCCGACCTCGGGCTTGAAGGCGGCGATCTGCGCGCGGCGGAGCGCACCTACCAGCAGGTCGCGCAAGTCGCAGGCCGTGCGGGTCGCGGGGCCAAACCGGGCGAGGTCATCATCCAGACCCGCCACCCCGACGCGCCGGTCATCGCCGCACTGGAAGCGGGCGACCGCGACGCATTCTACGAAGCCGAAACCGATGCCCGACGCCATGCCGGCGCCCCGCCCTTCGGCCGCTGGGCCGCAATCATCGTCTCGAGCGAAGACGAGAAGGAAGCGCGCGAGGCAGCACAGCGCATCGGCCATGCCAAGCCCGACCTGCCCGACGTCGCGATCCTCGGCCCCGCACCTGCCCCGATGGCGCTGCTGCGCGGCCGCTACCGCTATCGCCTGCTGGTCAATGCCCGCCGCTCCGCCAATGTGCAGAAGGCCATTCGCGACTGGCTGGACCCGCTGGACTTGCCCCGCGGCGTGCGCGTAAGCGTCGACATCGATCCCTATAGTTTCGTCTGAGAGGAATTTTTCGCATGACCCTGACCGTCCACCATCTCGGTATTTCGCAGTCCGAGCGCGTTGTCTGGCTGTGCGAGGAGCTGGGGATCGATTACGAATTCAAGCGCTATGATCGCCGCGCCGACAATCGCCTGGCGCCGGACGAGCTGAAGGCGCTGCATCCTGCAGGCATGGCGCCGGTCATTCAGGACGGCGACCTCACGCTGGCCGAAAGCGGGGCGATCTGCGAATATGTCGACCGCAAATATGGCGGCGGCAAACATTGCCTGACGCCTGACCATTCCGATTTTGCCGACCACCTGTTCTGGTTCCATTATACCAACGGCACGTTCATGACGAACGGCATGATGCAGCTGATGCTGTCGATGGCCGATGCGCAGAATCCGATGCCCGGCAATTTCGTGGCCGACCGCACGGCCAAGGCCTGGGAGCAGGTCGAGACGCGGCTGGGCGAGGCGGAGTTCTTCGGCGGATCGCAGCTGACGCTGGCCGATATCATGATGGTCTATTGTCTTACCACTGCCCGCATGACCCGCGCCACGACGCTGGATGGAAAGCCGAACACGCAGGCCTATCTGAAGCGCATCGGCGAGCGCCCGGCCTATCAGCGGATGTGGGCCAAGTGCGAGCCGGGCATGGAGCCGAACCTTTCCTGAGCGGGAGCGTTAGGGCCGCATGAGCGACGACACTTCCGGCCCAATCCTTGTCCCCATCCTCGGCGACCAGCTGACCCGCACGCTCGCGTCCCTGCGCGGGCGGACGAAGGACGACACCGTCATCCTGATGATGGAGGTGTGGGACGAGGCGACTTACGTCAAACACCACAAGCAGAAGATCGCGCTGATCTTTTCTGCCATGCGCCACTTCGCCGCCGAGCTGGAGGAGGCCGGCTGGCAGGTCGATTATGTGAAGCTGACGGACGAGGACAATGCCGGCAGCTTCACCGGCGAAGTCGCCCGCGCCATCGAGCGGCATGCTCCTCGCGCGATCCACGTCGTCGAGGCGGGTGAATGGCGCGTCCAGCAGTCAATCGAGGAGTGGCCCGACAAGTTCGCGTGCGAAGTCGAGATCCTGGACGATGACCGCTTCGTCTGTTCGCTTGCCGAATTCAACGCGTGGGCGGAAGACCGCAAGACCCTGCGCATGGAGAATTTCTACCGGGAAATGCGGAAGAAGACCGGCCTGCTGATGGATGACGAAGGCAAGCCCGAAGGCGGCGACTGGAATTACGACAGCGAGAACCGCAAACCGCCCAAGGAAGGTCTGGCAGCGCCGCAGCGGCCGCTGTTCGACCCCGACGACATCACGCAGGAATGTATCGCGCTGGTGGAAGATCAGTTTTCCGACCATTTCGGCAGCCTCGAGAGCTTCGGCTGGCCCGTCACCCGCGCCGAGGCCGAAAAAGCCGCCGATGCCTTCTTCGCGGAGCGGATCGAGAAATTCGGTCCGTATCAGGATGCGATGGTTTACGGCGAAGACGATATGTTCCACTCGATGCTGTCGACCAGCATCAATCTGGGACTGCTCGACCCGCTGGAACTGTGCGAGCGCGCCGAGCAATCGTACAAGGATGGCAAGGCGCCGATCAATTCGGTCGAGGGCTTCATCCGCCAGCTGATCGGTTGGCGCGAATATGTGCGCGGGTTTTATTGGCGCTTCATGCCCGATCTCGAAAGCAATAACGCGCTGAACGCACAGCGTGCCTTGCCCGAATTCTACTGGACCGGCGAAACCGACATGCGCTGCCTGTCGGACGCGATCCGCTCAACGAAAGAAAATGCCCATGCTCACCATATCCAGCGGCTGATGGTGCTGGGCAATTTTGCGTTGCTGGCCGGTATCAAACCGCGCGAAGTGCAGGACTGGTTTCTGGTCGTTTACGCCGATGCTTATGAATGGGTCGAACTGCCCAATGTGGCCGCGATGATCCTTTATGCCGACGGCGGGAAGCTGGCGACCAAGCCCTATGCGGCGAGCGGAAATTACATCAACAAGATGAGCAATTACTGCTCCGACTGCAAATACTCGCCAGCCAAGAAAACAGGTGAAGGCGCTTGCCCGTTCAACCCCCTTTACTGGCACTTCATGGAACGCCACCGCGACCGACTGGAGAAGAACCCGCGCATCGGCCGGATTTACTCGAACTGGGACCGGATGGGCGAGGAGCGGCAGGCGGAATATCTCGAGAGCGCAGAAGCGTTTCTGAGAACCCTCGATCCGGCGCAATCTGGCTGGGCACGTGCAGACTAACGGCACCCTAGACAATCGGCCGATTTCCGATTTAGAGCTACGAGTATAACCCCCCTTCATACGAAGACAGACGAAGTATTATGGCCAGAGATCACGAACCCGCAGACAGGAGCGCCTACGAGCTTCTGCCTTTTGCCCTCACCATTGCCGATCTTTCGCTGGAAGACGAACCTCTGGTGTACGTGAACCGTGCGTTTGAAAAGATGACCGGATATTCGTCGGCATCGGTTCTCGGGCGCAACTGCCGTTTCCTTCAGGGCGAGAAAACCAAACCTGCCACGGTGAAGGCACTGGCAAAGGCGATTGCCAATCGCGAGGATATCGAAGCCAGCGTCTACAATTACCGCGCCGATGGCGAAGGGTTCTGGAACAGGCTGGTCATGGGGCCACTGCAGAGCAGCGAGGGCGATGTCAGCGATTTCTATGTCGGCATACAATACGACATGGGGTCCGAAATTTCGCCAACGCCGTCCGAAACGGTCGAAACCCAGCTGGCCGAAGTACAGCACAGGGTGAAAAACCACCTGTCGATGGTGGTCAGCATGATCCGTCTGCAAGCCCGCAAGCCTGTGAAGACAGAAGCCGATTTCGATTCCCTGTCCCGCCGTGTCGAAGCCCTGCAACTGCTGTATCAGGAAATGGACAATAGCGGCGCCGGCCGGGCCACCGATAAGGCCATTCCGCTGGGCGCATATCTCAGCCGAATTACATCCGCGATCAATCATCTCGATGGACGACGGGGCGTAAAGGCAAGCTTCGAGGCCGATACGATCAAGGTCGAAACCGAAACAGCCGCCAGGATCGGGCTGGTCGTGTCCGAGATTCTTACCAACTCGCTGCAGCACGCGTTCGAAGGCCGGACAGAAGGCACGGTCGTGACCCGCGTCCACCTGCTGTCAAACGATCAGCTGCGCATTTCCATCGAGGATGACGGGGTTGGCATCCCCGACGATTGCGACTGGCCTGATGAAGGCAATCTTGGTGCGCGCATCGTGCGGACGCTGGTTGCCGGATTGAATGGCAACCTGTCCGTAATCCGCAGCGATTCAGGAACGATCATCAATCTGGATATACCGCTGGGTCAGCAAAACGAGTTGATCGAAGGCGAACGCGGCTGATCGTCTGGGGCTGGCAACCGCGCAGCTGCTGTGCCGTTCAAGTCTGCTCGCGTTTGAGCAATTCGCTCTTGATCTCGGTCCCGTAGGCATAGCCGCCCAGCCCGCCATCGGCGGCGATCACGCGGTGGCACGGGATCAGGACAGCGATATTGTTGGCACCGTTTGCTCCGCCGACCGCGCGACTGGCCTTCGGATTTCCAAGCGCGGCGGCCAGCTCGCCATAGCTGCGGGTCTCGCCCGCAGGTATCTCGCGCAGGGCCTGCCAGACGCGCTGCTGGAACGCTGTCCCTTTCACATCGAGCGGAATGGAGGCGGCGACAGCCTCGTCGGGTCGTTCCACAGCGCGGGTGACAGCCTCGAACAGCGCTGTGAATTGGTCTGTGCCATGCACCAGCTGCGCATTGGGGAAGCGGGCGCGGAGGTCGTCCTCGCCTTCGTTGAAAGAGAGGCAGCACACGCCGCGTTCGGTGGCCGCGACCAGCATCGCGCCCAGCGTCGTATCGATCACGCTCCAGTGGATCGTCCGGCCCTTGCCGCCATCCTTCCAGTCGCTTGCCGTCATGCCCATCCTGTTCTCCATGGCCGCGTAAAACCGGCTCGGTGCCTCGAACCCTGCTTCGTAGATTGCATCGCTCACCCGTTCTGCATCGCCCAATGCGTCCTTCACCCGCTCTTCTCGCAAAGCGCGGGCATAGCCGGCTGGCGACAGGCCGGTCGCGCGTTTGAATACGCGCTGAAAATGGCCGGGCGAATATCCGGTCAGATCGGCCAGATCCCCGAGGGATGGACGCCCTTCCGACAGCTTTATCTCGTCGATCGCGGCCAGCACCGCTGCCTCGTCCCGCGCCACGTCGTCCGGCAGGCAGCGCTTGCACGCCCGCAGGCCGAATGCCCTCGCCTCGCTGCCGGTGGCGAAGAAGCGCACATTCTTGCGGTCGGGATGGCGCGCCGCGCAAGACGGTCGGCAATAGATGCCCGTCGTCAGCACGCCCGTCACGAAACGCCCGTCCTGCGAGCGGTCGCGCCGTTTCACGGCTGCCCAGCGTGCAGTGTCGGCTTCGGCGTCGGCTTCGGCTCTATTCGTCATGCCGCCGCTCTAGCGTAGCCGTGCACGGCCTGCATCCCGAACCTTGCGGTCAAAGCGGTTGGCGATAGAAGCAAGGCATATGAAAAGGCTTTTCGTATCCTTCGCTCTGTTGGTCGCATCACTCGCGCCGCCCGTTCTGGCGGAACCCGCCGATATCGACGCGGCAGCACGCGGGGTGGTGCGGGTCGTCATCCTGGAAGGCAGCGAAGGCGTCGAGGGCGACGCCCCCCGCCCCGTCAGCCACGGAACGGGATTTGCCGTCAGCCCGACACAGATCGTCACCAATGCCCATGTCGTGATGCAGGCGCAGATGAACCCCGAACTTCGCATCGGCATCGTGCCGGGCGACGGCGCGGAAAGCACCTATGCACAATTGGTGCAGTTCTCGCCCCGCGCCGACCTCGCACTGGTGCAGATTACCGGCGACCTGCGCCTGCCGCCGCTGACGCTGGCAGGCCAGCGCCCGCGCAGCGGCGAGGCAACGGCGGTCGGTTATCCGATGAATGTCGACCGCGCACAGGGGCTCGATATCGGTGACATCATCCGCAGCCAGCCGCCTGTCAAAAGCCGGGGCTTTATTTCGGGCGAGCGGCCAAGCCGCGAATTCGACACGCTGCTTCATACGGCCCCCATCGCGCGCGGTAATTCCGGCGGGCCGTTGATCGACGCCTGCGGACGTGTGCTGGGGGTGAACAGTTTCGGCGCGGATAGCGATGGCGCAGATGCGGAATTCTATTTCGCGGTGTCTAACCGCGAGCTGATGCCGTTCCTGTCGGCGGCCGGTATCACCCCCCGCGTCAATGCCAGCCCGTGCCGCAGCCTCGCGGATCTCGACGCGGAGGAACGCGAACGGGCGAACCGCGAGCAGATGGTCGCGCAGGCGGAACTGGAAAGCCGGACCGAAGCGCAACGCGAAAAGCGCGCGCGGGTCCAGCTAGAGGCAACGCAGGAAGTGCAGTCCGAGCGGGAGAACCGGATGGCACTGGCGCTTGTCCTTCTGCTCGCTGCCGCGGCTTGCGCGTTTGCTGCGTGGCAACGTTGGTCGTCGCAATTCGGTCATGGAGTTGTGACGACGAGATGAGCGGGCGCAGCTACGAATATCCCGATACGCAGCGTGACGCGGTGGCCATCGGCTTAGGCATCGCAGCGATCGCACTGCTGGTCGCGGCCATTTCCCTGTGGTTCACACGGCCCGGGGCTTCGATGCGGTCGATCGTCGCATCGCGGCGGCCATGGCAGAGGATCAGGACACCGGCGAAGGTATGGCCGACAGCCCGGCGGGTGAAGTGACGCTAAGTTGCCGCCTCCAGCCGGAGCGCAGCCGCATCACTGGCGCGCCCGCCGAAACAGTCGAATTCGACTGGACACAGGATGGCTGCGTCAACGGGCGCACCCAGTACGGTCAGGCATCGGGTGACTGGAGCCGGGTGTTCGTGCCGAACGAAGAAGCCGTGGTGTCGGTCAACGCATTCTCGCCCGACAGCCGGACGTACCGCGTCGACCGGTACCTCCTCACCCGCGACGAGATGACAGCGGCACGCGAAGCACGCGGCGCCTACACCCCGCCCTCATGCGCTGCGGACGGAGCCGCAACCCGGCTCGGCGATCTGCAGGGCGCGGTCCTCAGCGGATTGCCCGAAAGCCCGAACGAACGGCTGGTCTATAGTTGTGAAGTGGGAAGCAACTAGCTCCCCACTCTACCGGCCCGGCCCGCCTTTGAGCGGGACAGGAGAGAAAACGCCGCGCTTATAAAGCGAAGCGGTAGCGCAAGATACTACGCCGCCAATGCTTCACCGCTCAGCGTGATGCGGTGCATTTCGCGGCGATAGCCCTGATAGTCGTTGAGCGCATTGTGCCAGGTCGTCCGGTTGTCCCAGATGGCGACGGTGCCGGGCTCCCATTGCAGGCGGCACTGGTTGTCGCCGGTCAGGGCAGCATCCAGCAGTTTCTGCAGCAGCGGCAGGCTTTCCTCGCGCGTCTGGCCCACGAAATGGATGGTGAAGCCGCGATTTACATAGAGCAGCTTGCGGCCTGTATGCGGGTGGCGGATCACGACCGGATGGATCGCGCCTGTCTTCTGGTCCTGCCCGCGCAGATCGTTGCCCATATCGGTCTGGGCGTAGACACCGTCGGCCGCATATACATGGTCGGCGGTGTGAAACGCCTCCAGCCCTTCGATCTCGGCCTTCAGATCATCGGAGAGCGCGTCATAGGCAGCGCCCATATGCGCCCATTCGGTATCGCCGCCAGACGGCGGCAGATCGCGCGCCACCAGGATCGAGCCCATCGCCGGGATCTGGTCGTAGGAATGATCGGTGTGCCAGGCGCCGCCGATATTGGTCTACTGGTCGGCTTCCTTTTTGACGATCGCAATTTCGGGATGTTCGGCGTGGAGCGGGAAGTACTTGTTGACATCGATCCCGCCCCAGCGCTTGGCGAAGGCGATATGATCTTCGGGCGAAAACTCCTGATCGCGCAAAACCGCCACACCGTGCTCGTAGATCGCCTGACGGATCGCATCGAGCGTCTCGCCCTCTGCCTCGGCCAGCTGCACGCCGCTCACTTCGACGCCGCACTGGGGTGCCATCGGGGTAAGCTTCATCATCTCTCTCCTCTTATGTTCTTCTACCTATCTCCTACTCCCAATTCACCGCACGAGGGAAAGTCGATGCGCTACACCGCTTGCATCGCAGTAGGGTGGCTGCTAGGCGCGCGCCAGCTTTGCGAGGGTGCTTCACGGTGCCCGATCCGCGAGCGTTCGCATTATTCTTCCCGCTCACCCGAGAGGACATCACCCAGTGGAGATTTCCGCCGGTATTCAGGCTAGCCTCGCAGGCCGTTACGCTTCTGCGCTGTTCGATCTGGCGGCGGAGGACGGCATCGTCACCGCTGTCGAATCCGACCTCGACAAATTGGAAGCCGCGCTCGCCGAATCGGCCGAATTGCGGGCGCTGACGACCAACCCCGAGCTCAGCCGCACCCAGCAGGGTACGGCCGTAGAAGGCGTTGCCGGCGTCCTCGGCCTGTCGCAGCTGACCCGGAAATTCCTCGGCGTGCTGGCGCAGAACCGGCGTCTGTCGCACTGCCCGCCATGATTCGCGCGTTCCGCATGATTGCGGCAGCGCAGCGCGGCGAAGTCACCGCAGAAGTCACCAGCGCCCACGCGCTGACCGACGAGCAGCTCGAAGCGCTGCGCCAGAAACTCACTGCCCGCGAAGGTCGCACGGTCAAGCTGTCTCACAGCGTCGATCCGGACCTTCTGGGCGGTCTCGTCGTTACCATCGGGTCGAAGCGCATCGACGGTTCGATCCGCACCCGTCTCAATTCTCTTGCACAGGCTATGAAAGCCTGACCGACAATTTTGGCCACGAAAGCCTAAAGGACTAATCGATGGAAATCCGCGCCGCAGAAATCTCCAAGGTCATCAAGGACCAGATCGCCAATTTCGGCACCGAGGCCGAAGTCAGCGAAGTCGGTTCCGTTCTCTCGGTGGGTGACGGTATCGCCCGTATCCACGGCCTCGACAAGGTGCAGGCCGGCGAGATGGTCGAATTCTCCAACGGTGTGCAGGGCATGGCCCTGAACCTGGAAGCCGACAATGTCGGTGTCGTGATCTTCGGCTCCGACGCCGAGATCAAGGAAGGCGACATCGTCAAGCGGACCGACACCATCGTGGACGTTCCCGTCGGCAAGGCCCTGCTGGGCCGCGTCGTCGATGCTCTGGGCAACCCGATCGACGGCAAGGGCCCGATCGAAACGACGCAGCGTAGCCGCGTCGAAGTCAAGGCACCGGGCATCATCCCGCGCAAATCGGTCGACGAGCCGGTGCAGTCCGGCCTCAAGGCCATCGACGCCCTCGTCCCCGTGGGCCGCGGCCAGCGCGAACTGATCATCGGTGACCGTCAGACCGGCAAGTCCGCTGTCGCGATCGACACCTTCATCAACCAGCGCGAAGCGCATCAGGGCGACGGACGAGAAGGAAAAGCTGTACTGCATCTATGTCGCCGTCGGCCAGAAGCGCTCGACCGTCGCGCAGATCGTGAAGAGCCTCGAAGAAAACGGCGCGATGGAATATTCCATCGTCGTTGCCGCCACCGCGTCCGAGCCCGCTCCGCTGCAGTATCTCGCACCCTATACCGGCTGCGCGATGGGCGAATATTTCCGCGACAACGGCATGCACGCCGTGATCGTGTATGACGATCTTTCCAAGCAGGCCGTGGCCTATCGCCAGATGTCCCTGCTGCTGCGTCGTCCTCCGGGCCGCGAAGCCTATCCGGGTGACGTTTTCTATCTCCACTAGCCGCCTGCTCGAGCGTGCGGCGAAGATGAACGACGACAATGGCGGCGGCTCGCTGACCGCTCTGCCGATCATCGAAACGCAGGCCGGTGACGTGTCGGCCTACATTCCGACCAACGTGATTTCGATCACCGACGGCCAGATCTTCCTCGAAACCGACCTGTTCTATCAGGGCATCCGTCCGGCCATTAACGTCGGTCTGTCGGTGTCCCGCGTTGGCGGTGCCGCCCAGACGAAGGCGATGAAGAAGGTGTCCGGCTCGATCAAGCTGGAGCTGGCGCAGTACCGCGAAATGGCGGCCTTCGCGCAGTTCGGTTCGGACCTCGATGCCTCCACGCAGAAGCTGCTCAACCGCGGTGCACGCCTGACCGAACTGCTCAAGCAGCCGCAGTTCTCGCCCATGCCGTTCGAAGAACAGACCGTGTCGATCTTCGCCGGTACCAATGGCTATCTCGACGCTATCGCCGTCGACCGGGTGAACGAATACGAAGCCGCCATGCTGAGCTTCATGCGCAACGAGCATGCCGATGTCCTGACCGACATCCGCACGAGCAAGAAGTTCGAAGGCGACACCAAGGACGCGACCGTGAAAGCGCTCGACACCTTCGCCAAGCAGTTCGCCTGAGCCTGAAGAGAATTAGGGAGCCGAAATGGCCTCGCTGAAAGAACTCAAGGATCGGATCGGGTCGGTAAAATCGACCCAGAAGATCACCAAGGCCAAGCAGATGGTCGCCGCGGCGAAGCTTCGCCGTGCGCAGGCCGCTGCCGAGGCTGCACGTCCCTATGCCGAACGGCTGGGCGAGGTCATGGCGTCGCTGGCCGGCAAGGTCGGCGGCAGCGACAGCGCGCCGAAGCTGCTTGCCGGTACGGGCAGCACCCAGCGCCATCTGCTGGTTGTCGTCAACACCGACAAGGGCCTGTGCGGCGGTCTCAACGCCAACATCGTCAAGGCTGCCAAGCTGAAGGCGCGGCAATTGCTCGCCGAGGGCAAGACGGTCGAATTCTATCTGGTCGGCAAGAAGGGCCGCGCACCGATCAAGCGCGACTACGCCGACAAGATTACCGCGCAGTTCGACACCAGCACCGTCAAGCAGCCCGGCTTCGACGAAGCCACGGCCATTGCCGACGAGCTGATCGAAATGTTCGAAGCCGGCAAGTTCGACATCGCCCATCTCGTCTACCCGACCTTCAAGTCGGCACTGGCGCAGGACCCGACGGTCGACCAGCTGATCCCGGTCCCTTCTCCGGAAGAAGCCGAGCCAGCGATGCTGTCGTCGAATACGAACCCGGCGAGGAGGAAATCCTCGAGGAATTGCTGCCGCGTTACGTCAAGACGCAGCTGTTCGGCTCGCTTCTGGAACGTGAAGCTTCCGAACAGGGCGCATCGATGACCGCGATGGACAACGCCACGCGCAACGCGGGCGACCTCATCAACTCGCTGACCATCCAGTACAACCGCAGCCGCCAGGCCGCGATTACGACCGAACTGATCGAAATCATTGCGGGCGCGGAAGCGCTCTAACCGACCGGACTTCCTCTCCCCCGGGCCTTCCCCCGAGACGCCCGACCAACTCGAAGAATACAGGACCCAGTTTCAACCGTGACCAAGTTTGCCCTCATCCTCGCCCCCGCATTCCTTCTTGCAGCCTGCGGCGAAGAGCCCGCAGCCGAGCCGGCACCTGCCGAAACGGTCGCGCCCGAGCCGGTGAACACCCTGCCCGCACCCGATCAGGAAATCTTCAGCGCAGTTTTCGCCGAAGCCTGTCCCGAAGCGGAAACGGTTAACACGGCTGTCTGCAAGCGCGTCGGCATCGGCAGCGAAGACGTGCTTTGCGAATACGGTCTGGGCGACGATGAATATCTTCGCAACTCCGCAACTCTCACCCCGGGCGATGAAGCATGGACGCTTTCCGACCCCGAAACTGTTTGCGCGCAGTAATCAATTACGCTGACGCGCCTCTTATCCGCCCAATAAACGCTAGGCAGGACTGAACACATGGCCACCGCACCCGTACTCAACCAGACGACCAACGGCACGATCTCTCAGGTCATCGGCGCCGTCGTCGACGTGCAGTTCCCGAACGAACTGCCCGCGATTCTCACCGCGCTCGAAACGAAGAACGGCGACAACACGCTGGTCCTCGAAGTTGCCCAGCACCTTGGTGAAAACACCGTGCGCACCATCGCCATGGACGCGACCGAAGGTCTCACGCGCGGCAGCGAAGTGATCAACACCGGCAAGCAGATCAGCGTGCCGGTCGGCCCCAAGACGCTCGGCCGCATCATGAACGTCATCGGTGAACCGATCGACGAGCTGGGCCCTGTCGGCGCGGAAAAGTCGATGCCGATCCACGCAGAAGCGCCCGCTTTCGTCGACCAGTCGACCGAAGCAGCCATTCTGGTCACGGGCATCAAGGTCATCGACCTTCTCGCCCCTTACGCCAAGGGCGGCAAGATCGGCCTGTTCGGCGGTGCCGGCGTCGGCAAGACCGTTCTCATTCAGGAACTCATCAACAACATCGCGAAGGGCCACGGCGGCGTGTCCGTGTTCGCCGGTGTGGGTGAGCGTACCCGTGAAGGTAACGATCTCTATCACGAATTCCTCGACGCAGAGGTCATCAAGAAGGATGCCAACGGCGACGCCACATCCGAAGGCTCCAAGGTTGCCCTCGTGTTCGGCCAGATGAACGAGCCTCCGGGCGCGCGTGCCCGCGTTGCCCTGTCGGGTCTGACCATGGCGGAATATTTCCGTGACGAAGAAGGCCAGGACGTTCTGTTCTTCGTCGACAACATCTTCCGCTTTACGCAGGCCGGTTCCGAAGTGTCCGCCCTGCTGGGCCGTATTCCTTCGGCCGTGGGTTACCAGCCGACGCTGTCGACGGACATGGGTAACCTGCAGGAACGCATTACCTCCACCACCAAGGGGTCGATTACCTCGGTGCAGGCCATCTACGTTCCCGCCGATGACCTTACCGACCCCGCCCCTGCAACCTCGTTTGCCCACCTTGACGCCACCACCACGCTGAACCGCGCGATTTCGGAGCTGGGCATCTACCCGGCCGTCGACCCGCTCGACTCCACCAGCCGTGTTCTGGAGCCGCGCGTTGTGGGTCAGGAGCATTACGAGACCGCTCGTAAGGTTCAGGAAACCCTGCAGAAGTACAAGTCGTTGCAGGACATCATCGCCATTCTGGGCATGGACGAGCTGTCGGAAGAAGATAAGCTGACCGTTGCCCGTGCGCGCAAGATCCAGAAGTTCCTCAGCCAGCCGTTCCACGTGGCCGAGGTCTTCACCAGCATCCCTGGCGAATTCGTCCAGCTCGAAGACACCGTGAAGAGCTTCAAGGCTGTCGTCGAAGGCGAATACGATCACCTGCCCGAAAACGCCTTCTACATGGTTGGCGGCATCGACCAGGTCGTCGCCAAGGCCGCCAAGATGGCCGAAGACGCCTGATCTTTTAGGAACTGAAGCGACATGCCCCTCCACTTCGAACTCGTCACCCCGGCCAAGCAGGTCCGTTCCGAGGAAGTCCACATGGTGGTCGTCCCCGGCGCGGAAGGCGATTTCGGTGTGCTGGAGGGGCATGCGCCCTTCATGTCGGTTATCCGCGACGGCGCCGTACAAATCTTCAAGACCGAAGGCGGCGCCCCCGAAGAGATCGCCGTGCGCGGTGGTTTTGCCGAAGTAGGCGACAATGGCCTGACGGTTCTCGCGGAACATGTCGACGCCTGAGGGCTCTGCCCCGGGTTACCGCTTTGCAGGGCCTCTGGCCGTTGCGCTGATCGGCATTTGCGCGCCGCTTTACGCGGCCCTCACCTTCGATCTCGACCAGAAATCCAGCATCATGCGGGTCCTCGGGACCCCGGTTCTGGCGGTGGAATGGGCACTGATCGCCGTCGCCCTTATCGGCGGCTTCCGCCCTCTTTCGGCCATCAATGCCCTGCCCCGCCCCGTATCTTGGGCGCTGGGGCTATGGGCCGTCATCGCAACCGCTGCTGCATTCATGGCAATGGAGCGCGCACCAGCGCTCATCTTCCTGTTCCTGTCGGTGACGCACGTCCTGACCGCATTCGCGCTCTACGACCGTTTCGCCACGAGCTGGCAGGCACAGCGCAAAGCCGCCCTGCTGGCACTGGCGACGGGGATCGCGATCTTTGTCGCAATGGCGCACCTGTTCGCGCTGCTTGGCCAGGAAAGGGCAAGCTTCGACTGGATGCTGTTCGGCATGGGCGTCTCGAATGTCCGCCATCTGGGCTTCTACGCAGTCTCGCTGGCGGGACTGGGAATGGGGATGCTCGCTGCGACACGCGCCGAGGCACGCTGGCTCCCGGCTGCGGGAGTTGCCGCTGCAGGCATCTATTTCGCCGCATGGACGGGAGGCCGCTCACCTTTTTTAACGATCTTCGTTGTCGCGGCTCTCGTCACGGCAATCATGGGTGGCCGGGGCAGATGGAAAGTCGCAGGCGTTCTTGCCGGGCTCGTCGCCACCATGATGCCGTTGACGTTCGTGACAGCGCCCGACAGCGAGTTCTACGGACTGGAAAACATTATCGGGCGCACCACGATCGAAGCGGAGGCCAAGAGCCCGTCGGTCGGCCGGCGGACGGATATGTGGTCACAAACGGCTGAGAAGATCGCAGAGCGGCCCCTTGTCGGTCACGGCCAGAACAATTGGCAATCGCAGGTTCCGGCGTCCTACAATCACAATGCCCATCCTCATAACGCGGTCATGCAAGTCCTGTTCGACTGGGGTATTCTGGGGGCACTTGCGCTGCTGGTAATCGGCATGACGGGTCTGATGCGGATCCCCGGGTGGATCGCGGGGGATCGAACGCTCGCACTACCGGCATTGGGCGCGCTCGCTGCTCTGGGCGCGATGTCCATGACGGATGGCGTGCTGTTCTTCGTCTTCCCGCAATTTGTCATCGCCATATGCGTGGCGGTCCTCGCGTCGATCGGCGTGAGAAATAGCGAGCCGTCGAAGTCGGCAAACGCAAGCTAACCCGGGTAGAACAGCTCGCTGGCCGTGCCGCCGTAAAGCTCGCTGGCATTCACATCGATACTTTCCGCGCTGCCGGACTTGCAGAGTTTTTCGCCGATCAACTCGCCTCCGCGGACGATTGCGACGCCGTCGGTGAATTCGGGATTATTCGGCTCGCCCGCTGTGAAATTGGTCCGCACGATCCGGCTGAAGACGATGTACTGCGTGTCACCATTGGCGAAGGCGATCTGCGCCTCCCCGCCACCCGAATAGGGTACGCTGGCAAAGCGGCCACCCTTGATGGCGAGCTCGGGAAGGCGGTCGCCGAAGCGATATTCGACTTCGCCATCCTTGCCGCAAACGGAAATCGTTTTCCCGCCTTGGACCGGACAGGTGAAGACGGTCTGTTCGTCCTGCCCGCACGAGACCTGTGACCGTCCCGCATTTTGCCCGGCAGACCCTTCGCCTTGCGCCGCGCTTTCCACGTTCGCTGGCGCTCCGGTCCCGGCTGCTGCCGGTTCCTCCTTCACATCGGCAGCCGTTTCGCCCGGCGCCTCTCCTCCGCAGGAGACGAGTACGAGAGTGGCAGCGCCCACTGCTGCCGAGCAGATCCGTTTCATGACTTCGTCGCTGCTTTCTTCTTCTTCATCGTGTCGTGGAAGCGATCGGCCCAGCCCGGCTTCACCGACTGTTCGGCGCGCACCATCCGCAGTTCGCCATCGGCCACGTCGCGGCGTGACTGTGCTGCCCGCTGCGACAATGGCGTCCGCTCCGATATTGACCGGAGCGACCAGCGCGCTGTTGGAGCCGATGAAGGCCCGCTCGCCGATCTCGGTCTTGTATTTGAAGTAGCCGTCATAATTGCAGGTGATCGTGCCCGCGCCGATATTCGCGCCTGCGCCGACCGTGGCATCGCCCAGATAGGTCAGGTGGTTCGCCTTCGCGCCTTCGCCCAGAGTGGCCTTCTTCATTTCGACGAAATTGCCGACCTTCGCGCCTTTCTCCAGCACCGCGCCGGGGCGCAGGCGGGCGTAGGGACCGACTTCGCAGCCCTCGCCCAGCGTCGCGCCTTCCAGATGGCTGAAAGCGCGGATCGGTGCACTGTCGGCCACCGTCACGCCGGGGCCGAAGACCACATTCGGCTCCACCACGACATCGCGGCCCAGCTGCGTGTCGTAGCTGAAGAAGACCGTTTCGGGTGCCTTCAGCGTGACACCTTCTGCCATCGCGTCTTCGCGCCGTAATTCCTGCCACTGCGCCTCTGCGCGGGCGAGTTCGGCGCGGCTGTTGATGCCCTGCGACTTCGTCCGGCGTATCGGTGGTCACAGCGGCGCAGGTTCGACCATCGGCCATGCGCGATATTGACGATGTCGGGCAGGTAATATTCGCCCTGCGCGTTGTCGTTGCCGACCCGGTCGAGCAGCGCGAACAGATCGTCCGCCCTGCGCCGCCATCAGGCCCGAATTGCACAGGCGGCAGGCGCGCTCGTCCTCGGTCGCATCCTTGAATTCGACCATCTTGGAGATGCGGCCCTCGCCATCGGTCAGCACGCGGCCATAGGCACCGGCATCCTCCGGCTCGAAGCCCAGCACGACCACGGCGGGCGCATCGCCTTCTTCGCAGCCGGTCGAGCATCGCCTGCATCGTCTCGGGCCGCACGAACGGCACATCGCCATACATGACCAGCACCGCGCCGGTGAAGCCGGACAGACGCCTCGCGCGCCTGCTGCACCGCGTGACCCGTGCCGTAGCTGCGGTTCCTGCAGGCAGGTCTGCGCGCGTCCCCCAGCGCCGTCTTCCAGCTGCTCGCGCCCCGCGCCTACAACCACGACCTTGCGGGCGGGCGATAAGCGTGTCGACCGATGCCATCAGGTGATGCGAGCATCGAGCGTCCGGCAATGGGATGGAGGACCTTGTGCAGGTCGCTTTTCATGCGGGTGCCCTTGCCCGCGGCGAGGATGACGGCGGCGAATTCGGTCATGCGTACTCCTGAGTTTTGCCTCCTTTGCCACCCTTTTCTTGCGGATTGAAGAAGCTTGCGTATGCGTTGCGCGCATGAGCGATATTGCCCCCGATTTTCCGTTCGCCGCAATCGGCTTCGACCTCGACGGTACCCTGCTCGATACATTCCGCGATCTGGGCGCGGCGGTGAACCATGCGCTGGAGGCGGGCGGGTTCGACCCGGTGCCGGTGGAGAGCAGCAAGGATCTGATCGGCGGCGGCGCGAAGATCATGCTGAAGCGCGCTGTCGACAGGCAGGGCGGAATGGAGGGGGATGCGTTTCACGCGCTCTACAAGCAGATGCTGGCCTATTACGCCGACAACAATGCCGTGCACTCGCGCCCCTATGCCGGGCGTGATCGAAACGCTGGACGCGCTGGAGGCGAAGCGGCGTGAAAATGGCGGTGGTAACGAACAAGTTCGAAGGCGTTCGCCGCGATCGATCCTGACCCAGCTGGACATGGCGGACCGCTTCGTCACGATCATCGGCGGCGATACGATGGGCAAAGGCAATGCGAAACCGAAGCCCGATTCCGTTATCGAAGCGCGCCGTCTGTGCGGGGCCGAAAACGCGCCCTTCGCTTTCGTCGGTGACAGCACCTACGACGTGAATGCGGCCAAGGCGGCGGGCGTGCCGGTCATCGCGGCTGCATACGGGTATTGCGACATGCCACCCCGCGAACTGGGCGCGGACGCTGTGATCGAGCGATTCGACCAATTATTGCCCGCGCTTGAAGCATTGTAACACAGGCCGCGCGGCCTGCCCCTACGGCACGGCGCACCCCTTCATCCGGTGTTGCAACGCAGCATGGAACCTGCCACCCACGCGCGCAATTGACGCGTGCGTAAGGTGCGCGCGCGGGCCATTTTACACGTCAAAGCGGAGAGAAACCCCATGACAATCTCGTTCAAAGACAAAGTCGCTATCGTCACCGGCGCAGGCGGCGGCCTGGGCAAGGAATATGCCCTCGAACTCGCACGCCGCGGCGCAAAGGTTGTCGTCAACGACCTTGGCGGTTCGCGCGACGGCACCGGCTCTTCCGACGCAGCGGCGCAGGTCGTCGAGGAAATCGAAAAGGCCGGCGGCGAGGCGATGGCCAATGGCGGCAGCGTCACCGAATTCGACCAGATGGAAAAGATGGTCGCCGATACCAAGCAGAAGTGGGGCGGCGTCCACGTCCTCATCAACAATGCCGGCGTCCTGCGCGACAAGAGCTTCGCCAAGATGAGCCCGGAAGATTTCGAATTCGTCGTGAAGGTCCACCTGACCGGCAGCGCATTCGCCACCAAGGCGTGCTGGGAAACCATGCGCGAGCAGGCCTATGGCCGCATCCTGATGACCGCCAGCAGCACCGGCCTGTTCGGCAATTTCGGCCAGGCAAACTACGGCGCGGCCAAGCTCGGCCTCGCCGGTCTGACCAAGACGCTGCATCTCGAAGGCGCGAAGTACAACATCAAGGTCAACACGCTGTCGCCCGTCGCTGGCACGCGCATGACGCGAGGACCTGTTCCCGGAAGAAGCGTTCAAGCTGTTCGATCCGGTGAATGTGGTCCCGGCCGCGCTCTTCCTGGTCAGCGAAGACAGCCCCGTCCAATGCCATCGTCGGCGCCGGTGCGGGCGGTTTCCACTCCAGCTGGATCGTGATGAACGACGCAGTGTGGCTGCCGGAAGAGCGAGCGCACGGTCGAAGGTTTCGCCGCGAACTGGGACAAGATCAGCGACTTCTCCAACCTCACCGCGCCGCAAATCGGGCAACGAGCAGTCGGGCAGCGATCCTGACCGCCATGCAGAAGGTGACCGGCACCGGACCCGACAGCGCGCGGGGCTAATGCTTCCGCCTGACTGTATTGACATGACTAACACACTTGGCCCATCCCTCCCGCAAACGGAGGGGTGGGCCTATATGTATTCGCAGGACGAGATCAATTCGGCGGTCGCCGCAGGCGCGCTGAGCCAGGAAGCTGCCGATGCGCTGCGCGCCCATGTCGCGACGATGCGCGAGCGGCCTGTGACCGATGAAGAGCATTTCCGCCTCATCAACAGCTTCAACGATATCTTCGTCGCCATCGGGATTGTCATCCTGCTGGTGGCGGTCGGCGCGATCGGGCAGGCGGTTGGCAAGGGCATGATACCGATGCCCGACTGGCCGATACACCGAATTGGCCGACGACGAATTCAATGCGATCACGACTGCGCGGGACAGGTCGAGCGCCTTGCAAACGCTGCTCGCCGGTCTGCTCGTGGCCACAGCAAGCTGGGCCCTGGCTGAATTCTTCACCCGCAAGCGGCGCATGGCATTGCCCAGCATCATCCTGCTGGTTGCTTTCGTAGGCGGCATTTTCGCGACCGTCTTGGGACTTGGTATGCTCATCGCGAACAGATGACGAGTGACACGATCGGCGCACTTGTTCATTGCAGGCGCCGGACTGTTTGCGGCAGGCGGCGCATGGTTTCACTGGAAACGCTTCGCAGTGCCGATCACCGTTGCAGCAGGAGCGGGCGCACTTGCGGTGACCGCTCATCGCCCTGATCGGTGCACTTCTCGAGGCGACGATCAGGCCTTGGCGGCGAAGACTGGCTTCTCCCCTTCGTACTTCGTCGCGGGCCTCGCGATTTTCGCCCTCGCAATGCGCTGGGATATTACCGATCCGGTCCGCGAAACCCGCCGCGCCGATGTCGCGTTCTGGCTGCATCTGCTGGCCGCACCGATGATCGCGCATCCGGTCTTCTTCTGGCTGGGCGGCGTCGATGGCGGGGAGAGCATGGGCATCGGAGGCGCGCTGGGTGTCATGGCGGTCTATATCGTCTTCGGCCTCGTCGCACTGGCGATCGACAGGCGCGCGCTGCTGGTGTCGGCGCTGGCCTATGTCCTGATTGCACTAGGCTATCTGTTCGACCAGTTCGGCGCGGTGCAATTGGCATTTGCCCTGACCGCCCTTGTCATCGGTTCCGCGCTGCTGAGCCTGTCGGCGTTCTGGACGCCGATCCGGGCGAAGGTTGTGGCCGTGTTGCCTGAAAACCTGCAAGCCAGGCTCCCGCGTGCCGCAGTGGCAGGAGAGCTGGCGGCTACCTAGCCTTCGACGGCTTTGACCAGCCTGCGCTCCATCGGGGCCAGCACGCCGGGCAGTTCGTGCCCGCGCTTCAGGACCTGGCCGTGCTCTCCGTACAGGGTCCACATGCCCTGCTTGGCACGAAGGGAAGGCCGTTTCTCGACCCGCGCCTGCGGGCGCTCGGCAGCGCGGCGGAACGCGGCGAAAACCGCCGCGTCCCTGGTGAAATCCATCGCATAGTCGCGCCATTCGCCGGCTGCGACCATCCGGCCATACAGATCGAGGATGCGCTGAAGTTCTTCGCGCGCGAAGCCGACCTGATTGGCGTTCGTCATGGGAAAGGCGACGATTTTGCCGCCCGGACTCGATACCATCAGTCGGCTGTCCCGCTGCGCCGGCTATCGGTGCCATCGGGCGCGCCCAGCTGACCCGCCTTGATCGCTTCCAGCTCCGCCTTCAACGCGTCGAGATCCGCCTCCAGCGCCTGCACGCGGCGTGTACCCTCGGCCACTTTCTCGCCGAATTGTTCCTCGCACGGATCATCGCATGGTGTGCCGTAGGGAAGGAATTCCTTCAGCCAGTCCTCTGCCGGAACAAGCGTCGAGCGGGCTTTCAACCCGATCATCGTCGCGCCTTCGGGCACTTCGTCGGTGACAACGGCATTGGCGCCGATACGGGCGCGGCGGCCCACGGTGATAGGGCCGATGACCTGCGCGCCGGAGCCGATGATGACATTGTCTTCGATCGTGGGGTGGCGCTTGCCCCCGACACCGTTTGTCGGGTTCGTCCCGCCCAGCGTCACGCACTGGTAGATCGTCACATCATCGCCGATGACGGCCGTCTCTCCGATCACCGTAAACCCATGATCGATAAAGAAGTTTTTCCCGATCTTTGCACCCGGATGGATGTCGATCGCGGTCATGAAGCGCGAAAAATGGTTCACGAAACGCGCGAGGAAATAGAGCTTCGCCTCGAACAGCCAGTGGGCGATGCGGTGCAGGCCCAGCGCCAGAACGCCGGGATAGAGCAGGATTTCCCAGCGCGAGCGCGGGGCCGGATCGCGGGCGCGAACCGAGTCCAGATAGCGGATCAGGCCATTCAGCATGAGCGTCTCATCCCTCGGAATCTCCCACTTTTCCTCGTCCGGCGCAAGTCGCTGCGTCAGCGCGTTCAGAGCAGGCGGGCCTGTTCCGGGCCCTGCACGGCCTCCAGCGCATCGCGCCAGATGCCCATTGTCGGCGGCGCCTTGCGTTCAAGGCTCAGCCGGTCGATCGTCGCCACCACCCGCTCTATTTCGGCAAAGCTTCGGGTCACGCGCGGTACGAGATAGGTAAGGGCGCCCTCGCCCAATGCCAAGCCGTGGCGGCTGGCATGAAGTTCTATCAGGTCGCCAAGCATCGCGTCGTCGGGCTGGCCAATAGCGAGATGCAGCGCCGCGCCCAGCCGCGAGCGAAGGTCCGGCAGCGCGATATCCCACGCCTCGTCGTCGGAAATCAGCAGCAGGTTCTCGCCGCTTTCCTGCGCCCTGTTCCACCGGTGGAACAGTTCCGTCTCGCCCAGCGTGTTTGCCCCGTCGATGACCGTCGCCCTTGCCCGCCAGTTCGAACCACCGGCCAAGCAGGGTTTTTCCCGAGCGCGGCGGCCCGGTGAGAATGGCGGTGCCATAAGGCCAGACATTAGGGTCCGACAACGCGTCGACGGCCTTCTGGTTGGCAGAGCCTACGATGATCCTGTCGGTCTGCCCTCCCGCATCGCGGGCCAGATGGCAGGGCGATCTGGGAAGGGGCAGCCATCGCAGGACGGCCTAGCGACTGATGGAGAGCGCGTTCGATCCCTGCGTCACCGCAAAGCCGCGTCCGCCAAGCGCAGCCGCAAGTTCCGCCAGCGATCCGCCATATGTCACGCTCATCACCGACGTACCGCCGATGGCGAGCGACGTCGTCGCAGCGCCGCGGACGCCCGGCGTCGAACGAACTGCCGCCAGCGTGGCGTCGATCGTGCCGGCATCGGGCGTCGCAAACTGGACGACATAGGACGAGACGACCACCGGCTGCGGCGCGGCTGTCGGCTGGTCTGTCGGCGTGTCCGGCTGCGCAGCGCGGTCGCGCTCGGCATCGGCTGCGCGGCGCTCTGCGGCGGCGGCAGCCTCTGCCTGACGCCCCGCCTCGATCAGGCGCTGGATCGCCGGGTCTATCGATCCGGCTGTCTGGTTGAGCGTGGGATCGGGTTTCAGGACGCCGTCGGCAAGAGCCTTCTCGTAAATGCCCTCGAACCGTTCGATGGCCCGTGCGTACATGCGCGGGAATCTCTCGCGGATTACCTGCCCGCAGCGTGAAGCTGTCCAGATAGTCGTTATCGGGGCCATGCCGCGCGATGAAACGGCCGTTGACCGGGCCGCCGGGATATTCATGCTCCAGCTGGGCAATCGCGACGATCACATCCGACGCGCCGAACTGGTTGAGAATGTTGCGCCACCATGCGCGGCTGCGGCGATTGAGCTGGCCGGCCGTAATGAGCAGCGAATCGCCGCCTGCCCCGGACGGGCGCACATAATCGATCCGGCTGGAACCTGCCTGATACTCGGCCCAGGCCCGCTGCCACGGATTGCGCTGTTCGTAGATCAGCTGCGTACCGCCCGTCACCGTAACAGGGACCAGCAGCATTGGGGCGGAGCGCGCGCGCTGGTTGCCGCGGCCAAGATAGCCGCCCGCCCGCGCCCGGTCGAAGATGATGCCCAGCGTCGCGACATAGCGGCGGGGACCGACCCGCTCCCGCTCGATAACAATGGCCGATACCAGCGATTGCAGCTGACCATCCGACAGCGTGGGACCGCCGATTTTCGCCCACGCCTTGCGCTGTGCCTCGCGCCAGCCATTGCTTCGCGCATCTTCGGGAGAATTGCCCTCGACATCGACTTCGATCCCGCCGACATCGATATCGCTGCTGGCAACAACGGCGGAAATGCCGCGATCGCCCTCTACCTGCGCGCTGAGCAGCCCCTGCCCCCAGATCGTCGCGACCACCGCTGCACCGGCAAGCGCAAGCAAGCCTGCTCGCATTCTGGGCGTCATCGGGACGGATGGGAGGGTGAGGAGCCGTGTCATGGGGAAAACCGCGTGCCTTTTGCCGAAAGGGCCGTGCGATTCCAAGCGCGAATGCGTATGGGCGTGGACATGACCGGGGACAAGCCAAGCAAAGACGACGAGCCAGGGCGGCTACACCTACGCGCAAGCCGGGGTTTCGATCGAGGCGGGCAATGCGCTCGTGAAAGCCATCGGACCTCTGGTGAAAGCCACCGCACGGCCCGGCGCGGACGCGGAAATCGGCGGCTTTGGCGGCTTTTTCGATCCCAAGGCTGCCGGCTTCAAGGACCCGCTTCTGGTCGCGGCGAATGACGGTGTCGGCACGAAGCTGAAACTGGCGATCGATTCAGACCGCCATGAAGGCGTCGGAATCGATCTGGTCGCAATGTGCGTCAACGATCTGATCGTACAGGGCGCAGAGCCGCTGTTCTTCCTCGACTATTTCGCAACCGGCAAGCTGGAAAACGGCGTCGCGGAGCGTGTCGTCGCCAGCATTGCAGACGGCTGCAAGGAAGCGGGCTGCGCGCTGATCGGCGGCGAAACCGCCGAAATGCCGGGAATGTATGCGGCAGGCGATTACGATCTGGCGGGCTTTTGCGTCGGCGCGGTCGAACGCGGCGAGCAATTGACGGGCGACAAGGTCGCACCGGGCCACATCCTGCTCGGCCTCGCCTCCTCCGGCGTCCACTCCAACGGTTTCTCGCTGGTCCGCCGGCTGGCCGAGGACAAGGGCTGGAAGCTCGACCGCCCCGCCCTGTTCGATTCCGAACATACTGCTGATCGACACGCTGCTGGCCCCGACGCGCATCTATGTGAGCCAGCCTCCTGCCCGCGATCCGCGCGGGCGAGATCGATGCGCTGGCCCATATTACAGGCGGCGGTCTGCTGGAAAATATCCCGCGCGTATCTGCCCAAGGGCGCGCACGCCGTCGTCGATGCCGACAGCTGGGACCAGCCGCGCCTGATGGCCTTCCTGCAGGCACAGGGCCATATCGAGCCTGCAGAAATGGCCCGTACCTTCAACTGCGGCGTCGGCATGGTGCTGGCGGTCACGCCGGAGAATGTCGATGCCGTGACACAGCGCCTGACGGACGCCGGCGAAACCGTGATGCGGATCGGCGAAATCGTCGCAGGCGAGGCAGGCTGTACGGTCCGCGGCAGCCAGGGCACATGGTCCGCTACTGCCGATTGGGAAGCGACCCACATTGGCTGACAGGCCGCGCGCAAAGGTGGCCGTGCTGGTCTCGGGAACCGGCACCAATATGGCCGCGCTTCTCTACGCCAGCCGCCTGCCCGGCGCGCCATACGAGATCGTTCTGGTCGCCAGCAACGATCCGGAGGCAGGCGCGCTCGACCTGGCGAAGGCCGAGGGCGTCGGCGACGTTCGCTCTCAGCCATAAGGGCATGACCCGCGCCGACCACGACGCCGCGATGGACACAGCGATCCGCGAGGCCGGAGCCGACTATGTCGCTCTGGCGGGATATATGCGAATACTGGGCGATGACATGGTCGGCAAATGGGCGGGCCGGATGCTGAACATCCATCCCTCGCTGCTGCCGCTCTACACGGGTCTGGATACCCACGCCCGCGCGATCGAGGCCGGCGACACGCATGGCGGTGCATCGGTCCATCTCGTCATCCCGGAACTGGATGCGGGCGAGGTGCTGGGACAGATACCTGTTGCCATCCGCGAGGGCGACACTGCTGCGACCCTTGCCGAGCGGGTGAAGATTGCCGAACACCAGCTCTACCCGCGCGTGCTGGGCGATTATGTCTCCCGCGCCTACGATGCCGACTGGCTGCTGGGAAAACTGCGCGACCTTGCGCTGTCGTTTCCCGGAGCAGAGGAACAGGCAAGCCACGGTTCGCCAGCTTTCAAGATCGCCGGCAAATCGGGCAAATTCTTCGCCCATTTCAGTGACCAGCACCACGGGGCCGTGCACATCTCGGTCCTCGCCAAGACAAGCGGTCAGGACGAGTTACTGGAACTGTGCGAGCGTGCGCCCGGGACGTTCTACAAGCCTGCCTATTACGGTGCGAGCGGATGGGTCGGGATCATCCTGAACCGTCCCGGCGTGGACTGGGAGCAGGTCGAATACTGGCTGGAGCGAAGCTGGCGCAGTGTCGCACCAAAGCGGCTGGCAGCTATGCCGACTGACGACTAGCTTCACGCACCATCTCAGCGGGCGAGATTTCGTGCGCATGATTTTCGACGATACGGATAATCGACACGAGTTCGTCGCCGCGGAACGTCTGGATCCGGCAAATGCGGCCCCGCCTGAAGGTTATCTGCCACTGGATCCTGCAGCAAAGACGGTCATCGTAAGCCGTCTGGTTTCCGGACATCAGGATCTGGTCCCCGGACACGCCAAGCGCGCCATGGTCGATCTTCACCCCCAGATCGAGAGACTTAAACTTTTCGAGAAACCGTGCGAAAGCAGCTCTACCCTTGAGCTCCACTTCCTTCGAATCGACGAATACGAAGTCGTCGGTGATCACATTCAGCACAGTAGACACATCCCCGCCGGCTATCGCGGCGATGGTGCGTTGCGCCTTTTCTTTTCTGGACCTCCCGAACATCCGGGGAACATACCAGAAGTATATTGAAACGGCGAATGGCGGGAATGGCGGAAAACCGCCATTCCCTTATTATCGTTTGATACAGCGCGCCGGCATTTAGCCGACGATTTCGCTGTCCTCGAAGAAATAGGCGATTTCGGTCGCGGCATTTTCTTCCGAGTCGGAACCGTGGACCGTGTTCTCGCCGATCGACAGCGCGTGGGTCTTGCGGATCGTGCCTTCTTCGGCGTCGGCGGGGTTGGTCGCGCCCATGATGTCGCGGTTGCGGGTGACGGCGTCTTCGCCTTCGAGGACCTGCACGACGACCGGTTCGCTCATCATGAATTCGACCAGTTCACCGAAGAACGGGCGTTCCTTGTGGACGGCGTAGAAGCCTTCGGCCTGTTCCTTCGACATGTGGATACGCTTGGATGCGACGACGCGCAGGCCGGCTTCTTCCAGCATCTTGGTGACGGCGCCTGTCAGGTTGCGGCGCGTGGCATCGGGCTTGATGATCGAAAAGGTGCGGGTAACCGCCATGTGTAATTCCTTGGTCTTGGTTGAATTGTCGGGGGGATATGGGCCGCGCCTCTAGCGCCGGAGCGTGTTTCGGGCAAGCTTTCTCGGCGGGTGCTGCAACGCTCCTGAAAAGCGGGCAGATCAGGATGCCGGCGTGGAAACTGTCTCTTCCACCCGGCCGACAATATGCAGCTGGATGATCGTGGCGTCGCGGTAGCGGACAGCCGACGCTCCATCGCCTTCACGCGCGACAGGTTCTCCGTCCTCATCCAGTGCCGGGGCGCGGCTTCCATCGGGCGCCACACGCCCCCTTGCTGCATGGAGGGTCATGCGTTCCCGCCCCTCGCCGATCGCGATGTACGTCACGGCCTGTTCGCTTCCCATGTCGAAGGCGCTGCCGAGGCCCGCTTCGTCGGCAGCCGCTCTGTAGAAGGCAGCGACTGCAGCGGGGCTTTCGTCCGATACCATTTCGACAAGCGCAATCCGCAGGCCGGTGGGAGAGGCGACATGGGTCGCCTCGGTTATCTCTGCGCCTGCCATGATGGGCAGATCGACAGGAAGCGGTGCCGCAATCGCGGGACCCGACTGCATCGTCACATCGCCGTCGTCGACGGGCGCGCTGGCCGTGATGGTCCCGCTTTCCGGATCGGCCTTATATGTGCCGGTGCGGGCCGGTTCACCGCTGTCGCACCCCGTTATGAAGAGCGCGGCGATGGATGCGGCGGCAAACGCCGTGATTACCCGAGGCGTTGCCACCGGCCGCCTTCCTGCTTGAGGAAGTTCTTCTCCAGACCTTCCTCGGTAGAAAAGGCCTTCCACAATTCGCGTGCCGCCTGACGCCGGTCTTCTCCGAACAGCAACATCACGCGTTCGAAGCTGCGCGCTTCTTCGCGCCAGACGCCATCGGCCAGCATCGTGAAGGTGGCGTCGTTGGCGGTGCTCGTCTCTTCCCCCAGAACGATCGGCTGACGCATCGCATTGCTGTCGCCTGCATTGCCATGCGCCAGAAACGCATCGCCCTCCCGCTCCCACAAGGCACGGTCCAGACTGGAGCGCAGGCCCTCGTCACGCGCAGCGATGCTCAGCCGCTTGCCAGCTTCCAGCGTCTTGCGCGCCAGCAAGCGGGACAACAGCCTCCACCGGATCGCTGTCGAGGAGATAGAAATCGACTCTCATGCGGCAGGCTTATCCGGCGTTGCCGATTTGGCCGAGCGGCGGCAGCGTTCGGAACAATATTTTACATTGTCCCAATCGCGCTCCCACTTCTTGCGCCAGTTGAACGGCAGATCGCAGGCCGCGCAAATCTTGCTCGGCAGGTCGCCCTTCTTGCGCATCCTGGCCACGTTCGGGTCCGGCCTTCGCTCAGCTTTCCAGAACGTCCCGCACATAGCGGTCGATCAGGCGCACGCCGTAACCGGTTGCGCCCTTGCCCCATGTGCGGCCCGGCTTGTCTGCCCAGACCATTCCGGCGATGTCGCAATGCGCCCACGGCCGGTCATTGGTGATGATAGCGCTGGAGGAACTGCGCCGCCGTGATCGAGCCTGCGCCGCGCGGCCCGACATTCTTCATGTCGGCAATCGGGCTGTCGATCAGCTTGTCGTATTCCGGCGTCAGCGGGAAGCGCCACAGCTTGTCGCCCACGGCCTTGCCTGCGGCCTGCAGACGGTCGGCCAGTTCATCGTCGTTGGAGAACACGCCGCCATGTTCGCTGCCCAGCGCAATGATCATCGCGCCGGTCAGCGTGGCGAAATCGACGATGGCGACAGGATCGTATTCTTCCTGCGCCCAGTGGAGTGCGTCGCACAGGACCAGCCGTCCTTCGGCATCGGTATTGATGACTTCGATCGTCTGGCCGGACATGGAGGTGACGACGTCGCCGGGCAGCTGCGCGCGGCCATCGGGCATGTTTTCGACCAGCCCCACGACGCCGACGACGTTCGCTTTGGCCTTGCGCTTGGCAATGGCCAGCATGGCGCCTGCCACGGCGCCGGAGCCGCCCATGTCCCACTTCATGTCTTCCATCCCGGCAGCAGGCTTCATCGAAATGCCGCCGGTATCGAAGGTCACGCCCTTGCCGACGAAGACCGTCGGGCGCTCGCCCTTCTCGCCGCCGTTCCACTGCATGGCGAGCAGGCGCGATTCGCGTTCCGATCCGCGGCCGACGCCCAGCAGCGCGCCCATGCCCAGCTTCTCCATTGCCTCATCATCGAGGATGGTAAGCTCGACGCCGGTTCCCTCGAACGCCTTCTTCGCCTTCTCGACGAAGCTGACGGGATAGACCTTGTTGGCAGGCTCTGTGACCAGCATGCGGGTGAATTCGACGCCTTCAGCTACCGCCGCAGCGTCGGCCAAAGCAGCATCGCTGCCATCAGGCGCCCCGACGACAACGACGTTCATCAGGCTGCGCTTCTGCTCTGCCTTCATCGTCGTGCGGTGTTCGTCGAACCGCCAAGAGCGCAGGCGAAGGCCCAGCAGCACTGCGCCAAGACCGGCGGCATCGACGCTGGACCCGCCAGCATCCAGCACCAGCGTATCGACGCCGCTGGCGAAATATTTCGCCGCAAGGCCAGCGCCTGCCTTTTCCAGATTGCCCGTCCGGTCATCGGCATCGGCCTTGCCTGCGCCTGCCAAGGCGAGCCGCACAACTTTGCCATCACGCTCGACGAAGCTTTCGAAGACCTGTCCTGCGCTACCGCGGAAACGGGCCGCTTTCGCCCCTTCGGTCACGGTACGCTCGAGGTCGCCCGGCATTGCGCCCTGATCGACCACGCGGGCGAGCAGGCTGATGTCGGCGGGGAGGCTGTCGGCGAAAGTGATGTTCATGGGTGCTCCGGAAAAAATCGTCGGGATGTTGCAGGATTTCCCCTGCTGAACGCGCATTGACCTCGCGCGGTTTCAAACCCGATTGCGATTAGGCGGGCACGGTGCGATAGGCAAGCCATGCCCCCGGCCCCGCCATGCATTGAAAGCGAACAGGATATCGCGCGTCTGCCCGGTGCACATATGGCGGGCGCACGGCTGCCTGCTACGAAACTGGTCGCGCGCGGCTGCGCTGCCGCGGCGATTCTCGCCCTCCCCGCCCTGCCGCTCGCAGCGCAGGAAGGCGCGGCGTCGGGCATGGCGACCGCGGAAGAGCCCGTAGACCTGCCCAATTCGCGTATTCCCGGCGATGCGGAGACACAGGCGGAAACGTCACGCCCAAGACGGCGCGCCTGTCGTGATAGCCCGACTGCCCGGCGCAGAAGAGCCGGTCAGAGTGCCGCCCGTTCCCGAAGACGAGGTCGCGTTCGAGGCCGATACGCTCAGCTACAATTCCAACGACGAAAGCGTCACCGCCACCGGCAACGTCATCCTGAGCAACGGCGCGCGCGTCGTCACCGCCGACGAAGTCGTCTGGACGCCCGACACCGGAGAGATCGTCGGAACCGGCGATGTCCTCCTGTTCGAAGGCGACCGGTCGATCCGCGCCGATCAGGTCGTCTGGAACCGCAATACCGGCGGCATTACCGGCATCGGCGATGTCCGTTTCGTGGATGAGGACGGCAACCAGCTCTATACCAGCCGGATCGAACTGACCGAGGAATTCGAGGCCGGGTCGATGGACGATCTGCTGCTGGCCCTGCGCGCAGGCGGCAGGCTTGCAGCCCGGCAGGGCGAGCGCGGGCAGGACGGCACGATCGTCCTGACGCGCGCGGCCTATAGCGGCTGCGCGGTCGTCGATCCCGAGGGCTGCAACCGCAAGCCAAGCTGGCGCATCACGGCGGACGAGGTCATCTATTCGCCGCAGGAAGACCGTGTCCGGTTCTCCGGCGCCTATCTTGAACTGTTCGGCCGCCGGCTCGTCCCGCTGCCCGGTCTGGCAGTGCGGACAGATGGCGGGCCTGTTTCCGGCTTTCTCGTTCCCGATCTCAGAATTTCCGAATCGAACGGGGTCGAGGTTTCGGGGAGTTATTACACCCGCCTCGCGCCAAATCAGGACGCGACGATCAGCGGTTATCTGTTCACCGAGGCTGCACCGATGATCAGCGCGCAATACCGCGCTCTCAACGAACGCGGCGCGTTTCAGGTGACCGGCTACGGCACTTATAGCAGCCGCATATCCGACTTTACCGGCGTCCCCACGAGCGAGGACGATTTCCGCGGCTATATCTTCGCCAATGGGAAGGCACAGTTCGACCCGAACTGGAGCCTGACCGGATCGCTAAGGATAGCGAGCGACCGGACCTTCCTGCGCCGTTACGATATCAGCCGCGACGACCGGCTGCGCTCGCTGGCGGAGCTGGAGCGGATCGACGCCGACAGCTATCTGCTGATCGCAGGCTATTCGACGCAGACGCTGGTTCTGGGCCGCGAGCAGGGACAGGTCCCTCTCGCCCTGCCTGCCATCGATTACCGCCGCCGCATGAAAGATCCCGTCTTCGGCGGACGGGTCGAATTGCAGGCCAACTCGCTCGCTATCTTCCGTGACGAGGGACAGGACACCCAGCGGGCTTTCGTGCGTGCGCAGTGGGATATGCGCCGCCTCACATCGCTGGGTCAGGTCGTGAAGCTCACCGCCCTGGCGCGCGGCGACGTCTATCATTCGGACGAGAACGACCTCACGCCGTCCGTCCTGTATCGCGGCGATCCGGGGTTCCAGACACGGGGCATCGGTCTGGCGGCGGTCGATGTGGAATGGCCGTTTGCGGGCGAACTGCTCGGCGGAACGCAGGTCCTCACACCGCGGGTGCAGATCGTCGCCAGCCCCGGCGATCAAGAATCTCGCCGTGCCGAACGAAGATGCCCGGGCGATCGATCTGGAGGATTCCAACCTCTTCGCGCTCAACCGTTTTCCCGGCTACGACCGGATCGAAGACGGGGTGCGCATCACATACGGTTTCGACTGGCAGCTGAACCGTCCCGGCTGGCGCGTGAAGACGACGGTCGGCCAGTCCTACCGGCTCGACAAGGACCGCGACATTCTGGTCGACGGGACCGGCCTGTCCGAACGCGTGTCCGATTTCGTCGGGCGGACAGAGGTGCGCTACAAGGATTTCGTGTCCTTCACCCACCGCTTCCGCCTGGACAAGGACAATTTCGCCGTACGCCGGAACGAGATCGACACGACCATCGGCAACAGGCGAACCTATGTCGAGCTGGGCTATCTCAGGCTCAATCGCGACATCAGCGAATTCGGCCTCGAAGATTTGCAGGACCGCGAGGAATTGCGGGCCGCCGCGCGCTTCGCGTTTGCCGATTACTGGTCGGTTTTCGGCTCGGGCATTTTCAACCTGACCGACCGCGAGGAAGATCCCACCCTGTCATCGGACGGATTTCAGGCGCTCAGGACCCGTCTGGGTGTCGCCTATCAGGACGATTGCCTCGAAATGGGCCTGACATGGCGGCGCGATTTCATCGATCAGGGCGATGCAGAGCGCGGCAACACGTTCCAGGTCTATTTCTCGCTGCGCAATCTCGGGTTCCGCTAGAAAGCTCGGCGCGGGGAATAGCTGCGGCACGGTCATTGGCAGGCGCGCAGCGTTTCGCTAACAGAGCCCCTGCTCAGACAAGGTTCAGCCGCTTTCGGGCAATTGCTGCATCAGGGACAGGCCTGCCTTCGCAGGTCGCTTTATTCGGACGATACATGACCACCAGATTTGCCAATCTTCTCTCCGCTGCTGCGGTAGCCAGCGCCACTGTCGGTCTCGCCGTCGCACCCATCGCCGCGCAGGCTCAGGCCAGCGACGTCGCGGCCACGGCGAACCCGCTGAACCTGCCCGAAAATATCCAGATCCTGGGTAATACCAATCCCAACATGCGCCGCGCCACGGCGCGCGTGAACGGGGATGTGATTACCGGCACCGACGTCGATCAGCGTGTCGCGCTGACCATCGCGGCGGGCGGGGACGACGTTCAGTTGAGCGATGAAGATCTCAGCCAGCTCAAGATGCAGGTTCTGCGCAATCTCATCGACGAAACGCTGCAAATCCAGGCTGCCGAAGCGCAGGAAATGCCGATCACGCAGGCCGAGGTCGATGCCCAGTACCAGCGCGTCGCGGCCCAGAACTTCGGTGCCGAAATTTCCAAGATGGACGAGTATCTCGCCGGCGTCGGTTCCTCCGTCGGCTCGCTGAAACGCCAGATCGAGGCCGAACTCGCCTGGTCGCGCCTGCTGCGCCGCAATGTCCAGCCGTTCATCAACGTTTCCGACGAAGAAGTCGAAGACATGATGGCCCGTCTGGAAGCGTCGCGCGGAACCGCTGAATACCGCCTCGGTGAAATCTATCTTTCCGCCACGCCCGAAACCGCCGCTGCGGTCGAACAGAACGGCGCCCGGATCATGGAACAGCTGCGCGCCGGAGGCAGTTTCGTTGCCTATGCCCGCCAGTTTTCCGAAGCGTCGACCGCTGCCGTGGGCGGTGATCTGGGCTTCGTCCGGCTCGGCCAGTTGCCTGCCGAACTCGGCACGGTGGCGCAGGAAATGCAGCCCGGCCAGCTGATCGGACCGATCGCCGTGCCCGGCGGTTTCTCGATCCTGTACCTGATCGACAAGAAGCAGGTGCTGACCGCCGATCCGCGCGATGCCATCCTCAGCCTGAAACAAATCGCCATTACCTTCCCCGAAGGTCTTTCGCAGGCAGAAGCCGATGCACGCGTCGACTGCATTCGGCGCGATGGTCAACTCGATCCGCGGCTGCGGCGATGCCGACCGCGCGGCGGCAACGGTCAATGCAGAGGTCGTGTCGAACGAACTGCGTGCCCGGTCCCTGCCGGAAGCGTTGCAGGCGACGATGCTCAACCTGCAGGTCGGACAGGCTACGCCGCCTTTCGGCTCCGTTCAGGACGGCGTCCGAGTTCTGCTGCTGTGCGGCCGCGACGATCCGCAGGACACCAGCGGCCCGAGCCGTGACGAGATGATGGCCCAGCTGACCGAAGACCGCGTCAGCAAGCGTGCCCAGCGCTTCCTGCGCGATCTGCGCAACGACGCTTACATCCAGTACAACTGATAGCGGCGGGCGACCTTGTGACCACGGTCGCCCCCTCCCCGCAGCCTCTCGCGCTGTCGATTGGCGATCCGGCCGGTATCGGTCCCGAGCTTGCCGTGCTTGCGTGGCATGCGCGCGAAACGCAGGCCGTGCCGCCGTTTTTCGCCGTGCACGGTGCGGGCGTGCTGGAAGCAGCCAGCCACCGGCTCGGTCTGACGACGCCTGTCGAACGGATCGGCCAGCCGGATGAAGCCGCCGCGCGCTTTGCCAGCGGACTGCCGGTCTTGGGCGATGAAGACGCACCCTATCTGCCGGGAGAACCCGATGATGCCGGTGCGCGGCTGGCGCTTGCCTCGCTGCAGGATGCAACCCGCCTTGCGTTTCAGGGTGAAGCAGCTGGCGTGGTGACGTTACCCGTCGCCAAATCCCGCCTTGCAGCAATCGGTTTCGCCCATCCCGGCCAGACCGAATTTCTCGCCGCCGCCTGCGGGCTCGCCGACGACGCCTCCGTGATGATGCTGGCGGGCCCCTCGCTCAAGGCCGTCCCCCTTACGGTCCATTGCGCGTTCGCCGATGTTCGCCGGCCGCCTGTCGGTAGCGCTGATCCATCGGCGCGGCCTGACTGTCGCTGCGGCGCTTGCGCCGCGATTACGGCATCGCTTCCCCGCGGATCGCGGTGACCGGCCTCAATCCCCATGCGGGCGAAGGCGGCGCTTTCGGGCGCGAGGAGATCGAGATCATCGCCCCTGCCATCGAGGCCCTGCGCGCAGACGGCGTGGATGCCAGCGGACCGCATCCGGCCGATGCCCTGTTCGCCCCGCGCAGCCGCGAAACCTTCGACGCAGCGCTCTGCATGTATCACGATCAGGCGCTGATCCCCGTGAAGGCGCTGGATTTCGACCAAGGCGTCAACGTCACGCTTGGCCTGCCTATCGTGCGGACCAGCCCGGACCACGGAACAGCTTTCGACATAGCGGGCACCGGGCGCGCAGACCCCGGCGCGACACTCGCGGCCCTTCGCATGGCGGGCGAGATTGCGGCGCGCCGAATGGGCGCTGCGTGCACCGATGACTGATCTTCCTCCACTGCGCGACGTCATTGCGCGCCACGGCCTTTCCGCGTCGAAGGCACTGGGCCAGAACTTCCTGTTCGACGAACAATTGCTGGACCGTATCGCCGCGCTTCCCGGCGATCTGCAGGACAAGGCCGTCCTCGAAATCGGCCCCGGTCCCGGCGGTCTGACGCGTGCCCTGCTGCGCGCAGGCGCTCGCGTCACGGCCATCGAGATGGACCGGCGCTGCCTGCCTGCGCTCGCCGAACTGGAAGCAGCCTTCCCCGGCCAGCTGACAATTGTGGAAGGCGACGCCATGAAGATCGACCATGGCGAGCTTATGGGCGAGCCCTTCGCCGTCGTCGCCAACCTGCCGTACAATGTCGGTACAGCCCTGTTCGTCAGATGGCTGGGCGGCGAGAACTGGCCGCCGCAATGGACCTCGCTGACGCTGATGTTCCAGCAGGAAGTGGCGCAGCGCATCGTTTCGCGTCCCGGCAGCCTCTGCCTATGGCCGGCTAGCCATTCTAACCCAGTGGCGCAGCGCCGCGAGCCTTGCGATGAAGGTCCACCGCAGCGCCTTCACCCCGCCGCCCAAGGTGATGAGCGCCATCGTCCATGTCACCCCTGAAGCGATGCCTGAGGGTGTCTCTGCCCGCATGCTCGAACGCCTGACAGAGGCCGCATTCGGCCAACGCCGCAAGATGCTGCGCCAGAGCCTGAAATCCGTGCCCGGCGCTGTAGCAGCTTTGGCAGCGGTGGGTATCGAAGACACGCGCCGCGCCGAAACGCTGTCGGTGGAAGAGTTCGTCGCAATCGCCCGCGCCTTGGCGTAAAAAAAGGGCCGAGGCGCTTGCAAACCGCCCCGGCCCTGTAAAGTCGACTGCCATTGCTGGCAGCTTCGGGTCGCAGCAAGAGGTCGTGCGGTCGGTCCGAAAGGTTCAATCTCCCCCAAAGAATTTTCGATTTGTACGTTTTCCCGCGCTATCCGAGGGTCCGGAGGGATATATGTTCGGATTATTCAAGCGCCAGCAGGCGGCCCATGAACCCATGCAGATGGCAGCCGAAGTCGAGATCGCAAAGTCTTGCGAGGAGGTATACGCGCTGCTCGATTTCGCGGATGAGCGGAATGCCAAGCGGGCACTCGGCTACGAGGTGACGGCTGTCGGCGACGATCGCTGGCAGATGACGATGAGCCATCTGCCGGAACTGACCTTCCTGTTCGACATTACCGAAGCGGTCCCGGGCAACAGGTACGCCTTCGACTGCATCATCGAACCGGCCCTGCCGAACATGATCCGGTCGAGCGAGGTTTACGAATTGAAGCCGCTGGCCGCGGACCAATGTCATGTCACACTGCTGAACATCCGAGGAATATGCTGAGACCCGATATGACCAGGCGCGAGCACGCGAACGAGGTCGCCATGCTGGCTGCCTCGACACATAGCGCGCTCCAGAAATTCAAGCTGCAGGCCGAACATGGCGCGGCTGCAACCAAGGCAATCGAGAACAATACCCTGATTTAGCCCGGGCGCGGGCAGTGTCGACTCAGCCTGCGGCCTTCTTCACCAGCCGCCATTTGTGCAGCAGCGGCTCGGTATAACCGCTGGGCTGTTCCGCGCCCTTGAACACCAGATCGCAGGCCGCCTCGAACGCGATGCTGTGTCCCAGTTTCCGGCCATCGGCTCGTAATCGGGATCGCCTGCATTCTGTTCGTCGACCTTGGCCGCCATGCGCTTGAGGCTGTCCATCACCTGTTCTTCGCGTCGCGACGCCGTGGAGCAGCCAGTTGGCCATGTGCTGCGACTGGAGATGCGCAGCGTCGCGCGGTCTTCCATCAGGCCGACATCATTGATGTCCGGCACCTTGGAACAGCCGACGCCTGCATCGATCCAGCGCACGACGTAGCCGAGCAGGCCTTGCGCGTTGTTGTCCAGTTCCTCGCGCACTTCGTCTTCGCGACCAGTTCGTACCGTCTGCCAGCGGGATCGTCAGCAGCGGTTCGAGACCTGGCACTTCGCCAAGACCCTTCTGGACTTCGAACACGTCTTCGCGGTGATAGTGGATCGCGTGCAGCGTCGCAGCGGTCGGCGAAGGCACCCATGCGGTGTTCGCGCCCGGCTCGCAGATGGCCGATCTTCTCGATCATCATCTTGCCCATCAGGTCGGGCGCGGGCCACATGCCCTTGCCGATCTGCGCGCGGCCCGAAAGACCGTGGCGCAGCCCGATGCCGACATTGCGCGCCTCGTACGCCTTCAGCCAGGCGCTGTCCTTCATCGCGCCTTTGCGCATCATCGGGCCGGCCTGCATCGAGGTGTGAATCTCGTCGCCCGTCCGGTCGAGGAAGCCTGTGTTGATGAACACGATCCGGTCCCGCACCGCATGGATGCAGGCGCCAAGATTGGCGGAGGTCCGGCGTTCTTCGTCCATCACGCCGACCTTGATCGTGTGGCGGCGCAGTTCAGCATGTCCTCCACCGCGTCGAACAGATCGTTGGTGAAGGCGCATTCTTCCGGCCCGTGCATCTTGGGCTTCACGATGTAGATGCTGCGTTCGCTCGGCTGTTGCCGTATTTGGTGAGGCCGCGAACATCCTGCGTCGAGATGGCGCTGGTCAGCACCGCATCCATGATGCCTTCGGGGATTTCCTGACCCGCTTCGCAGCAGGATGGCGGGATTGGTCATCAGATGGCCGACATTGCGCACGAACAGCAGGCTGCGGCCCGGCAGCGATTGCGCCTCGCCGCTTCATCGGTGTAGTGTCCACTTGTCGCCCGCCAGCTCGCGGGTCATGGTCTTGCCGCCCTTGTCGAAGCTTTCCTCCAGATCGCCGCGAATGACGCCCAGCCAGTTGCTGTAGGCGAGCAACTTGTCCTCGGCATCGACGGCGGCGACCAAGTCCTCCAGATCGACGATCGTGGTCAGCGCCGCTTCCAGCACGACATCGCTGATGCCGGCCGGATCGGTCTTGCCGATCGGGCTGCTTGGGGTCGAACTGCACTTCGATATGCAGGCCGTTGTGGCGGAACAGCCGGCCCTTTTCGGTCTGGCCGACATACTGGTTTTCATCGGCAAGCGGAATGCCGGCGCAGGATCGCCCAGCTCGCTCCATCTGCCATTGGCGAGAGGGATCGCCTCATCGAGGAACCGCTTGGCTTCCGCGATCACCGCATCGCCGCGTTCCGGATCGTATCCGCCCGGCTTGGCAGGCGGCGCATCCAGCGCGTCGGTCCCGTAAAACGCATCGTACAGACTGCCCCAGCGGGCATTGGCGGCGTTGAGCAGGAAGCGCGCGTTGAGCACCGGGACCACCAGCTGCGGCCCGGCCATCGTCGCGATTTCGGGATCGACATTCTGCGGTGCCGATCGTGAAGGCCGTCCGGTTCGGGAACCAGATAGCCGATCTCCTCCAGAAACGCGCGGTAGGCCTCCGCGTCATGCGGCTGGCCGCGCCGCTCGCTGTGCCAGTCGTCGATTTGCGCATTGCAGATTGTCGCGCTTCGCCAGCAGCGCCGCGATTGCGCGGCGCGAAGTTTTCGAGCAGGTCGGCGAAGCTCGGCCCAGAAACTGTTCGCATCCATTTCGATTGGCGGCAGCACTTCGCTTTCGATGAAAGCGGCCAGCGCAGAATCGACCTTGAGGCGGCGTTTGACGACGTATTGGGACATGAATTCCTCACTCAGATAGACGGTGCGGCAGGGTTGAATGTGTCTGGGGAGGACGCATGCGCCTATGCGATAGCTGCAGTCGGCTTTGCAACGGGTTGGCACACGCTGCGCGCTGCGCCGCTAAGCGGCTGCGGGATGAAACCGATCGAAGATCAGCTGGAACGCGATGCCGCGCATGGCCATCGACGCAGCAGCCATGCTTCGCCAAGTGGAACGCTGGGCAGGCATCAATTCCGGCACCGGCAATCTGGCCGGCCTGCGCGAAGTCGCTGGCGAACTGGCCGATGCGTTTGCCGCGCTGCCCGGCGAGGTCACGCTGGAGGAACCGGCGCCGGTCACCGCAGGTCGATGCGCAGCGGCCACGAAGTCGAGGTCGAATACGGCAAGCATCTGGTCTGCTCCGTCCGGCCCGATGCGCAGCGCCGGTTCCTCCTGACCGGACACATGGACACCGTGTTTCCGGTCGATCACCCGTTCCAGGACCTGACATGGCTGGACGACGACGTGCTGAACGGCCCCGGCACCGCCGACATGAAGGGCGGCATCGCGGTCATGCTCCACGCGCTGCTGGCGCTCGAGGGGCTGAGCGCGTGGCGACATGTCGGCTACGACGTGATGATCAATGCGGACGAGGAAACAGGCTCGCTGTCCTCCGCCCCGCTGATCGAGCGACTGGCGAGGGGCAAATACGCCGCGCTGACATATGAACCGGCGCCCTGCCCGATGGCACGCTGGCCCATGCGCGCGGCGGCACCGGCAATTACTCGCTGACCGTCACGGGCAAGACCGCCCATGCCGGACGCAATCCGCACGACGGACGCAATGCCATCGTCGCCGCTGCCGACTCTGGCGGTGCGGCTGAAGGAGTTGCAGCGCGACGACATCAGCGTGAACCCGGCCAAGATCGAAGGCGGCGCGGCCAACAATGTCGTGCCCGACCATGCCGTGCTGCGCTTCAACATCCGGCCCAAGGAGCCTGCCGCAGCGGACTGGTTCACAGGTGAAATGAACGCACTTGCTGGGCGAAGTTCGGCAGTCGCAGGAGGTCGATATTCACGTGCACGGCGGCATCACCCGCCCGCCCAAGCCGGTCGATCGCAAGGCGCAGAAACTGTTCGATCTGGTGCGCGAATGCGGCGCGCAGCTGGGTCAGGACATCGACTGGCAATCGACCGGCGGCGTGTGCGACGGCAACAATATCGCCGCCAGCGGCGTGCCGGTGGTCGACACGATGGGCGTGCGCGGCGGCAAGATCCATTCGCCCGACGAATTCATGATCGTGCCCTCGCCTGAAAGAGCGCGCCGCGCTATCCGACCCTTGTCCTGCATCGCCTCGCTACCGGAGAAGAGCTTTGAGCTTCCGCCTGCGCGCCAGCCGCCCCGACGATCTCGAACCTCTGTACGAAATGGCCAAGCTGACCGGCGGCGGCTTTACCAATCTGCCACCCGACCGCGATGCGCTGGGCGAGAAGCTGGAGACGAGCGCGACGGCATTCGCCAACACCGGCGACCGAACTGGTCGACGAGACTTTCGTGCTGGTGCTGGAAAACACCGAAACCGGCGCAGTGCGCGGCACCTGCCAGCTGATGACCAAGGTCGGCCAGCAATGGCCGTTCTATTCCTATCGCATGAACACGCTGACGCAGTATTCGCAGGAACTGGACCGCACGGTGCGGGCCGAAATGCTCAGCCTGTCGACCGATCTGGAAGGCTCGAGCGAAGTCGGCGGCCTGTTCCTGCATCCCGGCGAACGCGCCGGCGGCCTCGGCCTGCTGCTCGCGCGCAGCCGCTATCTGTTCATCGCGCATGCACCGCGACACGCTTCGCCGACCGCGTTCTGGCCGAGCTGCGCGGCATTATCGACGACCGCGGCGGCTCGCCCTTCTGGGACGGCGTCGCCGGGCGGTTCTTCGGCATGACGTTTCAGGAAGCGGACTATTTCAACGCCATCAACGGCAACCAGTTCATCGCCGACCTGATGCCCAAGCATCCCGGTCTATATCGCCATGCTGGACGACGATGCGCGCAACGTGATCGGCCTGCCCCACCCCACCGGCCGCGCGGCGATGCGGATGCTGGAGAAGGAAGGGTTCGCCTACGAAGGCTATGTCGACATCTTCGACGGCGGCCCGACCATGATCGCGCGCACCGACGATGTGTAAGCGTCGAAGGACGCAGTCGAAGCCAAGGTCATCGGCGACAGACAATCGAAGGCGGCGAGAAAGTCGCTGGTGGCCACCGGGCGGCTGGAAGATTTCCGCTCCTGCTACGGAACGCGGGTCCTGCGATGACGGGCACATCGCGATCGACGCCGCAGCGGCGGAAACGCTGGGCGTGGGACAGGATGACGACGGTTTGGAGCGTTACGCGATGAGCGGCGCGGCGAACCTGGTCGAGATCAATTTCGACGGCATTGTCGGGCCGAGCCACAATTACGCCGGCCTCAGCCTCGGCAATCTCGCCAGCGCCAGCCACAAGGGCGATCCGTCCTATCCCGCGCGCGGCCGCGCTGCAGGGCGTGGCCAAGATGCGCGGCAATATGGCGCGCGGGCTGGCGCAGGGTTTTCTGCTGCCGCTCGCCCCGCCCGAATCGACTGATCTGCTCGCGGCGGATCGGATGCGGACGAGAATACGCCGGCCCAATTGCGCGCCGCTGCATGGTCGGCCAGTTCGATGTGGACCGCCAATGCCGCCACCGTCAGCCCCGCGCCCGATACGGCGGACGGCCGCTGCCACCTGACGCCTGCCAACCTCGTCACCATGCTGCACCGCGGCGCAGGAATGGCGCGATACGAAGGCGCCAGCTGGAGATCGCCTTCGCCGACACCGCGCATTTCGCCGTGCATGACGCCGTACCGCCCAGCTTCGGCGACGAAGGCGCGGCCAACCACATGCGTTTCTGCGAAGGCCACGGCGCGCCCGGCGTCGAGGTGTTCGTCTATGGCAGGCCGGGCGGCCAGTTTCCCGCACGCCAGCACGAACAGGCCAGCCGCGCCGTCGCCCGGCTGCACGGGCTGGACCCGGGCGGCTGCGTCTTCATCGAACAGAACCCTGCCGCGATCGAAGCAGGCGCGTTCCACAACGATGTGGTGCGGTGGCCAACGAGCGCGTGCTGTTCACCCATGCAGGAGGCCTTCGCCGACCAGCAGGCCGCCTATGACGCGATCCGCGCGGCCTTCCCCGCGCTGGAAGTGGTCGAAGTGCCGCCAGCGCCGGTGTCAGCTGGCAGAAGCGATCCGCACCTATCTCTTCAACGCGCAGTTGCTGACCCTGCCCGCCGGCGAAATGGCGCTGATCGTGCCAGACGAATGCCGCGAAAGCGCGAGCGTCTGGGCTTGGGTCCAAGCGAATGCTGGCCGGCAACGGACCGATCCGGCAGGTCATTCCGGTCGATGTGCGCCAGTCGATGGCCAATGGCGGCGGCCCCGCCTGCCTGCGCCTGCGCGTGGTCGCCGATCCCGCGACGGTGGATGCGCGCTTCCTGCTGGACGAGGACAAGGCCGATGCTGATCGAAGCGATCATCGGCGCAGCATTGGCCCGAACAGATCGATCCGTCCGATATCGGCAGCGACGCGCTGGCAAGCGAAGTCAGCGCAGCACGCGCCGCCCTTCTCGACGCGCTGGACCTGACAGCACTCGCGTAAGCCACCGCAGTCAAAACGCTTTGTTAGGTTAACGCCCTTGCCAGTATGTCGGAGCGCCTTACACTCGGCCTTCGTATTAACCACTGCAACCGCGCCACCGGCCTGCAACTGGCACGGCCCTTGCAAAGCAAAAGGTTAAGGAGAGGCGTCGCATGCTCAAGAAGATCAGACGGCTGTTTGTCATCAAGACACGTTTCGAGGCGTATCTGATCATCTACGCACTTGGCGCTTGGCGCGATGACGCGCGGCGCAGTATACCCTGCAGTATCCCGGCTTTGGCGGTTATCTGCTGATGGCCGCAACCGCCGGCGCGGTGTTCCTTGGCGGCGCAAAGATCCTCGATGCCCTGCGCTACGAGCGCGAGGCCAAGGAGCAGGCGCGGCTGTCCGAAAAGTAAGGGTCACGCGCCCGAGGCACGTCCGGCGCTGGTCGGTTGGGTGAAAGGTGGGAGATTCTGTTGCTACGCTCCCTCCGGACGCCCCGGTAATCCGCTTCTGTTGCCCGGTGGGTCCAACCGCGCTTTAGCTTTGTAAGATCAGGCCGTTAGGCCGTCAGGTTACGCAGCGATTGCGAGTGCTTCGTTATCGTTGGCACTTGTGGTTTTGAGCCTTTTACGGGTTACTCAGCCCGGGCGAAAACACTGCCTTTCAACACACGTCGATCCTGGTTCGGCCCCGTCAGGAAACGCCTGTAAAACCAGCGCTTTTTGGTGGAGCCGCCGGGTACTGCCCCCGGGTCCGTTGTGCCTATTACACAGCATCATTTATCGCCATAGTCCGGCAAAAACCGACACCCCCTATATAGGGGATGCCGGCTTAATGTGAAGTGTAGCGAATGGTGGCGGAGGGCGATTAGCCCATCGGGCCGTTCTTCGGTGCACCCAGTGCCCCGCTTCTTCAGCGCGTCGCGGATTTCCTGCAGCAAGCTCGATCTCGGTCGGGCCAGCTGGCTCTTCTTCCTTCTTCGGCTCTTCGAATTCCGCGATCACCTTCTTGGCGCAGCGGACCAGCAGGAAGATGATGAAGGCCAGGATCAGGAAGTTGACGACCGCGGTGATGAAGGCGCCGTAGCCGATCATCGCCACGCCCGCTTCTTTCAGCGCTGCATAGTCGGTGCGGATCGCCGGTCATAACCGTCGGGCGTCGCCCAGCAGGATGAAGTAGTTGCGAGAAATCGACCCCGCCGAAAATCCAGCCGACCAGCGGCATGATCAGATCATCGGTCAGCGACGAGACGATGGTCGCGAAAGCGCCTGCGATGATGACCCCAACGGCCAGTTCCATCACATTGCCCTTGGCAATGAATTCCTTGAATTCCGTCAGCATTTCCAGTCCCCTTCATGCTTAACATTTGATGCGCAGGCCTTTAGTCCGGGGTTTCGGTGTGTGCAACCTTGCGGGAGCGTCCGGTGTGCTATCTATGCAATACAGATTCAAAGGCGCGGCAATCGCGCGAGCATCAGAGGAAACGCCACGAGATGACATTCACCAGCCTTCGCCGCCTTTGCCAAAGTCGCGCAATGCGGTCGTCCTTGCCGTTGCCACTCTGGGTCTCGCTTCCTGCGGCATCAACTCGGTTCCCGCGGCAGAGGAAAACGCCAAGGCCAAATGGGCCGATGTCGAGGCGCAGTTCCAGCGCCGCGCCAACCTGATGCCCAATCTCGTCGAAGTGGCGCAGGGCGCGGCCGAGAACGAGCGCGGTATCCTGACCGAAGTGACCGAGGCGCGCGCCCGCGCAACGAGCGTCAATATCGACGCGGATCAGTCTGAACGATCCCGAAGCGATGGCGCAGTTCCAGCAGGCGCAGGGCCAGCTCGGCCAGGGCCTTGGCCGCTTGCTCGCCAGTTTCGAGGCCTATCCGCAGATCACCTCCAGCCAGAACTTCCTCGCGCTGCAAAGCCAGCTGGAAGGGACCGAAAACCGCATCGCCGTGTCGATCCGCGACTACAACGAGGCGGTGCGCCAGTATAACACCACGATCCGCACCTTCCCCGACACGATCGGCGCCAACATCATCCACGGCGCAGAGCCGATGGTCCCCTACGAAGCCGCCACCGAAGGCGCCGAAGTCGCCCCGACGATCGACATGACCGACGGCAACTGATCCGGCGGTGATTAGGCTCATCTTTCTCTGGGCGGCGCTGCTTGCGCGCCGCCGTTCGGCGCGCCCGCTGTCGGCGCAGGATTTTCCCGAGCTGACGGGCCGCGTGGTCGATGCGGCAAACATCATTCCCGATGCCGAGGAAGCCGCACTGGTCCAGCAAGCTGGAAGCGCTGGAAACGCAGTCGCAGCGGCAGTTGGTCGTCGCGACCGTGCCCAGACCTGCAGGGTTACGACATTGCCGATTACGGCTATCGGCTGGGCCGCGAATGGGGCATCGGCGACGCGGAGCGCAATGACGGCGCGCTGCTGCTGGTCGCCCCGAACGAGCGCAAGGTGCGGATCGAGGTCGGCTATGGGCTCGAAGGTATCATGACCGACGCGCTGTCCGTCGATGATCATCCAGAACGACATCCTGCCCCGCTTCCGCGAACGGCGATTATCCCGGCGGCATCATCGGCAGGAGCCGATGCAATTTCCACGCAACTGGAACTGCCGCCCGAAGAGGCGGCGCAGGTTGCGCGCCAGGCCGACCAGGCACGCAGCAAGCGATGGCGGCTTTCCGATCGGCACGCTTATCTGGATGGGCTTCATCTTCTTTTTCTTCGTCCTGCCGATGTTCGGCGTGGCGGCCGCAGTCGCCGGTATCGCGGCGGACGCAGAGGAGCGGTGGCGTGGTCGGCGACATCATCCTGTGGGAAGCCGGCAAGGCCATCGCGCGCAGTGCCAGCGGCGATAGCGGCTGGGGCGGCGGCGGCTTTGGCGGTGGAGGTTTGGCGGCGGCTTTTCCGGCGGCGGCGGCAGCTTCGGCGGCGGCGGCGCGATCGGGGGGCTGGTAAATGGGCTATCTGACGCGAGCACGGAGCACGACAACGTCACCGCAGCCGTCGCTGCGGCCGAGCTTACCACGTCGGGCGAGATCGTCACCGTGCTGGCCGATCGCAGCGACAGTTATACCGACGTCATGCCTTGTGGTGGGCCATCGCCGCTCGCTTTCACCGCGATGAGCGTGTTCGCGCTGTTGCCCGCGCCCTTCATCGGATCTGTGGGACGCGCTGATCGGCGGCTGGACGCACGAATGGACCACCGGCGAACTTGCCAGCATGACGATCGCGCTGGGCCTGCTGACATTCGTCGTCGTCGTGGCTCGTCCTGCCGTGGGACCCGCTGACGTTTCTGCTCGATCCCCGGCCCTGTGAAGACCGCGCGCGTCCACGCACGCGGCCGTCGCGCATTTCAAGGTCGGGGCGGAACGCCGCACGCATGGCCGCACCGGCGTCATGCTGTACCTCTCGATGCAGGAACACCGCGCCGAAATCGTCGCCGACGAGCCCATTGCCGAAATGGTTTCCGCAGAGGTCTGGGGCGAAGCGATGGCCGACATGCTGGCCGAGATCCGGCAAGGCAATATCGCCGAAGGCATGGCCGCCGGCGTGCGCGATGTCGGCGTGGTTCTGTCGGAACACTTCCCGCGCGCCGAAGACGACGAGAACGAACTGCCCGACCGGCTGATCGAGGTGTGAGCGGACTCGCCGATAGCAGAACCGCGCAACGCGACTGCCAGTCCCGCGATCCGGACGCCGACACGCCCGAAGAAATCGTCTGGCAGGGCAAGTTCATCACCGCCAAGACCCGCGGCCGGTGGGAATATGTCGGCCGCGCGCGCGGCATCCGCGCAGCCGCGATCGTCGCCATCGACGAGGCGGACGATGGCAGGCATGTCCTGCTGGTGGAACAATACCGCGTGCCGCTGGGCCGCTTCTGCCTCGAACTGCCGGCCGGCCTGATCGGCGACGACGATGGCGGCGAGGACGAGGACCCGCTGGCTGCCGCGCGCCGCGAGCTGGAAGAAGAAACCGGCTACCGCGCCGCCAGCATGGAACGACTGGGCGAATTTTACTCCTCCCCCGGCATGGTCACCGAAAGCTTCACCCTGATGCGCGCGACGCGGCCTGACCAAGGTCGGCGATGGCGGCGGCGTGGAGGGCGAGGATATCACCGTCCACCGCGTCGCGCTGAGCGGACTGTCGGAATTCGTTGCCGCAAAACGCGCGGAAGATGTTGCCATCGACGTGCGGATCGCCATGCTGCTCGGCACAAGGCAATCATCTGAGCGCGCACAGATCAATTTCACAGGAGACATCGATGGCAGCACGCAAACAAGGGCCGCGTCGCGGGCAAGCTGGCACTGGTAACAGGCGCAGCGCAGGGCCTTGGCGCGGCGCATGCGACCCTGCTGGCGCAGGAAGGCGCGCGGGTGCTGTGCACCGATATCAACGGCGACGGCGCAGCAGGCAACCGCCGAACGGATCAATGCAGCGAATTCGGCGCGGCACTGCCTATCGGTATGCGCCACGACGTGACCGATCCAGGCAGACTGGGAAGCGGCCGTCGATGCGGCGCGCGAACAGATCGGCGGGCTGAACGTGCTGGTCAACAATGCCGGGATCGGCGTGCAGGGCAATATCGAGACCTGCAAATTCGAAGACTGGAAGCGGTGCTTCTCCGTCAATGTCGATTCGATCTTCCACGGCTGCCAGAAAGCCCTGCCGCTGATGCGCGAACACGCGCCCGGTTCGATCGTCAACATCTCCAGCATTGCGGGTCTGATCGCCAGCGACACGATGCCCGCCTACAACGCGTCGAAGGCGGCGGTCTGGATGCTGTCCAAATCGATCGCCCTGCATTGCGCGAAGAAGAACATGAATATCCGCAGCAATTCGGTCCATCCCGACCTTCGTCGACACGCCCATCCTCGACGGGACGGCGAAACATGCCGGGATCGACAAGGATGTGCTGCTGGAAAAACTGGCGCGGCAGATCCCGCTGAAATTCGTCGGCGAACCCGACGATATCGCCAATGCGGTGCTGTATCTCGCCAGCGACGAAAGCCGCTTCATGACCGGCGCGGAGCTGAAACTGGATGGCGGCATCAGCGCGATGTAATATCTCGCGGCGAAATCGCTGCGCGATAGCCTCTGAGGGGGCGGCCCGTGGGCTGAGATTTGCGACAAAAAGAGAGGGGCCGATATGGCCCCTCCCGGTTTCTTCAGTGTGTCGAGGCGCGGCTGCCCAGAAACCGGGTCAGCTTGCTTGGAAAGCCGCGCTTCAGTCGGCGATCAGTGCGATCGCGATGTAGACCAGGACCAGCGATCCGAAGCCGATGATGGTGCCGGCGACGAAGCCGAGACGGACCCAGAATGCGTCGACGCCGAAGTAGTTGGCGATACCGCCGCAGACACCGGCCAGTTTCGCATCGCGGCGGTCGAGTTTGAAGCTCTTGTCGGCTCCGATGACCGGACCGATCATTGCGGTCGCTGCGATCGAGCTTGCTCATGCGATCACCGGAACGATTGAGGGAGAGGCCGGGACGATGGCGTAGGCCATCAGGACACCGCTGACTGCAAGGGCACCGAGACCGGCGATTACCTGCGAGCTCCAGTCGGAAAGGCGTTTCATGATTGTATTCCTTTATATGTGAGGTTGGTTGAAGATCAGGCGAAGACTGCGGGGCTGCCGGGGACGATCGCACTGGCGAAGAACATGGCCGAGATAGCGAGCGAGAAAACAGCGGCTGCGACGCGGTTCGAGTTGAAGATGGACATGGTATTTTCCTTTTCTGTTTCCCGGCGAGACCGTCTCTCCGGGTTGCCCAGTACATTGCATCAGGCGTGCCAGTTTCGAAAAACGGCGGAAATCTGCCATTTCTTCCTCACACGCCACATGAACGATTGTTCATCAATCCGAAAGGTTGGGATTTTTCACTAACATTTGACATGGCGGTTTCCGTGGCATTGCCCAGCCCGCAGCGTTAGGACCGATCTCGCCTATGGCCATTGCCCGCATCGCCCTTTCCGACTTCCGCAACCATGCCGGTTCCGCGCTGGAAGATACCGCCCGGTTCAACCTGCTCGTGGGCGAAAACGGGGCCGGCAAGACCAATGTGCTCGAGGCTTTGTCGCTCCTCGCACCGGGGCGCGGCCTCAGGCGGGCGCCGCTGGGCGATGTTGCGCGTGCAGGCGGCGCAGGAGGATTTGCCCTGTCGGCCCTCCTCTCGCCGGGCGACGGCGGGTGAACAGGTTCACTTGCAGACTTCGACCGCGTCCGAGCGCCCGGGCAGGCGGCGGGTGCGGATCAATGGTGCGGAAACGAGCGCAATCGCGCTTGGCGAATGGCTCGCCGTATCGTGGCTGACCCCTTCGATGGATGGCCTGTTTACCGCCAGCGCCGGAGACAGGCGCCGGTTTCTCGACCGGCTGGCGACCGCCATCGATCCCGCCCATGCCCGCGCAGCCAGCCGCTACGAAGCCGCGCTGAGGGAGCGAAACCGACTGCTGTCGGACGAACGGGAGCCGGAACCGGCCTGGCTGGACGGTATCGAGACCCAGCTGGCCGAACATGGCGCAATGCTGGCGCAGGGCCGCGCGCGGCTGGTCGGTGCTCTTGGCGAGGCGCTGGAGATGCAGCCCGACAGCCCCTTTGCGACACCGATCCTCGCGCTGGAACCGGGCGGACCGTTCGAAGCCGATGCGCTGGCCGATGTTTTGCGCGAGACCCGCGCGCCGCGACCGCCGCGCCGCCCGCACCCTGACCGGCCCTCACCGCGACGAATTGCTGGTTCACATGGCGGCAAAGGGCCAGCCCGCCGCGCTGTGTTCCACCGGCGAGCAGAAGGCGATGCTCATCGCAATCGTGCTGGCCCATGCGGAACTGGCTGCTGCGGGGCGCGCGGGCGTGCTGCTGCTCGATGAAGTTGCCGCCCATCTCGATCCGCTTCGCCGGGAAGCGCTGTTCGACCGGTTGCGCGCGGGCGGTTCTCAGGCGTGGCTGACGGGGACCGAGGCCGGCCCCTTCGATGCAATCCGCAGCGAAGCCGCGGTGTGGCGGGTAACGGACGGCGCGCTCGTCAGGATGTGAGGCCGCTTGGCTCCAGGCATCTTCAGGCGGCCGGCATGGCGGCCTTCACATCTGCCACCGTGCTCTCGACGAGCAATTCGATCCCCTCGACCGTCGGGTGAATGCGGTCGGCCTGGATCAGTTCGGGCTGCATCGCCACGTCTTCGACCCAATTGGCAATCAAGGTGACGCCCGTATTCCTCGGCCAGCGAGGTATAGAGCCCGCTGAATTCGGCCTGAAACTCCGGCCCGACATTGGGCGGCGCCTGCATCCCCATCAGCAGCACGTCGATCCCGCGCGCCTGCGCTGTCTCGATCATCGCAGCCAGATTGGCGCGCGTCTGGGCGGGATCGATGCCGCGCAGCAGGTCATTGCCGCCAAGCTCCAGAATGAGAAGATCGGGCGCCTCTTCCTGAGCGTTCAGCGTAAATTCGAACCTCTGGCGACCTGCCGCGCTGGTATCGCCCGACACGCCCGCATTGATCACCCGCGCATTGACGCCTGCTTCGCGCAGAGCGCCTTCCAGCTTGGCGGGATAGCTATCGTCCTTGGGCACGTTGTAGCCTGCAAACAGGCTGTCACCGAAGGCGAGAATATCGCGCTGCTCGCCCGCAACGGGGACCTCTGCGACGCTGGCCGCAGGCGCCCGTTCTTCCGCGGCAGGTTCCGCCACAGTGGCCTCGCCCCCGCAGGCGGCGAGCGCGAAAGCGGCCAGCAACGGAAAGGCTTTCGACGAAAAGCGGACGGGGCTCGGCCAAATGGCACTAGGGCTAGGTTGTTCCATAGCCCCCCTTATGCCACTGGACTTTCGTGACCTCTACCCCCGATAAATCCGCAGCCCACGGCGCTGCGATATCCGCCCGCAACCTGACCCTGACGCTGGGGCAGGACAAGCATCCTGTCGAGATCCTCAAAGGGGTCGATATCGACATCGCTCCGGGCGAGGTGCTGGCCCTGCTCGGCCCCTCCGGTTCCGGCAAAAGCTCGCTGATGGCGGTCCTCTCAGGACTGGAACGCGCGACATCGGGCACGCTGAGCGTAGCGGGTGCCGATTTTGCCGGAATGGACGAAGACGGACTGGCGCAGGCGCGCCGTGGCCGTATCGGGATCGTGCTTCAGGCCTTCCATCTGCTGCCGACCATGACCGCGACCGAGAATGTCGCCACGCCGATGGAACTGGCCGCCATGACCGGCGTGCGCGCACGCGCGCGGGAAGAACTGACCGCGGTCGGCCTCGGCCACCGCCTCGACCATTACCCGACGCAGCTATCCGGCGGCGAGCAGCAACGCGTGGCCATCGCCCGCGCCATCGCGCCGCGCCCCGAGCTGATCTTCGCAGACGAACCGACGGGTAATCTCGATGCCGCGACCGGTGCGGAGATCATCGAGGTCTTGTTCAACCGCCGGGCCGAAACGGGCGCGACGCTGGTTATCATTACGCATGATCCCTCGCTTGCCGAGCGCTGCGACAGGGTCATCACCCTCGCGGATGGCAAGATCGCAACCGATACCAAGAGCGCTGCATGACCACCGCTCCGCAGGCAGGCGGCCTGTCATGGGGCGCAGCATGGACGCTGGCCCGGCGCGAGCTGAACCTGCGTTTCAAGGGACTGCGCCTGCTGCTCGTCTGCCTGTTCCTTGGCACGGGGGCACTGGCCGCCATCGGCACGCTGACCGGCGCAATCGATAGCGAGCTGGAAAATCGCGGGCAGGAATTGCTGGGCGGCGATCTCGAAGTCGAAATCTGGCAGCGATCTCCCAACGAGGAGGAAAGCGCGGCCTTCGCCGAATATGGTGAGCTATCGACCGGCACCCGCCTGCAGGTCGTGGCGCGCCGGGGCGAGAATACGGCTCCTGTGGGCCTGAAAGCGGTCGACGGAAAGTATCCGCTTTACGGCCAGCTGACCTTGCAGGACGGGCGCAGTGTCGGCGCACCGCCTGTCGGCACCGCATGGCTCGGCCAGGGGGCAATGGACCGGCTCGATATCGAAGTGGGCGACACATTCCGCGTCGGCACCGCCACGCTTGTCGCCGGGGGTGTCATCGACAACGAACCGGATAAACTGAGCGAGGGCTTCCAGCTTGGCCCCACGATCATCGTGGCCGAGGACGTGCCGGCTGCGGCCGGATTACTGCAACCCGGCGCCATGTATCAGAGCAAGACGCGCATCGCCTTCGACCAGCCAGAGCGCGATATCGAAGCGGTCGAAGATAGCCTGACCGACCGGTTTCCGCTTGCCGGATTCGACTTTCGCGACCGCGACCGGGCAAGCCCCGGCGCGGACCGTTTTGTCGGCCGGATGGGCGAATTCCTGACGCTGGTCGGTCTCGCGGCGCTCGTCATTGCCGGCATCGGCATTGGCGGCGGCGTATCGTCCTATCTCGAAGCGCGGCGTTCCAGCATCGCCACGCTGAAGGTTCTGGGCGCGACGAGCCGCGACATCACCCGCATCTACGGCCTGCAGATCGGGCTGGCAGCGGTCGTCGGCAGTGTGGCCGGACTGATTGCCGGGCTGGCGATCACGCCGCTTCTGGGCATTGCGCTGGACGACTTGCTGCCGGTCAAAGGCGGATTTGTGTTCGAGCCGGGCGCATTGCTGCTGGCCAGCGCTTACGGCCTGCTCGTCGCCCTCGTCTTTGCCGCAACGCCGATCCTGCGCGCGCGGCGTTTTCCGGCGATGGCCCTGATGCGCGCCCGCGTTGCACCGCTTACCCGTGACGGCATGGCCCTGCGCTGGGTAGGCGGGGGCCTGGTGGCGATTGTCGCGCTTGCCCTCCTGACCTCGAACAATCCCCTGCTTGCCGGTGGTTTCCTCGCCGGAGCGGCCGCCATGCTGCTGGTTCTGGCAGGCCTTGGTATCGCCATCCGCTGGCTTGCGCGGCGCGTGCCGCGTCCGGCCAATCCCCTGCTTCGGAGCGCGCTGGCAAACCTGCACCGTCCGGGTGCCTCGACCGGCGCTCTGGTCACTGCCTTGGGGTTCGGCCTGTCGGCGTTCGTGCTTCTCGCCGCCATTCAGACCGCGATCGACGGGAATATCGAAAGCCGTGTCCCTGCAGAAGCGCCGGACTATTTCGTGCTCGACATTCCCCGCGACGAAGCGGACGATTTCCGCGCCCTCGTCACGGCGCAGGACGCCGACGCCACGATCCGCACCGTGCCCGCCCTGCGCGGCTCCGTCACCGCTTATGGCCCCGACGACAACGTGACACGCGTGGCCGACCTCGAGGAAATCCCCGACGGCGCCTGGGCACTGCGCGGCGAACGCGGCCTGACCTACGCAGAGGAAATCCCGGCGGGCAATACCATCGTCGAGGGCGAATGGTGGGGCCCCGATTGGGAAGGCGAACCGCAGGTCAGCGTCGACGAGGAATTCGCCGCCTCCATCGACCTGAAAGTCGGCGACACGATCACCGTCGCCTTGCTGGGCGTCGAGCGGAGCGCGCGGGTTGCGAACCTGCGGCGGATCGACTGGGAAAGCATGGGCTTCAACTATGTGCTCGTTTTCAGCCCGAACGCGCTGGAGGACGCACCGCACAATCTTGCCGCGACCATCGAGCTGTCCGAAACGGGAGACACAGGCCCGCTACTGCGTGGACTGGTCCAGCGCTTCCCGTCCAGTTCCGTCATCGAAGTCGGGCAGGTGCTGGTGCAGGCGCGCGAGATCCTGGGGCAGGTCGGGCTCGCCACCCTTGCTGCCGCATCCGTTGCGGTGCTTGCCGGGCTTGCCGTGCTTCTGGGCGCGATAGCAGCGGCCCGTGCGGCGCGGACATACGACACAGTCGTCCTGCGCGTTCTGGGGGCAAGCCGCGGACAAATCCTGTGGATGCAGTTTCTGGAATATGCGCTGCTGGCGCTGGTTCTGGCCGGCGTCGCGCTCGCAATAGGCAGCGGGCTGGCGTGGCTGGTGGTTACCCAGCTCTTCGAATTCGACTGGCTGCCCGATTGGGGCGTCGTGTTCGGTGTGCTTGGTGCAGGTCTGGCCCTGGTGGTCGGCTTTGCCATTCTCGGCTCTCTGCCGCTCCTGAAGGCCAAACCTGCACAAGCATTACGGGCGCTCTAGACGGGCGAGGATGCCTTCGGGTCCGGGCCGTATTCGTTGGGACCATCTGTTCCGTCGAGGCACATGAAGACCAGCACGATCAGCGAGCCCAGAAGCGGGATGAAGTTCAAGAGGACGAACCACCCGCTCTTCCCCTGATCGTGGAAGCGCCGCACCTGAACGGCCAGCGACGGAATGAAGATGGCAAGCATGAATAGCAGCGAGATCGGCCCATAGGCATCGCCGATGGTGGCACTAAGCCCGAGGATAGCCTCCACGATCCCGATGCCGACCGACACCGCGATGATAAAAAGCAAGAACATCCAGTATTCCTTGCGCCGCGAGCGCCCGGTGAATTCGGCGTACCGCTTGAGCGGCAAAGTCATCCAGTCCATTATTCCTCCCCCACTTGCTGTGTCACCAATACGACGCACGCAGTGTAACCGCTTTGGCCTTTAGTAAAAGACCCCGTGCAGCGTGACGTTGGGGGCGGTGGAAAAGTGTGCGCGCGCAGCAATAATTTCTTGGCGCGTTTGCATTTGCAGCGGGCACGAAAAAGGGGAGCCGAAGCTCCCCTTCCCCGTCCAAGCTCGTGAGAGCAAGCTTATTTAGAACTTGAAGCGAACGAGGCCGCCATAAGTGCGCGGCGCGCTCGGGTAACCCGAAACCGAGCCGGCCTGTGCGACGCTGTCGAAGACGGTCGTGATGTACTGGTCGTTGAGCAGGTTACGGCCGTAGATGCCCAGTTCGACGCCATTGTCGAGCGCCAGCGTCATCGAGGCGTTCACGAGGTTCACTTCGCGGCGGAAGATCTGCGTGTTGCCCAGCGCCGCGTTGAACGTCGGCAGGCCGTTGTTGATCGGCGTCGCGCTCTCGTGGTTGTAATCCACGCGGGTGATCAGGCGGTTGCCGGTCACACCGAACTCGTGCGTGTAGGTCGCCGAGGTCGCGATCGAGAACTCGGGAATACCGGCCGGGCGAACACCCGTCAGATCGCCGAGAACGCTGCCCGGGAAGCTGTCGAACAGCGGATCCAGGTAGGTCATCGCGAACGTGAACAGCAGGCCATCCGAAGGACGGATAGAGCTGTCGAGTTCGAAGCCCTTGACCGACTGCTTACCGGCATTGCGAAGCGCAAAGCCCGTGCCGGTGAACGCGAGGCTCTGGAAGCCTTCGATGCTCTGGTCGAAGAAGGCGAGGTTGACGTTCAGGCCATCCCACTGCCCCTTGAAGCCGATTTCGTAGACTTCGGCTTCTTCCGGACCTGCAAAGCGCGAACCGCTGACGAGGTTCGGAACCGCCAGACCGGCGTTGAGGATCGGCGAAGACGGCGCGAGGATGGTCGAACCGCGCGGCCCGGCAGTAAAGTCGGAACCCAGCGGACGGCTGTCACGCGACAGGTTGACCGAGCTCGCCTTGAAGCCCGTTGCATAGCTTGCGTAGACATTGATGTCGTTCGACACCTGATACGCGGCACGGAACAGGTAGGTGAACTTGTCATCCCGCGTGCGGCCATCCTCGACGGCGTTCGGGATGGTCACGAAGGGCGGCTGGAACTGGAACGGCTGCAGAGCGAGCAGCGGGTTCTGGGTCGGATCCTGAGCCGCCCCTGCGATCGCGCCGAAGATCGGAGCAGTCGCCGGGTTGGACGCGAAGCCTGCGATGACTTCTGGCGTTACCTGCCCGGGTGCGATCTGCAGGGCCTGTGCAATGCCGCCGACGATGAAGGCGTCGACGAGATTGACGTTGGCCAGCGGATCGAAGCTCTGCTGCGCGAGAGCGAAATCCTTCTTGTCGTCGGTGTAGTTGAAACCGGCGGTCAGGACGAGATCGTCGAACGGTTCGAAATCAACCGTACCGAAGATCGAATAGGACTGGTTGTCCATCGAGAACTGCTCGGCCGTGAGGCGCGGCTGGTTGAAGATGCTTTCCTGCGGCAGGCCGAGAGCAGCTTCGACACCATTGAAGACGCTGGGTGCGCCGGTCAGGACATCGACCGGGTTACCACCTGCGAGCAGTTCGAACACGTTGCGGATATCCGCGCCGTTGCCGATCGAGCTGTCCTGCGAAATGGATTCATCGAAGAAGAAACCACCGAGCAGGAAGTTGATCGGACCGTCGAAATCGGACGCGATCCGGAGTTCCTGCGTGAAGGTTTCGACCTTCTGGTCGCGCGTTTCGGTCGCCAGATCGGCGCTGGTGTAATCGATGTCCGAGAGGAAGAAGTTTTCCAGCTCGCGATACGACGTGATCGAGGTCAGCGACAGCGCGCCAAGTTCGAGGTCGGCCTGGACCGAACCGCCGTAATTCGTGACCTGGTTGGTCGGCACGAAGTTCAGGAATGCGTCGTAGCCGAAGAAGTCGGTCGACAGCTGGCCGCCAACTGCATTGATCGCGCCGGTAACCGGACCGGACACCAGATTGCTGACCTGACAGCAGACTTCGTCGATTTCCGAATAATCGCCGATTGCGCGAATGCGGAGCGGGCCGCCATTGTCGAACAGCAGCTGGGCACCGGCGGCCCAGCGATTGCGGTCGTTCTGGTCGACGCCGAGGTTCACGATCTCGGCGTAGCCGTCACGCTTGTTGTAGCTGCCGTCGATCGAGAAGGCGACGGAATCGGTGATCGGGCCGGTTACGTCGCCCTTGATCACGATGTTGTTGTAGTTGCCGTAGCTGGCTTCGACTTTGCCGCCGAAATCGAACTGCGGTTCACGCGTGATGACCGAGATCACACCGGCCGATGCGTTCTTGCCGAACAGGGTCGATTGCGGGCCGTTCAGGACCTCGATGCGCTGGACGTTGGGAAGGTCGGACAGGGCTGCGGCAGAACGCGAGCGGAAGACGCCGTCGATGAAGACGCCGACCGAAGGCTCGATGCCGAAATTGTTGTCGCCGTTACCGAAACCGCGAATGATGAAGGTCGAGGCCGAAGACGTCTGCAGCTGGCTGACACGCAGCGAAGGAGCAACGGTCTGAAGGTCGAGTACGTCGCGGATCTGCGCCTGCTCGAGCGTTTCGCCGCTGGTCACGCTGACCGAGATCGGCGTTTCCTGCAGGGTTTGCGCACGCTTCGTTGCGGTCACGATGATGACGTTGCTTTCATTCGAAGCTTCTTCGGCGCCGGTGAATTCGTCGCCATCGTCCTGCGTGGTTGCGGCGATCGCGGCGTCGGCTTCTGCCTGGGCAGACTGTGCGAGCGCGGCAGCGGGGAAAGCAATGGAAGCTGCACCTGCCAGAAGGGCAAAGCGCGCGGTACCGGCCAGGCCGGAAGTTATGGATTTCATCTAAAAGTTCCTCTCCGAACAAGGCGCCTTGAATCCGATCGTGTCGCAATCAGGCGCTGTGGTTCCAGCCCTTAGGGGTTGCCGCTTTGCCGCTCAAGCAGTCTCAAACTACCGGAGTCACGCGCTTTCGGGGGTGTGGCAATGCAGTCACACACGCTCTTCGCAGCCTTCGCAGGTGCAGCATGGCTTGTTCTCCCGCGCCCTTGCGGGTAATGGGCACCCGCACGGCGCGCTCCGCTTGCGGGAAAGCGCGCGACCTTATATCTGTTTCCCTACGAGAAAATCTATGTCCCAAGCGCTTCGCAACGTGGCGATCATCGCCCACGTCGACCACGGTAAAACCACACTGGTCGACCAACTTTTCCGCCAGTCCGGCACGTTCCGTGAAAACCAGCGCATCGAAGAACGCGCGATGGATTCGGGCGATCTGGAAAAAGAGCGCGGGATCACGATTCTCGCCAAGTGCACCAGCGTCGAATGGGAACATGGCGGCGAAACCACGCGCATCAACATCGTCGACACCCCGGGCCACGCCGACTTCGGCGCCGAGGTCGAGCGCATCCTGACCATGGTCGACGGCGTCATCCTGCTGGTCGACAGTGCCGAAGGCGCAATGCCGCAGACGAAGTTCGTGACCGGCAAGGCGCTGGCGCTGGGCCTCAAGCCGATCGTCGTCGTCAACAAGATCGACCGTCCCGATGGCCGCCCGCAGGAAGTGCTCGACGAAGTGTTCGACCTGTTCGTCAGCCTCGACGCGAATGACGAGCAGCTCGATTTCCCGGTGCTCTACGCATCCGGCCGCGACGGCTATGCCGGCGAAACCGACGATGTGCGCGAAGGCACGCTGGAACCGCTGTTCGAGCGGATCGTCAGCCACGTTCCTGCACCGGGCCTCGACGCAAGCGGTCCGTTCAGCTTCCTTGCGACCCTGCTCGACCGCGACAATTTCATGGGCCGCGTTCTGACCGGCCGCGTCCAGTCGGGCACGGTCAACGTCAACGACCCGATCCACGCGATCGACATGGACGGCAAAGTCGTCGAAGTCGGCCGCGCGACCAAGCTGATGAGCTTCGACGGCCTCGAGCGCGTGCCGGTGGAATCGGCCAAGGCAGGCGATATCATCGCGCTTGCCGGTCTCGAAAAGGCTACCGTGTCGAACACCATCGCCGACCCATCGGTGAAGGAAGCCATCGAAGCGCAGCCGATCGATCCGCCGACGCTCGCCATGCGGTTCTGCCGTCAATGACAGCCCGCTCGCCGGCCGCGAGGGCGACAAGGTCACCAGCCGCATGATCCGCGACCGCCTGAACCGCGAAGCGGAAACCAATGTCGCCATCCGCGTCACCGAAAGCGCCGACAAGGACAGCTTCGAAGTTGCAGGCCGCGGCGAATTGCAGCTCGGCGTGCTGATCGAAACGATGCGCCGCGAAGGTTTCGAACTGGGCATTTCGCGCCCGCGCGTGCTCTTCCGGAAGAAGACGGCAAGCGCATGGAGCCCTACGAAACCGTCGTGATCGACGTGGATGACGAACATTCCGGCACGGTTGTCGAGAAGATGCAGCGCCGCAAGGCCGAGCTGACCGAAATGCGCCCGTCGCGGCATGGGCAAGACCCGCATCACCTTCAGCGCTCCGTCACGCGGCCTGATCGGCTATCACGGCGAATTCCTGTCCGACACGCGCGGCACGGGCATCATGAACCGTCTGTTCGAGAAGTACGACGCCTATAAGGGCCCGATCGAAGGCCGCCAGAACGGCGTGCTGATCTCGAATGGTCACCGGTGAAGCGGCTGCCTATGCGCTCAACATGCTGGAAGATCGCGGCGAGCTGTTCATCGGCGCCAATGCCAAGATTTACGAAGGCATGATCATCGGCGAAAATGCCAAGCCCGACGATCTCGAAGTCAATCCGATGAAGTCGAAGCAGCTGACCAACTTCCGCTCGACCGGCAAGGACGACGCCATCCGCCTGACGCCGCCGCGCGTCATGACGCTGGAACAGTCCATCGCCTATATCGACGATGACGAGATGGTCGAAGTCACCCCGCAGAGCATTCGTCTGCGCAAGGCGATACTCGATCCGCACGAGCGCAAGAAAGCCAAGCGCAAGGCATCCTGAGAACTAAAAACCCCGCTCGCAGATACTGCGAGCGGGGTTTTTCAAATCCACCACCTTCACTTGAAGGCGAGAAAGTTGGGCTGGCCGTTGCTGGCGCTGACACCGCCATCGACCGGCAGGTTGACGCCCGTCACCATGCGGGCATCTTCGCTCGCCAGGAACAGGATCGGGCCGGCGATGTCGTCCGCTTCGGCAGGGGCACCAAGCGGCATCCGGCGGTCGAATGCTTCCATAAGGCCTTCGTTTTCACCCATGCCGTCGGTCATTTCCGAGCGGGTGAACGACGGACACACCGCATTTACCCGTATCTTCTTATTGCCCAGTTGCAGGGCCAGCGCCTTGGTCAAATTCGATACCGCGCCCTTCGACGCGTTGTAGATCGGCATCGACCAGTCACCGCCCAGTCCTGAAACGCTGGAGGTGTTGATGATAGACCCGTGTGTCTTGGCAAGTTCGGGAATGGCGGCACGGCACATATACATCGTGCCCTTCACGTTTATGTCGATCACCTTGTCGATGTCGTCATTGCTGGCCTTTCGCATCATGCCGGCCGCTGCCACGCCCGCATTGTTCACCAGCACATCGAGCTGTCCGAAATGCTCGATGGTACGGGCCACGATGGCCTCCGCCATATCGGGATCGGCAATGCTGCCTTCCACGATCAGCGTCCGATTATCTTCCATATCTGCCGCGACCTTCTCGAGATCGTCGCGGTTGCGGGAATTGAGCACGACATTTGCGCCTTCCGCTGCGAAGCGCCGCGCGGTTGCTTCTCCAATGCCCGAGGACGAGCCTGTGACGATGACGGTTTTTCCGGTGAAGCGGTTCATTGGGGTAATCTCCTTTGTTCAGGGGTTGCCTGACCAATGAACCATGCGGGCTAAAGCTCCCTGCCCGGATCCGCACCTATTCAGGTGTGCGTCGTTATCGAAGAGAAACCGGGACGATGCACCTCAACCGCTGGCCAGCCATTGTTCGCCCAGAACCAGCGCTGCAAAAACGATGGCTCCTGTAAGAAATGGCGCGAAGCGGGAGCCTCGATCTTCCGGCAATTCCTCCTTGAGCACGAGCAGGACGATGCCGCCTGCCACGAAAGCGAACAGGCAACCGATCGCAAGTTCCGGCAATTCGACGAACAGGCCTGTCACCCAGCCCGCTATCGTGGCGGAACTGAGCACCCAGCGCCCTTCCCGGTCGTACATTTCGGGATGGTCCGACCGTGTACCGAAATCGGCGGTCACAAAATGGAGCAGGATGGCGAGGAAGAACAAGGCCAGCCCGACTGCCGCGTCGTCCTCGCGGTGATTGAGCAGGTACGAAACGATGAAAATCAGCAGCGCACTCGCCGCGACGTGTAGGCGGAACACGCCCCAGTGCGGCCGGTCGCGCCCGCCCTCCACACGGCGCTCTGAACGGGAAACGCGAAGGGCCCGCTCCAGTCCGTAGAACAGGACAAGGCCGATCAGCGACAGGGCGTATACGAGGCTTTCCGCAAGCAGGTCGGGCAATCCGATCGCGCGCCGGAAGGTCGTGCCGTGCGCGGCAAGTTCGGGCAGGATATGGAGAAAGACATATCCTACCGCGACACCCCCGGCGAAGCTGAGCCACGCGCTGCGGGGCTCGACTGCGAGAAAGCGAAGCTTGCCGACGAACAGGTGGACGAGCACGAAAGCCATCGCCATCGCGCCGGTCACGAGGGTGGAAGACATATCCATGTTTCAAGCGAATAGGCCAGCGGGAAGCAAACGGACAGGGCGCAAAAGCGTTTTCCTACACGGTAGCGATTTGCCATGGAGATGGTCATGCCCCGCCAGCACTCTCCCTTGCACCGCGTAGCAGTGTCGACTTCGCAGATTGGCATTTTTGTGATTGATTTGAAGACTTTGCGTGATTGTACGCCGGTTTTTCTCTGTCGACTTTGTCAACTTCACCGCGCTGTAAAACATCTTCGACAGGCTGCTTCGGTGGCCAAAATCAGCCCTTCCTGTTAGCGCGCGCGAATATGCAGACCGGAACCCTTTTCTCGCTCGCCGCCTATTTCGTCCTGATGCTCGGCATCGGTCTTTACGCATGGCGAAAATCGACGTCAGATAGCGCTGGCTATCTGCTCGCGGGTCGCAATCTCCACCCCGCCGTCGCCGCGTTGAGCGCCGGAGCCAGCGATATGTCGGGCTGGCTGCTGCTGGGCCTGCCTGGCGCGCTCTATGCCGCGGGCCTTGTCGAGGCATGGATCGGTATCGGCCTGTTCGCAGGCGCCGTCGCCAACTGGATCATCGTTGCCCCGCGCCTGCGCCAGCAAACGGAAGAACTCGGCAATGCGCTGACGATCCCGGAATTCCTCGCCAATCGCTTCCCCGACAAGGCGATTGCCCTGCGCGTGGTATCGGCCATCATCATCGTGCTGTTCTTCACCGTCTACACAGCGGCCGGACTCGTCGGCGGCGGCAAATTGTTCGAGACCGCCTTTGCCGGATTGCTCCCCGATGCCGGGATGAGCGACTACATGCTCGGCATCTGGATCACCGCAGGCGTCGTTCTCGCCTACACCATGATCGGCGGGTTTCTCGCCGTCAGCCTGACCGATTTCGTGCAAGGCTGCATCATGGTCGTTGCACTGGTCCTCATGCCGCTTGTCGTAATCTACGGTTCCAAGGATGTCGGCGGCCTGGGCGACATAAGCGCGGTGACCGGAATGCTCGCCGAAGTCGATCCGGGAATGCTCAGCCTGTTCGGCGGGCTGACCTTCATCGGCTGGCTCAGCGCCGTCACCTGGGGCCTTGGCTATTTCGGACAGCCCCACATCATCGTCCGGTTCATGGCAATCCGCAGCGTCCCTGCCGTTGCGACCGCGCGAAATATCGGCCTCTCGTGGATGGCGGTCGCGCTGATCGGCGCCATCGGTGTGGGCATTGCCGGCCGCGCCTATACCGAAGCGAATGCCATAGTGGTCGAGGACCCCGAAACGATCTTCATCGTGCTTGCCACGCTTCTCTTCAATCCGCTCGTCACAGGCTTTCTGCTGGCGGCGCTGCTCGCTGCGATCATGAGCACGATCAGCTCGCAATTGCTGGTCAGCTCCAGCTCGCTGACCGAAGATTTCTACCGGCTGTTTCTCCGCAAGAATGCGAGCGAGCGCGAGGCGGTCAATGTGGGCCGCGTGGCTGTCCTGCTGGTCGCGTTGGCAGCGATCGCGATTGCGTCCGATCCCGATAGCCAGGTGCTGGGTCTCGTCGCCAATGCATGGGCCGGCTTCGGTGCGGCGTTCGGCCCGCTGATCCTGTTTTCACTTACGTGGAAGCAGATGACGGGCGCAGGCGCAGTGGCAGGTCTGGTAACCGGCGCGGCCGTGGTCATGGGATGGATCGCGCTTGGCTGGAACGGTGCGTTTCTCGGCGGGCCGGGTGTCTACGAGATCATCCCGGGTTTCATCGCGGCATCGCTTGCCATCTGGCTCGTCTCCCGCGCGGCCCGCGCATAGCAGGAAGGGCGCAGCGGAGAATTCCGCCACGCCCCCTCTTGGTTTGCTGAGGCTGCTATAATCAGAAGCGGGTTGTGAATTCGATAACGCTCTGCGGCAAAACGCCCAGCACCGCCGCCTCTATCGCTTTGTCGACGCCGGTCACGACCATCGTGCCGACAACAAGCAGCGCGAAGCCGAAGATCGGTTTGCCGTATCTTGCGAGCGTGACCATCGTGTCGCGGCGGTCCTTTATGGCGCGGCGCGATCCGTAGGCGAAGGCAAGGATCGATGTCGCCACGCCCAGCCCGAAGGTGAGAAAGATCAGGAAGCTGGAGGCAAGGTCGCTGCCGCTGCTGGCCGCCGCGATGGCCACCCCCAGCGTCGGACCGACGCAGGGTGCCCAGACGAGGCCGAGGAGAAGGCCGATGACGAACTGGCCCCCTGCCCCGTCGCCTGAAACGCGGCCCAGTTGCTGGTTGCCGAAATTGGCAATCGGAGCGGTCGCCCCGGACAATGCAGCCTGCGCCTTCGGGACGAGCAGGACCACGCCGGCCACTGCCAGCAGGCCTCCCGCAATCAGGCGGACAAGCTGCTCGTCGAGGCCAATCTGATAGCCGAACGCGATGACCCCGAAGCCGAAGGTCGTGAAGCTGGTCACCAGACCGGCTGCCAGCGCCAGCGGACCCAGCTTGCTCTTGCCCAGTGCCGAACCGATCAGGATCGGGACAAGGGGCAAGACGCAAGGATTGAGGATGGTGACGAGCCCCGCCACAAAGGACAATAGGATGCTGCCGATCATGGCGGGAACTCCTCTACCCTGTCCGCTCAGACAGCGCCGAAAACGAAGCTGCGCAGGCGCGCCCGGTTCGTTTCGGCAATGGAACGGCCGGTTTCCTTCGTTCCCTTGAATACCAGAATGGTCGACTGACGCGGGATGCGGTGTTCGCGCAGGAACGCCTTTTCGCTGTCGAAATCGACGCGCATGAAAACGACGTTTTTCAGCGCCTTGTCCTTGGCGAGTTCAGACAGGATCGGGGCCTGTGCCTTGCAGGTCGGACACCAGTCGGCATGCACGTCGACGACGACAGTCTTGCCGGCCTTCTGCGCGGCCTGAAAGGTGGCGGCGGAATACTGCTTGATGTCTGCGGCATTTGCCGTGGACGGCAGAACGAGGGTGGCGACCGCGATTGCGAAAATGGCGGCGACGAGGGCGAAAAAGCGGGTCATTGAAATCTCCTGAGTGTTGGTACTCGGGAGGACATTTCGCTTCCTTGGCCGATCAGGTTACACTTGCGGCATGCAAGGATGAGGGAACGATGGCAAAAGTGACCGGACTGGGCGGCGTATTTTATGTCGCCAGCGACCCCGCAGCGACACGGCAGTGGTACCGCGAGGTGCTGGGCGTGGACGGCGAATACGGACCGCAGATGCTGTGGTCGGAAGAAACCGGTGACGCGCCCTATTCCCTCATCAGCCATTTCGCCGACGACGACCTACATCAAGCCCGGTAAAGGCGGCTTCATGATCAATTTGCGGGTGGACGATCTCGACGCGATGGTCGCGCAGGTGAAGGCGAAGGGCGTGGAGATTCTGGACAGCGTCGACGAGGGCTACGGCAAGTTTGCCTGGCTGCTCGACCCCGACGGCGTCAAAATCGAACTGTGGCAGCAATGCACGGCGCCGGAATGACGACGAGTTAGGGCAGTATTAAGGGAGCTGGGAGCAACCTGCCTGTCATGAACAGGCGTCTCACCCTCCCCCTTGCGGCGATCCTCGGCCTTGGTCTGGGCGCCTGTCAGGTTCTACCGGAAGGGCGCGGCGATCGCGCGGCGCGCGACACACCGCCGCCGATCGACAGGCCGGGCGCAGCACAGATTATCTCTGACAGCGACCGCCAATGCATCGGCAATCTTGCCGCCTCCGGCGCGCAGTTCAGTCGCATCTCGAACCGGACGGATGGTCCGGGCTGCTTCTTTTCCGGCGGGCTCTCCTTATCGGAACTTCGCGGGGACCGGGCGCGGTTCTCCGTGTCCAACCTGCAAGCTGTCCAATGCACCGCGGCAAATGCGCTGTCGGGCTGGGCACGGTTCGGAGTGGACCGTGCGGCGCGCGAATATCTCGGCAGCGGGCTAGCCCGGATCGAGACGATGGGCAGCTATTCCTGCCGGAATGTCGCAGGCACGTCGCGCAGGTCGGGCCACGCTCGCGCCGAGGCAATCGACATCGGTGCGTTCGTACTCGAAGACGGGCGGCGGATCTCGGTACTCGAAGGCTGGAACGGCGGCACAAGCGCCGAACGCCGGTTCCTGCGCCGCATCCACGAAAGCGCCTGCAAACGGTTCGGCATGGTCCTCGGCCCCGAATACAACGCCGCCCACCGCGACCATTTCCATGTCGAGACGGGCGGTGGCGGTTTCTGCCGCTAGTGCGTAACCGGAGGCTCGATCTGGGCCTCCATCCGCAGCCGGACTGCTTCGGCCGCATGCCGCGCACCCAGCTTGGTCATCATGTTGGCCCTGTGAATTTCGACTGTTCGCGGGCTAATGCTCAGCTGACGGGCAATCGCCTTGTTGCTGCTTCCTTCGCTCAGCCAGTCGAGCACCTCGCGCTCCCTGTTGGAAAGCTGGGAGATCCGGCCACGCGCCTCGACCTTGCGCCGCCGCAGCGCGGCCTCCCGTTTGACCTCGCTGCCAAGCCTGTCCAGCGTCGCCCCGAGACGCTGCCGGTCGATCGGGAGCGGCAGGTAATCGAGCGCTCCGGCTTTCATCGCGGCAACGATCCTGCCTGTGGACGGCGCATGGTCGGTGGCAATTGCCGGCAACCAGACCCCGCTGTGCGACATGACCTCCGACGCGGCGAGAAAGCCGCCGTCGCGCGGATTGTCGCGCACCACCAGCAGCCCCTCTCGCGGTGGCCGCTGGCATAGTTCGGCAATCGAGCTGTACACTTCGGCATGATGGCCGAGGGCGAAGGAGGCGCGGGCGAGTTCGGCCCGGACGCGGACGTCTGTATCGACGCAGTGAAGGATTAGCCGTTTTTCCATAGCGGCCATCATCGCCGATACCGCACGATTGCCAATTCGTATTAGCACCAAAGCTGCGCCAATAGGTTTGAACACTTTGAAAAGTCGCACAATTCCGCGATATTCCAGCCTTCAAACTGGTTCAAAACGGACGAGTATTGCTAGACCATTACCCCTAAGGGTACTCCGCTAGTCAGTTTTACTTAGAGGAAAAGCTATAATCCGGCAGCGAATGGAAGGCGTCTCTGAGCGCATCACCCCATTTCGATGAAATCGCCTTGAAATACGGGTCTTCTGCTGTGATCCGGCGCTCCTGGGTCGCTTCGAACCCGTCACGCTCTATTACCATCATGTCGAGCGGCAATCCGACCGAGAGATTGGCCTTGAGCGTGGAATCGAACGATACCATCAGCAGCTTTACCGCGTCTTCGAAGCTCATTTCGCGGTCGTATCCGCGCAGGATTATCGGACGGCCATACTTCGTCTCACCAATCTGGAAGAACGGGGTTTCCAGCCCGGCTTCGATGAAATTTCCTTCCGGATAGATGTGGAACAGGCGAGGCTCCATACCGGCAATTTGCCCGGCAAGGATAATCGAGGCGGTGAAACGGCCCTTGCCCCGCGCTCCGTTCGCATCCTGACGCTCTTCAATTGTGGAGCGCAGAAGCTTGCCGATCTCGGTCGCGACCATGAACATGGTCGGCAGTTCGAGCAGCGAATTGTTGCGATCGTCGGGAGCTTTGGTCCGTTCCTCGAGCTGGCTGACAACCGCCTGTGTCGTCGCCAGATTACCTGCAGTCATCACCGCCAGCATCCGTTCGCCCGGCACCTGCCAGTGGAACATCTTCCGGAAGACAGAGATATTGTCGACACCCGAATTGGTGCGGGTGTCGCCCATCAGGACGATACCCTTATCGATCATCATTCCGACACAATACGTCATACTAGCCTTAGCCTTGTTTCAACCGGCAAGGATGTGCCGGGCATTTTTTGAAAAATTACTGTTCGACCTGCTGCTGTTCGACAGCAACGTCGACACGCAAGGAACTGCTCGATGCCGCCAAAGCTGATCCCGGTGACCGGGGCCGCATCGCGGTAATCGCGGCCGGTCGCCACGCGAATATAGCGCGGATCGGGGCTGATCCTGTTCGAAATATCGAACCCGACCCAGCCCAGACCATCGATATGCGCCTCGGCCCACGCATGGGTCGCTTCCTGATCGATCCGGTCGTTCATCATCAGATAGCCGCTGACATAGCGGGCAGGAATATCATGCGCGCGCGCCGCGCCGATGAAAATATGCGCGTGATCCTGACACACGCCGCTGCCCTGCGCTGCGGATTCTTCCGCCGTCGTGTGGACCTGTGTTTCACCGATCCGGTAATCGACCTGATCGGCGATCTGCTTCGAAAGCGCGTGGAGAAAGTCGAGCTTGCCATCTTCCGGGCAATCGAGCCCTTCCAGCAAGCCCGCGAACCTTATCACCGGGTCGCGTCAACTTTGTCTGACCGAGAAAGCTCCATAGCGGCAGATGGCCGGAATGACTGCCGATCACACCCAGATTGTCTTCGGTGTCGACCATGCCGTCGCACTGGACCAGCACTTCGCGCGCGCCTTGGTCGACAGCCACGAAAGCTAACGGTGTTGTGATGCTGGTCTTCGTATTCCAGTTCGCACTTCGCGTTTTCGAACGTCATGTCCCAGGACAGGATTTTCTGACCCTGCGTGCTCTTCGGGGTCAGTCGCAGACGCTGGAGCGCGTGAACGACCGGCTCGTCGAAATGTGTAACGGGTGGTATGGCGGATCGCGAGGCGCATCAGGCGTGGAACCTGTAATCTTCGGCAATGGCATGTGCAATCGCGGCGTTGGTGTTCATCGTTTCGACGAGGAACTGGTGCAGCCCGATGTCGAACACATCGTCGACCGTTCTGCCTGTCAGGCGCATATCGGCCTCCCGCATCAATTCGTTGCTCTTGCCCTCGATCTTGTGCAGCCGCGCAAGAGCGGCAAGCTCGTCGCGAAGTGCCGATTGGCAGTATGCTATCGAACGAGGAAAACGGTCGTCCAGCGTCAGGAACTCGACGATACCCTTGGCATCGATCGTCCCGGCATTCAGCCAGCGATAGGCTCGGTCTCCGGAAACCGAGCGCAGAACCGTGTCCCACTGCCCCGCATCGAGGCTGGACCCGACATAGGACAGGCTGGGAAGCAGCAGATAATACTTTGATGTCCAGAATACGGGCCGTGCTGTCCGTGCGTTCGACGAACATGCCGGCACGGGCAAAGTGGAAGCCTGCATCGCGCAGCATGGAATCGCCCAGCGCACCGTGAACCAGCGTACCTGCGCGGCGGACCATGCCCAGAACGCTGCCAAGATCACCCTGACCGACCGGCTTGCCGAGCGCGTCCTCGATCTGCATCCAGCCTTCGTTGACGGCCTCCCATACCTCGCCGCTGATCGCATTGCGGGCGACGCGGGCGTTGGTACGGACAGCATCGATCATCGCGCGAACGGACATCGGATTGTTCTTGTCACGCAGTATGAAGTTCCACGCCTGGACGCCGGTATAGGTCTCGTTACGCGCCTCATATGCGGCGCGCTGGCCGGCCGTCTGAATGACGGATCGCCACTCCTCCTCGGCTGTGACCAGATCCCTTGTCAGCGACATGCGCAGGCCTGCATCGAGAAGGCGCGCAGTGTTCTCCGCCCGCTCGAGATAGCGGAACATCCAGAACAGTCCGTTTGCGGTGCGTCCTAACATTATTCTTTCAACACCCACGTGTCCTTGGTCCCGCCGCCCTGGCTGGAATTGACGACCAGCGAGCCCTCTTCCAGCGCCACGCGGGTCAGACCGCCTGGCGTGATGTCGATGCCATCGGGTGAGACGAGGACATAGGGGCGCAGGTCAACGTGCCGCGGTGCGAGGCCGGTCTCGCTGAAGATAGGACAGGTCGATAGCGCCAGTGTCGGCTGGGCAATATAGCCCTGCGGATCGGCGATGATCTTCTTGCGGAATTCCTCGATCTGCGCCTTGGTCGAGGTCGGCCCGATCAACATGCCGTAGCCGCCCGATCCGTGGACTTCCTTGACCACCAGCTCGCCCAGATTGTCGAGCACGTATTTCAGGCTGTCTTCTTCGGCGCAGCGCCATGTCTGGACATTGGGCAGCAGCGGCTTTTCGCCGGTATAGAACTCGACGATTTCCGGCATGAAGGAATAGATCGCCTTGTCGTCGCACACACCGGTACCCGGTGCATTGGCGATGGTGATCCCGCCCGAGCGGTAGACATCCATGATACCCGGGACGCCAAGCATGGAGTCGGGATTGAAGGTCATCGGATCGAGAAATTCGTCATCGACCCTGCGATAGAGAACGTCGACCGGCTCATACCCACGCGTTGTCCGCATGGTGACCCGCCCGTCCACGACCCGAAGATCGCTTCCTTCGACAAGCTCCGCACCCATTTGCTCCGCCAGAAATGCGTGTTCGTAATACGCACTGTTGAAGATGCCGGGGGTGAGAACGGCGACGAGTGGTTTGCCCTTGCAGGCGGGCGGCGCGCAGGCTGCCAGGCTTTTCGCAAGGCGGCGCGGATAGTTTGAAACGGTCTCGACCGGCACCTGCATGAACAGGTCCGGGAACATCGCCATCATCGTCTCGCGGTTTTCCAGCATGTAGGAAACGCCGCTCGGTGTGCGGGCATTGTCCTCCAGCACGAAAAATCCGTCTGCCGTTCGGACCAGATCGATGCCAACGATATGCGTGTAGACACCGCCCGGCGGTGTGAAGCCGACCATATTGGCCAGCCACGCTTCGTTGTTCCGGAAAAGGCGTTCGGGAATACGGCCGGCGCGGATGATTTCCTGCCGGTGGTAGAGATCGTACATGAACGCGTTGAGCGCGCTCACACGCTGTTCGATGCCGCGGGTCAGCCTGCGCCATTCGCCTGCATCGATGATGCGCGGGACCATGTCGAACGGGATGAGGCGCTCTTCCGCCTCGTCCTCGCCATAGACATTGAAGGTGATGCCGGTGCGGCGAAACTGGTCCTCTGCATCGCGGTGCTTCCGCTTCAGCCAGTCATTATCCTGTTGTTCGAACCAGTCGCAATAGGAGCCGTAGGCAGGCCTGACGCCGCCATCTCCATCGCGCATTTCGTCGAAAGGCTTCTCGCCTTCGGCCATTCATCCCCCAGGATATCAAATCAGAAGCGCAGAAACGCCTTCCGTCTCCAATACGGACGGTTCAGCGCGTCTCAAGTTCCCGTGCGACCGTGGCAATCGCCTCGGGCGCATAGGAAAAGCCGATATGCGTACAGCGCAGCGCGACTGCACGGTCGCGCTCGCCGGGTTTGCCCGCCGCTGCGTGGCGGTGGACCACCCCGTCCCTGGGACTCCACAAAGCTATGGTCGGCACCGGCGGTTTTACTGCGACTTCAGCTTCCGACGGGAGGGGCATCGACCGGATGTCCGGCGATAAACTGGTAAGCGCGCCACGCATTATTTGCCCGCGGGCGACCCGAAAACGGCGTACCCATCGTGATGACCTTTGCAACCGCACCAGGATGCCGCTTTGCAAGTTCGCGCGCAAAAAGCCCTCCAAGGCTCCACCCGACCAGAAAAACAGGTTCTCCGGTCCGCTCGCAGACATCGAGCAGGCGCCTCTCTGCAATTTCGAACCGCTGCGGCGTGACGCCCCAGTTGAAGCCCTGCCCCCAGCGTTTCACCGTATGGCCGCTTTTTTCGAGGCTTCGCGCAAAGTACCGCATTCGGGCAGGATGGGTGGCGAAACCCGGCATCAGAATAACGGTGCGTGGGCTTTCCGTTCTGGGGAGCGACAGTCGGGTCGAAGGCGCACGAGCCGCCCGCAACACCGGCTCGGCAATGGCGCTCAGCTCTCCTGCCAGCAGCTTCCATCCCGGCGACGGGCACCCATCCGGATCGGCCTGCCGCGCGAGCCCGACGCGGCGCACCATTTCATGGCGCAAGCCGTTCAACGGGCCTCGTGCAGAAGAGGTTTCAGGCGGTGTCATCGGGATCAAGATCGACACGGCCCGCGCTAAATGCAAGGTTTCGCGGCGCACACCCGCCGCTGCTTCAGGTGGACGGGCAATCGCCCAGCCGCTCCGAAGTCACCGCAAATCCCATGGTCATGTTCTGACCCGGAATGACCGGCGTGCTTGCCTCCATGGTCATGGCAAGGTCCAGCCCCTCGGCTCCGGCAGTCCCGTCGAAGCCGATTTCCGCCTCCATTCCGTTGCCTTCACATGCCAGCACCGCATCGAGCGCGGGGGGATTGGTTTCGAAACTTTCGAAGCCGCACACCAGCCCGTTTGTACCCTCGCCGATCGCCTTCAGGAGATCTTCGAAACCGCGATCGGCTTCCTCTTTTGTCAGGCATTGCTGCTGCGGCTGGGATGACAAGCCCTCCATCTGGCTGCGCATCCTGTCCGCATCGGCCGGAGGCACACCGGGCACATCGAACGACACCAGCTCCGCCTGCGTGCGATACAGCCCGGGCAGCGGCTTTTCGAGCGCACCCGCCTGACCGAGCACATCCTCGCTCGACATCGGATCGCTGCCGCACCCCGCAACAAGCAGGACAGGTAGGACCAGCGCTATGCGGCGCATTCACCGATCCGTTTCGACTGCATGCGCAGTTTCATCTTCATTTCGCCGCCCGGCATGTCAGGCGATTTGCCGGACATGGCCATGGTGATGTCCTGACTGGTTTTCGCAAGGTCGCCCGTCATTTCCACCGTTGCGACCGTGCCGTTCTGCTGGGTGCAGGTCATCGCGGCGTTGAGTGTGTCGCCTGCGGTTTCGAATTTGGAGTATTCGCATTCCTGGTCGGCCTGCTGCATGGCCTCGACCGCGTCCTGCCAACCCTTCTCCGCCTGCTCTTCGGTCAGGCAATAGGTGCTGGTCTGCGACATTCCGCCCTCCATCATCGAGCGCATCATATCGGCCTGATCGGGCGGAATGCCGGGAAGTTCGAATTCGATAGAGCTGCGAAGCGACCTCGTATTCGCCCGGCTGCGGCTTGACGAGATCGTCCGCCAGAGCGGCCATTTCTGCCGGATTGGCCGGATCGGCAGTTTCTGTGGCATCGCCACATGCGGTCAGGGACAGGCTGGCTGCGGCGCAAAGGAATGCGGTTGGCTTGGCTGGAATTTTCATGGGCGGGTCGCTCCTTCTGGCAAGAAGATGTGCAACATCGGGCAATGTCTGGCAACCGCCCGCTTGAGGGTTGGCCCCGCCTCCCCCATATCCCCCGTCATGGCAGAACTGGTAATCCGTCGCGGTCTCGAAGAGCCCGATACAAGCGAAGACTTCACGCCGCACAAACCTGCGCGCCCGGAAAAATCGATGCCGGGCAGGCCGTTCGAACTGGTCAGCGAATACACGCCCAGCGGCGACCAGCCGACCGCCATTGCGGAACTGAGCAGCGCCGCGAAGGAGGGCGACCAGACGCAGGTGCTGCTCGGCGTCACCGGCTCCGGCAAGACCTTCACCATGGCGAAGGTGATCGAGGAATTGCAGCGCCCTGCGTTGGTGCTTGCGCCGAACAAGATTCTGGCGGCGCAGCTTTACGGCGAGTTCAAAAGCTTCTTCCCGAACAACGCGGTCGAGTATTTCGTCAGCTATTACGACTATTACCAGCCAGAGGCCTATGTGCCGCGCTCGGACACCTATATCGAGAAGGAAAGCTCGGTAAACGAGGCGATCGACCGGATGCGCCATTCGGCAACCCGCGCCCTGCTCGAACGCGACGATGTGATCATCGTGGCATCGGTGTCCTGCCTGTACGGTATCGGCTCGGTCGAAACCTACTCGGCGATGATCTTCGACCTGAAGAAGGACGAGAGCGTCGATCAGCGCGAGATCATCCGCAAGCTTGTAGCCCTGCAATACAAACGCAACGACGCCGCCTTCCAGCGCGGCACGTTCCGCGTGCGGGGCGACAATCTGGAGATTTATCCGAGCCATTACGAAGACACGGCGTGGCGCGTCAGCTTCTTCGGTGACGATATCGAGAGCATCCACGAATTCGATCCGCTCACGGGGCAAAAGGGCCGCGAGCTGGAGACGATCCGGATTTACGCCAACAGCCACTATGTGACCCCCGGTCCGACGATGAAGCAGGCATCTGCCGCCATCAAGTTCGAGCTGGAGGAGCGGCTGAAGGAACTTCACGAAGAAGGCCGTCTGCTGGAAGCGCAGCGGCTGGAGCAGCGGACCAATTTCGACCTCGAAATGATCGCCGCGACCGGCAGCTGCAACGGGATCGAGAACTATTCCCGCTTCCTGACCGGCCGCCTTGCCGGGCGAACCGCCGCCGACCCTGTTCGAATATCTGCCCGAAAACGCGCTGCTGTTCGTCGACGAGAGCCACCAGACCGTGCCGCAGATCGGTGCGATGTCGAAGGGCGACCACAGGCGCAAGATCACGCTGGCCGAGCACGGCTTCCGCCTGCCCAGCTGCATCGACAACCGCCCCCTTCGCTTCAACGAGTGGGACGCGATGCGCCCGCAGACCTTTGCCGTTTCTGCCACCCCCGGTAGCTGGGAAATGGAGCAATCGGGCGGCGTGTTCGCCGAACAGGTCATTCGCCCTACCGGCCTGATCGACCCGCCGGTCGAGATAAAGCCGGTCGAAGATCAGGTGCAGGACTGCATTCAGGAATGCCTTGCCACGGCGAAACTCGGCTACCGGACACTTGTCACCACGCTGACCAAGCGGATGGCGGAAGATCTGACCGAGTTCATGCACGAGGCGGGTGTGCGCGTGCGCTACATGCATTCGGATGTCGAGACGCTGGAGCGCATCGAGCTGATCCGCGATTTGCGTCTCGGCGTGTACGACGTGCTGATCGGCATCAACCTGCTGCGCGAAGGCCTCGATATTCCCGAATGCGGGCTGGTCGCTATCCTCGATGCGGACAAGGAAGGCTTCCTGCGTTCGGAAACCAGCCTCATCCAGACCATCGGCCGCGCAGCGCGTAACGTCGATGGCCGCGTCATCCTCTATGCCGACCGCATCACCGGCAGCATGGAACGCGCGATGGCGGAGACCGAGCGTCGCCGCGAAAAACAGCGGGCCTATAACGAGGAACACGGCATCACGCCGCGCACGATCAAGCGCGATATTGCCGACATCGTTGCGCATTCCGCTGCGCAGGACGGCGTCACCGTCGATATCGGCGATGACGAGGTGAACAACCTCGTTGGACACAATCTGCGGGCATATATCGAAGATCTTGAGAAGCGCATGCGGAATGCTGCCGCCGATCTGGAATTCGAGGAGGCAGGCCGCCTGCGGGACGAGATCAGAAGGCTGGAGAACGACGAGCTCGGGCCTGCCGGATGGCGAGAAAAAGGCGCCCCGTGTCGGGCGTTCCAACGAGGGCAAACCCGGCACGCGCAAGCTGCGCTACGGTCGCCAGACGAAAAAACGGATGGGCCCCAAATGAAGCGCCTCGCCATCCTTCCACTGATTGCGCTTGCGGCCTGTCAGGAAGACAAGCCCGAGCAATATGTCGAGCGTGTTCCGCTGGAAGAAGCGCAGCAGTTTGCGGGCGAACCGCTGCCGTCTCCCAGTGTCGATGGTGCGGTTTGGGCGGTTGTCGATCCCGGCAAGCGCCTGCTTTATGGCAAGCCCGGGCGAGACACCCATGCTGGCGCTAAGCTGCATCGAGACAGAGAATGGCGGCGATGCCCGCCTCGGCTTCACACGCTTCGTCAAAGCCGATGCGAAGGCCAAGGCGCTGATGGCGCTGGTCGGCAATTTCCATGTCGCCCGCATCCCGGTCGATGCGACGTTTAACGGCCGTGCGTGGGTCTGGGAGGGGAGCGTCGATCCCGCAGATGGCGATCTGGAGGCCCTGACGGGACCACGCGAGGTCGAACTGACCATTCCGGGTGCAGGCTCGCTTGTGCTTCAGCCCAGCAATATGCCCGGCGATCTGGTCGAAACCTGCCGGGCCCAGAACGCGTCGGATATCGCCGAAACCGACGGCCCGCCTGCTATCGAGGGGGCGTCCTGACCGCTTCTGCCAAATCCGGCAGGGTATCCGGCGTCAAAACCTGCGGCAATTGCTCTGGCTCTGCCGCGCCAGCCGGATACCAGAGGTAAAGCGGCACGCCTGCTGCTCCCTGCCGGGTCAGGAATTCGGCAATTTCCGCATCGCGCCGCGTCCAGTCACCGCGCAGCGAAACCACACCTGCCTTCTCGAAGGCAGCGCGCGTTTCCTCCCGCTCGATCGCGATGCCTTCATTGACCTTGCAGGTGACGCACCAGTCGGCGGTGAACCAGACGAAGACCGGCTGGCCCGTCGCACGCGCCTCCGCCAGCGCCGCCTCGCTAAATGGCCTCGGGTCGAGGATCGAGGCACTCGCCGCTTTCTGGTGTGCGGCCACGAACGGGCCGACACGGCTGATGACGACGGCCCCGACAAATGCAAGACCGACGAGCCACACCCATGCAGGCAGACCGCGCCGATGCAGGACGAAGGCCAGCGCGGTCGCCATGATCGCTCCCAGCGCAGCGACGAACAAGAGCCCCGTGCCGCCAAGCTGAACGAGCAGCCATGCCAGTGCCACAGCCGTCAGGCCCATCGGAATGGCCATGATCTTGCGGAAGGTCTGCATCCACGCGCCCGGCTTGGGGAGGCGGCTGCGCAGTGCGGGGACGAAACCGAGGAGGAGGAATGGCAATGCCAGCCCCAGACCCAGTGCCGCAAAGACCGCCAGAGCCGTCGCAGTCGGAAGCAGGAGCGCGGCACCGATCGCTGCCGCCATGAAGGGTCCCGTACACGGGGTTGCGACCACTGCGGCCAGAAGGCCGGTTGCGAACGCTCCGGCCGGCTTGTCGCCCCGCGTCATGGCGACGGAGGGAAGCTCGAACAGTCCGGCAAAGTTCGCTGTAATCAGCGCAGCGAGGACGAATAGCGCGACGACCACACCCGGCTCCTGCAACTGGAAGGCCCAGCCGACTTGCTCACCCGCCGCGCGTAGCGCCAGCATCAGCCCGCCCAGCGCCACCGTCGCCAGCATGACACCTGCGGTATAGGCCATGCCTTCGCGCCGCGCAGTCGCCTGATCTTCGCCCGCTTTTGCAAGGCTCAGCGCCTTCAGGCTGAGGATCGGGAAAACGCAAGGCATGATGTTGAGAAGCAAACCGCCCACCAGTGCGCCGAGCAGAATCAGCCAGACGGGAGGCGCCGCGCTCTCGCGCGCCATCAATGTCCGCCCGCCCGTCGGTACGTCTCCGCGAACGGCCTCGAAGCGCAGACCCCGCTCGTCCGGTGTTCCGGGCGACAGCTTGAGTATCCCTTCCAGCGTACCGGGATCCTCGCCCGTGCCTGCCAGAGGTATCTCTGCGACCAGTTCGTCACCGACTTGGGAGAAGCCTTGCGATGCGCCGTAATTTACGATGTCCTTCTGGGCCAGAAACAGGTGCGGCTGACCGGCATCGACGCTGGCAGGCAGCGGGATCGCAATCCGCAGCACGCCCCGCGCCTGCTCGAACCTCGCCGGCGTATCGAGCAACGGGGGGATCGCGGCGCGGTATGCCGCGAAAGCGCCCGCTATCGACCAGGGCATTTCCGACAGGGACAATGGCTTCGATCCGGGCTTCTTCCGGCACGCAAATCTCGTCGGTACAGGCGAGGTAGAACGCGTTGCCCACTATCCGCAGCGGTCCGTCCTGCGTGCTCCCCGCTGCCAGGCGTAGTGGGGCAAGGACCGCATACTCGCCCTTGTAGACATGGTTCATCAGCCCATCGATCGTCAGCCGGCTGGGGGTCGGATACTCGAAATTCGCCGATCGTAACGCCGGGCGGCAATTCCCATTCGATCTGCATGCCCAGCCCCGCGTCGCCGGGGTTCGACCAGTAGCCGTGCCATTCCTCCGAAATCGGCACGAAGCGGATTGCCAGCGTCGTCTCGCCGCCCGCAGACACCGGCCCTTCCACCTCGAGCGAGGCGCGAATATTCGGAGCCTGACCGGCCGCGCCAAAGCCCTGGGCGCTGGCAACACAGCTCGCCCCGGCAAACGAAAGCATCAGGGCCATCACGGCCAGCAGGAATGACCTTGCAACAGGCATGCGCGGACCCCTAGTGCCTCTGGTGTGTTGGGACAATGAATGCCGCATCACGGTTTAGATAGGACACGGATTATGAGCGTACAGGCCGGCGAGACATCGCGATCTGCTGATCATCGGCGGCGGACTGGTCGGTATGACCCTGGCGCTGGCAGCGGCGAGCCGCGGCTTCACCAGCCATGTGATCGACCGCGCCGTGCCCGAAGACCTGACTGCGGAAGACTTCGACGGGCGTGCAACCGCCATATCGACGGCCAGCTGGAACCTGTTTTCCAAGATCGGACTTGCCGAAACTCTCGAGCCGTTGGGCAGCCCTATCGATACCATTGCCGTCTCCGACCAGATGAAACCGGGCCGGATCGATTTCCAGCCCGAGCCGCATGAAAGCTCGCTTGGGAGGATGTTCGCCAACCGCACCTTGCGCGTTACGCTGTTCGATGCCGCACGGCAGGAACAGCGCATCACGTGGCACAGCGGTGCCGAAGTGGTGAAGCGGACCCGCGACGAATTCGATTGCTCGGCCACCCTTGCGGGTGGACAAGTGCTTAAGGGTCGGCTGATGATCGCCGCAGAGGGCAGAGGCTCGCCGACGCGCGAGGAATCCGGAATTTCGGTGGCCAAGTGGCAGTATGACCACCGCGCCATCATTGCAGGCCTGATCCATGAAAAGCCGCATGACAATACGGCTTGGGAAATCTTCTATTCCGATGGTCCTTTCGCGCTTCTTCCCCTGCTCGACGACGATCAGGGACGCCACCGGAGTGCGCTGGTCTGGACCGTCGACGAAAGCGATGCCGCAGGCATGATGGCGCTGGGCGACCGCGCCTTTCTGACCGAGGCCGAAAAGAAGATGGATGGCATTTTCGGCAAAATCACCGAGGTCGGCCCGCGCAGTTCGTATCCGCTGGGCTTCCACCACACGGCGCGCATCACCGACCATCGCCTCGCGCTGATTGGCGACAGCGCACATGGCATTCACCCGATTGCCGGACAGGGCCTCAATCTCGGTCTGCGCGATGTCGGCGCATTGGTCGAAGTACTCGAGGAAGGCCGCCTGATCGGCCTGGAGCCGGGCGATGCCCAAATGCTCGAGCGTTACGAGAACTGGCGCGGACTGGATGCCTTCAGCGTCGCGCTGGCGACCGATGGCCTGACGCGTCTGTTCGGCGTGCCCGGCAAGGCCGCATCTGCCGTGCGCCGTATCGGCATGGCGGGCGTGCAGCGTGTTCCCACGCTAAAAAGCTGGTTCATGGACGAGGCTCGCGGAATTACCGGCGATCGGCCGACACTGCTGAAAGCCTGACAACGCGGCGACCGGGGCCGAATATGCGCCCTCAGGGAGTAGCGGGTTCGATCGTTCCACCAATCGGATTACCGGCTCCGTCACGCAGCAATTGCGGCTCGAGAATAGCCGACGTCTCGATCAGGTCGAGCGCGCGCTGAACCGCAGCATAGCGGCGGACATCCGCGACCCAGGGTTCCGCATTGTCGGCACCGGGCATATTCTGCACTTCCTCGATTGCCGCCTCGTACCGCCCGCTTTCGAGAAACAGCCTCGCCCGTTCCATCCTGCGAAGAGGCTGGGGCGAAGGGGCGCTTGCACGGCGCACGACGAACAGATTACTGAACTCGCGGCGGATCGTGGCGAAGCTGGGAGATTCAGTGCTCTGCTGAAGATCAGGCCCGAGACCCTCGAGCCGGGCAATCAGGCGATCCAGCGTCACCGGATCGCGGGAAACAGATGTGATTGTGCGGACCGCATTGGGCTTGGCATCGCCGAAGCGGAGGCGAAGCTGGTCGGCAAGGAAGCCCAGCTCTGCGCCCTTCTCGACAGCGCGGCGTGTCGCCAGAGCGATCAGCAGTCCTTCTGCACGTGCTGCATTGCCTGCGGCAGCCTGCGCCTGCACATCCAGCCGCGCAAGGCGCTGTTCCGCTGCTGCCAGCCGCTGGTCGATGCCGCCTTGCTGCTCTGTCACGCGGGCAACCGCCCGCGTCGCGCGTTCGACAGTCTCGACGGCTGCTGCGGTTTCTACCGGCTCGGGCGCATCTTCCGGTTGTTCGCCTACGATCTGGGCAAGGACATCGGTCGCCTCGGTCAGGGTGGCGTCTTCGACTGACGTATCATCGAACGCTTCGCGCCATGCAAGGTAGCCGAAAACCGCCGCCGCAATCAGCGCGAGCATCAGCACCACTGCAAAGATGGAGCGTGCCGTCCCGTTCGAGCGGGCCTTGGGTGAAAAGTCGTTCATATCTTCCAGTCAGGCGGGGAAGCCGGTGCTGGTCCCGCCGTCTCTTGCGATCCGTTATTGAGCCTTGTCGCACAAAGCGCGCGCAGCTGCCAAGAGTGACGCGTCACTTGGATCGTCCGCAACGATAACCGACCCCCATCCCTCGCCCGCGCGATCGGCAATCCGCGGCGCCATTGCAGTGCAATCGAACAGGCCGCGATTAAGGCCGCGGGCATCGCATTGTGCGCCAAAATGTTCCGCCATTTCACCGGAATGCAGCAGGACATTCGCACCATTTGCGAGCAGTTTTGCCTGCCGTTCGGACAGCGGCACATAGTGCGTCCGGTAGGTTATGCATGTGTCAATCGCGAGCGTTTCGGGCGTATCGAGCGGCAAATGGACCTCGCCCGCCAGACGCAGGAGACGGCGTGGATCGCTGTCCAGCTGATCAATGACGGCCTGCAATCCTCCCGAACCTGCAAGCTCCACGGTCATTCCTGCATCTCGGGCCAGCCGGGCCGTGGCCTCGCCCACGCAGAGGACCGGCAGATGGACAATTTTGTCCAGTTCCGGCCCCGCATGACGGATCGCATTCGCACTGCCAAGCAGCACGCCGTCGAAGGGTTTCGCCGGTGCTTTCCATTCGACCGGCGAGACGGTGCACAGCGGCATCCCTACGGCTTTCAGGCCGCGCTTGAACGCCGCAACCAATGTCGCGGTCTGGCCCGGCTCCGGGCGCAGCACGATGAGAGGCTTGCTCACTCTGCCGCCTCGAACACGGCGCGAATGGATGCGGGCGCACGGGCGAGCAGGTCGCGGGCGAGAAGCGATGCACCAGACATATCGCCGGCCGAAAGCGTGGCTTCGCCTTCGACCCGTTCCTGACCATCGGGGCTGTAAAGGGCGCAGCGTATATCGATCATGCCATCGCGAAAGGAAGACAGCATCGCGATCGGGCTGTGACAGGTTCCGCCAAGCCCCTCGAGCACGGCGCGCTCAGCGAGGATTTCGGCGTGGCTTTCGGCATGGTCGATGGCTGCGAGCAGATCACGCGTGCGCGCGTCGTCGGTCCTGCATTCCAGCCCGATGGCCCCCTGTGCCGGTGCAGGCAGCCAGTCTTTGCAATCCAGCGGTGTGCCGACCGTTTCGCCCAGACGGTCGAGCCCGGCCTTCGCAAGGAAAGTCGCGTCCGCTTCCCCTGCTTCCAGCTTGCCGAGCCGTGTCGCGACATTGCCCCTGAACATCACCACTTCGATGTCCGGGCGGGCGTGCAAGGACTGCGCCGCCCGTCTCGGTGCAGACGTGCCGACTTTCGATCCCGCTGCAAGTTCTGCCAGCGACGTGACGCCGACCAGCACGTCACGCTTGTCGGCACGGGGCAATATCGCAGCGATGGTGAGGGTGGCGGGGCGCAGTGTCTCGACATCCTTCATCGAGTGGACGGCGACGTCGATCTTGTCTTCTGCGAGCCACAGGTCGAGCTCGCGGGTCCACAGCGCCTTGCCGCCGATTTCTGCCAGCGGCCGGTCCTGTATCTTGTCGCCGCTCGCTACAACCGGGACCAGTTCGACGTCGCCCACGGCCCAGCCATGTGCCGCACACAGACGATCCCGCGTCTCCTCCGCCTGCGCCATTGCGAGGGGGGAGCGGCGTGTACCGAGGCGAAGTTTGGGCGTGTTCATGGATGAAGCTGTCATGGTGCGCGGCTTGCCCTAGCGAGGGCATCGGCTAAGGGGAAGCCGCGATGGGCGTGGTACTGGGTCTTGAATCGAGCTGCGATGAAACGGCAGCGGCGCTGGTGGACAGCGACAGGCGGATTCTTGCCCAGCGCATCGCCTCGCAAGATGAAGAGCACGCGCCCTATGGCGGCGTGGTTCCCGAAATTGCCGCCCGTGCCCATGCAGACCGGCTTGCGCCGATGATCGAGGCCGTGCTCGGCGATGCCGGCATGACACTCAGATGATTGCGATGCGATTGCCGCGACCGCTGGCCCCGGGCTGATCGGCGGGGTGATGGTCGGACTGGTCAGCGCGAAAGCTCTGGCAATGGCAGCGGGCAAGCCGCTGATGGCGATCAACCATCTCGAAGGCCATGCACTCAGCCCCCGCCTGGCCGATGAAACACTCCAGTTTCCCTACGCCCTGCTGCTTGTTTCGGGCGGCCATTGCCAGATCCTGCGGGTTGACGGTGTCGGGCAATATCGGCGGCTGGCGACGACCATCGACGACGCGCTGGGCGAAGCCTTCGACAAGTCTGCCAAGATTCTGGGCCTCGGCTATCCGGGCGGACCGGCGGTGGAGCGACTGGCAAAGGAAGGTGACGCAAACGCCGTGCCTTTGCCCCGCCCCCTGCTCGGCTCGAAAGAACCGCATTTCAGTTTCGCCGGTCTGAAAAGTGCTGTCATGCGGGCCCATGACAGCGCCACATATTCGAATGCGGACATCGCTGCGTCTTTCCAGCAAGCGGCTGTCGACTGCGTGCTCGACCGACTGGCGACCGCGCTCGAAGGGCATGAAGACCTTCCATCATTGGTTGTCGCCGGCGGTGTGGCGGCGAACATGACGATGCGCGGCGCTCTCGAAGGCTTTGCCGAAGCCCGCGCGATGACCTTTACAGCGCCTCCCCTCGCCCTGTGCACGGACAATGCCGCGATGATTGCCTGGGCCGGCTGCGAGCGGCTGCCCTTGAAACAATCCGATCCGCTCGATTTCAAGGCGCGGCCCCGCTGGCCGCTCGATCCAAACGCTGAGCCCGTCCGCGGTGCAGGAGTGAAAGCATGAGTGTTGGCGTTATCGGAGCCGGCGCCTGGGGTACGGCCATTGCGCAAATGCTGGCAAGCGACGGGCGCGATGTGCTTCTGTGGGCACGCGAACCGGAGGTGGTCGAAGGCATCAATACCGAACGTCGCAACGCGCTCTACCTCCCGTCCGCGCGGCTTCATCCCGGCATAAGGGCGACCGGCAATCTCGGCGAACTCGCCAGCCTTTCCACCGTGTTCGTCGTCACACCGGCACAGCATCTGGGGACGACCCTTGCCGAACTGGGCGCGGCTCCGACGGATCTGGTCCTGTGCAGTAAAGGCATCGAGCGGGGCACTGGTCGGTTGATGAATGATGTTGCCGCTGCCGCCTGTCCCGGCAGCGCGCTCGCGATCATGAGCGGGCCGACCTTCGCGCACGAGGTTGCCGCCGGACTGCCGACCGCCGTCACCCTCGCCTGCGCGGACGGGCGCGATCAGTGGGACAGGCTCGCGCCGGTCATCGCCCGTCCGTCCTTTCGGCCCTATTTCTCCGACGATGTTGCGGGTGCTGAAATCGGAGGGTCGGTGAAGAACGTGCTCGCGATTGCCTGCGGCGTCGTGGACGGCTTGGAGCTGGGCCAAAATGCCCGCGCTGCGCTGATCGCGAGAGGCTATGCCGAGATGCTGCGTTTCGGCGAGGCGCTGGGCGCGCGGGCCGAGACACTGGCTGGCCTGTGCGGCCTGGGCGATCTGGTCCTGACCTGTTCGTCGACCTCCAGCCGCAATTTCTCGCTCGGGAAAGCCCTTGGCGAAGGGCAGTCGGCTGCCGATCTAATGAGCGACCGCCGGACCGTCGCGGAAGGAGCGCATACAGCACCCGTTTTGGCCGAATTGGCCCGGAACCGCGGTGTAGCCATGCCGATCGTCGATGCGGTGGTGCGTCTGCTGGACGGGGCCGATGCGCGCGAGGTCGTGGGCGAGCTGCTTGCCCGGCCGCTGCGTCCCGAGCAGGACGGCATGAAGGGCGCTGAGTGAATACCACCGCCGCTACCGATGGCAATACCGGCGACATGCAGGCGCTCGCCAAAGGGGGAAGGACGAATTTCTTCGGCTTCCTCCTGCGGCTCGCGGCGCGTCTGCCCTTCCTGTTCATTGCCGGCCGCCTGTATGGTGCCGATGCACTGGGCCGCTTTGCCAGCGCACTGGTGGTGGTCGAACTGATCGCGCTCGTCTGTTCGATGGGGGAGAAGCGCGGACTGGCCCAGCGTCTGACCGAGGATGAGACGAACAGGGTCAACCTCGTCTATGACGGCCTGCTTCTCGCACTGATCTTCTCGGGCTTTGCGGCGACGCTGCTGTGGTTCTTCCCCGCGCCGATGTTTCCAAACGGCACGAACAGCCCGCTCGACCGGCTGCTGGTCTTCGCGATACCCGCCTACGCCCTGACCGAGATATTGCTGGCAGCGCAGGCCTATCGCTACGACATCGCCGCGACCGTCAGGGCACGCGCAATCGTGGAGCCCTGGACCATTTCGATCGCAGCAGGCGCCTTCTATTACTGGCGGCCCGATGCAGGCCTTGCGCTTGCCTATATCGCCTCGATCTATGCCGGACTCCTCATGGCGCTGTGGCCCTTCATGCGCGATTACGGGCTGCCCAAGGGGCTGGCGGCCACGGCCGGGCGTATATGTTCAGGATGACGGCGCGCGCCGCGCCTCTGGCCACTGCCGATGCAATCGAGTGGGGCACACGCCGCCTCGATATCTTCATCCTCGGCTTCTTTGCCGCACCAGCCGCCGTGGGCATCTATTACGTCGCCCAGCAGGTCGCGAGCCTGCCGCAAAAGCTGAAGACCAGTTTCGAGCCAATTCTCGGCCCCGTCATCACGCGCAATCTCAAGACCAAAAATTACGGCGCAATCGCCAAGCAGGTGCGGCAAGTCGGCTTCTGGATCATCGCCGCGCAGGCCGGAATTGCGCTGGCGCTGGGTATTCCCGGTGAAGCGGTCATGGGCCTTGTCGGGCCCGACTATGTCGGCGGTACCGGCGCTCTGGCGTTCCTGCTGCTTGCCGAGGTCGTCGCCGCCACGGCTGTCGTGTCGGAAGCTGCGCTTGTCTACATGGCGCGGGTACGCAATTTGTGGATTTCCGTCGCGACGATTGCGGTACAGGCCGCATTGACGGTGTTCATCCTCATCCTGATCGAACGATCGGCCATGCCAAACGGATATATGGCGGCAGGTGCAGCGCGGTTCGTTGATGCTGGCGCTCGGCCTTGCTTCGCTGGTCAAGGCGCTGCTGCTGTCGAAGCTGCTCGGCGCACGGGTCAACAACTGGCGCTGGGCGCTGGTATGGGCCACCGCGCCAGCACGCGGCGGTCGGCTATCTCGTGACACTTCTGCCCGAATGGCTGGAGCTTCTTGTCGGCATTCCCGCCATTCTGGCGTCTATGGCTTGGTCATCTGGCACAAGGGCTTTGGACCCGAAGACAGAGTTCTTTTCCGCAAGAATATCGGCGGGGATGGTGATGCTGATGCCGGTGCTCATGCCGGTGCCGATGGTGAAGAAAAGACCAACGCTTCGTCGTAGCCATGAGGGCATTCAGTCGGCATTCACGGCCTGCGGCCAACCCTTGAAGGATAGACGCGCGACGCTGCGCGACTTGAGGGAGAATACCGAATGCAGGCCATCCGTTTCGCCGCCGCCACCGCTCTCGCCACGACGCTCGCCGCCTGTGCGACGACGCAGGAAAGTGCAGAGAGCGAACAGGTTGTGGTGACAGGCTCGAAGGTCGCGAACGACGCAAGCGGGCGAACGCCGCCACCACCACCTCCACCTCCTCCACCTCCACCGCCACCTCCGGCCATGAGCGTTCAAGGCGCGCCAGTGTCCGTCATGGGCCGTGTGGCTGCCGAGGCGGTGGGTGCATCCCCGCAAACCTCGACGGTCGCGGGCTCCCAGCAGTACCGGTATGTCCCGCCCGTCATCGTCCCGGCCGATCCGGGCCGCGAGCGCTATGACGGCGAGGAAGTTTCGCCGGTCAAAATCGCTCGAAACGAGCCTGTCTCGACCTTCTCGGTCGATGTCGATACCGCCAGCTATGCCAATACGCGGCGTTTCCTGACCGACGGCCAGACCCCGCCCAAGGCGGCCGTCCGGACCGAAGAGCTCATCAATTATTTCCGCTACGACTACGAAACGCCTACCCAGGTCGATCAGCCCTTCAGCGTCAATATGGATGTCGCGCAGAGCCCGTGGAATTCGCAGACCCGCCTGATCCGTATTGGACTTGGCGGGCTACGAGTTGCCGCCGCAAAACCGGCCGCCGGCCAACCTCGTCTTCCTGCTCGATGTTTCGGGGTCGATGGGCAGTCCGGACAAGCTGCCGCTGGTGAAGACTGCGATGCGCCAGCTGGCGAACCAGTTGCAGGAGCAGGACCGCGTTTCGATCGTGGTCTATGCAGGCGCCGCCGGTCTGGTGCTCGAACCGACCAATGATCCGGTCGCAATCCGCAGCGCGATGGACGAATTGCAGGCCGGGGGTTCCACCGCGGGCGGGGCGGGTATCGAACTTGCCTACCGCATTGCCGAGGCAAACAAGATCGACGGCGGCGTAAACCGCGTGATTCTGGCTACCGATGGTGACTTCAATGTCGGCGTCTCCAGTCAGGACGCTCTGGTCGAAATGATCGAGGAAAAGCGCAAGAGCGGCACAACCCTCTCGGTCCTCGGCTTCGGGCGCGGCAATATCAACGATGCGATGATGGAGCAGGTCGCCGATAACGGGAACGGCAATTACAGCTATATCGACAGCGCGCTGGAGGCGAAGAAAGTGCTGGGCGAGGAAATGGGCGCGACCATCTTCACCATCGCCAAGGACGTCAAAATCCAGGTCGAGTTCAACCCCGCCGTCATCAGCCAGTACCGCCTGATCGGGTATGAGAACCGCATCTTGCGCGAAGAGGATTTCGACAATGACGCGGTCGATGCAGGCGATATCGGCGCAGGCCATCAGGTCACGGCGCTGTATGAAGTTGTGCCGGCCGGATCGAATGGCTGGATACCCAATCGCCGGTACGACGATCCGCTGCCTGCTTCGGCTCTCGATCGCGGCAAGTGAAGCGGCCTATGTGAAGTTGCGGTACAAGCAGCCGGACGGCGACACATCGACCCTCATTCAGGAAATATTGCCTGCCAGCGCGCTCTCCACGACCTCCATGCCGACGGGCGATTTCGCTTTCGCGGCGGCAGTCGGCGCATTCGGCCAGAAGCTTCGCGGCGACCCGATGCTGGCAGAGTACAGCTGGCGCAATGTCGAGCGGCTCGCAGGCAGCCAGAACAATTTCTACCGACAGGAATTTATCAAGCTGGTCGGTCTGGCAGGCGCAACCGGCCGCTGACGCTTCGCAGTCTAGAGGGAGCCGGTTAAAGCCTGACCCGCCCCCTTCCCTGCACGCCGCTCCGCCCTTAAAGGGGCAGCTATGCCTGTCCGTTCGCCACTCGTCATGTTCGCCGGAGCCATTCTGGTCGCGGTCCTCGCAATGGTGTGGGGCGTGCGGACCGGAAGCGATCTTTCTGCGCTCTCTGGCAAAGCAGGCGGCCGACGTAATCGCCGCCTCCGATGCACGCGAGGCGCAGGTCAGCTTCGCCACCGCCGGAGGATGGCCGAGCCGCCACGCCTTGCTCACCCCCTCCTCCGAATTGGACGAGGGAACCCGTGCGGACCTGGCGCTCGCCATTGCTGCACTACCGGGCGTTGGCGGCGTTCACTGGAGCGATGGGACGATGCTTGCCGAGAGCGGCGGGACCGAGTTCACGTCGATGCATTGTCAGGACGACGTGGCCGCTCTGCTCAATGCGCGCACCCTTCGGTTCGAGGAATCCAGCGCAGAGATGGATTTCGGAAACGATGAATTGCTGGACGAGGTCGCGGCCGCGCTTCGCCCCTGCCTTGGAAGCATCATCGCCGTTACCGGCCACACGGACAGCTCGGGCGACGAGGAAGCCAATCTGGCCTTGTCCCGCGACCGGGCCAACACAGTGCGGCGCGAACTCATCGCCCGCGGCATTCCGCGAGAAGGCCTCAGGGCCACAGGCGTCGGTGCGAAAGTGCCGGTCGAAGGTCTCGACCCCACCGACCCTGCCAATCGCCGGATCGAATTTTCGGTGATCACCAAGGTCCCGCTCATCCCCACTCCCGTCGACACGCCGAGCGCGAGGTAAACCGACACCGTCATGCCCATCTGGTTCGAACTCGTCGCCTTGTCGCTGGCCGCCTATTCCATCGGGCTGGGCATAGGCTGGATATGTTGGGGCAGAGGCGATGCGCCCGGCTCGGAAACGTCCCAATCACCTGACACGAATGGAGAGACACAAGCGTCATGATGCAACTTGCACAAGCCAACTGGCCGATCCTTCTCGCCGCAGTGCTTATCGGCCTGCTGGTCGCGTGGCTGATCTTTCGCGGCACCCGCAAGACGACCATCACACGGGACGCAGATGCCCCCGACGCAGACGCTCCCGCGCGACGGAATCAGGCGCTGATCGATGCTCCGCCAGTCGCGGCAGGCGCAGTCGGCGGCGCTGCGATTGCTGCAAAAGGTGCAGCGATGGCTGCGGAGGCAGGCGGACCTGCAGAGTCTGATCCCCGGCCAGTCGAAAGCGCGCCGGAGCCCGACGCGTCAGCGACCGCGCCTTCCGCCAGCGGCGGAGCCGACGACCTTACGCGTATCAAAGGCGTCGGGCCGAAACTTGCGGCGCTGTTGCATAGTAAAGGCGTAACAAGCTTCGCCCAGATCGCAGCGTGGGACGATGCGGACATCGACAGGATCGATGCGGAGCTTGGCCGGTTCCAGGGCCGCATTCGCCGCGATGACTGGCGCAAACAGGCAGGCTATCTGGCGAGCGGCGACACATCCGGATACGAAAATGCATTCGGGAAGCTCTAAAAGATCGGGAACCATCCCCCTCGACGCAGCTTAATTAGTCGCTACACATGTTTTTGGGGAGGAACGATCATGGATAAACCGACGATTCTGGTGGCCGAAGATGAGCGCATCATCGGCTTCGACCTGTGCGAAACGGTGGCTGAGGCTGGCTACGACGTAGAAGGTCCATTCGAGGCGGTTTCGTCCGCCATGCTCGCCTACCAGAAGAACAAGCCCGACCTTGCGATCCTCGATGTGCAATTGGATGACGGGGTCGTGTTTCCCCTCGCAGAGAAAATGATGGCCGAAAACGTGCCGGTGATTTTCCATTCGGGCAATTATTCGGGCGACGAAGTGCATCAGCGTTTCCCCGACACGACCGCGCTTTCCAAGCCCGCACCGCCGGCCCAGATCATTTCCGAAATCCAACAGGCGCTTGCCCGTTAGGTACAACGCGCCCGCTGGCTTCAACTGCCCAGCCTAGACTTCAGACACGCCTTGCGAAGACGCTTCGCAAGCGGCAAAGACCTTCGTCCAAGCAAGGAGTGACAATGGCAGGCGCAAATTCCGGAATGGCCCCTTTCACCTGGGACGATCCCTTCCGCCTCGATGACCAGTTGACCGAGGACGAGCGGATGATCCGCGAAGCCGCGCACGGCTTTGCCCAGGACAATCTTCAGCCGCGCGTCACCGATGCTTACCGCGAAGAAATCGATGCACCGGAGCTGTTCCCGATGTTCGGGCAGGCAGGCCTGCTCGGCGCGACCATCCCCGAGGAATATGGCGGCGCAGGTGCAGGCTATGTCTCGTACGGCCTGATCGCCCGCGAGATCGAGCGCGTCGATAGCGGCTATCGGTCGATGGCCAGCGTCCAGTCCAGCCTCGTGATGTTCCCGATCCATGCCTTCGGGTCAGAAGAGCAGCGCAGGAAATACCTGCCCGGTCTAGCGTCCGGGGAACTGATCGGCTGCTTCGGTCTGACGGAGCCGGACGCGGGTTCCGATCCGGGCGGTATGCGAACCTATGCGAAGAAAGACGGCGACGGTTACGTCATCTCGGGCGCAAAAACGTGGATCTCCAATTCACCCTTCGCCGACGTCTTTGTCGTTTGGGCCAAAAGCGAAGCGCATGGAGACGGTATTCGCGGCTTCATCCTTGAAAAGGGCATGAAGGGCCTTTCCGCGCCGAAAATCGAGGGCAAGCTGTCGCTGCGTGCCAGCACGACCGGCATGATCGTGATGGACGAGGTAAAGCTTCCCGCCGACGCGCTTCTTCCCGATGTTCAGGGCCTGAAGGGTCCGTTCGGCTGTCTCAACCGGGCCCGCTACGGCATCAGCTGGGGCGCTCTGGGCGCCGCGGAATTCTGCTTCCACGCAGCGCGGCAGTACGGCCTCGACCGTAAACAGTTTGGCGTACCGCTTGCTTCCAAGCAGCTGTATCAATTGAAGCTGGCCGACATGATGACCGATATTTCGATGGGGCTGCAATCGTCTCTGCGTGTCGGACGGCTGATGGATGAAGGTCAGTTCGCGCCGGAGATGATTTCCATCGTCAAGCGCAACAATGTCGGCAAGGCGTTGGACGTTGCCCGCAAGGCGCGCGACATGCACGGCGGCAACGGTATTTCCGAGGAATATCAGGTCATCCGCCACATGGTGAACCTCGAGACGGTCAACACCTATGAGGGGACGCATGATGTTCATGCGCTGATCCTGGGCCGGGCGATTACAGGGCTGGCAGCGTTCTGATTTACGCTTGGAACACGGCGCGCGCCCATACGTCCTTGATAGGGAGGACGGGCACATGAAGCTCTATGGATACTATCGAAGTTCGACCAGCTACCGGCTGCGCTGCGCGCTCGAGTTGAAGGGGATCGAATACGAGAATTGCGGTGTGAACCTGCTCAAGTCGGAGCAGAAGGACGAAGCCTTTACCAGCCGCAATCCCTTCGGCAGCGTGCCGATGCTGGAAACGGAGCACGGCGGCGTTAAAGTCGATCGGGCACAGTCGATGGCGATTATCGAATGGCTGGACGAGGCCTATCCCGAAGCACCGCTACTCCCCTCCGATCTCGAGCAGCGCTACATTGCGCGCGAGTTGGCCTATGCCATTGCGACGGAATTACATGCTCCGCTGAACCTGCCGGTCCTGAAATATCTGAAAGAGGAATTCGGCCAGTCTCAGGAAGAGATCGGCACATGGTATCGCCACTGGCTCGCCCGCACGCTGGACCCGCTGGAGAAGCGGCTGGCGCAGCTAGGCACTGGCGATTTCCTGTTCGACGCTCCCGGTTTTTTCGAAGTCGTCCTGATGCCGCAGATATACAATGCGCGGCGTTTCGAATTCGACTTCAGCGACAAGCCGCATACGATCCGGATCGAGGCAGCCTGCCTCGCCCTACCCGCATTCCAGCGCGCCCATCCGGATGCCCAACCCGACGCGCCCTCCGGCGCACCAGATTGATTTAATCAAAACACCGCTCAACACGAAGGACAAGACCGCCCATGAAACTCGCAACGCTCAACGACGGAACCCGCGATGGCAAGCTGGTGGTCGTCTCCAAGGACATCACCCGCTACTGCGCGGCCGATAATATCGCGCCCACCCTGCAGGCCGCACTCGACAATTGGGAGCAATGCGCCCCCCGGCTGGAGGCGCTGTACCGCGATGTCGAGCATCAGGCCGTGCCGTGCGAACGCTTCCACGAACGCGAGGCGCATTCGCCGCTGCCGCGCGCCTATCAGTGGGCCGATGGCAGCGCCTATATCAATCACGTCGAACTGGTCCGCAAAGCGCGCGGCGCAGAAGTGCCCGAAAGCTTTTATCACGATCCGCTGATGTATCAGGGCGGCAGTGACGACTTCCTGCCGCCGCGCGCGGACATTCCGCTTGGCCGACGTAAAGTGGGGCTGCGACATGGAGGGCGAAGTCGCCGTCATCACCGACGACGTGCCGATGGGCGTGTCGAGCGAAGATGCTGCCGGTCACATCAAACTGGTCATGCTGGTCAATGATGTGTCGTTGCGCGGGCTGATTCCGGGCGAACTGGCCAAGGGCTTCGGCTTCTTCCAGTCCAAGCCTGCGACAGCGTTCAGCCCGGTTTGCGTGACGCCGGACGAATTGGGCGATGCGTGGCAAGGCAACGTCATCCACCTGCCGCTGATGGTCAATTACAACGGCGAGCCGTTCGGCCGCGCGCAGGCCGGCGAAGATGCCACCTTCAGCCTGGCCGATCTGGTCGCCCATGCTGCAAAGACCCGCAATCTGGGCGCGGGCGCGATCATCGGATCGGGCACGGTCAGCAACAAAGGCCCCGATGGCAGCCCCGGCAAGCCTGTCAGCGAAGGCGGTCTTGGCTATAGCTGCATTGCCGAAATCCGCATGATCGAAACCATCGCGGAAGGCGAGGCAAAGACCCGCTTCATGCATCCCGGGGATACAGTGAAGATCTGGATGGACGACGCCGATGGTCACTCGATCTTCGGCGCCATCCGGCAGGAAGTGATCCAGGCCTGATGTTTTTCGATGCAACATGGCTCGACCTGATCGCCCGCGGTACGCTTCTATCCATCGTCGGTCTGCTCTGGGTCGTCCTGCTGGTCAGGATCGTCGGTCTTCGGTCTTTCTCGAAAATGACGAATTTCGATTTCGTCATGACCGTTGCGACGGGTTCGCTTCTGGCTGGCGCTGCGCAAGCGACAGAATGGACAGGCTTTGCGCAGCCGATGGTGGCGATGGCGGCTCTATTCCTCGCCCAATGGGCAATAGCGCGGCTGCGCAAGGAATCCGATCCTTTCGAGCAAGCGATCCAGAACGATGCTGTGCTGCTCATGAAAAATGGAGAGTTCTGCGAGCAGGCGATGACAGAAGAGCGGGTCGCGAAGTCCGACGTGATGGCAAAATTGCGCGAAGCTAACGTCTTGGAAATGTCCAAGGTTCAGGCGGTCGTACTGGAAACGACCGGCGATGTGTCAGTCCTGCATGGCGACACGCTCGAGAAAACGCTGATTGCAAATGTCCGCGACCTGACCTGAGAAATCTCAGGCGGTCGCGGCTTTCAATTCTGCATCGCGGCGAAGGGCGCGTGATGCCATCCAGTAAAACCATATCGCCAGCGGCGTGAGCATGCCGACCGTCAGCAATGCGTAACGCAGGGACTCGTCCCCGAAACGCGGTGCGTAGAGATCCGAAATGATGCCGATCAGCGTCGGCCCCAGCCCCAAGCCGATCAGGTTTATCACGAGCAGCGTAATCGCCGCCCACACAGCGCGCATCTTCATCGGCGCCAGCGTCTGGAGCATCGCGAATGTCGGGCCCAGATAACAACTCTGGAACAGCACGGCGATGAAATAGGCCCCCACGGCCCAGAATGCGTCCTGCATCAGATAGAACATGACGAGGAACGGCAGCGCGATCAGCTTCAGCGTCGCAATCATCAGCGGCTGCGCCTGCATACCGTGCTTTTCGGCCAGCCGGTTCGCCAGCCAGCCACTGCCAAGGCCGCTCGCCACACCGGCAACGGCGAGGACCGGGGCGACGAAATTGCCGATCTGCAGGGTATTGAGGCCGAAACTGCGGATGAGATATGGCGGGGTCCAGCCGGTGAGGGCGTAACCGATCATCGACGTCAGGGTCACACCGGCAACAAGCCAGCGCGCCGCTTCGTTGGAGAATATCGAGGCAAACCCTTCGCGGATGGTCGGCATTCCATCGACTGCGACATATCCCGGTTCGGCTCTGCGCGGTGGCTCGCTCGCGAAAAGACGCACGACGACCGCCAGGATGATGCCCGGGATACCGACCGCGATGAACGCCGTTCGCCAGTCGAAGAAATATGTGAGATTGCCGCCGAAAATCTGTCCGGCTGCCGCACCCAGGGTGACGCCGAGCGAGTAGATCGACAGCGCCAGCGCCCGCTTTTCGGCCGGGTACATGTCGGCAATCATCGAATGGCTGGGAGGGCTGGAGCCAGCCTCCCCCACGCCCACCCCGATACGGGCGATCAGCAGGTGGGTGAAGTTTTGCGCCAGCCCGCAAAGGGCAGTCATGCCGCTCCATAGAGCAAGGGCGATCGAGATGATGTTGCGCCTGTTCGACCGGTCCGCAAGCGCTGCAACCGGCACGCCCAGCGTTGCATAGAAAAGTGCGAAGGCGAGACCCGACAACAACCCCAGCTGGGTGTCGGACAAAAGCAGGTCGGCTTTGATGTCTTCCAGCAGGATCGCAAGGATCTGCCGGTCCATGTAGCTGAAGAAATAGGTCGTCGTCAGCAACCCGAGGGTGACGCGCGTGGCACGCGGGCTGAGCGCTGCCTGATCAGGGTTTTGCGTTGTCATGATGTGGCGTGATGTCGGGACCGCGGCGCACACGGTCCCGGCAGACACTTTCATCTAGAAGTTCGTCTTCAGGCCGAGACGGTACGTCCGGCCCAGCGCTGTACCGATGAACGGGTTGTATCCCAGCGGAAGCTGAGCTTCGGCAGGTTCTGTGTCGGTGAAGTTTTCGACACCTGCCTGCAGCTGTACTTCCAGACCACGGAATTGCAGTTCGTAGGTCAGGAACGATATCGTGCTTCGTGAAGCTTCCGCTTTCGATACCGTAATCGGTCGGTCCTGCGGAGGTCGAGAAGCACGGGTCGCGGCCGACGCAGCGATCGTCCGTCACACCGTCGATATGCGATAGAACGTAGCGTGCATTGAACCCGCCAGCATTGAAGTTGGCATAAGCATTGGCACGCCATTCCGGAACCGTGTTCGGGTCGCGGAAGTAGTTGCCGAAGCCGACCGCATCATAGGCTGTCGATGACCTGGACGCCCTGCACTTCGAACGGATCGAACTTGTAATCGAGGTTGTACGACGCAGTTGCCGCCGACCGAGAACATCGCCGAAATCGAGCGGGAAATCGTAGTTGATGGCGACGTCGATGCCGCTGATCTTCACATCCGGACCGTTGACGAAGTCCGTCCTCACGCGGGCAATATCGAGGCCCGTTGTCGTCCCCTGCACACACTGGTTGCCGCTGAAGGTGATCAGGTTCGCCAGCGGGCTGGCGCAATTGACGGGCAGCGTCGCCGCTGGTCTGGCCATTGGCGACGAAACTGGCAATGGCATCACCCGGCGTCGTGGTGATCCGGTCTTCCAGATCGATCGACCAGTAATCGATGCTGAAGGTCAGGTTGCCGGGCGTGAAGATGAACTCCGACATTGTAGGTCAGCGCAGTTTCAGGACCCAGATCGTTGGGATTGCCGAAGATATCCAGGGACTTGTAGTTGCCGCCTGCTGCAGTGAAGCCTTGGAGCGCCACTACGCCGTTGGGCGAGACGTTGGCGGCCAGTGGACCACGGAAGGTCGTGCCGACCGATCCGCGCAGCGTGACCCAGTCGGTCGCTTCGAAGCGTGCGGACACCTTGGGATTGATGGTCGATCCGATGGGCGAACCGTAATCTTCGTAACGGATCGCGCCGTCCAATTCGAGACGGTCGCTGACAGGTATCGAGACTTCGGCGAAGACCGCGTAAACTTCCTGCGACAGGCGTTCGGGCCGCGTACCGCCGAGGAAGATGAAGGAGCCTACACCATCGGTTGCCGTTCCTACGCAGCTCTGGTCGCCAAGCACGAAGCATGGGTTGACGTCGAGATTGGAGAACTGGTTCAGCGGATCGCTGGTGAAGTTGTTCTTACGGTACTGGACGCCTGCGGCGAAGTTGACCTCTCCGCCGCCCAGCATCAGACCGGTGCCGCCGGAGAAGATGGCATCGATAACGAACTGCGTTTCTTCGTCCTCGGTACCATTGGGTACCTGCAGCCATTCCGACAGGGCAACGGAATTTTCCGCGCCGGGCACATAGAACGGATTATCTATGTTGAGCGCGGGATTGATCGGGCCGGCATTTGTAAACGGATTGAAGAATTCGCACCCGTTGGCCCCCGGCGTCGTGCCCCGGCAGTTGGGTCCGCCAAGGCCGTTTAGAGCCGCCTGAAGGCGCGATCCGATGATGCCCGGGGCGAAGAACGTACGGTCGGATTCCCAGTACGTGGCGTCGAGATCGAGATAGAGACTGTCGGACAGTTCGATGTCGAAGCCGCCGCTGATCCGGAAAGCATGATTTTCGGCGAAACCGCGTGCTGCACCGCTATCCTGATCGCGCGGATTACCAAGATATCCGAAGGGCCGAAAAGGACGTTCGTGACAGCCACAATCGGATTGGTGGCGCTGGATTGCGGCAGACCCACCTGATTGAGGAAAGCCGGAAGGCCCGGGTTCGCAGGCGAAGTGGTGAAAGCGCTGGTGAAGCCCGAACCGCGCGGCCCCTGCGTCGGCGGGAAACGCGGGGGAATAGTTCAGATTGTCGAGCGTACTTTTGGAAAAGAGCGCTTCAGCAAAAAAGTCGATGGAGTCCGACAGCGGCGCATCGATCTGGCCGTAGAACTGGAAGCGATCTTCATCCTCGACGATGTTGTCATACGGGACGTAGGTGAAGCGGCACAGAGCGCCGTCCTGGAAACCGCCCAACTCGTTGCAGCCCACATCCGGACGTACCTGCGTATTGACCGTTCCGGTTGTCGTATCAAAATAACTGACAGCGAGAAGACCGGGCGTGGAGAGTGCGGAATAGGCCGACGGGTTCACCGTGTAATCGGTCTGCGTGTAATCGCGCTCCGTCGTCCGCAATTCGGAACGGTGCTGATACCCTGCACCAAGCAGGATGTTTGCTTCGCCGAATTCGAGACCGACAAGCCCACTCAGCGTGTAATTGCCATCCGACCCGTCGATAAAGGTGTAATTGCCCTGAAGCTCTGCCCCAACGAAATTGCGGCGGGTCACGAAGTTGGCAACGCCTGCGATGGCGTCGGACCCGTACGTCGCCGCAGCACCATCCTTGAGCAGTTCGATCCGGTCGAGCGCGAAGAGCGGCATCAGGTTGGTATCGGTAAAGCCTGCACCCGGCGTCAGGATCGTGCGCTTGCCGTTGAGCAGCACGAGCGTGCGCGTCGGGTCGAGCCCGCGAAGGTTGATCGAGCCGACGCCCTGAAACCCTTGCGAAGTGGTCGAGAACTGGTTGGTGTCACCAAGCACTGCGCCGACGGAAGGCAGTTCCTTGATGAAGTCGAGCGGGGAATCGATACCGTTGGCCGCCAGATCTTCGGCCGTGAACACGTCCACCGGCAGCGAGGCGTCTTCCGGAGTGCCGCGAATGAGCGAACCGGTCACAACAATGGTCGTATCTTCTTCGGAAGCGTCGGATCCAGCTGTAATGGGATCGACCTGTGCCAGCGCCGGGCTGGCTCCAATGAGAACTGCGCTGGCTAATACGCCGCGCGCTACGGTGTTGAGATATTTGGTACGCATGATCCTGGCTCTCCTCCAGAGGTTGCAAACCCGGGAAGGAGCATCGACGCACTGAGATCGCGTTGACGGACCATTCTAATACTACACCCCTCCCAAGGCAGGCGCGCATCATGCACACACTACTGGGTGGCGGCAATAGTATCTGATAATTTTTCGCCTATCTCGGCAATTTTACAATAATAGCTGCCTTAAAGTACTGATTTCACACGGAGCATGGCGAGCGCTGCGACGAGCCAGCAACCGGCGGCGAACAGCATTGTCCACACGGGATCGCCGGGGAAGAACATGTTCATCAGGCTGCCCATGACCGTCGCAACCAGCAGTTGCGGCACCACGATGAAGATGTTGAAAAGGCCCATATAAATGCCGAGCTTGTGCTGCGGCAAGTTGGAAGCAAGAATGGCATACGGCATCGCCAGAATGCTCGCCCAGGCAATTCCGATACCGATCTCGGCCAGCAAAAGCGCCTGCGCATCGCGGACCACAAAAAACATGAGAAATCCGGCAGCACCCAGCGTCAGGCAGACTGCATGGGTCCACACCTGACCGATCCGGCGGCTGAGCGCGGGCAGCAGCGCAAGTGCCGCGATTGCAGCCACACCATTATACACTGTGAAAAGCACGTTCACCCAATTGGCACCGTCATTATAGGCGGTGCTGGCCGTGTCCGAACTGCCGAACACATATTGCGTGACGACAGGCGTGGTATTGATCCACATGATGAAGAGCGCCGACCAGCTGAAAAATTGCACCAGTGCGAGCCGTTTCATGACAGGCGGCATTCCGGCGAAATCGCCGACAATGCTGGAGAGGATATTGGCTTCCTTCCCCTGCCTTGCCATCCGGATTGCTGCCATGCTCAGCAAACCATAAACGATCAGCAGCGCGCCCAGCAGGTAGACCTCTTTTTCCAGCGAAAGCAGGCCGACTGCAGCAATCACAACGGCGCCGAGTGCGATCCACACTCCACTCGCTCCGAAGGATTTGGCGGCGAGCAACCGGACCGACTGGTTCTGATCCGGCGCAGCCTCTCCGCCAAATTCCGTCATCTGTTCGGGGCTGTATTCTCTTACTGTCAGGACGGTCCACAAAACCGCGACCAACAATGCTGCAGCGCCGAACCAGAAACTCCAGCGGACCGTATCTGGCAGCTCGCCTGCCGGCGCGACATTGGCGACGCCCATCCATTCCAGGAACGCGGGAAAGATCGAACCGACCACGGCGCCCGCACCGATGAAAGCTGTCTGCACTGCATAACCCGCACTGTGCTGGTCCGTGCGGAGCATGTCGCCGACAAACGCCCTGAACGGCTCCATCGAGATATTGAGCGAAGCGTCCAGCACCCACAGCATCGCGGCGGCAAACAGCAGCGGCGCGCCGAATGCCGGGCTCAGCGGCATGACGAACAATGCGAGCGCAGCCAGGATCGCACCCGTCAGGAAATACGGGCGGCGGCGACCGAACCGGTTCCATGTCTTGTCGGAAAGATAGCCGATGATAGGCTGCACGATCAGGCCGGTAAGCGGCGCAGCAACCCACAGCGCAGGCAGATCGTCCATGCTTGCACCCAGGGTCTGGAACAGGCGCGACATATTCGCATTCTGCAGCGCGAAGCCGATCTGGATACCGAAAAAGCCGAAGCTGATATTGAACAGGGCCCCTGCACCCAGCCGGGGTTTCTCTGATCCCACGCGTACTCTCCCAATCGCGGGTCTTATCGCGCGATCATCTTTGACCTGCGTGTCCCGTCAGCCTGCTGGCTCGCATGGACCGGCGTGATCGACAATATGTATACGAATGTTGTTCCCGCGTACGGCGGCGGGCAGCGGGGTACCTTACCCGCCGGTACTGCCCCGCACGATCAGCCGTGTGGGCATCCGCGGATCGGGCGCTTTCTTGCCCTCGATCTGTGCCAGCAAGGTGTCGACCAGCTTCTGCCCCGCCCCCTGCACATCCTGCATGATCGTGGTGAGTGGCGGTGTCGTCAGGCTGGCAGCCGCGATGTTGTCGAAACCGACCACCGCGACATCGGCGGGAACGCTGATCTCTTTCTCGGCCAAAACCTGTAAAGCGCCGATCGCGATGAGATCGCTCGCGGCAAAGACGGCATCGAACTCGCTGCCCGAAGCAATCAGATCAAGCATCGCCTTGCGGCCGGCTTCCTCGCTCGTGATCGCATCGCGTTGCAGGCCCGGATCGGCGGCAAACCCTGCATTCTCCAGCGCGTTGGCCATCCCGCGAAAACGCTGCGCGAATTCGGGTGCGTTATCGTCGATCCGCCCAAGGAACGCGATTTTACGGCGGCCTTTTTCCAGCAGGTGTTCGCCGGCGATCCGGCCAGCTTCGAAATTGTCCGATCCGATCGTCTTTCCGCCAGTATCCTGACTGACCGAGCCCCAGCGCGCATACGATGTTCCCTGCTCCCGCAACTGCTCGAGCCGGCGTTCGTATTGCTGCCAGTCGCCATAGCCCAGCAGGATCAGGCCATCGGCCCGGTGGCTGTCGTGATAGCGCCGGTGCCAGTCGTCCTCCATCCGCTGAAACGAAACCAGCAGGTCCAGTCCGCGCTGTGCGCAGGCCCTTGTAATGGATCCCAGCATGGCCACGAAGAACGGATTGATCATACTTTCGTCCGGTGTCGGATCTTCGAAGATGAGCAAGGCAATCGTGTCGGAGCGCTGGCTTCTGAGCGAAGAGGCATTGCGGTCGACCGCGTAATTCAACTCGCGGGCGATGCGTTCGATTCGCTCTCTCGTCGGAGCACTGACGGACGTGTCACCGCGCAAAGCCCGGCTGACGGTGGGCTGCGAAACCCCCGCTTCGTACGCGATATCGATACTGGTCGGCCGACCTGTCTTGCGTCGCCCCATAGGTGCACCTCAATTTCGATAATGGCCCGTTACAACGGGCACGGCAAGGAGGGCTTCGGTCCTGTATACGGAATGCCGACTGCAGGTTCGTGAAGTGTGGCATTTCGGAGACAAGCGCCGATGCTGCGCTGCACAAACATACGTATACCGTCTTCCCCAAAGCTTTCCGCCGTTTCATCAAACAAAGGCACAGACCCGTGTCAGGGGGATCCGGGTCGACACCAGTTTTGACAGAAAATCACCGAAATCGGTGCGTTTGGGAGAGAACAACGTGATCAACCGGAAGATACTGACGGCAGGAATCAGCGGGTCGGCAATGGCCTTCTCGCTTGCAATGGCCGCCGCTCCGCAGGCTGCGATGGCGCAAGACGCCTCGTCGCCGGAAGCCGCCCCGCAGTCCGACGAAGACGACGACGGTGTCATCGTCGTTCGCGGCTTCCGCGCAGCGCTGGAAAGCGCGGTCAACGAGAAGCGCCGCAGCGATCTGATCCTTGAATCGGTCACTGCCGAAGACATCGGCAAACTGCCCGACGATTCCATCGGCGAATCCATCGCCCGTCTCCCCGGTGTCACGTCGCAGCGCCTCAACGGCCGCGCCAACGTCATCGCCATTCGCGGCTTCGGTCCCGATTTCTCGCAGACGCTTCTGAACGGCCGCGAACAGACCTCGACAGGCGACAACCGCGCCATCGAGTTCGACCAGTATCCTTCCGAAGTCGTCAGCCAGGTCGTCGTCTACAAGACGCCCAGCGCATCGCTGGTCGGTCAGGGCCTTGTCGGCACGATCGACGTCCGCACCATCCGCCCGCTCGACCAGAGCGAGCGGATCCTCGCGATCGGCGCCAAGGGCTCCTACGCCGATATCGGCGCGCTGAACGCCGGGTCGAAAGAATTCGGCTACCGGGTCAACGGAACCTATGTCGACCAGTTCGCCGACGACACGGTCGGGATCGCCATTTCCGCCGCATACACGGACGAGCCGTACCAGCTGCAGGAATTCAACGCCTGGGGTTATGCCGGTAGCGGCGATCCGGGTTCGCCCTTCGTCATTGGCGGCTCCAAGAGCTTCGTGACCTCCACGCAGCTCCAGCGCATCGGCGTTTCGGGTACGCTCGAAATCGACTTCACCGACAGCCTCACGCTGACGACCGACGCATTCTACTCCAATTTCGACGACGACCAGTCGAAGCGCGGCATCGAGCTTCCGCTCGGTTTCCAGGCTTTCGGAACGACCTTCGACCCGTCGACTGCAACCACGGTCCCGACCGAATTCGGTGAGTTTGCCGCATCGGGCACGTTCCGGGACGTTGAAGGCGTCGTGCGCAACGACATCTTCCAGCGCCAGGCCGACCTCTATTCCGGCGGCATGAACCTGGAATATGACGACGGCGACGGCTGGGCTGCGTTTGCCGATTTCGGATATTCGCGGACCGACCGGAACGAGCTGAGCATCGAGAGCTATTCGGGCACCGGCTACAATGTCGGCGTCGGCGCGACCGATACGATCGCATTCCAGTCCGACAGCAACGGCACGACGTTCCAGCCGACGCTCGATTACAGCGATCCCAACCAGATCGTGCTGACCGACCCGCTCGGCTGGGGCGGCAGCCGCGTTCAGGCGGGCTATTACAACAACCGCATCATCGAAGACGAGCTGAAGCAGTACCGTGTGGGCATCTCGCGCGAGCTGGACAGCTTCATCAGCAAGATTTCGCTGGGGCTGTCCTACACCAATCGCGACAAGAGCCTGACGCCGGATGAATTCTTCGTCCAGCCGCGGAATGGCCTGACCGAGATCGCGATCCCGAACCAGTTCCTGCTACGCAACACCGATCTCGGCTATCTCGGCCTCGGCCCGATTGTCAGCTACGATGCGCGCGACATCATCGCGTCGGGCGAACTCGTTCTCGACCGCAACCTGTCGAACGACATCCCGGCCAAGGCCTTCCGCATCAGCGAAGACCTGATGACCATTTACGGTCAGCTGGACATCGATCAGGATCTGGGCTCCAGCATCCTGACCGGTAATGTCGGCGTTCAGGCGATCCAGACCGATCAGCAGTCGTCCGGCCTTGCCTTTGCGGGCGGCCAGCAGGTCAATGTTTCTCTGGGCGACAGCTATTGGGATGTGCTGCCTTCTGCCAACCTTTCGCTGCGTCTCGATAGCGACTGGGTGTTCCGTCTCGCTGGCAGCCGCCAGATCCAGCGCCCGCGCCTCGACGATCTGCGTGTCGCCATCGGCTACGGCATCAACATCAATCCTTCGGAAAGCCCGACCGGTCTTGCACCGTTCATCAGTGGCGGAGGCGGCAACCCGCTGCTGCGCCCCTACCGGGCCAATGCAGTCGACTTCAATGTCGAGAAATATTTCGGCGGCGGGCAGGGCGTTATCGCGCTCCAGTTCTTCTACAAGGATATCAAGAGCTACGTCGACCGCGCGCGCTTCGTGTTCGATTACACCGCATTCCCCGACCCTGCCGGTCAGCCGGTCGCCACGCAGATCGGCCTGCTCGATGCACCGACCAATACAGGCGGCGGCGATTTCTACGGTGCGGAAGCGTCCGTCGTCTTCCCGCTCAGCATCATTGCCCCCGCTCTGGACGGCTTCGGTGTGACCGGCGGCCTCGGCTGGACCAACTCCAAGGTCGAGGATGCCAATGGCAATGACGCGGTGATTCCGGGCTATTCCAAATGGGTCGCCAACGGGACGGCCTATTACGAAAAGGCGGCTTCAACGCCCGCGGCAGCGTGCGTCACCGTTCGTCGTTCCTGGCCGACTTCACGGGCTTCGGCGGTTCGCCGACGCGTCGCCGGGCGCGCGCAGAAACCATTGTCGATGCGCAGATCGGCTACGATTTCGACGGCGGCGCGCTCGATGGCCTGTCGATCTATCTGCAAGGCCAGAACCTCACCAACCAGCCGTTCGTGTCGCAGTTCGACGTGCCGGTTCCAGAGGCCGTTATCGACTATCAGGAATACGGACGCCGGTTCCTCGCAGGCTTCACCTACAAGTTCTGAAGCCTGCCGGATGGGGGGATGCCTGCGGGTCGCCCTGTGGATCAAAGCATCTCCCCATCCGCCATTTTCGCCGGCCCATTGCGGGCTGATGGTTGCCCCCGCGACGGCCACCGGGTGATAAGGGAGACGTGAGCGTGCCCAATCCTGCCCTCCCCCCCATAGTGATTGCCGGCGGCGGCAGCGCCGGGTGGATGGCGGCTGCCACGCTCGCGCGGTTCTCGGGGCGGCAGATCACGCTCGTCGAAAGCGACGCGATCGGCACAGTCGGTGTCGGCGAAGCGACAATCCCGCAGATCCGCCTGTTCAACGCCGCGCTGGGTATCGACGAGGGGACATTCCTTCGCGAGACGAAGGGCACCTTCAAGCTGGCCATCGAATTCGATGGCTGGGCAGGCCAAGGCGAAAGCTATCTCCACGCTTTCGGCTCTGTCGGCCACCCATCCGGCGTTCTGCCCTTCCAGCATTACTGGCTCCGCGCACATGCAAACGGCGAGGCGGGCCCACTGGCCGATTACTGCCTCAACGATGTCGCATCGCGCGCGGGAAAGATGCAGTTCTTCCAGGCCCAACCGGGCAAGCCTGCGCCCGACCTGCCGTGGGCCTATCATTTCGACGCCGGGCTCTATGCCGCCATGCTTCGCAGCTATTCCGAAGAGCGCGGTGTCCAGCGTATCGAGGGCGCAATCGCTTCTGCAGAGCGCAGCGGGGAGACGGGCGATATTGCAGCGCTGATCCTTGAAGACGGCACGCGGGTCGAAGGCGGGTTCTTTCTCGACTGCACCGGTTTTCGCTCGCTCCTCCTGGGCGAAGGCCTTGGCGTGGCGTTCGAGGATTGGTCACACTGGCTGCCCTGCGACACGGCCGTTGCCGTTCCGTGTGCACCGGGCGGTGACTTTGCCCCTTACACCCGTTCCATCGCCCACAAGGCAGGATGGCAATGGCGCATCCCGCTGCAGCACAGGATCGGCAACGGTCATGTCTTCTGCAGCGATTTCACGAGCGTCGACGAAGCAACGGCCACGCTGCTCGCGGGCCTCGACGGCAGTCGCCGAATCCGATCCGCGCGTGCTGCGCTTCACGACCGGAATGCGCGCGCGGCAGTGGGAGGGCAATTGCCTGGCGCTGGGTCTCGCCGCCGGATTCATGGAGCCGCTGGAATCGACCTCGATCCACCTGATCCAGTCTACGATCTCGCGCCTGCTGCAAATGTTGCCCGGTAGCGAAATCGCACCGGCAGTCCGCGACGAATTCAACCGGCAGGCACGCTTCGAATGGGAACGCATCAGGGATTTCCTGATCCTCCACTATGTCGCCAATGGCCGCGAGGGGGAGCCGTTCTGGGATCGCTGCCGGGCGATGGACATTCCCGATACGCTCAGCGCCAAGATCGCGATGTTCCGGGCCAGCGGCAATATCCACCGTGAGCATGAAGAGCTTTTCACCGATCAGGGCTGGCTGCAGGTCTTTATCGGTCAGGGGATCATGCCTGAACATTACAACCCGATTGCCGACCGGATGCCCGCATCCGAGCTTTCCGCAATGCTGGAACGCATCGCATCGCGCAATCGCCAGACCGCACAATCCATGGCCGACCATGCAGGTTTCCTGCACGCCGTAATCGAACATTCGCAGAGGAAATTCGCATGATCCGCAACGCTGCCCTGTTGCTCGCCGCCACAGCCGGCCTCGCCTTGCCCGCCTGTGCCACGATGCCGCAGCCACTCGCCGCCCAGGCTGCGACCTCGCCGGAAGACGGCAATTTCCGCGACCGCCCGGTCACCGATGAAGTGATATATTTCGTCCTGCCCGACCGTTTCGCCAATGGCGATCCCAGCAATGACGATGGCGGTTATGGCCCCGACAAAATGGCCAGCGGGTACGATCCAACCCACAAGGGCTGGTATCACGGCGGCGACCTGAAAGGCCTGACCGAAAGGCTGGACTATATTCAGGGCATGGGTGTTACAGCCATCTGGTTTGCGCCGATCTTCAAGAACAAGCCCGTGCAGGGCGATCCCGGAAATCCCGGCTCGCTGAGCGCGGGCTATCACGGATACTGGGTGACCGATTTCACGCAGGTCGATCCGCACTTCGGGACCAATGCGGAATTCAAGGCCTTCGTCGATGCGGCCCACGCCCGCGGGATGAAGGTCTATATGGACATCATCACCAACCACACGGCGGACGTGATCCGTTATGCCGAGGGGGAATACAGCTACCGCAACAAGGGCGAGTATCCCTATTCCACCCGTGGCGGTGCGGACGGCGAAGCGATCAATGCCGGCTTCGCCGGAGACGACGACCCAGATCCTGCAAACTGGGAAAAACTGGTCGATCCCGCTTATGCCTACACGCCGGTCGTCCCGGAAGCGGAACGGGATGTTAAAGTCCCGGCCTGGCTCAATGACCCGATCTACTACCACAATCGCGGTGACAGTTTCTGGATCGGCGAAAGCAGCGTGTATGGAGATTTCGTGGGGCTGGACGACCTGTTTACCGAGCATCCGCGCGTCGTCGAAGGCATGATCGACATCTTTGGCCGATGGATCGACGAATTCGGTATCGACGGCTTCCGGATCGACACGGCAAAGCACGTGAACCCGGAATTCTGGCAGGCTTTCGTCCCCGCCATGCTTAGAACGGCAGAAGCTTCGGGCATCCCGAACTTCCACATTTTCGGCGAGATTGCGTTCGAGGTGCCCCAGGCGACGACCAATGCCCGCGTCATGGCGGAAAGCGGGCTGCCTTACGCTCTCGACATGGGGTTCGCGGCAGCGGCCCAGCGCGTGGTAAGCGGGCTGGAGCCGCCGCGCACGATGGCAGAATTCCTCGAACAGGACCCGATCTATCCCGGTGGACCAGCTACCGCGACCGGACTGCCCACATTTCTCGGCAATCACGATTTCGGGCGTTTTTCGATGTTCCTCAAAAGGGGCGCTGCCGGGGCCTCGTCGGAGGAATTGCTTGGTCGCACAATGCTCGGTCATGCGATGATGTTCACCCTGCGCGGTGTGCCGACCGTCTATTACGGAGACGAGCAGGGCTTCGTCAGCGATGGCAACGACCAGTTGGCGCGTGAAGACATGTTCCCCAGTCGCACAGCGGTTTACAACGACAATGACCTGCTGGGGACCAACGCGACGACAGCCGACGAAAACTTCGACACCGGCCATCCGATCTACAAGCTTATTGCAGCCCTGTCGGATGTACGCCTGACCAGCCCCGCTCTCATGCGCGGAACGTCGACGGTCCGTGCCTTCGACCATGATGGCCCCGGACTGCTCGCCGTCGAGCGGCATGATCCCGCGACCGGCGAGCGCGTGCTGGCCGCTTTCAATACGTCGAACGCGCCGATCAGCCGCCATATCGAGGTGGATTACAGCGCGACGAATGTCTCGGCGTTACTGGGCCAGTGTCCCGTTGCGCTTGCCGCGCGAGGAAGCATCCGGATCGATCCTGCCTGCGCTCGGTTATGCTGCGTGCACCCTGACGAGCGAGGCCGACTGACCGATGGCCACTGCCCGTATTCCCGAAGCCCGTGCCGATACGAGGACTGTCGCTCCCATGGTGGCGCGGGGCTGCGATTTACCAGATCTATCCGCGCAGCTTCATGGACTCCGATGGCGACGGTGTAGGCGACCTTCCCGGCATCACCAGCCGGCTGGACCACGTTGCTTCGTTGGGCGTCGATGCCATCTGGGTGTCGCCGTTCTTCACCTCGCCGATGAACGACTTCGGCTATGACGTTGCCGATTATTGCGATGTCGACCCGCTGTTCGGAACGCTGGACGATTTCGACGCGATGGTCGCACGGGCGCATGAGCTGGGGCTGAAGGTCCTGATCGATCAGGTATATTCCCACACCTCGGACAAACATGAATGGTTTGAGGAAAGCCGCTCCAGCCGCGATAATCGCAAAGGCCGACTGGTATGTGTGGGCCGATCCCAAGGCAGACGGCTCACCGCCGAGCAATTGGCAATCCGTGTTCGGCGGTCCGGCCTGGACGTGGGATGCGCGGCGACAGCAATATTACCTCCACAATTTCCTCAGCAGCCAGCCGCAGGTAAACGGACACAACCCCGAAGTGCAGGAGGCACTGCTGGGCGCGATGCAGTTCTGGCTTGATCGCGGCGTTGACGGGTTCAGGGTCGATGCGCTCAACTTTCTGATGCACGACCCGCAGCTGCGCGATAATCCGCCCGCCCCGCCCAGTGACAAGCCGCGTACACGGCCCTTCGATTTCCAGCGCCGCGTGCACAATCAGTCGCATCCCGACATCCCCCTATTCATCGCCCGCATCCGCGAACTGACCGACCGTTACGACGCCGTCTTCACGGTTGCCGAAGTCGGCGGGGACGAGGCGGAGGCGGAGATGAAGGCGTTCACGCAAGGGGATACGCATCTCAATTCCGCCTACGGATTCAATTTCCTCTATGCCGACAAGCTGACGCCGGGCCTCGTCTGCGGCGCGCTGGCGCAATGGCCGGACGAGGACGGTGTGGGCTGGCCCAGCTGGGCGTTCGAAAACCACGACGCGCCGCGCGCGCTCTCGCGGTGGTGCGCGCCCGAGCACCGCGATGCCTTCGCCCGGCTGAAAATTGCCCTGCTGGCCTGCGCTGCGCGGCAACATCATCCTCTGGCAGGGCGAAGAATTGGGCCTGACCCAGGTCGATATTCCGTTCGACCAGCTGCACGACCCCGAAGCGATCGCCAACTGGCCGCTGACCCTGTCGCGCGACGGGGCCCGCACCCCGATGCCGTGGGAGGCAGGCTCTCCGACCGCCGGGTTCGGCTCGGACGATCCGTGGCTACCACACGGGCGCGAAAACATCGCGAAGGCCGTGGACCTCCAGAACGCGGACGAAAGCTCGCTGCTCACGTTTACGCGGGATGTTCTGGCACTCCGCAACCGCACGCCTGCGCTGCATCACGGTGAGGTCGCCTCCTGCAATGCAGACGGACCGCTTCTCGACCTGACGCGCCAGGATCGGCGGATCGCCGTGCGATGCCTTTTTAATCTCTCGCCTGAACCGCGCGCCATCTCCGCCACCGGCAGGACGAGTCCTGTCGGTCAATGGCGCTACGGCCGAGACCCTGCCCGGCTACGCCGCACTCTTGCTGGAAACCGACATATGAAATCGCCTCCTTGCCACCATCGCGCTGAGCGCTCTTGCCACCCCTCTGGCGGCGGCCGAAGTCGCTTCTCCCGACGGCCGTCTGGTCGTCGAAATGGACGTCGATGGAGACGGTGTGCCATTCTACCGCGTGACGCGCGATGGGACGGAGGTGATTGGCGAAAGCGATCTGGGCTTCACCTTCAGCGATGCCGAGACGATGCGCCGTAATTTCGTGGTCGAAAGCGAAATGCGAGCGACCCACGACGACACGTGGGAGCAGCCATGGGGCGAGCGCCGCTTCGTGCGCGACCATCACAACGAGCTGGCCGTGACATTCCGCGAAACCCGCGAGAACGCCGATCGCGCGCTGACCGTGCGTATGCGGGTGTTCGACGACGGCGTGGGCTTCCGCTACGAATTTCCCGACGATCCCGATCAGCCGGTCTGGAACATCACGAACGAACTGACCGAATTCAATATCGCGCGCCCGGGCACCGCTTGGTGGATCCCCGGCGGGGACTGGAACCGGTACGAAATGGTCTATCAGGAAACGCCGGTCGATGCCGTTTCCATCGCCCACACACCGATGACTGTCCGGCTGGACAACGGCACCCACCTGTCATTCCACGAGGCCGCGCTGGTCGATTATTCGGGCATGTGGCTGCGCCGGATGGAAGGGCAGCGCTTCCGGGCCATGCTCGCCCCGTCGAGCCGGGGTGCCAAGGTCGTCCGCAAGGGCGCCTTCACGACCCCGTGGCGCACTATCCGGATCGGGGACGAAGCCGCCGATCTGGTCGAAAGCGATCTGGAGCTGAACCTCAACGAGCCCAACGCGCTCGGCGATGTCAGCTATGTGGAACCGGCGAAATATATCGGCATCTGGTGGGGCATGATCTCCAACAAGTGGACGTGGGGGACAAGCGACCGCCACGGAGCCACGACGGAGCGCGCGAAGGAATATGTCGATTTCGCCGCAGAGAATGGCTTCCGCGGCGTGCTGATCGAAGGCTGGAATATCGGCTGGGACGGCGACTGGTTCAGCAATGGCCGCGAATTCAGCTTCACTCAGGACTACCCGGATTTCGATCTGGAAGAGGTGGCGGCTTACGCGAAATCGAAAGGCGTGCGTATCATCGGCCACCATGAAACCAGCGGCAACATCGCCAATTACGAGAAGCAGCTGGGCGATGCGCTGCGATCTGTACGAACGCCTCGGCATCGACTGGATCAAGACCGGCTATGTCGCCGATGCGGGCGGGATCATCTCGTGCAATGCCGATATTGCCGATCCGTGCGACGAGGATACCGAGCTGTTCGAATGGCATGACGGCCAGCGCCAGGTGCAGCACCATCTGAAGGTCGTCGAGGAAGCGGCGAAGCGCAAAATCGCGATCAATCCGCACGAGCCGGTGAAGGATACCGGTCTGCGCCGGACCTACCCCAACTGGGTCGCCCGTGAAGGCGCGCGGGGGCAGGAATACAACGCGTGGGGGCCGTTCAATAACGGACCGGAGCATGACCCCACGCTGGTCTATACGCGGATGCTCTCCGGCCCGATGGATTACACGCCCGGCGTGCTGTCGCTGGAAGGGTGACAAGGACGTGCCGATTGCCTCTACCCTCGCCAAACAGCTGGGCCTTTATCTGGCGATCTATTCTCCGATCCAGATGGCCGCAGATTTTATCGAGAGCCTCGCGGCACATCCGCAGGGAGCTGGAATTCATCAGGCAGGTTCCGGCCGACTGGTCCGACAGCAGGCTGATCGCGGGCGAGGTCGGCGACTACGCGATCTTCGCGCGGAAAGACCGAGGCAGCGAAGACTGGTATGTCGGCGGCGTGAACGATGCGACGGAGCGAACGTTGGAATTGCCGTTCGACTCGCTGGAAGACGGAGTGACCTATGTAGCGCAGGTATGGAAGGATGGTCCCGAAGCGACCTATCTCACCGACAAGCGGCATGATATCGCCTATGAAACCGTGATGCTGACCTCTGACGATACCTACACCGTGCGCCTTGCGCCGGGTGGCGGCTTTGCCATGCGGCTGGTCCCGCAGGAGTGAGCTCAGGCGGCGACCAAGCCTCAACGCCGCCGCATGTCGTGGTGCTCGGCGGGGGCAGCGCGGGCTGGATCACCGCTTGCCTGCTCCATCACTCAATGGGCGACACGCGGCGGGCGTGTCACCGTCGTCGAAAGCCCGCAAATCGGGATCATCGGGGTCGGCGAAGGCTCGACCCCGCAGTTGAAGGCGTTCTTCGACCATCTCGGCATTGCCGAAGACGAGTGGATGGGACCGTGCGAGGCGACCTACAAGCTCGGCATCCGCTTCACAGGCTGGAGCGAGCGGCCGGGATACGAGAGCTATTTTCACCCCTTCCCCTGCCCGGTCGACCTGCACAGCGAGCCGGGCTTTCATCGCCAATTGCGCCGCTGGCCCGGCGCGGCTTCGATGTCCCCGCCCATCCCGACGACTGGTTCCTCGCATCCCGGCTGGCCGCTGAAGCGCATTCGACCGCTACCGGCCGAAAGCTTTCCGTTCGCGTCCCAGCTACGGCTATCATTTCAACGCCCACCGGCTTGGCGAATTTCTGCGCGAATGGGGTACGGCGCGCGGGATCGTACACAAGGCGCTGACGGTCGACGAGATCGAGATGACCGGCGACGGCGATGTCGCTGCCCTGCTTTGCGAAGGCGGGGAGCGGATCGCTGGCGAGCTGTTCGTCGATTGCTCCGGCTTTCGCGGCATGATCGCGCAGGCGAAAATGGGCGTTCCATTCCGCGCCTTCGACGAAAACCTGTTCAACGACAGCGCCGTTGTTATGCCGACCGCGCATACCGGAGAATTCCGCCCACAGACCGAGGCGGTCGCCATGGACGCAGGCTGGCGCTGGTCGATCCCGCTGACGTCGAGGGTCGGCAACGGCTATGTCTACAGCTCGAAATATCTGACAGACGAGGAAGCCGAGAGCGAATTGCGCGCCGCGCTGGGCGCCTCGGCAGACGGTGTCGAAGCGCGTTTCCTCAAAATGAAAGTCGGCCGGGTCGAGACAAGCTGGACAGGCAACTGCCTCGCCGCAGGGCTGGCCCAGGGCTTTCTCGAACCGCTCGAAGCGACGGCCCTGCATATCGTCATCGTCACCGCCCTGGAATTCGCCAGCGCCTACGAACAGGGCGGATACAGCGCGAAGAACCGCGATGCGTTCAATGCGTCGATCGCGGCCCGTTACGATGGCATACGCGATTACATCGTTGCCCATTACCGCCTGAACCAGCGCACCGATACGCAGTACTGGCGCGACAACGCCGCGAACGACCGGCTCTCCGATGGCCTCAAGGCGATGATGACCACCTGGTTCCGCCACGGCGACATGCGCGAGACGAACGCGCGCGCTTATGGCGGCCGCAACTATTACGCCGACGCCAGCTGGCACTGCCTGTTTGCAGGATACGGCACCTTCCCCGCGCCCGAGAAAATGCAGCCGGTCCCCGAGACTGTCCGGGTGGCAGACTGTGACGCGACGCGGCGAATGCTGGAGGCTTGCGCGAAAAACTTCGCGCCTTGCCAAAATCCATGATCCCGGCACGCATTGCCGCCGCATTCGTATTTCCTTGGCAAGCGATAGGTGTTTATCGCACATCTTGATCAACCCAGAACGAGAGGAGTTTGCCATTTCCGGCCCTGAAGCCCCGACGCCGTCGACCGGCCTTTTACTGTTCGGCGCAACCGGCGATCTGGCAAAGCGCATGCTTCTGCCCTCGCTCTTCGCCCTGCATGAAGACGAACTGATCGAGCCGGACCTCCGCATTACCGGAACCGCGCGGAGCGATCTGAGCGATGATGGCTTCCGCGAATTTACGAGAGAAGCGCTCGAAGAATACCTGCCCGACGATCGCCGGGATTCCGCTCAGATTTCCAGCTTCCTCGACCGCCTCCAGTACCAACCGCTCGATGCAACCACGCTGGAAGGCTTCGACGACCTTGCTGCGAAGCTGGGTGATATTTCCGGGCGGCCTGTCGATCTTTCTCTCAACGGCACCCTTCCTGTTCGAGCCTACGATCAAGGGACTGAAACATGCGGGTCTGACGGGCGACCACGTGCGCATCGGTCTCGAAAAACCGCTCGGCAACGATCTTGCAAGCTCTGCCGTTATCAATGATGCGGTCGCCAGCGCATTTGCCGAAAACCAGATTTTCCGCATCGACCATTATCTGGGCAAGGAAACCGTCCAGAACCTGATGGCGCTGCGCTTTGCCAACATGATGTTCGAGCCGCTGTGGAATGCAGGCGGGATCGAGCATGTCCAGATCACCGTCAGCGAGACGGTCGGGCTGGAAGGGCGGCACGATTTCTACAACGACACCGGCGCGCTGCGCGACATGGTGCAGAACCACATGCTCCAGCTGCTCGCCATCACAGCGATGGAAGCACCGGCCGAGTTCGATGCCACCAGCGTGCGCGACGAGAAGGTGAAGGTCCTGCGCTCTCTCCGTCCGGTAGCGGAAGACGAAATGGTGCGCGGCCAGTACGGCAGCGGCGCGGTGGGCGGAAAATCCGTCGAAGGGTATCAGGACGACCTTGGGGACACATCCGACACCGAGACCTTCGTGGCGCTGAAAGCCCATATCGACAACTGGCGCTGGCAGGGCGTGCCCTTCTATCTCCGCACCGGCAAGCGCATGGCCGAACGGCGCAGCGAAATCGTGATCCAGTTCAAATGCGTGCCGCACAACATTTTCGCCCAGCGCGGCGGCAAGCTGAACGCGAACAAGCTCGTCATCCGCCTGCAGCCGGAAGAGTATGTCCGCCTGATGGTCATGGCGAAGAAGCCGAGCATGGACCGCGACGGGGTAACCTTGCGCGAAGTTCCGCTCGATCTCTCGCTTACCCAGGCCTTCAGCCGCGCGCGCCGCCGGATTGCCTACGAGCGCCTGCTGCTCGACCTGATCGACGGCGACCCCACCCTGTTCGTCCGCCGCGACGAGGTGGAGGCGCAGTGGCGCTGGATCGACGCCATCCGCGAGACATGGGAGAAGCAGTCCGTGGAACCCAAATCCTACGGGTCGGGAGGCTGGGGGCCGAGCGCTGCCATCGCCCTGACCGAACGCGACGGGGTCAGCTGGAATGAGTGACATGCCCACCATCAACGAAACCGTCGCCAAGGTCACAGACCGGATTGTCCGCCGCTCCGCAGACAGCCGCGCACGCTATCTCGACCTGATTGCGCGCCAGCGGGACGAGGGCGTGCACCGTCCCAATCTCTCCTGCGGCAATCTCGCCCACGGCTTCGCCGCCAGCGGCGAGGACAAGCCCACCATTCGCGGCGGCCATGCGATGAATATCGGCATCGTCACGGCTTTCAACGACATGCTGAGCGCGCACCAGCCCTATGGCCGCTACCCCGAGCAGATAAAGATCGCCGCCCGCGAGCGCGGTGCTACCGCGCAGGTTGCAGGCGGCGTTCCGGCGATGTGCGACGGGGTGACGCAAGGGCAGGATTCCATGGAACTGTCGCTGTTCAGCCGCGATGTCATCGCGATGAGCGCGGCCGTCGGCCTCAGCCACGGCATGTTCGAAGGCGCATTGCTGCTGGGGATATGCGACAAGATCGTACCCGGCCTGCTGATCGGCACGCTGCGGTTCGGCCACCTGCCGACGATCCTCGTACCCGCCGGCCCGATGCCGTCAGGTCTCGCCAACAAGGAGAAAATTCGCGTCCGCCAGCTTTATGCCGAGGGCAAGGTCGGCCGCGAGGAATTGCTGGAAGCGGAAAGCGCCAGCTATCACGGGGCCGGCACGTGCACATTCTACGGCACGGCCAATTCCAACCAGATGATGATGGAGATGATGGGGCTCCACATGCCCGGCTCCAGCTTCGTCAATCCGGGTGCGAAGTTGCGACAGGAACTGACCCGCGCGGCGACGCACCGGATCACGGAGATCGGCTGGCAAGGATGGCCAGACAACTGACTATCGCCCGCTCGGCCTGTGCGTGGATGAAAAATCGATCGTGAATGCGATTGTCGGCCTGCTGGCGACAGGCGGGTCTACCAATCATGTCATCCACATTCCCGCCATAGCGCGGGCGGCGGGTATCGTCGTCGATTGGGATGATATGGACGCGCTCAGCCGCGTCGTGCCGCTGATCGCCAGCGTCTATCCGAACGGCGCGGGCGACATCAATTATTTCCACGCGGCGGGCGGCATGCCCTACGTGATCCGCGAACTGATCGGCGCCGGCCTCGCCCATCCCGACATCATGACGGTCTACGGTTCGTCCCTGATGGACGGAGCGCAGGAACCGTTCATGGAAGAGGACGCGCTGGTCTGGAAACCGGCGGCCGAGACGAGCCATGACGACACCCTGCTGAAGCCTGTGACAGATCCGTTCCAGCCGGATGGCGGCATGGTCCTGCTGCACGGCAATCTGGGCCGGGCGACCATGAAGATCAGTGCGGTGAAGGAAGAGTTTCGTACGGTCGAGGCCCCGTGCCGAGTTTTCGATACGCAGAATGCGGTCGGCGAGGCCTTCAAGGCGGGTGAGCTGGAGCGGGACGTCGTGGTTGTCGTCCGTTTTCAGGGCCCGGCCGCCAACGGAATGCCCGAACTGCACAAGCTGACACCCCCGCTGGGCGTGCTGCAAGATCGCGGGTACCGGGTGGCGCTGGTCACCGATGGCCGCATGTCGGGCGCGAGCGGGAAAGTCCCTGCCGCTATCCATTGCTCGCCCGAAGCGTGGCACGAGGGCCCGCTCGGCAAACTGCGCGACGGCGATATTGTCCGCGTGTGCGCACATGAAGGCACATTGGAGGCTCTGGTCGACGCAACCGAATGGGCCGCACGCGAGCAAGCGTCCGCGCCAGCCGAGGAATGGGGAACAGGCCGCGAATTGTTTGCCATGATGCGCCGATACAGCGATCCGGCGGAAATGGGCGGCAGTGCAATGCTGAAAGAGGCAGGGCTTTGAGCGATACATCAGGGATCGAACGGGTTGTCGCAGTCGACATTGGCGGAACGCACGCCCGCTTCGCCATCGCCACGCGCGCAGCCGATGGCACGATAGCACTGGACGAGCCTGTCACGCTTGCCACGCAGGACCACGCCAGTTTTCAGACGGCGTGGGAAGATTACCGCGAACGGATGGGCGGCACATTGCCGGACGCTGTCAGCATGGCCGTCGCAGGCCCGGTCAAATCCGACATTATCCGTTTCACCAACAATCCCTGGATCATCCGACCCCCGCTCATTCGGGAAAAGCTGGGGTGCACGCATTACCGGATCGTCAACGATTTCGAAGCGGTCGCGCATGCCGCTGCCCGCGCTCCGGAAGACGACTTTCTCCACCTCGCGGGGCCGGACACGCCCCTGCCGGCAACAGGCACGGTCAGCGTTCTTGGTCCCGGCACAGGGCTTGGCGTCGCGCATTTCTGGCGCGATGGACAAGGGAGCTACCGCGTGCAGGCGACCGAAGGCGGACATGGCGATTTCGCGCCCGTCGATGCCATAGAAGACGCGATCCTGGCCCGCCTTCGCAAACGTCATAACCGGGTGTCCGACGAGCGCGTTGTATCCGGACCTGCCATCGTCGATATATACCAGACGCTCGCGGCGATGGAGAAACGCGCAGTCGCCGATGTGGACGACCGCACACTCTGGCAAAGAGGCACCAGCGGCGAAGACAGCTTGGCAGCGGCAGCCGTCGACCGTTTCTGCCTCGCGCTGGGCAGCGTTGCAGGCGACATCGCCCTTATTCAGGGGGCAAGCGGCGTGGTGGTTGCAGGCGGCCTTGGTTTCCGGATCCGCGATACGCTGCTGGCGTCGGGATTTGCAGACCGGTTTACGGCCAAGGGACGATTTGCAGGGCTGATGGCGGGCCTGCCTGTCAAACTCATAATTCACCCACAGCCCGGCCTGTTCGGCGCGGCAGCGGCTTTCTGGAGCGATCAGGCATGAGCAGTTCAAACGAGCCCTCCGGAACGAACGGGCAGCGTCCGGCGATCCAGCAAAACCCCGATATCCGCTATCTCGGCAAGCTGCTGGGCGATGTCATCCGCGAACATGGCGGCGAGGATTTGTTCGAACACACCGAACGTATTCGCTCTGCCAGCGTCGAGCGGCATCGCGGCGAGACGCCGCCGGATCTTGGGCTGGAGCAGCTGGGCCTCGACGATACCCTTTCCTTCGTGCGCGGGTTCGGCCTGTTCTCGATGCTCGCCAATCTGGCGGAAGACCGCGAGGGGGTGATGGGCGATACGAAGATCGACTTTGCCTCGGCCGTCGAAGGCTTGAAGGAACACGGGATCTCTTCAGCAGACATACTCGTCGATGCTGGACGATGCCCTCATCGTGCCTGTTCTGACAGCTCACCCCACGGAAGTCCGCCGCAAGAGCATCATCGACCACCGGGCCCGCATTGCGGACTTGATGGCGATGCGCGACACCGGCGCGACGACCACGCCGGAAGGGGACGATGTGGCCGAGGCCATCGTGCGGCAGATCGCCCTGCTTTGGCGCACCCGCACCTTGCGCCGCGAACGGCTGGGGGTGACAGACGAGGTCGACAATGCCCTCGCCTTCATGCGCGACGTGTTTCTGCCGGTACTTCCCGGGCTTTACGGCCAGTGGGAGAAGGCACTTGGCGAACGGCCGCGCAGCTTCCTGAAGCTGGGCAGCTGGATCGGCGGCGACCGGGACGGCAATCCGTATGTCACCGACGCCTCGCTGCGTTACGCGCAAGGGCGTGCGGCAGAGACAGTCCTGACCTACTATCTCGACGCGCTGCACCAGCTTGGCTCGGAATTGTCGATCTCCAGCGAACTTGCGGAAATCGCACCCGAAGTTCTGGCTCTGGCCGAGGCTAGCGGCGACGTGTCGGCGCATCGCTCGGACGAGCCCTATCGCCGCGCGATCATCGGCATTTACAATCGCCTGTCCGTTACGTTCGAGCGCCTTGTTGGCCGTGCACCTTCGCGCCCTCCGCTGGGCGTCGGCGAGGCCTATGACGGACCCGAAGAGCTTTCCGCCGATCTCAGGACGCTCGCCCGCGCGCTTGCCGATCTGGGCGGAGAAACGCTCGCATCCCAAGGTGCTCTCGGGCGCCTGATCCGCAGCGTCCGGACATTCGGTTTTCACCTTGCGACACTCGACATGCGCCAGAACAGCGCCGTCCACGAGCGGGTGGTCGCAGAGCTGCTCAAGACAGCCGGGGTGGCCGAGGACTATCTCGCGCTGGACGAGCCGGCCCGCGTCTTCCTGCTGCGCGAGGAATTGTCCGGTGGTCGCCCGCTGCGTTCGCCATGGAGCGAATATTCCGACGAAACGACCGGCGAGCTGGCGATTATCGACGCCGCTGCCGAAGCGCACCGCTTGCTAGGGCCGGAATGCATCACGCAATACGTCGTTTCGATGGCGGAAACCGTTTCGGATCTGCTGGAAGTGCACGTTCTTCTGAGGGAAGCAGGCCTCTACCGCGCAGGCGATGCGCCGCATGCGGCGATCATGGCCGTGCCGCTGTTCGAAACCATCGGCGATCTGGAGAACGCACCGGGCGTCATGGCGGACTATTTCGCCCTGCCCGAAGTCGCCCATATCGCCCGTTCGCGCGGCCATCAGGAAGTGATGATCGGCTATTCCGACAGCAACAAGGACGGCGGCTACCTGACCTCGTGCTGGAACCTTGCCAAGGCCAGCGAGGCGCTGGCACCCGTCTTTGCCGATGCAGGCGTGGGAATGCAGCTGTTCCACGGTCGCGGCGGTTCTGTCGGACGCGGCGGCGGTTCCGCATTCGAGGCTATTCGCGGCCAACCGCCGGGCACCGTGCAGGGCCGCATCCGCATCACCGAACAGGGCGAAGTCATCGCTGCGAAATTCGGCACCGCCGACAGCGCGCGTGCCAATCTGGAAGCTATGGCAACGGCCAGCATGCTTGCCACGCTGGAGCCCCAGCGCCTGCCCGACAGCGCAGTACGAGCGGTTCTTCGGCGGCGATGGACGGTCTGTCGTCCTCTGCCTTCGAGGCCTATCGCGGACTTGTCTACGGCACTGACGGCTTCGTCGATTTCTTCCGGCAGATGACGCCGATTGCCGAGATCGCGACGCTGAAGATCGGCTCGCGTCCGGCAAGCCGCAAGGCGACGAATGCAATCGAGGATCTGCGCGCTATCCCGTGGGTCTTCTCATGGTCGCAGGCGCGCGTCATGCTGCCCGGCTGGTACGGTGTCGGCCAGGCCTTGAACGCGCATGGCGACAAGGCTGAGCTGAAAGACATGGCGCAAGGCTGGTCTTTCTTCGCCAACACGCTCGCCAATCTCGGAAATGGTCCTGTCCAAATCGGACATGGGACTGGCGGCAGAATACGCCGAGCTGGTCGAGGACAAGCGATCTGGCGAACCGATTTTCCCGCAAATCCGCGACGCATGGCATCGCACCCATGATGCTTTGCTGGAAGTGACCGGACAGTCCTATCTGCTGCGAGAATTCGCCCAAGCTCGATGCCTCGATCCGTCTGCGCCTGCCCTATATCGAACCGCTGAACCTGCTGCAGGTCGAGTTGCTGAAACGTCACCGTGCAGGCGAAACGGACGAACGCATTGCAGAGGGTATCCAGCTGTCGATCAACGCGATCGCGACAGCGCTGCGAAACAGCGGTTGAGCCTTTGGGCTAGATGACGAAATCCAGCGGCTGGGGCAGCTTGCTCCGGCTGACGACCATCTTGCCGTGCAGCGTTTCGATCTGTCTGCTGCCTGTCTTCACGAACAGGAAGGGCAGCACGCCGTGCAGGATGCAGGCCATGCCGCCGATCATCATGCGCACGCCAAACCCGCTCGCATGGGCGAGATGCTGCCAATAGGTCTCGCCAACGGCCTGCGGGTGCTCGGTAAAGGCTTTGCGGATCACGTCTCTCTCCATGGTTGGTACGCGATGCATTCTACACCGCTGCCGGCGGGAAGTTATCCCAAAGATTGATTGCTTATAGCGCCAAATCGGGTAATTCATCACAGTGTATGACCAAGAATGTAGAACTGGATTCTATGGATCGAAAGATCCTCGGCGCTTTGCAACACGATGCGACCTTGTCGATTCAGGCCTTGGGCGAGAAGGTCGGCTTGTCTGCCAATCCCTGCTGGCGGCGCATCAAGCGAATGGAAGAAGCCGGTGTCATCGCGCGCCGCGTGGCGATCGTCGATCCTGCCAAGGTCGGGCTCGGCACCAATGTCTTCGTGGCGATCCGCACGCGGCAGCATGATCGGCGAAGTGGCTTGCTGCGTTTGCCGAGGCGGTGGAGACCATCGACGAGATCACCGAATGCCACCGCATGGCGGGCGACATCGATTATCTTCTGAAGCTGCGCGTCCGGGACATCGCGGATTACGACCGGATCTATCAGCGGATGATTGGCCGATTTCCGAGATCTTGCAGATGTGACGGCAACATTTTCGATGGAGGAGATGAAGAGTACGACGGCCCTTCCGCTGTGACCTCCTGCCGTTCTAGCTGATCGCCAGAACCGCCACTGCCAAAGCGACAGCGAACGATACAACGCTCGCCGCACCGACAGGAACGAGTGCGCGCCAGCCCGCATCGACCAGAAGCCCCAGTTGCGAGCGCATTGCCGTTGCCACCACCGCAAGCAGCAACAGCGCCTTCGACAGGGTAAGCGCAGGCTGCGTGACGGTCTGCGGAAAATGCACCAGGCTGTTGATGGCGAGCAGGACAAAGAACCCGGCGATGAACCACGGCATCGCAACCTTGCGCCACACCGAACCGGTCCCGCTCTCGCCTCTTCCCTCCGCTCTGGCCATCCACAATGCGACCAGCGCCACGATCGGCCCCAGCATGGCGACGCGCGCCAGTTTCACGACTGTGGCATCGGCGCCTGCTGCATCGGAATAGCTGTAGGCCCCGCCGATGGCCTGCGCGGCATCGTGCACCGAAGCTCCGATCAGGAAGCCTGCCTGCGTGTCGCTCAGCCCGATGGCCTGCGCGATGGCGGGATAGGCCGACATCGCGATCGCGCTGGCCAGAGCGACGCCGACCAGGGCAACCGAAAAGCGCGCCTGATCCAGCCGGTCCCGCCCGATCACACCGTACAGCGCGAGCGCTGCCGACGCACCGCATATCGCTGTCGCGCCGCCTGCAAGAATGCCGGATTCCTGCCCCTCGCCAACCCACCGTGCTGCAAGGATTGCCGACGCGAATGCGCTGGCCATGACCAGCAGGACGCCGGCGAAAGTGAGCCCACCCTAGCCCCGCCACCTGCGCGAAGGTCACTTGCAGTCCCAGAAGGACGATCCCCGCGCGCAGGAAATGCCGCGAGGCAAAGTCGAGGCCGGCCGCTGTCACTTCGATGGTCGAGACGAAACTCATCGCGAGGCCGATCAGCAGGCCGAGCAGGATAATGGGAAAGCCGTAATGTTCCGCCAGCCACGCTGCGGCAAGGGAAGCTACTCCGCACACCATCAGGCCGGGCAGATAATCGGTCAGACGGCGCCGGACAGGCTCCGCTGCAACCTGATGCAGTTCCCCGAACAGGTCGCCTGCATAAAAATTATCGGTCTGACGTACCATCGGCGAACATCCCCTCGACGCCCGCATTAGCGCGTGTGCGCCGCGCACAACAGCGACGCATCGCGGTTTCGCCCAGCTTGACTTCGCGCAGCCGCAAAGGGGAGAAGCCGCAACCGGAAATCCAGCGCGCAGGGACAATGCTGCGAGGGGGAAGATTTGGACGGCAGCGATATCCTTTTCACAGCCGTATCCTGCCTGTTTTTCATGGGCCTTGTGGGTCTCGTCAGCTGGTACAAGACGCGCGGCACGGCGGGCGACAGGGATGGCTATTTCCTTGCCGGACGCGGCCTGACGGCAACGTTCATTGCCGGCTCCCTGCTTCTCACCAATCTGTCCGCAGAGCAGCTGATCGGTCTGAATGGATCGGCCTATGGCTACGACATGTCGAGCATGGCGTGGGAAGTCACCGCGGCGGCCGCGACCATTGCGATGGCATTGGTCTTCCTGCCGAAATACCTCGCTGGCGCTTTCACGACCCTGCCCCAATTTCTGGCCGACCGCTTCGATGAAGGGGTGCGGAGAATGTCGGTCATCCTGTTCATGCTGGGCTATGGCCTCGTGACGATCCCGTCCGTGCTGTATTCGGGATCGGTCGCGGTAATGGCCCTGTTCGATGTCCCCGCGCTAACCGGTCTTGACCTATGTCCCTGCGCTCGTCGCGACCGTCATCGCCATCGGGGTGACAGGTGCCATCTACGCGGTGTTCGGAGGGCTGAAAGCGGTCGCCATCTCGGATACGATCAATGGCGTCGGGCTGCTCATCATCGGCATCCTCATACCCGTGCTCGGCCTCATCGCTCTGGGCGAAGGAAATTTTGCACAGGGGCTGGGCCGCCTGACGACCGACCATCCGGACAAGCTCAACGCGATTGGCGGGGAAGATTCCCCAACTCCATTCGGGACGATCTTCACCGGTATGATCTTCGCGAACCTCTTTTACTGGTGCACCAACCAGTATGTGATCCAGCGCACATTAGGCGCCAAATCTTTGGCGGAAGGTCAGAAGGGCGTCCTCGCATCGGGTTTCTTCAAGATCATGGTGCCTTTCATGATGATGATCCCGGGCGTGATCGCCTTCCATCTCTACGGTCCGGGCTTCGCGACCATCGATCAAGCCTATCCGCGCCTGGTGAACGACCTTCTGCCTGTGGCCCTCTCCGGCTTCTTCCTCGCTGTGCTGCTGGGCGCGGTATTCAGCTCCTTCAACTCGCTGCTCAACAGCGCTGCAACGTTGTTCGCTCTCGACGTGTATGCGCCTGCACGAAAAGGGCCGGTCGCAGACAGGGATCTCGTGCGAACGGCGAAAATTGCCAGCGTGGTCATCGCGCTGTTTTCCTTCGCCGTGGCGCCGCTACTTCATTTTGCGGAAGAAGGCCTCTGGCAGGTCATTCGGGTGTTCACCGGCTTCTACAATATTCCCACCATAGCCATCGTCATCGTGGGCCTCTTCACTCGCCGCGTGCCGGCGCTGGGAGCCAAGATCGCGATCATCTTCCACGTGACCGTTTATGCGATGCTCCGCTTCGTGCTGGACGAGGTGGTGACCCTGCACTTCATCCACCAATACGCGCTGCTTTTCATCGCGGAGGTCGGCATCATGCTGGCCGTCGGTTACTGGAGGCCGCGTCCAACGGCGTGGACCTTCACGACGCGCGACGAGGTGGACCTGACAGAATGGCGTTATGCCAAGCCGCTTGCCGCGACGCTCTTCTCGTGTGTCATTGCGCTGTATCTGCTGTTCTCGCCGCTGGCGCTGGCGGCGGAGGGCAGTTTCAGCACCACCTTCGCACTGTTGATGGCCGCAATTGCTCTCGCCAACGCGGTAATCTGGTCGTGGGCAAAGCGCGCTGCGCCAATCGTCAGCTGATGAGCGAGGCGAGCACGCGGCGTTTGCCGGCATAGGGCCTGCGACCATGCATCACGAGAAAGTTATCGAGGAGCGCGACATCGCCCGCCTGCCATGCCACGTCGCGGGTCAGTTCGTCCGCCGCAGCAATGGCAGGGGCCATGTCGGACGCCGTGATCGGCGTCCCGTTGCCGAAAGTGACCGACTTGTCTGCCCGATTGCGCGCATCCGACCAGCCGCGAAACGCTGCGATCAACTGGTTGAAGAATGTCTCGCGGCCATCGGGCAATGTGCGGATCGCTGGAAGGACGGGCGTAGTCGCGCGCAAGCTAGCGTCTTCCCGCCATTCCCACTCGTAGCCGAGGTCGGCCAGCCGCTTCTCGGCATCGTCGCGGTTGGCAGCGCCCAGCGTGCTGCCCCAGCTGCGTCCCTGACCCGAACCTGCATCGTCGGCCCCGGGCATGACGTTGGTATAGCGCACGCCCTGGTTTGCGAACCGCTCGACCAATTGCGGATTGTCGGCCCGCATATGATCCAGCAACCAGTCCGAGCGGCAAACCGGCGTCGCCCCGCCCTCGTCCGGCGGGGTCTCGCAGTAGAAGAACAGCTTCGAGGGATAGATCGGCGTTTGCGCCATTTCGTGGTGGAGATGAATTTCCGTCGCAGGCGGCGCTTCATTGGCGGTGAAAACGCGGGGCGTCACGTTCACCCGCACTGCATTGGACAGCAATTCCTCGTACGTGAAACCGTCTTCGCCATAGCCTTCGACCGCAGCGTCGAATGCGTCTGCACCGGGCACGTCGAAGCCGCGAAACAGTAACGTTCCGGCGTGGGAAAGAGCCTGATCGACCGCGCTCTTCTGCGCAGACAGGAAATCCAGCGAGATCGCCCTGCCCCTCGATGATGGCGGGAAAGTCGTTCGTGTGCGTCTGGCTCGCCATTTTTAAGTCCCGTTCCCGAAATCGAGTGCAACCACCTGACCGGTCGCGATACTCTGCTGCGCCGCCGCGCCCATCTGGACCGAACGCAGGCCGTCCAGCGTGCCGATCATTGGCATCTTGCCGCTTGCGACGCATTCATGGAATTCGCGCAGCTGATAATAGGTCGCGCCCCAATGATCGCCGGCCGCCAGCGCGTCGGCAGGAGTGGCCACGGGTTCGGCAACAGGTCCGCTGCGGTCGCGGGGGGACCAGATCACGCTCGCCCGAGGCAAGGCCACTTCGAGCTTTCCGGCAGGGCCCAGCGCGTAGATATCTTCCTGCTGCTGCGACCCTTCGGCGAACATGCACAGGTCCAGCGTAGCACGCGCACCGCCGGCGAAGTCCACGACCACCATCGCATTGTCGATGATGTCCGGTGTCTCGCCGCCATATCGTTCGTCCAGATGGTTCACATCCTGCGCGCCGCTGGCGAATATGCGCACCGGCTCATCCTGCAAAATGTGCCGCATCAGGTCGAAAAAGTGACAGCATTTCTCCACCAGCGTGCCGCCGCTGTTCCGGTTGAAGCGGTTCCAGTCGCCGACCTTTTCGAGAAACGGGAAACGGTGCTCGCGGATGCTGGCCATTTTGACGGGACCGGTCTCGCCGGCATGAACACGCTCGATAAAGCGGGCGACGGGCGGCATGAAACGGTATTCCAGACCGACCCAGATCGGCGCGCCGTAATCCTGTGCCAACGCGTGCAGCGCCTCGGCATCTTCCACCGTGGTACACATCGGTTTTTCGAGCAGGATCGCGGGACCCGCTGCCATCACCTGACGGACCACATCGAAATGGGTCATATTGGGTGAAGCGATGATGACGGCGTCGGGCCGAACGGTGTCCAGCATCGCGCCGATGTCAGAAAATAATGCGGGCGACTGGCCGAGTTCGCTTGCCAGTTCCTTCGCCGCGTCCCGCGATCCTTCATCCGGATCGCAGATGGCGGCAAGCTGCGCGCCGTTTACCAACGCCACATTGCGCATGTGCTCGCGGCCCATCATTCCGCAGCCGACGATCGAATAGCGAATTTGCGTGCTCATCAGGCGCATCTAGCGCACCGTATCGGGCGCGTCAGCTTTTCATGCAGAGCTGTGACAGACGCCGGCAAATTGTAGGTGTGGCAAAAAGGGGGACGAAGACGCATACAGCATGTCGAGCTTGGCCAGATAAACGAAGAATATGCGCAAATCGTGTCGCGGCTCAGTCCTGATACTACCGTCATCGTCGATCCGGGCGGCACGGTGAAAGACGGCATTCGGGTTACGCCGCGCAAGTGATATTGCGAAACCGGATGATTGATCGTTCCGCAAGTACAGAAAAAAGGAATTGGAAATGGCTACACAACCGCCGGACACACCCGACACGATCGAGCCGATTGCCCCGCCAGAAACACCGGCACCGGAACCGGATCCCATCCCGTCATCACCTCCCGAAACAGAGCCAACTCCGCCGGATATCGATGAACCCGGTCAGGCGCCCGATGAATTTCCGCCTGACGAGCTTCGTCAGCAGCCCGATGGATAGGGGGAGGCAAAAAGCCAGCGCTGGTTCGGTGAAACTTCTGCCGCGCTCTTCGAGCACAGCTGGCCGCACTGCGAACCGCTGCCGTTCTTAATAGGTGGCGGAGAGGGTGGGATTCGAACCCACGGTACCCATAAGGCACAACAGTTTTCGAGACTGCCCCGTTCGACCACTCCGGCACCTCTCCGCACGAGGGTATCGCAAATGCGCACAGGCGCATGGATCGTCGGGAGCGCGGCGGTTAGCCGATGCCTTTCGCCTTGCCAACCCCTTTTGCCACTCCGCCGCCCGGCGAAGGAGGAGGCGAAGGCGGGAGCAAATTCGGGGACCCGGGACAACGGCCGCATTGCCCACGGGGTTATGGCCCCCTATATGCCGCAGCATGGACAATTCGGTGTATTTTTCCCCCACGGCAGGCCGCGAAATCGAAGTGCCGCGCAATGTCAGTGCGCGCTTCGCCATCGGTGATGTCGTGCGCCACAAGATGTTCGATTTCCGCGGCGTGATTTTCGATATCGACCCGGTCTTCGCCAATAGCGAGGAATGGTACGAATCGATCCCGAAGGACATCCGCCCGGACCGTGACCAGCCGTTTTACCACCTGTTCGCGGAAAACGACGAGAGCAATTACGTCGCCTATGTCAGCCAGCAGAACCTGCTCGCGGATCCTGACGGCGGCCCGGTGGAGCATCCGGAAGTCGCCGCAGCTGTTCGATGCCTTCAGCAAAGGCCGCTACAAGATGCGGCGGAAGTTGACACACTAGCCACGCCGCCTCTCGCTACGTCAGTCCTTGATCCGCCAGCCCGATTTCAGGACGCGGTACACGATGAAGGCGAAGACGAGGTTGAAGATGCCAAGGCCGATAGCTGCCTGCACGATCGCAGCCGTCCCTTCCCCAATGTCGCTTTCACCCAAAAATCCGTAACGAAAGCCTGAAATCACATAGAAAAACGGGTTTGCCCGGCTGATCGCCTGAAACGCCGGTGCGAGATTGTCCATGACGTGTAGAATGTGCCGGACAGCAGGCTGAGCGGCGCAACGATGAAGTTCGTGATCATCGCATTGTGATCGAACTTTTCCGACCAGATAGATGGTCATCAGACCCATCAGCGACAGCATCATGGTGCCCATCAAGCCGAACCATACGATTGCCCATGGCGCAGCCGGCCGACAGGCTGACGCCCGGGCCATAGCGCCATCGCAAGCGCCACCGCCCCGCCCACGGCCACACGCGCGCGTGATGGCCGCGCCGAACGATGCCGGTCATCAATTCGCCTTCCGACAGAGGCGGCATCAACAGATCGATGATGGTCCCCTGGATCTTGCCCGACAGCAGGCTGAAGCTGGAATTGGCAAAAGCATTCTGCATCATGCCCATCACGATCAGGCCCGGCGCGACGAAGCTGGCGAACGGCACGCCGAGAACTTCGCGCCCGCCCCGGCCCAGCGCGACGGAAAAGATGATCAGGAACAGCAGCGTCGTGACCGCAGGGGCCCAGACCGTCTGTGTCTGGACCTTGAGAAAACGGCGGACCTCCTTCATATAGAGGCTCCACAATCCGATGCGGTTTATCCCGGTGATGAGGGGCACACCGCGCGGTGAAAATGGTCGGGCTCTTCAATGCTTGGGTGTCGTCGATTTCGGGGCTGTCAGCGCTCTCGGTTCATGCACGCAGCCGGCTAGGCGCTCGCCACGCGCTGTGCAAGGAAGGCTGGCAAAGCAAGTTTCGCGCCCTATGTGGGCTGCATACTGCGCCCGAATTCGGCGCGAGAGATTGATGACAGGACATCCATGAGCTGGACCGAAGAACGCACTGGCAAGTTGAAGACGATGTGGGAAAAGCGGCTCCACCGCAAGCCAGATTGCAGAAGAGCTTGGCGGGGTTAGCCGCAATGCCGTGATCGGCAAGGCACACCGCCTTGGCCTGAAATCGCGCCCGTCTCCGGTAAAGGCGAGCGAGCAAGAAAAAGGCGGCGGCGAAACCGGCCGTGAAGCCGGCAACCAAGGCCGCGCCGAAGAAGGCAGCACGCGCCGAGGCCGGCCGCCAAGCCGGCGCCCGCTGCATCTGCGCCGCCCCGCAGCGGGCCCCGCAGCCGGCGGCAGGCGGCAACAATCCGCAGCAGCCGATGCCCAACAAGCGCGAAGACCTGCCCAAGATCGTATCTGTCGGTCCGGGCGGCTTCTTGCGGCAGGGTCCCGGCGATCAGCAGCCGCCGATCCCGCCCGCACCGCCGCGCCGCCTGGTGCCGCAAAAGCCCAGCCCCGAGATTGCCGACAAGACCAGCCTGCTGGATCTGTCCGAAAAGGTTTGCCGCTGGCCGATGGGCCATCCGGGCGAGGCCGATTTCCATTTCTGCGGCGAAGCGGTGAACCCGGGCTTCCCGTATTGCGTCGAACATTGTGGCCGGGCCTATCAGGCACAGCTGCCCCGCGGTGCGCGCCGCCCCCCTCCGCCCCTGCCGTTCGGCGGACCGCGCGTTCGCTGACAACCGAATTTCCGAGAGGCCCGGCCGTCGCAAGACCGCCGGGCCTTTTCTTTGTCCACCTAAGGAGAATACCATGCCGCTTTCGCTTCACGCCGCCTACGTCCCCAGCGCCTTGCAGATGCTCGGCACAGCCGGTCACATGGTCGACAAGGCGGAAGGCTGGTGCGCCGACAACAACGTGAACGAGGGCGACATGATCGGCGAGCGGATCGTCGAAGACATGCTGCCCTTCACCTATCAGGTGAAATGCGTTGCCGAACATACGCAGGGCTCGGTCGAAGGCGTGCGTGCTGGCGTCTATTCGCCCGATCTCAACCCTCCGCCATCCAGCTTTGCGGCGCTGCGCGACAAGCTGGCCACGGCGAGCGCCTTCATGGAAAGCCTCGAAGAGGAAGAGCTGGAGAGCTTCATCGGCAAGCCGATGCGCTTCGAGTTCAAGGATCGCGGAATGGATTTTACGGCCGACCAGTTCCTGCTCAGCTTCAGCCAGCCGAACTTCTACTTCCATGCAGCGACAGCCTATGACATCCTGAGGATGAAGGGTGCTGCCGTGGGCAAGATGGACTTCATGGGCCGGGTGCGCATCGCAACCTGAAGCCCGTCAGAAGCAGCCGCTGGCGTTAGCGCCTGCGCGCAAACCAGATCGTGTGGCGCGGCCCCTTGTTGTTGGGCCGCGCCCGCACGGCTCGTTACTTCGACATCGAAGCCAGCATCTTTCAGGCGGCCGGTAAACTTGAAGTCGTCGGCAGCCGACCAGATCGCCAGCATACCGCCCGGGTTTAAAGCGTCGCGGCAGCGTGCAATGCCGGTACGCGTGTACAAGCGTTCGTTACCATCGCGCACGATGCCGTCGGGGCCGTTATCGACATCGAGCAGGATGGCGTCGTATTTGCGGCGTCGTGCCGTCCACCGCATCGTCGATCAGCGCAGCTACGTCGGCAATCGCCACCTCGCCACGCGGGATCGTCCAGCGTATCGCCGGTCAGATGCGCCAGCGGGCCTTTTGCCCATTCGAGAATGTCGGGCACGACTTCTGCCACCACGACCTTGCCACCCGTATCGGGCAGAGCGTGCCAGCGCAGCGCGGAAGGTGAAGCCCATGCCGTATCCGCCGATCAGGATGCGCGGACGCGGCATGGTCCAGCTGCTCCATCGTCAGCTGTGCCAGCTGCTCTTCGCTGAACTGCATCCGCGTGCCCATCAGCTCGTCACGGCCCAGCATGATGATGAAATCGCGGCCGTGGCTGACAAGGGTCAGCGTATCGCCCTGAGGGATTTGCGCGGTGGCTATGGTTTCGCGTGGCAAGCATGTCACATGATCTCGTCTTCATCGAACAGGGGGTCGTCGAGCGCGGCTTCCTCGATCGCGGTCAAGCTGGCGTCGGCAGTGCCGGGCACCATGACGCGCGCGATATGCATCAGCGCGTCGCCCTGGTTCACGACCGGCATGACGCTGCGGCCGATCATCGAGGCCCGCTGAGGGGCGCGAGGACAGGCGTGTCATGGTCGCCGAAGGGGTCGCTGATATAACCGATCTGCTCGCTTTCCAGCACCATCGCGCCGGTTTGCCGCATGGCGCGGAAGATACCGCCCTGTTGCGCCCTGACCCACCGGCTCCCATCGCTGCGGACCGCGCTGGCAGCAGGGGCCGGTTGCTTGCGGACCCCCATGTCCGAGATGGGCCATCACGCGCAGGATACCGCGAACACCGATGCGGATCGCGAACTCGTCGAAGCGCAGCGCTTCGCCCGATTCCATCAGCAACATCGTACAGCCGACCTCGTCGGCCGTCTGGCGCAGCGATCCAGGCCGCAGCGGGGATGCCACGATGGCGGGCGCGCCGAAAACATCCGCCAGCGCAGAGGCGCGCGGCATTGTCGGGACTGTAGCGTATCTGCGGGCAGGTTTTCGCGGTTCATGCCTGCCGAATGCAGATCGATGCCATAATCGCTGCGATTGATGATTTCGGTGGTGAAGACATTGGCAAGCTGCGCTGCCAGCGAGCCGCGCTCGCTACCTGGGAACACACGGTTAAGATCGCGTCCGTCCGGCAGATACCGGCTGTGCGCGGTGAACCCGTAGGCATTGACCACGGGGATGCACAGCAGTGTGCCTGCCAATCTCTTGGCAGAGACGTTCTTCAGGAGGCGGCGGATCATCTCCACGCCGACAATCTCGTTCCCATGCACGGCCGCGCTCACGAACAACGTCGGCCCGGGCTTCGCACCATGGAGCACGCGTACCGGCATGGTGATCTCCGTGCGGGTGGACAGGCGGCTGATGGGAAGATCGATCGTACCCGACATACCTGCCAGAACCCTTTCCCCGCCCATAAGAAATGGTTCGCGCTTCGGCTGCCGTTTGCGCCCTGCTGAAGGAGTGTCTTGGATATCGGTCATTGCTGGACCTTGCTCATAGAGGTTGCCGGCTGCCCTGCACAAGAAGGTCGCCAGAACAACTTGGCCAAACCAGGATCGGCCCAAAACAAAAGGGGCCGCGAACGCGTCGCGGCCCCTTCCAGATTATCGGATGAAGGATCAGTCCTTCAGGAAGTCCGGCACGTGGGCTTCACCGCCCCCGTCGCTGTTTCCGCCGCCATCGCGGTTTCCACCACCGCGCGCGGCCACGACCACCACGGTCGCCGCCACGGCCGCCGCCGCCGCCGCCACGGGGACGACGATCGCCGCCACCGCCGCCACCGCCGCCACTGCGAGGCTTGTTTTCACGCGGAGGACGGGTGTCTTCCAGCTCTTCGCCGGTTTCCTGATCGACGACGCGCATCGACAGACGAACCTTGCCGCGCTGGTCGATCTCGAGGACCTTGACCTTAACTTCCTGGCCTTCGCTGACACGACGTCGGTCGGCTTCTCGACGCGCTCGTTCTTCATTTCGGACACGTGGACGAGACCGTCCTTGCCGCCCATGAAGTTCACGAATGCACCGAAATCGACGATGTTGACGACCTTGCCGTTGTAGATCTTGCCGACTTCGGCTTCTTCCACGATGCCTGCGATCCATGCCTTCGCAGCTTCGATCTGGCTCGCATCGCTCGACGAGATCTTGATGATGCCCTCGTCGTCGATATCCACCTTCGCGCCGGTTTCAGCCACGATTTCGCGGATGACCTTGCCGCCGGTACCGATGATGTCGCGGATCTTCGACTTGTCGATCTGCATCGTTTCGATACGCGGAGCGTGCTTGCTGACTTCGCCGCGGGCATTGCCCAGCGCCTTGGTCATTTCGCCCAGAATGTGCGCGCGGCCGGCTTTCGCCTGTTCCATGGCCGTCTGCATGATTTCCTTGGTGATGCCGGCAACCTTGATGTCCATCTGGAGCGAGGTGATGCCTGCTTCGGAGCCTGCGACCTTGAAGTCCATGTCGCCCAGGTGATCTTCGTCACCCAGAATGTCGGACAGCACGGTGAATTCGTCGCCTTCCAGGATCAGGCCCATCGCGATGCCGGAAACCGGACGTTCGATGGGAACGCCTGCATCCATCATCGACAGACAGCCACCGCAGACCGTCGCCATCGAGGACGAGCCGTTGCTCTCCGTGATGTCGGACAGGATACGGATGGTATACGGGAAGTCTTCCTTCGACGGCAGCACCGGGTGCAGCGCGCGGTAGGCGAGCTTGCCGTGACCGGTTTCGCGGCGGCTGGTGAAGCCGAAACGACCAACTTCGCCGACCGAGTATGGCGGGAAGTTATAGTGCAGCATGAAGTTGTTGTACGACAGGCCTTCCAGCCCGTCGATCATCTGCTCTGCGTCCTTCGTGCCCAGCGTGGTGGTGCAGATTGCCTGCGTTTCACCGCGCGTGAACAGCGCCGAACCGTGGGTACGGGGCAGCAGGCCGACCATCGCCTCGATCGGGCGAACTTCGTCGGTCTTGCGGCCGTCGATACGCTGGCCGTCCTTGAGGATGGCACCGCGAACGATTTCAGCTTCCAGCTTCTTGACGGCCTTGTTGGCGGTCATCTGCGTCTGGCCTTCCGCGTCGGCGTAGGCTTCCTTCGCCTTTGCACGGGCGAGGTTCAGCGCGTCCGAGCGTGCCGACTTGTCGGTCAGCTTGTACGCTGCAGCGATGTCGTCGCCGACGATGCCGCGCAGCTTTTCCTTGATCGCTGCGGTGTCGTCCGAAAGGTCGACTTCCCACGGATCCTTGGCAGCCTGCTCGGCCAGATCGACGATCGCGCCGATGACCTTGCGGCTCTCGTCATGCGCAAACATGATTGCGCCGAGCATTTCTTCCTCGGTCAGTTCCTTGGCTTCGGATTCGACCATCATCACAGCGTCGTTGGTTGCTGCAACCACGAGGTCGAGACGGCCGTCTTCGCCCAGAGCATCGGAGATGCTGGGATTGAGGACGTATTCGCCATTGTTGAAGCCGACGCGTGCGGCGCCGATCGGGCCCATGAAGGGCAGGCCGGAAATGGTCAGGGCAGCGGATGCTGCGACCATGGCGACCACATCGGGCTCGGTTTCGCCATCATACGAAAGAACCTGACAGATCACGTTGATTTCGTTGTAGAAACCTTCGGGGAACAGCGGACGGACCGGACGGTCGATCAAACGGCTGGTCAGCGTTTCCTTCTCCGTGGCGCGGCCTTCGCGCTTGAAGAAGCCGCCCGGGATACGGCCCGCGGACGAGAATTTTTCCTGATAGTGAACGGTGAGCGGGAAGAAGTCCTGGCCCTCGCGAACACTCTTGGCGGCGGTCACGGCGCACAGCACCACGGTTTCGCCATAGGTGGCCAGTACGGCGCCGTCTGCCTGACGGGCGATCTGGCCGGTTTCGAGGGTGAGGGTCTTGCCGCCCCACTCAATCGATACGGTTTTCTTGTCGAACATGTATTTTCCTAAATGAACCCGCGAAGTTCCGCCTTATTGCGGTGCGGGGCCTACTGTTCCGGGGTAGCCGCCCCGGATCGGTGCGGAGCCTGTCTGCGGCCCCATGGGAAGCGCTCGCTGCCGAATTGCAGGCAGGCGCCATATGCGAAAAAGGCGGCCCCTTCCGGAGCCGCCTTTCACGAAACTCTTATTTACGAAGACCCAGCTTCGCGATCAGGGCGTTGTAGCGCTCCACGTCCTTCTTCTTCAGATAGGCGAGGAGGCTGCGACGCTTGTTGACCATCTGGCAGAAGGCCACGACGCGAGTGGTTGTCTTTGTGGTTGCTCTTGAAGTGGTCCGTCAGGTTGCGGATGCGTTCGGTCAGGATGGCGACCTGAACTTCCGGGCTACCTGTGTCGCCGTCTTCACGGGCATTGTCTTTGATGACTTCTTGCTTCTTCTCGGGAGATACCGACATATCAATTCTCTCTTACTCAGCGACATCGGGTAGGTTGAAGCCCCGTACGACTTGCGCCGGTACCGCCTTCGAGTTCCACGAGCGCCACCGGAACATTGTCCAGTGTCGCAAGGTAGAGCCCGTCGGTCTGGGGCAGTCCCGAAAGTTATCCGGCCCTGTCGGACCGCCTGCGCATTGTCGGGAGCGAGGGGAAGAGCCGGGATGTCGTCCAGCCCTGCCTCCAGCGGCAGGAGATAGTCTTGAAGGCTCGCGCCCTTACCGATTTCGTTCAAAGTGTCCAGCGAAATCGCTTGGGCTTCGGTGAACGGACCGGCCTTCGTTCGTCTCAGATAGGTGACGTGCCCCACCGTTCCAAGCGCTCGTGCGATATCCCGTGCAAGAGAGCGGATATACGTCCCCTTGCTGACATGGGCGACCAGCGTCACGGCATCCGCCAGTTCCAGCGGCGCAGCAGGGTCGTAGGGATCGGGCCGTCCTGCGCGTTGTGGCAAAGGCGCTTTCGGTATCCGCATCCTGCAGGCGCGCCGGGAAAATCGAGCGAATGGATGGTGACCGCGCGCGTCTTCATTTCGACCGTTCTCGCCCGCCCTCGCCCGTTCATAGGCGCGCTTGCCGTCGATCATCAGCGCCGAATATGCAGGCGGAACCTGTTCGATCGGCGCCGGTGAAATGCTCCAGCACGGCGGCAATCGCAGCCATCGGCGGGCGGCGGCGGCGACGTCTGCGTGACCTCGCCCTCGGTATCCAGCGTGCTGGTTTCCTCGCCGAACTGGATGGTGAATTCGTAGATCTTGCTCGCGTCCAGCATCCGCCCGGCCAGCTTCGTCGCCTCGCCCAGCGCGATCGGCAGCACGCCTTCGCGCCAGCGGGTCCAGCGTGCCGCCATGGCCGACCTTGGTCTTGGCATAGCCGCCTTCGCGCAGATTGCGCTTCACAGCCCCCACGGCCTGCGTGGAGCCGAGGCCGCGTGGTTTGTCGAGAATGATCCAGCCGTTTGGCGCAGGCAGCTTGTCGGTCATGCCTGGTTCAGGGTGGCGATCGCCCTTGCCGATCGCAAGCTGTGCCGTTTGCCCGAACACCAGCCGGTTCATCACCAGCGACGTGACGATGGAGAGGATCAGCGTCACGGCCATGCCGTGAATGTAGTGCGCCGGCTCCCACACCATGCTCCAGAAGCCGTAGAACGCGACGCCCGTCACCACCCCGATCATCGCCGCACCCGCCTTCACGTTGCGGAATGCCAGGCCGACCACGAAAGCGGACAGGATCGGCATCGAGAGCAGGCCATAAAGCTGCTGGACGGTGTTGATGAGGCTTTCCTGGCTGGCGAAGAACGGCACCAGCGCCAGAGCGAGCACGCTCATCACGATGGACACCGCCGCGCCCAGCCGTCCGACGCGCGTCACGTCGCCGACATAGGCTTCATGGATGTCGCACACATATAGCGCTGCAGAGGCATTCAGGATCGAATTGAAGGTTGTGAGGACCGCCGCCGCAATGGCCGCAGCAAAGGCGCCCGACAGCCAGACCGGCAGCACCTCGCCCACGATCATGCCGTAGGCTGCATCCCCCACATCTCCGAACAGCTTGTAGCTGACGATGCCGGGAACGACGACGATGACGGGCACGATCAGAAGCCGGATGCCTGCCGCGACCAGCACGCCCTTCTGCGCCTCCCCGATGGAGGGCGCCGCCATGGCCCGCTGGGTAATCGTCTGATTGGTCGACCAGTAGAATGTCTGGATGAAGATCATCCCCGTCAGCAGCGTGTGCCACGGGATCGGACTGTCATCGCCGCCAATCAGTGTGAGCCTGTCGGCAGGCACGCCCGACAGGTCGAAGTCGATGGCCGAAAGCGCCAGCCAGACGACCAGCAGCGCAAGGCCGAGGATCAGGACGCCGGAATATGTGTCCGAAACCGCGACAGCCCGCAATCCGCCGAAAATCGCATAGGCGGCCCCTACCGCCGCCAGGATGACGGACAGGACCATGATCGTCCCGATATCGGTGCTCATCCCCACGAGGCTGAGCAGGAAGAGCGAACCGCCGTAGAGAATGGCGGGCAGGAAAATGAACAGATTGCCGAACAGGAACAGGACCGAGATCAGCGCGCGGATATGCTTGTCGCCGTATTTCTTCTGCAACAGCTCGGTCGTGGTGGTGCAGTTCTCTCGGTAATAGACCGGCAGGAAGATGAAGGCGAGAATGAGGAGGCCGATCACGGCGGCAAATTCCCACCATGCGAGCAGCGCCATCTGGTTGCCGTTCATGCCGACAAGCTGGTCGGTCGAAAGGTTCGTCAGCGTGATGGAACCGGCGACGAACACCCATGTCAGTCCGCCATTTGCGAGAAAATAGTCGCGTTCGTCCTGCGCCCCTTTTCCCGTCTTGCCGCGGCAATGCATGTATGTCGCGAAAGCGATGAGCGCCGTGATGGCAAAAAATACGATGACCTGGACCGGATCGGTCATGCGGCGTTTCCCCCTTTGGCCCGCTTTCGAGGCCTTAGTCCCTTATGGTCCGCACCTGCGGGATTGGATCGCTGTATGCAAGACACTCGGGCAAAGCCGTTGGGAATTGCGTTCGGATGGTCTCGCTTTAAGGGTGCCATGCATGGCCGCCGAGGACACTCCCGCATCAGAGAATGGATGGTATCGTATCGGCGCCGCCGGGCAGTCGCTGATCCTGCACGCCAAAGCTGGCGCTCGCCCGCGCATTTGCCACTGGGGCGCTGCCTTGGCGGACAGTTCGCCCGCTGAACTGGACCTGCTGGCGTATGCGCAGGCACCCTTGGGATCGGCCACGCAGTTGGTCCACGGGACTTTGTCGAATGAGGCGGGCGTGGGCCTGTCCGTAGCGCCGGGTCTTCTCGTCCAGCGCGGCGGCACATCCTGGGCGGTCGATCTGCGCGTGACGGACGTGAAAGTGGGGCCCTCCAGCCTGACAATTGCGTGCAGCGATGAACGAAACGGCGTGAAAGCGCTTTACGGTTTTGCCTTTTGCGCTGCCTCCGGCGTCCTTACGGCGACCACACAGATGGAAAATTGCGGAACGTCGGATCTCGAGGTCGAATGGTGTTCGGCGCCTGTCTTGCCGGTCGACAGGCGGCTGGACCGCATCACCGGCTTTTCCGGACGCTGGGCGGGTGAGTTCCAGCGGGAAACCGTCGCCCGCTCTCGCAGCACCTATCTGCGCGAAAACCGCGCCGGCCGCACCAGCCACGACATGTACCCCGCGATCCTGCTCTCGGGCACCTCCAGCACGGAGGATCACGGCCTCGCCGCTGCTGCCCATCTGGCATGGAGCGGAAATGCTCGGCTGAGGGTGGACACAGCGCAGGACGGACGCGCCTTTCTGCAAGCTGGCGAATTACTGCTACCGGGCGAGATCGTCCTCGCGCCAAGTGAAAGCTATCGCTCCCCCGAACTCGTCGTGGCGGCGAGCGAGCACGGGATCGGCCCCACGAGCCGGGCGCTTCATACTATGTGCGCGAAACCCTGTTCGATGACCGTACCCGGGGCAAACCGCGGCCGGTTCATTACAACACGTGGGAAGCGGTCTATTTCGACCATGACGAAGCGCGGTTGAGAAAACTGGCCGAGCGCGCAGCCGAAGTCGGCGCGGAGCGGTTCGTGCTCGACGATGGCTGGTTCGGTTCGCGGCGCAGCGATGCGGCAGGCCTCGGCGACTGGTTCGTGTCGAAAGACATCTATCCGCAGGGCCTGCGCCCGCTGGCCGATCATGTCCGCTCTCTGGGCATGGAATTCGGCCTGTGGTTCGAACCCGAAATGGTCAATCCGGACAGCGACCTCTACCGCGCCCATCCCGATTGGGTGCTGGGGGCAGACGGCATGCAGCACGTCCCGTTCCGCAACCAGCTTACGCTCGACCTGACGAGGGCGGAGGTGACGGACTACCTCTTCGCGTCGATTGCCGGTATCGTGGAAGAAGCCGGCGTCGATTACATCAAGTGGGACATGAACCGCGATACTGCCCACCCGCTGAGCGCGGACCGTGCCGCGATGCACCGGCAGACGCGGGCGGTTTATGCCCTTATCGGCAAACTGCGCCAGCGCTTCCCTGCGCTCGAGATCGAAAGCTGTTCATCGGGCGGCGCGCGGGCCGATTACGGCGCGCTGCGCCATACGGACCGCGTCTGGACATCGGACAATAACGACGCGCTCGACCGGCAGGCTATCCAGCGCAGCGCCAGCCATTTCCTGCCCCTGTCCGTCATGGGCAGCCATGTCGGCCCGCGCCGCTGCCACATCACGGGCCGTGTTCTTTCGATGGAGATGCGCGTTGCCAGCGCCATCTTCGGTCACATGGGAATGGAGCTCGACCTCGAGGACGAAAGCGAGACCGATCGCAAGGTGCTCGCCTCCGGCATTGCTCTCTACAAGAGGCACCGGGCACTGCTTCACGGTGGCGCGTTCCACCGGATCGAGATGCCGGAGCCATTTAATGGCGTCGCCGTCACGGCTGCCGATATGGGCGAAGCGATCGTATCCTGCGCGATGCTGGGTTCGCTGCCCACCAGCCTGCCTCCGCGTCTCACTTTCCCGGGTCTTGATCCGAAGCGTCGATATCGCGTGAAACTGATCTGGCCGGAAGCGCCCGCGTTTCCCGGTACACGGTCCATCTATGAAGAGGCCGATCTGGGTGGCAAGGGATTGCTCGCGCATGGCGATGCCCTGGCACGTCTGGGCATCCAGCTGCCGCTGATGCATCCGCAAACCTGCCTGATCCTGCATTGCGAGGCCGAAGTTCAAGTATGACCGAAACGTACGACCTCCTTGTTATTGGCGGCGGTATCAACGGAACCGGCATTGCCCGCGACGCTGCCGGACGCGGGCTGAAAGTGCTGCTGGTGGAGAAAGACGATCTTGCCCAGCACACTTCCAGCGCCAGCACCAAGCTGGTTCATGGCGGCCTGCGCTATCTGGAAAATTACGAATTCCGGCTGGTGCGGGAGAGCTTGAAGGAGCGGGAAGTCCTGCTGGCGGCCGCTCCGCACATTATCTGGCCGCTACGCTTCGTGCTGCCGCACGACAAGGGCCTGCGGCCCGCTTGGCTGCTGCGGCTGGGCCTGTTTCTGTACGACAATATCGGCGGGCGGAAGCTGCTGCCCGGTACGCAGGCGCGTCGACTTGCGCAAGCCGCCGCACGATCGCGTGCTGGAACCACGGCTCGTCAAGGGGTTCGAATATTCGGACTGCTGGGTGGAGGATAGCAGGCTGGTCGTGCTGAACGCGGTGGACGCGGCCGAACGAGGAGCGGACATCCGCACCCGAACGGCCTGCGCTGCATTGATGCGCGAGGGATCGCACTGGTCCGCCACACTATCATCCGGAGAAACGGTTACCGCGCGCGCGGTGGTGAATGCCGCAGGCCCTTGGGTCGACGCGGTGCTGGGCCGCGCCCTGCCGGAAGAGCAGCACGAAAACCTGCGGCTCGTGAAGGGCAGCCATCTGGTGACCCGCAGGCTCTACGAGGGCGAGCACGCGTACATCTTCCAGAATGGCGACGGCCGGATCGTCTTTGCCATTCCCTATGAAAGCGACTTCACCCTGTTGGGCACGACCGATGTCGGCTACGAAGGCGATCCGGACGAGGTTGCCATCGACGAAGACGAGCGCGCCTATATCTGCAACGCGGTGAACGAGTATCTGGCGACGGACATCACCCCTGCCGATGCCGTCTGGAGCTATTCCGGCGTGCGTCCGCTTTACGACGACAAGGCATCCAGCAATTCGACCGTCACCCGCGATTATGTGTTCGAGGTCGAAGGCGGCGGCGACGTGCCGCCTATCCTTTCCGTATTTGGCGGCAAGATAACGACCTATCGCAAGCTGGCCGAACATGCGCTGGAACGGCTGGAGGCGACGGGTCTGTCGATGGACGGCCGCTGGACGCACGGCGCGCATCTGCCCGGCGGCAGGATCGACCCGCTGCGTGTCGATGCCTTCATTGCCGAATGGCGCAAGCGTGCGCCCTGGTTCCCGCCGCTCGGCATCACCCGGCTGGTCAAGGCATATGGCACGCGGATCGAACGGATCCTGGGTGACAAGAGCGGCCTTGCCGATTGCGGCGCGCGGATCGGCGGCGACCTGTATGCGAGCGAACTCGCCTATCTGACAGAACAGGAATTTGCGCGCAGTGCAGACGACGTTCTTTGGCGGCGGAGCAAGCTGGGACTGCATCTGGATGAAGCGGGCAAGCAGGCTGTCGCCGACTGGTTCGCACGAAACCGGGTCGCCGCGTGACGGACACGAATGGAATTCTTGCCGCAACCGTCGCAGGACGGCCAGTCCATCGGCGCGAATTTCGCAAGGCCGACGGACGCATGCTGCGGCTTTACGGGCTGAACAGGCATGACGAAAAGCCTCAGCCTCAGGACAGCGATGACATCGCTAAGGGCGGCGAGCTGCGCTTCCACCCGCTGCGGCAGGAATGGAACGTCTATGCCGCGCACCGGCAAAACCGGACGTTCAAACCTGCTGCCAGTGACGATCCGCTCAGCCCGACTTTGCCCGGTGGCCCGCCTACGGAAATCCCTTTCACCGATTTCGAAGTCGCGGTGTTCGACAACAAGTTTGCGGCCTTCCACCCCGAAGCACCCCGCCCCGAAGACTTGCAGGGCATCGAGCGGATGGCCGCCACCGGCGCATGTGAGGTCATTGTCTACACGCCTGAAGCAACGGGAAATCTGTTTACGATCGGTCAGGACCGGCGCCGCGTATTGCTGGCTGCGTGGATCGATCGCTACGAAGCGTTGTATGCAAACAGGGTTGCGCGTATGTCCTCCCGTTCGAGAACCGCGGCGATGCAGTCGGCGTCACATTGCACCATCCGCATGGACAGCTTTACGGCTTCGGCGAAGTGCCGGGCGTCCAGCAGCGGGCTGCGGACGCCTTTGCCAGCGGATACGATCTCGCTGCCGAAATTGCCCGATGCGAAGCGGATTACGGCATCGCGGAAGCCGGCGGCGTGGCGGCCTATGCACCGCGATATGCCCGCTTCCCGTTCGAGGTCTGGATCGCTCCGCGCGCCGTGAAGCAGGGTCCGTGGGCCTTCGACGAAGACGAGCTGGACGGGTTCGCGCACCTGCTGGGCGATATTACGCGCCGCTACGATGCAATGTTCGGTCAGCCGACCCCTTACATGCTCGCGCTCCATGCCGCGCCGAATGGCGATGCCGAGGGCTGGCATTTCACCGCGCAAGTTTATCCGCTGATGCGCTCTGCAGGGCGGATCAAATATCTGGCGTCGGTCGAGCAGCATACCGGGGTATTCACCGTCGACGTCATGCCCGAATACGCCGCGCGGCAATTGCGGGATGCCTGACATGACCACTGCCACCGCCCGTTCCCCCGGCCGCGTCAACCTCATCGGCGAGCATACCGATTACAATGGCGGCTGGGTCCTGCCCGCCGCGCTGTCGGTCGGGCTGGAGGCTACCCTCTCCCCCCGCAGCGACGATAGCATCCTGATCGACGCCGATCCGTTTGGCAGTGACCGCCGGACTATCGAGGACGATGCCCGCGACCATTGGTCCGATCCGATTGTCGGTGCCCTGCGCGAGGCCCGCTCGCTCGGCCTGATCGATGGGGGAGCGGACGTCGCCATAACCTCGACCATACCTGCTGGCGCGGGCCTGTCGTCCTCGGCCGCCCTCATCGTCACCATCCTGAAAGCTGCGCGGCAGCTTGCCGGATCCGACCTGAGCGATACCGAGATCGCGGTCGCCGCAAGGCGGGTGGAAACGGACTATATCGGGGTGCCCGTCGGGATCATGGACCAGATGGCGGTTGCCATTGCGCGGCCGGGCGAGGCGATAGCGCTCGACACACGGTCACTCGAATATCGGCTGGTGGCCTTGCCCGCTGGATATTCCGTCGAGGTCATCCACTCCGGTGTCACGCGCAAATTGTCCGACGGGCGATACAAGGTGCGCAAGGAAGAGTGCGATGCTGCACGCGAGGCATTCGGGCAGGAGGATATCTGCCTGCTCGACCCCGCCTCTATCGAAGCCGCCAGCGGTATCGACGACGTGGTCAGACGCCGCGCACGGCATTGCGCCACGGAACACCGCCGCGTGCTTGCCGCTCTCGATGCGCTCGAAAAGGGGGATATTGCAGCGCTGGGGGCGTTGATGAATGCCAGCCATCTCTCGATGCGCGACGATTTCGAAATGTCCGTCCCGCCGATCGACGCGCTGGTTGAAGATGCGGCGGAGCTTGGCGCTTTAGGCGCGCGGCTGACGGGCGGCGGGTTCGGTGGCTGTATCGTCGCCATCGTTCAGGAAGACCGGCGCGATAGCTGGCTCGAAGCGCTTTTGAAGCGTCATCCCGGCGCCCGCTTCATCGACCGTATTGCGGGCTAGTTTCAGCCGGCAATCGCCGACGCGATGCCCAGATATTTGTCCAGCGCCCAATTCACCGGCGGACCGATCGTGTTTTCCAGCACCCCAAGGTCGGGCGCGAACCAGGTCAGCGCTATCAGGCCGACGAACAGCAGCATCCCCACCGGCCTCAGTCTGTCATACGCACTCGCCCATTTCGGCGGCAGGAGCCCTTCGAAGATGTGCGACCCGTCGAAAGGCGGGATCGGCAGCAGGTTGAAGAACGCCAGAAACACGTTGATCAGGATGAAATAGAACAGGCCCTGTGTCAGCAGCCCCTGCTCCTCCCCCGGTGTCGCAAGTCCGCTAGCTGCAGCCAGTCCCAGCAGGATCGCCCCGACCAGCGCGAGGACGAGGTTCGTGCCCGGACCCGGCAGCCGCAACCGCCATCATCCCGAAGCGCGGATTGTCGAGCCTGTCCTTGCGCACCGGCACAGGCTTCGCCCAGCCGAACACTGGAGCACCCGCCAGCGCCAGCGCGCCCGGGACCAGTATCGTACCGACAGGATCGACGTGACGGATCGGATTGAGGCTCAGCCTGTTCTGCTCCTTCGCTGTTGGATCGCCCAGCATCAGCGCAGTCCAGCCATGGGCGACCTCGTGGAAGACGATGGCAATGATCAGCGCCGGGATCAGCAGCACGGCTAGGGTCAGGGTTTCGCTCATCGGGCCTAGGTAGGGTATCCGACCGCTTCGCTAAAGTGCCTGCGACACAAGGCGACATACCGTTCATTGCCGCCGATGACGGTCTGCGCGCCTTCTGCGACCGGATTGCCCTCGCCGTCGACCCGCATATTCATGCTCGCCTTGCGGCCGCAGTGGCATACGGCTTTCAGCTCCACCAGCTCGTCGGCAATGCCCAGAAGTGCAGCGGAACCGGGGAAAAGTTCGCCCTGAAAATCCGTCCTCAGGCCGTAACACAGCACCGGGATGCCCGCCTCGTCCGCCAGCCGGGCGCACTGCCAGGCCTGCGACTTGGTCATGAACTGGGCCTCGTCCACCAGCAGGCAATCGAGCGGTGTAACGGCGTGATGGCCCGTGACGTCGTGCCAGAGATCGGTCGTTTCCCGGAACAGATGCGCCTCTGCCTCCAGCCCGATGCGGCTTGCGATCGGCTTGCCTTGGGAGCGGTCATCGAGCGCGGCCGTCCACAGCATGGTCTCCATTCCGCGCTCGCGATAATTGAAATCGGCTTGCAGCAGCGTCGTCGATTTGCCCGCATTCATGCTGGCATAATAGAAATAGAGCTTGGCCATGGGCCAAGGTGCTAGCTGCCGCTCTGCCCGTTGTCTCGGGGATTGGTGCCATTCATCCCCAAGACAGAGGGCGGCGGCAATGATAGCGCGTTCTTGAGATGGCAGAGCAAGAACCGGGGCAGACATGACGACAGCAACCGCGACATCCGAGCCGAAGGGTATTCTGGGATGGATCGAGCGAAGCGGCAACAAGCTGCCCGATCCGGTGTTCCTCTTCTTCTGGTTGATCGCGATACTGGTCGTCATCTCGATTGCCGCTAGCCTTCTGGGCCTGTCGGCCGCGCACCCGACGGAGATTGATCCCGATACAGGCGCGGCCACTGTCATCACGGCGCAAAGCCTCCTGAGCCCGGAGAACATCGCGCGGCTCTGGGTCGAGATGCCCAAGACATTCACGCACTTCCATCCGCTTGGCTACGTGCTCGTCGTGATGCTGGGCGCAGGCGTCGCCGAGCGGGCCGGACTGTTCGGTACCGCCATGCGCGCAGGCGTTCGCAATGCGCCTGTCGCGATCCTGACGCCCATCGTGGTGCTTGTCGGCATGCTGGGCAATCTGGCTGCCGACGCAGCGTATGTCGTGCTGATCCCGCTGGCCGGTATCATCTTCCACGCCGCCGGACGCCATCCGGTCGCGGGCATCGCTGCCGCCTTTGCCGGCGTATCGGGCGGGTTTTCCGCCAACCTCCTGCCCGGCCAGCTGGACGCGCTGCTGTTCGGCATCACCGAAGCGGCGGTCGAGACGGTTTTCGGCGATTTCACTGCGAACATCGCGGGCAACTGGTTCTTCATCGCGGCAATGACGGTCATCTTCCTGCCGGTCATCTGGTACGTGACGGACCGGATCATCGAACCGCGCCTTGGCAAATACGATCCCGCCATGGCCGAACGGGCCATCGCAGGCGATGCGCATGGAGATGCGCAGCGCGACGCTGAAGGCGAGGTAGCCGATGGCGACCGCGCTCTGACGCCGGAAGAAAGCAAGGGTCTGCGCCGCGCCGGTCTGGCCGTATTGTTCGTCATCGGTCTGTGGCTGGTTTTCACCTTCGGCCCGGGCACGCCGCTGATCGACGAAAGCGCCAGTGCCGAAGCGCAGCTGACGCCCGTTCTACCAGAGCCTCGTCGGCGGGTTCTTCCTGCTCTTCCTGCTGGCTGGCTGGGCCTATGGCAAGGCCGCCGGGACGATTGGCGACCACAAGGATCTGGTCAAGATGATGTCGGGCGCGATGGAAGATCTCGCCTATTACCTCGTGCTTGCCTTCGCTGCGGCGCATTTCGTGGCAATGTTTGCATGGTCCAATCTGGGCCTGATCCTCGCGGTCGGCGGAGCGGACTTCCTCGGCAATAGCGGCCTGCCTGCATGGGCGCTGCTGGCGGCGATCATCCTGACATCGGCGCTGCTCAACATCTTCGTCGGGTCGGCATCGGCCAAATGGGCGCTGCTCTCACCCGTGCTCGTGCCCATGCTGATGCTGCTCGGCATTACGCCGGAAATGGCTACCGCCGCCTACCGTGTGGGCGACAGCGCGACGAATATCATCACGCCGCTGATGGTCTATTTCCCGCTGATCCTGATCTTCTGTCAGCGCTGGCAAAAGGATTTCGGCCTTGGGTCGCTCGCTGCAACCATGCTGCCCTATTCGATCGGGCTGATGGTTGCCGGCTTGGCGATGACGATCGGCTGGGTCGTGCTGGATCTGCCGCTTGGCCCGGGTGCCGGTGTCTTCATGGAGGTGCCGACAGCAATCACCGACACGGCGAACTCTGCATCGGCGCAGTAAGGGTCACCCTTCGAATTCAAACCCGTCGCCGATGTCGGACAGCGTCGGGCGGTGCGTGCGCGGCAGATCGCTCCATTGCCACACGGGCTCTCCCTCGTCCTCGATCGAGCCCACAGTGTCCTGACGCCTGCCGGTGAGATAGTTTACGCTGGTCTGCTTCATCCGGCCCGACGCGCGATGAACTTCATTCAGGTCGAAGCCGATCAGAGCCATCTCCTCGCCGTTCCAGCGAAACTGGAACAACCGATTAAACATTGTCCACGCGCCTGCACTGGCGAAAAAGGTCAGATGGAGATGAAACTTGCCATCACGGACTGCCATGCCTTCGTAAGGATCGCTGATGGTGGGCACGCTGTGATCGGGTATGATCAGCGCATTTCGGGCTACCAGTCGATATTGCCCTGCTTCCGACTGGAAGATCACCAGCACCATCCGCGGGTTGCGGTCAAAACTATCCATTCCCAGGCCGCCGGGATTTGAAATGACGAAGGCAGGATCGTTTCGCTGGATGACCAGCACGGTGTCGTCCAGCCCGTCCGCGTTGAGATCGCCATCGACCTTGTCGTAAAGCTTCCAGCCCTCGGGTACGAACCCGATCGGCCGCCAGGACGTCTCTGGAATCGGTACGGATTGTGCGGGCGCACTTTGCGGCATTTCGGCTGGCGGTGCTGCCGCAAGCTGCAAGGCAAGTGCCGCGCCGATCAAGCGTCCGTGTCCCCTTCCAGATCGCGCGCCACCTTCGGATCGTCGAGGAGCCGCTCGATCCGGTCCGCCTCGTCGAAGCTTTCGTCGGCGCGGAATTTGAGCTTGGGCGCAAACTTCAGGCCAAGACGCTTGGCAACCTCGCGCTGGAGGTAGGCAGTGTTCTTGCGCAGAGCCGTGACAATCTCGTCCTCGCCCTTGCCGAGCAGCGGCTTCACGTAAGCCGTCGCATTGCGCAAATCGGGGGTCATGCGAACTTCCGTCACAGCAATGTTGGCAGCGCTGACGACGTCGTCATGCACTTCCTGACGCGCGAGCAATTCCGACAGGATATGCCGTACCCGCTCGCCCACTTTGAGGACGCGGACCGATTGTTGTTCGGCGGTAAACTGTTCGCGGCGGGCCATCAGGCTGTCTCCTCCGGTTTTGGCGCAGGCTCTGTTCGCGGTACCGGTTTCGGCGTCGGTATGGCGGTCGATGTAGCGCGGGCGAGCAGACGGCCCTCCTCGTCGTGCAATTCTGCCTCGAGAAAAAGCACGCGGCGCCCGGCCTTCACCACGCGGCCCGTCCCTGTCACGACCGCCCCTTGCGGGATCAACCGGATCAGCGACATCGACAGGTCGAGATTGAGCGGCGCCTCCTTGCCATCGGTCGAAGCGACGTAGGCATAGCCCATCACATCATCGAGATAGCCGGCCACCAGCCCGCCCTGCACTCCGCCGCGCCAGGTGCACATCTGCTCCTGCACGGTGAAGCGCATGGTGGCTGTCTGCGTATCCGCGTCCCACCCCACGAACTCGGAACCGAGTAGCATGGAGTGCGGGGAAGGCGTCTCGTGACCGAAATATGCGTCTGCGCTCACGCCGCCTGCCCCTAACCCTTCTGTCCTTACGCTGCCTGAAATCAAAGCGTGCGTTCACGCTCCTCGATTTCGAAGACTTCGAGGCTGTCGCCCGGCTGGACGTCGTTGGTGTCTTCCAGCACCACACCGCATTCGAGACCGGTGCGGACTTCGTCCACATCGTCCTTGAACCGGCGGAGCGAGGCGATCGTCGTGGCCGACACGATGACATCGTCGCGCGTGAGGCGTGCATACAGGCCCTTGCGGATAACGCCTTCGGTGACGAGCAGACCGGCGGCCTTGTCCTTCTTGCCGGACTTGAAGACTTCCTTGACCTCTGCACGGCCAAGCACGTTCTCGACCTTGAGCGGGCCAAGCTCGCCGATCATCTCTTTCGAGATTTCGTCGGTCAGGTGATAGATCACATCGAAATACTTCATCTCGACGCCGTCGCGCTTCACCAGATCGCGTGCCTTCGCGTTGGGACGCACATTGAAACCGATGATCGGTGCGCCGGACGCTGCCGCCAGCGTGACGTCGCTTTCGGTAATCGCGCCAACGCCTGCGTGCAGGATGCGGACCTTGATAAGATCGTTCGACAGGTTGTGGAGCGCGGTATTGATGGCCTCCACACTGCCCTGAACATCGGCCTTCACCAGCAGCGGGAATTCCACCACATCGGCTTGCAAATTGTTGAACATCGTATCGAAGCTGGTCGGGGCGAGCGCGGTGCGCTTTTCCGTAGCCTTCTCCTGACGATATTCGGCGACTTCGCGGGCGCGCGCCTCGTTCTCGACCACGGTCAGCTGGTCGCCGGCCATCGGCACACCGCCAAGGCCGAGGACCTCGACCGGCATGGACGGTTCGGCCGTTCCTTGATCTGCTTGCCCTGATCGTTGACGATTGCGCGAACCTTGCCGCTTTGCGTGCCGACAACGAAGACGTCGCCACGCTTGAGCGTGCCGCGCGTCACGAGGACGGTCGCGACCGGACCACGGCCCTTGTCGAGCTGCGCTTCGATCACGGTCGCATCTGCCGGGCGGTCGGGGTTGGCCTTCAGCTCCAGCAGTTCGGCCTGCAGCGCAATTGCTTCAAGCAGCTTGTCGAGGCCGGTACCTTCCTTGGCGGAAACCTCCACGTCCTGCACATCGCCCGACATCGCTTCCACGATGACTTCGTGTTCAAGCAGGCGTTCGCGGATTTTCTGCGCGTTCGCTTCGGGCTTGTCGATCTTGTTGATCGCCACGATCATCGGGACGCCCGATGCCTTGGTGTGTTTGATCGCTTCGATCGTCTGCGGCATGATGCCGTCATCCGCTGCAACAACCAGAACAACGATATCGGTCACATTCGCGCCGCGCTGGCGCATCTCGGTAAACGCGGCGTGGCCGGGCGTATCGAGGAAGGTGATCTTGTCCTTGGACTTTGTCGTGATCTGGTAGCTGCCGATATGCTGGGTGATGCCGCCGGCCTCGCCCTTCACACATTGGTACCGCGCAGAGCGTCGAGCAGGCTGGTCTTGCCGTGATCGACATGACCCATGATGGTGACGACCGGAGGACGCATCTTTAGCGTTTCCTCTGGATCGAGATCCTGTTCCACCTTGATGTCGACATCGTCTTCGGAAACGCGCTGGACCGTGTGGCCGAATTCCTCGACCAGCAGTTCTGCGGTATCGGCGTCGATGGTCTGGTTGACGGTGACCATCATGTCCATCTGGAACAGCGCCTTGACCAGTTCTGCGCCCTTCTCGCCCATGCGTTTCGCCAGTTCGCCGACGGTAATCGCCTCTGGGACGATGACGTCGCGGAACTGCTTCTCGCGCGGTTTCGAGCTGCCACCACCCTGAGCACGTTTTTCGCGTTCACGGGCACGCTTCAACGCGGCGAGGCTGCGGGCGCGGCGGCCTTCGTCCTCGTTAAGCGCCTTGGTGACGGTCAGCTTGCCCGAACGCCGCTTGTCCGGGCGCTCGGCGGTGCGAGCCTTCTTCTCTTCCTTCTTCGCCGGACGCTTCGTCTCGGGCCGGGCGACTGGCGTGAACTTGCGAGCACCGGGGACCGATTTGGCTGCAGGCGCTGCGGCAGCAGTTTCTTCTGCTTCCGGCTCCGCAGGAGTGTCGGCTTCGACCTTCGCATTCGCCGCGTCTTTCGCGTCGAGTTCGGCCTGCTTCGCAGCGGCTTCTTCTGCCTTGCGATTGTCTTCGGCGCGCTTCTTCTCGTCTTCGGCAGCCTGCTTCGACTTCTTGTCGTCACGCTTGCGGGCGTCTTCGGCCAGCTTGAGGCGCTCTTCTTCGGCTTCGCGCTGCATGCGGGCGACGCGTTCCTGCGGCGTTTCGCCCGCAGGCGCGTTGGGCGCAGGCTTCTTCGCGGCCGGAGCAGGCGCTGGGGCCGGCGCAGGCGCGGGCGCCGGTGCAGCTTCGGGTTCGGGCGCAGGCGCAGGTGTCGGCGCAGGCTCTTCGCCCCCCTTCTCTCCGGGCTTCACCAGTTTACGGCGACGCTTCACCTCGACCGCAACCTTGTTGGTCCGGCCGTGGCTGAAGGTCTGCTTGACCTCACCCGCATCGACCGGCCGCTTCAGTCCGAGCGGTTTACGGGTCTTGGGCTTGTCTTCGTTATCGGCCATAAAAAGCGTATCTTCCTTACAAACTTGTATCGTCGTCGTCTGGCGGGCGAAAATGCCCGTCAGCCGCTGTCCGGCGCGCCCTGAGGTACCTCAGGCGGCGCGCTAGTGTAATGCAACAGGCGCTGCAGGACGGTGTTCACCCGCTCCGCTGCGCTGCCCCCTGCGTGGCGCGAACCACGGGCACCGCGGCTGCTGACGCCCAGATGGACGACGTTCTCGCGGCCCAATGCCACAGACAAAGCCTCACGGTCCAGTGGCAAGCGCGCTCCGCGCTCGCCGGAACCTTCCGCGTCGCTGCCGACGCGCCATGCCTGATCGAGCTTGGAGGCCCCTCCCTCGCTTGCATCGGAGGCGTGAAGCAACAGGCCAATGCCGCCGCTCCGTGCTGTCTCTGCAATTCGGTCAGACCCCAAGATAATGTTTCCGCCACGCATTTCGAGACCCAGCCGGTCGAGAAATACCTTCGCAGCGCATCCTCGATCCGCTGGGGCAAATCGTCGGGAATGGTCAGCGCTGCACCTTTGAAGGCTCGTGCGAGAGCACCCTTGAGCTTTCCCTTCGCAATCGCAGCCTCCAGCTCGGGCCGCGTCACGCCCAGCCAGGCACCCCGTCCCGGAGCCTTCGCCTGAACATCGGGCAGAACATCGCCGTCTGGCGAGATCGCCAGACGTACGAGACTGGCACGTGCGTCATGCTCCCCTGACAGGATACATTTGCGCTCCGGTGCAGATTTCCCTGCACCGGTTTGCGCGTCAGCGATGCCGGACGTCAGGCGCTCATTGGGTGGAGTCCGCATCGGCGGCCTCCTCGGGTGCGGGTCTCGGGCTGCCGTCTCGGTTGAGGCAGCAGCCGGAGCTACGTCTTCTTCGTCTTCGAACCAGTGCGCGCGGGCAGCCATGATGATCTCGTTGCCCTGCTCTTCGGTCAGGCCGAACGTGCCGAGCACGCCGCCCTTGTCTTCCGGACGGACCGGACGATCGCTCTTCATCGGCGGGCCGCCATCGCATCCGTCGGGGACGGACGGCGGCGCGGAGCCTCGCGCTTCTTTGCAATCAGTTCGTCGGTGGCGAGGTCGGCCAGATCGTCGAGCGTCTTGATGTCGGCCTTGCCCAGCACCACCAGCATCTGCTCGGTCAGATGCGGCATTTCGGCGAGGTCATCTTCGACGCCCAGTTCCTGACGCTCCTTGCGCGCAGTCGCCTCGTGACGCTCCAGCGCTTCGGTTGCACGGGACTGGAGTTCTTCGGCCAGTTCGTCGTCGAAGCCTTCGATGCCGGCCAGTTCGGCCAGTTCGACATAGGCAACTTCTTCCAGCTCGGCGAAACCTTCGGCAACCAGCAGCTGCGACAGCGTTTCGTCGACGTCGAGTTCTTCTTCGAACATCTTCGAGCGCTCGGCGAATTCCTTCGACCGCTTTTCGCTCGCCTCTTCCTCGGTCATGATGTCGATCTGGTGACCGGTCAGCTGGCTGGCGAGACGCACGTTCTGGCCGCGGCGACCAATGGCGAGCGACAGCTGATCGTCGGGAACGACGACTTCGATGCGCGGCTCGTCTTCGTCGAGAACGACGCGGCTGACAGTGGCGGGCTGGAGCGCGTTCACCACGAAGGTCGCGATGTCCTCGCTCCACGGGATGATGTCGATCTTCTCGCCCTGCAATTCCTGCACGACGGCCTGAACGCGGCTACCCTTCATGCCGACGCAGGCGCCGACGGGGTCGATGCTGCTGTCGTGGCTGATAACGCCGATCTTGGCACGGCTGCCCGGGTCACGTGCAGCGGCCTTGATCTCGATGATGCCGTCGTAGATTTCGGGCACTTCCTGCGCGAACAGCTTGCGCATGAAATCGGGCGCGGCACGGCTCAGGAAAATCTGCGGTCCGCGATTGTTACGCTCGACCTTGGTGATCAGCGCGCGGACACGCTCGCCCACGCGGGCAGCTTCGCGCGGGATCTGCTGGTCGCGGCGGATAACGCCTTCGGCGCGGCCCAGATTGACGATCACATGGCCGAATTCGACCGACTTGATGACGCCGGTGATGACTTCGTTCGGCACGGTCCTTGAATTCCTCGAACTGACGTTCGCGCTCCGCATCGCGGACCTTCTGGAAGATCACCTGCTTGGCGCTCTGTGCGTCGATCCGGCCCAGATCGACAGGCGGCAGCGGATCGACGATGAAGTCGCCCACGCTGGCATCGTCCTGCAGTTTCTGCGCGGCCTTCAGATCGACCTGCTTGAAGTAGTCCTCGACCTCTTCGACCACCTCGACGACGCGCCACAGGCGAAGGTCGCCGGTCTGCGGATCGAGCTTGGCGCGAATGTCGTTTTCTGCGCCATAGCGGTTGCGCGCGCTTTTCTGGATCGCTTCTTCCATCGCCTCGATGACGATTTCCTTGTCGATCATCTTCTCGGAAGCAACAGCATTCGCAATTGCGAGCAGCTCAGCCTTGTTGGCGGAAATTGCACTGGCCATCAGTCGTCAGCCTTCTCTTCGTTTTCTTCGAGTATGTCCTCGGCACCTTCGGTGTCGAGCGGTTGCGTCGCGGCGATGAGCTCGTCCGTCAGGACCAGCTTTGCCGCATGAATGAGATCGCGGGGGAAGGAAACCTCGCCCGCCCTGTTATCGTCGACCGTGACCATCTCGCCGTCGATTCCGACAAGCTTGCCCTTCAGATTGCGGTGGCCGTGAACCTTCTCGGTCAGCGAAATCTTCGCCTCATGGCCGGACCAGTTGCCGAAATCCTTCGCACGGGTCAGCGGGCGGTCGATCCCGGGGCTGCTGACTTCCAGATGATAGGCACCGGGGACGAGGACCGTGCCCTCTTCTTCCAGCGCGTCCAGCTTTTCGGAAACACGGCGCGACAGAGCCGCGCACTGTTCGATCACCAGCTGTCCGGTTGCCGGATCTTCGGCCATGATCTGCAACGCCTGACCGCCGTCACCGGCTTCGGACGGCATCATCTTCACACGCACGAGTTCGAAGCCCAGCGCCTGCGCTTCGGGTTCGATCAGGTCTGTAAGGCGCGCAATATCGGCCATTCGGTCTCCATTCGAGTGACATCGGACCGTGCAAAGAGGCTTCGTGCCGGCCCCGTCTGGCGCCAGCCCTACATTGCAATCACGATGTCGGGATGGATGCGAGATAGGCGGGAGCAACGCGGATTGCAACGAAAAAGGCGCCCGATAAAAAAGGGGCCCGGCGCGAACCGGACCCCTTTCAATTTCAACTCAGATCATCGGCTCAGGGCACGACGCCGATCACGTCGGGGTTGCCGTCCGGATCGCCGTTGACGCGGCCGCCATTACCGACATTGCCCTGCAGCAAGACGCCGGCCAGATGCGGCGTTGCCATCGATGTGCCGGAAATGGTGTTGTAAGCCACTGCCGATCCATGTCGACTTGATTGCCGAACCCGGTCCGGCGAAGTCGATCGGCGGGTTGCCGAAGTTCGAGAAGCTGGACCAGTTGTCGCCGATCGCGAAGCTGGAAACCGTGAATACGTTCGGGCCGTTGGCACGTGCCGGCGAGTGGTTGTTGGCGTTGTCACGCTCGTTACCCGCGGCAAGGGCGAAGCGAACACCGCCAGCCGCTGCTGCAACGACAGCATCGTCCAGCGCCTGGCTGACGCCGCCACCGAGGCTCATATTCGCCACGTCACCGGGGCGGCCAAACTGTGCGACATAATCGACACCGGCGATCACGCCCGAGTTCGAACCCGAACCACGGCGGTCGAGGACACGGACCGCGACAACCGGAGCGCCCGGCGCAACGCCGATCACACCGATACTGTTGTCGATTGCGGCAATCATCCCTGCGACATGCGTGCCGTGGCCGTTCTGGTCGCCCGCGTCGCCGCGCACGAAGCTGCGCGAACGTGCCACATCGACGTTCAAGTCGGGATGGTCGAGCTGGACACCGCTATCGATGACCCATGCGGTCGCAAACGAGCCAGCGCCGCCGCCATTCACGCGAGCGATGCCCCAGGGCGTTTCCTGCGGGGGCTGGCTTCCGCCACCACCGCCGGGCTTGTTCTTGCCGCGCTGAACCGTGGTCACGACCTGATCCTGCTCGCAATACGCGATGTTGGGATTGTTCTTCTGCATGTTGGCGATGGCCTGCGGCGCGGCATTGACCGCGAAACCGCGCAGGGCGACCGAGTACACGTGCTTGAGCTGCGCCTGCGAAGCCTGCGCCGCGCGATTGGCCTCCGCCGTGGCATTGCCGCGCGAAACGCTCTTGTTGAAAACGCAGATATAGCTTCCGGCGATCTTGTCGCCTGCCTTCTATGCCTGTGCAGGTGTGGCAAGCGCCATCATTGGAAGCGCTGCAATGGCAGCAACGAGTTTCAGTTTCGTTCATCCCTCCGGAAGTGTTCTACGATCCCGTCACTCGCGACCCGCGCTTGACTGGAGGGCCGACCTTAGGACCAAAAGACGTACTGTCGAAAGAAAAATACACTTAATGCTCTGTTTACCGAAGAAAGGGCGAATACGCTATATTTCAATAGTTTAAGCAGCACGAAAGGTTCGCCGGAGCGAGCCGTTTGTCTTGTGCGGAAGCGCATTACAGCGCAGGCAGTTCAGGTTCCGTGCCAGCCTCTTCACTGTCGTCACGAGAAAAACGTCTGTAACGCACTATTCGCGGTGTAATGACGATGAACAAATCGGTTTTCGTACTTGTCGAACGCTCGTTCCGGAAAGCAGCGCCAATCAGCGGAATGTCGCCCAGCAGGGGAATCTTCGACTTCGTGGTAAGAACGTTTTCCTGCGTCAGTCCGTCAATGACGAAAGTCTTCCCGTCACGAGCGGTCGCGCTGGTTTCAGCCTCGCGCTGGCTGATTGTCGGGTAGCCTTGCGAGAACCCCGTCACGCTCGACATCACACCGTAAATTTTTGAGGTGATGTAGCCGTCGCTGCTGACCCGGGGCGCGATCTGCAATGTCACGCCGACATTCACATATTGCACCTGCTGCGACACGCCGTTGACACCGGACAACTGGATCGAAGTCAGGATGGGAAGCGCGTCGCCCGGTGATGATCTTGGCAGTCGAGCCGCTCTGCGCCGCGATCCGGGGGCGCGATACATGCGTCCCTCGCCCTTCTGTATCTGAAGGTTCAGTGCGGCCTGCAACTGGCCCGAGAACAGGATATCCATCGGATCGACGCCGAACGGGTTATTGCCGCCCGTTGTCGCGGTACCCACAGCGATGTTGCCATTCTGATTGGTGAAACCGACGCCCAGATTGCGAGCACCCGTTTCGGTCAGTTCAACGAACTGCGTTTCGAGGATCACGCTGTCCGCGGGAATATCGATCAACTCGATCTGCCGCTTGACCCGCTCGATCCGCTCCGGCGTCCCGGTCACCCAGATCGAGGAATTGCCCATGTTCTGCGCCTCGATCGTCGCCGGAAGGGCGGTATCGAAAGCGAGCACAAGGCTGCTTCCCTGCGTCGAGAAAACAAGCGATCTGACGATCCCGCGGAAAGTCTGCCGCTGGGGCACGCGCCCAGTCTTCAGAGTGGTCGCCATGACGAGTTCGGGACGGCTGGGGTCGCGCTCGATAGTCGCAACGCGCGGCTCGGCCGGACTGAACCGGAGAAGGAAAACGGCCGAACCTTCATCCTCGGTCACAAGGCGGAATTCCTCCAGCACGGAGGGAACAACCTGCGCTTTCGCGGAAAACACAGGCAGCCACACCGCGCATGCGAGCGCGAGCGATACCACGACCCATCGACAGGTTTTCAGATTCAAAACGACTCTCTCGCCGCGAATCTGCGGCGTCTTCCCCTTGCGGACACTATCGCGCAGCCGATGCTTTGTAAGTCGGCTGCCCCGTAATGGGGTCAGATCATCCCGCCCGCCTGCGCGCCCAGGGATCGTCCGTTCGCGACATGGCGAGCTTTCCTGCAAACGGGACACACAGATCGAACGCCTGATGCGGTGTTCCGCCGAGCCAGTCTGCCCATGCCTCCCGTTCGAGGATCACCGGCATCCGATTGTGAACCGGCGCGACCTGCTCGTTTGCATCGGTCATGATCATGGAGGACGCCTCGCCCCATTCGTCGCTTGTCCGCCATATTCCCGCGACGGCAAATACCGGCTCGCCGGGCATGGAGAACCAGGTCCGGGTCATCCTGCCCTTCTCGCCCTCGGCTTCGGCAAAGCGGGTAACGGGGATCAGGCAACGGCGATTTTCGAAACTGTCGCGCCAGAAGAAGCTTTTGAGCTTGTCGGTCCGGGCGTTGTTGACAGGCTTTGGCTTCAGCGGCTGACCCTTCGCGCCCTTGCGCTGGAAGGGAAATCCCCAGACCATCGATCGCAGCTGACGGCCTTCCGGCGCGTCGGTCACGACCAGCGACGGATAGCCGGGATAGACTTCCTCTGCGGAGTTCGCGCCGAAATCCTGCGCGATCGCATCGAAGAAATCCGCCAGCTCGGTCTGCGAGTTACTCAGCGTATAGAGATTGCACATGGCGGCATCTTATCGGCCCGTGCGAGACAAGGCAAAAGCCGCTGTACTGCTCAGGGATTGCAGTATCTCTCCGCCTGCCGGTCGAGCTCGTCGATCTGCTGGTATGCGCGGTCGCCGGCATTTTCCGCGACGGCGCGGTCCCACGCAGCAGCGGCCTTTGCCCGCAAGCGGTCACATTTGGCAGCGCGCTGCTCGTCCATCGCCTGTTCGAGTTCACGCTCGGCAAATCCCTCGATCCGCTCGCCCGTTTCTTCGGCAATAACGGGGGCGGTTGCGTAAATCGTCACGGCTATGATCACCGATAAGGCCAGCCCGGCGAGCAGGACCATGCCGAACATGCGCTGCACGCCGCCGACGAAACCACCCACCATTTCGACAAATTGCTGCACCTTGCCTGCCCCTCTTCAAACCGGATTTCCGATGAAGGTGCCATGTAACCGCTGAAAAATCGGTAAACCGGCCTTTTCTGCTGCAGGCCTACTCTGTCTCTTCCATCAGCCCGTGCTTCTTGATGCAGTGCCTGAGCTGGTCGTATGTCAGCCCCAATGCCTTGGCCGTCTGGCGCTGGTTCCAGCGATGCTTGCCCAATGCGTGCTCGACAATCGTCCGCTCATGCGCGTCCACTGCGCCGCGAAGATCGTCGATATTCTCCAGATCCGCCGTCGGCCGCGCTGCATGGGTCACCGCGTCGGAGAAATCGGTAGAGCTGCGAGCAGGTTTGCGTTTCGCAACCTCGCTTTCAAGCGGCTGCCAGGGGCTTTCGAATGGATCGAACTGCACATGGCCGATCGCTTCACCCGGATTGTCCCAACGATAGACCGCCCGCTCGACGACATTACGCAGTTCACGCACATTGCCGGGCCACGGGTGCTCCTCCAGCTCGCGCTGTACGTGCTGAGGCAAAGCCCGGCCAGCCTTCCCAGCCCAGCTCTGCCGCCATGCGCCGCGCGAAATATTCGGCCAGAACACCGATATCGCCTTCGCGCACGCGCAGCGGAGGCAATGTAATTACCTCGAAGCTGAGGCGATCGAGAAGGTCGGCGCGAAACGTTCCTTCGGCGGCGCACCGAGGCAGATCCTCGTTGGTGGCCGCCACAATCCGCACATCGACCCTGACCGGACGGCTGGAACCGATGCGCGTTACCTCGCCATATTCGACCGCGCGCAGAAGCCTTTCCTGCGCCGCCATGCTGAGTGTGCCCAGTTCGTCGAGAAACAATGTGCCTTTGTCGGCTTCCTCGAACCGGCCCTCGCGCGCTCTGGTAGCACCTGTGAACGCGCCGGCCTCGTGACCGAACAGCTCTGCTTCGATCAGGGTTTCCGGCAGCGCGGCGCAGTTCATGGTGACGAGGTTCTCGTCCCACCGGTCGGAAAGGCGATGCAGACGTTCGGCAATCAGTTCCTTGCCCGTCCCGCGCTCGCCGATCACGAGGACCGGACGGCGCAAAGGCGCTGCGCGGCTGGCCCGCTCGACCGCGTCGAGAAAGGCGCCGGACTGACCGATAAACTGGTTTTCGCGCTCCATACCCAACCTTATAGTGAAATTTCCCAACCTTTGGCAATATACGCCGAACGTGCACTATCAGCCCTTGGTCGAAACCCCAGAATTCTGCCGTTTGGCGAGTTTGGCACACCCCTTGCTGTTATGTGAACATACTCGAACACACATCCTTACGGGAGCCACACCATGTACAATCGCGACTTCTTCCGCACACGTCTCGGACAGGCCGCCATGGTCAGCATCGTGACGATGACCGCCTTCGTGGCGCTGAGCACGCAGCTGCAGATCCAGCCCGCTTACGCCACCACGATTACGGCACAGCAGGTGGAGCTCGCATGAGCAGCCACGACCCCCTAGGGCCGGAGCGTACCGCTTCCCCCGACGCAGACCGCGCTTCGGCCCGCCAATCGCGTCTTTCGCGCCTCGACGAGGAAGTGGAGCGCGTTCGCCGCAGCCCCACGCCGACGCAGAGCAGCAAGAAAGACGATCCATTCAACCTCGGAGTACCGTTCATGGGGATTTTCTCCCGCACCAGAGACATCATTGCAGCGAACTTCAACGACATGCTGGATCAGGCGGACGACCCGCAGAAAATGATCCGCATGATCATCCTCGAAATGGAGGAAACGCTGGTCGAAGTTCGCGCCAGCGCCGCGCGCACCATCGCCGACCAGAAGGAAATGCACCGCCACACGGTGAAGCTGGACAAGCTGCAGGCAGACTGGGGCGAGAAGGCCCAGCTGGCGCTGTCGAAGGATCGCGAAGATCTGGCCCGCGCCGCTCTGGTGGAAAAGAAGAAGGCGTCCGACATGGCGGACCAGCTGAAGCAGGAAATTGCCGTCCTCGACGATGCCCTTCGCGCTTACGAGCAGGACATCCAGAAGTTGCAGAACCGCCTGCGCGAAGCCCGCAGCCGCCAGACCGCCATCGCGGCCCGTCTGGAAAGCGCCGAGAACCGCGTCAAGCTGCGCAGCCTGATGACGAACGAGCGGGTCGACGACGCGCTTGGCCGTTTCGACCAGCTGGAACGCCGGGTCGATTACGCCGAAGGCCGCGCCGAGGCGCTGGGCATCGAAGGCAAGGAAGCGCCCAGCCTGTCGGACGAGATCGCCGCTCTGGCAGGTGCCGACAAGGTCGACGAAGAACTCGAAGCCATGAAGAAAGCGCTCGGCAAGCCGTCGGGCCCCGAAGACAAGAACGAAGACACAAAGGACGCCTGAGCCATGGAAGATATCATAGTCCCCCTCGCGATCTTCATCGGCACTCCGTGGGTCATCCTCCACTACATCACGAAGTGGAAAACGGCCGCCACGATCACGACCGACGACGAGGCTCTGATGGAAGAGATGTACAATCTCGCCAAGCGCCTCGACGAGCGGATGGATACGGTGGAGCGCCTGGTCGAACACGACCACGCCGACTTCAAGCCCGCCCGCCTCGTGCAGAATTCGGATGAAGACAACGCCAAGCTGACCGAGCTGGAAGAATTGCTGGCCGAAAAGAAAGGAGCCGCACAATGAATACCCCCCGCACCACGCTGTACCGCGACAAGCAGAACGCAAAGCTGATGGGCGTGTGCTCCGGCATCGCCGACTACACCGGCGTCAACGCCTTCTGGATCCGTCTCGGTTTTCTGGCAGCGCTGTTCACCGGCATCCTGAGCCCGATCATCATCCCGCTCTACCTGCTGGCAGGCCTGCTGCTGAACAAGAAGCCGGCCCATCTCTACACCGACAATGACGAACAGAAGTACTGGCAGCGCGTCCGCCAGAACCCGAAGCGGACCGTGCGCGAAGTACGCGGCAAGTTCCGCGACATCGATCGCCGTCTGGCCGAGGTGGAAACCTATTACGTCAGCAGCAATCCGCGCCTGAACTCGGAAATCGAGCGCCTGCGCCTCACCGACTAACGGCCGCGCTGCGCCAATCTTTGAGAGGGAAACGCCGTCATGGACCTTGGAATTCTTATCCCCCTGGCCCCGTTCATCATGGTTGCATTCATTGTGTGGACCAAGAGCCAGCAAAAGCTTGCTGAAAAGCAAATGCAGGCGACTGCCGGTGAAAGCGCCGAAAAGGCCGCCCAGTATGTCGGTCACATCAAGGATCTGGAAGACCGGGTCCAGGTGCTCGAACGCATCGTGACCGATCGCGGCTACGACGTTGCCACCCAGATCGAGGCCCTGCGCGATACGCGCGGGTCGAAGAACAGGACAGCGGTGTGCCGCTCGACATGCATAACAGGGAGAAAGCGTGATGGACTGGGGCAGCCCGGAATTCGTGATCGCGATCATCGCCATCAGCACGGTGGGATGGATCGTCAACAACTGGATCCGTGCCAGGCACGGTTACGAGCTGGAAGACGAATGGGGCGGCAAGACCAGCCCCAAGGACACCGGCGAGACACAGCGCCTTAAGGCCGAGAACGCCCAGCTGCATGACAAGATCGATTCCATGCAGGACCGGATGGTCAATCTCGAGAGGATCGTGACCGACAAGGGATACACGCTCTCGGACGAGATCGAGGCCCTTCGCGGCAAGCCCGACAGAGCCACTACCGTCAGCGGAACTCCGCTCGATATGAAACAGAAGGAAACCCGGTGATGCCCGAACTTCTGACCACCGAATTGCTGATGACCGTAGGGCTGGCAGGTGTTGCCGGTTGGGTAATCACCACCTGGATCCGGGTGAAGAACGGATACCCGCTGGAAAGCAGCTGGGGCAAGGAAATGCATCCGAAAACCGATGCCGAGGCGAAGCAGCGCGTCACACTGCTGACGCAGGAAAACGCCGAGCTCCGCGCCGAACTCGGTTCGGTGAAGGACCGCCTGGTCAATGTGGAGCGGATCGTCACCGACGGCGGTTATCACCTGACCCATGAAATCGAGAGCCTGCGTGACACGCAGTCGGAGAAGGAAGGCGCAAACTGATGGATTCCGATCTCGCCATGATTTTCGCCTTCGTCCTGCTGGTTCTCATGTTCGTGATGCCGATGGCCTACGTTTTTCAGAAACGCGCTGCCGAGCATGAGGAGCGCAAACTGGAACTGGAAGCTCGCAAGGCAGAGGCCGAGAACGGGCAGTGGCGGCGACGCACATCGCAAGCTGGAAGAGCGGGTCCGCGTCCTCGAACGCATCGCCACCGATAGCAACCACGCGCTCGCCTCGCAGATCGAGGAATTGCGCGACCTTGCAACAGATCGACGACGTGTCCGATCTCAGGGAGAAAACGCCATGAGCAGCGCGCTTACAGCCATCATTATCGTTGCCTTGCTGGTGATGGGCTGCATCCAGATCGCCAGAATGGCCAACCGCTCGAAGCTGGACGAGCGCGGGATGGATGCGACCGACCAGAGAATCGCGCGCCGCAATGCGGAACTGGAAGACGAAGTCGGACAGCTGCGCGAACGGGTCAAAGTGCTTGAGAAAATTGCCACCGATCCGGCCCGCCGGACCGCCGATGAAATCGAGAAACTGCGCGACTGAGGCCCTGCGCCCTGTCGACGCTAAGCCAAGGGTAGGAGAACCGGACATGGAACCGACTGCTGTCATTGCAACAACTGCCCTCGCCGGGCTGCTGGTCACCGTCGCCGCTTTGCTGAGAGGCTGGCAGGGCTGGCTTCAGCTCAAGCGTACCGAACTGGAAAAGCGGACTTCTGCCCGCGGCACCGCGCCCGAGATGGAGAACGGTTCGCCCGAGGGCGCTGCCCGTATCGAAATCGCGGACCTGAAGGAACGCATCCGCAAGCTTGAGGCGATCGCCAACGGCGTCGACCTGTAAAAACTGGCATTCTGTTCCGGGCGCCTTACATGGCGCGCCATGCGAACACTCGACGATATCCGCGAAGAATACGAGTTTCTCGAAGGCGATGAACGCTATCGCCTGCTGATCGAGCTGGGCCGCGATCTGGAACCGATGCCAGATGCGCTGAAGACCGATGCCACGCTCGTACGCGGATGCTCGGCCAGCGTCTGGGTCTATCCCACAGCAGACGGCGACCAGCTCCACTTCCTCGCGGACAGCAACGCAGCCATCACGAAGGGGATTGTCGCGCTGGTCATTGCCGCGGTGCAGGACCAACCCGCCAGCGAGGTCGCGCAGATGGATGTGACGGCCAAGCTCGACCCATTCGACCTCAAGAGCCAGCTGAGCTCGAACCGGACGCAGGGCATCCCCAACATGATTGCTCTCGTTCAGGAGCACGCTGCGCGGATCGCTGCATAGCGCGCCGAATACCGGCGAAGCGGGAACCCGATCTGCATTCAGCCATTGACTGCGCATACACGGGAGGGAAATCACTTAGGAGATTACCCGTGGGAATTCTGGTACTTATTGCGACTGATTCTGCTTCCGCCGCTTGGTGTGGCGCTCAAGCATGGCCTCGGCACGACGACGCTGATCAATATCGTGCTGACCATTCTGGGGTTCATTCCCGGAGTCATTCACGGTCTTTACGTGAACTACGCACGCTAACGCGGATAATCCGGAATAACGACAAGCGTCGGGGCCTCAGGCTCCGGCGCTGTTCGCACTATGGCGGTGCCTGCGTCTTTCTGGCGTTTCAGGTCCGCTTTCAGCTTCGCCGGATCGCGCGCGAAGACGAAGCCGAAGCTGACGCCGCCTTCCTTGCCGATCGTCGCATGATGCAGCCTGTGCGCCTGCACCAGCCGCTTCGCGTAACCGCGCTTCGGCGTCCATTTCCAATAATCGCTGATGCACCAGGCCGTCATGCACCAGCGTGTAGATCAGGCCGTAAAGCGTGATGCCGAAAGCGGTCCACCATAATGCGTCCGACACGTAATAACCGGCGGCAAACATGGCGAAAACGATCGAGCCGAACACGACCGCGAACAGGTCGTTTTTCTCGAGCTCCTTGTCGTGCGGTTCGTGATGATCGCGGTGCCAGCCCCAGCCCCAGCCATGCATGATGTATTTGTGCGCCCACCACGCGAACAGCTCCATGCCGACGACGGACGCAACGACAATCAGAAGTATCTGCCACCAGGTCATGCCGCCACCTTAGCGGCGTTCGCCGATTTTCGCCATGCCGGAAGGCCCCACCAAGGAACATTCGGGGCGAGGTGATGTTCGTGATGATAGCCGAAATGGAAGCATGTCATGCAGGCTGGCAAATGTGCCGAATTCCTCGCTGCGGGCATTGTGCTTGTCGGGAATGCATCGCTCGCGTGGCGGTGCGGACGGAAGGTGCCGAAATAGAACAGCTGCAGCGAACTGGCGATTGCAGGAAGGCCGTACAGCAGCACGATCTGCGCCATCGGCACATCGAAAGCGAATGCCAGTAGACTGCGACGACGAGGAACACGTAAGCGAGCGATTGCCAACCGAAATAGCGGCGCAGGAATGTCAGGTACCAGCGCCCGAAGCTGTCGGGATTGTCGGCATCGAAATCCGGATCACCTGCTGTCCCCACATGGCGGTGATGATCGAAATGGGCGCTACGCATCTTGCGCCAGCCAAACCCCGCGTAAAGGAACAGCAGGCTCGCTCCGATCGCGCTGTTGAGCCGCGGCCATCCCGGGGCGAGCGATCCGTGCATCGCATCATGGCTGACAATGAAAATGCCAACGGACAGCCAGCAATAGCACTGCTGCCATGACCAGCGCGGCAGGAGTCGTCGCAGGCGTCAGTTCGAAAACTAGCATCGAATAGAGGTGCAGCCCCAGCCATGAAGTGACGAGCGCCAGGGCCAGGCCGAGACCAAAGGCTGCCTGCGAATTTCGCTTTGCGGGGGGTGATGCGACAAAAACCATTTCTGCAAACGATATAGTCGCTTGGCACCACTTGCGAAAGGCCGCCCTTGGACCGCCCGCAGGCTCAGCCCTGCCAGCTCTAATCCGCGCGCCTGTTCGCGCAGATTGAAATAGGCGATGATTTCCTCGCCGATCCGGGCAGGTTTCAGGCTTTCCGCATCGATGCAGCACCAGCTCGACTTGACTTCGGCCAGCACTTCTTCGCCGCGTTCGATCACGGTGCGAGTAGAACGCCCGTGCCCCGCGCGTGCTTTCCAGCACGGTGCGGGCGATCACGTCGTCTTCGAGAAAGGCGGGCTTGCGATAGGTAATCTCGTGCTTCAGCGCGACCCAGGCGCGGCTTGCCACCGCATCAGTCGGGCGCGAACTTGCGCCAATGCGCCAGCACCGCATCCTGGACCCAGCCAAGATAGCGCGCATTGTTCACGTGCCCCATGAAATCGATATCTGCGGGCAGGATCTTGATCGGAAAGGCGAAGGGCTTTGCTGACATGAGTGTAAGTTAGGCGATGAAACGTTTCTTTTCCATGACCCGTATTTGCTTTGGACCGAGAATCTTGCGGCTGTTGCCGAATGGTCGCAATGCTGCACGCCATCATGGCTAGCAAACCCCGCACGCTTTACGAGAAAATCTGGGACGCTCACGTGGTGGAGCGCCGCGACGATGGCACCGCCCTCGTCTATATCGACCGGCATCTGGTGCATGAAGTCACCAGCCCGCAGGCCTTCGAGGCCCTGCGACTGGCACGGACGCAAGGTTCGCCGCCCCGACCTGACACTGGCCGTCCCGGACCACAATGTGCCAACCACGTCGCGCGTCGATGCACAAGGGTGCGCTGCTCCCGATCGCCGATCCGCTAAGCGCGCAGCAGCTCGCTGCGCTGGAGCGTAACACGCGCCGAGTTCGGCGTGCCCTATATCGCTGCCACTGCCGCGGCGCAGGGCATCGTCCATGTCGTCGGGCCGGAACAGGGCTTTTCGCTGCCCGGTGCGACCATCGTCTGCGGCGATTCGCACACCGCCGCGCATGGCGGGATCGGCGCGCTGGCATTCGGCATCGGCACGAGCGAGGTCGAGCATGTGCTCGCCACGCAGACACTGCTGCTGCCGCAGTCGAAGACGATGGAAATCCGGGTCGAGGGCGAGCTTGGGCCGGGCATCACGTCGAAGGACCTGATCCTCCACATCATCGGGCGGATCGGCACCGCTGGCGGCACCGGCCACGTGATCGAATATCGCGGCGCCGTGTTCGAGGCGATGACGCGTCGAAAGCCGCCTGACCGTGTGCAATATGAGCATCGAGGGCGGCGCGCGGGCAGGCCTGATCGCGCCTGACGATACCGTTTTCGACTATCTCGAAGGGCGCCCCTACGCCCCGACCGGCGAAGCCTGGGACGACGCGGTACGCTGGTGGCGCAGTCTGGCGACCGATCCCGGTGCCGTGTTCGACACGACCGTCGTGATCGACGCCGCCGATGTCGAGCCGACCGTCACATGGGGCACCAGCCCGGAAGACACCGTCCGCAATCGGCGGCACGTGTTCCCGACCCTGCAGCTTTGCCGACCCGTCGAAGCGCGACGCCGCGACGCGCAGCCTCGCCTATATGGGCCTGACCCCCGGTCAGAAACTGTCCGATGTGCGGATCGAAAACATCTTCATCGGCAGCTGCACCAACAGCCGGATCGAGGATTTGCGCGCCGCGGCAGACGTGCTGCGCGGGCGCAAGAAGGCCGATGGCGTCAAATGGGCCATCGCGGTGCCGGGATCGGGCCTGGTCAAGAAACAGGCGGAGGAAGAAGGGCTGGATGCGGTCTTCACCGACGCCGGCTTCGAATGGCGCGAACCGGGCTGTTCGGCCTGCCTCGGCGATGAACCCCGACAAGGTCCCCGCCGGTGAACGATGCGCGTCGACCTCGCAACCGCAATTTCGTCGGCCGGCAGGGCCCCGGCGCACGGACCCATTTGATGAGCCCCGCGATGGCCGCCGCTGCGGCAGTTACCGGGCGGCTCACCGATGTGCGAGAGCTGATGGACTGATCTCAGGACTATCGCCCTTCGGCTTATTGGCCTTGAACCCTCCGCCACTCCGCCCCAAGGAACATTCATGACCAAGAACATCACCGGAAAAGCCGCCGCCTCGGTCGGCGCCGCCATCGGCTCCGCCGCGATTGCCGCTGCGCTGCTCTACGCGAACAAACGCAAGAAGAAGAACGAGCCGCAGCAGCCAGGGCCCATCCCCTCGGGCGAGAACCCGGAGACCGATTGATGGAGGCAGTACGCGCAGTGGAAGGCCGTGCGATCCCCTTCGGCGCGGCCAACGTCGATACCGACATCATCATCCCCGCACACTGGCTGAAGACAATCACCCGCGAAGGTCTGGGACGCGGCGCATTCGAGACCTTGCGCGAAGATCCCGGCAACATCTTCGACTGCGCAAGAGTTCGCAGGCGCGCCGATCCTGATCGCAGGCGATAATTTCGGTTGCGGTTCCAGCCGGGAACACGCGGCATGGGCGCTTGCGCGATCTGGGCATCACTGCCGTTATCGCCCCCAGTTTCTCCGACATCTTTGCCGGCAACGCCTTCAAGAACGGCATCGTCACCGTCGCCCTGCCGCAGGAACAGATCGACCGCTTGATGGAAGTCGCGGCGACCGATCCGGTCACGATCGATCTGGAAAACCAGACCGTCACCACCCCGTTTCAGGACCGCTTCGCCTTCGAAATCGATCGCGTTCCGCAAGCAATGCCTGATGGAAGGTCTGGACGAGGTCGGTCTGACGCTCGCCCGCGATGCGTCCATCGGCGACTTACGAAAACCGTCAGGCCGCGAACATGCCGTGGCTGGCCGAACCCAAAGAACAGACACACGAGAGGATGCCTAGCATGAAAGCGCTGCTGAGCAAAGCAACCGGTGGACCCGAAACTCTGGTCGTCGAGGAAATCGACGATCCGGTAGCCGGGCAAGGGCCAGGTGGTGGTGAAGGTCGCCGCCTGTGCGATCAACTATCCCGACGCGCTGATCATCCGCGACATGTACCAGTTCAAGCCCGAGCGCCCGTTCTCCCCCGGCGGCGAAATTTCCGGCACGATCGAAAGCGTCGGCGAAGGCGTGACCGGCTGGGCAGTCGGCGACGCGTGCTGGCAGGCGTCGGCAATGGCGGCCTGCGCGAGAAGAGTGGCGGTCGAAGCGGCCAAGATTGTTCAAGGTGCCCGAAGGGATCGAGCTCGTCGACGCATCGGCTCTGCTGATGACCTACGGCACCACGATCCACGGCCTGAAGGATCGCGGCGATATCAAGGAAGGCGAGACCGTGCTGGTGCTGGGCGCAGCAGGCGGTGTTGGCCTCTCGGCCGTCGAACTGGCCAAGGCTTACGGCGCACGCGTCGTCGCCGCCGTTTCGACCGAGGAAAAAGCCGAAGTCGCCCGCAAAGCAGGCGCAGACGAAACGGTGATCTATCCCCGCGCGCCGTTCGACAAGGACACGTCGCAAGGAACTGGCCGGCGCGTTCAAGGCCGCGGTCGGGCCGAATGGCGCGGACATCGTCTACGACATCGTCGGCGGCGATTATTCCGAACCGGCCCTGCGCTCCATCGCGTGGGAAGGCCGCTTTCTGGTGGTCGGCTTCCCCGCCGGTATCGCCAAAATGCCGCTCAATCTGACGCTGCTGAAAAGCTGCGATATCCGCGGCGTGTTCTGGGGCGCCTTCACCGCGCGCGAACCGGAGGCGCAACGCAGCAGAACATCGAGGAGCTGTTCGATCTCTGGAAGGCCGGCAAGATCAGCCCGCTGATCAGCGAGACCTATCCCGCTCGAGCGCGCGCACGAAGCCATCGCCAAGCTGGAAAACCGCGGCGCGATCGGCAAGCTCGTCGTGACGATGGATTGCTAATGCGCCGATCCAACAAGCGCGTGTTGCGCGGCGCGCTTGCCGGCGCGCCTATCAGCATGCCACGTAACAGACAGCTACCGAGAGAACCGACAGATGACCGACTTCAACGACCGCGAAAAAGGCGAAGAACGCAAGTTCATGATGGACGAGGAAACGCGCCTTCAAGGTCGCAGCCCGCCGCAACCGCCTGCTCGGCGAATGGGCAGCTGGTCTGATGGGCCTGACCGATGAAGAAACCGATGCCTACAAGAAAGCGGTCGTGCAGGCCGATTTCGAGGAAGCGGGTGACGAAGACGTGATCCGCAAGGTGCTGGGCGATCTGACGGCTGCCGATTGCGATGTCTCCGAAGACGACATCCGCACCAAGCTGAGCGAATGCGCCGTCGAAGCGCGCCGCCAGCTGATGAGCGACAGCTGAGGCGCATCTATGCCAATGTCAGCTGCCGAAATCGAAGGCATGATCAAAGCCGCCCTGCCCGATGCAGAGGTCGAAATGACGTGATCTGGCCGGCGACAATGACCATTGGGCGGCCCATGTCGTCTCGCCTGCTTTTGCCGGCAAGAGCCGGGTGCAGCAGCACAAGATGGTCTACGATGCGCTGGGCGGGAAGATGGGCGGCGTCCTGCACGCCTTGCAACTGACCACGCAGACCCCAGATTAGTCCTACGATTTACCAGACAGCAGACCACAGACAGGCACCAACCAGTCATGACCGATACCAAATCCCGCATTTCCGGCATCGTCAGCGAGAACGATGTCGTCCTTTTCATGAAGGGTACGCCGCTGTTCCCGCAATGCGGTTTCTCCAGCCGGCAGTTGCGATCCTGGACCATTGCGGCGTCGCCTATGAAAGCGTCGACGTGCTGCAGGACATGGAAATCCGCTCCGGCATCAAGGAATTTTCCGACTGGCCGACCATCCCCCAGCTTTATGTGAAGGGCGAATTTCTCGGCGGCAGCGACATCATGATGGAAATGTTCGAAGCTGGCGAACTACAGCAGACGATGGAAGAAAAGGGCGTCGCAGCAAGGCGATCCTGAACAGCCTTCACCATTGCCGATACGAAAAAAGGGCCCGCGGATATCGCGGGCCCTTTTTTTCCGGAATTCGGGTAACTTGGGGAGGCGGGACCGGGAGACCAGGGGTGGTCCCGCCTCTTTACTCGAAGACCATTCGGGTATCAGTACCTATGCACCTGCCGTGCCAGTTTGGCACTGCAATGGCAGACCTTGCGCGACTATGATGGTTAAGAGCGAGTTACGTCGTCAGCCGTCTGTAAATATATCCCGACAGACCTCGAGCCGTGCGCCCGGCCAGATAGCGGGACCTGACCAATTGCGGGCATTGGCGGCATTGGCAACCGCCGCCACAGTCTTGGCCAAGGTTGCGGTCATGTCCGCACCTCGAAACTCCGCAACCGATCAGGGCGACAAGCCCGACGGTATCCCCGCTGCAACCGTCATCATTTTCCGCAACGGCGCCGAAGGCTCAGCCGCCGGAAATCCTGATGACGGTCCGATCGCGCACATATGACCTTTGCCGGCGGAATGGCGGTGTTTCCCGGTGGCCGCGTCGATCCGGCAGATTTCGCGCTGGGCAAGGCGCTCTCCGGTCCGATATCGATCCTGAGGAAGCCGCGCACCAGATCGCGGTCGTTCGCGAAACGCTGGAGGAAACCGGCCTCGCATCGGGCTGGCGGGCGACATCGACGCGCAGAAGGCCAGCGCCGCCCGCGACTATGCTGGAGCAGACAGAGGCGCTTGCGCCCTGTGCTGGACGAGTTCAACTGGTCGCTGGATCTGGCGCAGCTCACACCATTCGCCCGCTGGTTTCCCCAGAACGAGAAGATCCCCGCGTTTACGACACGCGTTTCTACCTCGCCGATCTGGGCACGGGCGCAGTCGACGTCGAAGTGGACCAGACCGAGAATACCCGCCTGTTCTGGGTCAGCGCACAGGGCGCACTGGACATGGCGGAGACGGGAGAGATCAAGCTGATCTTCCCCACCCGCCGCAATCTGGAAAGGCTCGCGCTGTTCCGCAGCTACGAGGAAACGCGCGCCCATGCCGAGGCGACGCCGGTGAGAACCATCATTCCCGCAGATCGACACGACCGGCGACAAGCCGATGCTGCGCATCATGGAAGACGCCGGATACCCGATAACCGCCGAACTTCTGGAGAGTGTTGCGCGGGGGTAGACCAGGCGAGCCCTTTCTCTAGGCGACGCTATCCAGCACCTCGCCGATAGCCCCGTATAACGTGTCCAGCTGGCCCTCGTCGATGCAGTATGGCGGCATCGTGTAGATCGTGTTGCCGAGCGGACGGAGCAGCACGTTGCGGTCGCGGAACATGCCCAGCATTCGCGGGGCGAGATCCGACAGATACCCCTCGGCAGACCCCACATCGAAAGCGGTAATCGTGCCGAGCTGGCGGGCGCCACGAACCAGCGGATGGCGCCGCGATTTCGGCCAGCTTCGCTTCCTGCCGCGCGTGCAAGCAGAGCGATCCGCTCGCGCACCGGTTCCTCGCGCCAGATCGCAAGATTGGCATTCGCCGCCGCGCAGGCGACCGGATTGGCGGTGTAGCTGGATGAATGGAAAAACATGTCGGCCCGGTCGGTGCTGAGATGCGCCTCGTAGACAGGTTCGCTCGCCATGGTGACGGCCAGCGGTATCGCGCCCCCTGTCAGCCCCTTCGACAGGCACAGGATATCCGGTTCGATCCCGGCCTGTTCGCAAGCCAGCAGGCTGCCGGTCCGGCCCCATCCGGTCATGACCTCGTCGGCAATGAACAGCGTGCCGTATTGCGCGCATATCCGGCGCATCTCAGCCAGAGTTTGCGCCGAGTAGACCAGCATCCCCCCAGCGCCCAGAATGAGCGGCTCGGCGATAAACGCAGCGGCATCCCTGCGGCAGGCCGCCTCCAGCGCGTCCAATGTCGCCTGCTCGGCCCCATCGCCCGGGAACGGGATGGACGTGACATCGAACAGCAGCGGCTCGTAAGCGCGGTTGAAGGCCCCGCGCGCGCCGACCGACATCGTGCCGATCGTGTCGCCGTGATAGCCATTGTCCAGCACCACGATGCGCTGGCGATCCTCTCCGCTATTGCGCCAGTATCCAAGCGCCATCTTGAGTGCGACCTCGACGCTTGTGGAGCCGTGAATCGGAGAAGAACACCCGCGTCAGGCTGGCCGGCATCATGTACCGCAAACCCGCTGCCAGCTGCTCTGCAGGTTCGTGTGTCCAGCCTGCAAAGATAATCTGGTCGAGCCTGCTTGCCTGCTCTGCAATCGCCGCGGCAATTCTGGGATGCGCGTGGCCGTGGGTCGTCACCCACCAGGACGAAATGCCGTCGATTACCGTGTCGCCCGTCTCCAGCGTCAGGAGCGCCCCTTCGGCGCGCGCCACCATGGGGATCGGCTCGTTCAGGCCGTGCTGGGTGAAGGGGTGCCAGATCGGAGAAGCGGTCACAGGAACCGTCCCATATCGAAATTGCTCTTGAAGGCCGCCGCAAGCGTGTCCCGCGTGAGCGGGTCGAGATGGGGCAGACGGCCAAGACGGTCTATGCCGCCCATCGCGCAGATCGTGCCTTCGCTGTCAGGCTCGGGCGAGCCGACGAATGCGATACCGAGCAACGGCACACCCCGCGCGCGCAGGGCCTCTATCGTCATCAGGCTGTGATTGATGGTTCCCAGCCCGGTTCGCGCGACGATGATGGTGGGCGCGCCCCAGCGGGCAAACAGGTCGGCGTAAAGAAGTTCGCGCGTGACAGGTACCAGAGCCCCGCCCGCCCCTTCGATGACAAGCGCGCCCTCATGCGCGGGCACGGCAAGCTGTGCGGGATCGATCACCATCCCGTCCAGCTCGGCTGCACGGTGAGGGGAGCATGGCGTATTCAGGCGATAGGCTTCGGGCACGATCATCGCTTCGGGCACGCCCAGTGCGGCGACGCGTGTGCTGTCGCTCCCGCCATCGAGCCCCGCCTGCACAGGCTTCCAGTATTTCGCACCGAGCGCGGCCGTCAGCCCGGCGCAGAAGACGGTCTTGCCGATATCGGTATCGGTTCCGGTCACGACGATCGTGCGGGTCACAGCAATTCCTCCAGCGCATCCCGAAGCGCGGCAATCGCGCTTTCGTCTGTATTGAGCGTAATCGACACGCGAAGCCGCGCCGTACCTGGAGGAACCGATGGCGGGCGGATACCGCGAATGTCGAAGCCGCGTTTCTGAAGCTGGGAAGCGATCTCCATGGTCCGCGCATCGTCACCTATGATAACCGGCTGGATATGCGATCCGCTGGCGGGAATGCCCAATGGCGCGAAGGCACAGGCGGCGGTGTTCACCAACCTCTCCAGCCGCGCGCGTTGATCATCGGCAGCTTCGACCAGCCCGAGCGATGCGCGTGCGATTTCCGCCATCAGCGGCGAAGGCGCGGTGGAAAAGATGAAACTGCGCCCGCGATTGATTAGAAAATCGCGCACGGCATTCGTCGCCAGAAGCAACGCGCCTTCGCATCCCAGCGCCTTGCCGCAGGTTGCCAGCACGATGACATTCTCGCGGCCATGCAATTCCGCCGCAAGCCCGCGACCACCCGGTCCGCAGACACCGACCGCATGCGCCTCGTCGATGATCAGCATCGCGTGCTCGCGCTCGGCCAGCGCCGCGAAGTCCGCCACCGGCGCAACATCGCCGTCCATGCTGTAAAGCGTTTCGAAGGCGATCCAGACGGTGCCGCGGTTGCCCTCATCCCGCCACTGCGCGATGGCCTGCGCAGCGGCACCTGGATCATTATGCCGGAACGCCTGATACGATGCCCGCGACAGCCGCATCCCCTCATGCGCGCTGGCATGGACCAACGCGTCGTGAAGGATCAGGTCGCCTTCTTGCGGCAACGTGGAAAACAGCAGGCTGTTCGCCGTAAAGCCCGAACCCAGATACAGCGCAGAGCCTGCGCCGAAAAACTGGGCTGCGGCTTCTTCCAGCGCCTCGTGCTCCGCCGTATTTCCGCGCAGCAATCGCGATCCGCCCGACCCGGTTGCCACACCGCGCGCAAGCGCGGCCACGGCGGCAGCGCGCAATTCCGGCGATCCGGCCAGCGCGAGATAGTCGTTGGAAGAGAAATCGAGGCCGGCAGGCAGGGTCAACGCACGGCGGCGTCCCGCTTCGTCAAGGCGCGCAATATCGCGATCGTAGAAATCGGGCAGCCTCACGTCGCGCCGCACATAAGGCACTGCTGCAACGTTGCAAGACGGCGAATCCGGCTTGTCGACTGCCGCACGTTTTTCCTGTTGAAAGGCATTGCCAGTTGGCGTCGGCCCGCCTTCCCGGGCGGTTCACATTCCCGGCCCGGATGATGCTGGCGCGCCCGGCAGGACTCGAACCTGCTGCCTCAAGATTAGAAGTCTCGCGCTCTATCCAGATGAGCTACGGGCGCGCGCCGCGGCGGCGATAGCGCGCTTTGCTCTCCGCGAAAACCGCGTTAGGCGCACAGGCGATGGAAAAAGACACCGCGCAATCCGGCACGATCAGGCAATCGAGCGAAGGCACGGGCGAAATCCGTTTCCGCTATTACGACTTCGTGATGGCGGCCTTCGTCACGATCCTGCTGCTGTCGAACCTGATCGGGGCATCGAAGCCCAGCTATGTAACCCTGCCCGGAGGAGAGACATGGTCGTTCGGGGCCGGCGTGCTGTTCTTTCCTGTCAGCTATATCATCGGCGACATCCTGACCGAGGTGTACGGATATGCCCGCGCACGGCGCGTGATCTGGACCGGCTTTGCCGCGCTGGTGTTCATGGCTTTCATGGCATGGGCGGTCGTTTCGCTGCCCGCCGCAGAGGGCTGGGACGGTCAGGAAGCCTACGAGAAAGTCTTCGGCAATACCTGGCGCATCGTTGCCGCCAGCATCGTCGCCTTCTGGGCCGGCGAATTTGCCAATTCGCTGGTTCTGGCGAAGATGAAGGTCTGGATGGAAGGGCGGATGCTTTGGGCCCGCACCATCGGATCGACCGTGGTGGGGCAAGGTCTCGACAGCCTGATCTTCTACCCGCTCGCCTTCTGGGGAATTGCCGGATGGCCACCGGAATTGCTGTGGCAGGTCGTACTGTCGCAGTGGCTGATCAAAACGGCGTGGGAGGCGCTTCTGACGCCCTTCACCTACGTCGCCGTCAACTGGCTGAAACGGCGCGAGGGGGTCGACGTCTACGACACGGCGACGAATTTCTCGCCGTTCGCCAAAGAGCGACCCTAAAGCGAAACCGGCTCCGACGCGCTCGGCATCAGGGGGTCGAGCGTTTCGACCACCTCCATCCGCGCGCCCACCTTCAGGCGGTCAGCGAGCAGCACCAGGTCCTTCTCGTTGGGCACCCCGAACAATGCGGCCCGGTCTCGGCGGAGGCGCAGCACCAGCGTCATCGCCCTCAAGCTTGAGATTGCTCGCCTCCAGCGATGTCCGCGAACGTCCGCCGAGGCGGCGGCAAAGCCGCGTGGCCAGGCCCCAGCATAGCGCCTCTTCGAGGCTTTGCTCGTCGGCCAGCGCGTGAAGTTCATCCGGCAGGTTCGTCTCGTTGCCATTGCCGCAGATCGCAGCAGCCATCATCGCGCGGCCAAGCGGATCGATCGCGATCCAGCGCTTGTGCAGCGACCATTCCACACCTTGCCGCAGGCGCAGGTTCGGCTCGATCTGCATGGCAGCCAGTGACAGCATCGTCGCCGCCAGACGCAGGCGCTCCGTCCCTTGCGTACCGGCAGGCAATGCGCCAACCGTCCAGCTGGCAACGCGCGTTGCCAGCACCGGCGGCGCACCGCGCTGGGCAGCGAAATGCGCAACACCCGCCAGCAGCGGATCGCGGCGCTTCGCGTGGTCGGCGAGCTCGCTGAACAGAAGCCCCTCGCGCAGGCCCCACGCCGAAACGATCACGCGCTTGGGCTTCAGGCGTTTGAGAAGGACGGTCATCAGCACCGCCGCTTCGGGAAGCATATCCGCCCGCATGCTGGATATGCGCGGCATCGCCTTCAATTCTTCTGCGGACACGTCGGTCAATTTTTTCGCCAGCGCCAGAGCATCGTCATACGGCAGGCTGAGGCCGTGCGGGATCGGTCAGCGGCGTGCCAGCCTTCTCCATCGCATAGACCGCCATGGCCCGCAGCGTTCCGCCGACAAGATACAGCGAGCCGTTCGGCCTTACCCACGCCAGCCTTGCGCAAGATCTTGTCGAGCGCCTTCTTCAGCCCGTCTTTGTCGTCCGCCAGACCCGGCAACCGCAACGTGCCGATCGGCAGGCTGATCGCATTGCCCGGCTTGTCGTCGCCGATATCGACAAGTTCCAGGCTGCCCCCGCCAAGGTCCGCCACCATGCCCTTCGCGCCTGGAAATGCGCCGATAACGCCCCACGCGCTGGTACAAGCCTCTTCCTCGCCGCTCAAAATTCTTGGCGAAAAACCAAGTGCGCGCAGGTGATCGATGAAGTCCCTGCCATTGGCCGCCTCGCGCACGGCAGCGGTCGCCATCACGTCGACCTTGCTGATGCCGAGATCGCTCAGAACGAGTGCGTAACGCTCCATCCCACGGTTCGCGAGATCGACCGCTTCCTCTGCAAGTTCACCGGTCTTCGCGATGTCACGTCCGAGACGTGCCGCAACCTTTTCGTTCAGCAGGATACGCGGTGCGCGCATCGATCCGCCATAAACCACCAGGCGGACCGTGTTGGACCCGATGTCGATAATGGCGCGCTCCGGCGTCTCGCCCGAGAACAGTCCGTCGAGGTCGCTCTTGCGGTTGCGGAGGCTCAACGCACAGCGCCGATGTGCGGCACAGGCTTGCGTAAGGCCAGTTTGGGAACGTCACCGACTTCCAGAGCGCCGCCCCGGCCGGAAAGCGACGGGTTGGTCATGAAATAGTGGTGGCAATTGAAAGGCTTTTCACCTTCGGGGGCACGTTCGTATTGTTCCATCAGGCAGCAGCTCCCAGCTTTGTTCGGTGTCCAGCAGGTTCGCGAGCAGCACCTGATCGAGGATCTGGTTATGGACCGTCGGATTTTCGATCGGCACCAATTGCTCCACCCGCCGGTCGAGGTTTCGGCCCATCAGGTCGGCGGAAGAGATGAACAGCGTCGTATCCGGGCTCGGTATCGGATGCCCGTTCCCGAACGCATAGATCCGGCTGTGTTCGAGGAACCGTCCGATGATCGATTTCACGCGGATGTTCTCCGACATTCCCTCGACGCCCGGGCGAAGATTGCAGATGCCGCGCACGACCAGCTGGATTTCGACGCCTTCACTGCTCGCCTCGTACAGCTTGTCGATCACGCCGCTGTCGCTCAGCTGGTTCATTTTCATCCAGATGTTCGCCGGGCGCCCGGCCTGTGCGTGGGCGATCTCGCCATCGATGCGGGCGTATAGTTCTTCGCGCAGGTTGATCGGCGACACCGACAGCAGCTCCATCTTGCGCGGCTCGACATAGCCGGTGACGAAATTGAACAATTTCGCCGCATCGCGGCCCAGCCGCGGGATCGGCAGTGAAGTAGCTGAGATCGGTGTATATCTTGGCGGTGACGGGGTGATAATTGCCCGTGCCGAAATGGCAGTAGGTGCGGAAGCCGCTTTCTTCGCGGCGGACGACCATCGCCACCTTGGCATGGGTCTTCCAGTCGACGAAGCCGTAGATGACCTGCACGCCGGCGCGTTCCAGCTTGCTGGCCCAATAGAGGTTCTGCTCCTCGTCGAAGCGGGCCTTCAGCTCGACCACGGCGGTGACGGACTTGCCGTTCTCGGCTGCTTCGACCAGCGCCTCGATCACCCGTGACTGCGTGCCGGCACGGTAAAGCGCCTGCTTGATTGCGACGACATTGGGATCGACGGCCGCCTGCCGGATGAAATCGACCACCACGTCGAAACTTTCATACGGGTGGTGGATCACGATGTCCTTCTCGCGGATGGCGGAGAACAGGTCGCCGTCATGCTCCAGCACGCGCTCGGGATAGCGCGGGGAATAGCTCGCAAATTTGAGGTCCGGGCGGTCTTCATCGACGATGCCGGACAGCCCCTCGATGCCCAGCATGCCCTCTGTTTTCACGAATGTTGCGCCGGGCGTATCCAGCCGCTCGCGCAGCAGCGCTTCGGCCGTGGGGCAGAAATCATCGTCCAATTCCAGCTGGATGACCTGCCCGCGCCTGCGCCGCTGGATGGCGCTACGGAAGGTCCGGACCAGATCCTCTGCCTCTTCCTCGATTTCGATGTCGCTATCGCGCAGAACGCGAAACGCGCCGTCGCCAACAATGTCGAAGCCTGGAAAGAGATGCTGGGCGAAGCGCGTAATCAGGCTTTCGATACTGATATACAGCGCCTCGTCACCCTGGCCCCTGTTGGGAACGCGCAAAAAGCGGGGCAATGCCGCAGGGATGAGGATCATCTCCACCAGTTCCTGGTCCCCTTTGTGAAGGGTGAACAAAAGTCCCAGCCCCTCGTTCTGGATGAACGGAAACGGGTGCGCCGGATCGAGGGCCTGCGGCGTGATAATCGGCGCAATCTCGTCGAGGAAATAGCACTTGAGCCATTCGTAAGCCTCCGCATCGACCCGCTCTTCATCGGTGATGTGGATGCCCGTTTCGGCCAGCGCCCGGCGGAGATCGCGCCACGTTTCCTGTTGCTTGATGTTCAGTTCTTCCAGCCGCGACCGGAGTTCGCTCAGCTGCTGGGATGGCGAGCGGCCGTCGCTAGAAATGCGGTCGATACCGCGCTGCACCTGACCGACCAGGCCCGCCACGCGGATCATCAGGAATTCGTCCAGATTGCTTCCCGAAATCGAGAGGAACCGAAGGCGCTCGAGCAGCGGATAGGAAGGGTTGCGCGCTTCTTCCAGCACCCTGTCGTTGAATTCCAGCCAGCTCAGCTCGCGGTTGAAATAGGCGCTGCTGTCATGTTTGCCGTGTTCGTCGCCCGGGTGCCCCGCCACTTGCGTGCGGGCGGTACCGGAAGCAGCGCCCGGATCGTCGTCATTGCTCGCCCGGCTGCCCATGCTGCATTACCTCGCAAATCGCGGTTCGATACGGTTTCCTATGCAAATGCACGGGCGAGAGCAATGAGCCTGGTAGCCTATCGTCCGGCGTGGGACGCTTTCGCTTGACCACGCAGGCGGCGGCAATGCACGAATTGCGAAAGACAATTATTTTTGAATGGAGCTGTACGAGCATGGTCGAACGCACATTGGCAGGAATGCAGGCTTCGCTCGCAGCGGACAGCGAGACGCACTGGCTGGAACAGGCGAAGCGTCTCGATTGGAACCGGTTCCCGACCCGCGCCGACGAAAGCTCTTTCGACAAGGCGGATTTCGGCATCACATGGTTCGCCGACGGCCAGCTCAATGTCAGCGTCAATTGCCTCGACCGCCATCTGGAGGCACGCGGCGACCAGACTGCGATCGTGTTCGAAGGCGACGAGCCGGGTGAAGGACGCGCGCTCAGCTACCGCGAAGTGTACGAGGAAGTCTGCCGTTTCGCCAATGTGCTGAAAGGCCGCGGCATCGCGAGAGGTGACCGTGTCATCATCTACATGCCCAATATCCCCGAAGCGGCCTTCGCAATGCTGGCCTGCGCGCGTATCGGGGCGGTGCATTCGGTCGTGTTCGGCGGTTTCTCCCCCGACAGTCTGGCCGACCGCATCATCGATTGCGAGGCCGTGGCGCTCATCACCGCCGACGAGGGCGTGCGCGCCGGCAAGCGCATTCCGCTTAAAGCCAATAGCGACGAGGCACTGAAGCGCTGTCCCGGCGTGCACACGGTGGTGATGATCGAGCGCACAGGCGGCGATGTCGCTTTCACACAAGGCCGCGATATCTGGTGGCACGAAGCACGCGCGACGGTGGAGCCGGAATGCGCGCCCGAGGTGATGGGAGCGGAGGACCCGCTGTTCATTCTTTACACCAGCGGTTCGACCGGCAAGCCCAAGGGCGTGCTGCATACAACCGGTGGCTACCTGCTCTGGGTGACGCTCACCTTCGACCTGCTGTTTGGCGCGGACGACAGCGATCTGTTCTGGTGCACGGCCGATGTGGGCTGGATCACGGGGCACAGCTATCTCGTCTACGGCCCGCTCGCCAATGGCGCGAAGACGGTGATGTTCGACGGCGTGCCCAATTATCCCGATCCGGGCCGGTTCTGGGAAACCTGCGAGCGGCTGGGCGTCACAATCTTCTACACCGCGCCGACGGCCATCCGCGCGCTGATGCGCGAGGGCGAGGAATGGGTGGCGAAGTACGACCTTTCCAAGATCCGCCTGCTGGGCACAGTGGGCGAACCGATCAATCCCGAGGCCTGGAACTGGTATCACCGCGTCGTTGGCGGCGGAGCTTGCGAAATCGTCGATACGTGGTGGCAGACCGAAACCGGAGGCGCGCTGATCGCGCCGGTGCCGGGTGTGATCGAGACCAAGCCCGGCAGCGCGACGAAGCCCCTGCCCGGCGTGCATCCCCTGCTAGTGGATGCGGAAGGGCAGGTGCTGGAGGGCGCGACCGAGGGAAATCTGTGCCTTACGCAAAGCTGGCCGGGGCAAATGCGCTCGGTCTACGGCGATCACCAGCGCTTCTTCGATACCTATTTCAGCACCTATCCGGGCCGCTATTTCACAGGTGACGGATGCCGCCGGGACGAAGACGGCTATTACTGGATTACCGGGCGCGTGGACGATGTCATCAATGTTTCGGGACACCGCATGGGCACGGCGGAAGTCGAGAGCGCGCTGGTCGCTCATCAGCACGTTGCCGAGGCGGCGGTTGTCGGTATGCCGCACGACATCAAGGGACAGGGCATCTACGCCTTCGTCACGCTGATCGCGGGCATTGCAGACAGCGAGGAACTTCGCGCCGAACTTCGCCAGTGGGTCCGCAAGGAAATCGGCCCGATCGCCACGCCCGATGCGCTGCAGTTCGCACCTGCCCTGCCCAAGACCCGCAGCGGCAAGATCATGCGGCGTATCCTGCGCAAGATTGCCGAAGATCAGCCCGATCAGGTGGGCGACACCTCGACATTGGCCGACCCCGCCGTGGTGGAGGATCTGGTCGCCAACCGTATCGCTCCATGATCGCACTGGAAGAGGCGCGTGAGCGGATTGCCGCGGCCTGCGCTCCGGCGGATCACGAGACTGTACCGCTCGCCGAAGCGCTGGGACGTATCTGCGCGCAGGACGTAATCGCCCGCATATCCTGCCCGCCCGCCGATCTGTCCGCGATGGATGGATATGCTGTGCGTCATGACGACTGCGAACGAGGAAATGTACTCGAGATCATCGGTGAAAGCCGCGCAGGCGCGCCATTTGCAGGAAGAATCGAGGCCGGTCAGGCAACGCTTATATCGACCGGAGCGCACCTGCCCGAAGGCGCCGACCATGTCCTGATCCTGGAAGACGCGGTGGTCGAAGGACAGCGGGTCACAATACGCGTCGACCAGCCCGAGGCGCGAAACATCAGGCGGGCGGGGATCGATTTCGGCCAAGGCGACGTCCTGCTGCTGGGCGGTGACCACCTGAACGCCGCACGGCTGGCTCTGGCTGCAGCAGGTGGGCACGGCGCGATCACCGCCTCGCGTCGGCCCGACATTGCCATTCTGACCAATGGCGATGAATTACTGGACCCCGGCACGGCTCCCGGCCCAGCTTCTGTCTATGACAGCAATGCGATTGCTCTCGCAGCACAGTTCACAGGTTTCGGAGCACAGGCCCGCTGGGTTGGCCGCGCAGGCGACGACACCGCCGATGTCGAGGCGAAGCTGGCACAGGCCGATGGCGCGGACCTGCTCGTCATTGCAGGCGGAGCGTCCGTCGGCCCCCACGATCTGGTCAAGGGTGCTTTTGCTGCACAGGGCGGAGAGCTGATATTCAGCAAGGTCGCCGTTCGCCCGGGGAAGCCGGTGTGGTTCGGGCGGCTCCCGTCCGGCACACTGGTACTGGGTTTGCCGGGCAATCCCGCGTCGAGCTATGTCACCGCGTTGTTGTTCGGGAAGCTGGCGGTGGAGCGGCTTTCCGGTCTGCCCTCGCCGCCTTGTGTCGATAGCACGATGCGGACCGCCATCACGCAGCAGGATCTTGCCGCGAACGGACCGCGCGATGCGTTCCTGCGTGCAGCGCTGACCTACGCCGATGATGGAACCACCCGGATTTCCCTCACCGGGTCTCAGGACAGCAGCCTGCTGCGCCCGCTTGCCGCCGCCGACGGTTTGCTATTCAGAAAAGCAAACGCCCCGGCAGTTCAGGCCGAGGCGCTCGTTTCATATTGGCCGCTTTAAGGCTTAAACGGCGGCGTTCTTCTTCAGCATGATGACCTGCGGATAGGTAAACTCCAGCAGGCCTTCCTTGCCGTATTCCGCGCCGAAGCCGGACTGCTTGTGGCCGGCAAACGGCGTGTGCGGGGTCAGCTTCAGGAACTGGTTGATCCAGACGGTGCCTGTCTCCAGCTGCTCGGCGATCTTCACGCCGTTTTCCTCGTCCTTCGTCCAGACCGCGCCTGCCAGACCGTATTCCGAATTGTTCGCTCTCTCGATAACTTCGTCCTCGGTCGAGAACTTCATCAGCGGCATCACGGGACCGAACTGCTCCTCGGCCACGATACGCGCGTCTTCCGGCGGATTGTCGAGGATGGTCAGCGGCACGAAATAGCCTGTGCCGGAGGGATCGGTGTCGCCGCCGGTCAGGAATTTGTAGCCATTGTCCTTTGCATCCTGGATCAGTTCCAGCACGCGCTCGTACTGTTTCTTGTTCTGGATCGGGCCGACACCCGTTCCCTGCTGCGACCCATCGCCGACAGTCACGCCCTTGGCATATTTGGCAATCGCGGCGCTCAGCTCGTCGTAGATATCCTCGTGGATATAAACGCGCTTGGCCGCGATGCAGATCTGGCCGGCATTCATGAAGCTGGCCCAGAACAGCTGCTCTGCCACCTTCTCCACATCGGCGTCCGGCATCACGATGCTGGCATCGTTTCCACCCAGTTCCAGCGTGATGCGCTTCAGGTCTCCCGCTGCGCCCTCCATGATCTTCTTGCCGGTCGCCGTGGAGCCGGTGAAGGTGATCTTGTCGATATCGGCATGCTCTGTGATGAGCGGGCCGAGCGTGTCTTCTCCGGTGATGATGTTGACGACACCTGCAGGCACCTTGTCCGCGATCAGTTCCGCCAGCTTCAGCGTGGTCAGCGGCGTGAATGGCGAGGGTTTGAGCACGATAGTGCAACCCGACAGCATGGCCGGGACGATCTTCTGGATCGCCATCGATACGGGGAAGTTCCACGGCACGATGCCGCCGACCACACCCACCGGCACGCGGCGCGTACGGATCGATTCATTCTCGTCGTCCTGAACCATCTCGTCTTCGAGATCGAGCGCGGCCTGCGTGGCGGCCATGTAGGCGGCGCCCATGATTTCGCCCTTGGCCTGCTGGTGAGGCTTGCCCTGCTCCGCTGTCAGAAGACGATACAGTTCCTCGGAATTGTCGTTGAGCGCACCGGCAATGGCTTTGATCGCCTCGCGGCGCTCATCCATGGGGGTTTTCGACCAGGTCTTGAACGCCCGGCGGGCAGCGGCGACCGCCTGGTCCAGCTCATCCTTGCCGCAGGCAGGCACCAGTCCGATGACTTCCTCGGTCGCCGGATTGACGACCTCGAGGGTCTTGTCCGTGCCGACCATCTTGCCGTCGATGAGGTTCTTGTACTGCGTTGCCATTGCGGGTTCTCTCCTGTTGTTCTGTTTTAAGTTGCACTCGGTATGGGCACTGGCCGTCATGGGCGCAATCGGATTTCGCCATGCGGGACAGCCGGTGCGGCAGGATGCCACGTCCGAACAATTCCCTATAGGTTGCGCGTCGCAACTGAAAGTCTATGGCCGGGCGCAAAGGAGCGACCCCATGCCTAACAGTCCGACAGAAGCCGCCGCCGATCTCGTGATCTACGGCAGTCCCGTTTCGCCATTTGTCCGGAAAGTCGCTGCGGTCTGCATCGAGAAGGATGTCGGTTTCGCGATCGAGGGGATCGACGTATTCAACCCACCGGAATGGTTTCTCGAAATCAGTCCGATGAAGCGCATTCCGGTGCTGCGGGATCGCTCTATCGCCGAAGATGGCCCTGACGGCACCATCGCCGACAGCAGCGCAATCTGCGCCTATATCGAAAAGAAGCACCCGCAACCGCCGGTCTATCCTGACGGCGCGTTCGACTATGCCCGCGCGTTGTTCCTCGAAGAATACGCCGATACCAATCTGGCTGCGACAGGCGGCCTGGGCATCTTCCGTCCGCTGTTCTTCTCCATCACTCAGGGCAAGGAGCCGGACGTCGCGCGTGCGCGCGAGACTTGGTCCGACAAGATGCCGCCGGTATTGGACTATCTCGAAACGGCGCTGGCTGGCCGCGAATTTTTCGCCGGGACGCAGATTTCCATTGCCGACATCACCATAACCGCCTGCCTGATGCAGGTATCGCTGGTGGCCGATTTCGACCTGTCGCCCTGGCCATCGCTCAAGGCCCATCACGAGCACATGACGACGCGCCCATCCATCTCCGGACCATACGAAAAGGCGGAGCGCTTTGTGCGCAAGGCAATGCCTGAGCGCGTTTCTCTGGGCTAGGAGCGAGGGAGCAGATTTCGGCTCCGCTCTCCTGCAACCTTATCAGGGACGCGGTTTGGGGTTGCCTTTGCCCTTGAAGCCGCCCTTGAAATCGCCCTTGAAATCTCCGGCCGGTTTGCCGCCGGGCTTGCCGCCCTTGCGGTGCGGCTTTTTCGCTTTTGCGAAATTGCCGGGCTTGCCACCCTTTTTGAAACCGCCCCCGCGATGGCCGCCATTGCCGCCGTGCGGACCGCGATCTGCCCGGCGATGGCCCTTGGCCGCTTCACGCGGGCCGTCGGACTTCTCGATGACCAGACGGTCCTGTTCGTCATCGCCCTGCGCGGTGCGCGCAACGGCATCGTCGAACTTCGCGGCAATGGCGCGCGGGACCTGAAAGTGTGTTTCGTCCTGCCCGATGCGGATTGCGCCCACTTCGTTGCGGGTGATGTGACCGCGGCGACAGAGCAGCGGCAGGATCCAGCGGGGGTCGGCATTCTGGCTGCGACCGATATCGACGCGGTACCAGACGGTGTCTTCGAAGCCTTCGCGGTGTTGATCCTGCTTCGCGGCCTTGCGCGCTTCGGGCGTGTTGGCGATCAGTTCTTCCGGCTGGGGCATCTTGGCGCGGTGCGCGGCCACGAGTGCAGCCGCAATGTCTTCCGGCGTGCGTTCGGCCATCAGGCGTTCGGCAAGCTTGCGGTCTTCCTTGTCGTACTCGGCCGGCTCCAGCAGCATTTCCATCAGACGTTCTCGGTCTGCGTGGCGGATGTCCTTGGGCGTCGGTGCGTCGATCCAGTCGGCCTCGATACGCGCGCCGCGCAGCATCGATTCCACGCGGCGGCGGCGCGGATACGGCACGACGAGGACAGCCGTCCCCTTCTTGCCCGCACGGCCTGTCCGGCCCGAACGGTGCTGCAGTGTCTCTGCATCGCGCGGGATCTCGACATGGACCACCAGGCTGAGGCTCGGCAAGTCGATGCCGCGCGCGGCGACGTCGGTTGCAACGCAGACCCTCGCCCGCTTGTCGCGCATCGCCTGCATTGCCTGGTTGCGTTCGCTCTGCGAATGCTCGCCCGACAGCGCCACCACGGCAAAGCCGCGGTTTTGCAGCATGGAGTGAAACCGGCGGACCTTCTCGCGCGTGGCGCAGAACAGGATCGCGGTTTCCGCTTCATGAAAACGCAGCAGGTTGACCACGGCGGCCTCGATTTCGGCAGGCGCGACGGTCATTGCCTGATAGGCAATGTCGCCGTGACCACGGTCGTCGCCGACGGTCGAGATGCGCAGCGAATTGCTCTGATAGCGACGGGCCAGTGCCTCGATCGGCTTGGGCATGGTGGCGGAAAACAGAAGCGTGCGGCGGGCTTCCGGCGTCGCATCCAGAATTTCTTCCAGATCTTCGCGGAAGCCCATGTCCAGCATCTCGTCCGCCTCGTCGAGCACCGCAGCGCGAAGCGACGACAGGTCGAGTGCACCGCGCTCCAGATGGTCGCGCAGACGGCCAGGCGTGCCGACCACGATATGCGCGCCATGCTTCAGGGCGCGGCGTTCCTTGGAGGCGTCCATCCCGCCGACGCAGGTGGCGATGCGGGCGTGGGCTGCGCCGTAGAGCCACGACAATTCACGGCTGACCTGCAGCGCCAGTTCGCGCGTCGGTGCAATGACCAGGGCGAGCGGGCTCGTCGCGAAAGGCAGCGTGCCGTCTTCACCCAGCAATTCATCCGCAATGGCGAGGCCGAATGCCACGGTCTTGCCCGAACCGGTCTGGGCCGAGACGACGAGATCGCGCCCCTTCGCATCGGGCGCGGTAACGGCGCCCTGAACGGCGGTTGGGGTCTCGTATCCTTGCTGGGCAAGGGCCTCGCCCAGAAGTGGCGGGAGGTTGGAAAACGACATGGATGCTCTCGAACTAAAGGCCGGGCCGCGATGATCCGCAGATGGCCGGGCAAAAAAAGGTGCGGACGCCGTAAATGCAGCGCCGATCTGGCGATGGGATCGCTCAGGAATGACGGGAGGAGCTGAGTGAGGGCTGCTGCTACAGCGCTGCCTCGTCGCTCGACGCGAACCTCTTAGACGCTTTTATGCTGCATTGCACCACAATTCGTTGCGCGGCCATTGCCGGGGCGCAAGCAGGCCCTATCCTACCCAGACGTCGAGAAGGTAGCGCTCGCTCTCGATCATGCTTTCGATCCAAGCCGCTGCCTCGCGTTCGTTGCACCCGCGCTTCTCCATGCAGATCGTCCTCAGCGCGCCGCGCACATCCGGCTCCATCCGCGCGCCGTCACCGCAGACATAGATGCGTGCGCCGTCCTCGATCAGCTTCCAGACTGTTTCGGCCTCTTCGGCGATACGGTCCTGCACATAGACCCGCTTGCCCTCGTGGCGCGAAAACGCGGTGTAGAGGCTGACGATGCCGTCTGCGGCATAGCGCTCCATTTCCTCGCGGTAGAGGAAGTCCACATCGGGATCGCGGCACCCGAAGAACAGCAGCGCCTCGCCCAGAGTAGCACCCTGCTGCCCGAGCAATTCGCGCTGCTGGAGGAAGCCCCGGAACGGAGCTACACCGGTACCGGGGCCGACCATGATGATCGGCATGGCGGGATCGTCCGGCAGGCGGAAATTGGCTGTCGGTTCACGCACGACAGCCTTGAATGTGTCGCCCGGCTCCAGTTCCGCGAGATAGTTGGAACAGGTTCCCTTGAACTCGCCCCGTCCGGAAAGGGCCGGACCGCGCGTGAACGCCGACCGTGATCGAGCAATGGCCCGGGATTGGCGCCCGGCGCAGACGAGATCGAGTAATAGCGCGGGCTGATGAAAGGAATGAGCTCGAGGAATACAGCGAGCGGCAGGTCGCAGGCCGGGAATTCTTCCAGCACGTCCAGCACCGATTTGCGCTTGGCGAGAATTTCGCTGGTGTAGAGATCCGCCCCGCCCTCACCTGCAGGCTTCGCGAGCGCTTCAAGCTTTCCGCGCGTGTCCGGACACTCGGCATGGCGGGCCAGCGCGGCGATGTCCTTGCGCGTGGCAACCGCCTGCAATTCGCCGGCCGTCTGCGCCAGATTGAGCACCGAAAACGTGCTGCCGCTGGGAAACGGGCCGCGCATATCGCTGCGCGATTCGATGCGGACATAGCTGTCGCGGTCGAGGCCGAACCGCGTGAGCAGGCGCTCGACCACGGCATTGTCGTTGACCGGAACGACGCACAGATGGTCGCCGGGGCGGTACTCCATCCCCTCCGCCAGGGCGACTTCGATATGGCGCGTCGAGCGGCCATCGTCCTTGCCGGTGTCTTTCAGTTCGGTGGAGCTGACCAGCGTCACTTCGCTGCGCCCCGACCCGGTCGGCCACGGCATTGCCGGTTATGCTTCTGGTGAACTCGACAGAATAGAGCGGCTCCGCGATATCGCCGCCACCGCTCTCCAGATCGAGGTCCATTGCCTCGCCAAGCTGGGGCATCAGGTCATCGAGCCAATCGTGGAACTGCGTGTCGACATCGCCGCGCGCGTCCAGTTCTTCGGTCGCGGTAATGCGCTTCGCTCCGAGCGCTTCCAGCCTGGCGTCGATCTTGCGCGGTACGGCCTGAAATGTCGCCGCCCAATCGCTGTTGCCGCAGCCCAAGCACGAGATAGGAGACGCCGCCAAGATCGGTCGATGCAGGGTCGGCCTCGTCCAGCCAGTCGACGAACTTCGCCGCATTGTCCGGCGGCATTCCGTTATACGACGCGCAGGCGATGGCGACCACGCCGGCGTCCGGCAGCGCGCCGGCAAAACTGTCGAGTTCGGCCAGTGTGACGTCGAAGCCGCTGAATTCAGCCCTTTGCGCCAGTTCCCTTGCGAAGCTTTCGCTGGAACCGAGGTTCGACCCGAACAGCACGGTCATGGGCGTCCCGTGGCTGGGGACCGGCGCGGCGGTGCCTGGGCTGTCGGCGGTTTCATCGGTGCTTGCAGCGACAGCGCCCCGCTCCACATCCTCGCGCAGCCTCGCCCGCATGGTGAAGCCCTCCGGCTTGATCGAGAGCGTTTCCTTGATCTCGAGCTGGTAGTCGGTGTGATCGTAAAGCTCGAAACGCTGCAAAATCATCGCCAGCACCAGGATCGCCTCCTGGATGGCGAACTGCCGGCCGATGCAGGCGCGCTGCCCGTTGCCGAACGGTTTGTAGGCCGATGCCGGGCGGGCCGCTTCCGCCTCGGCGCTGAAATGTTCGGGATCGAAGGCATCGGGGTTATCGCCCCAGACCGCCGTGTCGCGGTGGAGCGAGGGGATCAGAACGGTCGTAAACGTGCCTTTGGGGATCGCATATTTCCCGCCCAGCACCTCGTCCTCATACGGAGCGAGGCCGAACGCCGGGGCCGTCGGCCACAGGCGCAGAGCTTCCGACAGGATCGCGCGGACATAGGGCAGACGCCCGATCTGCGACAGGGTGGGCGGCGTATCGATATTGCGCCCCAGCACCGCGTCCACCTCGGCGTAGGCGCGCTTCAGGACGTCGCGGTTCTTCAGAAGGTAATACATTGTGAATGACAGCAGGCCCGATGTCGTCTCGTGGCCGGCAATCAGGAAGGTGTTGATCTGGTAGCGGATGTTTTCATCCGACAGCCGCTCGCCCGTCTTCGGATCGCGCCCCGACAGCATGAAATCGAGTAGGTCGCCCGGCCCGTCACCGCTTTGCTGGCGCCGCTCGCGAATAATCTCGTCGACCAGATTGTTCATGTAATCCGCGTCGATTTTCAACTGCCGGATCTGCTCGCCCTTCAGCAACTTCTCGCCCGGGCAGGCCGCGCATCTTCTGCGTCGTGCCAAGCGTGCGGTTCAGCGCTTCGATGAAAGGATGAAAATCCTCGCGGTAGAACGAATTAAACCGGTAACCGAACCCGCACACCCCGATCGTATCCAGCGTCAGGCGCACCATGTCGTTGGGCACGTCGATCACGTCGTCCGTGTTCATCCGCTCCCATTTCAGCATCAGCTGACTGGCGATATCGATCATCATCGGCAGATAGCTGCCCATCGCCTTCTGGCTGAATGAGGGCAGCAGGATATTGTGCGCCTTCGACCAGTTCGGATCCTCGGTATCGCCCGTAAACAGCCCGTCGCCGGCAATCAGGCGCAGACGTTTGAGCGGGCCGCGCACGGTCTTGTCGAAGCGCTTCTCGTCGCACACTTCCGCCACCAGATCCGCACCGGAGACGAAGACGAGTTCGTTGCCCATGATCTCCAGCTTGAAGATCGGGCCGTACTCGTCCGCCAGCTCCATCAGCGACTGGATCATGCGCGAGGAATTGACCGTCAGCGCATTGCCGATCAGCGGCTTGCCCGGCGGCGACGGAATCGGCGTAAGCGGTGTATCCTGCCCCATAGAATGCGTCTTTAAGCAGACATTGCGGCAGGCAGGAAGAGGCTCCGCACGCGCACGCCTGCGATCAGAACTGCACCACGCTGCGGATGCTTTCGCCCGAATGCATCAGGTCGAAGGCCGTGTTGATGTCCTCCAGCGGCATTGTGTGCGTAATCAGGCTGTCGATATCGATCCGGCCGTCCATGTACATATCGACGATGCCGGGCACGTCGGTCCGCCCGCGCGCACCGCCAAAGGCTGACCCGCGCCAGACCCGGCCGGTGACCAACTGGAACGGGCGCGTCTGGATTTCGGCGCCTGCCGGGGCGACACCTATGATCACGCTTTCGCCCCACCCCTTGTGGCAGCATTCCAGCGCGGTTCGCATGACATCGACATTGCCGATGCACTCGAAAGAGTAATCCGCGCCGCCGCCGGTCAGTTCGACCAGATGACCGACAAGATCGCCCTTCACGTCCTTCGGATTGACGAAATCGGTCATGCCGAACTGGCGCGCCATCGATTCCTTGGCGGGGTTCATGTCGACGCCGATAATCTGACGCGCGCCGACCAGCTTCAGGCCCTGAATGACGTTCAGTCCGATACCGCCCAGCCCGAACACGACGGCGGTCGAATTCGGTTCGACCTTGGCGGTGTACATGACCGCGCCGATGCCCGTCGTCACACCGCAACCGATATAGCAGACCTTGTCGAACGGCGCGTCCTTGCGGATCTTCGCCAGCGAAATCTCGGGCAGGACGGTGAAGTTGGAAAAGGTCGAACAGCCCATGTAATGCAGGATCTTCTCCCCCTTGTAGGAGAACCGCGAGGTCCCGTCGGGCATGACCCCCTGCCCCTGCGTCGCGCGCACGCGCTGGCACAGATTGGTTTTGGGATTGAGACAATATTCGCAGGTCCGGCATTCTGCCGTGTAGAGCGGGATGACATGGTCGCCGACTTCCAGATCGGTGACACCCGGGCCGATTTCGCGCACGATACCTGCCCCTTCGTGGCCCAGGATCGCGGGAAACGCGCCTTCCGGGTCGGCGCCCGACAGGGTAAACTCGTCCGTATGGCACACGCCCGTCGCCATGATCTCGACCAGCACCTCGCCCGCCTTGGGCCCTTCAAGGTCGACTTCGACGATCTCGAGCGGCTTTCCGGCTTCGAATGCAACGGCTGCGCGGGTTTTCATGGGTGGTCCTTACCTTGTTTTCCGGGAGCTTAGGGCAAGCGCTCTAACCGAAAAACGAGAAGCAGGAAATGGCGGAGACGGTGGGATTCGAACCCACGAAAGAGTTGCCCCTTTACACACTTTCCAGGCGTGCGCCTTCGACCACTCGGCCACGTCTCCGCATACCGTCACGTGCGCGCTCGTCGGCGAGGCACCCGGTCAGGAAGGCGCGCGTCTAGCCAGCTTCGGATTGCACTGCAAGCTCTGCGAACCTAGCTGGAGGCAATGACGCGAAAGATCGGAACCCCCTGCAGCCTCGCCGAGATGGAGGCAATGGCGAGGGCCGCCATGGCGCGCCTCCCCTCCGCCTTTCGCGAACAGATGCACGACATCGTTTTCGATGTGCAGGATTTCGCAAGCGAGGAGGTGCTGGACGATCTGGGCATCGACAATCCGTTCGCGCTCACCGGCCTGTATGAAGGCGAAGCGCTGACGGAGCGCAGCATCGAGCATTCGGGGCGGATGCCGCCGCGCGTGTTTCTCTATCGCCGCCCGATCCTGGACGAATGGGCCGAGCGCGGGGACGAGACGCTGGAGCATCTCGTGGCACATGTGGTGATCCACGAGATCGGCCATCATTTCGGGCTGAGCGATGACTGATATGCACGCGCTGGAAGATGTGGTTTAATCATCTTTCGCCCCCGCATCCGCAGGGTCGTCCTCGCTTGACGCGCAGCAAGCTGCGCCCGCTGCGGGCGGGCGGTCGCCCTTGCGGTCGGCTGGTCGCCGACCGATCTCCACGACTAAGCCCCCGGCCTCTCCCGGAAGTGTGAAGGGGAATCACACGCCCTTTCTCGCCTCCCGCTTGCGGGAGGGGCCGGGGGTGGGCAAGATGAGGGCCATGAAACACCTTGTCGCAGCAGCAGCAGCTTTCACCCTCGCCACTTCCGCCGCCGCCCAGCAGGAACCCGCACCCTCACCGAACGAGATCGTCGCGCAGGCGGAGGCGTCCGACTGGAAGAAGATCGACGCCGAGGACCTGCTGGTGATGACCCTCGCGCCCGACGCGCGACGGCAACGAGCGGCAGGTCGTCATCCAGCTCATGCCGCCACCCTTCAGCCAGGGCTGGGTGGAAAACATCCGCACCCTCGCCCGCGCTGGCTGGTATGACGGCATCAGCGTCAACCGCGTGCAGGACAATTACGTCGTCCAGTGGGGCGATCCCAATGTCGACAATCCGGAGGCCGAGGGCGAGGCAAAGCCGCTGCCGGAGGGGCTGCGGGTAATGGATGAGAAGGATTATGCCACTAGCCTTAGACAGCTTACCGACAACACAATCACGAGAGTGAGTGGTATTCGTGTAAGCCAGCACGGCGCGCAGTTATCCAGTATAAATTTTATCCAAGAACGAGACTTCGATCCAAGCCTCATCCAGGAAATGCCGAAATCTACAGTGCGACCTGAAAGAGCGAAAAGTACACTCGAATTACTTCACACAACGGACTCCTATGCCAAGTGGGTTCAATTCTACGATGGCTGGCCAATTTCCTCAAACTTTGACATGTTTTTCCCAACTCATTGCTACAGCATGGTCGGCGTGGGGCGCTCCTTTTCGCCCGACACCGGCACTGGAGCTGAACTCTATACAGTCATCGGCCATGCACCGCGCCATCTGGATCGTAACATTGCGCTGGTCGGGCGGGTGGTCGAGGGGATCGAGCATCTCTCCAGTCTGCCGCGCGGCAAGGGGGCGCTGGGTTTCTACGAGGACGCAGACAAGCGCGTGCCTATCGAGAGCATCAGGGTGGCGGGCGACTTGCCCGCGGGCGAACAGCCATCGTTCGAATACCTCTCCACCGATAGCGAAGTCTTCGCCCGCTACGCCGACGCGCGGGCAAACCGCCGCGATCCGTTCTTTATCGAGCCTGCGGGCGGCGCGGATATCTGCAACATCCCCGTACCTGTCCGCCGCATTTCAGAGTGAGCGAATGCCTCGATCTGACAGTCCCGCTCACCTGCTGGAAAGGCGAACGGGGAACATACCACCTCGTCACCATCACCGGCGAGGAGGCGGAGGCCCTTCAGGCGCATGAAGCGATGCAGCGCCTCGAACTGGGCGCGCGCCGGGGCTTCGGATCGGTCAAAGTCATGGCCCGCATTGGCGCTACAGCCTGGGAAACATCGGTATTCCCGCAGAAACAGCGTTCACAGTGGATTTTGCTGGTCAGCAAGAAGGTGATGGCCCGTGAGGGTCTGGCAGAGGGTGATCCTGTCGCGCTGGAGCTGGAACCGCTCTAGCGTCCCGCTTTATACGCGCTGCATCAGCTCGATGCGATTGCCGAACGGATCGCTGGTGAAGAAGCGCTTATACCCCTCAACCGGCTTGTCGTCCTTCGTCGGATATCCTTCGGCCGCCAGCCGCTCTCGCAGGCCAGCAAGATCGTCCACCAGAAACGCCGGGTGCGCCTTGGTCGCAGGCCGGAAATCGTTGTCGACGCCCACATGCAAAGCGACCGGCCCGCTTTCCAGCCAAAGGCCACTGGGGGATAGGTTTCTCGGCTTGGGAACTTCGGTAAAACCCAGCAGGCCGATGAAGAACCCGCGCATCGCATCCTCGCCCCCTTCCGGGATCGCCAGTTGCACGTGGTCGATGCCGGTTATGCTCATCCCCTGTCGGCCTGGGCCACCGCATCGCTCGCTCTCAACGCGCTGAGGATGCGGGTTAGATGCGCCAGATCCTGTACCTCCAGCTCGATTTCGTAACTGGTGAAGGGATGATCCAGCGTCGTCTGCTTCAGGCTGCGAACATTGACGTGGTTCTTTGCAAAAATGCCGGCCATTTCGGCAAGCGTCCCGGTCCGGTCGTACAGCGTGACCCTCAATTGCCCGATCGCGCCCTGGCTGCGCTTGTCCCATTGCAGGTCAAGCCAGTCGCTGTCGATGCCGCTGGCGAGCGTCAGGCAGTCGATGGCGTGCACTTCCACGCTTTCATTGGGCCGTCTGCAGGCCCACAATCCGGTCGCCGGGGACGGGATGGCAACAGGTCGCCAGCCTGAAGCCGACGCCCGGCGTCAGCCCGCGGATGGAGATCGCCCTCTCACGCCTGATCCAGTCGGGATCGCTGCCTTCGAGATCAGCCGTGCACCCGGGGACGAGCGCTTCCATTACCTCGCGGTCCTCGACCTTGGCCGCGCCGATGGCGAAATAGAGATCGTCTTCGTCCGCCAGCTCCAGCCGTTTGACTGCCGCGCGGATCGCTTTCTTGCCGATTTTCGCAGGAACGCGGTCGGCGATGTCTTCGAACAGTTTTTGCCCCAGCGCGGCGATTTCATCGCGCTCCTTCAGGCGGACGGCCCGGCGGATCGAGGCCCGCGCCTTGCCGGTGACGACAAAGCCCAGCCACGACATCTGGGGCTCGGCCTCCTTGCCCTTTATGATCTCCACCACATCGCCGTTGGCCAGCTGCGTCCTCAAAGGCATGTGGCGGCCATTGACCTTCGCCCCGACCGTCTGCGCGCCGAGATCGGTGTGGACGGCGAAAGCAAAGTCGACGGGCGTCGCACCCTTGGGAAGCTGGAACAGCGCGCCCTTGGGAGTGAAGGCAAAGATCCGGTCCTGATAGATCGCCAGCCGCGTATGCTCCAGCAGCTCCTCGGCATCATGGCTGGCATCGACGATTTCGATGAGATCGCGCAGCCACGCGACTTGCCCGTCCTGCGTGTCCGCCTGCTTGTAGGCCCAGTGCGCTGCAAGCCCGAAGCCGTTGGTGCGGTGCATGTCGTGGCTGCGGATCTGCACCTCGACCCGCATCGACTTGTCGAAGATCAGCGATGTGTGGAGCGACTTGTAGCCATTGTTTTTCGGCGTCGAGATATAGTCCTTGAAGCGGCCCGGAATGAACTGCCAGGTCGTGTGCAGGACCCCCATCGCGCGGTAACAATCCTGCTCGTTATCGGTCAGGACGCGGAAGGCGAAAATGTCCGTAATCGCCTCGAAGCTGACATGCCGCTCCGCCATTTTGCGCCAGATCGAGTAGGGTTGCTTCTCGCGGCCATGCACCTCGACCTTGAGACCGGCTTCGGCCAGCGCCTGCTTGATCGTAAGGGCAATCGCATCGACCTGCGCGCCGTCCTCCTCGCGGATCTGTTTCAGCCGCCCGGTGATCGTCTCGTGCGCTTCGGGTTCGAGATGCTGGAAGGCCAGCGCCTGCATCTCGCGCATATATTCGTACATCCCGATCCGCTCTGCCAGCGGGGCATAGATGTCGAGCGTTTCGCGGGCGATGCGCTGGCGCTTCTCCTCTTTCTTGATGTAATGGAGCGTGCGCATATTGTGCAGCCGGTCGCCCAGTTTCACCAGCAGGACGCGGATGTCCTCGCTCATCGCGAGCAGGAATTTGCGCAGGTTTTCCGCCGCCCGCTCGTTCTCCGGCATCTGCTCGATCTTGGAAAGCTTGGTCACGCCGTCGACCAGCCGGGCCACATCCGTGCCGAAATTCTTCTCGATATCCTCGATCGTCGCCAGCGTATCCTCGACCGTGTCGTGGAGCAGCGCGGTCATGACCGTCGCCTGGTCCAGCTTCAGGTCGGTCATCAGGCCGGCGACCTCTACCGGGTGGCTGAAATACGGATCGCCGCTGGCGCGTTTCTGCGTGCCGTGTTTCTGCACGGTATACACGTAGGCGCGGTTCAGCATCGCCTCGTCGGCGTCGGGGTCGTATTCCTTGACCCGTTCAACAAGTTCGTACTGGCGCAGCATCGCAGACCATGATGTGACGCTGCGCCGCGATATTGCAATGCAAAAGGTGCAGGCAGACGCGCGAGAGGCGCTATTCCCCCGCCGCCAGCACCCGGTCCACGCCGCGGCGCGTTACCGTGTGATAGCTCGCCCGCGTCCGTTCGTAGATGCGCGTGGCGATGGGCCGGCCCCACTCGCCCTCGTTCCACAGCGTCTCGAACAGCGGGCGCACGAATTTCGCGCGGCCCACGCGGGCAAGGAAGTCCTCGGCTTGCGGGACAGCGGGCTCGTACCGATTGGCCAGCGCCAGCTCGAGCCACAGGAAGCGGATTTCGTTGTTGCCGGTGCGGGACAGGCCGAGCGTGCGGTCCAGTTCCTCCAGCTGGGGAGCGCTGCGCTCCTGCGGCACATTATCAGGAAACCGCATTTGCTCCGCTGCCGTCCAGCCGGACCAGGAGGCGGGGATCACGCCGCTATTCGCGTAGTCTGCGACGGCCCTATCGATCTCGGCAAACGCTGCCGGATCGGGCCGGACGACATTGGACGGCAGACCCGGCTCGAAAATCCACTCTTGCAACATCAATTGATCGCGCTCCGCATCGCTGCGGACGAGATTGGCGAGCATATCCTCGTAGAACATTTCGCTGGTGGCGGGCTGGAACGCGTGTGCGTCGAACCACTGGCGCAGCCACGTATCGAAACGTTCCCGTCCGACAATACTCTCCACCGTCATCAGGAAGAACGCGCCCTTGTCGTAGGCAATCGCGCTGCCGAGCTCGTATCCGCCATCGGTGCTGAGCGCAGTGCCCGGCGCATCCTTGCCGACTTCGGCCAATGTTTCCTCGATATTGGCAAACATCAGGGCCGCTTCCTGCTGGGCGCGTTCCTTGCCGTAGACTTCCTCGACGATCCGGTTCTCGAAATAGGTGGTGACACCTTCGTTCAGCCAACTGTCGCCCCACACCGCATTGGTGACCAGATTGCCCGACCAGCTGTGTGCCAGCTCATGCGCGACAAGACCGTTATTGGAGCGGTCGCCTGCGATGAAGGTGGGGGTGAGAAAAGTCATCACCGGGTTCTCCATGCCCCCGTAAGGGAAGGCAGGCGGTAGCACGATCATGTCGTACCGGCCCCAGCGATATTCGCCGTAAAGAGCTTCGGCCGCCTCGACCATCGCCTCTGTATCACCCACTTCAGCCGCAGCGCGCGGCAGTACGGACGGTTCGGCCCAAACGCCTGTACGCGGGCCAGTTGCGGCGAAATCGATGTCACCTGCAGCAATGGCGATCAGGTAGGGCGGCACAGGCTTGTCCATGACGAAGCTGAAAGCGCGGCGGCCGTTCCCCAGATCTTCAGGCTCACCCTGCTGAACGCCGCTCATCACCACGTCGAGCGGCTTGGGAGCGGTGATGCGCGCCTGCCATGTCTGCCTGATACCCGGACTGTCCTGTGTCGGTATCCACGTACGATTGAGCGTCGCCTGCCCCTGGCTGAACAAGAACGGATGCGTCCCGCCAGCCGTCTGCTCGGGCGTAAGCCATTGCAGCGCAGCGGCATCAGGGGCACCGGCGTACCGGATGACGATCCGGCGCTTTTCGGGACCGGGTCCGAACGCGATTGTCAGGGGAGCGCCCTTCCCCTCCTCAATGCGGCCAGTGGTCACGACGAGGTCTTTGGGTGTGCCATCGGTGATATCGGTGATGCTTTCGACGAGAAGCCCATCATTATCGAGAATGACTGTATTCGCCCCCGGCTTCGCCAGCACATCCAGAGTAGCCGTACCGCTCACCTGCTTTGCGTCGAAGTCCAGATCGAGATCGAGGGCCACATGCGTTACGCGGGCCACCTGTGGCTGCGCGAAGGTCTGCGTATCGACCGCTTCGGGCGAAGTCAGGATCGGTGCGACCACGCGTTCCGGCGACTGCGCTGGCGGCATTTCGAGCGGAGCCGCCACACTTGCGACATTCGTGCCGGTCGCGGTGCAGGCGGTGGTTGCCAGCAAGGCGGCTATTGCAGCTGGGGTAAGGGCAGGAGCGAAGGCTCTCATCGAAAATCTCCGGAAAATCAGGGTCGGGGGTTTTATAAGGCGGGGAGAAGTAATTGTCGCTGAACGTAATTTGGCCGTGTCAGCGAAGGCGCGCGACCAGCGCGCCCTCTTCCGTCGTGATCTCGGGCGAGGAAGACAGCGTGCACGAATGGCCGCCAACTTCGCGCCCGCCCGTCACCGGAAACCGATAGCCATGCCACGGGCAGGCGATCACGCCATCCTCTATCGGCGCGTCGGCCAGCGGGCCAAGAAGATGCGGACACACCGCTGCGTGGGCGATCCATTTACCCTCATGAAAGCGGACAGAATAATCGTTCCCGCCAAGGGTGATGCGGTGACATGTATTTCGGTCCAGGGCCGCTTCGGGCCCCATCGAAACATGATCCGGCCCGTGGCCGTCGCGGCGCGCGCGCTCGGCATCAAGTGCTTCCTGCCGGGCCACCATCAGCGCCTCGTCCTGATCGTACAGCCCCGCATATTGCGCCTGCAGATAGCCCAGGATCATACCGGCCTGCTCGTCCGTATCGGGCGGCTTGGGAAGGTAGAAGCGGACGTCGACTTCGATCGCCTCTTCGCCGTCATCACCCGATACGTCGCGCGCCTTGGTGTGAATTTGCGTGCCCTGCCCCAAGCCTTCCACAACGGTGGTCGCCCAATAGCTTTCAGGCGCGTCGACCAGCAATTCTATCAGCTGCTTTCCGCCGCCCGCTGTTTCCGGAAGTCCGACTTCCGCGCGCCAGCCCCACCGGCCTTCGTCGATTATGGCAATCGAGGAAAACGCCTGCGGATGGACATAGGGCAGATGCTCCCAGTCATACGCGTTCTCGACCATGCGCGGCAGGTTCGTCGGCATCCGCCGGACGTAATTGCCAAGATAGTGCAGCGCGCCCAGGCCACCATGATCGATGGTGGCTGCACGTCCGGCAAAGCCGCCGGTGCTCATGAGAGGGCGCTCACGAAGTTGCACTCATGAAAGCGTAGTCATGCCGCATCAGCTCCATTCCGCGCGGGGCGGAAGGCTCATCAGAATGGCGTCGATATTGCCGCCCGTCTTCAGGCCGAACAGCGTGCCGCGATCATAGACGAGATTGAACTCGGCATAGCGTCCGCGCCATTCCAGCTGCTGTCTTTCCTCGTCCGGCGTGAAATCCGATGCCATCCGCCGCCGAACCAGCTGCGGATAGATATCGAGAAACGCCTCGCCCACGTCGCGGGTGAAGGCAAAATGCCGTTCGAAATCGGCATCGCTTTCGCATTCGAGATGATCGTAGAAAATCCCGCCGACACCGCGATGGCACTGGCGGTGCGGGATGTAGAAATAGTCATCCGCCCAATTCTTGTACCGCTCGTAATAGGTCGGATTGTGCGCCGCGCAGGCGGCCCGCATGCGAGCGTGGAAATCGGCGGTGTCGTCCTCGTAGGGGATCGGCGGATTGAGATCGGCACCACCGCCGAACCACGCCTTCCCCGTCACAAGGAAGCGGGTGTTCATGTGGACCGCCGGCACGTGCGGATTGGCCATATGCGCGACCAGGCTGATGCCGGTGGCGGTGAAAACCGGGTTGTCCGGATCGACGCCGTTCATGGTTTTGGCAAATTCGGGCGCGAAACTGCCCTGAACGGTCGAAACATTCACGCCGACCTTTTCGAACACCTTCCCCTTCATCACCCCGCGCACACCGCCGCCGGGCTGGTCATTGCCCTCCTCTTCGCGCTGCCAGGGGGTGTATTCGAAAGCGGCGTCCGAGCCGCCCTCTCGCTCGATGCTTTCGAACTCGGTACAGATGCGGGTGCGCAAGCCTTCGAACCAGGCGCGCGCCTTTGCTGAATGCGGTGTCCAATCGGTCATAGGTCCCTCTTGCCAATCTGCTGCCATCGCGGCAATAGCGGGGTATGGTTCCCGTTTCGTTCGCTGATACCGAGCTCGTGCTCACAGCTGGTCGCGCGCTGTTTTGGCCGCGCCACAATACTTTGCTGGTCGCCGATCTGCATCTGGAAAAGGCGAGCTTTTATGCCCAGCACGGCCAGATGTTGCCGCCCTACGATACGCGCGAAACGCTGGAGAGGGTCGCTGCCGAAGTGCGTGCGACCGGCGCGACAAGGGTCATCACGCTGGGCGACAATTTCCACGATGCCGACGGAGCCTCCCGGCTCGACGATCATGCATGCGGAATGCTGGAGGCGCTGACCGGCACACTCGACTGGATTTGGATCACCGGCAACCACGATACCCGCAAGGACGGGACCGTGGCAGAGGCGCGCTGCGGCGGTACGCTGGTCGAGGAAATGGAACTTGGCGGCGTGATCCTGCGCCACGAGGCGAAGCCGGGCGAGACCCGCTCGGAGATTTCCGGTCACTATCACCCGAAGCTGACGGTCCACGTCCAGCGACGCCGCATCAGCCGTCCCTGCGCAGTACTGGCCGATACCGGCGAGGGGTGTCACCGGATGATCGCGCCTGCTTTCGGAGCGTTTACCGGCGGTATGCCAGCCGGCGACCGGGCGATCCTCAAGGCGCTGCAGCCTGCCCGCACGATCGAGGCCATTTTGCCTGCTAAAGGGCGCCTCGCTCGCTTCCCCCTCTGGCGCGAAGGTGCGCAGAGTCGCCGCATAAGGCGAACAAATGCCCGCAATTGCCCAAAGCCACCTAGCAAACAGGCCGTTTTCGCATTATATGGGCCCTTCAATCGAAACAAAATAAAGGAATCGCCCCATAGCTCGTCCACCCCGTCGTTCCCTGCAGCCGCCGACCAAGAGCGGCCCACGCTACGACCAGTTCATCCAGTCCGAGAAAGTCCGCGTCATCGACGGTGACGGCGAAAATCTTGGTCTCATGTTCACCAATGAAGCGATCGAACAGGCGGCAGCTGTCGGTCTGAATCTCGTCGAGGTCTCGCCCAATGCGAACCCGCCGGTGTGCAAATTCCTCGATGTTGGCAAGCACAGGTTCGAGGCTCAGAAAAAAGCCAATCTGGCGCGCAAGACCCAGAAAACGCAAGACATCAAAGAAGTTAAGATGCGTCCGAATATCGACGTGCACGACTATGATGTGAAAATGCGCAACGTGAACAAGTTCATCGACAACGGCGACAAGGTGAAGGTGACGCTGCGGTTCCGCGGCCGTGAAATGGCCCACCAGAATCTCGGTATGGATCTCCTCAACCGCGTGCGCGACGACATGGAAGAAACCGCCAAGGTCGAAGCTTTCCCGAGGCTGGAAGGTCGCCAGATGCTGATGGTGCTGTCGCCCAAGTGAGCGGGCCAGAGGCTTTCAGTCAGCCGTGGCTGCAGCGGCGCAAACTTACTCGGTCAGCTTGGATGACAAGGTTCGAGCGCTGGCTCGGACAATCCTCACACCAAAAGAAACGGCCGCGCAGACCGCTACCTCCGGGTAGCGGAATGCCGGCCGACCCGCCGCCTTCGGCAGGCCCCTCGCTATCCGGGGGCGCCGCGGCGCCGCTGGATTACGATGCAATGCCGCACGGGCGCTAAACGCCAGCAGACGTTACTCTACTCGGAAATCGAGTAGCGTGAAGCGAGCGGCGCCGGTGGCATACACCCCGTGACCGCGCCCGCCCTTGCCGCCAAAGGTGAATCCGATCCGGCTTGCATTTGCGAGAGCACGGCGAAACTCCTCGGGCGCCGTGTCGCGCTTGAATGCGACGACCGCTATCCAGTTCTCGTCCATATCGATGCTTACGGTGTGCGTGCCGGGCCTCAAGGTCTCAACCTTCTCTGCCGGCGCATACCACCGTGCGAAGCGGTACTGGTCCCTCGCCGTCCAATTGTCCCCTCGCACCTGAAAGTATAGCGACATGGTCGCCGGTGTTCCGGGATATTCCTGCGGATGAAATTGCACGCCGCGTCCGGCATCGATGCGATAGGTCATTGTGATCCGGCGCGCGCCAGCAAGACTGCGGGACGGCATGGTCACGTAATTGACATGGCCGTTGCGCGCACTTGGCCCGGGAAAATCGAACGACCAGCCGCCACCGGCTTCAACCCCGGCCTGCGCCGGCCTGAGCGGCATACCGTCGGAACGGCTCTTGCCACGGATGATCGGACCGATTTCCCAATTTGCCGCATCGGCAGCAGGGCCGGTGAAAGCCGCAGGCCGCGAAAATACATTGCGTGCCGGCGTGGGGGACTGGCGCTGCTCCTCCAAAGCCGGAGCAGGAGCCCTGACGACCGGCGTTCCGACACCTGGATAGGGCCGCGCCTGCGGATAGCCTTGCGCAGCGGCGGTTGCCGCGATGCCGGCTACGGCGGTGAGAGCGATGGACGATAGGGCAAACTGTTTCATAGCTGGCATAATAGCTGGCAGCGGTGAGCGACGTCTGATGTTCCCGTTCACAGTCGGGAAAGCACACTTCCTCTCGCCGCCAAGCTGTGGTTGAAGCGACGCCGGAGAGAGGGACCACGAATGACTGCACGCACCATCGGCCTGCTGTTCGGCGTATTGGCACTGGCCATCGGTATTTTCGTGCCTCCTCCTGCCGAGATGAGCCGCGAGGCCTTTATCGTGGCGGGCCTCGTCGTTCTCATGGCGTCTTGGTGGATGACCGAAGCGATCCCGCTCACAGCCACGGCGCTGATGCCGTTTCTGGTCCTGCCCTTTGCCGGGGTCAGCGATGCGCGGGAGACGGCCAGCACATATTACTCCCCCATCCTGTTCCTGCTGCTGGGAGGTGCGTTTCTCGCCCTCGCCATCGAGCGGACGGGTCTGCACAAACGGCTGGCCGTGGCGATCCTCAACGCGCTCGGAGGACGCGGAGGTCAGACCGGGCTGCTCTATTGCTTTCATGGCGAGTGCAGCGATCCTTTCGATGCTCATTTCCAATACGTCGACCTCGCTGATCATGATGCCGATGGCGCTGGCCGTTCTGGCGGGAGGCGGCACCGATAACGAAACGACCGACGGGCTTTACGGGGCACTGCCGATGGGCATTGCCTTTGCCGCCAGCATCGGAGGGCTCGGCACCCTCGTCGGGTCTCCGACGAACGCGATCGCAGTCGGCCTGCTGGACACCACGATCGGCGTGAAGATCAGCTTCGCCGAGTGGATGCTTTACGGTCTGCCGATCGTCATTATCGGCGTACCGGTCGCCGCGTATATCATCGCGAGAGTCCAGAAAGTCGCCGCCCATCCCTTCGATGTTAAGGCGGCGCGCGCGACCATTGCCGACGACACCCCGCTGGGCGCACCCCAAAAGCGCGTGATGGCGGTGGTGGCGGTAACATTTCTTGCCTGGATGACCCAGCCGCTTGTCGCTCCGCTGCTGCCTGCGGGAAGCTGGACCGATGGCACGATCGCCATCATCGCTAGCCTGGCCCTGTTCCTGATCCCCGACGGGACAGGCCGGCCGCTGCTGATCTGGAAGGAGGCCGACCAGCGCGCCTTGGGGGGTCATCATGATGTTTGGCGGAGGGCTGGCGCTGGCGGCAGGTATGGGCACGAGCGGGCTGGCCGAGTGGCTCGGCAAGGCGTTGCTCGTGCTGGAAACTGTTCCGCTGCTGCTGGTCGCGCTGGCGCTTGTCGCGATGGTCATTCTGATCACCGAATTCGCCAGCAATGTCGCCACGGCCAGCGCGATCATCCCGGTCGTCGCCAGCCTGGTGGTGGCGCTGGAGCGCGACCCGGTCCTGCTCGCCATGCCTGCCGCGCTGGCAGCCAGTTGGGGCTTCATGCTGCCGGCGGGTACCGGCCCGAATGCCATCGCATGGGCCACCGGTCGCATCCGGATCGAGCGGATGGTCACGGCAGGCCTGATCCTCGATCTGATCGGAATATTCCTGATCGTCGCCGGTGTGTGGGCAGTAGCGGCGCTCGTCGCTTGAAGCGCCAGCACGAACGCGATAATCGCACCCCCATCATAGCGCGCCCTGGCGGAGATGCGTTCCTGCGGAGGTTAGGAACGGGCTGCCCCCTTGGCGCAATATCAGCTCCTGCCTTCCTGGGAGCATTCGTACAGGAAGGCCTGCCACCATGACCGATGCAGTCAACGCAACCGACAAACCTACCCCGCGCCGCAATCCCAAGCCGGAAGTCACCAAGATCGGCGGCCGCGAGCTGAAGCCCGCCACGCTGATGATGGGCCACGGTTACGACCCGGCCCTGTCCGAAGGTTCGCTGAAAAGCCCGATCTTCCTCACCAGCACCTTCGCATTCGAAAGCGCGGCAGCGGGCAAGCGCCACTTCGAAGGCATCACCGGCCAGCGCCCGGGCGGCGCGGACGGCCTCGTCTATTCGCGCTTCAACGGCCCCAATCAGGAAATCCTCGAAGATCGCCTCGCCATCTGGGACGGCGCGGAGGACGCGCTGAGCTTCTCCAGCGGCATGACCGCGATCGCCATCCTGATGCTGGCCGCGTGCAAGGCGGGCGACGTGATCGTCCATTCCGGCCCGCTCTATGCCGCATCCGAAGGCTTCGTCGCCAAGACCATGGCCAAATACGGCGTGACCTATATCGACTTCCCCGCCGGCGCGAGCGCGCGAGAAGCTGGACGAGGTGATGAAGAAGGCCAAGGCCAAGGCCGAAGAACAGGGCGGCGAAGTGCCGCTCATCTATCTGGAAAGCCCAGGCAACCCGACCAATGCGCTGGTCGATATCGAGGCCGTGCGCGATGCGCGCGACGCGCATTTCGATGCGGATCGCTGCCCCATCGCGATCGACAACACCTTCCTCGGCCCCCTGTGGCAGCGCCCGCTGGAACATGGCGCCGATCTCGTCGTCTATTCGCTGACCAAATATGTCGGCGGTCATTCCGATCTGGTCGCCGGCAGCGTCGCCGGGCCGAAGCGGTTCATCGACGCCATCCGCGCGCTGCGCAACACGATGGGCGGGATTGCCGATCCCGAACACCGCATGGATGCTGTGCCGCAGCCTCGAAACCGTGGAACTGCGGATGCAGCGCGCCGGAGAGAACGCGGCCAAGGTCTGCGAATTCCTGAAGGAGCATCCGAAGGTCGATGGCCTCGGCTATCTCGGCATGATCGAAGACGAGCGCCAGCAGGACATCTATGATCGCCATTGTCTCGGCGCCGGATCGACCTTCTCGGTGTTCATCAAGGGCGGCGAGGCAGAATGCTTCCGCTTCCTCGACACGCTGAAGGTCGCCAAGCTGGCCGTCAGCCTCGGCGGCACGGAAACGCTCGCCAGCCATCCGGCCAGCATGACGCACCTGTCGGTCGCACATGGCCGCCGTCAGGAACTGGGCATCACCGACAGTCTCGTGCGGATCAGCATCGGGATCGAGGACGCCGACGATCTGATCGCCGACTTCGAACAGGCGCTGGAAGCGGTCTGACATGAGCGACATACCCCCCGATAGCCGCAAACCCGTGTTCCTCGTCATCGGTGCAGGCGCGGGCGTCGGGGGGCACGCGGCGCGTCGATTTGCTGCGGGCGGTTACCATGCGGTCCTCGCCCGGCGATCTGACGAGGATGGACTGGCCAGACTGGTCGCGCAAATCGAGGAGGACGGCGGGCAGGCTACCGGCACGTTGCTCGACGCGGCCGAGGATGGCACGATCGAGGAACTGGTAGAGCGGACCGAGGCAGAAATCGGCCCTATCGAATGCGTCCTCTACAATCTCGGCGCGCAGATCGGGACGCAGTCTCTTCCGGATACGCCGCACCGCACGTTCGAACTGGGCTGGCGGCTTGGCACGTTCGGCTTGTTTCGATTGGCCCACGCCGTGCTTCCCCGCATGGCGGCGCGGGGGTCAGGTACGCTGCTGGTCACCAGTGCGACGGCGGCGGTGCGCGGCAATGCGGGCCAGCATAGCCATGCCGCTGCGATGGGCGGCCGGCGGATGCTCTGCCAGACGCTAAACGCCGAATTCGCACCGCAGGGTATTCATGTGGCGCATGTCGTTATCGACGCGGCAGTCGATGCGCCCGACACGCTGGGCAAAATGCTGGGCAACAGGTTCGAGGCATTCAAGGCGGCCAAGGGCGAGGACGGCGTTATCGACCCGGGTGCGCTGGCGGAAACCTATTGGCATCTGGCGCATCAACACCGCAGCTGCTGGACACACGAAATGGACGTCCGCCCGTACACTGACACACCGTGGTGGAACGACAATCCCTCCGAAGCGATAGCGAAGAAATCCGACTGATGGCCTTCACTGCAAAAATCCTGCTGCTCGGCTCGGGCGAACTGGGCCGGGAATTCGTGATCTCGGCCAAACGGCTGGGCGCGTATGTCATCGCCTGCGACAGCTATGCAGGCGCCCCGGCCATGCAGGTGGCAGACGCGTGCGAGGTTTTCTCGATGCTTGACGGTGATGCCTTGCGCGGCGTTGTCGAGCGCCATGCACCTGATCTCGTCGTACCCGAAGTCGAAGCGATCCGCACCGAGGTACTGGCCGATCTGGAAGCTTCCGGCGTCAACATCGTACCCAGCGCGCGGGCGACGCAGATGACCATGAACCGCGACGCAATTCGTGATCTGGCAGCGCAGGAGCTGGGGATCAAAACCAGCACCTATCGCTATGCCGAAAGTCTGGACGAGGTCCGCGCGGCGGCCGAAGTGACGGGCTTTCCCTGCGTCATCAAGCCGGTGATGTCTTCCTCCGGCAAGGGACAGAGTACTGTCCGATCGGCCGGGGAATTAGAGGCGGCGTGGGACTATGCCTGCGCCGGAATGCGCGGTGACCGGGCGCGGGTCATCGTGGAAGGCTTCATCGATTTCGATTACGAAATCACCTTGCTGACGGTGCGCCACAAGGATGGCGTTACTTTCTGTCCGCCCATCGGCCACCGGCAGGAGCGCGGCGATTACCGCGAAAGCTGGCAACCCATTCCAATGGCTGACAGCGCCATTGCAGCCGCACAGGACATGGCCCGCAAGGTGGTCGATGCTCTGGCGACCGGCGGTGCCGGCTACGGTCTGTTCGGCGTCGAGTTTTTCGTGGCCAAGGACGAGAATGGGGCCGACGAGGTTATTTTTTCGGAGCTTAGCCCCCGCCCGCACGATACGGGCATGGTCACTCTGGTCAGCCAGAACCTGTCCGAGTTCGACCTCCATGCCCGTGCAATCATGGGCCTGCCGGTTCCGCCAACCATCCGCGCACGCCCATCGGCCAGCGCCGTCATCCTCGCCGACCGTGATAGCGACAGCTTCCGGTTCGAGGGTATGGCGGACGCGATGGCGGGCGGTTCAGATGTTCGGATTTTCGGCAAGCCGGTGACGCGGCCCTATCGGCGAATGGGCGTAGCGTTGGCATCGGGAAGCGATACGGATGCCGCGCGCAAAGCCGCATCGGACGCTGCCGCGAAGGTGGAGATCAGATACGACTGATGGGATTGCGGCTATGCTTGATGCGCCGCATCATCCCTTCCAGCTGCGTCTTTCCTCGCCTGCTTTCAGGACTTCGTAGGCGACCTGGATCTTCTGGAATTCCTTCGCCGCCTCCTTGTCGTTCGGCTTCACATCGGGATGGACGGCCTTCGCCCTGATCCGGAACGCCTTCTTGATCGTATCGAAGTCGGTATCTGTTTCCAGCTCCAGCACTTCCAGCGCCAGCAATTCATCTGCCGACCACGTTCCGTCTCCGCTGCCCGACCAGCCGTAATGCTGGGCCTCGGCATAGGCATTGGCGTCGCGCTGCTCCGTCCGCTTGCGCTCCGCCGCCTGTTCCTTGTCGAGACCTTCGAAATAATCCCACCCCTTGTTGTATTCAGCGGCGTGCTTCTGACAGAAATGCCAGCGATCCGGACTGTTGGGCGATTTGGGCGCGGGGCACAGTCCCGCCTCTGTACAACCATGCCGGTCGCATTCGCGCTGCGCGACGGTTTCACGGCTGCTGCCATAGGGGCGCCAGCGGGGAAATCCCCAGTCGTTGGAACGGCCGTTTCTAGCCACGATACAATCTCGAAGTCGTTTGTCGGGGGAGCATGGCGGGTAGTCTAGAGAGTGTTGAGCGCAGAAGGAACCCGTGGGAACCGGTTGCGGCAGGAAATGTTGCATTGCAACGAAGCGTTCACTGATGGGCGTTACGACCGAGATCGCAGAACGAAATTGAAAAGAGCCCCATGAGCAAGCAACTGTCTCTGTCCGCATTCGCCAGCATTGCCGCTATGGCCATGTTTGCGCTTGTCTCGGGCCCGGGCAGCCAGTCTGTTCATGCCGCACATTCGGCCCAGGCGCCGATGGCCCCTGCCGTTTTCTTCGACTGAAATGAAAAAGGCCCCGCCGAAAGGCAGGGCCTCTTCCCTCTAAAATAAGCGGGTTACCGGGTCAGTTCACGACAATCGTGACAGCTCGGCGGTTCTGCGCCCATGCTTCCGGCGTCGATGCCAGAGCGGTCGGGCGTTCCTCACCGTAGCTGACGGTCGAAATGCGGTTCGCTGCGACGCCGATCGAGGTCAGATAATTTTTCGCCGCATTGGCCCGGCGTTCGCCCAGAGCGAGGTTGTAATCTCGCGTTCCGCGTTCGTCGGCATGGCCCTCGATCGTGACGGTGACGCTGGGATACTGGCCAAGATATTGCGCCTGCGTCTGCAAGGCAGCCGCATCGGCACTATCGATATTGTACCGGTCGGTGTCGAAGAAAATGATGTTCTGACCATTCACGCCGGCAACGAAGTGCTCGTTCGTGCCGACACCGGGCGCAGCAGAGCCATTGTCGACCATACCTCCCCCGGCATTGGGATCGATCGGCGGCGGCGGCAGGTCTTCGGGTGCGTCTTTCTTACACGCGCCCAAGGCAAGCGTGCCAGCCAGGAGCATGGCGGTTGCGGTACGATACGTCATAAGTAACTCCTCAAGTCCAAGAGGGAAAATCGCGACCATCATCCGGGTCGTCCGGGTTTTACCACTTCCCCCGGCCCGTCCGGGGGATAGGGGGAACTCGAAATCAACGCATTCAGGGAAGGATCGGTCCCCACGCAGGGTCCGACGCATCCACCGGGGTCGGCAGTTGGCGCTCGTTCTCGCCGGTGAGATCGACCTGATAGATCGCCGTTTTGCCCGAATTGCGCTGTGTCCTGAAGAACTGAATGATGCGCCCGTTCGGCGACCATGTGGGCGCTTCGTCCTGCCACGCATTGGTCAGTTTCCGGAAATTGCGGCCATTGGGGCTCATCACCGCAATGTTGAAATCGCCGGGGATGTAGGTGAACGCGATCTGGTCGCCGCGCGGGCTCCATTCCGGCGTCGCCGCACGCCCACCGAAGAAGGACAGGCGGCGCTGGTCGGTACCGTTGGCATCCATGACATAGATTTGCTGGCTGCCGGAACGGTCGCTTTCGAACACGATCTGGTTGCCGTCAGGCGAATAGGAACCGCCGATATCGATGCCGGGCGCATCGGTCAGGCGCACGCTCGGCCCGCCATCTGCGCTAACGCGATAGATGTCCGTATTGCCGTTGACCGCCATCGAATACAGGATCCACTTCCCGTCAGGGCTCCAGCGCGGGGCGAAGGTCGGGTTGCTGCTCTGGGTGACCAGTTGCTGGCGGCCCGTTCCGATGTCGTAGATGTAGATCCGCGGATTGCCATCGACATAGCTGAGGTAAAGCAGGCGCCGGTAATCGGGCGAATAACGCGGAGTGAGCGCGGTCGATCCGCCCAGCGTGAGGAAGCGATGGTTGGCCCCGTCGCTGTCCATCACGGCAAGGCGCTTCGTGCGGTTATCCTTCGGCCCCGTCTCCGCAATATAGGCGATGCGGCTGTCGAAAAACGGATCCTCACCGGTCAGGCGCGAATAGACAAGGTCGGCGCATTTGTGCGCCGCGCGGCGCCAGTCTGATGGCGGCACAACCCAGCCGGACCGCGCCAGTTCGTCCTGCAGCGCCATGTCATAAAGGTAACAGCCCACGACGAGACGCCCGTCGCCTTGCGCCCGGACATAGCCGTGTACCAGCATCTCGGCGCCGCGATTGGACCACGTGCTCCACTGCGGGTCGGTGATCTGGGGATAGGTCGGGCGCGGCAGGGCATCGGGGCCGGTCGGGCGGAACAGTCCGTTGTTCTTCAGGTCGGCGGTGATGACCCGCGCCAGTTCCAGCCCCAGCGCCGCCGTGCCTGCCGAATTGGCCGAGGTGGGAACATCGCGCTCGGCCGCAAAGGCGGGGATGGCGATCTGGGCGTCTTCGTACTGCCCCTCGACCTGTACATTGCCGGTCAGCCCTCCGTCGCTCTCGCCGATTTCCTCGGCGACCGAGACTTCGCCGCCTTCCGGTGGCGGTGCGGCGAGGTCCTGTGCCGACAATGGTGCCGAAAGTGGCGCTGCAAGGACGAACAGAGCGACGAGTGCGGCTGGGGCGGTAAAGGGGAGTTTCATGTCATAAACTCGCATCGAAGTTCAGCGTCACTGTCTTGAACGCCTCGTGATATTGGGACGGCAGGTCGAAGGGTGCGGCGAGGACTACCGCCCTCACGGCGAGTTCGCCATGCCGCCCGGCCTGCGCGCTGTTGGCATCGGTCACGCCGCTTTGGCTGATCATGCTGGGGCGCCCGTTGAGCGACCCGTCCGCATTGAGGCGGAAGCGCACCACGCTGACGAGCTTTTCTACATCGACACCGCTCGGCGGATCGAACTTGGGCCGCACCTCGCGCACGATTTGCGACAGGAGAGACGCCTTCGCGCTTGCGCCGATCTGGGAGGCGGGAACGCGGGTCTCGCTGCTGGATGACAAATCGCCGCTACCCGGCAGGAAATCGCTGCCGATCCGGCTGGCACCTGACGTGGCCCGCGGCGAAGGAGCGGGCGCAGGCGCCGGACTGGGCCGCGCCGCACGGGTCGGAGCCGGAGCCGGCCTTGCCGCACGCGTCGGGGTGGGCCGCGGAGCGCTGGTCGGCGCGGGGCGCGGCCGGGTCTGCGTCGGTGTGACCGGCCGCGGAAGCGAAGTTCGCGGGGTCTCCTGCGGCGGCGTGACTTGCACGGGACTCGGCGGCGGGGGAGCGGGAAACTCGGAAAATGTCGGCGCCTGAGCCGCGCGGCTGACGGCTACAGGATCGGGCGATGTCGACGTCATGCCGACCTCTTCCGAAAGGTTCACGACCACGCGCTCAGGCTCGGGCGCGGGCGTTCTTTCTTCCGGCTGCAGCAGCAAAACGCCGATCAGCGCTGCATGCAGGACCGCGGCCACCGCAAGGGCGGATGCTTCATCGCGGCGAAGGGCAAGAGCGGCCATCGTTCGCGGGGCTATGGCATTTCGACTGAACCGCTCGTGACCAGCGAGATGGAGTTGAACCCTGCGCGGTTCAGTTCCCCCATCACGCCCATCACTAGCCCGTAATCGAGCGTGCGGTCCGCCCGCAAGGTCACTTCCGGACGGTCGCCTTCTGCACCCAAGGTTGCCAGCGCTTGCGCAAACGTGCCGGGCACCAGCGGATCTTCGCCCAGATAGATCGTTCCGTCCTGCAGGATCGACACAGTCACCTGCTCGCTTTCCTGCGGCAACGCATTGGCGCGGCTTTCGGGCAGGTCGACCGGCACGCCAGCGGTCAGCAGCGGGGCCGTGACCATGAAGATGATCAGCAGCACCAGCATGACGTCGACGAACGGCGTGACGTTGATTTCCGACATCGGAGCCCGGCGCGAACCGCGCCCACGCCGCGAAGATGTATGGAGGCCCATCGCCATGTCAGACGCGCTCCAGTTCCCGGCTCAGATTGGAATGGAAGCGATCGGCAAAGCGCTGGAGACGCCCCTCGAACGAATTCACTGCGCCCGAGAACCGGTTGTAGGCAATGACGGCGGGAATGGCTGCAAACAGCCCGATCGCTGTCGCAAACAATGCCTCGGAAATACCCGGAGCCACGACCGCGAGCGACGAGCTTTCCTGCGCGCCGATCTGGAAGAAGCTGTTCATGATGCCCCACACCGTGCCGAACAGTCCCACGAACGGAGCGACCGAGCCGGTGGTGGCAAGAAAGCCCAGACGGTCGGCAAGTTCATCGGCCTCTGTCGCGACCTGGCTTTCCATCGCGCTGGCGATACGCTGGCGCGCGCCGTCGCGATCTTTCAGTCCGCCCTTGGTCGAGCGCTTCCATTCCAGCATCGCAGCATTGGCGATGCGGGCGCTCGGCACGTCTTTCTTGTGGTGTTCGCGCATGACGCTGTCGAAGTCGTCGGCCTGCCAGAACTCTGTCTCGAACGCCTTGGAACGGCGGCGCGCACCGCCGATCCGCAGCGCGAAGCTGATGATGATCATCCAGCTCCAGATCGAGGCGATCAGCAATCCGATCATCACTGCCTGGACAATGATGTCGGCATCGAGAAACAGCTCGAGCGGATTGAGACGGGTCGGGGCCGCAGCAGCTACAGCGAGCAGATTCATCAAACGGATTCCTCGGTCAAAACGGTCTTGAAAGCATCACGCCACGCCTCTGGCTGCCGCCGCGGGCGGCCATCGGGGGCTACAAATCCGACGCGCAGTTGCGCCGTACATAACAACTCGTCGCCCCGAATCGCCTGCTGGTTCATCCTGACGGACGCGGCGCGAATGTCGGTGCAACGGGTATGGATCACCACATCGTCGTCCAGCTTGGCCGGGCGAAGGTATCTGAGCGCAACATCGGCAACCGCATAGGCGCCCTCTCCTGCCTCGATCGCTGCGCGCTGGTCTATTTCCAGCATACGAAGGACGTCCGACCGCGCTCGCTCGAACCAGCGGAGGTAATTGGCGTGATAGGTGATGCCCGACAGGTCCGTATCCTCGTAATATACGCGCACGGCGTATAAATGGACCGGCCCATCGAAGATGCCGCCGGGAGGATTTGGGGAGACTGTCATGATGCGGCCTTCGCTTTAGCGGAGGCGCCGAGTCGCCAAGCAAGCGCCATCGACGAAGCGATTCCCCCATGCGACGAAAGGCGTGCGAAGAAAAGCGTGCGACGGGGCTCCGAAGAACACGCCGCTATCGGGAAATCATCGGCCCCAGCGGCTGACCGCCGAACATATGGACATGCAGATGCGGCACTTCCTGCCCGCCATGCGCGCCGATATTGGCCATCAGGCGGTATCCCGGCTCGACCAGCCCCTTTGCCCGCGCCACTTCGCCTACCGCGCGAACAAAACCGCCGATTTCCTCATCCGATGCCTTGGCCGAGAAATCGTCCCAGCTGACATATTGCCCCTTGGGAATGACCAGAGTGTGGATTTCTGCCTGCGGGTTGATGTCCTCGAACGCAAAAGCCCAGTCATCTTCGTAGACCTTGTTCGAAGGAATCTCGCCGCGCAGGATTTTCGCGAAGATGTTGTCAGTCATCGTAAGGCTGGGTCGGATCGATCGGCATCATTCGCTCCTGCGGGCTTTTTCTTCCAGGCCCGACAGGCCTTCGCGTCGGTCGAGTTCGGACAGGACATCCTGCAGGGGAATGCCCCGGTCTGCCAGCAACACCATGCAGGTGAAACAGAAGGTCTGCGCTTTCGCCGACCAGTTCGGCGTCGTCGCCGGTCAGCGAAGCCACGGTGGCCTCGACGGCCTCTTCCCCCAGTTTGCGCGCCATGACGGGCCGTCCGCGTGCGGTCAGCTGGGCGACGTAGCTGCTGCCGGGATCGGCCGAGCGGCGCTGGGCGATGGTCTCTTCAAGTCGGGTCAGCGTGTCCATGACGGCAAGCCATGGCGTCGGCGCGGCGCCTGCGTCAAGCGGACTGGCGCAGGCGGCGGATTATTCTTCGCCGTCGGCGCGCCGTTTCGCCACCTGTCGTCCGATGACCAGCCCTGCAAGGCCGATGCCGAACAGGGCCAGGTTGGACGGTTCGGGGATCGCAGTGCCCGCCTGTGCAAACGCAGGACCTGCGCCGAAGAATGTGGCTGCGATGGCAAGCGATGCCTTTTGGTGAGCCGTTTTCATGGCTGCAGCAGGACATCATATGTTGCATCTGCACAATCGATTCGCAGCGGTCGTCCCGCTTTGGAACCGATGCGATCAAATTCGATAAGAGCCCTCAGACGAGGGCGGAGCGTACCGGAAGGCCTGCTTTGCGAAGCGCTTCGTGTGCTTCTGCGACGCTGTGCTCGCCGAAATGGAAGATGGAAGCCGCCAATACGGCGCTGGCATGTCCCTCGGTCACGCCTTCGACCAGATGATCGAGCGTGCCGACACCGCCGCTCGCGATCACCGGTATCTCGACCGAGTCGGCGATCCTGCGGGTCAGTTCTACATCGTAGCCTGCCTTGGTGCCGTCTCCGTCCATCGACGTGACGAGCAAGCTCGCCCGCACCCAGCCCGGCCAACCTGTGAGCATGCTCGAGCGCATCGATCACCGGTCGCCTGCCGTCCGCCATGGGTAAAGATTTCCCACCTGCCTTCCCCCGTCCGCCGCGCGTCTATCGCTGGCAACGACGCACTGGCTGCCCATCCTTTCGGCAATTTCGGAAACAAGTTCGGGCCGCTTCACAGCCGCGCTGTTGACCGCAACCTTGTCTGCGCCTGCGAGTAACAGCGCTCGCGCATCCTCGACGCTTGCGCACGCCGCCGCCGACGGTCAGCGGCATGAAGCAGACCTTCGCCGTGCGCCGGACCATGTCGAGCAGCGTCCCGCGCCCTTCATGCGTGGCCGAGATATCGAGGAAGCACAGCTCGTCCGCGCCCGCCGCATCATAGGCCTGCGCCTGCTCCACCGGGTCGCCGGCGTCTTTCAGATCGACGAAATTGACGCCCTTCACCACGCGGCCATCGGCGACGTCGAGGCACGGGATGACCCGGACGCAGACGGTCATTGCACTGGCCATCGCCAGCGCCGTCGCCAGATCGAGCCGCCCGTCATAGATCGCGCGGCCCGTGATCACCCCTTCGATGCCGTGGTCCTCCTGCAGCGTTGAGCATCTGGATATCGTCCAGCCCCTTCACGCCGCCGCTGGCGATGACCGGTATATCGCTCTGCCGGGCAAGCTCGACCGTCGCGTCGATATTGCAGCCGGTCAGCATTCCGTCGCGGCCGATATCGGTGAACAGCAGCGCGGCGACGCCCGCATCTTCGAACCGGCGCGCCAGGTCGATCACCGGCACATCGGACACGTCCGCCCAGCCCTCGGTCGCGACCATGCCGTCCTTCGCGTCGACCGCGACGACGATGCCGCCGTGGAAATTCGCGGGCCATGTCTTTCACGAATTCGGGGTCCTTCAGCGCGGCGGAGCCGATCACGATCCGCGCCACGCCCAGCATCGAACCAGCCCTCGACCGCTTCGCGCGCTTGCGGATACCGCCGCCAAGCTGCACATGGCCGGGAAACTGCCGCAACGATACGCCTCCACTGCCTCTCGGTTCTGCGCCGACCCGGCGAAAGCTTCCGTCGAGATCGACGACGTGCAGATGCTGCGCCCCGGCGTCGGCAAACAGCCTCGCCTGCGCGGCGCGGATCGTCGCCATAGACGGTGGCGCGGTCCATATCGCCTTCGGCCAGACGGACGACTTCGCCGTTCTTCAGGTCGATTGCAGGAAATACGATCACGCCAAAATCTTTCTCATGGCCGCCACTCCAGAAAACGGGACAGAAGGTTCAGACCGTAGCGCTGGCTCTTCTCGGGATGGAATTGCACGCCGAGAGCCGTGCCGACCTGAATGGCCGCGACGACCGGACCGCCATGCTCCGTCACAGCGCAGACGCTGCTCGGCGTTTGCGCGCATTGAAAGGCGTAGGAGTGCAGGAAATAGGCCTCGCCCGGCTCCACCAGAGACGCATCGCCCACAGGCTCGACCCGGTTCCAGCCCATGTGCGGCACCTTGACCGTCTTGTCCGCCTTCATCGGAGCGACGCTGCCGGCAGATCCAGCCAAGCCCCTCATGCGTGCCATGCTCAAGCCCGTATTCCGCCATCAGCTGCATGCCGACACAGATGCCGAGAAACGGCACTGCCGTCTCGACAACACGCGCGTTCTCCAGCGCCTCGATCATGTCGGGGATTGCGGACAGGCCGTCCATGCAGGCCTTGAAGGAGCCTACACCCGGCAGGACGATGCGATCGGCCGTCGCGACTTCCGCAGCATCGGCGGTGACGAGAACGTCCGCGCCCGACCGCCTGCAGCGCGTTCTCGACCGAATGCAGATTGCCTGCGCCGTAATCGATCAGGGCTACGGTGTTAGCCACCAAGCTGGCCCTTGGTACTGGGAATGGCGCCGCCCTTGCGCGGATCGAGTTCGACGGCCTGCGCATGGCGCGGGCAAAGCCCTTGTAGATGCGCTTCGCAGATGTGGTGATTGTTCTGACCGTAGAGCAGCTCGACATGCAGCGTCAGCCCGGCCGTCTGGCGACACGGAATGGAACCAGTGCTCGATCAGCTCGGTGTCCCATTCGCCCAGCTTTTCCTGCGTGAAGCCTGCGTTCCACACCAGGTAGGGCCGTCCGGAAATGTCCAGCGCGACACGCGCCAGTGTCTCGTCCATCGGGGAATAGCGCAGTGCCGTACCGGCCGATCCCGCCCTTGTCGCCAAGCGCGTCGGACAGAGCCTGACCCAGCGCAAGCGCGCTGTCTTCGGTGGTGTGATGCTGGTCGATATGCAGGTCGCCATCGACTTTCATCTTGACGTCGATCAGCGAATGGCGCGAAAATTGCTCGACCATGTGATCGAGAAAACCGATGCCGGTCGAAACGTCATAAGTGCCGGTTCCGTCGAGATTGACCTCGACATTGATCTTTGTTTCCGCCGTGTCGCGGTTGATCTTGCCTGTTCGCATAACGAGCGCGCTATAGGCGCTGGACACAGGCAAGCAAGCTTTCCGGCTTGACCCACGCGCCCGCCAACGCCACGAGTTCTGCCGATATGAGTGAGAATACACCAGATAGCCTGATCCCCTACGACGAGATCGTACAGGAAGCCCTGCGCGCCGTCGTTGGCCGGGTGCTCGGCGAAATTGCCAAGGGCCCGAACGAACTGCCGGGCGACCATCATTTCTACATCACCTTCAAGACCCAGGCGCCCGGGGTGAACATCCCGCACCATCTGCGCGAACGGTTTCCCGACGAGATGACCATCGTCCTGCAGAACAAGTTCTGGGATCTGGTCGTGACTGAGGAAGGTTTCAGCGTCGGTCTCAGCTTCAACCAGATGCCTGCCAAAGCTGGAAATTCCCTATGCCGCGATCACGGCTTTCGTCGATCCGGCGGTCGACTTCGGCCTGCAATTCCAGGCGACAGTGGCCGACATGACTCCGGAAGAGCACGACGCCCCGGAAAACGACGAAGCGGAACGGGACGGCACGCCGTCCGTTACCGAAAGCGAAGACGGATCAAATGTCGTCACGGTCGATTTCGGCCGGAAGAATTGACCGCCTCCCCGTTTCCGGGCTGGCAGGAGCGCGAAGCCCGCGCGCGAACAGCAGGAGGGTGACATGGTCAAGCATGTCGATGAATACGGCGCAAATGCGGTAGACAAGGCGCGCCGGCGCACGCCCGGACGCCGCAGACAAGTTCCGGGGCCGAGCGACAATCCCGCCACCAATCTTATCATGGCAGATGTTGCCATGCGCGCAGGCTCCTATGTGCTGCGCAGCGCCGTCGAAAAGGGTTTCCTGCGGGGCCGTTATGGCAAGGATACCGCTTCGCAAATCGTATCGAACAAGTCGCTGAAGAAGTCCCTTGCCAGTTTCGCGCTGGCAAAGCTGGCGACCCGGTCGCTGCCCGGCGCTGTCATCGTCGGCGGCGGCATGGTTGCAAAGACCCTGTTCGACCGTGGCCGATCAAGGCGCGGCGCAGCGCGCTGGCGACCGCGAATTGCTCGAACAGGCCGAGGAAGAATAGCGCGAGCCGCGTTCCGGCACACCGCAGCGCTTGATTTCGGCATGCGCGTGAGGCCATGAGCCATCATGACCAGCGCAAACGGCCTTCCCGATCCGCAATCCGATACGCTCCATCGCCGCGGATTGATGTTTATCCTGTCGTCGCCATCGGGCGCGGGCAAGACGACCATCGCCCGCAAGCTGTTATCCTGCGATAACGAGATAAAGCTCTCGGTCAGTGCGACCACTCGCCCGGCGCGGGAAGGCGAAATCGAACGGCGTGCATTACCACTTCGTCTCCGACAGCGAGTTCGACCGGATGGTGGAAGAAGACGATTTCTACGAATGGGCGCATGTCTTCGGCCACCGCTACGGCACGCCCAAGGGCCACATCCGTAATGCGCTGAAAGACGGGCAGGATTTCCTGTTCGATATCGACTGGCAGGGAACCCAGCAGCTTTACCAGAAGGACCAGCAGGACACTGTCAGCGTCTTCATCCTGCCTCCCAGCATCGAGGCTTTGCGCGAACGGCTGGAAGGGCGCGGCACGGATACCACCGATGTGATCGACGCCCGCATGGAGCGCGCCAAGGCAGAAATCAGCCATTGGGCCGAATACGACTACGTCGTGATCAACGACGATCTCGAACGCGTGTTTCGACAAGGTGAGCGAGATCCTGCACGCCGAGCGCATGCGCCGCACGCGGCAGACCGGCCTGATCCCGTTCGTGCGCGAACTGACGGAACTAGGGGCTTCCGGCCCGGGCGCTCTGAGTCGAGCCCGAGCGGATCCACGAAATTGCCGGCGCCGATATTGGCATTCACCACACCGCCATCGATCGGAATGGTCGTGCCGACGACATAATCGCCTGCCCGGCTGAGCAGATAGATCGCCCCGGCTGCCATGTCTTCGGTCACCCCGACACGGCGTGACGGGAATGCCTTTTTCCGACCATGTCCGCATTGTCGCGCGCGGCGCGGTTCATCGCGCTCGGGAAGGCGCCCGGCCCGATACCGTTGACGACGATGTTATGCCCGATCAGCTCTGCTGCCATCCGGCGGGTCAGGTGGATCAGGCCGGCCTTCGATGCCTGATAGGGATAGGTCGGCCAGGGTTGATCTTCATGCCCGTCGATGCTGGCGATCATCAGGACCTTGGCCGGGCGTTCCTTCGTGCCGGCCGCCTTCAGCAGGGGCAGCAGCTTCTGTGTCAGGAAGAACGGGGTCTTCACGTTGAGGTCCATCGTCCGGTCCCAGCCGGCTTCGCGTAAAGTCCTCGAACGGCTCGCCCCAGGCTGCGCCTGCATTGTTGACCAGCAGGTCCAGCTTGTCTTCGCGCGAGGCGAGCTCGTCGGCCAGGGTCTTGATGCCGTCCATCTGCGACAGGTCGCCGACCAGTCCGATGACCTTGTCGCCCAGCTCGGCGCTGGTTTCATCGACCTGCTCCTTCTTGCGGGCGACGATGTAGACGCGGGCGCAGCCCGCTTCGAGCAGGCCTTCGACGATCATCTTGCCGATGCCGCGGCTGCCGCCGGTGACGAGTGCGATGCGGCCCTCGAGGCCGAACAGGTGCTTTGAAATTCATCATGGTGCTGCTCCCTCAATAGCCGCTCAGCTCGGCGACGCGGTTGGCGTGGTAATACTCGTCGCCCATGAATTCCTGCAGCGCGCGGTCGCGCTTCATGTACAGGCCGATATCGTATTCGTCGGTCATGCCGATGCCGCCATGCATCTGGACGCCTTCCTTGACCGAGAGGCCAGCCGCCTTGGCAACCTTGGCCTTGGCGACAGATGCCATCAGCGATGCTTTTTCGGAGCCGCCGTCCAGCAGTTGCTGCGCCTTGATCGTCACTGCGCGGGCGATCTCGACTTCGGAATAGAGGTGGCTGGCACGGTGCTGCAGCGCCTGAAATTCGCCGATCAGCTTGCCGAACTGCTTGCGCTGCTTGAGATAGTCGACCGTCATGTCGATCGCGCCGCCAGCAACGCCGCAGCCTTCCGCAGCCGAGCCGATGCGGCCTGCATCGAGCATCGCGTTCAGGATTTCGCGGCCGCCATCGACTTCGCCGATCACGGCATCGCCGTCGAGCTCGACCCCGTCGAACTTGGTGTGCGTCGCCATCGAGCTGTCGACCAGCCGCACGGCGTCGTGGCTCATATTGGCGGCATCCTTGGGCACGGCGAACAGCGTGATGCCGTCATCGTCGCTGTCGGAACCCGAGGTGCGCGCCGCGACGACCAGCATGTCGGCACTGGCGCCGTAGACGACAAAGTCCTTCTTGCCGGTCAGCTTGAAGCCGTTGCCCGATTTCTCGGCCTTGCAGGCGATCCGCTCGGGGCGGTGCTTGCGGACCTTCGTCGATCGCGACGGCAAAGACACTGTTCGCCGGCGATCAGGCCGGGAAGATAGCGGCCTTTGCATATCGCTGCCGCCATGCCGCAGTGCTGTCGCTGCCAGCACCGAGCTGGTCAGGAACGGCGACGGGGTCAGGTTGCGGCCGATTTCTTCCAGCACGATGCCCGCTTCGACATGGCCCATGCCGAGCCCGCCATCGTCTTCGTCCACCAGAATGCCGGTGAAGCCCATTTCGCCGAACTGCTTCCACAGCGCGTGGCCGAAACCGTCCTTGCAATCGCGGTCGCGCCAATGGCGCAGTTGTTTCGCAATCGCGCCTTCTTCGGCCATGAACTGGCTGGCGCTATCGGCGAGCATCGCCTGATCGTCGTCGTGATAAAGTGGCATTCGGGTTCCTCCCGTCAGTCCCGCTCTCGGGCGGGATCTCGTTGATCCAGATTGCGCCGGCTTCAGTTGGACGCCAGCCCCGGCTCACAGCCGGGGCACAATCGAATTGTTCAGCCGCCCGGCAGCTCGAGGATGCGCTTGGAAATGACGTTCAGCATCACTTCGCTGGTGCCGCCCTCGATGCGAGTTGGCCTTCGTGCGCAGCCAGCCGCGCGACGGCTTGCCGCCATCGGTCTCTTCGCTTTCCCATTCCAGAGCGGTGCTGCCGCCGGCCGACATCATCAGTTCGTGGCGGCGCTTGTTCAGTTCGGTGCCGACATATTTCATCATGTTCGGCTGCGCGGGGTGCGCCTTGCCGACCTTGATCTCGTCGAGGAATTTCTCGCCCATCGCGGCATAGGCCAGCGCGTCGACATCGAACATTGCGCCAGTTCGGCGCGCAGCACCGGATCGAGTTCGCCGCCTTCCTTGGCTGCGCGGCGCGACATGGCCGCGCCGATGGCGCTGCGTTCGGTCACCGCCGCCCGCGCCGGAGATCATCTCGCGCTCGTGGCCGAGCAGATATTTCGCCACGTCCCAGCCGCGGTTGATTTCGCCGACATAGCCCGGGCAGTCTTCGCCGTAGCTCTTGGGCACCTTCACATCGTCGAAGAACGTTTCGCAGAACGGGCTGTTGCCGCTGATCAGCAGGATCGGCTTGGTCGTGACGCCGTCGCCGGCCATGTCGAACAGCATGAAGGTGATGCCCTTGTACTTGTTCGCCTTGTCGGTCCGCACCAGGCAGAAAATCCAGTCGGCTTCGTCGGCATAGGAGGTCCAGATCTTCTGGCCGTTGACGACCCAGTGATCGCCCTTGTCTTCGCCGATAGGTCTGCATCGAGACGAGGTCGGACCCGCTGCCCGGCTCCGAATAGCCCTGGCACCAGCGAATTTCGCCGCGGGCGATTTCGTTGAGGAAGCGCTGCTTCTGACCTTCGGTGCCGAATTGCAGCAATGCGGGGCCAAGCATCCAGATGCCGAAGCTGGACAGCGGCGGACGCGCGCCGATGCGCGGCCATTTCCTCGCGCAGGATCTTGGCTTCGGCGGCATTCAGGCCGGCGCCGCCATATTCCTTGGGCCATGCAGGCACCGTGTAGCCCTTGGCCACGCAGGCTTCGAACCACGCTTTCTGCGCGTCGGATTTGAATGTGGCGTTGCGGCCGCCCCAGTAGACATCGTCTTCGTCGCGGACCGGCTCGCGCATTTCGGCGGGGCAATTTGCCTCCAGCCAGGCGCGGGTTTCGCTGCGGAATGTTTCGAGATCGGACATCGGGTCTCTCCAGTGATGCTTTCGCAATTGTCGCCACATGCTATCGGGGGCTGGAAACGGGGTGCGGATTGCCCGCTCTTTAACGTAAGCGTTAAACGCATTGGCCCGCCTGCTGCAAGGGATCCTTGCGCTGATCGGCGCACGCCGCCTTGCCGTAGCGTAAGCCGATTCGCTGCGTTGACGCGATGCGTCAACTGCGCCTAGGCTTGGAGCGCATGGGAGAGACAGTCATACGAGGCCGGATTCGGGCCTGCGCATAGCTCGCGATTCGCGGCCAGCTATGAGTGTCGCACGCCTCCCGCATTCCGCATCCGCTGCCGATGCGGCTGAAGCTGATCCACGGCTTCGGGGCCGTTGCTTTCGGGGTGAAGGACAGCGGATTTTCTTTCTTCCTGCTGATTTATTACAATCAGGTTCTGGGCATGGATGCCGGGCTGGTCAGCCTGGCGCTCGCCGACGGCTTTGCTGGTCGATGCGGTGGTCGATCCCATTCTCGGCAATTTGTCGGACCGGACGTACACCAAGTGGGGGCGTCGCCTGCCGTGGCTGTATGCCGCCCCGATTCCGCTGGCTTTCATGTGGGTCATGCTGTGGTCGCCGCCGGGCGGTGAAGCGCCGACGTTCCTCGGCCTGCTCGGTATTGCGATCGGCGTCCGTATTCTGCTGTCTGCCTGCGAAGTGCCGTCCGTCAGCCTCGTGCCCGAACTGACGCGCGATTACGACGAGCGCACCACGCTGTTCCGCTATCGCTATCTGTTCGGCTGGATCGGCGGCATGCTTATGATGTTGCTGGCCTACACGGTCTTCATGCCCGGCCAGAGCGGACTGCTGCAGCCAGGATGGCTATGCGACTGGTTCGGCATGTTCGGCGCCATTCTGATGGCGGTTTCCGTCATCGGATCGGCATGCGGGCCAGCACAACTGTGTCGCGCATTTCCTGAGCACAAACCGCCGCCCTTCTCGCTTCGGAGCGCGTTTTCCGAAATCAGCGAAGCTTTTGCGAAAAGGCTTTCCTGATCTTCGCGGCAGGCGGTCTCGCCGCCTATGTCAGCCAGGGCATGACCTTCTCGATCACCAATTATCTCAACCTGTTCGTCTGGCAGTTCGACCGGTGCGGCCCTGACGGCTTACCCCACTCATCCTGGTCTCTTCAGCGTCATCCTGATGTTCTTCATTGTCGGCCCGATGCACCACCATTTCGGCAAAGCGCACAGCGCCGCCTACAGCGCGATTGCCGCGCTGGTGTTATTGTGCATCCCCTATGGACTGTTCGTCGCCGGCGCCTGGCCAGAACCGGGCACGCTGCCGTCGACCGCTGCTCTATTATTGCTTCCTTCTGTTCAGCAACACGCTCGGCGTCGTGGTGATGATTTCGGCCATCGTCGATGATGGCCGAAATCGTCGAAGCCTTCGAGGAACGCGACCGGACGACGGGCAGAAGGCGCGTTCTATTCCGGCAACTGGCTGGTCCAGAAATGCGCGACCGGCCTCGGCATCTTCCTGACCGGACAGATCATCGCAGCATCGCAAATGTCGACCGACGCCGATCCGGGATCGGTTCCGGCCGACGTTCTGGTGACGATGGTCCTGCTTTATCTCGGCGCGTCCATCATACTGGCGTTGATCGCCGCTTTCTGGCTGCTACGCTTCCCGATCAGACCGCGCAGATCACGAAGCGCGCTGACTGCGCTGGCAACTGCAGCAAGACAAACGATGGCAGACCCCGACGCCATAGCCCCAGTAACGACTTGGCGCGGGCTGAGCTCTGCCACGGTTTCAACAATCCCTAACCGAACAGAGACGAAGACCCCCATGGATTTCGAACCTACAGATCGCCAGCGCCACTGGCGCGACCGCGTAAGCGACTTTATCGAGAGCCACATTCGTCCGGCCGTGCCGACCTATGCCGAGCAGGATGCCGAGGGCGACCGCTGGAAAGTCATCCCGGTCGTCCAGGAACTGAAAGAAAAGGCCAAGGCGCAGGGCATCTGGAACCTGTTCATGCCGCCGCGCAATGACGGCCATCATCATGTCGAGGAGACTTACGAATTCGAAGGCCCCGGCCTGACCAATCTCGAATATGCGATGTGCGCCGAGGAAATGGGCCGCATCGGTTTCGCTTCCGAAGTCTTCAACTGCTCCGCGCCCGACACCGGCAACATGGAAGTGTTCCATCGCTACGGCACGCGCGAGCAGAAGGACGAATGGCTGACGCCGCTCATGAACGGCGAGATTCGCTCTGCCTTCCTGATGACCGAGCCGTTCACCGCATCGTCCGACGCGACGAACATCGAAACCCGCATCGAGCGCGATGGCGACGAATATGTCATCAATGGCCGCAAATGGTGGTCCTCCGGCCTCGGCGATCCGCGCTGCAAGGTGTCGATCGTGATGGGCAAGACGGATCCGACCGCCGGCCGACACGCACAGCAGTCCATGATCCTGATGCCGAACGATGCGCCGGGCGTGAACATCATGCGCCACCTGCCCGTCTTCGGCTATGACGACGCGCCGCACGGCCACATGGAAGTCGAACTGAAAGACGTTCGCGTTCCCGTCACCAACATGCTGCTGGGCGAAGGCCGCGGCTTCGAGATCGCGCAGGGCCGCCTCGGCCCGGGCCGTATCCACCACTGCATGCGCACAATCGGTGTCGCCGAGGAAGCGCTGGAGAAGATGTGCAAGCGTCTTCAGGAGCGTGAAGCCTTCGGCAAGCCGATCTACAAGCACTCGGTCTGGGAAGAGCGCGTGGCCCGTGCCCGCATCGACATCGACATGACCCGTCTGCTCTGCCTGAAAGCGGCCGACATGATGGACAAGGTCGGCAACAAGTCGGCCAAGCAGGAAATCGCCATGATCAAGGTGCAGGCGCCGAACATGGCGCTGCAGGATCATCGACGATGCCATTCAGGCCCATGGCGGCGGCGGTGTTTCGAACGATTACGGCCTCGCCAGTGCCTATGCTCACCAGCGCACGCTGCGTCTTGCAGACGGTCCGGACGAAGTTCACGCACGCTCCATTGCGCGCATGGAATTCGGCAAGCACGTTCCGACCGAAAGCGAAACGTCCAATGCCCTGCGCGGCGGACAGGGTCGTTCGGCCAGCGCCGGCAGCGCCGGTGCGATGTCGAGCGGAGACGTAGGAGCAACCCGCTAATGGCAAAAGCAGCAATTCTCGAGGAAGTCGGGAGCCTGACGATCGGCGATGTGGACATCGCCGATCCGGGTCCCCGCGAAGTCCTGATCGACACCAAGGCGTGCGGCCTGTGTCATTCCGACCTGCACTTCATCGACGGCGCTTACCCGCATCCGCTGCCGGCCATTCCCGGCCACGAGGCAGCGGGCGTGGTGCGTGCGGTCGGCAGCGAAGTGAAGACGGTGAAGCCGGGAGACCATGTGGTCTCCTGCCTTTCCGCCTTCTGCGGCACCTGCGAATTCTGCGTAACCGGTCGTCTCGCCCTTTGCCTCGGTGCGGATACCCGCCGGGGCAAGGGCGAGCCGATGCGGATTACCCGCAATGGCGGAGAACCCGTCAACCAGATGCTCAACCTGTCCGCTTTCAGCGAACAGATGCTGATCCATGAAAACGCGTGCGTGGCGATCGACAAGGAAATGCCCTTCGACCGCGCGGCAATCATCGGCTGCGCTGTCACGACAGGTGCAGGGACGATCTTCAATGCCGCCAAGGTGACGCCGGGCGAAACCGTTCTGGTCGTCGGCTGCGGAGGCGTTGGCCTTGCTGCGATCAACGCGGCCAAGATCGCCGGTGCCGGCATGGTCATCGCGGCCGATCCGCTGGAGGAAAAGCGCGAACTGGCGAAGGTCCTCGGCGCGACGCACACCATCGATGCACTGGCGGACGACGCCGCCAAACAGATCATCGCCATGACCGGCGGCGGCGTGCATTACGGCATCGAAGCTGTGGGCCGTCAGGCCAGTGCCGATCTGGCCGTCGCCGCGCTGCGCCGTGGCGGTACCGCGATCATCCTCGGTATGATGCCGCTCGACTGCAAGGTCGGGCTTGGCGCGATGGACCTGCTCGGCGGCAAGAAGCTGCAGGGCGCGATCATGGGCGAAAACCATTTCCCCGTCGATCTTCCGCGTCTTGTCGATTTCTACATGCGCGGACTGCTCGATCTCGACACCATCATTGCCGAACGTATTCCGCTGGAAGACATCAACAAAGGCTTCGACAAGATGCGCGACGGCCATTCCGCTCGCAGCGTGGTGGTGTTCGATTGAGATGCGTCAGACGCGACTGGTAAAGGCACGGGTCCGGTGGACTGGCTGATCTCATTGATCGTGCTCGTTGTCGCGTTGTCGGCGATGCCGATGCTCGTGCGCTGGATAAAGCGTACCAAGGGGCCTCATGCAGGCTCGGGCATCGGGGCGATCGGCAGGGCCTTCAACGAAGCCTTCGATCCAGCCGCTGCACGGAGCCAGGAAGCGCGCGAAATCAAGAAACTGGTCGGCGACCACCGCCAGGGCGAGAATGGCGACGGCTCTAAAAAGGGCCGCGCTTCGCCGACCGGTTCCGCAACGGGAAAACAGGAATGACGGAACAGCAGATTGACTACGAGAAGGAAATGGTCGGCACGGTCGAGGTGGAAGACCGCGACAAGCTGGACATGGACGCGCTGACCGCGTGGTTCGAAGCCAATGTCGAAGGTTATGAAGGCCCGATCAGCTATTCGAAGTTCAAGGGCGGACAGTCGAACCCGACCTACCGGATCGACACGCCCGGCACCTCCTATGTCCTGCGCCGCCAGCCCTTTGGCAAATTGCTGCCATCCGCCCATGCGGTCGACCGCGAATACAGGGCGATGACGGGACTGTACCCCACAGGTTTCCCCGTCCCGCGGACATACGGCCTGTGCGAAGATCCCGGATGTTATCGGTTCGAAGTTCTTCGTGATGAGCATGGCGGATGGTCGCAGTCTGTGGAACGGCGCGCTGCCCGACAGCACGCCGGAGAAGCGGCGCGAGATCTATTTCGCCATGATCGATACGATGGCTGATCTTCATCTGAAAAACCCGGCCGACATCGGACTGGGCGATTTCGGCAAGAGCGAGGATTATTGCGCGCGCCAGATCAGCCGGTGGAGCAAGCAGTACAAGCTATCCGAAACAGAGACGATCCCGGAAATGGACCGGCTGATCGAATGGCTGCCGGAGACCATCCCGCCGCAGCACGCCAGCGGCATCGTTCACGGCGATTACCGGCTCGACAACATGATCTTCGCAGCAGACGAGAACCGCGTTATCGCCGTTCTCGACTGGGAGCTGTCGACATTGGGCGATCCGATAGCCGATTTCAGCTATCTGATGCTCAACTGGTACAATCCCGCCGATGGCCGGGCAGGTCTGGGCGGTCTCGATATCGAGGCATTGGGCATTCCGTCGGTCGAGGAAGCGGTGACCCGCTATGTCGAGCGTACAGGCTATCCCGTGCCGCCGATGGAGTGGTATTTCGCCTATAACCTCTTCCGTCTCGCCGGGATTATGCAGGGCATCAAGAAACGCGTGATCGACGGCACGGCAAGTTCGGCACATGCCAAGCAGATGAGCGAGCGGGTCTTGCCGCTGGTCCAGAATGCTTACGCTTTTGCCAAGCAGGCCGGTCTCGACTGAGGATAGGGGGGGGTGGTGCGCTAGAACTGGCGGTTCCAGCGTAGCACCATCCCCGCATCGTCCGGTGCATCGGCATGATGGCCGGGCTGCGTCCGCAAGAACAGGCTGCTGCTGAAGGCGCCGCCGCCGATGCTTCCAGCCCAGGTCAACTCACCCATCACCTCGCGCCCCTCGGGCGCAAGTGACAAGCGTGTGGTCTCGTAGATCGGACTTTCGCTGGCGTAATCGTAGGCCGTCGGCAGGACCAGATCGAGGCCACCACCGGTCACGCGAAGTGGCTGTGCAATTCGAAAACCGATACTGTCACCGCGGGAAAATGCGTTGCGCTTGGTCACGTCGAGCGACATCGCATTGCTGGTGATGCGCGCACCTGAGGCCAGCAATCCACCGCCGGCCGGACGGGTAAAGCCGTGCCTGTAGGCAGCGCCGATCCGCCAGTCCGATCCGGCATCGAAGCCGAGCGAGCCATCGATAAACAGGCTATCCGCTCCTGTAGCTCCGAAAGCCTGGTGCCAATATCCGCCAAGCACCGTGCGATCCTCGCCAAGCCAGCTGGCCCCGAGCGTTGCAACCAGCGGTCCTGCACTGCCGTCGAGTGCCACAGAGAAGCCCTGCGTTCCGAAGCGCTCGAACTGCCGCGAGGCAACATCTGCGCCGCGTCTTGCAGCGCCAAGAATAGCCTCGCCCGAGGTTGCGGCCGTGGTCAGGCCGAGCCCGCCGAATTCGTGGCGGACGGCCACTGCCAGCTTCCCGCTTCGGGCAAAACCGGTGTCGCCATCAGTGTCGCGTGCAATCAGGAATGCCGGACGCTCTTGTCCTTGCAACTGTCCGATCAGACCTTCCGGCCGCTCGCCGAATGCCAGCCCTGCCCGCGTGCCGGAAGCGAGGTTCAGAGACAGTCGGCCCGCCAGGACGCGGGCGCTGTCAGCCTGCGATTGCGTAAGCATCAGGGGTTGGAGCGCGGTACCGTCACCGGCCGACCCCGTCTCGCCCACAGTGAAGGCAAGCGAGAGTTTCTCGCTGCCTGCAGCGACACGGCGGCCATTGCTCGCAACCACGCCCTGAAGCAGCGGTGTCTGAGAAGCTCCGCGCAGACGCGAACCAAGTTTGAAGCCGAATGCCCGGTCATATCTGTCCAGAACGATCGTCTCGAGCGTGGTCGCCCCCAAAGCGTCACCCATGGCGGACGAGCCAATGGCAGCGTCATCGGCAAGCTGCAGACTGGTCGATGTGCCCGCCACCCGCGTTGTGCCGATCGGTGCAAAGGCTGCGCCGATATCCAGCAGCCCCGTTCCGTAGGTCGCATCCGTGCCAGCCGCACCGGCATCGCGGGCGCTTTCGAGTAAGATCTCGACAATCTCCGCGCCGGTCAGGTTTGGAAACGCCTCTGCCAGCAAGGCAACAGCGCCCGATACCTGCGGCGCTGCAAAGCTCGTACCCGAAAAAACGGTCACGAAGCTGAGGCCGTCCCTTGTCGTGCGTCGCAGTTCGCCGATTTCATAGATGCAGCAGACCTGCTCTCCGCGTGCGGAAATGAACGAAGCGGCTGAATTGCCAGCAGCGTTGCTGAAATCGGAAAACGTGTTGTTCTCGTCGACCGAGCCGACAATAATCACATTGTCGCCGCCTGCCGCAAGCAGGCCGGTGGCGAACGGATCGGGATTGTCAGGGTCGATGCCTGCCTCGGTCAAATCGCCGTCATTGCCTGCAGAAACAACAATGACGATGCCGGCCGCCGCAGCGCGGGAAACAGCGTCACGCAAACGCTGTCCGGGATTGCTGCCACCAAGGCTTAGATTGATGACGGTCGCACTGGCATTCGTCGCACGGTCCACGGCATTTGCCAGATCGATATCGGCGAACCGGCAACCGTCGAGGGAGGCGTCGCTGTTATCGTTGCACGTGCCGGGCCTGTCCGCCCTCAACGCAAGAATCTGCGCGTTATAGGCAATGCCGACCACACCTGTCTGATCGAAGGCACCTGCAGCCACCAACGCGACGTGTGTCCCGTGATCATCGACTTCCTGTGCGTCTCCCGAGCCTGCAACATATGTCGAGCGTGTATCGATCCGTCCGGCAAACTCAGGGCTGTCGAGGTCTATACCCGTATCGATGATGGCGATCCGTTCTCCGGACCCTGTTGTGCCGTCCTGCCACGCGGAAATGGCATCATGCTGCTGCGGGCCGTCGGAACGTCGAACTTCGGCTGTGTCGAATGTGGTCGGCGGAGGTGCAGGCGCCGGGCTGGGAGGCGGGGCCGGTGCGGGAGACGGAGGCGGGGCCGGCGTGCGAACCGGATTGCCTCCACCGCCGCCACCACAAGCAGCAAGCGTTGTGATTGCGCAGCCAAGCAGAAGGGCGCGCGACGAATTGCGCAGGCGCGTGGACAATGCTCCGATGGACGCCGGCGGCTGGATTTTTCCTGTCATAATCACACTCTTGCAGATCAGGATTGACGCCTTCCTTAACGCGTGCAGCGACAAGCCTAGACCTCCAATGCTGCGATAGCCAACACGAGTGCACCTTGCAGGGCCGCTGCCGCGTAGCTAGCAGCACGGCAAACGGCGATCATCCGGTCGCCCAGCCTCAGAAGACAGGACCCTTGCCATGACCGATTCCCTTGCCAGCACGATCGAAGCCGCCTGGGACAATCGCGACGATCTGAAAGCCGGTGACGAAACGGTTGGCAAAGCGGTCGAAGAAGCGATCGCTCTTATCGATTCCGGCAAGGCCCGCGTCGCGCATCCTGACGGCGAAGGCGGCTGGACGGTCAACCAGTGGCTGAAGAAAGCAGTCCTGCTGTCCTTCCGTCTGCGGGATAACGGCATCATGGAAGGGGCCGTCGGTGCGCCTGCCTTCGATAAGGTACCAAGCAAGTTCGAAGGCTGGGACGATGCCGCGTTCCGCAGCGCTGGTTTCCGCGTCGTACCTGGCGCAATTGTGCGCCGCGGCAGCCATATCGGCAAGGGCGTGGTCCTGATGCCCAGCTTCACGAACATCGGAGCTTATGTAGGCGACGGCACCATGATCGATACATGGGCCAGCGTCGGCTCCTGCGCACAGGTGGGGTCCAACTGCCACATCTCGGCCGGGGCAGGCATTGGCGGCGTGCTGGAACCGCTTCAGGCCAATCCGACAATCATCGGTGACAATTGCTTCATCGGCGCGCGCTCCGAGATCGTCGAAGGCGTTGTCGTTGGCGAAGGGGCGGTCGTGGCCATGGGGACTTTCATCACGCAGTCGACCAAAATCGTTTACCGCGACAGCGGCGCAATCATTCACGGGCACATCCCGCCTTTTTCGGTAGTCGTACCCGGCACGCTGCCCGCCAAGGACGGCGGCCCCTCCCTCGCCTGTGCCGTAATCGTCAAAACCGTCGATGCGCAGACACGCGCGAAAACGGGCATCAACGATTTGCTTCGCGACTGACAGGAACCGCGCCCGACCGGTGGCGTTTTAACATTCGACAACTTACATTTTTTTGACGGGTAGGACGAAGATCATGGAAAATCAGAACGGCGAAGTTCATATCGACGAGACGGAAGCAAGCGGCGGCAGCAAGGAAGGCGTAGTTCGCTGGGTCCTGGGGCTCGGCCTGCTCCTCGCGATCGGCTTCATGTCGCTCATCTGGATTACCGGAGCATTGTCGCAAGGCGATGCCGAAAGCGAAATTACTGCAACGGGCAACATGAATGCGGCCGACAGCGGCGACAACACCGACAGTATTGTGGTCGATGATGCCGATACGATCAAAGGCGCTGGCAGCGAAAACGTCGATACCGTCGAGAACTAGACCGTCCAGTAATCGACGGTATTGCTCCGGCTCCTGGAACCTGAACGATGGTCGGCGAATTGATCTCTTGTAAGAAGGAGATCGAACGTGAGCAATTCGAACAGTTTTCAGAGCAACCAATACGTCAAGTGGAACTGGGGCAACGGAGAAGGTAAGGGCCAGATCGAAGAACGCTTCGAGCGTGAAGTGACGCGCACCTTGCAGGGGACGGAAGTCACGAAGGACGGTGACGAAGACAACCCGGCCTACCTCATTAAACAGGAAGACGGCGACAAGGTTCTGAAGCGCGGCTCCGAATTGTCGGCTCAGGACAGCTGATATGGCCGATGCTACCAGCAAGGCGCAGCAAAAGGCTGCAGGCGCTGCTCTCGCGGCCAAGCGCGGCGAGCAGAAGGTGTCCGACCTAGAGGGCGCTTCTAAGCAGATGTATGACAGCATGAGTGAGAGCGAACTGGAGGACATGGCGTCCACTCCGCGGTCTGACTTGCCCGAAACGGCAGATGACGACTGATGTCCGACCGTTCCCGCGATGAAACTTATGACGAGTTCTATTCCTGCGTGAACATGCAGCCGAAGGAACTGGAAGACTGGCTGGAGACCGACGAGTCCAAGTCAGTCGGCGACAGCGATTCCGGCGAGAGCACCGGGCACCGCTCCGGTCGGCGCATGGTCGATATCAAGCGTACCAACAAGGACGAATTGAGCGATGATCAATGGAACCACATGGACAAGGTCATCGGCTATGTGCATCGGCACACGGCGCAAAAACCGTCAGGCGATATCGAGCACAGCGACTGGCGCTACAGCCTAATGAATTGGGGTCACGACCCCTGCAAATCGGACTAGCGCCCTAACGCGGCTCGCCCGCAGGGTACTCCAAGGGCGTCTTTCCCCGTGACGCAGCGGCCGCAGCCTCTGCGCTTTTCATGACGCGCATCATGTTGCGCATGGAAATCTGTTCAAGCTCGCTTTGCGCATATCCGCGCCGTGCCAGTTCCGTGAACAGTGCAGGATAGGTCGAGACGTCTTCCAGTCCGGGCGGTGCAAAAGGGATGCCGTCATAATCGCCGCCGATACCGATTGAATCGATGCCTGCAACGGCGCGCACATGGTCGATATGATCCGCCGTTTGAGCGATGGATGATTGCGGCAACGGGTTATTGGCATCCCAGCTCTCCAGCCGGGATGCGACTTCCTCGGGCTGGCCCTGCCATAGCGCTTCGAGGCGAGCCTGCTCGGCTGCCCGGTTCGCGTTCCAGACGCGGGCCTCCTCGCTCAAGAAGCCCGGGACGAAGGTGACCATGATAATCCCCCCGTTTTCCGGCAGGCGGCGTAGGACGCTATCGGGTACATTACGCGCATGACCGTTGAGAGCACGCGCCGAGGAATGGCTGAAAATGACCGGCGCACTCGCCACATCGAGCGCGTCGTGCATCGCCTTTTCGCTGACATGGCTCAGATCGACCAGCATGCCGATGCGGTTCATCTCCCGCACGACGTCCTTACCGAATTCGGTCAGCCCGTTATTGCGCGGCTCGTCCGTTGCACTGTCCGCCCAGCTCAGCGTCTTGGAATGCGTCAGGGTCATGTAGCGGGCGCCCATAGCATACATCTGGCGCAGCACGGCGAGGCTGGAGCCGATGGAATGCCCGCCTTCCATGCCCATCAACGACGCGAGTTTTCCTTCTGCCAGCGCACGCTCGACATCTTCTGAAGTCAGCGCGAGCGCCAGATCGTCGGGATATCCGGCAATCAGGCGTTTCGTCACGTCGATCTGCTCGACCGTTGCCTGAACCGCCTCGGGTTCATCCAGAGAGGCGCTGACATAGACGGACCAGAATTGCGCACCGAGCTTGCCGGCCCGTATCCGGTTTATGTCCGTATGCATGGCGCTGCGCGTTTCTGTCGCGGTGTCCGTCGTATCTTCGAAGTCGAAATCGCCGAGCATATTGTCGAACCGCCCGCGCAACTGGATCGGAACATCGTTATGTCCGTCCCAGACCGGTGCCGATTCCAGAGCCGCCATTGCCGTATCCTCGGCCGACTGCGCCGCTGCTGGCGCGGCAAAGACGGATGAACTGAGCAAAGCGACTGCAAAAGCGGCGGAAAGGGAGCGCATGGCAATTCCTTCGGGACAATCATGGAACGTGTCGGGCTGTGTAACGCTGACCTAGCGAAACACGACACGAAATCAAAAGGAGCTTTGCAATGACGATCGAGGCACGCTGGAATGGCGAGACAATCGCACGGAGCGACGAAACCGTAATCGTCGAGGGCAACCACTATTTCCCGCCCGCGAGCGTCAACAGGGGCAATCTGGTTCACTCCGACAAATCGACCCATTGCCCGTGGAAAGGCGATGCAAGCTATTTTTCGGTCAATGCCGGCGGCGCAATGAATACCGATGCAGCGTGGACCTACGCCGACCCGAAACCGGACGCAGAGAATATTCGCGACCATATCGCCTTCTGGGGCGGGGTCGAAATCGTCGAAACGTAAGTTGAGGCTGGCGAGATAGCGTGCAATGGGATCGCAATGATCAAGGCAGTTATCCGCGTCGCATTAGCGATTTTCTACGCGATTGCGGGCTATTATCATATAGCTTCGCCACAAGGCTTTCTGCAGATCATGCCACCCTGGGTACCGGCGCCTGAAGCTGTGGTTTTCTGGACCGGAATAGCGGAACTGGCAGGGGCAGCAGGCCTGATCCAGCCGTTCTCGCTAAAACTAAGGCAGGCTGCCGGTGTTGGGCTGGCTCTTTACGCATTATGCGTCTGGCCGGCCAACATTCACCATTTTGCGCTGGATCTGGCGCGGTCCAATAGCGGGATGGCGGAAGGCGGGCTGGGCCTCGCCTATCATGTGCCGCGCATGATCGCTCAGCCGATCATCATCTGGCTGGCGCTATGGGCGGGCGAGGTGACCACATGGCCCCCCGCCCGGCGCACATAGTATTTAGCTCAGGTGCTTCGACACCGCAGCCGTCATCTTGAACATGGAAATCTCGTCCTTGCCGATGACGTCGCCCAGCTTGTCGTCAGGCACGATCGTGCGCTTGTCGGTAGGCTTCTGGAGGTCGTGCTTCTTGATGTATTCCCACACCTTCGACGTGACCTGGGCGCGGGTCAGCGGACCCTTGCCGATTACGTTTTCGAGTTCGGGCGAAACCGTGACGGGTTTCTGCAGAGCATTGTTCTTACCGGCCATATTAAATCTCCTCTTGCCGTTGTATTCAGGTAATGTCTTCGTCGTCTTCCCAGTCAGCGTCTTCTTGCGGAAGCGACTGGTAGTTTGCAGCCAGAACGGCCGCAGCGGTCACCTGCCCCTGCATGGAGGCAAGCAGATCGTCCTGTGATGCGCCCGGCATCAGCGTGAGCGGCAGCTCGAGCGCGAATAACTGGAATACGTAGCTGTGGGCTTCGCCGCCGATTTCGAGCTGCGGAAGCAGCCATTCCGAATTGCCTTTGGCATTCTTGCCGACACGCGGAGGAACTTCACCCTCCAGCAGCTTGCCACGCTGACCGGCCAGACCCCAGACGGCCCAATGGAGCGCCGGCGGGCTGACACTGGCGTCCTCCACCAGAATGACCAATTCCTGGGTGCCGGGAGGCGGCGCTGTCCATTCCAATGGCGGCGCTACGGCGTCTTCCTCATCAGCCGTGAAAGACGGGTCGAGATCGCCGCCGGGTTCGAATGCCGGGCTGGTGAGCGCGAGCCCCGAACGGCCGATCTGGTTCGCCTTTGCCAACTGCGCGACAGCCAACCCTTCATTCCGGGGGCATCCCTTGGGCAGCACGGAATCGAGCCATTCGGCCATTCTAAGTCGTCTCCAGATTCAAATTACGCTCGTGTGCTAGGACCATTCTCACCCTGTGGCGAGGGCGCACAGGTCGGTTTTTCCGGCATTTCCACCAATTTGCATCCGTATTTCGTGAATTGGCGCCGGGATATGGTTTCTGAGCGGCGAATCTCGGCTGAACGGGAGCGGGGCGATGGAGCGGAAACGGGACTTATTACGGCTCGAAAAACACAGTATGCTGCCACCTCGTCCAAGCCTGAACTGCCGGAGCGCGCGCCTAAGTCCCAGAAAGAGTACGCAAGCTTCGCTGCGTTTTGGCCATTCTATCTTCGCGAGCATTCGTTGCCGCGTACGCGCATGCTGCATTATATCGGCACCAGCCTCGTCGTTCTCATCGGGGTGTATGGCATCGTGAGCGCGAACTGGGCGCTTCTGATCGCAATGCCGGTTGCCGGTTACTTCTTCGCCTGGATCGCGCACTTCACTGTCGAGAAGAACCGGCCTGCTACGTTCACATATCCGCTCTGGAGTCTGGCTGCGGATTTCAAGATGTGGTGGCTATGGCTGACCGGTCGGCTGGACGCACATCTGCGCGAGGCTGGCGTCGAAGCCCCGGCAAAGGACCAGCCCTAAGGGTTCTCAGGCCCCTCGAAAGGCTGCGCATCGGTATGGGCGCATCCATTGCGCTGCTCTTCGCCAATCTGCAGCGTCACGGTGTATGGATAGGTGCGATCGCTCATCCCGTCGCTGCAAGCACCCGGGGTGACGGTCATGTCCACCCTCTCGTCTCCGAGCGTGCCTGAAAAGCCGAGACCGCCCTGCCCCGTAAAGCGCTCGACCGGGAAACTGGTCCCGCCTGGGTTTTCGGGCGTCGTGTACAGCATCTGGTCGCCGCCGATCTCACCGCCCCAGAAAGGTTCTGTCCCGCCGACATAGATCGTCTCGTCATCGGCAATGCCGGTGAAGCCTTCGGGGGACGTCCCCGGTGCATTTTCGCCGTCGGGCGAGCCAGCCTGACACGCGGAGACAGCTAGCATCACGGGAAGCGCCAATAATTTCACTCGGGTCATCGAACAGGCCTCATTATGGGCGGCTATCTATGGCTCGCCCGGGGCGTTTATCCAAGAGCAAGCAGGATGGATAGCAGGCCAAGCCCTGCGGACAGCGGTATGCGTAACGACATCCACCACGCCGGGGCTGACGAAATTTCCTTCGCGATCCACCGGTCGACAAGCAGGCTGGCAAAAATTGCGAGCGCCAAGCCCAATAGCGACGGGCCGGGCCAGTTCGCTCCGACGATCCAGGGGATATACGTTACGAGCGCCCACAGGCTGGGCAGCACCGAGACGGCCCACAGCCAGGACGGCACGTCTCTGCCAGCAGAGCTTTCGGCGGCGGCCAGACCCCACCACAATCCGCCCAGAAAACTGAAAATAAGCGCTGCGTAGCCCCATCCGATGGCGAGCGCGGTGAACCGCCATTCGGGCGGCCCGAACCAAACAGCGAGGACGCAGGCCAGTTGCGGCAACAGGCCGGACAGGCCGAGCCAGCGAGGTAGAGGAGGTATCTTGCTCATCGGGCCAATAACGCCGCGTCGGCGCATTCGCTCCCGAAGCGGCAACCTTGCCGGTCGCCATGCTTGTCCTTAGTCCGGGGATGCCATCGAGGAAGAACCGCATGACCGACGTGTCACCTAAGCAAGTGCATGAACCGCCTTTCGAACCCTTGGCCGAACCCTTGCAAGGCCGCTGTCTGTGCGGCGCCGTCGAGATCGTGCTGAAAGAAGCAAGGCCGGAAGTCGATATTTGCCACTGCGCGATGTGTCGCCGGTGGGGCGGATCGTTCTTCGGCGGCCTGAAGGGCGCATCGTTTGAAATATCAAATACAGACGCGGTAACTTCCTACGCATCAAGCGCTTGGGCCGAGCGGGCATTTTGCAGCACTTGCGGCAGCAATTTGTGGTTTCGCTTCACGCCTTCGGACCATTACAGTTTTCTGGCCGGGCTTTTCGACATTCCAGCCGAGATCGATGGGCGCATGGGAATCGAACAGCAGATTTTTATCGATGAGAAGCCTGCATGGTATGATCTGGTGCAGACCAGCCCGTTGAAGACAGGCGCACAGGTGATCGCCGAGGCGCGCGCCGCCGGTTTCGATCTGGGGGAGGTGTCAGCGAGCGATTGAATTCGCTAGCGGAGGTTTATTCGGCGTCGACAGCTGCAGCTTCGCGCTGTGCGGCCTTTTCCTGTTCGACCTTTGCACGCTCCATTGCGACGGCACGTGCCTGATCGGCGAGGCCGCGCCATGTGGCTTCGGCGCGCAGCGCACGGTCACGCACGTTGTCGAGCGCAGCAGCTTTCGCTTCTGCAGCCGCTTCGTTCGCGCGGGTCATGTAAAAATCGTACCCTTGGCTCATCCGGCCCCTCCCAAGGCTAAATTGTCTAGAAAACAGGTTGCGGACAGTCCGGCCGAAACCGTCCTGCCCGCATCCAGAAGTTCGATTAGTCAGCAGCCGACAGGTTCACGGCGCTTTCCTTGCCATTACGGCCGGTCTCGACTTCGTAATTGAGACGCTGCTCCTTATCGAGCGACGTCATGCCAGCAGCCTGCACAGCGGTAATGTGCACGAAGCTGTCAGGCGAACCATCGTCGGGCTGGATGAAGCCGTAGCCCTTGTCGGTGTTGAAGAATTTTACGGTGCCGGTCTTCGACATAATGTGTTCCTTTCAGAGAACGTGTTGCGCCCGGCAAAATCACCAGGCGGTATTCGCGTCAAATCGTCCGATGAAAGGAAGTCGTCGTCTAAGTGCGCTCCGGTCGCTTTCGCGGTCGTAGCGGTCGTCAAAATCCGAAGTCCGTCGCAAATTTCGACGTCAGCTCAAGATCATGTAGCACCGATGGGCCGGAATACCTAACGATTGCTACAATTACGGCAGATGACAAAGGAAAGGCGGGCCTCCCTCTGTTGGAGACCCGCCCTGCCGGTTTCACATAGTGTTGCCGATTATTCGGGCATCAGCACCGTGTCGATGACGTGGATCAGGCCGTTCGAGGCCGCTACATTGGTCGAGGTCACGGTGGCCGTGCCGCCTGCCGCATCGGTCAGGATGACATTGTCGCCATCGACGGTTGCGGTCAGCGTTCCGCCGCCCAGTGTGGTGATCGTGTAGCCGCCTTCACCTGCGTCGGTGATGGCCTGCGTCAAGGTTGCGGCATCAACCGCGCCGTCGACGACGTGGTACTGCAGGATCGTTCCGAGCTGTTCGGTCTGTTCGGTGGTCAGCGTTTCGACGGTACCTTCCGGCAGCTTCGCGAATGCGGCATTCGTCGGTGCGAACACCGTCAGCGGACCTTCACCCGAAAGTGCTTCGCCCAGACCGGCTGCGGTTACGGCGGCGACGAGCGTCGAGAAATCTTCGTTGCCCTGCGCGACTTCGACGATGGTGCCCGTGGCGGTGTCGCCATTGGCCATCGTGTCGGCTGCGGTCGCATCATCCATTTCGACGGTGTCGGCTTCTTCTGCCGGTGCACCGCATGCCACGAGTGCGAGCGATGCGGCGGAGGCGAGTGCGATATGGAACGTCTTCATAAAAATATCCTTGGCTTTTTGCTTGGGGGTCATGTGCGTTTGAAGCCAACCCGATCGGCTGGCTTGTTACAGTTACGAACGGACGACCCATGCGGATGTTCCAAAAAAGGCAGGAATGTGGCCTAAAAGAGGTAGTCTGGTCAAAATCGCCGCTCTGGCACCTTTGATGGATCAGTGGGTTAGGGGATAAGCCCTTCAACCTCAGGAGACTTGATTATGGCCGACCGCACCCTTTCTGACATTGCCGCCAAGCTCAAAAAGATCGACATTGCGATGCTGGTAACCAAGACCGGCGAGGCTGGCGCAATCGCTGCGCGGCCGATGTCCAACAACAAAGACGTGAGCGCGGACGACGGAACGACATTCCACTTTACCACCGACGATGGCCGGATCGATGATGACCTCAAGCGCTCCAGCGAATGCGGTGCTACATACTCCAGCGGGGAGTTTTATTGCTCCGTCCAAGGAACCGGCAAAATCCACCGCGACCGCGCCGCTCTGGAAAAGCACTGGGTCAAGGATCTTGGAAAAGTGGTTCGAGAAAGGCCTCGACACCGACGGTCTCCTGCTCATCGAAGTCAGCCCGCGGCGTATTGCGTGGTGGGAAGGACGCGAACAGGGCGAACTGACGCCCTGAGCTGCCCTTCCCGATTGGCGCGCCGCCTCAGCCCTGATCCACCTCTGCGGGGATCGGGGCATGGCGGGCGTCTTTCTCGAACTTGCGGCGCAGCAGCTTTGCGAGCTTCGTTCCCGCTGCGCGCGCTGCGCCATCTACATCGCCGGACTTCGCCGTCACCGTCACAGGCGCGCCGCCACTGACGCGCGCCTCGAGCACGCAGACCTTGTCGTCCCCGCCGCCTTTCGATCCGTTTTCGTCGCGTACGTGGATTTCCAGGCGCGTAAGCTTGTCTTCGAAACGGCCGATCTTCTCGCGAAGCTGAGCCTCGATCCGTTCTGCCACATTTTCCGTGCCCATGACGCTGCTGTCGGAATTGAACTGAACCTGCATTGATTTTGCTCCTCTTATGTGTGTGACAATGTAACATTCGGCAGCGCATGGCGTGCCCGTAAATACGACGAACCGAGTACGATTTCGGCAGTTGGCGTACTGCCTGCTCGGCGACCCCTCCCCTCTGGCGGCGACTTCGCCTAAGCCTGCCCGCATGACCGACCATCTTACCATTCTGATCGACGCCGATGCCTGTCCGGTGAAGGACGAGATCTACCATGTCGCACAGCGTTTTCGCGCCGAAGTGCGGGTCGTCAGCAACTCGCCCTTCCGCATTCCCGACCATCCACGGATCAAGCGCGTGGTGGTGGACGACAGCTTTGATGCGGCGGACGACTGGATTGCCGAAAACGCTGCGCCTGGCACGATCGTCGTCACCGCCGATATTCCGCTGGCCGATCGCTGCCTGAAGGCGGGCGCCTCCGTGCTGCGCCATGACGGCAAGCCGTTCGACGCGGCGAGCATCGGCACAGCGCTGGCAACCCGCGCGATCATGGAGGATTTCCGCGCAGGCATGGACGGGATTGGTGGAGGCCCCCCGCCCTTTTCCAAAGCCGACAGGTCGCACTTCCTGCAGTCGCTCGACCGCGTCATGGTGAAGTTGACAAAGTAAACACCGGCGTTCTCGCATCAGTCGCCGCAACTCCCTGAAATATAGACGTTTACAGCCCTATTGCGAAGTCGACACTCTGCCGCGGTAGAGCGAAAACAGGTCTTGTCCTACGCTTCCGCTTTGTCTTGCGGGTAATCACCCTCGTCCCAATCCTCGTCCTCATCGTCATAACCGTCCCACGTTTCGGGGCCGTCTTTCACGCGCGCCAGCAGCCCGCGAAAATCCTCCGCATCGTAGGCGGCGCTGGGATCGGTGCGGGGCGGTTCGTCGCGCAGGAAACTGTGGCGCATGGCGAGCAGAGCGATGGTCAGCCGCTCGTCGAACCTGCGCGATGTGCCAATCAGCTCGCCCTTGTAATAATGATGCCGCTCCACGCCGTTCAACGCACGGTCCATTGCGGCTGCGCCCAGCGCATCGAAGGAACACTGGAAGGCCGCGTCCCACGCCAGATCGAACGGCTCCCCCTTCAGCCGCGCGCGCAGCTTGTACGCCGCCGCCCGGCTCATCCCCGCCGCCTTCGCCGCTTTGGAGACATTGTGATCCGTCGCCAGCGCCTCGAGGAAGATCGCCTGCTTTTCAGGCGTCCACCCGTCATGGCGGAGCGCCCTCCCGGGCGGCGCACCGTGGGATGTGGCAGCGACAGGGACAAGCTCCACGCCGGAGGGGCGCGCAGTCTCGTCGGAGGAATCGAAGGCGGATTTGTGCGATGGTTTGCTCATCGAAGAGCGTAAGGCACAAAACGGGATGTGTAGGAAAATCCTTTCAATCCAACACCTCTCCCGGAAGATGGTCCGCACTTTAAGCGAATTGATGCAAGGCTTTGGCAAAAAGGGCGTAGCCTGCACATCCGGGCATCTCGCCCCATTGGAAAAGACCATGGCCAAAGGCCAGCAGAAGAAGAGCCGCGAAGCACGCAAACCCAAGAAGGAAAAGGTAAAGACCAACGCCTCCCAGCCTTCGACAAAGCCCGGCAGCATCACGGGGTTGGAGAACATGAAGAACAGCTAGGTTCAGAGCGCGGGTGAACGGGAGCGCCCATCCGCTCCGCGCACACGGCTTCTGACCAGAGGGATAGATTAGTTGCCGATAAGGAGGCTGGTCGGAAAGCTGAATGTTTCCAGGCCGGGCGAGGGTATTGCTTGCTCATTTGCGAGCTTAAAGCCCAAAAGTGACTGTGTAGGAAAGTGTTTCTCAACTTTGACGCTGTAATAAGCGATGCAAGTAGTTGGTTAGTAGCACCTTAGGACTCGCAGTGCCGATGGATAAATTTTTGAACGGTTTTTGGCCAATCGCCATCTTGATTCTCGGGCTTACTCTTGCCTTAGGTGGTCTATTCCTTGCTGCTGTCGTGATTGGTGAAAAAGGTAAGATCTCGAAGAAGAACGCGTACTGGGCTGGGCGTAACCAAACGAAAAGCGGCAAGCTGGCGACAGATCAACTCGACAAAGTGATGGCCGCCTCATTCAAATCGCGACCGCTGCTGAACAAGCCTGAGGCCACGGTCTTCCGCGCGCTCGACAAGGCGGTGACCGAGCGCAACCCTGCCTGGCAGGTCATGGCGCAGGTGTCGCTGGGCGAGTTCCTCTCCAGCCCCAGCAAGCCTGCGTTCCTGTCGGTCAATTCCAAGCGCGTAGATTTCGCCCTGATGGACGAGAATTGTTGCGTGGTGCACGCACTTGAATACCAAGGCACTGGCCATCACCAAGGCAACGCCGCGGCAAGGGACGCAGTGAAGAGGGAAGCCCTCCGCCGCGCCGACATCGGCTACCACGAGATCGTGGCGGGGCACACGACGCCGAAGGAACTGCGGGCACTGGTGGAGAAGCTTGTATCGGTGTCCTGACCGCTTTGTGCCTGTATCGACCGATCCAGCAGCCCGCAACTTAACTTGGTGTCAAAGCTTTTGGTCCACGCGTGCAGGTCATGCGGTTCGCCATTACAACCAAGGGACAGGTGCTGCGCTTCACGGCATTGATCACACTGGTGGCGGTGGCAGCGCCGGTGCTCGTTGTAGGCGGCGTCATGCTCGCAATACCCGGCATGCCGACTGGCGCGGTGTTGTTTGGAGTGGCGCTCGCGTTTTTGATCCCGCTGCTGATTGCGCCTCCCCTTGCATACCTCACCCTCTCCATCATCAAGCTGCTGCATGAAACCATCCAGCGCGTCGATGACCACGTTAAGTTCGATGCGCTGACGGGCGTACTCAACCGCTCACACTTTCTGAACACCGTCCGCGGGCACGTAGCGCGCGGAGTTCTGATGATCGTCGATGCCGACCACTTCAAGCGGATCAATGACGAACGCGGTCATGCCGCAGGCGACCACGCATTACGCATGCTGGCCCATACACTGGAGAAATATCTCGGTGACAGGGGTATCGTGGGAAGGCTCGGCGGCGAGGAATTCGGCGTCTTTTTACCCGGGATGGCCATGCCCATGGGGCTTGCAACAGCGGACGAACTGCGAAGCGCGGTTCGCTCGCTTCAAATGATCGTCGAGCAGAAACCACTCACGATGACGGTCAGCATCGGATGCGTCGTTCACGCGCCGGATACGACCATCGGACAATCGCTGAAACTCGCCGACGAACAATTGTACAAGGCGAAGGGTGCAGGCCGCGATCGCGTCATGCCGAGCGCCCGCTCCCTTGAATCGGAGGCACCGCGCAGGCGGGCCTAAGCGTCCCGCTCTGTCCCGGTGGCACGGCCCCCAGCCAATCTTCGATGCTCGTCCACGCTCTTGCGCATTTCCTGTGCCTGCAGGTGGAGCGCCTTGTTCGATAGGCGGATCTCGCGGCTTTGCTGGAAGAAGCCGAGGACTAGCCACAGGAAGGCCAGCGGGCTGGAAACGCCGCCGAGGAAATCGCCCAGCTCGTTCAGTTTCAGATCGGCGGGGTTCTGGCCCTGCACCACCAGATACAGCGCCACGCCCACGACATAGACCGCCGACAGCCCCAGCCCGATCAGCGGCAGGCGGCGGCGTTCCCGGCGCTCCGTTTCGGGATCGAGGATTGCCGCCGCCGGTGTCTCTGCCGCCATACCCTTACACGTCGTCCTTCGTGACCAGCGTGTCGGCATCGGCCTCGTCGAGATACAGCTTCTCGCCCTTCGCCTTATACAGCTTGCTCATCTCCTTCATGCCTTCCAGCGCGGCGGCCTTGCTGGCTTCGGCGGTGTCGGCGCCCCATTTCTCGCTTTCGAGGAAGCCGTCGGCGCTCTGGTTTTGCCGCGAAGCAAAATCGCGCACTTCCTGGCTGATCTTCATGCTGCAGAACTTGGGCCCGCACATGGAGCAGAAATGGGCGGTCTTGGCGCCTTCTGCGGGGAGGGTCTGGTCGTGGTAGTCCTCCGCCGTTTCGGGATCGAGCGACAGGTTGAACTGGTCGCGCCAGCGGAATTCGAAGCGCGCCTTGCTCAACGCGTCGTCGCGGACCTTGGCGGCCGGGTGGCCCTTCGCCAGATCGGCGGCGTGGGCGGCGAGTTTATACGTCACCACGCCCACCTTCACATCGTCGCGGTCGGGCAGGCCGAGATGTTCTTTCGGCGTGACGTAGCAGAGCATCGCGGTGCCGTACCAGCCGATCTGCGCCGCGCCGATGCCGCTGGTGATGTGGTCGTATCCCGGCGCGATATCGGTGACGAGGGGCCCGAGCGTGTAGAACGGCGCTTCGCCGCATACCTCCAGCTGCTTGTCCATGTTCTCCTTGATCTTGTGCATGGGCACGTGGCCCGGCCCTTCGATCATCACCTGCACGTCGGATTTCCACGCGCGGTGGGTCAGCTCGCCCAGCGTGTAGAGCTCGGCAAACTGCGCTTCGTCATTGGCATCGGCGATGCTGCCGGGGCGCAGGCCGTCGCCCAGGGAGTAGGCGATGTCATACGCCTTCATGATCTCGGTGATGTCGTCGAAATGCTCGTAGAGGAAGCTCTCCTTGTGATGCGCGAGGCACCATTTCGCCATGATGCTGCCGCCGCGCGACACGATGCCGGTGACGCGCTTAGCCGCCATCGGCACGTAAGGCAGGCGCACGCCGGCGTGGATGGTGAAATAGTCGACGCCCTGCTCCGCCTGCTCGATCAGCGTGTCGCGGAAGATGTCCCAGGTCAGGTCTTCGGCCACGCCGCCGACCTTCTCCAGCGCCTGGTAGATCGGCACGGTGCCGATGGGCACGGGGCTGTTGCGGATGATCCATTCGCGGGTGTCGTGAATGTTGCGGCCGGTGGAAAGGTCCATCACCGTGTCCGCGCCCCAGCGGATCGACCAGACCATCTTGTCGACTTCGTTGGCGACATCCGATGCCACCGCGCTGTTGCCGATATTGGCGTTGATCTTGACCAGGAAATTGCGCCCGATGGCCATCGGTTCGCTTTCGGGGTGATTGATGTTGTTGGGGATGATCGCGCGGCCGCGCGCAATCTCGTCGCGGACGAATTCGGGCGTGATGATGTCGGGGATTTCAGCGCCGAAGCTCTCCGTACCGGCGCGGTTTTCGGCCAGCAGCTCGCGCGCGGTTTCGCGGCCAAGGTTCTCGCGCTCCGCCACATACTCCATCTCGGGCGTGATGATGCCTTTGCGGGCGTAGTGCATCTGGCTGACGTTCTGGCCTGATTTGGCGCGCAGCGGGCGCTTCACCGGATGCGGGAACGGGGGCACGCCGCCGCTGCGATCCGGGCCGAGCTGGCCGTTATCTTCCGGCTTGATGGCGCGCGCGTCGTATTCCTCGACATCGCCGCGCTGCATGATCCAGTCGCGCCGCAGCTGCGGCAGGCCCGCCTGAATGTCGATCTGCGCTTCTGTGTCGGTGTAGGGGCCGGAGGTGTCGTAAACCCGCAAGCTGGGCTCGTCGCCCTCCAGATCGATCTCGCGCATAGCGACCCGCACGCCGCTGCCGGTGCGCGCGCCGACATGGACCTTGCGACTGCCGCGGATGGGTCCGGTCGTGACGCCGATTTCGAGGGGGGAATTGATGTCTGCCATGGGGATCGTGTCCTTGGTTGGAATATCAGATGGTCTGGAGCCGCGAGAGCGCGACGAAAACGAGGGCTGCACCCAGAACGGCGTCGATGCCTGCGATGAAAGAGGTCTTGTTGCCGGTCATCAAACGGCGGCCCATCCCGATGATGCGACCGGGCGCGGCGACGAAAAACAGTCCCTTCGCCACGGCAAGCCCGCCGATGACGGAGATGAAAATGCCGAGCCAGTCGCGATCCTGCCCGGCGGATTGCCATGGCGAGACGAGATAGATCGCCGCCCCCAACGCGATGGCGAACGCCCCGGTCAGGAATACCAGCGCCGGGCTACGCTCGAAATCTTCCAGCAAGCGCGCCCAGCTGCCGGGCTCGCGCAGTTCCGCCACGCTCGCGGCGAGGACGTACAGGCCGAGGAACAGCGCGATCCATGCGGGAGTATCTGCAGTGCCGGCCATGCCATTCTCTCCTCTCGCGCAGGCGTGCAGCAGAGGAGGAAGCAGGCGGTGGTGCACTGGCGATCACCGACCCTCCCTCCGCCGGTGCTAGCCGGTTCAGGTTCGACGGGTCGGGCGTATGCGAAACGCCCCTCTCAGGTCACGCGACCTCCCCGGGGATGGATCGTTGTCTAAAGCTTATGTCGGCATGCGTAAAGCTGATTGGCTTTGCTTCAGCCCTTGCTGCCCTTTCCGGACATCGCGAGCACGATCCCCAGCAACAGCGCCGCCAGAGTGCCCAAGGCGCCAGCCGCGAACAGCCAGCTCATCCCGGCACCCAGCGCAGCGATGTTGGAAAGTGCCGCCAGCGTCCCGGCAGCAAGCGTCAGCCTGCCGATAATCCGGCCTAGCAATCCGCCTGCCTCGCGCATGAAAGCGAGGCCAATTGCGGCAGCCGCAAGGCCCAGTACGATCTTGGCAATGAAGTAGAACCCGAAGGGGCCGGAAACCACAGCCCGGAACATCCACATGTAGTCTTCCCCCGCCAGTGCAACGGGCTTGAACAAGGTGAGGCCCATGCCGATTTGCACGAGGTTGAAGACGCCCGCCAAGGCCAGTGCCGCCCAGCCCGCCCTCGCGCGATCATTGACCATTGCCGCCAACCCGCCCACGGCGATCGTGATGAAGGCGATGGCTTCCACCGTCCAGACGATGGCGACCTCGCTCCAGCGATCGGTGAAATATGCCGCGATGTCCGGATGGGTCAGTCCGGCGGCCGGGTCTGCAGGCTGCGGTCCGCCAAGCAGCGCCATGTACAGGACCTGCGTGACAACGGTGGCGATCAGCGCGGTGGCGACAACCGTTTCGACGCGCTGCGCACCGGGACTGGGTAAGGACCTTCGGCTTCTCCCTGCTGATGCCTCTCCAGACAAGTGAAGCAATACGAAGGCCACAGCCAGCCGATCAAACCCACACTGCAGTCGACTGAAACGGTTATTCTTCGCGGAAATTCTGCCGTTTAGGTTAAGCTGGCCAACTGCCACTTGCCGTCCCGCTACCCCGGAATTGACACGTCCGGCATCACATCGAAAGGCCCCGGACAAGCCGGAAACGACCGTGTCAGCCCTGACCGGGCGTCAAGTGCCTCCGGACCGATTCTAAAAAAGATGCGTGCACATATAATTCTATTGTCAGCCGATTTGAACAAGAATATTTCAAACGCGACGCAAACAGTCGCGTTATTTGGGGTATTCAGAAGATGCGTAATTTCTCTCGGCGTGGCGCTGCGGCGCTTCTGTTCACTACTGCCTGTGTTGCATGGACATCACCGGCTTGGGCCGACGCGACGGCGGAATGTAATCCATCCATTGGTGCTGACGGCTTGGCCGGCACTGCCGATGATGGCTTGGAATGCGGCGTCAATTCACAAGCGGGGACAAACGCGACGGCGGTGGGCAATAATGCGAATGCCCTGTCTGATCAGGCCGTGGCTATTGGTGCCTCATCAAATGCGGATGCAACAAACTCGATCGCTATCGGCTTCGGCTCTTCCACTTTCGACGGTCTGGGCGGCACGCAAGGGCAAATCGCAATTGGTGCCTTTGCCGGTGCGAATGGTGATCGGGCGGTCGCGCTGGGCACCTTCGCCCGCGCGAACGAGGCTTTCGGTGTTGCAGTTGGTGGCGATGCGAATGCCCTGGGCACGTCGACCGCAGTAGGTTTTGGTGCACGGGCAGGAAATGCGTTTTCGTCGGGCGACTTCTTTGCCACGGCACTGGGCGCAAATACCTTTGCCGATTTCCTTGGCACTGCAGTGGGCAATGACGCGCAAGCGCAAGCCGGCGCTATCGCGCTCGGTGCGGGCACATTCGCCCAGAATGAAGCGGTCGCCATCGGTCTTGAGACTATTGCAGGCCCGGTCGGCGTCACCATCGGCCAGCGAAGCACCAGCGATGCCTACGGTGTGTCGGTCGGTTCAAACGCCGCAACTGGCATATCATCGGTTGCCATTGGCGGCGCAGTCGATGCGTCGGGAAGCGGTTTTGCCTTCAACCCGGGCGCACAGGCCAACGGTTTCGCTTCGGTTGCGGTAGGCGCTGAAGCAAACACGGGGGTGAGTTTCTCAGTGGCGCTGGGCGCACAGTCGAGCGCCCTTGCAGACAACAGCGTCGCCATCGGTGCAGGTTCTGTGGCGGAGGAAGGCTTCACCGTTTCGTTCGGCCGGTCGGACAATATCTTCGGCCCCGGATCGGGCTTTACCAGCCGGTTGACCAACGTTTCCACCGGGATCGATGCCACAGACGCAGTCAATGTCGCGCAGCTTGCCGACGCTATTGCTGCAGTCGATGCCTCGGACCCTTATGTGGCCGTGAACAGCACCGGTGCTCCGGCTTTAGCCTTTGCCAGCGAATCCATTGCCATCGGCGGATTTTCCTTTGCGCAGAGCGACCAGAATGTCGCCATCGGAAGCTTTGCTACCGCGAGTGGTGCCAGCGCCGTTTCCATTGGCGGGAACAGCGTCGCGTTGGGTAGCGCAAGCACGGCTCTCGGCACGTCCGCATCGTCCACCGGCGACTTCTCGACCGCCATCGGCACCGGTTCGTCGGCGTCCGAATTGGGAACGCTGGCTCTGGGAGCCAACACACTGGCCTCGGGCCGGTTCTCGAGCGCAATCGGGGTAGCCTCCATCGCGACCGGACTGCAGGCGATGGCAGTCGGCAACGACGCCGATGCCACAGGCGATTTCGCCTCGGGCTTCGGCAACAGCGCACAGGCAACCGGCGTGCAATCCACGGCACTCGGGGCATTCTCGGCAGCATCGGGGCAGTTCAGCGTTGCGCTGGGCGTCAACTCGGCAGCGAGCGCCCGTAGCGCCATTGCCCTGGGCGTTGGGTCGGTTGCCAGCGAACTGGGCACGAGCGCAGTCGGCACCTCCGCCGATGCACTTGCCAGCGGAGCAACCGCTGTCGGCCATCGCAGCCTTGCACAGGGTGCGGGTTCGGTCGCACTTGGCGGTGATCTGGACGACAGCACAGTCGGTGCCAGCGCAACCGGCACGCAGGCTGTCGCCATCGGTGCCGACACACTGGCTTCCGGCACCGGCTCGGTGGCCATCGGCTACGGCTCGGTAGCGGACGCGGACAACACCGTCTCCTTCGGCAGCGCCACCACGCAGCGGCGGCTGGTGAACGTGGCCAACGGTGTCGCGGACAGCGATGCAGCCACCATCGGCCAGCTCAACACCGCGATTGCCGATGTCGGCGGTTCCGCCAGCGCGGCGCAGGCCCGGGCCGACGATGCCTTCGCTTTGGCAACGACGGCGAACTCGGCAGCGGCCGGCAACACTGTGCGGATTGGTGCGGCGGAGGCAGCCATCGGGGCCAACACCGCACGGATCGATGCCACGCAGGCGGCGCTTGGCAGCATTCAGGCGGACCTGGCCTATGTCGAGGTCAATTCCACCGGCGCAGTAGCAAGCGCCACAGGGGCAGATGCAGTTGCCTTGGGCAGTGAAACCGATGCCAGCGGTGATCAGTCCACCGCCATCGGCAATCTCGCCAGCGCCACCGCAGCAGGCGCAACTGCATTGGGTGCTGCATCCAGTGCGACCTTCGCCGGATCGACTGCTGTGGGCGCCAATGCCGTGACCACCGCGGAAAATCAGGTCGTTCTGGGAGGGGCAGGCTCTTCGGTTGTGGTCGCCGATATGGGTTCGTCGACTCTCGCCCAGATCGGACCGGTGCAGGCCGTGACGATCGACGCCAGCGGGACACTGGGACGGGGTAATTTCGCAACCGCTGCCAGCATCGATGCGTTGTCCGGACGGACCGATCTGCTTGCGACACAGACGAGCGCCCTTGCCGGACGGGTCTCCACCCTCGAAGGCAGTGTCGGCACTTTGTTCGACCTGACGGAGACGATCGACCGGGATGCCCAGCGCGGTATCGCATCGATCGCGGCAGCGGCCAATCCGCACTTCCCCAGTGAAGCAGGCAAGACCAGCTACGCCAGCAACGTCGCGCTCTATCGCGGCGAAGTCGGCTTGTCTGCCGGCGTGATGCACAGGCTGGACGGCGACTTCGCCATCACCGCCGGTGTCAGCTATGCCGGTGGAAATTCCACCGCTGCCAGAGTGGGCGTCGCGGGCGAATTCTGACCGGCTGAGCGATGCGGCGGGAGGTCCACCGAACAGGCTTCCCGCCGCACGCAATCTCTCACAGCGACACTCCCCGTAGGACGAGAATTTTAACGCAATCTAATCCGATTTGCTGCAACCTGAAGGTAACGCGAAAAATACAGGCTCCCTGTTTTCAGTAATTGCGCCACGCCGGGACCGAAATTCCTTCGCCGGGGACTTATTCTTGAAATATTGCGGCGGCTATGTCTTGGTGCATCCAGCACCGGGGCCGATGGGGCCCTTGATTTTTCAAGGACATAGCCATGCAGACCAAGACACGCACGACGACAGCCCTGCTGCTCGCCACCACCGCACTCGCCTTCGGCTCAGCGCCTGCATGGGCTGACGAGACGGCGGCGTGTAATGTAAATGCAGGACCAGACGGCATTGTAGGCACTGCAGACGACGGGCTGGAGTGCGGGGTCAATTCGACCGCACCATCAGCTAACGCAACAGCTGTGGGCAACGGAGCAAATGCTGCTTGGCTCAATTCGAGCGCAATCGGCTTTAATGCTTATGCTGGAACTAACGGTACAGCATTAGGTGCACGCGCTTTTGCCGACGGTAGCGACACCGCTTTGGGCGCAGGAGCAACAGCTAGGCAAGGAATGGCAGTCGCGATCGGACGCTTGGCCATAGCGGGCCGGACCGGAGCGATCGCCATTGGCGGAGTAGCGTCCGGTCATCCAACCGGTGCGGGCGCCAATGCTGCGGAGATTTATACCATTGCGATCGGGCCGAGCGCACAAGCCTTGCAGTTCGGTGCAATTGCATTGGGCGGCGACAGCGATGCTGTGAATGTCTATGACTTGGCTATTGGCGTCGACACGCTCGCGGATGGAGGCGGCTCCATTGCTATCGGCAGTGGAAATTCAGCAAACGAACGCGGCGCCATGGCCAGAGGCGGTGCGGATATTTCAATCGGCAACGGGTCCAAAAGCCTGAGCTTGTACTCGATAGCTATCGGAACTCTCGCCGAAGTGGGTACTGGCGCGACGGAAGCTGTCGCAATCGGTTATCGATCGGTGGCAACGCAGGCGCAAACGGTCTCCGTCGGCAACGCCAACCTGCAGCGCCGCGTCGTCAATGTGGCGGCGGGCATCGGCAATTTCGATGCGGTAAACGTCCAGCAACTCAACGCAGCTATTGCCGGCATAGAGGGTGGCGGCTTCGCGGATGCCGACTATTTCGCCGCCAATTCGACCGGTACCGCTGCCAGCGCCACAGGACTGGATGCGATCGCCATCGGCAGACAAGCCAGAGCGCAAAGCCAGAATGGGATTGCGATCGGCAGCGACTCTCAGACGACAATGGTCCGCGACATAGCGATAGGCCAGGGAGCAGTCTCGAATGGCGCTGAATCTCTCGCACTCGGTACGCAAAGCCAAACGACCGGGACGGCTGGGATCGCCATCGGTTCCAATACTGTTGCAGGACAAACAGCGGTAGCCATTGGCAGCAACGCAAGCGGCAGCCAACAAGACGCCATTGCAATCGGAAATTTTGCAAGCGCCAACTCGCTAGATAGCATGGCTGTCGGTTCGAACGCTGTTGCTTCCGATGTTCTTGCCATTGCCATAGGGTCAAATAGCGGTGCAGCCGGGTATTCGGTCGCCTTGGGATCGAGTGCCAATACGAACGATATTCTGGGTGTCGCGATTGGGCACGAGGCGAAAGCTGCACAGCGGGGAGGCGTGGCTCTGGGAGGACGCTCAAACGCGGCCGGCCTGCTATCTATCGCGATTGGTGGCGAAAGTGCAGACGAAGGCAGCGAAGGCACAATCGCGCTTGCAGAAGGTTCGATCGCATTGGGCGCCGAAGCCAGCATTGCGCAGACCGCAACCAACTCGGTTGCCATCGGCCGCAACGCATCCGTCGCTGCCAACGCCATCAATTCCGTCGCCATCGGCTTTGGCTCCACGGCTACGCAGCTTAATACTGTCGCGGTCGGCAATGCGACGACGCAGCGGCGCATTTCCTATGTCGCGGCGGGCGTCAACAGCACGGATGCGGTGAACGTCACGCAGCTGAGACGAAGGACTGCAGGATGCGGAAGCCACCTATATCGACATGAACACCAGCGGTCCGGCGGCTCTCGCCGAGGGAGTGGAAGCGATTGCGCTGGGCTCGGCAGCACGAGGAAGCGGCAGTGGCAGCATCGCCATTGGCGGCGATATCAATGGGAACGGTCAAGGCGCGCATGCGGACTGCCAATAACACGGTCGCACTGGGCGGCGATGCCCAGGCGCTCGCCAGCGCGAGCATTGCGCTGGGCGGAAATGCTGTTGCAAGCGGCATTGGCGGCTCGGCGATAGGCTCCGGATCACAAGCATCGGGTGCCAGTTCCACCGCGATCGGTGCCAATGCCCGGTCTACTGCAACGGGCGCCACTGCCATCGGCAGCGGGGTGACCGCGGCCTTCGAACAGGCGACCGCCATCGGCAACGGATCCTCTGTCGGCGCGAACCTTGCCACGGCGATTGGCGCACGCGCTTCGGCTCCGGGTCTCAACTCGGTCGCAATCGGCTCTCTCTCCAATGCCAGCGCCAGTGGATCTCTCGCTATCGGCCGCAGTGCGTCTGCCACCGGCACACTGGGGGCGGCCACCGGCCAGCAATCCGTCGCGGGTGTCCGCGGCTCGGCCTATGGAACACGGGCCAATGCCAGCGGCACGCGCTCTACCGCGCTGGGTTTCGAAGCCGTGGCAAATCAGGGCTCGGCAACGGCTGTCGGTAGCGGCGCGCTTGCCACGCATTCGGGATCGACAGCAGTTGGTGCCGGCGCTGCAACGACGGCTGCCAACCAGCTTGTTCTGGGAACCAGCACCACAGCGGTCGTGGTGGCCGGGATCGATGCCAGCACAGCTGCACAGGTCGGGCCGGTCGATGCCGTAACCGTCGATGCCACCGGCGTGCTCGGCCGCCAGCAAGTCGCAACGGCAAGCGCTGTCCGCACGGTAGCGGTTGCAGTCGATCACATCGCCGCTGTGAGCGAAGCGCAGTTCAATGCCCTGACGGGCCGTGTCGGCGGGCTGGAAGCAGGGCTTGCAGACGTCAACTTCCGGCTCGACGAGCTGGACGAAAATGAAATCGAATACGCGTTCGGCGGCAGCGTTCCTGCTCGACCTCTGCCATTCCTTGATCGCCGCGCCTGCCAGCGCCGACGCAACTGCGCCATGTAATCTGAACGCTGGTGACGATGGCGTGGTGGGGACGGATGACGACGGTCTGGAATGCGGCGCCGGTTCGGCTGCGTTCGGTTTCAATGCTACAGCGGTGGGCAATTCCGCCAACGCCAATGCGGATTTCGCCGTCGTTCTTGGCAGCTTTGCAAACGCGAATTACTCGAACGCGACCGCAATCGGCTATGCGGCCAGAGGCGAAAGCGATAACACCGTGGCGCTCGGTGCGCTTAGCCAGGCAATCGCCTTCGCCGGTTCGGCACTGGGGCAGAGTGCTTTTGTCGGCGGAGAGCGCGGGACCGCGGTTGGCTACCAATCACAGGCGTCGGGAGAAGCCTCGACGAGTATCGGCGCACAGTCACGGGCCCTTTTCTCCTTCGCAACCGCAGTCGGTAGCAATGCCGATGCTTTTGAGACAAGACTCGGTCGCTCTGGGCGCGAGCGCCAGGTCCGAAGCGATCAACTCGGTAGCTTTGGGCGCGTTCAGCGTTGCCGGCCGGGAAAATTCGGTGTCGGTCGGCGATGTCGGATTTGAACGCCAGATCACCAACGTTGCCGCAGGCACGCAGGACACCGACGCCGTTAACGTCGCTCAGCTTGCTGCCGCGATTGCGGGCATCAGCGCGTCAGGCAATCCGTATCTGGCCGTTAATTCGGACGGTCCGGCTGCAAGCGCAACAGGTATCGACGCGATTGCGCTGGGCGAACTGACTGTAGCCAATGCCGAAGGTTCGGTCGCGATAGGCCGCGAATCCCAAGCGACCGGGTTCGACGCGACCGCAGTCGGTGCGCTCAATATCGCATCGGGTCCGGGCGCCACTGCACTAGGGGAAGCGAATACCGCTCAGGCTCTGGTTTCTACAGCTGTCGGTAGCCAGAACATTGCAGCAGGCCGCGCGGCGGTCGCCATGGGCTACAATTCCGTCGCAAACGCGGACCAGACGATCGCCATCGGTGAAGCCGCTAATGCTCTCTCAAGCGGCGACATTGCCCTCGGCTTCCTCTCCAACGCTTCAGGTGGCAATGGCGTGGCAATAGGCAGCGCAGCAGTGGCTAGCGGTTCTGCCATCGGCATCGGCCAGAACGCTTCCGCGTCGAACAGCTTTGCCATCGCGCTGGGCATCAACTCCAACGCCAGCGGTGCACGGGGAGTCGCGATCGGCGAAACATCCTCCGCTACAGCAGAAGGTGCAACGGCGCTGGGAAATAACGCGCGCGCGGAATCACTGAATGCGACGGCGGTCGGCCGCCTTGCCCGAGCGGTCGGCACCAGCAGTTTTGCAGCCGGAGATAGCGCGATCGCGGGTCAGGAAGGGGCGATTGCGGTCGGGCGATCTGCGGCAGCGGGCGGCGCTTTCGGATCGACAGCCATTGGTGACGGTGCCGCAGCGAACGGAGATTCCGCTACTGCAATTGGCACGCTGACAATAGCAAATGCCAAGGGCTCGACGGCGGTCGGGCAAGGTTCATCGGCAACAGGTATCGATTCGCTCGCAATTGGTCGTTTCGCCAATGCAACCGGCGAGGATGCGATAGCCGTCGGTGAGGGTTCGTCCGCTCAAGGCGCTTTTTCGACCGTCGTCGGCGACGCGTCGGGTGCGACTGCCGACGGTGCAACTGCATTAGGAAGCCGAGCGGCTGCGACCGGTATTCGTTCCGTGGCTATCGGCGGGCTCGAACGCCTTGATACTCCCGGGCTGGGCGCGAACGCGTCGGCAGACGACTCCGTTGCGCTGGGCTCAGGCTCGAACGCCACCGGAACCTTCTCCGTCGCTCTTGGTGCAGGTGCCTTCGCAACCAACCCCAATTCCGTGGTTGTCGGCAACGGTTCGACCGAGGGAGACAACGCCGTCTCTATCGGCAATGACGCTTATGCCGGTTTTCTGAATGCGGTCGCTATCGGCAATGATGCCTCGGGCGAGGCAATCGATGCGATTGCGATGGGAAACAATGCCGCAGTGTTCGGAGATCAGGGTATTGCCATCGGCGGCGATCTGGATGGTAACGGCGAAGGCGCACAGGCCACCTTTGAAGGCGCCGTCGCCCTGGGCGCGGACGCGCAGGCGACCAACACGGCAACCATTGCACTTGGCGGATCTGCTGTTGCAAGCGGTCTTGGCGGCTCAGCCATCGGCAATGGATCGCAGGCGTCGGGTGCCAGTTCCACCGCGATCGGTGCCAATGCCCGCTCTACTGCAACGGGCGCCACTGCGATCGGCAGCGGAGTGACCGCGGCCTTCGAACAGGCGACTGCCATCGGCAACGGATCCTCTGTCGGCGCGAACCTTGCCACGGCGATTGGCGCACGCGCTTCGGCTCCGGGTCTCAACTCGGTCGCAATCGGCTCTCTCTCCAATGCCAGCGCCAGTGGATCTCTCGCTATCGGCCGCAGTGCGTCTGCCACCGGCACACTGGGGGCGGCCACCGGCCAGCAAGCCGTCGCGGGCGTCCGCGGCTCGGCCTATGGAACACGGGCCAATGCCAGCGGCACGCGCTCTACCGCGCTGGGTTTCGAAGCCGTGGCAAATCAAGGCTCGGCAACGGCTGTCGGTAGCGGCGCGCTTGCCACGCATTCGGGATCCACGGCGGTGGGTGCCGGCGCTGCAACGACGGCTGCCAACCAGCTTGTTCTGGGCACCAGCACCACAGCGGTCGTCGTGGCCGGGATCGATGCCAGCACGGCTGCACAGGTCGGGCCGGTCGATGCCGTTACCGTCGATGCCAACGGTGTCCTTGGCCGCCAGCAGGTCGCAACGGCAAGCGCTGTCCGCACGGTGGCGGTTGCAGTCGATCACATTGCCGCTGTGAGCGAAGCGCAGTTCGATTCGCTTTCGGGCCGCGTCGGTACGCTCGAAACCGGCCTCAGCAATCTCAGCTTCCAGCTCGACGAGCTGGACGAAAGCATGACCGGCGGCATCGCAGCAGCGATGGCCATGGGCGGCGCGCAGATCGTGCCGGGCAAGGCTATCTCGCTGACCGTCGCAGGCTCTACCTACAAGGGCGAGCAGGCGTTTGCAGGCAGCGTGACGGGCCGGATCACGGACAGTGTCTACCTGTCGGCCAGCGTCGGCGGAAATACGGGCGACGATGCGGTCGGCGGCCGCGTGGCAGCGACCTTCGGCTTCTGATCCTCGTATGACCTGTAAGGATCTATCGCTGTAACGATGTGTGGGGGCGGCTCTGTAACAGGGGCCGCCCTGCCGTATCCGGCGATTGACAGGTAATGGTCGTGGCTCCACCGTTTCTTGCGAATATGAGCTTGCCAGAACCAACAATCGACGTCCGCCAAATAGGCCGGGAAAAGCAGCCCGTTGTCGTTATCGACGGTTTCAGCGGGCAGGCGGACGCCTTGCTCGCGGCGGGCCGGGAGCAGGCGTATCAGGCCGGGGGTGCGTCCTATCCCGGCATAAGGGCGTGGGCCGACCCGTCCTATCTCGACGTTCGCCGCCCCCTGATGATGCAGGTCATGCAGCGGGTCTTCGGCTTCACGAAGGGTATCCGGATGGAGGTTTCGACCTTCTCGCTGGTCACTCTGGAGGAAGACAAGCTCGCGCCATTACAGCGCATCCCGCATTACGATCATGCCAGCGGCGAGCTGATCGCGATCATGCATTACCTGCACGGGCCGGAAACCGGCGGGACGGCATTCTACCGCCATCGCAGAACGGGCTTCGAGACGATTTCGGAAGACCGCGAAGATGCCTACAATGCCGGTCTGGCGCAGGACGAGGCGGAATACGGCATGCCGCCGCCAGCCTATCACTACGGATCGAACCAGCGATTCGAGATGATTGACGAAGTCGAGGCGCGGCCCGACCGGCTGATTCTCTATCGCGGACGGCTGCTGCATTCGGGCGTCATTCCCGATCCTGCCGCGCTGTCGGATGATCCGGCGCAGGGCAGGCTGACGATCAATATGTTCCTGCGAGGCGCCTGAGGCGTATCGCCGTGCGGTGTATCACCCGCCGGGCAGGCCGGCCGCCTGCAGTTCCGCCGGGGACATCACGCCGTCGCGGTCCTGATCCAGATTATCGAAATTGCTCTGCGTGCGGATACGATATTCGACGAGGCTGATCTGCCCATCGCCGTCACGGTCGAATTCCTGCAAGGTCGGGACGGGTACGCCGCTGACGCCCTCGGGATTGGCGAGCACGGCAAATTCCGATGGCGACAAGGCGCCGTTTCCGTCCTGATCGAGCCGCTGGAAAACCGTCCGGTTCAGCTGCAACGCAGCAGCCTGCCGCAATTGCCGGCTGCGCTGGTCGATTTCCTCGCCCGTGACGGTCCCGTTCTGATCGGTATCGAGAGCCGTGAACTGCGCATCCATCTGCGAGATGAACTGCGCGCGGGTCAGGCCCTGCCCGCCTGTGCCTTCGGCATCTTGTGCCGCAGCAGGAGCAGCAAGCAAAGCGCCTGCGATAATGGCGGCAGAGGCGGTCTTCATCGGTATTCATATCCCTGTCGAACTGGCGCGCATGGAACGCGCGCCGACTGCATAGGCGATTGCCCTAGCAGATCAAAGATTGCCTCAAAATGAGCGGCTTGAAAACGTAGTCCGAGAGGAGTGAGCCAGAAAAGCGTGGACCAAAAGAGAAGGGGCGCGGCCTTGCGGTCGCGCCCCTCCCCGATGTTGCAATGCGGCTTCCTTTACGACTGGCTGGCAATCCAGCGGTCGATCTTGGCTTCCAGTACCGGCAGCGGCAGGCCGCCGGTGCCCAGAACCTGCGCGTGGAAGTCCTTGATGTCGAAATCGTCGCCCAGCTGGTCCTCGGCCTTGGCCCGCAGTTCCTGGATCTTCAGCGCGCCGACCTTGTAGGCCAGAGCCTGCGACGGGATGGCGATGTAGCGGTCGACTTCGGCGACAACTTCGGTTTCCGTCATGCCGGAATTGGCGAGCATGAAGTCCATCGCCTGCTCGCGGGTCCAGCCCTTGGCGTGCAGGCCGGTGTCGACGACCAGCCGCATGGCGCGCAGCTGTTCGTCCTGCAGCGTGCCATACCGGTTCCACGGGTCTTCGAAGAAGCCCATCTCGTAGCCCAGCGTCTCGGAATACAGCGCCCAGCCTTCGACGAAGGCGGTGTTCCCGCCAAAGCGCATGAAGGCCGGCAGATCGGTATTTTCCTGCGCGAGGCTGATCTGGAAGTGATGGCCCGGCGCGCCTTCGTGCAGGTACAGCGTGACATTGCCCGTCGTCAGGCGGCTGGGCAGGTCATAGGCGTTGAAATAGAACGTGCCCGGGCGCGAACCGTCGGGCGCACCCGACTGGTAGGATCCGCCCGCGCTGAACTGTTCGATGGCCGGATCGTACGGCTTGATCTCCAGCGGGGACTTGGGAAGCAGGCTGAAATACTCGCCGATCTTCGCGTCGACCTTCTTGCCGATGTCGTAATAGGTCTGCGTCAGCGCCTCGCGGCTTTCCGGCTTGAACTGCGGATCGGTGCGGACGATAGTCGAAGAATTCGTTGAGCGTGCCCGTCGAAGCCGACCTCTTCCTTGATTTCTTCCAGACCGGTCTTGATCCGGGCGACTTCCGACAGGCCGAGATTGTGGAGGTAATCGGCCTTCAGCGGCAGCGTCGTCGTGCTTTCGATCAGCTGGGCATACAGCTTGTCGCCGCCCTTCATCTCGCTCAGCCCGATAGTCGTGCGTGCGGCAGGCAGATATTCGTCGCGCAGGAAATCGCGCATCCGCTCGGTAGCAGGCGTAGATTTCCTCGGTCGTGGCCGCGGTATTCGGCGGTCAGGCGCGCCTTGTCTTCGTCGGAGAAATCTTCCGGCATGGCCTTCATCGGCGCCCAATACTGCGAATTCTTCAAGCGGCACGGCCAGCTGCGTGTCGAGCTGCTCGATCACGTGGTCGATGGTCAGGCTGGTTTCCAGAACACGCCGCTTTCCATGCCTTCACGGAACTTGTCGATCGAGCGTTCGCCGATGGCGATGTAATCCTCGTGGCGCGACAGGTTGTTTTCGTAATCCTCGACCGTCTTGAACGGCGCTGCGCTCTGGCCGCTGGCGAAGGTCGGGTAGAAGGTGTGAAAGCCGCTGAAATGGTTGACCGGGCGCACTTCGGTCAGCGCGCGGATTTCGTCCGTGCGTGCCTTTCAGCGCCTGCTCCTGATTGTACTTGAACACGTCGTAGGCCAGCTGATCCGTTTCGGTGAGCTTGCTGCGATCGATCTGCTGGAGCAGCGCCATGTTGAGCTGCGTGTCGCGTGCGCTGGGCGAGGAAGATAGCTGTCGGTCAGGAAATCGCCCAGACGGTCGGCCCGGCGCATATCGCCGCGAAACAGCCCGCTGATCGGGTTGAGAGCGAGGCTGCGTTCGTCGGATTCTGCGAACAGAGCCTTCAGCTTCTCGCCTTCGGTCATGGTGGTCGGCGGCATGCGTCTCGCCATCCATATGGCCATCCGCCAGCGCCGGAGCAGCAGGAAGAGCAAGCGCAGCGGTCGCCAGCAAGGCAGTGCGGATCAGTTTCATGTGGGTCCCCTTGGTACGAAGTGTATTGATTAGATAAGACACCATCCGGCGTTTTGCAAACCATAGCGAATGCACGGCCGCGCGGCGAACCTGCACTCTATCAAGCGCCTAGCTCCGCCGACGAGCGGCAAGGTTCGATGAGCAGATTTAGGCGTGACCGCGCCGCGCCGCCGCGTTCAGTCGATCACCCGGCCGCGGACCATCACCCAGTCGACGCTCTCCAGCACGGTCACATCGGTGCAGCGGATTGCCCTTCACCGCGATGATGTCTGCCGAATAGCCCGGCGCCAGCCGCCCGATCTCATTTTCCAGCCCGAGCACTTCTGCCGCGACAGTCGTTGCGCTGGCCAGTGCCTGACGCGCGCTCATGCCCGCGCCAGCATCAGCGTTCGAACTCGCCCGCATTTTCGCCATGGGGAAAGACGCCCGCATCCGTGCCGAAGGCGATTTTCACATTCCACTGGCGCGCACGCTGCACGATGCTTTCGGCGTATTCGGCCACGGCGCGCATCTTCTCTTCGACCACGGGGGTATAGATACCCGGTGCCGAGATTGCTCTTGATCCCTTGAAACGCCATCAGGGTCGGCACCAGGATCGTGCCGTTTTCGCGCATCACGCGGGCGGCCTGTTCGTCGATATAGGTGCCGTGTTCGATCGTGTGGACACCGGCCCGCGCCGCCGCCTCGATACCGCGCGCGCCGTGGGCGTGGGCGGCAACTTTCAGGCCCAATGACTCCGCCGTGTCGACGATGGCTCTTCATCTCGGCGTCGGTGAAATGCGCCTCCAGCCCCCGGCCCTGCTGGCTCAGCACCCCGCCGGTGGCCGTGATCTTGATCAGGTCCGCGCCGTATTTGGATGCCGTGCGGACCATTTCCGGAACATTCGACCGCGCCGGTGCAGGTGAAGTCGGTCGTCAGCGTCTCGTCCACGCCGCGGCGGAAGCCGTTGACATCGCCGTGCCCGCCGACAATCGCGATCGTGCGGCCCGGATGTAACGATACGCGGCCCCGGCAGCATGCCCTCGGCCGTCGCGCGGCGCAGCATCTGCAGTGACCTGGTCGGTCCGCGAGCCGAGGTCGCGCACGGTGGTGAACCCGGCCTTCGCCGTGACGCGCGCATTCTTCGCAGCAGACCAAGCACGTTCCATTCCGGCGGAGTGGTGGCCGCGCGCCAGAACTCGCCGCTGGGATCGCCGGACAGGTGGGTGTGCAGGTCGATCAGTCCGGGCAGCACGGTGTGGTCGGGCAGATGGATCATTTCCGCACCCTCCGGCGTCGGGGCAAAACCATCGACGATGGAGACGATGCGTCCGTCGGTCACGGTGATCGTGGCGGGACCGCTGGGCGCGGCACCGGCATCGCTGAGCACGGCGCCCGCATGGATTATCGTGGTGTCCGCCAATGCAGGCGTGGCTGCGGCCAGTGCAGCAATCCCCGCCACGGTTCCCAAAACAGTCTTCATCGAAATGTCTCCCCAAATATCCTGATGCCTGACCGGACCTTCGGCCCGGTTTGCGCTCGTTTGCCTGTTCGCTATAGCCCCTCGCAACAGAACACAAACATGAGAGGTCGATCCTGATGAACACCATTTCGAAATCGCCGCTGCGCGCGGTGCGCACGGCATTGCTGACCGCCAGCCTGCTGGTCCCCGCCGCCGCTTTCGCCCGCCCGATGACGGCGGAAGACGTTGCCAAGCTGGAAGCGGTCGGCGCCGTCGCCGTTTCGCCCGATGGCAGCCGCGTGGCCTACACCACCGCCAGCCTGCCCGATGTGACCAAGGGCGAGAAGGACGGCACCACGACGCAGGAACTGAAAATGGCCTACGGGCCGGACAATGCCCGCGCTTTCCTGCCGGACGACATCAGCCCGTCGGGCGTGACCTTCAGCCCCGATGGCCGGATGGTCAGCTTCATCTGGGCCAAGGACGACGAAGACCGCGCCGTCTGGGGCATTCCCGTCGATGGCGGCGCGCAGCGCAAGCTGGCCCAGGTCGAAGGCGCCGATGTCCGCAGCCACGCATGGTCGCCCGATAGCGGTACGATCTACATGCTGGTCGGTGCAGCGGAAGACGAGGTGCGCGAAGACGAGACAAGACGCAGGTTTCGTGGCGATCGTCTACGAAGAAGAAGTTCAAGCTCAATCGCCTGTTCCGCGCCGCAGCGGGCGGCGAAGTCGACGCCAATCCGGTCGAGATTGCCGTCCCCGGCTATGTCAGCGCGGTACGGATCGCGCCCGACAACACGACCGCCATCATCGACAGCGCGCCTACCCCGCTGATCGACGACAGCTACACGCAAAAGCGCAGCCACGTACTCGATCTTGGCGACCGGCACGGTGAAGACGACGTTCGAAACGCCGGGCAAGCTGGACGATGTCGAGATTTCGCCCGACGGCTCGCAGCTCTCGATGATTGCCGGTGTCGACATGAACGACCCGGCTGCCACGACGCTGCATCTCGGCAGACATCGCCGACGGTACTTACCGCGCGCTCAACGCCGGCGCGGCAGAGGCGGCGGTCGATGCCGAATGGCTGCGCAGACGGGCGGCTGGCCGCGATCATCCACGTGGCGCGCAGATGCCATGCTGCGGATCTACAACGCCGATGGCAGCGTGGCGGAAAACGTCGATCCGGGCGACCTGATCCTGACCGGCCTGAGCGCGCGGCGGCAACCGGCTGATGGTCTGGGCCAACAGCCCTGCCCACCCGACCGAACTGTTCGAATACGCGAACGGCGCATTCACCCGCTGGACCAACCACAATCCGTGGCTGTCCGAAATCGACATGGGCACGCAGCGCACGCTCACCTACACGGCGACCGACGGCCAGCAGGTCGAAGGCATCCTGATCGAACCGGTCGGCGGCGCTCCTGCAGGCGGCGCCCCGACGATCATGATGGTGCATGGCGGTCCCGAAGCGCATTATTCCAACGGCTGGCTGACGGCCTATTCCATGCCCGGCCAGATGGCGGCGGGCGAAGGCTATGCGGTCTTCCACCCCAACTATCGCGGCTCGACCGGCTACGGCGTCGATTATGCCAAGCAGCACCAGGGCCGACTATACCGAGCCCGGAATTCCGCGATATCGTCGATGCGAAAAAGCACCTCGTCGTCCGAAGGCATCACCGATCCTGACCGCACCGGCATCACCGGCGGATCGTATGGCGGCTATGCCAGCGCCTGGGGCGCGACGCATTATTCGGACGAATATGCCGCAGCGGTCATGTTCGTCGGGATCTCCGACCAGATCAGCAAGTTCGGCACCGGCGACATCCCGTTCGAAATGTACAACGTCCACAGCCGTGCATGGCCGTGGGACGACTGGCAGAAAATGCTGGAAGTCAGCCCGATCTATTACACCGACCGGGCGAAGACGCCGCTGCTGATCATGCACGGCGCGGAAGATACGCGCGTCGATCCGAGCCAGAGCTACGAGCTGTATCGCTTCATCAAGATCCGCAATCCCGACACGCCGGTGCGCATGGTGCTGTATCCGGGCGAAGGCCACGGCAACCGCAAGGCGTCGAGCCGTTACGATTACAACAAGCGGATGCTGCGCTGGTTCGACACCTATCTGAAAACCGGCGATCGCACGGCAGAGGTGCCGGACAGCCGCCCGGTCCTGCACCCTTGGCGCGGAGGATGACGCCCAAGATTGACTGGCAGCGGATTGATCGGCTGCGTCTTGATGGCGCGCGGGGAGGAGCGATCCTCCTCGCGCGCAATCCCGTCAGAAAGTGTAGCCGATACCGACGCCGGCAAGGAACTGGTCTGCGCTGCCCACAACGCTGGTAAACGGCGTGTCCTTCGCATCTCCCATCAGGCGCGAATATCCGCCGATACCGACCAGGCTCAATCCGCCATCGGTCACATCGCCGTTGAGATCGACGGCGAGCAGGATATTGACGCCGACACTCTGCAAGCCGCCTTCGGCCTCGAAAGCGGGCAGCAGGCGCCGGTCCGGCGCCAGCGTGGCGGCAGGCGGAACCGAGAAGTAATAGTCGGCATAATCGTCATCGACGAACGTCGCGCTGGCACCGATCGAGGCGGCAACGCCGCGGCTGAGCGGAGTGAAATACGTGACCGACGGGTTGACCGTCATGCCGCCATGTGCGCCCGCGACGTCCCACAGCGCATCGACGTTGAAAGACAGGCTGTCGAAGGGGTTCAGGACCTCGGGAATGCTGACCCCGACGGTCGGACCGACTTCGATGGCGCGGTCGAGTTCGCCGTAAAGCTCGACCATCTCGTCCTCGATCTGGTCGGCGCGGTCACTGCGCAGGCGGCCGGCAATTCCCAGATCGAACGAGGGTCCGTCTGCGGCATCGGGGATAAAATCGATCGCGAGCCCGGCAGGGCGCGGGTTGATGTCGATACCCTTGTAGCTCGCCTGCACGATAGGCAGCGGGAACACGACGTAATCGTCGGATCCGGTGTAGCTGGGGCCGAGCCCGGCACCGATGCCGATGCTCAGAAAATCGCCGTCGAATACCGTCTCGGTCGGCAGAGGCGGGCCAGCCGGTCCCGTTTCGGGCCCGGCGTCCTGCGCCAGCGACGGTGTGGATGCGGCAAGAAATGCGGCGCTGGCAAGGAATGCCGCGTTACGAATAGTCATCGGTATGGAATGCTCCCGGCTGTGTACCCCCGAAACGGTGCACTCTCGCTGCGGTTCCGGTCCTGCACATCCTTTAAGCCGGATTGCCCGCCCGCCCCGCGCACCGTAGGGCTGCCCGAATGACGGATCGCAGGGTCGATATTGCCATCGCGGGCGGCGGGATTGGCCGGGGGACTGATTGCGCTCGCCCTGCGCCGTGCCCGCCCGGAACTGTCGGTCGTCCTTATCGAACAGGACGAGGTGCTGGGCGGCAACCACCGCTGGAGCTGGTTCGCCACCGACCTGCCCGATGGCGGCGAGGCGCTGCTCGCGCCGTTTCGCAAGACCGAATGGGCGGGCTACGATGTCCGCTTCCCAGGCGCAACCGGACGCTGAGCGTCGCAGTTACCGCTCGCTCGACTCAGCCGATTTCGACGCCGCACTGCGGCGTGAGCTGGCGCAGGACACCATCCTGCCGCGCCGCAAGATCGACCGTGCTGGACGCGCGCGGCGTCACCCTGTCGGATGGATCGCGGATAGATGCGCGTGCCGTCATCGATTGCCGCGGCTTCCTGCCACACGAGAGCCTGCAAGGGCGGCTGGCAGGTCTTCATGGGCCGCCACCTTCGCACCGATGTGCCGCACAGGCTCGACCGCCCGATCATCATGGACGCCGATGTCGAACAGCTTTCTTCCAGCGGATCGGGCGGCGCATACCGGTTCGTCTATGTCCTGCCGCTGGGCGCGGACGAGCTGTTCGTGGAAGACACCTATTACGACGACAGCCCGGTGCTGGACCGCCGCGCATTGTCCTCCCGGATCGACGCCTATTGCAATGCGCATGGCTGGCAGGGCGAGATACTGGGCGGCGAAACGGGCGTCCTGCCGGTGATTACGGGCGGCAAGTTGGGCGCTTACCAGAACGCCCACCGCACGCAGGGTGTGGCGATGGCTGGGGCGCGCGGGCTGATCGTCCATCCGCTCACCAGCTATACCCTGCCCCATCGCCGTGGAGACCGCGCTGCTGGTGGCCAGCAATGCCGACCTGCCGGGCGACCAGATCGCCGCCTTGCTGGAGGCGCAGGCGCGCCGCGTCTGGAAGCGCACCGGCTTCTACCGCATGCTGGGCCAGATGCTGTTCGGCGCAGCCCGGCCCGAGCATCGCTACCGCATTTTCGAGCGTTTCTACCGCCTGCCCGAACCGCTGATCGAACGGTTTTATGCAGCCCGCAGCACTTTGGCGCGACAAAGTGCGGATACTTTCGGGCACGTCCGCCCGTTCCCGTCACACGCGCCATCGGCGCACTCCTGCTCCTCGCGCGATCCGCCTGACCGCGCCCGATCAACCACACGAAAGATCGCTTCCCCATGAGCTCCGAACGGCAAGACGGCCTGCGTCATCGGTTCCGGTTTCGGCGGCATGGCGCTGGCCATGCGCCTGCAAACGCGCCGGTATCGCAGACCACCGTGATCGAGGCACGGGACAAGCCCGGCGGCCGCGCCTATTACTGGGAAAAGGACGGCTTCACCTTCGATGGCGGACCGACCGTCGTCACCGATCCCGATTGCCTGAAGCAATTGTGGGAACTCACCGGCCACGACATGGCAGACGATGTCGAGCTGATGAAGGTGTCGCCCTTCTACCGGCTCAACTGGCCCGACGGCACGAATTTCAACTACTCGAACGACCACGAGGAACTGTTTGCCGAGATCGCCAAGCTCAATCCCGACGATGTGGAGGGCTACAAGCGGTTCCTGGAATACAGCGCGGGCGTATACGAAGAAGGCTATGTGAAGCTGGGCACCGTGCCGTTCCTCGATTTCAAGTCGATGATGAAGGCCGCGCCGGCGCTGGCCAAGAAACAGGCCTATCGCAGCGTCTATTCGATGGTCTCCAGCTTCGTCGAAAGCGAGAAACTGCGCGAGGCGCTCTAGCTTCCACACGCTGCTGGTCGGCGGCAATCCGATGAAGACCAGCAGCATCTACGCCCTGATCCACAAGCTGGAGATGGATGGCGGCGTGTGGTGGACGCGCGGCGGCACGAACCGGCTGATCGCAGGCATGATCCGCCATTTCGAGCGGCTCGGCGGCACGATGATCGTCGGCGATGCCGGTGGTGCAGGTGCACGAGGAAAACAACCGCGCGACCGAGGTGGAAACGGCAAGCGGCTTCCGCCAGCATTTCGATGCGGTCGCCAGCAATGCCGACATCATGCACTCCTACCGCGACCTGCTGGGCCGCAGCCAGCGCGGCTGGAAGATGGGCAAGCGGCTGAAGCGCAAGAAATATTCGCCCGGCCTGTTCGTGGTTCATTTCGGGCTGGAAGGCACATGGCCCGGCATCGCCCACCACATGATCCTGTTCGGCCCGCGCTACAAGGGCCTGCTGGACGACATTTACGACAATGGCGTCCTGCCGCAGGATTTCAGCATCTACCTGCACCACCCGACCGTGACCGATCCCGGCATGGCGCCCCCGGGCATGAGCACGTTCTACGCGCTCGTCCCCGTGGCCCATATGGGCAAGCTGACGGTCGACTGGGACGACGTCGGCCCGCAGCTGGAAAAGCGCATTCTCGACGAGATCGGCCGCCGCCTGATCCCCGACATCCACGACCGGATCGTGACCAAGTTCAGCTACGCGCCGAGCGATTTCGCGCAGGATCTCAACGCCCATCTGGGCAGCGCCTTCAGCCTGGAACCGGTGCTGACGCAAAGCGCCTATTTCCGCGGCCACAACCGCGACGATGTGATCGACAACTTCTACCTCGTCGGCGCAGGCACGCATCCGGGCGCAGGCATCCCCGGCGTGGTCGGCAGCGCGAAGGCGACGGCCGGCCTGATGATCGAGGATCTGCTCGAGAGCGTTCCTGCGTGAGCGATACAGGGGGACCTACGATGAAACGCCTCGCAGTCTATTGCGGCTCCGCCACGCCGGCGGACACCCGCTACATCGATCTCGCCCGCGAGGTCGGCTCCACCCTCGCCCAGCGCGGCATCGGCGTCGTTTATGGCGGCGGCAGGCTGGGCCTGATGGGCGCGGTTGCGTCCGGCGCGCTGGAAGCTGGCGGCGAGGTCATCGGCGTGATCCCCGAAGCGCTCTTCAATAGCGAGGTCGCCAATCACGATTGCACCGAATTGCACACAGTCGGCGGAATGCACGAACGCAAGCAGCTTTTCACCGACCTGTCGGACGGTTTCGTCACCATTCCGGGCGGCGTCGGCACGATGGACGAATTGTGGGAAGCGATGAGCTGGGCGCAGCTTGGCTATCATACGAAGCCCGTCGGCCTGCTCAATGCTTTCGGTTTCTACGACGACCTGATCGCCTTCAACACACGCATGGCCGATGTCGGCTTTGTCCGCCCGGCGCATCAGGGCATCCTGATTGCTAAGGAAACTCTGCCACAGCTACTGGACGCGATGGCCGATTATCAGCCACACACGCCGATATTCCGCATGAAGGCCGACGATCTTTGAACCAACCCCGCCGCCTGACCAATGACCTGAAAGTTGCCCCGCGCCATCCCGGCGGCGGGCGCAGCCGTGACGCATTGGTCGACAAGGCGCGCGAGGCCATTTCCGAAGGCTCGCACAGTTTCGCGATGGCGTCCTCGCTGTTCGACAAGACCACGCGCGAGCGGGTCTGGCTGCTCTACGCATGGTGCCGCCGGTGCGACGATCTGGTCGACGGCCAGGACATGGGCGGCGATCTGGGAAGCCAGGCCGGTATCGAAGACCGCGTGCAGGCCGTGCGCGTCCTCACCCGCCGCGCCTTGGAAGGACAACCGACCGCCGACCCCGCATTCGATGCGCTGGGACAGGTCGCAGCCGAAACCGGTTTGACCAAGGATATGACGGACGATGTCATCGCGGGCTTCGCGATGGACGCAGGCGATTTCCAGCCGCGCGGCAAGAAGGACATCCTGCGCTATTGCTATCACGTGGCGGGCGCTGTCGGCGTGATGATGGCGCGGGTGATGAACGCGCCGGACGACAGCTTCGTCTACGACCGCGCCTGCGATCTGGGCATCGCCTTCCAGCTGGCCAATATTGCCCGTGATATCGTGGAAGATGCCGAGGCCGGTCGCTGCTACCTGCCCGCAGAATGGCTGGCAGAGGCCGACCTCGAACCGGGAATGCATGCCACGCCCGATAACCGCTTCGCGCTGGCGGCCGTCAGCACACGGCTGGTCGGCCTGATGGAAATCTACGAGCAGGCTGCGCGCTGCGGGGCACAGCGCCTGCGCTTCCGCAACCGCTGGGCGATTTATTCTGCCGCGCGCATTTATGGCGAAATCGGGCGCAAGGTCCGCTCGCGTGGCCAGCTGGCATGGGACAGCCGCGTGCGCGTCGGGCGGATGGCAAAGCTGGGCCATGTCGCCGCTGCTTTCGGTGAAGCCATCATCAATCGCCCCACGCCTCCGCGCGACTGGCCGGAATATACGCGCCCCGATTTGCAGCCGATCAGGGGCTGGTAACGCGGCGCGCGCGCAGACTAATCCTGCGCGCATGATTTCAAAACTCCTCATCGCCAATCGCGGCGAGATTGCCTGCCGCATCATGCGGACCGCCCGCCAAATGGGCGTCGCCACCGTCGCGGTCTATTCCGATGCCGATGCCAAGGCACTGCACACGCGCTCCGCCGACGAGGCGGTGCATATCGGCCCCTCGCCCGCTGCTGAGAGCTATCTCGTGGGCGAGAAGATCATCGCTGCGGCAAAGGAAACGGGCGCAGATGCCATCCATCCGGGCTACGGCTTCCTGTCCGAGAACGCCGACTTCGCGCAGGCCGTGCTGGATGCCGGCCTCATCTGGGTCGGCCCCAAGCCCGAAAGCATCCGCGCAATGGGCCTGAAGGATGCCGCCAAGCAGCTGATGATGGATGCGGGCGTGCCCGTCACCCCCGGCTATCTGGGCGAGGACCAGTCGGTCGAGCGCCTGAAATCCGAAGCCGACGCGATCGGCTATCCGGTGCTGATCAAGGCCGTTGCAGGCGGCGGCGGCAAGGGGATGCGCAAGGTCGAAAAAGCCGCCGATTTCGAAGCCGATCTGGAAAGCTGCCGGCGCGAGGCCAAGGCCAGCTTCTCCAATGACGAAGTGCTGCTGGAAAAGTGGATCACCTCGCCCCGCCATATCGAGGTGCAGGTGTTCGGCGACGCCCACGGCAATGTCGTCCACCTGTTCGAACGCGATTGCTCGCTCCAGCGCCGCCACCAGAAGGTGATCGAGGAAGCCCCCGCCCCCGGCATGGACGAGGCGACGCGAGAGGAAATCTGCGCCGCCGCTGTGCGCGCCGCCAAGGCGGTCGATTACGAGGGCGCAGGCACGATCGAATTCATCGCCGACGCCAGCGAAGGCCTGCGCGCCGACCGCATCTTCTTCATGGAGATGAACACGCGGCTGCAGGTGGAACACCCGGTGACCGAGGAGATCACCGGGGTGGATTTGGTGGAATGGCAGCTAAGGGTGGCGAGCGGGGAGCCGATTCCGCTGAAGCAGGAGGAGCTGAGCATCGACGGCTGGGCCATCGAAGCGCGGCTCTATGCGGAAGACCCGGCAAAGGGGTTTTTGCCGAGCACGGGGCCGTTCGAGAGGCTTGATCTCGGTTTGAGCTTTTCGAATCGATACTGGTGTTGATCAGGGCGGCGAAGTCACTCCATTCTACGACCCCATGATCGCCAAGATCATAACTACCGGTTTTGAGCGCGACGAAGCCATCGACGCGCTTGTGCAGTCGCTCGACAGTCTCGAAGTCTGGCCGATCAAAACCAATGCCGCATTCCTTCGAAGGGCCGCAGATCATCCAGATTTCCGCGAAGCAAATCTGGACACCGGTTTCATCGCGCAATTCGAGAGCGATTTGGTCCCATCTGAAGAAATCGGGAATGCCGAATGGCAAGCTGCCGCACGTTTTGCGCTTTTAGACTTTCCACAAGAAGCAGCTTACCTGCCTCAAGGATTCCGTCTCAATGCAGCGGACATCAATCGGACTACTCTTTCTCATGGTGGAGAAACTCGTCCAGTCGAGATCGACGACAGCGCCCATCTCATTACCTCGGACTTCGGTAGCCCGATGGTGCTCGCCGGAGGTGCTACCGAAGCAACTGCCTACACAGCGCTAATTGATGACGAACAGATCGTGCTGTTTTCGAATGGGCGTGCGATACAATTCGCGCGGACTTCACGCGGCACCGGCCACGCCTCCGCTGCCGACGGCGCCATCCTCGCCCCCATGCCGGGCAAGGTCATCGCGGTCGATGTGGCCGAGGGCGACAGCGTCACCGCGGGCCAGCGCCTGCATGGTGCTCGAGGCGATGAAGATGGAACACGCGCTCACCGCGCCGTTCGATGGGACCGTGACCGAGCTTTCCGCCAGCGAAGGCGGGCAGGTTCAGGTCGAGGCGGTGCTCGCCGTGGTGGAGCCGGAAGACGCATGAGCGAAATCGCACCTCCCCCCGCCCGCCGGCAGCTTGGCGCGTCGGCCATCGAAGCCAGCTCCATTGCCTGGGGCATGTGGCGCGCCACCGATATCAAGGATGGCGTCGCGGGCCTCTCCCGCCTCGCGCACACGGCGCTGGATGCCGGAATCGACTTCTTCGACACCGCCGACATCTACGGCTTCGACGGGGAACACGGGTTTGGCGATGCTGAGGCCATGCTGGGCGAGGTTTTCGCCAGCGAGCCTGACCTTCGCAGCCGCATCGTGCTGGCGAGCAAGGGCGGGATCATGCCGCCGCTGCCCTACGACCAGTCGCGGGCCTATATGGACAGCGCGCTGGAGGCTTCGCTGAAGCGGCTGCAGGTGGAGCGGATCGACCTCTACCAGATCCACCGTCCCGACATCCTGACCCACCCGCAGGAACTGGCCGGCTTCCTAGATGCCGCCATCGCCAGCGGCAAGGTCGGCGCAGTGGGCGTGTCGAACTTCACCGTTCACCAGATCGAAACGCTCAGCGCCCTCGTCACCACGCCCCTGGCGACCACCCAGCCGGAAATCAGCCCCTTGCGGATCGACGCCTTCGACAATGGCGAAATGGATCAGGCGATCCGCCTGGGTCTGACACCGATGGCGTGGTCGCCGCTTGGCGGAGGGCGGCTGATGCATCCGGAGGGCAACCGCGAAAGCGCCGTCGCCCGCACGCTGGGCACTCTGGCCGAGGAAAAGGGCGTCGACCGCGCTGTGGCCGCCTATAGCTGGCTGATGGCCCATCCTGCCGGCATCGTCCCGATCATCGGCTCCCAGAACCCCGCCCGCGTGACCGAAGCTGCGTCGGCCACGAACGTCCACTGGACCCGGGAGGAATGGTACTCCGTGTTCGCCGCCGCGCGAGGGGCGCCGCTGCCGTGAACTTTTCCCGATGAGCTGGGCGAAAGAACTCGAAGAACTTCGCCACCGCGAGGTGCTTGCCGAACAGATGGGCGGCGAGGAAAAGGTCGCGCGCCAGCATGGGCGCGGCAAGATGGATGCCCGCGCGCGTCTGGCTGCTCTGGTCGATGAGGGCTCCTTCCGCGAAATCGGCAAGATCGCGGGCAAGGGTCAATATGACGACAACGGCGAGCTAACAGGCGTCACCCCTGCCCCGTTCCTGTTCGGCAAGGCGCTGATCGGTGGTCGCCCCGTCGTGGCGACAGCAGACGACTTCACCATTCGCGGCGGCGCGGCGGATGCCGGGATCAGCCGCAAGATGGTGCAGGCCGAGCGGATGGCGCACGAACTGAAACTGCCCATCATCCGGATGATCGACGGCACGGGCGGCGGCGGCAGCGTCAAGACGCTGGAGCAGATCGGCGCGACCTATATCCCCGCCGTGCCGGGCTGGGGCGATGTGGTGCAGAACCTCGACACCGTGCCTGTCGTGGCGCTCGCGCTCGGGCCCACGGCAGGCCTTGGTGCAGCGCGCACGGTCGCCAGCCATTACTCGGTCATGGTCAAGGGGCTTGAGCCAGATTTTCGCTGCCGGTCCCGCCGTGGTGGAAGCTATGGGCGAGGCTTACAAAAGCGCGCCAGAGGATTATGCGCAGGCCAAGGAAAACCTCGGCGGCAGCGAAATTCACACCCGCAACGGCGTGGTCGACGACGAAGTGGCAAGCGAAGCCGAAGCCTTCGCCCGGGCGCGCCATTTCCTGTCCTTCATGCCCGAATATGTCGGCCAGCCTGCCCGCCGCTCCAATTGCACCGATCCTGTGGACCGCCGCGAAGAGGCTTTGCTCAGCCTTGTTCCGCGCGAGGACAAGCAGGTCTATTCCATGCGCCGATGCCTCGACATGGTGTTCGACCACGGCACCGTGTTCGAGATCGGGCGCCACTGGGGCCGCGCCTGTATCACCGCCCTTGCCCGCCTCGACGGTTGGCCGGTTGCCGTGCTGGCAAGCGACCCCAGCTTCCTCGGCGGATCGTGGGATGCCAGGACATCCGAGAAGGTCGAGCGGTTCGTCAAACTCGCCGACCAGTTCCGCCTGCCCATCGTCCATATGGTCGACAATCCCGGCTTCATGATCGGGCGCGAGGCGGAGATGGCGGGCACGATCCGCTACGGCGTTCAAGCTATGAATGCGGTCTACAAGGCCAGCGTCCCCCTCGCCGCCATCGTCATGCGCCGCGCCTATGGCATTGCCGGCAGCGCGATGAGCAATGCAGAAACGTATCAGTACCGCTATTGCTGGCCGTCGGGCGATTGGGGCAGCCTGCCGATCGCAGGCGGACTGGAAGTGGCTTACAAATCCGACATCGCGGCGGCTGACGATCCCGCAGCCGAACTGGAGGCCATCCGGGAGCGGCTGGGAAAGGTTACCTCCCCCTTCCGCAGTGCCGAACGTTTCAATGTCGAGGACATCATCGACCCGCGCGACACCCGCCCGTTGCTGTGCGAATTCGCCGAGCTCGCGTGGCGCAGGCTGGGCGCGGAATAAAGGCGGGTCAGGCGTTCGGACCGAGCGCGTCTTCTTTCGCGCCGAACAGCCTTCCGCGCTCGCTGAACAGCACCAGCGCAAGGGTCGTCACGCCCGCCGCAAACAGTGCCAGCGCGAGAGGCCGCGCCGTGCCATCGTACAGATAGCCGATGGCCGATCCCAGCACTGCGCCGGTGGTCAGCCGCAGGCTTGCGTGAACCGAGCTGGCAGCGCCCGCGATGTCGAAGAACGGGTTCATCGCGATCGAGCCGAAATTGGTCCCGATGAAGCCGAGCAGCGCCATGTTGGCCGCCATGAGCGGGACGAATTGCCACAGCGACTGGTCGGGCTGGAACGCGAAGAAAACCTGCAGGGCGGCGATGCCGACGAAAGCGAACAGCGCGGTATGGCTTACTCGCCGCGCGCCGAAACGTTCGACGATGCGCGAATTGGACCAGTTGGTGACAGCCATCGATCCCGCGCACAGGCCGAAGATCAGCGGGAAGCTGTCGCTTGCGCCGAAGGTCTCGCCGATCAGCTGCTGACTGGAATTGATGAAGCCGAACAGCGCGCCGAACACCAGCGCGCTGCCGAAGATGTAACCGATCGCCTGACGCAGGCCGATGGCCCGCTTCATGTTCCTGCCGATGATCGAAGGCCGGATCTGCTGACGGTTCTCCTCGGCCAGCGATTCCGGAAGGCGAAAATATACCCACGCAAAGATGATAGCGCCCTGCAAGGCCATGGCGAGAAAGATCAGGTGCCAGTCACCCAGCAGCAGGATTGCCTGCCCGATGCTCGGCGCGACGGCGGGCGTCAGCAGGAAGATGACGAAGATCAGGCTCATCATGCGGGCCATCTTGTCCCCGCCCACGCGGTCGCGGATGATGGCTGGCGGCAGCGCGACGATGCCGGCGCCGAGGAAGCCCTGCGCAGCGCGTATTCCCACCAGAACCTCGAATGTGGCGGCGAACGCACTGGCCAGCGATAAGGCGATATAGATTGCGATCGAGCTCAACAGAACAGGTCTGCGCCCAAAACGGTCGGCCAGAGCGCCGGGAATCAGTGCCCCCGCGCCCGCCGCCAGAAGATACGCCCCGACCACGAATTGCCGCTCATTGCCAAGGCCGCCGAAATCGGCCGCAATCTCGTCCAGCGCGGGCAGGATTGCGTCGATGCCGAAGGCCTGAAGCGCCATCAGCATGGCCATCATCCAGATCAGCTCGGTCTCGCCAATCGCCTGGCGAATGGCGCGTGTGGCCGGCGCTGCAGACGCAGGAACCGGTTCAGGGGTGATGTCTTCGCGCGCCATATTCGCTTCCATGGCGCTCACTCTGCCGCTTGACCACCCGTTTTGTTGCATGTGCGAAGAAAGCGTGACGCGCTTGAATGGTTCCCCTGCAGGTCCGCGATCCTTAGATAACGCGGGTGGACGACGAATCCGATCTGGCAACCGACAGCGACGCAGATGGTCTGCGCAAGATCATCCATGTCGACATGGATGCGTTTTTCGCCAGCGTTGAACAGCGCGACAATCCGGATTTGCGCGGCAAGCCCGTTGCGGTCGGCGGATCGAGCGGGCGCGGGGTCGTGGCGGCGGCCAGTTACGAAGCGCGCAAGTTCGGCGTGAGAAGCGCCATGCCGTCTGTCACCGCGAAACGCCTGTGCCCGGACCTGATCTTCGTGAAATCGCGCTTCGATGCCTACCGCGAGGCAAGCCAGCAGATCCGCGAGATATTCCACTTCTACACACCCCATGTCGAACCGCTGAGCCTGGACGAAGCCTATCTCGACATCACTGCCGACCTGCAGGGCATGGGCTCTGCCACAGCCACCGCGCAGGCGATCCGCAAGCGTATCCGCGAAGAAACGAACCTGACGGCAAGCGCCGGGGTCAGCTACAACAAATTCCTCGCCAAGCTGGCGAGCGACCAGAACAAACCCGATGGCATTTGCGTCATCCGTCCCGGAGAAGGCGAGGCGTTCGTCCAGTCATTACCTGTACGCCGCTTCCACGGGATCGGTCCCAAGGCCGAGGAAAAGTGCAAGCGGCTCGGACTGGAAACGGGCGCAGATATCGCGAACAAGGACCGCGCCTGGCTGCGCCAGAATTTCGGCAGTTTCGGCGATTATCTGTTCCGGGCGGCGCGCGGCGTCGACCTCAGGCCCGTGCGCACGAACCGCTTGCGCAAATCTGTCGGCGGGGAGCGCACGTTCAGCGAGGACATTCACGAGGCCGAAGAGCTGCGTGAAACCTGCGAGCGGATTATCGACATCGTGTGGGAGCGGATCGAGCGTGCGCAGGCGAAGGGCCGCACGGTCACGCTGAAGCTGAAATACAACGATTTCACCCTGCACACCCGCGCGCAATCGGTCAGCCAGCTGGTCGAGGACAAGGAGACGTTCGCTGCATTGGGCCGCGCGCTGCTGGAGGAGGAAATGCCGCTTCCCAGACCGATCCGGCTGATGGGGCTGACCCTGTCCAATCTCGAACGGGACGGCGACGAGGAATCGCGTCGCCGTGACGGCAAGACCGGTCAGCTAGCTCTTTTCTAGCCTAGCCCTGTTCTAGCAACGCAAGACGTGCCTCGACCAGCTTGCCGAGCTGCGAGGGAAGCTCCTCCGGCGCGAAAAAACCGGCTTCGGCAATCTCCCGCCGGTCGGCCTTCGCAGGGCCTTCGAGCAAGCCTGTCACGACGTGCGCAGTATGCGGGGATGCAGAGATGATTTCATCGACCATGCCCAGATAGGATGGATCGAGCAGGCCGGTGCCGAGCTCTTCGCGCAATTCACGCTGCGCCGTTGCAACCGGGTCTTCCCCGCGTTTCATACCGCCACCCGGCAGCGTCCAGACCTGCGGACCATAAGCATGGCGCACCAGAAGAATGTCTCCTGCAGTGTTGCGCGCGATGATCGACACACCTTCCAGCCGGACCTTGCGCCAGATCCGCCAGCGGTGGCGAACCGTGTGGGCAACCCGCAGCGCAGAGCGATGGACGGGGCGCGGGACCAGATTCTGGATCAGGTAAAGCACGTGACGCCTTGGCGGGCCGCACCCAGCAGGCGCGCGACGGGCAGATCGTTCTCGCCCCTGGCCGCAGCATCGAAGATGGCACGTTTGTCCGCATTGCCGCCCAACGTGAACAGGATCTCGTCGCTTGCCAGCAAGGCCGGCAGGGTAAGCGAAATTCGGTCGAACGGTGCTTCTGGTGGAAGCGGATCGGGCGTCAGGCGGATCACCTTCTGCGCGGCATCGACCTGCGGATCGGTATTGGGAAACAGCGAGGCTATGTGTCCGTCGCCGCCCATGCCCAGCCAGCAAAGCGCGAAATGCGGTATCTTTTCCATGACGGTCAGCACCGCGACCTCGGCTCCGGCAGGTTCGAACAGCGCGCGCAATTTGCCGGTATTCGAGGCTTCATGATCCTCGGGCACGATCCGGTCATCTCCGGGCCAGACCACGATACGTGCCCATTCGAGCGGACGCTGGACCAGTTCCTGCATGATCGGAAACGGAGTGGAACCACCCGGTACCGCTATCGCGATGGGGCCATCGGTCGCGGCCAGCGCGGCACCCAGGCGCTGCTCCAGCCAGTCCGCAATCGCAGCGTTTCCTGCATTCTCGATCATTGTCGGTTCGCTCATCCGCCGGACCCTAACGCAAAGAGCGCGCCCGGGCATCCCCCGGGCGCGCTCTTTCGCAATCGTATCTGGCGGGCTTACTTGAGCGTCTGGCTCAGGAACCACACGCGCTCTTCTGCCATGTCGGTCCAGTCGTCGAGCAGGCCGTCGGTGGCGTTGTCGCCGGCCTTTTCGGCCAGTTCCTTCATGCCCTTGAGGCGCTTGACCAAGGCAGCGTTGTCGTCACGCAGCTCGGTGACCATCGCGTCGGGCGTCAGCGTAACGTCGTCCTGATCCTTGACCTGCGTGTGCTTGGCAACCGAGCCGACCGAAGTCAGCGTCATCATGTCGTTCTTGCGGACACGCTCGCCAATGGCGTCGATCTGGTCGCGGATTTCGATCGCATGCTCGTCGAACAGCAGGTGCAGATCGCGGAAACGCGGGCCTGCCACGTGCCAGTGGAAGTTCTTCGTCTTGATATAGAGTGCGAAATGATCGGCGAGGAGGCCGTTCAGCTCCTGCACGAGTGCGGTTTTCGAATTATCGCCTGCTTCGGCCATGATGAGATTCTCCGGTAAATGTGTCTTTCGATATACCCAACGCACGCCGGATGCGTTCCGTTTCCGCAAGAACGACACTTATTGCAATCGAGTGTTTCGATTAATTTACGATCCCGCGAGCGGTTAAACCGATTACAATTCCGGCGATCAGCGTGACCACGGCCATGGCAATGCGGATGCCGCGCAACGGCAAATCCTTTCGCAGCCGGTCACGCAGGATCCAGCCGATCGTCAGGGCAGCTCCGCCCCCCAGCGCCCCGCCCATCGCCGCAAGCGACGGGAACGGCAAGTGCTGCAGCGAGCGCGAAGATAATGAACCGCGAGGCATCCCCGAACTGGCGGACGATCAGCACGAGGAATGCGGCGAACACCGACCAGGTCGGCTCGGCCGCGGGCTTCTCCCTGTTCGGCCATGCCAGCTCGATCGCCGCAGCGACGAGGGAGAACGCGACCAGCATCTGGCGCCCCGATGTCGGCAGGATATCGGCGATGGCGGCCCCGGCACATGCCATGGCCATGGCGGACGCGATTGCCGCCGCCCAGCCAGCCACCAAGATGCCGCCGCCCGTGCGCGGTGCCATGCCGGCAACCAGCAATTGGTCGCGCGCGCCCTGCCCGATCAGCAGGGCGGCGACGAAGGCGAACAGAAAGGCCGACATGTCCGTGCAGCCTGACGTGCCGCGCCGGCGATCAGACCCAGGGGCCGGTTATCGCGACTGTCACGGTGGGGCTGTAGGCGTTGACGAAGAACCACTTGCCATCGGGCGAGAAGCAGCCTCCGGCCAGTTCTGTCTGCATGTTCAGCCGTCCGAACGGATAGGCGATGCCCTCCGGCGTAATGCCGCGCAGATGGTTGTCGACCGTATCGGTGTACTGGTCCTCGCACACGATCAGGTCGCCGAACGGAGCAACCGTCAGGTTGTCGCCGTAATTGAACTGGTCCTTGCTCTCGCTTTCGAAGAACAGCTCGAAGCGGTCGGCCTGCGCCATTGTAGCCGGGCATGATGCGGAAGACCTGACCCAGCTTCGCCGCACCGCCGCTGGTCGAGCAGACGATAGAATTCGTCCTCGCCCATATGGATGCCTTCGCCGCGTGCGATCAGCAGCGCCGCCTTGCGCCGCGGCCCGCATGCGCAGATCGTCTTCGGGCGCCTCGACATTGTCGATATCGATCCAGCGCACCGTCATCGGTGCGCCGACCTGCATCGCCTGCAGTCGCGTCGGCCAGTTGCGGCTGTCGCGCGTCCCGTCGACCGCGACCATGACTTGCAAGCGTGCCGCCCTCTGCCAGATTGCCCGGCACGGTCGGCAGGAAACGGTAGAGCACGCTGTCGTCGCGGTCTTCGGTCAGATAGACGATGCCGGTGCGCGGATCGACGCAGGCGGCCTCGTGGTTGAAGCGGCCCATCGCCTTCAGCGGAACAGCGTCCACCTGGCCGCCCGGCGGCGGCGGGCACTTCGAAGACCCAGCCGTGGTTCACGGCCAGCCCCTCGCCATAACGCTGGCCGGGGCCGGTCGGCGCTTCTTCGCAGGTCAGCCAGCTGCCCCACGGCGTAACGCCGCCCGAACAATTGCGGATCGTGCCAGCCAGACTGCGATATTGCTGCTCCACCGCGAGAGTGTCGGCATCGAGCACCAACGTGGTCGTCCCGCCCGGCACGATCTTGCCGTCCGATCTCGTGCCGAACCCGCTTTCGAGCGCTCCAGCCGGTGCCGCCCGCATCGTCCGTCGGGCACCAGTTCGTGATTGCGCACCAGCGCCAGTCTTGCCATCGCCGAAGGTCGAGGCAGCCCATGCCGTCGGCCTTGTCGGGCACGGTGCCGCCATCCGACATCGCATCGCCCAGCTTCGACAGCACGCGGTAGGAAAAGCCCTCCGGCAGATCGAGCATGCCTGCAGGATCGGTCACCAGCGGGCCATATCCCGTCGCATCGCGTCCGGCGGACGCCGTGCGCGGTCGTGCTCGGCGATCAGCGGTGCTGCAGCCGCTGGCACTCAGCGCGGCAAAGGCGCTGCCCGTGGCGGCCAGAAACTGGCGGCGGCTTCAGATGGGCGATTGCGGAAGTGGCGCGGCGGAGCAGGGAATTCATGAGTACTCGTCCTGATCAAATGATGCCGTTTGACTCGCGGCCATCCCGGCGATAGCAGCGTCATGACATATGCACATGTGGGAGAGTGGCTATGAAATTGGAAGCAGGGAATGGCAGCGGTGGTCACAGGCGGCGCATCGGGCCTCGGCTTTGCCAGCGCGAAAGCCTTGGCAGCGGACAGGGCCTGAAAGTCGCGATATTCGACATCGATACCGAGAGAGGGCCAGCCTGCGCCGAGGAAGTCGGCGGCACGTTCCACCATGTCGACATTACAGACGAGCAATCGGTCGAGGACGGCTTCGCCGCCGCCCGCGCCGCGCACGGCCAGGAGCGTGTGACGGTCCACTGCGCGATGACCAGCCGCCGCGGCAAGACGCTGGGCTGGGACAAGGAAAACGGGCGCTACAAGCGCCTTTCGACCGAAGATTATGCCTACGGGGCGGAGGGTATCCTGGTTTCCAGCTACCGCATCGCCAGCCATTCGGCGCTGGGCATGGCCAATAGCGAGCCGCTGAACGAAGACGGCGAGCGCGGCGCCATCGTGCTGACCGCCAGCGTCGCCGCGCAGGACGGCCAGATCGGGCAGGTTATCTATGGCAGCTGCAAGAGCGGGGTGAACGGCCTCGTCCTGCCGATGGCGCGCGATCTGATGGACATGGGCATCCGGGTGAACTCGGTCATGCCGGGCATCTTCGCCACGCCGCTGATGCTGGGGATGAAGGACCGCAATCCGCAGATGTGGGACCAGCTCAACGCCAGCCGTCCCCTTCCCCAAACGGCTCGGCCATCCGGAGGAATTCGGCAGCCTGATCGTGGAGATCGCCCGCAACACCTACATCAATGGCCACCAGTTCCGGCTGGACGGGGCGATCCGAATGCCGCCTAAATAAAGAAATTGCGGGATGGGATCGGAGCCGCAAGGCTCCGCAAGCGCGACTGCGCGCCGGCCGGTTAGGCCGCCCACCCGGAGGCGTGAGCGAAGCGAACTAGCCGTGAGGGAAAACAAATGACTCAGACCAATGAATATCCGACCAAGGCTTACGGCGCGTCCGATACCATCGGGCCATATCGCGCCGATGGAAATCACCCGGCGCGGCCTGCGCGATGACGATGTGCTGATCGACATCAGCCATTGCGGCATCTGCCATTCCGACCTGCACACCGCCCGCAACGACTGGGGCCGCACGACCTATCCCGTGGTGCCGGGCCACGAGATCGTCGGCACGGTCGCGGCGCTGGGCGACGGGGTAACCCGCCACAAGATCGGCGACCGCGTGGCCATCGGCTGCATGGTGGATGCCTGCATGGAATGCTCCCACTGCGAGCAGGGGCTGGAGCAATACTGCAAACAAGGCATGGTCGGCACCTATGGCGGGACCGACCGGCATGACGGCAGCAAGACCCATGGCGGCTATTCCAACCGCATCGTCTGCCGCGACGAATTCGTTCTGAAAGTGCCCGAGGCGCTCTCCAGCGAGCACGCCGCCCCGCTGCTGTGTGCCGGCATCACCACCTATTCGCCTCTGCGGACATGGAAGATCGGCCCCGGCAGCAAGGTCGCGGTCGCAGGGCTTGGCGGGCTGGGACACATGGGCGTGAAGTTCGCGGTCGCGATGGGCGCGGACGTCACCGTGCTCAGCCGCAGCGAGGACAAGCGCGGCGACGCGATGGAACTGGGCGCGCACGATTTCCTGATCACGACCGACAAGGCGGCGATGAAGGCGCAAGTCGGGTAGTTCGACATGGTGCTCAACACCATCCCCGTCCGCCATGACGTGACGCCCTATCTGCATCTTCTGAAGATCGACGGGGTGCAGGTGCTGGTCGGCATGATCGACATGATGCCTGAGGTGCACACCGGGCTGTTTCTGGGGCGTAAAGTGCTGACCGGCAGCGGGATCGGCGGCCTCGCCGAGACGCAGGAGATGCTGGACCTGTGCGCCGAGAAGAACATCGTGCCCGAGATCGAAACGATCCCGATGCAGGATGTGAACAAAGCCTACGAACGGATGGAGGCAAGCGACGTGAAATATCGCTTCGTCATCGACATGGAAAGCATGCACAGCAGCTAATCCGGCAGTTGCCTGTACTGCGACCCCTGCATTTTTCCGCTTGACGCTTTTCGCGCAGCGGCGCAGTCCGCGCTGCCGCCAAACCGGTGGTTCTATTACGAAAGTCCGCCCCGATGGCGAATGGCTGGCGTGTTAAACCGCTCGACGCAATTCTGGCGACGGCGGAAAAGAAATCCCTGCAGCGCACATTGGGCGCTTTCCAGCTCACACTGTTCGGCATCGGCTGCATCATCGGCACAGGCATCTTCGTGCTGACTGCAGCGGGCGCGCAAAAGGCGGGACCGGGCCTGATGCTGGCCTTCGCCATATCGGGCGCAATCTGCGTAGTCGCGGCGCTCTGTTATGCCGAGATTGCGGCGATGATCCCCGTTTCTGGCTCTGCCTACACCTACACCTACGCCAGCATGGGCGAGGTGCTGGCATGGACTGTCGGCTGGGCGCTGGTGCTGGAATATGCCGTTGCGGCAAGCGCGGTTTCGGTCGGCTGGTCGGGCTATTTTGCGGGCACCATCCTCAACGAATTTCTCGGAATAACGCTGCCGCCGTGGTTGGCGGCGGGGCCGGTTGCGCTGGGCGGTTCGCCGGGCGGACTGATCAATCTGCCAGCCGTCGTAATCGCCCTGCTGGTTACATGGCTGCTGATGATCGGCACCACGGAAAGCGCGCGGGTGAATGCCGTGCTGGTCGCGATCAAGGTGACGGCGCTGACCGCTTTCATCATCCTGACGCTGCCCCAGGTGGAAATGCAGCGTTTCAACCCGTTCCTGCCAGCCGGAATGTTCGGCGGCTTTGGCAGCGGAGTTGGCGCGGTGGGCGCTGCTGCAACGATTTTCTTTGCCTATGTCGGGTTCGACGCGGTTTCGACCGCGGCGGAGGAAACCAAGAACCCGCAGCGCAATGTGCCAATCGGCCTCATCGGCAGCCTGGGCTTCTGCACCGTGTTCTACATTCTGGTGGCGGCGGGCGCGATCGGGACGATCGGCGGGCAGCCGATCATGGGCCCGGGCGGCATACCCTTCCCCGCCGGATCGGAAGAGCTGGCGCGGCAATGTGCCCTGCCGCTCTATGCCGATCGCCTGGTCTGTTCGAACGAGGCGCTGGCCCATGTCCTGCGACAGATCGGCTTTTCGCAGATCGGCAATATGCTGGGCATCGCGGCATTCGTGGCGCTGCCGTCGGTAATCCTGATCCTGCTGTTCGCGCAGACGCGTATCTTCTTCGTGATGGCGCGCGACGGGCTGCTGCCCGAGGTTCTCAGCCGCATCCACCCTCGCTGGCACACCCCGCACATCGTCACTGCCCTGACCGGAGCAGCGGTAGCATTCGCCGCAGCGTTCCTGCCGGTGGGGCAACTGGCCGATATCGCCAATGCCGGGACGCTTTATGCCTTTGCGATGGTCGCTGTTGCAGTCATGATGCTGCGCCGGACAGAGCCAGACCGCGCGCGCAGTTTCCGCACGCCTGCGCTGTGGCTGATCGGGCCTGCCACCGTTGCGGGCTGCATCTTCCTGTTCGTGAACCTGCCGTTCGAGGCGATGCTGGTCCTGCCCGTGTGGGGCGCGATCGGCCTGATCATCTATTACGGCTATGGCCGCAGCCGCAGCCATCTGGGGCAAGGCCACGTCGAAGTGCATGAAACCGAAGTCGAAGCACTCGAGCCCCATATGCCGGGCGTGGACGCTCCCGACTGATCCGGCCGCTGCAATCAACCGGGCGGCGCTGGAGCGGGTGAAGGGAATCGAACCCTCGTCGTCAGCTTGGGAAGCTGCTGCTCTACCATTGAGCTACACCCGCAAGTACCGTCAGGCGCCGCGCGTCTGCCGGATGCGGTTGCTGCGGTCAATATCGGCGGCCTGTCACGTTCGTGCATCGCGGGCGGGCGTCACCCCCGCTCGGCAGGGCGCGAATTTGCTTCACGCGGCTTGTGTGAATGCCGTGCGGGGCTAGATACGCCCCATGACACTGCTCAAGGCAGCACAATTCTTGGAGAGAACACCATGCGCCAGATCGACCATCTCATCGCCGGCGGCTCCCCGGCCGCCACAGGCCGCACCCACAAGATCTGGAACCCTTCGACCGGCGAAGTGCAGGCCGAAGTCGTGCTGGGCGATGCCGCACTGCTGGAAGCCGCGGTCGCCAAGGCGAAGGAAGTGCAGCCGGCATGGGCCGCGACCAATCCGCAGAAGCGCGCGCGTGTCATGTTCGAGTTCAAGCAGCTGGTCGAAGAGAACAAGCAGGAACTGGCCGAGCTGCTGTCCAGCGAGCACGGCAAGGTCGTCGACGACGCGAATGGCGATGTGCAGCGCGGGCTGGAGGTGATCGAATTCGCCTGCGGCATCCCGCAGGCGCTGAAGGGCGAGTATACGCAAGGCGCCGGCCCCGGCATCGATGTCTATTCGATGCGCCAGCCGCTGGGCATCGGCGCAGGCATCACCCCGTTCAACTTCCCCGCCATGATCCCGATGTGGATGTTCGGCATGGCGATCGCGGCGGGCAACGCCTTCATCCTCAAGCCCTCCGAGCGCGATCCGTCCGTGCCGGTGCGGCTGGCCGAACTGTTCCTGGAAGCCGGCGCGCCCGAAGGGCTGCTGCAGGTGGTCCACGGCGACAAGGAAATGGTCGATGCGATCCTCGACCATCCCGATATTCCGGCGATCAGCTTCGTCGGCTCCAGCGATATCGCGCATTACATCTACGAGCGCGGCGCGGCCAATGCGAAGCGCGTGCAGGCGTTCGGCGGGGCGAAGAACCACGGCATCGTGATGCCCGACGCCGATCTCGATCAGGTGGTCAACGATCTGGCCGGGGCCGCCTTCGGCTCGGCTGGCGAGCGCTGCATGGCGCTGCCGGTGGTCGTGCCGGTGGGCGAAGACACGGCCGACAAGCTGCGCGAAAAGCTGATCCCTGCGATCAATGCGCTGCGGATCGGCGTCTCGAACGATCCCGATGCGCATTACGGCCCGGTCGTCACGCCCGAGCACAAGGCCCGCGTCGAAGGCTGGATCGACACCGCCGAGAAGGAAGGCGCCGAAGTCGTCATCGACGGGCGCGGCTTCAGCCTGCAAGGCCACGAGAACGGCTTCTTCGTCGGCCCCACCCTGCTCGACCGCGTCACCACCGACATGGAAAGCTACAGGAAGAGATCTTCGGCCCCGTGCTGCAGATCGTGCGCGCCAAGGATTTCGAGGAAGCGCGTGCGCCTGCCGAGCGAGCATCAATACGGCAACGGCGTCGCCATCTTCACCCGCAACGGCCACGCCGCGCGCGAATTTGCGCAGCCGGGTGAATGTCGGCATGGTCGGCATCAACGTGCCGATCCCCGTGCCGGTCAGCTATCACAGCTTCGGCGGGTGGAAGCGCTCCGGCTTCGGCGACATCGACCAGTACGGCATGGAAGGCCTGAAGTTCTGGACGAAGACCAAGAAGGTCACCCAGCGCTGGCCCGATGGCACGGCGGATGGCGCAAACGAGAACGCCTTCGTCATCCCGACGATGGGGTAATGGCGATGCGCACATCTTTGATTGCTGCAGCGACATGCTGCCTCATCCTACCGGCCTGCACCGCAAACGAAACGGACCGGTCCGTGCCGGAGCCTTCCGAAACCATGATCCCGGTCGAGCCCGATGGCGGGATCGGGGACGGGGCGCCGCCGCTGGACGAGTTGCTGGCGGAGGAGCCAAGCGCCTTCGCCTCCACTTTCCCCGAAGCAATTCGCGGGACGTGGCGCGAGACGGACGGGCCTGCCCCCACGGCTACGCTGTGCGACAACACGGCTGCCGCCAATATGGGCAAGGTCCTGAATGTGCGTGAGGACAGCTACAGCTATTTCGAGAATGGTGGCAGGTTCATCACTGTTTCGGAACGCTCACCCGGCTCGGTCCGCGCCGTGTTCGACACGACCTATGCCGACACGCCGACGCAGGACGAATTGACGTTTTCCGTCGACCCGGTCGCCAAGACCCTTACCGTGACGAACCATGATGACGGCGAGCGCGGCCGCACTGTCTTCAAGCGGTGTCCCCAGTGATGCACGGTGAACCGATCGCGCGTTGCCAATCGCTCGCTCCGCCAGCTAGAGACGGCCCCATGACAGGACAATTCCAACTTACCGAAGACCAGCTGGCGATCCAGGAGATGGCGCAGCGGTTCACCGCCGACAATATCACGCCCTACGCGGCCGAATGGGACGAGAAGCATCACTTCCCGCGCGATGTGATCCAGTCGACCGCAGAGCTTGGCTTTGGCGCGATCTATGTGTCGGAGGAAAGCGGCGGCATCGGCCTTGGCCGGCTGGAAGCCGCGCTGATCATGGAGGCAATGGCCTATGGCTGCCCCACCACCAGCGCGTTCATCTCGATCCACAACATGGCCGCATGGATGATCGACACGTTCGGCTCGCAGGATGTGAAGGACCGGTACCTGCCCGATCTCATCTCGATGGAGAAGATCGCCAGTTACTGCCTGACAGAACCCGGCAGCGGATCGGACGCGGCGGGGCTGAAAACCAGCGCGAAGCTGGATGGTGATCATTATGTGCTGAACGGCACCAAGCAGTTCATCTCCGGCGGCGGCGTGAACGATGTCTACGTCACCATGGTCCGCACCGGCGAGCACAAGACGAAGGGCATTACCTGCCTGGTGATCGACAAGGATACGCCGGGCGTTTCCTTCGGCGCGCCGGAGAAGAAGCTGGGCTGGAACGCCTCGCCCACCGCGCAGGTCATCTTCGAGGATGCGCGCGTGCCGGTGGCAAACCGCGTCGGTGACGAGGGCGAGGGCTTTCGCTTTGCCATGATGGGGCTGGACGGCGGACGGCTGAATATCGGCGCCTGCTCGCTGGGCGGCGCGCAGCGCTGCCTCGACGAGGCGGTCGCCTACACCAAGGACCGCAAGCAGTTCGATACGCCGATCGCCGATTTCCAGAACACCCAGTTCATGCTGGCCGACATGGCCACCGATCTCGAAAGCGCCCGCGCGCTGCTGTATCTCGCCGCCGCCAAGGTCACCGATAACGCGCCCGACAAATCGCGCTTCTCCGCCATGGCGAAGCGGCTGGCGACCGACAATGGCAGCAAGGTCGTGAACGACGCGCTGCAATTGTTCGGCGGCTACGGCTATCTGAAAGATTATCCGATCGAGCGGTTCTGGCGCGATCTGCGCGTCCACTCGATCCTCGAAGGCACCAATCAGGTCATGCGCATGATCGTGGGCCGCGACCTCCTGCGCCAGTAAGGCTCACCAAATATGACCGATCAGGTAAACATCCACAAACACGGCCGCGTCGGCCATATCAGCCTCAACCGGCCCAAGGCGCTGCACGCGCTGACGCTGGAGATGTGCCACGCGATCAGCGCGGCGCTGACCGACTGGGCGGATGACGATGCAGTCGAGGCCGTGATCCTCGACCATGCCGAGGGGCGCGGTTTCTGTGCCGGCGGCGACATTGCCTTCCTGCGCAATTCCGCGCTGAACGATGGCGGCGTGTCGGGGCGCAAGTTCTTCCACGACGAGTACCAGCTCAACCACCAGATGATGACCTATGCGAAGCCCATCGTGGCCTTCATGGACGGCATCACGATGGGCGGCGGCGTCGGCATCGCCCTGCCCGCCAAGTTCCGCGTCGCGACCGAGAACACCCGCTTCGCCATGCCGGAAACGGGCATCGGCCTGTTCCCCGATGTCGGCGGCGGCTGGCACCTCTCGCGCCTTGGCGGGCGGCTGGGCCAGTTCCTTGCGCTCACCGGCGCGCGGCTGGACGGGGCCGAGTGCCTGTGGGCCGGCATCGCCACGCATTACGTGCCGAGCGACATGCTCGCCGACCTGAAGGCGCGCATCATCGAGAAGCCCGACCGCATTCAGGGCATCCTGTCCGAACCCGTGGGCACACCGCCCAAGGCGCGGATCGAGGAGAATGCCGACCTCATCCGCAAGCATTTCGCCAGCGACAGTTACGAAGACATTCTCGCCAGTCTGGAAGCGGCGGCGGACGATGGCGATGGTGGGCGATGAAAGAGCGCGATACGCTCGGCACCAAAAGCCCGCAGACCTGCAAGGTCGCGCTGCGGCAGCTGGCCGAAAGCGAGAAGCTGACCGACTTCGCCGACAACATGCGTCATGGAATACCGCATCGCCAGCCGCGTGATCACCCGCCCCGATTTCGCCGAAGGCGTGCGCGCGGTGATCGTCGACAAGACGAACGATCCGAAATGGGATCCCCCCACCCCGCAGGATGTGAGCGAAGAGCTGATCGACAGCATCTTTGCGCCCCTGCCCGCAGACGAAGAATGGACACCGCTATGAGCCAGTACGAAACCATCCTGACCGAAACAGACGGCGCGGTGACGATCATCACGCTGAACCGCCCGAAGGCGCTGAACGCGCTCTCCAGCGTCGTGCTGGACGAGCTGATCGACGCGTTCGCCGCCTATCAGGCCGATGACAGCCAGCTTTGCGCCATCCTGACCGGCAGCGGGGACAAGGCCTTTGCCGCAGGCGCCGACATCAAGGAAATGTCGGACAAGGCGGCGGCCGATTTCTACCTGGAGGATTTCTTCGGCGACTGGACCAGCAAGATCGTCAAGACCACGCGCAAGCCATGGATCGCGGCGGTCAACGGCTTTGCACTGGGCGGCGGGTGCGAACTGGCGATGATGGCCGATTTCATCATCGCGTCCGACAATGCCAAATTCGGCCAGCCGGAGATCAAGCTGGGCGTCGCCCCCGGCATGGGCGGCAGCCAGCGCCTGACCCGCGCGGTCGGCAAGTCGAAGGCGATGGAAATGTGCCTGACAGGCCGGATGATGGACGCCGAGGAAGCCGAGCGCAGCAATCTCGTCGCCCGCGTCGTGCCGCATGACGATCTGATGGCCGAGGCAAAGAAGACCGCCGCCACCATCGCCTCGATGCCGCCGATGGCCGCGATCGCGAACAAGGAAATGGTCAACAGCGCCTTCGAAATGACGCTGGATCAGGGCCTGATCGTGGAACGCCGCATCTTCCAGATCCTCACCGCGAGCGAGGACAAGGCCGAAGGCATGGCGGCGTTTATCGAGAAGCGCGAAGGCAAGTGGAAGGGGCGGTAATTCTCGAAGGCTCTGGTCTGATAATCTTTGGGCCTGCTGTTCTTCCGGCTTGGACTGGATGGCTGGCAGCAACGCTGCCGAGAACGCATCAGCATGATCGAAGCGGCAATTCTGAAGGCAGGCGGCGAAGAAGAGCCACTGCCTTTCAATCGGTGGGACCGGATAATGGCCTATGTCCAGCCGGTCCTGCTGCTAGTGTTCGGACCGCTCATGATGCTTGGCGGCGCTGCAGTTCTTTCGACTTACTGGGAGAAGTGACATGAAAATCGCCTTTATCGGCCTCGGCAATATGGGCGGCGGGATGGCCGCGAACCTCGTGAAGGCGGGGCATTCCGTGCGCGCTTTCGATCTGAGCGAAGAAGCCGCAGCGACCGCGCGCGGCAATGGCTGCGAGACTTGTCCGAGCGTCAAGGAAGCGGTCGAAGGCGTCGATGCCGTCGTCTCCATGCTGCCCAATGGGGCCATCGTTCGGCAGGTCTATATCGACGACGTGATCGGCAATGCTCCCAAGGGCGCGGTGCTGCTCGACTGCTCCACCATCGACGTCGCCACGGCCAAGGAAATCGAGGCGTTTGCCACGAGCGCGCATTACGACATGGTCGATGCGCCCGTATCCGGCGGCATCGCGGCGGCAAACGGCGGCACGCTGACCTTCATGGTCGGCGGGACGGACACCGCGTTCGAGCGCGCGAAACCGATCCTGGAGGCGATGGGCAAGGCCGTCATCCATGCGGGCGATGCAGGCGCAGGCCAGACGGCCAAGATCTGCAACAACATGCTGCTCGCCATCCACATGATCGGCACCGCCGAAGCGATGAAAATGGCGGAGAAGCTGGGCCTCGATCCGCAGAAATTCTACGAGATCAGCTCGCAGTCGAGCGGCTACAACTGGTCGATGAACGCCTACACCCCCCTGCCCGGCGTCGGCGTCGATAGCCCGGCGGACAATGATTATCAGGGCGGCTTCGCCACCGCGCTGATGCTGAAGGATTTGCGCCTCGCGATGGAAGCGGCGGAGAACTCCGACAGCGCCGTGCCGCTGGGCGCGCGTGCTGCAGCGCTTTACGAAGACTTCGCAGGGGCCGGCAACGGCGGGCTGGATTTCAGCGCCATCATCAAGACCTATTGATCTCGGCAATCGTCGCGGCCAGCCATTCGCGCGGAGCCTTGCGCCGACCGATATCGGCCACGAATTCCTGACCCCGTGCGACCGAGCGCAGACGTCCGCCCCTCAGCCAGCGGTCCGCGCGGTCGTGATAGCTGAGCCCGCCCTGTTTCAGCCAGTCAGGCCGGTTCCAGATGCTCGGCGGCCCTTCCGCCACGGTCAGCCGCAGCGCGTCGGACGCCGTTTGCGCCGTCCGGCCTTCGCCGACATAGATCACATCGTTCTTCGCGTGCATCCCGAGCGCGTGCGGATGGCCGAGCGCCGCCAGTTCGGCTCGCCGCGCCTCGTCGCATGCGCTCAGGTCGACGATTTCCTCGATCCGCTGATATCCGAATATGCGGTGATGCGGATCGCCGCCTTCCGCGCGAAACAGCCCGAAGAACACGAAGACATCGCCGATCCCGACGCCCTGTTGGCAAGATGCGTCTGCGCTGCGCCGCATTGCCCGAACAGGCATCGTCCATCATCTGTGAACATCGGATCATGGTGGCAGGGATCATCTGCGCCCAACGCGCCGCGACTGGCCTTTGCAGCAGCGTCGCCCAGACCCAAATCGCCATAGGTCGTGCGCGAGTGCCGACCGGCCGGAATGGGCAGGCTGACCGGGCGGCCATCGACAATCGGCGACGGCCCACCGCCGCTCGCGCTGTCGAAGCCTTTTCTGCTGAAGACGATCCGCATGCCCTGACCCCTGCCGCACTGGCATTCCGCTCACAAGTTTTGCCAAGCGTGCGACTACCGTCTAAGTGCCGCCTTCACCGGAAACCCGCGCGAGACCCGCTCCACTTCATGCAACGTATCGTCAAGAACATGGGCTGGCTGCTGGGCGGGCGCGGGATCAATGCCGTGCTCAGCCTCGTATACCTTGCCTTGGCGACGCGCACGCTGGGGCTCGACGGCTTCGGGCATTTCGCGATCATCGTCGCGCTGGGGCAAACCGTCACCGGGATCGCCAATTTCCAGACCTGGCAATTCGTCGTCCGCTGGGGCGCAGGCGAAGACGGCGCACGCGATGCGACCGGCTTTGCCATTGCCCTCGACCTGCTCTCGCTGGTCACGGGCACCATCCTTGCCGCCGTGCTCGTCTATACTGCCCAGCTGTGGCTACCACTTCCCGACGAGCTGCTGTGGGTGACGTTCTTCTACTGCGTCGTCTCGCTGTTTGCCCTGCGCTCGACGCCGACCGGTCTGCTGCGCCTGCGCTTCCAGTACGGACGCGCCACCGCCGCCGATGCCACGCAGCCGATCGTCCGGGCGGTCGGCGCTATTCTGGCATGGCTTTTCATGCCCACCGTCACCGGCTTCATCCTCGCATGGGCCGCATCGGAAGTCGTGGTTGCCGCGGCCTACTGGATCATCGCCGCCCGGTCAGAACCTATCGATACCTCGGCCATCTCGCTGAGGAAAATTCCCGCCGCCCATCCCGATGCATGGCGCTTCGTCCTTTCGACCAATTTTTCGGGCAGCCTGCTCATCGCCGGCAAACAGGTGATGATCCTGCTGGTCGGCGCGATCGGCGGAGAAGCCTTTGCCGGCGGGTTCCGCGTGGCCAGCCAGCTGGGGCAAGCGCTGGTGCAGCTGGCGCAGACGATCAGCAAAGCCGTCTATCCCGAACTCGTCCACGCGAAGGAAGACGCGATCGCCATTGCGCGCAGGATCGCCAACGTTGCTCTTGTCGGCGGCGTCTTGGCGGTGGGCGCGGCGCTGCTGTTCGGGCGCGAGGCGCTGGTCCTGATCGCGGGCGAGGAGTTCCGGGTGGTCTACTGGGCGATGGTCATCCTCGCCATTGGCGGCGCGGTGGAGCTTGTCGGGGCGAGCCTCGAAAGCCTGCTGGTGAGCGCCGGACGGGCCGGAACGGCTTTCCTGTGCCGCGCAATCCCGATGGGACTGGCCTTCGCACTGCTCAATAGCGCGATGGGCTGGCAAGGGCTCAAGGGAGCCGCCTTGTGCGTGCTGGGGGCAAGCGCGCTGGCGGTTATCGGCTTCTGGATATCGATCCTCAGCCGTCTCGATATCACGATCAGGCCGGAGGATGCCGCGAAGGCACCGCCCCGGCCTGTGGAGTGATCGCTAACCGCTGAACACTGAGGCTTAGCTGCCGCCCTGCTCGGGCATGGTCGGCGTACCGGCTGGCGGCTCGGGCTCCTGCCATGCCAGCACAGGCTTACGTGCGGCCTGCGTTTCATCCAGCCTGCGGCGCGGCGCATAATAGGGCGCCTGCTTCAGGCTCTCGTCGCCGGCCTTGGCGCGCTCGGCCACCGAGCGGAAGGCAGCGATGAACTGGTCCAGCGCTGCCTTGCTTTCGGTTTCGGTCGGCTCGACCAGCATCGCGCCGTGGACCACCAGCGGGAAATACACCGTCATCGGGTGATAGCCCTCGTCGATCAGGCCCTTGGCAAGATCCAGCGTGGAGAGGCCCTCGGCGAAGTCCTTGTCGCCGAACAGCGCCTCATGCATGCACGGGCCGCTGTTCGCGTAGGGCGCGTCAAGCACGTCTTCGAGGCTGCGCAGGATGTAATTGGCGTTGAGCACGCATCCTCCGCCACCTGCGCCAGGCCGTCGGCACCGTGGCTGAGGATATAGGCCAGCGCGCGGGTGAACATGCCCATCTGGCCGTGGAACGCGGTCATCCGGCCAAAGCTGCATCGGTCCGCCGAAATGCTCTTCGGAGAAGGCGTCTGCGCTTTCTTCCTCGACCAGATGCACGACGCCGTCGCCGTGCGCGCGGTGAAGGGCAGCGGGCCATAGGGCGCGAGCGCCTCGGACAGCACCACCGGGCCGGAACCCGGTCCGCCGCCGCCATGCGGGGTGGAGAAGGTCTTGTGCAGATTGATGTGCATCGCATCGACGCCGAGGTCGCCGGGGCGCACCTTGCCGACGATGGCGTTGAAGTTCGCACCGTCGCAATAGACGAAGCCGCCCGCCTGCATGGACCGCGTCGGAAATCGCTTTCATGTCGCGTTCGAACAGGCCGCAGGTGTTGGGATTGGTGATCATGACACCCGCGACATCGGGGCCGAGACGCGCCTTGAGAGCCTCCAGATCGACCCGGCCGTCTTCGGTCGCCGGGAATATCTTCCACCCGGTATCCGGCGAAGGCGGCGGTGGCGGGGTTGGTGCCATGCGCGCTTTCCGGGCACGAGGATGACCTCGCGCGCATCGCCGCGCGCCTCCAGCGCGGCGCGGATGCACAGCATACCGCACAGTTCGCCATGCGCGCCCGCCTTGGGGCTCATCGCGACGCCGTGCATGCCGGTCAGCTCGATCAGCCAGATGCGCGAGTTCGTTGATAACGTCCAGCGCGCCGTGCACGGTATCGACCGGCTGCAGCGGATGGACATCGGCAAAGCCGGGCATCCGCGCGACCTTCTCGTTCAGGCGCGGATTGTGCTTCATCGTGCAGCTGCCGAGCGGGAACAGGCCGAGGTCGATCGCGTAGTTCTGGCGGCTGAGGCGCGTGTAATGACGCACCGTTTCCGGCTCGGTCAGGCCGGGCAGGCCAATGGCGCAGACGCTCGAGCCCGCCGAGACGCGTTGCCACTGGTCGCCGCGCTTCAGAAGGAGCCGAGCACGCCGTCAGCGCGAGCGGCGCGGGAAGTCGAAATCGACGCCGGTTCGGTCGGTATGGCCGATCTCGAAGATCAGCGGTTCTTCCAGCATCAGCGCGCGGTTGCCGGTGACGGTTGGCGGGCCGTTGTGCATGCCGTCTTCGCTGGCCGTGCATGGCGGGCTTCCAGCCGGACTTGTTGGGGGCGTTCATGCCAGCTCCTCCTTCAGCGCGGCGCAGAGGGCCTCGATATCCTCCTCGCTCGTCGTTTCGGTCACTGCGACCAGCAGCCCTTCGACGAGATCGTCCACTCGGGATACAGCCGTCCCAGCGATACGCCGCGCGAGCACGTCCGCTTGTCCGCCAGTTCGCGCACGACTTCGCGCGCATCGCGTGCCCAGCATCACGGTGAATTCGTTGAAGAATGCAGTCGTTCAGCACGTTCACACCCGGAATTTCCGACAGCGTCTGCGCTGCAACGCAGGCGAGCCGGTGGTTCTCCGCCGCCAGCTTGCGCAGACCCTTCTCGCCCGAGCAGCGTCATGTGAACGGTGAAGGCCAGCGCACACAGCCGCTGAATTGGTGCAGATATTGCTCGTCGCCTTCTCGCGCCGGATATGCTGCTCGCGGGTCGAGAGCGTCAGGACGAAGCCGCGCTTGCCCTCCGCATCGACCGTTTCGCCGCACAGCCGGCCGGGCATCTGGCGAACATGCTTCGGTCGCGGCACGGCGAACAGGCCGAGATACGGCCCGCCGAATTGCAGGCCGACACCGATCGACTGGCCCTCGCCCACGACGATGTCCGCGCCCATTTCGCCCGGCGCCTTGATCGCGCCCAGTGCGACCGGTTCGGTGTTCACGGCGATCAGCAGAGCGCCCTTGGCATGGGCCGCATCGGCAATCGGCGCGAGGTCGGCGATCCGGCCGAGAATGTCGGGATATTGCACCACCACGCAGCACGTGTCGTCGTCGATCCGCGCGATCAGGCCGTCGATGTCGGGCTCGGCCTGAATGGACGGCTTGGCATCGGCAATGGTGTCGTCGGTAAACTTCGCCATGGTCTTCACGACCTCGGCATAATGCGGGTGCAGCGCGCCCGACAGCACCGCCCGGTTGCGCTTCGTCACCCGGCCCGCCATCGCCACCGCTTCCCAGCAGGCGGTCGAGCCATCGTACATCGAGGCATTGGCGACAGCGCAGCCATACAGCCGCGCGACCTGCGTCTGGAATTCGAACAGCATCTGCAGCGTGCCCTGCGCGATTTCGGGCTGGTAGGGGGTGTAGGCGGTCAGGAACTCGCCGCGCTGGATCAGGTGATCGACGCTGGCCGGCACGTGATGGTGGTACGCCCCTGCCCCCAGGAAGAACGGCGCATCGGATGCCGCAAGGTTCTTCTTCGACAGCCGCCGCATATGCTTCTCGACCGCCATTTCGCTGGCATGCATCGGCAGGCCGCGGATCGGCCCGTCCAGCCGCGCTTCTTCGGGCACGTCGACGAACAGATCGTCGACGCTGTCGGCTCCGATGACGCCGAGCATCTCGGTGCGGTCGGTGTCGGTCAGGGGTAGGTAGCGCATTTCAACTCCTCGGCCCCTCCCAGCGCGGGAGGGGAGACAATCACAAACCGTCGACGAACGCCTTGTAGGCCTTCGCGTCCATCAGGCCGTCGAGCTCTTCCTTGTCGCCGATGGTCAGCTTGAAGAACCAGCCGTCTTCCTCGGGCGAGGTGTTGACCAGCGCGGGGTCTTCTTCGAGCGCGTCGTTGGCTTCGGTCACTTCGCCGGAAATGGGCGCGTAGACGTCGCTTGCAGCCTTGACGCTCTCGACCACGGCGGCGTCCTTGCCCTTCTCGACCATCTGTCCGACGTCGGGCAGTTCGACGAAGACGATGTCGCCCAGCTGCTCCTGCGCGTAATCGGTGATGCCGACGGTGGCGGTGTCGCCCTCGACGTCGATCCATTCATGTTCATCGGTGAAGTAACGGGCCATACATTCAACTCCCTCGGAAATAGCGATGCGGTACGAAAGGCATTGGAGCGACGCGTGCGGGCAGGCGTTTGTTCCTGACCTCGACCTCCAGCTGGGTGCCGACATCGGCATGCGCCTTGTCGACATAGGCCATGGCGATCGGGTGGCCGAGCGTGGGCGAGAACCCGCCGCTGGTCACGGCGCCGATCTTGGTGTCGCCTGAAAATACTTCCGCACCTTCGCGGGCCGGCAGACGGCCTTCCAGCACCAGACCGACGCGGTGGCTGGCAGGCCCGTCCTTCAGCGCATTGGCGATCGTGGCGTGGCCCTTGTAGCCGCCTGCCTCGCGGCGCTTCTTGCTGAGCGCAAAGGTAAGCTCCGCGCTCACCGGATCGATGTCTGCCGTCAGATCGTGACCGTAGAGCGGCAGGCCAGCCTCCAGCCGCAGCGAATCCCGCGCACCAAGGCCGACGGGGCGCACTTCGATTTCGGCCATCAGGCGGTCGGCCAGGCTCTCGGCAAACTCGGCGGGCACAGAAATCTCGAAGCCGTCTTCGCCGGTATAGCCAGCGCGGCGTGATCCGGAGCGGCCACTCGCCGAACTGGTACACCGTCGATTGCATGAACACGAGGCTGTCGGGCACGCCGCGCATCACGCGGCCCAGCGCCGTCGCCGCGTTCGGACCCTGCAACGCGATCAGCGCGTGCTCGTCCATATGCTGCAGGTTCACCTCGTCGGGCAGATGTTCGCGCAGATGGGCGATGTCGTCCCACTTGGTCGCGCCGTTGACGACGAGATAATAGGCAGGCTCGCCCCAGTGACCCTCGGTACCGGCCTCTTCGTCGGCTTCGATCCACGGCGTGACATTGGTGACCATCAGGTCATCCAGAATACCGCCTTCGTCGTTCAGCAGCAGCGTGTAACGCACCCGGCCCGGCTTCAGGCTGGAAATGAGGCCGGGGACCAGTTCTTCCAGCGCCTGCGCCGGATTCTCGCCGGTCAGCATCAGCTGGCCCATGTGGCTGACATCGAACAGCGCTGCCTGCGTGCGCGCCCACTCGTGCTCTGCAATCAGACCGCCGCCATGCTCCGCCGAATATTGCAACGGCATTTCATAGCCAGCGAACGGCACCATGCGCGCACCGCGTTTCCGGTGCCATGCGTCCAGCGGCAATGTCTGGATTTCGGGCTCGCCCGCTTCGTCTTCGGGAATGTCGGCATGGGTATCGCTCAAGGTCGTAATGCTCCCGACGAGGCCGCGCGCCGCCAATCGGCACGCCAGCCGTCCGCCCCCTCTGTCGGGAAACCTGAGAGCTTGCTCCCAGGCCTTTCCAAGCGAGGGGCTTTCTCCTTCGGTGGCAGCCGTTTGACGGGCGTGCGCTTTCCAGAGTGTCGATGGCCCGCGCGGTCCATTGTGCCTGAGAGTTTCCGGGGCGGTTGCTCCTTCGGCGTCGCGGGTTTCCCCGCAAGCTCTCCCGCGCGCGCCTGCAAGGGAATCGCTTCCGCCGCCGACGATGGTGCGATGCGGCAAGACGCGTGCGTGGTCAATGCAGTTGAAAGTCCCGCCGCATCGTTATTCCCCGGCGATTCCAATCATGCGGCGCACGAGCGTCACTTCCTCGGGCGCGAAACCGCCGCCGCCGGGCTCAAGCGCCGAGCCACAGCAGATAGAGCGCGCTCGCGGTGATCCACAGCCCGCCCGCCGTCTTCAGTCGCCGCGCGCCGAGCCACAGCGCAATGGGCCGTGCGAGGAAAGCCCCGGCCATGGCGCCGGGCGCTGCCAGCAGGACGACTTCCCACTCCACCGTGCCCGCGCCGATGTGCCAGACCAAACCGGCAATGCAGCTCGCTGCCGAAATCACGCAGGCCGTGCCGACGCACAGGACCATGGGGTAATGGCGCAGGAAAAGGTAGAAGGCGACAAGCTCTCCGATCCCGACGGAGAAGAACGCGGTCAGCGCGCCGCCAGGCGCAGCGAGCAGGGCCAGCATGGCGAGGTCTCCCGGTGCCAGGCTCTCCCGTTCCGGCAGGTCGCGGTTGTAAGTCCATGTCGCTGCAATCAGCGCGATGCCGAGCAGGATGGAAAACGCCTTGTACCCTGCCAGCACCGCCCCCGGTTCGAACGGTAGCAGGCGCTGCGTCGCCAGCAGCGCCGGCGTCGAGATCGCGAGGACGAGCGCGCATACCGTCCAGTAGTCGCGCGGCCGGGTCATTGCCTCGCCCGCAGCGGTCTCGTGCTGGTGATAGAGCCGGTCGGTCCAGCGAAGCCCGCCGAGTGTCATGCCGAACGACTGGATGCCCATCGACACCGCCACTACGCCGATCGGTGTCAGCGCCAGCGCGTCCCATTCCCGCAGCGCGTTGAAGACCGGCACGAAGACCACACCGCCTCCGGTCCCACTCGCATTGGCAATGATCGCGCCGACCACGCCGACAGCAGGGAGAGGCCACAGGCGCTCCAGCACCTGCACATCGTAGGGCACGATCAGCCACAGCGCGCCATAAGCCGCCGCCAGCAAGACGCCGCCCGCCAGCGCCAGCCGCGAGGTCCGGGCGAGCGCGGACGGTGCGCGGTTCAATCGAGGTTGGGCCTGAGCCACCGTTCTGCCGTCTGCCAGATCGACACCGCGCCGCTCCGCGTAGTCCTCCAGCTGGTCGCGGCCCACGCGGGCAACGCCGAAATATTGCGATTCCGGATGGCCGAAATAGAAGCCCGACACGGCAGAAGTCGGCCACATGGCGAAGCTCTCGGTCAGCGTCAGGCCGGCGTTTTTCGGTGCATCGAGCAGATCGAACAGGAGCGGCTTCAGGCTGTGGTCGGGACAGGCAGGATAACCGGGCGCCGGGCGGATGCCGCGATATTCTTCCTTGATCAGCGCCTCGTTGGTCAGCTGTTCGCCCGGGGCATAGCGCCACAGATCGGTGCGGACATGCTGGTGCAGGCGTTCTGCAAACGCTTCGGCGAAGCGGTCGGCCAGCGCTTTCAGGAGGATGTCGGAATAATCGTCCTTGTCCGCCTGGAAGCGCTTCGAATGCGCGTCGATGCCGTGGATGCCGACGGCGAAACCGCCGATCCAGTCGCCTGCCGGATCGATGAAGTCGGCAAGGCACATATTGGCCCGGTCGCGCGATTTCTTCACCTGCTGGCGGAGGAACGGGAAAACCACCGTCTCGTCGCGGTCGTGGCGATAGATCGTCACGTCGTCGCCATCGCGCGCGCAGGGCCACAGGCCCGCCACGCCGCGCGCCGTCAGCCACTTTTCGGCGATGATTTTGTCGAGCATCGCATCAGCGTCGGCCTTCAGCTGGGTCGCCGTCTCGCCGACCACTTCGTCGGTCAGGATCGCGGGGTAATTGCCATGCAATTCCCACGCGCGGAAGAACGGCGTCCAGTCGATGACGCCGCGCAGGTCGGCGAGGTCCCAGTCGTCGAACACATGCAGACCCGGATTGCGCGGAGGGGCAGGCTTGTCGCTGAGGAAGGCGTCGTAGTAATTCGCCCGCGCTTCCTCGATACTGAGGAGGACGCTGGGCGACTTGCCCTCGCGCGCGGCGCGCACTTTCTCGTATTCGGCGGCCGTCTCGGAGACAAATTCGTCGCGCTGTGTGTCGGACAACAGGCGACTGGCGACCCCGACCGCGCGGCTGGCGTCGAGCACATGGATGACGGGGCCGTCATATTTCGGATCGATCCGCAAAGCGGTGTGAACCTTGCTGGTGGTCGCCCCGCCGATCAGCAGCGGAATATCCATCTCCGCATTCGCCATCTCCTCGGCCACCGTCACCATCTCGTCTAGCGAGGGTGTGATGAGACCGGACAGGCCAATGATGTCGGCTTTTTCGTCCTTGGCGGTTTGCAAAATCTGCGACCACGGGACCATCACGCCCATGTCGATCACGTCATAGCCGTTACACTGCAGGACCACACCGACGATGTTCTTGCCGATGTCGTGCACATCGCCCTTCACCGTCGCCATGATGATCTTGCCCTTAGCCTTGCGCTCGGCTTCGGGAAGCAGATCCTTCTCCGCCTCGATATAGGGGATCAGATGGGCCACCGCCTTCTTCATCACGCGGGCCGATTTGACCACTTGCGGCAGGAACATTTTCCCGCTGCCGAAGAGATCGCCGACGACATTCATGCCGTCCATCAGCGGGCCTTCGATGACCTCGATGGGCCGCCCACCCGCCTCTGCAGTGGCGGCGCGCATCTCCTCGGTATCTTCGACGACATGCGCGTCGATGCCTTTCACCAGTGCGTGCTCCAGCCGCTTGGCAACCGGATAGCTGCGCCACTCGGCGGCTTTCTTCTCGTCTTCCTTGGATACGCCCTTGTAGCTTTCCGCGAGCGCGATCAGCCGCTCGGTCGCCGAAACGTCGCCCTCCACGGGGCGCATCAGGATCACGTCCTCGCACGCCTCGCGCAGGGCCGGATCGATCTGGTCGTACACGTCGAGCTGGCCGGCATTGACGATCGCCATGTCGAGCCCGGCGGGAATCGCGTGGTACAGGAACACCGAGTGCATCGCCCGGCGCACAGTCTCGTTGCCGCGGAAACTGAAGCTGAGGTTGGACAGCCCGCCGCTGGTCTTCGCATGCGGACAGGCAGCCTTGATCTCGGTGCAGGCTTCGATGAAGTCGAGGCCGTAGCGGTCGTGTTCCTCGATCCCCGTCGCAACTGCGAAGATGTTCGGGTCGAAGATTATGTCTTCCGGAGGGAAGCCGATGCCGGTCAGCAGATCGTAAGCGCGCTTGCAGATCTCGACCTTGCGGTCCTTCGTGTCGGCCTGCCCCGTCTCGTCGAACGCCATGACGACCACGGCCGCGCCGTAGGCCATGCATTTGCGCGCCTGCTCGAGGAATTGCTCCTCGCCTTCCTTCATCGAAATCGAGTTCACGATCGGCTTGCCCGACACGCATTTCAGGCCTGCCTCGATCACCTCCCATTTGGAGCTGTCGACCATGATCGGAACCCGCGCAATGTCGGGCTCGGCCGCGATCAGCTTCAGGAACGTGGTCATGGCGTGAACCGCATCGAGCAGGCCCTCGTCCATGTTGACGTCGATCACCTGCGCGCCGTTTTCCACCTGGTCGCGCGCGACCTCCACGGCGGCGGTATAGTCGTCGCCCAGGATCAGCTTCTTGAACCGGGCGGAGCCGGTCACATTCGTGCGCTCGCCGATATTGACAAAGCGGGCGGTGGTCAGGTCATTCATTGGTTCAGTCCCGGGCGAGCGGCCGTGCGAGCACGACGTCGTCGTAAAGCTTGCCGCCGACATCGAAGCGGCGGGTGGCGATCTGGTCGAATCCCTGTTTTCGGTAGAAGGCGATGGCGCGCGCATTGTCGGCTTTCACCCCCAGCACCATGCGGCGATGTCCGCCCGCGCCTGCCAGCACGGCGTCAAACAGGTCGCGCGCGGCGCCGCTGCCATGGAAGCGCGAAAGCAGGTAGATCTTCTTCAGCTCGATATCGCCGTCCTGCGCGGCATCGAGCGCGGGCGTCGTCAGCATGGCATAGCCGACCGGCGCGCCATCCACTTCTGCCAGCCAGGCGAGCGCGCCTGCCTGCATCCCGGCAGCAAGGCCGCCGGGATGGTGCGCCGTTTCGCAGTGCCTCACCAAGGCATCGCCGTCGATCATGCCGGCAAAGGTTTCGAGAAATGTCGCGCTGGCCGCCAGAGACAGGCGCAGCGCATCGGCGGGCGTTGCCGCGCGGATAGTTACATTGCTGGCATCGGCCGGTCTCATGCCGCGATCGTGAACGGTTCGAGACCGGCGAGCCGCATCTTGGTATCGCGCTCGGGTATCGCACGCGGCGACAGGCCCTCAACCGCCTTCGCGATTTCGGCGATGTGCGCGGGCGTCGAGCCGCAGCATCCGCCGAGGATGTTCACGCGACCGTTTTCCGCCCAGCGGCGAACCAGCGCGGCAGTCGTTTCCGGTTCTTCGTCATATTCGCCCAGGTCGTTGGGCAGGCCCGCATTGGGATAGGCCAGCACCAGCGCATCGGCGATATCGGACAGAAGCTGGATATGCGGGCGCAATTGCTCCGCGCCGAAGCTGCAATTGAGGCCGATAGTCACCGGATTGGCATGGCGCACGGCATACCAGAACGCCTCCACCGTATGGCCCGACAGGTTGCGGCCCGACAGGTCGGTCAGCGTCATAGAGAGCATGATCGGCACATCACGGCCCAGTTCGGCCTCCAGCTGCTTGACGGCGAAGATCGCGGCCTTGGCGTTCAGCGTGTCGAAGATCGTCTCGACGAGGATGAAATCCGCCCCGCCCTCGATCAGCGCAGACGCCTGATCGTGATAGACGGCGACCAGATGGTCGAAATCGATTTCGCGAAAGCCGGGATCCTCGACATCGGGGCTGAGCGAGAGCGTCTTGTTGGTCGGACCGATGGCGCCTGCGACGAAGCGCGGCTTCCCGTCTTTCGCCTCGATACTCGTCCGCCAGTTCGCGTGCGATCCGGGCCGAAGCGATGTTGATATCGCGCACCTTCTCCTCGGCCGCGTAATCGGCCTGGCTGATCGTATTGGCGCTGAACGTATTGGTGGACACCAAATCGGCGCCCGCATCCAGATAGGCCCGCGTAATGTCGGCAATGACATCAGGGCGGGTCAGCGCGAGGATGTCGTTATTGCCCTTCTGGTCGGCTTTCAGGCCGAGGTCGCCGGCGTAATCCGCTTCGCCAAGGCCGCGGTCCTGGATTTGCGTACCGAACGCCCCGTCGAAGATCAGGATGCGCTCGGCAGCGGCGGCCTGGAGTTTTTCCCGCGCGCTCATCGGACTGCCTCCTGCGGACGACGGCCAAGCATATGGCAAATCGCATAGGCAAGGTCCGCGCGGTTGAGGGTGTAGAAATGAAACTGGCGCTCACCGCCCGCATAAAGCCGCCGGCACAGCTCTGCCGCAATGGTCGCGGCGACCAGCTGGCGGGCGGCGGGGCGCTCATCCAGCCCGTCGAAAAGGCCGTCCATCCATGCCGGGATCTCCGCCCCGCATTGCCCTGCAAACTTGCGCGCCTGCGCCACATTGGTGACCGGCAGGATGCCCGGCACGATGGGCGCGTCGATCCCGCAGGCAGCAGCCTTGTCGCGGAAATCGAAGAACGTCTCGTGGTTGAAGAAAAACTGGCTGATTGCCCGGGTCGCGCCGGCATCGATCTTGCGCTTCAGATTGTCGAGGTCGGCTTGCGGGCAATCGGCATCGGGATGCGTTTCGGGATAGGCCGCGACCGAGATTTCGAAATCGGCCACTTCCTTCAGTCCCGCGACCAGCTCAGCCGCGCTGGCATAGCCGTCGGCGTGCGGCGTGAAGGGAGCGCCCGGTTCGCCCGCGTCGCCGCGCAGAGCCACGATATGGCGCACGCCCGCTTCCCAATATTGCTCGGCAATCGCCTGCGTTTCCGCGCGGCTGGCATCGACGCAGGTGAGGTGCGCGGCTGCCGGAATTCCCGCTTCCGAGATGATGCGCGCCACCGTCTTGTGCGTCCGCTCGCGGGTCGATCCACCTGCGCCGTAGGTGACGGACACGAAATCCGGCCCGAGCGGGGCAAGCTCCTGCACCGCCTCCCACAGCTTCTCTTCCATTTTTTCCGATTTGGGCGGAAAGAATTCGAAGCTGACGCCGATGTCACCCGGCAGGCCGGAGAACAGCGGCGTATCGTGCGCCGTGCGCGCTTCGTGCGCCGGGTCGAGGTCGTTAGCAGGCGCGGTGTTGGGGGAAGCCGTCACTGTGAGGCAGCCTTTCGTTTCTTGGTATCGACCGGTGCCTGCGGAAACCCGCTCGCCAATCCAGATTTTTACGACCAGCGGCCCTCCCGAAAGAGCAACTGGTTTGCCGGGTTCGAAGCCCGCGGTTTCCAGCGCAGCGACCATGTCTTCATCGGTGAAGCCAAGCCGGGCATGGGCGAAGCGTTCGCGCAATTCCTCGCGGTCATGGGCGGCAAAATCGACGATGGCGATACGTCCGGAAGGCCGCACGACGCGGGCGGCCTCTGCCAGAGCGCGCGCAGGTTCCTGTGCGAAATGCAGCACCTGATGCAGCAGTACCGTGTCGAAAGCTGTGCGCGGCAAACGGCAAGGCGGCAAAATCGCCCTGCACCAGCTCGACGCGCTCGGCAGGCAGGTTCTGCAGCTTGGCCCGCGCAACGCGCAGCATTTCGAGGCTCTTGTCGAGCGCGACGATATGATCCGCCTCGCCAGCGAACAGTTCCGCCATCCGGCCCGTGCCGGTGCCGATATCGAGCAGCGCGACCGAGCGGCCGCTCGCCCAAGGCGCTGGCGAGTGCATCTTCCACCTGTCCGTCCGGACTATGGAGCTGGCGCAGCCCATCCCATTCTTCAGCGTGGTCGGCAAACCAGGCGTTTGCACCGTCTTCGCGCGACTGGCGGATGGCGGCGAGTTGCTGGCGGTCGGTCTCGCAATCGTGGGCGAAGCCGTCATCCTCGTTCTCAGCCGTCGCCAGCAAGCGGCTGACGGCGGCCACCAGGGGCGCGCCCTCATCTGCGTTTGGCCCGCCGCTGGTCGCGCGCAGGAACACCCAGCTCCCTTCGCGGCGACGCTCGGCAAGGCCGGATTCGGTCAAAATGGCGACATGGCGGCTGACGCGCGGCTGGCTCTGGCCAAGGACATGCGCCAGTTCCCCTACGGCAAGCTCCATCGTGTGGAGCAGCCGCATGATCCTGAGCCGAGTAGGGTCGGCCAATGCCCGCATGATCGTTTCGATCCGCATGCGAACCGGGATATAAAGATATCGTTATATCCGCAAGTCCTTTGCGCCTTCTCGCGCGATTGCAAATGCGCATGCTACGCCCGTTTGCACAGGGAGATGACGACCATGAACTACGTGAAATTCGGCAATTCGGGCCTCGATGTATCGCGCCTTTGCCTTGGCTGCATGAGCTTTGGCGACCCGCAGGCCGAGGGGCACGACTGGACGATGCAGGAGGACGAAGTCGCGCCCGTTCTTCCGGCAGGCGCTGGAAGCGGGCATCAATTTCTTCGACACGGCCAATGCCTATTCCGGCGGCACGAGCGAGGAAATCACCGGCAGGCTGCTGAAGGAAATGGCCCACCGCGACGAGATCGTGATTGCGACCAAGGGCTTTTTCCGCTGGAAACAGGCGCCCAATACAGGCGGATTGTCAGCCAAATCACTGATGCATGCCGTCGATGACAGCCTGCGCCGGCTGGGCACCGATTACATCGATCTGTACCAGATCCACCGGCTCGACCCTGACGTGCCGATGGAGGAAATCGTCGAGGCACTGGATGCCATCGTGCGCAGCGGCAAGGTCCGCTATCTCGGCGCATCCAGCATGTATGCGTGGCAGTTCCAGAAGCTGCTGCATCTGGCGGAGAGCGCGGGGCTGAAGAAATTCGTCTCGATGCAGAATTACGTCAACCTGCTCTACCGCGAGGAAGAGCGCGAGATGCTGCCGCTATGCGCGGATTACGGGATTGCGGTGATGCCGTGGAGCCCGCTTGCGCGCGGAAAACTCGCCCGCCCGGCGACAGCGGAAGAAACCCCGCGCTCGCAGACCGACCGCCTGCAATCGGTGCTCTACAGCCGAACCGCAGAAGCAGACGCAAAGGTGATCGACGCGGTCGAAACCATCGCGGCCAATCGCGGCGTCCCGATGGCGCAGGTCGCGCTGGCATGGGTGCTGCAAAAACCCGAAGTCACCAGCCCGATCATCGGCGCAACGAAGCATGCGCACATTACTGACGCGGTCGCAGCACTGGACCTGACGCTGACCGAGGACGAAATTGCAGCGCTCGAAAAACCCTATGTTCCGCACGAAGTGACGGGACTGTTTGCGATGCCGCCCGCAGAATTGAAGCTGTCGCTGAAGGCCTGAGACGGGCTTTCGCCCCTACGCCGAAGCGGCGTCAAAGCGCAGCTGACCGCCCTTCATATCCGACCACTTCCTTCAGCCCGCAGCTGTTGCCGTTGATGGCAGGGTTGGTTGGTCGTCCGCCCGGTCAGGCCCGGCGCTTCCACTCGAGGCCGTGCGCTTCTGCCAAAAGATCGTCGACGGCGGAACTGGTCAGCGGGCGGCTGAAAAGAAAGCCCTGGATGTGCCGGCATCCCTCGGCGCGCAAAACGTCGAGCTGGCTTTCCTTTTCGACCCCTTCGGCGAGCGTTTCCATTCCCAGCGCCTCGGCCAGCGTCGTGATCGCGCGAATAACCGCGTGAGCGTTCGTCTGCGTGTTGAGATCCTCGACGAAACTGCGGTCGATCTTGACCTTGTCGAACGGGAAAGAGCGCAGATAGCTGAGCGAGGAATAGCCGGTGCCAAAATCGTCCAGCGCAATCCTGATGCCCAGATCGCGCAGTCTGTGCAGCGCAGCGAGTGTCTGCTCGACATTCGCGATGAAGATGCTCTCGGTGATTTCCAGTTCGAGCCGGTGGGGCTGCAGCCCGCTATTTGTGAGGGCCTGCAAAATCGTGGCGGACAGGCCCGGTTTGGCGAACTGCTTGGGAGAAATGTTGACCGCGACCGACAATTCTCCCGGCCATGCGGCGGCGGTGCGGCACGCTTCCTGGATCACCCACTCGCCCAATGGAATGATCAGGCCGGTTTCTTCGGCCAGCGGGATGAATTCGGCCGGGCTGATCATCCCGCGCGTAGGGTGCGGCCACCGGATCAGTGCCTCGAAGCCGCTGAATTGCTCCACCGACAGATTGTAGAGCGGCTGATAATACAGCTCGAACCCACCGTCGCGCAGGGCCGTGCGCAGGTCCAGCTCCATCTGCCGGCGCAGGCGCGCCTGTTCGTCGAGTGCCGGCTCGAAGAAATGATAGGTCGCCTTGCCTTCGCTCTTCGCGCGGTAAAGGGCGAGATCGGCATTCTTCATCAGCGTCGCACCGTCCGTCCCGTCGTCCGGCGCAATGGCGATACCCAGGCTTGCCGAAGCATCGGCCTGCTGCCCGTTCAGCGTGATGGTGCGCTGGAAACACGCCTGAATACGGTCGGCCTGCGCGGCAAGGCTTTGCCCGTGGTCGATATCTTCCAGCAGGATTGCAAATTCGTCGCCGCCCAGCCTGGCAACCAGTGCATCGGGCAGTTCCTCGCGCAAATGATTGGCCACATCGCGAAGCAGGGCGTCTCCCGAGGGATGGCCGAGTGTGTCGTTGACGACCTTGAAATCGTCGAGATCGACATAGACCACCATCAGCCGCTCTTCGCCGCGCAACCTGTCGAGCGCGGAGTTGAGTTGTTCTACGAACAGTTTGCGGTTCGGCAAATTGGTCAGCCCGTCATGAAGGCCGACGTGAATGATCCGCCGCTCGCGTTCCTCGATGGCGGTGGCCATCGTGTTGAAACTGCGCGCGAGATTTCCGATTTCGTCGGGCGTTTCGGCGCGCAATTCCACGTCGCGCCCCTCGGAAATCGCGCGCGTCGCCTCGACCAGCGTGTTCAGCGGCCCTGTAATCGTACGCGCCACGCGCCAGCTCAGCCCGACCACCAGCAGCAGCGCGCCCAGACCCAGCGAGACGAGGAGCAATTGCAGGCCGTCATACCGCGCGAGCGAGGCCGACAGCGAATGCTCGAGTACAAGCCGGGGCTCGACCCCGTCCTGCAGCGCCCGTATCGGCGATACGTTGTAAAGCGTTCTCTCGCCCGCACCGCGTTCGACGGGTTCGCCGGCGCGCAGGGTTCGCAGCCACTCGGGCAGGCGCTCCTGCCGCTCGACCCGCGCGGTGACATCGATGGCCGCCAGTTCGACCAGCCGGTCCAACTCGGCCCGGTTCAGCTGCTTTGCGACAACCAGCCAGCCTGACAGGTCGGGCGCCTCTACCGGGCTGGCAGCGGCCAGTCCCAGCTTACCGTCCAGCGAGATGATACCGCGATCCCGCCCGGCATCCAGCGGATCCCATAGGGCTGCGGGATCGGCGACGGCAACATTCGATCCCGATATCATGGAACCATCCAGACCGATGACGAAAGCGCTTGCCTCGGATCGGCTTTCGAGGCTCGCAAGCGCGCTTTTGATGGTCGGCCCGTCGGCCGTCGCTACAGCTTCGCGAAAGCCGAAATCCCGCGCCAGAACCTCGCTCGACTGCTGTAACTGGCGCGCGCGCACTTCCAGCAATTCGTCGAATACGCGCGCATTCGCCTCCAGATCGCGTACTGCGGTTTCTTCTCCGAAGCGGGCAATCGAATTGCCGACAATGACGATGATGATCGCAAGCACGGCTGCAAACAGCCCCGCATACAGGACCGCAATGCGGACCTTCAGCGAACCGAAACGCAGCGCATCTTTTGCCCGGGGCAGGATCATCTGAGCTTTATCCGGACGCTTTTTGCATCGCTGCCGGGCGAAATGTCGATCGCGCCACTGAATTCATTGGCGGGGCTGCGCAACTGGGGATGCCAGACGGTAAGACGCGCCTTGCCGGCGGGCGTACCTGTCAGCCGGACGATGCCGTTGCCGTCGGTCTTCGCGGCGTAAGGTGTCTCGGTCACGCGAATATAGCCGCGCATGGAATCGTGGATGTTGCACCCCAGCGCTACGCTGCCCGCGATCGGGAAGGACTGCGTGCGGGTCTGGTCGCGTCCGTACAGATCGATTTCGAACCGGGCTGCCTTGCTGAAGCTGTAAACCGAATGCCGCACGCGGTCGAGATTGGGAAACGCGACCGTGCTGCCCTTCGCCACGATCAGCGTACCGGGTGTGAATTGCTGGTTCTTCTGCGCCATGGCCATACGCCACGGGAAGCGGATTGACCCACCGGTCCCGCTTGCCGGGACGACCTCGATCACGGCATCGCGCACAGGTGCTCCGCGCTGGTCGAATACCTGCACTTTCAGCTCGCCGCCCGGCACGGATTGCGCCGATACGGCACCGGTCACCGCAATTGCGGCAGCGAGACAGGCGACAGGCGCTGCGAGGATGCGGTTTTTCATGCCCGAGCAAATACGCAAGCGCGCTTAACTTCATGTCAACGCGGGATTATCAGAGCATTAACCATATCTTCCTAGGCATAGGCATATGCAGATGAAGACCGTCATCGTGGCCCTGTTGACCGCAGCAAGCCCACTTTCCGCAGCAAATGCCGAAGAGCTTGTCTGGTTCGAAGACGACAAGCTGGTACTGACCAATGGCGCCACCGCGATCGAAGGGTCGAGCGGCGGCGGCATCGCCACATGGGCGACCATAGCAGGCAGGGAAAGCGACCGCGGCGTAGGGGTCAGCGCACATGTCACGGGGGCGGAATTGCCCGATTTCGGATGGCAGAGCCACGGTGTCGCCATCGGTTATCGCAACCGCATCGAACTGTCCTACGCGCGCCAGAATTTCGACACGCGCCGCGCAGGCGAGGCGCTGGGTATCGGACGCGGATACACGCTCAATCAGGATATCTTCGCGGCGAAGGTCCGCCTGCTCGGCGACACCGTCTATGGCGATCCGCTGGTCCCCCAGATAAGCATCGGCGTTCAGCACAAGGTCAACCGGGATGGCCCGGTCGCCCTGGCCGTCGGAGCGGCCGACACCAAGGGAACCGATTTCACCATCAGCGCGACAAAGCTTGTGCTGTCGCATTCGGTGTTGGTCGGCGCGGCCGCCAGAATGACGAAAGCGAACGAGGGCGGCCTGCTTGGCCATGGCAGTGCAGCAGGCAGTGGATATTCGATCCAGTTCGAAGGCTCGGCCGCGTACCAGCTATCGCGCCGCGCCGTCGTTGGGGCGGAATTTCGTACGAAGCCGGACAATCTGGGTCTTGGCGAAGACGACTGGTTCGACCTGTTCGCAGCGTACGCAGTGACCGACAATCTCACCGTGACTGCCGCCTATGTCGATCTGGGCAGCATCGCGACATTCGAAAAACAGCGCGGCGGTTTCCTTTCCGCGCAGCTCGCATTTTAGGATCCCCAAATGATCGCACTCACAATTGCTCTCCTGCTTCAGCAGGCCCCGCCCGAAGATGTCGATTGGGACGCGGAATTCGGCGTCGAAGAACAGGTGCGGGATCCCGAAACGGGCGAGTTGCCGGTCGAAGCCTATGACCAGAGCAACGCAAATGCAGGCGCGCATCCCTTCGTCGCGCCCGGCATGGCCGAAACATTTGGCGGGCAGGCCGGCATTCGCGCCATCACCGACCGCACGATCGATCTCAGCATCGCCGACCCGCGCATCGGTGACATATTTGCCAGCCACGACATGGTGCGTCTGCGCCGGACGCTTTTCGAACAGTTCTGCTTCATCCTCGGGGCGGGCTGCGATTATACCGGGCGGGACCTGGCCGCTGCCCACAGCGCCATGGGCGTACAGCGCGCCGACATGAATGCGCTGGTCGAAAACCTGCAGCAAGCCATGCGCGAACAGAAGATACCGTTCGCTGCGCAAAACCGCTTGCTGTCAAAGCTTGCTCCGATGTCACCGGACGTGATCGAACGGTAACCTTTACCCGGTGCGCGCGTCACTATGCGTAGCCGGACCGGCGCGGTTTAGTCTTCAACAGCAGCCCTACCCGGGCGCCGGACTTCAGGTGGACGCAGGACCGGACGCAAGCGCGAAATAAGATAGTTGGTGAAGTGGTGCCAAACGCAAAACCCACTTCTGAAACCAATCAATCCAGAACCTTTGTTTCCGCAAGCAGGATGGCTCCGCCGATACCGGAATCGGGATAAAGCGCCGGCGCGACAATTCGGCTAGGTGCCGCATTGGGTAGGTACCCGCCATCTATCTCACCGAACCGGTGGCGCACCCTTTCCAAAAGGCCGGGCGTATTCAGAACACCGCCTCCCAAGACGATCACCTCGGCCGCAACCATCGCGTAGATCGCGTGACAAAGCTGGGCCAGATAGTCGGCAACGATCGAGTGAGCTTCGTGATCGGATGGAAGTTCGGAAAGCGATGCGCCCCACCGAGCCGCTATTGCGGGCCCGGACGCGAGCCCTTCAAGGCAATCGCCATGGGCCGGGCATATCCCCTTAAAGCCGCTATCAGCGTCGGGCCTGCGCGGAAAGATATGGCCCATTTCGGGGTGCGCGGCGCCGTGGACAGGCTTGCCATTCAGGATGAGGCCACCGCCGATGCCTGTCCCCACCGTCACATAAGCCAGTGACCCGGCATCGATGCCTGCGCCATATCGATATTCGCCCAGAGCTGCACCATTCACATCGGTGTCGAACCCAATCGGGACTGCAAACTTGTCCGCGAAGTATCCAGCCAGGTCGCATCCTGCCCAGCCTGATTTGGGCGTGTTGCCGATCTTTCCCCATTCCGGATCATCGGGATCGACGACGGCAGGCCCGAATGTAGCAATGCCGATTGCGGATAACGGTCCCATCTGCGCGAACCACTGGGCAGCTTCGCCAAGTGTCTCAGATGGATTTCGCGTCGGGATGGTGTGCCGGTCCTCTATGTTCATCGGCGACGTTCCGACGGCCAAGACAAACTTCGTACCGCCCGCTTCTATTGCCCCGAACCGAGGAGGGCTCGCGGTCATGTCTTTACCGTCCCGACAAGTTCGCATCGGTCGCCATCGATTGCCAATTGCAGCAAGGGTGCTGGACTGCCGCCGAAGCGGGTGTTTGCTTCTACCGGGTCGCTTGGCACATCCCCGCCCTTCAACCCCCAGAAATCGACAAAGCTGGAAACGACAAGTTCGTTGGTTACGAACCAGCTATAGGTCTGGAAAGGATCCTGCTCTGGATTGGCCATGACGAGCCCCGATCCGTTGAGAGGGCGGTAATCCCCGAAGAGTGTATCGGCGACCATTCCGTAAAGCCCATTCGGCGCATTCCGCAGTTCCGGCGCGAATGTCCCGCGCTGGGTCGCCCAGAAGGCGTAATAGCGGCCCTGATGATGGACCAGGTGAGCGCGCTCCAGCTCATTATTGACGCCATCGGCATGAATTAATGGAGGGCACAGAGACCAGCCCTGCTTCTCTCGCTTTGCAATGCCCATAGCGCCGTTGAAGTCGCTGCTCGCATTGGCAAGTGAAGCGGTAAAGACCAGATATTCCGCGCCGTCTGCCGGATCCCGGAAAAAAGCAGGATCGCGAAAAGCCTTGATCTTGCCTGCTTCGCCCTCGTGCGCATCTGCCAGCTGATATTGCGGGCTTGCGCCGGTCAGGCACGGCTCGGGCGTGCTCCAATCCACTGGCAGACCATCGGCGGCAAGCTCGGCATGCGACTGGAACAGTGCCTGCTGATAGCCTCCAGGTTTCGTCGCAACGCCCGCCGCTGTGAAGAACAGGTGCACCGTTTGGCCTGTTTTCACTGCCGAACCGGCCCACTCGCGTTCGTAAGGTACAATCTGGTCAGGCAGCACATCGCCAAGGTCTGTCCATTGGCCGGCCGCTCGCTCCAGCAAACGAATTTTCGCTTCGAAATGGCGCAGCGCAGGATCGCCTCGGTCAATGGCCGAGAGGGCCATCCACAATTCGCGGCCCCCGCAATCGGCTATGCTCCCGTCCCTATCCTGAATGGGCCACATATCCCAATAGATGCGCTGATCGCAGAGCCCTGCACGATCAAGCTTCTCGATAGCCGGGATGCGCATCGTATCGGTAATTGACAGCTGCTTGATGTGGGCCGGGGCCCAGACACTCGTCATCACACTATCCCGCTTAAGGCAAAAATCGGGGGCCGACCGAGGGGAGGAAATTCCCGGTCGGCCCCATCTCCAACGTTCTCGATTAGAAATCGAGACGAATGGAAGCAGAAATCGTGCGCCCCGCAATCGACCGCGCGCGGACGATGTTGTTGCCGGGGATCGAACCTTCTTCGGCTTCTGTGTAACCGTAGACATCGAACAGGTTGTTCGCATTGACCGAAAGCTCCAGCCGGTCGATCGGACGGATCGCCACAAAAGCATTCACCTGAGTATAGCCGGGCAGGACAAGGTCATTGTTGTCCTGCGTGAAACTCTCGGTTGTGCCGATCGCGTTCAGGCCCACGGTGAAGAAATCGCTTTCGTATTGCGCGGTTCCTTGGAACACGAGATCAGCCTGCCGACGCGGCGTGTTGCCGATAATCGCCGGATTGAGAGCGTCATCGATCTCGGAATCGGTCCACGTGGCACCCGCTGAAAGCGAGAAGGGCCCGACCGAATAGCTGCCTTCCAGTTCGACGCCGAAAGCCTTGTACTTGTTGTCGGTCAACAGCAGCGGAGCAATCTCCACGTTGGTTTCCGAAGTCTTGGCATAGAAGGCCGTCGCATAAAGGCGCGCACCGCCGCCCTGATATTTCAGGCCTGCTTCCAGCTGATCGACATCTGCGATCACACCGCTGTCACCGCCCGGTGTATCGCCGGTTACCGTGCTGACAGCCGGGGAGAAGAGGCTGCGATCCGCCGTATGGCGTCCACCCTGACTGTAGCGCGCAAAGATCGAGAGATCGTCGCTCAGCAGGTAGTTCGCGCCGACAGAGAAGGACAGATAGCCGAAATTGTAGTCGACCGGCGCAAAGCTATCGGGCTGGATCCAGCTGGTTTGAGCTTCAGCCGGCGAAATCGTTCCGTCACCGTTAAAGTCGTATGGAATCGTACCGGGGCGTGTCGATACACCTGTATCGGGACCGCCTATGCGACCCTTCGCCGTACCGAAATCATACCGGATGCTGCCATCCAGTGTTAGCGCGCCGAACTCGCCACTGATGGAGGCGAACGGAGCGTAAGTCTTATACGTCACGTCGTAGATGCGGCGGCAGCAATTGCCAAAGAAGCTCGCCCCATAGCCGACATTGCCGCCCTGCGTAACAAGGTCGCCGGCAGCATTGCGAACATCGAGCAAGACGGCGTTGCCGTCGCCTTGTGTGGTCTGGAGATGCGAGGTCCACAGCCAGGTCGTGTTGACCTCCTGCTCGCTCGCATAGAAACCGGCCAGCAGCGTGCCGCCGCCGCTACCCCAATCGAGGTCGCGCGAGATGCGAAGGTCGTTGGTGATGTTGCGCAGCCCGTTGAGCCGGGTGTTGAACATGACTATTTGGCTGACGATGCCGTTGCCACCCAAGGCAGCGGGATTGGCGACAGTCTGCCCCTGGCTGGGGCCGCTCGCGAAAACCAGCGAAGAACCGGGACCACCGATACCGTCGGCCACACCTTGTGCAGCACCTGCGCTGGCAGGGAACGGTGACAAGAAGCCGCCCTTGTTGTCGGCAACACGGAACCGTTCGGTTACGGTCCAGTCGCCAAAGTCGACTTCGGCTTCGAAACCGACTGCGACTGATTCCACTTCCAGCCCGTTGCGAAAATCGAAATTGGCGACACGGTTGTCGCGGCCAAGAGTGACCGGGTCGGTCCAGTACTGCGACTGCAAAGCGTCCGTACCCGGATCGAAGCCCGCGATGGGCGTGTAGTTCGGATCACCGGGTGTGCCAGTCACCAGCACCGGCTGCGGCAGAAACGTGGCCGTCTGGTCGCTCAGGTACTTGCCGTAGAAACGAATGTAACCTGCGTCGAATTCGCGTGTGTAATTGGCCTTTATCTGGCCGCCCTTAAACCCGTCATAGCCGATGTCGCGCGGGCCTTCGCCCTGACGATAGAACCCGCCGATGTGGATGAAGTCGACATCGCTGAGCGAGGTGCCGTAATCGAAATCAACACGGTTGCTGTCGAAGTCGAGTCCCGTGCTCAGGACGATGGCGCCGCCTTCGTCCTTACCTGTCTTCGAGATAAAGTTGATGATGCCGCCCGGCGAGTTCGATGCAAATGTCGACGCCGAACCGCCACGAATGGCCTCGACGCGGCCGACTGTCCGGTCCGCGCGAATGAAGTTATCGGAGTTGCCGAACACGATGTCGCCAAATTCCAGCACCGGGAGGCTGTCTTCCTGCAGCTGGATATAGCGAGCACCGCCGGTCGAAACCGGAATACCGCGCACTGCGATATTGGCGTTGCCTTCTCCGCCGGATGCCTCGGAACGGATGCCGGGAATTTGCCGGATCAGGTCGGCGGACGAGCGCGGGTTCAGGTCGGCGATGGATTCTGCATCGACCGCACTTACCGAGATGGACAATTCAAGCGCGTTCTGACCGCGGGCCACACCGGTCACGATGATGACGCTGTCCTCGAGAACCGGTTCGCCATCTGCGGCTGGCGCGCCTTGCTGGGCAATGGCGGGACTGGAAATGGCACACAAGGCGGCACCGGCGGCAAGCGCGTGACGAAACTTCATTGATACTCTCCCACGATGAATTCTTAGCGATTCGCACATAGGGATAACCGTCATGCAAACGTTTGCAAGCCTAAAAATGCAAACGTTTGCACAAGGCCGGAAATTGTGACACATATTTCCGATACATCGCCGCAAAGGCGGGATCCGGAGAGGAACAGATCTATGCAAACCGCTGCAAAACCGCGGCTTTCGCTGCTTCGAATCATTGAGATGAACATCGGCTTTTTTGGCCTTCAGTTCAGTTTCGGCCTCCAGCAAGCGAACATGGGGCCAATATACGGCTTCCTTGGTGCTGACGAGGCGACGATGCCTTTGCTCTGGCTGGCCGGCCCGATGACGGGCCTGATCATTCAGCCGATTGTCGGCGCGATGAGCGACCGGACCAAGTCGCGCTACGGACGGCGCACGCCTTATTTCCTGATCGGCGCAATCATCTGTTCGATCAGTCTGTTCCTCATGCCCTATTCCAGTGCGCTCTGGATGGCTGCGAGCCTCCTGTGGATCCTCGACGCGGGCAACAATATCACCATGGAACCCTACCGCGCCTACGTCGCCGACAGGTTGGCTCCTGAACAACGCTCGATCGGGTTCCTGACACAAAGCGCGTTCACCGGCCTCGCGCAGACGCTGTCCTATCTGGCGCCCACGCTGCTGACCGCCTTCGTGGCAAAGGATGTCCTCGATGCTAACGGCATCCCCGTAATCGTGAAGATCGCCTTCATTATCGGGGCAATCTTGTCGATCAGTACAATCGTGTGGTCCGTTTGGCGGGTTCCCGAACTGCCGATGACCGAGGAAATGAAAGCTGATCTGGAGACGAAGCCGATGACGGTCTCCGCAACGACAGCCGAAATCGTCAGCGCGATCCGCGAAATGCCCAAGGCCATGCGCCAGCTATCCGTCGCAATGCTTTGCCAATGGTATGCGATGTTCGCATATTGGCAGTACATCACCTTCGCGGTGGGGCGTTCGCTGTACGATACATCGGACCCTTCGACCGCTGCATTCCGGGAAGCCACGCTAACCACCCAGCAGGCGGGTGCCCTCTACAACTTCATCGCTTTCATCGGCGCGCTCCTGCTTATTCCGGTCGTCCGCAAATTGGGTGCGCGCCTGGCTCATGCCATCTGTCTGACCGCTTCGGGTGCGGCTATGCTGATGATCCCCGGGGTCGAGACGACCGGCGCACTGTTCCTCCTGATGCTGGGTATCGGGATTGGGTGGGCAGGCATGATGGGCAATACCTACGTCATGCTCGCCGATGCCATCCCGCCCGAACGCAACGGCATCTATATGGGCATTTTCAACATGTTCATTGTCATCCCGATGCTGATCCAGACCCTGACCATGCCGCTGTTCTACGAGCCGGTTCTGGGCGGTGATCCGCGCAATGTGCTGATCCTGGGCGGAATGCTGATGATTGTCGGGGCAATAGCGACGATGTTTGTCGATGCCGGACGGCCTGTGCCGAAAGTGATGCAAGCCCAGGCCAGCTAGGCTACGGTCACAGGATGAAAAACGGGGACACGGTAGAGCAGGGGGACGAAAGGACGGATCGTCCGGCGCGTGTGCGCACGATTACAGACCTCGCCAAGATCGCCGGTGTGTCTCCTGGAACGGTGTCCCGCGCGCTCGCAGGGAAAAGCCTGGTCAATACGAAGACCCGCACAAAAATCGAGTCTTTGGCCCGCGAACACGGTTTCCGCCCCAACCAGATGGCCAGCCGCTTACGCCGCCAGAAGACCGGGGTGATCGGCGTGGTCATCCCTTTGGGGCATGATCGCCGTCAGCATATTTCCGATACCTTCTTCATGACCCTGCTCGGGTATCTTGCCGACGAATTGACCGAGCGCGGATATGACCTGATGCTCAGGCGTGTGATTCCCGACAAGGACGAGGACTGGCTCGAAAGCTTCATCGGCTCCGGTCTTGCCGAAGGAGTCATTGTTGTCGGTCAGTCAGACCAGTTCGAACGTATCGAAGGCGTGGCGGATGGATATTTGCCAATGGTTGTGTGGGGCAACCATCAGGAAGGGCAGCGCCACTGCGTCGTGGGCGCCGACAATTATCTTGGCGGAAAACTTGCAGCAGAGCGTCTGATCGCCGCAGATTGCAAGCAATTGGCATTCATGGGCGAGACGCAGGCTATAGAATTCGCAGCGCGCTATGCTGGTGCAAAGTCGGTCGCTGATCAGCGCGGAATACCCATTTGCCAGCTCGCCACCCATCTGAATTCCGAGCGAGCGGCAGACGACATCGCCCGTCATCTGGCGGATAACGAGGGCACGATCGACGGCATTTTTGCAGCGACCGACATGATCGCTATCGCCTGCCTCAAACAACTGGCAAAACGGGGCATCGCTGTTCCGGACGACATCAAACTGGTCGGGTTCGATGATCTGCCTATTTCGGCCCACACCCAGCCAGCTCTTACGACCGTAAAGCAAGATATCGATCTGGGCGCCAAGGGCCTCGTCGACCTCCTGCTGCGGCGGATGGCCGGCGAAGATACAGAAAGCCTCGTGCTGCCGCCACGGCTGGTGGCAAGACAAACAGCGTAGGACCTGATCGACGCCCCCGAAAAATTGGATGCTAACGCCAGAGGGGACGCGGTTGTCTTCTTAGTTATCGTTTACCTGAAGAAAACAGTCCGCAGTCGGCCAATTGACAGCCCTTCAGTCAGGTGGGTGCACAGTGAATAAGCCCAGACTTCCCACCCGAAGCGCCCCACACAGGACCCAAACACGCGACGCAGCCGAACGGCCTTTCCGCTTGGTGTCTCGAATTTTCCTACTGGAAAGGGTGGTGCCGCTTAGAGGATTCGAACCTCTGACCCCATCATTATGAAGTGGAATGAGAGGTCGGATAAAAACATCTATTGTCAGAGTCTTAAGCGCGAGGATGGACCGCTGAAGCCGGAAGACCCATTCGACACCCAAAATGGCTTGGCTGCTTGGCTAAACAGATTCCTATCAAAAGCACTTTCACAGGGTGCTCCATTGCAATCAGGCCCACTCGGGATCCGTATCTCCGCAGCTACGACGCCTGAAGAACAGATTGAGTTCGCTCAATCGACTATAAATGCTGCTTTGAAATCGGACCTGCTGACAAGACTTCTCGAGCAGAACTCCAACCTTCTTTGAATCCGTGATCGTCGATCTTCGGCGCGCAAAAGGGCGTCTTCGTAACCACATCGAGCTTTAGTCGACACGCGATCGATTACGCCAGTGCTCTTCAGCAACGAGTGATATTGATCGACGGGGCCCGCCTCGCTGAGCTCATGATCGAATTTGGCGTCGGGGTTAGGGTGAGTCGCACAGTCGAAGTTAAGCGGCTGGACGAAGACTTTTTTGAAGGCTGAACTTTCCTCGCCTTCTCCTTGGCACGGCATTGAGAGGCGTGCGTCTGTTTTGCGCCCCGTTCCAGACCTAGCGATCTCATATCTGAGCGTCCCATAGCAGACGTTATTCTTCGGCAACCCGGCTGAGATAAGTCAATATGATCGACTAGTACCCTGGCTCACAGCTCAGGATCGCGCCACGTGGGTAATATGCGCTGAAAATCACATTCGGCTTCTGTGATTTTTATTTGGCAGTAACGAATAGCATGTTGGGGGCGCTGACCAAGCAGTTCGATTCTTTCATCGCCAGAGGTGATAGATATGAGCGTCCGTTCGATTAGGGGTCGGCAACGAAGGTGATAGTCAGACTGTCGGAATATTGGCCAGCGCCTCGGACGGTCTGGCTTTCGGGCACGACGATCTCGACGTTTGCTCCGGTTCCGCTTTTTCCCGCCATCGTCAATCGCTGTTGGGTAGTCCCGGCTAACGGAACATCATTTCCGTTGAGGCTGACGTTATAAGGTATTCCTGCTGCACCAAATTGATGTGCAAGTACGCCATTGTTTCTGGAATTGAATGTGACGCCGATTGCGGCATTGCTAACAAGTTCAAAACCTACGGAGCGACGAACGGCTTGGTCCAGATCACCCAAGTCGATAGTTATTTCTTGAGAACCACCAGCAAACGTGTCCGATCGCACTTCGAGGATAGTGGGGACTGGAGCTATTAATGCTATCGGAAGCTCAGACACTAGCTCAGGCCCTGTCAGTGATTCGCGAAATAGCCGCAAGATGACCTGTCCATTATAATATCCTCCGCGCACGAACTGTGCCGGAGGAATTGTGAAGAACAAAGTGAGCGGCTGCGCTGCCGGTCCGGGCCCGAATTGTCCGCGCAGCTGTGTATCCTGCGTGCCGAAGAATGCTCCGCTCACCAGCGAGATCCCATTGGTTTCGCGAAACAGGTCCCACACCAAATTGTCCCCGGATCCTGTCAGGACGTTTTCCCCTCCTGCACCACTGGGCATTGCGACCAAAAAGAACTCGCATCCTTCCCCTTGATGCCTGATCGCTAGCGAAACCGTCTCGAAATCCTGCTGGTCGCTTGTGACCTCGTATCCCCGTCCATAGAGGCCCCTCCATTCGATACTGCTATCGCCGCTCAGTTCCATCTGGCAGGGGCCATCGGCCTGCAACAGATCCATTTGTGCCAGCGCAGGTGTGGCTGCCAGACTACTCATCAAGGCGGCGATGCAAAGTGGCAACACTTTCAAGCTCATATGCGTCATCGGTCGCTCTCCTCATTGGTAACTGAAGGGACATCGAGATCGAGTATTAGCTTTCGCTCAAGTTTAAATATACCGCTCAGATCCTGAGGAACATCGATCTCTTGCGATGCAGATTGCCCCTCTGTCATCACAGTCACATTGTAGCGCTTACCCGAGATCAGGCCTTCGACAAAGAAGCGCCCGGATTTGTTTGTAAAGACTTGAATACCTTTGCCGGGGTTATCTTCGCTTCCAACCATTGTGACTTCGCCCACGGCGTAGCGCACAGGGTCTCCATCCTTGTCGCCAAGAATGCCCATGACAGACACGTTGCGTTCGTCACCTACTGGGAGAAAATAGCCGGCCCGATAACCCGGGCGCACTGAAAAAACCTGTCCTCCTACCGAAGTACCGGCAGGTGCTTTGGGCGCATCGACTTGCAGCGCCCGATTTAGGTATGCGGATAGCTGTGGCACCACGGCCGGACCCAAGGACCCACTGTAGGCGGAATAACGCGTTTCACTGGAGCCGAAACCAGTTCGGGGTTCAACTGCAATATTGAACTGCGACGCGCCCGAACGCGGGGAGACGATGGCAAACGCGTTTTCAACTGGCCTTGAAATGCCAAAATGGCCATTTGCCATGACCAGAGCGGTGCCGAAGGTAAACTCTGTTCGAAGATCACGGCGGTCACGGTTGCTGAAATAATTGTCGGCCCTCTGTGTGACGCTGGCATCAAAACGATTCCCGGTATAATTTGCGCGCAGCAGTTGGCGATCCGATCCGTCTCTGCGCTCTACGCTGGCACGGTAGCCGACCGCGCCCACTCCCGAAGCTGCGAAGCGATTAAAGTCCAGTCTGACCAAGTTGGATTCGCTGGAAGCAGTTGCGTTTATTGATCCCCTTCCCAAGGGAATGGATACCGCAGCACTCAGGACGAGATCGGATTCCCCATCTCTTCTGCGGTATTCCAAGCCGCCCGACACGGCACCGAAGCCGAATTGCTTTGTATAGCTACCGCCGATGAACCAGCCATCGCCGGTTTGTCCGCTTTCGTCATCTCTCAATCTTTCGAAACCGGCAAACACTTGCGCGCTGTCTCTAGGACCGAAATTTTGCCCGGCGCGCACGCGGCCCTGCATCGACACCAGATTTCCCGAAAACAGTTGTCCCAATGTCTGATAATCTTCACCGGTCAAGGTGATTAGGGCGTCGACCGATCGATTGCGTTCTGAGGCGGTATCACGCCAGCGATACTGCAGCGTCAATCGGCCGCTTGCGGTGCCCAGATTGCGCAGGTTGGTGGCCGCGTTAATGCCGAATGTCCCGACCGGTGACGCCCAGATCAAATCCAAACCTGCATTGGCGAAACTGTCGTCGCTTTCCCAATTTGCGCCCGCAGTTAAAGTGTTGGAGACACCGTATCGCGCAAATCCGATAATGTTATGGTTGTTATCGTCATAGCGACGCACACCATCTTCTATGGTGTATGGCAGACCGGCATTAACGGCAAACTCCAGTAAGCCATCCGCCAAAAGGTCAAGATCGTAAAACGCTGGAAATGCGACAACGCGGACTTCGCCGCTGGCGCTGGTGATGCGCAATTCTACGTCGTTCGCAGCCGATGGGACTAACGGAAAATCTCTTAAGGAGAATCGACCGCTCGGCAAATCGAACGTGCGCGATGGCACGCCATTGACCAGCACCTCTACGCGGGCTGATTCTTCCAGTTCAAACAACTGATCGGGGACGGGACGGATATTTCGGTAGGGGTCGATCCCGTAATTCCGAAACGCCGCTATGCCGCCGATACGCGGGGACGATTGAAAGGGTCTGCGACCAATGGACAGATCGCCCGCTTCAAATCGGATAAGGTTGTCCAGCAAATCGTAGGTGAGCCGGACATCGCCTCGGGTCAACTTGTGGTTTCTGCGATCGTCATAGCGCAGATCTCCCTCCAAGACGAGTCCGTGTACGTTTAAGGCAAAGTCAAAGTCACCAACGAACCGGTTGAACCCGTTACCTAGCATTGCTGAGTCTTCGACCAATGCAACACCGACGCGAGCAGATGCGTAAGCTGAGATGTCGGCTTGTTTGGCGACGACTATGTCGCCGCGCGTTCGCAAGGCTCGCAGATTGAGAGTGCGAATGCCGCGCAAATCGATTGGGATATCGATGCGGAGAGCCAGTGCGTTTGCATCGAAAGAGACAATCAGTCCCGATCCTTTTAAATCGGCAAACGAGACTTGGGTGTTGCCTGCAGCAGCTTCCAGCGCGGACCGCGCATCCCCGATGGTAATAGGAGCCAGAACGGACGTAACGAATTTAGCTTCGACGGCCCCGTCGCGCGCCGCGTCGTCGGGTCGCACGCGGTAGGTGCCTACATTAATTCCGTCGATCAGGACGGGATAGCTATCCTCCGCAGGGGCGGGCCGGTCCTGTCCGAAAACCTGGCGATAGATTTCGTCGATTGAACGAGCATCTTCCGTCTCGGCTTCGGCTTTGTCTTTGGCAGCCGTCGGAGCCCTGTCCTGGCCGGTCGGCGCGAGATCGCTGCCGTCACGCGTGATTTGTGACGGGGCTGCAGCTTCGCTGCCGGAGGAGGATTTGGCGCCCGCAGGTTCTGCCCCTCGCCTGCCCAAATCTGACAATGCGCCCTGAATGCTGAACGCCATGACAGGATAGGGCTGGCAAAGGGCGAGCGGGGCCAGCAAGCACGTTGGGAGCCTAGGGAACCGCATTGCCGCGCCCCTGCTATTGCAAGACAATATAGCGGGTTTGCAGTTCCGCCTGCACCGGCCCGACCGCGACACCTGGGGGCCAAGGCACTCGAACTACCCTCCGGCTATCGGCCAGTATTACGAGCTGTTCGAGCGATGCGACTGGCTCTCCTTCCATCACGACCTGGCTGCCACTTTGCGGCGTAATCACGATTTTCGGCTGTTCGAGGGATGCCCTGCGGGTGCCTTCGCTGGCAATTTCGACTTCGAGTAATTGGGCTCCATCATCGCCCAGCACTGGCTCTGCACGAACAATGCGCGCGGCGGGCACCGCGGTGGAAGGGGTCACGTAAAGGGCAACTTCATAGCGATAATTGACTGAAACGTCGGCGGTAAAATCTTCGCGCTTTTCCTGTGTCAGACGTATCGGTAGCTGCGATGAAATGATCCGAAATGCCATTTCTTTTTCGGGATCTGGATCACCGACCCACCGCAAACGAACCGCCTGGCTCGACCCCGGAGCGATCACCAATTGCGGTGGAGAGATGATAATGTCTTCATCCTCAGCCCGGCGCTCTTCGGTCCCGTCGGGCCTCTGAATGCGGTCGAATGCTTCTACCTCGATCGCGATTGGTTGATCATGACTGTTGGTTATTATGATAGATTGCGCTGACCCTGGGCCACTGGGGGAGAGTTGCACGACAATCGGTCTCAGATCATAGGCATGGGCAAATGATCCGTGACAAAAACCACAAGCGCGAGACCAAGAAAAAAAGCCTTGGTAAGTACTCTCATTGTCGTCATCCCCAAATAGATCTGCATATTGATAGACGCGAATACACGGTCTAACCAGATCGGGCCGAAGACGATCTAAATCATCTCCGGCCCGCTTTTGACCACTGCTTGGCTAACAAGCATATGATCAATTTAGATGCCGGTCGCTGCCAGCGTCAGGGTAAGCGTGTCGCTGTAAGTACCAGCAACGGCATATTCGGACAGGCTGTCAAAGCTCAGGTCCAGATTGCCCGACCGCACGCCGCCATTGACCGCGATATTCGCCCAACTCGTTTCCGTGACGATCGGGACAGGGGATGCCTGCATGGCAGCTGAATTGGTCGTGGGGAAACCGCCGAAGGTAGATTTCGACATCATAGTCGATCACGACTGCGCCGCCGCTTTCTGCATGGCTCATCCCGCCGTTGGCCGAAGACAGGGTGAGTTCGTAGGGCGAGTTGCACGAGAAGCCGACGACCAGAAAGCCCTGGTTACCAAGTTCGAGCATGTCCACAGCGGCTGTAGCCGAACCTTCGGGGGTCAGTTCGCAATTGCTGGCGACCGAACCCTCGAGGTTAAGCACATATGACTCGCTGTCGCCTGCGAGGGCGGGTGTTGCCATCATGGCAAACGGAACTACCGCTGCGGCGGCGAATTTAAAAGTATTTTTCATAAGTCTTCTCCTATTTTGGACGTATCCGAAGAGAGATCCGACACACGTCGGAGTCTAAACAAGCAAAAACACAAAAAATTCATTTGTTCTGCTTGGAGAGACTTTTTCCCCTCTCCATCTTTTTAGGAGTTAATTTGCTATTAATGATACAGGTAATTGGTTTGCTTTTATGAATTTTTGCACGTCATTCGGGTATTTCGTGTTTGAATATAATTGAATTTGATCGCTTGTTCGCTTCAAAGTGTCCACGGCCGCAAACCTGATTGCGTGAATCCCAACTTGGAAAAAATCTGGACACTTTAGAGTGCAATTAAGTCGCTTTGGGGTCGACGCATCGAGTCGTGCTGCAAACCAAGCCTGTCACACATGCTCTTGATTGTGCGCGGATTTGGAATCAGCCATTCACCATCGAATTGAGAAGAGGCGATTATGGATAGCGCGCGGTTTACTGGTATTACGCATCAAATGATGCGAAAGAGACAGCACGAACCGATTCGCCTAATGAGCCGTAAGAGCAGGGGCAAATCATCATGAGGATCAGATTGGGTCGCCCGTATCCGCAAAACTGCCACTTGGCAGGGAGGGGTATCAATCGATGTCACAATTCCCGAGTGACTTGTTCGCTAATGAAGCGCGCGCGTTGCAAGGCGCTGTTAACCAAAATTTTCGCGTCGCGGTAATATGCCGTGAAGCCTTCATGCGCGATGCTATAGAAGAAGCCTTGCGCCGAGCGGGAGCCACGCGCCTTCACCTCGGCTCGAACCTGCAACACTTCGCAGACGAGCAGCTGTGTTTCGATGTCATTTTATATGTCGAGCCATCCATTGAAGACACGGATTCGCGTCTAGACATAGAGCTTGTCCAGATCGTTGCAGGCCAGAACTGGGTCGTGATGTGTCACGATAGAGAAAGCGAATTATTTAACCGCCTCGCGAACATGGGCGCGATTGTGTCGGCGATCCCTTTCGATGTTTCGCGTGAGGACATAGTGCTTGTTACCCAGCTTGCGGCTGGCAATCACAGAATCTTCCTTGATGACTTTTGCGATGTCCAGATATTTGAAGATATGCGTCAAATACGAGCCGCAAATTTGACTGCCGATCAATTGCGGACCTTGAAATTCCTTTCCGAAGGATATTCAAACAAGGAAATTGCCCAAATCGAGGATTGCGCCGAAAACGCGGTTAAAATGCGGGTTCGGGGGCTTCTATCGAAGTTGGGAATGTCGAATAGAACGCGCGCCGCAGTTTTGGCCGCTCGTGCCGGCTTGAAGCTCGATTTAAACACCGATGAGCTTTCGCACGACTTAGGCCGGAAATTGCCTTCGATCCGAAACAGCGAGCGGTCCAGCGAGAACTATCGCGCGCCATACATTTTGGCGGAAAATAATGAGCGTCGGGTACCTCTAAGCGCTTAAGGCCGCGTCTGGAGAATTAGAGCGTGTTTTCTTACGCACTTAGTGCGCGATTTATCTCCGGCTTTCTTCATTGCTAAGTGATCACGCTAATGACGACCACCTGGGCGCAAGCCGGACTCGGCAGATTTCATAACGCAATATCTACAGTTTGGTAGTTTGCTAGTCGGTAGCTTTGCATTTTTGATCGCCATGACCGGACAGTTTGAATCCGGGTCGATTGCGGGATGTCGGTTATATGCGCTGCCGAAGCCTGAACGAGACAGTCCGATTCCGGCCCAAAGACGGTCGTTCTCTACAGCATGGGCTAAAGTAGGATTGAGATAGGATGCCCGATTTCCAACCCAAAGCGCCCCACACAGGACCCAAACACGCGACCAGCCGAACGGCCTTTCCACAGTATGTCTCAAATTTTCCTACTGAAAGGGGTGGTGCCGCTTAGAGGATTCGAACCTCTGACCCCAACATTACGAATTAGGGTAAGAGTTCGAGCAAAGCCACTTAGTGTCAAAGCTTTACGAGCGGGAATGGACTGCCGAAACCGTAAGACCCACTGATCACCCAAAATGGCTTAGCTGATCGCCCCAACAGGTTCCTACTGAAAGCACTTTCACAGGGTGCTCAATTGCGATCAGACCCACTCGCGACCCGTATCTGCGCAGCTGCGATGCCTGCAGCTGCTAAGCGAAGCCCGAAAACGTATTGTCCGCTGATGATCCAGTTAAAACGCAAAGCAAATGGCGGTATTAACGGCAGCAATTGGGCCGTGAGCGGAATGTCCGGTTTTTTAACCTAGTGACGTTGAAGCGGAAATTGGACGTCCGGAGCCGTTTTCGAGCATTCGTCCGAACTCTCTACGTGTTTCATCTTAGGAAAGCTGCAATCTGATCGGTAATCATCAAGCGCATCTCGGGCGTTGCAATGCAGTCCGTTTCGGCTCCTAACTGCAGATCTTCCAGAATAATGATCGATCAGAATTAATGAGCCGTGTAGCCGGTAATCGTAGCGTTCGATGGACTCGCCGGCTGGTCCCCATCGGGCGAAACGAAAGGCCACAATCCCGTCTCTCTACCTTCGCAGACATGAGTAATCATCTACGCCGAGCATTGTGGGCCCCAGACAAATAAGCTGACCTCGGTTGACGCGGGCATTGGCACAAGCACCCGTCGTTCGAAGCGAGCCTAGCTAGCATGTGGCGGGCCGACCTTAGCAGCGCCTGGAAGGTTCAGCGGCACGTAATCGGGCCAAGGCGAAGATATGTTTCCCGCCGGCTCGCCTGCATCTGATCGAAAAGCCGCGCGACGCTCACGGCCTCGCATTGGCGCCCCTCGCTGGTTACCGCGTCCAGCTCACCGTCATAAGGTCCGGTCACCAGGAAATATCCCTGGTCGTCCGTCATGGTCGTGTCCGTCCCGGCAGCAATTCGCGCGTTGGCGATAGGGGCGGATTGCTCGTCGACCAGCTGGCCGAACAGGGTCAGACCCACCCTGGCCGGAAAGGCGAGGTCGACCACGTTGCCCGGATAGAGCGGGGCTTCGCGCCTGTTCAGGTCCACGATATAGGGCGGCGCCTGCTCCGGCTGGAGCTTGATCGAATAATTCCGGAATGGCGGCAGCACGATCGTCGAGGTCTCGTTCGGTGCAAATTCGGCCACCGCCTGGTTGCCGACGATAACGGTGTAGGAACCGATGTCTTCCAGCCCGTCGTCGAGCGCATCGGGTATGGCACTCTTGTCGATTGAAACACGGATTGCCGCTGTACCGCCGGGATCCGTCACCCCGGCCCTGAAACCCCGATCGCCGAAGGTGAAGCCGGTAAACGCATTGGCCGTGGCCGCGACACCCGAACTGCCTGCTCCGCGACGATCCTCCCAGTCCACGACGAAATCGGCAAGACCCAGGTTCGAGGTGATATCGGCCGAAGCAAAGACGCGGTGGCGATCGGCATCGGTCGAGGCACCGGCCTGGGTAAGAAGGTCGATCGTGCCAAGCTGGTCGTTGCGGGAAACCCTCCCTTCGACTACCGGGAATATTCCGTTCGGCTGTCCGAAACGGTTGTCGCTGTCGCGGTATTCCGCGCCTCCGCCGAAAAACACCGTCGTCCGGGGCGAGAGACGGCGGAAGAACGAAACCGTCAGGCCGAATCGCATGTCGTCTGTCGTCTTGATACCGAAGGCGGTCAGGCGCGCGCCTCCGGCCCCCCCGATATCGAGCACGCGGTTGTAGCGCGCGCCAACCGAATAGCGGTCATCAAGCCGCGGAGAACGCGAATACGATCCGCTCAGCGAAAGATTGCCACCTGCGACCCTGAAATTCGCGCTGGCGGTAAGGATGTCCTCCGAGCGGAAATAGGGCCTGAATTCCTCGTCGAAGACCTGCCCTGTCCGAAGGTCGTCGCTGTTGCGGGTGTGCCGAGCGCTCAGATCGAAATCGATATCGAGCAGTCTGAAGCTACCGTTGACCGCCACGGAATACGATCCGTCCGTGCCGGCGGACGCAGCCAGCAAGCCCTGGATGCGGTTGCGCGTGGTGAGAAACCCGACTTCCGCATAGCCCGCATTGTCGACGAACAGGGCCTGGCCGAGGAGCGCCGATGCGCGGCCGATACGTCGTCCCGCACTGGCGCTGATCAGAAGCTCGTCCGTCAGCTGCGGCAGGAAGCTTTCATTCCTCGTGCCGGCCAGCCCGAGCCCGCCGAAGAACGATTCTCGGGCCCGCACGCCAGCCCGCAGGTTGAATGCCAGCTTGTCGGTAGGCGGCAGGCCGGAAACGCGGGTGAATACGCGCGATTCCTCCAGCAGGATCTCGCCCCCGTCGCGCGCGACGATCCGCAAGGGATAGGAGCCCGAAGGGAAGTTGCCGGTCGGAATGCTTTGCAACCCTGCTTCGAGCTGAACGGTCTGGACCAGCACATTGTCGCGGTAGACCTCGACGGTCGCCCGGCGCGGCAGGACGATCTCGATCGGCGTGCTCTGTCCCAGGTCGTCGGCCAGGCGTGTCCCGAAGAAGGACCCGAATTCGCCGCCCACGACCCGGTATGACCGGAATGTGAGGGACTGTTCGTCCTGCAGCAGCCCCGCTGCCGCCCGGCGCTCGTTCCAGTACCGTTGGCCGAACAGGCGCTGAAGGTTGGAACCGTCGGCCCGCAGCAATGTCTGGGCCACAAGGCTCGACCGGCCTACGCTTGCGATGGTGTCAAGCGTTGCGCCGAACTGGACGCGTCCCAGATCGCCGCGATCGGTGCTGAGCGACATCAGCGCCGTCTGAAGCAGCGACGGCCCGGAAACGGGCGGCCCCAGATAAACCGGTCCATCTTCGAGCGCGGTGAAGAAGCTCTGGCTGAGAAAGATCTCCAGGGCAAAGGTTTCTGGTGTGACGATCACACCGCTTTCGCCGACCGGCAATGTGCCGCAATCGGCTGTGCGCCCCGGCAGGCAGCGCAACGCCTCGTTCGAGGCGACTGGCTGCGAGAAGAAGGCGGTGACGGCCGCACGGTCCACGCGGTCAGGGTACAACGCGGCAAACCCTTCCAAGTCGAGGAAGGTCACGCGCCCGTCGTTCAGAAGCACCGGCGTGCTGCCGATCGTCCTGCCAGCGAAACGGACATCGAACAGCGTCTCGATACTGCCGTCCACGTCCTCGAAGCCCGGAGGCGCCTGATCGGAAATGATGATAGCCGGCCGTTCCGGCCGATCCTCGCCCGCATCCTGCGCGTATGCGGGCACACTGGCGGTAACCAGTGCCGCGACCGCGATGCCGCAGTAAAGCCGGCCGTTTCTCATCAATGTCCCCCCCGAGCCATGATGAGATCTACACAGGTGCGATCAGGAACTGCAGTCGGTCGGTGTATTGGCCGGCTGTTGCGGCGCCAAGTTCCCGTTCGGAAATCTCGATCGAAAGCTCGGCAAGTTCGCCGCCCAGGCAATTGCTGTCCGCGGGGGAACGACCGGTGAAAATAGCGGTTCCTGCAGCGCCTAGCTCGGCGGATTGTACCTGCCCATCGAAGGTTTTCAGGACGATTTGCGGCTGAGCGTTATGTTGCAGAGCAGTCATGCCTGCACCGCCGACAATTTCCAGCCGGAAGGTGCCTGTCGAACTGAACAGGCAGACTTTCGTCTTCAGCTCAATTCCATTCTCGCCATACCAGTCCGTCGCGAGCGAGCGGGAACCGGCAAAGTCGAGGGAAGCGTAGGTTTGGGACGCCAGCACAGGCGTTGCACAGGCAGCGCCTGCAGCCACACAAGAAAGAATTAAGCTTTTCATCCGATACCCCTCGCTACTCAGGTGAGAACCGGCCGGAAACCCGCAAAAGCCTCCGACCGGTCTCGACTTCGGTTTAGATGACCGCGACCGTCACGGTGATCGTGTCGGTGTAGGTACCGGCCTGCACCGCGATCGCGTCGTCGTTGTCGACGCGCGCACGGATGATCGCGTTGTCGCCGCGATTGGTGCAGTCGAGTGTCGTTGGACGACCGAGGCCATCGGCATTGGCCGAGAAGGTGTTCACCTTGCCCGGGAACTGGTAAACGAACGACGGCGCGCCCGACTGCTCGTCGCCAGCGAAGATCGAGTAAGGCAGCTGCTCCGGGCCGCTCAGCGCGTAGGGCGAGCCTGAAACGCCGCTAGCCGAAGCATTCACGGTCAGCGAGTACTCGCCGTCCGGACCGTCATTCGAATAGACGCAGAACGAGCTGGACTCGGTCGAGCTGCTGAAAAACGGGCTCGTAAGCGACGCCGGAGTGATGTCGATCGTCAGGTCGTCGAGACCCGAGATGCGGACCATTTCCGGAATGTTGACGGTCACGTCCAGCGTGCCGGTGCTGTCGGTCGTCGACAGGCTGCCATCGGTGGCGGCCATTGCAGGGCTGGCCATGGCAATGGCCGCTGCTGCGATAAGTAGCTTTTTCATATAAGTTTCCTCAGGTTGCAATTACGGAAGTATCGTGGCTGCTCCCGCGTCAGCCTCCACCCTTGCCGAGCGGCAAAAGTCGGAATTGGGTTCGTTGGGTGATGCGCTTTCGCAGCGCACAATCAATTCTCGGAAATTCTCGGACGCACTGCGGCGCGACTGGAAGCGCACATATTCGCCAGCCGCCGCGACGATGTCCCATGTATTGCCCGGATACATCCGGCGGCCGGGGATCTTCGTGCAGCCGTCCTCGTCGATCGCGAGTTGCGCAGGCCCGTCCTGTGCCGCTTCTTCGGCAACGCTTTCTTCCGCTACCGGCAGCTGCGCGAGGTAATGGGCGCGCGTTTCGTCCGACAGCGCGGCCCCGCTAGCGGGACACACCGAGCCCTGAAGCAGAAGCAGGTTGGTGTTGCCCGCGTTGCTGAGCCGCATCGTATTCCCGAGCCTCTGGGCGCTCAGGCTGCTGGCGGAATCTTCCGGGCGCACCGTGACGAGAACGTCGAACGCCGCAAGCAGCTTGAGCGCGATACCGCGGTTTTCCGCAGATTCGTCGGCCAGGGAAAGCTCGCCGATCTGGGGCGTCACATTGACCCGGTAGACCCGGTCAGTCGCGAGATCCCGATTGAGCGATACGACCCGGATGGCCCGCATCTCGTCGGGGCGAAGGACGAGCCGGTTCGGCGTGACCAGCAATCCCAGCGCCTCGGGATCGGTAAGGACCTTGCGCTCTTCCTCGGCGGTCCCCGGAGCGACGATCTCGCTCGCGGTTACTGTAACGTAATAGACGTCCGGGCTTTCGTTGCGCACGACCAAATCGGCGCGGCCTGCCCTGCCATCGTCCATGTCGACCCACAGGCGGTCGATCGCAAGCTGCGCATTGGCAGCCGTCGGCAACAGGAAAAGGAAAAAGAATAATAGCGGTCGCAAAACCATAACCCCCAGAAAAGCAGCGATATCGTGCGACCGTTATCGTTGAGCTGGAAACTAGAGGTTTCGGAGAGAGAGTCAATTTGCCTTAACCATAAATCGTCAAAGCAGAAGATTTTGCAAATTTAGTGTTTGGAATCAGAGATTTTTTTGCTTCTGTATAGACGAGTGCGAAGTTGTGACGGGCCCGCGAGATGGCGGAACAGCTGTCGCGAACGGACGAATCGGATTTTTGGCGCGCGGATTAATTCGCGCGAGATTGCGCCCTACGGCCGCCCGTGCAGCCCCAAGGCTCTGCCATTCATCTCGGTCAGGTCACAGCGGCCTGATTGTGAACGTTCGAACCAGCTCGGGTCCTTTGGGAACAGCAAAGCTCTTCATTGCCAGCTGGCCCAGAGATCCGCTGTCCGCCAAACCCACCTGTCTCGTGGTCGTGTTGTCCCAGAAGACATTGAACGCGGTGCTTTCGCGGCTGTAGATTGTGACCTTGGAGTCGTTCGTGCCCTCGCTGTCGAGGGCAATCATGAGGCCGCCGTGCTCGCCCTTGACGGTCCAGATCCCGTTTGCACCGCTTTCGGCCGCGCGCAGGCTGTCGGCAATCGGCGGGATGTACACCCGCAACTGCATCACTGCTGACGAACTGACTGCCATGCCCGCCTGAGCGAATGCAGGCGTGGGAATGAGACAGGCGGCCAGCGCCGTGGCAAGCGCGAGACGGAGAATACGCATAATCGCTCCAATCTGGTTGATCGACCTTACTTTTCGCTCAAAATGCTTAACATTCCCTATTCGTAGGTCTTCGGAGCGCTTTCTAAGATCCTTCCTCGCCCGCAGTTCCATTAGCGCTCTCTCATCCTCCTCCCGCACGCCCGTACTGATGCAAGAGGATCTATCAGTTGCGATAGCCTGCGGTGGATTGGCATCTCATGCAGTCCTCTTCGATATGACAGGAGCAGAACCTTTTCGCCCTTAGCGCTAATCTTCAGCGCATTCGACGCCAAGGCATGAGCTTGGCGCGACCATCCTCCTTTGCTTCGCTACGGAGCCAATCTCGGCGATATTACGTCAGGGGCCTAGGTATTCGGTGACTCAATTAGGAAGTGCTCGAGAGCGCCTGCGGATGCTTTCCTCTCAGGTCGCAATATGGTCTGGGTAATGAAGGCAACGATCACACAGCATGAGAAATTTGGGATCAACTTTAACGGCAACAGGGTGGGACTTACCGCAATGCCATGCTGACAGGCCAAAGGAGAAACGCGCACGACGGACAGAGGCGAACAAGTGTCAGCTTCGGAACGCTTTTAATATAAGTCTCAATGACCGACATTGGGGCGCAAAACTGACATACCTGCCAACCCAATGCGACCGTTGGCTACCGTGGGAATAATTGCCTAGAGCCCTTAGCCGAACCTGAAAGGCAAAACTAAAAAATTACCCCGGCCCCGCACAGCTGAAGCCATGCGAAACCGGGGAAATAGGTCAGGGCAATTTCAATCACCCGTCCGCATCTTTGAACCATCGAACCTCGGGCGGGATGTTAGCGGCACCTTCCGCGAGAAGCATCCCCACGTGCTTCCTGTTGAACTTCAACTTGGACAGCACGTGCACGATTAGGCTGCCACTATCATTCCCATCCCCTTGCACCGGATCGAGCATATTTCGAAACCAATGGTTGAGCTTGGCCGCACCCATAGTAACGATAAACACATGTTCCTCGACACGCGAAAATTTACCAGCTCGCACCGCCCCCTTTGCGCTGATGGCACTGGTAATCATTTGAATATCGGATTCTGGAAAAACCTGCTCTAGTAATATGGCCAGACGAAGAAGTTCCTTTTCGTCAATGGTCGCTATGAAAACTCCATTTTTCGGATTTCAGCAGCTCACGAGCAATCTTGAGTCTTCGTTCCAACATAGCGAGCCATTTCGAGTGCTTATAGTTGTCGTCGGGGTCGACATAATCGTTGTTATATTTCCAGTCTTTCGCTCGCGAATTGTAGGGGGGATCAATGTATACGAGATCCACCTTCCCCCCGATGTGTGAAGGTTAGCGCCTCCAGCACATGAAAATTCTCGCCATTAATGACAGTATGGAAAGGCTTATCACCGCCTCGCTCGACCTTTCCGGTGCTGAGAAGCCCGGGGTAGATGTAGTCCTTGAATTCCGCGACCACGATCAAATCATCGACAGCCGCCTCGGCCTGCTCCGGCTTATCGCTGTAGAGAAGCGACAGGGTTGCTGTGCGCTCTGATCCCCTCCCCGAAAGTGCTGCCAACTTCCAAAGTCGCTGGTCGCCCTTCTTCGTCGATCCACGCTCTGGGAATATGCGTACCTTGTCCCCCTTCCGCACGGGACGACCGGGCAGCTCGACATTTTCCGGGCGATGACGTTCGAAATTCAGCCCGAAAGAACGACGCGATGAAAGCGACCGGAATTCCCGTTCCAGCTCTTTGCCAAGCTCGGCATCCTTGGCCTTCGCCTTGGCAATCAGATCGGTCAGACGGGACATGAGGCACCCTAGGCGTGGTTCGTTGCGGAACAGCTCATTCCTCGTCTTCCTCCAGCTCCCAATGCTCGATTAAAACGTCTAGTAACTCTTCCTGCCTTCGTTTCAGCACCTTCGGTGTCCATTTTTTCTTCGACAGAACCTGACTGGTCAAAGCGTAGGACGAAACGTCGCTCTTTCCTTTGAAATAGGTGTCGCACTTACGGTCGAAATCGTAATTCTGAGCGGCGCTGTTTTTCTTCTTGTTGAGCGGCACGAGGTTGGCCAGACGATGCACCCATTCCTTGTGCTCATCGGCATCCGGCCACCATTCTGCCCATTCGGAATCACCGTCCACTGTCTGCGGAAGAACATGCTCGATTGTAAGAATTTTTGCATCATAGGACGCTGCGCCATCACCAATGAAGGAGTTTAGCCGCAACAGAAGATAGTTTCTGCGCCGGGGCGTGAATTCATAGACATTGGAATTGAGAGTATCCCGAAACAGCTCCTTCTCGTCCTCATCGAGATGGAGCCAATTCATATCGTCCAGTTCTTCGCCGTCGTCGATTTCCTCAATCAGATTGCCGTAAATCTCAATCCGCTCGTTCACATAAACGCGGCAGACGTGGATATAGGCTGCAAGCCGTTCCAGCCGTTGGAAGAAGTCAGCCAACAGGGTCGGATTGTTCCGATGCTTTTTGAGGAACAGCATCGCGGGCGGTATCCAGTCCGAGTTGTCGATCCGGTTTAACCAGGTGATATAGAAGTTGACCGTCTCGGCATGGCTTGTCGCGGTGTAAGAGGCGTTGCGGATGTCGTCCAATGCGTCGGCATAAGGCTCCAGCACGTCGCCAATGAACGTCTTTGGATCAGGGTTGTCGGGAAGCACGTGCTCCCGAAATTCTTCCAAGAGAGATCGCTTGGCCTTCTCCCTCGCGTAGATCATCCTGAGATAGGTGAAGAGATCGCGAAACCCTTCGCGGGTAAGCTCGACCTCCATCTCTTCCCATTTGTCGTTGTATTCCTGCCGCTCAGCCTCACCAGTAATCTTGCCGATAATGTCAGCCTTGATGATGTCGGTCGGTTGAAGGTCCAACCCTCGACTGTTCATCACCGAGAACACACGGAACGCAGATGCCTCGTTTGGCGTGGAAACAGCCACTAAATAGCAGCGGGTCAGCAGGAAGCTTGCAAAGTCAAGCAGTTCGTCTGGCGTAGCGAAAGCTTTGGCAATCGCTTTGCGCAGATGGACAGAATTGCGATAAATATTGGCGCGAGCCTCATTTTCGAGACCTGATTCATCTAACTCGGCGAGCTCGTCCAGTTTGAACTCTTGAACGAACTTCCGGAAGAAGGCTTTGTCTCTTTCACGCAAAGTCAGTCGAGGCTTTGGTTCGATCTTCTCGGCTTTTTTGCCCGGCTCTACAACATAGCCCTTCAGCTCGTCCTTGTTCGCACCCTCATGCGCACAGGATAGAGCCGCGAATAAGATGGTGAGGGTAGTGAGCCTTTGTTGGCCATCGATCACTTCAGCAAGCGGCTTGTCTTCCCCCTTGATAAGAACGATGCTGCCGAGGAAATAGCCCTCCTCTGCTTCGGTGTCGTAGAAAGACTTCAGATCGTCGAACAGCTCAGACGCCTCATCAACTGTCCAGGCGTAGGGACGTTGATACGAGGGAATGACATACTCGAATTCAGAGCTGAAAATTTTGGAGAGCGGATACTCGGCACCGCTGATTTTCTTCGACAACTTCGCCCCCTGCGCAAGGTTTCAACAGAACGCACTTAGGCTCACGCGCAAAGCTTTGGCAAAGGGCACAAAGAGAGAATTTTACGGAAAACGGGCCGATAAAGCGAGATTGCCGGTTTGTAACGCAAGGTCACCCAAACAGGACCCACATACGCAACCAACCGAACGGCCTTTCCGCTTAACTCTCTGGTTCTACCTACTGAAGGTGGTGGTGCCGCTTAGAGGATTCGAACCTCTGACCCCATCATTACGAATGATGTGCTCTACCAACTGAGCTAAAGCGGCGCCCTGCAGGTGGTTTGTCGCCACCCTATGTCTCGCCGACCGCCCGCAGGCAGAAGGCTGGAGGCCCGAGCCGGAATCGAACCGGCGTGCACGGATTTGCAATCCGCTGCGTCACCACTCCGCCATCGGGCCAACCGGAACCGGCAAGCGTAACAGCCGCCTGCCTGTATGTCGGAAAGCGCGCCCCTAGCGCGTCCTTTTCCGATACGCAATCCGCTTGTCGCACTGTGTGCATCTTCCCCACTTGTCCCGCAGCCCTGCCCTGCTAGGCACAGGCCATGTCGATCAAAGCATTGCTGGCCCCCATCGGGGCAGGAAAAGGGCGCATCACGCTGCCTGCGGACGAATGGTTGCAGGGGCGCACCCTGTATGGCGGGGCGAGCGCGCTGGTCGCGTATACCGCGACAGTCAGGGCCCTGCCCGACCTGCCGCCGCTCAGATCGGCGCAAGTCGCCTTCGTCGCGCCTGTAGGCGACAAGGTTGAACCGAAGGTCGAGGTGGTCCGCCGCGGACGTAATGTTGCACAGGTGCGCTGCGACCTGCTGGTGGGCGGCGTGGTCGCGCTGACGGCGTTCTTTCTGTTCGGGACCGCCCGCGATCCCAACGCAAAACATCCCGCTCCCAAGGTCGAACCGTGGCCCGGTGCGCCAGAGGACGCCGATCCGGCCATGGAGGGCAAGGGCCCCTCGTTCATCCAGAACAATTTCGAACTGCGCCGCGCGCAGAAGACCAGCGGATCCGGTCCGCCTGTCGTGCGGCGCTGGCTCCGCCTGAAAGACCGGGGCACGCTGGATCCGACCTCGACGCTGGTCCTGGTCGGCGACACCCTGCCGCCGGGCGCCATGCGCGCAATGGAGCGTCAGGGACCGATCAGCTCGATCAACTGGAGCTTCAATCTGCTCGACCCGTCAGCGACGACGCGCGACGGTTGGTGGCTGGCAGAAACCGCCAGCGACCATGCAGATGCGGGCTATTCGAGCGAGCGGCTTCGCCTGTGGGATGCGGACGGCAAACTGGTCATGGCCGGTCAGCAATGTGTCGCCGTCTTCGGTTGAAATCCCGGTCGAAGCCGGAGCTAAAGACCTTTAATCAGGCGACGTCCTGAAACTTTGCCTTGCGCTTGGTCATACCTGCCATGACCGCCTCGATCTGGTTCGGGGTGCGCATGATCGCAGCCTGCTCAACGCTTTCCTGCATCAGCAGCGATTCGCCGTCCAGATCGTGCATCTGGTTCGACAGCCGCTTGGCTGCACGGATAGCGTGAGGATTACGGTCGGCAATCGTTTCGGCAATTTCCATCGCCTTCGCCAGCGGATCGTCCGACAGATGGGTCGCAAGGCCGATCTCTTTTGCTTCCTCGCCCGAGAACTGGCGGTTGGTATAGACCAGCTCGCGCAGAACATCGTCGCGCACCAGGCCGCGCCACAATTGGTAGCCACCCATGTCGGGCACCAGCCCCCATTTCAGCTCCATGATCGCCATCCGCGCGTCGGGTGTGGCGATACGAATATCCGCCCCGCTCGCGATTTGCATGCCGCCACCGAAACACACGCCGTGAATGGCAGCGATCACGGGCACGGGCAGCTTGCGCCAGGCGGTCGCAACCTGTTGGAACGTGTTCGAATCGCCGTGCGTCCTGTCGATCAGCGATGGCTTGTCAGGATCCGGCTCTGCCCCGAAGGACGATGTATCCAGACCGGCGCAGAACGAAGGTCCCTCTCCGGACAGGACCACTGCGCGCACACCGCTCGCCGCTTCCAAAGCTTTTGCCGCACCGATAATCGCCTCGAACATGAGCGGGTCGAGCGCATTCATCTTTTCCGGCCGGGTCAGCCGCACATGGGCAACGCCGGTTTCGCCAAGCTCAATCGAAACACGCTCGTTCGTGGGGAAGGTCATGGTGGTCCTCTTTCTCTATGCTGGCGGTTTCGCGCAGCATAGCGCGGCTGTCCAGCCCCGCTTTTGGACTATTGGCGGCAGACCCGGCTTCCGCGGCAGGGAGATGGCAAGCGAGCGGTCCGAATTCGCCGAAGGGTGCATCGATCCGGTAGCCTCCCGTCTCGTGCGTAAGGACCAGCCCGTCGACGCCGTGCCCGGCCAGCTTCGCGCGCAGACGATAGATATGGACTTCAACGCTGTTCGTCTCCGGCTCGTGGGTCACTCGCCACACATCACGCAGGAGCGTGCGGCGATCGACGACCCGTCCGGCTGCTTCTCCCAATCGCCACAGAAGCTCGAATTCGCGCGGATGGAGCGAGAGCCACCTGTCCCTGTGGCGCGCATCGCGGTGCAAGATGTCGAGGACCAGAGGCCCGACGCGAAGCTGCCTTGGAACGTACGCCGTGTAGAAGCTCACAGATATCCGCCGAGGCGCATGCTGAAGCCCCTGTGCCGCGTAAATATCAGGTGATCGATCAGCGTGATATCGACTTCGCGGCACAGGGCAGCGAGGCGCAATGTGGAATCGACGTCGCTCTCGCTCGGGCGACAGACACCGGAAAGATGATTGTGGGCCAGCACGATGCCATGGGCCTTCAAGGAAAACGCCTCTTGCAGGAGCCAGCGCGCTCGCAGCGAAATCTCGTCCGTGCTGCCAACCGCGATAGTGCGGTCGTGCAAATAACGGTTCCACGCATCGTAGAACACAACGTGCAGGCGCTCCTCGTGCAGCCCGACAAAGATGCGGTGAAGATATTTCAACGCGCGTTCGCCGATATACGTTTCGGGTCCGCCCACGAGCGGAGCGGGCAAGCCCGCCGCGCCGACCTGACCGGCAGGCGTCCATGATCGTGACCGTCTTCATGAGGAAAGCTGGGCCCTATGGGACGGCACTTCCCCGCGCCATGCCCTGTAGGGACCGATCCGTTTCGTCCTGCGGTGATGCCGCCAGAGTCCGCCGGCCAGAACGAGCACGGCAAAATAAAACGGCATCACATATAGCAGATAATACGACAGCGAAGTCATTTGCGGCAGGCCGATCCTGACCATATGGGCAATCACCGACACCAGCTGCGCCGCCGCCAGAACCAGCGGGTAGAAACGGTTTGCCTTCAGGCCGATGATTACAAACGACACGAGCGCCGCGGTATCGATGAATACGTGCCACGGATCGGCCGCTTGAAGCGGGTAATACGGCCCGAAAACCAGATGATACACGTCATCGACAAACAGGAGCAGGAACAGGGTCAGCGCGCTGGCCTTTTCCGGCCCCGCCCCTCTCCACAAGGCAAACGCTGCCATTGCCCAGACCGACACGACGACGCTCTGGTGCATTATCGATGTGAGAACGCGGATCGTTTCCAAAGTGCGCTTCTCTCTAGCCTTCTGCTGGCACGGCTAAGGTATCGGAAGATTTCAGACCATGTGCAGCCAAGGAAGCCGCCTGGGGCGCGCCCAGTTCAAATGCGGTCATAGGTGTCTCGACCGGATCGTCGCCGCCCATATATTCGCGGGCAACGCGGTTCAGTTCCTCGTGGACCCGCAGAAGATTGGTGGACATTGCGACCGCTTGCTGCTCGGCCTGGCTCAGGCGCATGATTGCGCGTTGTCCGGCTTCAACGCCGATTGCGGGGTTTTGCCGGGCCTTGAGAAGGACCTGCTTTAGCTTCGCGCAGGCGATCATGGCTTCATCGGTCACGGCCTCGGCTTCGCGCACCTGTTTGCGGATGAGAACGGCGTCTTGTGCAATGCGATTGGACATCTGGCTAAACCCTCGTTCAGCCGCCCTGCCCGGTCACGGCTGCGTTATTGTGCCGGGGGCGGCGACCTCCTGCCCTTCCGATGCCTCGGCAACGGAGAGTGCCGCCGTCACCACCAGAACGACCAATACGATAAACGCAAGAGCCAGTCCGACGATGACGGCAAGGCGATAGAGGACAGCATGATCACCGTCGAGCACCCCGGGGATAACCCGGGGCTCGTGTTTCGCTTCCCATGGCGCCTCGATCGCAAGTGGCGCCACATCAGCTAACACGAATTCCCCGGGTGCGACCCGGTCTCCTGTTTGCGGTGATGCCTGCGATTGCGGCACTCCAAAATTACTCGATGCAGGTTTCCTGTACCCTGCAACCTCTTTCTTTTCAGCACTCTTGTGCGCGGTATTCTTCAACCAGAGCGTCGAGGCCCTGCACCCCGAACGCATCTTTGAGCGCGCGGATATGCTGGTTCACGCGGCTTTCGGAGATGCCAAGTTCATACGCGATCCGCTTGATCGGCATACGGCGATCGATGAGGGCGAGCACCTCCATCTGCCTGTCCGTCAGCATCGGCAGCCCCGGGGGCGTCATGGTTTGCTCCTGTTTCGGCACGTTGCCCTATTAACCTTCGTCACGGCGGTTATCAAACCAACGGAGCAGATGCGCGAAGGTGCCGGATTACGTAGTTCCCGCTAGCTTGCGCCTTTCGACGCCAGATATCGCTTAACGTTTCTGGCGGCCTGGCGGAGCCTCTGTTCGTTCTCTACCATGGCGATACGGACGTACCCTTCGCCCTCTTCGCCGTAACCGACACCCGGGGCGACAGCGACGTCTGCCTCGGTCAGCAATTCCTTGGAAAATTCCAGGCTGCCCATATGCGCAAGCGCCGGCGGCAACGGCGCCCATGCGAACATAGAGGCCGGGGGTGCAGGAATGTCCCACCCTGCCCTGCCGAACGCCTCCACCATGACATCGCGGCGCTTGTGATAAATCTCGCGGTTCTCTGCCACGACATCCTGCGGGCCGTTGAGGGCGGCGCAGGCTGCGGCCTGAATCGGCGTGAACGCGCCGTAGTCGACATAGGATTTGACCCGCGTCATCGCGCCTATCAGCTTTTTGTTGCCGACGGCGAAGCCCATCCGCCAGCCCGCCATCGAATACGTCTTGGACAGCGTGGTGAATTCGACCGCGACGTCCTTCGCCCCCGGTACCTGCAGGATGCTGGGCGTCGGATTGCCGTCGAAATAGAGTTCGGAATAGGCGAGATCGGACAGGATCCAGACCTCGTTTTCCTTCGCCCAAGCAACCAATCGCTCGTAGAATGCGAGATCGACAACTTCGGCCGTCGGGTTCGACGGGTAATTGACCACCAGAATGCTGGGCCGGGGTACGGTGAACGCCATCGCGCTTTCGAGCGCGCGCCAGTAATCCTCGTTCGGCGTGGTCGGGACAGCGCGGATCGTCGCGCCTGCCAGGATGAAGCCGAACTGGTGGATCGGGTAGGACGGGTTCGGGGCCAACACCACATCGCCCGGCGCAGTGATCGCGGTGGCGAGACTGGCAAGCCCCTCTTTCGAACCGAGTGTCACGACAACTTCTGTCTCCGGATCGATGTCGACCCCGAACCGGTTGCCGTAATAATTCGCCTGCGCCTTTCTCAGACCCGGGATACCGCGCGACTGGGAATAGCCATGCGCAGTCGGCTTGCGCGCCACCTCGCACAGCTTGTCGATGACGTGCTGCGGCGGCGGGCGGTCGGGATTGCCCATGCCAAGATCGATGATGTCACGCCCCGCTTTACGCGCCGCGTGCCGCATCGCATTGACCTCCGCAATCACATAGGGAGGCAATCGTTTCATGCGGTAAAATTGGTCGTCCATCGGTCCTCGACAAAATTGGTAGGTGCTGCAGGAGGCTACACTGCCTCAAGCTGCGTGCATTGCAAGCGGCAGCACTCTATAGCTGGTGCGAAACGCCCGGCCCCTCAAGGAAATCTGCGTCATGGACAAGAGCGACACGACATCTCCCACAGCCATGTTCGGGAAGATATTCGAGTTGCAACGCGAAGCGGGCGAGAAGGTCATGTCCACCCTCATGCCGAGCGGAGGGGAAGGCTTCACCGGCCCTGTGGCCGAAATCGGGGACATTACCGAATGGGGCAGCAATGCAGTAAAGATGCAGAAGCTGTGGGCCGATTTTGCAGCCACGCAGGCAAAGCAGGCCTTGCAGCAACAGGCTGACAATCCGCCCGACCCGATGAAGTTCGTCGGCTATCTGCAAAGCTTCCAGCAAAAGATGCCGCTGGCAACGGCAGATGACCTGAAAAGCTTCTGGGACGACGCCGCTTCGCTCTGGAAGGGTGTCCTCGGCCAGTTCACCGCGCAAGGTGACGCTGCGCCGGAGCTCCCACGCAAAGATCGCCGCTTCAAGGATGATCTCTGGCGCACGCAGCCTGCCTATGCGCTGATCCACCAGACCTATCTGCTGATGGCCGAACGTCTGGAAAAGATGGTCGACCGGACGGACAAAGCGGACGCCGCCAAACGCAAACAGCTCAAATTCGCCGTCCGTGCTCTGGTCGAAGCGCTGAGCCCGGCGAATTTCGCCGCGACCAATCCGGTTGTGCTCGAGCGGGCGAAGGAAACGAAAGGTGCCAGCCTCGTCAAAGGTATGGAGCACCTTTTGGCCGACATGAAGAAAGGCCAGCTGACCCATACCGACCCCGATGCCTTCAAGCTTGGCGAGAACATCGCAACGACCCCGGGCAAGGTCGTCCACGAGACGCCGCTCTATCAGCTTATCCAGTACAGCCCGTCGACCGACGAGGTGCTGGAAGTGCCGCTCGTTATCTTCCCGCCGTGGATCAACCGGTTCTACATCCTCGATCTGAACGAGAAGAAGAGCTTCGTGCGCTGGGCCGTTTCGCAGGGCATCACCGTGTTCATGGTCAGCTGGAAATCGGCCGACGCGTCCATGGCCGATGTCGTGTGGGACGATTACATCGCCGCGCAGATCGACGCGATCGACACTGTGCGCGAACGCCTTGCCGTGCCGCATGTGCACACGATCGGATATTGCGTCGCCGGAACCACGCTGGCGGCAACGCTCGCCATTTTGCACCGGCGGGGCGAAGAGGACCGGGTGAAGAGCTGCACATTCTTCACCGCGCAGGTCGATTTCGACCGGGCAGGCGAATTGCTGCATTTCATCGACAACAGCCAGCTGGCCAATGTCGAGGCGATGAGCGGCAAGGGGTATCTCGACGGGCGCTACATGGCTGCGACATTCAACCTGCTGCGCGGTACGGACCTGATCTGGAACTACGTCGTCAACAATTACCTGATGGGAGAGGATTACCCGGCCTTCGACCTGCTGCACTGGAATGGCGACGTCACCAACCTGCCGGCCAAATGGCACGGCGCGTATCTGCGCGACCTTTACCGCGATAACCGGCTGGTGCAGAAAGACTCGCTTTCGGCGGGCGGCACGCCGATCGACCTGTCTCTGGTGAAAACGCCCACCTATGTGCAGGCTGGCAAGGAAGACCATATCGCGCCCGCAGCCAGCGTCTGGCGCCTGCGCGAGCATTTCAGTGGTCCGCTTCGCTTTATCCTCGCCGGTTCGGGGCATATCGCCGGCGTCGTGAACCCTCCCGAAAGCGGGAAATACCAATACTGGACCAATGACGATCCCGGCGTCACCACGCTGGAAGCCTTTCGCGAAGGCGCGGCGGAACATCCGGGAAGCTGGTGGCCGGATTGGATCGACTGGCTGCGCGAACAAGCTCCAAAAACGGTGAAAGCGAGCGGAAAACGCGTTCCGGGCAAGGGTAAAAATGACCCTGTGATCGAGGATGCGCCCGGCCGGTACGTGATGTCGCGCTAGGCCGAAAGCCCCTAAAAGCCCGACTTTCCTGACACTTGCGACGAACTGTGCGGCACGCGCGGCGGGTTTATTGTGCACTGCACAAAAACTCTTGTATTCGCAGTTGCAATATGTATATTGTGCAGTGCAACAAGACACAGATACGCAAGGATTGATACGATGGCAGACGCCAACACCAGCAAGATCGACGCCGCAGCTGAGAAGGCATACGCCGAAGCTGCAGCCAAGAAGATCGACTTGGAAAAAGTCGAAGCCGCAGTGGAAGAGGGCGCCAAGCCCGCTCCGGAGATCGAAGCCATCGCGAAGGCCGTAGAAGCGCCTGCCAAGAGCGCGCCGGCTAAGAAGCCCGCTGCCAAGAAGGCAGCCGCCAAGAAAACCGCGGCAAAGCGCAAGCCTGCCGCCAAGAAGGTCGATGCCAAGAAGCCGGCAGCGAAGAAGACCGCCAAGCGTAAGGTCGCCGCCAAGAAGGCCGCACCTGCAAAGAATGTCGCGGCCAAGGCCGCAAGCACCATTACCAAAGCAAAGGAAACCATCATGGCCACCGCCAAGAACGCCAAGACCACCGATTTCGTCGACACCGCCAAGTCGGTTGCTGCCGACGCGCAGACCCGCCTCAAGGGCGTTTACGCCAAGGGCACCGAAGTTGCCGGCGACGTCGTAGCCTTCCACAAGCACAACCTCGAAGCTGTCGTTGAATCGGGCAAGGTCCTGACCTCGGGCATGCAGGACATGGGCCGCGAAGCCGTGACCGACACGAAGAAGGTCGCCGAGCAGGTTACCGAAGACGTTCGCCTGATGGCTGCCGTCAAGTCGCCGACCGAGCTGCTCAAGCTGCAGGGCGACATGACGCGCCGCAACCTCGACGCTGCCATCGCCTACAGCTCGAAGAGCACCGAAGCATGGCTGAAGCTCGCCAACGAAGCGATGGCTCCGATCACGAGCCGCGCCAGCGAAGCTGCCGAGAAGTTCAAGAAGGCTGCCTAAGCTTCCTCCTACGGTTTTCGGGGTCTTCCCCGCGAACCGGCGGACATGAAAACGGGCCGGATGCGCATAGCCGCATCCGGCCCTTTTCGTTTACTTCTTGCTTGCTAAGAGCGCTGCTGCGTGCGCGAAGACTTTCAGCCACCTTGCAACCTGCTCCCCGCTTCCGATATTACGGATCGAAATGAACTACTCCCTTTACCAACATGATCTTGCCCCCTTCGCTGCGGGCCCGCGCCTTGCCGACGAGGATGGCGTGCCCGGCGGTCCCGACGAAGGGACGGAGATCGGCACCGCGACGAAAACGCGCGCCAAGCCGAAGAAGCCCAGCCAGTACAAGGTGCTGTTGCTGAACGACGATTACACGCCGATGGAGTTCGTCGTTATCGTCCTCAAGCGGTTCTTCCGGATGGATATCGACGAGGCGACGCAGGTCATGCTGCACGTCCACCAGAAGGGCGTGGGCGTGTGCGGCATCTATCCTTACGAAGTCGCCGAAACGAAGGTGAACCAGGTGATGGATTTCGCGAAGCAGAACCAGCACCCGCTGCAATGCACGCTGGAAAAGGCATAATCGGCTGAGGCAGCCCCATCATCCAGAGCCTGATCCGGCCGGCCCGGGGCAGGAAAGCGTGTGGGATTACCCGCGCCCCGCAATCGCGGAGCGGACAGACCGCCATATCCGGATAGAGCATCGCGGGACCGTGATTGCGGACACAAGGAACGGCTGGCGAACGCTCGAGACCAGCCATCCGCCGACCTATTACATTCCGCCCGGCGACGTCGCGACCGAGTATCTGCACCCCAATCCTCAGCGCTCCATGTGCGAATGGAAGGGGCAAGCGCGATACTGGGACGTCGTTGTCGGTGGCGAATGTCTGCCGGCTGCCGCATGGAGCTATGCCAGCCCCACTGCCAGCTTCGCCGGCATTCGCGATCATTTCGCGTTCTATCCCGAACCGTTCGATCGCTGCCTGATAGATGGCGAGGTGGTCACGCCCCAGCCCGGCGGATTCTACGGCGGATGGATTACCAGCCGCGAGGCGGGGCCGTTCAAGGGCATTCCGGGTAGCCGGTTCTGGTAACCGGACCACAGCGCGCGATCCCATGACTAAAAACACCTGCCGCGCTATGGGGCATGACCCCGGCCGGTTTTCCCGCTAGAGCGGCAGCGAAATGCCGGAAAAGAGCCGCCCGCCTTGTTGAAGATCCTGCCAGCACTCGATCGTTATATCCTGCGGCTCGTCCTCGTGCCGATGGCAGGTGTCTTCGTGCTGGCCGCGTCTCTGCTGCTGCTCGACAAAATGCTGAGGCTGTTCGATTTCGTCGCGGTCGAAGGCGGTCCGATCGGCATCGTGTTCAAGATGCTGGGCGCGCTGATCCCGGAATATGCCAGCCTCGCCATCCCGCTTGGCCTGCTGCTCGGCATCCTGCTCGCCTTCCGCAAGCTCGCTACGTCGAGCGAGCTTGATATCTTGCGGGCCGACCGGCCTCAGCTATCTTCGCCTGCTGCGCGTGCCCTATCTCATCACCGCCGTTCTGGTCGCGGTGAACATCGCGCTCGTCTTCTATATCCAGCCGATCAGCCGGTATTATTACGAACAGCTGGAATACGATCTGCGCTCCGGCGCGCTCGGCGCATCGATCAAGGTGGGCGAGTTTACCACGCTGGCCGATCGCATGGCGCTCAGGATCGAGGAAAGCGAAGACGAGGGCCGCCGCCTTAAGGGGATTTTCGCGCGCATCGCCGACGACGACGGTCAGGTTCTGTCGATCTCGGCCAAGGAAGGATCCTTCCTCGCCACGACCGACAGCCCGGATACGATCATCCTGCGCCTGACCGACGGCACCATCGTCCAGGACGAGGCTGACGATACGCCGCGCGTCCTCAGCTTCACACGTCACGATCTGCCGATCGACCTGCCGGCAATCGAGCAATTCCGGCAGCGCGGCGACGCGGAGCGGGAATATATCCTGCCCGAACTCCTCAGCATCGGCTGGGATAGCGGGCAGAGCGAGGAAGCCCGCGATGCCAGCCAGGCCAGCTTCAACTTCCGGCTGGTCGAGGTCGTGATGATGCTTCTGATGCCGCTGCTGGCCGTGGCGCTGGCCATCCCGCCGAAACGATCGACCAGCGCGCTGGGCGTCTTCGTCTCGATCGTGATGGTCGTCAGCTATCACAAGATCAACCAGTATGGCGAGGACATCGCGACACTGGGGCGGATCGATCCGATCATCGCCCTGTGGGGGCCGTTCGTATTGTTCGCAGCATTGATCCTGTGGATGTTCTATCAGGTCGCCTACGTGCCGGGCGGGCAGCCGATCGGCGCGCTGGAAACCGCATCTTCCAAGCTGGGCAAGCAGCTTCGCAAACTGTTCAAACGGCGCAAACGCCGCTCGGACGAATTCGTCCCGCAGACGATGGATCCCGGCGCCCCTGCGGCTCCGGCAGAATAGGCAGGCACGGCGCAGATGCAGCTCGATTTCTTTCCCTCGTGGACGCTCACCGCCTATCTGGCGAAGATGTTCGTCAGCCGCATTCTTGCGGTGCTGGTGATGCTGGTCCTCGTGCTTCTGATGCTGGACCTGCTGTCGACGAGCGGTGAAATCTTGAGCGTCGAGGGCAATGGTCAGGGGGAATTGCTGACCTATGCCGGTTACCGGATACCCCAGCTGGTACAGCGTTTCCTCCCCTATTCGGTCCTGCTGGCAACCATCATCTCGCTCATCACGCTCAACCAGAACAGCGAAGTGATCGCGATGAAAGCCTCGGGTCTTTCCGCCCATCAGGTGCTCGCCCCGTTCCTGCTGACCGCGCTGCTGGTGTCGGCCATCACCTTCGCCTTCAATGAGCGCGTGGTGACCCGCGCGACGGCTTCGCTCAAAGCGTGGGAGGCGACCGAGTACGGCGCCATCCCGCTGGAAGACGAAGCGCGCAAAGGCCTCTATTTGACAGACGGCAACGACATTCTGAGCGCGACCACCATGACCGGCCGGGGCGACAGGATCCAGTTGCAAGGCGTGACCTTCTACCGCCGCAACGAGACCGGCCAGATCATCCGGCAGGTCCGGGCTGACAGCGCCAGCTTCGCCGGGCCGGGCTGGAAGCTGGAAGACGCGGTCAGCTTCGATGTCGGCACAGCCGAAACGGGCGAAGCCGCCGATGCCGTTGTGGCGCCCGGCATCACGCCATCGCAGATCGAGCTTGAGAGCGTCGATCCGGATGCGCTCGGCTTCATGGAGCTTCGCGACTCCATTCAGGCCTACAAGGCCAGTGGCCGTGCGACCGCCGAACTGGAGGCGAAGTGGTGGCACAAGCTGTCCGGCCCGCTGTCGGCCGTTCTGATGCCGTTGCTGGGAGCTGTTGCAGCCTTCGGCCTTGCGCGCTCGGGCCAGCTGTTCCTGCGGGCCATCATCGGGATGGCGCTCGGCTTTGCTTACTTCGTTGTCGACAATGCCGCGCTCGCGATGGGGAGCTTCGGAGGCTATCCGCCCTTGCTGGCGGCATGGGCCCCGTTCGCGCTGTTCCTGCTGGTCGGTGAAACCGTCCTCATCCGGACCGAGGAATGAGCGCTACCGGCCTGGCTGCCATCCGCCTCGCCAGACCCGAAGATGCCGAAGCGCTCCCTGCGATCGAGGCCGCCGCAGGCACGCTGTTCGCCACCCTTCCCGGCTTCGAGGATATCGCTACGGGTCAGCCGATACCGGCTGAGCGCCACCGCCAACTGATTGCAAAACGCCACTGCCTGGTTGCGGCTGCCGGAGACCGGATTGCGGGCTTCATCGCCTGCGAACCCTTCCGGCGCGAACTCCATATCTGGGAAGTTTCGGTCCATCCCGATTTCCAGCGCCAGGGTCTCGGCGAGCGATTGCTCAGGGGCGCGATGATCGATGCCCACAATGAAGGCTTTTCGGCCCTGACGCTCACCACATTCCGTGAAGTTCCGTGGAATGCGCCGTTCTACGAAAGGCTCGGTTTCATCGAAGTGGAGGATACCGGCAGCAATGCGCGGCTGGACGGATTACTCGACAGAGAGGAACAGGCGGGGCTCGATAGAGAGCAGCGCATTGCCATGATCCGCTTTCTGGGCTGAGCGAACTGCGCAGGAAGGAACCGCAGACACGTGCGGTGCGTCTACCCGGCGGAACCAAACAGGATATCGCTCATGAAAAATCTCGCTCTCTTGCCGCTTTCCGATTGCTGCGTTCGCCATGGCCGGATGCAGCGAAGAACCGGCAGTCGACACGTCCTACGAAAGCGAATTGCCCTCTCCCGTGGCTGACGGGGATACGGCAGCAGAGCCGGCCCCCGATAACGATACGGTGACAGGCGGCGCAGACGAGCAGGTCGATGCGATGGCCTCTGGCGACGAAGTCCCCGTAGAGGGCGCGTCAGCCAGCTAGAAACCTAGCGGGGGATCTGCCCGCGGCTCATCGTGCTGCGGGCGATCTTGCCGACCAGAAAGACCATGCCGGGGTGATTGGCCCCCTGATAGGTCGATTCCAGACCCAGCTCGCCATGAAGGCGGCGATGCGCCTCCGGAAGCGAGTGATACGGCATGGATGGCATCAGGTGGTGCAGCGCGTGATAGCGCAGGCCCACCGGCGCCCATATCTCGGCAATGCGTCCCGGCGGCGGAACGTTCACGCTGTCGAGGAACTGCGCGGTCACCGTCATCGGCTCGCCTTCGTTCTCCCACAGATGCGCGACCAGTGTCCGCAGCTGGTTGAGCACCGCTGTCAGCGACAGGATGGCAAAAGCGATGAGGAGCGGACGCCATCCGAATGCGAAGACGCTGCCGATCAGCGCCCAGCTCCACACGAAGCCGCCGAGCTCTTGCCAGAATACGCGGCGCGTCAGCTCGCCCTCAGGCGGACGGCGGCGAAAATCGGGGTTGATCGACAGCGCGGAAAACCGCTGCCAGACAAACTGGCGAACCGCGGGCACTAGTGCGCCCAGCGGGACGAGCACCGCGAACCGGATCATCAGGGCCAGCGGTGCGAGCAGTGCCACCACCACGAATACGGGCAGCGACCACGGTTTCATAAGGGCCAGCGGAAGGTATTCCGGATCCTCGATCGTGCCATATTGCGTGCGCTTGTGATGGATCACGTGCACGCCCTCATACATGAAGGACGGCGTTAGCAGCGGAATGCCGACCAGCAGGTTCCAGCCGAGCCGGAAGCCCGGCAGCGATCCTTTGCGGATATGGGTCAGTTCGTGGATGAACATTAGCGCGCGGTACAGCGCCAGCGCACCGACCACGCCCAAAGCGGCGGCCAGAAGCGCATTCTGCGTGAGGATGGCACCGACAATGCAGGCATAACCCGTCGCTGCGGACAGGAGCATGTCGGGCCAGTAGATGGCACCTTTCGCCTCGTACAAATCCTTGGTCAGATCGCGCGCGGCACGCAGCATGTCCTTGTCATCGGCAATCGGCGCGCGCACGACAGGATTGGCGGCAGGACCGGCGGCCACATCGGCAGCGGCTGTTGCGGCAGGGTCGAGGCTATGTTGCAAACTCATGGGTGTGTCCGGTTGTGTGGGGTGTGCTCTACAGCAATTTCGCGGCCCCGTCATATCGCCATAGGACCGTGGGCCTGCCGGTCCGGCGTGCGTCCGTAACAGGCCGGCTGCTTGACAAGAGCTTCCCTGCCGGAACAGGGCCTAACTCAAGCTGAACATCCAGAAGAGACCTGCCATTATGGACGGCGACAAAATAAGCATTCGCGCCCTGTCGGACAAGGGCAAGGACGGTAAGCGGGACCGGGCGGCATTCGTCGATGTCGGCCGCAATTTCGCGTCCCGCCTGCCCCACTCGGTCCCGCAGCTTCGTTCGGAACAGATCGAACTGGTCGATCCTGCGCGCAACCCGTTTTTCGAACATGCTACCGTCCAGCTTTTCCTGGCGATGCGCGGCGGCAAGCCGGTCGGCCGGATAAGCGCGCATATCGACCATCTTGCGCTGAAAATTCCGCCCGAACAGGGCATGGGTCCGGGCACCGGCATGTTCGGATATTTCGATGCCGAGGACGAAGGCGTCGCGCTTGCTTTGCTCGCTGCTGCCGAGGATTGGCTGCGTGACCAGGGCATGACGAAGGTCCTTGGCCCGATTTCTCTGTCGATCTGGGAAGAGCCCGGCCTGCTGGTAAAAGGACAGGACCATCCACCCATGATAATGATGGGACACCATCCTGCGCATTACCGCGGCTGGATCGAAGCTGCCGGCTACGCGCCTGCCAAGAGCCTGCTGACCTACGACCTCAACATCGATCGCGATTTTTCGCCGCTGATCCAGCGCATCATCAAGTCCGGCCAGCGCAAGGAGAACATCGTCGTCAGACCCGTCGACCTGTCGCGCTACGATGAAGAAATCGAGACGATACTGGCGATACTCAACGATGCCTGGTCATCGAATTGGGGCTTCGTTCCCTTCACCCCTGCGGAAGTCGCCTATGCCGGCAAGAAGCTGAAACCGATTATCAAGGCTCCGCTCAACCGGATTGCGGAGATCGACGGAAAGCCGGTCGCATTCATGCTGACTTTCCCCAACATCAACGATGTCATGGCGAAGATCGACGGCAAGCTGTTCCCGTTCGGCTGGTTCCATTTGCTGCGCTGGCTGAAGACCCCGAAAAAGGCAGGCATGCGCGTGCCGCTGATGGGCGTTTCGAGCGAGCTTCACAATTCGCGAACCGCCAGCCAACTCGCCTTCATGATGATCGAGGACATTCGCCAGAAAGCGACCGCTCTCTATGGCTCGACGCGGGGCGAACTGGGCTGGGTGCTGGACGACAATCAGGGAATGGTCGCGATTGCCGATGCGATCGATTCGAAGATAAACCGCGAATATGTGATCTTCGGCAAAACCATCTGAAACATTGGCATTAATACAAGGCACGGCCTGCCGGTAGGGAACAAACTTCGCCTACCCCTGTTCGTGATATGCAGGCCAGCGAACGTCGCGGGCCCATAGGATTACGCGCGCCATGGCCGATACTGCCGGCTCACCCTCCAAACACTCGCTCGGTGACGTTCTGGTCGTCGAGGATGACAGTATTCTGGCGCTCTCGATCGAGACAACATTGGAAGATGCAGGTGCGAAAAGCGTGACGCTTGTCTCGTCGACCACGCAAGCGCTCGAAGCTCTCAGGCGGCAAAAGCCGGACGTCATCATTCTGGATGTCCATCTGGCGGACCGCGACGATGGCTGGGCGATTGCAGAACTCGTCGACACGATCGGGCCCAATCCGCCCAGGATCATTTTTTCCACCGGCTCGCCCGAAGACATCCCGCCGCAAATTGCCGAGATGGGCGCAGTTCTGACAAAGCCCTACGCTCCCGAGCAGCTTATCAAGCTCGCTACCAGTGGCCAGTCGCGCCGCAAGAAGCCCGGTCTGCTGAGCCGCTTACGGCGTTAAAGCCCGCTGCTCAGAGCCAGTCTCACTCACGAATTTCGGAAGGTCATCCGCCCTTGGCGTCGGCGTAATTGTGCCGGATAAAAAGGAGGCCTCCACTCGAATTTAATCGGGTGGAGGCCTCGGGATCGTATCACAGCCGCTTGGACGGGAGGGGGGTCTCGGCGGTGATATTAAGAGAATGCTCGACCTGAAAGCGGGTTCCCTCCCCCTAGAACGATTTTCTCAAAAAAATTACAAGTCGTTGAAATTACTATCAAATAAACGGTCTTTTTCCATCCATCGGAGTGTATTGGGCAAAATCGCAAGCCTTCTGCATATCCTTTACGCAGAGTTCGCCCGGTGCCCAATCAACCAGACCTTCTTCGCGTAGCGATTTGAGCGTTCGATTCGTGTGCACGAGCGACAGTCCCAGCATATCTGCAATCTGCGCCTGCGTGATCGGCATCTCGAGCTTGTTCTTCTCGTCCGCTATCCCGGTCGCCAGCGCACGGTCCAGCAGCCAAACGGCGAGATAGGTCACCCGCTCGCGGGCAGTGCGTTGGCCCACGGACACCAGGTGTCCCTCCAGCGCCGTCTCTTCCTTCGCGGCAAGCCACACCAGATCATAGCCCAGCCGCGGATGCGCGCCCATCAGGCGATGGAAATCGTTCCGCGGGAATACGCACAGGCGCGCATCGGTCAGCGCTTCCACGGAGTGGGACAGATCGTCATCGAAGGCGCCCTGCAGCCCGACCAGATCGCCGGGAAACATGAAATTCACGATCTGCCTGCGGCCATCTTCCAGCGACCGGTAGCGGATCAGCATTCCCGATAGGACCGTGTGAAGCTGGGGCGCCTTGCCGCCTTGCGACATCACCATTTCGCCGCGTTGAAACGCAGCTTCGCCCTGTTTGAATCCGTCGAGATATTCCAGCTTGTCTTCGGACAGCGGACGGAATGTCTCGCAGTCGAGAAGCGGACATTCCCTGCAGGGAGTTACATCAGCGCCCATTGCAATCTTGCTCATCGGTGACCCCACCTCTCCCGCGCGTATCCCGTATACTATTGAAGTCTTTAGCGACTATAGCGCGCGCGATGTCAAATCCCTTGAACAATCTGGGAATTCCAGCACGCTGCACGGAACCGACCGCGTGTCGGCACGTTTAACGCGCGCAATCAGTCGGCTGCAATCTGCCAGCCGCATTTGGGAAGGAATTTTATGTCGCTCGGTGAAAACGTTGCTGCAAATCTGCCATATCTGCGCCGCTATGCGCGCGCGTTGACCGGGTCCCAGTCGACAGGCGATGCCTTTGTCCGGCAAACTCTCGAAGCTGCGCTGGCAGACGACGAACTCAAGGAATCTCTCGGCGAAGGCCGCGTCGCTCTTTATCGTGCATTCAACAAGATCTGGTCCAGCGCCTCTGTCGAAACCGACATCGACGCCAGCGGCGGAACCGAGCCGGGCGGCAATCACGAAGCAGCGGCGCACGAGCGTCTTCGTTCGGTGACCCCGCTCAACCGGCAGGCTCTGCTGCTGACCACACTGGAAGATTTTTCGATCGAAGAAACGGCGCAGGTGATGGGCCTGACCGATGAAGAAGTCGAAGGCATGGTTCAGGATGCCGTCGCCGAGATCGACCGGGAATCGAACACCAACGTCCTTATCATCGAAGACGAGCCCTTGATCTCGATGCAGCTGGAAGACCTCGTCCGCGGCCTGGGCCACGACATTTGCGGTACGGCCGCAACCCGCACGCAGGCGCAGGAAGTGGTGGCCAAGGAAACACCGGGACTGGTGCTCGCCGACATCCAGCTGGCCGACGGTTCAAGCGGTCTCGACGCGGTGGACGACATTCTGGCCATCACCGATGTGCCGGTCATCTTCATCACGGCGTATCCGGAACGTCTGCTGACAGGCGACCGGCCGGAGCCGACCTATCTCGTCACGAAGCCCTTCCAGGAAGCCACAGTGCGCGCTGCCATCAGCCAGGCACTGTTTTTCAATTCCAGCAAGCCGCTGAGCTGAGCGGCATGTAATTGCGCCCCGCCGGATGCAAGGCGTCCGGCGGGAGCCGCACTGCGGTGCTTAACCGCGCAATCCCTTAATCGGTCTTCCGACCGGACAGAATATCATCGACCGCTTGATGGGTGGCATCGCCGCCATCCGGCCTACGTGCGCGCATCGCGAAGGCGGACAGCTTGCGAACAGGCACGTGCAGTCGGCACTTTACGCCCTCGGGGTCGAAATCCAGTTCGACCGGATGCTTCAGTTCGTGCGCGACGATCTTCTCGATCAGTTCCGTGCCGAAGCCGCGTTTGCGATCCTGCGAGACAGGCGGTCCACCGCTCTCGATCCATTCGATACGGGCAAGATTATCGTCCACGAGCGACCAGTTGACCGTGACCTCACCTCCCTGCTGGCTGAGTGCGCCGTATTTCGACGCATTTGTCGCCAGTTCGTGAATCGCGAGGCCGAACGACAGCGCATCATTGGGCGCCAGCTCCACATCGGGCCCCTCAAGAACCAGTCCGATATCGTCCGATTCGGCATAAGGGGCCATCTCGGTTTCCAGAACGTCGCGAATTGGGGTAGTCCCCCATTGCGACTTAGTCAGAAGATCATGCGTTGCCGACAGAGCGCGAATGCGGCCATCCAGCCCGTCGGCAAAATCTTCCAGATCGGTCGCCCGCCGGCGGGTCAGCGAGACAATCGACAGGACGTTGGCGAGCGTGTTCTTCACCCGGTGATTGAGTTCCCGGGTCAGCGAATTACGGATCGAATTCTGCTCGGCAAAATAATCGAGCGAGGCCTGATCCTCGAACGCCTGCTGGGTAAGCAACCGTGCAACCAGCATAGACAGGCTGGCGACCGACAAGCCGAACAGCAGCGTCATCATCGACAGAAACGACAGAGAGTTACCCTGCACCGATTCCAGCTGAAGCGTCATCGGGCGATTGGCGAGACGGAATTCGCGCGTGACGTACCAGCCGGTTGCCTCTTTCGGCGGGATCGAGGCGAGCAGGTTCGTCGGTTCGGCCTTGCCGTCATAGAGCTGCACGCCGCGCGCACCGATCCCTTCGGCAAGGGCGATGGATTCGAGGAAATCCTGCGCCGCGAAAGGGCTGTACATGAAGCCTTTCAACCGGCGCGATCCTGCTTCGAATACCGGCATATAGACGAGGAAGCCCGACGCATCGCCGCCCCCTTCCTGCTTCAGGACGACCTTGCCGCTCGCCGTGGGACGGGTGCTTCGCAAGGCTTCCTGCATGGCTATGCGCCGGACAGGCTCCGACCACATATCGAAGCCCAGGGCGCGCCGGTTCCTCTGCGTGTCCGGCTGCAGAAAGGTAACCGGAACGACGTTCTCGGGGTCTTGCGGGGGATATGGCGTTATCCCGCGAAAGCCCGTCTGCTCGCTCCGAAGCCTGCCCTCGAACGGGACGACTTCGGACGCTGTCAGATGCTCCGCCCAGCCAATGCCCTCGGCTCCGCGGTAATCGGCATCGAGACGCAATTCCGAGACAAAGCGCCTGAATAGCGGCGCAGGCACGCCCTCCATCGTCGAAAAAAGCGCCGCGCCTGCGCGCAGATAGGAACTGGTCGTATTGCCGCGCCGGTCGAGAGCGGAAGCAATCGCCTCTGCCGTTTTTGTCAGCCGCGCCTGCTCGCCTGCCCGCTCACCGCGTTCGATCGCCCACACACTCAGCGCCGTGATCGCTGCGATCAGCAGGAATATCGCGACGGGCAGCGCACGGGGATACTGCGTCAGCCAGCGCCGGGTCCTTCGCTTCGGTGATGCATTGTGTTGAGGCAAATGGATGCTCGTTATTGACGGCGGGTTGGTGAGAATACCGGACGTATGGCGTATACTGCGGTATCTCGCATGCAACGGGGAACCAAGCACCGATGCATTCGTTCCGACCGATTAGACAGTTTGAAAACGGGTCTCCCACATCGGGATGAATTGACGACCCCGCACCGAAGGGCACGTTGGTGAACAACGAGAATATTCCAGATCCTGCTGCGCGCAAGGATGTAAAGAAGCAGGCCAAGGATCCGCAATGGGCCGATGGATTACGGCAACTTTACGATTCGGTGGTCGACGAACCGCTCCCGGACAGCTTTAAGGATCTTCTATCGAAGCTGGACGGCGACTCGAAATGAGCGAAACCAAGCGCACGGCTTCCGAGCGAGCCGATTTCAAGCGCGAACTTGAGGAGGTGGTTCCCCATCTCCGTGCTTTCGCACGCGGTTTGTGCGGGCGTCCCGACATGGCCGACGATCTGGTGCAGGAAGCGCTGATGAAGGCGTGGGCCGCGCAGGAGCGTTTCGAACCCGGTACATCGATGCGCGCCTGGACCTTCGTGATCCTGCGCAATGCCTATCTCACCGATATGCGTCGCAACCGGTTCCGTGGCGAATACGACGAAGGTGTCGCAGAACGCATCCTGACTGCGCCTGCGGGACAGGAAGAACCGGTACACCTGGCGGACATGCACCGCGCATTGCTGACCCTGCCGCCCGAACGGCGCGAGGCATTGCTGCTGGTCGGTGCCGGCGGCTTCTCCTACGAAGAAGCGGCCAATATCTGTGGCTGCGCAGTCGGCACCATCAAGAGCCGCGTCGGCCGCGCACGGTCTGCACTGAATACGATGCTGACCGAAGGGAATATTCCCAACCGGTCGATCGACGATGTGACAGCACACCGCGCTATCCTCGAGGAACTGGACGAAGTCGCAGCCGGAAACGGCATTGCGGCAGCGAACAACTGATCCTTTCGGCATCGCAATGACCGGCGCGCCCGTGCTATTCCAAGCTTCATGAGCGCGCCCATCGCAACCCCAAGCCCCCGTGGCGGAAGAAACCGGTGCACCGCCTCGCGCGGCGGCGCATGGCGTTTGCGCAGCAGGAATTGCGGCTCATCAGTACGCTGGTCCTGCTGATCGGGTTGGGGCTGTTTCTTGCCCTCCCCTTCGTCCTCTCGATCGGCTCGGTCGTTTTCCTGCCGCTTACGACGGCCATCATACTGTCAATCCTTCTCGCTCCGCTGGCCGACAAGCTTGCCGGATGGGGCATGCCCAACGTGCTCGCATCGTTAATGGCGCTGCTGGTCTTCTTCGCGATCGTGCTGCTGGCCTTCGCCGTCATCCTGCAGCCGGCAATCGCCCTGTTCGACGAATTGCCCCGTCTCGCAGATCAGGTCGCCGCACGCTTTGCCGAGCTGCGCGACCAGTTTGCCTGGCTCGCGGCTGCCAATGACCGCTTTGCGGAAGCGGTCGGCTATACCGGCACCAACGAGGTCACGCTGGCCGGCCCTTCCTTCTTCGAACAACTGGCCATCGGGGCGCCGAACGTCGTCCTGAAGGTCCTGCTGACCTTCCTTATGGCCTTTTCATGGTCGAGGCGCGTGTCCGCCTCCGCCGGAACCTGCTGTTCGGCCGGACCAGTTTCGGCACCAGCATCAAGGCAGCGCGGGTTATGCGCGAAGTGCAGGACCAGGTCGCCAGCTATATTCTCACCGTTTCATGGATCAATATCGGCGTCGGCATCGTGGTGGCGACGGGCGCATGGGCACTGAATGTCGAGGCTCCGCTGATGTGGGGCGGGCTGGCAACGCTGCTGCAATTTCATCCCCTATATCGGCCCGCTGGCGATGACGGTTGTGCTGACCCTGTTCGGCGTCGGCACGAGCGACACCGTTCTGCTCGGGCATCATTCCGGCAGCCGCATATCTTGCGCTCCACACGGTCGAGGCAAACATCATCACGCCGTCCATTCTCGGCGCGCGGTTCACGATGAACCCGGTGATGATCCTGATCGCGTTCTCCTATTTCAGCTGGATCTGGGGCGTGTTCGGGGCACTGTTTATCCGTGCCGATCCTGCTGATGCTGACCGCCTTCTTCGACCATGTCGGTCGGCCCAACCTGGTCGGCTTCGTCTTCGGCGAGCCGCTGTTCAATCACGACATCATGTCGCTGGGCGAGAACAGTCCCGCCAGACGAACAGGCCGCGTAGCCCGATAAAGAAAAAGGCCCGCCCGGATCTTCTCCGGGCGGGCCTTTATTTCGTGTAGCAGCGCCGTGCTTAGCTGGAATAGCTCCAGGTCGTACCGCGCGTCAGGTTGTCGGATGCGAAGCTCCAGTTGAGCTTCTTCTCGGTCACGGCCTTCAGATAGGCCGGGCGCGCATTCTGGTGATCGAGATAATAGGCATGTTCCCACAGGTCGATTACGAGCAGCGGGTTTACACCGTCCTGATCGGCCAGCGTGTCGCCGTCATGCGTTTCCTCGATGGTCAGCTTGCCGTCCTTTTCGGCCAGCCAGACCCAGCCGCTGGCGAAATGGCCTGCGCCGCGGTCCTGTAGCTTGCGTCTTGAGTTCGTCGACCGAACCGAAGCTGTCGTCGATCATCGTTTTCAGCTCATCGGTCGGCTTGCCGCCTTCGGCGGCCATCGAGTGCCAGTAGAAGCCGTGGTTCCAGCTCTGCGCGCTGTTGTTGAACAGGCCCTGGTCGCTTCCGCGTGCAGCGGCGATGACTTCTTCCAGCGACTTGTCGGCATGGTCCGTGCCTTCGATCGCGGCGTTGGTCTTGTCGACATAGGCCTTGTGATGCTTGCCATGATGGAAGCTCAGCGTTTCGGCGGAAATGGCCGGCGCCAGCGCGGTGTCGGCATAGGGCAGCGGTGTTACTTCGAAAGCCATGGTTGGTTCTCCCTTAGGATGGCGGTGGATGTAGAGGTTCGGGTTAACAACGCTCCGCAGGGCGGGTGGTTGCATCGATTGTCAATTTTCCTGTGTGTCTCCGCGCTCTGCGTCCGTTCCGGCGCCGCGATCGGTCGCCGCGGTGACAGCGACGTTCATCGTCACATTTGCCAGCGTTCGCATGATATCGGGCAGCATCTCGACCGCCACCAGCAAGGCGAGCGGTTCGATCGGCACGCCCATCGCCAGCGCGATCGGGCCGATGGAAATCACGAAGCTGATAGAGCCGGGCAGGCTGACCGACCCGACGCTGATGATAAAGGCGACCGCAATGCCTGTGGCGAGGGTCACCGGCGTCAGTTCGATCCCGACCAGCGTCGCGACATAGATGGCCACGGCCATGTTCATCGCCGGGCTGGTTGCGCGGAAGATCGCCACCGCCAGCGGCAGGACGAAATCGGCGGTATCTTCGCGCAGGTTCAGCCGCCGTGCGCTGTCGAGCATGGCGGGCAGGCTGGCGAGCGAGCTTTGCGTGCTGACGGCCACGGCCTGCGCCGGCAGCACAGCCTTGGCGAAACGCAGCGGCCCGATCCGGCCAACGACGACCGCCGAGCAAATATGCCGTCAGCAGGACAATGCCGCCCCATCGCCGACACGGTCAGGATATAGTGGATCAGCGTCGCGAAGGCCCCGTCACCGCCGGCCCGCAGCGCCACACCGAAGGCCAGCGCGAACACGCCGACGGGGGCAAGCCACAGCACCCAGCCGATGATGACCAGCATCGCATTGCCCAGCGCGCGGAAGAACCGCAGCAGCACCTCGCCCTGCCCGTTCGGCAGGCGGGTTATGGCAATCGCGAACACGGCAAAGAACAGCGTCAGCGGCAGCATCGCCGTTTCTGCGGCCGCTGCAAATAGATTTGGCGCGACCAGCGAGCGACACGAAATCGCCCAGCCCCGGCACCTCCTGCGGTTCCATCTCGGCGCCGTTGGCCAGCAGCGCCGTTGCCGCCTCGGGGATCGGGAATGCGGTCAGCAGCAGCGGCATGAAGCACAGCGCTGGCGAGACCGCTGAAAACGAGCATCGCGAACACCCAGCCCAGCATCCGCCGTGCCGTCGCGCCTGCCCGTGCGGCTGCGATCATCTGGGCAATGCCCATCACCAGCAACGCTGCGACCAGCGGAATGATCGTCATCTGCAATCGCGCGCAGCCAGAGCGTTCCGACGGGCTGCGCGATAGCAGCGGCGGCCGGCTGCGATGGCGCTGCCCTGCACCAGCCCGCCAATGACCAGACCGGCAATCAGCCCGCCGAAGGTCCACCACACGGGCAAGCGAAATGCGGACCAGGCCGTCATCGTCGATCCCGCCGGCTACACCGCCTGCCGTGTCTCTATTGGCCAAAACTGCCTCCTTCCCTCTTCCACTTTGCTTGGCTCCCGCTTCACAGCAGGGCAAGCTGCTGGCGCACAAGAAACGGGCCTTTGCAGGGGAACGCATGACACGCAAATATTTCGGCACCGACGGCATTCGCGGCGAAACCAATAAGGGCGCGATGACCGCGACCACGGCCATGCGCGTGGCGCAGGCGGCGGGCAATCATTTCCGCCGCGGGCGATCACCGCCACCGCGTCGTGATCGGCAAGGATACGCGGCTGTCCGGCTATATGATGGAAAGCGCGCTGGTCGCAGGTTTCACCAGCGTGGGCGTCGATGTGATCATGACCGGCCCGCTGCCCACCCCGGCAGTTGCGCTGCTGACCCGCGAGATGCGCGCCGATCTGGGCGTGATGATTTCGGCCAGCCACAATCCCTATCGCGACAACGGCATCAAGCTGTTCGGCCCCGACGGCTTCAAGCTGGACGACGAGACCGAAATGCGCGATCGAGGCGCTGATCGACGATCAGCCCGATCTCGTCGCCGGCAGCGGAAATCGGGCGCGCACGGCGGATCGACGATGCGCGCGGGCGCTATATCCACGCCGTCAAGCAATCGGTCGCCGACGATATCCGTTTCGATGATCTGAAAGTGGTGGTCGATTGCGCAAATGGGGCTGCCTATCAGGTCGCGCCATCGGCAATCTGGGAACTGGGCGCGGAGGTGATCGCGCTCGGCGTCAATCCCAACGGCACGAACATCAATGACGGGGTCGGCTCGACCTCGCTTGATGCGATCAAGGCCAAGGTCGTCGAGGAAGGCGCGGATATCGGCATTGCGCTGGACGGCGATGCCGACCGGCTGATCGTGATCGACGAGAAGGGCAAGGAGGTCGATGGCGACCAGCTGATGGCGCTGATCGCGACCCGCATGGCGGAACGCGGCATTCTGCAAGGGCGGCGGCATTGTCGCGACCGTCATGAGCAATCTGGGGCTGGAACGCTATCTGGAAAGCAAGGGCCTGACGCTGGAGCGGACCAAGGTCGGCGACCGCTATGTGCTGGAACGGATGCGGTCGGGCGGCTTCAATGTCGGCGGAGAGCAGTCGGGCCACATGATCCTGCTCGACCATGCGACCACCGGCGACGGCACGGTTGCCGCCCTGCGCGTGCTCGCCAGTCTGGTCCGCTCGGGCAAACGGGCGAGCGAATTGCTCCACCAGTTCGAACCGGTCCCGCAATTGCTCAAGAACGTACGCTATGACGGCGGCTCGCCGCTGGACGATGCAGCGGTCAAATCATGCATCGCCGATGCCGAGGCCGAGCTTGCCGGCAAGGGACGGCTGGTCATCCGCGCTTCGGGAACCGAACCGCTTATCCGGGTCATGGCGGAAGGCGACGATGCCGCGCAGGTCGAAGCCGTCGTCGATCGCATTTGCGATGCCGTGAAAGGTGCCGCCTGATGCTGGAGATGCGCCCCGATTGCGAACGCTGCGGCACGGACCTGCCCGCTGACGGGCCCGGCGCGTTCATCTGCAGCTTCGAATGCACCTTCTGCGCGCCATGCGCCGATACGCTCGACGATCTCTGCCCCAATTGCGGCGGCGAACTGATCGACCGGCCGATCCGTAGCCGGGCCCTGCTGGACAAATACCCGGCCAGCACAAAACGCAAATTCGAAGGCAAGTCCGGGCAATGAAGCCGGGCCAGCCTGTCCCGCCGCGCATTCTCAGTCATCGCCGGATCCGACAGTTCGGGCGGTGCCGGGATCCAGGCCGATATCAAGACGATCACGATGCTGGGCGGCTATGCGATGACCGCAATCACCGCCGTCACGGCGCAGAATTCGATAGGCGTTCAGGGCATCACACCGCTGGACGGGCGAATTTGTCGCCACGCAGATCAGGTCGTGCGTCGACGATATCGGCGTCGATGCGATCAAGATCGGAATGCTGCAGAACGCCGATATCATCGGCCATGTGGCGCGTGCGCTGAAGGAACTTGCCGGAACGCCGCCGATCGTTCTCGACCCGGTCATGGTCGCCACATCGGGCGCAAGGCTGCTGGAGGACGCAGCCGTCGAAGTCATGCGCGCCGAGCTGTTCCCCCTCGCCACGATGCTGACGCCCAATCTGCCGGAGCTCGAATTGCTGGCGGGGCGCGAACTGCGCGACACCCATCTTGCCCGCGCAGCCGCGCAGGAACTGGCCGAGGCGCATGACTGCGCCGTGCTCGCCAAGGGCGGCCATACCGGCGACCGGAATCAGACGACGCGCAGGTGATCGATCTGTTGCAGATGCCCGGCGGATCAATGGCCAGCTTCACGGATTCGCGCATCTATACGCGCAACACGCACGGCACGGGCTGCACGCTGTCATCGGCCATCGCCACCTTGCTGGGCCACGGGCAATCCGTGGAACACGCCGTCCGCCTCGCGCGCCAGTTCGTGCGCGAGGGGATCTGGAAAGCGCCCGATTTCGGCGAAGGCGCCGGCCCGTTGGGACATGCAGGCCGTGCGCCTTAAAGGCGACGACTGAGCCTTCCCTTACCAGGCCTAGCGGGTGAGACCGTAAAACTCCGAAATGTGCGCCCACGCCTCATCGGCCGTCTCGACCCACGTGATAAGGTCGAGATCCTTTCGCGAAATCGTGCCTTCCTCGGCAATCGCTTCGAAATCGACGACGCGCGTCCAGAAGTCCTTGCCGAACAGCAGGATCGGCATCGGCTTCATCTTGCCCGTCTGGATCAGCGTCAGCAGCTCGAAGAATTCGTCGAACGTGCCGAAGCCGCCCGGAAACACTGCCACGGCCCGCGCGCGCAGCAGGAAGTGCATCTTGCGAAGCGCGAAATAGTGGAAGTTGAGCGACAGATACGGCGTCACATACGTATTGGGCGCCTGTTCGTGCGGCAGACACGATGTTCAGGCCGATGCTTTCCGCGCCGGCATCGCTGGCGCCGCGATTGCCCGCTTCCATGATCGAGGGACCGCCGCCGGTGCAGACCACGAATTGCCGCTTGCCGTCCTCGATGATCGACTTCTCGCTGACCAGCTTCGCCAGCTTGTGCGCTTCTGTGTAATATTTCGCCTTGTCGGCCAGACGCTGGGCGACCTTCTGGTCGAATTCGTCGCCGTCCTTGGCCGCCTCGATCTTCGCTTCCGCCTGCTCGGGCGAGGGAATGCGGGCCGAACCATACATCACCAGCGTCGAGCCGACGCCTGCTTCGTCCAGCAGCATTTCCGGCTTCAGCAATTCGAGCTGGAACCGGACTGGACGCAATTCTTCGCGCAGCAGAAACTCGTCGTCCTGAAACGCGAGCCGATAGGCCGGATGGCGTGTCTGCGGCGTATCGTCCGGGCAGGATTCGGAGAACTTTGCTTCCTGCTCTGCGCGGTAGAAGCGGCGGTCTTTCAGGTCTTTTTCTGTCATGCGCCCGCCCTAAGGCGCACCGTCGCTGCGGGCAACCACTCCGCGCGGTCTAGAGGAAGAAAGCCAGCACCACGAATACGGCCGTGCCGAAGGCCAGCGAACCCAGTGTCTTGGTCCGGTACGCAGGCGACATGAAGCCGACCACCAGGCCGCCGATGACGACCAGAAACAGCGCGACAGCGGCGATCATCTGGTAAATCTTGAAGGTCTGCGGGCCGTGGCCCTTGTGCAGTTCCATCAGGCCGTATTGCAGGCTCGGCCGGTTGAGCGTCGCGCTCCACACGCCGTTCTCTTCCTTGAATACGACAAAATCTTCCGATGTCGGCCTGGTAGTAATCTCGCCCGGGCGCGAGCGCAGATATTCGAAATCGGTCGGCAGGTCGTTGGCAGCCAGTAGCGCGCGGACATCGTCCTCGATCGTCGCGGCATCGGGGTCGAGCACTGTCCCCGCCGGCAGCGTCAGCGGCGTTTCGTCGGTGTAACCCTTGTTATCGGTCAGGTAGTTGAAGCCGGTAATCGCAACCAGCACGAAAAGCGGCGCGAGCAGTCCCGCAACGATAAGGTGCGCAAGCACGAGCGTGTTGCGGGTCTTGGCTTTACTCATGGGAATGGGGTCTCCTGACTAGGAGGGCCGGGTATGATTATTGATAATGAATTGCAATAACAAATTGACGCGACAATGTATCACCCCGGCCGCTCAGACAGGTACGGACATCTTTTTCGTCCCGAAGATCGATTGCCAGCTCTCGATCTCCTCCAGAATGACATCGTCGGATGCGCGCGTCAGGGCGACAAAATCTCCGTAGTCGATTTCGTGATGCTGGCTCTGCAGAAGATGGTCGGACCGGCGGATCAATGCTTCCAGCTTGGCGGTAGTGATGTCCGATATCGCCGCGAAGCGTTCGAAATCCCCGAAATACCGGATACCGGCAATGGAGGCGCCCAGCGTGGGGAAAGCCACGCCGAAGAAAGTCAGGAGCTTGCTCAGGCCGTCGGGCACGCTGTTGTCGACAATGCCGAGCACGCTCCACCCCTTGAGCAGCAAATACAGGCCGACCGACAGGATCGCGAGGAGGAACAGGATCTCCGACATCCGGTCGAGATTATGGTGCACCCGGGCCAGCCGCGCCGCCTTTGCGCGGTGGTAATCCGCCTGCGATGTCAGGAATGGCTTCAGGACCGTTTTCATGTGGGTTTTCAGGAATTCCTTGGTGACCGTCGCGCGCGGCAACCCGGCGTCCATGGCAACGTGCCTTGCGTATAATTCCGGCCAGTCGTCATCGCGCGCGCTGGGCCAGTGGCCCGAGGGGCGGTTGCATCCCACCGACACGAGGATCGGCGCATGGCGCAGATATTCCGCTACCCGCCGCGTGCGGAACCATCGCTGGTGCCATTTGCCCCGCGTTCCGGCGATGGTGATGGCGACGATGCACATCAGCAGGACCAGCTCGAGCAGTGCGAAGGGCCATTTGTCCTCCGGCCCGACCAGAGGGAGATAGGCCAGCCCGCCGATGATCGCTGCGGCGGAGAGCAGAAAGCTGCCGACCATCCCGCCGCGATAGGCGTCCGAAAGATAGGTCGAGATACCGTCGGCCAGCGCGAAACGTGGCAAGATGCTTTGCCTGACCGCCTTCAGAACGTCGCTTTCGTCGCCAAGGAGCCTGCTGGTCGCCTGGGTCAGGTCTGCACAGCTGCCCTCCGCGATTTCGCCGGGCGCTTCGTAATCCTGCCGGATGGACGACAGCCGTTTTCCTTCGCCTGCAAACATCCGCTCGATACGGCGATAAGCATGGAAGCGCCTACGCGAACGGGCCCGCCAGCGGCGCTGCGATACCTCTTCTTCGGCCTGTTCGATCGCGCTCCAGCTACGCGCGGCAAGGTCACGGCAGAACGACACTATTTCTTCCAGACCGCTCGAAGCCTCCCGCTCCCGCACAACCGACAGGTCGGCAATATCGGCGATCCAATGCATACGCTCGGGCGTGCGGGCATCGATCCAGATGACCGGAATGTTGGTCGCGAGCGCTCGCCTGATCGTGTCGAGCGTTCCGCCCATCATGGTCGGTGAAATGCCGTCCCAGATGGCAAACAGCACGTCCGATTGCTCGATCGTGATGCGGCTCGCGAGACGTGTGCGTTTTGCCACCTGCCCGTCGAATTCCCGCATTGCGGCAGGGCTACCCTCGCCGCTGCGATCGCGGCGGAGATAGCCCAAAAGCACATCGTCCTGATCGGCCAGTTCGAAGCAGCGCGACGCATCGCATGCCTGGCGGATTGCAGCCCAGTTTGCGCGCTCCGCCGGATCGGTCGGTTCCGCACCTTCAGCCACGGCAAGTACCTCTGCCCCGCCATGGTCCAGCATGTTGAGCGCAAGATTGAGCGTGCGGCCGAAAGGAAGTGGAGCGAACACTTCGAAGCCCCTTTCGGCGGCGATCTGTGCTGCCAGAAGGTCGCTGCCATTGGCGAGATTGGTCACCAGTCGCAAATCGGGGCCGTGGTCGCCGCTCTCCTCGTGCAAACCGTCCTTCAGCCCGTCCAGCAGAGCGGCAAGAGTTGCAGAAATGGCCGCGCGATTGTCCGCAAATGCCGCGTTCCCTTCCCTGTGTCCGGTCAGGCCGACAGTAAATTTGCGCCCCAGCCTCGGGAGCCCTGTTCCGGCAAACTTGTCGGCATCCGCCATGCTGCTGTACTGCCTCCTCAGGCCATGCATCCGGCGAAACGCCAGATGCCGCAGGGGAATGATATGCTGACAGCACTAGCGATGTCGACGGTTCTCGTCCTTGCGACGATATTTCTGCACTTTGCCGCATTGAAGGCACTGGCCGAACGGATCAACGACACCAACCGTCCGCTGACACGCCCGCTGATCTCCGTCCTGCTGGTATTGTTTGCCACGCACCTGACCGAAGTGATGATGTTTGCCGCAGGGTTTCAGGTGCTCGACTGGGTGGGCGCAGGCTTCGTATCTCCGACAGGATCGCGAACGCATCTGGATTTCTTCGACCTGTTCTATTTCTCGATTTCCAGCTACACCACCCTCGGGGTCGGAGACATCGTCCCGCATGGCGGCGTCAGGCTGCTTGCGGGCATCGAAGCGTTGAACGGCCTCCTCCTGATCGCCTGGAGCGCGTCGTTCACCTATCTGATGATGGAGCGGCTATGGTCTGGGGACAAACAGGACGGCTAAGCAGTTCGGCAGGCCTCAGGCATGCGTTCACCGGCCTGATCGCGGCGATTTGTCTGTCGAATGCCGCAGCAGCTCAGGATGTCGACACCGGGCCAGACACCGGATCTGGCACCACTGCATCACCGGCCGAACCTTTCAAACGATCCTACCATCGATCCTATACCGAAGCCGAATGGCGGGCGGCCGAGGCAAAGGCGGCCGAGAATCTGGCCGCTTGCGACACGGGCGACCAGCGCGCCTGCGTGCGGCTGGGCGAGCAATATCTTTTCGGCACCGGCGTGCCCCGCATTTTCGAAATTGCAGTCCTGCTCTTCACCGAGGCATGCGATGCCGGAACCGGGGAAGGCTGCGCCATGCTCGGCAAGACGCATCTGAACTGGCAACCGCAGACACGCAACTTCGCGAAGGCGACGCAGCTGTATCGGCGCGGCTGCGAGCTTGGTGCGCTGCGCTCGTGCGCGGAGTACAGCCAGGCGCTCGAATGGGGCTATGACCGGGTCGGAAGAGAAGCCGAGGCCGATATCGACCTTGCCCGGCAAGTCGCCCGCGACGCCTGCGCCAAAGGCGGAGCCGAGGCCTGCATCTTGCAGGCAAGACGCATGTTGGGAGCGGACGCCTCGCCAGACGAGCGGGTATTGGCCCTGGGGATGCTGGACGCACAATGCCGCGCCGGCGTGAAAGATGCGTGCGACAACGCGCGGATCGAAGCCGAACGCGAGGAAGCGCCGGACGATTCCCTGATTACGCAGTACTATTTCCTAGAGTGTCAGGCGGGCGGCGATGACGCGTGCTGGCAAGCTGGCAAGCGCCTCCATGACGGAACCGGCACAGACCGCGATGTCGCGGCAGCGCTGAAATATTTCGATCAGGCCTGTCGGCTCGACAAGGATCACTGCGAAGGCGCTGCCGCTGCACGCACGGCGGAAATCCAATCGCCACTTTGCGAAGCAGGGGACGAGGCCGCCTGCGTGCAGCTGGGCGAGGCGCTCGCCAACAGCCGGTCGCCGATATACGATCCCGAGACCGCTTCAGACCTGCTCTCGTCGGCCTGTCTGTCCGGCCGACCGGAGGCCTGCGGCGAGGCAGCGGTCTTGCAGCCATATGCACCGGAAGGCGACGAACAGAGAGAGCGAGCCATCGCCATTATCGAGCGCGGTTGCGACGCCGGTCATATCGAAGGCTGCTTCCGGCTGGCCGATACGCTGAAGGAGGGAACGCTTCTGCAATCCGATCCACCGCGCGAAGCCCGCATCTACCATTCGCTATGTGAGCGCGGCAGCACATTCGCGTGCGACAAAGCCAAGGACTATACCGGCATCATCCCCGAGATCGCGATCGAGGAAGCCGATTTTTTCTACTCCCCGCCTGCCGAAGAGGATGGGACAGAGCCCGTTCCGGATGAGCTGAAGGCTCTGCTGCGTCAAAAGGTCGCGGAACAATTGCCGCCATGTCCGGAAAGATCGGTAGTTTTTCGCGGTGTGGTTTACACCGATGCTACTTGCGATCCCGCCCCGGCGGCGATCGGCGGCTACCGGCTAAAGCCCGGACAGGCGCCGTGGCAGGCGCTTCTCTGGCGACCTGCTGTCCTGAATGGCAAGCGGCTATCGGCGTCCCAGCGCGTCCTTTGCGGCGGTGCGCTCGTGGCAACCGGATGGGTACTGACGGCTGCCCACTGCCTCACCGACGAGGGCAAATCGGTAAAGACTGCCGGCCATCGCATTCGGCTGGGCGTCTACAATCCCCGCGCGAATGAAGGGATGAGCTATCCCATCCTGAAAACAGAGCGGCATCCACTCTTCACCACGCGCAACTATGCGTTCGACATCGCGTTGGTGCAGTACGATCATCGCCGCGGCCAGCGCCTCGGCGCGGTGCAGACCATCCGGAAAATCTCGCTCGATCCGCTGGGCGTCAGTCAGCGCAGGGTCGCGCGCGGTGTCCCGGTCTATTCGTATGGATGGGGGCGCACAGCGCTCAGTAATACCGCAACGACCGATTACCTTCAGGGTGTTCGGATGGAGCTTCGGAGCGAGGACGATTGCCGCAAGGTAACCAAATTCCGCGGGGAACAGCTGGCAAACGCCGTGCTGTGCGCCATCGGGGCGGGCCGGCAGTCGACCTGCGACGGAGATAGCGGCGGGCCGCTGGTCCATTACAGCTCGCGCCCGGTACTGATCGGCGTGGTCAGCGGCGGCAAGGCCTGCGGTACGACCGGTGTCCCGAGCCGCTATCCCCGCGTCGCGAAGGTCCGGTCATGGATCGAGCGGACGATACAATAGCGGGCCATCGAGCCGTTATTGCCGACCAATGATCTGCCCCTGAAACAAAACCGCCCGATCCATCGGGACCGGGCGGCGTTGCGAATGCTGTGTTTGAAAGATCAGTCCTGGGCTTCACCCGGTCCGATCGGATTGCCGGTCGGATCGAAGTCGGTATCCTCCGCGCCTACCTCCATGCCGTCTTCCGAAAGAACAGCTTCGGGATTTTCTTCGGCCGTTGCCATAGCGTCATCGCCTTCTGCCATCACCTCGTCTTCGGCGACAGGCTCTGCGACATCGCTCGCCATCATGTCTTCTTCCACCTGTTCGGAACCGCCACCGCATCCCGCCAGAGCGAGCGCAGCCGAACCAACCATCAGACCTAGAAACTTTCTCATATCACGTCCTTTTCCCACTCCGACCCATGCGCGAGAGTATCATGCGGACAGGCGGGATTGCAATTCGCGGAAGGCGGGCTTGCTGCGCACCGGATCGAGCAAGGCGTCATTCGGCAAGAACAGAAGGCCCGGATCGAGCGCGGCATACGCTTGCTGCAGCAGGGTTACGGCCTCCTCGGCATCGCCCCACTGCGCCCGGATCTGGGCCTGCTGGTAAAGGCTGGCATCGCCGTACTGTTCGACAAGCGACTGAAAGGCAGCCTTCGCCGCAGCAGGATCGCCCAGCATGCGCTGCGCCATGGCTTCGCCTGTGAAAGAGAAGAGCGGGACGCTTTCCTGGGCAAAAGACGCCTGTGCGGACACCGCATCGCCCAGCATCAGATGGCCGATACCGATGGCGTAATGCGCGCTGACAAGCTGCGGGTTGAGCTTCAGGGCTTCGCGCATATTGCGAATGACTTCGGTGAAATCGCGGGCAAGCCACTCGATATAGCCTGCAGTGCGAAACGCCCGCGCGTTCAGCGGATCGAGCTTCAGCACATCGTTGATCGTCTCGCGGGCGAGCGCCGTCTGGCTGCCATAGGCAAAGAACACCGACGCCGCCCTGCGCACATCCGCCACACCGGCCGCAAGCTCCAGAGCCCGTTCGTAATGGGGTGTGGCCGCCTTCCGGTCGAGCCTTCCGTTATTGAGGGCAAACCCCTTCGCCTGATGCCCGATTGCCAGGTCGGGAGCGATGGCGAGCGCCTGGGAAGAGGCTTCGATCGCCGCATCATACAACCGCCTGACCTCGTCGCTACCCGAAGCCTTGTTCGCCAACGACGAAAGCATCGTGGCCCGCATCGCGAGGGCAGCGGCGAAATTCGGGTCCGTCTGCAGCGCGCTATCGAATTGCGCCAGCGCTGCCTCGTCGACATCGTCTCCAGAGGCGAGGTCGAAGAAGGCCAGCCCGCGCAAATAGGCCTCGTAAGCGGCCACGCTTCTGGTGCCGCCCACGCCTTCCTGCTCGCTCAGCGCTGCCTGCACCTCGCCCTGGCCGGCAATTTCGGAGACCAGAGATAGCGCGACGTTCTGCGCAATCTCGCTTTGCACGGCAAAGACATCGTCGAGCTGCCGATCGAAGCTGTCTGCCCAGCGGATCACGCCGTCTTTGGCATGGACGAGCTCCACCGATATCCGCGCGGTTTCGCCTGCCAGCTGCACCGTCCCGCGCAGCAGATCGGAAACGCCAAGCTCGCGTGCCAGATCGAGATCGCCCGATGTGCCGTCTCGCTCTATCCTCGACGATGCCGGCGCGGTCACGCGCAGCAGCGGGTTACGGGCAAGCGCCAGCCTCAGCTCGCTGGACAGGCCGTTGGAAAACCACACCTGCTCCGGATCGCCCGACAGATTTTCAAACGGCATGACGGCGAGCGCCACGGCCTTGTCCGCCCCTGTTCCAGCAAGCTGGCTGTAGCCCAGCCATCCCAGAGCCGCCGCTCCGGCCGTGGCCGCCGTCCCGCCGATCAATGTGCGGCGGGAAAATGTGAAGCTGTCCTTCGCTGCCGGAGCCAATGCCGGTGCGGCTTCCGCTGGCCGGGGCTTCTTGCCGGAGCAGGCGGCGCATTGCGCCAGCACTGCGCTGACCAGCCGCTTCGCTTCCGGTGTTCCGGATTTGCCCGTCCAGTTGCTCGCATCGATGGTCTGGAACTGACGGAAGCCCAGCGGGCTTTGCGTGCCGTCGATGGACACAGGCACAAGGCAGCGCCGCTCGCGCCCGCTCTGCGCCTCGTCGCGGACCCAGTGCGAATTGACGGAAGTCGCAGTCCACAGCACCACGACGCAATCGGCGCCCTCCAGCGCGGCTTCGGTCGTCGGCAGGAAATTCTCGCCACCTTCCAGCAGGCCGTCCCACCACACGTGCAGCCCTGCATCTTCCAGCAGGGCGATGACCGGCTTTGCATGTTCGATATCGGTGCGGGAATAGCTCAGGAAAACGCGGGCAGGCCTGCTGCCGTCAGGCGACGCACCGCGTTCGCCATCTTCGTCTCCAGAGGGTGCCATGACGCAATCGGCTCCTTTGCACCGACCCGATCTTGCGCATCTGCATGTGCCGCCGTTACCGGCAGCAGGGATCCCGCCTGCAGATGTGCTGGGCGCAGCATACCCCAACAACAGGCAGGCCCGCAAACCTTTAGAAACAGACTGTGATGCGATGGATGCCCCGTGAGGATTCGAACCTCAATTGACGGAGTCAGAGTCCGTAGTCTTACCATTAGACGACGGGGCATTACCGGTTTTGCGGGATCAGAATCACCGCCCACGCAGGCCTTGCTGCGAGGCGCGCCATCTATGGGCGGGCGCTGCCGAGGTCAAGTCCTGCCTTATCGCTACGCTTGCCGATCCCTTTTCCGCACGCTAGCGTCGTTGTCAGGTCCTCGCCGGGCGTTTGCCGGGCGAGAGGAAAAACGAAAGAGTATGCGTAGATGGCGGACCAAACTCCGCCGGACAAAGCCAGCAGGGCGAGCGCACGTGGGAAGACACCGTCCGGCAGCGTAGCCGATTTTCGCTACAAAGCTTCCCCGCCGCCCGACCAGAACCCTCCCGAACCACCTGCGACAGGTGCGCCCGGCGAAGAAGGCGGCAGCAATGGCGCAGCAGCGCCTGCGCTCCCGGCACGACTGGCCAATCTGCGAACCGGCCGCCCACCGCGCAAGCAAGCCTATGCCGCGCTCGATCTCGGCACCAATAATTGCCGCCTGTTGATCGCGCGGCCTTCGGGCGAGAATTTTACTGTCATCGATGCCTTCAGCCGCGTCGTTAAACTGGGCGAAGGTCTGGCCGCATCGGGCCACCTTTCCGATGCCGCGATGGACCGCGCGCTGAGCGCATTGACCATCTGCGCCGACAAGCTGCGCCGCCGCAATGTCTTCCTCGCCCGGTCGGTCGCGACGGAGGCCTGCAGGCGGGCAAGCAACGGGCAGAAGTTCATCGACCGCGTGAAGGAAGAAACCGGCATCGTGCTCGACATTATCAGCGCGCAGGAAGAAGCGCGGCTGGCGGTTCTGGGCTGCCACGTCCTGCTGGAACAGGGGCACGGTCCGGCGGTCATCTTCGATATCGGCGGCGGATCGACCGAGCTGGTGCTGATCGAACCGGGCGAGAACGTGCCCCGCATACTCGATTGGCAGAGCGTACCGTGGGGCGTCGTCTCGCTGAGCGATACGGTCCCGCGCCGCGGGGACGACGATGCCGGCCGTCTGGGCCGGTATGCCGATATGAAGAAGCTGGTCGCCGACAGCTTTGCCCCTTTCTCCGAGCGCGTTACACCGTGGAAGGGCAAGGCCGATCCGCGCCTGCTCGGGACCAGCGGAACCGTGACCACGCTTGCCAGCCTCCATCTGGAGCTGCCCCAGTACGACCGGCAGGCTGTCGACGGGCTGATCGTCCCCTCTGCCTCGATGCGCGACATCTGCCAGCGGCTTGCGGGCATGACCTGGGCCCAGCGCTCCGGCCTGCCCTGTATCGGACAGGACCGGGCCGAACTCGTCGTGGCCGGCTGCGCCATCCTCGAGGCAATCCTCGACCTTTGGCCGACCGACGAACTGGGCGTTGCCGACAGGGGTATTCGCGAAGGTATCTTGCGCAGCCTGATGGCCGCTGACCTGACGCCCGTGCAGCAGGCGCCGCAACGCGCGGCAGGGGGAGCCGCGAAATGAGCAGGTCCGGCAAAGATCCGGACAAGCGTGTCCGCAAATCAAAGAAGCGCAGCGAGTTGAGCAGGCTCTGGCTGCAAAGACAGCTCAACGACCCCTATGTGAAACAGGCGAAGGCCGACGGCTATCGCAGCCGTGCGGCTTACAAGCTGCTCGAACTCGACGAGCGCTTCGGCATTCTGTCCAAGGCAAACCGCGTTGTCGATCTCGGGATCGCGCCGGGCGGCTGGGCACAGGTCGTTCGCAAGAAACGGCCCAAGGCGGGCATCGTCGGGATCGATTTGCTGGAGACGGAGCCGCTCGAAGGCGTCACGATCCTGCTGATGGATTTCATGGACGATACCGCCCCGGCAAAGCTGGAGGCGGCTTTGGACGGGCCGCCCGATCTCGTCATGTCGGACATGGCGGCAAACACGGTCGGCCACAAGCAAACCGATCACCTGCGCACGATGGGGCTGGTCGAAGCAGCCGCCTGGTTCGCCATCGACACGCTGGAAAAGGGCGGGACCTTTGTCGCCAAGGTTCTGGCAGGCGGGACCGATACCGAATTGCTGACCCTGCTGAAAAAGCATTTCACCAGCGTCAAGCACGCCAAGCCCCCGGCGAGCCGCAAGGGCTCGTCGGAGTGGTATGTCGTTGCTCAGGGGTTCAAGGGCTAGGAAGCTCTTGAAGAAAGGGGAGCCGGCGAACCGGCGCCCGCATCGTGGTGCGACCGCTTATTGTGCGCCATCTGCTTCGGTGACGGGGCTCTGGTCGACCACGGGCTGTTCGTCGCCCATCGCACCGGCAGCTTCGACAGCGCTTGTTCCGCCGCCTGCAACCGCGCCGGGGCCTTCACCGGCACCGTCGATTTCGCCCTCGACGGCTGCTTCTTCCGCTTCGGGTTCGGGCAGCGGCGGGCCGCCGCCATTGGCGAGCATGTACAGCGTAACGTTCGCCCGGTCCTGGATGTTGCCGAGGCCGGCAAAGCTCATCTTGGTACCGGAGGCGAAGCCGCGCGGGCTCTTCAGCCATTCGTTCATCGCGTCGAAATCCCAGACCCCGCCCTTGTCGGCCAGGGCCGAGCTGTAGGCGAATCCGGCGGCATGTTTGCCGATGGGCTTGCCCATGACGCCGTAGAGATTCGGCCCGATACCGGCCGCGCCGCCCGAGTTGATGGTGTGGCAGGCCGTGCACTTGGCAAAAACCTTTTCGCCCTCTTCGGCCGAACCGGCAGCCAGTGCCTGTGCGATCGTCGGGCCGCTGTCCGCTTCGCCGCCTTCTTCCGGTGCGTCGATGAAATAGCCCGGTTTTTCGGGCATTTCAGGGCTATCCGCATGGAAAACCTTGCTGCTGAGATACGACGATCCGAGCGCGATGATACCTGCAAACAGGATCCATCCGAAGGCGGTGTTGCGATTGTCTTGCATGGGTTAGGCTATGTCCGGAAAAAGCGGTCAAACAATATGGCCTGCGCTCTAGTCAGCCTGCCTTCTTTTCGCAAGAGCGATGGCGATTTTGGCCCGATCGCGCGGCAATGCAACGCATCCTTCATACAGCCATAATGCAAGTGGTGTTGCTCCGTTCCAGCGGCGCGGCTACCCGCGCTTGCAATCATGAGAAAATTTGCAGCCCCTGCTCTGGAACTTGTCGAAACCATGCGTGCCGCTGCAGAAGCGGCACCTGCAGACGCTGTCTCGTTCGGAGGGGCACCGGGTTCCAATTCGCATCGCGCGATGGGCCAGTATGCACCGGACGGCCTTCCGCTACCCTGCTACGGTTTCAACGACGCGATCGAGGCGGTGAAGACCGGCACTGCGGGACGCGCCCTCATCCCGATCGAGAATTCGCAGCACGGGCGCGTGGCCGACATCCATTTCATGCTGCCCGAAAGCGGGCTGGCCATCGTGGCGGAACATTTCCTGCCAATCCATCATGCGCTGATGGTGCTTCCCGGGACCAGTGTGAGTGAACTGGAGGCGGTGTACAGTCACCCGCAGGCGCTGGGCCAGTCGCGCCACTTCCTGTCGGAGCGCGGGCTTGTCCCGCTGGCCCATGCCGATACCGCAGGCGCTGCGGCCTACGTCGCCGAAATGGGCGAGAAGCGCTTTGCCGCCATCGCCCCTGCCATTGCGGCGGAGCTTTACGGTCTTGAGATCGCCGAAAGCCGGGTCGAAGATGCCGCAGACAACATGACGCGGTTTGTCGCGCTGGCACAGGAAAAGCTGGACCCGGCCACCCTCGATCCGGCCAACACCATGACCACCTTCATCTTCGAGGTGAAGAACATCCCGGCCGCTCTCTACAAGGCGCTGGGCGGGTTCGCGACCAACGGCGTCAACATGACCAAGCTGGAAAGCTATCAGAAGGGCACCAGCTTTTCCGCCAGCATGTTCTACGCCGATATCCTTGGCGTACCGGGCGATCCGGCAGTCGACCGCGCGATGGAAGAGCTGGCATTTCATTGCCGCGAACTGCGCGTACTGGGCAGCTACGCCGTCGCGCGCGAACGCGGCTGAACGTCCCGCTTCGCCAGCCCGCGAGAAAATGCTAGGGCATCGGGCGGAGGGTTCGCAGATTATGTCCAGCACGGCACCGCAGGCACACGACGTCTCGCAGATGAGCGATGCCGAGCTTCGCAAGCTCGAAAACCGCATTGCGCGCAAATATGCGCAGGCCACGCCGTGGAATATCGTGGTGTGGGGCTTTGCAAATCTGGTTGTCTGGCTGGCCCTGTGGCCGCTGGTGCTCACCGGAACCATCCCGCTCTGGCTCGGCTTCATCGCATCGACGATCTGCCTGTGCCTTGTCTATGCGCCGACGCATGATGCACAGCACGACATCATCGGGCGCCCGGGCACGCGGCTGCGCTGGCTCAACGAATTGCTAGGCCATGCGACGAGCTGGATGATCCTGCTGCCGTTCGGCACGCTGCGGACGAACTCATATGGATCATCACCGTCATACCAATGACGAGGAACTCGACGCCGATATCACCACCCATGCCGACACGGCGTGGGGCGCTGTGTGGGCGTCGATCCAGCAGCGCCAGCCGGCGGCAAAGCGGGCGGGTGACTACCGCGCCAGTCTGGAGCGGGCGGGCCGGACCGACCTCATCGGCCTTACCGCGCTCTACAAGCTCGCCTTCTTCGCATTCCTGTTTGCGATGGCGTGGAACGGGCTGGCGATCGAGGTCTTCCTGCTCTGGTGGCTGCCCTACCAGATCGCGATGACCTACATCATCTTCTTCCTGAGCTGGGCACCGCATAGCCCCGGCATGACGCAGGGCCGCTACCGCGACACCAAGAGCTGGAAATCGAAGCTTGGCGACCCGCTATCGATGTGGATGGGATACCATGTGGTCCACCACCTTCACCCCTATATCCCGCTGACGAAAACGCCTGCGGCCTACCGCGAAATGCGCCCGATCCTCGAAAAGCGTGGCGTCAAGCTGGGGATGTAGCCGCGAGGCGCTACTCGCCTTCTCCGAAGATCGCGATTTCCTTCAGACCGTCGCTGTCGGCGCGGGCGCGGTACATCCCGGCGTGTTGAAGCTGAAGACTTCTTCGCCAGCAGGTGTGACGACGATCACACCGCCATCTCCGCCCAGCGCCTTGACCTCTGCCAGCACCGTATCGGCTGCATCCTGCGGGGCGTCACCGGCTAGCTCGATCCGCGCGCAAATCTGGCGCGCCACGCCGACCCGGATGAAATACTCGCCGTGGCCTGTCGCGCTTACCGCGCAGCTGTCATTGTCGGCATAGGTCCCAGCGCCGATGATCGGGGCATCGCCGATGCGGCCCCAGCGCTTGCCCGTCATCCCGCCGGTCGACGTGCCCGCCGCAAGGTTGCCGCCCATGTCGCGCGCCACCGCGCCAACCGTGCCGTATTTGGTATCGACGTCGAGCGCGGAAAGCTTGTCCGCCTTCAGCCGGTTCAGCGATTCCAGCCGACGCTCGGTCGCAAACCAGTCGGGCAGGACGGTTTCGAGGTTATGCTCGCCTGCAAATTCCTCCGCCCCTTCGCCAGACAGGAACACATGCGGGCTCTGCGTTCGCACCGTGTCGGCCAGCAGGATCGGGTGGCGGATGGTCCGCGTGCCCGATACCGCGCCCGCGCTGCGGTCGGCGCCGTCCATGATCGAGGCGTCATGCTCGATCTGCCCGTCCCAGGTGAAGACCGCCCCGCGCCCCGCGTTGTAGAGCGGATCGTCCTCCATCATCACAATCGCCGCCTTGACCGCGTCCATCGCCGAACCACCAGCCGCAAGGACCTGCGTTCCCGCCGTCAGCGCCGCATCGAGCGAGGCGCGGTAGGCCGCCTCCTGCTCTTCCGTCAGGTTCTCCCGCTCGATCACGCCTGCCCCGCCGTGGATGGCAAACGACCAGCCGCCGCCATCTGTATCCTGCGCCGCGACCGGTCCTGAGATCGGCCACGACCGAGCTGCGAAAGCCAGTGCAATGGCGGATGAAAGAGCAGCAATGCGCGTCATCGGAGAGTTTCCTTTATTAGTAGCGCGTCCCGCGACAGAACACATGGTGGACCCGTTTCCTATCGCCTTTGGCCAAGGGCGCATAGTCGTGCTATGGCCTTCGCCGTACACACGAAAATACCAAACAGGGGGTATGCACATGCAACTAGGCAATTACCGGTTCGACGGCGAACTGGCGGGCGAGCTTCTCGTTAAAGGAGCCACGGCGATCGGCATTCTGATCGTCACATGGATCCTCGCAAAAGCGGCCAAGTGGGCTTTCGCGAAGCTGGTGGACGCCGTTCCGCTGCTGCAGCGCGGCACAGGCGGCGGTCAGAGCGTCGGCATGGCGCTGGGCAAGATCGTCTCGCTGTTCATCTGGCTCTTCGGTCTTCTCGCTATCCTGCAAGTGCTGAACCTCGACGCCGTGGCAGGGCCGATCAACGCGCTGCTTGAAAACGTCGTCGCATTCATTCCGAACCTGATCGGCGCAGGCATCCTCCTGTTCGTCGGCCTGATGATTGCCGGCATCGTGCGCGACATCGTCGTCACCGCGATGCAGACCGTCGATCTCGACAAGTGGGCGAACAAGGCCGGGGCGGACAACGTCACCGGCAACAGCGCCATCAGCAAGACGCTGGGCACGATCGTCTACGTGCTGATTGCCATTCCGGTCGCGATCGCGGCGCTGAATGTCCTCAGCATTGAATTGATCTCGCAGCCGGCCAGTGCGATGCTTGGCATGATCTTCAACGCCATTCCCAACATCATCGCAGCCGCGATCCTGCTGGGCATCGGTTATGTGATCAGCAAGTTCGTCGTGAACATCCTGACCGAGTTGCTGACCGGCTTCGGCGTTGACCGTTCGCTGGCCGCAACCGGCCTGGTCGGTGAAACAACCAGCGCGAGCGCCATCATTGCCCGCGTGGTCCAGATCGCCATCATCCTGTTCTTCGCCATCGCGGCGACGCGCATGCTCGGTTTCCCCGAGCTGACCGCGATCCTGAACGAGGTGCTGGAACTGGCCGGCCGCGTGGTGTTCGGAGCCGTCGTGATCGGCGCAGGCTTCCTGATCGCCAACATGCTGGGCAAGCTGATCGGCGGCACGGCGGGCACCATCGTCCGCTACGCCACCATCATCATCTTCACCTTCATGGGCCTGAACTACACCGGCGTCGGCGAAATCATCACCGAGACCGCGTTCAGCGCCATCGTGATCGGCCTCGCAGTTGCAGGCGCTCTCGCCTTCGGCCTGGGTGGCCGCGAGTGGGCCGGCAAGAAGCTGGAAGAGTGGGACAATAATCGTCCGAAGTAAGGGCGGTTGCCACGCTTCACCTTCACCGGTGAAACAGATAGGGGCGCAGGGTCACATGATCCTGCGCCCCGTTTCTTTGGAGGACACCTCCGCCCTTGCCCGCCTCGGCCGGGAAAGCTTCTGCGCGGCCTTCGGACACCTCTACGCCGAAGCAGACCTCAACGCGTTTCTGGACCAGGTCTATTCCGACGAAGCCGTGGCCGAGGAAATCGCCGACAATCACTGCATCCACCGCCTCGCCTGGGATTTGCCCGAAAATGGCGGCCGCCTGCTCGGTTTCGTCAAGCTGCGCCATCCCAGCTGGTATGCGGGCGACAGCGATGCCCCCAACCCCATTGCGCTCGGCCAGCTCTATACCCAGCCCGATGCGACCGGCCGCGGGATCGGCGCTGCGCTGATGGACTGGGCAATCGCCGAGGCGCGGGCCCGCGGGCACGGTGCGATCCAGCTATCGGTGTGGAGCGAGAATTACGGGGCCCAGCGATTCTATCAGCGATACGGCTTCGCCAAGATTGCCGATATCGACTTCCACGTGGGCGAGCAGGTCGATCACGAATTTCTTTACGAGTTGCGTCTCTAGCTACCTGTTTCAGGCACCCTCTCAGGCAGCACCTGAAAAAATCGACCGCGCGTGTAACCTTGTGGCCCGGCCCCGCGAAAGCCCGGGCAAGACCCGGCAGGAAGGGGAGGCGACGCAGTGATTGCCGATGAAAACACGATGGCGCATTTGATGCGGAAATCGCAGATCGGCGACAAGCGGGCCTATGCGGTTCTCCTCGACGAATGCGCGAGCTGGCTTCAGCGTTATTTCCGCAAGCGCGTTCCTCCCCACCAGCTCGACGATCTGGTGCAGGACGTGCTGATGTCGCTGCATCGCAAGCGGTCCAGCTGGGATCCGGAGCGCGCCTTCATGCCCTGGCTTGCCGCGATTGCCCGCTATCGCTGGGTCGATCACCTGCGCAAGGTCTACCGCACCGCGGAAGACGAACTGGGCGATGCCGACGCAGCAGAGGACAGCGAGGAAGAAGCTGTAATGGCCCGCATGAGCCTCGACCGGCTGTTCGTCCATTTGCCGGACAAGCAGGCGGAGGTGATCGAGCTGGTCAAGATCGAGGGGCTGACCATCCTCGAAGCATCGCAAAGGACCGGCCAGAGCGAGAGCCTGGTCAAGGTAAACATCCATCGCGGCCTGAAGAAGCTGTCCGCCATGGTCGAAAAGGCAGTATGACAATGAACCGTAACAACGCCGCACTGATTGCGGATCTGACCGACGACCTCGCGCCGGTACGCGCGATGCGGCCCCGCGACGGCTATCTGCTGATCGGGCTTTCGGCAGCAGTCAGCCTTTTCTCGGTATGGCTGATTGCTGGACTTTGGGACGGCGTTCTGACCGGTACGGCTTCGCCCTATTTCATTATCGCAAATGGCCTGCTGCTGCTGGTCGGTCTGGCCGCGATTGGCGCGACGATCGCTCTGGCCAGCCCCCATGTCGGCAGCAGCCATGAGGGCCCAAGCTGGGCGCTCGCCATGCTCGGTGTGTTGCCGGTAACCGCGCTGGCGGTGGTGGCCGGAACAGGTGGCGACTTCGCCAGCATGGTCGATCCCTATGCTCTGTCCTGCCTCGCATCCGGCACCGCTGCCGGATCGCTGACCTTCGTCGGGCTTGCTTACTGGCTGAGGCGCGGTGCACCTGTTTCCACCACGCTGGCCGGAACGATGGCCGGCATTGCCTCTGGCGCGGTCGGCAGCTTCGTCTACGGCTTGTCCTGCCCGGTCGACGGCCTGTCCCATCTGGGCATCTGGCACGTCCTGCCGGTAGTGGTAGGCGGCGCGCTAGGGCGCATGATCCTGCCCCGCCTCATTCGTTGGTAGTCGTCGCCCTCAGAGCCATTTCAGCTTTTTGAAGATCAGCAGAAGAGCCGCGATAATCCCGAGACAGAGGATCGTCACGCTCCAGAAGGCCGCCGGATTGTCTACCCCCGGCATGCCTCCGACATTGATCCCCAGAAGCCCGGTCAGGAAGCCCAGCGGCAGGAAGATGCCCGCGACGATGGTCAGCATGTACGTCGCGTGCTCGCTCGACGCGATGCTGCGAGCGCGCAATTCGTCCTGCAGGACGACAGCGCTTTCCTTGCTGATGTCGATATCGTCGAGGTAGCGGCGCAGGCGGGCGATGCTTTCGGCAATCTCGCGGCGGTCATGATCCTCGAACCAGGCGGGCGCATCGCGGGCGATCTGTTCCAGCGCCTCGTGCTGCGGCGCCATATGCCGTTTCAGCGCGAGACAATTGCGGCGGATGCGCGAAATGCGCCCGAGCATCGTCTCGGCATGTTCTTCCGGATCCAGTTCTTCCAATTCGTCGATCTGGTCGTTCATATCGACGATCGTCTGGTTCATCCGGATGACCAGTTGCGCGGCAATCTGGGTAATCGCAGCGGCGGCATCGGGCGGTCCGTCGCCCGCGTCCAGCATCGCAATGATGTCGCGCGGGGTTTGCATCGGCAGTTTGCGTAAAGTGATCAGTCGCGCACCGTCGCACCACAATTGCAGCGAGATCATGTCTTCGGGCTGGGCATCGGGATTGAAATTGATACCGCGCAGCGTGGTCACCAGCGCGCCATCCTCCCTGAACGCACGCGGACGAGTCGAATCGGATACCAGCAAGTCGGCGGTGGTCGGGGGAATGTGCAAATCCGACACCAGCCAGTCCCGTACATGCGGCACTTGGCGGCGCAGATGCAGCCACAGAACTTCGCCCGGCACATCTGGTTGCCAACCATCGATTTCGTCGCGGGTAATCTTTCGCGCCCCGCCCTTGCCGTCCAGCACCCGTGCGAAAATTACCGGGTCCCGGCCCTCGGTTGCATCGGTATCGTTATCTTGGATCACGCTTCCGGCTCCGGCTGCAAAAGCGGATTTTCCTATACCGCGTTACCCTGCTAGCTAGCGAGCCATGACAAAGGTCGCAAATCCGCAGCAAAGCAATTATATAGCGCGTCCCATCCAAGCCGACTTTCTTGCGCTTGGTCCGTGTTCCAAGTGTTCCAAACGCGCTTCACGAGAGACGAACTGATGAATGCCATCCGCCCTTGGCGCACCATAGAACGCCGCGACTGCCGCCAGATCATGGTCGGCGACGTACCTGTGGGCGGCGGGGCGCCTATCACCGTCCAGACGATGACGAATACGCCGACGGAAGATGTGGGCGCAACCATCGACCAGATCCGCCGGTGCGAGGATGCAGGAGCGGACATCATCCGCGTGTCCTGCCCGACCGAGGAATCGACCGCGAATTTCGACCAGATCGTCAAAGCGGCCCAGATCCCGATCGTCGCGGATATCCACTTCCACTACAAACGCGCGCTCGAAGCGGCCGACAAGGGCGCAGCATGCCTGCGGATCAATCCCGGCAATATCGGCAGCAGCGCACGCGTTGCCGAAGTTGTCCGCGCGGCGAAAGCCAATGGCTGCGCGATCCGCATCGGTGTGAATGCAGGCAGCCTGGAAAAGGATCTGCTGGAAAAATACGGCGAGCCCTGCCCCGAGGCACTGGTGGAAAGCGCGCTCGACCACATCAAGCTGTTGCAGGACCACGACTTCCACGAATTCAAGGTCGCGGTGAAGGCATCCGACGTCTTTCTGGCGGTGGCGGCGTATCACGCGCTGGCCGAAACGGTCGATTGCCCGCTGCATCTCGGCATTACCGAAGCCGGCGGCCTGATCGGCGGCACGGTCAAGTCTTCCATCGGCATCGGATCGCTGCTGTGGGCCGGCATCGGTGACACCATCCGCGTCTCGCTGTCGGCAGAGCCAGAGCAGGAGGTGAAGGTCGGCTTCGAAATGCTGAAAGCGCTCGGGCTACAGGACGCGCGGCGTTCGCGTCGTGTCCTGCCCGAGCTGTTCGCGTCAGGGCTTCGATGTAATCCGCACGGTCGAGGCGCTGGAAAGCCGTCTGGAGCATATCAAGACGCCGATGAGCCTCTCGGTTCTCGGCTGCGTGGTCAACGGACCCGGCGAAGCGCGCGAGACCGATATCGGCCTGACCGGCGGCGGCAATGGCAAGCACATGGTGTACCTGTCCGGGGTGAAGGACCATCATATCGAAAATGACGACATGCTCGCGCACATCGTGAAGCTGGTGGAGGAAAAAGCCGCCGCAATCGAGGCTGGCGAGACAACCGCTTTCGATCCCCACGCGGCGGAAGCGGCTGAATGATCCGAGGGCTGGTCGCGCTCCTGCTGGCAGCGAGCCTTTCGGCCTGCACGGCCACATCGGCGCTGGCAGAAGAGGCAGCAGACCATCCCGAGGCGAGATCCTACGCCGTCAGCGCGGACGCGATGGGCGATGTCGATGCAGCACTCGGGCGGGCGAACATCAGCCGCAAACCCGTCCTTCTGGTGATGGGCGCAAACTGGTGCCACGACAGCCGCGCGCTGGCCGGTTGGCTCGAACAGCCGCGTTTTGCCAATTTGATGGAAGAGCGCTTCGAACTGGTGTTCGTGAATGTCGGGATGCCGCAGACGGGCGACGGGCATAATCTCGCCATTGCGCGCCGCTTCGGGCTGGAGGAACTGCCGGGTACGCCGAATGTGCTGGTGATCGACCCCGACGGAACATTGCTGAACCGGGAAACCGCGACGACTTGGCGCAACGCCGCCAGCAGGAGCGAAGACGAGATTTACGAGGAGCTGGCCGTGCTGGCCACGACCGAGATCGCGAGGGACTAGGTCCTGCTCCACGTCGTCCACCACGCCGATTACATGGCCCCCGCGCCGACGCGCGGGACCTTCAAGTTCGACAAATACCAGCTGGTCATGCAGCTCCTGCGGGCAAGCGGAGCGGCCATCACCGAGCACGCGCCCGATCCCTGCCCGCGCGAATGGCTGGAGGCGGTGCATGACCCGGCCTATGTCGAAGAGGTCTTCACCCAGACCGTCCCGCGCGAGAAAGAACGGCGGATCGGCTTTCCGGTCACGCCGCATATCGCGCAGCGCGTCCAGCATACCAATGGCGGCACGTGGCTCGCCGCGCAGCTGGCGATGCAGCATGGCTATGCCGCCAACAGCGCAGCAGGCAGCCACCATGCGCTGCACGATACAGGCGCGGGATATTGCGTGTTCAACGATCTGGCGGTGACGGCAAACCGGCTGATTGCGGGCGGCGATGCCGCGCGTGTCCTGATTGTCGACCTCGACGTGCATCAGGGCGATGGCACGGCCAGCCTGACCGCGGGGCGCGAGGATATCGTGACCTTTTCGATGCACGCGGAAAAGAACTTCCCGGTCCGCAAGGCGCGGTCGGATCTCGACGTGGGGCTGCCCGACGGAACCGGCGACGATGCGTATCTGGCGGCTTTGGCAACGCACCTTCCGCCTCTCCTCGAACGGGTGAGGCCGGACATCGTCCTCTATCAGGCCGGTGTCGATCCGCACGAGGGCGACCGGCTCGGGCGTCTGTCACTCAGCAATGAAGGGCTCGAGGCGCGAGACCGATATGTCATCGCGCAGGCCCGCCAGCGGGCGCTTCCCGTCGCAAGTGCCCTTGGCGGCGGGTATGGCGACGATCCGCGCGAAGTGGCAGGTCGCCATGCCCGCTCGATGCTGGCGATGGCGGACGAGAACGCGCGGTTCGGACCTCTTTAGAGCCGATTAATCCCCATGCGGTAGATTTGCCGGATGATTGGACGCTCGCTCATCTTCGTCTTCGGTGTCTGCGCCGTGGCCGTGGCTCTGGTTCCCTCCGCCGACGAGACGGGGGCAGCCGAATTAGGCGCGGTCAATACGCTGGAGACAGGCGATGCCGGAGATCCAGGAGGGGCACCGTCATCCTGGTATCAGGACGACCATACCCTCACCCGCGAAAGCGACGGACACTTCTACGCGAATGTCACTGTCGCGGGCGCGCCGCTGAGAATGATGGTCGATACCGGCGCAAGCGTGATCGCTTTGACCGCAGCAGACGCGCAGGCGGCGGGTCTCAACTGGTCGGAATCCGATGTCCGGGTCATCGGCCGGGGTGCCAGCGGCGACGTGCGCGGTGTGCCGACCATGCTCGGCGACGTAGAGGTCGGCGGCATGAACGCGCGCAACGTTCAGGCCGTCATCATTCCAGAAGGGCTGGACATTTCGCTGCTCGGGCAATCCTATCTTTCGTCCATCAGCAATGTCGAGATTTCCGAAGACAGGATGATCCTCAGCGCCCAATAGTGTCCTTTGCGCAAGGATTGGCGGCATGATAGGCAGGCGACTTCAACCACGGAGCCTCCGCAATGCCGACACCGGAAACCGATTACCTCGTCATCGGAGCAGGTGCTCTGGCCATGGGGTTTATCGAAAGCATTCTCGAACATAGCGACCGGCACGTGACCGTGATCGACCGGCATGCGAAGCCCGGCGGGCACTGGAACGTCAGCTATCCCTTCGTGACGCTCCACCAGCCAAGCGCGACCTACGGTCTGAACTCGATGAGTCTGGGCGATGACAGGATCGACGCAAGCGGACCGAATGCCGGGCTGTACGAGCTGGCGACCGGCACGCAGGTTCGCGATTATTTCGACCGTGCGATGCGCGAGAAATTTCTGCCAACCGGCCGCGTCTCCTATCACCCGATGTCGGATTACAAGGGCAGCGAAGGGAGCGAACACAGCTTCGCCTCCATCCTTGATGGTAAGGAAAGCAAGGTCAGTGTCCGGCGCAAGGTCGTGGACGGGCGCGCCTTTACCGCCAGCGTACCGGCAACCCATAAGCGCAAGTTCGAAGTGGCGGACGATGTCGCCATCACCACGCCCGGCAAATTGCCGCAGGCGTGGGTCGGCAAGGAAGACGCCGGGTTCGATCCGCCCTCCCATTACGTCATCATGGGCGCGGGCAAGACGGCGATGGATGTCGGCGTCTGGCTGATGTCGATGGGCGTTGCGCCGGAAAATATCAGCTGGGTCCGTCCCCGCGAGACATGGATGATCAACCGGCTCTCCACCCAGCCGGGCGCAAAGCATCTGTCCTATACGGTCGACTGGCAGTTATCGCAGATGGAAGCTGCCAAGACCGCCGCCAGCGCCGATGAAATTTTCCTCGCACTGGAAGAGCGCGGGCACATGCTGCGGTTCGACAAGGATATCCTGCCGACGAAATTCGTCTTCCCGACAATTTCGGAAGGGGAAGTCGAAGCGCTTCGCCGGATCGAGAATATCATTCGCATCGGGCGAATCTCGCGGATCGAGCGCGGCGTTCTGCACGGCGCCGAAGGCGAGGCCCGTGTGCCCGAAGATGCCATGTTCATCGATTGCACCGCATCGGCAGCGGTACCGACCCCGCCCGTCCCGATATGGTCCGAGGACCGGATCGTGCCGCAATTGCTGCAGGTGCCGCTGGTCTCACTGAGCGCGACCATCATCGGCTTCATTGAGGCGCATTACGAGACCGACGATCAGAAGAACATGGTGACCAATCCCTGCACCATCACGGCCGAGCCGGGCGATTATCCGGCTGCATTGCTGGCCAACGCGATGAACCGGATGCTGTGGTCGCAGCAGCAGCCGATCCAGGACTTCCTCGGCAAGGCGCGGCTCGATCCGGGCACGCGCATCATGGCGGCAATGGCCGAGGCGGACGATGCGACCAAGGCAGCGGCGATGAAGATCCGCGATGCGACGGTCGCAGCGGTGCCCAATCTGCAAAAGCTGGCGATGGAACAGGCAGCCCGCGGCGCTGGCTAATCCAGCCTTTCGTTGCGGCCTTCTGCTGCAGAGTCATCGGCGGCGCAGTATCCGGTGCTCGACGAGCTGCATCGTTTGGCGCCCAGCTGCCATCTGGAGACAGAATGTGTCTGTGATAGGACGCATCGCATGATCCCGCTCCGGTCAAAGCGCTTTATCGCTTCAAGGCTGGATTAAGCTTGGCTATGCTAGGGGCCAAGAATGAACAGGCGCGATCTTATCAAGGGGACACTGGTTGCAGGCGCACTGAGCGCCGCGCCCGCGCGTGCGTTGGCCCAAGCAGGGGTGGCCCAAACCACATTCGCCCAGCCGCAAGTCGGTAGTCTGCGCGACCGCGTGTTGTTCGACATCGCAAAACGCGAACTGGACAAGGCCGGCGACGTTATCTGGAAGAAGGATATCGTCGGCATCGCGGATTACGGTGTCCGGTCCAGCCAGCCGCGCTTCCATTTCGTCAATCTGGGACTTGGCGAGGTCAAATCCTATCATGTCAGCCACGGCACCGGGTCCGATCCGGAACATGATGGCTGGCTGAATTCCTATTCGAATGTCGAAGGTTCGAACGCGACCAGCAAGGGCGCTTACGTCACCTGGGAATGGTACAAGGGCCGCTATGGCACGTCGGTTCGCCTTGGCGGTCTCGACAGCACCAATGATAACGCGCTGCGCCGCTACATCGTGATGCACCGCGCCGCCTATGCTGAGCAGTCTCATCTGGAACAATGGGGGCGGCTCGGCCGCTCGAACGGCTGTTTCGCCATGGGCGAGGAACAGTTCCGGATCGCCCTGCTCAATCTGTCGGGCGGACGCCTGCTTTATGCAGACAGCCTGGGGCTCGCCGAAGACGGCAGCACGGTTTCACGCCCCGCACCTGCTCCAGAAATGGTACAGGACGCAGGTCTGCTGGACCGGCTTAGCCCGAGCGGCGAATAATCCTTTAAATCTGACCTTTTGGCACGCGGGCGACGCAGCGGCGCCGCCCTTTCATCTGCCGCGTCAGGTTGCTCTGGGATCGTCCTCGATCACGATGATCTGTTCGTCGGTCACGCGGCTACGGTTCGCGACACGCGGTGCGTCGAGCGAGTCCAGCACCGGCTTGTCACGATCGTAGATGTCGTTGAACGTCGTGAGCTTGCCGTTGATGTCCTGCGCCATCGTGAAATAGGTGATGTAGGCAGGCATCTTCTTCTGGAAACCGACGCGGGTATATTTCCCGCTGGCCAGCTTTTCCACGCCCTCTTCCGCAGTCAGGCCTGCCTGAAGGATGGCCAGCGTCAGCGCCAGTTCGTCGGCCCGTTCGGTACGGATGCAGCCATGGCTCAGAGCGCGCGCGCTGTTCTTGAACAGACCGCGCGAGGGTGTGTCATGGAAGAAGATCGCGTGCCTGTTCGGCATGTCGAGCTTCATCTTGCCGAGCGAATTCGTCGGTCCGGGCTGCTGCACGACGGATACCCAGCCATTCGCGCCCTTGGTCGCCGTGTAACCCTTGGCCCGTGCCCATGACGGGATTGGCGAGGACGCGCGCGCCCAGCCCTTCGCCCTTCACGATGCTTTGCGGCACGGTCCATGTCGGGTTGAGGATCACGCCCTCGACGCTTTCGGCCAATTGCGGGGTCGCCGTGCGGCCCGGCTTGCCGACGATGGTGCGATAGGTCCGCACGATATTGTCGTTCACCGTCAGCCGCAGCTGGTATTCCGGCACGTTGGTGATCAGATACTGGCTGCCCAGATCACGCGGCAGCCAGCGCCAGCGATCCATATTCGCGCGGATCAGCTTGCCGCGCGCCGAGTTGCCGTCGACGCCTGCCAGCTCTTCGCGCAGCCGAGCATAATCGGGATGTTCCGGCGCAATCGACTGGAGTGCGGCGGCCAGATCGCCCGTTGCGAGCGCCTCTGCCATGATGTCGCCAGTACGGTAGCGGTCGGCATCGGGATCCATCACGAACCACTGCTTGCGCGCATTCATGGGAGTGCGCCCGTCGCGCATATCCTCGATCAGCCAGGCAAAACGCTTGCTCGCCTCTGTATTGAGCAGCGCGCCCGGACCCTGCAGCGCAATCGCGCGAAGCCCGCCTGCGTCGTAATCAGCCGGGTTCAGACCTTCCGAGGCGATCCCTTCGAGGAGGTCGGCCAGTGCCATGGCATGGTCGACCGACCAGCTCTGGACGTCGGGCGAAATCTGCTGGACCGTCGCGATTTGCTCGGCGGGCGCGGACATCTGAACGGGCGTTGCCACCGGCGTATTTGCGGTGGGCGCATCGTAATCCGGATCGCCGGCAAAGGATTCCGCAACCGTCTGCGGCTTTTCTTCCGGCAACAGGTTTGCAGGCGCCTGTTGGGCGTGTGCAGCAAGAGGCAGCGCCATCGCGGCGCCAGCAAGGAAAAAACGTGTATTCATCATAGTCGATCGCATGGTTTGTCCCACCTGTTGCGGCCAGTTTGCCGCACTGAGAGCCCTGCATCAAGCATCTGCGCTTAGCCTAAGCTGAATTATCGTCCGCTGCGCCCGCTTTGCATCGGTGACCTTGGCGCCGCCGGCCGCTATCAGTGCAGGAAATGGACCGCCATCACCCCCTCCTGCCGGTCGCGGCGACTTTTGCGGCCGTGGGATTTCTGGCGCTGATGGACGCCCTGATGAAAGACGCCGCCCTTGCTGCAGGTGTCTACAGTGCGACACTGATGCGCGCGGCGCTGTCCTGCGCGCTGGCTGCGCCGATATGGCTCGGCACAGGCGGGCGATGGCCCGGAATAAGGGCGCTCAAGCTCCATGTCCTGCGTGGATCTGTCTCCGCGGCGATGGCGCTCACGTTTTTTTATGCGATCACGGTCCTGCCGATTGCAGAGGCGATTGCGATCTCGTTCGTCGCGCCGTTAGTCGCGCTGTATCTGGCGGCATTGATCCTGAAGGAAACCATCCGGCGCGAGGCGATCTTCGCGTCGGTTCTGGGTTTTGGCGGAACGATCATCATCATATCAGGCAGGCTTGGCCGGCCCGACGCGTCGGGAGAGACAGCCCTCGGGGTGGCCGCCATTCTCGTGTCGGCCGTTCTCTATGCGCTCAACTTCATTGTGATCCGCCTGCAATCGCAGGCAGCGGGCCCGGCAGAGGTCGCTACATTCCACGGGGGCGTGTCGGGGCTCCTCATCGCTCTGGCCGCGCCATGGTTCTTCACCATGCCGGAAACATCGGCCATGCTCGACATTGCGGGCGCTGCCGTTCTGACCGTCGCCGGCGCGATGCTGCTGGCGTGGGCATATGCGCGTGCGGAGGCGCAAGCGCTTGTACCGATTGAATATTCGGGCTTTCTGTGGGCGGTGCTGTTCGGCTGGCTTTTCTTCGCCGAAGAAGTCACCGTCATGACCTTGATCGGCACAGCACTGATTGTGGTCGGCAGTTTCGTCGCCGCACGGCGAAAACGGGCCGTTTAGGAGCGCCGATCAGATGCCCTGACCCTTGACGAATTGGCCTCTCTGCCGCAGGTGCGCGGCACATCCGGCGCGCCCGTCCGTTAGTCGTACGAGGCCCCGAAAAATTCGCTTTTCGAAAGGACGCATATGACCCAGGTCGGCAAGGACACGCTCGGCACCCGCAGCACGCTTACGGTAGATGGCAAGGATTACGCCTATTACTCCTTCACGAAGGCGTCGGAAAAACTCGGCGACGTATCGCGCCTGCCCTTCAGCCTGAAAGTACTGCTGGAGAACATGCTCCGCTTCGAAGATGGCGGCCACACCGTTTCGACGGATCACGCGCAGGCCATCGTCGACTGGATGAAGAACCCGACTACGGGCGATGAAATCCAGTACCGCCCGGCCCGCGTCCTGTTGCAGGATTTCACCGGCGTTCCCTGCGTCGTCGATCTGGCTGCGATGCGCGATGCGATTGCCGCGCTCGGCGGCGATACGCAGAAGATCAATCCGCAGGTTCCCGTGAACCTCGTGATCGACCACTCGGTCATGGTCGACGAATTCGGCCACCCCAAGGCATTCGAAAAGAATGTCGAGCTGGAATATGCCCGCAACGCAGAGCGTTATGACTTCCTGAAATGGGGCTCCAAGAGCTTCGAGAACTTCTCCGCCGTGCCTCCGGGCACCGGCATCTGCCACCAGGTCAATCTTGAGCACATCGGCAAGACCGTGTGGTCGAGCAAGGATCAGGACGGCAACCTCACCGCCTATCCCGACACCTGCGTCGGTACGGACAGCCACACCACGATGATCAATGGTCTCGGCGTGCTCGGCTGGGGCGTCGGCGGGATCGAGGCCGAAGCAGCGATGCTCGGCCAGCCGATTTCCATGCTGATCCCCAAGGTCGTCGGCTTCAAACTTGACAACGGCGCTGGCCGAAGGCGTGACCGCAACCGATCTCGTGCTGACCTGCGTGCAGATGCTGCGCGAAGTCGGCGTGGTCGGCAGCTTCGTCGAATTCTACGGCCCGGGCGTCGGCAATCTCAGCCTCGCCGACCGTGCGACGATCGCCAACATGGCGCCCGAATACGGTGCGACCTGCGGCTTCTTCGGTGTCGACGACAAGACGCTCGATTACCTGCGCCTGACGGGCCGCGAAGAGCACCAGATCGCTCTCGTCGAAGCCTATTGCCGCGAACAGGGCATGTGGATCGAGCCGGACAACGAGCCGGTCTTCACCGAAACCCTCAGCCTCGACATGGCGAGCGTCGTCCCGAGCCTCGCCGGACCCAAGCGTCCGCAGGACAAGGTCGCGCTGCCCGACGTCGACGAATTGTTCAATTCCGATCTCAAGAACGCTCTACAACAAGGACAAGCCGCACCGCGTCGATGTGGACGATACGGACCACGATATCGGCGACGGCGACGTCGTGATCGCCGCCATCACCAGCTGCACCAACACCTCCAACCCGGACGTACTGATTGCTGCCGGTCTGGTCGCCAAGAAGGCGCATGAGAAGGGCCTGAAGCCCAAACCTTGGGTCAAAACCTCGCTCGCACCGGGTTCGCAGGTCGTCACCGACTATCTCGTCAAATCGGGTCTTCAGGACGATCTGAACGCGATGGGCTTCGACCTTGTCGGCTATGGCTGCACCACCTGTATCGGTAATTCCGGCCCGCTGGCCGCGCCGATCAGCAAGGCAATCAACGGCAACGATATCGTCGCTGCGTCCGTTCTGTCGGGCAACCGCAACTTCGAAGGCCGCGTATCACCCGATGTGCGCGCCAACTTCCTCGCCAGCCCGCCGCTGGTGGTCGCCTATTCCGTCCTCGGCACCGTGACAGAAGACATCACCACGACGCCGCTTGGTCAGGATCAGGACGGCAACGACGTGATGCTGGCCGATGTATGGCCCACCAATCAGGAAATTGCCGAGCACCGCGCAGCCAATATCGATCGTTCGATGTTCGTGAAGCGCTATGCCAACGTCTATGACGGCGACGAGCACTGGCAGGCGGTGAAGGTCACGGCATCCGACACCTATCAGTGGAACCCGGGCAGCACCTATATCGCCAGCCCGCCCTTCTTCGAGGGCATGGAAATGACCCCGGCGCCGATCACCGACATCACCGATGCGAAGCCGCTGGCGATCCTTGGCGATTCGACCACGACCGACCACATCTCGCCCGCCGGTTCGATCAAGGAAGACTCGCCCGCAGGCGAATATCTCCGCGATCATCAGGTCGCGAAGGCGGACTTCAACTCCTACGGTTCGCGCCGCGGCAACCACGACGTGATGATGCGCGGCACCTTTGCCAATATCCGCATCCGCAACGAGATGGTCCCCGGCGTCGAAGGCGGTTTCACCACCTATAATGGCGAGCAGATGGCGATCTACGACGCCGCCATGAAGCACAAGGAAGACGGCACGCCGCTGGTGGTCGTCGCGGGCAAGGAATACGGAACCGGCTCCAGCCGCGACTGGGCGGCCAAGGGCACGATCCTGCTGGGTGTGCGCGCTGTGATCGTCGAAAGCTTCGAGCGTATTCACCGCTCCAACCTGATCGGCATGGGCGTGCTGCCCCTGCAGTTCAAGGATGGCGATACCCGCGAGACGCTTGGTCTGGGCGCGAACGATACGTTCTCGATCAAGGGTCTCACCGGCCTCAACCCGCGCCAGGACGTCGAAGTCGAAGTCACCCGCGAGGATGGCACGACCTTCAACTTCACCGCGCTGTGCCGCATCGATACCGAGAACGAGCTGGATTATTACCGCAATGGCGGCATCCTCCAGTATGTGATCCGCAAGCTCGCTTCCTGATCGCGCTCACGCGAAAGCGTACTGTCAGACGGGGCGGCCTTCCACTCGGAAGGTCGCCCCTTTTGCATTGGTAGCAGGCGCTTTCAGGGTTTTTTCAAATTCGCCTGCTAGGCCTGCGGGCATGGGAGAAGGCCCTTTCAGAACCGCGCACAGGCGCGCGAGCAGTTGCCGCCCGTGCAGCGCCCCGTTCAGGGACACGATCCAGCGAAGCTGGCTGCGATCGGCGACCATGTGCGCGCGCATCTGACCGCCAATCCTGCGGCCGAGAAGATCGACACAGATCTTGCCGATATGTTCGTGATCGACCGCTTCCTCACGCGCAGGGATTGCCGCGACATCGTCGCGACCATCAATCGCAATGCCCAGCCGTCGACCCTGTTTGCAGGGACGGGCGACGAGAAGACGCGCACCAGCTGGACACATCATTTCGCCGCCGAAGATCCGCTGACCCGCAGTATCGAGCAATACATCTCTGATCTCGTCGGCCTTGACGATACGCATTCCGAACTCATGCAAGGCCAGCGCTATTCGGCCGGACAGGAATACCGCCACCATCATGACTATTTCCCGGTCGGCGCGAGCTACTGGGCTGGTGAGGCCCCGCGCGGCGGACAGCGTTGCTGGACGGCAATGATCTTCCTGAGCGAGCCGAAAAAGGGCGGTGAAACCGACTTCCCCAAGCTTGGACAACGCTTCACACCCAAGGCGGGCCGGATGCTGGTCTGGAACAATATGGACCGGGGCGGCATGCCCAATGCGAAAACGCTCCATGCGGCCATGCCCGTTCAGCAAGGCGTGAAGCACGTCATCACGAAATGGTATCGTCAGGATCCCTGGCGATTGCTCAATCTGAGGGATTGAGCGCACTCTTCAAGATTTAGGACAAAGAAAAGGGCGGCTTCCTACCGGGGAAGCCGCCCTTTTCATTGGAGCAAAGGAGGCGAGCGTTATGCCGCCTTCTTGGCCTTCTTTACGGCCCACTTGCGGCGGCCGAGAACGGCTGCGGCTGCGGCGCCGAACAGGATTGTCATGGGCGGAGCCGGAACCGGCGTACCGCTGGTCCCCCCGCTGGTGCTGCCGCTCGAAGAAGAGGTGCTGCTCGAAGAACTGGAGCTGTCGAGCTGCTCGACGAGGAACTGGTGCTCGACGTCAGGACGCCCGACGTACCGCCGCTCGAGGAGGACGAGCCGGAGCTGCTGCTCGACGAGGAACTGCTGCCACTCGAAGTCGCGCCGCCGGTCGTGCCGCCCGAGCTCGAGCCCGAGGACGAGCCCGACGAGCTGCCCGACGAAGAACCGCTGCTGCCGCCCGATGTCGCGCCGCCGCTTGTACCGCCCGAGCTGCTGCTCGAGGAGGACGAGGAGGACGAGCTGGAGCTGCTGCTCGACGAAGAACCCGATCCGCCACTGGATGTCGTGGACGGAGGAGGAGTCGTCGGCGGGTGCGGATCGCCGCCCGTGGTCGACGGGGGCGGGGTCGGTGTGGGTGTCGGCGTCGGCGCGCCTCCCGAAGAGCTCGAACTCGACGAGGAGGAAGACGACGAAGACGAGGACGACGAGCTCGAAGAAGACGAGCTGGACGAGACATTGCCGCTGCTCGACGAGACGTTGCCCGAAGAGCTGGAGACATTGCCACTGCTCGACGAGACGTTGCCCGACGAACTGGAGACGTTGCCCGAACTGGACGAAACATTGCCCGACGAACTCGAGACATTGCCGGAACTGGACGAGACGTTGCCCGAAGTCGACGTACTGGAAATGCCGCCGGTCGTGCTGGTGACTCCGCCCGTGCTGGTTGACGTGCTGACACCGCCGGTCGAAGTGCTGACGCCTCCCGTGCTGGTTGTGCTGCCGCCTGACGTATTGTCGATATCGATGTTGATGTTGATGCCGCTGGTGTTGCCGCTCGTACCGTCACCGCCCGAAGACGTCGAGGTCGAACCGCCCGAAGTGGAGGTGGAGCTGCCGCCCGAACCGCCACTGGAGGTCGAGGTCGAAGTGGCACCGGGGCGCCCACCCGAGGTAGTCGTGGTGGAGCTGACGACGACGCTGCCGCCGCCGATCCGCCGCCACCGAAGAAGCCGCCGAAGAAACCGCCGCCGCCGCCGCCGAAGCCGCCGCTGCCGCCAATGACCGTGACGCCGCCGTCACCACCGCCGCCACCGACGAACGGGGGTGCTGCTGGAAGCGGGATCGATGTCGGGACGACTGCAACCGAGGTTGCATAGGCGCAGCCGTTTGCGTCGTAGCTAATGCTGCGGTGGACATGCCATCGCCGTCAGCTTGCGCTCCGCACCGGGCCGATCTGGATTTCCATGAGCGATAGGCGCGCCATGCTCGGCACCGGCACCCGCTGCCGCGCCGGCATAGGCCGATCCGTGATGCGCCGCCATGCCGCCGAAAGCGCCGACAGGCTCGCATTCGACGACGCGCTTAACGATCCGGCGCTTGCGCTGGACGGTCTTGGGAACGCGACGTTTAACGGCCGTGCGCTCCTTGACGTATTTGACAGGCTGCGCCTTCACCGACTTCGTCGACGATTTGTAAGACCGGATTATCCGTGATGGGCTGCTCCGCGACATGCACCGCACCACCTGCGAGCAAGGGCGCCGCCCGCTGCAGTTGCGGACAATTTCGCCAGGGCCATTTTTACCGACATGGGCAAACTCTCTATTCCAACTGGGGCTTTCCCTTAGGCCGGCGGGTCCGGCCTGTGGGTGTATCCCCGTGGTCCCCTTGGAACAGGTGCGAACCTATGAGCGGCAATCGCGGTTAACTATGAAAACGACAGGTCTGACCGGAAAAAAATGGCCTGAAATTCCGGGCTTGGGCCAACTTGTCCCGTTCTGGAACCGTTCAGGCGGCGAACCTTGCGGCCGGCGTTAATCTTTCTCCGTCGAACAAGCCCGCTTTGCGGCGATTCGGGCGTCTGCAGGCGGATTGGCGCGGACGGCGCGCGATCGAGATGCTCCCACGCGCGGTCGTTGAGGCAGCGCCCGCGCGCCGTGCGCGCCACCAGGCCCAGCTGGATCAGAAACGGCTCGATCACTTCCTCGATCGTATCGCGCGGTTCGGCCAGACCGGCGGCGAGCGTTTCCACGCCCACCGGACCGCCTTTGTAGATGTCGGCAATCATCAGCAGATAGCGCCGGTCCATCGCATCAAGACCGAGGCCGTCGACTTCCAGCCGGGTCAGCGCCTCGTCCGCGATGTGCGCCGGTGACCGTTCCGGACCTCGCCACCTCGGCGAAGTCGCGCACCCGGCGCAGCAGGCGGCCGGCAACCCGCGGCGTTCCCCGCGCACGGCGCGCAATTTCGCGTGCGCCTGCGGGCTCGATGGCGAGGCTCATCAGCCCCGCGCCGCGCGTAACGACCCGCTCCAGCTCTTCCTCGGTGTAGAAGTTCAGGCGGACCGGAATGCCGAACCGGTCGCGCAGAGGCGTGGTCAGCAGGCCCTGCCGCGTGGTCGCGCCGATCAGCGTGAAGGGCGGCAGATCGATCCGCACACTGCGCGCCGACAGGCCCCTCGCCGATGATCAGATCGAGCGCGCGGTCTTCCATCGCCGGATAGAGCACTTCCTCGACCACCGGATTGAGGCGGTGGATCTCGTCGATGAAGAGCACATCGTGCGGTTCCAGATTGGTCAGCAGCGCCGCCAGATCGCCCGCCTTGGCAATGACCGGGCCGGAGGTGGCGCGAAAGCCGACGCCCAGTTCCTTGCGCCACGATCTGCGCCAGCGTGGTCTTGCCCAGCCCCGGCGGCCCGAAGAACAGCGTATGGTCCATCGCCTCGCCGCGCGACTTCGCGGCCTGAATGAACACGCGCAGATTCTCCCGCGCGCCCTGCTGCCCGACAAACTCCTCAAGCGATTTTGGGCGCAGCGCCGCGTCCGGATCTTCCGGCTGGCGGTCGGTGTGTGGAGGGGGATGGGTTCGGTCATCAAAACGGGTTCAACGTATAACCATCGGCCTGAAGCAGCGCGTGGGCGGTCATTGCGGACAGAGCCACCTCCACACCGGGCAACAGGTCGCTCGTCTCGTCCACGCCCTGAGCGGCGGCGCTTTGGCCGCACAGGATGATGCGAACGCCGTGGTCTGTCAGCGCAGCGATCAGGCCGGCATTCGGATTCTCAGCGCCATCGAAGCGGGCGGCGTAGGCTTCGGCGGTCAGCAGATCGAGCGTGGCCTTGCCGTGGACCACCACGGCCACCTGCGTCGCGTCCACCGGCAGTCCCGCCTGCGCGTGCATGTTTATCAGACGGGATGCGCTGAACAGGGTGAGATTCACGCCCTCGTCCGCCTGCTTCGCCGCGTCCATCGCCACGCGGAAGGTCGCACCTTCGGGGATCGGCATGGTCGCCTCAATCTTAGCCGCCGGGCCATAGTCCTCGAACACCGGCCCCATGGTGAAGCGCCCCATGTCCGGCTCCTGCCCCGCTGCGCTGGTTGCACCTACCAACGCCAAAGCGCCAATCACTGCTTTCAACATCCTGCTCTCCATCATCCCGTCGCCTTCTTCAGCGCCACGCGGATCAGTTCGCTTTCGCCCGCGCCCTCGCCCAGCTCGGCCTGCGCTGCAGCCACGGCCTGCGCCGCCAGAGCGGGTTTGAAGCCGAGGTTTTCCAGCGCCGAAACCGCATCCGCGCTCGCACCGCCCGTCGGCGTCAGGGCCATGCCCGCACCGCCAGCGCCGACCGGCAGAGCGCCCGCCTTGTCCTTCAACTCGTTGACGATGCGGCCTGCCAGTTTCGGGCCGACGCCGTTCGCCCGCGCCACCATCGCCGCATCGCCGCCTGCGCACGCGGCCTGCACTTCGGCGGTCGACAGCGCGCTCAGGATCGCGAGCGCGACCTTGCTGCCCACGCCCTGCACGCTGGTCAGCAGGCGGAACCAGTCACGCTCGCTGGCTTCCGCAAAGCCGAGCAGCCGCATGTCGTTCTCGCTCACCTGCAAATCGGTGTAGACGGTGCATGCCTCGCCGGTCTCGCCCAGCGCGCTCAGCGTGCGCGCCGAGCAATGGACCAGATAGTCCGACACCCGCGACGTCGATCACCGCCCAGTCGGTTCCGGTTTCGTCGAGCAGGCCTTTAAGCTTAGCAATCATGGTTTGTTCTTGGGGCACAAGAGAAGTTTGGTCCAGCGGGAATGGACAGGCTCCCACAATTGCGGGCATGAGGCGCGCGAATAAGGGAGCTGGCATGAGCTGGAACACATTCGGCCGCGTCTTGCGGTTCACCACCTGGGGCGAAAGCCACGGCCCTGCCATCGGCGCGGTGCTGGACGGATGCCCGCCGGGGATTGTCCTGTCGGAGGAGAGACATCCAGCCGTGGATGGACAAGCGTCGCCCCGGGCAGAACCGCTTCACCACCCAGCGGCGCGAGCCCGATCAGGTCCGGATCCTGTCCGGCGTGTTCGATGGCAAGACAACCGGTACGCCGATCAGCCTGATGGTCGAGAATGTCGACCAGCGCAGCAAGGATTATTCCGAAGTCGCAAAGGCTTACCGCCCGGGTCACGCGGACTACACCTATGACGCGAAATACGGCTTTCGCGATTATCGTGGCGGCGGCCGGTCGAGTGCACGCGAAACCGCGATGCGCGTGGCGGTCGGCGCGGTGGCGCGGCTGATCATCCCGGATGTGACCATCACCGGCTGGACCGAGAAGATCGGCGCAAGCGCGGTCGATTACGCCCGCTATGACGCCGGCGAGATCGGCAACAACCCGTTCTTCTGCCCCGACCCTGTCGCCGCACAGGAGTGGGAAAACCTGATCGACGAAAGCGCGCAAGGCAGGCTCTTCGCTCGGCGCGAACGTTACTTGCGAAGCGACCGGCGTGCCAGCCGGATGGGGCGCGCCCGTCTATGCCAAGCTGGACGCGGATCTTGCCGCCGCGATGATGAGCATCAACGCGACTAAGGGCGTGGAAATCGGCGACGGGTTCGCCGCAGCCGCGCTTTCCGGCGAACAGAATGCCGATCCGATGACTCCCGGTAAGGACGGCAATCCCGAGTTCGCCGCCAACCATGCGGGCGGGATTGCGGGCGGCATTTCGACCGGCCAGCCGGTCCGCAGCCGCGTGGCGTTCAAGCCGACCAGTTCCATCCTGACGCCCGTGAACACGATCGACAGCGACGGGAACGCGACCGAAATCCGCACCAAGGGTCGCCACGATCCGTGCGTCGGCATTCGCGGCGTGCCGGTGGTGGAGGCGATGATGGCCCTGGTCCTGGCCGACCATTACCTGCTCGACCGGGCGCAATGCGGCCAGAGGTAACAGTCTGGTACGACGGAGCCTGCCCGCTCTGCATTCGCGAGATTGCGGTAATGCGGCGGCTCGACAAGCACGATGCGATCGACTTTATCGACGTGTCTGAAGGCACAGAGTGAGCTGCCCGATCGACCGCGCCGAATTGCTGGCACGGTTCCACGCATCGGAAGACGGCACAATGCTCTCCGGCGCAGCGGCTTTCGCGGCGATGTGGCGCGCGATACCCCTGCTTCGACCGCTGGGAATGATGGCGCGTAACGCGTTTGTCCTGCGTGCGTTGGAGCGGCTTTATCTCGCATTCCTGAAAGTGCGCCCGCGCCTGCAGAAAATGCTATCCGGCTAAGTCGAACAGGCCCCTTTCGCCACTCGTTCGCAAGTGCAACAAGTTCCCGAAATCGTTCATTGAGTTTTCCGATTTGGGCAATCGGACAAATCGCCTTTTGTGCGGTGCAACACGCCCTACATGGCGCGTATCAGTTTCATCTGTTCAACCCGAAAACCAAGGATTTGCATCATGGGTATCATTGGCTCGTCCATCAAGCCGTTCACCGCCACCGCCTTCCAGAAGGGCAAGGATTTCTTCGACGTCACCGACGAAGACGTTAAGGGCAAGTGGGCCGTATTTTTCTTCTATCCGGCAGACTTCACCTTCGTGTGCCCGACCGAACTGGAAAATCTCGGCGAGCAGTACAATATGCTCCAGCAGATGGACGTCGAAGTCTACGCCGTCAGCACAGACACGCATTTCAGCCACAAGGCATGGCACGACACTTCGGAAAAGATCGGCAAGCTGCCCTTCCCGTTCCTGGGTGACCAGAACCACGTCCTCGCCCGCAACTTCGATGTTCTGCGCGAAGGTGTCGGCCTGGCCGATCGTGCAACGTTCGTCGTCGATCCCGACGGTGTGATCCAGATCATGGAACAGACCTGCGAAGGCGTCGGCCGCAATGCCAACGAACTGTCGCGCAAGATCAAGGCTGCCCAGTATGTCCGCGCCAACCCCGGCCAGGTCTGTCCGGCAGCGTGGGAAGAAGGCAGCGACACGCTCGCACCTTCGCTCGACCTCGTCGGCAAGATCTAAGCCGTAATTTCGGCCATAAACGGGGCGGCGCGCGAACAAGCGGGCCGCCCCACTCTAACCTACTTACTTTCCACGGGACGCCCCATGCTCGACCAGTCGATGACCCAGCAGCTCAAGACCTATCTCGCCAATCTGCGCGCGCCGTTGACGCTTGTCGCCACGCTCGGCGATGATGAGAAATCGCGCCAGACGCGCGAATTGCTGGAAGAGATTGCCGCATTGCATGATCTGGTCGAAGCCCGCTTCGACGGAAACGATGCACGCGTGCCGAGCTTCGCCATCCGCCGCGGCGATGACGAGGCGCGGCAGGTCCGTTTTGCCGGACTCCCGATGGGCCATGAATTTACCTCGCTCGTCCTCGCTTTGCTTTGGGCCGGCGGCCATCCCCCGAAGATCGACGCCGACCTGATCGAACAGGCCCGCGCGCTGGAGGGCGATTACGAATTCGAGATGTTCTTCTCGCTCAGCTGCCATAACTGCCCCGACGTCGTGCAGGCGCTCACGCTGATGGCGCTAGAAAACCCAAATGTTTCCGCCACGCTGATCGAAGGCGGCACGTTCAAGGACGAGGTCGAGGCACGCGACATCCTCGCGGTGCCGGCCACGTTCCTCAACGGCGAAAGCTTCTTCAACGGAAAGATGGATCTCGCCGAAATTCTCACCAAGCTGGACAGCGGGGCAGACGCGAAGGCGGCCGAGAAACTGTCCGCAAAAGAGCCGTTCGAAGTGCTCATTGTCGGCGGTGGCCCCGCCGGTGTTGCCGTGGCATCTACACCGCCCGCAAGGGCTTCCGCACCGGCATCGCCGCTGAACGTTTCGGCGGCCAGCTGCAAGACACGCTCGGCATCGAGAACCTGCCCGGCACCTCCTACACCGAGGGACCTGAAGCTGGCGGTTGAACTGAAAAAGCAGGTGGACGACAACACTGTCGACCTGATGAACCTCGCCGCAGCGAAGCGGCTAGTGCCGGCCGAACAGAAGGGCGGATTGCACCGTCTGGAGCTGGAAAACGGCGCGACGCTGTCGGCACGCGCGATCATCCTGCAACGGGGGCCCGGTGGCGCGAGCTACTC
>CAWBKC010000003.1:0-427832 GCA_963789305.1 uncultured Alphaproteobacteria bacterium
GGGTAATCGCCCGTGAAACAGGCATCGCAGAATTGCGGGCATCCGCTATTGCGCGGCTCTTGCCCAACGGCCTGATACAGACCGTCGATGGAGATGAAGGCGAGGCTATCGGCCTGAATGAAGTCGCGCATCGGCTCTACATCCATCCGCGCCGCCAGCAATTTCGAGCGTTCGGGCGTGTCGACGCCATAGTAGCAGCTGTGGGCGGTGGGCGGGCTGGCGACACGGAAATGCACTTCCGCCGCGCCGGCTTCGCGCATCATCTCGACAATCTTGAGGCTGGTCGTGCCGCGGACGATGGAATCGTCGATCAGGACGATGCGCTTTCCCTCGACGAGTCCGCGATTGGCGTTGTGCTTGCGCTTCACGCCGGAATGACGCGCCGTATCGGAAGGCTGGATGAAGGTCCGGCCGACATAGTGGCTGCGGATGATGCCCAGTTCGAACGGCAGGCCGGATGATTGCGCATAGCCGATGGCGGCAGGGACACCGCTATCGGGGACAGGAACGACCAGATCGGCCTCGCACGGGCTTTCGATGGCAAGCTGCGCGCCGATGGCCTTGCGCGCTTCGTAAACGCTGCGACCGTCGAAGATCGAATCGGGGCGGCTGAAATAGACGTGTTCGAAGATACAGGGGCGAGGGCGGCTCTCACCGAAGGGGCGGAAGCTCGTGACATTGCCGTCGAAGTCGACCTCGATCATTTCGCCCGGTTCGACTTGCCGTACGAATTCCGCACCCACGACGTCGAATGCGACGGTTTCGGATGCGAAGACGATCGCATCCCCCATCCGGCCCATCTGCAGCGGCCGGATACCGAGCGGATCGCGGCAGGCGATCATGCCCTGCGGCGTCATCACGATCAGGGCATAGGCCCCTTCGACAAGGCGCAGAGCATCGACAAGGCGGTCTCGCAAGGTGGGATACCGGCTCGTCGCGACCAGGTGGATGATGACTTCGGTGTCGGACGTCGACTGAAAAATCGCGCCCTTCTGGACGAGTTCTGCCCGCAGCGTGCCCGCGTTCGAGATATTGCCGTTATGTGCCACCGCGAAGCCGCCGCTTGCGAGATCTGCATAAAGCGGCTGCACATTGCGAAGGCCGCCGGCGCCTGTCGTCGAATACCGGACATGGCCCGCAGCCATCGATCCGGGCAGTTCCGCGATCGCTTCCGGTGTGGAGAAGTTTTCCGCGACATGGCCCAGCCCGCGGCGCGCCGTGAAGACTTCGCCGTCAAAGCTTACGATGCCAACCGCTTCCTGTCCGCGATGCTGCAGGGCGTGGAGTCCCAGGGCAGTCGCCGCCGATGCATCCGTCGCGTTGATTGCGCCGAATACGCCGCATTCTTCGCGCAGCTTGTCCCCCTCGATATCGAAAGGATGCTGGTTGTCATAAATGGGATGAGAGATTGCCATAAGATCGTCGCGCCCGCTGCCCCGCTCGATGAGCCTCGCAATGGCGATGTTGCAGGACTATTACAAGGCTTGCGAGCACCGCGGACAGATAAGTCCGGTGGACGGGTGAAGGCGTTTTCATTGCCTAGACAGGTCGAGCTTCCTAAGGCCGCATCACACCAGACATCATTTGCGGCTATCCCCATTGTTTCTCAGCCAATTCGAACGAACGATCGCACGGCGCTATCTACTTCCCGGCAAGGGCGAGGCGTTTATCGCGCTCGTCGCCGGTATCAGTGTCGGCGTTGTCATGCTCTCTGTCGCCATGCTGGTGATCGTGATGAGCGTCATGAACGGCTTCCGTGCCGAACTGCTCGACAAGATTGTCGGGCTGAACGGTCACGCCATCGTGCAGGCCTATGGCGGGCGACTCGATAACTGGGAGGAGGTGCTGGAAGAAATCCGCGCCACTCCGGGGGTTACCAGTGCCTCTCCGCTGATCGAGCAGCCGCTGCTCGTCACCTATGAAGGGCGCGTGGAAGCGGCATTGGTTCGCGGGAACACGCAGGAGGACATCGCGGCTCTTGGCGAAAAGGCCGTCATGGGCGACATGGCCCGCGTCCAGCCGGATGCGAGCACCGTCGCAATCGGCGCGCGCATGGCCGAAAACATCGGAGCGCGGGTTGGCGACACGGTCACCATCATTAACCCGCAGGGCCGTTCCACGCCGTTCGGCACAGTTCCGCGGCAGGTCGGGTACGAGGTGGGCGCGATCTTCGAAGTCGGCCTGTACGATTACGATCAATCCTTCATCGTCATGCCGATACCCGACGCGCAAACCTTGCTTCTGACCGGCGAGACGATCGGCATGATCGAAGTAACCACCGAAGATGCAGACCGCGTCGGCGAGATCATGGCACCGGTCGAGGAAAGCCTGAGGGGGCGCGCCATCGTGTCCGACTGGAAAACGATCAACTCCACCATTTTCGAGGCGCTGCAGGTAGAGCGAGTTGCGATGTTCTTTGCCCTCAGCTTCATGGTGCTGGTGGCCGCTTTCAATATTCTCTCCAGCCTTGTGATGCTGGTACGGGCGAAAACGCGGGACATCGCGATCATGCGGACAATGGGAGCGACGCGCAAAAGCCTGCTGAAGATCTTCGTCACCACCGGCTTTACGATCGGAGCCATCGGAACGATAGCAGGCCTGATCCTGGGTTTCCTCGTCCTGTATTTCCGCCAGCCGATCGTGAAGGTGATCGAGGTGGTGACAGGGCAGAACCTGTGGGACCCCTCGATCCGTTTCCTGACGACGCTGCCGGCCAAGACGGACCCGTGGGAGATTGTCGGGATCGTGTCGCTCGCGCTCGTGCTGAGCTTCCTTGCGACATTGTACCCCGCGCTGAAGGCGTCCTCTACCGATCCTGTGCAGGTGCTTCGATATGAATAGGCCGTTTCAAGCCACCGGACCGGTTGCCGAGCTGCGCGGCCTCACGCGCAGTTTCGAGCAGGGCGGGGTAAGAATCGACGTCCTGCGCGGTGTCGATATGGCGATCCGCCCGGGCGAGATCGTTGCGCTTCTTGGCCCGTCGGGCTCGGGCAAGTCGACCTTGCTGCAGGCTGTCGGCCTGCTCGAAGGTGGCTTCGGCGGAGAAATCGTCATTGCCGGACAGGCGGCGGAGAAATCCGACAGTGCCGCGCGGACCGAATTGCGGCGCAACCATCTGGGCTTCGTCTACCAGTTCCATCACCTCCTGCCGGACTTCAATGCGCTCGAGAATGTGGTCCTGCCGCAGCTGGTGGCAGGGATCGACAAACCGGATGCAGAAGCGCGGGCGGAAGAACTGCTGACGGCGCTTGGTCTTGGCGCGCGTCTCGAACACCGGCCCAGCCAGCTGTCGGGCGGCGAACAGCAGCGTGTCGCGGTGGCAAGAGGGCTGGCCAACCGGCCCGCTCTGGTCCTTGCGGACGAGCCGACCGGAAATCTCGACGAGCATACGTCGGACAAGGTGCTGGACCAGTTCCTCGGCCTCGTACGCGGAGAGGGCAGTGCCGCGCTGATTGCAACGCATAACGAGCGGCTGGCGGCAAAGATGGACCGCATCGTCCGACTGCATGAAGGGTATCTCGAGTAAGTCTGCGCCCTTTGCCGGAAACCGTGGGCGTCCCGTGCGTTGGGACGGCAAAGGAGATTAACGAATGAGCGACCACCCGAGCACTTTCGAAGGAACACCCACTGGCTCTGCCAGGGTCGATTGGGAAGACCGCGCCGCCCTCCACCGCAAGGATGATGGCGACGGCGTGCTCGACGGGGCAAAGGCACTGCGCAAAGGTACCTTTGCCGACATGATCCGTCATCTCATGCTTCTGCCGGCTGATGAACGCAGCAGCTATGTGATCGAAAAGGCAGGCGACCGCGAATATTCCGCAGACGAAGCGACCCAGCTTTCCGAGCACCCCCATTTTCCACGAAACGATTAGATCGCCCGACCGGTCGGCCCGACTTCCGGCGACTGAGCAGGTAGAGCTGGGGCGACAGCTTCGTTTTCATTTACCGCCGCAAGGTCGGGACAAGCGCATTGGACATTGAATGACCACGATTGCCGATTTCACCGTAAAGACAAATTCGGGCGAGACCCTCGACCTGTCCGAGAAGAGGGGCAAGGTCCTGCTGGTGGTCAACACCGCCAGCAAATGCGGTTTCACGCCGCAATATGACGGGCTGGAGGAATTGCAGGAGAAATACGGCGAGCAAGGCTTCGAAGTCATCGCGTTTCCCCTGCAACCAGTTCGGCGCTCAGGAGCCGGGCGATGCCGAGGAAATCGCCAATTTCTGCAAGCTCAATTACGACACCAGCTTTCCCCTGATGGCGAAGGTCGACGTAAACGGTCCCGATGCATCGCCGTTGTTCGACTGGATGAAGGGCGAGGCGAAGGGCCTGATGGGTTCCACGGCTGTGAAGTGGAACTTCACGAAGTTCCTGATCGACCGCGAGGGCAATGTCGTGCGCCGTTTCGCGCCGCAGGACGCGCCGAAATCCCTCGCGAAGCATATCGAGAAATTGCTGTAACCTTGCGCCCTGTAACCAAAAGCACAGTCAGGGCGAAAGGCCGGGCATCATGCTAGAAACGATCAACCAGTGGTTCCTGTCGCTCGGCGCGGAATACGGGGTGAACCCTTATATTTTCGGCGCGATCTACGTGGGCGCGATACCGTTTTTCCTGGCCAGCATCGGCTGGCTGGTCCGCCGCGCAAGGGCGGGGCGATCGACGGTGCTGCCGACGATGACGCGCGGGGTTCTTCTTCGTGTCGGCCTACCTCTATCTCGCCATTGCAGGCCGCAATATCCCGATCTGGGTCTGGATCTTCCTGGCGGCTCTGATTGTGTACGGTGCGTGGTCCAGTGTCCGCGATACGCGCAAGAAGATCGCCGCTGCCAAAGCAAAGGATGCAGGGTCAGACGGGACGGAAAGCGCGCATAGCCCCTGAACCTGTAGACAGGTCTGGTGACAGGCGGCCGGCACAACTTGCCCGGACCGCCTGAGCGCCTACCTTGGGTACATGGCCTATGCCCCCTTCGTTCCCCTGCGTGTTCTCTCCAGCTATTCGATGCTCGAAGGCGCGATCGATCCCAAGAAGATCGCCCAGCTCGCGAAGGAACGCGGCTTTCCCGCGATTGCCATCTGCGACCGCAACGGGCTGTATGGCAGCGTTGCTTTCGCGAAGGCCTGTTTCGAGGTCGGCATCCAGCCGATTATCGGCACGCTTCTGGGCGTCGCGCGGGGCGAGGATTTCGGCGGCGAGCAGGCGATCGACCATCTCCCGCTGTTCGCGCAGGACGAAACCGGCTGGGACAATCTTTGCCATCTCGTCAGCCGCGCGCATCTGGAACGTCCGCTCGAGCTGGATCCGCATGTCTCTCTCGCCGATCTTGATGGTCACACGGACGGCCTGATTGCCCTGACCGGGGCGAGCGAAGGCGGTCTGACGCGGCTCTTTGCAGCTGGCCAGACCGACCATGCCAAAGCGTATGCAGACAGGTTGCAGACGCTGTTTCCAGACAGGCTTTATATCGAGCTGGCGCGGCGCAATAACGCGGTGGAAACAGCGGCCGAAGATGCGCTGATCGAGCTTGCCTACGCGCGCGATCTGCCGCTCGTGGCGAGCAACCCTGCAAATTTTGCCAACCCCGATTTCCATCAGGCGCATGACGCGATGCTGTGCATCGCCAGCAGCCACAAGATGTTCGAGGAGGACCGTCCCCGGACCGACCGGCAGGCATTCGTCAAATCCGCGCCGATGATGCACGAGACCGTTCGGGGATCTACCCGAAGCGCTCAACAATTCGCTCACCATCGCCCGGCGCTGCGCCTTCGCTCCGCCGAGCCGCGATCCGATTCTGCCGAGCCTTGCAGGCGATCTGGAAGGCGAAGCGCGGATGCTGGCGGAAGATGCGCGCAAGGGGCTGGATGCGCGCCTCGCACCCTATGGCGAGATGTCGGCGGAAGAACGCAAGGTTTACGACGACCGGCTCGATTACGAAATCGACATCATCAACAAGATGGGGTTTCCCGGTTACTTCCTGATCGTTGCCGACTTCATCCAGTGGGCAAAGGATAACGGCATTCCGGTCGGGCCTGGGCGTGGATCGGGCGCGGGCAGCATCGTCGCCTGGGCGCTGACCATCACCGATCTCGATCCGATCAGGCTGGGCCTGCTGTTCGAGCGGTTCCTCAATCCGGAACGTGTGTCGATGCCCGATTTCGACATCGATTTCTGCGAAACGCGGCGCGGCGAAGTCATCCGTTACGTGCAGGCGAAATACGGCAGCGACCACGTCGCGCAGATCATCACCTTCGGCAAGATGAAAGCGCGCGCCGTGCTGCGCGATGTGCGGGCGCATCCTCGATTTCGGCTACGGGCGCATCGACCGGCTGTGCAAGATGGTGCCCAACCATCCGACCGACCCGTGGACGCTGGAACGCGCGATCAACGGGCAGTTCCGAGTTCCGCGCCGAATACCACAACGACAACGACACGTGAAGCGCTGATCGATCTTGCGATGCAGCTGGAAGGCTTGCCGCGCAACAGTTCGACCCATGCCGCCGGCGTGGTCATCGGCGACCGGCCGCTGGAACAGCTGGTCCCGCTTTACCGCGATCCGCGTTCGGACATGCCGGTCACGCAGTTCGACATGAAACATGTCGAATCGAGCGGGCTGGTGAAGTTCGACTTCCTCGGCCTGAAGACGCTTTCCGTGCTGCAGAAAGCCGTCGACCTCCTGGCCAAGCGCGGCATCAATGTCGATCTCGACGCGCTGAAATGGGACGATCCGGCGGTTTTCGAGCTGCTCAAGCAGGGCAACACCGTCGGCGTCTTCCAGCTGGAATCGGAAGGCATGCGGCGCACGCTGACAGCGGTGAAACCGACCAAGTTCGAAGACATCATCGCGCTCGTCTCGCTCTACCGCCCGGGCCCGATGGACAACATTCCGCTGTTCGGGAAACGCAAGACGGGCGAGGTGGAGATCGAGTATCCGCACCCCAAGCTGGAGGGTATTCTCGAGGAAACCTACGGCATCTTCGTCTATCAGGAACAGGTGATGCAGGCCGCGCAGATCCTCGCCGGATATTCGCTCGGCGATGCCGACCTGCTGCGCCGCGCGATGGGCAAGAAGGTGCAGGCCGAAATGGACGCGCAGCGGCAGCGCTTCGTCGATGGCTGCCTCGAAACCTCCGGTATCGACAGCGCCAAGGCCAACGAATTGTTCGACTTGATCGACAAGTTCGCAGGCTACGGCTTCAACAAATCGCACGCCGCCGCCTATGCGCTGCTTGCCTATCAAACCGCGTGGCTGAAGGCGCATTATCCGGAAGAATTCTACGCCGCGTCGATGTGCTTCGACATGCACCAGTCGGAAAAGCTGGCGGTGTTTGTCGACGATGCGCGGCGCTATCCGGGCAAGGCCAAGGACGATGGCGGCGGCGGAGTCATCGTGGCGGCGCCCGACATCAACCGCTCCGAAGCCGAGTTCACCGTGGAGCGTACCGACGAGGGGTATGCCGTGCGCTACGCGCTGGCGGGCATCCGCAATGTCGGCGAAAAGGCGATGAAGGCCATTGTCGCCGAACGTGAGGCGAACGGCGACTTCGAAAGCCTCGCCGATCTGTTCGACCGCTTGCCGCAAGGATCGATGAATTCCCGCCAGCTGGAAGGCCTGATCGCGGCCGGGGCGCTCGACGGTCTGGAGCCCAATCGCGGCAAGTTGGCAGCAAATGCCGACCTTCTTCTTGCAACCGCCGATGCCGCCATGCGCGAACGGGACAGCGGGCAGGAAGCCTTGTTCGGCGGCGACATGGCGCAAACCGATACGCTGCGCCTGAAAGACGCGCAAAGCTGGTCGCGGGCGGAGCAGATGGCGAAGGAGCGCGAAAATTTCGGCTTCTATTTCGCTGAGCATCCGGTCAGCGCCTATCGCGAAGTTGCCAGTGCGAATGGCGCGCGGACCTATGTCTCGCTGATGGAGGGCGGGGCGCCCGAAGGCGGCCGCGCCAAGGCTGTCATGGCCGCGATGGTCGAGGCGGTGAATGTCGGCAAGACCCGGCGCGGGGCCGACTTCATCCGCGCCGATTTCTCCGACACCACCGGCCAGTTCAGCGCCGCCTGCTTCGAGGAATCGCTGGTCGAGAGTTTTCGCACATGGGCGAAGGACGGCACCTGCATCCTGCTGACGGTCGAGCTCGACAGCCCGTCTCCCGACGAACCGCCCCGCATCACGGTGCGCGGCGCGCGGCCGCTCGATGGGGTCGTCAACACACAGCGCATGCTGCTGACGCTGGAAGTCGCCACAGAAGCGGCTCTGGCCGAACTTGCCGCCTGCCTGACGATTGGGCAGCCCGGCCACGGCGAAGTGCAGGTCAGGCTGGAGGCCGGGGATGCTCGCCCGCTTCTCTCGCTCGGCAATGATTTCAAGCTCGGCGGAGAGCTGGCCGACAGGCTGGGCGAGGTAGACGGGCTTTCTGCGATCAAACTCGTGCCCAAATCCGGACCGCGCCTGCACCGAGCGGCGTAATGTTCGGCCCCTAAGGGGCAATTTCAGCGGTTTTCTCTTGCGGCTCGACGCTCGATTGCGCACTCGTGTTTCAAAGAGAAACCAAAGAGGAGAGCCGCCGATGTTGGGAGCGATGCAGGACTGGACCATGCGGGTTACGCATGTGGTCGACCATGCAGCACGGGAAAGCGGAACGCGCGAGATCGTGACCCACTGGGCCGATGGTAGCATGACGCGGACCGATTGGGCCGGCATCCGTACCGACGCCCTCAAGATGGCGCAGGCGCTCGAGGCGATGGGCGTGAAAAAGGGTGAGCGGGTCGCCAGCCTTGCGATGAACCATTCGCGGCACTGGTCAGCTGGTACGGCGTCGCCGGAATGGGCGGGGTCCTGCACACGGTAAACCCGCGCCTGTTCGAGGATCAGCTCGAATATATCGTCAATCACGCCGAAGATAAGGTGATGCTGTACGATGCGATGTTCCAGCCCATCGTCGACAAGATGCGCGATAAATGGACGACGGTGGAGCATTACATCTGCTTCGACAGCGGCGAGCAGTCGACCGGCGTTCGAAGACTGGATCGGCGAACAGGATGGCAATTACAGTTGGGTGGAGGGCGAAGAAACCGACCCGTGCATGATCTGCTACACCAGCGGGACGACCGGCAATCCCAAAGGCGTGCAGTACGAACACCGTTCGACCGTGCTGCATGCGCTGGCCGGATTGCAGCCTGCATCGTTCAATTTCAGCGCGGCCAGCGTGATGCTGCCCGTCGTCCCGATGTTCCACGCTGCCAGCTGGGGCCTGCCCTATGCCGGCGCGATGGCGGGCATCAAGTTCGTCTTTTCCGCCGTCAACGATCCGGCGGTGCTGCATAAGCTGATGCTGGACGAGGGCGTGACCGACAGTGCGGGCGTCCCGACCGTCTGGCTCGCGCATTTCCAGTATTGCGACAAGGAAGGCCTCGACCTGCCGCCGCTGAAGGCTGCAACGATCGGCGGGTCCGCCTGCCCGCGCTTCATGATCGAGCGGCTGATGAAGAACGGCACGCGCGTCCAGCACGCATGGGGCATGACCGAAACATCGCCGATCGGCACGGTCGGTGGCCCGACCTGGGACTGGGATCAGCTCAGCTTCGAGGAAAAGGTCGACAAGACTGCGATGCAGGGACGGCCGATCTTCGGCGTGGAGCTGCGGACGCTCGACCTCGACGACCCGGAAAAAGTCCTGCCCCGCGACGGCAAGACCAGCGGCGCGCTGCAAATCCGCGGGCCCTGGATCATCAAACGCTACTTCAAGGCCGAGGAAGACGCTGCCGACAAGGATGGCTGGTTCGACACCGGCGATGTCGGCATCCTGCATCCCGACGGCACGCTGCAACTGACCGACCGGACGAAGGATGTCATCAAATCCGGCGGTGAATGGATCAGCTCTGTCGAACTGGAAAACGCAGCTGTCGGACACCCGGACGTGGCCGAGGCGGCAGCCATCGGCATGTACCATCCCAAGTGGGACGAGCGGCCGGTGCTGTTCGTCGTGCCGAATGAGGGCAAGATCCTGACGGCCGAGGACGTGACGGGCTATCTCGAGGGCAAGATCGCCAAATGGTGGATGCCCGATGCGGTCGAGTTCGTGGACGACATCCCGCACACCGCGACGGGCAAGATCAGCAAGAAGGATCTGCGCGACCGCTTCGCCGACTACAAGCTGGAGGGCTAAGCGTGAACGAGACCTACATCGACCCGTCGCCGGCGAACTTTCAGGCGTTCAAGGACCTGCCGCGCGACGAGCCGATCCATATGCTCAACCTGCTGCGTATCGTGACGCATGCGGAATATCCGGAAGGACACGAGCACCACGGCAATGGCTGGACCGGCCGCCGCGCCTACGAGGAATATGGCAAGACCAGCGGGCCGATCTTCCGCCGCGTGGGTGGCAGCATCGTGTGGCGCGGGACGTTCCAGACGGTGGTGACCGGACCGGAAGCGATGCACTGGCACGACGGCTTCGTGGCCGCAGTACCCGAATGCTGGCGCGTTCTTCGAGATGATCAAGGATCCGGACTACCAGAAGGCAGTGGTCAACCGGACCGCCGCGCTCGAGGACAGCCGACTTATTCGGTTTGAACCGGGAGAGGGCGGTGAGGGGTTCGGCTAAGGTATGACCAATGAAGAATTTGTCGATTTTGCTAACCCACACATGTGGCTTTTGACGGCTGATAATTTGCACGAACAAGCTGTTTCGCTACGAAGAAAATCTGGAGAAGGATTCATTTCTCGCATCGATAATGGAGGAGTGAAGACCGATTGGGATGTCACGGATCGATCAATCATTTTGCTATGTTGCTTTGCGCTCGAAAATGCAATTAAGGAATTTTTGTCTAGAGATCGCAGTGGGTTTCGGTATCGCCAGCGCAATCTCGATCTTCAGCTCGGAGCCATTCTGAGTCTCACAGGCAGAAGGCGCGGTGCTGGTAAGGTGGCAGGCAGCTGCGGTAATCTGCATGCATCTAGCCTGCGAGCTTCGGAAATTCTTATTCTATCACATACAGAGGGCGATACACTTGGCGCTTTCGTTTTTCCGAGATGGAGTAGACAGTTGGGCGCGGTATCCGTGTGCGACTACGGCTTCCGAAACTCAAGATTTACCACAGTTTGGGCTATCTCACTGGGACGCTTATATTAAGCTGATGGGAAGCTATGGAAAGCGATTAGCGCTTCTTCGTTGCTAAGGGGTGCGGATGGACCTCACGGAAGGTCTGGAAGTTGGACTGGAACTATGGGATACCTTCAACTTCGGTAGTGATCGATTGTTGTTCACAACAACCGCATCTGCCCGCCGACTTCCGGCTTCCTGAACTGGGTGCAATCCAGCTCGAACTTCGCTTTTCCGATCCCGGCCCGTTTGCACGCCAACCTGAAGCGCGCTCGAAACAAATCGGCCCAGACGCCGCTAGGCTTCAGCCGGCTGAAGAAGCTCGGGATCGTTGTCCTTGCCGCCTCGGATGGAGCGGACGATGCTCATGACCTTGTCGCCGCGTTCGGGGTAGTGGACGCTGAGCCATTCGCGGAACAGCGGGGCGACTTCGTGCGGCAGGCGCAGCGGTATCCAGCCGACGCTGGCCACGCCGAGCGCTCCGGCGCGCTGGACGATTTCCTCCATGAATTCATCGGTGATGGCGGGAATGACCGGCGCGACCGAGCAGTGGGTCGGTACGCCCACTTCCGCAAGTTTCGCCAAGGCCGCCAGTCGTTTGGCAGGCGAAGCTGCGCGCGGTTCCAGTTTGCCGGACAGCTTCGGGTCGAGGCTGGTCACAGAAATCGCCACCGCCACCAGACGTCGCTGCGCCATCTGCTCCAGCAGGTCGAGATCGGCCAGCACCCGGTCGGACTTGGTGGTGATGGTGACGGGGTGGCGCGCGTCGAGGCACACCTCCAGCACTTGCCGCGTGATTTTGTAGCGATCCTCTATCGGTTGATAGGGATCGGTATTCGTCCCCATCGCAATCGGGCGCGGTGTATATTTCGGGCGGCTGAGCGTCTCGCGCAGCAGCCTCGCCGCATCGGGCTTGGCAAATAGCTGCGTCTCGAAATCCAGACCCGGCGACAGATCGTGATAGGCGTGGGTCGGACGCGCAAAACAGTAAACACAGCCATGCTCGCAGCCACGATAGGCATTGATCGATCGGTCGAAGAAAATGTCGGGCGACTGGTTGAACGACAGGATCGACTTGGGCCGCTCCTCGGTCACATGCGTGCGGATTTTCGGGGGCTTGCCGTCCAGCGTCTCCATGTGATCGCGCCAGTCACCGTCGGCTTCGCGAGTCGCAAGGCCGAACCGCGTCGGAACCGCAGAAGACTGGGCTCCGCGTCCGCTAGTTGGTGGCTCCTTGCGCTGTTCCATGCCGAGGAACATATACGGAACATAGTCGGAGTAAAAGGCTCTAGTTCTCGCGCAGGCGGGGCATCAGTTCGACGAAGTTGCAGGGCCTGTTCCGGCTATCGAGTTGTTCGGCCAGAATACCGTCCCAGCCGTCCTTCACCGCGCCGTTCGAACCGGGCAGGGCAAATATGTAGGTGCCCCGCGCCACAACGGCGCAAGCGCGGCTCTGGATAGTGCTGGTGCCGATAGTCTTGAGGCTGAGCCAGCGAAACAGCTCGCCAAAGCCGGGGATGTCTCTGGTTTTTACCTGTTGCAGTGCCTCGGGCGTGACATCGCGCCCGGTCAGACCGGTGCCGCCGGTTGTGACGATGGCGTCGATTTCTTCGTCATCGATCCAGCGATGCAGGTGGGCCGCGATTTCCTCGGCACTGTCCTTGCTGATCTCGCGCGTGGCGAGCGTGTGGCCTGCGGTTTCGATGCGCTCGGCCAGAATGTCGCCAGAGGTGTCGTCGTCGGGCGTCCGGGTGTCGGACACGGTCAGCAAGGCGATCCGGATGGGTTTGAAGGTGCGGTCCGGATCGATTGCCATAGCTAGTCTTTCTCAAGCCGCGCGAAAGACGGGCCGGTCGCCGGGAAGGCAGGCCATTGCCCCTGCGCCAGCGCAGTACGCGTCGGCGAACGTGTGCCTGCCTGACGCTCATACATCCAGTAATTGCGCATCACGATGGAGACGTAGCCGCGCGTTTCCCAATAGGGGATGGACTCCATGTAAAGGAGCGGGTCGTCCTGGTCGCGGACTTCGCTGTTCCAGCGGCTGATCGGCGACAGGCCGGCATTGTAGGCTGCCATGATCTTGGGCAGCTTGCCCTGTGTTGCGCCGCTGTCGCGCAGCATTTCCAAGATGGCTCTGGCCGAAGGCGAGATTGATTTCGGGATCGGAAAGATCGCGGGCATTGCCGGCAACGCCGATCTTGGCGGCATGGTCTCTTGCTGCGGCGGGCATGATCTGCATGAGGCCACGCGCGCCAGCCGGGCTGACGACCGCGGCGCGGAAATTCGATTCCTGCAGCGTGTGCGCATAAGCGAGCGCTGGATCGACCTTCCAGCCATCGACCGGCTGCCATTTCGGCGTGGGAAAGCGCAAGGCAGGTTCGCGCTGGGCACCGCGACGGGGCATTGTGCGCCATCCAGAGCTGGGTCGCGGGCAGGCCCAGTTCGCGGGCAAGGCGCGAGAGTGCCTGATATTGTGCGGGGTCGCCGATCCGCGCCTGATGGCGCAGGACTTCGTCGGCCAGATCTTCGCGGCCGATCTCTGCCAGCGAGACGGCAGTACGGATGTTCGCGACACTGCGCAGCGATTGCCAGTCATCTGCATTCAGATCGGGAGTGGAACCGGCTTCTGGCAGTGCATGGCCGAGCGCTTCGCGCGCCAGCATGCCGTACAGCGTTTCGTCCATGAGAGCCGCACCGCGCAGATGTTCTGCAGCAGCTTCAGGTTGGCGGCAGCGCACCAATGCACGCGATGCCCAGTAATGCGATGCGGCTGCCAGCTCGACATTCACTGCTCCGGCTGCGGCGCTGCGGAAAGCATTGGCCGCACTGGAGCAATCACCAAGACGCCAAGCGGCAAGGCCATGGACCCAGTCGCCCTCGGCAACCCACGCGCCGGTACCTTCGGCAACGGTTTGCGCCATCGCCATGGCGGCCGGATCGTTGTTCTCGATATAGTAGCTCCAGGCCACGCGCTGGCGCCATTCGGCCCGGGCTGCGCTGGAAAGCGAGGCGTCGATGCCGTCGAGGATCTGGCGCGCGCCGTCGGGATCGTCGTTCTTGATCTTTTCGAGGATCGCGGAGCTTACGCTGCCCGGCATGCTGCCATCCTGCACGCTGCGCGGCTGCAGGCGCTTGGAAGCATAGGGCTGGGAGACAAATCCCTGCTCGCGCGGCAGGTAGGGCGCCGACATGAGGCCACGCTTCAGGCCCAGATTGCCGATCCGCTCTGCCTGGGGTAGCTGCGTTCCTTCCGCGAGCCACGCCTGGATCGCCGGGAGTTCTACGCGGGGGCTATTGGCGTGAAGGTAAAGTTCTGCCTTTGCGACAGCATGAAGCGGACCGTCCGCGCGCTGGGACAGAAGGCTTTCGACCTCGCTCCAGCTTTCACGGTCGATCGCGCGGAAGACCGACTGGTAATATTCGCGCTCTGCATTGCTCAGCAATTGGGGCAGGTTGTTCGACACGCTTTTGGCGCGGAAATATTCTGCACTGGTGTTGGCGGCAGCAGGAGCGGCGGTTGCAGTGACACAGGCGGCGGCAAGGCCGAGCGTCAGAGACCGTAAAATTGTGCGGCGAGCAGTCATCGATTGTCTGTCCATTCGAGCCATTGTTGCCAGAACCGCTTCCTTTGCCCAGCGCTTCTGAGAAGCGATCCGAGTTCGGGTGCAGCCATTAACGGCACGCTGATCCCCTCATGGTTAAATTCTCGTAAATCGGCAGGGTCTTGCGCCGATTCGTGCGCGATGAGCGGCAGGATGCGTCTGCCGAAGACAATTATGCGTTTCGGCGCTGCCAATGCGAGGTGATGGCGCGTGATCTGACCATGGCCTGCGGCGTGTAACGCGTCCCAATCCGGCTGAATGACATGGGCCGGCAGGACGGAGGCGAGATAGCACTGCGTCTCGTCCAGTCCCATGGCCCGCATGATAGAGGCAAACAGCACTCCGCGAGGGCCCTGGAGCAGGGCATCGCGATCTTCCTTCTCGGGCTGCGGAACGAGGAAGCATAGCTCTGCCCCGGCATTCCCCCGCGGCATGATCGGCGTCAGGGTCGCGCCGCCGGAACTTTTCTTTTCGCTGCCCCACCACGATTGAAAATCGGCGAGAGTAGCTGGCAGGCCACCTTCCGGCTGGGGAACCGCCGATGTCTGTTCGATCTGTATCCGTTCGCCGCCCACAAGCTTTTTCGGTGGCGGCGTCTTTTTCCGGATCACCGGCTTTTCCGCTACGTCCGAAGCCGGTTTCGCGGTTTCGGCGTCGAGCCAGCCGTGTGCCTCGTCGACCGTATCGACGGTGACACCGGCCAGCCGCCACCAGTCAAGGACGGCCTCTGCCTGGGCGAGCGCATCTTGGCTTTCGGAAGGGGATGGAGGATGTGACCATGGCCGTATGCAGGTCTTGACCTCAAGCAGTCCGGCAATCAAGGGTTTCTGCCAGAAAGCAGGCACATGGCAGGTGGCGATGTGGCGAGCACAATGAAGGAAGATTTGAGCGATGAGCGCCGAAACTATCGAACGGGAATCGATGCCATGCGATGTCGTGATTGTCGGCGGCGGCGTGGCAGGCCTCGCTGCGGCGATCCGGCTGAAGCAGATCAATGAAGAGCTCGAAGTCGTCGTTCTGGAGAAGGGCTCCGAAATCGGCGCGCATATCCTGTCGGGCGCGGTCGTCGATCCCAAGGCGCTGGACGAGCTGCTGCCCGAATGGCGCGACATGGATTGCCCGATGGCGGAAACGCCGGTGACGGACAACATCGCACTGGGTGCTGCGCAAGAACGGCAAGTTCGAAATGCCGCACCTGATGATGCCGCCCTTCATGTCGAACGACGGCAATTACACAGGTTCGCTCGGCAACCTGACCCGCTGGCTGGGCGAACAGGCCGAAGGGCTGGGCGTCATGGTCTTCCCGGGCTTTCCGGCAAGCGAGGTCATGTTCGACGATAATGGCGCGGTCACCGGTGTCATCACGCAGGACATGGGCATTGCGGAGGATGGATCGCACAAGGGCGATTATCAGCCCGGCATGGAAATCCATGCGAAATACACGCTGTTCGCAGAAGGCGTGCGCGGTAATCTGACCAAGCAGATGAAGGCGAAATACGATCTGGAGGCGGATTGCCAGCCGCAGGTCTATGGCCTTGGCATCAAGGAATTGTGGGATATCGATCCGGCCAAGCACGAGCCGGGCCGGGTCATTCACACGCAAGGCTGGCCGCTGTCCGAAAGCGACAGCTGGGGCGGCGGCTTCCTCTACCATCAGGCCAACGGTCAGGTCGCGCTGGGCTTCGTGACGGCGCTCGATTACGCGAACCCGTATGTCTCGCCGTATCAGGAATTCCAGCGCTGGAAGACCCACCCCGACATCCGTGCCTTCCTCGAAGGCGGCAAGCGCGTGGCCTATGGCGCGCGCGCGATCAACGAGGGCGGCTGGCAGAGCGTGCCCAAGCTCGCCTTCCCCGGCGGCGCGCTGATCGGCTGTGCGGCAGGCTTCGTGAACGTGCCCCGGATCAAGGGCAGCCATACCGCGATGAAGAGCGGGATGCTGGCCGCCGAGAGCATCGCTGCGGCGGTCGCAGCCGGTCATGAGCATACCGAGCTGATGGATTACGACACGGCGGTGCGCGAAAGCTGGATCGCCAAGGAGCTGAAGCTGGTCCAGAACGCCCAGCCTGCGGTCAGCAAGTTCGGCGGCGATATCGGCACGATCGTGGCCGGTGCCGACATGTGGATGCGCTATCTGAAGATCGGCCTGCCGATTGCGATGAAGCACAAGCCCGATTATGAGCACCTGCACCGGGCCGATCTCCATCGGCCGATCATCTATCCCAAGCCGGATGGCGAGATGACGCTTCGACCGCCTGACGTCGGTCAGCTTTCAGCTATACCAATCATGCAGAGGACCAGCCGGTCCATCTCAAGGTGCAGGACCGCGACTTGCAGCGGACAAGCGAGCTTGGCGTCTATGCCGGACCGTCGACGCGCTATTGCCCGGCCGGTGTCTACGAATGGCTGATCGAGGAAGGGCAAGAGCCCAAGTTCCAGATCAATTCGCAGAACTGCGTCCACTGCAAGACCTGCGATATCAAGGACCCGAACCAGAACATCAACTGGACGACGCCCGAAGGCGGCGGCGGTCCGAATTATCCGAATATGTGATCCTGGTCGCTTGCCCGACAGTCGCAACTGCTTACGCCAAGATCAACCTGGCGCTGCACGTGCGGCGGCGGCGCGACGATGGCTATCACGAGCTGGAGACGCTGTTCGCTTTCGTCGATCAGGGCGACACGCTGAGCGCGCGCCGCGGTCGAGGCCGACACGCTGCGCCAGCATGGCGAGTTTGCCGATGCAATGGCGATTGCCTTTCAGACAATCTTGCCATGCAGGCGCTATCAAGTCTGCCGCGTTCGTCCGGCATCGAGATCGCTTTGGAAAAGAGCCTGCCGGTCGCGGCGGGACTCGGCGGCGGCTCGGCCGATGCGGGTGCGGTTTTCCGGATCGTGCGCGAAATGCTCGGCCTGCCGGACGACTGGCAGGCGCGCGCTGCGAAGCTGGGGGCCGACGTGCCGGCCTGCGTCGAGAGCGAGACATGCATCGGGCGCGGCACCGGCACCGAGCTCGGAGCCGCTCGAAAACGACCTGGCGGGCATGCCGGTGCTGCTGGTCAATCCGCGTGTCGCGGTATCGACATCGGCATGTCTATGCGGCGTGGGACGGCAGGGATGGCGGGCCGCTCGAGGGGAAAACCGCGCGAGAAATCGTCGATTGCAACCGCAATGACCTGGAACGCATCGTCACCGAGAATCTCGCGGTCGAGATTGTGGTCCATGTCCTCACTGCGCTGTCCGATACCGATCCGCTGGTGCGCCGCATGTCCGGTTCGGGCGCGACCTGTTTCGCTTGTACGAGACCGCCGAAATGCGCGAGGCTGCGCGGGCATCTATTCAAGCCCATGCGCCAGACTGGTGGACACTATCAGGAAATCTCAGATGATGGACGATCTTCCCTATCGCCAGGTTGGCGATCCGGTCCCCGGACGTATTGTCTGTGTCGCGGACCATGCTTCCAATTTCGTGCCCGAAGACGTGCCGCTCGGCGTGCCTGCGGCGTTGCTCGATACCCATATCGCCGTCGATCTCGGAGTGGAGGGTGTTGCCGACCGGCTGGCCCGGCGCCACGCAATTCCCGCTCATATCGCCACGTGTCAGCCGCCTCGTATGCGATCTGCACCGGCGCGAGGACGAGGATGCGGTTGTCCCGTTCAGCAGTGATGGCCACACCATCCCGGGCAATATCGGTGCCGACGTCGAAAAGCGGCTCGAGCGGTTTCACCGCCCGTATCACACCGCGCTTGCCAAATGGCTGGACGCTGCGCGGCCGGAACTGATCGTCGCCTTGCACAGCTTCACGCCCGACGCTCGAGACCAGCGACGAGGAACGTCCATGGGAAGTGGCTCTGCTCTACAATCAGGACGATCGCGCCGCGCGCAGGCCATCCGCCTGTTTGAGGAGGAGGGGCTGACCGTCGGCGATAACGAGCCGTATTCGGGCAAGCAGCTCAACGCGACGATGGATCGCCACGCAGAGGCACATGGCCGCCATTACCTGACGATCGAGATCCGGCAGGACCTGCTGGCGAACGAGGCAGGACAGGCACGCTGGGCGGCGCTGATCGCGGATATCGCCAATCGCACGGCACTGGCGCTGAAGGGCGGGTAGGGCCCAAATTGCTCTGACCCAAGCTTTCCTGTGCTTGACCCCTCGCGCCAGTCACGCGAGGACGGAGCCAAGAAGAGGAAAGCCCAGATGACAGCCGATACCACAGGCAAATTCGACAAGTCCAAGCTCCCCAGCCGCCACGTTTCGGTTGGACCCGAGCGCGCACCGCACCGCTCCTATTATTACGCGATGGGCCTGTCCGAAGAGGAAATCGCGCGGCCTTTCGTCGCCGTGGCGAGCGCTGGCAATGACAGCGCGCCCTGCAACACGACGCTGGATGCGCAGGCCGATATCTGCCGCACGGGTGTGGAGCAGGGCGGCGGAATGCCGCGCCGGTTCAACACGATTACCGTGACCGACGGCATCGCGATGGGCCATCAGGGCATGAAGAGCTCGCTGGTCAGCCGCGAAGTGATTGCCGATTCGGTGGAGTTGTCGGTGCGCGGGCACTGCTATGATGCGCTGGTCGGCTTTGCCGGCTGCGACAAGAGCCTGCCCGGCATGATGATGTCGATGCTTCGCCTCAATGTCCCGAGCATCTTCGTTTATGGCGGATCGATCCTCCCCGGCACATATCGCGGGCACGATGTGACAGTCGTCGATGTGTTCGAGGCTGTCGGCCAGCACGCGGCAGGCAATTGCCCGCTGAAAGACCTGACCGCGCTGGAGAAGGTCGCGTGCCCCGGTCACGGTGCTTGCGGCGGCCAGTTCACGGCCAACACGATGGCGTGCGTCGGCGAGGCGATCGGGCTGTCCCTGCCGAACAGCAACATGGCCCCTGCGCCCAACCGCAGCCGCGAGGAAGTGGCGGTTGCGGCAGGCAGGCAGGTGATGACCCTGCTGGAAAAGAACTTGCGCCCGCGCGATATCTGCACCCGCGCTGCGTTCGAGAATGCCGCGCGCGTCGTCGCTGCCACCGGCGGGTCGACCAATGCCGCGCTCCATTTGCCAGCCATGGCCAGCGAGGCGGGATCGAGTTCGACCTGTTCGACGTCGCCGAGATGTTCAAATCGACGCCTTATATCGCCGACCTGAAACCGGGCGGGCACTACGTCGCGAAGGACATGCACGAGGCAGGCGGGGTCTACATGGCCATGAAGACGCTGCTGGATGGCGGTTTCCTCGATCCCGAACCGATGACGGTCACCGGCAAGACGCTGGGCGAGAACATCGAGGAAATCACGTGGAACCCCGACCAGAAGGTTTTCTACGATGTGAAGACCCCGATCACCCCGACAGGCGGCGTGGTCGGCCTGAAGGGGTCGCTCGCTCCGGAAGGCGCCATTGTGAAGGTCGCCGGGATGGAACGTCTGGAATTCACCGGACCCGCACAGGTCTTCGAATGCGAGGAAGATGCGTTTGCCGCCGTCGAAGCGCGCGGGATCAAGGAAGGCAGCGTGGTCGTGATCCGCTACGAAGGACCGAAGGGCGGGCCGGGAATGCGTGAAATGCTCTCCACGACGGCTGCGCTGTACGGGCAGGGCATGGGCGAGAAGGTCGCGCTGATCACCGATGGCCGGTTCTCGGGCGCAACCCGCGGTTTCTGCATCGGCCATGTCGGCCCGGAAGCCGCCGATTGCGGTCCCATCGCGCTGGTCGAGGACGGCGACCTGATATCCATCGACGCCGAGAAAGGGACGATCGATCTGCTGGTCGACGAGGCCGAGTTGGATGCCCGGCGCAAGAACTGGAAACCGCATGGCAACGATTATGGTTCAGGTGCACTCTGGCGTTATGCGCAGAATGTCGGGCCGGCATACAAGGGAGCCGTGACGCATCCCGGAGCTGCGGCGGAGAGCCATGTCTATGCGGATATCTAGATTTCTTGCCGCGATGCCTGCGGTCTTCCTGATTGCGGCGTGCGGCGAAGATGCTCCTCCGCCCGCACCGGATCCTATCGAAGAACCCGATGCCGAGGTCGTGGAGTGCGCGGTCGGCAATGGCAGTGAATTCGGTGCAGAATGTCCGGTCGAGCGAACCGTAGTCGATGGCGAAAATGTGCTGGTGGTGCACCATCCGGGCGGAGGGTTCCGGCGCTTTACGCTGACGTCCGACGGCAGCGGGCTGACCGCCTACGATGGCGCTGATACGGCGCAGCGAACGTTGGATGGAGATGTGCTGGAAATCGCCATCGGGACCGACCGCTACAGGTTTCCCGCCCGTCCGATGACATCCAGCCAGCCAGAGAGTGATGCGGGTTCCTGATCCCATTTTGAACGTCGCCGCTATTCAGGCGGCGGAGCAGGCGTTGTTCGACGCCGGAATGCCAGATTACGATTTGATGGTAAGAGCGGGTGAAGCTGCTGCACAGTGGGTTTGGCGCGCGGCGGCCGGAGGGCCTGTTACTGTGCTTTGCGGGCCGGGCAATAATGGCGGTGATGGCTATGTGATTGCCCGCTGGCTGAAACAGCGCGGCGCAGATGTCGCCGTGGTCGCTGCCTTCGATCCCAAAACGGACAGCGCCCTGCAAGCCAGAGCGGATTTCGGCGGCGAGGTACTGGAGAATCACGATCGGCGGTCGGCAGGCACGTTCGTCGATTGCCTGTTCGGCTCCGGGCAGGACAGGGCGCTTTCGGACGAACTGGCGGCGCTGGTTTCCCACCTACGCCAACGGCACGACCGTTCGATTGCCATTGACCTCCCGTCGGGCGTGTCGAGCGACAGCGGCACATTGCTCAACCCCGTTGCTCCGTATCATCTGACGATTGCTCTTGGCGCATGGAAATGGGCGCATTGGTCGATGCCGTCGGCCAAAGTCATGGGCGAGAGGCGACTGGTGGATATCGGCCTGGAAGTGCCGGAGAGTGCAGCGTCGCTGATTGGAAAGCCAAAGCTGAAGGCACCTCCGCCGGACGCTCACAAGTATACCCGGGGCCTTGTTGCGGTTGTCGCGGGCGACATGCCCGGTGCAAGCGCTCTCGCAGCCCGTGCGGCCCAGTATGGCGGGGCAGGATATGTGAAGCTGCTGTGCGATGAAGCCGCCCCCACACTGCCTGCAAGCCTCGTGGTGGACCCCCGTCCCTTGCCGGAAGCTCTTTCCGACACGCGAATTGCGGCGATCGTGGTGGGTCCCGGCCTTGGCCGCGGTACAGATGCTGCCAAGCGGTTGCAGGCGGTTCTGGAAGCCGACACCCAAGCGGCCCTCGTGATTGATGCGGACGCTTTGCATTTGCTCGGTGAGCGAGCGGCTCTTCCCCGTGGCAGAAAGATCGTTCTGACGCCTCACGAGGGCGAACTGGCAGCGCTGCAGGAGGCTTACGGCACTGACAGCAGTTCCAGCGCGGCGGGACCGGCAAAACTTGTTGCAGCACAGCGGGTCGCGAGCGCAGCAGGCGCGGTCGTCATCGCCAAAGGCGCGGATACAGTGATTGTCGCGCCCGATGGGAATGTGCGCGCCGCGCCGCCCGCATCATCGTGGCTCTCGACAGCTGGAACGGGTGATGTCCTCGCCGGGCTGGTCGCAAGCCGGCTCGCGGCAGGCACGGATGCGATGGATGCGGCCGCCGAGGCCGTATGGCTCCATTCCGAAGCCGCGCGCCAGTGCGGGCCGGTATTCACCGCAGACGGGCTGGTCGAACGCCTGCCGGACGCCTACGCGTCCGCGCAATGACTGACGACAACACGATACTTCGAATCGCCGCGCGCGGCGACGGCGTAACTGGCGATGGCAGGCACATTGCGCGCGGTGTGACTGGCGACCGTATCGGCGAAGACGGAACTCTTATCGAGGGCCCCCATCACGTCGACCCGCCATGCCGGCATTATGCGACTTGCGGGGCTTGCCAGTTGCAGCACGCCGACGAGGAGGCGCTGGCTAGGTTCGTGAAGGACCGCGTCGTCCTCGCGGCAGAGGGGCAGGGGATGACAGCGGAGCATGTCGCGCCCACGCATCTTTCCCCGCCACATTCGCGCCGGCGGGCAACGCTGCATTTCCAGCGTGCAGGCAAACGCATTGTCATCGGTTTTCGCGAGGAGAAATCCCACAAGATCGTCGACATGACGCAGTGCCACGTTCTGGCACCAGCACTGTTCGCAATCGTAGCGCCGGTGCGCAAACTGCTGTCGGGCTGGTCGCAGGCGAAGGCCGGGCAACTGGGTCTGACTCTCGTCGATCAAGGCGTGGATATGACACTGGTAGGTGCGGCGCCGGAGGGGCTGGAGCAGACCGAGGGCCTTCTCGATTTCGCGCGGAAACGCAATCTGGCGCGGCTGAGTGTCGATCACGGTTTCGGAGCGGAGCCCGTATGGGAGCCGGAGCCGGTCACCGTGCGCCTTGGCGGTATGGCGGTTCCCTTTCCGGCCGGTTCTTTCCTGCAGGCAACGCCCGATGGCGAGGCTGCGCTTGTCGGGGCTGCGCGGGAATGGACTGCGGACTGCGACCGCGTTGCCGATCTCTTCGCAGGCCTGGGCACATTCGCCTTTGCCCTTGCCGACCGATCGCAGATTGTGGCTGTCGAAGCGGCGAGGTCGGCGATCCTTGCGGCCACCGCGCCGGGCCGGAGGGCGGGCAATCCGATAGAATTCGCCCACCGCGACCTCTTCCGCAACCCGCTGGACGAGAAAGAGTGCGCAGGGTTCGACGCTATTCTGCTCGACCCGCCGCGGGCAGGCGCGCGGGAGCAAATCCAGCGGATTGCCTCCAGCGAGGTGCGGCGCGTGATTTACGTGAGTTGCAATCCCGCAAGCTGGGCAAAAGACGCGAAGATTCTCGTAGAGGCCGGTTTTGTCCTGAAAGAGCTGCGTCCGGTCGGGCAATTCCGGTGGAGCACCCATGTCGAGCTGGCCAGCCTGTTCGTGCGCCCCGCGACATAGCGAACAAATTCAGGCGCCTCGCAGTGCCTCGAGGATGTGCCCACGGTACCATTTGCTCGCGTCGGCTTCGACGAAGGCGTGGCTGGCATTCGCGCAGATATGCACGCGGACATCGTCTTCCGGCCAACTGGCGGCAAACATCTGTGCCGTCCTGTCTGCACCGGCAAGCAGGAACCTGACCGAGCCGTCATAGTCCGCAATGCCGGCTTTCATGCTCTCGGCGAGCCCGCTTGGCGCAGCGGGCCCGCCCATCGACTTGCGGAGACCACCTGCCAGCTTGCGCAGGTTCACACCGCCACTCAGAAGTCGCAGGACCTCGCGCGGATTTTTCAGCTTCGCCAGATACCGCGCACGGATGGCTTCGGGCGGGGGCGCGGGCGGTTCCCCGCCTTCCGTATCCCCGCCATCGGTTTCCTCGATCGTCCACGGATTGGACAGGACCAGCCCGTCACATCCCGCACCCCCGGCGAGCATCAGGGCGCTTGCCGCATCGCAATTGCCCAGACCGATGACCTTTTCCATCGTCGGAGCGATGGCGCGAAAGGCCTCTAGCGCCGAGCGGATGTCTTTCTCGCTTTTTTCGAAACCGCGGTTTTCGCCCTCGCTGTCGCCAATACCGCGCCGGTCATAGCGAAAGACGGGAAACCCTGCGGCGGCGATCGATGCGGCGAGGGCAGCCTGTCCGGAGAATGCGCCGGATCGAAGTTCGTTGCCGCCGCTGACCAGCAGAAGCCCCGTCTTGGCAGGCGCCGTATCCAGCGTGGCGCCCAGTTTGGAGCTGCCGCACGCAAAGGTCAGGTGGAGCCTGCTCATGCCATCCGCCCTGCATGGTCCAGACCGACCGCAATGATAGCGGCGAGCGCATCTGCCTGTTCGGCATCGTCATCGGGTTCTGCGCGCAGCCAGAGCGGAGTTCCGCCAACGATCGCATGCTCGATCACTTTCAGTGTGTCGGGCTCGGGTTTGGCCGACATTTCCAGTTCGGCAAACATCTGCGGGCCGAGCGCCCAGCCGGCAAGCTCGATACCCCGCGAGCGGCCCGTCTCGGCAAGGCCTTCTGTCGTTTCCTCCGCGCCCTGTTCGCGGCTTGCAATGGTTCGTGCGCGAAGCATGGAGCGCAGCAATTGCTTGCCCGCAACCGCTCCGTAGAGCCAGCCGGGCAGACCACTTGGTGCCACTAGCCCGCCGCCACGAACGGCAAGAATATGCGTAGCCTCGAAATGGCTTGCTGCCGCATTGGCCGCTGCCTTCCAGCTGGTAAGCGGACTGATTGCCGATTGCCGCAGTGCTTTCATTGCAGCCGGGCAAATCGGGAAGGATGCTGTCGATGCCGGACAGGTCGAGCCTGCGCATCACTTCGACAAGCTGGTGACGCATCTTGTTGTGTTCATCGAACAGCGGGGGAAGGATCAAAATCCGGCGTTTGCTGCCGGAGGCACATACGCGGGCATTTTCCTGCGCCGTTTCACCACCCGGCAAGGGGCAGGGCCATGACGCAAACACAGCCGAAGCTTAGCTTTCCGCCACTTTCGCTTCTGCGAAAGCGAGCAGGCCGCCATAGGTTTCAAGCATTTCGCCATCGACGTCGTCGTCTTCGATCACGATGTCGAGGCGATCTTCCATTTCCGTAAGCAGGCCGGCGACGGCCATCGAATCCAGTTCGGGGAGATGCCCGAAAAGGCCGGTATCGCCATCGAATGTGTCGACCTCGTCGCTGTCCAGACCAAGCACATCGCACAGGATCTGTCGCAAATCGCGGTCGATAGACGCGCGGCTGCGCAGCGAATTGTTTGTCGAGGGGACCCCCTGTCCGGTCATGATGCGTGTCTCACCCACAGCCCAAAGTGGGGCGCTCCCTAGCTTTCCGCAGGCTTGGGCGCAAGGCGCTGGGACACACGGCCTGCAATGCGCTTCGCCATGGGAAGCCACGCGCGTGGCTGGCGGGGGTCGAGGCAATCGATCCGGAAGCGAGGGCGTACCTCTTCCATCCAGTCGGCCTTGTAGGCGTCATTGCCCGTTCCGAAATCGACAAGATCGACTTTGTCGACGTCGATAACGTGCTCGAACAAGGCTGCGCTAAGCGTGGTTCCGGCAGACAGGGTCTTGTGCGTTTCGAGATGGGCGAGCTTGTGGATGTAAGCCACGCCGTTTTCGACCGTCCAGAACTGGGCTGCGACCGGCAGGCCGTCATGGTGCGCAACGGCCAATCTGATACGCCCGCCATCGCCCTCTTCCTCGGCAAAGCGGCGCAGGAGCACAGGCGTGCCTTCTTCGGGCTTCCAGCTTTCGGCGTAGATAGCTTCATAGGCTTCCCACGCCGCAGCATCGAATGCCGTGAAAAGCTGCACGTCGACCTTCTTCGCTTTGCGTTTCAGCGTCGTCCGCATGCGGCCCGGGCGGCACGCCCAGTACGCTGCGAAATCGCGGCCGCCGACGGAAAGGACATGATTCGTGTCGCATTGCGCGCGCTCGACCTGCCAGCCGGCATCGCGGAATGCTTTTTCCAGCCGCGATGCGGACCCGTCTTCGTCGGGAACAGGCCACAGGGTGACGCGGTGCGAACGCCCGCGCAGACCGCGTGCTATCGATTCCAGCAGCCTGTCACCCCCGGCCCCTTGCGATGCAAGTTGGCGCCAGCTGAAGCTGTACCAGTTGCGCAGCGGCTCTATCCGGCCATTGGCTTCGCACAGTGCAAGCGCGGCCAGATTGTCCCCTTCGCTGGCAATGGCGACCAGCGGTGTCGTCTCGCGGGCCAGCAGTTCGAACCATTCGGGACGGTCGAAAGGCGAGGACGCCAGGGCACGCGTCCCTTGCAAGACGTTAACCCTGTCGTGATAGCTGGCTGCAATCGCATTCACGAGGACGCTTCTCCGTTTCCATGCAGCCTTTGCCCGACTTCACGCTCGACGACACGCCGAAACCGCTCGATCATCTGGCGATGCGCGGGGCAGATAATGCACCTGCGCTGGTGCTGCGTGAGCGCACACTTACCTATCAGGACTTAAGAAGCCGTGTCGCCCTGCTGGCGGCCTGGTTGAAGCACATGGTACCCGAAGACGGTGCGCGCGTCGCCAGCTGGGCTGCAAAGGGCGAACTGACCTGTCTGCTGCCGCTGGCCTGTGCGCGAGCAGGGCTGGTCCATGTGCCGATTAATCCTTTGCTCAAACGCGGGCAGGCAGCACACATTCTGGGCGACTGCACGCCCCGCCTGCTGCTGGGAACGCCGTCGCGTCTGAAATCGCTGGCGGATGAGGATTTGCCGTCAGGGCTGCATCTGATCGACGAGACAAGAGGTGTGGTCGCAGGCCGAGGCGCATGGCGGAATGCTTGGACCGTCGGAGGGCAATCCGGACGATCTGGCCGCCATTCTTTACACCAGCGGCTCAACCGGCAGGCCGAAGGGCGTGATGCTCAGCCATGCGAATATGTGGCTGGGAGCGGTCAGCGTTGCGGCCTATCTGGGTATGGAAGCTGACGACGTCGTTCTCGGCGTCCTCCCTTTGAGTTTCGATTACGGTCAGAACCAGCTGCTGAACGCGTGGTATGCCGGTGCCAGCGTCGTCCCGTTCGATTATCTGTTCGCGCGCGATGTGGTGAAAGCCTGCGCGGCGCACGGTGTCACGACGTTGGCTGCAGTCCCCCCATTGTGGGTGCAGCTGACAGAAATCGACTGGAGCGAGGATGCCGCTGCGGGGATGCGGCGGCTGACAAATTCGGGCGGGGCTCTGACAGTCCAGCTCGTGGACGACTTGCGCGGCATTTTCCCGTCGGCGCGGCTGTTCCCGATGTACGGACTGACCGAAGCGTTTCGTTCTACCTATCTTGATCCCGATCTCGTCGACGCGCACCCGACCTCCATGGGCACTGCCATTCCGTTCGCCGAAATTCTTGTCATTGACGATGAGGGCGAGGTCGCGGGACCGGATGCAGAGGGCGAGCTTGTGCATTGCGGCCCGCTGGTCGCACAAGGATACTGGCAGGATGCGGAGCGCACGGCGGAGCGGTTCAAACCTGCTCCGGCCATGTCCAAATACGGCGGGACTGCGGTCTGGTCGGGCGACAGGGTCATGCGCGATGCGGGCGGCTTGCTGCATTTCGTCGGGCGCCGCGATGCAATGATCAAAAGCGCCGGCAATCGCATCAGCCCGCAGGAGGTCGAAGAGGCGGCTCTGGCGACCGGACTGGTAGCAGAAGCGGTGGCGCTTGGCGTGAAGGACGAGCGGCTTGGGCAGGCGGTGCATCTCGTTGTGCGGGCCGAACCGCGGTTCGCAGGATGCAGAGGCGCGGCTGCCCAAGCTTCTGGCAAGGGAATTGCCCAACTTCATGCAGCCTCAGGAAATCCACTGGCGCGAGACGATGCCGCTCAATCCGAACGGAAAGCTGGACAGGACCGCGCTTGCACGGGAGATCGGGGCATGAGCGTGAAACCCAAACCTCTCGGGCCGATTCCTGCCGGCTACGATGCGATCGACGGCGAACTGGCCATCGGAGGCAAGCCCGCCTCAACCTTGGTGGAGGAAGCTGGCGGCACACCGCTCTTCGTCTATTCCGCCGACAGGCTGGCTGCGCGCGTGAAGCTACTTACGCGAAGCCATGCCGGAGCGGCTGGGCATCAATTACGCGATCAAGGCCAATCCCTTCGAGCCGTTGCTGAAATTCATGGAGCCATTGGTCGATGGCTACGACATCGCATCCGGCGGTGAGCTGGCGATGCTGCAGGACGCAGGCTTCGACATGAGCCGTGTCAGTTTCGCAGGGCCCGGTAAGCGTGACGAGGAATTGCACGCTGCGATCGATGCAGGGGTAACGCTGAATACTCGAGTCCGAGAACGAGGCACGCCGTGCGCTTCGGCATCGGCGAGAAACTGGGCAAGAAGCCGCGCCTTGCGATCCGCGTTAACCCCGATTTCGACATGAAGGGGTCGGGCATGAAGATGGGCGGCGGGGCCAAGCAATTCGGAGTCGATGCAGAGCGCGTGCCTGCGCTCGCCCGCGAAATCATTCTGGCTGCCGGTGCCGAGTGGCGCGGCCTGCATATCTATACCGGATCACAGGCGCTGGACGGGGATGCCATTATCGAGACGCAGGCAAACGTTCTTGCCCTGGCAGACCGGATCGCGAACGATGTCGGCGCGCCTTTGCCAAAGCTCAATATGGGCGGCGGTTTCGGCATTCCGTACTTCCACGGAGACGAGGAACTGGATGTTTTTGCGATCGGATCGGCATTGTCGCAGCGGTTCGAAAATCTCCCGCCATCGCTTGAAAACGCACATCTTTGCATTGAACTTGGCCGCTACCTCGTCGGTCTGGCCGGTGTGTATCTGACCCGCATCGTTGACCGGAAGGTCAGTCACGGAGAGACGTTCCTCATTACCGATGGCGGCCTGCATCACCAGCTGGCCGCGTCCGGCAATTTCGGCACGGTCATTCGTCGCAACTATCCGCTTGCTATCGCTAGTAAATTCGGCGCTCCGGCCGATGATCTGGCCAGCGTCGTCGGATGCCTGTGCACACCGCTCGACAGGCTGGCCGACCGGGCGGAACTGCCCAAGGCGGAGGTCGGCGATCTTGTCGCCGTTTTCTGTGCCGGCGCGTACGGGGCGACAGCATCGCCATCGGCCTTTCTCGGTCAGGGTCCGGCAAGGCAAACGCTCGCTTAACCTTTACAGATGGCCTGTCCCGAAACGGGATATACCGCCGAAAACTGCCAAAAACTAACGAGATGTTCACCCTTTTTGGCGAGAAACGCTCCAAATCGAGGGGACCAGTGTATCCGGACAAGCCGGAGCGCTGCGGACCCCAAGGTATGACCAAGGAAGCGTTTCGATGCCCAACACCCGTGTCACAAAGCTGCTGGCGACTTCGGTCGTCTCCACACTTGCACTTGCAGGATGTGCCGGAGCAAGCGGTGGCCCCGAACTGCCGCCCGCGGCTTTTGTCGCCAGTCAGGAAGGGCCGAGCCAGGAATATGTAATCGGTCCGCTCGACCAGCTTTCGATCCATGTCTGGCGCAACCCGGAACTTGGCGCGGAGAAAATTCAGGTCCGTCCCGATGGTCGGATTACGATCCCGCTGGTCGCGGACATGCCCGCTGTCGGCAAGACGCCTGCCATGCTGCAGGAAGACATCCGCCTCCAGCTTTCGCAGTTCATCGAACAGCCGATCGTGTCGGTGATCGTGACCGAATTCGCCGGCACGTTCAGCCAGCAGGTCCGCATCATCGGTGCGACCGCGCAGCCAGCCTCGATCCCGTACCGCGCCAACATGACCGTGCTGGACGCGATGATCGCCGTCGGCGGCCTTAGCGAGTTTGCAGCAGGCAACCGGTCCAAGCTGATCCGGTTCGACCCGCGCGCGGGCAAGCAGACCGAATACGGCCTGCGCCTCTCCGATCTCCTCAAGCGCGGCGACAGCAAGGCGAACGTCATGCTGAAGCCGGGCGATGTGATCATCATCCCCGAGAGCAATTTCTAAGGGCGGCTGCGGACCATGAACGAAGTTTTCGACGAACTCCGCTCTGCGGTGTACTCGGCATGGGCCCGCAAGTGGCTTGTGCTCGGTGTCGCATGGGCGATCTGCCTCCTCGGGTGGCTGGTGGTCGCAATGATCCCCAATTCCTACGAGGCACAGTCCAAGATATTCATCCAGCTGGATGATGTGCTCGCCCAGCAGATCGGTATCGCAGGCAGCGACAAGACCGATATCGCCCGCGTGAAGCAGACGCTTGTGGGCGCCGAAAACCTTGAAAAGGTCATCCGCTCGACGAAGCTTGGGCAGGGCATCTCGACGCCGCGCGAAATGGAGCGCGAGGTCACCGATCTGGCCGAAGATGTCGCCGTACGCAGCGAAGAGGACAACCTTTTCGAAATCAGCGCGACAATCGGCAAGTCCGAACTTTCCGATGCAGAGAATGCTGCGCTGGCGCAGGACGTTGTGCAGAAACTGCTCGACATTTTCCGTGAGGAAAACATTGCCGGCAATAGGGGCGAGGTGGCCGAGACGGTCGTCTTCCTCGACCAGCAACTGGAAGAACGCGCGCGCGAACTGGAAGCAGCGGAACTGCGCCGTACCGCCTTCGAAGCCGAGCATCCCGAACTGATTGGCGGCGCTGCTGCGATCTCCGGCAAGCTCCAGAACGCCCGCACCGAAATGCGCGGCGTTGAAGCCGATCTCGCCGCTGCACAGAGCGCATTGGCCGCGATCGAGGGTCAGCTGGCAGGAACGCCTGCCACGCTTCCCGGCGCGACCATCCAGTCTCCTGTGGGTTCCGCTACCGCGGCGCTTTCTCAGGCCCAGTCGCAGCTGGCCGGCCTTCGCGCTCGCGGTCTGACAAACAGCCACCCCGATGTGATTGCAGCACGGCGACAGGTGGAACTCCTTCGCCAGCAGGCTGCCGCCGAAGGGCCGCAGACGAGCCGGACGAGCAGCAATCCCAATCCCGCTTACAGCTCGCTCATTTCGATCCGTGCCGAGCGCCAGGCGAATGTGCAGGCCCTCATGGCCCGCAAGGCGTCTCTGCAGGCCGACATCTCCAGCATGATCGCAGATCAGGCGAGCGAGCCCGGCCTTGCTGCCGAAGCGCAGCGCATCAGTCGCGATTACGAGGTTCTGAAGACCAAGTATGACGACCTGCTGCAGGACCGCGAGGAAATGAAGCTGCGTGGCCAGGTCGAGAGCGAGCGCAGCTCGTTCAAGTTCGATGTGATCGCGCCGCCCGCTTTGCCGCGCAAACCGGCTGCACCGAACCGCCCGCTGCTGCTGATCGGCGTTCTGATTGCTGGCCTTGGCGCAGGCGTCGGGGCGGCCTTCGCAATCGGTCAGGTGAAGGCGACCTTCAGCACCACTGCCTCGCTCGAACGGGCGATGGAGGTGCCGGTCATCGGAGCGATTTCACGCACCTTTACCGAGACCCAGAAGGCCGTGGAGGCCCGCCGAATGAAGATGTTTTACGCCGCAACAGCCGCATTGGGCGGGGTCTTCGCGATCCTGCTGGCGATTGAATTCGTCCAAGTCGGCACTGTGGCCTGAGGGGATCTGACAATGACTGAACACAAGAAGATCCCGCTGCCCGGAGAGCCGGAAGGCAAGGGCCAAGGCACCAAGAGCGGCGACAGTTCGCTGTTCGAGCGTGCGAACGGTGCTTTCGGCCTCGACAATTTCGGCCCTGCACCGATGCCCGGCAAACTGGCCGATGCACCGATGAAGCGTGCCCGCCCGGTACAGCGCAAGGCTGCGGCGTCGCCGGAAGTTGCGAAGCCCAAGGTACAAAATACCGAGCAGAGCGCGCCGGATATCGAGACACTGGCAGCCCGTGTGCGCGCCAAGCTGGCCGAACAGGAAGTTCTTCCGGAAGAAGAAACGCGCCAGCAGTCAAATAAGTCTGCGTCCGTACCTGCGGTGCAGGAATCAGCTGTGCCCGCAACGATCGAGGCGCCGGGCCATGCGACACCGTTTACCGGTAAGCCCATGGCTATCGACCGCGGTGTCCTTGCGCGGAACGGCCTCATCAACCCAGACGAAGGCAACAGCGAATTGCTGGAAGAATTCCGGATCGTGAAACGCCACGTGCTGGAAGCGGCTCGCGAGCGCGGCACGTCGGCTTCCCGCCGCGTGCTGATCTCTTCGCCGCATCCGGACGAGGGCAAGACATATTGCGCCGTCAATCTGGCGATCGCTCTGGCCGCCGAACGCGATCTCGAAATTCTTCTGGTGGATGCCGACTTTGCCAAGCCGAGCCTGCCCGACATGCTGGGCATACCGGCATCGACCGGCTTCATGGATGCGCTGAGCGATGATGATTGTCAGGTAGAGGATCATGTGATCCGGACCGATATCGGCAATCTCTGGGTATTACCGAGCGGAAGCCAGACCAATGCCGACAGCGAATATCTCGCCAGCAGCCGGACGGGCGAAGTGCTCGATCGCCTGACGGTCGGCCATCCCAACCGCCTGGTGATTTTCGACACACCGCCGGCGCTTGCCGCATCTTCCGCAGCGGAGCTGGCAAAACATGTCGGGCAGGCAATCCTGGTTGCCCGTGCGGACCAGACCGGCCGCACCGCGCTGGAGGATTCCTACCGGCTCCTGTCGGCCTGCAACGACATCAAGATGCTGCTCAACGCCACCAATTTCAGTCCGAGCGGTCGCCGCTTCGGATCTTATTACAAGTGAGGGGACCCATCATGCGCGCCCATTACAAATATACCGTCGCCCTTGCTGCCCTGGCTCTGCCAGCCGCCGCACAGGCCCAGTACTATGGCAATGACGAAGTCACGGGCGGTGGCAGTTCTGCTACCGGTCAGGACGCAGGCGGTTTCGGCAATGGCCGCGATCCCGTCCAGACCCGCGAGCGTCCGCGTATCGAGCCGTATCTCGAAGTGAACCAGGTCGTCCTGCAGGAGCTTTCACCCGGCAGTGATACGGTCACGTACACCCAGCTTGCAGCTGGCGTCGACGCATCGGTGCAGGGCCGAAACAACGGCGCGTCTGTCTCGCTCCGGTATGAACGCAATATCGGTTACGGCGACGCCGCAGTCGACAGCGATACCATCACCGGCATCGCGCGCGGTTACACCGCGGTCGTCCCGCAGGTGCTGACAGTGGAAGCAGGCGCTCTTGCCGCGCGCACGCGGGTCGGATCGAGCGGCTCCTCCACCTTCAACTCGGTCGAGGGCGTCAGTGAAGACGTCGAAGGCGAAATCTATTCCGTCTATGCTGGTCCGACCTTGTCGACCAATGTCGGTGCAGCGCAGGTCGCTGCCAATTACCGCTTCGGCTACAACCGGGTCGATGGTCCGGACGTTGTGCCGTTCGATGGCGTTGGCGAACCGGTCGATATCTTCGACGAAAGCACGGTCCATTCGGCCAGCGCCAATGTCGGCGTGCGTCCGGGTGACGTCCTGCCAATCGGCGTGGGCGTTGGCGGCGGCTTCTATCAGGAAGACATCTCCAACCTCGATCAGCGCGTGCGCGATGTTTACGCGCGGGCCGATGTTACCGTGCCTGTTACCCCGTCGATCGCACTGGTTGGCGGCGTCGGATACGAAGACGTGCAGGTTTCCAGCCGCGATGTCGTTCGCGATGCGTCCGGCGATCCGGTGATCGATGCAAGCGGGCGGTTTGTGACAGACAGCAGTGTACCGCGTCAGATCGCCTTCGAAACGGATGGCCTGATCTGGGATGTGGGCGTTGTATGGCGCCCCTCTTCGCGCACGGCATTCGAAGCACATTACGGCCGCCGCTATGACAGCGACACCTATTACGGCAGCTTCGCGTATGCACCCGACGCACGCAGTTCGCTGAACGTGTCCGTCTATGACGGCATTTCCGGCTTCGGCGGTCAGCTGAACAACGCTCTGGCAAATGTGTCGACCGACTTCACGGCAGGGCGCAACCCGCTGACCGGCGACTTCAATGGCTGTACTGCAGGCGCAGAAGGCGGCGCGTGCCTCGGCGGTGCGCTCTCTTCGGTGCGCAGCGCAGCCTATCGCAGCCGCGGCGTCTCGGCGAGCTATTCGCGCCAGCTTGGCCGTATCAACACCGGCCTCGGCCTTGGCTATGACCGGCGCACGTTCATCGCTGCCCGTAACACGATCCTTGGCAGCGTCGACGGCCTGACGGACGAGAATTACTACGCGACCGTCTTCGTCAGCGGCGACATCGGCAGGGACGCCGGTTTCAACGCGAACGCCTATATCAACTACATCGACAACGGCGCACCGACTGCGGGCGACGCGACCGTGCTTGGCGCGTCGGCAGGGTACAACCAGTACATCTGGCAAGGCCTGTCGGCCCGTGCGGCCGTCGCAATCGACCATCTCGACAGCGAACTGGCGGTGGAGGACCTGACAACGGCCTCTGCCCTGTTCGGCCTGCGTTACGATTTCTGATCCGGGGAAACAGCATGTTTGATGATTTCTATGGCCTGACCGGGCGACCTTTCCAGCTGACGCCGGATCCGGAATTCTATTTCGAGAGCGTCACGCACCGCAAGGCGCTGAGCTATCTCGGCTACGGGATGGCGCAGAGCGAAGGCTTCATCGTGATCACCGGCGAAGTCGGTGCGGGTAAGTCGACGCTAGTCGCCCACCTGATGAAGAAAATCGATCCGGAACGCCTGACGGTGGGCCAGGTCGTGACCAGCAATCTCGACGGCGAGGAACTGGTGCATATCGTGGCCCAGAGCTTCGGTCTCGATATCGAAGGGCACGACAAGGCCAGCGCGCTGGGCGCGATCGAGGATTTCCTGCACGAAGAAGCGCGCGCCGGACGGCGCTGCCTGCTGGTCGTCGACGAATCGCAGAACCTGTCTGTCGAAGCGCTCGAAGAACTGCGGATGCTGTCGAACTTCCAGCTCGGTAGCCATCCGCTGTTGCAATTGCTGCTTCTCGGTCAGCCCGAATTCCGCGCAACACTCGCCAATCACGAGGAACTGGAGCAGCTGCGCCAGCGCGTGATTGCCGCGCATCATCTCGATGCGATGGAGCCGGGTGAATTGCAGCCTTATATCGAGCACCGTTTGCAGTGCGTCGGGTGGGAAGGAAATCCTGCCTTCGACCAGCGTGTCTTTGCCGAGCTGTATCAGGCGACAAGCGGCATTCCGCGCCGCGTCAACCAGATCGTCACGCGACTGCTTCTGCTGGGTGCTGTCGAGCAGCGCACGCGGATCGATGCATCCATGCTGGCGTCCGTTATGGACGAGATGAAAAACGACAGCACGTTCCCGGCAGCCGCGCCCAAGCCGATGGCAAAGCCGGAAAAGACCGTCGACGCGCCTGCGCCGCTCAACCACGCGCCGCGCGTGGATGCCGAGCAGGTGGAAGCCATGCTGGCCGAGCGTGACGCACAGATTGCCGAACTGCAGCAGGCCGTCGTCGAGCTGTCGGACAGCACGCCCGTATCGGCCGACCTTACCCATCGCATCAGTGCGCTGGAGGCCCGCGTCGACGAACAGGAGCAGTCCGTACGCCATGTCCTGACGATCCTGATCGAATGGATCGAAGGCGACGAACGGCGCGCAGCCTGACACCCGGAGAGCCCCTTTCCATGCAGGCAGTAGCCCAACCCAAACCGCGCGTCGTGAACGGCCTGTCGGTCGACGTCGAAGATTGGTTCCAGGTCGGTGCGTTCGAGAATGTGATCGAGCGTGACGACTGGGACAGTCTGGCGAGCCGTGTGGAGGACAATGTCCTGCGCATTCTCGACCTGTTCGATGCGGCCGATGTGAAGGCCACGTTCTTCACGCTTGGCTGGGTGGCGAAGCGTAATACATCCCTGATGCGCCGTATCGTCGAGCGTGGTCACGAACTGGCCAGTCACGGCTACGACCACGCGCGCGTCTTCACCTTCGATCGCAAGCAATTTGCAGGCGACTTGAAGCTCGCCCGGATGATCCTCGAGGATGCTTCCGGACAGCGTGTGACCGGCTACCGTGCGCCCAGCTTCTCGATCGACCAGCGGACGCCTTGGGCGTACATGGAGCTGGCGGAACAGGGCTATGTCTATTCATCCAGCGTCGCGCCGGTAACGCACGACCATTATGGCTGGCGCGAGGCACCGCGCTTCGCTTTTCGTCCGCTTCCGTGGTCCGACCTGATCGAAATTCCGGTTACGACCGCGATCTTGGGCGGCAAGCGTGTGGCTGCCGGCGGTGGCGGTTTCTTCCGCGTGCTGCCTTACGCGTTCAGCCGCTGGGCCATCCGTCAGGTTAACCGGCGGGACGAGCGTCCGGCCGTGTTCTATTTCCACCCGTGGGAAATCGATCCCAAGCAGCCCCGCGTCGAAAACGCTCCGGTGAAATCGCGCCTGCGCCATTACACCAATCTGGACAAGATGGCCGGCAAGCTGGGCGATCTGGTGCACGAATTCGAATGGGGCCGGATGGACAATCTGGCACACCGTGAAGCGCCGCGTGCGACCGAGCTGGCTGCATGAACGCGCCATTCGGCCTGTGCGACGAGACGGTGACGCTCGCCGATCTGTCCGACCCCGGCGAAGCCGCGCGGATCGAACAGTTCGTCTTCGCGCACGGCGCATCGCCGTTCCACCTGCCCCGCTGGTTGCAGGCCGTGGAGAAGGGGACGGGGCAGCGCGCTCTCGGTCTCCTCGCCGAACGCGGAGGGACCATCACCGGATGGTTGCCGCTGACCGAGGTCCATTCGCTCATCTTTCCCCGCGCCCTCGTGTCGAGCGGTTTCGCGGTCGAAGGCGGAATTCTGGCCGACGATCCCCGCACGGCGAAACGCATCGCCCGGGCGGCACAGGAACTTGCCGCACGGCGCGCCTGCGCATCGGTAGAGCTGCGCGGCGGTGAAGCGCAGCCAGGGTGGGAGGTGCAGTCAGACAGCCATTGCGGCTTTCAGAGCCGAACTTGCGGCAGACGACGAGGCGCAATTGCTCGCCATTCCGCGCAAAGCCCGGGCCGAAGTGCGCAAGGGCCTCAAGAACGAAATGCGGGTGACGACCGGCCAGTCGGAAGCCGACCGCGAAGCGCATTATGCATGCTATTCGGAAAGCGTTCGCAATCTCGGCACGCCAGTGTTCCCGCGCAGCCTGTTCGATGCCGTGCTCGACCTGTTTGGCGAGGATGCCGACATCCTGACTGTCTGGGACGGCGAGCGACCCGTCGCCAGCGTCCTCTCGCTGTATCATCGCGGCGACGTCATGCCCTACTGGGGCGGCGGCGTGTGGGATGCGCGCACCCTTCGTGCGAACGAAGTCATGTATTACGAATTGATGTGCCATGCCCGGCGCAAGGGCTGTGTCGCGTTCGATTTCGGTCGCAGCAAGACGGGCAGCGGACCGTATTCGTTCAAGAAGAACTGGGGTTTCGAGCCCGAGCCGTTGCACTATTCCAGCTGGTCTGCAGACGCGTCACAAGCGCGCAATGTCGACCCGACAAACGAAGCCTACAGCCGCAAGATCGAACTCTGGAAGAAGCTGCCTTTGCCGCTCGCCAATGCATTGGGCCCCGCGATTGCCCGCGGTCTGGCCTGATGGGCGAGATCCTATTCCTGTCCCACAGGATACCGTTCCCGCCCGATCGCGGTGACAAGATCCGGTCGCACCATCTGCTGCGCGCCCTGGCGAAGGAGCACCGCGTCCACGTGGCGACCTTCGGCGAGACAGACGCGGACATGGCAGCCGGGACGGAACTGGCCAACATTGCCGAGAGCCATTGCCTCGTGCGCCGCACCAAACCGCTCCCTCTCGCCGGCGTGGAGGCCGTTCTCAGCGGGAAGCCTGTGAGCCTGACGGCATTCGATCACCCTCGGCTAAGGCGGTTTGTCCGCGAAACACTCGCCAATCGGTCAGTGGACGCGGTCTTCGTCTTCTCCGGCCAGATGGGGCAGTACGTTCCGGACGATTATCGGGGCCAAGTGGTCATCGACCTCTGCGATGTCGATTCCGCGAAGTTCGACGCTTACGGGGCGAAGGCCACGGCGCGCGCAATCATAGACAAGCGGGAAGGGCGCCTGCTCGCGCGCGAGGAAGAACGCCTGGCCCACCGTGCCGACACCACCATCCTGATCAGTGACAACGAAGCCGCGCTTCTGGCCTCGCGGATGGAGCGGACGAACGGTGCCAACATCGTTTCGCTTCGTAACGGCATCGATACGGTGACGTTCGATCCTGCAAACGTCGCCGCTCATGACGTTCTTGAAGGCGTGAACGGACCCAATCTCGTCTTCACCGGCCAGATGGATTATCCGCCGAATGTCGATGCGGCTTTACGGATGATCGATCATTTGCTGCCGCGAATTCGCGCGTCGTATCCGGATGCCGTTTTTCATTGCGTGGGCAGGGCACCGGTCGCAGCACTGACCAGCCGCGACGGCGAGCCGGGTGTAAAAATCTGGGGCGAAGTTCCCGATGTAAAACCGTTCCTGCAATCGGCCGACATGGTCGTTGCGCCGCTCACCATCGCGCGCGGTATCCAGAACAAGGTGCTGGAAGCGATGGCGATGGCCCGCCCGGTAGTCCTCTCACCCGAAGCGGCGACCGGCATCGACGCGGCCGATGGCGAGCATTTCGTCATTGCGGAAACCGACGAAGCGTTCGTCGCGGCAATCTGCGCCCTGCAATCGGACAGAGTGCTTGCGGACGGTATCGCCAAGGGTGCACGCGCATTCGTAGTGCGCGAGCAGGGATGGGACGCCATGCTCGCCCCGCTGGGACAGATCATGAGTGGCAGGCTGCGCGATGCCGCCTGAGATCGCTCTGGACGCTGTCAGGACGGGCCAGTGGCGTGCACGCCTGCCGACGGCATGGAAGACGCCCTTGGCAAGTCTGGCGCTCGCCTGGGCGGCGCTGATGTTGCTCACGGCGCGGGCATGGATCGAAATGGCGATCCAGTGGTGGAATATCTCCACCTACAATCACATCCTGTTCGTACCGCTGATTGTGGGATGGCTCGTCTGGCTGAGGCGGAAAGAGCTCGCCAAGCTGACACCCAAGAGCTGGGCCCCGGGCCTGGTGCTTGTGGGCGGGGCGCTTTTCGTCTGGCTTCTGGGCGAACTTGCAGGCGTCAATATCGTCGCCCAGGCGGGGGCGGTCGGCGCATTGCAGATGAGCGTTCTGGCAATCCTTGGCCCGCGCGTCGCGGCCGGTCTGTTCTTCCCGCTGGCCTACATGGTGTTCCTCGTTCCTTTCGGAGACGAGCTCGTCCCGACCTTGCAGATGATTACGGCCGACGTGGTCATCTGGCTGACGCGGATCAGCGGTATTCCCGCCGTGATCGACGGGGTCTTCATCGACACGCCAGCCGGGCTGTTCGAAGTTGCCGAGGCGTGTTCGGGCGTCAAATTCCTCGTCGCGATGATCGCGCTGGGTGTCTTGGTGGCGCAGACCTGCTTCGAGCGCTGGTCCCGCCGCATCGCGTTCATGGCCGCGTGCATTGCCGTGCCGATCATTGCCAATGGCGTGAGGGCGTGGGGCACGATCTACATCGCGCAATCGCAAGGCATCGAGTTCGCAGCGGGTTTCGATCACATTTTTTACGGCTGGGTGTTCTTCGCGATTGTCGTCGCGTTGATACTTGGTGTGGGTTGGCGGTTTTTCGACCGAGATCCTGAAGAGCCGGGCATCGACGGCACTGCGCTCTCTGCTGCAAAACCTTTCGCGCTGTTCGAGAAAGGCCGGGTCGGTCCTCGTGCGGTGTGTCTCGGGCTCGTGGCACTGGTCTTCGCTTTTGCAATCTGGAGCACTCTGGCAGCGCAGCTGGAAGCCGATCTTCCATCGCAAATCCAACCCCCGCAGGCTGAGGGTTGGAAGCAGGTTGAGCCGGATATGGCGGTCGGATGGGAGCCACGCGCTGCGGGTGCCGATCTTCGCCTCCTGACCTCTTATGCCGACGCGCAGGGACGCAGGGTCGATCTGTTCGTGGCTGCCTATGCCGCACAGGGCAATGGCCGCGATCCCGGCGCGCAGGGCGAAGGCGCATTGGTCCCGGGCACAGATTGGCGCTGGCTGCGCGACGGAGCCGATCGCAGCGATGCATCCGCCGATTATCTCTTCGCTCTGGGTACAGTCAGACGCCTTGCCGAAACGAGCTGGCGGATCGGCGACATTACTACGTCGAGCGTAACCCGGCTCACGCTGGAGGCCATGCGCGACAAGCTTTTCCTGACCCCGCGTCCGGCCCTGATGATAATTGTCTCTGCCGAAGACACGCCGGATCACCCCGCCGCCGAAACGATTGCAGACTTCCGCCGGTCCACAGGCCAGCAGAATATCTGGATGGACCGGCTGCTGGATAAGCCTTAGCGGCTGGCACCATGTGCGGGATCGCAGGCCTTTTCCATGTCGGGACACCAAAGCCGGTGGACCCTGCGCGCGTGCGGCAAATGACCGACGCTCTTGCCCATCGCGGACCTGACGGATCGGGTGTCTGGACCCATGCCGGAGTTGGGCTTGGCCACCGGCGCCTGTCGATCATCGACCTCGAAGGCTCGCCCCAGCCGATGCATTCGGCCGATGGCCGCGCGACGATCGTCTTCAATGGCGAGATTTACAATTTCGGCGAATTACGCCGAGAGCTTGCCGCGCTCGGCGCTGTTTTCAAAACCGAGGGGGACACAGAGGTCATCCTCGCCGCGTGGCAGAAATGGGGTCCGGATTGCCTTCAGCGCCTGAACGGCATGTTTGCCTTCGCGCTGTACGACCATAGCGACCGCACGCTGTTTCTCGCACGCGACCGTCTGGGCGTGAAGCCACTTTTCACCGCAGAACTCAGCGATGGGAGTCTGGCCTTTGCCAGCGAGCTCAAGGGCCTGCTCGCGCATCCGCTGTTGCGGCGTGAAATAGACCCGTTGGCGGTCGAGGATTACCTCGCCTGGGGCTATGTCCCCGATCACCGCTCGATCCTGAAGGGCGTGGAGAAGCTTGCCGCGGGCCATTACCGCCTGCTGCAACACGACCGGCCGCCGGCGCCGCCCCAGAAATGGTGGGATGTCGATTTCAGCAAGCGGCACACAGGCTCGCAAGCGGACTTGTCGGCACAGCTCCTGCACCACCTGCGTGAAGGCGTGACCTCGCGCATGGTCTCGGACGTCCCGCTCGGCGCTTTCCTCTCCGGCGGCGTCGATTCCTCCAGCGTCGTTGCGCTGATGGCCGAGGGTAGCGGCGCGCCGGTCAACACATGCTCGATCGGCTTCGATGTGGCGGAGCTCGACGAAACATCGCACGCCCGCAAAGTGGCCGAGATGTTCGAGACCAATCACCGCGAACGCATCGTCGACCCGGACGATTTCGAAGCGGTCGATGCACTGGCGGGCATGTTCGACGAACCGTTTGCCGATGCCTCTGCATTGCCGACATGGCGAGTGTGCCAGCTGGCCCGCGAGAATGTCACCGTCGCGTTATCGGGCGATGGCGCGGACGAAGCCTTCGCCGGATACAGACGGCAGGTCTTCCATGCGCGAGAGGAACAGGTGAGGGGCCTTATGCCGCAGCGCCTGCGGGGGCCGGTTTTCGGCACGCTTGGAAAGCTGTGGCCAAAGGCCGATTGGGCGCCCCAATTCCTGCGCGCAAAATCGACATTCCAGTCGCTCGCACAGAGCGGAGACGAGGGGTATGCGCGCGGCTTATCGGCGCTTGCACCGGAACAGCGTGGCTTGCTGTACACGCGCGACATGCAGCGCGCGCTCGGCGATTACTCTGCCGAGCAGCCCTTTCTGGCAATGATGAAGGATGCGCCCGCCCGGAGCGGGCTGGACCGCGCGCAGTACATGGATCTGAAATTCTGGATGCCGGGCGATATCCTGACGAAAGTGGACCGCACGAGCATGGCGGTCGGTCTGGAAGCGCGGGAGCCGCTGCTCGACCATCGGCTGATCGAATTTGCGAGCGCGCTGCCACACAGCGCCCGGATCAAGGGCCGTCAGGGAAAATACCTGCTCAAGCACACGATGGAGCGGTATCTGCCGGGCGACATCCTTTACCGGTCGAAAATGGGCTTCGTCACTCCGCTGGCGCAATGGTTCCGCGGCCCGTTGGCGAGTGAGGCGCGCAAGGTCGCGAAGAGCGGAACTCTCGCGAACACAGGATGGCTCGATACCGGCAGGATGGCGACACTGGCGGAGGATCACATCGCCGGCCGATCCGACAACAGCCGCGTTCTTTGGCAATTGATGATGCTGGAGCGGTCGCTGGACAGGCTCACTTCTGTAGGCGGGCTACCCGCGCGGCGCTGAAAATGCCCCAGAGCGGGACTGCACCCGCTGAAGGGGTGGGAAGGTGAGGCCCGCGCCCTTGCGTTGAATGGCAACCTCCATAACACTGCGCCCAGGGACAGCCACACGGCTGATGGGACGTAACGCAATGGATCGAGTGGGCTCGGATTACGAAAACAGCATCATAACCGGCGATGGCGCATGCGGCGGGGCAGACAGGCAGCCTGCACTGACGGCACTGTCCGCAATGCCGGAAAATCTGCCGAAAGGCTTGGCAAATCTCCAGCAGCTCGAGCTGGCTTACGACGCCGATACACAGTCCTTATGGACCTATATGTGCCCGTCAGGCCGGCCCAGCTTCACCCCGCCGATGCTCGGCGATTTCGAAGCCTGGCAGGCCGGAATTGCCGAAGGTTTCGGGGAGGGCGGTATTCCTCTCAAGTTCCTCGTGCTGGGCAGCAGGGCGCCCGATGTCTTTTGCTATGGCGGCGATCTTGCGCTGTTCCGTGAGCTGATCCTGGAGGGCAATCGCGACGGTCTCGTCGCATACGGGACACGGTGCTGCGAGATCCTGCATCGCAATATCCAGACGCTCGATCTCCCCTTGCTGACCGTCGGACTGGTGCAGGGCGCTGCACTGGGCGGCGGGTTCGAGGCCTTGCTCAGCTTCGATTATATCGTTGCCGAGCGCGACGCGACCTTCGGCCTGCCGGAAATCATGTTCGGCCTGTTCCCCGGCATGGGCGCGCATGCGCTGCTCAGCCGCAAGCTTGGCAGCGCGATGGCGGATCGCCTGATCGTGTCGAACCAGACTTACACTGCGGAACAGATGTATGATCTTGGCCTCGTCCATCACCTCGCCGAGGACGGGCAGGGCGAAGAGGAGTGCAAAGCCTTCATCAAGCGTTCCGTGCGCCGGCATAGCGGCCTGGTCGCAGCGCGCAGGGCCATGAAGATTTCGTGGGACCTGGAATTGTCCGAGCTGTGCCGGATTACCGAATTATGGGCCGATGCTGCGCTGCAATTGGGTGAGAAGGACCTGAAACTCATGGGCCGGTTGACGCGCGCACAGGACAAGGTTGTCGCGGTTGCGTGACGGCCTAGCCTAGCCCAGCCTAACCGGACTGGTCCGACGCGCCATGGCCTAGCGCCATGTATTCGGCGCTTCGCATTTCCATCAGCCTGCTGGCAGTGCGCTCGAATTCAAAGCTGCCATCGCCTGCGGTATACAGGTCGTCCGGCTCTGCATCCGCTGTGGCGAACAGTTTCACGCGGTATTCGTAAAGCGCGTCGATCAGCGTGACGAAGCGGGCCGCCTCGTTACGCATATCGGGCCCCATCAAGGGGATGCCGACGATGATGACGGTGTGAAATTCGCGCGCGATTGCGAGATAGTCCGGCGCCCCGCGCGCTTCGCCGCACAGGCGTTTGAAGCTGAAAACGCCGACGCCCTTTGAGAGCGCGCGGCACGTGCAGCGATCGTTTCTCTCCCACTGCGAGTTCCATCGACGGGACTACGCCATCTTCCGGTTCGTAATCGGTCAGGCGGAAGAAGGCCTCGCGCACCTGCGCGGTCGCTGCATCGCCCAGCGGCGTATGCCAGTTCTGCAGATCGCCGAGCCGGTCGAGCCGGTAGTCGGTCGGTCCGTTGAGCGGCAGGACATCGAGCCGCTGCTCGATCAAGGCAATGAAGGGCAGGAAATGCTCGCGGTTGAGGCCATCCTTGTAGAGATCGTGCGGCGGCCTGTTCGATGTGGCGACGATCGACACGCCTTCATCGACGATCAGCGCGCGGAACAGCCGGCTCATGATCATCGCATCCGCGCTGTTGTTCACGACCATCTCGTCGAAGGCGAGACATTGCAGATCCTTGCCGATATCGGCTGCGACTGGCGGTATGGGATCGCCCGTTTCGCTTTTTCGTGCTTCGCGCAGGCGGCGGTGAACGTCTTGCATGAAGGCATGGAAATGGGCGCGCCGCTTGCCCTCGATTTCCAATGTCGCGTGAAACAGGTCCATCAGCATGGACTTGCCGCGCCCGACACCGCCCCACATGTAGACGCCCTGCGGTTGCCTGGATTTCTTTCCGAACAGCTTGCCGAGGAAACTCTCGTCCTCGCCCTTCTCAAGAGCAGATTGAAGAAGCTCCAGCCGCGCAGCAACGGCAGCTTGCTCCTGATCGGGGCGCAGTTCGCCAGCCTCGACGAGGGCGTTGTAGCGCGCCTGAATACCGCTCACGCGCCTGCTTTCGGGGCAGATGCCTTGCGGACGATGCCGCTAAAAGACGCGACCAGATGACCGTCGTCTGCGCCCTGTACCACTTCGCCGCGCAGGAACATGAGCCGGCGCGTTTCCCGGAGGACTTCGACGACCGCATCCAGCGGCTCGTCGAGCTTTCCGCCGCCGATGAACTGTGTCGACAATTCGAGCGTTACAGCCATTCCGGCGTCGCTTTCGCGCAGCATATGCATGCCGGAGAACAGAGCGATGTCGATCAGCGAGAGCGTCACGGCGCCGTGGATCATGTCCTGAAGATTGGTGTGCTTGAGTTCCGGCATCATGCGAAGCCGAGCACGGTTGCCTTCCTGCCGGACACGCAAAGGACCCATTACGACGGCGTTGAAGCGCGTCTCGTCTTTCAGGTCCCAGCTATACCAGCCCGGTTCCCCGTCTATCGGTTCGCAGGTGAAGAACGTCGGCGGCTTTTTCACGCGAAGCGCCCGATCAGATCGTGCGTTCTGCCATCATCTTCTTGGTTTCGGCGATCGCCTTTGCCGGGCTGAGACCCTTGGGGCAGACATTCGCGCAGTTCATGATCGTGTGGCAGCGATAGAGGCGGAACGGATCTTCCAGCTCGTTCAAGCGCTCGCCCGTCATTTCGTCGCGGCTGTCGGCCAGCCAGCGATAGGCCTGCAGCAGAATGGCAGGGCCGAGGAACTTGTCGCTGTTCCACCAATAGGACGGGCAGGCCGTCGAGCAGCATGCGCACAGGATACACTCGTACAGACCGTCCAGCTGTTCACGCTGTTCGGGGGACTGCAGGCGCTCCTTGCCACTCGGCGTCGGAGTGACAGTTTGCAGCCAGGGCCGAATGCTGGCGTACTGCGCGTAGAAATGCGTGAAGTCGGGCACGAGGTCCTTCACCACTTCCATATGCGGAAGCGGCGTGATGCGGATTTCGCCCTTCATATCCTCGATGGCGGAGGTACAGGCGAGACCGTTCTTGCCATTCATATTCATCGCGCAGGACCCGCAAATCCCCTCGCGGCACGAGCGGCGGAAGGTCAGCGTCGGATCGATATCGTTCTTGATCTTGAACAAGCGCATCGAGAACCATCGGCCCGCAATCGTCCAGATCGACCTCGAATGTGTCGTAGCGCGGCGTTTCGCCGGCGTCGGGATCGTAGCGATAGATCTTGAATTTCTTGACGCGTCCGCCACCCTCGGCGCGGTGCACTTCACCGTTCTTGCGGATCTTGGAATTCTTGGGGAGCGTGAAGGTAGCCATAGGTCTATCGAAATCCTGCTGTTCTTGGCCCTCTATCTAACGATTGTGCCAGTGAGCACAAGCTGGCCGAATGGCCTATCCGACAAGTTCGTGGTGTGTGGTCGAAGGGGAACATAGCGGTCCTCCAGTTCGTCTGGTGGGCATGAACAGCACAAAGCACGAGGCAATGGACAGCGCGGCAATCTTTGGTGCCAGCGGCGGCATTGGCCGTGCGCTTGTCAGCCATCTGGCCGAACGCGGATTCTCAAAGATTTATGCGGGTTCCCGCAGCGGGAATGTCCCGGAAGGCGCCGACATTGTTCCCTTCCAATTCGATTATGACGACCCTCAATCCCTCGAAAGCTGCTGCCGAGGCGATGGAGAGCGCGCCACCGCAATTGGTGATTGTCGCGACCGGCATGCTGACATTACCGGACGGTACCGGCCCGGAACGCAGCTACAAGCAGCTGGATGCCGATACGATGGAGCGTGTCTTTCGCGCGAATACGATTGGTCCGGCACTGGTCGCAAAGGCGATGTTGCCCTTGTTCGACCGGAAGGCGCGGTGCGTGTTCGCGGCGCTGTCTGCCCGCGTCGGGTCGATAGGCGATAACGGCATCGGTGGTTGGCACAGTTACCGTGCGTCAAAGGCGGCGCTCAACATGCTGGTCAAAAACTTCGCCATCGAGATGGGCCGCACCCACAAGCAATCCGTAATTGTCTCGCTTCATCCCGGAACGGTCGACACCAAGCTTTCGGAGCCTTTCCAGTCGAACCTGCCCGACGGCCAGCTGACCGGTCCGGGCGATGCTGCCCGCAATCTCCTGTCGGTCATCGACGGGCTGACACCGCAGGACAGCGGCTTCCAGTTCGACTGGAAGGGCGAGCGCGTCCCGGACTAGTGTAATCAGGTCTTTGGAGGGCGTCCGGGCAACAGCTCTTCGCACACCGCATAGGTGCGTTCATTGTCGACATCGATGGCGAGTGCGCCGTCTTCGAACTCGACCGCCTTCACCGTAGCGCCCAGCCGGTCGCTCAGGACTTCCATCGCGGGATGGAGCTTCATAAGGCCCGCGCGCAGCAGGACGATGTTGAGAAGGCCGAAGGCGCGGACCATCCGGCCGGGATTGGACATGAATTGGCCGCCCTCCCGAAAGACTTCTGCTGCCTTGAAGGCCTTCTGGCTTGAAAGGCCATAGAGGTTGCAGTTCGCGATTCCGCCGTCCGAAAAACCGTAATAATTCCTCTGGCCTTCGGGGTGGGCGGCCTTGACGTTCTTCTCGCGGGCAACGCCGATCACCGCGTCCGCATCGCGCATCGCGTCGACGACCTGCGCCACCGCGTCGCGGGTGAGAAGGACATTATCAGCCGTCGTGATCACGAACGGTCCTTCGCTCTTACCCGCAGCCTTCACGACGCTTTCGACGATATTCGCGTCACTGGCGACAAGGGTGATGGGGAGGTCAGGAGATGCGTAGTCGGCGAGCACGGCTTCCAATTCGGCATGCACCTCCGGTTCGACCGAAACCCGGATCGCCTCCACATTGGGGACGGTCACCAGCGTTTCCATGACATGGCGGATAAGCGCCTTGCCCCGGATGGGCGCAAGGCATTTATGAGAGACATTGGCCCGCGCTGCGAGGGGATTGACCACGCCTGTCCGCTGGGCGGCCAGGACGATCACGGTAATGGCGGTGGCAGTCATTGGGGGATTCTCCGTCGCGTCGGTTCGCTGCAGTTAGTTGGCGGAAATGAGGCCCTGTCGGCGCCATGCTTCGGCAAGCAGCGTTTCGAGCAGCTGTGCATGACTGAAGCCCGCATATCCGGCAGCCTTCGCCATCACCTTTTCCGACCATAGGTTGCAGTTGAGATTGATCTCGATGAAATTGATGTCGCCGGTCTTCAGGTCCACGCGGAATTCGATCCGGCCATAATCGAAGGGCAGGAATTCCTTCGCGACGCGCTTGGCGTAATCCTCGACCTTGGCTGCCAATTCGGGATGCTCGAACCGCTTGAGCGCGGCTTTTTCCGTGTTCTGAACGAGATCGCGTTTCTCGTAATAGGTCCACAGCTTTTGCGTATCCTCACGCTCGTACCAGAGCATGGGAAGGGCAATCGGTTCGTCTTCGATGGTGATGAATGCGCATTGCACGTCGTACCCGTCGAGATAGGGCTCGACGATCGCGTCATGACCCTGACCGTGAATGTCGGCAATCGAATTGACGACGCCCTGCCAGTCGAAGGCATCGGATATGCCCCAGCTTGCGGAAGAAGCATTGGGTTTGATGACCCAGCGACCGTCGGGCGATGGCGGCAGGTCGCGTTCCAGCACAGGCGCGCCGCGGCGATATCCGAACCACGGTGCAGTCGGCACACCGGCGTGGTCGCATACCAGCTTCGAAACGCTTTTGTCGTCTCCCAGTCCCCGCAGGAACGGCATCGCGCCGAGATACGGAATGCGGTGCATGTTGCACAGCACGGGGATGAGCATTTCCGAATTCACGAACCCGCCACGGTTTAGCAGAGGAAAGACGAAGTCGACTTCCGGCCGCTCGAAAAGTACGTCGTAACTGTTCGCAAATTCGAGATTGAGCCCAAGCCCCTCGAGCGTCGTGCGAACCTCGTGATGATAGATGGCATGATTGCCATCTTCCGGGTGCATTCCGCCGCCCCACAGGGCGTGCTTCGCCATGAAGAGCGTCTTGACCCGTTCCTTCGCTTCATCGGGAATGGAAAGTGGGGTGATACCGGTCATGCGTCTTCACTCGCGCTGTTATAAGCCGCACGTAGTCTCATTGTGTTCGGGGGGAAAGTCCCGTCAGGTCGCAAGTGGTATCAGACGCGTCATGTCTTGGCCGCCGCTTTCGCCGTATCGAGGATCGCAGCGACGAAACCGTTCGGGTCGTCTTCCTGAATGAAGTGATTGCCGGACAGAGTGCGGTGCAGGTCATGGCCCAAGGTGCCCGGAATACGTCCGATAAAAGCTTTCTCACCGCCAGACGTAATTGCGTCCTGGTCGCTGAATGCACAGACGAACGGCTTGTCGAAGCTTTCAAGGGCCTCCCACGCCTTCAACTGGTCCGGCACTGCAGGGTTGTCACCAAGCGGCACGAGGCTGGGAAAGACCCGCGCGCAAGCCTTGCTGTCTTCATCGGGGTAGGGCGCATCGTAAGCGGCTACTTCCTCGGGCGTCAGATCCCGGGTCGTGGCACCTTGAAGAATATTGCCAATGGGGAAGACCGGACTTTCCTGAGAAAATGTGCGCCATGCGGCGAAGGCGGGCGGCGGCTCCTGACCTGCAGGCAGGCCTCCGTTCGACAGCGTTACGCCTGCGAAGCGTTCGGGCATTTCGGCGACAAGCCTGAGGCCGATGAGCGAGCCCCAATCCTGACAAGCGAGGATGATGCCATTGAGGTCGAGCGCCTCGATCCACTCCCGCATCCATGCGACGTGACCGGCATAGGAAAAGACGTCCCGCTCGGTCGGCTTGTCGGATTTGCCGAAGCCGATCAGGTCAGGGGCAAGGACGCGGTATCCGGCATCGACGACCGGGCCGATCATGTGGCGATACAGGAAGCTCCAACTGGGTTCGCCATGCATCATGAGAACCGGCGACGCGTCTCTTGGGCCTTCGTCGACATAATGCAGCCGAAGGTCACCGGACAATGTGTGATAGTGCGGTTCGAAAGGATAGTCCGGCAAATCGGCGAAGCGCGCCTCGGGTGTGCGGATGACGGTCATGGTGCAATTTCCTCTCTGGAGCGATTGTGTGCCATAGTCCGTCGCCAAGGGACAGGAGGTTACCGATGGGACTAGCGAAATGGTGGGACAGGCACGGCGTGCCGCGGGTCATCAAGCTTGCCTGCGGGGCCCCGGCGATCATGAAATTACGCTCGAAAGTCGTGCCTTTGGCACGGGGCGAGGTATTCGAGATCGGTTGCGGGGGCGGGATCAACCAGCCGTTCTACGAGGCGAGCCAGATCACGCGATATGCCGGTATCGATCCGGGCGCGAAACTGCTCGATTACGCGCGGTCGGAGGCGGCCAAAAAGGGCTGGAAGGCCGACATTCGCGAAGGGGTAGGGGAGGCCATTCCCTTCGCCAGATGCCAGTTTCGATAGCGTGGTATGCACTTACACGATGTGCTCGGTCGAAGATCAGGCACAGGTCGTTCGGGAGATGCGACGGATCTTGCGCCCGGGCGGCAAGCTGTTTTTTCTCGAACACGGCCGCGCGCCCGACCGCAGCGTCGCGAAATGGCAGGACCGGATCGAACCTTACTGGAAACCGATCGCAGGGGGCTGCCACCTGACCCGCCCGATCACGTCCGCCGTTGCCGGCCACGGTTTCGAGGTCGAGCGGCTCGGCCAGCGGTATGCGCCCAAAACTCCGAGACCGGTCGGCTGGATGGAATGGGGTGTCGGGACCAAGGTCGGCGCCTGATTGCGCTAGCGGCCCATTGAAAAAGGCCGCGCCGTCCCGGAGGACCGCGCGGCCTTGTTTCTTTTACCGGAATTTATTCGCCGAAGGTACGCTGCCACCATCCGCCGCGCTTGGGCTTGGCCGGCTTGTCTTGCGGTTCCTTGGCCATCGCTTCGGCAGCCTGAGGTGCATCGTCGGGGCCTGAAACCACGGCGGCGTCTTCCTGAACCTGTTCGGCCAGTTCTTCAGCCGCCTTGGCAGCGGGCTTCTTGCGAGGAGCACGCTTGCGCTTCGGCTTCTCTTCAGCCGTTTCGGCGGACGCTTCATCGGCGGCTTCCGTATCGGCTGCGACAGGCTTCTTGCGCGGAGCACGCTTGCGCTTCGGCTTCTCTTCGGCCGTTTCGGCAGGCGCGTCAGCAATTTCAGCCTCGTCCTTCGGTGCCTCGGCCTTTTTGCGCGGAGCACGCTTGCGCTTGGGCTTTTCCTCGGCCTTCGGCTCATCGGCCATGGCTTCGGCAGTTTCGGGAGCGTCGTCAGGACCGGCAACCACGGCCATGTCGTCCTTCACCTGCTCCGAAACCTGCTCGAGGGTGTCGGAACCATCGGCAGCTTCGTCACCGCTATTGTCTCCGCCATTCTCACCATTGGTCTCGGCGCCGTTTTCGCCACCACGACCACGACCACCACGGCGACGTCCGCCACGACGGCGACGCTTCTTCGGCTTATCGCCCTCATCGCCATCGTCTGTGGTTTCGGCGCTTTCTTCGTCGCCATCGTCTGCCTGGGTTTCACCATCACCATCATCGCGGCGATTCTTGTTCCGACCGCGTCCGCCGCGGCGGCGACGTTTCTTGCGCGGGCGATCGTTTTCGTCCCGTTCGCCGTTAGCGTCATTGTCGCCGTCGTTTGCGTCGTCCTCGTCTTCGTCGTCGGCAGTATTGTCTTCGAAATCATCATCCTCGTCATCGTCGACGATGGGATCGAATTTCGGAGCTTCGGTCGGCTTGGGGCCGCTGCTGCCAATGTTCATTTTCGCGCCTTCGTCTTCGCCTTCCGGCATGACTTCGACACGGACGTTGTAGCGGTCTTCGATCTCCTGCAGCTCGGGCCGCTTGGTGTTGAGGAGATAGACCGCTGCCTCGGTGCTGGCAGACAGGGTAATGACCGTGCCCTTACCCTTGGCAGCTTCGTCTTCGATCAGACGCAGCGCGGAAAGGCCAGCGCTCGACGCGGTGCGGACGAGGCCGGTGCCGTCGCAGTGCGGACATTCGCGGGTCGAGGCTTCCAGAACGCCGGTACGCAGGCGCTGACGGCTCATTTCCATCAGACCGAAGCCGGAAATGCGTCCGACCTGAATGCGGGCGCGGTCGTTCTTGAGAGCGTCCTTCATGCACCGCTCGACCTTACGGATATTGCCCATCCGCTCCATGTCGATGAAGTCGATCACCACAAGACCGGCCATGTCGCGAAGACGTAGCTGGCGGGCGATTTCCTTCGCCGCTTCCAGGTTGGTTGCAAGCGCGGTCTGCTCGATCCCGTGCTCCTTGGTGGAGCGTCCCGAGTTGATGTCGATCGACACCAGAGCTTCGGTCGGATTGATAACCAGATATCCGCCCGATTTAAGCTGTACGACGGGGTCGTACATCGCGCGAAGCTGATCTTCTGCGCCGTAGCGCTGGAACAGTGGCACGGGGTCGGAATAGGCTTTCACCCGGCGGGCATGGCTGGGCATCAGCAGCTTCATGTACTGCTTGGCTGCCTTGTAGCCTTCCTCGCCTTCGACAACGACTTCTTCGATCTCGCGGTTGTAGATGTCGCGGATCGCGCGTTTGATCAGGTCGCTGTCCGAATGGATCAGGCTGGGCGCGCTGGAGCCAAGCGTGTTCTCGCGGATACCGTCCCACAGCCGGGCGAGATAATCGAAGTCGCGCTTGATCTCCGTCTTGGTGCGGGTGATGCCCGCGGTGCGGACGATCAGGCCCATGCTCTTGGGCAGGCTGAGGTCGCTGACGACCTGCTTCAGACGCTTGCGGTCGCTGGCCGAATTGATCTTGCGCGAAATGCCGCCACCGTGGCTGCTGTTCGGCATCAGCACGGTGTAGCGGCCTGCGAGGCTGAGATAGGTGGTGAGCGCTGCACCCTTGTTGCCGCGCTCTTCCTTTACGACCTGGACGAGCAGAACCTGGCGGCGCTGGATGACGTCCTGGATCTTGTAACGGCGGCGCAGAGCCTGACGGCGGGCGCGGACATCGTCCACTTCCTTCGCACGGCTGCGACCCTTGCCCTTGCCTTTGCCCTGACGGCGGCCACGACCACGGCGACCACGGCCCCTGTTGCCGTTTTCGTCGGAATTGTCGTCGTCGTCATCATCGTCGTCCGAGTCATCGTCGTCATCGATCATCTCCGTCGACATGGCCTTCTTCGATGGTGGCGACCTTCTCCTTGTCGGAGGTGTCGATTTCCTCGACGCCCGTCTTCGGCGAGATCTTCGGCAAGCGCTTCACCGCTTTCCTCGTCCTCGGCGTCGTATTCGTCACCCGGCATTTCGCCGCGATCTTCCTCTTCGGCGCGCAGGCGTGCCTCTTCTTCGGCAGCCTCCGCTTCTTCGGCGAGCAGAGCTTCGCGATCCGATTGCGGGATCTGGTAATAGTCGGGATGGATTTCGCTGAAGGCGAGGAAGCCGTGGCGGTTGCCACCGAAATCGACGAATGCGGCCTGCAGGGACGGTTCGACCCTGGTGACCTTTGCTAGATAGATATTTCCCTTGATCTGCTTGTGATCAGCAGATTCGAAATCAAATTCCTCAATCCGGTTTCCCTTGAGGACCGCCACCCGGGTTTCTTCCGTGTGGCGCGCATCGATTAGCATGCGCGTTGCCATGTAGTATTCTCCATGCGCCATGGCCCCGCCAGACATCCCCAATCGGGTAGTGGTCGGGCTGGGAGGGGCGCAAATATGTGTGAAAACCGCTCGCATCGATTGCGCGTGCGGTTGTTATGAAAGGGGCTGGACGCTCTGCCATCCGGCCTCGGAAATGCGTGTCTGCGGGCAATGCACTGCGGTCTTTATCCGCAGAAGCCAGGCCAGAACACACGGCGCGGCCCGTAGGCTGCATCGTGATGTTGGCGGGGCTGGATTGCATTGTCGCTTCAACCTGTTGTCGTACCCTTGTGAGGCCGTAGGGCCGAAGGGTTGCCGAACCATTGCCGATTAACAAAAGGCGGTTCGACTTGGTGACACACTGCTAGCACCGGGTTCTTCCAGCGGCAACCATATTGCGCTGCGCCCCTGCCAGCCCCTACACGGCACGGCATATGTCGCTCAGAACACAGATCTGGCTGATTTTTCTTGCCCCGCTCGTTTTGGTGGGCGCGCTTTATTCGTTCGGCCTGACGATACCGGTGCCGCATCTGGGCCGCGACTATGTTCTGCGCCTTGCCTTGCCGGATGCCGGAGACCCCGTCGACTTGCCCGAAATCGAGGGGCCGCAGGACCGCTCCCGGCCGCTCGTGGTGATCGATGCAGGTCACGGCGGCAAGGATCCGGGGGCAGTGCAGGGCGGTGTGCGCGAGAAGGATATCGTTCTCGGCCTCGCGAAGGCCCTGCGGGATGAATTGCTTGATGCCGGCGGTATCAGGGTCGCGATGACCCGCGACGACGATACTTTCCTGGTTCTGCAGGAACGGCCCGAGATCGCGCGCAGGCTTGGGGCGGATTTGTTCGTATCGATTCATGCCGATAGCGCAGGCGACGTAAGCGGCGTTCAGGGCGCAAGTATTTACACCTTGTCCAGTGAAGCGTCGAGCGAAGCCGCCGCGCGCTTCGCTGAGCGCGAGAACAATGCGGACCGGCTGAACGGTGTGTCGGTCGAGGGACAAAGCGAAGCGATAAGTTCCATACTGGTCCAGCTTTCGCAGCGGCGCGTGCAGGCGAATTCCTCGGAGTTTTCGCAGCTGGTTGTCCGCGAAGGCGATGGCTCGCTGAGCTTCCATCCCCAGACGCGCCGATCTGCCGAGCTTGCCGTGCTGCGCGCCCCGGATGTTCCGGCAATCCTGTACGAAGCCGGGTACATAACCAATCCTGAAGAGGCGCCGCGCTCTGGCATCGGAGGAGGGGCGGAAGAATTTTGCCGAAACAATGACGCGTGCGATCCGCATCTATTTCGCGCGCCAGAGCGGCGACTAGGAATTGCGCTTGTTGGCGGGGGATCAAATTGCCAGACGGTCACTTCGTTATGGCGTGCGACAGGATCGGCGTGCTAGGCGCCTGTTCCGATTATGACTGACGGTTATTCCCCAGAATCATTTCGCTACCGTATCCGCCGCGAAGCGTCGGGCGCTGCTGCGTTTGTCAGCCGCAATTGGGCGGCGCGGCGCTGGCTGCGCTGGGCCACCTACGGCGCTATCGCCTTGCTCATCGCGTTTTTCGCGCTGTGGATGGTGCTCGCCAAGGATTTGCCGGACGCGGAATCGCTGGTCGATTACGAGACGCCCTTGCCGTCAGTCGTGCGGGGAATCGATGGGGAGATCGTTCATTCGTTCGCCCGCGAGCGCCGGGTCCAGCTGCAATACGAAGATTATCCCGAACAGCTTATTCAGGCGTTTCTCGCTGCAGAAGACAAAACGTTTTTCAGCCACGGCGGGGTCGACCTGACGGGCACGCTGAATGCGGTGTTCGATTACGCCATCAAATTCGGCTCCGGAGAACGTGCCGTCGGCGGCTCGACAATTACCCAGCAGGTGGCGAAGAACCTTCTTCTGGGCGACGAGTATTCCGTCACGCGCAAGCTGAAGGAAATGCTCCTCGCGCGCAGGATCGAAGGCGTGCTCAGCAAGGAAGAAATCCTTACGCTGTATCTGAACGAAATTCCGCTCGGCCGTCGCAGCTTCGGTGTGCAGGCTGCTTCGCGCGCGTATTTCGACAAGGATGTCGGCGAGCTGGACCTCAACGAAATGGCGTTTCTGGCGATCCTGCCCAAGGCTCCTGAGCGTTACGGCCGCGCAGCCAACGAGGCTGCGGCTCTGGACCGGCGTAATTTCGTCCTGTCGCAAATGGTGGCGAACGATTTTGTTTCCGCCCCTGAAGCGCAGTCGGCACGCGCCATGCCGCTTGGCCTGGTAGACCAGCAGGGACAGCGCTCTGCCGACGCCGGATACTTCATTGAGGAAGTCCGCCGACAGCTCATGTCCCGCTTCGGCGAAACTTCCGACGACGGTGACAACAGCGTCTACGCAGGCGGCCTGTGGGTTCGCACCTCGCTCGACATGGAGATGCAGGACGCAGCCCGCGATGCGCTGCGCAAAGGCCTCCAGCGATATCATGGAAACCGAGGCTGGCGTGGTCCGATCGCGACCATCAATCCGGACGATGGAGATCTTGGTCGGCAGCTGGCGAGCTCGACGCTCGGAATAAACTTCCTCGATTGGCGCGTGGGCGTCGTGACCCAGCGTTCCGGTTCGCAGGCGACCGTCGGTTTCGCGGATGGTGACAGCGGACCACTGGTCGGAATGCCGAACGCGGTGAAGGTCGGCGATGTTATCGCTGTTTCGCCGTCGGGTAATAACTGGGCCGTGCGGACCATTCCGGAGGCGCAGGGCGCGCTGGTCGTGCAGGATGCGCAGATGGGCCGGATCTACGCCATGCAGGGCGGCTTCGACAGCCGTCTGGGTAGCTTCAATCGGGCCACGCAGGCCCAGCGCCAGCCCGGATCCACGATCAAGCCGTTCGTTTATGCAACCGGCCTCGATCACGGAATGACGCCGGCGAGCGAAATCGATAACGGGCGCTACTGTTACTATCAGGGTAGCCGATACGGCGAAAAATGCTTCCGCGGCGGTCGGGGCGGTCAGTTTCCGATGCGCTACGGCCTCGAGCAGTCGCAGAATGTCATGACGGTGCAGGTTGCGATGACCGCCGGAATGCCGAACGTGGTCAAGCAGATCGACGATCTCGGCATCGGCAAATACGAGCCTTATCCGGCATTTGCACTGGGTGCGGGCGAAACTACGGTTACGAAGATGGTCGCCGCTTACAGCGCACTGGCCAATCACGGGCGGTTCAATCAGCCGACGGTGATCGACTATGTACAGGATCGCCGGGGCAAGGTAATCTGGCGTGCAGACAACCGCGATTGCGAGGGCTGCAACATGAAGGACTGGGACGGGCAGCCTATGCCCCGTCTGGGCCTGAAGGGTAAGCAGGCGATGGATGCGCGCACCGCTTTCCAGACCATGCATATGCTGCGCGGCGTCGTACAGCGGGGAACGGCGACGACGCTTAACTCGATCGACCTGCCGCTGTTCGGGAAGACCGGCACGACCACCGGTCCCAAGGACGTGTGGTTCGTAGGCGGGACGCAGGACATTATCGCAGGCGCCTATGTTGGCTTCGACCAGCCGCGCAATATGGGCGGGTACGCTCAGGGCGGAACGATTGCCGCTCCGATAATCAAGGACCTGATCCGCAATTCGCGCGATCTGTGGAGCGACCGCCCGGCCGTGGCTCCCTCCGGTGTCCGCATGGTCCGCGTGGATCGCCGTACGGGCAAGCGCGTGTTCGATGCCTGGCCAAGCGGTGATGACAAGGCTGCGGTTATCTGGGAGGCTTTCAAGCCCGATACCGAACCGCCACGGGCGACAGCCGCCGATGAAATCGTCTCGAAGCGCGCCGAAATTCTGGAGCTGATCCGCAAGGCGCGTTCTACAGGGACGTCGACCCGCAGGAGGAGTGCGCCCGCTGCCCCTCAAGTTCGCGAAGAACCCGCAGAAGACTTTGTCGAGGATCAGGGCGGCATCTATTGAATCGTGGCGGCGTAGTGCCGGACCGTATCTCGCGCGGTTGCTAATCGCGCGGCAATCGCTAATCGCCTCTGACATGATTTCGACCACACTTAATGCCGGGAAGACCGACTGATGCGCGCCGAGGGACAGGCCCAAATCGATCGTATCGAGGCCGCGCTTGCGCTTGTGCGACAGTCGCTCGACTGGGAGCGCGCCCTGCGCCGCCTCGACGAGCTGAATGCCCGTGTTCAGGACCCTGATCTGTGGAACGATCCGAAAGAGGCGCAGGCGGTAAGCCGCGAGCAGAAGCTGCTCGAGAACGCGGTAAACACCGTCAACGAAATTTCAGCGGAAATGTCGGACGCTATCGAATTCGTCGAAATGGGCGAGGCCGAGGGTGATGACGATGTTGTGGGTGACGGTCTTGCGAGCCTGGCCAAGCTGGCGGACCGGGCAGATGCCGACAAGGTGCAGGCGCTCCTTTCGGGAGAAGCTGACGCCAATGATACATATCTCGAAATTCACGCCGGTGCAGGCGGGACGGAAAGCAACGACTGGGCAGAAATGCTTTTCCGCATGTACGCCCGCTGGGCCGAACGGCGCGGCTTCAAGGTCGAAACGGTGGAGTATCAGGCAGGCGACCAGGCCGGCATCAAGAGCGCTACATTGCTCATCAAGGGCGAAAACGCCTACGGGTATGCGAAGACCGAAAGCGGCGTCCACCGCCTCGTTCGCATCAGCCCCTACGACAGCTCGGCGCGTCGTCACACCAGCTTTTCCAGCGTATGGGTCTACCCCGTGATCGACGACGATTTCGAAGTCGAGATCAACGAAAGTGACCTCAAGATCGACACCTACCGCGCTTCGGGCGCAGGCGGTCAGCACGTCAACACGACCGACAGCGCGGTGCGTATTACCCACCAGCCTACCGGAATCGTCGTCGCCAGCCAGAACGATCGTAGCCAGCACAAGAACCGTGCAACAGCGATGAACATGCTGAAAGCGCGCCTGTTCGAGCGCGAGATGGCGGAGCGGGAAGCTGCGGCCGGAACGGAATACGAGGCCAAGACCGATATCGGTTGGGGACATCAGATCCGAAGCTACGTCCTGCAGCCCTATCAGATGGTCAAGGACCTGCGCACGGGCGTCACATCCTCTTCGCCCGACGCTGTACTGGATGGCGCGATCGACGAATATATCTCTGCAGCACTCGCCCAGCGTGTCACCGGCGAGACGGTGGAGGTGGAGGACGTGGAGTGAGGCGAACCGCCTCTCTTCTCATGACCGTGATTCTCGCGGGAAGCGTCATGGCGTGCGAACGCATTCCGGCCGATAGCGACCGGGCGGAAACCTCGATGGACTTCCCGCTGCCGGATCGCCCCGTTTCCGACCTCGGTTCCAATCAGTTCAGCACGGAAACCGCGCGCGACAGCCGCGGCGAAGCGCAAAAGGTGATGGATTTTGCCGAGATAGAGCCCGGCATGACCGTCGCCGATCTCGGTGCCGGCGAAGGGCTATTACACCGTCCGCCTTGCCGAACGCGTCGGGGCCAAGGGCCGCGTGCTTGCGCAGGATATCGATGGCGACGCTATCGAACGCCTTGCCCGCCGCGTGGAGACGGGAGCGGTTCGATAACGTCTCCATCAAGCTCGGTGCGCCGGACGATCCACGCCTGCCAGACAACAGTTTCGACCGCATTTTCCTCGTCCACATGTATCACGAGGTGGAAGAGCCTTACGCCTTCTTGTGGCGGATGTGGCCCGCGCTGAAGGAAGGCGGGATGGTGATCGTCGTCGATGTCGATCGGCCCACCGATCAGCATGGCATCGATCCGTTCTTGCTCTCCTGCGAGTTCGAGCAAGTCGGCTTCACGCTGGATACGTTCCGCAACTCGCCGGAGCTTGCCGGGTACTATGCACAGTTCCGCAGAGCCGCTACGAGGCCGGAGCCAGGTGCTATCGAGACTTGCAGCGGCGCATCGGCAGAGGCTGCGAACAGAGCCGCAAAGGGCGGCACTGAATAATTAGATCTGAGAACGGATTTTTCATGGCATTCAAGGGTTTGCAGCCGGTTTCCTACGGCGGGCGCGAAGTATGGCCGCTGGTCGAAGGTGGTAAGGGCGTCTCTGCGACCAACCATATGAGCTCCGGCGCCTGGGCGGCAGCCGGCGGAATCGGCACGGTCAGCGCGGTGAATGCCGACAGCTACGACGAAGTCGGCAATCCCGTGCCGCAGATCTACGATGCCGCAACCCGCAAGGAACGCCATCAGCAGCTGATCAAATATGCTATCGACGGTGCGACCGAACAGGTGAAGCGCGCCTACGAAATGTCGAACGGCAAGGGCGCGATGAACATCAACGTCCTGTGGGAAATGGGCGGCGCGGCGGAAGTTCTGGAAGGCGTTCTGTCCAACACGCCCGGCATGATCACCGGCGTTACCTGCGGTGCAGGCATGCCGTACAAGCTGGCGGAAATCGCCCAGCGTCACAACGTCTGCTATCTGCCCATCGTCAGTTCTGCCCGCGCGTTTCGCGCGCTGTGGAAGCGCAGCTATTCCAAGGTGCCGGACCTGATGGCGGCCGTAGTCTACGAAGATCCGTGGCTCGCTGGCGGACACAACGGCCTCTCAAATGCAGAAGACCCGCGCGATCCGCAGGACCCGTATCCGCGTGTGCGTGACTTGCGTGAAACCATGCGCAAGGAAGGCGTGAGCGAGGACACCGCAATCGTCATGGCCGGCGGCGTCTGGCAGCTGAAGGAATGGAACGACTGGATCGACAATCCGGAGATCGGCAAGATCATGTTCCAGTTCGGCACCCGGCCGTTGCTCACACAGGAAAGCCCGATTCCGCAGGTCTGGAAGGACATGCTTCGGACCCTCGACGAGGGCGATATCCTGCTGCACAAATTCTCGCCCACCGGCTTCTATTCCAGCGCGGTCAAGACGCCGTTCCTCTACGATCTGATGCACCGCAGCGAACGTCAGATCGCATTCGTGAAAGAGCAGAGCGAGGAGCATTCCAAGCAGCTCGATTTCGGGGTGAAGGGCAAGAAGATGTTCGTCTCTGCCACCGACTACGACCGCGCCAAGGCATGGTTCGGCGAAGGGCAGACAGAAGCGCTTGAAGACACCAGAAGACACGCTCGTCTGGGTCACGCCCGAAGCACGCGACACGATCCGCAAGGACCAGCAGGACTGCATGGGCTGTCTATCGCACTGCCAGTTCTCCAGCTGGAAAGATCACGACGATTACACCACGGGCCGCCTCGCCGATCCGCGCAGCTTCTGCATCCAGAAAACCCTGCAGGATATCGCCCATGGCGGCGATCCGGACGACAATCTCGCCTTCGCAGGACACTCGGCATATCGGTTCAAGACCGACCCGTTCTATTCGAACAACTTCACCCCGACGGTGAAGGAACTGGTCGATCGGATTTTGACGGGGGAGTGAGGCTTCCCTCTCTAGTCCACGATCCAGCTGCGCTCGCCGTGGCTGGCGATGTCTAGGCCGTCGCGCTCTTCCTCGTCGCTGACGCGCATCGGGAAGGCGAGGCTGCACATCAGGGCCAGAATGGCGGTGGCCACCGCGCTCCACAGTGCGACTGCGCCGACACCGATGAGCTGGGCGACGAGCTGGCTGGCGAAGGTACCGCCTTCTGCATATCCGAGGCCCCCGAACGCAGGCATGAGGAACAGGGCGAGAAGGATCGAGCCAACGATACCGCCCACGCCGTGGACTGCAAAGACGTCGAGCGAATCGTCGATCCCGAAGCGGAACTTTACGAGCTGGAGACAGCCGTAGCAGGCCAGGCAGCCAATCAGTCCGAGCAGTATCGCCGCGCCCGGTCCGACATACCCGGCGGCAGGTGTGATCGTGGCGAGACCGGCAATCGCGCCGGTCGCCCAGCCGACGCTCGTCGCTTTCCCGAGCTTGAACTTTTCGACGAAAATCCATGTCAGGGAAGCCACCGCCGCAGCGACATGCGTGTTGATGATGGCTGCCGACGCATCGTCCGTCGCGGTGAGCGCGCTGCCCCCGTTAAAGCCGAACCAGCCAACCCATAGCAGCGCCGCGCCTGCCATCGTCAGTCCGGGCGCATGCGGCAGCATCGCGCTCTTCAGGAAACCGTCGCGCTTGCCCAGAAGCAGCGCAATCACCAGAGCCGACACACCGGCGGTCGTGTGCACCACGATGCCTCCGGCAAAATCCATCGTACCCAGTTCGGCCAGCCAGCCGCCGCCCCACACCCAGTGCACGACGGGGGCGTACACAATCAGCCCCCATAGCGCGCAGAACGCGACCACCCAGCCGAAGCGTGCGCGGTCCACCCATGCGCCGATCATCAGGGCGGGAGTAATGACGGCGAAGGTCATCTGGAACAGGGCAAAGGTGCTTTCCGGAATGGTCGTTCCCTCGCGCACCTGTCCCAGATTGTTGAACATCCAGAAGGCTCCGCCACCAACCCAGCCGCCTGCCGATGGTCCGAATGCGAGCGTGTAGCCGACGACCACCCAAAGAACCGAAGCCACGCTGGCGACCGCGGCGATCTGCAACAGTACCGAGAGGAGGTTCTTGGCCCGGACCAGATCCGCCATAAAACAGGCCGAGCCCGGGAAGCGTCATCAGAAGAACGAGGGCTGATGCGGTGAGGATCCACGCCGTGTCGCCGCTATCGGCAATAACGACTTCGCCTGCATCTTGCGCCATGGCGGCTGCCGGGAAGGCGGCGAGCGCCAGTGCGAATAGTGTGCGACCCGAAATCACGGCCAATTCCCCTCGATCTGTTATCGGTCGGGAAATTGGCCCATGAACGGGGGCGGCACAAGCGGACAGAACCTTGCGCTTGTGCAAGACAGTCTATGTCTGAAGTTTCAGCGAACCAGCGCGTCGAGCACCTGATCGGGCGGGCGATGGCCGTCGGCCCAGAAACGGATGTTGGCGATGACTTTTTCGCCCGATGCCTCGCGGCCCTCGACCGTTGCGCTGCCGATGTGGGGCAGGGCGATCACGTTGGGATGATCCAGCAGGCGAGGGTCGATGTCCGGCTCGTTCGGAAAGACATCGAGGCCTGCTCCCGAGAGATGGCCTTCGTGCAGCGCGGTTATGAGCGCTTCGTAGTCGACGAGATCGCCGCGCGCAGTGTTTACGAGCGCCGAACCCGGCTTCATCGCGGCAATACGCGCCGCATCGATAATGCCGCGCGTCTCGGGCGAAGCGGGGCAATGCAACGTCACGATGTCGGAGACTGCAAGCAGGTCGTCCAGCTTCTCGACATATGTCGCGCCGAACATGCTCTCGACCGCGCGCGGCAATGGCTTGCGGTTATGATAGTGGATTTCGAGCCCGAAGGCGCGGGCGCGGTGAGCGACGGCCTGTCCGATCCGTCCCATGCCGACGATGCCGAGAATTTTTCCGCCAAGTTGCCGCCCGAGCAGGGCGGACGGGGCCCAGCCGGTCCATTCCTTGCGCCGGACCAGAGACGTACCTTCGCGCACACGGCGCGGGATCCCGATGACCATCGCCATGGTGAGATCGGCGGTGTCGTCGGTAAAGACGCCCGGAGTGTTGGTGACCATGATGCCGCGCCGTGCGGCTGCGGCTAGATCGATGTGATCCGTGCCGGCCCCGAAGCTGGCGATCAGCTTAAGCCGCTCGCCAGCGGCATCGATCAGTTCTGCGTCGATCGTGTCGGTGACGGTCGGCACCAGCACGTCGCAATCCGCAATCGCTGCGTGCAGATCTTCACGCGTCATGGCCCGGTCGTCGGGATTGAGGACGGTGTCGAACAATTCCGTCAGGCGCGCTTCCACGCTTGGCAGACAGGTGACGCGTAACGACCACGCGCGGGTTGCCCTCAACTCTCCTGCCGCTCGAATTTTGGGCGGTGGGGCTGATGATCAGGTCGGAATCCGGTTGCGTTGTCATTGTCACGGACGATTGGACAATGCGCCTTTGCGGGTCAAGCCGGGACGGACGTGCGTTTCCCGCTTGAAGCGATTACCGCGCCTGCAGTATCGTTAACGCCATCATGATCAAAACCTCACGCATTGTCCTTGGCGCAGTTGCTGCCGCCTCCATCTTCGCAGCACCTGCGAACGCTCAAGAACGGGAAACGCCGTACTGGGCCAGCATCGACACGTCCGAATTGAACATGCGTGTTGGCCCCGGGCCGCGATTACAAGATCGAATGGGTTTACGAGCGCGACAGACTGCCGCTGAAGGTGCTGCGCGTGCAGGAAGGCTGGCGCTTTGTTCAGGATCCGGACGGGACGGAGGGCTGGGTTACGGCTGCCCTCATCAGTGCAGAACGTACAGCCTTTGTGATCGGCGATGGCCTTGCACCTATGCGCGCATCCCCGGCGGACAACGCAGCCCTGCGCTGGAACCTCGAAGTGGGTGTGATCGGCGATCTCGGCGAATGCGAGGCAGGCTGGTGCGAGCTTTCGGTCGAGGGCCGAAAGGGTTTCGTAGCGGAAGAACGCCTGTGGGGTGCCGGCGAACCCTGAGGCTCTGGTGTAGGACACCAGGCGTCAGAGCTCGCCGGTAATCCAGCCTGGTTCAGACCAGTTCGACCGCGATCGCAGTTGCCTCGCCGCCGCCGATACACAGGCTGGCAACACCCTTGGTCTTGCCCTGCGTCTTGAGGGCATTGAGAAGCGTCACGATGATGCGCGTTCCGCTGGCGCCGATGGGGTGGCCCAGCGCGGTGCCGCCGCCATTGACGTTGATCTTGTCATGCGGGATGCCGATGTCGCGCATCGCGAACATGGCGACACAGGCGAAGGCTTCGTTGACTTCCCACAATTCGACATCGTCGGTGGACCAACCGGCCTTTTCGAGCACCTTCTCGATTGCGCCGATGGGGGCGATTGTGAATTCGCTAGGCTCATGGGCATGGGCCGCCATCGCGACGATCTTCGCCACAGCCTGCTGACCGTTTTCCTTCGCGACGCTTTCGCGCGAGAGGACGACTGCCGCCGCGCCGTCGGAGATGGAACTGGAAGTTGCCGCCGTAATCGTGCCGTCCTTGGCGAAGGCGGGGCGCAGCGTCGGGATCTTGTCCGGGCGTCCGCGGCCCGGCTGCTCGTCCTTGTCGACCGTCACATCGCCCTTGCGCGTGGAGAAAGTGACGGGGACGACTTCTCCGTCGAATGCGCCGCTTTCGATGGCGGCGTTGGCCCGGCGCAGGCTCTCGATGGAATAGTCATCCATCTCTTCGCGCGTCATCTGGTAGTCGTTGGCGGTATCCTGTGCGAACGTGCCCATGGCGCGGCCTTCCTCATAGGCATCTTCGAGCCCGTCGAGGAACATGTGATCGTACGCCGTGTCATGGCCGAGACGTGCGCCGCTGCGGTGCTTCTTGAGCAGATAGGGAGCGTTGGTCATGCTCTCCATTCCGCCAGCGACCACGTAATCCACAGTCCCGCTGGCCAGGGCCTCTGCGCCCATGATGACGGTCTGCATGCCGCTGCCGCACACCTTGTTGACGGTCGTCGCCTGCACCGACTTGGGCAGGCCCGCCTTGACCATTGCCTGACGGGCAGGGGCCTGGCCCAGACCTGCGGGAAGGACGCAGCCCATATAGACCCGGTCGAACTTCTCGCCCGGCAACGCCGGAACGTTCGACAGCGGCCTTTACGGCGGTCGCACCAAGCTCTGTCGCGCTCACATCGGAGAGCGCGCCTTGCATCCCGCCCATCGGCGTGCGGGCGTAGGAAAGGATCACGATCGGGTCGTTGGAGGAAAACTGGGTCATCGGTAATTCTTGCCTTTCGGGAGCAGGTCGTGTTGCAACGCGTATGTGTAGTGAAAGGCAGCTAATGCTGCGCTGCAAGATAATCAAATGGAGAGAGTGATGGCTGACGGCAACAAGGGCGAACTGGAACGAATTCTGGGGGTCCAGCGCAAGGCCTTCACGGCGGCGCGTCCCGAGCCTCTCGAGGCCCGGAAAGACCGGATCAAGCGCGCGATCGCGCTGCTGGTCGATCACGGGGACGAGCTTGCCCGCGCGATGAGCGCGGATTTCGGCAATCGCAGTCACGACGCGTCGATGATGACCGATATCACCGGGACCATCGGTTTCGGCAAATACTGCCTGAAGAAACTGGACCATTGGTCGAAGGCAGAAAAGCGGTCGGTCCGCTTCCCCTTGCCTCTGCTGGGCGCGAAAGCGGAGGTGCGCTACGAGCCCAAGGGCGTGATCGGTATCCTGAGCCCGTGGAATTTTCCCGGTGAACCTGTCGATCGGCCCGCTGATGCAGGTTCTGGCTGCCGGCAATCGCTCGATGATCAAGCCGAGCGAGTTTACCGAGGCCACGAGCGAACTGCTGAAGAAACTTGTTTCGCAGTATTTCGACGAGGCGGAAGTCGCCGTCGTGACCGGCGGTCCGGAGGTCGCGCAGGCGTTTTCGTCGCTGCCATTCGATCACCTCGTTTTCACCGGCTCAACGCAGACCGGCGCGAAGGTGATGGAGGCTGCGGCCAAGAACCTCGTGCCGGTCACACTCGAACTCGGCGGCAAAAGCCCGGTCGTTCTGGGACGCAGTGCCGATTTCGAACAGGCGGGCGAGCGGATCGCGCATGGGCAAGATGCTGAATGCCGGCCAGATCTGCCTCGCGCCCGATTACATGTATCGTGCCCGAAGACCGGGAAGAGGCGGCCGTCGCTGCTGTCCAGCTCGGTGTGCACAACATGTATCCGACGCTTCTCGATAACGACGATTACGCCTCCGTCGTCACCGACAAGCATTTCGACCGGCTGCAAGCCATGGTCGAGGATGCGCGGGAGAAGGGCGCAGAGGTGATCGAGGTCAATCCGAGCGACGAGGATTTCTCCACCAGCAATGCGCGCAAAGATGCCGCTGACCATCCTGCGCAATGTCACCGACGACATGCAGGCGATGCAGGAAGAAATCTTCGGGCCTGTCCTGCCGGTGAAAACCTACAGCCAGGTCGGACGAGGCGATCGACTACATCAACGACCGCGACCGACCGCTTGGCCTGTATTATTTCGGCAGCGACGCCGGCGAGCGGGAAGCGTGTGCTCAACCGCACGATTTCCGGCGGTGTCACCGTGAACGATGTGATCTTGCACGTGTCGATGGAAGACATTCCGTTCGGCGGGGTCGGCCCGTCGGGCATGGGCAGCTATCACGGGCCGGAAGGCTTCCGCGAATTCAGCCATGCGCGCTCGGTCTACACCCAGCCGAAGATCGATATTGCGAAGCTGGCCGGACTGAAGCCGCCCTATGGCGATGCCACCCGCAAGACCATCGACCGCGAGATGAAGAAGGCCTGAGGCTTGCTGAAATAACGCAATCCGCGCACAAGACGTTGCGCGGATTGCACCTTTTCGCCGGATATACCGTCCAGGCCCCCTTGCACCGCGAAAGGCAGGGGACTAGGGCGCGCATGAACCTTTCTGCAGCGCTTTGCTGCGCGATCCGGCTGTAAGCGAGTCCCGTCTTGGTTGACCTGTCCCAATATCTGCCGATCCTGCTCTTCCTGGGCATTGCGGTTGTGCTCTCGTCTGCTTTCGTGTTCCTGCCGATGGGCGTGTCCCGCCTGACCGGCGCGCACAAGCCGACGACCGAAAAGCTGAGCGAATACGAATGCGGCTTTCCCGCGTTCGAGGAACCGCGCAGCCAGTTCGATGTGCGGTTCTATCTCGTCGCGATCCTGTTCATCATTTTCGACCTCGAAGCAGCGTTCCTGTTTCCGTGGGCAGTCAGCCTCGACATCACCGGCTGGACGGGCTGGATCGTCGATGATGGTCTTCCTCGCTCATCCTCACCGTCGGCTTCGCCTATGAGTGGAAGATGGGAGCGCTGGAATGGGAATAGATTCATGAGCCAGCAGATGACCACCAGCCCGCACGGCCGCGACGCGCTGATCCAGCCGACAGCGAAGGGCGGCGATGTGCGCCAGCCCGATGCCGAGTATTTCAACGCGCTGCAGACCGAGGTGAACGACAAGGGCTTCCTCGTCACCAGCACCGAAGACCTGTTCCAGTGGGCGCGCACCGGCTCGCTGTGGTGGATGACCTTCGGCCTCGCCTGCTGCGCGGTCGAGATGATCCACGTCAACATGCCGCGCTATGACATGGAGCGTTTCGGCGTCGCCCCGCGCGCTTCGCCCGCGCCAGTCGGACGTGATGATCGTGGCCGGCACGCTGTGCAACAAGATGGCACCGGCGCTGCGCAAGGTTTACGACCAGATGTCGGAACCGAAATACGTGATCTCCATGGGCAGCTGCGCCAATGGCGGCGGCTATTACCATTACAGCTATTCGCGTCGTGCGCGGCTGCGACCGGATCGTGCCGGTCGATATCTACGTGCCCGGTTGCCCGCCGACGGCAGAAGCGCTGCTGTACGGCGTGATGCAGTTGCAGCGGAAAATCCGCCGCAGCGGCACGATCGAGCGGTAACGGCGATGGCAACCGTCCTTCATTCCGCCCCGCAATACGCCAGCAACGACGGCGTGCAGGATGCGCTGTCCAAGCCGCGCTCGGCGAGGCATGTGCTCGATGCGCGCGAGGAGCATGGCGAGATCATGCTCACCGTGACGCGCGAAAGCATCGCCGACGTGCTGCAAGCCGCTGCGCGACGAGCATGCCTATCAGCAGCTGATGGAAATCGCCGGCGTCGATTATCCGGGCCGCGCGGAGCGGTTCGAAGTCGTCTACATGCTGCTTTCGGCTGACCAAGAACCACCGCATCATGGTCAAGATCTCCACCGACGAAGCGACGCCGGTGCCGACGGTCACGACGCTGTGGCCTAACGCCGGCTGGCTGGAGCGCGAAGTGTTCGACCTGTACGGCGTGCTGTTCGACGGCAACACCGACCTGCGCCGCATCCTGACCGATTACGGGTTCGAAGGGCATCCCTTCCGCAAGGATTTCCCGCTGACCGGCTATACCGAACTGCGCTATTCCGAAGACGAGAAGCGCGTGGTTTACGAGCCGGTCGAAGCTGGCGCAGGATTTGCGCCAGTTCGATTTCATGAGCCCGTGGGAAGGCGCGGATTACGTGCTGCCCGGTGACGAGAAGGCGGACACGCCGCCGGTCGACGACCCCAAGATCACCGAAAGCACCAAGGATACCGGCGCGGGCGACAAGACCGATGCGAAGGCTGCGGAGAAGGTCAGCGCCGAAGCGCCTGCCGAGAAGCCGACGGACAAGGAGCGCACGCCTCCGCCCGAGCCGACCGAGGATCAGCCTGCTCGCAAAGCGCGCAAGGGCAAGACGACCGATACCGGCCCCGCCACCGAGCCGAAGGGAGACACGAAATGAGCATCCAGCTTGAAGAGTCGCCCACCACCGGCGACGAGGTCATCTCCAACTACACGATCAATTTCGGCCCCCAGCATCCTGCCGCGCACGGCGTTTTGCGCATGGTGATGGAGCTGGACGGCGAGATCATCGAACGGATCGATCCGCATGTCGGCCTGCTGCATCGCGGCACCGAGAAGCTGATCGAGCACAAGACCTATCTGCAGGCGCTGCCGTATTTCGACCGGCTCGATTACTGTTCGCCGCTGTGTCAGGAACACAGCTACGTTCTGGCGATCGAGAAGCTGCTGAATATCGAAGTGCCCGAGCGCGCGCAATATCTGCGCGTGCTGTTCGCGGAGCTGACGCGCATTTCCAACCACATGCTCAACATCGGCGCGCATGTCATGGATGTCGGCGCGATGACGCCGAACCTGTGGGTGTTCGAGCTGCGCGAAGATTGCATGAACTTCTTCGAGCGGGCGAGCGGTGCGCGGATGCACTCCGCATGGTTCCGTCCCGGCGGCGTGCATCAGGACGTGCCGGAAAAGCTGCTGACCGATATCGGCGACTGGCTCGACAAGCGCCTGCCCGAACTTGTTCGGCGACGCGATGAGCCTGGTGATCGACAACCGCATCTTCAAGCAGCGCAATGTCGATATCGCCGTGGTGAGCAAGGACGACGCGATGGCATGGGGCTTCTCCGGCCCGATGATCCGCGCTGCCGGCATCCCGTGGGATCTGCGCAAGTCGCAGCCCTACGATGTGTATGACCGGATGGATTTCGACATTCCGGTCGGCACCAATTCCGATTGCTACGACCGCTTCATGGTTCGCGTGAACGAGGTCTATCAGTCCGCCCGGATCATCAAGCAGTGCCTGGCCGAAATGCCCGAAGGCCCGATTGCCAGCACCGATGGCAAGGTCTCTCCGCCCAAGCGCGGCGAGATGAAGCAGTCGATGGAAGCGCTGATCCACCACTTCAAGCTCTACACCGAGGGCTTCCACGTGCCCGCGGGCGAAGTTTACGTCGCGACCGAAAGCCCCAAGGGCGAGTTCGGCGTCTATCTGGTCAGCGACGGGTCGAACAAACCCTATCGCTGCAAGATCCGCCCGACCGCCTTCAGCCATCTTCAGGCGATGGACTTCATGAGCAAGGGCCACATGCTGCCCGACGCGACCGCCATTCTGGGCGCGATCGACGTGGTGTTCGGGGAGTGTGACCGGTGATCGTTGATAGCATCCTATCGTTCATCGGTGGCGTGGCGAGCGCATGCGTTTGGATGGGCATTATCCGGGCATCTGTTAGGGATCGAGATGATGCGGATGCGTTAGCCTTCAAAGCGATGGCTATATTGATGGCAATAATTTCGGTCCTTGAACTTGCTTTGCCGGAGTATGCTGTCGGTGGCTTTCGAGGTGGAATGCTGACCTCCGGCTATCTAGTCGTGATGGCTTGGTTTTGGAAAACTCGTAACCTAGTCCTCGTGAGACGATCTGAAAGTTCTGATAAGTCGCTCAGGAGAGTGCCAACTCATGATCCTCCGCGAACTCTTCATCTTCGTCGCCGCGTTCGCTGCGTTTGCTTCGGCAGTCGCGGCGTATCTGCTGGCGTTCCACGGCGAATCCTCGCTGAAGGAAATCCTTTCGACGGCGTTTGCTGCCGTCATCGGCCTCTATGTGGGCCGCTATCTGCAACAGAGGCTGTCTCATGGCTGATCGTCACACTCGCACCCGATACGCCCGAACTGCGCGCGCGCTGGGGCGCTTTTGCGTTCACCGAAGCCAACAAGGCGCAGGCGGACAAGCACATCGCCAAATATCCCGAAGGCCGCCAGAAATCGGCGGTGATGCCGCTGCTCGATCTGGCGCAGCGTCAGGTCGGCGAGGAGACGAATACGCAGGGCTGGCTGCCGCTGCCGGTGATGGAATATGTCGCCGCCTATCTCGATATGCCGATGATCCGCGTGCTCGAGGTCGCGACCTTCTACTTCATGTACAACCTTGTTCCGGTCGGGCAAATTCCACGTGCAGGTGTGCGGCACGACGCCGTGCATGCTGCGCGGCAGCGACGATATCATCGCCGCCTGCAAGGCGCGCGGGATGGAGAAGGGCAAGGTCTCCGACGACGGGCTGTGGACGCTCACCGAAGTCGAATGCATGGGCAATTGCGCCACCGCGCCGATGGTCCAGATCAACGACGACAATTACGAAGATCTGACGGTCGAACGGCTCGACGCCGTGCTCGATGCGCTGGCCACGGGCGAGAGCCGAAGGCCGGCACGCAGGAGCCGGGTCGCCACACCAGCGAACCCAGCGGCGGGCCGACGACGCTGAAAGAAATGGTCGACGCCAATCACGATTACCGGGGGGAATGGTGATGGGCGGCGAAATCATCACCATCGTCGTCGCACATCGTCCTCGCATTCATCGCCTGGAAGGTGCTGATGGGCATCGATCAAGTTCGGCGCCATGGCCGTCATCGGCATCGGCGCGATTTATTTCCTCACGCAGGGAGGGATTGCCTGATGGCCTCGCTGACAAGGACCGCATCTTCACCAATGTCTACGGCTTCCAGGACTGGGGCCTGAAGGCGGCGCAGAAGCGCGGTGACTGGGACAATACCAAGGCTCTGATCGCGCGCGGCAACGACGCCATCATCGACGAGATGAAGGCATCGGGCCTGCGCGGGCGGGGCGGGGCAGGCTTCCCCACCGGCCTCAAATGGTCGTTCATGCCCAAGGAATCGAAGGATGGCCGCCCGTCCTTCCTCGTCATCAACGCCGACGAATCCGAGCCCGGTTCCTGCAAGGACCGCGAGATCATCCGCCACGATCCGCACAAGCTGATCGAAGGCGCGCTGGTCGCCGGTTTCGCGATGCGCGCGCGTGCGGCCTATATCTACATTCGCGGCGAATATATCCGCGAGGCCGAAACGCTGCAGGCCGCGATCGACGAGGCCTATGATGCCGGGCTGATCGGCAAGAACGCCAGCGGTTCCGGCTATGATTTCGACGTCTTCATGCACCGCGGCGCGGGCGCCTATATCTGCGGCGAAGAAACCGCGATGATCGAAAGCCTCGAAGGCAAGAAGGGCCAGCCGCGCCTGAAGCCGCCATTCCCGGCAGGCGCGGGCCTCTATGGCTGCCCGACCACGGTCAACAATGTCGAAAGCATCGCGGTCGTGCCCACGATCCTGCGGCGCGGCGCGAGCTGGTTCTCCAGCTTCGGGCGCGAAGGCAACACGGCACCAAGCTGTTCCAGATCAGCGGCCATGTGGAAAAGCCCTGCGTGGTCGAGGAAGAGATGAGCATCCCGTTCCGCGAACTGATCGAGAAGCATTGCGGCGGCATTCGCGGCGGGTGGGACAATCTGCTGGCGGTGATCCCCGGCGGTTCGTCCGTCCCGCTGGTCCCCGCCGCCCAGATCATGGACGCGCCGATGGATTTCGACGGGCTGAAAGAAGTCGGCTCCGGCCTCGGCACGGCGGCGGTGATCGTGATGGACAAGTCCACCGACATCGTCCGCGCGATCAGCCGCATCAGCTATTTCTACAAGCACGAAAGCTGCGGCCAGTGCACGCCGTGCCGCGAAGGCACGGGCTGGATGTGGCGCATGATGGAACGCCTGCGCACCGGCGATGCGGCGATCGAGGAAATCGACATGCTGCATCAGGTGACCAAGCAGGTCGAAGGCCACACGATCTGCGCGCTGGGCGATGCAGCGGCATGGCCGATCCAGGGCCTGATCAAGCATTTCCGCCCCGAACTGGAGCGGCGGATCGACGAGCACAATGCACAATTTGCGGAGGCAGCGCGGAATAATGCCTAAAGTCACCGTAGACGGCACAGGAAATCGAAGTTCCCGGACGGCGCGACCGTGCTGCAGGCGTGCGAGCTGGCGGGCAAGGAAATCCCGCGCTTCTGCTATCACGAGCGGCTGAGCATCGCCGGCAATTGCCGCATGTGTCTGGTCGAGGTGAAGCCCGGGCCGCCCAAGCCGCAGGCCAGCTGCGCGCTGCCCGCGACCGAGGGGCAGGAAATCCGCACCGACAGCGAGATGGTCAAGACCGCGCGCGAAGGCGTGATGGAGTTCCTGCTGATCAACCACCCGCTCGATTGCCCGATCTGCGATCAGGGCGGCGAGTGCGATTTGCAGGACCAGGCCGTCGCCTATGGCCGCGGCGGCTCGCGCTACGACGAGAACAAGCGCGCGGTGACCGAGAAATACATGGGCCCGCTGATCAAGACGATCATGACCCGCTGCATCCACTGCACCCGCTGCGTGCGCTTCTCCGAGGAGATTGCCGGCGTGGACGAAATCGGCGCGCTGTATCGCGGCGAGGACATGCAGATCACCACCTATCTGGAGCAGGCCGCCAGCCACGAGCTTTCGCGCCAATGTGATCGATCTGTGCCCGGTCGGCGCGCTGACCAGCACGTCCCTATGCGTTCGAAGCGCGTCCGTGGGAGCTGAAGAAGACGCTCAGCATCGACGTATCCGACGCGGTCGGCGCGAATATCCGCTCGATAGCCGGGGCCGCGAAGTCATGCGCGCGCTGCCGCGCATCAATGACGACGTGAACGAGGAATGGATCTCCGACAAGGCGCGCTATCAGGTCGATGGCCTGGGCAAGCGCCGCCTCGACAAGGTCTTCATGCGCAAGACGCGGCAAGCTGGCCGAAGCGAGCTGGGACGAGGCGTTCAAGGCGATTGCCGAAGGCTGAAGCCGGGCACGAGCATCGCCGCGATTGCCGGCGACATGGTCGATTGCGAGACGATGTTCGCGGCCAAGGCGCTGCTCGAAGCGCTGCGGATCGACCCTGCTCGAAGGCCGCCAGACCGGCATGGATTACGACGTGTCGAATCTCGCGGCGGTCAATTTCAACACGACCTTTGCCGGGATCGAGACTGCCGACGCGATCCTGATCGTCGGCAGCCAGATCCGCTGGGAAGCGCCGCTGGTCAATGTGCGCCTGCGCAAGGCGGTGAAGCGCGGCGCGAAGGTGTTCATCGTCGGCCCGCAATGGGACCCGACCTATCCGGCGAATTTCCTTGGCGAGGACACTGAGCGTGCTTGGGCGATCTGCCCAGGACACGTGGCCGATGCCTTCAAGGCGGCCGAGCGGCCTGCGATCATCCTGGGCGGCGCTGCGCTGGCGCGGGTGCGCTGGCGCCGGCGCTCGCGCTTGCCGAACAAGTTCGAGCCTGGTGAAGGATGGCTGGAACGGCTTCAACGTGCTGCACTTCTCCGCCGCGCGCATGGGCGGGCTGATGCTCGGCTATGCGCAGAAGGGCGGCATCGCGGATATCGCCAAGGCGCAAGCCGAAAGTGCTGCTGGCGCTGGGCGCGGACGAAGTGGATTTCGAGCCGTTCGCCGACAGCCTGAAGGTCTATATCGGCCATCACGGCGACAAGGGCGCGCATGCGGCGGATATCATCCTGCCCGCCGCCAGCCTATGCCGAAAAGGACGGCACCTACGTCAACACCGAAGGCCGCGTGCAATTCGCCGAAAAGGCCGTGTTCGCGCCCGGCGATGCGCGCGAAGACTGGACGATCCTGCGCGCGCTGGCCGATGCGCTGAAGTCGATGTCGGCTTCGACAGCTTTGCCGAATTGCAGCGCGGCGATGATCGCAGAAGTGCCTGCGCTGGGCGAGGAAGGACTGGCCGACTTACGGCACGCTGCCGAAGGCGAACGAAGGCGGCAAGGGCAAGGCGATTATCGCCTATCCGATCAAGGATTTCTACCTCACCAACGCCATCGCCCGCGCCAGCGACGGTGATGCAGCGATGCTCGGCGGAATTGCTCCACGGCGATGAGCTTGCGGAGGCGGCGGAATGACCGCTTTCTTCCAATCTCTCGGCATGTCCTACGAATGGGCATGGTTCGTCGCGACGATCTGCGGCATCCTGCTGATCGCACTGCCGCTGATGCTGGCGGTCGCGATGATCATCTATGTCGACCGCAAGGTCTGGGCGGCGATCAATCTGCGGCGCGGGCCCAATGTGGTCGGGCCGTTCGGCCTGCTGCAGAGCTTTGCCGATGGTCTGAAGGTGTTCCTGCAGGAAACCATCATCCCCAGCGCGGCGAACAAGGGCATGTTCCTGCTCGCGCCGATCGTCACCTTTACCGTCGCGCTGGCTGCCTGGGCGGTGATCCCGTTCGATGCGGGCGTGGTGCTGGCGGATATCAATGTCGGCCTGCTCTACATTCTCGCGATCAGTTCGCTGTCGGTTTACGGCGTGGTGATGAGCGGGCTGGGCGTCCAACTCCAAATATCCGTTCTTCTCCGCCATGCGCGCCGCCGCGCAGATGATTTCCTACGAAGTCTCGATCGGCTTCATCCTGGTCTGCGTGGTGCTGTGGGCCGGCACGTTCAATCTGACCGACATCGTCGATGGCGCAGCAGGGCCACGGGCTCGGCTTCGTCAACGGCTACTGCGTTCAACCTGCTGCTGTTCCCGATGTGGGTGATGTTCTTCATCTCCGCCTGGCGGAAACGCAGCGCGTGCCGTTCGATCTGACCGAGGCGGAGAGCGAACTCGTCGCCGGTTACCAGACCGAATATAGCTCGATGAGCTTCGCGCTGTTCTGGCTGGGCGAATATGCCAACATCCTGCTGATGTGCGCGCTCAACACGATCCTGTTCTTCGGTGGCTGGCTGCCGCCGGTCGACTGGGCGCCGCTGTATTATGTGCCCGGGCATCATCTGGTTCCTGCTGAAGACGTTCTTCTTCTTCTTCATGTTCAGCTGGGTGATGGCGACCGTGCCGCGCTATCGCTATGACCAGCTGATGCGGCTTGGCTGGAAGGTGTTCCTGCCGATGAGCCTGCTGCTTCGTCGTCGTCATTTCCGGCTATCTGATGGCCACAGGACATTTCGCGTCATGAGCATCGCGCAACTCATCAAAGTCGTTCACCCTGTGGGAATTCGTGAAGGCGCACGCGCTGACGCTGAAGTATTTCTTCAAGCCCAAGGTGACGATCAACTACCCGTTCGAGAAGAACCCGCTGTCCCCGCGCTTTCGCGGCGAGCATGCGCTGCGCCGCTATCCCAATGGCGAAGAGCGCTGCATCGCGTGCAAGCTGTGCGAGGCGGTGTGCCCGGCGCAGGCGATCACGATCGAGAGCGAACCGCGCGATGACGGCAGCCGCCGCACGACGCGCTACGACATCGACATGACCAAGTGCATCTATTGCGGTTTCTGCCAGGAAGCCTGCCCGGTGGATGCCGTGGTCGAGGGGCCGAATTTCGAATATGCGACCGAAACGCGCGAAGAACTGCTCTACGACAAGGCCAAACTGCTGGCGAACGGGGACAAGTGGGAGCGGGCGATTGCCGCAAACCTTGAAGCCGATGCGCCCTATCGCTAACCGCGCGCACAAGCTAACCGGGGCACCATGATCCAGACTATCGCCTTCTACCTGTTCGCCGGCTCGTGATCGGCAGCGGCGTGCTGACGATCATGGCGCGCAATCCGGTGCACTCCGTGCTGTGGCTGATCCTCGCGTTCTTCAACGCGGCGGGCCTGATGGTGCTGGTGGGGGCGGAGTTCATCGCGATGCTGCTGGTCATCGTCTATGTCGGCGCGGTCGCGGTGCTGTTCCTGTTCGTGGTGATGATGCTCGACATCGATTTTGCCGAAATGCGCGCCGGCTTCATGAAGAATTTCCCGCTCGGGATCGCGATCGCGCTGGTCCTGCTGGCGGAACTGGTGCTGGGCATCGGCGCCTATCGTGCCGGCGCGCTCGCGCTGGGCACGCCCGATGGCAGCGCCGCGCCGCTGGTCGGCGCAGAGCAATATCGAGAGCCTCGGCGCGCTGCTTTACAGCCGAATATCTGTTCCTGTTCGAAGCGGCGGGCATGATCCTGCTGGTCGCCATGATCGGCGCGATCGTGCTGACCCACCGCGAACAGAAAGCGGCGCGCGGCCATCAGAATATCGGCAAGCAGGTCCGCCGCCGCCCGGAGGAAGCCACCGTGATGAAGCAGCCGAAGTCGGCAAGGGGGTCGAGCTATGATCGGCATCGAACATTACGTCGTCGTCAGCGCGATCCTGTTCGTGCTGGGCGTGCTGGGCATTTTCCTCAACCGCAAGAACATCATCGTCATCCTGATGGCGATCGAGCTGATCCTGCTGGCGGTGAACATCAATCTGGTCGCCTTCAGCGCCTTTCTCGGCGATCTGACCGGGCAGATCTTCGCCATGTTCGTGCTGACCGTTGCGGCGGCAGAGGCGGCCATCGGGCTTGCCATCCTCGTCATCTATTTCCGCGGGCGCGGCACCATTGCGGTCGACGATGTCAACCGGATGAAGGGATAAGCCCGGCGTGTCCTCGCAATTCTGATCATCGTCTTCCTGCCGCTGCTGGCAGCGATCATCGCCGGGCTGGGCAATCGCGCGCTCGGCAATACGGTCGCAAAATCGATCACGACCGGCGCGCTGTTCGTCTCTGCGCGCTCAGCTGGCCGATCTTTCTCGGCTTTCTGGGCGGGACGATGCAGGCGACGGTTGTGCCGGTGCTGCAATGGGTGCACTCGGGCGACCTGACCTTCGACTGGGCCTTGCGCGTCGATACGCTGACGGCGGTCATGCTGGTGGTGATCACCACCGTTTCCGCGCTCGTCCACCTGTATAGCTGGGGCTATATGGACGAAGATCCGGACCAGCCGCGCTTCTTCGCCTATCTCTCGCTGTTCACCTTCGCCATGCTGATGCTGGTGACCGCCGACAATCTCGTCCAGATGTTCTTCGGTTGGGAAGGGGTGGGCCTCGCAGTCCTATCTGCTGATCGGTTTCTGGTTCAAGAAGCCCAGCGCCAATGCCGCCGCGATCAAGGCTTTCGTGGTCAACCGCGTCGGCGATCTCGGCTTCATGCTCGGTATTTTCGGCACGTTTCTGGTGTTCGGCACGACCTCGATCCCCGAAATCCTCGACGCCGCGCCCGCGATGAGCGGTAGCACCATCAGCTTCCTCGGGTTCCAGTTCTACACGATGGATATCCTGTGCATCCTGCTGTTCATCGGCGCGATGGGCAAGTCTGCGCAGCTTGGCCTGCACACCTGGCTGCCCGACGCGATGGAAGGCCCGACGCCGGTTTCCGCGCTGATCCACGCCGCAACGATGGTGACCGCGGGCGTGTTCATGGTTTGCCGCCTGTCGCCGATGTTCGAAACCGCGCCGACCGCGCTTGCCATCGTGACCTTCGTCGGCGCAGCGACCTGTCTCTTCGCCGCGACGGTCGGCACGACGCAGTGGGATATCAAGCGGGTCATCGCCTATTCGACCTGTTCGCAGCTGGGCTACATGTTCTTTGCCGCCGGCGTCGGCGCCTATGGCGTGGCGATGTTCCACCTGTTCACGCACGCCTTCTTCAAGGCGCTGCTGTTCCTTGGCGCAGGCTCGGTCATCCACGCGATGCACCACGAGCAGGACATGCGGTATTACGGCGGCCTGCGGAAGAAGATCCCGTTCACCTTCTGGGCGATGATGGCAGGCACGCTGGCGATTACCGGCGTCGGCGTTCTCGGCTTCGTTCGGCTTTGCCGGTTTCTATTCCAAGGATGCCATCCTCGAGGTGGCATTTGCCCGCGGCACGAATATGGGCAATTTCGCCTTCTGGGTGGGCGCATTCGCCGCGCTGCTGACCAGCTTCTACAGCTGGCGCCTGATGTTCCTCACCTTCTGGGGCAAGCCGCGCTGGATCGAGAGCGAGCATATCCAGCACGCGGTCCATCAAGGCCATGATGAGCCTGACGCCCACAATCCTCCCCGGCAGGAAGATGCAGGTCACGACGTGACACCATGCCGTGCCTTCGCCCGATCACGAGACAGGCACCGGCGGCTATCATCCGCATGAAAGCCCGCTGGCGCATGCTGATCCCGCTCGGTCATGCTGACGTGTCGGTGCGATCTTCGCCGGGTATGTCTTCAAATACCCGTTCATCGATGGTTCGACCGAGGGTGCGATCCGAACGGCTTCTGGGGCGGCGTCGATCTATTTCAACGAGAACCTGATCCACGCGATGCACGAGGTGCCGCTGTGGGTGAAGCTGACGGCGACGGTGTCGATGCTGATCGGGCCTCGCGATTGCTGGCTCGCCTATATCAAGGACACCTCGCATCCCGGCAAAGACGGCGAGCAGCTCGGGCCGATTTACCGCTTCCTCTACAACAAGTGGTATTTCGACGAGCTCTACAACATCCTGTTCGTGAAGCCCGCCTTCTGGCTCGGCCGCAAGTTCTGGAAGCTGGGCGATATCGGCATGATCGACCGCTTCGGACCCGACGGCGCGGCATGGCTGGTCAAGCAAGGCTCGGTCGGGGCCAAGCGGTTCCAGTCCGGCTATCTCACCAGCTACGCGCTGGTCATGCTGCTCGGCCTTGTCGCCGCCATTACCTGGGTGCTGATGTGATGGACGGTTTTCCGATCCTTTCCCTGATGCTGCTGGTGCCGCTGGTCGGCGGCCTTGCGTGTTTCTTCCTCGCTGCCAGCGAAGCGCGCCTCGTCGCGCTTGCTGCGACGCTGATCAACCTGGCGCTCGGCATCGTGCTGTGGGCCAATTACGATATCGGCGGCCCGCAGTGGCAGTTTACCGAGCGCGCCGATCTGTTTGCAGGCTTCCAGTATGCGCTCGGCATCGATGGCATCGCGCTGATGCTGATCATGCTCAGCGTGTTCCTGATGCCGATCTGCATCCTCGCCAGCTGGGACGCGATCCAGACGCGCGTCGGCGAATACATGGCGGCGTTCCTGATCATGGAAATGCTGATGATCGGCGTGTTCGCGGCGCAGGACCTGTTCCTGTTCTACATCTTCTTCGAAGCCGGCCTGATCCCGATGTATCTGATCATCGGCATCTGGGGCGGGGCCAACCGGATCTACGCCAGCTACAAGTTCTTCCTCTACACGCTGCTCGGTTCGGTGCTGATGCTGATCGCGATGCTGTGGATGGTGAATGACAGCTGGCACGACCGACATCCCGACGCTGATGCAATACGATTTCGCACCGGAAGCGCAGACCTGGCTGTGGCTCGCATTCTTCGCCAGCTTCGCGGTGAAGATGCCGATGTGGCCGGTCCATACCTGGCTGCCCGATGCGCACGTTCAGGCACCGACCGCCGGTTCGGTCATCCTGGCGGGCGTGCTGCTGAAGATGGGCGGTTACGGCTTCATCCGCTTCAGCCTGCCGATGTTCCCCGAAGCGAGTGCGCAGTTCGTCTGGCTGATCTTGATCCTGTCCTGATCGCCGTGGTCTACACCTCGCTGGTCGCGCTGGTGCAGCACGACATGAAGAAGCTGATCGCCTATTCCTCGGTCGCGCATATGGCGATCGTGACGGCCGGTCTGTTCGCCTTCAACGTGCAGGGGCTCGAAGGCGCGATGATCATGATGCTGAGCCACGGCCTGGTGTCGGGCGCGCTGTTCCTGTGCGTGGGCGTGATCTACGACCGGCTGCATACGCGCGAGATTTCGCGTTATGGCGGCCTTGCCATCAACATGCCGCGATATGCGCTGTTCTTCCTGCTGTTCACCATGGCCAGCATCGGCCTGCCGGGGACCAGCGGCTTCGTCGCCGAGTTCCTCAGCCTTGCCGGCGTTTACGAGATTTCCAGCGACGTGACGCTTGGTCCTGACGACCGGCATCATCCTTGGCGCAGGCTATATGCTCTATCTCTATCGCCGGGTCGCTTTCGGCGCGCAGGTGAATGACGATGCGGCGGCCATGTCGGACATGAATGCGCGGGAATGGGTGATGCTCGCTCCGATTGCCGCGGCCGTGCTGTGGATGGGTGTCTATCCCGAAAGCTTCCTTGCCCCGATGCGCAGCGATATCGCCGCGCTCGAGGCCCGCCTTGCGCGTGCTGCTCCGGAAGGTGATGCGCAAGCTTCAGGCTGGCGCGCCGCGCGAGAATGCAGCGAATTACGTCTCGGCCGAGCATGCCGAAGAGGGAGCGCACTGATGGATATCATGCAGTCCCTCGGCCTGATCGCCCCCGAGCTTGTAATAGCACTGCAGCCTGCTGCTCTTGCTGGTGGTTGCGTATGGCGGCAAGGTCCACCGCGCGCCTCGTATTCATTCTGCGCGGCGATCGTCGCATCGGCGCAGCGCTGTTCTTCGTCGTTCCGACCGTCACCGCCGGTACCGCCGGCGCGGAAGCCGCTGCATTCGGCACACAGTTCTCGGCCGATGCCTTTGCGGCCTTCGCCAAGATGCTGATCTATCTGGCCGGCATCGCCTGCCTCGCGATCGCTCCGGCTTTCCTGAGTCGCGTAACGGCGCGCTGCGCGGCGAATATCCCGTGCTGATCCTGTTTGCGGCGACTGGGCATGGGCATGATGGTTTCGGCGACCGACCTGCTGACGCTGTATATCGGTCTCGAGCTCAACAGCCTGGCGGCCTATGTGCTCGCCAGCTTCCTTCGCGACGACGAGCGTTCGGCAGAGGCGGGCCTCAAATATTTCGTTCTCGGCGCGCTGGCCAGCGGCATCCTGCTGTACGGTATGAGCCTGATCTACGGCTTCACCGGCACAACGTCTTTCGACGGCATTGCAGTCGCCCTGACCGGCGAACTTTCCACCGGCGCGCTGTTCGGCCTGATCTTCGTGCTGGCCGGTCTTGCCTTCAAGATCAGCGCCGTGCCGTTCCACATGTGGACGCCCGACGTTTACGAAGGCGCGCCGACGCCGGTCACCACCTTCTTCGCCACAGCGCCCAAGGTTGCCGCAATCGCGCTCCTCGCACGGGTGTCGCTCGACGCTTTCGGCGACCAGGTGCTTGCATGGCAGCAGATCGTCATTTTCGCCGCGCTTGCCTCGATCGTGGTCGGCGCGCTTGGCGCGATCGGGCAGAACAATCTCAAGCGGCTGCTGGCCTATTCCTCGATCAACAATGTCGGCTTTATCCTGATCGGTCTGGCTGCCGCGACGGTGCAGGGTCTGTCGGCCATGCTGGTCTATCTGGCGATCTATGTCGCCATGTCGCTCGGCAGCTTCGTCGCCGTGCTGATGCTGCGCAACGGACAGGGCGACCAGCTCGAAACGTTCGACGACATCGCCGGCCTGTCGACCACGCGCCCGCTGATGGCGTGGTGCCTGCTGATCCTGATGTTCAGCCTCGCCGGCATCCCGCCGCTGTTCGGCTTCTGGGGCAAGTTCGTCGTGTTCCAGGCCGCGGTTGAGGCCGACCTGGTCCTGCTGGCGGCCATCGGTATCGCGGCCAGCGTTATTGGCGCGTTCTATTACATCAAGTTCGTCAAGGTGATGTTCTTCGACGATCCGGTAGACCGCGCAACAGGCAAGGCGGACACGGCCAGCTGGGCCATCCTCCTCGGCAGCGCAGTCCTCGTCAGCCCGCTCGGCTTTGCCTTGACGGTCTGGCTTGGCGATCAGGCGGACACGGCAGCGGCGTCTCTCTTCCTTGGCTGAGGGCAGCGCCCGCTCGATTCGCATTGCGGCCGAGACCGGCTCTACCAATGCCGACCTTTTGACGCTCTTCGCAGCGGCGAGCGTGTGCCGAAGGCGAATGGCTGGTTGCCGACCGGCAAACCGCCGGCCGCGGCCGTCAGGGCCGCGAATGGTTCGACGGTGCAGGCAACTTCATGGGGTCGACGTTGTTCGGCCCGGTCCAAATGATCCCCCGGCGCACACGCTGGCACTGCTTGCGGGTCTTGCGCTGTATGAGGCCGCGACGCCGCTTTGCAGCGACCCCTCCCAGCTCAAGCTGAAATGGCCGAACGACCTGATGCTCGGCGGTGCCAAACTGGCCGGCATCCTGCTCGAGCGTGAAGGCGACGCCGTCGTGCTCGGCATCGGTGTCAATCTGGCGAAGGCTCCGAGCCTGCCCGATCGCGAGACGATCGCTCTGGCGAGATCTCGGACCCGCGCCCGACCGGGATTTGTTCGCCCGCGATCTGGCCATAGCGTTGGACCGGGAACTGGAGCGTTGGCGCAGCTACGGACTGGAGCCTATCTTGCGCCGTTGGCTGGCTGCTGCGCATCCCAAGGGCACGCGGCTTTCCGTTCACGAACCGGACGGCAGCGATCACCCGACGGAGCTTTCGAGGGTCTGGACCCCGAAGGTTCGCTACAGCTACGCTTGGCGGACGGTACCATCCGGATTGTCCACGCGGGCGATGTTATGCTCGCCAAGGAGACCTGATTCATGCTGCTCGTCGATCGATGTCGGAAACACCAATCTCGTCTTCGCCGTGTTCGACGGCGACGAGGTGCGCGCACGCTGGCGCATTGCCACCGATGCGCGCCGCACGGGCGATGAATACGCGGTCTGGCTGCTGCAGCTGCTTGCAGATCGAAAGGATCGAGCGCGAAGATATCAAGCATGATCATTTTCGGTTCGGTCGTGCCGCGGGCCGACCACAATCTGACGGTTCTGGCGGAGAAATATTTCGGCATCACGCCGCTGATTGCCGGCAAGGGCGCTGCGGAGTGGGGCTTTACGATTGATGTCGACCAGCCCAGCTCGCTCGGCGCTGACCGTGCGCTCAACTGCATCGCCGCGCACGAACTGGTCGACGGCGACCTGATCGTCATCGATTTCGGCACAGCCACCAAGTTCGAAGCGCTCGATTTCAATGGCACCTACAAGGGCGGAATTATCACGCCCGGGATCAATCTCTCGCTCGATGCGCTTGTCGGCAAGACCGCCAAGCTGCCGCGCATCGCCATCCGCGCGCCGGAAAGCCGCAGCGTGATCGGCCGCAATACCGAAGACCAGATGCTGATCGGCGTATTCTGGGGCTATGTCGCGATGATGGAAGGATTGATCGAGCGTATGCGCAGTGAAATCGGCCGACCGGCGAAGGTTGTCGCCACTGGCGGCCTCGCTGTCCTGTTCGACGAGCATACCGACATTTTCGATGTCGTCGATGCCGACCTCACGATTCGCGGCCTGAAGATCCTTGCCGACAGGGCCACTTCGTGAAGAAGAATTACACGCCCGAAAACGAACTTCTGTTTCTGGCGCTCGGCGGTTCGGGCGAGATTGGCATGAACGTCAATCTGTACGGCTGCGATGGCAAATGGCTGATGGTCGATCTCGGCATGAGCTTCGGTGCGAACGAATATCCCGGCACCGAGCTTCTGTTTGCCGATCTCGACTTCATCGAAGAACGAGCGGACGACCTGCTCGGTATCGTGCTCACCCATGCGCATGAAGACCATATCGGCGCGATCCCCTATTTCGCGGCCGATCTGGGCGTCCCGCTCTACGCGACGCCGTTCACCGCCGAACTGATCCGCCGCAAGCTGGAGGAAGCCGGCCTGCTGGACGAAGTCGAAGTCCACATCATCGAGGAAGATCACGGCCATATCGAACTCGGACCGTTCGAAGTCACCTATATCCCGCTTGCTCACTCGATCGCAGAGGGCAACGCGCTGCTGATCGACACGCCGTATGGCCGCATCTTCCACACCGGCGACTGGAAGCTCGACGAGGATCCGATCGTCGGCGAGCCGACCACCGAGGAAGAACTGCGCGAAATCGGCGACGAAGGTGTGCTCGCGCTCGTTTGCGATTCGACCAATGTCTTCAATCCAGAGCCCAGCGGTTCCGAAGGCGCGGTCTACAAAGGCCTGATGGAAGAAGTGCAGAAGTGGGAGGGGCGGCGCGTCATGGTCACCACTTTCGCCTCCAACGTCGCACGGCTGCAGACGCTGGGCGAAGTGGCGAAGGCTACGGGCCGCGAACTGGTGGTTGCCGGTCGTTCGCTCGACCGCATGATCGAAGTCGCGCAGGATAACGGCTATTTGCAAGACTTTCCGAAGACGGTCGACTGGGACACTGCGATGGGCCTGCCGCGCGGCAAGGTTCTGATCATGGCGACCGGCGGGCAGGGTGAACCCCGCGCTGCGCTCAGCCGCGTGGCGGAAGACAATCACCCGCTCTCGCTGACGCAAGGCGATGTCGTGCTGTTCTCCAGTCGGCAGATCCCCGGCAACGAAATCAGCATCGGCAAGGTGCAGAATCAGCTTGGCCGAACGCGGTATCGTGATGGTCACCGACCGTCAGAGCATGATCCACGTGTCCGGCCATCCGGGTCGCCCCGAACTCGAGGCGCTCTATGACTGGCTCAATCCCGAAATACTGGTCCCGGTGCACGGCGAAATCCGCCATATGCAGGAACAGGCGCGGGTTGGGCTCGAGGCCGGTATCCCGAGCGCTGTTTTCCAGAAAAACGGCGACATCGTCCGTCTCGCACCGGGCAAGCCAGGAAAGATCGCGGAGATCGAAGCGGGACGTCTGGTGCTCGATGGGGACATCATCGTGCCGGCAGACGGCGAGAGCATCGTGATGCGGCGCAGGCTCGCTCATAATGGCGTATTGGTCGTCATGCTTGAGAAGGGCGGCGACGTTACCATCGAGAGCATCGGCCTGCCGCTCGACGAAGATCACGACGACTTTATTGCCGAAGCGACTGCCGACGTTGCGAAAGCCGTTTCGTCGACCGGCAAGACGCGCGGTGGAGGGCGGGGCCGCAAATCGAGTTCCCCGAGCGATGACAGGCTGGAAGCTGCCAGATTGGCTGCGCGGCGGGCGGCAACGCGCTGGTCGGGCAAGAAGCCACAGGTCCGCGTGGTGGACCTCGCAGGGTAAGCTCCGATGCAAATCACTTCGATTCTCGCGATCTATTTCCTGTTCTGGGTCATGTGCGCGTTCATCCTGCTGCCCTTCGGTGTCAAAACCGCCGAGGAAATGGGGGTCGAGCATGTCCCGGGACAGGCCGAGAGCGCGCCTGCCAATTTCAAGCCGCGCAAGATCGTCGTGCGCGCGACCAGTAATGGCGGCAATCCTCACCACGTTGTGGGTGCTAAACTACGAATACCGATGGGTCGGTGTTGACGTCATCGACATCTTCGAGCGGCCCGGCCATCTGGTTGTCGAAGACGCGGCAAGCTAGGCGCAAGCCCGCTTCCCCTTAGTCGGCGCGCAGCCTCTCGATTGCCTGCGCCAGAGCCACATACAGCTTGCCCATGTCCGAGCTAAGCAGGGTGACGCCCAGAGCGTTTCCGTCGCGTGTCGACAGCATGGTGCGAAGCATGGCCTCGAAATCATGGATGTACCGGCTGACGTGATCCGCAAAGTCCGGATCTGCATCGTATAGCTCGGCGACTTCACGCGCCTCGGTGCTGTCCGATGAGGTTGACCGCACGGCGGGTGAATATGCCGCGATCGCCGCGCAGGTAGGACGCCCAAGCAGTATCTGTCACATCGCTCGACAGCGATTTGGCAATATCGATTGCGTTCGAATTCAGGGCTTCGGTGATCAACGCGACGCGGCGCGCGAAGTCGTTATCGACCTGCTCTTCCGCGCGTTCGCGGGCAAGGGCGACGCGGTTTTCGAGATTTCCGGTCAATTCGTTTACGAGCGCAAGCTGGTCGCGCAGTTGCCTCGCAGCCTGTCTCGCGGCGTCGGCAGCCCGTGTCGAAGCGCTGTCCAGTTCGGCGATGCTGCTCGCCGATTGCGCCGTCACGGCGTCATTGATCGCGCTGGCCGTCCGTTCACCGATGCTGTCTGCCAGCAAGGCCAGGCGCTTCTCGGTTTCGGTATCGGTGAGCGCCAGCGCCTCGCGCGCTTTCCGGTCGAGGTTTTCGATCGAGGAGCGGAGCGTCGCAGCGGTCTTTTCGCCAACAGCATCGCTATCGTGTTCGAGGGCGGCGAGGGATATGCGAAGCGCTTCGATTTCGGCGGCGAAGTTCTTCCGCATGGTTTCCAGCGTGGTGCCGAGACCATCGATATTCGCGTCGACTTTTTCCGTCTCTTCGCGTGCCGAAATCACATAATCGGAAATCGCCTGCGAGCGTTCGCCGGTTTCTGTCGAGGAGAACCTGCAACGCTTCGCCCGCTTCGCGCGCGGCAATCAGGCGCCGCTCTGCCTCTTCCAGCGAAGATGGCAGAATGTCGCGGCTGTGATTCGGCTCCGGCCTGAATAAGTTCGAGCAGGCGTACGCTGCCTTCGGTGAGCTCTTCGACGGCAGGACGCAGGGCTTCTGCAGTCGCTTCGGGCTCCTGCAATCTTTGCAGCCATTTCATTGCTCGATGCCGTGAGCCTGAGCTGCGCATCGGACGCACGAGCCGCAAGGTCCTCCGCGCGCGCCGCCAATTCCGCCATTTGCGCCAGAGCATGTTTCCGTGCGTTCGCGAACGGTCTCGGCATATTCGGCCTGCTGTTCCTTGCGCTGGACCAGACCAGCGTCGAAGGCCGCAAAGCGATCTTCCAATGCGGATACGGAAGCAGCATCTGCTCCGTCGATTTCCTCGCGCCGTTCCGCGATGCGGGTTGCGAAGGCTTCGTCCCTTTCGGCCATTGCATCGTCGACTCGCTCGGCCTCGGCGCGCAGCTCTGCAAGTTTTGCCTGCGCGTTTTCGAGAGCCTGTGCGTCGAGCGCCTGAATCTCTTCCACGGCCTGACCGAGCCGCTCGCGCAAGGCTTCGACCTGCCTTGACCAGCTTTCACCGGCCTGTTCCTCCGTCGCCCTGAGACCCGCGGACAAGGATGCGCTTTCATCGGCAAGGCCGACCAGGCGTTCTCGCAGGCTATCGATAGCAGCGGTTTCCGCTCGGTCGAGTTCTGCGCTGCTTGCGGCCAATTCTTCGCCAAGACTGTCCATCCGGCGGCGCATCGCGGCCAGACCTTCTACCTCGCGGCTGTCCAGTTCCCCGCGATATTCCTCGCTGGCTTCTCGCAGAGCGGCAAAGCGCTGCTCGGTAACGTCGCCCATGTGGGAGACCTGCACTTCGAAGGCTGCGAGCGCGGCATCGATCCGTTCCGAAAGCGACGCGACCTGTCGTTCGCTAGCCTGTCCGAACACATTGAGCCGTTCGAACCCTGAGATGAGTTTTTCCAGCTGCTCGCCTGCGCCTTCGCCGGCGGCACCGATCTGGTTCGACGTATCGCGTGCGGAATTGGCAATCACCGGCAATTCGTCGCGCAGCCGGTCCATATTTATGAGCGCGCTCTCGCTGACGGAGCCGATGCGTTCGACCTGTTCGTGGTTCTGCCCGATCAGGGACTGCAGGCTTTCTGCATGTTCCGTGATGCGCGTCCCGGCCACGCGGCCCAATGTTTCAAGTTCACGTGTTTCTGCGGAGAGAAACTCGCGCGCCAGGCTCAGTTCGCGGTTCACCGTTACCAAGCGCTCTTCCAGCAAAGCGGATTCGTTCGACAGCGCATTTGCCGCATCTGCAAAACGCGACGCCTCGCGTCGGCTCGAACGCATTGCAATGAGCCAGATTCCGATGACCAGCAACACCGGCAGCGACCAATCGCCGATCCATCCGATCCAGGTCTGCGGCGCCGCCCCGGCCGAGCATTTCGCGACCAAACGTCCAACCGAAAAACGCGGTCCAGCCGGCAATCGCGAGAAGCGCGAGCGAAGGCCATATCCAGCCAAGCTTCTTGCCCCCGGACATCTCGAGATCTTCTTCCCAGACCTCCTCTTCGGCAAGATAGCTGACTTCAGCCTCTTGCGTGTCGTGTTCGGGAAGGGCGACATCCGCGGCGTCTTGCGCCTCGGTGCCGTCCGGCTCGGACCCTACGGCCCGTATGGTGTGACCCCCAGTCATGGAGGCATATTTACCATAATCCGGCGCGCTTGAAACCCCGCCTTAACCATTGGAGCCATATGAGCGCTATCTATGGCATTCGAGCATGCGAATTTTTCTGCGAACCTCGGCAGCCGCGGCAGGCGAAGATTCTGCCCTGCACGCTGAGTTGCGCACGGCATTTCGCGAGAGCGTGGAGCAGCAGGTCGACCTGCTTCGTCGCGCACGCTGCGACGGCAATTGGCTCGTTGCTGCGCAGCGGATCAAGGGTCTTGCGGCGAGCTTTCATGCGGAACCACTTATGGTTCTGGCTGACGAAGCGATATCGAGTGCACCGGGCGATCCCGTGACGCTCAGGCAGCTCGACACGTTTCTCGCCGAATTCGACGGCTAATTGTCCGTCCATCGCCGACGTTGCTTGGCAGATTGGTTCTGCCCAATTAACGATGTGGCATGGGTCAGGGCCGCAAAACTTTCACATTATTGGCTCTGAATGACAGCGGCGAGGAGCCGTGCGTCAACCGCATTCGCTTCGCCGAAACTTCCGTTCTCCTCCGGCAAGTCGATATGGCAATTGCGCTGGGATCTGATGGCGTGCTGCTGTTCGCGCAGAACGCGTCCGACGAAGATGCGCTGGCCGCCCAGCATCTGGCCGAGAATAATGGTCTGACGTTTCGTCTTCTCACGCGTCCGTCCCAGCTGATGGCTGCGGTTCCAAACGAAGCGGACCTGATTGTCATGACGCCCGGGGCATTGGCTCGTGACATAGAGACGCTCGAAGGCCTCGCGGGCGAAAAGAGCATTGCCATGTTACCGGCAGATCACGAGCAGGCATCTGCTCTCGAGCGCCTCGACCTGCATCACGCGTGGGGCGGTATCATGCGTATTCCCGGACGATTGGTCAGCCAGCTCGAAATGTTGGGCGAAGACTGCGAACCGTTTAGCGCGCTACCAAGGCTCGCCAGAAGCTCCGGCATCGAGGAGCGGCCTGTGCCGGCGGGCAAGCTGAAGGATGGAAGCTGGCATATCTCGGCGCGGGGCTTGGTTCAGCATCCCAGGCTTGGTCAATCATCCCCAGAACGTCTCCCGTTGGTGGCCAGGATCGCATACTGGTTTGCATCACGAAATCTGCCTTGGTCACTGCCATTCGCCGTCATGGCCTTTGCGCTACTGATGGCAATTGTTGCGCTCGTAATGGAGTGGCCGGCTGTCTCCATTCTTTTCGCAGCGGTCGCCATGCTAGCAACGACTTTTGGCAGAAAGGTCCGCGATCTGGCCGAGCCCCTTCAGCTTTCGGCGCTAAAGCGCAAAGACTGGCGCGATCTGATCGCGCCTTTGCCAGAGGTGTTGGCGGCATTTGCGCTCGCCATGGGACTGGCCGCGTCCGAAGAAACGGTCATGGCGGCCCTGTTTGCTGCAATTGTCACTCTCCTGCTGACATGGATTGCCCGGGAATTCGCTTCCTTGCGCGCACAGTCTCTGCTGCAGGCGCCGGTGATCTGGTCCCTTACAGGGATTTGCGGAGTGCTGGGTGCATGGTGGGGCGGGGCAATCCTGCCCTCATCGCTCTCATTCCTCGCCATCATGCTTTCTTTGCGCGGTTCGCGACGCATAACGGGGTTTTAACCACGATGGGCTATGCGAGAGCCTATGAGTGAGCAAAGTGCGACAGACAGGGTGGAAGCAGCCACGCCGGCTGCGTCCGTAAAGGACGTTTTGCGGGCGGAGCTTGCCTATGGCGATGTCATGCTGGGCACGGTCGGGCCGATCCTGGGCCACCTCGTGCTCAATCACGATCACTCGCTGTTTACGGATGCCATTATCGCGCGTGTCCGCGGCATGTTGGTCGATGTTGCAAAGCAGATGCTCGACATCGAAGCCAGGCACGTGCCCCCGCCTTCACCGCCTGCGGTGGATGTCAGCGATGACCCGGACACGGCTGATGCTCCGCAACCAACAGCGGAAGAGCTGACCGCCACTCGGATCGAAAACCTCGCCAGTGCATTATCCGGCGATTCAGCTTTTCTCGAGCATTGTCACGCTTTAGCAATCGAATATCAGGTTGCCGAGCGGCTGAAGTCGCGCAATTCGCTAGACCCGGTTCTGACGCCGCTGATCCAGTCCTTCATAGCCTCGAAAGACGACCGTGTTGCCAGTACCGCCATGGCTGCATTGACCGCGCAGGCGCGTTTCATGGAACAGCAGCGCCGCATGGTACTGCCTCTGGATGAACTTCCCGCGACCCTCAGCCGCCATGCCATCGCGTGCTGGCAAGCAGAGAACAGCGTACAGAATGCTGAAAGTGCCGCAGCCATTTCGGCTGCTTTGCGAAATTCGACAAATGCGGAAAATACGCGGGTCATTCTGTTTTCAGATCTGCTGACCGGTATGGGCGGCGGGATTACCGCGGCGCTTGCTCTGCCACATGCTGGAGTATCGATGTTCATCTCTGCGCTCGCCGCAACAACCGGTCTGCCGCGTGAGCACGCAACGCTGGTGACCAATGACCGTCAAATGGCCAGACTCGCCCTTTCGCTTAAAGGTGCGGGCCTGAATTCCCGGACGATCGAGGAGCAATTCCTGTACCTCCACCCGGAAATCGAATTGCCGGAAGATTTCGATACGATACGTCCCGAAGAGGCCCGTGCCCTTCTTGCCGGCGATACCAGAGGGAATGGCGCCTGAGCCTCGTGAACATGGCATCGTCCAGCCCTGTCCCCGCCGTCCACGGAAGAACCGACGCCGAAGACCGGCTTGTCTTCGCCGATGAGGTCCTCGCGACACTTCAGACCCGCTGCGGCGGCGATCTGCCCGGTGTCATCGCCGTGCCGGAACTTCGCGAGCTGATCTCGAAAACGCGCCGTTTTGGTGTAACCCTCGCACGGGATATCCGCGCATTCGACGGTGAACGGACGATCCGGACGTGGGCAGAAGCAAAGCCCGACAGCAGCGGCAAAGGCTGTATCATTACGCTTGCCAACTGGCGCTCTGCAACCGGTGGCAACGACGCAGCGGCAGAAGAGAAACGCCGCAACGCTTGCGACCGTGCAACCGCCGACGCCATCATCCGACTCGATGCCAATCAGGCGATCGTTCATGCGGTGGGCGAGGGCACGGACGTGGAGCCGGTAGTCGAGACGATGAACAAGGCGGCCGGTCGCGACTGGAAAGACTTTGTCGAACTGACGAATATCGATCATCAACAGCCGCTTCACTGGCGCCTGCTCGATGGTGCCAAATGCACGATCGGTTCGGGAAAGCGCAGCTTCACCGTGCGCCTGTTGCCTATCGGTCAGCGCGATCCGGGTAGCGAAGGTTTCGAGCTTCTGCTGGTGGCCGACGAACCGCTGCCCGCCGCAGATGGCACGCCTCAGCCTGCAAGCAATCACCCGTCCCCTGACGGATTGGCTGGCGAGCTCGGGCCAGTGCTCCGCCAGCCCATTTCACGCATCATCGCGAATGCCGAGACTATCCGAGCCCGCCTCGCGGGGCCCTTGGCTGACGAATACAGCAATTACGCTGCCGATATCGCCACTGCTGGCCAGCACCTGCTCGCTCTTGTGGAAGACCTTGCCGATCTCGAAGTCGTCGAGTCGGACAATTTCTCCACCGCGCCGGATCCCATCGATCTCGTCGATGTGGCCAAACAGGCCACAGGCATCCTCGGCGTGCGTGCACGAGACAAGCAGATCACATTGGTCGGACCTGCAAAAGGAAGCAGCCAGCCTGCCATTGGGGAATTCCGCAGGGTTTTGCAGATCCTGCTCAACCTCATAGGAAATGCGATAAATTATGCGCCGCCGGGCACCAGCGTAACGCTAGAGACGGCGAGCATTGCGGGCATGGCAACGATCTCGATCACCGATGAGGGGCCGGGAATGTCAGCCGAACATGCGGCGCGCGCATTCAACAAGTTTGAGCGCTTGGGACGCAGCGGCGATGGCGGATCGGGTCTCGGGCTGCATATTTCTCGCCGTCTCGCGCGGGCGATGGACGGGGAAATCGTAATCGATAGCGAGGAGGGCAAGGGCGCCCGCTTCACGCTGTCTCTGCCGCCGCAGAGCTGAGTATCAGTCGCCGCTCTTTCGCCGATATGCGAGCAGCGTGATGCCGCACAGACCGGCTATCCCTCCGATTATCAGGAACCGGCGGTCACCGGCGATGAAGCTCGACGCCGGATCGCCGGCAAGCCCGGCGGCCTGAAAGATCCACCAGATTCCGGTCAGCAACAGCGTGACACCGGCTACCTGCAGGAGGAAGCGCGGTGCACGCATTGCCGAAGGCCTCTTAGCGCTCGCCCACAGGGACGTAGTCGCGCTGCGTCGGGCCAGTATAAAGCTGGCGCGGACGGCCGATGACCTGGCCGGGATCGGAGATCATTTCGTTCCACTGAGCGACCCAGCCGACGGTGCGGGCGAGGGCGAATAGCGCCGTGAACATCGTCGTCGGGAAGCCGATCGCCGACAGGATGACGCCCGAATAGAAATCGACGTTCGGGAACAGCTTCTTCTCTTTGAAATAGTCGTCGTTGAGGGCCATTTCTTCCAGCTGCAGGGCAACTTCGAAAACCGGATCGGTCACCTTGAGCGCGTCGAAGACCTCGCGAACGGTCTTTTGCATCACCGTCGCACGGGGATCGTAATTCTTGTAGACGCGGTGGCCGAAGCCCATCAGGCGGAACGGATCGTTCTTGTCCTTCGCGCGCTCGATATAGTGGGGGATCTGATCGGGCGTTCCGATTTCGCGCAGCATGTTGAGCGCCGCTTCGTTGGCGCCGCCATGTGCCGGCCCCCAAAGACAGGCGATACCAGCCGCGATACAGGCGAACGGGTTTGCACCCGACGAGCCGGCCAGGCGGACGGTGGACGTCGAAGCGTTCTGTTCATGGTCGGCATGAAGGATGAAGATCCGGTCCATCGCCCGCTCGATTGCGGGATGCACTTCGTATTCCTCGGCCGGGACGCCGAACGTCATGCGAAGGAAATTGCCGGTGTAGCTCAGCGAGTTATCCGGCTGCATCATCGGCTGACCGACGGAGTATTTGTACGCCGCAGCGGCAATCGTCGGCATCTTGGCGATCAGGCGGTGGCTGCTGATCTTGCGGTGTTCCGGATCGGAAATGTCGGTGCTGTCGTGATAAAACGCCGAAAGCGCGCCAACGACGCCGCACATGATTGCCATCGGGTGCGCGTCGCGGCGGAAGCCCTGATAGAACTGGCGCAGCTGGTCGTGCAGCATCGTGTGGCGCGTGATGGTGTAGGTGAAATCGTCGAGTTCTTCCTGAGAAGGCAGCTCACCATTCAGAAGCAAGTGACTGACTTCCATGAAGCTGGAATGTTCAGCCAGCTGGCCGATCGGGTAACCGCGGTGAAGCAGCACGCCTTCGTTGCCGTCGATGAAAGTCAGCGCGCTTTCGCAGCTGGCCGTCGATTTGTAACCGGGGTCGAATGTAAACGCACCGGTCTGGCCGTAGAGCTTGCGGATATCGACCACGTCGGGTCCGCAGCTGCCCTTCGAGCACCGGAAATTCGTATGCACTACCGCCGAGTTCCATTTTTGCCGTGTTGTCAGCCACCAGCGTTTCTCCTTCAAATACAGTCAGTCACGTGCTGCTTCAGCTATGAGATGTCACTTGCGCGTCAATCCGCGCGAGGGACTCCTCTCTGCCCAGCAGGACGAGAACGTCGAAAATTCCGGGGGACGTGGTCGTCCCCGTCAGCGCCGCGCGCATGGGCTGCGCCAGTTTTCCGAGCCCCAGTTCAAGGCGCTCGGCAAGTGCTTTCGTAGTGGCTTCGAGGGCCTCGCTTGTCCAGTTATTTTCGGCATGAAGCGCGGCGGAAACCTGACCTAATCTTGCGCGGCCTTCCTCGTCGAGGAGTTTTGCGGCCTTTTCGGTCATATCGAGAGGACGTTTGGCGAACAGAAAGCCTGCGCCTTCAACCAGTTCGTGGACGTCCTTCGCCCGTGTCTTGAGGACTGGCATGGCTTTTTCGAGAAGAGCGAGGTCGACTTCTCCAGACATTTCATCCGCGACCAGATGCGCCAGCCGGGCATCATCTGCTTGCCGAATGTGGTGACTGTTGAGATTGAGAAGCTTCTTCGTATCGAAGCGCGACGCACTTTTGCCCACTGCGTCGATGTCGAACAATTCGATCGCCTCTGCGCGCGTGAACTCTTCCTTGTCACCGTGGCCCCAGCCGAGACGGAGCAGATAATTGAAGAGGGCTTCAGGAAGTATCCCGAGCTCGTCGCGATAGGCCTCTACGCCGACGGCACCGTGACGCTTGGACAACTTCGCGCCATCCGCCCCGTGAATGAGGGGCACATGGGCGTATACCGGTTCGTCCCAGCCCATTGCGCGGATGATCGGCAGCTGCCGAAAAGCGTTGTTGAGGTGATCATCGCCGCGAATGATGTGGGTGCAGCCCATGTCATGATCGTCGACCACGACCGCCAGCATGTAGGTGGGGGAGCCATCGGCGCGCAGGATGATGTAGTCATCGATCTCGGCATTGACGACCTTCACTTCGCCCTGAACGGCGTCGTGGATCACAGTCTCGCCATGCGTCGGCGTCTTCAGCCGGACGGTGTAGGGCGCACCCTCCGGAGCCTCCGCCGGATCGCGGTCGCGCCAGCGGCCGTCATAGCGCATGGGCTGTTTAGCGGCGCGCTGCACTGCACGCATTTCATCGAGCTCTTCGGGTGTAGCGAAACACTTATAGGCATTGCCCGATTCGAGCAGAGCCATCGCAACTTCGCGGTGCCGGTCGGCCTGCTGCGACTGGAACAGCGGCTCGTCATCATAGTCGAGGCCGAGCCAAGCGAGACCTTCGAGAATCTTGTCGATTGCATCCTGAGTTCGAACGCTTCTGGTCCGTGTCTTCGATCCGGAGCAACGCTTTTCCGCCGTGATGACGGGCGAACAGCCAGTTGAACAGCGCGGTGCGCGCGCCGCCAAGATGGAGGTAACCTGTCGGGGAGGGTGCGAAGCGGGTCACCACTCCATTGATTTTCCCGACATTTTTCTGGGCGCTTTCGCTTGCCATCTGGCGCGCCTTCCTTTCCTAATCGTGTGACGATGGCATCGAGAGGGGCAACCGAGGTGCCGCTGGGGAGCGGCGATGCCGGGCCGAGCCATGCTGCATTGCAGCACCGGCCTTGGCAGGGGCACTGGCGCTTGTCCAGCGTCGCCGACAGGCTGGAGGCCGGTCTTGAAAACGCAGGCTTCGAAAGAGCGCCGTGGCTCGCTGTGGCATTTGGTGCAGGGGTGGCGACATGGTTCCTCTTGCCGGCGCACTGGATGTGGACGGCGGCAATAGGGCTTGGCGTTTTGCTGGCCCTCGCAGGCTGGCACTGGACGACCCGGGAGACGCGCATTCGACTGGGGCTTGCCTGCATAGGCCTCGGGGTCGCGTTTGCCTTGGGAGTGACCCTGATCTGGGCGCGCTCCTCGGTGGTTGGTGCAGAAGCCTTCGAATATCCGCGCGTCATCCAGTTCAACGGACGCATCCTCGACCGGGAAGAGCAGCCGTCGCGTGAACGGGTGCGACTGACACTGGCAATGCGCGACGCGGAAACAGGAACGGCGCGCAAAGTGCGGGTCAATGTTCCCCTATCGGAAGCCGGACCTCAATTCATAGAAGGCGCCACGGTACGTCTGCGTGCCCGGCTCATGCCACCTGCACCGCCGATGGTGCCCGGCGGGTACGACTTTGCGCGTACGGCATGGTTCATGGGGCTGTCGGGCACGGGATCGGTACTGGGGCCGGTCGATCTGGTCAACGCGGCTCCGCCCGATGCCGATCCTATCAAGGCCCTGCAACGGATGCTGTCGGCACATGTTCGCGCGAATGTCTCCGGGTCGGAGGGGACAATCGCGGCGGCTTTTGCGAGCGGGGACCGGGGGTCAATCCGCGAGGTAGACGAGGACGCGATGCGCGATAGCGGTCTGACGCATTTGCTCTCTATCAGCGGCCTTCATGTCAGTGCGGTGATTGCTGCTGCGTATTTCCTCGCCATCAAATTGTTGGCGCTCTGGCCTTGGCTCGCGCTGCGCGTGAGGCTGCCCGTGCTGGCCGCCGGTGTGGGAGCGCTGGCCGGGATTGGATACACGCTTCTCACTGGAGCCGAAGTTCCCACGGTTCGCAGCTGTGCCGCTGCCTTGCTGGTGCTGGGTGCGCTTGCATTGGGCAGGCAGGCCTTGTCGCTGCGTATGGTAGCGGTGGCCGCCGGCTTTGTGCTCTTCTTGTGGCCGGAATCGCTTGCCGGACCGAGTTTCCAGATGAGTTTTTCGGCGGTTCTCGCCATTGTCGCCTTGCACAATAGCGCGCCTGTCAGGGAATTTCTGGCGCCGCGCGAGGAAAGCTGGCTTGCCCGCACCGCCCGCAGCGGGACGATGCTTCTGGTAACGGGACTGGTTATCGAATTTGCACTGATGCCGATCGTCCTGTTCCACTTCCACAGGGCCGGGGTTTATGGGGCGTTTGCGAATGTCATCGCCATCCCGCTTGTGACATTCGTTTCAATGCCCCTCATCGCCGTCGCCCTGTTTCTCGATCTCGTCGGTCTGGGTAAACCCGTCTGGTGGCTGGCGGAATTCTCGCTCGATATGCTGCTGACCATCGCCCACTGGACGGCGGCGCAGCCGGGTGCGGTCAAGCTGATGCCGCAAATGTCGCACCTGACATTCGGCTTGTTCGTCGTCGGAGGCTTGTGGCTTGCGCTTTGGCAGGGGCGAAAGAGAGTCCTTGGGCCTGATTCCTGCGGGCCTTGGCGTGATGCTTCTTGTGTCGAACCCGACGCCGGATATCCTCATATCGAGTGACGGACGACATGTCGGTATCGCGGGCGAAGATCGCCGTTTGCTCATGCTGCGGGAAAGCAGGTCCGGCTATGCTCGCGAAAATTTACAGGAAATGGCGGGCACGTCGGGAGAGATTGTCGCGCTGGCAGCCTGGGAAGGCGCAGAATGCTCGCGTGATTTTTGCGTCATCGAGCTACAACGCGGGGGGCGGTCCTGGCAGGTTCTCATGGCGAGAAGCCGCGATCTCGTGAGCGAACGCGCATTGGCCGCTGCTTGCGAACGCGCGGATATCGTCGTTGCCGATCGCTACCTTCCCCGATCATGTCAGCCGCGCTGGTTACGCGCAGACCGAAACTATCTGGACGAGAGCGGCGGACTGGCAATCGTACTCAAGGACGAGGCGATCAAGCAGGTCGCCGATACTCAGGGCGCGCATGGCTGGTGGCGCGGGCGGGACGCCGACTAGCATCCCGCCCGCTGCCTCCTGTCAGTGGTAGCGGCGCAGCAATCCGGCCAGCTTGCCCTGAACCTCTACCTGTGCGGGCGCGTAGACCTGCGCTTCATAGGCCGCGTTTGCCGGGTCAAGCCGGACATTGCCGCTGTCGCGAAGGAGGTATTTCAGCGTCGCTTCCTCGTTGTTGACGAGGGCCACCACGATCTCACCGTCCCGGGCCGTGTTCGTCCGGCGGATGAGAGCGTAATCTCCATCGAAAATTCCCGCTTCGATCATCGAGTCACCGGATACTTCCAGCGCGTAATGATCGCCGGGACCCAAAAGAGCAGCCGGGACCGGAAGGCTCTGATGATCTTCGAGCGCCTCGATCGGTGCACCGGCCGCGATCCGGCCATGCAGCGGGATTTCGATCACATCGTTTGCCGGTTGAGGCCGCGATGCAGGCGGGGCCTTGCGCGCGCCGACAAGATCGTTCGCTGCTTTCACCTTGCTTGCACTTGCCGGCACCGCATCTTCCGGCTGCCGGATGACTTCCAGAGCCCGCGCGCGATTTGGCAGACGGCGAATGAAACCGCGCTCCTCCAGAGCGGAAATCAAGCGATGAACGCCCGATTTGCTCTTGAGGTCGAGCGCTTCCTTCATCTCTTCGAAAGAGGGCGATATACCCGTCTCTTCCAGTCGCTGCTGGATAAACTGGATCAGTTCATGTTGCTTCGCCGTGAGCATCGGCAAGCTCCTGTATCATTGTCACATACCTCGGCCGCACCGATGCGAACGAATGACGGAACGATTAGGGAACCGATTTTAGCCAAGTCAAGCAATATCAGCCATTTCGGAGCGTGTTAGGGCGGAACAGGTGTTCCGGCTTCGTGCCGCCCTTCAGCGCGTCGGCCACCCAGTCGCCCGATCGCCCGCCTGTCTTCGACAGCAGGCGGACACCTCGAAATGACCATGCCTTTGTCGAGAGCTTTCGCCATGTCGTACATCGTGAACAGGGCCACGCTTGCGGCGGTCATCGCTTCCATCTCCACGCCGGTCCGACCGGTAAGCGATGCAGAGGCCGTCACGCGAACACAGTCGTTCTCAATGGCGCAATCCACCGTCACGGCATCGAGAGCCAGAGGGTGGCAAAGCGGAATCAGTTCGCCGGTCTTTTTCGCGGCCATGATCCCCGCAAGGCGGGAGACCGCAAGAACGTCGCCCTTCGGGACTGCTCCTTCGCGGATCGCTTCCAGCGCAGAGCTGTTCATCGTGATCGTCCCCTCTGCGACCGCGCGGCGGGCAGTTTCCGGCTTGTCACCGACATCGACCATATGCGCCTTTCCCGAGGCATCGAGGTGGGTGAGTTTGGTCATGATGCGCGATGTGCCAGATTGCGGCGGCCGGGAACAGCGCTCACTTCCCTTGAAGCAAGCTCTTCGTCGCAGCGGCAATGTCGTCCGCGCGCATCAGACTTTCGCCGACCAGGAAGGTCCGCACACCGCTTCTGGCAAGACGCTGGCAGTCGCCGTGATCCCGAATGCCGCTTTCCCCGACCAGCAATGCGCCTTCGGGAGCCATCTGTGCGAGCCGCTCCGTCGTGGCAAGGTCGGTCGTGAAGGTCTTGAGATCGCGGTTGTTTACCCCGACCAATTTCGACTGCAGTGCATGGGCACGCTCCATCTCGGTCTCGTCGTGGACTTCGATGAGAACGTCCATCTTTTGCGACAAAGCTGCAGCTTCGATCTCTTGCATTTGGGCATCGGAAAGGGCTGCGACGATAATCAGGATCGCGTCCGCTCCCATCGCCCGGGCCTCATCGCATTGCCACGGATCGACCATGAAGTCCTTGCGCAAGGCAGGCAGGTCGCAGGCGGCCCGCGCCTCTACGAGATAATCCTCGTGTCCCTGAAAATAGGGCGCGTCAGTGAGGACAGAGAGGCATGCAGCACCGCCGGCCTGATAATCGCGCGCATGATCGGCGGGACGAAAATCGGGCCGGATCAGACCTTTGGATGGAGAGGCTTTCTTGATTTCCGCGATGAGGGCGTAACCGTCCAGGGACTTGGCTACGCAGAGCTGCTTCGAACCCGCGCGGCGCAGTCTGGCGGGCGATACGCTCCGCCAGTGACTGGGCAGACGTCGCTGCCTTGCGCGCCGCAACTTCCTCGCGCTTCGTAGCGCAGATTTCTTCCAGCTTGTTCATTTCTCTCGGTCCGCCTTCAGACAGCCATATCGATCCAGCGGACGAGGAGTTTTCTGGCGGCCCCGCTGTCGAGCGCCTCGGCCGCCATCGCTGCGCCATCACGCCAATCTTCGACCTTACCTGCAACAAGCAGCGTTGCCGCCGCATTGAAGACGACTGCATCGCGGTACGGACCGGGCGATCCACGCAGGAGCGATTTCAAGGCCGCCGCATTGTGCTCTGCATCGCCGCCGCGAATTGCCTCGACCGGAGCGTTCGCAACGCCGACGAAGGAGGCATCTGCTCGGCGCATGTCGAAACGGTCGCCGATCACGTCGGCGATTTCGTTACCGCCTGCGAGACTCAGTTCATCGAGGCCTTCATCGCCAGAGACGATCATCGTCCGTTCGGTCCCCAGCCGCGCCATTGCGCCGGCATAAATCGGCACGTAACCGGGCCGTGCGATACCGATGAGCTGCCGTTTGACGCGGGCAGGGTTGGAGAGCGGCCCCATCAGGTTGAAAATGGTCCGCTTGCCGATCCTCAGGCGGATTGGCTGGATGCGTCCCATCGCCGGATGATGGTTCTTGGCAAAGAGGAAGCAAATGCCGAGTTCCGCGAGTGTTTTCTCGGCCGTGCGTCCCGCCGCCTCCATATCGAGGCCCAGAGCCTCCAGCGTATCGGCGGCACCTGACTTGCTGCTGGCAGCCCGGTTGCCGTGCTTTGCGACCGGGACGCCGGAGGCTGCGACGACGAGGCTGACGGCTGTCGATACGTTGAGCGTATGATGTCCGTCTCCGCCGGTTCCGCAGCAGTCGATGGCATCCTCAGGCGCGGAAATCGGGATGAGCCGTGCGCGCAATGCGCGGGCAGCACCGGCGATTTCGTCCGAAGTTTCGCTCCGTTCGGTCATGCCGGTCAGGAACGCTTCGATGGCATCGTCGCTGACATCACCATCGAGGATGTGACCGAAGACGGTCTCGGCCTGGTCTTCGCCCAGATGCTGGGAAGGGTCGGGCAGGGTCGTCATGCCGGGAGTGTAGCCTCGATACCGCAGAGGGAAAGGAAATTGGCGAGCAGTGCGTGGCCGTGCTCGGTCGCAATGCTTTCCGGATGGAACTGTACGCCGTGAATAGGCAGCTCCGCGTGCCGGAACCCCATCACGCTCGTACCGTCGAGACCGGGCGTTTCGCTTGTGGCATTGACCACAAGGGCGTCCGGCATATCGGCGACCACCAGCGAGTGATAACGGGTGGCGGTGAAGGGCGTGGGAAGCCCGGCGAATACACCGGTTCCGTCATGATCGACAGGGCTTGTCTTGCCATGCATCAAGCCGCCGCGCACTACGCTGCCGCCGAAGTGCTGCACCGATCGACTGGTGGCCGAGGCAGACACCCAGCAATGGCTTGGCAGCGTCTGCACAGGCAGCGACGAGATCGAGGCTGATGCCGGCCTCGTTCGGTGTCTTGGGACCGGGCGAGATCAGCACACCCTTGGGGCCGAGGGCGAGGGCCTCTCGCGCGCTCATCGCATCGTTGCGCTCGACACGGACGTCTGCGCCCATCTCCATCAGATAATGGACAAGATTGAAGGTGAAGCTGTCGTAATTGTCGATGACAAGGATCATGGTGGTCAGGCTTTCCCTGCCAGCAAGTCGGTGGCGCGGACAAGTCCGTCGACGATGCCCGGTTCGCTCGCGCTATGACCGGCGTCGGGCACGATCCAGAGATCCGCTTCAGGCCACGCCTTTCTCAGCGCCCAGGCAGCGCTCGGCGGAGTGCAGATGTCGTGACGTCCTTGTACGATGATGCCCGGGATACCCTCTAGCTTGCCGACATTTGCGAGCAATTGACCGTCTTCGAGGAAGAAGTCTTCGAGAAAATATCGTGCGCAGATGCGGGCGAACGGCACCGCTTTCGCTGGATCGGCAAAACTGTCCAGCAAGGCTTCGTCCGGCAGCAAGGTGGCGACATTGCCTTCCCATAATGACCACTCGCGGGCTGCGGCGAGGCGGGTTGCCTCGTCCTCGCTCGTCAGGCGGGTGTAATATGCCTTGACCAGATCGCCGCGCTCGTCTTCGGGGATGAGACCGGTGAATGCGTCCCATTGCTCCGCCATGATCTCGCTTGCACCGTAGCTGTAGAGCCAATTCTTCTCTCTCGCGGTCGCCAGGAAGACGCCGCGAAGGACAAGCTCGGTAACCCGCGAAGGATGCGTCTGCGCGTAGGCGAGTGCCAGCGTCGACCCCCAGCTACCGCCGAATGCCTGCCATGCTTCGTGCCCGCACATTTCGCGCAAACGCTCGATATCGGCCACGATGCGCCAGGTGTCGTTGCGCTCGATCTCGGCAAAGGGCAGCGACTTTCCGCAGCCCCGCTGGTCGAACAGCAGCACATCATACAGTTCCGGGTCCCATTGCTGGCGGTGGCTGGGCGCCATGCCGCCGCCCGGGCCGCCATGAAGGAACACGGCCGGTTTCGCGCCCGGCGTGCCGACACGTTCGTAATAAAGGGAATGACCTTCGCCCACATCGAGCATCCCCGTTTCGTAGGGTTCGATCTCCGGATAGAGCGTGCGGCGGCCTGTCATGGTCATTCTCTTTCCTCCACCACGATCAGCGGGCCGAGCGGTACCGTCGCATCCATGCGGTCATCCTGTCGGGCTCCACAATGCCGAAACATTGCCGTCCAGATACAGGGCATTGGGCGTATCGGCCACATCGCGGAAATAGGCCGCGAACTGGCCAAAGCTGATGCCGCCTTCCGACTTGACGAAATGCGCGCGGCCTTGCGCATCGACGCCCACGCCATTGCGGATCATCTTCGACGGGCCATCTGCCTGAAATTCGGGATGCAGCTTGCCGTCGATCAACAGCATCGGCCCGGACTGCGTGCCGAAACGCGGGCGATCCCCGACATTGGCATAAAAATCGTCGGTAGTGCGGACTCGCCAACGGGTATCCGTTCCATAAAAGACGCCGTTGGGTGCCATATGAAAATTGCCGGGACCTTCCGCGCGGTTCAATTCGCGCCGTCGTTCTCCAGCTTCGACATAATAGCCGATCGGAGCACCTGCCTCATCGTACATCCCGCCATTGACCGCGAATGCAACGGGCGCTGCGGAGCTGCTACGGGCGCCTGCAAGGCGCGCAAAGGTGCGATAATATGCGCCTTTCGGTCCGAGAGAGAGCGTCACGCGGTGGCGTGCCGGATCTGCGATGCAATGTGTAAGGGTGACACCCTTGAAGCTCGCTTGGCGACAGGGCGTATCGCTGTCCGCAATCTCGGCATCGACGACGGCTGCCTCGGGCGAACTGGTCTCCTCTGCCACGCCCGATCCGATTTCGGTCCGCATGACGGGTTCGCCGCCGGACTGGTCCCCGCATGACGCGAGGAGCATTGCAGCAGAAAGGCAGAGCATCTGTCTGATCACTGGCCAAATCCCGGTTCTGTCGCAACACGCGCCGCCTCGCGGGCAGCAGCGAACAGAGCGCCCGCCTTGGCTTCGCATTCGCGCTGTTCGTAGGCGGGGTCGCTGTCGGCCACGATGCCTGCGCCGGCCTGCACATGCATCGTCCCGTCTTTTACGACAGCGGTCCGCAGCACGATGCAGCTATCGAAGCTGCCGTCGGGTGCGAAATAGCCGACGCCGCCCGCATAGGGGCCGCGCGCATCCTGCTCCAGCTCGGCAATGATCTCGCATGCGCGGATCTTCGGCGCGCCGCTCACCGTGCCAGCGGGAAAACCTGCAAAAAGCGCGTCGAGCGCATCCTTCGAGGGATCGAGCTGTCCGACCACATTGCTCACAATATGCATGACGTGGCTGTAGCGCTCGACGGTGAAGCTGTCGGTGACCTCGACAGTGCCGCGCTTGGCGACGCGGCCCACATCGTTGCGCCCGAGGTCCAGCAGCATGAGGTGTTCCGCACGCTCTTTCGGGTCGGCGAGCAGAGCTGGTTTCGTTGGCATCGTCTTCAGCCCGTGATGCCCCGCGAGGCCTGGTGCCTGCGATCGGGCGGATCGTGACCTCGCCTTCGCGCAAGCGGACGAGGATTTCGGGGCTAGAGCCGACCACAGCAAAACCGGGCAGATCGAGAAGGTACAGGAATGGCGAGGGATTTACGCGCCTCAATGCCCGGTACAGCGCAAGGGGAGGTAGAGGGAAGGGGCAGGAAAATCGCTGCGACAGCACGACTTGAAAGATGTCGCCGGCAACGATGTAATCTTTGGCCTTCGCGACCATGGCAGCGTAATCCTCGCCTGCCATCGCCATCTCCGGCTGCATATCGGGCAATTCCGGCAGAGACGGTTTGGCGCGGCATCGCGTTTGCCAGCTTGCGCAAGGCTTCATCGATCCGTTCGCTGGCAGCTATGATAGCGTCATCGGGGGTGTCCTGCGATGCCCAGACCGGGGCGATGCAGAAGAGCTTGTCCGTCAGCGAGTCGAACACGAGCAATAATGTGGGCCGTGTGAACACCATGTCGGGCAGACCCAGACCGGCTTCGCTTGCCCGCGGAACGTCCTCGACCATTCCGATGGTCTCGTAGGAAAAATATCCGACCACGCAGGCAAGAGCCGGTGGCAAGCCCTCCGGCACCGGAATACGGCTCTGCTCGATCAGATCGCGCAAAGCCTCAGTCGGCTTACCATTGCAAGGAGTGAAGGCGGATCGGTCGGTCTGCCAGTGGCTGTTTACAGCGGCACCCTGCGCATCGGCGCGAAAAACCAAGTCGGGGTCGAGACCGAGCAGGCTGTACCGTCCGCGTACCTCGCCGCCTTCCACCAGATTCCAGAAGGAAATCGCCCCGACCGGGCTCGATCAGCTTCAGCGCTGCGCCGACGGGCGTTTCCGTATCGGCAACCAGCTCACGCCAGACGAGGGCATGACTGCCTTCTGCCAATTGCAGGCGTGCGTCGGCCGCACCCAGAAGGCCCGCAGGCGTCACGGAAACGACGTGCCCCTAGTTTTCGCCAACGAGAAGGCGGCGCACAGCGTCGACTGCCTCGTCGTTCTTCTCGACACCGACATCGGCGCGCATCGCAGCAACGAATTGCTGGCTGTATTCGTCGCCCAGCGTTTGCGAAAACTGTGCTTTTGCCTGTGCAAAGAGCGGGTCGTCCGATGCAATCAGGCCGGCTTCGATGTCGTCGAGGTCGACAACGAACCAGCCATTGTCATTCTCGGCTTCCAAGCGCTTGGTCGAACCTTCTGCCATCGAGAAAAACAGCGCCAGAGGCGGAAGGACGCGCTGACGGTTCTGCAGCAATTCCTCACGCGTCAGAGTGAGCGGATCGGGGCGGGGCAGGCTGGTCTCTTCGGCAGCAAATGCAGCGGCGATGCTCATCGCCCTTTTCCATCCGGTCGAGAATACGATCGGCAGCTGCCCGCGCGGCGATTGCTCCGCGCGCCAGCTTCCAGGCAGCGGTCACCTCGTCCTTGATCTCGGCCAAGAGGCGCAGTCGCGCTCTCGGTGATGTTGCTCGATTCGAAGAGGAGGAAGGTCTCGCCCGCAACGACCTCCGCCAGTTGCGGTTCGCCTTCTTCCATCTGGAACGCGGTCGAGAGGACAGGGCGCAGAATTTCGGCGACCTGCTGCGTCTCGCGTGCCATAGACCAGACCCGCTGCAGTCACCGGCTCGGTGGTCGTGATGTCGATGTCCAGCTCACCTGCCACGTCGGCGAGAGAATTCTCCGTCGGACAGGCGTTCTTCGATCGATGCCGCGACTTCATTGACGACGCGGCGGCGCTTCTCTTCGCGCAGGCTGGTGAGGATTTCGGCACGCGCCTGCTGGAAGGTGCGACCACCGATCGCGTTGACATTGTTCACCTGCACGACGTGCCAGCCAAGTCCGCTGCGGGCGGGCTCGGCAATGCGGCCTTGCTGCGCTTCGAACGCCGCCTGGGCGACCGACGGGGATGTCTGGCTGGCGAAGTCGCGTCTGGCGACAGGGCCGATCGTGGCAGGCTCGAGGCCGGCTTCGCGCGCTGCGGCTGCCAGCGAATCGCCGCCGGACACCCTGTTGCGGATGGCATTGGCGGCTTGCTGTGTGGGAACGATGACCTGGCTGAACGTACGTTCTTCGCTCGCGGAATACTGCGCCTTGTTCTCTTCATACCGGGCGCGGAGTTCTGCTTCGGTAGGTTCGGCGCGGTCGCCCAGTGCTCCGGTATCGAAGCTCGCATAGCGCAGGACGCGTCGCTCGGGACGGATGTAATCGCTGCGATTGCCGTCGTAGAATGCCTTCAGTTCTGCCGCAGTCGGGTCTTTCTCCGGAGCAAACAGCGCGCTCGGGATGAGGCCGAGCGAACCCGTGACGCCGTTCTTTGAACAGGGCGGCGTAGCGGCTTGCAAGCTTGTCGGGCAGCTGGGTGCCGAACGTCGCCGGGACCATGATCTGCTGGGCAAGAAGACCCTTGCTCAGGTCATCACGGACCCCGACATCGGTCAGGCCTTGCTGGCCGAGCGCTCCGCGATAGGCGTCCTCGCTGAAATTACCATCCGCACCTCGAAAAGCCGGGAATTCGGCGGATTTCGCTGTTCACCAGATTATCGCCAGCCCGCAGCCCGTATTTACGGGCAAATTCGGCGATGGCCGTGCGATCGATAACGCTTTCGAGGACGCGCTCGAGGCCGCCTTCTGCGATAAAGGATCGGCATTGCGACGGTCGGATTATTCTCGCGCACCTGATCCAGCGCGTTCGATGCGGCCTGGCTGAGATCCGTGCCTCGATCCTTTCCTCGCCGACAACGGCCACATTGCTGGTACCGGAAAGGCCGCCGAACGTGCCACTGGACGAGACATCCATGCTGGCAAAGGCAAAGCCGATCAGCGCAAGGAACGCCAAGCGTGATGGCGAGACCGATCTTCGACTGGAAAAATCTGCGGAAGGTATTGATCATCTTGGGCGGTTATCCGGGGAAATGTGGTCGGGTTACTCCCTTTAAAGGAAGCAATTGTCGGGAAGCGCCTCTATAGGGGCTGCGACCTTGCCGCAACAGGTCGCAAACGGTTTTGACCTATTGCGCACGCTCCGCTAGCGGACGCCTCCCCCCACCGTCTAAAGGGCGGTCAAAGAAATGAAATTCAGGAACATTCGCATGAGCAACCGACCCTATATCGTCGGCAATTGGAAGATGAACGGCACGCGCGCCATGCTGTCGGAAGCGCGCACAATCGACCGTGCGGCGCAGCGCTACATGAAAGTGGAGGTAGCGGTCGCTCCGCCATTTACGCTGATTCACGCCGTCCACCGGGAGGCCGAGCAGATCGGCGTCGGCGCGCAGGATTGCCACGCCGATACCGATGGCGCGCATACGGGCGATATCTCGGCCACGATGGCTGCGGATGCCGGCGCGAAATTCGTGATCCTCGGCCACAGCGAACGCCGTCGAAGACCATGGAGAGAGCGACGCTCTCGTGCTGGCCAAGCTGCAATGCTGCCATGGACGCCGGGATCAACGCAATCATCTGTTGCGGTGAACCCGAGGACATTCGCAAGGCAGGCAAGGCCGAAGAATATGTTCTCGACCAGCTGCGCGGATCTCTCCCCGAAAAACTGGATGACGCGGCCGAGCGACTGACGATTGCCTACGAACCGATCTGGGCAATCGGGACCGGGCTTGTTCCGACCACCGAAGATATCGCCGCGATGCACGAAGCGATCTACAAGTTCCTGAAAGCGCGCTTCGGGCAGGAAGCGGCTGACGCTATGCGGATCCTCTACGGCGGTTCGGTAAAGCCCGAGAATGCCCGCGAAATTCTGGCTGTGCCTCATGTTGGCGGAGCCCTGGTCGGCGGCGCCAGCCTTTCGGCGGACAGCTTCATGAACATCGCTCTGGCAGCAGGCGACGTAGAAGACGCCTGAGGCAAGGGCATTCATCGCAGGACGCCATGTACAGGGCCGCCCCTTGGCATGGCGCGCCTCAAGGCCTAGATGCGCTTCGCAGTATCCCACGCAAAACCGTAAAGTAGCCGCGCACCCATGTTCCTTTTCCTGTTCGTCGTTCAGACAATTATTGCTGCTGCCCTCGTCGGCGTCATCCTGATGCAGCGCTCCGAAGGCGGCGGTCTCGGTATCGGCGGATCGCCGGGCGGAATGATGAGCGCACGCGGTGCTGCGGACTTTCTGACGCAAGACCACGCGCATCCTCGCCATTCTCTTCGTGGTCCTGTCGATCGCTCTGGCGGCTCTGGCTGTTGAAGTCACCGGCGGCGACGAGATCGAATCGACACTCGACCGGACGGTAACCGCCAACGAAGATCCGCTGGCCGGCAGCGCCGCCGGTGCTGCGGAAGGTTCTGCTGAAGCAGCCACCGGTGATACGGCACCTGTCGAAACGGCACCCGCGCCATCCGACGATCCGCTTGCCGGTGCGACCGAATAAACCGGCACTTCGCACTTTTTTGAAAATTTGATGTGGATGGGCCGGGCAGGGCCGATGCAATTCGCTTGCCCCGAATCCGCAACCAAGCTTAAGGCTCGTCTCCCATGGCGCGGTTCATTTTTATTACCGGCGGCGTGGTCTCCTCGCTCGGAAAAGGTCTCATGGCAGCGAGCCTCGGCGCTCTGCTGCAGGCGCGTGGCTACAAGGTCCGCATTCGCAAGTTCGATCCGTATCTGAACGTCGATCCGGGCACGATGAGCCCGTATCAGCACGGCGAAGTATACGTGACCGACGACGGGGCCGAGACCGATCTCGATCTGGGGCATTACGAACGCTTCACCGGCGTTTCTGCGCGGCAGAGCGACAACATTACCTCCGGCCGGGTCTATCAGGACATTATCGCCAAGGAACGGCGTGGCGATTACCTCGGCGCGACGGTCCAGGTGATCCCGCACGTGACCGACGCGATCAAGGATTTTGCGCTGGCCGATCAGGGCGACCTCGATTTCATCCTGTGTGAAATCGGCGGGACGGTCGGCGATATCGAATCGCTTCCTTTCATGGAAGCGATCCGCCAGCTGCGGAACGAGCTGGAGCCGCTGCAGACCCTGAGCGTCCACGTGACACTGGTGCCGTACATCGCCGCCGCTGGAGAGTTGAAGACAAAGCCGACGCAGCATTCGGTGCGCGAACTGGCAAGCCTCGGCATCAAGCCCGACGTTCTGCTGTGCCGCGCAGAGCACGAGCTGCCCGAAGGCGAGCGCCGCAAGATTGCCCAGTTCTGCAACGTACGCGCCCGAAGCGGTCATTCAGGCGCTGGATGCGCCGTCGATCTATTCGGTGCCGCTGCAATATCACCGCGAAGGGCTCGATAGCGAAGTCCTGCGCGGCTTCGGCATTACCGACGCGCCCGAACCCGACCTTGCAGCCTGGGAAGACGTGACCGACCGCTACTTCCATCCCGAAGGCGAGGTGACCATCGGCGTCGTGGGCAAATATGTCGGCCTGCAGGATGCGTACAAATCGCTCAACGAAGCGCTGGTGCACGGCGGCATGGCCAACCGCACGAAGGTCCATATCAAGTGGATCGATGCAGAAATTTTCGAAGGCGAAGAGTCGGAACTTGCCGCCGCTCTTGAACCTCTGCACGGTATCCTGGTGCCCGGCGGTTTCGGCGAACGTGGTAGCGAAGGCAAGATTGCCAGCGTCCGCTTTGCGCGTGAGCGAAAGGTGCCGTTCTTCGGTATCTGCCTCGGAATGCAGATGGCCTGCGTCGAAAGCGCAAGGTCCTCAGGACATGACGCGGCGTCCTCCACCGAGTTCGGCGACACACAGGAACCTGTGGTCGGCATCATCACGGAATGGATGAGCGAAGAAGGCATCGAAACGCGTGAAGAGGGCGGCGATCTTGGCGGCACGATGCGCCTCGGCGCTTATGATGCAAAGCTGGACGGCAATAGCCTCGTCAGCACGGTGTACGGTGGCAGGTCGTTGATTTCGGAGCGCCATCGTCACCGATATGAGGTCAACGCGGCCTATATTCCCGCGATGGAGAAGGACGGTCTGGTCTTCTCCGGCATGTCTCCCGACGGATTGCTGCCGGAAATTGTCGAGCGGCCGGACCATCCGTGGTTCGTCGGCGTACAATTCCATCCGGAACTGAAGTCGCGTCCCTTCGATCCGCATCCGCTTTTCGCCGGGTTTATCCATGCCGCGCTCGAGCAATCGCGTTTGGTTTAAACGGTTTTTTCCGGCCAGTGTCGCAACTGTACAATGCAGACGACACATCATTTGATAAGTCCGCACTCAGATAGGGACTGATGCCGCCTCGTTGCGGTATCCGAACAGGGCGCGTTCAACCCAATCAAGAGCTTAGCGGAAGATGGCCATCTTCTGCGACCCGGATGGCCATATTTCGATAAGGCGGCATCACTGTCGTGGGGCGGATCTCTATCCCGGGGTTCGCCCCAAATCGTGTCTGGAAGGGCCGAACTCGCCGAAACCGATCTCAACGAAAAAGCCCGCCCCGGCATTTCTGCGGGGCGGGCCTTTTGTTCTCCGGACGCGGCGCGCGCGTCAGGCGGCGTCGGAAGCCTTGTCCTCGTCCTTCTTCTCGGCGCCATCGACAATCGAGAGGGACGGCTGTCCATTCACCGAAATCTTCTTCGGTTTCATCGCTTCCGGAACTTCGCGGACGAGATCGACGGTCAGCAGACCATCGGCGAGATCGGCGTTCTTCACCCGGACGTAATCGGCGAGTTCGAAACGGCGTTCGAAGCCGCGATTGGCAATGCCGACATGCAGCATTTCGCCTTCCGGCGTATCTTCGCGCTTCTTGCCGATAACGGTCAGCAGGTTTTGCTGGGCCGTAATATCGAGATCCTGATCGCGGAAACCGGCGATCGCGAGCGTGATGCGATAATCGTCATCGCCGCGCTTCTCGATGTTGAAAGGGGGGTAATTGTCGCCTCCGCCAGCGCGGTTCTGGTTCTCCAGAATATCGAACAGACGGTCGAAACCGACGGTGCTGCGGCGGTACGGCGTAAAATCGAAACGTGACATACAAACTCTCCTATGAGCAATTCGAATGATATGTCGGACCCGCATCGCGCGGCGTCCGTTATACTCTGCAAACGGCCCGGTATCGGCGCCGTCCGCACTACGGTATTTAGGCAAGGTCCGGACGGTTTCAAGACCATGACAATACCGGGGCAAAGGCATGAAAAGGGAAGACAAATGAGCCAACCGAAGATCGACATTTACACCAAGTTCGGGTGCGGTTTCTGCCACCGCGCGAAGAGCCTGCTCGATAGCAAGGGTGTCGATTACGAAGAATTCGACATCACCATGGGCGGTCCAAAGCGCGATGAAATGGTCGAACGTGCGCCCAATGCGCGCACCGTCCCGCAAATCTTCATCGGCGAAACCCATGTAGGTGGCTCGGATGAACTTGCCGCGCTCGAGCGTGCGGGCAAGCTGGACGGAATGCTGACAGCCTGATGACCAGGATTGCCGTTGCCCAGATGCAGTCGGGGATCGACTCGGCGGCGAATGCGGCCGAATTGGTGCGTCTTGCCGAAGAGGCGGCGCAGGGCGGGGCGCAAATGCTGTTCACGCCCGAAATGACCGGACTGCTGGATCGGGACCGCAAGCGGGCAGCGGCGTCCATTGTTGCAGAGAGCGAGGATCCCACGCTGGCCGCGGCGCGCAATGCGGCCGCGCGGCACGGCATCGGGATTTCGATCGGATCGCTCGCTCTCCAATCAGAAGACGGAAAGGCTTGGGTCAATCGCTCGGTTCTGATCGACAGCACGGGCGAAATCGCGGCGCGTTACGACAAGATGCATATGTTCGATGTCGATCTCGACAGCGGTGAAAGCTGGCGCGAATCGAATGCATATCGGGCCGGGGTCGCTCCGACCGTCGTCGATACGCCTGTCGGACGTCTGGGCCTAACAATCTGCTACGATATCCGCTTCCCCGCGCTTTTCGAGGCGCTGGGGAGAGCGCGCTGCGATCTTATCTCCATACCCGCCGCCTTCACGGTGCCGACCGGCAAGGCGCACTGGCACGTTCTGCAAAGAGCGCGTGCAATCGAGGCCAGCGCGTTCGTCGTCGCGGCTGCGCAGGTCGGGCGGCACGAAGACGGGCGCGAGACCTATGGCCACAGCCTCGTGGTCGACCCGTGGGGCGAGGTGCTGCTGGACATGGGCGGCGAGAAGCCGGGCCTCGGCTTTGCGGATATCGATCTGGAGCGCATCGCGCAGGTTCGCGCGCAAGTTCCCAGTCTTGCCAACAGGCGCGATGTTCCTAAGTCGGACCGATGATCGTTTACGACCTTGCCTGCGACAACGCGCACCGGTTCGAGGTGTGGTTCCGTTCCAGCGCGGATTACGCGGACCAGCAGGAAAAGGGCTTTGTCTCCTGTCCGCATTGCGGATCGCAAAACGTAACGAAAGCTCCGATGGCGCCGGCGGTCCCGGCCAAGGGCAATGCGCGGTCCACGGTGCCTGCAGCGGTCAATACGGCAGAACCTTCTGTCGAAGGCGGGAAGCTCCCTGAAAAAGTGAAAGCTGCCATGGCCGCGCTCGCCAAGGTGCAGGCCGAAACGATCAAGGACAGCACCTGGGTCGGAAAAGATTTCGCGAAGCAGTCACGGGAAATGCACTACGGTGACCGTGACGAAAAACTGATCCATGGCCGCGCGACTAAGGAAGAGGCGAAAGGCCTCATCGAAGAGGGCGTCGGCATCGCGCCATTGCTGGTCCCGGTCGTCCCGCCGGAAGAGGCCAATTAGACTTCGCTAACGACATTGCCAGTCGGCTCAGCGGCCCGTATTGCCGCACTGCGGGTCCCCGTAGCTCAGTCGGATAGAGCATCGGATTCCTAATCCGGGGGCCGGAGGTTCGAATCCTCTCGGGGACACCATGATTTTACAGGAGCATGCGATGACGGACGGCACACACCCCTGGACCCGGCGGGTCAGCGGATTTGCATTTTGGCTCGCAATTACAGCGGTGCTGGTGGCGTTTATCGGCATGACGCTGGCGCGTTACGATCTGATCGGAAAGCTGCCCGGGTTCATGTCGTTTCTCTATATGGTGCCCGTCGCCGCGGTAGCTGGGCTGATCGGCCTGGTCGGATTGATCATGAATTGGCGCACAGGCTGGCCAGCCGCGCGCAAGGCGCTGGCAGGCATGGTCATCGGCGGCGCAGCGTTTGGTGCTGCCACGCTCGCCATGAGCCCGGCATCGCAGGTTCCTGCTATCCATGACATCACCACCGATCTGGCCGATGTCCCGTCCTTTGCCGAGCTGACGGTGCCTGCCGACAATTTGCGCGGCGTCGATACCGAAGATCAGTGGAAAGAGATGCACATCGAGGGATATCCCGATCTGGACGGCATAACTCTCGACGCTACGCCTGCCGAAATTATCGCCAAGGCAGAGCAATTGGCACAAGATCGCGGATGGTCCATTGCGCTTGCCGATCCCGAAGCGGGCAGGCTGGAAGCCGTGTCCTACGCGTCGTGGATCAGGTTCGAGGATATCGTCGTCCTGCGCGCGGTCGCAAATGAAGATGGCGGCACGCGTGTCGATATGCGCTCCGTCAGCCGTGTCGGTGTGAGCGATCTTGGTGAGAACGCAAAGCGCATCCGCGAATTCCTGGCCGAGCTTCAGCCAGCCTGATCGGCTTCCCGCATGCCGCGCCACGACAACGCGACGATGCCAAGTGACATCGACGCCACGAGCATGGCGGTGCCGCCCCATCCGCCCCACTCGTAAGACACGGGCGCAGCCCAGCTGGCGATCCCTGCACCTATGAACATCAGGATGATGTAGCCCGTCATCAGCCGCGTCCGGATATCGGGATCGAGCGACAGAAAGGTCATGCGCCCCGCAACGTCGATCGCCGGGCCCGCCATGTTCATGATACTGAGAGGGACGAGGAGCAGCCAGAGGCTGTCGCCCATCGGCCAGAGCAGCGCGATCCCGGAAGCCTGCGCCACCGCCAGCCAGAAGCGCGCACGGTAGGGGCCGATACGGTCCGACCATCGACCCAGCGCAGGCGTGACGAAGATGCTCACGATAGAGATTGCGGCGAGATAGCCGACCGTGTCGGTACCATAGCCCATTCGGTCGCTGGTCAGATGAAAGGCGAGGGCAAGCCAGACCGACAGGAATATGCCGAAATTGAGCGCTTGAATCATTCCCGAGCGGATGACGAGCGGATATTGCCGCATGAGCGTCAGTGTGGATGCAACAAGAGAGAAATATGGCTGCGCTCTGCAGGTTGCCGCGCTCTGTCTGCGGCGCGGTTCCAGAAACAGCGGGACGGCCAGTGTTATGGCGATCATGATGGCCCCGGCAATCCAGTAAACCAGTCGCCAGTCGAAATATTCAGCGACGATACCGGCGCCGACCCGTGCGATCAGTATGCCCACGATGATACCCGCTGTAAGGGTGGCAGTGACGCTGCCCAGCTTGTCTGCAGGCACGCGTTTCGATGCGTAGGACGGCATCAGATACGGCACGATCGTGAAGAAGCCGAGCAAGGTGGAGCCGACGAGAAAGGCGTAAACCCTTCAGCCGAGGCCATTGAACAGGAGCGAGGCGGCCTGCGCGGCTGACAGGATCAGACGACAGGCTGCGTGCCGAATACCTGTCACCGAGCGGCAGGAGCAGGAATATGCCCAGAGCAAGGGCAATCTGGTTGGCCGCAGGGACCAGTCCGATGCGGGCTGCACTCGACCTGAAATCGGTACCGATCTCCGCGATTATCGGATGGATGTAATAGGCATTGGCAACGGTCGCGCCGGTGATCGTGGCAAGCGCAAATTCGCTACGCCGCGATAGACCTTTGCCGTGGGTTGCAATGTCACCGAAGATGCGCTTTGTAGGTTCGCTCGGCATGAGGCGACAGCAGGTGCAGGACCAGCGCGCCTAAAGCTAGTCCGCCGTGATCGCTTCGCCCGGTTCGTTGCCCATCGGCACCTTCTCCTTGAAGGTGTGGGTGATGTAGGGGAACGGAATTTCGATGCCGGCATCGTCGAGCGCACGCTTGATCGCGCGAACGACTGCGTCGCGGCTTTCATGGCCGTCGCGCGGGGTCGAACCCGCCCACCACCGGACATTGAAGTTCACCGAGCTGTCGCCGAATTCTACGGCAAAGACATCGATGCCCTTTTCCGTATCGACGGCTGTCGACACCTTCGACCGCCCGACGGATGACTGTGCGCAGCGTGATCGAGGTCGGTATCATACGATACGCCGGCCATGACTTCGTGACGTCGCTGACCTACATCGGTCAGAATTTCGACCGGATTTTTGAACAGCATGGAATTCGGGACGAGCGTTACTTCGCCCGACAGTTTGCGAACGTAGGTTTCGCGCAAAGTGATGTGCTCGACCTTACCGGTGATGCCTTCGCATTCGATGACGTCGCCAATGCGCATTTTCTCGCGCAGCATGATGAGGACGCCTGCTAGGAAGTTTTCGAAAATATCCTGAAAGGCGAAGCCGATCGCGACTGCACCGATACCGAGCCCTGCGATCACGCTCGCCGGAGTGAAGCCCGGCATCATGACGACCAGAGCAGCCATCAGACCGATGAGCCAGATGCGCCAGTTTGACCAAAGTGTCGATCAGGTTGCGCAGGCTCGGGCGGATATCCGTCTTGCCGATCAGGCCGTCGGCAATTCGGACCGCAAATTTCGCGACGATCCACGTGATGAGCAGGACGACCAGTCCGATAGCAAGATTGGGCAGGGCAGCGATCGCGCCCTCTGCCATGCCCGACGAGCGTGTCCTGCAATGTGCCGACGGTGTTTACCGTTCGGTCAAAGGTTTCGCCCGATGCTGTCGGTGTCGTCGAAGTAGTCATACAATTCCCTGCCCTGTTTGTGTGCGCGTAACGCGCTGGCAGGCAGGGAAGTTCCATAAGCGGCGCTAGTCTGCACGTCTTGGCATGCTCTTCGCGCGCGATTTCGTGCAGCCAGGCAGCATGCTGCGGAGCCTTCTTGGTCTCGCTCCATTCGTCCAGCATCGGCATGGCGACACGCTTCAGTTCGGCATATTGCTCGTCGGTGCCGATATCGGCGGCCAGTTCGACGCGGTGGCCGTTCGGATCGAAGAAGTAGATCGACTTGAAGATGCCGTGATGGGTCGGGCCGAGAACATCGATGCCAAGGCTTTCGATATGCGACTTCGCGCTCAGCAATTCCTCTAGGCTGTCCACCCGGAAGGCGAGGTGCTGCACCCAGGCCGGTGTGTTCTCGTCGCGGCCCATTTCCTTCTGGTTGGGCAGTTCGAAGAAGGCGAGGATGTTGCCGTTACCGGCATCGAGGAAGACGTGCATGTACGGGTCGTATTCGCCGGTCGATGGCACATGGTCTTCGCGAGAAGGCGCTGGTGTATTCCATGCCCAGCACCTTGGAGTACCATTCGACGGTCTCCTTCGCGTCCTTGCAGCGATAGGCCGCGTGATGGACGCCGCCCAGTTTGACCGGATGCGCGCTCATTCTGCAGGCTCCGTTTCTACTTGTCGCGATCTTCAGCGCACCGCGATTGATCTGGTCGCGTTCCATGCTTTCGAACAGCGCCTTGAAATTGCCCTCTCCGAAACCGTCATCGCCCTTGCGCTGGATGAATTCGAAGAACACCGGGCCGACCTGCGCTTCGGCAAAGATCTGCAGCAGCAGACGGGGCTGGCCGACGGAGCCATCTCATTCGGTGGTTCCGTCCATCAGGATGCCGCGCATCTTGAGCGCTTCGACGTCTTCGCCGTGGCCGGGAAGACGTTCGTCGAGCATCTCGTAATAGGTCTGCGGGCGGGGCGGTCATGAAGGGCACGCCGAACGTCTTTCAGGCGATCCCATGCGGTCACCAGATCGTCGCAGATCAGCGCGATATGCTGGATGCCTTCGCCGTTGAATTCCTTCAGGAATTCTTCGATCTGGCCCTTGCCGCCTTCGCCCTCTTCATTGAGCGGAATTTTGATCTTGCCGTCAGGCGCAGTGAGCGCCTTCGATGTCAGACCGGTATATTCGCCCTTGATGTCGAAGAAGCGGATTTCGCGGAAGTTGAACAGCGTCTCGTAATAGTCCGCCCAATAGGACATGCGGCCATTGTAAACATTGTGGGTCAGGTGATCGATGATGTCGAAGCCCGCACCTTCGGGATGCTTCTCGACGCCGGGCAGATATTCGAAATCGATATCGTAGATCGACAGGCCATCGTCACCTTCATCGGCATAGCGGTCGATCAGATAAACGATCGCACCGCCAATGCCGCGAATGGCCGGGATGCGCAGTTCCATCGGGCCGGGTTCGTTGGCGACCGGTTCTGCGCCCTTCTCGATCAGATGGTCGTAGGCTTTCGCTGCATCCTTCACGCGGAAGCCCATGCCGCAGGCGCTGGGACCGTGCTCGCGGGCAAAGTACCAGGCGGCGCTGCGCGGTTCGTAATTGGCGATCAGATTGATGTTGCCCTGCCGCCAGAGATGCACGTCCTTGCTGCGGTGCGAGGCGACCTGCGTGAAGCCCATGGCCTGAAACACCGGCTCCAGCGCGCCTTTTTCCGGTGCGCAGAATTCCACGAATTCAAAGCCGTCGAGGCCAGCGGGGTTTTCGAACAGGTCGGGCATGGATGGGTCTCTCCGGATATTGGTTCTGAAACTGGTTTCAATAGAAACTATATAGCCGAACACAGGTCATTTGTAAAGCGCACGCGCCGCCTTGCGGTTCCGTGGTTGTCCCGGACGGTCCGGCTTGCCAAAGGTGGCCGACACAAGTTTGCTACAGGATCATTCAGACCATGCAGGAACGCGAAGACCTCGCCGAAATTCGCCGTGCCGTTCGCGCGCTTTGCGACGAGTTTCCCGGCGAATACTGGCGCGAGAAAGACCGCGACCGGGCCTATCCGTCGGAATTCGTCGATGCCCTGACGAAGGCCGGCTTCCTCGCCGCGCTGATCCCCGAGGAATATGGCGGCAGCGGCCTGAAGCTCGATTCCGCTGCTGTCATCATGGAAGAGATCCAGGCGTCGGGCTCCAATGGCGGCGCGGCGCATGCACAGATGTACGTGATGAATACGCTGCTTCGTTACGGCAGCGAGGAGCAGAAGGCGCATTATCTGCCGAAGATTGCCGACGGGACGCTGCGCCTGCAGGCGTTTGGCGTGTCGGAGCCGACCAGCGGCACGGACACGTTATCGCTGCGCACATTCGCAAAGCCCGATGGCGATCAATATGTCATCAACGGCCAGAAAATCTGGACGAGCCGGGCCGAGCACTCGGATCTCATGATGCTGCTGGCGCGCACTACGCCCAAAGGGCGAGAGCGCGAAGAAGACCGAGGGGCTGTCGCTGTTTCTCGTCGACATGCAGGAAGCGCAGAAATCGGGCGGGATGACGATCAAGCCGATCCGCACGATGATGAACCATTCCTCGTGCGAGGTGTTCTTCGACGATCTGCGAATCCCGAAATCCGCGCTGATCGGCGAGGAAGGGAAGGGCTTTCGCTACATCCTCTCGGGCATGAATGCGGAACGGGTGCTGATCGCGGCGGAATGTATCGGCGATGCGAAGTGGTTCATCGAGACACGCCAGCGATTACGCGAAGGAGCGGCAGGTTTTTGGGCGGCCCATCGGCCAGAACCAGGGCATCCAGTTCCCGATTGCCCGATGCTACGCCCAGATGCGTGCCGCCGAGCTGATGGTGTATCACGCAGCCGAGGTATACGATCGGGGCGGCAATGCCGGCGAGGAAGCGAACATGGCCAAGATGCTCGCATCGGAAGCCAGCTGGGCCGCCGCCGATATGTGCGTTCAGACCTATGGCGGTTTCGGTTTTGCCGAGGAGTATGATGTCGAGCGCAAGTTCCGCGAAGCGCGGCTTTATACGGTCGCCCCGATCTCGACGAACCTGATCCTGAGCTATCTGTCCGAGCATGTGCTTGGATTGCCACGGTCATATTAAATGCGAGTCGTTTGAATCACTTGCCCGAATCCTGCGATTTTCTCCTTGTAAGCAGCGGGTAACTATGATTCTTACAGTGATATGACGCGCAGCGGACACAAACTGGTTTCTACGAAGCAACAGGCGGTGCAGGGCGTCGCTCTGGTGTCGCTGCTCGTGCTGACGGGTTTGGCTCTGCTCGGGCCTAGTGGTTTGCTCGCTTGGGGTGAGCAGGCGAGCCTGCTGGAACAGCGCAAGGCGCAGCTGGCTGTGCTTGAAGCAAAGCGGGATGAACTCGAGGGACGCGTGAACGCGCTTCACCCCGATCACGCCGACCCGGATATGGTGGGCGAACTTCTTCGCAAGAACATGCACGTCCTGCACCCTGACGAGATCGTGCTCGAGCTGGAGCCACAGGGCTAGAAATGCCGATCCGGCCGCGTCCGCCGGACCTGCTGAATTCCTATTCGGAAACATTGCGAAGCCGTAGCGGCCCTGCCAAGGGGAACCGTAAAGATGTGCGGTGCGTCAACAAGGGGTTGCCGCAACACGCACTGCAAGAGGAATGACGAGCTTGGCCAAGCCTTCGAAAGCCCGCAAGACATCTGCCAAACACAGCGACAGTCTGAAGACGAAGACTTCGCCCTCCACAGCCTGCAAGACGAATTCGAGAAGACGAAACGCTTCGCCGCGTCGGACGAGCAGATGCTCGAATTTCTATGAGCAGATGCTGCTGATCCGCCGGTTCGAGGAACGGGCCGGCCAGCTTTACGGCCTCGGTCTGATCGGCGGGTTCTGCCATCTGTATATCGGGCAGGAAGCGGTCGCCATCGGTCTGCAATCCGCGCTGGACGACGACAAGGACAGCGTGATCACCGGCTACCGCGATCACGGCCACATGCTCGCTTACGGTATCGATCCCAAGGTCATCATGGCGGAACTGACGGGCAGCCAGGCCGGCATTTCCAAGGGCAAGGGCGGCTCGATGCACATGTTCAGCACCGAGCATAAATTTTACGGCGGCCACGGCATCGTCGGCGCGCAGGTGTCGCTTGGCGGCGGGACTCGCGATGGCGCACAAATACCGCGGCGATGGCGGAATCTGCCTCGCCTATTTCGGCGACGGTGCGGCCAATCAGGGCCAGGTCTACGAAACCTTCAACATGGCGGCGCTGTGGAAGCTGCCGATCGTCTTCGTCGTCGAAGACAACCAGTATGCGATGGGCACGGCGACGAAGCGCTCCAGTGCGGAAACGCGGTTCTACCGCCGCGGCACAGCCTTCCGCATTCCCGGCATGGAAGTGAACGGCATGGACGTGCTGGAAGTCCGCGCCGCCGCCGAGGTCGCGTTCAAATATGTCCGCGAGGGCAACGGGCCTGTGCTGATGGAACTCAACACCTATCGCTATCGCGGGCATTCGATGTCCGATCCGGCGAAATATCGCACGCGCGAAGAGGTGCAGGACCAGAAGGATCATCACGATCCGATCGAACTCATGAAGAAGACGCTGATCGAGAACCGGCAAGGAGCGAGGACGAGCTGAAGGCCATCGACAAGGCGATCCGCGCGCCGTGTGTCTGAAGCGGCTGACTTTGCCGAAAATTCGCCCGAGCCCGGAGCCTGCCGAACTCTACACCGATGTTCTGGTGGAGGAGTACTGAGCCATGGCGATCGAACTCAAAATGCCCGCGCTTTCGCCGACGATGGAAGAAGGCACGCTCGCCAAATGGCTGAAGGCCGAGGGCGATGACCATCGAGATCGGCGACATCATCGCCGAAATCGAGACCGACAAGGCGACGATGGAATTCGAAGCGGTCGACGAAGGCACGCTCGGCAAGATCCTCGATCGAGGAAGGCACCGAGAATGTCGCCGTCGGCGCTGTGATCGCGATGCTGCTGGGCGACGGTGAAGATGCTGGCCGACGTAGCGGCTTCGGTTCCGGCGCAGCTCCGCCGGGACGAGACGGCAGGCGAGGGCAAGGATGTCGGGCGCGAACCGTCCAAAGGCCGAAGTGACGAAGCTCTCAGGCTCAGGAACGTGCCAGTCGTCGCCGACCCTGCCGTTCCCGAAGGCACCGCATGGTCTCCACCAGCGTGCGCGAAGCCCTTGCGCGATGCGATGGCCGAGGAAATGCGCCGCGACGACCGCGTTTTCGTGATGGGCGAAGAAGTTGCCGAATATCAGGGCGCTTACAAGGTAACGCAGGGTCTGCTCGACGAATTCGGAGACAAGCGGGTCATCGACACGCCGATCACCGAATATGGCTTTGCCGGGATCGGCACAGGCGCTGCGATGGGCGGCCTGCGTCCGGTGGTCGAATTCATGACTTTCAACTTCGCCATGCAGGCGATCGATCACATCGTGAACTCTGCCGCCAAGACCAATTACATGTCCGGCGGCCAGATGCGCTGTCCGGTCGTGTTCCGCGGTCCCAATGGCGCTGCCAGCCGTGTTGGCGCGCAGCACAGCCAGAATTACGGCCCGTGGTATGCCAGTGTGCCGGGCCTGATCGTCATCGCGCCCTATGACGCGGCCGATGCCAAGGGCCTGCTGAAGGCAGCTATCCGGACGGAAGACCCGGTCGTCTTTCTGGAAAACGAACTGGTCTATGGCCGCAGCTTCGACGTGCCCGATCGTCGATGACTAGGTCCTGCCGATCGGTCAGGCGCGGATCATGCGCGAAGGCAGCGATGTGACCATCGTCTCGTACTCGATCGCCGTCGGCCTGGCGCTCGAAGCGGCAGAAGAACTGGCGGGCGAGGGCATCGATGCCGAAGTCATCGATCTGCGCACGCTGCGCCCGCTCGACAAGCGGACGGTTCTGGAAAGCCTCAAGAAGACGAACCGCCTGGTCGTGGCCGAGGAAGGCTGGCCGACCTGCTCGATCGCTTCGGAAATCATCGCGATCTGCATGGAAGAAGGGTTCGACGATCTCGATGCACCGGTCCTGCGGGTGACGGACGAGGATGTTCCGCTGCCCTATGCCGCCAATCTCGAAAAACTGGCAATCCTCGACAGTGCCCGGATCGTGAAGGCAGCGAAGAAGGTTTGCTACGCTACATAGGATAGGAGTTGGTGGCGCCCATCAATCGTCGTCATCCTCGCCATCCTATTTAGCTTTTTTGCCCTTTTTAACTTTCGCTTCGTGGCAGTGATATCCATCCTTCTTGGTCGTATGGCAGGTTCCTTCGCCAGCATTATCCCCATAATCGCCAGGATCTTTTGTTCCCGGACCGTCCACGCTCCCCCTCTCGTTTACTTTCGTGCCGTCGCTCGGATTGCCGTCCAGGTCCTCGTAAGTGTCGCAATCCGCGACATCGGTCGGAGCGTAGTCGTCCCTTTGATATATCTTGGACAAATCCCGATCGGCGCGAATGGTAAAGGCCGAATAGGCATGCATCGTGTGTGTTCCGATGAAGCTTGCAGAAATCAAAGGCTGGTAGTCATATGCCACCTCGACAAACATCACGGGCTGATCGGACGTCGCGCTGACTTTTCTTCCTTTCGGGCCCATGCCCTCGACAGTCGAGGAGGGGCCGTCTGCTTCGCCGTAAGTCGAATACCAGCCGAGTTTTCCCATGCATCGCTGCCAATGTAGCCATTGATTTTCGGTCGTTCGATCCTGTTCGAGGCTCGAGATGATCACGCGGCCATGCTCGAACAGGTCGAGCGCTTTCAGCTGGATATCGCCACCGATCATGAGATCGCGGACATCATCCTCGTAGATCTTACGCTGGTCGATCGTCGAGGTGTCTCCAATTCTGGAAGCATTATCGGCGATATGCGCAGCAGCTTGTTGCACCCGCATATGCATCACGGTGTAATAAGCTGTTTCGAGACCGAGCAGGCCGACCCCCATAAGCACGGGCAGGACCATTGCAAACTCGGTCAAAGCAGCAGCAGTACGATCCTGCAAAATGCGAAGGATGGGGAATCTGGTCAGATTCATGAGCAGTTCCCGGTCTTTGGAGTGATGTCTCGCAACTGGTAAGGTTGATTGCGAAGAACGGTTACACCTACCGCAGTGATCTGTTCGGGTATCGAGATCAGACGCGCCAGCGGGAACATCCGGTCATAGGTGATTGTCGCCGTGTAAACGACGGCGTCCTGTGCGCCGCCGCCACCGGCAGCCCCCTTGTCGCCATCATGCGTTCCGTTTGCATTTGCATCGTCGAAGACTTCGCCATCGTTGCACAGGCCGTCGCCATTACTGTCGACGAAATCCTCGGGCTTCCAGACATCCGCGAAATCTTCGTAGGACGTTCTGGAAAACTCGATCTTTGCAGACGAAGTCAGATCCCTGACTTGCTCGGTTACCCGGGCATCGATCTCGCCGTAATCACTCGCTTCGATGGAACTGTCGCGGCCAGCCTTTTCCATCGCCCCTTGAAGGACCGCGTCGAGATAGAGATTGAAGGCAATATCGAAAATTCCCATCAGCAACACCAGGAGAGCTGGAGAAACCATCGCGAACTCGACCAGGGTGGCGCCGTCCTGGTTCTCGCGCACATGCCGCAGAAACGTTTGCCGCGTCATTTGCTAAGCCTCAGATCGCCCATCGACCGGGCAATCGCATCGAATGCTTCGGTCAGTTGCTCCGCACTCGACGCTTCGAAATAGCGCCCGTCGCCAGCGCATTCGGTCATGGCTGAATTCACCGACGTGCCAAATGCGATGATCCAGACTGTCGTATTTTTCTTCTTGATCTCGTTACAGGCGAATTTGAAACGCGCCTCTACCGTCTCGACAAGCGACATGGACGATGTGGCCGGGTCCCATCGCCGTTGGTCAAGCGGCTCGATCCCGTAAGGGCCGTAGGCGACATCGTAAGGCTCTGTCTGACCATCCGTCAGGAAGATCAGGTGGCGGGTCGTCGGTTTGCTGTTCGATACATCGACGTTGTCAGCAGCGAAAATGCCATCCGGGCTGAGCATTCGGGCACCCCAAATCATGCCGATATCATGATAGGTAGCTCCTTTGGGCGTCAGCGTTCCGAGATAGCTCTCGACCTCGCTCTTGGTCATTTCCTGCAGCTTCTGCGCCGGTTCTGGGCATTCGGACATCCACCAATAGCCGGTGCGCGAAAATGTGTCTTTGGTGCGGACGTCTTCGGGTGTGAATGAACCGGAGCCGCCTCCCTTCAGAGAACGTGCGTAGACGAGATCAGGTTTACGCGGTCCCCACTGCGAACCGGCGGAGCCGTCGGGCACATGATCCACATCGAGATCCAGTGCGCGGGATAGATCGACCATGGAATAATCGTCGATCTGATAGGTTTGGACCTCCTCCATGCAGCCCAAGCTGTCGGAGCGCCAGGACGCAACGTTCTTGTTGAGCGCGGTATAGAGGAAGTAATCTTCGGTTTTTTCGGTGGGATCGGTGATCCGGTCGAATGTCTGGACGTACTCGGTGTCGGTCTGGCTCTCGACCGTACACGTGTCGCCGCTGCGCGTTGTGCGATACCGCGTCCCGTCATGATAACGCTGCATCTGGTCGATTTCGCGCGTACCAGCCGGGGGCCCGGCGAATGGCTCGCTCGTTTCCCCGAGAAGCGTGTCCGTTACGGCGACCGAGTAAGCAGGCTCGCCACCTTCGCAGGCCCAGCGTTCGGGCGTATAAGAACCATTGCCTTCGTCACCTCCGCTGGTCGATGGGGTGCCGACCGCGGGGTAATATGTCGCATCGTAAGTGCTTACGACCTGCCAGTCACCGCGGTTGCCCGATACGTTTTTCCAGTTCGTGTCGTATGACGTCGTGCCTGTATTCGTATCGCTGCCATCAAGCTTGCGGGTCTGATAACGCCATGTGTCGGCGACCCACTCGTTTTTGAGGAGATGCCCGGCATTGACGTTTGTCGCATATGGCACAAAGCCGTAGCGGATCCGTGTGTCGGGTGCTTTGGCTTCTTCGAGATTTCCCGAGAAGCCTGTGATGACGTTCCGCATGGTGTCGATGCGCGATGCGGCGTCGCCAGCGTTCGTGTGACGCATGGACCCCGTGACATCGAGCACCATCATGATGTCGAGATTGGTGAAGTTCATCCGCGAGCCGCAAGACACCGAGATCGGAATGCTGTTCTTGCCGAAGATGCCCATGATCACGGTCGGCAAAACCGCGCTTGCCACGCCGGTGATGGCAAAATCGTCCTCGAGGGTCATCACGAATGAAAGGTCGGTCGTATCGTACCGTCCTTTCGGGAAGTTCAGGTCGAAGAACTCGTTGCCGACCTTGCGAACCTCACCGAGAACTTCCGAACTGGGAGGAAGGTCCGAGCCAAGTTTTTTACGAGCCGCCAAAGTGCCTGCATCGCAGGCCTGCTGAAGCCGGCTTTCCGTGACATAGCCGCGCCCGATATCGACGGCGCTTCCCACCATTGCGACCAAGCGGCGCGGTCGCGGCCGCCACGATGGCCAGCGTGTTGCCGGAACGATCGCGAAGCAGGCGGCTCAAGAAAGGTTTGGAGGGAGTAGGCGGTTTCATGCATGCTCCCTGTGCCCCATGGGCGGTAAGTGGACCGTCAAATTATAGGGTTAAGATATTAAACCTAGTCGCAGGTAGCGGGCGTCACGCCCGGAGATGCGAAGATCCCAGAGAGATCGCGATCGTCTCTGACATAGGCGGCAGAAAAATACGTGATGTCAGCAACCGGCAGGAATGTGACATACTCGACACCGCCAGTGATGGATTCATATTCGTAGAAGATTTCGGTCACGATGATCGCTGTACCTGGTTCGGCAGCAATATCGTGCCCACTTTTGCCAACGGACAACATCGTGGTGCCTGACGCACCGTCGCCTTCTTCTCCGTAGGCCGACGAGTAATCGGCATCGCCGAAGCAGCGCTGCCATTTGATCATCTGACCGCCATCGCCATTTTGTTCGACACTGGAGACGATGATTTTTCCCAATCGCTGGAGATTGATCTCCTTGCCCTGGCGTTCGGCAGCGGCAAAAATTTCTGCAATGTCGCTTTCCCGAAACCGTGGGCTTCCACCGACTACAAGTTCCTTGGCACGGCTACCGTTGTCCGTCACGTTGACGCCGACTTGACTAATCAACTGATGCAGGCGGACGTAATTTGCCAGTTCCACGCCGCCAAAGCCCAGAGTAAGGAGCATTGGCAGTGCGAAAGTGAACTCGATAATGGTCGCACCGGCGCTATCCTTGCGGAGCGCTTTCAGTCTGGAAATCAGCATCATGGTATCGCAGGGTCCGGACATACCTGCACACCTGTGCGTTCGACCTGATCGCCGAAGGGCTGGTTGCGCAGGGTGGTTTCTGTAGAGACAGTGGTGTTTTGTGGCTGTTTCAAAAAGCTCCAGAGCGGCATCAAGCGGGGGTAGGTGAGGCTGACCTGGTAAACCACCACGTCATCCGCGCCGCCCTGTCCGGAGCGGGCGCGGTCCTGATCCCAGAGCCTGTTGCCGTTGACGTCGGTGAAACACTCTTCCGGATCATAAACGCCATTGGTATTGGAATCCGTGAAATCTTCAGCGGATCTCGATGTCCGAAAAATCCTGATAGTTGCGCTTCACAATTGTAAAAGTGCCTCCAGGCGCGACAGGCAAAACGGACTCTTTAAGTGCCGTTTCGATAGCCGTTTCCTGTGCAAGGCCTGTTTCCAGCGATGCATCCCGGCCAGCCTTCGACATCGCGCCATCGAGCACGTTTGCGACATAGATCTGCTGCCCAAGGTCGAAAACGCCGATCAAGGTCATGAAGAATGCAGGCGCGACCATGGCAAATTCCACGGCCGAAATTCCGGTGCAGTCGCGCGCAAGCTTGTTGGCTGCCGCAGCGATCATGAGCCAAGCCTCAGATCGGCGACTTGCGAAGCAATTTGGCGGAATGTGGTCCGCAGTTCATCGCTGTCGCTTGCGAAGTACCACTGCGAGCCGGTTGCACACGATTTCATGGCATCGGTAATCGTGGTTCCGAACCCGACGACCCAGATGGACAGACCCTCCGCCTTCGCCGAGGCGCAAGCGGCTTCGAAGCGCGCTTCGTGGTAGGATTCCATGGTCAGTTCCGACGACCCCGAGGGTGCTACCCGGTTTTCGATCTCCTTCGTAGCCATAAGCGCTGAGGGCAGTCGGACGGGTATCGATCGAACCGTCGGTCATGAAGATGATATGGCGTGTAGTCGGCCTGTTTGGCTGGTCGGACACGTTGGCCTGCAAAATGCCGCGAGGACTTGCCAGACGGGCACCCCAAATCATCCCGATATCGTGGTAGGTAAACCCTTCAGCGGACAGTTCGTTGTCGAGATAGGTGTCGAGCCAGGTCGGCACAGTCAGCGATGTCATGTCGATCTGCGTAAACGGAACCATACGTGCAGGGCACGCATGGGTATCATCCGCCGTAGTGGTCGATTGTCTGTTTCCCGAACGATTGTAGGTCAGGTCGACCCACATGGGGCGCCACTGCGTATCGAAGGTTCCGTCGACCGCAGCCGAAACGATATCATGGTCCCTCGCTCCGTTCGGGATCGGATCGAAGTCCGCATCCTGAACCGTGGTGCGCTCCATGATGCAGCCGTCCCAAGAGGAACTGGTCGTCCCTATCCCGCCTGCCGTACCTTCGTCCTGCTTGGCCGCGAGCTGCACCATATCGTAGGTTCCCTCGGCATCCACCCAGGAGTTCGTTGTCGTCAGACTGTTGGCGAATTCGACCGAACCTCGGCCACGATAATCGGACGTATCCAGATTGGCTTCCTGATACACGTAGCGCGTTGGCTTCCAGATCGTTCTGGATGTGACCGCTGCGACGGCATTGGTCCTGTTTCGCCAGCAGCGACCGTATTTGCGGCCAAATTGTGTGCCGACATGTTCGAATCTGTTAAAACTGTATGTCGTCCTGGTGTTCCCGCTAAAGGTCGGATTGTCACCATAATTGTTGCCGTAATCGTTGCACGTGCTCTCATAATAATAGAAGCTGGGATTGGCCTGTTGTTCGGTGGTGCCCGTGTCGGTGAAATCGCCGTAGGAGTTGATAGTCTCAGGGTTGTCGAAGACGGCGACCCTCGTCTGTGTCGGGGTCGTTGCACTGAAGGCAGTGCTGGGTATGTGCGACGAGCCGAGAAGCGTACTGGCATTCACGGTAAGTGCGTAAGGAACAAAACCGTAGCGCACGCGGGTGCTGTTAGCCAGATCGGCGCCGGCCAAGACGGAATGGAAATCGCGAACGGCATCGCGCAAGCCCGAGATTTTGTCGCCTTCCATCGAGCCGGTTGTGTCAAGGACGAACATGACGTCTGTATTCGACACCTGGAGGGTCGCCATACAATCGACAGAGACCGTTACGGTTTTCTTGCCGAACACTGCCATAAGTGTCGTGGGCACATCGACCGTTGCTGAGCCGAGAATGTTGTCATCACCGTCTACAGTGGTTGTAAATACCGGGTCCGCGACGCCGAACCTGGTGCCATCGAAATTGGCGGCAAAGAGCCGGTCGGCCTTTGCGCGTTCGGGGGTCTCGTACTGATCGGCTCTGGCCATGGCGCGGCGTCCCGCAAGCGCCCCGGCGTCGCAGGCTGCCTGCAGCTGCGTTTTCGCAAGATAGGATCGACTCATATCAATCCCGCCACCAATCACTCCGACGAGCGGAAAAACACCGGCAGCAACGAGCCCCAGCATATTGCCGGCTGTGTCAGATCTGAGAGATCCCAGAAAGGTCAGTGCTTTTGCCATAATAGGTGTCATTCGCTTTTTTATTGATGCACAGGCGAGGCTCCTATCAGCGGGCGGTTAACGATCTTTAAAAATGACTATCGAGCTTGAAGACCCCCTTCTGAAGCTGGCGCTGGGCTCAGCCAGTACTGGTGATCGTTCTCACTTCGAACTCTTGTTCTCTCTCGAAACGCGGCTCGAACGCGCTGTGCGCGAGGCCAGCGAACCGATCATCGGGCAATTGAAATTGGCCTGGTGGCGCGACCGTTTCGCCGATGATCCCGCCAACTGGCCAAAGGGAGAACCGTTGCTGGAGGCCCTTGCGAGCTGGGGAAGCGGCGCGGCAAGCCTGGGCAGGCTCGTCGATGGCTGGGAGGTACTGGCATCCGGGGAAGCTCTTTCCTGCGCCGATATCGAAACCTTTGCAGAAGGGCGCGTCTCCGCGTGGACCGCTTTGGCGCTGGTCGTCATGCCTGCTGTGACCGCAGAAGACCTGCGCCGCGTTACTACCGCCGCCAAAACATCCGCGCTCGCCGATTTGAAAGAGCGGGGGGTGGATGTTGCTGCCTTTGGATCGGTTAGCGCGGACCGTTTTGCACCGTTGCCGCGGCGGCTCCGTCCGTTTTCGGTTCTTGGCGCCCTTGGCCGCAGGGCGCTTGCGAAGGATCGCGAAGTTCTCGATGGATTTCCGGCCCTTGCGCTTGCCTTGCGGCATGGCCTACTCGGGCGGTGAGGACAGGGAACAGGGGATGCGATGGATCGAATGATATTGGGCGCGGTGCTGGCTTTGATGCTGGCCGGCGTCGGGATGTTCTGGTGGCAGGGCAGGGCTCAGGTCGAAGAAGCCGCGCCTCCTCCGGAACCGGCCCCGATTGTCGAGGAAGAACCTGCCGAACCCCAATTGCCCGTAGTCGATCCGGGCGATCTGCGCGGTCCGACGCCGCCAGAGGCGACGCAATTAAGCCGCGAACAGAGCCGTTTTTTCCGTTACGACCGGAACCGCGATCTTGCGATCACGCGGGCCGAAATGCTGTCCACCAGAACGAGTGCTTTCAAGAAACTCGACAAGGACGGCAATAATTTGCTGACCTTCGAGGAATGGGCAGTGTCCACCGCCACGAAGTTCGACGGAGCCGATGCCAATCGCGACCGGAAACTTACGCAGGCCGAATTTGCGACGACGGCGCCAAAGCCCAAAAAGAAACCTGCCTGCCGGTGCTGATGGGGATCAGGCTGGGACGGCTTCAAGCCTGCTGATCCATTCTTGCATGTCGGCCTTGGCGCGCGAGGTATAGGCTTCCTTGCGCTGCTTCTTCTTCACGTCGTGCATCGGCGGGAAGAGACCGAAATTGACGTTCATCGGCTGATAGGTGTCAGCCTCTGCATCGCCTGTAATATGCGACAGGAGCGCGCCGAGCGCCGAAGTGCGCGGGGGACCGATCCACTCATCCCCGGCCAGTTCCGCCGCCGCCATCATGCCCGCAACGAGGCCCACAGCCGAACTCTCGACATAACCCTCGCAGCCCGTGATCTGCCCGGCAAAGCGGATACGCTCCATACCTTTCAGGCGAAGCTGGCGATCGAGCACCAGCGGGGAATTGAGAAATGTGTTGCGATGCAGGCCGCCAAGACGTGCAAACTCGGCATTCTGGAGTCCCGGAATTGTGCGGAAAAGCTCTACCTGCGCGCCGTATTTCAGCTTCGTCTGGAAGCCGACCATGTTCCACAGGGTGCCCAAGCTTGTTGTCCTGCCGGAGCTGGACGACCGCGTAGGGCCAGCGACCTTGGGGAAATTCGGGCGTGGTATCGCGCGGATTGTCCAGCCCGACAGGCTTCATCGGTCCGAAACGCAATGTCTCCACTCCGCGTGACGCCATGACTTCGATCGGCATGCAACCATCGAAATAGGGGGTGTTTTCTTCCCATTCCTTGAACTCGGTTTTTTCACCGTCGATCAAACCCTGATGAAAGGCGTAATACTCTTCCTTCGTCATCGGGCAGTTGATGTAATCGCCATCTTCGTTCGACGCTTCGTTGCGCTTGTTCCAGCGTGACTGGATCCAGCAAATATCCATGTCGATGCTGTCGCGGTGCACGATGGGGGCAATGGCGTCGAAGAAGGCCAGCCGTTCCTGTCCTGTCGCGCCAACAATGCTCTGCGCCAGCGCTGCCGCCGTCAGCGGGCCGGTTGCGACGATAGCAGGACCGTCGGAGGGGAGGGCGTCGATCCGCTCGCGCACGACCGTGATGTTGGGATGATCTTCCAGCGTGCGCTGCACTTCCTGCGAGAAGACGTCGCGGTCCACGGCCATGGCCGATCCGGCAGGCACGCGTGCAATTTCGCCCGCGCGCATGATGAGCGAATCCAGATTTCGCATCTCGTGATGCAGCAGGCCGACGGCATTCTTCTCGTCATCGTCGGAGCGGAAGGAATTGGAGCACACGAGTTCGGCGAGACCATCCGTCTGGTGAGCGTCCGTCGTTTCGCCGGTTCCGCGCATTTCCGACAGGCGTACCTTGAAGCCGCGCCGCGCCAGCTGCCACGCCGCTTCGCTGCCGGCGAGACCGCCGCCGATGATATGGATATCGTGTGTCATGGTTAGCTGTGTCCTTACGCGCGGCGCATCTAGGTCTTGCCCACTGGTCCCTGCAAGCCCTAGCGAGCAATGCCATGGCACGCTTACCTGTTTCGACCCGGACTTTGGCACATGAAAGGCCGTGGCTGCTTGTCGCGCTAATCGGGGCTGTGTCGTATTATTTCTTGTCCGACAACCAGATCGGCGGGCTCTATCTGATCCTCCTCAAGGGTGTCGGTGCGGCTGCTTTGGCGATTTACTGCTGGCGACGCGCCAGCGGCACGGACGGGCTGCTGATCGGCATGGTCATGGCACTATCGTCTGTCGGGGATATGGGGATCGAGCTGGACTTCCTAATCGGCGGTGCCGCCTTCTTCGCAGCGCATGTGGCAGCAATCGCGCTCTATCTGCGCCATCCACGTCCCGATCCCACGCCGAGCCAGAAACTGGCTGGTGGGGCATTGCTATTGTTGACGCCCGCTATCTCCTATCTTCTGACGCTGGATTGGTCGGTTACGCTGTATGCGCTGGCGCTTGGCGGAATGGCAGCTGCCGCCTGGTGGAGCGCTTTTCCGCGGTACCGCGTCGGCCTTGGCGCGGTCCTCTTCGTGATTTCGGATCTGCTCATTTTCGCGCGTATGGGCCCGCTGCAATGGCAGGAGCTGGGCGACCTTCTGGTCTGGCCGATCTATTTCACGGGCCAGTTCCTGATCGCAACAGGGGTCGTGCAGACCCTGAGGCGCGGCGTGGAAGCCTAGGCGAATGCCGCGATCGTCGTGCGGTGCAGTTCGCGGCGATGTCCTTCATATCCGCCGGTTGCCTTGTGCAGGACGCTGCGATTGTCCCACATCACCAGCATGTCCGGCTCCCACTGATGGCGATAGATGAAGCGCTCGTTTGATTGCCATTGATACAGTTCGACGAGCAGAGAGGCGGCCTCTTGCTCGGGCATCCCCTCGATCCCGACGATATAGCCGAAGCAGCTGAAAAGCGCTTCTTCGCCCGTTTCCGGATGGCGTTGGACCAGCGGGTGCGTGAAGGTCTCTCGCGCGCTTTCGTCGGGGCGGATTGCCATGCTTCGCCCTTCGTCCTTTTCGCCGTAGGAGCCGTCGGGTGCATAGGCAGCCCGCGCGCTATGGATCGCGGTCAATGACCGCAGGTGATCCTTGCGATCGTCGGGCAGGGCCGCAAATGCGGCGATTTGGTCGGCGAACAGGGTGTCGCCGCCAACGGGCGGGATTTCGACCGAACGCAGGCATGTCCCTGCAGGGGGCGAGGGCAAAAAGCTCCAATCGCTATGCCAGTTCTCGGCAAATAGCGGGGATTGCTCATCGGCTTCGCGCAAGATGGCGGCGACATGGCGGCGGCCTGCAATCGGCTCGAAAAACGGATCGTCGCCGAACCCGCCCATTGCGACGGTAAAGCGCTCCAGAGCGTCGTCATCAAGGCCCGTCTGATCCGGAAAGGCCACAACCCGGTGTTCGAGCCATGCGGACCTGATCGCGGCAATCGTGTCTCTCGCCGAGCGCAGCGGCCAGATCGATGCCGTGTATCTTGGCACCGCACGCCTGACCGCTGGGTTCGACAGTTATGCTCATGCGTCGCGCATCATTCCGGCGGTGCCTCGCCTTCATTGTCATCACGGTCCATCGTGGTGTCCGGCGTCGTCTGATCGCCTCCGCCACGCTTTTCCACCATTTCTTCGACGATCGCTTCTTCGGCTTCGTTTTCCGGAGATTCGTCTTCGTCGATGCGGACGGCTGACGACGATGGTCTCGCCCTTGGCAACATCGAACAGCCGCACGCCGGACGATGCTACGCCCGATGACGCGCAGGCTTTCCAGTCCGATGCGGATAAGCTTGGCCTGATCGGTCACCAGCATGAGCTGGTCGCTCTTGGTGGCGGTGAAGCTGGCTACGACTTCGCCATTCCGCTTGATGTTGTCGATATTGGTGATGCCCATCCCGCCGCGGCCGGCCTTGCGATACTCGTAGGCCGAGGATAGCTTGCCGTAGCCGTTCGCAGCAGACGGTGAGGATGAACTGTTCTTCCTCTGCCATCTTCGCGTGTTCTTCGGAAAGCGGCGGAGCATCTTCGTCGGCCTTCCAGGGGGCGGCCTTGAGATAGGCGTCGCGCTCGTCCGGCGTCGCGCTGCCTTCGTGCAGGATCGACAGCGAGACGACTTCGTCGCCCTTTTCCTTGAACTTCATGCCGCGAACACCGGTGGAAGTGCGAGACGTAAACTCGCGCACATCTTCGCCGCCGAAACGGATGGCTTTGCCCATTTTCGTGGCGAGGAGCACATCGTCACCTGCCTCGAGAAGGGCGACGCCGATCAGCTTGTCTTCGCTCTCGTCGTCGAACTTCATCGCGAACTTGCCGTTGCTCGGGATATTGGTGAAGGCATCCATGCTGTTGCGGCGAACATTGCCCTTCGCGGTGGCGAACACCACGCTGAGGGCGCCCCAGGTTTCCTCGTCTTCCGGCAGCGGCAGGACTGTCCGGATCGTTTCGCCTTCGTCCAGCGAGGGCAGGATGTTGATGATCGGACGTCCACGAGTGGTCGGCCCGCCTTCGGGAAGTTTCCAGACCTTGAGGCGATAGACCTTCCCGTTGGTGGAGAAGAACAGCACGGGATTGTGGGTGCTGGTGACGAACATGTCGCTCACCGCGTCCTCTTCCTTGGTCGCCATGCCGGCACGACCTTTGCCGCCCCGGTTCTGGGCGCGGAAGGTGGAGAGGGGGGTGCGCTTGATGTAGCCGTCGTGGGTGACGGTCACGACCATTTCGTCGCGCTCGATCAGGTCTTCGTCTTCGATGCCGTCCCATGCGGGAGCGATTTCGGAAACGCGCGGGGTCGCATAAAGCTCACGGATTTCCGCAAGTTCGTCGCGCATGACACCGTACAGCTTCACACGGTCGGCGAGGATCGAGAGATATTCCTCGATCGCGATGCGTCAGCTCTTTCAGCTCGTCGCCGATTTCGTCGCGGCCGAGTGCGGTCAGGCGGTGCAGGCGCAGATCGAGGATCGCCTTCACCTGCCGTTCGGACAGGCGATAGGTGCCGCCCTCCTGCTCGGCGTCCGGTTCGATTGCCTCGACAAGGCGGATGTACTGGGCGATCTCGCCAATCGGCCATTCGCGTTTGCGAGCAGTTTCTCGCGCGCATCTGCGGGGTTGGAGGACCCGCGGATCATCGCAACGACTTCGTCCAGATTGGACACCGCGACGACCAGGCCGAGCAAGACATGCGCCCGGTCGCGCGCCTTGTTCAGCTCGAACTTGGTGCGCCGTGTGATGACTTCTTCGCGGAAGGTGATGAATGCCTGAATGATGTCGCGCAGCGCCAGCGTTTCCGGGCGGCCGCCACGGATGGCCAGCATGTTGGCCGGGAAGCTCGACTGGGCGGGCGTGTAACGCCAGATCTGGTTCAGCACGACATCGGCAGAGGCATCGCGTTTCAGATCGACGACGACGCGGACACCTTCGCGGCTGCTTTCGTCGCGAATGTCGGAAATGCCCTCGATCCGCTTGTCCTTGGCGGCCTCGGCGATCTTCTCGACAAGACCGGACTTGCCGACCTGGAAGGGCATCGAGGTAAGCACGATTGATTGACGGTCGCCGCGGCGCGTTTCGATCTCGTGGCGGGCGCGCATCAGGATCGAGCCGCGTCCGGTCGTGTAGGCGGCACGCGCTCCCGACTGGCCGAGGATCAGCGGCGCGGTCGGAAAATCCGGGCCGGGAATGTATTCGACAAGTTCTTCCGAGGTGATGGCCGGATTGTCGAGATAGGCGAAACAGCCATCGATCACCTCGCCGAGGTTATGCGGCGGGATATTGGTCGCCATGCCGACAGCGATACCGCCTGCGCCATTGACCAGCAGGTTGGGGAAGCGCGCGGGAAGGACCGAGGGTTCCTTGATGCGGCCATCGTAATTGTCGACGAAATCGACCGTATCCTTGTCGAGATCGTCGAGCAGGGTGTTGGCGACCTTGGCCAAGCTTCGCTTCGGTATAGCGCATGGAGGCCGGCGGATCCGGGTCCATCGAGCCGAAATTGCCCTGACCGTCGATCAGGGGCACACGCAGCGACCAGTCCTGCGTCATGCGGGCGAGCGCGTCGTAAATCGCACTGTCGCCGTGCGGGTGGTAGTTGCCCATCACGTCGCCGACGATCTTGGCGCTCTTGCGATACGGGCGGCCGGCAACGAAGTCGCCCTCCTTGCTGGCGAACAGGATCCGCCGGTGCACCGGCTTCAGGCCGTCGCGCACATCGGGCAGCGCACGGCTGACGATCACGCTCATCGCGTAATCGAGATAGCTCGTCTTCATCTCGTCGACGATGTCGATGCGTTCGAATTCGCCGAGGGGATGCGGCGCGGGTAGGGTGTCTGTATCTTCGCTCAAAGCAAGGTCTCGCTACGTGGCGGAGGAAGCTGGCATTGGCCCAGCTTCCGGCAATGGATTAGAGGGTAGGGGAGATAGGTCCGTGGAGCTACCTTCAGGCCCCCTAGATAGGGTGCAGAAGCGATGTTTTCCACATATCCCGCGTAATTCCGGCAGGATGTTGCAGCGCATCATTCAATCCCCATTCAGCGCCTGCCCTTTAAGGTCTTCTCATCAATTCGGCACCACTGGCTTGCACGATCGTTAGATTATGTGCAGCCCGTTCGGGTCCAATCACCAGTTTCGAATACCTTGGGAGAAAATAGAATGTTCGCACCCCACTCTGCACGTCGCCGCGCGGCCGGCCGTCCCGGCGCCAATATCGCCATGGCCGTTGCCCTTATGTGCGGTACCGCCCTTGGCGTGACCGCTATGGAAGCGCCTGCGCACGCACAGAAGAAGAAAGAGAAGGAAACGAAGCCCGACTACTCGAAGGCTTTTGTTGCCGCCTATCAGCCCGTTGACGAGATGCTGAAGGCCGAAGCGCCCGATCTCAACACTGTGAAGGCTGCCCTCCCGGGTGTCCTCGCTGCCACGGAAACGCCGGACGACAAATACGCGACCGGCGGCCTCTATTACAATGTCGGTCGTCTGTCGAACGACGAAACCCTCCAGATCGACGGCGTCAAGCAGATGCTGGCAAGCGGCAAGACCAGCCCGGAAAACATCGTGAAGTTCAACACGCTGGCAGGCCAGCTGTCCTATAATGCGCAGGACTATGCCGGCGCGCGCACCTATCTGGAACGTGCCATCGATGCCGGCGCAGCCGAGAAAGATCTCGCCGGTCTGATGGCCGAGACGTATTTCAATGAAGGTCGGACGCAGGAAGGTCTCACTTTCCTACGCGGGGCCATCCGCAACATCGATGCTGCTGGAGGGCAAGTCGACGAAGCATGGGTGAAGCGCGGCCTGTCGGCAGCTTACGAAGCCAACAATGCCGAGGAAGCGATCCAGTACAGCTTGCTGTATGTCGACCTTTTCCCGTCGGAAAGCGCCTGGGGCGATGCGATCGCCATCCAGCGCAACATGCTGCAGTACGAATTGCAGGAAACGCTGGATCTCTTGCGTCTGGCGCGCCGCGCTTCCGTACTGCGCAACGAGCGTGACTATCTCGACTATGTCGACGCAGCCGACTTCCGTCGCCTGCCGGGCGAAGTGAACGACGTGATTGCTGAAGGCATTGCCGACGGCAGTCTTTCGGAAAGCAATCCGTACGTCGTCGAAGTCCGTACCAATGCGCGCAAGCGTCTTGTCGCGGACGAGAGCGAGCTTCCCAAGCTTGCAGCCGACGCCCGCAAGGCTGGCGCAAACTCGACGCTGCTGATGGCTGCGGGCGATGCGTATTTGAACTATGACCGCGCGGCAGAAGCCGAAGAGTTCTATACGATGGCGCTGGGTAAGCCGGGTGTCGACACGGCACGCGTTTTGACCCGCCTCGGCATCGCTCAGCTCGATCAGGGCAAGACCGCGGAAGCACAATCGACCTTTGCGCAGGTCGAAGGCGCTCGCCGCGCAATCGCACGTCTCTGGGACGCTTATGCGAAGCGCGACATGGCGGCCGCGCCTGTGGCGGCAACCATGGAGCAGCCTTCCAGCTGATCGGTTGCAAAGACGCAAAAAAGAAACGGCGCGGGTCTCACGATCCGCGCCGTTTTCTTTTGTCGCCGGATGAACTGCCTAGCGCAGGCGGCGGACGTATAGCTGTCCGTTGGAACCGCGTTTGATGTCGAACCGATCGAGCGAGCGGAACATCTCGGACAATTGTTTGAACCCGTAATTGCGAACATCGAAACTCGACCGGTTGCCGGCAATCTGGCCAACTTCCTGCAGCCGGGCATATCCGTCGTCGTCGCGGTTCGACGCCTTCCATGCATCGCCGAGGAGGTCGATCAGCTCCTGTTCCACGGCATTGTCGCTGATCTGGGGCTCGGCCGGTTGATCCCCCTTCCTGGCCGGTGTCTCGGTTTTTGCCGGACGGTCGCCGCGCATCAGTTTGTCGACGTCGATGAAGCGGGTGCAGGCAGTCTTGAGTGCCATCGGCGTTTTGCCATCACCGAAGCAATACACGGGCAGTCCATCCTGCCGCAGCCGTGTAACCAGCGGCGTAAAATCGCTGTCGCTGCTCATGATGCCGAAGCCGTCTACCTTGCCTTGATAGAGCAGGTCGACGGCATCGATGCTCATCGCCATATCCGTCGCGTTCTTTCCGCGCGTCAGGTCGAATTGCTGGTGTGGGCGGATGCCGTAGCGATTGGTGATATCGCCCCATTTCTTCAGCGCATCCTTCGCCCAGTTGCCATAGGCACGGCGGATATTCACCTGCCCCAGTTCGGCAAGAACGGTCAGCACGCTATCGATCCCCTTGGGATTGACGTTGTCTGCATCGATGAGAAGGGCGATGTTTTTTGCGTCTAATTCGGACATGCCGCTTTCATGGCGAGAGCGGCCGCCCTCGGCAAGCTATTCAATGGCTTCGAATTCGTCCGCGTCCTGATCCAGATGGTAGAGCACGCCCTCTGCGATCGAGAAGAAACTGCCACGAAGTTTGAGAGCGCCTGCGTCGAGTTTCTCTTTCACAAACGGAAACGTCCTGAGATTTTTCAGGGACAGACGCACTGCGGCCAACTCCATGGCGCGCTCTGCTTCCCGGCCTTCGGTCCCGTATTTTTCCACGACCGGATCACGAACGTGGTCAAGCAGGGAAATCCAGTCGGCGATGAACTTGCCTTCGCCGGCATCTGCACCGTGCAAATCTCGGGTAAGCGCGGCCTGACAACCGCCGCACATGCCGTGGCCCATGACGACGATTTGTTTCACCATCAGCATCTGCACGGCGAATTCGATGGCTGCGGAGACGCCGTGCAATCCCTTGGATGTTTCAAACGGCGGCACAAGCGCGGCAACGTTGCGGACCACGAAGATTTCACCGGGGTCGACGTCGAATATCTGTGCGGGATCGACCCTGCTGTCGGAGCAGCCGATGATCATCAGCTTGGGATGCTGGCCCTTCTCGACCAGCTCGTCGTAGCGGGCTCTTTGCTGCGGATAGCCGCCCTCGCGGAAGCGGCGATATCCGCGTAATAGTTCTGCAAATTCCGGCATCAGAAACGCTCTCCCCGGATGACTTCGACGTCCCACATCGTGAGCAAAAGGCCGTGCGATGACAAGATCGGCGCCAGACTTTCTGCCAGTGCCATCGCTTTTTCCTGTGAGGCGATTGTCAGGACGAAAACCTTGTCGGTGCCCATGACCCGTTCCTCGCGCCAATGGCCATCGCGGCCCTTGCCGGATTGGACAGGCGTAATGGTCCAACCGGTAATTTCGGCTTGCTCGATTGCCGAAGTGACGCGGCGGACAAGCGCGCTGTCGGTGAGGATTTCGATCCGCTTGCGGATGACGGTTTCGATCATGGGGTCACGCCTCCTGTAACGGCGACGGCCATTGCACCGATCAGCCCGATATTGATGAGAATATTGAAGGGGAAGGTGATGCTGAGCGACATGGTCAGATAGATACCCGGATCCGCTTCCGGCAGGGCGAGACGCATCGCTGCGGGAACGGCAATGTAACTGGCGCTTGCGCAAAGCACGCCGAGCGCGGCGACGGAACCTGTATCGAGGCCGATTGCGGCACCTGCAAAGACGCCGATTGAACCGTTGAGAAGCGGAAGCGCGATGGCAATCACAGCCAAGCGCCAGGTCAGCGCCTTGGCGTCCATTATTCGGCGCGCGGCGATCAGGCCCATATCGAGCAGGAACAGGCAAAGGACGCCCTTGAAACCCGCTTCGAAAAACGGACTTACTTCGGAAAAGCCCTGCGCGCCGGAAATTGCGCCGATGGCAAAGGCACCGAGCAGCAGGACAACCGAAGCGTTGAAGAGCACTTCGTGCAGAAGTTCTCCACCTGACCGGCTGTCCCCTTCGCTGGCTTTCCGAGCGAGGATGAGCCCGGTAAGAATTGCTGGCGTTTCCATCGCTGCCATGACGGCGACCATGAAGCCGCCGGGCGGCATCGACTGCGCGTCGTAAATCTCGACCGCAGTGACGAACGTCACGACACTGACCGAGCCGTAATGCGCGGCGACGGCGCCTGCATTGAGCTTGTCCAGCTTGCCGAAGCCTTTCAGCACGGCATATGCGATCAGCGGCATGAGAAAGCTGGCCAGAATGCCCATTAGCAGAGCCAGCCCGACGGTCAGGTCGATGCCCGATTTCGAAACGGCAACGCCGCCCTTCAGGCCGATTGCCGCCATCAGGTAGAGCGACATTCCCTTGGCGATGGCTTCCGGAATGGCGAGATCCGAGCGGGCAAAGGCGGCAAACAGTCCCAGAACGAAAAACAGCACCACGGGCGAGGTGAACGTCTGAAGGGTGGCTGCATCCATACCGGCTTCGGTAGGTAATCTTGTACCGTGCAGCAAGAAGACCTACCACATCGCCCACAAGAGCGTGCTTGCGGCCCACTTTGCGGACGCCTAGATGGGCCGCATGAACGATCTTTCCGGTACTCCGAAGCCCGAACAGGGCCGTCCTGCACGTCAGCGCAAACCGGACTGGATCCGCGTCAAAGCGCCTGTCAGCAAGGGGTATCACGAGACCCGCAACCTGATGCGCGATCTTGGCCTCAACACGGTCTGCGAAGAGGCAGCGTGCCCCAATATCGGGGAATGCTGGGAAAAGAAGCACGCGACCGTCATGATCCTCGGTGATGTGTGCACACGCGCCTGCGCCTTCTGCAACGTCAAGACGGGGATGCCGCGCATCGTCGACAAGATGGAGCCGGAGAATGTCGCCGTGGCGGCCGGCAAGATGGGCCTCGAGCATATCGTTATTACGAGCGTCGATCGCGACGATCTTCCCGATGGCGGCGCGGATCAGTTCGTGAAGGTCATCAAGGCTCTGCGCCGCGAGACGCCGAACACGACGATCGAAATTCTGACGCCCGATTTTCGCGGCAAGATGCGCCCCGCTGTCGAGGCTATCTGCGAGGCCGGCCCGGATGTGTACAACCACAATCTGGAAACGGTCCCGCGGCTCTATCCCACCATTCGCCCCGGCGCGCGTTATTACGCCTCGCTGCGTCTGCTCGAGGAGGTGAAGTCTCACGATCCGATGATCTTCACCAAATCCGGCATCATGCTCGGCCTGGGCGAGCAGCGTCTTGAGGTGCATCAGGTGATGGACGACATGCGCTCTGCTGACATCGATTTCATGACGATGGGCCAGTATCTCCAGCCCACGCCCAAGCATGCGGCGGTCGAGGATTTCGTGACTCCGAAGGCGTTCAATGCTTTTGGCGCGATCGCGCGGGCCAAGGGTTTCCTGCAGGTCGCCTCCTCGCCGTTGACACGGTCAAGCTATCATGCGGGCGACGATTTCGCCCAGATGAAAGCTGCGCGGGAGGCAAAGCTGGCGAAAGCGCGCGCCTGATGCCGGGCATACGCGAAACGCGCGACCTTCCTTACAGCTGCGAGCAGATGTTCGATCTGGTCGCCGATGTTGGCCGCTACCGCGAGTTTTTGCCGTGGGTAATCGCGACCCGCGTCCGGTCCGACAGCGAGACGGAAATGGTTGCCGACATGGTGGTCGGTTTCAAGGCGATCCGGGAAAGCTTCACTTCGCGTGTGGAAAAGAACCGGCCCGAATATCTGCGGGTGCATTATGTCGATGGACCGCTGCGGGATCTCGACAATACGTGGCAATTCGAAGAATTGGAAAACGGCGGTTGCCGGGTCCATTTCTGCGTCGACTTCACGTTCAAGAACCGCGTATTCGAAGCATTGGCCGGCCAGTATTTCGACCGCGCCTTTCGCAAGATGGTGGCCGCGTTCGAAACGCGTGCCGACGCGCTTTACGGCAGCAGCAATTCCAACGCGCAAAGCGTCGCCTGACGGCGCACTTCTGCGCGTCCGATATCGCCAAAGCGCTTTCAGTTCGCCCTCCGGTTCGCCTTCCTTGTTGCGGATGGCGCGTGCAAAAACGACGGTGCCGACAGGCTTTGTCGCCGTTCCGCCGCCCGGGCCGGCAACACCGCTGATTGCGACCGCCACATCTGCACTGGATGCTTTCAATGCGCCCTGCGCCATCGCCCAGACGCAGGCGATCGACACAGCGCCAAAGGTTTCGATGATATCGCTCGGCACGCCGAGCATCTCCATCTTCGCTTCGTTGGAATAGGTGACGAACCCGCGGTCGAGTACCGCTGAGGACCCTGCAATCTCGGTCAGGGCACCTGCAACCAGACCTCCGGTGCAGCTTTCGGCGAGAACGACGGTACGTCCGGCTTCGCGGTTCGCCTTGACCACTTTCGCAGCAAGATCGGCGATGTCGGTGGGGAGCAGGGTTTCGGCCATGGCGCGCCCTTACGCCTGCAATGTCATGGTCGCAACGGCCTGTGCGGCGATACCTTCACCTCGACCTGTGAAGCCGAGCCGCTCGGTCGTCGTCGCCTTCACGCTAATTGCGCCTGCTTCGACCTGCAGGATCTCCGCAATTCTGGCCTGCATCGCCGCGCGATGAGGGCCGATCTTCGGCTCCTCGCAGATTAGCGTCAGGTCGATATTGCCGACATCATATCCGGCCTCGGCAGCCAGTTTCGCTGCGTGGGCGAGAAACCTGTCCGACGATGCACCCGCCCATTGCTCGTCGCTTGGCGGGAAGTGCTGGCCGATATCACCCATCGCGACGGCGCCGAGGATCGCATCGGTGATGGCATGAAGGCCGACATCGGCGTCGCTATGACCGGCCAGGCCGCGCGTATGTTCGATCTTGATCCCGCAGAGCCAGAGTTCCTCGCCATCGGCCAGCCTGTGAACATCGTAGCCCATACCGGTGCGGACCTGTGGAAGCGCGCTCATGAAATCTCCAGAGAATGTCAGTTTGTGCAGCGCCTCGTCACCTTCGACCAGGGCGACGGTCCCGCCATCCGCCCGCAAGACCTGCGCGTCGTCGCCAGCATTCGCCTCTCCTCGCCATGCGCGGTGCGCCGCGAGGATGGCATCGTATCGGAACGCCTGAGGCGTCTGAACTCGCCGCAAGGCATCACGGTCGGCGCTGCCGGTCATGACGCCGTTCTCCGACACGGCGAGACTGTCGACCACGGGAAGTACGGGGATCGCTCCGGGGTGATCGTCAAGAGCCGTCGAGCAGGCGCTCTATCACTTGCATCGGAACGATCGGGCGCGCTGCATCATGGATCAGGACATGCTCGACCGCTTGGCCGGACAAGGCATCCAGCGCATTGGCGACGGATTGCTGGCGTGTATCGCCGCCCGTGATGAATGCGATGCGACTGTCTTCGCCTGCTGCCTGCCGTGCGATCTCGTCTGCGCCGTCAGGTATCGCAACCAGAATACGGTCCGCACCGCTTTCGAGAAAGGCGTCTACTGAGTGCCGCAGGACAGGCTTGCCCCTCCAGATGGCGAACTGCTTGGGGAGGGGTTGTCCCGCCCGAAGACCTTTGCCCGCGGCTACGATTATTACCGAGAAGGGGGGTAGGGGAGGCGTGTCGCTCATATCGCCCGCGCGCTACGCGCTTGCGAGATGGTCTGCAATCCACTAGGCGCGTGCCCAATTATTAGGCATACGTTTTCCAAACCATGACTCTGGTCCAGCCCCCTTATCCCCCGAAGCCCATCCATGTGGGCCGGGTGACGATCGACACCCCCGTCGTTCTGGCGCCCATGACGGGCGTAACCGACATGCCGTTCCGCATGCTGGTGCGCCGATACGGCTCCGGCCTCAACGTCACCGAAATGATGGCCAGCCAGGCCGCTATTCGCGAAACGCGTCAAAGCATCCAGAAAGCTGAGTGGGACAAGACCGAAGATCCCATTTCCATGCAGCTGGTCGGTTGCGATCCGGAAAGCATGGGCGAGGCTGCAAAGCTGAGCGAAGATCGCGGTGCCGCCATCATCGACATCAATTTCGGCTGTCCTGTTCGCAAGGTGACGAACGGCATGGCGGGCAGCGCCCTGATGCGCGAAGTGCCGCTGGCGACCAAGTTGATGGAAGCGACGGTGAAGGCTGTCGATGTGCCTGTGACGGTAAAGATGCGGATGGGCTGGGACCATGCCAGCCTGAATGCGCCCGAGCTTGCCAAGATTGCCGAGGATCTCGGCGTGAAGATGATCACCGTGCACGGCCGCACGCGCAACCAGATGTACAAGGGCAGCGCCGATTGGTCCTTCATCCGCAAGGTGAAGGAAGCGGTGTCCATTCCCGTCATCGTAAACGGCGATATCTGCTCGGCTCGACGATGCGGCCAAGGCTCTCGAACAGTCGGGGGCGGACGGTCTGATGATCGGCCGGGGAGCGTACGGCAAGCCGTGGCTGCTGGGCCAGGTGATGCACTGGTGGAAGACCGGCGAAATGCTGACGAGCCCAGTCTTTCGACGAGCAGTACGAAACGGTGATCGAGCACTATGAACGGATGCTCGATCTTTATGGCCGCGACGTCGGGACCAAGGTCGCCCGCAAGCATCTGGGCTGGTACACCAAAGGGATGCATGGTTCGGCCGAGTTCCGCAATCATGTCAACTTTATCGACGATCCCGATGAAGTGATGGGTGAGCTCGAACGGTTCTACGACACCGTTCCGCCATCGCCGCGCTGCGTGATGTGTCGGTGACACTGGCACCGGCGGACAGACCCGGATCCGCAGCACACAGGTTTCCAGTCTGATCTTCGCGTTCGTGCTCGATCGATCCCGAAGGTATCATCCGCGAAGCCAATCAGTCCACAGAAGATCTGCTCGGCAAGGGCGCAAGCCGACTTCTGGGGCAGCAATTCACAGAGGTTGCCGGTATCCTCGACGAGCGAGTGTCACGGTTGCTGGAAGAACCTGACGCTCGTTCTGACGGCCAGGGGAATCGCCCTTGGAGAAAGCGGGAAGGCGGTCAATCTGACGATTTCGCCCGTGACCGCGCAACCTGGATGGCGGGTCGTTACCCTGTCCGATGCAGGTCAGGCCGGCATGGCGGACGATCCGCAGCAGTCCGAAATTGCTGCCCCCGCCGTGCTTGCGCACGAAATCAAGAACCCGCTTGCCGCTATTCGCGGGGCCAGCCAGCTGCTCCAGCGCAAATTGCCGGAGGCAGATCAGGGTCTGGCGCGGCTTGTCACCGACGAGGTCGACCGTATCGCCCGGATGATCGACCGCATGCAGAAACTTGGCAGCAGGCAGGTGGACCCGCTGGAGCCTGTGAATTTGCACGAGGTCATCCGCAATGCGCTTGGCGTTGTGCGCTCTGTCGAAGGTGCCCCAGCGGTGACATTCACCGAAGAGTTCGATCCATCCCTGCCGCCGGTCATCGCCAGCAAGGACGCGTTGCAGCAAGTCATGATAAATCTGCTCGGCAATGCGCGGGACGCCTGTGCCGGGGAGGAGGAACCTGTGGTTTCGATCCGCACCCGATATGTGACGGGCCTCGTTATGAATGTCCTTCGCCGGGGCCGGGGCAGGGCCGTATCCTTGCCTATCGAAATAGCGATCAGCGACAATGGACCGGGCATCGATCCGGCGATTGCCGAAAGGGTGTTCGAACCTTTCGTCACGTCGAAAAAGGGCGGACAGGGCCTGGGGCTCGCGCTGGTCCGCAAACTGGTGCGCGACATGGATGGGCGGATCGCCCACGAGCGCGACCGGCGTGTCCGGCCTGACCCGGTTCCGGATCCATCTTGCCGAAGCGAAAGGCGCCGCATGACCGAAGCGAAACGCATCCTGGTCGTCGAGGACGACCCAGCGATCGCGACCGTCATCGTGTCTGCCCTCGAATCCGAGGGGTATGAGGTCGATCGGTGCGCGGGGATTGCCGGCCGAAATGCGCTGTTGGAGGGCGGCCGGTACGCTGCAATGCTGACCGATGTGATGCTGGAAGACGGCGACGGTATCGCTGCGCTCGACACGGTGCGCGAACTTGCGCCTTCCATGCCGTTCATCGTCCTGTCCGCGCAGAATACGCTCGATACCGCCGTGCGGGCAAGCGAGAACGAGGCCTTTGAATATTTCCCCAAACCCTTCGATCTGGACGAGCTTTTGCGCGCCGTCCGTCAGGCTGCGGGGGCAGGGGCCAGTGCGGTAGCAGATGACGCGGCAGGTGATGGAATGCCGCTCGTCGGCCGAAGTCAGGCCATGCAGGCGGTCTTCCGGATGATCGCGCGTGTCCTGCGCAACGACCTCACGGTTCTGGTCACCGGCGAATCCGGTACCGGCAAGGAACTCGTCGCCGAAGCCATCCACCAGCTTGGCCACCGAAAGACAGGTCCTTTTGTCGCTGTGAATGCGGCAGCTATTCCGCATGACCTCATCGAAAGCGAATTGTTCGGCCACGAAAAGGGCGCCTTCACCGGTGCGACCACTCAGGCAATCGGCAAATTCGAACAGGCCAATGGCGGCACGCTCTTCCTCGATGAAATTGGAGACATGCCGGTCGAGGCCCAAACCCGGCTACTGCGCGCATTGCAGTCGGGGCGGATCCGGCGCGTCGGGGGGCGACAGGACGTGGCCGTCAATGTTCGGATCGTTACCGCGACCAACCGCGATCTCGGCCCAATGATCGCCGCAGGCACATTCCGCGAGGACCTCTATTATCGACTTGCGGTCGTGCCGATCGAGCTCCCGCCGCTGCGAGAGCGCCGTGAAGATATCGGGATGCTGGCCAACCACTTCCTCGGCGAGGCGGTGGAGGAAGGTCTTGCCGAAACGGGGCCTTACAGAGAAGGCAATCGCGCGGCTCTCGGCGCTTCCCTGGCGGGGCAATGTGCGCGAACTGCGCAATATGGTGTTTCGTCTCGCAATCATGGCGCGCGAGGATGTGATCGACCGACGATCTGGTTGCCGAAATCGCGACAGATACCGCCCCCTCGCATATCAAGGAATTGCAGGACGAGCAGGATCTTGGTTCTGCGATGTCCGATTGGCTGGAAAGGGCAAATCCCGCCCGAAGGGACGATCCACCGCAAGGCGACGGCAGCTTTTGAAAAACCACTTTTCGAAGAGGTCCTGCGCCGAACGGGTGGCAACCAGCTGAGGGCGGCGGCCATGCTTGGTATCAACCGCAATACGCTGCGGAAAAGGCTGGGCGATCTGTCAATCGACGCCGAGATGTTTACCACGCGCGCCTGACCGAGTGGCGAGCTGCAAGATTTTACTTGCAGAGAAGACACACCACTGTTGTAACTCCGCAACGATGGTAGACGCCGCGCAACAGACTCCCCGTCGAAGCCCGCGCTGGATGCGCCGCTTTGTCGTGGCATCGCGCAGGGCGAATGTTTTCCTCCTTCTCGAACTGGTGACGCTCGCCGCCGTTCTCGGGATGATTGTAACGACGTGGCTGGCCTTCGACAGCGCGCCGCCCGATGGACAGCTGCTTCCCACAGGCCAGGTCGCCATCCTGCTTATCGGTACGATGATTCCTGCGATGGCGCTGCTCGTCCTGATCGGGCGAAGGCTGGCCATCAGGCGCGCTGCGGGCAGCACGGCCCGTTTGCACGTCCGGCTTGTGTTCCTTTTCTCCCTGATTGCAGCTGTGCCGACGCTGCTCGTCGCCGGCTTTGCAGCGGTCCTGTTCCAGTCTGGCGTGGATTTCTGGTTTTCCGGCAATTCGCGCGGGCTGATGGAGAATGCGAACGAACTGGCGCGGGGCTATTACGAGCAAAATCAGCTGGAAGTCGCCAATGAGACTGTGACGATGGCCGGCGACCTGAGGTTCTATTTCGCCAACACGGCAGCGCTGGATTTGTCGAACAACGAGTTTCTCGAAGACTTCAGCTATCAGATGCAGGGTCGAGAAATTAACGAGTCCGCCGTGCTGCAGGCGTTTCCCGACGGCGCCCTGACCACGGCCGCTGCGTTCAACCTGCGTGAAGATACCCAGCCAGCCGTGCGCGGTCAGCTGGCTCTCGACATGTTTCAGGAGGGCGAGCCGGTCGCGGTTTTTGCCGATGCTACGCGGATCGAGGCTGTCGCGCCCATCGACGCCGAGCGCGGGATCTATCTGTACAATGCAAGGAACTCCGAAGCGCTATCTTTCAGCCAGTGGGAGCAGGCCAGCTCGGTCGTTTCGCAATACGATGTTCTCACGAGCCGGGCGCGGGCGCTGCAATTGCGGTTCAACCTTGCCCTCTTTTTCGTCAGCCTGTTCCTGGTCGGTCTGGCCGTCTGGTTCGCTCTCCGCTTTGCCGACCGTCAGGTCGAGCCGCTCACCGACCTCGTCGCCGCCGCGCGCAAGGTGGGGGCAGGCAATTTCTCGCTCCGTGTCGAAGGGCGTACCGGCGCGGACGAGATCGGTCTGCTCAACCGTGCATTCAACCGCATGACCGCGCAGATCGAGTCCCAGACAGATGATCTGAAATCGGCAAACCTCCAGCTCGATGATCGGCGCAGCTTCATGGAAGCGCTGCTGGAATCGATTTCTGCCGGGATCATATCGATCGATCGCGGCGGGAATATCTTGCTGATGAATGGTTCGGCTCAATCGCTCCTGCTGCCTAAGGGAGTGAATTCGATCGACGGCCTCTCGCTCGATACGGTGGCCCCGCAGATGAGCGCGCTCGTCCAATCGGGTATGGGGCAGGGCGTCGTGAGTTTCGATCAGGGCGGCGAGATTTTGACCCTCGCAGTCAAAAACTCCCCTGCGGCAGGCGGTTTCGTCATCACGTTTGAAGATATTACGCGGCAGTTGCTGGATCAGCGGCAGGCCGCGTGGTCGGACGTCGCACGGCGGATCGCTCACGAAATCAAGAATCCGCTTACCCCCATCCAGCTGGCGACAGAGCGACTGAAACGCCGTTATCGCCGCCAGATAGAGCAAGATGGCGAGCTGTTCGACGAGCTGACCAACACGATCGTACGGCAGGTCGGTCAGCTGCGGACGATGGTCGATGAATTCTCCAGTTTCGCCCGTTTGCCGAAACCCGTGTTCCGTCAGGAAGATGCAGTCGATCTGGTGCGCCAGTCGCTGTTTCCTTCAGGAGGTGGCTCATCCGGAAATCGATTATCGCTTCGTCACCGAAGTTGACGGTCCGATCGATATCGCCTGCGACCGCCATCAGTTCGGCCAGGCCATGACCAACGTGCTGAAGAATGCCGGTGAGGCCGTCGACGCCCGTCAGGCCGCATCGGAACCGGATTTCCGGGGCCAAGTTGCCGTTATCGTGTCAGCGGACGATACGTGGCTCGATATTGCTGTAGAGGACAACGGGATCGGCCTGCCGCAGGAAAGCGAAAGCCTGCTCGAACCCTATGTGACGACCCGCGAGAAGGGCACCGGCCTCGGCCTCGCCATCGTCAACAAGATCGTCGAGGAGCATGGCGGCGTCATGAGCTTCGCGCGCGCGGAGCACGGTGACACCGGCACGCGCGTTTCGATGCGGTTCGCCCGCCATCCGGAAATGGCCGGGCAGGAGGCTGCCGAATGATCGATCCTGCTATACTCGCACCACGTTCTTCATTCGACCTGTTGCCCCAGACAAGGATACAACCCTGATGGCTCTCGAAATTCTCGTAGTCGACGATGAGAAGGATATTCGCGACCTCGTCTCCGGCGTCCTGAGTGATGAAGGGTACGAGTGCCGGACAGCAGGCGACAGCGATAGCGCGCTGGAGATGATCGACGAACGCCGGCCAAGTCTGGTTCTGCTCGATGTCTGGCTGCACGGAAGCAGGATGGACGGCCTCGAAGTTCTCGACGCGATCAAGCAGCGAGAGCCGGAGCTGCCGGTCATCATTTTCTCCGGACACGGCAATATCGATACTGCCGTTTCGGCGGTATCCCGCGGGGCGATGGATTTCCTCGAAAAGCCGTTCGAAGCAGAAAGGCTGCTGATGCTGGTGGGGCGCGCAACAGAGACCCAGCGTCTGCGCCGCGAAAATACCCGCCTTCGTGAAGGCATGACCGCAAGTGACGAATTCACCGGAAATTCGAAGGCGATCAATCAGGTCCGGGCGACGCTGAAACGGGTGGCCAGTACCGGCAGCAGAGTTCTGGTCACCGGGCCGGCAGGTGCGGGCAAGGAAGTCGCTGCGCGGCTTCTGCATGGATGGAGCCCGCGGGCCAATCATGCCTTCGTCACGGTGAACTCGGCGCGCATCACGTCCGAGCGGTTCGAACACGAATTGTTCGGCGAGGAAGCGGACGGCAAGCTGGTGCGGGCAGGCCTGCTGGAAAAAGCCGACGGCGGTACGCTGTATCTCGATGAAATAGCCGATATGCCGCTGGCAACGCAGGCGCGCATCCTACGCGTTCTGACGGAGCAGAGTTTCGTCCGGGTCGGCGGGTCACGTCAGATCGGTGTCGATGTCCGGGTCGTTTCGTCGACCTCGCGCGACTTGCAGAAAGAGATCGAGGAAAAGCGCTTCCGCGAAGACCTGTTCTATCGCCTGAATGTCGTGCCGGTCGCGATCCCCTCGCTTGCGGAGCGGCGGGACGATGTCCCCGCGCTGGCCGAGCATTTCTTCACGCGATACGCATCGGAGCAGGGCATCGGGCACCCGAAATCACTCAGGAAGCGATGGCCGCGCTGCAGGCTTACGAATGGCCGGGCAATGTCCGCCAGCTGCGCAATGTGGTCGAGCGGACGGTGATCCTTTCGCCCCGCGACCGGATGGAGGAAGTCCAGCCGGACATGCTGCCTGCCGAGGTGACGAGCGGAAAAATCGGTGGAGGGACAGGCATGTCGACCCTTATGGGCGTACCGTTGCGGGAAGCGCGCGAAAACTTCGAACGCGAGTATCTCGGCATCCAGATCCGCCGTTTTTCCGGCAATATCTCCAAGACAGCCAGCTTCATCGGCATGGAACGATCTGCACTTCATCGCAAATTGAAGACTTTTGGGGATGACCGATCGCAAGAATGGCGATTAAGACAGATCATCGGAACCGACGGCCATAGCTGTCGGTTTCAAACAGTAATCCATGACGCTTGTCCCGTCATGCGAACCGGAAGCGGCATCTCGCACGACCTGATTGCGGACCGCATTGGCGGCCGCCAAAAAAAAGGAAACGACAAAAATGTCGGACGGAAGAACTTTAAGCGCGCGACCCCGTGTCCAGCAAGACCCAACCCCCAGCGAAACAAAATACCGGTAATCTGCAGGATGCATTCCTGAACCAGCTTCGGCGGAGCAAAATCCCCGTGACCGTCTTTCTGGTGAAGGGCGTCAAACTGCAGGGCATCGTCACATGGTTCGATAATTTTTCGATGCTGCTGCGCCGTGATGGCCAGTCGCAGCTGGTCTACAAGCACGCGATCAGCACGATCATGCCGGGCTCCGCGATGGATGCCAGACCAGTTTGCCAGCCAGGCCGGCAATCGTAAGCAGCGGCTCCTGCAGGATGTCTTCCTGGCCAAGGTGAGCGAGGCCGAAGTGCAGGTAACGATGTTCCTTGTGAACGGCGTCATGCTGCAAGGGCGGATCGCCGCCTACGATCCTGTTCTGTGTCCTGCTTGAGCGCGACGGCTTCGTGCAACTCGCCTACAAGCACGCGGTGTCGACCGTTCAGCCGGCCGAAGCTGTCGATCTGTCGGACGATTTCGAAGGCGACGGAAGCTGAGCTTTCTAGACGACGAACGCGAAGAAGTCGTTCGCGGTGGGCGGCACGTTGTCGTCTGCCCCGATATTCGCTCGACCTCCTACGATCTGGACGCCGAGGCCAGATCTGGCGGAGGCGTGCGGTCTGGCGCTGGCCATCGGACTTGGTCATTGCGGAAAGCTATGTCCTGCCGGTTCGCGATGTAAAACCGAACACGCTTTTCGGGTCCGGGCAGGTCGAGCGGATCGGAACCGATTGCGAGCTGGCATGAGGCGGAACTGGTCGTCGTCGATGGCGCACTCAGCCCGATCCAGCAGCGCAATCTGGAAGAGAAACTGGGCCGCAAGGTCATCGACCGAACCGGTTTGATCCTCGAAATTTTCGGCGAACGGGCGGCGACGGCAGAAGGCCGCTTGCAGGTCGAACTGGCGCATCTGGATTACCAGCAAAGCCGTCTTGTTCGCAGCTGGACCCACCTTGAGCGGCAGCGTGGTGGCTTCGGCTTTCTCGGCGGCCCGGGCGAAACCCAGATCGAGGCCGACAGGCGGATGATCCGCCAGCGCATGGGCCGCCTGCGCCGCGAACTGGAACAGGTCCGCAAGACCCGCACTCTTGCACCGCGACAGGCGTGGACGTGCGCCTTGGCCGGTGATTGCACTCGTCGGTTACACGAACGCCGGAAAATCGACGCTCTTCAACCACCTGACGGGTGAAGAGGTGATGGCCGAAGACCTGCTTTTCGCGACGCTCGATCCGACAATGCGGGCGATTTCGCTTCCGGGTGTCGAAAAGGCAATTTTGTCCGATACGGTCGGGATTTATTTCGGACCTACCGACTGCAGCTCGTTGCCGCGTTCCGTGCGACGCTGGAGGAAGTAACGGCGGCCGACCTGATCCTGCATGTGCGCGATATCGCCAATCCGTCGACCGCAGCGCAGAAGAAACAGGTGCTCGACGTGCTGACCGATCTTGGCGTGATCGACCGAGTATGACGGCGTCAGCTCGATCCCGATTCTGGAAATCTGGAACAAGGTCGATCTTCTCGATGAAGACAGCGCCGACGCGCTGACGGCTGTTGCCGCCGAAGGCCCCGAAGTCGAAATGGTGTCGGCAGTCACGGGGCAGGGAGTGGAGGCGCTGGTTCAGCAGACTGGGCGCAGAACTCACTGCGAAGGCGGTAACACGTGAATTCCAGATACCTGCCAGTGATGGGCAGCGCATTGCGTGGTTGCACGCACATGGCGAGGTGCTGGAAGACGACGATGGCGATGCACTGGACGATCGAACCGATGCGGCGCATTGTCGTACGTCTGAACCCCAAGGAAATCGGGCAGTTCGAAACGCTTTAAGGAGCTCAGCCTCTTCCTTCGACTTCACTTGCTGCCAAAGCCTCTCCTGCGCCTCTAGATCGAGCGTTGCGAACGTACCCTGGGCTTCGGCCTCCATGCCGCGATACCGACGCTCGAACTTGTCGTTTGCCGCGCGCAGTGCTTCTTCGGCAGGGACGCCGTAAGCGCGGACAAGATTGACCGCGGCGAACAGAAGATCGCCGGCTTCTTCCAGCTTCTCGTCCTGAGATGCTTCCGCCAGTTCGGCAATTTCTTCGTGCACTTTCGCGGTGGGGCCTTCGGTATTGCCCCAGTCGAAGCCGTCTCGGGCCGCGCGCTTTTGCAGTTTCTCGGCTCTCAGCAGCGCGGGCAGAGCCTTAGCCACACCGTCCATCGTGCTGCTTTCGCCCTTATGCTTCGCGCTCGGCAGCTTTCAGTTCTTCCCACCGGCTCTCGGTCATCGTCCCGTCTGCGCTTCCGAAAATATGCGGGTGCCGGCGTCTCCATCTTGTCCGAGATCGCACGCGCCACGTCGTCGAAGGCGAACAGGCCACGTTCTTCCGCCATGCGGGCATGGAACACGACTTGCAGAAGTAGATCCCCCAGCTCTTCGCGCAGTTCGTCCATTGCGCTGCGCTCGATCGCGTCGGCGACTTCGTAGGCTTCCTCGATGGTGTAGGGCGCGATCGAGGCGAAATCCTGCGCGAGATCCCACTCGCAGCCGCCAACCGGATCGCGGAGGCGCGCCATGATTTGCAGCAACCTGTCGAGCTGGTTCGAGTGGCGGTCGTTTGCGGCAGCGTGCTGGGTATCTGGCATGGGTGCGGACATATCCCGTATGCCGTTGGTCGGCCAGTAAAAGCCGTTCGCGCAATGGACGCTTGTCAGGCGGGGTGGGACCGCGCAGACTGGCGCGTGAACAGGGAGAGAGTTCGCATGAAATCCATTGCCGTTGCAGCCATGCTGTCGACCAGCCTTTATGCCTTCAGTCCGCTGGCCGCACAGGACCAGCAATTACCGACGCCGGTCGCAGAGACAGAGGTACCGGAGGACGAAATCATCGCTCCGCAGCCCGATGTGGACACCATGCCTGCGGCAGGCAGCGGAATAGCGGCCGATGTAGCGGAACCGGCGAATGCCGAGGCCGAGGATGGAAAGTGGGACGTCAATGCTCCGCCCGGCGCCAACATCCGGCAGGTGCCGATCCGCACCGACGAAGGCACGTGGATGGACGTGGACGTGTCGCCCGACGGCAGAACGGTCGCATTCTCGCTCCTCGGCGACATCTACACCATGCCGATTTCCGGCGGCACGCCGACGCGCATTTCCGAAGGCCTCGCCTGGGAAGTGCACCCGCGCTTTTCGCCCGATGGCAGCAGGATCGCATTCACCTCCGACAGGGGAGGGGGCGACAATATCTGGATTATGAATGCTAACGGTTCGGACAAGCAGCAGCTGACGAAAGAAGATTTCCGCCTGCTCAACCAGCCCAGCTGGTCGCCCGATGGCCGGTACATCGTTGCAAAGAAGCATTTCACCACAGGCCGTTCCCTCGGGACAGGCGAAATCTGGCTCTACCACGTTTCCGGCGGTGGCGGCGTGAAGCTGGTCGAGCGGCCCAATGAACAGCACCAGAAAGAGCTGGGCGAGCCGGTCTACTCTCCCGATGGCGAAGCGGTCTATTTCACCCGGAACAACACTTCGGGCCCGATCTTCGAATACGCGCAGGATTCGACGCAGGGCATTTTCGAGATCGAGCGCTATGATCTTGCGACCGGAGAGCGGACGACTGCCGTTTCCGGATTTGGTGGCGCGGTGCGTCCCGTCGCCATCTCCGGACGGCAATGCGATTGCCTTCGTGCGCCGCGACAAGGACCAGTCCCAGCTGTGGGTGAAAGATATCGCCAGTGGCCGCGAGCAGATGATCTACGGCGATCTCGATCTGGACGTGCAGGAGACCTGGGCGGTGACCGGGGTGTATCCGAACATGGACTGGACGCCCGACAGTCGTTCGATCGTTTTCTGGGCAGGTGGCAAGATCCGGCGGGTGAACGCCGATGGTTCTGGCGTTTCGGACATTCCCTTCAGCGTCGATGACACGCGCGGCATTGCCGATGCACCGCATCCGGTCATCCCGGTGTCGCCCGACAGTTTCACGACAGCGATCCCGCGTTTCGCGACGCTCTCGCCCGACGGGCGCCGGATCGTCTTCGAGACGCTTGGCAAGCTCTATGTGAAGAACGCGGCCGGCGGCACGGCGCGGCGTTTGACCAACGAGAGCGATGCGCTGGAACTGTGGCCGTCCTTCAGCCGCGATGGGCGCCGCATGGTCTATGTCCGCTGGACGGATGCCGGTCTGGGCGAAATCGTCGTGGCCGATGCGAATGGCCGGGGCGGGCGCGTGGTGACATCGCAGCCCGGCCATTATGCGCAGCCCAAGTTTTCGCCAGACGGATCGACCATCGTGTTCGAAAAGCGGGAAGGGGGCTATCTCAATTCACCCGATTTTTCGGAGAACCCGGGCGTTTACAGCGTGCCTTCGAGCGGAGGAACGCCCCGGCTGATCGCCCGCGATACAGGCTCGCCGCAGTTCGGCGCCGATGATGACCGTGTCTTCATGCTCGGGCGCGACAGCGGCAATCTTCAGCTCATCAGCTCGGACATGTCCGGCGAAGCGCGCCGCGTGCATGCACAGGGCGAGCTGGCGAACGATTTCATCGTTTCTCCCGATGGTAACCACTTTGCCTTCCGGCAGAATTACGAAGCTTTCACCATGCCGCTGATGCCGGGCGGCCAGGCCGTCAATGTCAGCGAGACGGGCGGCGCTCTGCCGGTGACGAAGGTCAGCGAGGGCGGCGCGGATTACATCGGTTGGTCGCGTGGCGGCGACACGCTGTACTGGTCGATGGGGCCGACGCTTTACCGTGCCTCCTCGGCATCGCTCTTCGCCGATCGGCCGAAGAGCGGTGACGAAGACAGCATTTACGCCGCCGACAAGCGGATACGACCTTTCGATGACGGTCCGCGCCGACAAACCGTCGGGCGTTGTCGCCCTGACAGGCGCCCGGATCCTGACGATGGCCGGTGAGAGTGCCGGGGTAATCGAAAACGGCGTCATCATTATCGATGGCGACAGGATCGCTGTCGTGGGTGCTGCTTCCGAGACTGCGATTCCGCCTGGTGCGCGGACAATCGATGTGGCCGGCAAGACGATCATGCCGGGACTGGTCGATGCGCACGCGCACGGTCCGCAGGGGAGAGGCGACCTCATTCCGCAGCAGAACTGGGCGCAGGTCCAGCAGCTGGCAATGGGAACGACGACCATTCACGATCCCAGCTCCAGCGCGAGCATGATCTTCGCTGCGGCAGAGCGGCAAAGGGCAGGGCAGCTCCTCGCGCCGCGTATCTTCTCGACCGGAGAGATTGTCTACGGAGCGAAGTCGGCGAGCGTGTACGCCCGGGTCGATAGCTACGAAGATGCGCTGGCCCATGTGCGACGTCTGAAATCCCAGGGCGGTATTTCCGTGAAGAACTACAACCAGCCTCGCCGTGAACAGCGCCAGCAGGTCGCGCGTGCTGCTGCGGCAGAGAACATGCTCGTGGTGGCCGAGGGTGGCTCATTGTTCGGAATGGACATGAACCTGGTCGCCGATGGCAATTCCACGGTCGAGCATAACGTGCCGGTCGACGTCATGTACGAAGATGTCCTGCAATTCTTCGGGCAGTCGCAATCGAATTACACGCCCACACTGGTCGTCACCTATGGCGGGCTGGCCGGCGATCCGTACTGGCGGCAGGCGACCGATGTGTTCGACAATCCTCTGCTGGTGCATACGCCGCCGAAGCAATTGCTGGCGGCGACGGCGCGCCGGACCAAGGCACCCGAATGGGCCTATGTCGACGACAATGCCGCGCGCGAGGCGAAGAAGCTGGCGGAGCGCGGTGTGAAAGTCAGCATCGGTGCGCATGGCCAACAGGACGGCGTCGCAGCGCATTGGGAACTGTGGAGCTTTGTGCGCGGCGGGATGTCTCCAGCCGAAGCCTTGCGGGCAGGCACGATCGAATCCGCCAAATCGCTGGGTATGGACCGCGACATCGGTTCGCTCGAGGTCGGCAAGCTCGCCGACATGATCGTGCTGGACGCCGACCCCAGCGTCGACATTCGAAACTCCGACAAGATCGCGCAGGTGATGCTCGGTGGTCGCTTGTACGATGCAAGGACGATGAACGAGGTATCGACGGGTGACGCGAAGCGCCGCGCTTACTGGTGGGAATGATGCTTATGGCTGGATGGGGGTGTCCTCGTGACACTCCTGTTCGCCGCCACATTTTAGATTGATAATATATATTATGTAAAATATGGGAAGGCGTCGATCTCTGGATTGGATGCCTTCCGGTCAGCGGATGATCGAAATAACCAGAAAGACAGTCGCGAAGATCACGGCCCACATGAAGCCGAGACGCAGCCCTTCTTTCCAATCCAGCTTGTAAGACGCCAGCGCACCGCCAGCCAGCACAAGCCAACCGATCAGCGCAACCAGCTGTACCGTGTCGAACTGGTTCATATCGTTATCTCCAGACCGTCGATAACCGACGGTCACATGCTTCGGAACCTCACTGCATAGCGTCCGGTAATCCATGCTCTTATCGAGATGCGTGAGCACAATCCGTTTGGCCTTAGCCCGCGCACCAAGATCCAGAGCCATGTCGAGGTTGGCGTGGGTCGGATGCGGCTGCCGGCGTAGACAGTCGCACACAAGCAGATCGACGCCCTTCAGGACCTTGACCATCTCTGGCGTGATGGCACTGAAATCCGTCGCATAACCGATTGATTTTCCATCTCTATCGAATTTGAATGCCGTACTTTTCGCAGGGCCATGCGGCATCTTGCACCATTCTATGCCGAAGCCTGCAAACATCCGCAGTCGATCGAGCGTCTGGAGCTCGACCACTGTCGGATAGCCGAACTGGCCTTCGAAAATATAGTCGAAGCGCGCCTTCAGGCGGCGGCCTGTTTCCTCGGTTGCGAAGCCCGGTATCGGGTTCGAACGGCCGTAACGAAGGCCGCGTAAGTCATCGATTCCATGGCAATGATCTGCGTGATCGTGCGTCCAGAATACCGCGTCGAGTTTCTCGATACTGTTATCCAGCAATTGCTGCCGCAGATCGGTCGAGGTATCGACAAGCAGCGCGTTGACCCGCAGGTCCTTCGACGATGATCGAGACCCGGGTCCGCCGGTTCCTCGGCTCCGCGGGATCGCACGCGCCCCAGTCATTGCCTACACGCGGAACGCCAGACGACGTGCCCGAACCCAGCATGATCAACTTCACGCGGCAGTCCTGCTGAAAAGTGCGTGGAAATTGCGTGTCGTGTATGCCGCAAGATCCTCGAGCGTTTCTCCGCGCAGGTCGGCGATGAATTCGGCCGTGTTGCGAACGAAAGCCGGTTCGCAGGGTTTGCCGCGATGCGGAACGGGCGCGAGAAACGGGCTATCCGTTTCCACCAGCAGCCGATCGCTGAGGAACCTCTGGCAGCAACGGCCTGCAAGTCCTTGGCATTCTTGAACGTTACGATGCCCGAAATCGAGATGGACAGACCCATTTCGAGGACTTTTTCGCCAAATTCTGCAGAGGCCGTAAAACAGTGGATCAAGGCGGGGAAATCCCCCTTCGCCTTCTCGTCTGCCAGGATGGCCGCGGTGTCATCCTCGGCATCGCGGGTATGGATAATAAGAGGTAAACCCGTCTCTCTCGCCACACCGATATGCATTCGAAACAGCGCCTGCTGCACCTGACGGTCGGACTTGTCGTAATAATAGTCGAGTCCGGTTTCCCCGATCCCCACGACCTTGTCGGCTTCCGTAGCTTTCAGGAGGATGTCACGGCCCAGATCCTCGTGCGCGTCGGCCTCGTGGGGGTGAATACCGACGCTTGCCCAGACGTCTTTCTCGCGCTGTGCGGTTCCGACGACGCGGTCCCATTCGCTCCTGCGGGTGGAGATGTTGAGGAAGCCCCCTACCCCTGCCGCCCGCGCACGTTCGAGAACGCCATGCTGGTCTTCGGCCAAACCGTCATATTCCAGGTGACAATGGCTATCTATCAGCATCAGGCGTCTGCATCCTCTGGCATCTCCAGGCGCGGGAAGATCGGCGATGGTTTTTCGACTATATGTCCGGCACTTACGAGCGCATCATACCACTCGATTTTTTCGAGGTGAGCATATGTCCGCTCGTCCGGAGCAGCGCCCAATTGATCGAGAACGGCGGCCGCCTTTTCCGGCACGACAGGCTGGATGGCGATTGCGAGATCACGGATCGCCATAAAGAGGGTCTGGAGGACGGCCTTCATCCGCTCGGGATCGGTCTTCTTCAGGCCCCATGGCGCCTGTTCGTCCACGTACTGGTTGCACGCATAGACAGCCTTGATCCACTCCTCGATACCGACGGAGAAGGCGAGCTTTTCGAAGTTGTCGGGCAGGCCTTTCCGCGTTGCATCCCTCACGGCGCTCAGCAGTGTATCGTCGGCCGTAGTAAGCTCGAAAGCTTCTAGTTTTCCGTCCATATTCTTGGAAATCATGGACAAAGTACGCTGTGCCAGATTGCCGAAACTGTTCGCCAGCTCGGCATTGCAGCGAGTCACAATCGCCTCGGGCGAATAGCTGCCATCTTGGCCGAATGCGATTTCGCGCATCAGGAAGTACCGGAGATTGTCGACGCCGAACTGGTCTGCGAGTTCTCCGGGATCGGTCACATTGCCGAGCGATTTGCTTTCCTTCTGCCCGCGATTGAGCAGGAACCCGTGGCCGAACACATGCTGTGGCACCGGCAGATCGGCACTCATCAAGAATGCGGGCCAGTAGACCGTGTGGAAGCGGACAATATCCTTGCCGATCAGGTGCATACTCGCCGGCCAGAACTTGCGGAAATTTTCGGTATCGTCCGGATAGCCGAGACCGGTCAGATAATTGGTGAGCGCATCGACCCACACATACATGACGTGGTTCTCGCTGCCCGGAACCTTAACGCCCCAATCGAAGCTGGTGCGGCTGACAGACAGATCGCGCAGACCTCCCTCGACGAACGAGACCATTTCATTGCGGCGGCTTTCGGGTTCGAGAAAACCCGGCGATTTCGAGGAGGTCCAGCAACTGGTCCTGATATTTGGACAGGCGGAAGAACCATGTTTCTTCCTCGGTCCATTCGACAGGCGTGTTCTGCGGAGACAGTTTCTCGCCGCCCTCGCCCTCGATCAGCTCGCTTTCGTCGTAATACGCCTCGTCGCGGACCGAGTACCAGCCCTCGTAACGGTCGAGATACAGGTCGCCCTTGGCCTCCATCGCCTGCCAGATTGCCTGGCTGGCGCGGTGGTGGTCATCGTCGGTGGTGCGGATGAAGCGATCATATGTGATGCCTAGCTGGTCGAAAAGCTCGCGAAAGGCGCCGCTCATCTCGTCGGCCAGTTCACGCGGTGTCTTGCCCAGCTCGCGCGCCTTTTGCGCCATTTTCAGGCCGTGCTCGTCGGTTCCGGTCTGGAAGCGCACTTCGCGCCCGCGCAGACGGTGGAACCTGGCGAGCACATCGGCGGCAATCGTCTCGTAGGCGTGGCCGATATGCGGCTTGCCGTTGGGATAGTGGATGGCGGTGGTGATATAATAGGGATCAGACATTGGCGCCGCTCCTATTGCCCGCGACCGATGCGAGCAAGCTGCCGATCTCCATCACAAGGAAATTCGCGTCGAAATTGTAGATCGGTGCCTGCGCCGCGAGCTCGACGAGATCGGCGTGCGCGTCGGCGAGTTTTGGCAGGCTATCCGAGCGGCGTTTCAGCCATCCGGTCGGTCAGGATGGCCCGCGTCAGATCGAACAGTACGCGTTGGCGGTCCCGGTCGGGGCGCGTCCCGATCGCGGCGGACAGCGCGCCTCTCAGCGTGAAGTCGCTGTCGCCCTCTGCGACGATGCGCCGCAGCAGGTGATCGATCTTGCGACAGGTCATGCTCGAGATATGCCATTGCCATGCCCGGCGATCCGCCAGCGGCGCGCACGGCGGCTTCGCGAAGGTCGCCCGGGGTTTCGGGCGATGCTTCGGCGATTGCCGCATGAATGGCGGCATCGCCGAGCGGGCGCGAAGCGTAACATCCTGCAGCGCGAACGGATCGTAGGCAAAAGTCGCGATGGCCGATGCGCAACCAGTATCATCGTCGTGCCCGTCGGCGGCTCCTCCAGGCTTTTCAGCAAGGCATTGGAGGCGCTCGGTTCCATATCGTCTGCGGGATCGATGATGATGACGCGGTTTTCGCCCATGGTCGCGCGCGTGGTCAGCGTGCGCTGCATCGCGCGGATCTGATCGACCTTGATATTCCGCGCCCGCTCGTAGGGCTTTCCGTCCGCCTTCTTGCGCGCTTCCTTGTCGTCCTTAGGAGGGTGATCGAGCACCAGGATATCGGGATGATCGCTGTCCCCTTCCGCGCCAACGAGATCGCGGGCAGCTTCCATCGCAAAGGCGCGCTTGCCCAGACCGCTACGTCCGGCAAGGATCCAGCCGTGATGCATCCGAGTGCCCTCGCGCGCCGAGCGCCATTCGGCCCAGGCCGGAGCTGAGCGCGGATCCGTCATATTGTGCACCAGTAGGGTTTCAAGGGCGGCCATGATCCGATCGTGGACGTCTGTTTGCGTCCCATCGCCGTCAATCACGATGCTCTGCGGATCGCGCGCCGCATTCTCGAGAAACCGAGCGCGAACTGCAGCATGGTAATCCGCGTCGCGCCCGCCGATCGCGTCGCTGCCGTTTGCGTCCCGCGCCGCAAGCCGTTCGGCCAGAAGAGCCGGCGGCGCGTCTATAACGATGGTCATGTCGGGACGCAGTCCATCCGAGCCGATGCTGTGCAGTGTTGTTACGGCTCATCGCCAAGCTCCCCCGCCCCGCCCTGATAGGCACGACTGGAATCGACGAAACGGTCGCACACGATCCACGACCCGGCAGCGAGAGCCGGTTTGATGCGTTTTTCGACATGATCGGCACGTGCAGCCGCAAACAGCAGCGCTTCTGCTCGGGCGCCCCATCCGTCTCCGGGTGGATCGAGCAGCAATGTCCGGATCGCTTCCGCGCCGGGTGTTCCGCCGGGTTCTCGGGTCGCTTCTGCGGCAATCCCTCTGTCTTCCAGAGCAGAGAGGAGGAGTCGGGATTGCGTGGATTTTCCGGTCCCCTCCCCGCCTTCCAGCGCGATGAATTTGCCTTGTGTCACGAGAAGATCTCACCAAACGCGTTGGCAATCCTCGAGAGGAAGTTTGCCTGCCCGACCGAACGCGTTGCAACCAGCGGGACATGCGCGGGCGGCAATCCTTCGACTTCGATCCTCAGCTTCGCGATTTCCTCGCCCTCCGTGATCGGCGCAGGGACCGGGCCGTTGTAGACGATCGAGAGAGAGACGTCGGCCCGCGATCCCTTTGGTACGGCGATCCTGACGGGGCCTTGCGTGGCAAGGCCAACACGCCTCATCTCGCCGTCCTGAACTTCGGCTTCACCGACGGGGCTACCTTTGCCAAGAAGCGAGCGGCTTTCGAACGCATTGAAACCCCATTCCAGAAAACTGCGCGCCGCACGGTCCCGGATGCCAGCGCGATCGGCCCCGGCCACAACCATGATCAGACGCCGCCCGCCGCGTTCGGCGGTGCCCAGAAAACCGAAGCCGGCCTGATTTGTGAAACCCGGTCTTGAAACCGTCTGCACCATCTACGATGCCGCTGATCGGATCGTGATTGTCTTGCGCTATGCCGTTGAACTCCATCCCGCGATGGCCGAAATATCGCCGGAATTTGGACGGATGCTGCGTCAGGATCGCTTTCGCCAGTCTGGCCAGATCATGCGCCGTGGTGAAGGTAAAGCCGGCATCGGGCCAGCCATTGGGCGTGCCGAACCGGCTATCGCGCATCCCGATCGCCTGCGCTTCGGCGTTCATCTGCGCGACCCATGCATCGACCGATCCCGCCGCGCCTTCGCCCAATACGACCGAGCCGTCATTTGCCGAGACGGTGGTGATCCCCATCAACAATTGGTCGACCGGAATGCTTGCCCCTCGGGGGACGAACATGCTGGAGCCCTTGCCGCTCCATTCCTCGAAAGCGCTGTCGGATACCGGCTATGCGCTGGTTTGGGACGAGCTTCCCGCTTTCCAGCATCTGGAAGGCAGTAAACGCGGTCATGACCTTGGTGATGGACGCGGGCACGAAGCGCCTGTCGGCTTCGCGTGCCAGCAAAGTCTGGTTGCTCGACAGATCGAGCATCAGCGCAATGGGAATGTCCTCGGCCGATGGCGCCGCATAAGGCTGCGTGCTTTGGGCGTGAGATGGCATGGCAGCCGCCAGCACCATTCCGACCAGCAATGTGGAAAACGTCCTGCGCAAATTCCTGCCCCGCCACCGGCAGGGCCGGCGGTCTATCCTGCGGTAAACACTCGTGCGTCGCTATAACCGGCGGCACGCACCTTGGCGAGCGCTGCCTCGGCCTGTCCACGGGTTGCGTAGGGGCCTGTGCGGACGCGGTAGAAGCGCCCGGCCTTGCGGACAAAGCCGTCGAGAGAGCTGGCCGCACGTTCGGCGTTGTTGCGATCTGCGAATGCGGCTGCCTGAATAACGAAACCCGTCGCATCATCTACGATGTTTGCCGTGCCGCGAGGCTGTGCGCGCGACTGGCGAACAACAGCAGGCTCCGGGGTCGCAGCGCGCGTCGTTTCGCCGGTCAATGTGAATCTGGCGGCCTCTGCATTTCGCGAGGCGACGACAACCGGACGCGGAGCGGCTGCGACGGGCTGGCGTACAGGAGCAGGGGCAGCTGCCGATACGCCTGTCAGCGGTGGCAGCGGATAGGACCGGTTTACTTCTGGCTGGCTGGACGAAAATGCACGGTCGAAATTCTTGGCGAGATCGCCTGAATTTCTCGGCGCGTCTGTCGCAGGGGTGGCTGGCGTACTCGCCGCTACGGAAACCCTCTCCATCGCGCTGACCGGTTCGGCAGGCGGGAGCTCGGTGCGGGCTACTGCAGTTTGCGCCGCCTCGGCAGCGGGCGAGCGGAGGCTTGCCGAGCCGGTTGCCGGAAGCTTTTGGCGAAGGACTGCCAACAGCGATTTGGGTACTTCAAGGCGGGTTGCCACGCTTTTGCCGGCGCGCAGTTCGGCGCGTTCCTGCTCCAGCGGATTGACGCGCCGCACACGCACGGCCTCGCCTTCGCGAGCCCCGACCTGGGCCGCTGCATCCGGCGAGAGACCGACGAGGTGCGACGAATCCATCGGGCCGCGCGTGGTCACGCGGGCGAGGATCGTGGTGCCCGGTCTCGAGAGACGTGATTTCGACATAGCTGGGCATCGGTAGCGTTTTGTGTGCCACCACGATGCCCGGGCCGGCGCTGGCATCGAGCGAAGCGTAGCCGACTGTATCGTAGCTCAGCACATCGGCGGGTGTGTAGACCTGGCCGCCGACCGTGTAGGGATCACCCAGAACTTGCGGATAATCCGCGTCGGGTCCGAATGTTTCGCTTTGCGGGGCACTGTCCGAGAGGCTCGCCAGAGCCCGAGGTTCGTCTCCGCCCCGCCCGCAGGCGGCGAGCGTTACGGTCAATCCGAGGATCAGACCTTTGCGAACAGCATTATCTAGCAATCTCATCAGCTAACAGCCCCACACTCATGGCGTAGTAATTGGAGCAGTTATATTCGAGGATAACTCGATAATTTGAGGTTAAGAGCCATGCACGCGTGCCCGGACCATCGGGCTGGAACAGCGACGCCATGACGTCATCGGCGAGATAGGATTGCGGACGGACGCCCAGATTTCGCCATTCCGAGACAGGCTTCCACTGGCTGTGGCGCTCATGCACCCGGTCGCAAACGGGGGAATAGACCTCATTGTCGACCGCATCGAAACTGAACCCAGATGGGACGGAGGCGCGGACGCCCCAAGGCTGCCCGGTACGCCAGCCGGAATCTTTGAAATAGCGGGCGATGGAGGCCAGCGTGTCGGCGCGGTTCGTAAAGATGTTTGCCCGCCCATCACCGTCACCATCCGTGGCAAGGCGCAGATAGACGCTGGGGAGGAATTGCGGATTGCCGAAAGCCCCCGCCCAGCTGCCGACCAGCTCGCTGCGCGAATAGCCCTTGTCGGCGACTTTCATCAAAGCGACGAATTCGTTGCTGAACAGATCGCGCCGGCGGCCCTCCCATGCAAGCGTGGCGAGTGAGCGGGCGAGATCGAAATTGCCGCGATACGAACCGTAGTTCGTCTCATGGCCCCAGATCGCCGTCAGGATTTCGTGCGGCACGCCGTACTGCGCTTCGACCGCTTGCCCGATGCTGCGCGTCGAGGCGAATGTCCGCTGGCCATTTTCGATCCGCGTCGGGTTCACATGGGTATTGAGGTAAGGTTGCAGCGCGGGATATCCGCTGCGCTGCGGCGAACCGGGTTGAGACTGATCCAGTTCGATCACCCGCATGTTCGGCGTCAGCCCGCTGGTCATGCGCTGCAGCGTCGCCTCGCTCACCCCCTCGGCCCGCGATCTTGCAATCAAGATCTGCATATAGGCGTCGAAAGACATGTCCTGCGCCGTTGCCGGGACGACCGGAGCGGCGAGCGTGAATGCAGAAAGGGCGAGAAGGATGCGCTTGAAGATCATGGCGTTGCTTCTCTCACATTGCGGATGGCGCGCCAATGAATTTCGGCGCAGAAATTCCTCGGTTCATCCGTGGTGACAAAGCATGATTTCCGCGCTAGCGAGCGCCTCCACGGACAGGTGGCAGAGCGGTTGAATGCACTGGTCTTGAAAACCAGCGTGCGCGCAAGCGTACCGTGGGTTCGAATCCCACCCTGTCCGCCAACTTTCGAAAAGTTCCTTTTTGATCTGCGCTCAGTTGATTGCCGCTTCGAATATAATCGCAAAGCTCTGATCGGGCGCGAGTGACGTGGCTCTTGCAGTGACCGTAGATGCGTCGATGGACGCGCCAAATGGATCGGTTTCATCCGGACCCGTCGCATTATCATCTTCTTGCGTTGTCGCAGTCGCACATGCGGGGCCGCTCGCAAGTGAGCCGGTACGATAGGTGATCGAGCTTGGAAGGAGATCAGTCGCTACAAGGTTTGTCGCCGTGCCGGACCCTGCATTGCCGATCAAAATGCAATACCGCATGATGGCACCGGGAATGGCCTTGGGATTTTGCGTTCCATTGGTCGGATCCGAGATGACAGTGCTGATCTTGTCGACACTCACTACAGCCTGCGGATTGCAGAAGGTCAGATCGTGGATAGCTATCGCTTGTCCATCAGGTGCGGCAGGGGCGGTATTGGCATTGCCATAAACAACCTCGATCCGATCGACAGGTTGACTGAAAGTGACAACGACGTTTCCGTCCCCCGACGTGCCAGCTGAACCAGCATCGCCGATCGCCGTGTTGCCAACCACGTAATTGGCAACCCCGTTTGTAAGCGTCGGGAGAACCTGAGAGGTTCCGAAGTACCCTGTGACCGTCAATTTATCGGCAAAGTCATCGGCTGCGAAATCGATGTCGAAAATTGTGAACTGGGCCCCGGGTATCGCCGTGGGAAGACTGATGGTCGTCGTTGCAGTTTGAGACCGATTCGCGAAATCGAGATAAAGGTGAAGTGAAAGCCCAGATGCGGTGCTGCCCCCGTTATTCGCCGTGCTGAGAGCAGGCGACTGTCCCCCGAAAGCGGGATCGTTTACGAACACACCCGGGCTACTGACATTGAAACCGACGGTACCGATGTTCGTGACACCGTAAGTGTTCGACAGCGTTCCAGCTGCCCATGGGCGTGCATCCCAATCGAAGACACTCGATCCCCGTGGACAGAAAAGTGTAGGAGGTACGCCAGCGACGCGCGTTCCCTGAACCGTGAAGGATGCCGCCGCAAAATCGTCTTCTGTTTCGACCGTATTTCCAGGTGTCGAGTCCGGATCGATATTCGCACTGGAAGAAACTTCGGCTACGTTGCGAACGGTGGAGCCAGCGCTCGCAGCAACTCTGCCGGTTAGAACTATCGAGCGCGTGGCCCCGATGGGAATCGATCCCACTTGCCACAGCCCCGTCGCAGAAGAATAGGTCCCTGTTCCGCTGGCACTGAGAAATGTCACGCCGGTTGGAAGCTGGTCACGCACGACGACCCCGCTAGCCGCTGTTTGGGAAGAAGCCGCGTTGGTGACCGAGAGGGTATACGTGATGCTCGTGCCATTGGCGGGGGCGGCGTTGCTGACTGTTTTTGCAAGCGACAGGTCGACAAGCTGCCCGGTCAGATAAAGATCCGCTCGTACGAAATTGCCGTTGTCCTGAGCCGGAAAAAGGTCGCAGATTTCCAACGTCCACGTGCCCGCACTGTTCTGGCCGTTGAACGTCGAGAGGGGATTATTCGGACGAAAATTGTTCTGATAAGGCGGAGCCGTCGTCGTATGATCGCGCGTAGCGCCATCGGTATTCACCACGGTGGTCGCGCCATCGTTAAGCCTGACATTGAAGTTGTCGCCGCGGGGATCGCTCGTATCTCCCGTCACGACCTGCACGCGCGTTCCCTGAGGGGAAATCAGCGTCATACGCATATCGCCGCGCCAGGTATGCGTCGCAAGAACACCGATATCGACATCGCCAATGATAAAATTCGATGTCACGGAAAAGGTACGCCGCAGCGGAGCAGCGCATGTGGTCGTACCGTTGATGGCGCCAGCGGTCGTGTTTGAAGCCTGGGCTGTCTGGGCCAACGCTTGCGATGCCGTCCCGCAAAAGGCCAGCAAAACGAGCAGTGCTACAAGCCGGTTAATAATGTGCATCGTCATTTTTTTACCGATCCGGCCTTCCGTCCGTTTCCCGCGTTCCTGCTCATGTAAGCAGTCTTGGTAAACGGAGCGTAAGGATACGCACGACAGATGGGCTATTCTCATCGGCCCAATCCCAGGAAACCGAACGTGTCGGCGTCGAATTTCATACGGACGCTGGCGTAGATGCCCTTGTCAGTATTGCGCGCAGCCGAGAAGTCTTCGTCGCGGAAACCGGCGATGTTGTAACCGACAGTCAGCAGCACACCGTCGGCAGGGACGAAACCGATCTTGGGACCGAAGGAGAAGCTGGTGATGCCTGCCGTCAGGTTCGACCGGACCGTACCCGTAGCCCCGAGTTCGAAGCGGTTACCGAGGCCCAGCCGTACATCGAGACCGGCCAGTGCCGTTATGCCCGAAATATCGATACCTTCGAACTCGTCGAAATTGTACCGGCCACCCAGGAACAGGCCGAATTCGCTGCGGCGGACTTCCTGATCCACATCGTCGACTTCGTCACGGCCGCGCGGCGACCAGTTGGTCGACAGGCTGGCGATCAGGCGGCGCGATTTCGCATCGCCGGTCACATCGAGCGCGGTGCGCCCGGTTGCATCGACCTCGCCGGCGACGGCGCCGGTTACGGCGTCGCTGCGGTATTCAAGCTTGCCGAGCATGGCGATTTCGGAATCGTCGGGGCGGTGTGCGAATGCGATCGCCGCATCGATGATCTGCGTTGCGGTCGCCGGTCGTGCCTTCTGCTTCGGTCAAGGTGAAGCCGGATCCGACAACACTGCCCTCGCCCAGCTGGCGGATTGCGCCCAGCGTCACGCCCTTGCGATTGGCAAATTCGCCGTCGCGATATTCGCCGCGGGCGGTCGCGCTCCAGCGGTCCTTGCGATAGGCGGCGCCGAGCGTGAATGCGGTGAAGTCTTCGAACAGGGTGTTGCCCCCCGGTCCGAACTGGCCGCCGCTGGCGACGGGCTGGTCGACGTTCACGACATCGGCGACGTCCGGCTTCCCGCCGATCGTGCGGCTGCCGTCAATGGTCGCGTCGAGCGTGAGCGTCGGGGCTCACCTGATAGGTCTGCGACAGGCCGAAGGCGGCAAAGCTGCGGTTGCCGCTTTCGTCGATACGCTGCTTGCCGAGCGAGGTGACGATCTGCCGAACCGGCCCACGGCGTTACTTCGATACCGCCGCGCACGGTCCGCGCATCGACGTTGTCGCCTTGTGCGATTTCGTAAAGGCCCACGAGGCGCACACCATCGGTCAGCGCGTAACGTGCACCGAACCGGTGACGGGTCGGCAGGTCGATCGACTCGGTCGTCTTCAAGGGCAACGCTGCTGGTTGCAGAAAGCTCCAGCGCGTTTCCGAACATACGCTGGGTCACGCCGCCTTCGAGCACGGTCGATGTATTGCGTGTGCCATCGGACAGGCGATCATTGAAATGGATGAGGCCGAGCACGCAGATCGGTTGTTTCGCGCTGTGATAGCCAAGCTGCATCTGCGCTGCACGGCGGCGGCGCTCGTCGTCAGGCTGTCGTCCTGCCATACGCTGCCGAGAACGGAGAACTGTTCGTCGAGAGCGCACACGGGCATCGACGCCGATCTTGCGGCGGCCAAGTTCGGCACCGTTCTGCTGGCCGACGCCGTAATCGGCATCCAGCGAGCGGGCATAGGCCAGGACATCGAGATTAGCCGGCGGATGCTCCGCTTCGACCATCCAGCCGGTTGCGGTGTCGCCTTCACTGCGGCTCGCGGCCAGTTCGGCGCGGACTTCGGTGGACTCGCCGATGCGGGCACGCAGGTCGACGGCCGCCATATCGGTGCGCGCGCCATCGCCCTTGTCGGTGATGACCGTGGCGCCGATGCGGACCGCGCCATCATCGTTGGTCCAGGCGGCGCGCAGCGCCGGCATTCAGTGTCGTCGCCCGCCAGCTCATCGATTTCGTAATCGATGACGATGAATTGCGGGTTGAGGTCGAAATCGCGGCTCAGCACTGGCTGCCTTGAAGGTGATCGTGCCCGACAGCAGGTCGATATCGTAATCGATGAAGCGTGTCAGCTCGCGGCGTTCGACGATCAGTTCGCAGCGGAAGCGATCGCGCGTTTCGATGCGTCACCTGTTCGCTGTTGGCCACGATGCCGGCGGCTGCCGAGCGTATAGGGTCCGGTAATGCCCTGCCCCTGGATTTCGTCGCGGCGGTAGCGCGTGGCGATTTCGGCGGCAAAGCCCTGTACCTGGACCTGCGCCGAAGCGTGCTTCGGCCTTAACGCCAGTGGCGGTGCGGTTGTAGCGGGCGAGCGAGGTCTGATCGAAGCCGGTCTCGAAATCGCCATACAGCGCGTAGAACGTCGCGGTCTCGATGCGGACATACAGCTTTTCGCGGCTGGCCGCATCGAACCGGCGGCTCGATGCGTCATCGCGAAGACGGTGTAATAGGCGTTGGGGTCGATCGTGCCGAGCAACGCGCTGGTCGTCGCGCTGCTTCGCGCTGTCATAGGCCAGCGTGACCAGGTATTTGCCCAGCACGCGGCCCTTGGCATACAGCGCGACGCGGGCGTCGTCGCCCAGATCGCTGTCGAAGCGGCCGCCGCGCTCCATGTTGTCGGCCACGGTGCGCGCACCGACCGTGCCCTCGGCAAGACCGACGACGGTCCATTCGATATCGCCCGGCTCGATCCAGCTTTCGAGCTTTTGCGTGCGCGTGATGTCGCCGTCATCGAAAAGCGAAGTCGAGGCGAAGCGAACCGCTGACCATCGTCGGCGCCAGTTCGATCCGGGCAATGCCGTCATCGCCCTTCGATCAGCCAGCGTGCCGACTTGCGCCGCCCAGACCGGTCAGCTGGCGCAGCTGCTGCGCTTCGATCTGGCTGGCGCTTTCATACGGCGCATTGACGCGTGAATTCGCCCGACACTCCGGCGCGCACAGGGCGGCCGCGACGGTCGAGCATCGCGCATCGGCAACGCACAGGACGCGTGCGGCCATCGGCCACCAGGACTGCGATTCGGTCACGCACCAGTTCGGCCCGGTTCGGCAGCGATCGTGAAATACACCATCCGTTCGATGGTCTGCGTCGACCGCGCCGTCACGCATTGAGGATATCGGCGGTCAGCATGCGTACGCTCGCTTCGGGCAGGATCACACCGCGCCACTGGCTGACGGGAAGCGGCCTTGTCGGCAGGTTCGCGCGTGCCTTCGAAAGCCAGGGCTCCACCGGCTTGCCGTTGGCGCGCAGGATCGATCTTTCTGACCTGTCCGGTGGCGGATGGCCACACGCGTGGCGGGGGCGCGCGGGTTGTGATCGACCGTCGGGGAACAGCCAGCCATCGGGGCCATCGCCCAGTGCCAAGCCAGTTGGTCGCGTTGCCATTTTCGAGCTCGCGCATCGGTTAACCGAGCATGCAGCGGCCAAACCAGCCGAACCAGGCTGCACATCATCTGATCGGGTGCGACCGTTGCAGCACTTCACCGGCAGACCTGCGCTCGGCGTTGGCGACCAGCGCTACGTCTGCCGGCTCGCAGCAGGAAGGCAAGCCTTCGGGCAGAATCGCATGGAAATCGGCGACGATCAGCGACCCGCCCTGCCCGATGACGAAGCGCGACGTGGCGCTGCCGGCGTTGCGGGTCGAGCGGCTGCAATCGACGAACTCGCCGCCTTCGGGCAGGGTCATGCGCGCAGCCTGAACCACATGCGTGCCCGGCACGACGCCTTCGAAATGGTAGCGGCCCTGCGCGTCGGTGATGGCGAAGCTGCCGTCTTCCATCATCACGCGGACACCCGGAATGCCGATGCGTTGGGCTTCTTCCACACGGCAATCGCCCGCCGTTATGCGGCCGATCATCGTCATGCGGCTGGCGATCGTATCGCGCAGGATGTTGACCGCTGCGCTGGCACATCGCGTTGCGGCCACGCGCATCGCGTGGCTTCAGCGCGGTTTTCAAGCTTCCTGGCGGCGCATCGGAACGTACGGTCATGGCGTATGTCACGCGGCGCTCTGCGCCCCCCGCAATATCACCCAGAGGACCGTCAGGCTGCTGCCATCCGGAGCGAAGGTCGCTGCATCCGGAGCGGTTTCGCCATCGATCCGGACGGAATCCTTCCGCAGGCGCAGCCAGGGCGACGGCGTGTCGACCACGGTCACATCACGTTTGATGCGGCCAGTGTCAGGATTGCGAACGGTCACGGTATAGAATACCGCATCGCCCGGCTGCGCTCGGCGCGCGAAGACGTTTTTGTGAGGGTCACCGACAGGCCCGGCCGGTCGAGCGGGATGTCGATTTGCACCGGAGTCAGATCGACCAGAGCAAAGCTGCCGCCATAGGATGCATCGAGAATAACGAATGCGCTGCCGTCGTGACGCGTCAGGCGTGCCAGATCTTCGGGCGTCACCACCGACGGCGCGGTGTACGGTGCCGGCGGTCGATCTCGAGGCGGTAGCGTACCGAGCGCGGTCAGCGGGAACCAGTATTCGCCGGGCCCCATTTCGTACATATTTCCTGCGCCGTCGGATATGGCGCGCCGGAAATAACGCTGCAAGGCCAGGGTGTTACGCCGTCTTCGGCGAAAACCACGGCTGGCAGGCCGGTGATCGCATCGACCAGCGTGACGATTGCGCCTGAAGCGTTTCGCCGGTTTCGCTGTCGAACACGACGCCAAACGGATCGGCGAGTACATCGACGTCGGTCTCGATCACGATCGCATCTTCACCAGGCTGGCTGGCGGCGATTTCGATGACGTCGCCATTGGCGAGATTGAGGCGGCAGTCGTCCTGTACCGGGAGCGGTGGCAGGCGGCCGGTGGAAATCTTGCCAATGAAAACACCGGTATTGTTACCGGTTTCGAATATGCGGAGGACCTCGCGGTCGCCCTGATTGGTCGTCAGCGTGACGTCGAGCTGGTCGATGGCCGTACGGTCGAGATTGGAACCCCACGAACGGATTTCGAATACGAGGTCTTCGCCTGCACGCAGGGTCTGGATCTCTTCGACCGGCGTGGAGAGAGTGACTTCGGGAACGCCCGCGCTATCGCCCGGATTCTGGCCGCCGAAGCAGATCGGCTGCGGATAGGTCTTGTTGCCGCCCGAGCCTTCGCCCGGAACGGGATGGTAGGTGATGATTTCCGGCGGACGCGGAGTGACTTCGAATTCGACCGGGTTGGATTCCGTGCCGCCATCATTGCCGCCGAACGTCCATGTCGCCTTCGCGACGTTGGTAATCGTTTGCGTCTGCGCCTGCGCGCTTCCTCCCCACACGGCGAGCGGCAGCAGCACTACGAAGAGTGCTGCTGCTACTGCGCGCATGGAGAAGGAAAAACGCATGGTCTGCTACTCTGCCGTGTCGATCAGTTGATCGTCGTGCGGAAGTAGAGCGAAAGGCTCGTCGAAGCGGGAATGTCGTTGAGCGTGCCGCGGACTTCGTTGTCCGCCGCAATATACGACCCGCCTGCAACACCGGCGTCACACGTCGCATCGCCATTCAGGAAAATCCCGAAGACCGAATCGTAGGTGACATCTGAAGGCAGACTATCGACGACTTCAACATTGGTTGCAGTCGCGCTGCCTGCGGCATTGGTCACGACGATGCAGTATTCGACCACTGCACCCGGAATTGCTTTCGGGTTGTTCACGTCGTTCACCGGATCGCTGATGATACGGCTGGACTTCGCCACCGTCACATCGGCCGCCGCGACGACATAAGTGTCGGTGTCCGAGAAGTCGCCCTCGATTGGCGGCATCCACATCGCCTGCGCCGTCTGCGAGGACGGTGTCGATTCCTGCCGTGTTCGCACCGGCCGTGTCGGTCAGTTCGGCACCAAGTGCACCGGCAGTACCACTGGCAGCGTGCGCGTCGGCAACCAGTGCCACGTCGGCCGTATCGCCGGTCACGACGCCAGTGGGAATATCGCCCACGATGAAGACAGTGCGGGTTTCATCGGCAGCCATCTCGTCGAGATACGTGACCTCGAGATCGTCGGCCGGGTTGAAGATGCCGTCGCCGTTGTCGACATAGAATTTGATATTGGTGATATCGAAATCGTCAGCGGCGGATTGTTCTGCCGTCAGCGCGAAATCGACCGCATCGTTCGAATCGTTCGTGACTTCGAACCTGATCGCTGCCTGGAGCTGGCCAGGTGCGACTTCGGTCGTGTCATTCCCGACTTCTGTAACCGTCACGTTGACCTTGCGGTCGACTGTGAAGGTATCGCTGTCGATGACGGCACCCTGTGTTACGCCGCCGACGTCAAACGTCACGGACACATTGTTGACGATGTCCTGTCCGGCGGTGGTTCCTTCCGCCAGCGCAGGACTTGCTGAGAGTGCAACAAGCGCAATCGAGCTCACCGCACCCAGCAATTGCTTGCTGCGTGTCATATTGTCGTTCCTTCATAATTGCGTCTGCGTCGAAAGTAAGCCGCCCGCAGGACATGGCGGTATGGTCAGGCGATCAGCGAATGATCCCCGGATATTCGAGACGCCCCTGTTCGCCGGGCTGCACTTCGGCGAGTGTCCAGCGAATGTGTGTGACATCGGAATGGGTGGCAGGTCGCTCTGCTCCGTCTTCGCCTGCAACGGCGAGTTCCGACAGAAGGCCCCAGGCGTTGCCGCCATCGACCGAAACGGTCAGATCGGCGTCAGCCTCCGGAGCCAGCCGGACAGCGGAAGGCAGCGGATTGGTGACGACGAAATTCTCGACGACCTCTGCGCTGTTGTTCACGTAATCGGTTCCGAACACGAGGCGATCGCCCGGGATGATCGTTCCCGGAGCTTCCTGCACCGTTTTCGTCTCGCCGGCTTCGTCCGTGACGGTCTTTTCGACCATTACATCGCCCCTCAGAGCGATGGCCCCATCCTGCGCGAATGCCGCAGCAGGCAAAGCAAGCGATATCGAAATCGCAGCAGCCAGTTTTCGTAGCATATTCATTGTGCGACCTTTCAAGGTGTTTAGTCGATTGTTACGTCGAACGTGACGACGTGATCTGTCCCGCCGGCGACGGTTCCCAGGTCAACTGTGATACCGGTGGCATCGGCGGACCCGGCGTCATCGCCAGCCGCGTCTGTCAGCGCGCCGGCATCGAGTCCGAGCGTTCCTGTCTGATATGTCGTGCCCGCAGGATAAGCATCGGTCACGACGAGGCCGTCGACCGAGCCACTGCCCGTTACGCTTGCAGTGATCGTGTAGGTGACGACCGAACCAGGTACGATGGTGGTGCCGCCAAACGGGTCGGCGACTTCGGCTGCCTTGGTAAGTTCGACGGTGGTGATGCCCACGATGAGCGTGCCGATCGCATTGTCGTCTGCGCCCGTCAGGCCAACGACAGCATCGACACCGCCCTCGCCCTGGCCGGCGAATGTCGTCCCGGGCGTACCCGTGCCTGTGACAGCCTCGGCAAGCAGATCGACATCTGCCTGGTCGCCGTCGACTACGCCGGTCGGGACGGTCAGAAGGACGAAAACTGTGACTGCTTCGTCTGCATCCAGCACCGGCGTGGTGGCCGGTCCGGTCAGGATCGTGTCCACACCCGGGTCGTAAACGCCATTGCCGTTCGTATCGATCGCGAGATTGTTGATCGTCGGATCGAAGTCGTTGCCCGCAACTGCGGGGTTGGCAGTCAGCGTGAACGCTTCCGGGCCATTGCCGGTGTTCGTGATTTCGAATGTCAGGATATCGTCGCCCGGCTGCGTGGAGACGGGGCCCGGATCGAGCGAGGTGACGGTTACGTCAAGAAGTTCGTCCACGGCAATGATGACCGGGTTGGAGTCGATCGTCGTCGTCCCGCCAATACCGTCGTCATACGTCGCCTGCGCCGTATTCTCGATCAACGTGCCCGCATCGACGCCAGCCGCGTAAGCCGGAGCTGCCAATGCGAAGGTCAGTGCGATGAACCCGGAGGTTGTGAATTTCTTGAATGTGTGTCCCATGACCGGAACATTACGTGCCAACAGGTAAAATTTTCGTAACACCTGCTGCAACCAATCCTTAGGTATCGCGGCGTCGCCAGTGGTTAATCCTGCAGACAGGTCGCCGGGCCTTGAGCGGCCGTTTCGGTATCGATGGACGTGGGTAATCCGCTATTCGAATTATTTCAGATGTGCCTCGTATCGAATTGTATTTGCTAGACAAAATGGGACGCGAACAGTGTGGGCGAGCGACGGATCTCGTCAAAAATTGGCATTACGCTTTTACACGGGAGATAGCGAGGTACCCCATGGCAGATCAGTGAGAGTCGAAGCGAGGTGCGGCTTGAGTCGGCGAGCCGGATCAAAAGCGAAAAAGTCTTAGGCAAAATTCCTAGCCGATTGAAGTTTTGCAGATTTCGCCCTTGGCTTCGATTGCGGCTCAGTCAAGAAAAGCAGGCGCCACTTTCCGAGACGACGAAATTAACGCGCCTGCGAAAAAATTTGGAAAGGACGCCACTAAATTGTTCACGGCGTAGCATTCAGGCGCGCGGAATGCCTAAGACAGCATCTCAAATCTGCACGGCCTTGGGAGGGGCCGACCCATGATAACAGACGATCGCATTATCCTCGGGCTGCTCGCGGCTGTTCTGGCGTTCGTCTTTGTCACCAGGGATCGGCCGGCGTGGAAACGGTTCTACACCTTCATTCCGATCATCCTCGTCGCGTACCTTCTGCCATCCTTGATGGTCACGTTCGGACTGATCGACGTCACGGACAGCAATCTGTGGCCGGTGGCGAAGGATTATTTCCTGCCGGCAGCCCTCTTTCTGATGACGCTGAGCATCGATCTCAAGGGGGTGATCGGTCTTGGCCCCAAGGCATTGATCATGTTCTTCACCGCCACGATCGGCATCGTCATCGGCGGCCCGATTGCGCTCTATATCGTGGCGCAGTTCGATCCCTCGATCCTTGGCGAAGGCAGCGGAGCCGCCTGGCGCGGGCTCGCGACCCTCGCGGGCAGCTGGATCGGCGGCGGCGCGAACCAGACCGCCATGCTCGAGATCTACCAGTTCGATATAAGCCAGTACTCCGCCCTGATTGCGGTCGACATCATCGTTGCCAATATCTGGATGGCATTCCTGCTCTACGGCGCGGGCTCCAGCACACGGGTCGACGGGTGGCTGCGCGCCGACAGCAGCGCGATCGACGCCTTGCGGGACAAGATGGCCAATTACACCTCGTCTGTGGAGCGCGTCGCAACGGCGAATGACTATGTTCTGCTGTTCGGTACGACTTTTGCCGCGGTTGGCCTGTGCCACCTTCTGGCAGACCCTATCGGCGCCTTTTTCGCGAACTTGAATGGCGAGGACAGTGTCCTTGCCAGCCGCTTCTTCTGGGTGGTCCTATTTGCCACCACGTTCGGATTGGCAGCCAGCTTCACCCGCGCCCGCTCGTTAGAGGGCGTCGGGGCGAGCAAGTTCGGAACCGTCTTCATCTTCCTTCTCGTGGCGGTGATCGGCACGAAGATGGACGTCACGCAGATCGCCGAAGCGCCCGGCTTCATGGCCATCGGCATCATCTGGATGCTGATCCATACGATCCTGCTTCTCGGGGTGGCCTGGCTGATCCGTGCGCCGTTCTTCTTCGTGGCAGTCGGTAGCAAAGCGAACGTCGGCGGTGCTGCCAGTGCACCCGTCGTTGCCAGTGCGTTCCACCCTGCCCTTGCCCCCGTCGGCGTTCTGCTCGCCGTTCTCGGTTACGCTGTAGGGACATACGGCGCGATCTTGTGCGCAGAGATGATGCGCGCCGTATCGGGAGGTTAGTCCTTCTGTTTTCTTGGGTGTGACGAGCGACTGGGCCGCCCGCTGGCTTTTCGGATATTGGTCTGCAGTTACCGAGCTCTGATTTTGAAGCGCGCGGTGTTCTTCCGTCACGCGGCTCGTGTCGGTTGGATCGGGCTTCTTCGGGTCTTGTTTCGTCATCATGATCTCCTTTGCACCATCAACGGCTGCGGTGAAGATCAGGTCCCGGATGGGGCAAGAGCGTGCTCTGCCATCGCTTCGTAATACGGGCGGCAGCGCTGCGCCAATTCTGCTGCATCGCCCTCCAGAACAGGCAATTTGCCGGATGGTGGCCCGAACCCAGTCGATGCCGAAACCTTGTCATACCAATGACTTGCCCATATTCCGTCCGTTTCTCTGACGCCGGGACGCCATGACGTCATGCCTTCATCAAAGGGGACACGCAGCCTTTCACAAAGCGCGCGGAGATGCCCCACGGGATCGGTCAAAAAGGTGGTGGAGTCGATGACGGGAGGCGTTTCGCCCGCGCATTCCTGCGCCCATTGAAAATACTCAAGCTGCCGATCGTATCGAAGATCGTCGAACTTCACAGCTACCCGTTTCACAGCATAACTCGCGATAACACGTTCAGGCTCGCGGATGAGAAACGCGTGAGCATGACCGGGAAAATCTTCGATCGAGATTGGACCCACCATGTGGTGCGGCATGTGCTTCTGATACCAGACTTTCGCCTCGCTCGGTGCCGGTCCCCGCATGGCATGGGCGACCGAATGCCAGTCGGTATCCATGTCCTCGATAATGGCATCGGCCATTGGCTGGGGCTCTCCGCTTTCCCTGAGGTAGCAGCCGTAGAACGGCTCGTCGGTGACGGCGCTATCGCTCCGCGCTCCGAAGCTGCGCATCATCGCGGTCGAGATATTGCGCGGACCGGACCACATGGCGATCCGCACCGTCATTCAGCCTCTCTGGCCATTCGAGCGAGATATAATTGCTGCAGCCGTTCGACCATCGGACCGCGTTCTTCGCCGAGCACGCGGCCATCGACCATCCCAACCGGTGCAAGGCCTGCAAATGTGCCCGTTGTGAATGCTTCGTCGGCGCCGTACACATGGGTGAGGCTGAAATTGCGTTCGCGCACGGTGATGCCCGCATCTCTGGCGATTTCGATAACCATTCCGCGGGTTATGCCATCGAGGCAGTAATCCCCGCTGCTGGTCCAGACCTCGCCATCCTTCACGATGAAGAAATGGGTCGAATTGCAGGTCGCAACAAAACCGTGCGGGTCGAGCATCAATCCCTCGTCCGCACCTGCCTGCGTCGCCTGGATGCAGGCCGTGATGCAATTGAGCTTGGAATGGGAATTCAGCATCGGGTCCTGTACGTCGGGATACCCCCTGCGAACATGGACGGTCGCCAGTTTGAGCATCCGCGTCGCCGTCTCCGGTGCCGCCTCTTTCCATTCGGGGATCATGACGATGGTAGCAGGCGTTACGACCACGCGCGGATCCTGGTACGGAGTGGAGCGGATCCCACGGGTGACCATCAGGCGGATATGGACGCCATCGCCCGTCATCCCGTTTGCCTCGAGCACAGCGTATAGTCGGCGCTCCATCTCGCTGCGACTTATCCCGACATCCATCAGGATGGCTTTTGCCCCGCGCCAAAGCCTGTCGAGATGACGATCCAGGAATGCGAGCTTGCCACCGTGAAGTCGCAATCCCTCCCACACGCCGTCGCCCAGCATGAAACCGCTATCGAAGACGCTTACCTTGGCCTCGTCACGGATGAAGTGTTCGCCATTGATGTCGATCAGGACCGAGGCGTTCCGGGGATCGGCCAGATAGGCGTGAGTGCCGTGGCCTTCCGCGCCGCCTTCGCCCGAGCCCTCGCCCGCCATCAGATGTGGAGCGCCTTACCGTATGCGGAGAGCACGCTTTCATGCATCATTTCGCTCAGCGTTGGATGCGCGAAAACGGTATTCATCAGTTCCGCCTCCGTGGTCTCAAGCGATTTGCCGACCACATAGCCCTGGATAAGTTCGGTAACCTCGGCACCAATCATATGTGCGCCCAGCAGCTCGCCGGTTTTCGCATCGAAGACGGTCTTGATGAAGCCCTCGGCCTCGCCAAGCGCGATGGCCTTGCCGTTGCCGATAAACGGGAAGTTGCCGACCTTGACGTCGTGGCCGGCGTCCTTGGCCTTGGCTTCGGTCATGCCAACGCTGGCAACTTGCGGATGGCAGTAGGTACAGCCCGGAATGTTGGAGCGGTCGAGCGGATGGGGGTGCACGTCCTTGTTGCCCAGCTCTTTAGCGATCGCTTCTGCCGCGGTCACGCCTTCATGGCTCGCCTTGTGCGCCAGCCAAGGCCCCGGGGTGCAATCGCCGATTGCCCACAGGCCTTTCGATTTGGTCCGGCCGTAATCGTCGATCTGGATGAAGCCGCGATCCATTTCTGCCAGCTTTTCCAATCCGATATCGGACGTATTGGGCTGAATTCCGATGGCCACGATAGCGTGCGTGAAGTCCTGTGCTTCGACCTTGCCCTTGGCATCCTTGATCTTGGCTTTCACGCCGCTTGCGTCCGCCTGCAGGTCTTCGACCCCGGCGCCGGTCATGATCTTCATTCCCTGCTTTGTCAGTGACTTGTGCAGGAAGGCAGAGACTTCCTCGTCTTCTACAGGGACGATCCGGTCGAGCATTTCAACTACGGTAACATCCGCGCCCATGTCGTTGTAAAAGCTTGCGAACTCGATTCCGATGGCACCGGAGCCGATGACAAGAAGCTTCTTGGGCATCTCGGGCGGAGTCATCGCTGTCCGGTATGTCCAGATGCGCTTTCCGTCCGCAGGCGCGAACGGCAAGTCGCGTGCCCGTGCTCCGGTCGCAACTATGATGTGCTTCGCGCTGAGGTGTTCCTCGCCCTTCTCGCCCTTTACGGTCAGCGAGGTAGGTCCGGTCAGCCTCCCCTCACCCATGTGGACCGTGATCTTGTTTTTTTTCATCAGGTGCGTGACGCCCTGGTTGAGCTGCTTAGCGACGCCGCGGCTGCGTTTCACAACGGCATCCAGGTCCGCTTCGATCTTGCCGGCGACGCTCAGCCCGTAATCTTTGGCATTCTGCATTTGGTGAAACACTTCGGCAGAGCGCAGCAAGGCTTTCGTCGGGATACACCCCCAGTTGAGGCAGATGCCGCCCAGCAGTTCACGCTCCACAATAGCCGTCTTGAGACCCAGCTGGGCGGCGCGAATTGCGGCGACATAACCTCCGGGGCCGGAGCCGAGGACGATCAGGTCATATTGCTGGGACATGGTGGACTGCCTTTGGAGAAGTTTCGTTCGTGGAGCTCTTGGTTCCCGCGAGGCCGCTTTGCGCTGCAGCCTTCGGGATCGATCGGTTACGCATCATTGCCCGTCGGGATTGTTTGCGCAGCCTCACCCACCGCACGGACCGGGCGCGGCTTGTCGTTATCGTCGAGGAGAACGAACTTGAAGGTTCCGCTGGCAACCTGCGTGGTGACATTCGGAATTGCGCTCGCGAGCGATGGCCTGCGCCGTGATTGTTATCGATGTGCGGCCCAGCCTCTGGATGTCGCAAAAGACCGACAGCTCGTCGCCCACAGCCATTGCACCCGGAAATGCGAAGTCGGTCGCCTGAACGACCACGGCCTTTCCCTGCCCTTCACGGCTCGCCAGCGCGCCTGCGCCCAGCGCCATTTGCGCCATCAGCCAGCCGCCAAAAACGCCTCCATACGGATTGGTATCGGCAGGCATGGCCGTGACGCGGATGAGTGGTTGGCGGTCGAGCATGATCAGCCTGCTATGAGTTTGAGATAATCGTCACGGACCCAGCCTGAGCGACAGGGACCGTCGTAATCGCGCACCGTGGCGACTGGCGATCCGGTACCGCAGGCACTCGTTTCACCGCCATCTGGTGCGTACACGATACCCACCCAACCGCCGACGCGTTGGCACATGGCAACGCCTGCACCTTTCGGAAGCGCGTCGATTTCTTCTGCGCTGCCAGCTGGCGCATTTCTAACGGTAAGGCGGGCATCTTCGCCCGCGCCAATATTCGTCACGGTCGCAAAACTGGCACACGCATCGAAGCGCGGACCGTCGAAGCCGATGCGGACAGGCCTTTCGCGCGTGGTTGTCGTGCGATCGACCGGCTTGACGACCGCCTTGCCGGGGTCTGTCTCGTCGGTCTCGCGAATGGGTTTGGAGCAGCCAGCAAGCGCCACACACAGCATCAGAAGAAGTGCGGGCGCCCGCATTATCAAACCACCAGACCCATCGGATTCTCGCAGAGCTGCTGGAATGCTTCCATCAGTTGCGCGCCGTCCGCACCATCGATGGCACGGTGATCGAAACTGCCCGTAACGCTCATGACGGTGGCGATGCCCAAGGCACCGTCGATGACATGCGGACGTTGTTCACCGGCACCCACCGCCAGGATCATGCCCTGCGGCGGATTAATCACAGCGTCGAACTGCTTCGTCCCGAACATGCCGAGATTGCTGAGGCTGGCTGTGCCGCCTTGGTATTCATGCGGCTGCAGCTTGCCGTCGCGCGCCTTGCCAGCCAGTTCTTTCATCTCGGTGCTGATCTGGGCGAGGCCCTTGCGTCCGGCATCGACGATGATCGGCGTGATCAGTCCGCTTGGTGCAGCAACGGCGACCGAAATATCCTGCCGCGTGTATTGATGCAGCGTGTCGCCCTGGAAGCTGACATTGCATGAGGGCACGCGGGCCAAAGCGCGGGCGAGCGCCTTGATGACGAGGTCGTTCACGCTCAGCTTGATACCGTCCGCTTCCAGCGATGCATTCAGCTCTTTGCGCAGCTTCAGCAGCGCATCCAAGCGCACATCGACCGTCAGATAGATATGCGGCACAGTCTGCTTGGCTTCTGTCAGGCGGCGGGCGATGACCTTGCGAACATTGTTCAGCTTCTGCTCTTCGTAAGGAGCGCCGAATTCGCTTTCCGCCGGGCGTCTTTGCCGGTGTGGCGGGCGCGTCCATCGACATGGTTTGCGTAGGTGCGCCCTCCCCTGCGCGAGCGGATTCGACATCGGCTTTCACGATCCGCCCGCCGGGGCCCGAGCCCTTGACCGCCGAGAGATCGACGCCATTCTGTTCGGCAATCCGCTTCGCCAGGGGTGATGCGATGACGCGATCCCCGGAGCTAGCGGTCGGTGCCGGTGCCGAGGCCGGTGTGGGAGCAGGAGGCAGGGCAGAGTCGGCGCTGCCGCCGGCTCGGATGCAGGTGCCGGCGTCGGTGCGCTGTCGCTGGAGGGTGCTGCCTTCGCTGCCTCTTCCAGATCTTCGCCTTCCTCGGCGAGCATGGCGATAACCGTGCCGACCGCGACGTTTTCCGACCCTTCTTCGACTTCGATGGATGCGATCGTGCCCTCGTCCACGGCTTCGAATTCCATCGTCGCCTTATCGGTTTCGATTTCGGCCATGATATCGCCTGCAGAGATGCTGTCGCCGGGCTTCACCAGCCATTTGGCGAGGGTCCCCTCTTCCATCGTCGGAGACAGGGCGGGCATCTTGATCGGCGTGGGCATAATGCGGACGGTGTCCTTCGCAGCGCTTCTATCGTTTCACCCCAACGCTTAGGCGAGATTTCCGCCACCCGGCAAGCATCTTGGGGTGTTGTCCCTCCCCCAGTCTTGCCATGCATACGTTTTCAGCCGACAATCGCCCGATTGAAGAGGGGTGTTCATGCGGGTTTACCTGACAATTATCGATGAGACTGACGAGGCTCGCAAGGCATTGCGCTTCGCCGCGAACCGCGCTGCGGCAACAGGCGGGTCGGTTCATATTCTTGCGCTCGTCCAGCCGCAGAACTTCAATGCGTTCGGCGGGGTTCAGGCTACGATCGAACAGGAAGCACGCGACCGTGCAGAGGCCATCGCGAACAGCGCAGCAGGCGCGTTGATGGATGATGACGGAAGGATGCCGACAATCGCGGTGAAGGTCGGCGAGGGCCAGGCCGTGATCCGCGAATATCTATCCGAACACCCGGAAGTGGCCGCTCTTGTCCTTGGCAGTGCGGACGAGGGTTCTCCCGGACCCCTCGTCGCGCATTTTTCTGCCAATGCGGGCAAGCTGCCCTGCCCGCTCTACATTTTGCCGGGCGGTATAACCAAGGAAGACATCGACCGGCTGTCCGGCTAGCCTCGTCGGAACACACCGGGGATGGCTGATCAGGTCAGCGTACCGCGGGTCGGGTAATCGCTCTTCAGCACGTAATCGATGCCCTGCAGCAGATCGTCCAGAGGCGGCCGCGTGAAGGGCGCATTCTGGACGACTTGAAAATAGAGTTCGCCGTCCGGCTTCACCAGAAACAGGCCCGGTTCCGAAAATCGGTCCGGCTCTTCGCTATCGGGGCGCTTTTCGCTGATGAAAAGACCGAATTCTCGGGCCTTTTCCTCGCTGAGATTCCAGGCGAGCGGAAGATCGTGCGTGTTCCAGTCATTATGTGCCACCATCGCCCGCTCTTCGTTATCCATCGAAACGGCGAAGACGTTGATGCCGCGCTCGGTAAAATCGCTCAGACGCCCGCCGATTTCCTCCAACTGACCCTTGCACATCGGGCAGTGTTTGCCGCGATAGAAAACCAGCATTGTGAATGCTTCGGGTGATTGCTTCGACAGCTCGAAGCGGGCGTCGATTGTCAGTGGCAGGTCGAGGGTTGGCACTTTCTGGCCGGGGGTAAGCATTGGGGGTTCTCCTTTACCCCATACAATGGACAGCCCCGCCGCAGCGTTCCGCTACTTCTTCTTGCCCTGATGCCGGATGTTCCCGGGGCGCCCGCGCTTGCCTGTCATGTGCTTGCCCTTGCTCTTGGCTCCGCCCTTCGCATTTGGCCCGCCACGGGCATTCTGCGGGCCGCTCTTGCGGTGGATTTTAGGGCGGTTGCCGCGCGGTTCGACTGAACCGCCTTCGCCATCGGGTATCTCGAATTTCAGCGCACCGGTCAGAGCGTTTGCTTCGCCCAGTTTAAGCTCCAGCCGCTGGCCGACTTCGTAGCGTGTGCCGCTGCTCTCTCCGATAAGGGCCTGCGCCGCTTCGTCATGACGGAAATATTCGCGTCCCAGCGTCGATACCGGCACCAATCCGTCCCCGCCGAGACCCAGAATGGTGGCGAAGAAGCCAAACCCCTGAACGCCGGTGATGCGCGTTTCGAAGGTTTCACCGACGCGTTCGGAAAGCCATGCTGCAACATAGCGGTCGACGGTGTCGCGTTCGGCTTCCATCGCGCGGCGTTCGGTCTTGCTGATTGCATCGGTAATCTGGCCAAGATTGTCCCGGTCCCGGTCGGCCAGCCCCGAATGCTCCGGCAAGCCGTTCTTGGGCTTTGGCTGCTCCAGCTTGTAGGCATCGACCAGGGCGCGGTGCACCAGCAGATCGGCATAACGGCGGATGGGCGAGGTGAAGTGCGCATAGCTTCCAAGCGCCAGACCGAAATGCCCCGCATTGTCCGGCCCGTAGTAAGCCTGCGTCTGGCTACGGAGGACGGCTTCCATGAGCAGAGCCTTCTCACCGGGGTCGGCGACGTCTTTCAGGAAGCGGTTGAAGATGGAAGGCGTGATCACCTGGCCCATCGCCAGCGTCTTGTCCTGCGTCGCAAGGTAATCGCGCAAGGCGATGATCTTCTCTCGGCTTGGCTGTTCGTGCACGCGATAGACGGTCGGGGCAGTCTTGGCCTCCAGTGCTCTGGCCGCTGCGACATTGGCTGCGATCATGAAATCTTCGACCACGCGGTGGGCATCCAGCCGTTCGCGAATGGCAATTTCGGCGATTTCGGCCTTTTTCGTCGAGGACGACGCGGCGTTCCGGCAGGTCGAGATCGAGAGGGTCGCGTTTCGCCCGGGCCTCCGCGAGCAGCTTCCAGGCGGCCCACAGGTTCTTCAGTTCTTCGCCAGCGGTGCCGTCGTCGATGGATTTCTGGGCGTCTTCATATGCGATGTTGTGGGTGAGCCGGACGATGGCACGCGTGAACCTGTGCGATGTGACCTTGCCATCCGCATCGATCCTCAGGTGACAGGCCATCGCGGCGCGGTCTTCGCCCTGCTTTAGCGAGCACACATCGGCGCTGAGAATTTCGGGGAGCATCGGCACGACGCGGTCGGGGAAGTACACGGAATTGCCGCGGTTGCGGGCTTCCTTGTCTAAGGCTCCGCCCGGACGCACGTAGTAGGATACATCGGCAATCGCGACGATTGCGCGGAAGCCGCCTTTGCCGTCTGGATCGGGCTCTGCCCAGATCGCGTCATCATGGTCTCGCGCATCGGCGGGATCGATCGCGAGAATGGGGACGTCCCGCAGGTCTTCGCGGCTGTCGTTGTGGAGCGGCAGCTTCGCGGCGCGCTCGGCTTCCTCGATTGTTTCTTCGGCGAAGACATTGGGAATGCCGTGCTTGGCGATGGCAATCAGGCTGAAGGCTTTGGGGGCCAGTGGATCGCCCACGACTTCCGTTACCTTCACCCCTGCGCGGTGGCTTCGGCCTGCCGGTTCGGCGAACACGAGCTGGCCGTCTTCGGCCCCGTTCAGATCGGAAACGGGCGAGCTGTTGCGCACTTTCTTGTCTACCGGTGCAAGCCAGGCCTTTCCGGCCTTGTCGACTTCGATGACGCCCATCATGCCCTCGGTCCGGGCAGGCAGTTTCTTCATCGGAAAGGCGCGCCATCCGTCGCCGGTTTCTTCAGTGCGGGACAGGATACGATCACCGGTGCGCAGGGCGGGCATGCCCTTGTGTTTTCCGCCGCGGCCCCGTTTTGCCTCGACCACCAACAATTTGGGCGGCTTGTTCTCAGCATCGGGTGACCAATTGTCCGGCTCCGCCCATAATTCGCCGTCGTCGACTTCGACGATGCGCAGGACGGTAACCTTCGGGACGCCTCCCATGCGGTGATAGGCTGTCTTGCGTCCGTCGATCAGACCTTCCTCGGCCATGTCTTTCAGACGTTTCTTGAGGGCGATTTTTTCCTGGCCCTTTCAGCCCGAACGCCTTGGCGATTTCGCGCTTGCCGGCGGGTGTCTCGCTCGACTGGATGAATTCGATGATTTGTGCGGGGGATGGCAGGCCAGGCTTGTTGTGGGCCGACCGCTTGTTGTTCTGTTTTCTTGTCATGTGCCCCGCAATATGGGGATGCAGTTACTCGCTGTCATCCTCTGGTTGCGGAACAGGCGCAAAAGCTCCTGCGGGGACGGCGCTGGCGATGGGACTGCAATAGCCAGTATCGGTGCAGGCGTTGACGCCGAAGAACCAGTCGTCGCCGCGCACATCGACCACCGCAGAGAGCATACCTTCGCCCTCCGGCACGCTGGAATTCGCTGCGGCCTGCACAATGTCGACCTCGGTCGGCGCGGCGTTCCAGTAGGGTTCGTCCGTCCGGCGCTGATAGACATGATAATGTCCTGCACCTGGAACGGGCGCCCATTGCACCAGCGTATCGGTCCGCACCACAGCTTCTGCAGTGGGGGCTGGCGGCATGGGGCTTTGGGCGAGGCGATCGAGCGCACGCACATTGAGCTGCGTCACTTTTGCAAGATAGTCGAAATCCATCTCGTCGACCGTGTCGCCATAGGTCACGCCGTCTTCGACCCGAAGATCCTGATGCTGGTGTTCGTAATCCTCTACCGCAACCGTGATGCGAACTGCCGGATAGCCTTTTTCGAGAAACGGGATCTGGTCCCCGCCCCGCCCCATCCGGTCGACGCGCCAGATCTGGCGAACATCGAGGCCGCCCGCGCCTTCGCCAGCATCCTTGTCTGCCAGCACATCGAGCCAGCGCGAGAGATTGCGGCCCGGGCTGTCATTCTCGCCGCCTTCACGGCGCTGGTTGGCGCGCAGGGCGTCGGTAAGGTCGGCACGCGGTCCTTCGGAGAAAACGCGGACGTGTTCCGCATCGCAGTAGCCGTCGCTGCCGCAGCTGTTGCCGACCACGTCGTTGTTGAGAACGGCCTTGACTGTGTAGCCCTGCGCCTCCACCCAATCGGCCAGCACGCGCCCGCCATAGAGGCCCTGCTCTTCGCCCGAGAGCAGCGCATAAATGATCGTGGCGGGATAGGTGTTTTGCGAAAGAACCCGTGCCGCCTCGATGGTCAGGGCGGTCCCGCTGCCATCGTCGTTGGCGCCCGGTGCATCGACTTCCCAGTCGAGCGGATCGGTACCGCGGCTGTCGATATGGCCCTGGACGATTACGACCTCGTTCGGACGCTCGCTGCCGCGCTGGATGGCGACGGCGTTGCGGATGCGGGTGGGAGTTTCGATCCGGCGACCGGACATCATGCTGTTCGGGAGCGACGATTTCCAGACAATTGCCGCAATTGGCCGAGATCCGCCCAAACTCAGCGAGCCCCCAATCGACGGCCGCACCGATACCGCGCTCTGGATCGGTCTGCGAAGAAAGCGTGTGCCGCGTTCCGAAGCTGACGAGTTTCTCGACGTCGGCCTTCAGCCGCTCTGCCGAGACGTCGTCTGCTGGATTGTCCTGTGCCGCCAGCGGCGTGGCAAGGAGAGCGGAAGCCAGTGCGGCGGTCATGATTTTCTGCATGACCGCCGTTTCAGACTGTTCGGGTACGTTGCCTCCGGTCAATACGCCTTTGCGACGTAAATGCGTTCAACCGCCGGTTCGCCGGTGAAGATGCAAGAGCCGTCCACCGGCGCTGCGTCCATCGGCACATTGCGAACGGTCAGTTTCAGTTCCTTCAGCTGCTCGACCACCTTGTCGAGCGCAGCGCCCGTCGGTTTCGCCCATTGGACTTCCACCCAGCCCGGGAATTTCGCATCCGCCGAATAGAAGTCGCGCAAGACCATCGAGGGTCGAGATGTCCCGCCGGATATTGGCGTTACGGCGATCCTCGGCCTGGGAAAATAAGGTCTGCTGGATATCCTCCAGCATGGCCGCCATTCCACTCGCCGTTTCTTCGCGCGACGGCGTCTGGAAATTCGGTTTTCCGGTTTCGTTGTTCCAGAGATCATCGCGGCGCAGCAGGCTGACGACGCCGTTGTCCATGTCGCGTCCGCCGACTTCGATAATCACCGGAGCGCCCTTGCGAACCCAGTCCCAGCGCTTGGCTGCGGCCTTGCCGGGCTTTGTATCGAGCAGGACGCGGACGGGCTCGCCAAGGGCGTATTCGGCGACCAGTTTTGCGCGCAACTCCTCGCAATAATCGATCAGAGCCTGATCCTCGGGCTTGTCGCGCAGCATGGGCAGGATCACGACCTGATGCGGCGCAATGCGCGGTGGTACGCGCAGGCCATCATCATCGCCATGGGTCATGATGACCCCGCCGATCATGCGGGTGGAGACGCCCCAGCTGGTGGTGTGGCACAGCTGCTCGCCGCCTTCGCGATCCTGGTATTTGATGTTGGCAGCCTTGGGAAAGTTCGTGCCGAGATAATGGCTGGTGCCGGCCTGCAACGCCTTGCCATCCTGCATCATCGCCTCGATCGACCATGTCTCGACGGCGCCGGGAAAACGCTCGTTCTCCGGCTTTTCGCCCGCGATTACCGGCAGCGCCAGATCTTCCTCGGCGCAGGCACGATACACCTCGAGCATGGTGCAGGGTATGGTCCTTGGCCTCGGCCTCGTCGGCATGGGCGGTGTGGCCTTCCTGCCAGAGGAATTCGCTCGTGCGCAGGAACATCCGCGTCCGCATTTCCCAGCGCACGACGTTGGCCCACTGGTTGAGCTTGCAGCGGAAGATCACGCCAGCTTTGCACCCAGCGCGCCATTGCATCGCCGATGATGGTTTCGGACGTCGGCCGCACGACCAGCGGCTCCTCCAGCTTGGCTTCCGGATCGGGCATCAGCCCGCCCTCCCCGTCGGAAATCAGCCGGTGATGGGTCACAACCGCCATCTCCTTGGCGAAGCCTTCGACATGCTCCGCCTCGCGCTCGAAATTGGAAAGCGGGATGAATATCGGAAAATAGGCATTGTCGTGGCCCGTCAGCTTGATCCGGTCATCCAGCAAACGCTGGATCCGCTCCCAGATGCCGTAACCCCACGGCCGGATGACCATGCATCCCCGCACACCCGATTCCTCGGCCATTTCGGCTTCGGAGATGACTGCCTGATACCAGGCGGCAAAATCGTCTTCCCGCTTTACGGAAAGGGCGTGGCGGATATTGGACATGGAATTGTGATCCGTAATTCTGTGAATGCTTGCGACGGATGCCGGAGGGTTACTTCCCCAGCTCGTCCAGTTTCTTCTGCATGGCGGCCATCTGGTCGCGCAAGTCGGACAGTTCGTCCGGCGAACCGGTCTCGGCAGGCGCAGCCGCTCTTGTCGGCTCTCTGGCCGGTACCCGGAATGAAAACTTCGGTCGCAGCGCGCATCATGGCCATGTTGGTTTCGTGCATTTTCGCAAGAAGGCTGCCCGCCAGCGGTGTTCTTTGCACGCTTCCTGCCACTTGGCCTGATTCTCGCGGAAGTTCTGCATCGCCGTTTCGAGGTAGGTCGGCATCACGGACTGCATCGAATTGCCGTACATGCCGATGATCTGGCGCAGGAAGCTGATCGGCAGCATGGGCGCGCCGCCCGCTTTCTGCTTCCATGATGATCTGGGTCAGGATCGAACGGGTGATGTCATCGCCCGTCTTCGCGTCCTTCACCTCGAAATCGACGCCGTCACGCGTCATCTTCGCCAGATCTTCGAGTGTGATGTAGCTTGAGCTCTGCGTGTTGTAGAGCCGCCGATTGGCATATTTCTTGATGATGATCGGCTCTCCGGGAGCCGTTTCCTTGCCTGCCATAAAATCGAATGTCCCGCGCTGCATGTGATGTGTTGGTTTCCATGTAGCACCGCCGTGTGCTGCACTGCAATGAGCGCACTGCAAAACGGCGGGTTGCGTTGCAGCGAAATCCGCCTGCCTAACGCCGCATCCGTTGGCCCAGAACCGTCAACAATTCGTATTGCGAGAGACCGCTGATTTTCGAGGCCTCAGGCAGATCGTAGGGCACATCAAGCCAGTCGCCGAGCCGCGAAGCGGGCGCGTTCGCCGAGATCCACGATAACCATGTCCATCGAAACCTTGCCCAGCAATGGCAGGCGTGAACCGTCATGTTCCAGCCATCCGCCCTGCCCCCAGCAGCGCAGGAACCCGTCGGCATAGCCCAGTGAAACGGTACCGACCCGCATCGGCTGCGGACGCTGTGAATTCGCGATTGTAGCCGACCGTGTCGCCCGGCTCCAGACGGTGGACCTGAATAATCGAGGCGCGTGGGTAAGCGACCTGACGGATCACGCCTGCAAGCTCCGCTCGTGGAATCCCGCCATAAAGTGCCAGCCCCGGACGAGTGAGGTCGAAGGCAAAATCTTCGCCCAGCCCTAGGCCTGCGCTGTTGGCGATGCTGAGTTCTACCGCGCTGGTGGCTTGCTTGAGCGACTGGAAAAGCGCCATGCTGCCGGGCGTTTGTCTCGCAGTCCTCGTCCGCTGAAGACAGATGGGACATCAGCACGCCGATATCGAGCGACTGGATTGCCGGATCCGATACCTGCTCGGGCAAGATACCGAGCCTGTGAATACCGGTATCGACCATCAAGTGGCACTGGCCTCCGCCAGCTTCTTTCCAGATGGCTGCCTGATGCAGGGAATTGATTACGGGACGGACGCCGGTTGCCAGAGCGTAGCGGGCTTCCTCCGCTGTGTTCGCACCGTGAAGTACAGCAAGCTGTTCTCCGCCGACATGCTTCAGGACGTCCGGAACTTCGCTCCAATGCGCGACGAAGAAATCGCGTGCTCCAGCCTCCGCAAGTGCCGGCAAACAGGCATCGACGCCCAGTCCGTAACAGTCGGCCTTTACCGCGGCGCCAGCGCGGGCGCTGCCGGACAGCTTGTCGAGCATGCGCCAGTTTTCGGCCAGCGCGCCGCGATCGATATCGAGGCGGATGGACGGCATTGGGACGGCGGGGGCATCGTTGGTCGTCACGTCAATCCGTAGGCGCTTCTTCGAAATCGGTCGGAGGACCATCTGGCAGTCCCCACCATGCGACGACGACCCCGAAGGCGACGACGACCCATGTGTACCACAGACCGGCATAAAGATCGCCGGTTCGCGCCACGATGATCCCGGCAATCAGAGGCAGGAAACCGCCCAGATAGCCTGCCCCGATGTGGTAGGGAATCGACATGGAGGAATAGCGAATGCTGGGTGGAAACATCTCGGCCAGCAGTGCAGCGACCGAACCGTAGGTCAGAGCGGACAGCAGCCCCAGAACGAGTAGCAGACGCCAACTATGCCGATGCAGGCGGACCGCGTCGGGTTGCTGCTTGGAAAAGTCGAAGCCGAAGTCCCCAAGCGCGGCGCGGATGCCCTCGGTGCGCACGCTTCCGCTGTCCAGCCATTCGGGCGCGATTGCGATGTTCTGCCCACCCGCCGACAGACCGAGCTCGCTTGCCGGCTCCACGTCGTAGGTGACGCCGGATGCTGTCAGCGTTTCGAGCACCTTTCCGCACGGTGTCTGCTCGCGATCGAGCAGTTCGGCGAAGGGATCGGTCGTGCAGTCCTGCCCGCTCACCACGATCGGCGTTCGCTCGGATGCTTCGGCCAGGCCGGGATTGGCAAGGCTTCCCAATGCCCAGAAAGCGGGAAACAAGAGAACCAGCGAAAGAAGCGCACCGATGATGATGGGCTTCTTGCGCCCCACCCTGTCCGACCATTTCCCCACGACGAGGTAGAAGGACATGGCGATCAGACCGGAGATCAGCAAAAGCAATTCGACCGTCAGGTCGGCCACATGCATCGGGCCCCGCAGGAAGCTCATCCCGGAGAAAAACGCGGTATACCAGATCGTCGTCAGCACGCCTGTCACACCGAACAGCGCGACAAAAATGCGCTTCTTGTTGCCGGGGTATGTGAAGCTTTCGACGAACGGATTGCCGGCAATTTTGCCTTCCGCTTTCATCGCCTGAAAGACCGGGCTTTCGGACAGTTTCAGGCGCATCCACAGCGAGATCACCAGCAGCAGAATCGAAAGCAGGAACGGCACGCGCCAGCCCCATGCGACAAAATCATCCTCGGGGATCAGGAAACGGCAGGCGAGAACGACGATGATCGACAGAACGAAGCCGCCGACAACGCTGGCCTGGATGAAGCTGGTGTAGAAACCGCGTTTCTCCGGCTTCGCATGCTCCGCGACATAAATTGCCGCGCCGCCATACTCGCCGCCAAGCGCCAGACCCTGCAAGATCCTGAGTAGGATCACGATGATTGGCGCGGCAATTCCGATGGTCGCTACCGTGGGTATCAAACCCACGCCTGCAGTCGCGATGCCCATCAATGTCACAGTGACCAGAAAAGTGTATTTGCGCCCAAGCCGGTCGCCCAGAAAACCGAACAGGATTGCGCCGATCGGACGGAACGCGAAGCCGACTGCAAAGGTCGACCACACAAGGAGGAGACCCAGCGTTTCGTTGTCGACGTCGTAGAACGCGTCTTTCAGGATATAGGCGAGCGTCCCGTAGATGAAGAAATCGTACCATTCGAACACGGTACCTGCCGAGCTGGCGGCAATGACGAGACGAATTTCGTTATCGCTAGGCTCGCGGGCTTCGAACCCCTCGGCCGCTGCAGATGCTGCTTCACTCATTGCGTGGCACTTCCTCCCCTCGGCGCGTCACCAAGCAGGCCTAGCCTCAACCACCGGCCTTGCAAAGCGCATCGGCAAAGGCTCTCCACGGCAAGCCGACAGCGCCATGCCTGCCCGGAAAGTCCTGTACACTTGTGTATGACCGCCAGATCGGGCGATGAGGGCAGCGGTCCCTCGCCTTCTAGCCAGCTCTGCACAGCGCTATCGGCTATCGACACTTCGGATAAAGACCGACCCACGGCCCACTTGGCAAAAACGGCGGCGCTGGCCTGACCGACGGCACACGCTTGCACGAGCATTCCGAGATCGACGACGCGCCCGTCGCTTAACGAAACGTCGATCGCCAGGGTGCCACCACAGGTGCTCGAGCGTGCAAAGCCGTGCAGAGCCAAGTCTGGCTTTGGCGGCGTATCCCCAAGCGCCATCGCGAGGGCCAGCATTTCCGGAGTGTAAAGCCGGCCCGTAACGTGCGCGGTCATTCCCCGCCTTCGGCAGCGGCCTCTTCGGCAGCATTCAGATTTGCCCGCCTTGCCGCAATCAGCGGCACGAGTTGATTGGTAGTGGCGTTAATGGCCGGATAGGTCCGCGCAGTCGCAACCCATGCCGGGCGGCCCGTAATGCTCCACGATTCGTCGAAGGTGAATGCGATGAGGCAGAAGCCGAAGACGGCAATAATTGCCCCCTTCACCAGCCCGACACCGAAGCCCAGAACGCGGTCGAACGGTTTCAATTCAGAACCGCCATCAGCGGAAGCCGTAAGGCCGACAATCACCTTCATGCCCGCATACGGTATCAGCAGCAGCAGGGCGAAGGCGAAGATGGCGGAAAGCGTGCCCGGAGCGGATGTAGCCCTGTAAGAAACTGGTACACGGGAAAATGGAGGAAATGGATCGAGAAAGCGGCAAGGAACCACATTGCCAGCGACAGGACTTCCTGAACCAGCCCGCGCATAAATCCACCGATTGCCGCAACACCGACAATCACGATCACAATGATATCGAAACCCGTCATTTCGCGACGGCTATTATTGGCTACCCATGATGCGGTCAACGAGATTGGCGAGCTGGCGCAGGCCATCGTATTTGCAGACCCTTGGGGACATCGTCGATCCCGTGAGGGCCGAATGCGACATCGAATCCCAGTTTCGCCAATTCCCGCATCCTCAATCCGGCATGCGCTACCGGCCTGATTTCTCCGCCCAAAGATACCTCGCCAAAGAAGGCTGATCGGTCGGGCAAAGGTTTGTCGGCCAGTGCGCTCATCAAGGCAGCGGCAATGGCCAGATCGGCTGCCGGATCGGACAGACGATATCCCCCGGCGATGTTGAGATAGACTTCAGCGGAGCTGAAATTCAGCCCGCACCGCGATTCGAGGACTGCCAGCAGCATGGCAAGCCTCCCGCTATCCCAGCCGACCACTGCGCGTCGCGGCGTCGCACCTGATTGCAGGCGAACGATCAGCGCCTGGACTTCAACAAGAACCGGCCGTGTTCCCTCCAGCGCAGGAAAAACCGAACTGCCGGCAAGCGGCTCGTCGCGGCCCGACAGGAACAGCATGGAAGGGTTGGAAACTTCTTCGAGCCCGGCCCCGGCCATTGCAAAAACGCCGATTTCGTCGACGGCGCCGAACCGGTTCTTGAGAGCCCGCAGGATGCGGTACTGATGGCTGCGTTCCCCTTCGAAACTCATGACCACATCGACCATGTGTTCCAGCACGCGCGGACCGGCGATAGAGCCATCTTTGGTCACATGGCCGACGAGGAACAGCGCGACGCCGTTTTCTTTCGCATAACGGATCAGTTCGAACGCACAGCCGCGCACCTGGCTGACCGTTCCGGGAGCACCTTCGATGGTGTCGGAATGCATCGTCTGGATGGAATCGATAACCAGCAGCTTGGGCGCCTCCATACGGCCCAGTGTTGTCAGGATATCCCGCACCGATGTCGCTGCGGCGAGGCTGACCGGTGCGTCGGCCAGGCCAAGGCGTGCAGCCCGCAGCCGCACCTGCCCGGCCGCCTCTTCCCCGCTGACATAGACCGCATGGCCACCATCCTTCGCCACAGCTGCGGCCGTCTGAAGCAGCAGCGTCGATTTACCGATTCCGGGATCACCGCCCATCAGGATTGCACTTCCGGGTACCAGCCCGCCGCCCAGCGCACGGTCGAATTCAGCGAGGCCGGTAGGTTGCCGGACGGGCATCTCGCCGGGTTTGTCCAGCGGCACGAAGGATACGGCCCTGCCGCCACTGGACAGGTCGTGCTTTTGCGAGAAGACGGTGGCCGGAGCATCTTCGACCAGCGTGTTCCATTCCGCGCAATCAGGGCACTGGCCCTGCCAACGCGGGGAAACAGACCCGCAGGCCTGACAGATATATCGTTTCTTCGGCTTCGCCATGGCGCAGGTTCGTAAACAGAACATTGCAGGAACGCAATTGCGTTGACGTGCTATCCCCTGCACAAGGGCCCGATGCGCCAGAAGGAGCTCAGAATTGCGCTTGTTTGCTACGGAGGGGTCAGCCTCGCCGTATATATGCACGGCGTCACCAAGGAGATCTGGAAGCTCGCGCGGGCCAGCCGGGCGTTTCACGACGGCGAGACCGCGCAGGCGGAACGGAAGAAGTCTATGGCCGCCTGCTCAGCGCATTTGCGAGACGAAGGCAATTTGCTGCTGCGTGTCCTTCCCGACATTCTGACAGGTGCGAGCGCGGGCGGGATCAACGCCGTCTTTCTTGCCGAAGCAATCCATTCCGGTCGATCCCTGGAACCGCTGACCGACCTTTGGTTGCAGAACGCGGATATCGATAAGCTGACCGACAAGGACGCGCGGCCCATGTGGCGCTACGCGAAGATCTGGGCGCAGCCATTGGCAGAATATGTCCTGCGCCGACCAGGCAATGCGGTGAGCGAAAGCGTTGCACCCGAAACGCGGGAAGAGGTTCGGACGAAGGTTTCGCGCTTGATCCGTGGGCGATGGTTTCAGCCACCCTTCTCCGGTATCGGCATGTCGCGCCTGTTGCATACGGCCCTGCAGGCGGTAGCCGGCAGCGAGGCTGGGCCGCCGCTCTTGCCGCCGGGCCATCCGATCGATCTGTTCGTGACCACTACAGATTTTCGCGGCCGTGTCGAAATGCTCAGGCTCAACAGCCCGCCGCTCGTCAATGAAAGCGAACACCGCATGCCGGTGTCGTTCACCGCGCGGGTCCCGCATGAGGCAGGATTGCCCTGGCCGACCACTTCGAGCTGACATTGGCGGCGCGGGCGACATCAAGCTTTCCGGGCGCATTTCCGCCGCTTACGTGTCGAAGAAATCGATACTCTTGCGCGGGAAACCACGTGGGGATGGCAAGGCAGGAACGCATTTCTCCAGCGTGTCATGCCGGTGCATGTGGACCGCGGATACCGTGGACGATGTCGATCTGATCGATGGGTCGGTGCTGGTAAATGCGCCGTTTGCAGGTGCAACGAAGGCATTGACGGGGCGGCCCTGCCCACCGGGAGGTCGACCGGCGCTTCGTGTATATCGACCCGCGCCCAGAAGCCTTCAGCGCGAATATCGAAAGCGCCAAGACGTCCGTCGGGTTCTTCTCGGCCATCTTCGGATCCCTGTCGACCATCCCTCGGGAGCAGCCGATCCGCGACAATCTGGAAGAGCTGGAGAAACAGTCGCGAGAGGCATTGCGGCGCGCGGGATATCGTTGCAGGGATGCGGCCTGCGGTCGAAATCGCGGTCGAGAAACTGTTCGGTCGGACGCTCTTCCTTAATCGGCCGACGCTCAAGCGCCTCAAGAGCTGGCGTGCCCGGGCACAGCAAGCGGCGGCAGAAGGCGCAGGTTTTGCCTATCACCCCTACGCGCAAATAAAGTTCACCGGGATCGTCGAACGCCTCGCAGACCTCGTGCTTTCGTGCGCTCCATCGCTGACGATGCCGGATGCCCAACCGATTGCAGCGCGTCTGCGGAGCGAGCTCGAGGCGCGCGGACTCGACAATCTGGGCGACGATAACGGCGGCGCCAACGAGGCTGCGATTGCATTTTTCCGGGCGCACGATCTGGGGTTTCGTATTCGCCGGCTGAGATTGCTTGCGCGAAGAGCGTCGCGCGAATGGGAAGCGGATCCCGAGATCGACGATGCTGCAACGGATCGGGCGCGAGCGGCTATTTACGATATCCTGTCGCTATACTTCGACCGCGATGCGACGGCGCATCTGGGCACAGATTTCGCGGAAATCGCTGCGAACGTGATGGACGACCCGGGCGCTGTGCTCGACCATCTGGCTCAGCGACACCTGCTGCCCGAACTGGACGAGCGGGCAGAAGAGATGCTTTCTGCAGCGCTCACGGAAATGCCGCAAAATTTGCGCCGAAAAATGCTGCTGACCTATCTCGGCTTTCCGTTTTACGACGTCGCCACCCTGCCCCTGCTCGGCGCGAATGGGCTGACCGAGTTCGATCCGGTGAAAGTCGACCGGATCAGTCCGGAGGACGCGACCTCTATCCGCGACGGCGGGACGGCGGCCACTTTGCGCGGGACGGAGTTCTACAATTTCGGGGCGTTCTTCAGCCGCACCTACCGCGAGAACGACTACCTCTGGGGCCGTTTGCACGGGGCCGAGCGGATGGTGGATCTGGTCTGCTCGACGCTGGAAGAACCGATGGAACACGCGGCCTGCATCGCCTTCAAACGCGATCTGTTTCTGGCGATACTGGAAGAGGAACGCGGGAGACTGACCGCCGACCCGTCGTTGATCGACGGCATCGAGGCAGAGGTTCACGACCGGCTCGGCTAGTCGATCAGGTCGGCAGCGGCCCTGCCCGGTCGAAGAACAGCAGCATCGCAAGGCGTCCGCTTTCAAGGTCGGTCCCGAAACCCGGTGCGGCCGTGTGGAACAGCCACGGTGAAAACAGGATCAGCCGGTTGAACCGGATCGGCACCCGCATGGTCCGCTGCCACTTGGCAGGATGCGTGGTGTCCTTGTTCACGACCTCCTCGAAGACCGCGTTGATGTCGCGAAATCCCTTCGCGCGGGCGTCTTCCAGCGTGGGAGGGACGCGGTCGATACCGGTCCGCTTGTGGCGGAAAAAATCCGTGCCCCCGGAATTCGGCTTGTCGCAATCCTCGGGCCGCGAAAGATACAGAATTCCGGAATAGAACGCGGGATCGCAGTGAACGCCGCTCTGGCCCTTGTCGCTTTTCAGCGTGATCCGGCAGCGTCCGTGACTGGTATTCGGGGTGCCAGTAACCTGCACACCGATCTGCCTTGAGACGGCCTCTTCCAGGGTCTTCGTCGGCAAGGCGGTCGAAGAATTGCGACCCGGGAAATTGTTCTTGTTCGCCTCGGCATCATAGTCGAGCGCGAGGGCTGCTCTCCGGACACCGTGCGGATCGGCGAGGAAATCGTCGATGATTGTCAGGGATGGCAGGACCGCCATGGTTTCAGGCCTAGTCCAGCGAGTTCCAGATGGCGGTCGACGAACTGGTCCGGGCCGACAAAGCCCTCGCCTCGGTTGAAATTCGCCAGCGGAGCGGCTGCAACGGCGTCTTCCAGCGACATGCCTTCGCCCTTGAGCTTCCGCACGAGGCCCACCGCTTCGCCCATCATGGCGCGGTAGGCAACCAGCTCGGCCTTGTTGGACATCGCACCGTGACCGGGGATGACCTTGGTCTCGTCGTCGATCATCCGGATGACCATATCGAGCGAATTCATCGCATTCACGACATTGCCGCCCGAATTGGTGTCGATGAAGGGATAGCCCGGGATGTTGAAATAAAGATCGCCCATGTGGACGGCATTCGCGTTCTTCCACATGATCACGCTGTCACCGTCGGTGTGGCCGCCGCCGGTAAAAATGACGTCGATCTCGTCTCCGTTCAGATTGAAACGGACACCCTGCTCGTAGGTCACGACGGGAAGCGCAACGTCCGGGGCTGGCGGCGTATCATTACCGGCAGCGGCGCCACCTGCCGCCATGCGGGTGCGGACATTGTGATGGGCGAAGATGAGTGCGCCCTCCTTGCCGAAATTCTCGTTCCCGCCCGTATGGTCGAAATGCCAGTGGGTGTTGATGAGAAATTCGACCGGGGTCGCACCAAGCTCGGCGATGGCGGCCTGAATTTTTCCGGTGAGCGGGGCAAACTGATCGTCGATCAGGATCGTACCGTCTGCGCCGTGACTGACACCGATATTGCCGCCCGCACCAAAGAGGACGGCAATGCCGGGAGCGATTTCCTCAGTGGTAATTTCAACCGTGTCGAAATTACGCTGGGCCATCGCAGGCGCTGTGAACAGCACGGTGGCGGCGGCAGCAAAAGCGAGTTTCTTCATGGCAAATCCCCTCAACGTGTCGCGCTGGTCCTAGGCTGAAACGGGATTTGCTGTCGAGTGCGAAGGAATGAAGGCCGGGGCTAAGCGCCCAGTGCGCCCTTCAGCTTGTCGAAGAAGCCCTGCGCCTCGGGGCATTCCGCACCGGTTTCGGTTTCGCGAAATTCCCTGAGCAACTCTTTCTGGGCCTTGGTCAGCTTGGTCGGTGTCTCGACCATGATCTCGACCACCAGATCGCCACGGCCACGGCCCTGCAGGACCGGCATGCCTGCCCCGCGTTTGCGAAGCTGTTTGCCGGACTGGATGCCGGCCGGGATGTCGATCGTATTGGTCGATCCGTCGAGGTCGGGAATGTCGACCGAGCCGCCCAGTGCAGCCGTAGTGAAGCTGATCGGAACGCGGGTTAGCAGTGTGGTGCCTTCGCGCTCGAACAGATCGTGCTGCGCGACATGGATGAAAATGTAGAGGTCGCCCGGAGGGGCGCCGCGCGGACCGGCTTCGCCTTTACCCGTCAGGCGGATACGCGTGCCAGTATCGACGCCAGGCGGAATTTCGACATCGAGAGCCTGGGGCCTGTCGACCCGGCCCTCTCCGCGGCAGGAATTGCACGGATCTTCGAGAACTTCGCCGCGTCCGTGACAATTGGGACAAGGCCGCTCGACGACAAAGAAACCCTGATTTGCGCGGACCTTGCCGTAGCCATTGCACAGATTACAGCCGCGCGTGCCTGTGCCCGGTTCCGCACCGGAACCGTTGCACGTATCGCATTGCTGTGAGACTTCGATCTCGATCTGGGTCTGCTTGCCGTCGAATGCGTCTTCGAGCGAAACCTGCATGTCGTAGCGAAGATCGGCACCGCGGGCCTGCCGCTGGCGACCGCCGCCGAAGCCGCCTCCGAAGATCGTCTCGAAGATGTCGCCGATATCGCCGAAATCGGCATGGCCGCCACCGCCCATACCGCCCTGCTGGAAGGCAGCGTGGCCGTACTGATCGTAGGCGGCGCGCTTCTGCGGGTCTTTCAAGACTTCGTAGGCCGCGCCGACAGCCTTAAACTTGGCCTCTGATTCAGCATCACCCGGATTGCGATCCGGATGGTGCTTCATGGCCAGCTTGCGATAGGCGCTCTTGATCGCGGCGGCATCTGCCCCGCGCTCGACACCCAGCAATTCGTAAAGGTCGGTTTCGGTCGCCAAAGGAGTTCCCCGTCCGGATCGGCCCAATAATCAAACGTCAGCCGCCGCCGATGCATCTCGGCATCGACGGCGGCCTGGCATTACAATCGAGCCTTAGCTCTTGGCGTCGGCGTCGATCGTGTCGACTTCGGAAAACTCCGCATCGACAACGTCTTCGTCAGCCTTGCCGCTATCGGCAGAGCCACCGTCAGCCGGAGCTTCGGCAGATGCGCTGGCCTGCTCCTGCTCATAGATCTGCTGGCCCATCTTCATGGCGACTTCGGTCAATTCCTGAGCCTTCGCGGAGATCGCGTCGGCATCGTCGCCTTCCAGAGCCGTCTTGGTCTCGGCGATCTTGGCCTCGACTTCGGACTTGAGGGCATCGTCGATCTTATCGCCGTGTTCGGCAATTTGCTTCTCGGTCGCATGGACGAGACTGTCGGCCTGATTGCGGGCCTCGGCGCTTTCACGGCGCTTCTTGTCTTCCTCCGCGAACTTCTCGGCATCCTGAACCATCTGGTCGATGTCGCTCTCGTTGAGACCGCCCGACGCCTGGATCTTGATCGTCTGTTCCTTGCCCGTGCCCTTGTCCTTGGCGGACACGTTCACGATGCCGTTGGCGTCGATGTCGAAGGTGACTTCCACCTGCGGCACGCCGCGCGGCGCGGGAGGAATGCCGACGAGGTCGAAATTGCCCAGCAGCTTGTTGTCAGCCGCCATCTCACGCTCGCCCTGGAAAACGCGGATCGTCACGGCCTGCTGATTGTCTTCGGCGGTCGAGTAAGTCTGCGATTTCTTGGTCGGGATCGTCGTGTTGCGGTCGATCATGCGGGTGAAGACACCGCCCAGCGTCTCGATACCCAGCGACAGCGGGGTAACGTCGAGCAGCAGCACGTCTTTAACGTCGCCCTGCAGGACGCCCGCCTGAATGGCCGCACCCATGGCAACGACTTCATCGGGGTTCACGCCGGTGTGCGGCTTCTTGCCGAAGAATTCTTCCACGACTTCGCGCACCTTGGGCATGCGGGTCATGCCGCCGACCAGAATGACTTCGTCGATATCCTTTGCGGCCAGACCGGCGTCGGCCAGAGCCTTCTTGCTCGGCTCGAGCGTACGCTTGATGAGGTCGCCGACGAGCTGTTCCAGCTTGGAACGGCTGAGCGTTTCCACGAGGTGCAGCGGGGTCGATGCGCCGCCTTCCATGCGGGCGGTGATGAAGGGCAGGTTCACTTCGGTCGACTGCGAGCTGGAAAGCTCGATCTTCGCTTTCTCGGCAGCTTCCTTGAGGCGCTGCAGAGCAAGCTTGTCGGTCCGGAGATCCATGTTCTCCTTCTTCTTGAACTCTTCTGCGAGATATTCGACGATCACATTGTCGAAGTCTTCGCCGCCGAGGAACGTGTCGCCATTGGTCGACTTCACTTCGAAGACGCCGTCACCGATTTCCAGAACCGAGACGTCGAACGTGCCGCCGCCAAGGTCATAGACGGCGATGGTCTTACCATCGTCCTTGTCCATGCCGTAAGCGAGCGCCGCTGCGGTCGGCTCGTTGATGATGCGTAGCACTTCGAGACCGGCGATCTGGCCGGCATCTTTCGTGGCCTGACGCTGGGCGTCGTTGAAGTAGGCAGGAACCGTGATCACGGCCTGCGTAACGGTCTCGCCAAGATAGCTCTCGGCGGTTTCTTTCATCTTCTGCAGGATGAAAGCGGAAATCTGGCTGGGGGAATATTCTTCGCCGCCCGCTTCGACCCAGGCGTCGCCGCCCTTCCCGCTGACGATGTCATAGGGGACGAGGCCCATGTCCTTCTTGGTCAGCGGATCGTCGAACCGGCGACCGATAAGGCGCTTGATCGCGAACAGTGTATTGTCCGGATTGGTCACCGCCTGACGCTTTGCAGGCTGGCCGATCAGGCGCTCGTTATCCTTCGTGAAGGCAACGATGGACGGCGTCGTCCGCGCGCCTTCCGAATTCTCCACGACCTTGGGCTTGCCTCCGTCCATGACAGCAACACAGCTGTTGGTGGTGCCAAGGTCGATACCGATCACTTTAGTCATTATTACCCCATTTACTTCAAGGTGTTGGACACCGCGCTTGAGACCCCCCGTTCATGGCAGGATCCTGTTACGGCTCGATTATGAAAGCGATATAGGTGGGCTTTTCCTTGGCACAAGGGAGGTAGCGGGCTAGTCCCGCGTGCAAACGGACAAGCGGAGTAAATTCAGTGAACAAATGGGCGATTGCGTTGGTACTGGGCGTGGCTGGCACTGCACTTACGGGCTGCGGAGAGACGGCCGAGGCACCGGCAGGCGACGTCGAGGCCGTGCCGGGTCTTACAATCGAGAACGCCCGTCTGGTGCTTCCGCCCGTCGCGGGAAATCCCGCGGCGATCTACATGGATATCAGCTATTCCGGCGACCGGCCGACCACCCTGCGCGGCGTGTCTGTCGAAAATTCGGAACGCGCCGAACTGCACGAGACTGCCGAGTGGGAAGGCAAGATGGTCATGGGCGAAATGGGTCCGCTCCTGCTGTCCGGCGGCGATGAAGTGTCCTTCGAGCCGGGCGGCAAGCACGTAATGGTTTTCGGCCTCGCCGATACCGTCGAGGCAGGCCAGTCGGTTGAAGTGACGCTTACGGTTGTCGGCGGAGACAAGACATCGTTCGAGGCGGAAGTCGTTCCTGCCGGAGCCGACCGCTAAGCGTGCACGGGCCCGATCTAGAAACCGACATAGAGCATGCCTCGCCGGATTTCTGTCCGGTGGGCAGCGAAAGGCGTCTGACCGATGGGGAGACGGCCCTCGCCCGTTCGGTGTTCGGCGATGCCATCGACTATCGCAAGGTCACTATACGGCGAAGGAAATGGGCATTCTTCCAGCCGCGCCACGTCACGATGGCCCCGCGCGGGCACCTGCATTTTCACCCAAAGGGCGAGAACTATTGCGACGATTTCGCGGCAGCGCCGTGGCAGCGGCAGGGGCTTTTCATTCACGAGATGGCGCATGTCTGGCAGACGCAGTCCAAGGGCGAATGGTACCTGCCGCTCCACCGCCATCCATGGTGCCGTTACGACTATGCGTTAAAGCCCGGAAGACCTCTGGAGCATTACGGAATCGAGCAGCAGGCCGAGATCATCAAGCACGCCTTCCTGATGCGGCGCGGTATCGCGCTTGCCGGGGTAGCAGATGCAAAGGCTTACGACCTTCTGGTCCGCTTCCCCGGCAGCGATAGACGCTAAAGCCTAGTAGCGCGGATCGGCAGGATAGCCGGCCGTCCCGAAGCAATCATCGTCCAGATAGCGGCTGTTGTTGTAACCGTCGCACCGGTCGTTCTTGTCGACAAAATAGCCAGCAAGGCCGCCTGCAGCGGCGCCTGCGAGCGCATAGGTGGCGATGTCGCCGCCAGTGATGGCGGCAATGCCGGCCCCTGCTGCGGCCCCGGCCAGGCCACCTTCGGCGGCGTAGTTTTCGGCACATGCAGTCATCGAAAGTGCGCTCGCTATTGCGAGCGGAGCAAACATCTTATTACGTTTCATCGAAATTCTCCTCTGCGATCCCACCAGTTACGAGACTAGCACGGGTCGCATCGGTTCCTTCGAAAAACGTGCTCAGTCCGGCTTTTTCGCAACACCGACCATCGCAGGACGAAGGAGCCGGTCCTTGATCAGGAACCCCGACTGCATTTCCTGCACGACCGTGCCCGGTTCCGCATCGGCGGTCGGCACTTCCATCATTGCCTGATGAACGTTGGGATCGAGCGGCAATCCCATGGCGGCGACGCGCGTGACCCCGTGCTGGCCGAATACCTTGTCGAGCTCACGCTGAGTGGCTTCGATGCCGGCGACGAGCCCCTTGAACTTCTCGTCTTCGCGAAGGCCTCGGGGATAGAATCCACGGCGCGTGCCAGATTATCTGCAACCGAAAGAATGTCGCGGGCAAAGCCGGTTGCTGCATAGGTACGCGCATCGGCCACGTCCTTCTCCATCCGGCGGCGCACATTCTGTGTATCGGCACGGGCATAAAGGACTTCCTGCTTCGCTTCGGCGAGATCGTTACGAAGCGCCTCCAGCGCCTCGCTCAGATCATCTTCATCGCCAGCTTGGGCCTCTTCGTCGTCCACGCCATCCTCGCGAAGATGTTCGGGCACACCTTCCATCTCTTTTTCGACTGCGGGATCGACGATTGCTTCGTCCGTTTTCTTTGTATCATCCGTCATGGGTGAAAATCTGTCCGTTTATCCGATGAGTTTGCCCAAAGATCGGGCTGTGAAGTCAACCATGGGCACGACGCGGGCGTAATTCAACCGCGTCGGGCCTATCACCCCCAGCACGCCGACGACTTTCCCTTCGCGGTCCCGGTATGGTGAAGCGATGACCGATGATCCGCTGAGGGCGAAGAGTCGGTTCTCGCTCCCGATAAAGATGCGCGTCGCGTCAGCGTCCTTTGCGCTTTCCAACAAATCGGCGACCGAGTGTTTGCTCTCAAGATCGTCCAGCAGCGAACGGACACGCTCGAGATCTTCCATCGCCGCTTCGTCGAGCAAATTTGCCTGTCCGCGCACGATCAGGACCGGGCGCTTCGACGCATCTTCGCTCCACACTGCGATCCCGCGTTCGACAAGATCGCGGCTTGCTTCGTCGAGTGCACTTCGCCCGCTGGCCAGTTCGCGGCGGATGACTTCGCTCGCTTCGGGCAGGGTCCGGCCCGCAAGGCGCGCGGTGATATAATTGCCGACCTGTTCGAGCACGCCCGGCGGGGTTGCGCCGATATCCATGACCCGGTTCTCGACCTGCCCGTCCTCACCCACCAACACCGCCAAGGCACGGCCCTGCCCCAAAGGGACGAGCGTAACTTGAGAAAGCCGCGGATCACGGCGCGGGACCAGCACCATTCCCGCTGCTCCGCTGATATCGGAGAGCATAGCGCTGGTTGCTTCCAGCGCCTGTTCGATCGGCCCGGATTGCTGGAGCCGCCGTTCGATGGCCTTGCGTTCTTCGCGTGTAGGTTCGGCCACCTGCATCATGCCGTCTACAAAGATACGCAGGCCGCTTTCGGTCGGCATCCGTCCGGCGCTGGTATGAGGGGCAGAAAGGAGGCCCACCTGCTCCAGTTCGGCCAGAACCGACCGGATCGACGCAGGCGACAGATCCAATCCACCGTCCCGCGCAAGCGTCTTGGAACCGACAGGCTGACCGCTATCGAGATAGCCTTCGACCACCATCTGGAAAATCGACCGTGCGCGGTCGGTCAGTTCGAGAAGCGGTGGAGAAGCCATATATTCCCCAGATAGCGAGCCACGCGGTCCCCGCAAGCTTGCAACCCCTCTGCCCATGCGCCTATCGCGCTTGGCGAAGACCTTTATCCCAATCGGAGAAATTCATGCGACCTTCCGGCCGTGCGCCTGACGAAATGCGCGCCATCACTATCGAAACGGACTACACGAAGCACGCGGAGGGATCGTGCCTGATCTCGTTCGGGGACACGAAAGTCCTCTGCACCGCATCGATCGAAGAACGTATTCCGCCGTGGCTTCGCGGCAAGGGTGAAGGCTGGGTCACCGGCGAATATTCGATGCTGCCCCGCGCAACGCACACACGCGGCAGTCGCGAGGCGGCGCGTGGTAAACAATCGGGCCGCACGCAGGAAATCCAGCGCCTGATCGGCCGCTCGCTGCGTTCGGTCGTCGATCTGAAGAAGCTTGGCGAACGCCAGATCACGCTCGATTGTGATGTGATCCAGGCAGACGGCGGGACACGCACAGCCTCGATCAGCGGCGCATGGGTCGCGCTGAAGCTGGCGGTCGACGGATTGATGAAGCAAGGCCTCATCGCCCATGACCCGATACAGGGCAAAATCGCTGCCATTTCTTGCGGTATCTACAAGGGAACGCCGGTTCTCGATCTGGACTACCCGGAAGACAGCGATGCCGATGCGGATGCGAACTTCGTCCTGATCGAAGGTGGCCAGATAGCCGAAGTCCAGGCGACTGCAGAAGGCGCGACCTATGACGAGGAGGGCCTTCTGCGTCTCCTTCGTCTGGCAAATATCGGTTGCGGCCAGATTTTCGATGCACAGGACAAAGCGACTTCCAAATGACCGGACGTCTGGGATCGGGCAGCCTCGTCATTGCGACGCATAATGCAGGCAAGCTGAAAGAGATTTCGGCCCTGCTCGATCCCTATGGCGTGAAGTGCCTCTCGGCGGGCTCGCTCGGCCTACCGGAGCCTGCCGAGACGGGCACGACATTCGTCGAAAACGCACTCATCAAGGCGCGTGCATCGGCGGAGGCATCAGGCATGGCGGCATTGGCAGACGACAGCGGCCTGAGCGTCGATGCGCTGGGCGGCAGGCCGGGCGTCTATACCGCGGATTGGGCTGAACGGCAGTGGTTCGAAGGCGACGCGGGCCGGGACTGGTTCATGGCGATGGGTAAGGTCGAAGGAATGTTGCAAGCGGTTGGACCCGGTGCTTCCCGCGCCTGCGCCTTCCACTGCGTGCTGGCACTGGCATGGCCTAGCGGGGAGCATGCGGTTTACGAAGGAAAGGCGCCGGGCACGCTCACCTGGCCACCGCGAGGAGAGATGGGGTTCGGTTATGACCCTGTGTTCATTCCCGAAGGCTTCGATCGGACGTTTGCCGAGATCGATCCCGACAAGAAACACGCGATCAGCCACCGTGCCGATGCTTTCAAGAAATTGGTTGCCGAACAGTTCGGCTGAGCAGCGGCCTAGGGAATAGCCACGCCGCGCCAGTTTCCTGACGGCAGGTAACGGCACACCAGCACGTCGTTTTGCGCATTGTTCGTCACCGCGCAGCCGACCTCCTGCGTGTCCTTCCAGATGATCTGCGTGTAGTGCCCGACATCAATCCAGTTGCCCGTTGTCGAGACATCGGGAAAAATCCCCGGCTTGAAGTACTGCTCTTCCGTTAGAAAGGCGTCGATCATGGCCCGCGTGGAGTAGAAACCGGACGTCCCGATCCACAAATTCTCGCCCGCACCTTTTCGCGCTTCTTCGCTCGCGTGCTCGATCTTGTTCTTGTCTGCCAGTACCTTGGCGTAAACTGCTGCATCCTTTGCGAGTGAATTGCTCCATCGCAGCGCAGGCGCGCCCACCTTATGACGGGCATCGTTATGCGCACCGAGCAGGCTCTGGGCAAACATCCCGATGTCCTCTTGCTCGGCTGTCCGAATTTCCGCAGGGCCGATCGGATTGCCGGTCGAAAAGACGGGTGCGCCATCCTGAGCAGAGCAGCCGCTGGCCCAGACAAGCAGCGAAGCGGCAATGACCGACAGTTTGATTGAACGCATCTTGACTTCCTTTCCGGTGCAGCGCGAGAGTCTGCCCATGGCACGAGCCTTATACATACATTGGCCCTTCTGCCTGAAGAAATGTCCTTACTGCGACTTCAACAGCCACGTCCGGGCGCATGTGGACCATGATCTCTGGCTACGAAGCCTGCTTGCCGACATGCGGCACGAAGCGGGTCTAGCGGGCGGAGAAACCCTGACGTCGATCTTCTTTGGCGGCGGCACGCCATCGCTCATGCCGCCTGCTCTGGTCGGGGCATTGCTTGAAGAGGCCGAGCACCTGTGGGGCTTCGATCCCGATATCGAAATTACGCTGGAGGCCAATCCTACCAGCTTCGAGGCCGGCCGGTTCCGCGATCTCGCTACCGCCGGAGTGAACCGTGTTTCTCTCGGCATACAGTCGCTGGAGCAGGAGGCACTGGCATTCCTCGGCCGCGAGCATTCTGTCGCCGAAGCCCTCGCCGCTCTGGAGCAGGCGCAGGCGCTGTTCGCGCGCGTCAGCTTCGATCTCATTTACGCGCGTCCGGGCCAGACGGCGAATCAATGGGGCGAGGAACTCGGCCGCGCCATAGGTTTCGGCACGTCGCATCTTTCGCTTTATCAATTGACTATCGAGCCGGGCACGCGCTTTGCCACGGATGTACGGACTGGTGCATTCGACCCGATGGACGGGGACGATGCGGCCACGCTCTATACGCTCACGCAGGAATTGACGGGTGCGGCAGGGCTGCCTGCGTACGAGATCAGCAATCATGCTGCCCCCGGAGAGGAAAGCCGCCACAACCTCACATATTGGCGATACCGCGATTACTGCGGGATCGGACCGGGTGCTCATGGTCGGCGTGGCGGGTTCGCAACGCAGCGTCACAAGAAACCGGAAAACTGGCTGACAAGCATTTCGCGTCTTGGACACGGCCTGCAGGAAGAAGAGCCTCTACCTGTTCGCGAACAGGCATCGGAGGCCTTGCTCATGGGCCTAAGGCTACGCGAGGGGATCGACATCGCGGCTCTGTCGAAGCGGACAGGTATCCCGGTTCCGGCCCTCATCGTTCCCGACAAGGTGGCGCTCTATCGCGATCTGGGGATGCTGTGGCAGGACGGTGACCGGATGGGTGTGACGCGCAGCGGGTATGCCGCTGCTCGACGGATTGCTCGCCGAGCTTGTTTCAGCCGACCTGATCGGCGCATGAGCGCGGGCGACATGCTGGAAAGCTGGCGGCGCCACTTGCAGGACAATCTGCGCCGGTCACCCCATACGGTGAGGGCATACACCGCGGCTGCGGAGCGATTGGCCGAGGCGCAGGGCCTTCCCACTTTGGAAGCCGTTGCCGATGTGGATGCCGGCCGACTGCGGCGACACCTCGCGATGCGGCGTGCCGAGGGACTGTCCAACGCATCCGCCGCGCGCGAACTCTCGGCGCTCAAGGCGTTCATCCGCTATGCCAAGGCTGAAACCGGCGCGCAGGAAACGGCTGCGCCGCGTCTGCGCGGACCGCGCATCAGGAAGGGATTGCCCCGCCCTGTCACCCCCGACGAGGCTGTGGGATTGACGGAACGTGTAGACAGCGATGCCGGCGAGAGCTGGATCGGCGCGCGGGACAGGGCTGTTCTGCTTTTGCTTTATGGAGCAGGAATGCGGGTTGCCGAGGCGCTCGCCCTCCCCGCCAGCGCGCTTCCCCTTGGCGAGACATTGCTGGTGACGGGCAAGGGAAACAAACAGCGCATCGTACCGATCCTGCCACAAGTTCGCGATGCAGTTGCGGCCTATGTGGAAGCGTGTCCGTGGCCGCTGGAACCGGATAAGCCCCTGTTTCGTGGTGCACGAGGCGGCACGCTTTCCCAAGGCATGGTGCAGAAGGCGACAGCGCGTGCCCGGCGATCGCTTGGTCTGCCGGAGACCGCGACGCCCCACGCGCTCAGACACAGCTTCGCAACTCATTTGCTGGGCGAAGGTGTCGACCTGCGCAGCCTGCAAGAGCTGCTCGGACACGCCAGCCTGGGCTCGACGCAGATTTATACTAAGGTCGACGCTGCAACGATGTTGGCTACCTATCGCGGGGCGCATCCGCGGGAGCAGGACGATTGAACCCCGAACGAGCGCCCATCAGCGTTTGGCTCGCGGCTTCCACGTAAGCAAGGCGCAGTATGTAGCCCGCAACGGCAATAACCATGATAGCGATGATAACGCCGCTCACGATATTGTCGATGTCCGAAAAGGTACGAGACGAGCCATTGGGTCCCGAAGATCAGCATGACGTTCCACAGGGCAGCACCGGCCGCAGTGAACGCGAGAAACTTCAAAGTACCCATGTGAGCTAGGCCAGCCGGGAGCGAAATCATGGTCCGCATGATCGGCGTGGCGCGCAGGATGAATACGACCCACTGGCCGTGACGACGGAAGAAACGCGATGCGCGCTCGACGTCTTCCCATTCCATTGTCAGCCACTTGCCCCAGCGTTCGATGAAGGGTCCTAGCCGCTGGTAGCCCCATTTGTCTCCGGCCCAGAACCACACATAGTTTCCAAGTGTTGTGCCGATCGTTCCGGCGATCAGCAGCGGCCAGAATTCCATGCTGCCACGGTCAATGGCGAGCGCGCCTGCTCCCATGATCGCTTCGGACGGCATGGGCGGAAAAATATTCTCCAGCGCCATGAGGATCGCGACGCCGACATAGCCGAGGCGCTCGATAATGCTGACAATCAGATCGTCCATTGCAGTGGAATGCGCGAGCGGGGCGGAGGTGCCTCAGGATCTGCCGGCAACCATGTCGGCATGGCGGCGCTCGACTGCATCGAGGATCTGGCCGACCGTGTCGCTGCCATTCAATTTGTCTATGGCAACAATTCCGGTCGGGCTGGTGACGTTGATCTCGGTCAGCCACTTGCCGCCGATGACGTCGATCCCGACGAACGTCAGGCCCCGGCGCTTGAGCTCCGGTCCCATCGCGGCGCAGATTTCTTCCTCGCGCGCCGTGAGAGTCGCCGGCTCGGCATAGCCGCCCTGCGCGAGGTTCGACCGGAACTCGCCCTTGCCCGGCTTCCGGTTGATTGCGCCTGCATACTCTCCATCGACAAGCACGATGCGCTTGTCCCCCTCACTTACTTCGGGGAGGAAAGGCTGGACCATGTGTGGCTCGGGCCATGTAAGGTTGAACACTTCGAACAGCGCGGAGGCATTGGTTCCGTCCTCGTCGATCTTGAAGATCGCCTTGCCGCCGTTTCCATGGAGGGGTTTGACGACAACCGAGCCGTGCCTGGCCTGGAAATCGCGGACCTCGTCCATGGTGCGCGCAATCAGGGTCGGAGGCATGAACTGTGCGTAGTCGAGGACGAACATCTTCTCCGGCGCATTCACCACTTCGCGCGGATCATTGGAAACCAGTGTCTGTCCCTTCAGCCTGTCGAGCAGAAGCGCTGCGCTGATATAGCCCAGATGGAAAGGCGGATCCTGCCGCATCAGGATGATGTCCACGTCCTTTGCCAGATCGACCCGTCGCCGCTCGCCCATGGTGAAGTGATCGCCCTCCACCCTTTGCACAGTGACCTCGGCAGCGTGCGGCGGTGATCTTTCCGCTTCCCGTACCGTCTGATTCCCACGCCAGCGTCTCGACGTCGTAATGCAAAACCTTATGGCCCCGCGCCTGCGCACCGAGCATCAGCGCGAAGCTGGAATCGCCTGCAATCTTGATGCTTTCCATCGGGTCCATCTGGACGGCTATTCGCAAGGTCATCGGTGAGTATCCTAAGGTTGCCAGGCATTGGCGATGTGGCGGGGCAGACTGCTCGGTGCAAGGAGGATTACGTCGACACGGATATCTTCGCCTTCCGCCGCGTACTCATGGGCTACGCATTCTACGGCCGCTGCGACGCGGCTCAGGCGATGAGCATCGATCGCATGATCGAGATCAGATGCTTTGCGACGCCACTTCACTTCGACAAAGGCGACGAGGCCTGCGCGCTTGGCAATGAGATCGATTTCGCCGCGCGGCGTTTTCACGCGTTTGGCGAGAATGCGCCAGCCCTTGGCTTGCAACCACAAGGCTGCGCGGGTTTCGCCTTCACGCCCTTGCTGTTCGGCCTTCTGCCGCTTCACTCTGCTCTCAGTTCCATGGCCCGGGCGTACAGGTCCTTACGATCCGCCCCGGTGATTTTCGCAACCTTTGCGGCGGCCTGAGATGCTTTCATTTCCCCCATCGCTTCACGCAGCAATCCATCGATGTCGTGCTCGACCGTGTCGGGATCGGCGGGACCGACCAGCAGGACAATCTCGCCTTTGGGCGGGTTGGCTTCGTAATAGGCCATGAGGCCGTCGGGCATCCCTCGCCTGCACTCTTCGTGGATTTTCGTGAGTTCGCGGGCAACTGCCACGTCCCGTGCACCGAGCACCTCGGAGATGGCGGCGAGACTCTTGAGGAGGCGTGGGCCGGTTTCGTAGAATATCAACGTAGCATCGACGACGCCCAGTTCTTCCAGAACATCACGCCGTGCTTTCTCTTTGGAAGGCAGGAAGCCGCCGAACAGAAACCGGTCGTTCGGGAGACCCGAAAGCGTGAGGCCTGCGACTACGGCACACGCGCCCGGCAATGTCGTGACAGGGATGCCCGCGGCGCGGCAATCGTTCACCAGCCTGAAGCCGGGATCGCTCACTAGCGGCGTTCCCGCATCGCTGACCAGAGCGACCGCGCGCTCGTGCATCGATTCCACCAGCCGGGCGCGATCTTTCTCTCCGGCATGGTCATCATAGCGCCAGAGCGGTTTGGAAATTCCCAAATGCTTCATAAGCTTGCCTGTAACCCGCGTGTCTTCGCACGCGACGCCGTCGCACCGCGCAAGGATATTGGCCGCCCGAACGGTAATATCGCCAAGATTGCCAATCGGCGTGGCGACGATATACAGCCCGGCTGCAAGGGGTTGGGTTACGCTGGTGTTATCCACGCTGAGAGCCCATGAACCACGGAATGAGGGAGTCGCAAGTAATGAAGCGTTTCAATCTGGGTAAGCGGGCGCTGATCGTGGCCGGAACGGCCGCGCTGCTGGGTGGCTGCCAGATTATTCCCAAGGGACCCAGTTCCGCCCCTCCTCCGCCAGAAACCAGCGTCAACACGCCCGCCCCCGAACCCAGCGCGACGGCCCTTCCCGCCGGCGATACAGAGCGTCACCGGGTTGCCCTGCTGGTTCCGATGTCGGGTGCAAATGGCAATGTGGGCAAGTCCATCGCAAATGCGACGACGATGGCGATCCTCGATACCAACGCCGACAATCTTCGCATCACGACCTACGACACCTCAACCGGTGCACGCGATGCAGCGCGGCGAGCGATCAATGACGGCAATATGCTGATCCTCGGCCCCCTGTTGGCAGAAAACGTGTCACAGGTCCTCGCAGAGGCACGGCCTGCCGAAGTCGCACTCATTTCGTTCTCGAACGACACCAGCGTCGCGGGTCCCGACGTCTTCGTAATGGGGCACTTGCCCGCACAGTCGATCAAGCGGTCGGTCGATTATGCGCGCAGCCGCGGTGCGCGCAATTTCAGCATTCTTGCCCCGGATGGCGAGTACGGTCGCCGTGCGGAAGCGTCGCTTGCGGCGGCCCTGCGCGACAGCGGAGGCGGCCTCGTCTCGACGGAGCGGTATTCGCGCAGCAACACATCGGTCATCAGCGCCGCACAGAGATTGCGTCAGGCTGGCGGGTACGATGCCGTCATTCTTCCCGACAGCGCGCGTCTCGCCGAGCAGGCAGCCGGCGTCCTCAAACCATCGGGTCAGGGCACCGCCCAGTTGATCGGAACGGAACTGTGGAGCGGTGAAAGTTCGGTCACCCGGTCCGACGCCTTGCGCGGTGCCATCTTCTCCTCCGTTTCCGATGCCCGCTTCAAGCGTTTTTCCGAAAGCTATCAGAACAGGTTCGGCGGCCAGCCTTTCCGCATCGCCACCCTCGGATATGATGCGGTGCTGCTGACCTTGCGCGTTGCTCAGGACTGGCGTGTTGGGCGGACGTTCCCCGTGCGAGAATTGCGCGACAGTGGCGGATTTCTCGGCCTTGACGGTGCATTCCGGTTCGAACGTAACGGCGAAGTCGAGCGAGCGATGGAAGTGCGTCAGGTGCGTGACGGATCGGTCGTGATCCTCGATCCAGCCCCACAACGCTTCGGCGACTGACCCGCGCTCGCGAATATAGGCGTAAAACATACGCACCGCGCTTGTGAGGTTGCGGGTGCGGCCCCATAGCTTGGCCCATGTCTGACGATCTTTTTGAAGGTACGCCCACCTCGAGCGGCGATTACAATTCCTCCTCTATCGAGGTTCTGGAAGGGCTCGAACCTGTCCGTCGCCGCCCCGGCATGTATATCGGCGGCACAGACGACCGCGCGCTCCATCATCTCGTCGCCGAAGTGCTCGACAACGCGATGGACGAAGCTGTCGCAGGACATGCTACCCGCATCGAGCTCAGCGTAGAGGAAGGCAACCGGATCACGGTCGCCGATAATGGTCGCGGCATTCCCGTAGACGAGCATCCCAAATATCCGGGCAAATCCACGCTGGAAGTAATCCTCTCGACGCTTCACTCGGGCGGGAAGTTTTCCGGCAAGGCCTATGCCACCAGCGGCGGCTTGCACGGCGTGGGCGTCAGCGTCGTCAACGCCCTGTCCAGCCTGACCCGCGTCGAGGTTGCGCGCGACAAGCAGCTCTACGCGCAGGAGTTCTCCAAAGGGCAGACCCTAGGTCCGATCGAGAAGCTCGGCCCGACGCCCAACCGGCGCGGCACGACTGTCACATTCGTCCCGGATACGGAAATTTTCGGGGACCGCTCTTTCAAGCCTGCACGCCTGTTCAAGCTGGCTCGCTCCAAGGCCTATCTCTTCGCTGGCGTCGAGATTCGCTGGAAATGCGCCGAGGCTCTGGCGACGGAAGAAATACCCACAGAAGCCGTTTTCAAGTTCCCCGGCGGACTTGCCGATCATCTGGCCGAACAGACCGAAGGCCGTGAATGCGTCACCGCCGAACCCTTCACAGGCAGCCAGGATTTCCCCGAGGGAGAAGACGGCATCGGTCAGGGCCGCGTCGAATGGGCGATCGCCTGGCCCTTGTGGTCGGACGGATCGACCAGCTGGTATTGTAACACGGTCCCGACACCGGACGGCGGCACGCATGAACAAGGTCTGCGTGCTGCCCTCACCAAAGGCCTGCGCGCCTTCGGCGAATTGACCGGAACGAAAAAGGCCAAGGATCTCACTGCCGACGATGTGATGACCGGCGGTGAAGTAATGCTGTCCGTGTTCGTCCGCGATCCGCAGTTCCAGAGCCAGACCAAGGACCGTCTCACCTCGCCCGAGGCTGCGCGCCTTGTCGAGAACGCGATGCGCGATCATTTCGACCATTGGCTGTCGGGGAATATGGAGCGCGGGAAGGCGCTGCTCGGCAGCGTCATGGAGCGAATGGACGAACGCCTGCGCCGCAAGCAGGAACGCGAGATCAAGCGCAAGACCGCGACCAACGCCAAGAAGCTGCGCCTGCCCGGCAAGCTGACGGATTGCAGCGGGCGAAGGTGAAGGCGAAACGGAACTGTTCATCGTCGAAGGAGATTCGGCAGGCGGCAGCGCGAAGCAGGCCCGCAATCGCAAGACGCAGGCCATCCTGCCGATACGCGGCAAGATTTTAAACGTCGCAAGCGCCACTGCCGACAAGATCCGCGCCAATAACGAGATTGCCGATCTCACGCTCGCCATGGGCTGCGGTACGCGGAAGGATTGCGACCCGGAAACGCTGCGCTACGACCGCATCATCATCATGACCGATGCCGACGTGGACGGGGCGCATATCGCCACTCTGCTGATGACGTTCTTCTTTCAGGAAATGCCGGAAATCGTCCGCGGCGGGCATCTCTATCTGGCCCAGCCTCCGCTTTACCGCCTGACGGCCGGTAAGGAGAGCCGCTACGCGCAGGACGAGGCGCACCGCGAAGAGCTGGAGGCAACGGTCTTCAAGGGCAAGAAAGTCGATGTGGGCCGGTTCAAGGGCCTTGGCGAGATGAACCCCCAACAGCTGCGCGAGACCACGATGGCGCCGGAATCCCGAAGCCTGATCCGGATCACTCTGCCGGCCGAGCACGAGCAGCGCCATGCGGTGAAGGAACTGGTCGACCGGCTGATGGGACGCAATCCCGAACACCGGTTCAATTTCATCCAGAACCGCGCCGGTGAACTCGACCGCGACATGATCGATGCCTGACGACTTCAACATTCCGGACGAAGAGGCAAGTCGGCAGGAAGGCGATGTGATGGCCGGCGACCGGCGCATTGCAAGAGCCGATACGGCCCTGCCCGATTGGTACGCTTCCGACGCAGCCTACCGGCCTGTGCCGATTGTCTGGTTCGGCGGAGCGCTGGTGATGCAGGTCATTGCCTTGCCGCTTCTGGCGTGGGTTGCGCTTTCGCTTATCGGCCTCGGCCCGCTGGCGACGGCGGTGTTTCTCTGCATTTCGACAGGTCTTGTCTGGCGTTTCACGTGGGAACGGGGAATGCGCAGCGCAGGCGCAGGCTGGCAATTCGCAACCGGCGCGATGCTGGTATTCTTCCTCGCAATCTCCGTAATCGGACTCTTCGGCTAGGTGGTTTCGATTTCTTCCGTGTGAATATGCAAGTGCCCTTCCAGCGTCCGGTGGACGGGGCACTTGTCGGCGATTTCGATCAGCTTCGCGCGATTGGCTTCGGTCAGTCCGTCACCCATGATCGTGATGGCGCGGTTGAGAGACTGGATCTGCTGCCCTTCCTCCATCGCCTCTACATGATCGCAATGGCCTTCGTGCTTTCGCTCGTGCGTCACGTGGATGCTTACGCCCTCCAGCGGCAATTCCTTGCGATCGGCGTACATTTTCATCGTCATGGCGGTACACGTACCAAGCGCCGCATTCAGAAGATCGTAGGGCGTGGGGCCCGTATCGTCGCCGCCATATGACCGCGGTTCGTCGGCCACGAAGCGGTGGCTGACGGTGTGGACTTCCGTCCCGAACTTGCCGTGTCCTGTGCAAACGATCACGCCCTCTTCCGGCATCGGCCAGTCATCCTTCAGTGGAAGGTAGCGATGCGCCCAGCCGGCGATGACGCTGGCGACAAATCCAGCATCCTGTTCCTTGGTAAGAAGATGATCGGCGCCTTCCAGACTGATGAAGCTCTTGGGATGCTTTGCTGCAACGAAAAGCTTGGAGGCATGATCGACGGAAACGATCTGGTCGGTCGGTGAATGCGCGATCAGGAGCGGCAGACGAAGTTTCGCCACCTGTGCCAACAGATCTATCTCGCGGGTCTTGTCGAGAAATTCCTTGCTGAGTTTGAATGGCCTTCCGCCTATCGTGACATCGCCCTGTCCGTCACGCTCGATGGCTGCGATGTCGCCTTTCACATTGTGAAGCACATGGGGGACATCGGACGGTGCGCCGATGGTCGCGATGGCTGCGACCTTGCCCTTCCCCATGAGCTCGGCAGCCGCGAGAACGGCAGCACCGCCAAGACTGTGGCCGAGCAGCAGGATCCCGTCGCCGAACCGGTCGCACAGCGCCCGCGAGGCAGATACGAGATCGGCGACGTCGCTCGCAAATCCTGCGCGTCCGAATTCTCCATCGCTGCCGCCAAGACCTGTGAAATCGAAACGCAGGGTGGCAATGCCCTCGCGTGCCAGAGCCCGCGTCACCTCGACCGCCGCCTTGCTCTGTTTCGTGCACGTGAAACAGTGCGCGAATAATGCGGCACCGCGCACGAGACCGGTTGGCAGTTCAAGCGACCCCGACAAATCGTGGCCTGCATCGGTTGTGATCGTGAGTGTTTCGGTTGGCATCGATTTCCCCTTTGTCGGGAAGTGTAGCATTGCAGGCCTTCACGGCCAGATACATTGTGCAGCCATCTCGCCCGCGCCATAACGCTTTGCATGAAGCGTATTCTTCTCCTCCTGGCCGCCCTCACCCTTGCCTGCGCGGCTCCACCGGCATTGGCGCAATCGGGCGAAGCGTCGCCTCTTCTGGAGGAACGGGCGGAAGAGCTCGCCGATCTCTTTCGCGGCCAAGGCGATGCTGCGATGTTGTTTGGCCCGCAGTTTCTTGCCGAGGTGCCACCCAACCAGTTCGCGCAGATCGTCGCGCAGGTTACTGCCCAGTATGGCGAATTCATCGGTGTCGAGAGGATCGAACCGCAAGGCCGGTTTGCGGGCACGGTCTATCTGAGGTTCGAGAATGCGATAGCGAGCGGTCCGTTGACGCTCGATCCTGCCCCGCCGCATAAAGTCGCAGGGCTGCTCTTGCAAAGTTTCATCCCGATCGACGACGCGCTGGTCGATATCCAGCGCGATCTCGAGGCGTTGCCTGGAGACGTCAGCGTTCTCTTCACCTCGCTGAATTCAGGAGCCGAGCCTGCAATTGCCATGAATGACGGGCAGCAGATGGCGATTGGCTCGACGTTCAAACTGTATGTCCTGTCCGCTCTTGCGCGGTCGATCTCCAGCGGCGAGCGCACGTGGTCGGACGTCGTGAAGATCGATACCCGCAGCTTCCCCAGCGGCACCATGCATCTGTGGCCGGAAGGCGCGCCCGTTACGCTGCAGACGCTGGCCACACAGATGATCTCCGGCAGCGACAATACTGCGACTGATGTCCTGATCGAGGTATTGGGGCGCCGCGCGGTCGAAGCTGAGGTCATAGCGAGCGGTCATGCAGTGCCCGCTGGCCTGATACCGCTCCTATCGACGCTGGAATTGTTCGCGCTGAAAGGCAGTGAATATAATCGCGCGAAATATCTCGCTGCGGATGACGCAGGAAAGCGCCGTATCCTCGCAGATTTCCGCGATGATGTCGGCGGCGATCCGGACAAGATCGTGCCGCCGCGCTTCAGCAGTCCAACCGCAATCGACACCGTCGAATGGTTCGCCAGTGGCCGCGATATTACGGGCATCATGCAGCGCCTGATTGCGCTGGACGATCCCACCGCTTTGAACATCCTGGCGGTGTATCCCGCGCTGCCCGCCTCTCTGGTCCAGGACTGGTCTTACGCCGGATACAAAGGTGGATCGGAGCCCGGTGTATTGAACTTGTCCTGGCTTTTGCGCGACCAGACCGGAAGCTGGCATGTGCTGGCGATGACATGGAACGACCCCGATAATGCGCTGGATCACTCGAAACTTGAATCGATCGCCCAGCGGATCGTCAGGCTCGCAAGATAGGCGACGCTAGGGAACGCTGGCATCGGTCAGCGTACGCCTTCCAAACGGCAGGCTTGCTGGTCCACGGTCTCCCTTGCCCTCGCCCGCAGCGCTCGCTAGCCGAGGAATCAAACAAAAGTTGCAATGGGAAACCCGCTGATGACCGAACGTTTCGAAGGCACCGAAGATTACATCGCGACAGACGATTTGAAAGTCGCCGTCGATGCAGCCGTGACGCTGCGCCGCCCCCTTCTGGTCAAGGGCGAGCCCGGCACGGGCAAGACGGTTCTGGCGCACGAAATCGCCAAGGCCATCGGTGCGCCGTTGATCGAGTGGAACGTCAAGTCGACCACGAAGGCACAGCAGGGCCTGTACGAATACGACGCAGTCGCCCGCCTCCGCGATGGCCAGCTTGGCGACGAGCGCGTCCACGACATCGCCAATTACATCAAGAAGGGCAAGCTGTGGGAAGCCTTCACCGCGCCCGAGCTGCCCGTCCTGCTGATCGACGAGATCGACAAGGCCGACATCGAGTTTCCGAACGATCTCCTGCAGGAACTCGATCGCATGTCGTTCGACGTTTACGAAACGCACGAGACGATCACGGCGCAAGAGCGGCCGATCGTCGTCATCACCTCGAACAACGAGAAGGAACTGCCCGACGCTTTCCTGCGCCGCTGTTTCTTCCACTACATCAAGTTCCCCGACCGCGAGACGATGCAGGACATCATCGAGGTCCACTATCCCGGTATCCAGAAGACGCTGGTGAAGAAGGCGATGGATGTCTTCTACGAAATCCGTGAAGTTCCCGGCCTGAAGAAAAAGCCCAGCACGAGCGAACTTCTCGACTGGCTGAAGCTGCTGATGAACGAGGACATGCCGCTGGAGGTCCTGCAGGATAGCAACCCCAACACGGCCATTCCCCCGCTGCACGGTGCGCTGCTCAAGAACGAGCAGGACGTGATGCTGTTCGAACGCCTCGCCTTCATGTCGCGGCGCCAGACGTAAGGCGCCAGGCCGATGTTTTTCAACTTCATGGACGAACTGCGCGCGGCAGGGATCGGGGCTTCCTTCAAGGAGCACCTGACATTGCTGGAAGCGCTCGACAAAGACGTGATCGAGCAGACGCCCGAGGCGTTCTATTATCTCTCGCGCGCCACCTTCGTGAAAGACGAAGGCATGCTCGACAAGTTCGACCAGGTCTTCCACAAGGTCTTCAAGGGGATCATGACCGATTACGGTCAGAACCCCGTCGACATTCCGGAAGACTGGCTGAAAGCCGTGGCCGAGAAATTCCTCTCCGAAGAGGAAATGGCAGAGATCGAGAAACTCGGCGACTGGGACGAGCTCATGGAGACGCTGAAGAAGCGGCTCGAAGAGCAGGAGAAGCGCCACCAGGGCGGCAACAAGTGGATCGGGACCGGCGGCACATCGCCCTACGGCAACTCGGGCTACAATCCCGAAGGCGTGCGGATCGGCGGCGAGAGCAAGCACAAGCGCGCTGTAAAGGTCTGGGAAAAGCGCGAGTTCAAGAACCTCGACAACACAAAAGAGCTGGGCACGCGCAACATCAAGATGGCGCTGCGCCGTCTGCGCCGGTTCGCCCGTGAAGGGGCCCAGGATCAGCTCGATCTCGATGCCACCATCGACGGCACGGCAAAGCAGGGCTGGCTCGATATCCATATGCGCGCGGAACGCCGCAATGCGGTGAAGCTCCTGCTGTTTCTGGATGTCGGCGGATCGATGGACCCGTTCATCAAGCTTTGCGAAGAGCTGTTCAGCGCGGCCACGTCGGAATTCAAGAACATGGAATTCTTCTACTTCCACAACTGCCTTTACGAAGGCGTGTGGAAGGACAACCGCCGCCGCTGGGCGGAGCGGACGAAGACGTGGGACATCCTCCATAAATACGGCCATGATTATAAGGTCATCTTCATCGGCGACGCGGCGATGAGCCCGTATGAGATCACGCATCCCGGCGGCAGCGTGGAACATATGAACGAGGAAGCCGGGTGCAGTGTGGATGCAGCGCGTCACCAACACCTACCCGGCGACCGTCTGGCTCAATCCCGTTCCGGAAAAGCAGTGGAGCTATTCGCAGAGCACCAAGATGCTCAAGCAGCTGGTCAACGACCGGATGTACGGCCTGACGCTGGACGGGCTGGACGATGCGATGCGGGAACTGAGCCGAAAGCAGGGCTGATCGGCAACAGGGTCAGAAGCTGTCGACGGCTCCGAAAAGAGTTCTGAGCTGGGCTTTCTCGATCTCTTCGATTTCCGGTTTCCAGATATCGAAGATGAGGACGATCCGGTCCTCGTCCGACCTGTTCCACGCCTCGTGCTCGACGCTGTCGTCGAACGCGATCAGTTTCCCGCGCTCCCAGCTTTTGCGGGCTCCTCCCACGCGAAGCTCGCCATTGCCGGGCACAACGATCGGCAGGTGGCAGATATAGCGGAAGTTGAGCATTCCGGTGTGCGGCGGGATATGCGCGCCGGCCGTCAGGCGGGAGAACAGAACCGAAGGCGTTCGGCCAGCAATCTCGCACAGGGGTGCGGACCGTAATGCTTGCAGTGTCGCAGAGCCGCCGACGGCTTTGATTTCGCCATTCTCGATCAGGTGATGGCTGCTCCAGTCATTATTGCCGAGCATTCCGTGATAATCGTTTTGCGCCGCTCCGCTGCGCGCGGATACATACGCTTCGAAGGAACCCTCTGCGGTCCGCAGGGCTTCCAGTTCACTTGCGATATCGTCGGTCGCGGCCTCGACCTCTCCTGCCCATGAAGGATCGGGTTCCACAAAGTCCACGTCGGGCATATCGGGATAATAGAACATGCCGGGCATTTGCGGCCACGCTGTCTGGACCGGATCGCGACCGCGCTGTCCCGTCATGATATCCAGCGCCTTGCGAAAACGGGGATGCCAGTCGGCCTGTCGAAATCCTGCCGCTGCCAATGTTTGCAGCATGTGATCGATATAGGCCTGTTGCAAAGCGCTACTGGCCTGAATCGCGCGGGTCCTGTCCGCCGAGCTTTGCGAATGTTGCGGGTCGGGCGATCCCGCCGCTGCGGCGTACAGCGCGCCGGCAGAACGTCTGTCCCCTGCCCTCATCGACCAGTCCGCTTTCGCCAGCAAAGCTGTCAGGTCGACCGGGTTGGCCGCAAGCCGCCTATCGACCTCGGCGGGGGCCAGAGCAGGTTCCGGGGGCACGGACGCCATCAGTACAGCAGATGCTCCCTGACGGTGGCGATCCACGATGCCTCGTCCACGGCAGCAAGCTGATCCAGATCATGCGGAGTGGCTGCTGGATTATCCACCCATTCACGCAATGCCGGGCCGCCATTGATCACATCGATGGCCAGCACATCATCGGTATATTCGTATTTGAAATCCTTGCCCCGCCACAGTTCGTAATCCGGATAGAGCGAACGGATCGCCTTGAAGGCCAGAGCCTGCAAGCGCCATGGCCTGAAAGTGTCGTGATTGTAGAACGCTCCTTCGGCGTGGATCATCAGCGCATTGCAGAGCTTGCCTGCATGCTTGTGGAATGTCGGCTCGAACCAGCATTCGCGCAAGGCACACCCCTCCAGCCATTCTGGCGCGATACGCTGCATTTCGTGCAACACGGCTTTTGCGTCGATGTCGGGCGCTCCGAACAAAACTTCGAGCGGACGGGTCGTGCCCCTTCCCTCGCTCACCGTGGCGCCTTCGATCATAACGGTGCCGGCATAGGCGCGCGCCATATTGATGCTCGCGGCATTCGGACTGGGATTGATCCATATCCGGTCGCCCGGCCAGCCATGTCCCGCAGCGGCATCGGGTTTCCACCCTTCCATCGTCACGACACGGTAATCGAGATCGAGATCGAAGTGCCGAATGAACCAGTGTCCCATTTCGCCCATCGTCAGCCCGTGGCGCATCGGCATGGGAGCCGCGCCGACGAAGCTTTCCTGTCCCGGGACGAGCAGCGTCCCCTCCACCGGACGGCCGGCGGGATTGGGACGGTCGAGAACCCAGACGGTCTTGCCCGCCTTTTCGGCTTCTTCCAGCAGGTAGAGGAGCGTCGTCACGAAGGTATAGATGCGGCAGCCGAGATCCTGCAGGTCGAAGAGGAACACGTCCGCGCTCGACATCATCTGGCCGGTCGGGCGCCGCACCTCTCCGTAAAGCGAAAATACGGGGATACCGTAGTGCGGATCGGTCTCGTCCGCGGTCTCCACCATATTGTCCTGCTTGTCGCCTTTCAGTCCGTGCTGCGGTCCGAATGCACTGGTGACATTTACACCTGCCGCGATGAGAGCATCGAGGCTGTGTGTCAGGTCCGCAGTGACCGAGGCCGGGTGCGCGACAAGCGCCACACGCTTTCCCTGCAGCTCGTCCAGGAGGTTCTGGTCGGCCAGCAGGCGGTCGATACCGAACTGCGTGCTCATAATTCGCCCGCCAACTTCATGGCGCGGCATACTTCGCTGTGAAATTCGGGCTTGCCGTCAGGAAACGCGAGTGCCCAGAACTGGATGTTTCCGTCGACATCCTCGACCACGGCATTGAGCGCGACATCGGCCGGTGTCGGCAAGGTCGATGCGATGCTGGTCTCAAGCTCGAGTTTTGCATCATGCGCGCTGCAAGCGATCGAGATTGCACTTACTTCGGCATCGCGGCTGTTCTTGCGAAAATCATCGAAATCGTAGCACGCCCAGCGCGATGACGGGCTGAGATTGAATTCCCGGTAATAGCTCCCGCCTTCAGGCTGCCAGAATATCTCGAAGCAGGTCGTGCGCCAAAGATCGTCCATCCGTTCCGACATGGCGTGAGACGGTACTTTGATCTGGCCGATATCGCCCTCCATCAGGAAGCGCGCACGGCATCCGTCCGGGGTTGGCTGGATGGCGGCGCTGATCCGGCGGATAGGTCCGGGCGCGCATGACGGATGAAGTGTAAGCTGATGCATATCGACAAGGCCTATCGCGCAGGCTGAAAAGCGCTGCAAGTCACTTGGGCAAATCCGCAGTGCAACGCTCTTGGGCAATGCCAAACCCGCTGCTAGAGGGCGGTCATGACGCGAATACACTTCCGATCTGCTCAAGCTTTTGTCCGAACGCGGCCATTTGCATCAGGTAACCGACCCCGGCGCGCTGGATGCGCTCGCCACGAAGGAGCGGGTGACCGGCTATGTCGGCTTCGATCCGACCGCTTCCAGCCTGCATATCGGAAACCTCGCTTCCATCATGCTGCTTCGCCGGCTGCAACAGGCCGGTCACCGCCCTATCGTCGTCATGGGCGGAGGAACTGCAAAGGTGGGCGATCCGTCCGGCAAGGACGGCATGCGCAAGATGCTGACGGATGATGTTCTTGCGAGCAATATCGCCTCGATAAAGACCAGCTTCGAAAAGATTCTCCGGTTCGACGACAGCGACAGTGGCGCCATTCTGGTCAACAATGACGACTGGTTGAGCAAGCTGGGCTACATCGAGCTTCTGCGAGACGTCGGTAAGCATTTCACCGTGAACCGGATGCTGACATTCGATTCGGTAAAGCTTCGGCTCGACCGCGAGCAGCCGCTGACATTTCTCGAATTCAATTACATGATCCTTCAGGCCTATGATTTCCTGAAGCTTTCGCGGGATTACGGCTGCAGGCTCCAGCTTGGCGGCAGTGACCAGTGGGGCAACATCGTCAATGGTATCGAGCTTGGTCGCCGGATCGACGGTGCAGAGCTGTATGGCTTTACCGCGCCGCTGATCACCCGGTCCGACGGGGCGAAGATGGGCAAGTCGGTCGACGGCGCCATCTGGCTCAACGAAGATATGCTGCCCGCTTACGATTTCTGGCAATACTGGCGGAATGTGGACGACCGCGATGTCGGTCACTTCCTTCGCATATTTACCGACCTTCCACTGGACGAGATCGCCCGGTTGGAAAAGCTGGAAGGCAGCGAGATCAATTCCGCGAAGGAAGTGCTCGCCAATGAAGTCACCACCCTTGTCCGCGGTGCCGACGCGGCGGCTTCGGCGCAGGCTACAGCACGCGATACCTTTGCCGGCGGAGGAGCCGGTGAAGATTTGCCCACAGTGGCGGTGGGTGACGAAGGCATGCGGATCGGTGCGATGCTGACCGAACTTGGATTTACTACGTCCAACAAGGAAGCGAAACGCAAGATAGCCGAAGGTGCGGTCAAGCTGGATGGTGAGACCATTACGGACCCCGGCACGCTGGTCGAGATCGCCGCCGGGGCGGAGTCGAAATTGAGCCTCGGTAAGAAAAAGCACGCAGTCGTAACCAGATAAATCCTTTGTTTTCAGTTCTATTGTGCCAATTCGGGACAGTCGAACTTAACCTAATATCAGCCAATCCAAGGCATAACGCTTCTTCGCGAGTATCACTCGGAGGGAAGCGCAATATGTCTGTGGGTGCACAGCTAACAGTAACCGATATGCGCCGGGCGGCGCGCCATCCTGTCGATTTTCCCGTTATCGCGGAACATCACCAGCATGGCGACATGAACCTGCATATCAGCAATCTTTCGGCCCATGGCTTCATGGTGGACGACGCGCACGACATCGCCCGCGGCGACCGTGTCATCATCCGCTTGCCCATTGTCGGCAGGATCGAAGCCTATGCAATCTGGATCCGCGACGAACGCGCTGGTTTTCAGTTCGAACGCATCGTTCGCCTTGACGATTTTCTGCAGATCATCGACGCGCTGCAGCCCAATCCGAGGCTTCGCAAGACACGCTGAGATGTCGACCGGCGGGCTAACCCCTTCCATCGCCCGTTCGTGCCTGCCATGGCGCGGTGGTGAGTGACACAATTCCATACACCGTGGGTGAACCGACCCATCCGCTAAAAGTCGCCAATTTCCGTGGTTACTGGTTTGCGCGGCTGAGCATGACGCTCGGCCAGTACGCGATGATGCTGATCATCGGCTGGCAGACGTATAATCTTGCCCGCGATGGCGGGATGAGCGTCGCCGGGGCATCCGGCCAGTTGGCGCTGATCGGTCTTCTCCAATTCGTGCCGCTCTTCCTGCTGACGCCCTTTGCAGGGCTCGCGGCGGACCGATTTAGCCGGACACTGCTCGGCCGCCTGACGATCCTGTTGCAGCTCGTGTTGCGCTGCCTTGCTCGCATGGCTGACCTGGCACGAGACGCTTTCGCTCTATTCGCTGTTTGGTGTCGCCGTCGTCCTCGGGATCGTTCGCGCTTTCAATGGGCCTGCGCTGTCGGCTCTCGCGCCCAATCTCGTCCCCAAAGCAATCCTCCCGAACGCCATCGCGCTCTCGTCGATTGCGTGGCAGGCCGGGATGATCGTCGGTCCGGCGGTGGGCGGTTACACCTATGCCATCCTGCCGGCGCTCCCATACATCGTCGCATGCGTGCTTTTCGTGGTCGCAATCATCGCCCTATCGACGATTGGCGATGTTCCGCGTTCTGCCAATCGTCGGAGCGAAGCGGCCCATCAGCCAGATCGTCGAGGGCGTGAAGTATGTCGTGCACAACAAGATGGTGCTCGGCGCGATCACGCTCGACCTGTTCGCGGTGTTTCTGGCGGGCGCAACCGCCCTCTTTCCGGTCTATGCCCGCGACATTCTGCAAGTCGGCGAAACCGGTCTGGCGCAGCTGGCCATGGCACCTGCGGTCGGGGCGGCGCTGACGGCGGTCTATTTCAGCTTCCGTCCGCTCAAGACCAATGTCGGTCCGAAGATGCTGTGGGCGGTCGCGGTTTTTGGCGTTGCGACGATAGTTTTCGGCCTGTCGACATACATGCCGCTCAGCCTCGCCATGCTCTTTATCGTCGGCGCGGCCGATATGTTCAGCGTGTATATCCGGCAGTCCTTGGTCCAGCTCCATACACCTGACGACAAGCGCGGGCGTGTTTCATCCGCGAGCCTGCTAACCATCAGCGCAAGCAACGAAGGCGGCGACGCATGGTCTGGCTGGCTCGCGAGCCTCATCGGTCCGGTCGCCGCCGTGGTCGCAGGGGGCATTGGCGCGATCGTCACGGTCGCCTTGTGGAGCACGCTGTTCCCCGTTCTCAGGACAACGCGGACCTTTGACCCTCCGCCCGAGTTGGACGAAGAGCTTCCAGAAGAAATATTGCAGGAGAATATCCCATGAAGGCCGACACGATACTCCAGACCATCGGCGGCACACCGCATATCCGCATGGCGAAGCTGTTTCCGGATCACGAGGTGTGGATCAAATCCGAGCGTGCGAACCCCGGCGGATCGATCAAGGATCGCATTGCGCTTGCCATGATCGAAGACGCCGAATCTGCCGGGAAGCTGAAGCCCGGCGGCACGATCATCGAACCGACCAGCGGCAACACCGGCATCGGTCTTGCGATGGTGGCCGCGGTCAAGGGATACAAGCTGGTCCTGGTCATGCCCGAAAGCATGAGCCTTGAACGCCGCCGCCTGATGCTGGCCTATGGCGCGACCTTCGATCTGACGGACAAGGCGAAAGGAATGAAGGGCGCCATCGAGCGCGCTGGCGAGCTCGTCTCTCAGACCGACGGCGCATGGATGCCGAGCCAGTTCGACAATGAAAGCAACTGGAAGGTCCACACCCGCACCACGGCGCAGGAAATCCTCGAGGACTTTCGCGACGAACCCATCGACGCAATGATTACCGGTGTTGGTACCGGTGGCCATCTGACCGGCTGCGCGGAAGAGCTGAAAAAGCACTGGCCGAACATGAAGGCCTACGGTGTCGAGCCTGCGCTTTCTCCTGTGATCAATGGCGGCCAGCCCGGCCCGCATCCCATCCAGGGTATCGGCGCCGGCTTCATTCCCGAAAACCTCCACACCCAATCGATCGACGGAGCCATTCAGGTCGATGCCGACGCAGCGAAGGATATGGCCCGCCGCGCAGCAGCTGAAGAAGGCATGCTGGTTGGCATTTCCAGCGGTGCAACTCTTGCCGCGATCGCCAAGAAGCTTCCCGAGCTCGCATCCGGAAGCCGTGTTATGGGCTTCAACTACGATACGGGCGAACGGTATCTTTCGGTGCCGGACTTCCTGCCTGAGTCCTGATGCTCTCGGCCAGTTGAAACAAAAAAGGCCCCGCCGACCAGCGGGGCCTTTTCTTTATGGGTAGACATGACGATCAGGCGGCAGTGGCAAACGCCTCTTCGCCCAGTTCCATCATGCTTTCGCTGCCAGCTTCGATCTTGCGGCGCAGCGCACCGGCATCCGGGATGAACCGGTCGAAGTAGTAGCGCGCCGTGGCGAGCTTGGTCTCGTAGAACGCCTTGTCTTCCGGCGAACCCGCCAGCGCAGCCTGCGAAACCTTCGCCATGCGCAGCCACATCAGGCCAATCGTCACGATGCCCATCAGGTGCATGTAGTGATGCGCACCGGCACCGAGATGGTTCGGGTTCTGCATGGCGTTCTGCATGAACCACATGGTTGCGGCCTGCTGTTCGCCCAGAGCTTTCTCGAGTTTCTCGGCCATCGGCGCGAGCACTTCGTCCTTCTTGGCTTCGGCAATTTCCTCACCGATCATCTTGAAGAAGGCCTGGATTGCCGCGCCGCCCTTGCTGGCGAGCTTACGGCCGCACAGATCCATTGCCTGAACGCCATTGGTGCCCTCGTAGATCATGGCGATGCGGGCATCGCGCACGAACTGCTCCATGCCCCATTCCTTGACGTAGCCGTGGCCACCGTAAACCTGCTGCATGTTGGTCGCGAATTCGTAGCCCTTGTCGGTGCCGTAGCCCTTGATGACAGGCGTCATGAGGCCGATCAGCTGGTCGGCCTGCGTCCGTTCTTCCTCGGTCTGCGCCTTGTGGCTGAGATCGACGAGCAGAGCGCCCCACAGACACAGTGCGCGCATACCTTCGTTGAAGGCCTTGGCGTCCATCAGCATGCGGCGGACATCGGGGTGAACGAAGATCGGATCGGCTTTCGCTTCGGGTTCTGCCGGACCCGTAAGGGCACGGCCCTGACGGCGGTCGAGCGCGTAGGTCACGCCGTTCTGATATGAAATTTCCGACTGGGCCAGGCCCTGAATGCCGACGCCAAGGCGGGCCGCATTCATCATGACGAACATTGCGGCGAGACCCTTGTTCTCTTCGCCGACCATCCAGCCCTTGGCGCCGTCATAGTTCAGCAGGCAGGTCGCGTTGCCGTTGATGCCCATCTTGTGCTCGATCGAGCCGCAAGAGACGGCATTGCGTTCGCCGAGCGAGCCGTCTTCATTCACGAGGAACTTCGGCACGACGAAGAGCGAGATGCCCTTCGAGCTGTCAGGTGCGCCCGGCGTTTTCGCCAGCACGAGATGGATGATGTTCTCGGTGAGGTCGTGCTCGCCGGCCGAAATGAAAATCTTGGTGCCGGTGATTGCATAACTACCATCGGCCTCGGGCTCCGCTTTCGTGCGGATCATGCCCAGATCGGTACCGCAATGCGGCTCTGTCAGGTTCATGGTGCCGAGCCATTTGCCCGACACCATGTTCGGCACGTACATCGCCTTCTGCTCTTCCGTGCCTGCCGCGATAAGCGCCGCGATCGCGCCGGTGGTGAGACCCGGATACATCGCGAATGCCATGTTGGACGTGGCCATGAATTCCTCGACCACGAAGCCCATCACGTGGGGCATGCCCTGCCCGCCGAATTCCTCGGGGCTGGCAATCGTACCCCAACCGCTTTCGACATACTGCGCAAAGGCTTCCTTGAAACCTTCCGGGGTCGTGACGCTGCCATCGTCGTGCCGCGTGCAGCCCTGCTCGTCACCGACCTGGTTCAGGGGGTGGAGGACTTCGCTGCAGAACTTGCCGGCCTCGTTGATGACCGTGTCGATCATATCGGGCGTCGCGCTCTCGAAACCGGGGAGATTGCCATAGCTGGCAAGGTCGAGAAGCTCGTTGACGACGAAGCGGGTGTCGCGTGTCGGGGCGGTATAGGTAGGCATGAATTATCCTTCGTGGATGGGTTTTTTACAGGAGCGCGAAGTGTGCTCAGCAAGAGCTACTTCACCGGATCGATGTTCTCGATATGCTCGATAAATTCCGTCAGCTCGCCGATCGACGAGTCGATATCGTCGCGCTGGCGTTTCAGCTTGGCGACATGCGCGCGGCATTTCTCGACGGTGACGCGGCGCTGTTCGACACGGCCATCACCCAGATCGTAGAGATCGATCATCTCCTTGATCTCGGTAAGACTGAAGCCGACATTCTTCGCGCGCATGATCCACGCGAGGCGGGCCCTGTCACGCTTCGAATAGACGCGCGTCAGCCCGACGCGTGCCGGGGCGATCAGGCCCTCGTCTTCGTAGAACCGAAGAGCACGCGCGGTGCAGTCGAATTCGCTTGTGAGATCCGAGATCGAGAACTGCTCGCGGGCGAGTTCGTCGGGTCTTTCGAGGTGGGCGTATTCACGCGTTACGGCTGATGCTGACATGCAGGCCTAGTACATGCCCCTTACGTAAAGGTCAAGAATTGACGTCTTGGAGAGAGCCGTCCTCCAAGCGGCGATAAAAACAACTTCGCGCACCGGTATGGCAGGTAGGTCCGGCCGGTTGGCATCTGAGCTCTACCGCATCCTGATCGCAATCGATCAGCATCTCTACAACCTTCAGCACATTGCCGGAGCTTTCACCCTTTTGCCAAAGCTTGCCCCTCGACCGGGAATGGAAATGGGCCAGTTTCGTCTCGATGGTCGCATCGAGAGCCTCCTGATCCATGAATGCCACCATCAGGACTTCCTTCGAGGCAGCGTCGGTCACAACGGCTGTCAGCAGTCCCTTGTCGTCGAACTTCGGAAGGAAGACGGTGCCGGTCTCGCGCTCGTCGTTTGTCGGGTCGGTCATGTCGTTCGTCGGTCCATGTCACATTTGTTGCAGTTACGTCACAGGCCGAAAACGAAATCGGCGCGACACGCTAATGCCCCTTCCCCATTGGCCGCGCAAATGGAACATCCTGTCCCACGACGTAGCGACGTCGCCCATATTTCGGAATGCTATCGGCAGTCCAGGTCTGGGGAGAGGATGCCGATTGCGACATCGGTATCATTTGACGGATGAGGGACCGGATTCCTCGCGCGGCCCTCGGGGGAAGGCCGCCGGAAACCGGAGAGTTTCGTCACGCGGCGCCCGGAGCTTCGAAAGGAGCCCCGGGCGTTTCGTTTTCTGGCTGCATCGGCGGTTGGAAGGTCGGATCTGCGCTCTCCATCGATGACCCGCGCAAAGCATGCGATCCGCACATTGGCAGCCCCGCCCTTCCGCAGGGCTGAGATGCACGCATCCGCTGTCGCCCCGCTGGTCATTACATCGTCCACCAGAACGACCTGCTGTCCCCTTCAGCCATGTCGGCGCCCCGGGATGCGTCCCTTATCGTCCCCTTAAGCGCTTTTTTCCTCGCCTTCTTCCCCAGACCCCCAAGGCTGGGCGTCGCCCGGTATCGCTGCAAACCATCGAGTTTGACAGGCGCACCGGTTAGTCGCGACAATTCCTGCGCCAGCAGGGCGGATTGATTGTAACCGCGCTGCCACAGCCGCCAGCGATGGAGTGGGACAGGCACCAGCAACCGTCTCGGCGTCAAGCGGCCCCAATCTCGCTGCCATCAATCTCGCCATCATGCGGGCAAGCGAAATCCTGCCGCCATGTTTGAATGCCAGAACCAGCTTTCGTGACGCATCGGTGTAAACCGTTGCAGCAGCAATCCCTACGTGGCGCGGAGGGACCGACATGCATGGCGCGCAGACAGCTTTCTGCAACTCTCTCCAATGACGCCGGAAGAGGCCGCTGGCACAAGGCACACTCGGGTGCTTCCGGCTGCTCGAGATTTCCCCAACATTGCAGGCAGAGGCCATCCTGTGTGCCCATCGCATCGCCGCACAGCGGGCATCGCGGCGGATAGGCCAGATCGATCATCGGTTTCAGAGCGCCGCCAATTTTCGAACCCAGTCCCATCACGCAAGTGCTGCACCTCTTGCCCCCGCGTGGCAAGCACGTCAGGAGGCGGCGTATGGTTACCTCCCAAGTTCCGCGGATATTCAGTGCGGACCGTCGCAAGAGCACGCGGTCGCGCGCGCCGCAGCCCGCTCGCTTCGCGATCCGTCAGCCGCCTCCTATCTCGCCGACGAGATCGGCGCGGATATGCTCGAGCGCATGCAGTTCGTGCGGGCGCAGCCTGAGAATATGCTGCTGATCGGCAAGGTCGGCGGCGGACTGACCGGACATTTCCAAGGCAGCCCGATCACCTATGGACACTCGCTCGATCTGGAAAAGCCGATCGATCTCGGCAATCTGCAGACCCAATTCGACTTTATCGGCATTGCCGGCGAACTCGACGCTGTGAACGACTTGCCCGGTGCGCTGATCCATGCGCGCAACGCCCTCACGCCGGGTGGGCTGGTCATCGCCAGTTTCATCGGCGGGGCAAGCCTGCCGCGTCTACGTGCCGCGATGATGGCGGCAGAACCGGATCGCCCAGCGGCGCGCATCCATCCCTTGGTCGATCCCCGCGCTGCGCCCGACCTGTTGCAACGCGCGGGCTGGAAAGATCCGGTCGTCGATACCTACACGCTCAATGTCCGCTATGCGTCGCTGGATCGCCTTGTGAGCGACTTGCGCGATCAGGCGCAGGGTAATGCGCTCGCCGATCCGGCGACGCCGCTCGGGAAGGAAGCCCTCGCCCGTGCACGGGCCGCTTTCCTCGAACAGGCGGATGAAGACGGAAAGGTGACCGAGACCTTCGAGATCATCACCCTGACGGGTCGCCGTTCCCTAGCTGGAACGTAGCGAGGCCTGTGCAGCGGCAAGCCGAGCGATCGGCACGCGGTATGGCGAGGCGCTGACGTAATCGAGACCGGTCGCTTCGCAGAACGCGATGCTGGCGGGGTCACCGCCGTGTTCGCCGCAAATGCCGAGCTTGATATCGCTCCGTGTCGCGCGGCCACGTTCTGCCGCAAGTTCCACCAGCTGGCCCACGCCGTCGATATCGAGGCTGACAAAAGGATCGCGGGGGAAGATGCCCTTGTCCACATAGGTGGCAAGAAAACCGCCGGCATCGTCTCTCGAAACGCCCAGAGTCGTCTGGGTCAAGTCATTGGTTCCGAAAGAGAAGAACGTCGCCTCGTTGGCTATCTCGCCGGCCATCAGCGCCGCGCGTGGCAGCTCGATCATGGTGCCGACGAGGTATTCGACCGAGCGGCCCTTGGCTTCGAACACTTCGCCTGCGATCCTGTCGATCAGGTTTTTCAGGATCGCCAGTTCTCGGCGCGTCGCGACCAGCGGGATCATGATTTCGGGCACGGGAGCCTCACCGCTTGCTTCGGCCACTTCGCAGGCAGCTTCGAAAATAGCGCGCGCCTGCATCTCGTAAATCTCAGGGTACGTAATCCCTAGACGGCATCCGCGATGTCCAAGCATCGGATTGAATTCATGGAGTTCTCCGGCCCGGCGGCGCAGCTGCGTCACGCTAATCCCGGTCGTCTCGGACAGATCCTCGAAATCGCGATCGTTATGCGGCAGGAATTCATGCAGTGGCGGATCCAGAAGGCGAATGGTGCATGGCAGCCCGACCATAACTTCGAAAATCTGGCGGAAGTCGTCCCGCTGTTCGGGCAGCAGCTTGCCGAGCGCCTCGCGGCGGCCCCGTTCGTCCTCCGCCAGGATCATCTGGCGGACCGCGCTGATCCGGTTCGCGTCGAAGAACATGTGCTCCGTGCGGCAAAGTCCGATGCCTTCCGCGCCGAAGCTGCGGGCCATCCGGCAATCGTCGGGCGTTTCGGCATTGGTGCGAACGCGCATCCGGCGATGTGTGTCGGCCCATTCCATGACCGTTCCGAAATCGCCTGCAAGCTCCGGCTCGATGGTCGCGACTTCGCCCGCCATGACCTGTCCGTTGCTGCCATCGACCGTGATGATGTCGCCCTCTGCCAGATCGCGATTGCCGATGCGGAGCGTGCGCGCCTCGCGGTCGATCGAGACCGACGAAGCGCCCGAGACGCAAGGGCGGCCCATTCCGCGCGCCACCACGGCGGCGTGTGACGTCATGCCGCCACGCGCGGTCAGGATGCCCTGCGCGGCGTGCATTCCGTGAATGTCTTCCGGGCTGGTTTCCACGCGGACGAGGATGACCTTCTCACCCCGCCCTGCCCACTGTTCTGCCGTATCGGCGTCCAATGCGATCTTGCCGCTGGCAGCCCCCGGTGAGGCGGGAAGTCCTGCCGTCATGACGTCACGCGGCGCATCGGGATCGAGCGTCGGGTGAAGCAATTGGTCGAGCGCCATCGGATCGACGCGCAGGATCGCGGTCCGCTCGTCGATGAGGCCTTCGCCGACCATGTCCACCGCCATCTTCAGCGCGGCCTTTGCGGTACGTTTGCCGCTCCGCGTCTGCAGCAGGAACAGCTTGCCGCGTTCGACGGTGAACTCGATGTCCTGCATGTCCTGTAATGCTGCTCCAGCAGCTCGAACAGGCGGGCGAGTTCGCCATAGGCCTCGGGCATGGCCTCTTCCATGCTCGGCTTGTCGGCGCCTGCTTCCTCGCGGCGATCCTTTGTCAGATATTGCGGCGTGCGGATGCCTGCGACCACATCCTCACCCTGAGCGTTGACCAGCCACTCGCCGTAATAGGTCCGCTCGCCGGTCGAGGGATCGCGGGTGAAGGCGACGCCGGTCGCGCTGGTATCGCCCATATTGCCGAACACCATCGCCTGGACGTTTACGGCCGTGCCCATGTCGTGCGGTATGTCGTTGAGACGGCGATATATTTTCGCCCGCTCGCTGTCCCAGCTATCGAAGACGGCGCGGATGGCGCCCCACAGCTGCTCGGTGACGTCCTGCGGGAACGGAGCGCTCAGTTCTTCCTCGACGATGCGCTTGTACTCGCCGACCAGCGCCTTCCAGTCTTCAGCCGACATCTCCGTGTCGTTGTAGAAGCCGTTGTCTTCCTTGGCGATTTCCAAGGCCTCTTCGAAGAGACCGTGATCGAGGCCGAGCACGACGTCGGAATACATCTGGATGAAACGGCGATAGCTGTCCCAGGCGAAACGTTCGTCGCCTGCAATGGTCGCGAGCCCCACAACCGTCTCGTCATTCAGGCCGAGATTGAGGACGGTGTCCATCATCCCGGGCATCGAGATCGCCGCGCCCGAGCGGACCGACACGAGCAGCGGGTCTTCCTTGTTTCCCAGACGCTTGCCGACCGTTTCCTCGATATGACCGAGAGCGGAAGTGACGTCATGACGCAGGGCTTCGGGGAATTCGCCGCCCTTTTCGAGGTAGCGAAGACACTCTTCGGTCGTGAGCGTGAAGCCCGGAGGGACAGGCAGGCCGATCTCCGCCATCTCGGCAAGGTTCGCGCCCTTGCCCCCGACCACGGTCTTGTCCTTGGCCCTGGCATCCGTTGCCTTGACCGATCCGCCGAACGTGAAAACTGTCTGTGCCATTCAAACCCCGGCAATGTTGACGAAGTTGACAGGGGCCAACTTCAGGTCAGGCAGGTTAGAGCTGTCTGTACATGTAATTTACCGCCGTTTGCGAAGTTGACACTCCGCGAGAAGAACGCGGGAAATCGTCAGCCCTCGATCCGGCTGAAATCGGCGACCGAATGCACCGCATCGCGGAACCGCGCGAGCAGGCCGAGCCTCGCCTCGCGCTTTGCCGCATCGTCTGCATTGACCGTCACCTCCTCGAAAAACGTGTCGATCGGCGCCCGCAGCGATGCGAGTGCCGACATGGCTGCGGCAAAATCCTCCGCCTCGACGGCTGCTGCCGCCTTCGGCTCGGCCTCGCCAAGCGCATCCACCAGCGCCTTTTCGGCAGGTTCGGGCGTGTAGGACAGCGATTTTTCATATGTGCCGGACCAGTCTTCCTTCTTGAGGATATTGGCCGCGCGCTTGTATCCGGCGAGAAGGTTGGTGCCGTCGTCGGTTTCGATAAACGCCTGAAGCGCCTTTACCCGGGCGAGCAGGCGAACGAGATCGTCCTCGCCGCCGAGGGCGAAGACATGCGTCGACGGTCGTGCGGACCTGACGCGCGTCGGAATCGAGCAGTCGTGACGTCGCAGATGCACGCTGTCTTCGCGAAATTGTTGCGACCTTGAGCAGCGGCTTCGACGTATCAGCAACTGCTGCGTATCGATTCGACTGCTTCAGAATCTTTGAATGCTACGACAATCTCGGCGTCGTCTCAAGTAGCGAAGTTCATGAACTACTTCGAACGAGGTCGGCTTTCATCGCACGCTGACGCAGCGACTGTTCGATCGGTAAGCCAGCTCTCGAATACTCGCCAGCGCTCGACGTCGTCGAAGCGCGAATGACGAGGATCCTTCGAGCCGCAAAGCGATCGGTCCTTTGCATCAGTACTCATTTGAGAAGAAGCTCGACCAGCGTATCCAGCTTATCCGCCAAGCTTACCGCCACCGTCACCGGCGCGGTCGGCACATCGTCGCCCTGCCCGACCGGCTTGTAGTGATCGCGAATGGCGTCGGCGACTTCGTCCGGCTGCCCCTCGGCGCGGGCGTAGTAGCCGCCCATAAGGCCCTGAAGTTCGGGAAATTCTCCGACCATTTCGGTGACGAGATCGGCTTTGCACAAGCGCGCCGCCTGTTCGGCCAAATCGGGGTCTGCCTTGACGATACCCTCTTCGGCCAGCCAGCGGGCCAGCTTCGCCACGCGCTCGACCTTGTCGGCGACCGTGCCCAGTTTCTCGTGGAAGGTGATGCGCTCCAGCCCCTTGGCGTGCTCCGCGAGGGTCTTCTTGCGGTCGACGTCCCAGAAGAAGCGCGCATCGGAGAGCCTCGCGGCGAGGACTTTGCGGTTGCCATCGACAATCGCCGCGCCGCCATCGCTGCCTTCGATATTCGCGGTGCAGATGAAAGCGTTGGCGAGTGCGCCCGAGGCATCTTCGCACACGAAATACTTCTGGTTCACACGGGCGGTGAGCTGGATCGTTTCCGGCGGGACCTCCAGAAAATCTTCCTCGAACCGGCCGAGCAGCGGGATCGGCCATTCGGTGAGGCCGGCGTTTTCGACGACCAGACCCTCGTCCTCGACCAGCTTGAGGCCCGCTTCGGTAGCGACCTGTGCCGCGCCCTTCCGGATCAGGTCCTGCCGCTCCTCGTGGTCCACGATGACATGGCCTGCGCGCAGCTTCATCGCGTAGTCGTTCGCATCGCCGATCGTGATGTCGCCGGAATGATGGAACCGGTGGCCCAGCGTCACCGCACCGCTGGTCACACCATGGACCTCGCACTCGACAATGTCCGTGCCGAGCAGCGCGACGATGCCCGACAGCGGGCGCACCCAGCGCAAGGACTCGGTGCTGATGGAGGCATCGCCCCAGCGCATGGATTTGGGCCAGCTGAAGTCGCGGATGATGGCAGGGATCGCTTCGGCCAGCAGATCGCGGGCCGCCCTGCCCGGCTTCTCGATCACCGCGAAATAGGTGGCGCGGCCCTTCACGTCGCGCACTTCCAGCTGGTCGCGGGTGACGCCGTTCTTGCGGCAGAAGCCCTCGATCGCCTGATCGGGTGCGCCTTCGGGTGGCCCCTTCGCTTCCTCGCTGACCGCCTCGGTCTGCTCGGGCAGGTCGCGGGCAATCAGCGCAAGGCGGCGCGGGGTCGACCAGACGGTGATCTCGCCGGTTGCAACGCCGCTGGCGTCCATTTCACGGCGGAACAGCTTTTCCAGCTCTGCGCGCGCGCCAGCCTGCATCCGGGCGGGGATTTCTTCGGAGCGGAGTTCGAGGAGGAAGTCGGCCATTATGCGCTCCACTCCGGGAATTTCTCGGCCCAGCCGGCCTTTTCCTTCTCCATATGCGCCTCGCACGATCCGCGCGCCAGATCGCGCACGCGGCCCATGTAGCTGGCCCGTTCCTGCACGCTGATCACGCCGCGGGCCTGCAGAAGATTGAAGATGTGGCTGGCCTCCACCGCCTGTTCATAGGCAGCGATCGGAACATTGGCATCGAGCGCATTGTTGCACTCCGCCTCGGCCTTGCCAAACAGGTCGAACAGCGCGTCGGTATCCGCAACCTCGAAGTTCCACTTCGACATCTGCTTCTCGTTCTCGAGAAACACCTCGCCGTAGCTCACGCCGCGGCCATTGAAGTCGAGATCGTACACATTGTCGACGCCCTGGATATACATGGCGAGCCGCTCCAGCCCGTAGGTCAGCTCGCCCGCGACAGGCTTGCAGTCGAAGCCGCCCATCTGCTGAAAATAGGTGAACTGGGTCACTTCCATCCCGTCGCACCAGACTTCCCAGCCAAGCCCCCATGCGCCCAGCGTCGGGCTTTCCCAGTCATCCTCCACGAAGCGGATATCGTGCTTCAGCGGGTCGATGCCGATGACGCGCAGGCTTTCCAGATAGAGGTCCTGAATGTCGGCGGGGCTCGGCTTCAGGATGACCTGATACTGATAATAGTGCTGCAGGCGGTTGGGGTTCTCGCCATAGCGGCCATCGGTCGGACGGCGGCAAGGCTGCACGAAAGCCGCATTCCACGGCTCCGGCCCCAATGCGCGCAGCGTGGTCGCCGTGTGAAACGTGCCCGCGCCCATCCGCATATCGTAGGGCTGCAGGATCAGGCATCCGTTCGCGCTCCAGAAATCGTGGAGGGCGAGGATCATGTCCTGAAAAGACGTTTTCGGGTTTCGTTCGGGTAGGCGGTCCATGGGCTGGCCCACTGCCTTAGCCTTCAAAGAGGGTCAATGCTGCACTGCAGGCGTTTGCCGCCGTAATCCATCTGAACGCAGGTTAGCCCGTCATTCACCCTTGCGCGGGCACAAGGCTTGTCCGAAGGAGACGACATGACATTCCCGACATCCATTCGCGCCGCCGCCTGCAGCATCCTTGCCCTGACACTTACCGCTCCCGCGCTTGCGCAGGAACAACGGCTCCCCACGCCCGTGCAGACGGAGATGGTGGCTGCGAGCGAGGCCGGGCTGGAAGCGCCCGCCTTGTGGAAGGTCGCTGACGAGGACACGGTCATCTATCTGTTCGGGACGGTCCATTCGTTGCCCGCAGACGTAGACTGGTATCGCGGCGAACTGGCCCAAGCGCTCAATTCGTCGGACGAGCTGGTGACAGAAATCGACATGAACCCCGAGGCCATCGCCGCCATGCAGGAGGTCATCGTCTCGAAGGCGCTTCTTCAGGAAGGCACGTTGCGCGGCCTGATGGATGCAGACCAGCTTGCCACTTACGAAACCGCGATGGCCAAGCTGGGCCTGCCGCCAGCCACGTTCGATTCCATGGAGCCGTGGTTCGCCGCGCTGATGATGAGCAATACCGCACTGGCGAAGGCAGGCTTCAGCCCGACAGCGGGCGCGGAGACCGTGCTCGAGGAGATTTCCGGCGGAACGATGACGCGCAGCGCGCTGGAGACGATCGAGTTCCAGATGGCGATTTTCGACGAGCTGCCGATGGACGCGCAAATGCGCTTCCTGCTCGAAGGGGCAGGTGAAATCGACACGCTGGCGGACGAGCTTCAGAAGATGGTCGACGAATGGGCCGTCGGCGATGCCGAAGGGCTGGCCGATCTGCTGAACGAGGCATTCGAGGAAGATCCAGTCCTCGCCGACCGCCTGCTCTATTCACGCAATGCCAGCTGGGCTGTGTGGATCGACGACCGGCTGGACGAACCGGGCAAGGTGTTCATGGCTGTCGGCGCAGGGCATCTGGCGGGCAAGAATTCGGTCCAGAGCCTGCTTGCAGAGCGCGGCATCACGGCCTTGCGGGTGCAGTGACCGGCCCGGTTGGCAGGATACGGACTTGCCGCTTGCAGGCCTGATCCTCTTCAGTCTTGGCGCGTGCGACAGACCTGACGATCCGCCTTCGTCCCGTCACCTATGGCACGCCCGCCATCTGGCAGATCGCGTCGCCCGACGGCGAGGTCGAAGGCTGGCTCTTCGGCACCATCCATGCCCTGCCCGACCATACGCGCTGGCGCAGCGAACCTGTCCAGCTCGCGATCGACGAGGCCGATCTGCTCGCCGTGGAAATCGCCGCGCTGGATGACGGCGATGCCATTGCGACCATCTTCACGCGCCTCTCGCATACGCCGGGCCAGCCACTCCTCTCCCGCCGGGTTCCCGCCCAGCAGCATGCCGCGCTGGCGGAGCTGATCGAGCGAAGTCCCTATGGCCCGGGCGACTTTGCCGCCATCGAGACATGGGCCGCCGCGCTCATCCTCGCGCAGGAAGCGGTGTCCGTGTCCGACAATGACAACGGCGTGGACAAGGCGCTGATGGCAGAGTTTCGCCCTTCCCGCCCGATCCGGGAAGTCGAAGGAGCGATGCAGCAGCTCGGCGTGTTCGACGAGCTTGCGGAGGAGGACCAGCGGCAATTGCTTTCCCTGACCATCGAGGAGGCCATGCGCGGCGATGCCATCCGGCAGAAAACCGTCAAGCGGTGGCTGGCAGGCGATGTCGAAGGCATGCTGGATGCCAGCACCGAGACCCTGCTGGATGATCCCGAACTGCGCGAGGCACTGGTCGAAGGGCGCAACCGTCGATGGATGCCTACGATCACCGCGATGCTGGAACAGGAGCCGCGCCCGCTGATCGCCGTCGGCGCAGGACACATGGGCGGGCCCGAGGGGCTGCCTGTTCTGCTGCGACAGGCCGGATATTCCGTCACCCGGATGCAGTGACCGCGGGCGGCGAACGCGCCCGCAAACAGCTTGCAATTTGCGGCGTGCGCCCGTAATGGCCGCGCCTTCGGACGCTATGGTCATCCCTGGAGGCGTGGTGGATCCGAAATAACTATCACAAGCATTTTGAAAGGTAAGCGATATGAGCGATGCTCTGACCCTGCCGGCCGAGACGCGCGAACGGGCTGGCAAGGGAGCCTCCCGTGCACTGCGTCGCGAAGGCCGAGTACCCGCCGTTGTCTATGGCGGCAAAACACAACCCACCCCGATCCACGTCGAGGAAAAGGAACTGGTCCGCCAGCTTGGCACCGGCCACTTCATGAACAGCCTCGTGCAGGTCGAAATCGGTGGCGAGAGCTTCCGCACCATCCCCAAGGATGTCGCTTTCCACCCGGTCACCGACCGTCCGATCCACGTCGACTTCTATCGCCTGGTCAAGGGCGCGAAGATCGACGTGAACGTGCCTGTCGTCTTCATCAACGAAGAAGACAGCCCCGGCCTCAAGAAGGGCGGCGTGCTGAACGTGGTTCGTCACGAACTGGAACTGGTCTGCGATGCCGACCGCATCCCGGGCGAGATCGAGATCGACGTCACCGGCAAGGAAGTCGGCGATTCGATCCACATCAGCGAACTGACGCTGCCGGAAGGTAGCGAAAGCGCCATTACCGACCGTGACTTCACCATCGCGACGCTGGTTGCTCCTTCGGCTCTCAAGAAGAGCGAAGAAGAGTCGCCGACGAGCAGACGGGCGCAGGCATGGAGCCGGGCGAAACCGCTGCTACCGAGCAGGGTCCGGATGCCGACGCTGCACAGGAACAGGAAGACAAGAGCTAAGCTCTTCGGCCTTTCCTACCGAACAACACAGAACGCCGGTCTCGAGAGAGGCCGGCGTTTTGGTTTGTCTCATGAACCCGCATCCGCGGGGCATTCGTCCTCGGTGCTGTCTCGATGCTGCGCACTTCGGGCACTCTGCGGGGCGGCCGCGTCGGCCTTGCGGTCCGCTCGTCACGGACCGTCCTCAGCCGACGGAGCTCATCTCTGGAACGGTTCGGGACCGCAGGTACCGCAAGGGCGACCGCCCGCCCGCAGCGACGCTCGCCGCTTGGCGTCGCATGAGCGAGGAAGCCAAGCGCGCGGATGCGCGCGCCCGGCGACTTGAGTGGGCCAGGCGAAGCCTGCTATCGAAAACCAATGCAAATCTGGGCAGGCCTCGGTAATCCCGGGCCGAAATACACGATGAACCGCCACAATGTTGGCTTCATGGCGCTCGACGTCATCGCCAATATGCACGGCTTCGAACCGGTGCAGAAGAAGTTCTCCGGCTGGGTCCAGGAAGGGCGGATCGGTACCGAGAAGATCGTTCTGCTGAAGCCGGCCACCTTCATGAATGAAAGCGGTCGCAGCGTCGGCGAGGCTTTGCGGTTCTACAAGCTGGAGCCGGACGCGCTGACTGTCTTTCACGACGAGCTCGACATCGCGCCGTACAAGGTGAAGGTGAAGCAAGGCGGCGGTCACGCGGGTCATAACGGCCTGCGCTCGATTGCCCAGCATGTCGGGCCGGATTACCGCCGCATCCGCCTGGGCATCGGGCATCCGGGGCACAAGGACGCCGTTCACGGCTATGTCCTCGGCAATTATCCCAAGGCAGAGCAGGACAATCTCATCGAAATGCTGGCGGCTGTCGGCGCAGAGGCGGAATGGCTCGCCAAAGGCGACGATCCGCGGTTTATGAGCGATGTCGCACTCCGCATGCAGGACTGAAATCCGGCCTCGAACCGTCGAGAATTTTGACAATTCGGTCGTTTCGCGAACGACGTTAACCATCGTTCCCCGCACAGCACGGGAATTGGCACACATGTTGCGTATCCTTGTGTAAACCAATTTCAGGGGAAATATCATATGGCCAGAAAGATTGTTTTCGCGACCGTCGCAATTGCCGGACTGGCCGCTGCAACGCCCGCCTCCGCCACCTGGTGGAGCGGTTGGGGCAAGTGGGGTAACTGGGGCGGCGGCGCCACGCACGCCCATTACTGGGATTGCGGTCATTACACCGGTTCAAGCGGTGGCAGCACGACCGGCGGATCAAGCACGACGACGGGTGGCATGACGTCCGGCGGAACCACCTCGACTTCGGGCGGAACCACCACCACGACGTCCGGCGGGATCACCACGACTTCGGGCGGCACGACCACGTCCGGCGGCTCGACATCGGGCGGCACGCAGGTTCCCGAACCCGGGATGCTGGGCCTGTTCGGTCTCGGCCTGTTTGGGATCGGTCTCGCCCGTCATCGCCGGCGCAAGAGCCTGCGTTAAGCGCGGCACCACCGAGCAAGTATTACGGGAAAGGGGCGGTCCGCTTTTATAGCAGGCCGCCCCTTTCTAATTTTCGCTGATAGCTTCCCGATCGCTTATCCCGGATCCATCGTTCCGGTGCGGAGGCGCTCCCGCAGCTGTTGGGTCCGGGGATCGCCCGGAAAGCGGCTTTCCAGCCGCGTCAGATACGTGTTTGCCAGCTCGGCATTGCCAAGCTCGGTAAGCGCGACCGCATAAATATATGCGCCTTCCGGCTGATCGCGAAGTTCGCGCTCCCGGTTCTGCAATAATGCGCGTACTTTCTGCCAGTCGCCTTTCGTTGCCGCCAAGCGCGCCTGAAGAATGGCGAAGCGCAGGTCTGCACCGAGACTGCCTTCCTTCTCACCCAGAGAATGTCTCGAGTGCATCCATCCTGCCCAGATCGCCCAGCGCGCTGGCCTTGCCGATGACGGCCGCCGCGTGATCGGGCCTCTGCGCAAGGATAACCTCGAAATGCTCGAGCGCGCGGTCCGGTGCCTCACGTGCCAGCGCCAGCCGCCCCAGGGCAAGCCGTGTACCGGCAGCTTCTGGATCGAGGCTGGCCGCTTTGCGGGCAATCTCGCTCGCCTCGTCGACAGCTCCGTCCGCCAGCAGGAACAGCGCGTAATCCGACAGCAGCGCCGCATCGTCCGGATCCGCCTGCACACCGGCTTCCAGTTCCGCGCGCGCCAGTTCGAAATCGGACAGTGCCGCGTGCGCGCGCGACCGGATACGGTGGGCATCCGCGCTCTGTTCGCCAGATAGTAGAGCCAGCGCGCTCTTCGGCCTTCCGCGATAAAGCTCGGCCTCGGCCTTCAGCACTGTGATCTGCGCATTGCCGGCAGTGTCGCCCGTCAGATCTTGCAGCTGCGCCCACGCGGCCTCGCCATCTTCCAGCAGGAGATATGTCCTGACCAGTTGCAACCGCGCCTCGCGATTTTGCGGATCGCTGTTGATGACCGAAATCAGGTCCAGGCGCGCGGCTTGCAGATCGCCTGCGACGAGATTGTCCTGAGCGCGGTTCATCCTGTCCGATACGCTGGGTTCACCGCACGCGGCGAGCAAGGCGAGGCTGGCTAGCGCTGCCAGGGAAGGCGCACGAACCATAAGGGGCGAGCGTTGGCTGTGTATTTTCATGTACGAACTGCTACACGGCATTCCTGAAAAAAAGGTGACGGAAGACCTGTCGGCGCAGGCCGCAGCCCGCCGCGTTTGTGGTCACCGCAGCTATGGATGCCCGATATGACAAGACTGACCCGCCGAACCCTTCTCGCAGGTGCAGCCGCAACAGGTGCGCTGGCCGCAACATCCCTTCGTGCGCAGGCCGACATCGTCGAGGCGACGCCCGATCTCACCGGCACGTCGATCCTGATCACAGGTTGTTCTTCGGGCTTCGGCAGGCTGGGCGCGGAACATTACGCCCGTCTGGGTGCGCGGGTCTTTGCCACCATGCGGGGCATGCCCCGCCCGGAAGCCGACGAGCTGCGCAATCTGGCAATGGCCGAGAAACTCGACCTCTTCATCATCGAGATCGACGTGACCGATGACGAGAGCGTCATGGCGGGCGTTACGGAGGCGGAGCGCCTCAATGGCGGGCCGATCGATGTGCTGGTCAACAATGCAGGGATCGGCCTTTCCGGACCGATCGAGGTGCAGGACATGGCTGCCACGCAGCTGATGTACGACACCAATGTATTCGGACCACACCGCATGGTGCGCGCCATGCTCCCCGGCATGCGGGCGAAAGGCGGCGGACAGATCTACCAGATATCCAGCCAGCTTGGCCGCGTTATCCTGCCGTATTCGGGCCATTACTCGCCGACAAAATTCGCACTCGAGGCCGCCAGCGAAGCGATGGCTTACGAACTCGTGCCCCACAATATCGATGTGACCATCGTCGAACCCGGCGGCTATCCGACGCAAGTCTGGGTCAATCGCAACATCAACACCAAGGCGCTGAAGGAGCGGGCGGACGAAATTCACACCGCAGGGTATCCGCAGGTCGTTGCGCGCATGGGGACCGAGGATGGCTCGGGCCGTTCTGCCGATCCGATGGATATCCCGCGCCTGATCGCAAAAACGATCGCCATGCCCTCCGGCACGAGGCCTCTGCGCGCAGAAGTCAGCGGCAGCCGCATCCCGCAGATCGGCATCAACAACGCCACGCGCGAGACACAGGTCGCATGGCTCGGCGAAAGTGGCTACGGCCCTCTCATACGCGCCGTCCACGATTGATGGCGAGCGGCGAGCACGGGGCCTTCCCGTTTCGCCAACCCAATTCGCTGGCAAACCTGCGCGTGCCCCGCTAAGGGCGCGCCAAACCTCATTACTGGAGCACCCCCATGGGATTCCGCTGCGGGATCGTCGGCCTGCCCAATGTTGGCAAGTCCACCCTTTTCAATGCCCTTACCGAAACGCAGGCTGCCCAGGCTGCGAACTATCCGTTCTGCACGATCGAGCCCAATGTCGGGCAGGTCGCGGTTCCCGATCCGCGTCTGGAGAAGATCGCCGGCATCGCGAACAGCGCGAAGACGATCCACACCCAGCTCGGCTTCACCGACATTGCCGGCCTCGTGAAGGGCGCCAGCAGCGGCGAAGGTCTGGGCAACCAGTTCCTCGGCAATATCCGCGAAGTCGACGCCATCGTCCATGTGCTACGCTGTTTCGAAGATGACGACATCCAGCACGTCAGCAACAAGGTCGATCCGATTGCGGACGCCGAAGTCGTCGAAACCGAACTCGCTCTGGCCGACATGGAAAGCCTGGAGAAGCGCGTCGCCAATGCTGAGAAGCGGGCGACTGCTGGCGACAAGGAAGCCAAGGCGCTGGCCAGCGTTCTGGGTCAGGCGCTCGAATTGCTCAAGGAAGGCAAGCCCGCCCGCCTTGTGGAACCGGCGGACGACGAGGAAGCGCGTCTGTTCGCGCAGGCCCAGCTTCTGACGGCCAAGCCCGTGCTCTATGTCTGCAACGTCGCCGAAGAGGACGCAGCGAAGGGCAATGAACTTTCCGCCAAGGTCTTCGCCAAGGCCGAAGCCGAGGGCGCGCAGACGGTTGTCGTATCGGCTGCCATCGAAGCAGAACTGGTCGCGATGGAAGGCGAAGAGCGGACCGAATACCTGTCCGAACTCGGGCTGGAAGAAAGTGGCCTCGCCCGCGTAATCCGCGCCGGATATACGCTGCTCGGCCTCAACACCTTCTTCACCGCAGGCCCGAAAGAGGCCCGCGCGTGGACCTTCCCCGCTGGCGCGAAGGCCCCGCAGGCCGCTGGCGAAATCCACACCGATTTCGAGAAGGGTTTCATCCGCGCAGAAACCATCGCCTATGACGATTTCGTGTCGCTGGGCGGGGAAAGTGCTGCGCGCGAAGCCGGCAAGCTGCGGCAGGAAGGCAAGGAATACCTTGTCCAGGACGGCGACGTCTTGCTGTTCAAATTCAACGTGTAAGTTTCCCGGACCCAAACTGCGCGCTGCCCGTTCCATCCCCAACTCTCAGGGGAGATTACGACGTGGTAGATAAATCAGAGAAGTTCGACTGGCTCGTCCGGGTGGGCTATTTCAGCCGCGCCATCCTCTACGCAGTGCTGGGCTTCATTGCCCTCACCAGCGTGAACAAGATCGCCGAAGGCACCAACGGTATCTTCAAGGCCATCGAAGGCTACCCGGCAGGCACGATTATCCTGTGGCTGATGGTTGTCGGCCTCGTAGCCTATGCCTTATTTCGCTTCTGCTCCCCGCTTTTCGATATCGAGAACGAGGGCAGCGATGCAAAGGGTTGGGGCAAGCGGATCGGCCATGCAGGAAGTGCAATCGGCCATCTCGTCCTCGCCTATTCAGCCTTCAAGTTTGCCACGAGCGAAGGCGGCGGTTCGGGCAGTTCGGGCGGCGGCGCGCAGGAAGCTGCATCCGGCGTCCTCGGGTTCGAGCTCGGCGGAATCGTTCTCGGCATCCTCGGCATCGCGTTCTTCCTCGCCGCGTTTTCGCAGGCGAAGAAAAGCATCACCGGATCGTTCATGAACCGCATCAGCGCTTCTGCACCGTACTTCACCCGGATCGCGGGCGGCGTCGGCTACATGGCGCGCGCGGTCGTATATGTCGTTATCGGCTGGTCGCTGTTCAAGGCAGGCTTCATGTCGGCCGGAGCAGAGCAGATCAAGACGCTGGGCGATGCCGTCGCTTCGCTCGCCAGTCAGGGTGCGTTGTTCCAGTTCGTGGCAGTGGGTCTCTTGATCTTCGGTCTCTTCAGCCTGATCCTTGCGCGCTACCGGATCATTCCCGATCTTGGAGAAGAAGGCCGCGTGCCTTCTTACCGCGCCTGATACTGCGAAGCTGATTGATGGCCGGAAAGAAAACCGCGCAATTGTACCGTATGGTGATGGACAAGCATGTCTGCCCATACGGTACAAAATCAAAATGGCTGCTGGAGCGTGAGGGATATCGTGGTCGACGACCATCACCTCACCACCCGCGACGAAACCGATGCGTTCAAGGGAAAGCACGGGGTCAAAACCACGCCGCAGACCTTCATCGGCGGCGAACGGCTCGGCGGATATACGGACCTGCGGAAGCATTTCGGGTACGACAAGGACACTGGCGGCAAAGAGCTACACGCCTGTGCTGGCCGTCTTCGCCGTAGGCTTGGCGCTCGCCGTATCTCTCGCGTTGTTTCGTATACGACACCCCGTTTCATATCCGTACAGTCGAATGGTTCGTCGCGTTTTCGATGGCCATGCTCGCCATGCTGAAACTGCAGGATGTCGAGCAGTTCTCGACCATGTTCGTCGGCTACGACCTGCTTGGCCAGCGCTTCGTGCCCTACGCCTATGCCTATCCGTTTCTGGAAGCGACCGCTGCGGTGCTGATGGCCGGGCGGATCCTGCCATGGCTGTCCATTCCCATCGCCTTCATCATCGGGACCATCGGCGCGGTGAGCGTTTTCTACGCCGTCTATATCCAGAAGCGCGACATCAAATGCGCATGCGTCGGAGGCAGCGGCAATGTCCCGCTCGGCTTCATTTCCCTGAGTGAAAACCTGGCGATGGTGGGCATGGCAATCTGGATGCTATTGCGCCCGGTACTCTAACGGCTAGGGTCTGCAGATGCTCTATTTTGAAGATATCGAAGTCGGCTCCAAATCGAGTTTCGGCCAATACGAAGTGACGCTGGACGAGGTGAAGGCGTTCGCCTCCAGCTACGATCCGCAGCCTTTCCATCTCGATGACGATGCCGCCGCGAAGACGCATTTCGGGCGCATTTCCGCAAGTGGCTGGCATACCTGCGCCATGACCATGCGGATGATGGTCGATAACATGAAGGCAAACGCGCAGGCCGGCCTCGGCTCTCCGGGGGTCGATCAACTCCGCTGGAAGAAGCCGGTCTATCCCGGCGATACCTTGCGGGTGGAGACGGAAGTGCTTGAGAAACGCCGCAGCAAGTCGCGGCGCGAAATGGGTATCTTCAAGTCACGCGGTGTGACCTACAACCAGCACGGCGAACCGGTGCTCGAAATGATCAGCAATGGCCTGATCCAGGTCCGCGATCAGGACGCCCCGATCGAGGATTGAGCGCCACCGCCAACGCCAGCGCCGGTCAGACCGACCCGGCCGAACATTGCAGGATACCGATCAATTCCAGAACGGCCCCGTCGGGCGTGCGAAGCGTGAAACCGGTTTCGGTTTCGCTGCGTCCGCCGCCCGATGCTTTCGGCTCGCCGAACGGGGAAAGCGTCAACACGGCAGCGGCATTTCCGTAACCCGTCCCGATGCCGAGCGGCCCCTCGCCCGTACCTTCCTGAACCGGCAGCGACATCGTCTCTCCCCCGAATTTCAGCCAGGCTTGTTCGGGCTGGATCAGGGCCAGGGCGCGAATGCTCCCGCCACCTTCGCGAAATCCGCAGACCGTGCCGTAAATTTCATGGCGCTCGATATCGGGTGCACCCAAAGCGCCCAGCTCGATTTCAGGCTGCGCGGGCGCATCCTCCGCATCTGAGCAACCAGCAAGCAGGCACATCCCGATCGCCGCAAGGCTGGCGCTAATGGCGCCCGAAGAGTTTCTCGACATCGTCCATCCCCAGTTTGACCCAAGTCGGGCGTCCGTGATTGCACTGGCCCGAGCGCGGCGTGCGCTCCATTTCCCGCAGCAGCGCATTCATCTCGTCGACCCGCAAAGTGCGCCCTGCCCTGACCGATCCGTGACAGGCCATGGTCGCCAGAACGAGGTCCAGCTTTTCCCCCAGCAGCAGGCTTTCGCCGTGCTTTGCAAGATCGTCGGCAATGTCCTGCAGTAACTTGTGCGGATCGCCGCCAGCGAGTGCGTGCGGCATCGACCGGACCAGCATTGCGCCAGGGCCGAACCGCTCGATTGCGAGGCCGAGTTCGTCCAGTTTCTCCGTCGCGCTTTCGAGCCTGTCGCAGGCAGGTTCGTCCAGCTCCACCACTTCGGGGATCAGCATGGCCTGGCTGCGGGCGACAGCCTCCCCCGCCCCGGCCGCTTTCAGGCGTTCCAGGACAAGCCGCTCATGCGCCGCGTGCTGATCGACCAGAACGAGACCGTCCTTCGATTCCGCAACGATGTACGTGTTTGCCACCTGTCCGCGGGCGATGCCGAGCGGGAAGTCCTGACCCTCAGCGACCGGCGCCGCCTCCTCCGCGCGCCCCATCGGCGCGGTCATCACGCCGTCTTCATAGCCGCGCCATTCCCGGCCCGGCTCGCCGACGCGGGCTGCAGGCGCATTCCAGTCGCGCCCTTCGAAGATCGAGCGCAGTGCAGGCGCGACCTCTTCGCGCGCGGGCTCCTGCTGCCATTTGCCCATGGCGGCCCTGTCCGGCCCCTGTGCGCTTCGCCTATCGCCGGTAGAAAGCGCTTGCCTGAGTCCGGAGACGATGAAGCCGCGGACGCCTTGTGCATCGCGGAAACGCACCTCGGTCTTCGCCGGGTGCACGTTCACATCGACATCCTCGCTCGGCAGATCGAGAAACAGGGCGAGCACGGCATGACGATCGCGGGCGAGCATGTCGGAATAGGCGCCGCGCACTGCGCCAACGAGCAGGCGGTCCTTCACCGGGCGGCCATTGACGAACAGGTACTGATGATCGGCCACGCCGCGATTGTAGGTCGGCAGGCCGGCAATGCCCGTCAGCCGCATTGCGCCGCGCTCCATGTCGAGCAGGACGCCATTATCCTTCAGCTCGCGGGTGACGATCTGGGCAACACGGTCCGGCAGCGCCTCGTCGGGCTGCGTGGAAATCGTTCGCCGCTCGCCGTGCTGGAGCGTGAAACCGATATCTGGCCGCGCCATTGCGAGCCGGCGGACAATGTCGAGACACGCGCCGTACTCGCTCCGCGCCGTACGCAGGAATTTCCGGCGGGCAGGTACTTTCGCAAAGACCTGTTCTACCCGCGCGCGCGTACCCGGCGGCAGCGCGGCAGGCCCTTCCTCCACCAGCACGCCGTGATCGACCACTCGCCGCCAGCCATTGTCGGCATCGTGCGGACGGCTCTCCAGCGTGAAGCGGGCAACACTGGCAATCGAAGGCAGAGCCTCGCCGCGAAAGCCGAGCGTTGTGACCCGTTCGATCGCCTGCGCTTCGCCGATCAGAGCATCGGGCAGTTTCGAGGTGGCATGCCGCTCAAGCGCGAGCGCCATCGCGGCAGGCTCCATGCCGCATCCGTCATCGGTGACCTCGATCCGCGTCAGACCGCCATCGACCAGAGTTATGGCGATCCGCCTGGCACCGGCATCGACCGCATTTTCGACCAGCTCTTTCAGCGCGGCAGCCGGACGTTCGACCACTTCACCGGCGGCAATACGATTGACGAGCGCTTCTGGAAGGCGGCGAATTTCGGGCATGGCGGGAACCATAGCGACCAGTGGCCCGCTATACGAGACGGATGGGGATTTTTGCCCCGACAATCTGCCAATTCGCATGGTGTTTTACGTAGCGACTCGGTAAGGAGCCGCATCCGCCGACACGCTGGGTTGCACGGTTCGCAAGAGACGCGTCTATCCCACGAATATTTCACAGCTAATTCAAGATAACGGAATCCGGTTCAAGATGAGTTTTCTGAGCAACCTTTTCAAATTCGGTTCGCAGAACCTGGCAATCGACCTGGGCACGGCCAACACGCTGGTTTACGTGCAGGATCAGGGCATCGTGCTGGACGAACCTTCCGTTGTGGCGATCGAAACGATCAACGGCCAGACCAAGGTCAAGGCCGTTGGCGACGATGCCAAGCTGATGATGGGCAAGACGCCCGACAGCATTCAGGCCATTCGCCCGCTTCGTGACGGCGTGATCGCCGACATTGAAATCGCGGAAGAAATGATCAAGCATTTCATTCGCAAGGTGCACGGCAAGAAAAGCCTGTTCCGCTACCCCGAGATCACGATCTGTGTGCCTTCCGGCTCCACCTCGGTCGAAAAGCGCGCCATTCGCGATGCGGCCAGCAATGCCGGCGCCAGCGCGGTCTATCTGATCCTCGAACCGATGGCTGCGGCGATCGGTGCCGACATGCCGGTGACAGAGCCTGTGGGTTCGATGGTGGTCGATATCGGCGGCGGCACGACCGAAGTCGCTGTGCTTTCGCTGCGCGGCCTTGCCTACACCACTTCCGTTCGCACCGGCGGGGACAAGATGGACGAGGCTATCGTCTCTTACGTCCGCCGACACCACAACCTGCTGATCGGCGATGCCACGGCAGAGCGGATCAAGAAGGATTACGGCATCGCCGTCGCTCCGGCAGATGGCATCGGCGAAAGCATTGTGATCAAGGGCCGCGACCTCGTTAACGGCGTTCCCAAAGAGATCACCATCAATCAGGGGCACATCGCTGAAGCCCTGAGCGAGCCCATCGGCGCTATCGTCGAGGGTGTCCGGATCGCTTTGGAAAACACCGCCCCGGAACTGGCAGCAGACATTGTCGATCAGGGCATCGTCCTGACCGGCGGCGGCGCGCTGATTGCCGGCCTCGACGAACATCTTCGCGACGAAACGGGCCTGCCCGTCAGCATCGCGGAAGATCCGCTCACCTGCGTGGCCATCGGGACCGGCCGCGCGATGGAGGACCCGATCTATCGCGGCGTCCTGATGACGGCCTGATAACGCAAGGAGGGGCAGCACATGGCGCCGCCGTCAACCCGGCGCTCCGGCCATTCGCGTAGGGCGCAATACGGGGTATTTACCGGATATGTGATTGCCGGGCTCGGTGCGCTAATCGGCGCCGCGCTTCTGGCGCTTTCCCTGTTCCGTCCCGACATCATGTCCGGGCCGCGCACAATTGCCAGCGATGCCGTTCAGCCGGTCGCCGAAACAAATGCCGTCGTGCGTGATGAAAGCCGCGGCTTCATCGAAAGCGTGCGCGGGTATCTAAGAGCAGGCAGCCAGAACGAGGCCCTTCGCAAGGAAGTGGAGCTCGCCCGTATCCGCTTGGCCGAAGCCGAAGCGCTGAAGCAGGAAAACGCGCGTCTTCGCGGCATTCTGGGCCTGCGCAGTGACGCCCGTGAACCGGTGACGGTCGCGAGGCTGATCGGCTCCAGTTCGTCGAGCACGCGCCGCTTTGCCTATCTAGGCGCCGGCCGCAATGACGGGGTCGAGGCCGGCATGCCGGTCCGTTCCGCCCGCGGCGTTGTCGGCCGTGTTCTCGAAGTCGGTGCAAACAGTTCGCGTGTTCTGCTTCTGACCGACAGCGAAAGCATCGTACCGGTGCGCCGTGCGACTGACGATGTCGTCGCCTTCGCCGAAGGGCGCGGCGACGGCCGTATCGACATCCGTCTGATCAATCTGGGCATCAATCCGCTGAAAGCCGGCGACGTTTTCGTCACCAGTGGCGCGGGCGGTTTTTACGCCCCCGGCATAGCTGTCGCAATTGTAAGCGAACTCACCGACGATGGGGCCATTGCGCGGATTATTTCCGACCCTGCCGCGACCGATTACGTCTCGGTCGATCCGGTGTTTCAGCCCGATGCTGCAATGGGGGCCGCGACACCGATCGAAGTCGACCTGAGCGAACAGGCGGAGGCCGCCGACGACGAAGCCGACGCTGAAGACGCCGACCGGTGATCGACCGGGTTTCCACCAATTCCCGGCGCGACAAATATGGCAGCCGGATCAACCGCGATCACTCGCCATTGCTGGTCCATGCCGTTCCGTGGCTGACCATATTGCTGGGATCGATGCTGCCATTCCTGGCCATCGTCAGCGCCATTCCGCTGATCCCGCCAATGGGTTTCCTCCTGATGCTGGGCTGGCGTCTGGTACGACCGGGGCTCTTGCCTGTGTGGGCCGGTTTTCCGCTCGGCCTGTTCGATGACCTGTTCAGCGGCCAGCCACTCGGCAGCGGTATAGTCTTTTTCTCCGTCGCCATGCTGGCCATCGAAGCATTCGAAACGCGGTTTCCGTGGCGCAGCTTCTGGCAGGATTGGCTGGCGGCGTCTCTGGCCATCGCGGCCTACATCATCGGCGCGGCACTGTTTTCCGGTGCCGATGTCACTCTGTTGGCTCTTGTTTCTACCGGTCCGCAAATCTTGCTGTCGATCCTGATCTTCCCGGTCATCGCCCGCGTCGTCGCAGGGCTGGATCGCGTGCGTCTGTTGCGGGTCAGGGTCGTCGACTGATGCTGAGCGGCAAATCCAGCCAGATCGTGACCGGCGCGACGCTGAAAAACAGTTTCGATCGTCGCAGCTTTGTCCTCGGGTCGATAGGCGCCGGGATCGGTACCCTCTTGGCCGTGCGGATGGGCTACATCGCGATTGCCGAGAACGAGCGGTACGAGACGGAAAGCGAGAGCAACCGTGTAAACCTGACTCTCATTCCACCGCGCAGGGGCTGGATTCTCGACCGCAATGGTGCCCCCCTTGCCTCCAATCGCGCCGATTTCCGCGTCGACATCATCCCCGAACGGCTCACCGACGCCGAAGGGCAGGTCGAAATCTTGGGCGAGCTGCTTGGCCTCGACCAGATCCGCAAGGCGGACATTCTCGACGAGATCGACAAGGGCACGAGCTATCAGCCGGTCGAAGTCGCAAGCGGCCTCGATTACGAACAGTTCGCCGCAGTCAGCCTGCGCCTGCCTGACCTGCCCGGCGTCATTCCGCAGCGCGGCTTCTCCCGCTATTATCCGACCGGCCCCAGCGTCGGCCATCTCATCGGCTATGTCGGTGTCGCGAATGCCGAGGAGTACGAGAAGGAGAAGAACCCGCTTCTCGTCACGCCAGGCTACAAGATCGGCAAGGACGGACTGGAAAAGCAGTTCGAACAGGTGATCCGCGGCGAACCCGGGGCGCGCCGGGTCGAGGTCACCGCCTCGGGGCGGATCGTCCGCGATCTGGAAACACGGCAGGACATTCAGGGCGATCCGCTGCGCACCACGATCGACGGTCCGCTTGCAGGATTACGCCGCCCGCCGGATCGGACTTGAAAGCGGCTCTGTCGTCGTGATGGACTGCGAAACCGGCGATCTGCTGTGCATGGCATCCATGCCCAGCTTCGATCCCAACAGTTTTTCCGCCGGTATCGGAAGCCTCGAATACTCCATGCTGCGCGAGGACGACCGCGTTCCGCTTCGCAACAAGGTCCTGAAAGGCCTCTATCCGCCCGGCTCCACGATCAAGCCGATGCATTCGATGGCGTTTCTGCTCGACGGCGTCGATCCGGAAGAGACGATCACCTGCGGTGGCGGCCGGCGGATCGGCAACCGTTTCTTCAATTGCTGGAGCAATCACGGCACGGTGAACATGGCGAAGGCCATCTACCAGAGCTGCGACAGCTATTATTATCACTTCGCCCAGCAAGTCGGTTTCGACAAAGTGGCGCGCATTCGCGAAGCGGCTGGGCATGGGGCAGGAATTCGACCTGCCGGTGATGAGCCAGTTTTACGGCACGGTTCCCGATCCGGCCTGGAAGCAGAAGAAATACGGCCGCTCGTGGGAGCCGTTCGATACGGTCAACTCGTCCATCGGTCAGGGATATTATCTCGCTAATCCGCTGCAGCTGGCGGTGATGTCCGCCCGTCTTGCGACCAACAAGCATGTGGAACCGCGCCTGCTGATGGGCACGAAGAGGCCTGCCTTCGAAAGCGAAGGGTTCAATTCAGACGATCTGATCAAGGTCCGTCAGGCGATGAGCGATGTGGTCAACGGACCGGGCACCGCCGGACGCGCTCGCCTTCCGTTGGATGATGTGCAGATGGCCGGCAAGACCGGTACGGCGCAGGTCGTCTCGCTCAGCGTATCCGACGGTCGTTCCGGCCCTTGGAAATACCGCGACCACGGGTTGTTCGTATTCTTCGCCCCGCTCGACAAGCCGAAATATGCAGGCGCGGTGGTCATCGAACACGGCGGCGGTTCGGGCTCCGCCTACCCGATTGCGCGGGACGTCATGACCTTCCTGTTCGATCCCGGGAAAGGGATGGACGCTCTCAGGGGTTACGAAGAACAGTGGGGCGGGAACGCGCAGGAACGTCTCGCTCGCAAATACGCCACCTACGCACAGGCGGCGGGCGAGCGGGTCGAGCCCATCGCGGCACGAAATGAGGATTTCGGCGCTCGCGTCGATGCCGAGGCGCGTGCGGCCGCAGCCCAACAGGCAGCCATCGCAGAGGAAGTCCGCGGCGCGCGTCCGGGTACCGAAGGCGAAGCGCCCGCTGCTCCCGCTCCTTCAGGCGGATCGCAAACGCAGTGAACTCCATCGTCCCCACTCCCATCGCCCGTCAACCGTGGCGGATGCTCATTCCGCTGTTCCTGCTGACGGGCTTCGGCGGAATTGTGCTCTTCTCGGCTGCGGGCGGCAATCTGCAGCCCTATGCCATGTCGCACGGCATCCGGTTCTCGGTTTTTCTCGTTATGGCCTGCGTCCTGGCCCTGTTTTCGCGGGATTTGGCCCGCTTCGCCGCCTACCCGATCTACGGCATCACCCTGGTCCTGCTGGTGGGGGTCGAGGTCATGGGCGCACTCGGCGGCGGTGCACAGCGCTGGCTCGATCTTGGTTTCATGCGCCTGCAGCCCTCGGAAATCATGAAGCCTGCAATCGTCCTCACGCTTGCCCAATTTCTACGCCTCGCTGCCGACAGGCATGATCAATACCTGGCGGGCATTGTTGCCGGCCGCGGGTCTGATCGGAATGCCTGTCGCGCTCGTATTGATGCAGCCCGATCTGGGCACTTCGCTCGCTATCGTGTTCGGCGCAGGCGTCGTTCTTTTTCTTGCAGGCCTTCCTTTGAAATGGTTCATAGGCGCTGGCGTTGCCGGAGCGGCGGCTATCCCGCTGGCCTATTTCTTCGCGCTGCAGCCCTACCAGCAAAAACGGGTGAACACGTTCCTCGACCCCGAAAGCGATCCGCTCGGCACAGGGTACCATATCACCCAGTCGAAAATCGCGATCGGTTCCGGCGGGTGGTTCGGCAAAGGTTTCAACGAGGGCTCGCAAAGCCATCTGAATTATCTTCCCGAACCGCACACCGATTTTGTCTTCGCCACGATGGCAGAGGAATGGGGTCTGCTAGGCGGCGTATTCGTGATCGGCGCATTCGGCCTGATCCTCGGCTGGGGGATGAAGGTCGCGCGCGCCGCGGAACACCGGTTTGATCGCCTGCTGGCAGCGGGCATGACGGCCACCATCTTCTTCTACGTGGCGATCAACCTCATGATGGTGATGGGTCTGGCGCCCGTTGTCGGCATCCCCCTGCCCTTTATGAGCCATGGCGGGTCGTCGATGATGACCAACATGATCTGCATCGGAAGCCTGCTGATGGTTCACCGGTGGAGCAGGCAGAAGCGCAGCGGCGGGCTGATCTCCAGCTGATCGGGGCCGCCTCTCAGACGGTGACGAGGCCGAGCTTAAGGGCTTTCACCGTCGCGCCAACCTTGTCGCGGACCTCCAGTTTTTCGTAAATCCGCCGCGTGTAGGTCTTCACCGTCTCAGGCGAGATACCAAGGATGGTCGCGATGTCGGTACCGGACTTGCCGCGCGCGATCCACGTCATGACTTCCAGCTCCCGCTCGGACAGATCAGGGACTTCATGCTCGCCGTCTATGATCTCGCATATCCGCAAGTGACCGGCCTGCGCGACGGCGCGAAGCATGTCGATCGTGAGCTTGTCGTCGTCGCGGATCGGGCGGCCGAAATCGTAAGCAGCGTATGCCACGCGGTTGTTCGGTCCGTAGAGCGGGAGCCCGAAGCCATGGATCAATCCGAACGCCTCCATCTGCGCGAAGTACTCGGCCTGCTCCGGTGTCGGATCGTGCGCGGCTACCGCGTCCTTCCAAGCCAGCAGACCGGCATGTTTCAGAGTCCGGGCCGGTATGGGGTCGCGCGCGCGAAAGTCCTTGTCGAAATACAGTTTCGTCCAAGCCTCGTCGAAACCATCGGCATAGATGATCGTGTCGGCCGATACGGGCGAGTGGAAAAGCGGAGTGAAATGGTAGCTCTGCCGGACGACACCATACCTATGACCGGTATCCCGCAAAAACCGCAGGACGCCTTCGATCGTGGTGATCTGCCTTATTTGCGAAACGGCAATCTCCATCTGCGCATCTTACCACAAGTCGGCGTGTCCCCCGAACGGGCGACTGTCGAGTTGGCTTACAACGGCTTATAGGGCGCCGCATAAGCAGCGATGTTGCAGCCCGCGGACGAAATCTGCGGAAGACCATGCGAGTTGTTTTCGGAGAAAATCGATGTTTACGACCCTTCGCCGCATGGTGCGGCGCGGTCCATGCGCGCCCCGGCGTGCGGGACGAGGCGCTTCTGACGAGACCGACAGATCGGATCAGGAAAAGATCCTGAAGCTTTTGAGGGATGCTGAGCCCGGCGGCCGCGTGTACCAATTGCGGGACCTCCACAAGGAGACGGACCTCCCCCAGTCGCAGGCATTGCGAGCAGTTGCGGAGCTGGAAAATCGCCAGCTGGTGACGCTGCATGGCGGACATTTCGATCCGCTTAGCGCTCTGGTCAAGCTGGCCAAAACGAAGAAATGAAGAATGCCCCTTGTATCGCGCGGTGCACACGCTAAATGCGGCGCCTCGCGAGTCGAGACGTCCGGTAGGCCGGGTCTCTGAAGCGCAAGTGTGGACGCATAGCTCAGTTGGTAGAGCAGCTGACTCTTAATCAGCGGGTCCTAGGTTCGAACCCTAGTGCGTCCACCACTTTTCCGCCATTTTGGAAGTTACCTTGAAACCGCTAGGTAGCGCATAGGTAGCAAAGCTTCCTAGTTTGCCCCCCTAGGATTTCCATAGTGCTGCTCACCCACTTCATCTCTTAGTGCATCTATTGTTCTGAAGGTAACTTCGAGAGGCGGCAATTCCATTGTTGCCTGCCCTCCATAGCGGAACTGGTGTGTTACGTGGCTAGGGGCGACGCTTTCGACCACCCATTCGAGTTCTTTGTCGTTCAGATCGAAACCACGCTCCTTTGCCATTCTCAGTCCCATTTTTAGGTCGTGGCCAGCTTTAAGAACATCTTTCTTATCGCCGCCCGACAAAAGGATTGCGCACTTCAGATATAGTTCGAGTGCGTATCCGTTCAGAAGATGGATCGATGCCGAATGCCTGCCGTTGAAAATGGCTCTATCGACATCGGGCGCAGCTTCTACCTCTGCCTCCATCTTGGCGACCGCTGCGAGCTCCTGGGCACTAACAGCATGGCTTTCGGCGCGATGGAAAAGATAATCGAATAAAGTCTCACTGTCTCTCATCATGGCGCGCCCATATATAGCGCCAGCCAAAACAAGATACACCCGACAAGTGCGAACCGCTCTTGCCATTTGTTCCGCCTATGTTCCATCTGGCGCATGGTCAGGCACAAACTAGAATTCGGTCAACGCATTCGCTCGGCAGGGCTACAATCTCCGCATTCGCTGCCTGAAGTGTGAGAACGTGGTGGACGCCAGCCCGCTTGCGATCATGCAGCAATCGCGGGGTGGCAGTCAGTCGCTCGCTATCGAGGCGATTGAACGGCGGATGCGGTGCAGGAATTGCGGCCATCGCGGTGCGCATATCTCCCCAATCGATTGCGAGTTTTGAGTTTCAACAGCGACCGAAAAGCACGGCATAGAGGGTTGCTAGGGCCGCTGCCGCCTGAAGAAATGCTAGGGCATAGGCTTCGATCTGGTTTTGTTTCTTTTCCATGCGCACAGTTTGGCGCGCTAGGAACTCGGCGCGTTACCGCCGACAAGCCGCCTCGATCTCTCGCACGGCCTCGAATGCCACGCCCTGCGCTGTTACGGTCGCACAGCACAGCTTGCCGCCCAGCCAATCGGTTTTGCCCTTCGCCTTCGCTCCTAGCGGCCCCTCATAGGTGAAAGGGGCCTTTAGCTGCGCATCGGTGAAGGCTTGAACGCTATTGGCGGAAAAGCCGTCTGCCAGCATCGCGGCGTATTCGGGCAGGTCGTTTCCGCTGCAAGCGAAGTGGTCGATCTCGACAGCCTCGCACGGGTTGCTCCAATCCCATATTCTTTGGCCGTCCGCTGCGATCATAAACAGACGCGGCCTGCCGTCATAATGCGCGGCCAGCAACACGCGGCACTTGTAGCCCGTCCTGCTGTACTGGCGCACGGCCTCGCTGATATTGGACAGCAAAGCGGGCAAGGTGATGGCGAAGCCAATGGAATGCGCCAGCTTGTTCCAATCGCCGCCCACCGTGCTGAATACGCACGCTGCCGGGAAGGAAGCGGCCAGTTCGTAGCATTTGGCGAAGTCGCCCAGCCGCTTGCCGTCCTCGATTGAGTGAACCGCCGTGTCCGAATACAGATAGGCGCTGCCATCGCGCAGAAAGCCGTTTTGCAATGTCATGTGTCGATCCTTTGATTGAGTAGCCCACGCCTGCCGGGGCGCTGGTGGCGTTGGCGATCAGCGCAACCTTGCCCGCCGTCGCCGCGAATGCAGTGCCAGGAGCCAATGCAGCCCCGCCGGTTGCCACGATTGCGGCAACGCCTGCGACCACTGCTACGCCCTTCAGAATGCCTTTAGACACGCCATGCCCCCTGCAATTTGTCCAAGTCGATAATGTCGATCATGCGCAGCCCTTCCTCGCCATCCGGCCAGCCAAACAGTTTGCGCCCACCGGCTGCGATGAAAACGCTGTCCAGCCCGTCACGGCTGCTAATGGTGCAAAGGTCGCCAAGGCCCATTGCTAGAGGCGCAATCCGGTCAAGTTGGGTGTCCAGTAGCTCAGAGACGCTATCGCAGCCTCTCGCGGTCAACGCTCGCTTCGCTGCCAGCGCGCTCCGTATGCGCGGGATGGTGGGCGGTTTATGCCCCATGTTCCTAAGCTGATATCGGGCGAGGTGCAGACAGGTCAGGCCCCGCCGCCAATCGAACGGCTTGTCCCGGTAGCGGTCCAGCGTCTTTTGTGTCGCCAGCTGGCGCTGCACTAGGACAGGCGGTGGACCTGTATCCGGGTCGGGATTATAGCCTTCTTCGAAATCATAAAACTCAGGAACGGCGCTCACACTGGCCACCCGTCTTTACCAATCCGAACTGTCTTGCGATGCCCGAACTGTTCCGCCGTGCGCTCTCGGTGGCAGTCATGGCAGAGCGATCGGATATTATCGTCTGTATCGGCTCCGCCAAGCGCCAGAGGCTTAACATGGTCCACTACGCGGGCAACGGTCGTCCTCCCGTGCTTATCGCGGCAATCGACACACAGCGGGCTTGCTTCCAGCCTGCGCTTCCTGAGCGCCATGCCGCGCCTGCCCTGTATTCTGCCGTGCGTTTCTCGCGTCATGTGACCCTCGAACTCTGAACTGTGAATGCGGGTTTTTCAGGACCACCTCGCGTTCCGCTTCCTACGGTCCTGCATATTGAATTGCCCCCCTGCCCAAGTTGAGGGGACAAGCCTGATTGCTCGCCTGCCCCCTCGCCTGACTGCCTCTCCAAGGCTCTGAACAGCATGACTAAACTGTCCAGATATCAGCGCAGCGCGTTTCCGCGGTGAGGTCTGCGCCAATCTCGTTACGGCGTATTGCCGAAGTCTCCGAACGACAGCGCGGTAGGCTGGCGGATTGCCAGCCCCATGCGCGATTCCATCCTTAAAGCCACAAGGTTGCGGGTGAAAAAATCTGCGTGCTCAGTTGAGACGGCCAGCGTTGCGCTTTGCCTGTCATACAAGGTCGCAGCACTCGCGAAGTCACCGACAAGAAACTTGTCTTTCTCCATGCCAGTTGTCGGAACGACAGGCAGGCCAAACAGAACCGGCGCAACATCCGCACCGGGGTCGCCAAGAATATACTTGCCGTCGCCATCTTTAAGCAGTCGCATCCGCATCCAATCGGAGGGGTGCACCGCGATGCCGTTTGCCATGTATTCGGCGAGCGCGACCTGCAAAATGCCAAGCCCAATCTTATCGATCATGGTTTCACTGCCCGGCGTGAAGTCCGGCGTATAGGTCGCCGCTTCAGGGATCATGCCGTTCAGGTTTGGCGCTATGCCGCTACCGCTCAGCAGTTGCACGTCCTCGGCAATCGCAAGGCCGTGCCGCAATTCACCGTCAATCATCGACTGCATTTGCGGCGCATCGGCCAGGATCTGAACGGACGCCGGTGTCCAGTGGGCGATTGTGCGAATGGGAAGTGTTTTCAATTCCCAGGCATATTCGAACTCGCCTTTCAGTTCGCCTTCAGTTTGCGGGGCTGCGTTATTGTTTGCTGTGGTCTGCTCCAGATATTCGACGGAACCGCTGTTTGTGTTCACCACGTTCAACAGGTCTTTGATGCGAGGAAGCCGACGCGCCAGTTCGTTGACGTTTGTGTCCCGCATCGGTGTGATTGCACCGCCGCCGCTATTAGGCAAACTCGTAATGTTCGTCACGTCGATCCGGACATGACCGGCTTGACTGCCGGACAATGCCGCCATTGCTTTGAGCTCGGCGCTTTCGACAACCTGCTGCCCCGGCGACTTCAAAGAGTAGCCACCGCCACGAGGGCGAGCTTGCTTCTGCTCCATCTCGTCCATGCGGTATTTCAGTTCATTGACGGGTGCGAGCAACGCGGCCTTCACTTCGGCAGCTTGCTGTTCGACAGTCTTCGTATTCATGGTGTGGGTATCCCGATAACATTGATCCTGAAAATCGTATCGGGCTGGGCAAGCCATGCGCGCAAAGACGATCTCGACAATGGAAAGCCAGCGCGTCCCGCGCCTCGTTTCCGCCGTTCTGCATCGCGGGTCCCCCGCGCCTGCTTTCCGGTATGTCGCCGATTGCCACCACGGTCCCCGTGGCCTTGCGCTCTAGCGGTGTCTCGATAGGTCCCCTATCGCTTAGACAGGGGACCTAAAGCATATTTTCCGACGCGGGTCAACCCTGCCGCTTGTGTGCGGCGAATGCTGCGATCAGGTCGCCGCCATGCCGTTCGGTATAGCGCGCCTGCCCGCGAAGCCACTTAGCAGTTTTCTCAGGTCCGCCGCTTACGAGCGCCCGCTCGATCAGCGCGTTCATCGCACCCGTGACCGCCGCAGCTTCGCTGACGCCAGCCGTAAGCAAGCTGTCCATCCATGCGTGCGTTTGTTGGTTGATCTGGCGTGCTTCAATCAATGTTTCTTCATTCGGTGTCATGGTTGTATCCTTTGGTTGTCGTCTAGGTTTTCAAACGACCTAGATTTAATCTCTGCGTGCGAACCACACCGCTACGCAGGCAACCTGCGATCTGGCAGTTCGGACGGCCCCCGCCTCGCGCACGCGCGCGCGCGTGAAAAACTGTATTAGCGATAATGCGGCTGTAACCGCTCGCTGTCCGGCCCCTTGGCCGTAGCCTTTGAACCGGCCCCACCCCGTGACGATTTCGGGGTTCGGTAATGTGCTGTCCTTCCCCACCGCTGTCCCAGTCTATGGTGGGCGACAATCGGCTGCCCCCGGTCGGGGGGCGGACAAACGGACAGGTCTTAGACCCCTGTCCGTGTCCGTCCGCCCTGCCCACCGCTTCCGCTCGCGGACAAATGAGAGATTGTCCGCTCATGTCCGGTCTGTCCGCTTCGCTTCGACCATTTGCAAAAGCTGTGCGTTTTCCGTGCGATAGGTGTCATTCTCGACTGTCAGGATGCCGAGTTGCACCATGTCCGCCCGTGTCCGGCGGAAGGCGCGTTTCTTGGAATCCTCGTTGTCGCCGGTGTGGCGATTGAGGAAGGCGGACAGCCAAGCGGACAAGGGCAATTCGCCGTCAAATTGGGGATCGTCCGCCGCTGCTTCAGCGAACGTAATGAGGCCAAGTTGCTGCGATGGTGTGAGAGTTTTCTTGCGCTCTGACGCATCGGTTTCTTCCAATACGGCGCTGGTCGTTTCGTGGTCGATCTGCACCGTCCTGAAGGCAAATGCCAAGTCGTCCGGCTCTGGCGCATCTTTCATCTTAGTGCAGACAAGGCGCATCTGGTCGTCCTGCTTCTCGATCCGGTATTCGAAGTCCAGCGCGCCCTTCAGAGCCATCGCCCCTCTAGCGCGCTGTTTGTCGGCATGGCCGGAATGATGGATTATCAGGACAGTGCAGCCGGTAAATTGAGCCTTCAGTTCGTCCACCGCCGCGATGAACTCGCTCATATCGCGGGTGCTGCTTTCATCGCCAGCGCCAAAGTTCCGCGCCAGCGTATCGATTATGATTAGTGTCGGGTCGCCATGCTGCGAAGCCAATTCCTGCACAGATTGCGCCACAGCTTGCGCGCTGTCCTTATCGAGAAACTGCGCAGCCCGTTCGGACTTGAAAAGCGGCACGCCTTCCAATGTCACACCTCTTGCGCGGCTCCACGCATGGAAGCGCCGTGCAAGGCCATTGTGGCCCTCGCCAGCGATGAAAAACACCGCGCCCTGCTTCACCTCGCGGCCATGGAAAGGGTGGCCCGTAGCAACGCTCAGGCCCACATCGACGGCAACAAAACTCTTTCCCGATGCCGGATCTCCGAAACCCTGCCCAAGCACTTGGCAGCGATCTTCGTCGCCCTCGCAATCAGGAATAACGACAAGTGCGCGCGTTACCTTGCCGGTGTAGGGGAGGATCATCGCACACCCCTTCCCGCCCAATAGGACAGATTGCGAACCCAGTGCTGGCGATATGCCGCCGCTGGTTTCAGTTGAATTTCAGGGTGATCTCGCGTAAGGATCGGATTGTCCGCCGCTATGGACATTCCGGCCCCTGCGTTCGTAGCGCGGGGGCCTTTCATTAAGCGGCCTCCAACCTGTCATTGATCCAGATTTCTACAGCGGCTGCATCAAAAGCTAGTCGCCGTTCCGTCAGTCGGATGGGGGCCGGAAAGTTACCGGCGGAAACAAGCCGGTCCAGAGTTGCGCGGCTAAGGGCGATCTTCTCGCAGACTGCCTTGGGAGTAAGTAGCTGTGCCATTCGTAACCTCCTGTGTTGCAAAGACAGGATGGGAATTATGGGAATAGCAGGCGGCTATATGATGTTAAAAACTGTCCCGCGTAAATTCATAGAATTGGCTTGCGGGAAAAACGCCTAATCTGTCCGCACGAGCCACATAACGTTCCGCGTTAAAGAGGGCGTTATCAAGCCAGTCGGTATTGAAAACGGTATCTTCCAAATGTTCTGGAAGCTTACCGCCGTTGTTATAAGCTATGGATCGATGAATTGCGCTAGCAAGGTGTAGAACGGGTTTGCGCTTCGACCAAATGGCAGTCGTGACGTTGCCTTCGTCTTCCCGATACTGAGAATTGTTGGCGTAATTTGTTGTCAGCATCCGTGTCGAGACAGGGAAACGTTCGCCTGTTTTCACGTCCGTTAGAAGCTGCATCTGAAACCAGTGGCCCGCTCGAATCCCTTCTTTCAGTTTAAATGAAAAATTCGAAAGCTGGCTCTCTAGCCGGTTCCTTTTTTCAACTCGAAAGGCAGCTCAGAAATATCTTCGCCACGCAATTTTTTTCGGGCTGCAAACCATTGATTGAGAAGTTTAATACCGTGTTCAGGCCTATGAGGAAAGGCCACCCATGAAAGGGCCTGCGCACCTGCGAGCAAAGCCTCCTTATCAAGTGGGAACATTTTGCCTAACCTTCACTAGACAAAACCTCCGCAGCCCAAACCTCCATAGCAGCCCGCTTTTCCTTCGCGTGATCGTATCGGGCATAGACCTGCGCTGTAACGCCTTGCGCCGCGTGATTGAGAACGCGGCCCACCACAGTCTCCGAAACGCCCAGCCTCACCATATGCGTTGCACAGGTCCTGCGCAGGTCATGGTAGCGCCACGGCTTCAATTCCTGATCCATGCTGGCGAGGTAGCGGTCCAGCCGCGTCTTGGCCTTGGAAAACCCGCTAATCGGCGTCTCGCCAGTAAGGGTGAAAACATAGTCGCCCATGCGTGGCATAGCCTTAAGTATCTCGACCACTTCGCCGGATAGAGGAACTAGATGCTCTCGATCTGCTTTTGTGCCTGTTGCGGGAATTACCCAATCGCCCGCCTCAAGGTCGATATCGCTCCAGCGCATTTCGGCAACCTCGCTTCGCCGTTGGCCGGTCAGCAACAGAACGCGGGTCCAAGGGCCTAGAGGATAGCCTAGCAGTTCAGCCGCGCTCCACAGGCGGGCTACCTCCCCCATATCGAGAACGCGGTCCCGCCGTGTCTCTGAACGCGGTTTCTTTATCGGCGCGGCAGGCGAGGCTTCGATCCAGTCATTCGCAGCGCCATAGGCCAGAATCGCCTTCACAAGCGCCAGAATGCGGTTTGGCAAGACCTTGCCCTCCAAACCCTCCAGCAAGGCTCTCACATCCCCTTTGCGAAGGTCTGACAGCTTCATATCCTGCCAGGTCGGATAAACGTGCAATTCAAGCTGGCGCTCTTGGTCCCGCCATCCCCTGTTTTCGATCTGAGCGTGTTTCTCCAGCCAATGCGCAGCAAGCTGTCCAAATGTCCTATCTAGGCTTTCTGTCCCGCCATCCCGTTCCAGTGCCTCCAGCATCCTCTCGGCTGCAATACGCGCCCCTGCCAGCTTCACAGCCGGATAGACGCCGATCTTACGGTTCACGGTCTTGGACCCCACGCGCTTGCGGAGGGTCCAAGTTTTCGTGCCGCCTGCACCTATGCGAAGGCGCAGCCCCGTCACCTTATGGTCAGGATATTCGACCTGTCCCTTTTCAGGCGGTTTCAGGGCTGCAACCCGCGTGTCTGTTAAAAGCGTCACAGATTGTCCGCGTGATACATGGCGAGTGCGGACAGATAGCCGATGCTGCCGAAAACGGACGCTACCAATTCTGGATTGTAGTTATCGAAAAGGGATGAACCATCTAATTCCTTGCGAAAACCAGCTTCGCACAATTCTGCGATACCGTGGATCATCGGCAGGATTTCATGCACGGCATCAATGCCAGTGTTCCCAAGCGCCCTGCACTTGTTCATCTCGAACGTTTCCGCTGGTGTTTTGATGCGAGCGTTCATTGCGCTGCTCCCTCTACATTTGGGTGCAGGTCATGGAAAAGCGTCGCTCGCAAGCTGGCCACTTTCTCGCATTCATCGCGCGCAATTTCAGCGATGCGAGCGATAGCAGCCCCGCCATCACTAATGGCCTCGCCTGCATACATGATACCGGTCAACAGGTCATGGATCACGCTTAGCGGTTCCTCCATGTCGCAAACATCATCGAGAGAAACGCGGTCAGGATCGATTGATCCGGTCGGATTGGTTGGTATTGAGTTCATAGCCATTGATCGTCTCCTATGGACGGTTGTGGTTAGGGCCAGGTGGAGGTTGCACCCTCCACCTTGGTCCGCCTGTTACCTTTTGGGCAATAGGTAACGCGCTAGGTAACGCAGCCTGCGTTTCCATGCAACCCATGAAACGTATGATAACGGAAAACTGCGGGATAGAGGGCTATTGCGAGCCTATGGGAAGCGCAGGACAGGACTCTTAATCAGCGGGTCCTAGGTTCGAACCCTAGTGCGTCCACCACCTTCCTTCATTTCAAATCATTGATAAGCGCCCCGATGCCCGCCATCAAGGGTGCGCCGCTCGATTGATTTCGGGCGTAAGTGACGGAAAAATAAATATTTTGTGAATGTCATTTGTGGCTTGTCGGAAACGCCGCATCGCGTACTTTTGCGTCTCATAAATAGAATTCGGGACGCACATGACAGACATCGGAAGGCGCGAGCAAACTCGCGAGCCTATCAGCATCTGGGGCTCTTATCGCAATGGCCGCGGCAAGGCTCGCGATGTGCATTTTCTGGATATGAACTTGCGGGGTTGCAGGTTCTACGACAAATTCTGCGGCCTTCGCGTAGGCGAGAACTTGCTGCTCAAACTTCACACGTTCGGACCGATCGCGGGTATCGTCCGGTGGGTGGCACAATCTTATGTTGGCGTGGAATTTCGGGATCCTCTTCATATTGCGATTTTCGATCACCTGAAGGCTTCGCAGGAGGAGACGGCGCAGCGCACGCTGGGCAAGAATCTCTCCAACTGGTGACATTTTCGATGTGACTGCCTTGACTCAATCACATTTCAATGTGATTTGCGCGCTCCATGAAAACCGTCGAAAAAGTTCGCAGCATTATTTCCCAGGGCCTCATGACCCGCGCAGGCCTCGCGCGCGCCTCTGGCCTGCATGCCAATACATTGCGCGATTGCACTGAAGAGAGCTGGAACCCGACATCGGAAACGCTCGGCAAAGCTCGAGGCATTTCTCGAAGAGAATGACGAAACGCCCGTTATCGTCGGTGCAGAAGAAATCATCGACGAGGCCCGCAATGGCCGGATGTATATTCTGGTCGATGACGAGGACCGCGAGAACGAGGGCGACCTCATCATTCCAGCCCAGATGGCGACGCCGGACGCGATCAACTTCATGGCGACGCATGGCCGCGGCCTGATCTGCCTTTCGCTCGATCGCAAGCGTGTCGAGGCGCTGGGCCTCGAGCCGATGAGCCGCGACAACCGCGAGAGCATGCAGACGGCTTTCACCACCTCGATCGAGGCGAAGGAAGGCGTGACCACCGGCATCAGTGCCGCCGACCGCTCGCGCACGGTTCTGGTCGCCATCGACGAGGGCAAGGGCCCGGACGATATCGTCAGCCCGGGCCATGTATTCCCGCTGACCGCCCGCGATGGCGGCGTGCTGGTCCGCGCAGGCCATACCGAAGCCGCAGTCGATATTTCGCGCCTTGCCGGTCTCAATCCATCGGGCGTGATCTGCGAGATCATGAACGAGGACGGCACGATGGCCCGCCTCGGCGATCTGGTGACCTTTGCCCGCAAGCACGACATGAAGATCGGCACGATCCGCGATCTGATCGAATATCGTATGCGGAACGACCATCTGGTCGAGCGCAAGACCGAGGAAGCGTTTACGTCGGACTATGGCGGCGACTGGCGGATGATGACCTATCGCAACACCATCGACGGTAGCGAGAGTTATGTCCTGCAGAAAGGCCATGTCGAGGAAGGCAAGCCCACCCTCGCCCGTGTCCACCCGATCTCGATTTTCGACGATGTCCTGGGCAAGCCCGGCGACCGCAAACGCACTCTTGCAGCGCGCGATGACCGCCGTCGGCGATCATGGTTCCGGCGTCATTGTCATCATTACCGGCCGCCCCGCATCCGGTTATGGCGAGAGCGAGGCCGAGCGTAATGTCGGCATCGGTTCGCAGATACTGGCTGATCTGGGCGTCGAGGACATGATCCTGCTCAGCAATTCACAGCCCAATGTCGTCGCGATCGAAGGCTACGGCCTCAACATCGTCGATCACCGTCCCATTCCGGAGTAAGCACATGGCCCGTTTCCTGATCGTCGAAGCGCGTTTCTACGCCGAGCTGAACGACCAGCTGATCGCCGGCGCACGCGCTGCGCTGGAGAGCGCCGGCCACGAGGTCGATGTTCTCACCGTGCCGGGCGCGCTGGAAATTCCCGGCGCCATTGCTCTGGCGGTCGAAGGTGGCGGGTATGACGGGTTCGTCGCCATCGGCGTCGTGATCCGCGGAGAGACGTATCATTTCGAGATCGTTGCCGGCGAGAGCGCCCGCGCGATCATGGCGCTGACAATGGACGGCATTGCTATCGGCAACGGTATCCTGACGGTCGAAAACGACGCGCAGGCAGAAGTCCGGGCCGACCCGGCGCAGAAGGACAAGGGCGGCGAAGCGGCGAAGGCTGCAATGGCCCTGCTGGAGCTGCGCGACCGTTTCTCGCTCTGACGCTGTATGGGTCCGATCCGGATGCAGTTACGCTGGCGTTCGGCCTGGTTTTGACGCACTTTCCTTGCGTTCGATCGCAAGGACAGCATTATGACCGATAATACTGGCGAGCAGCCCGTCTGCCGCAAAACAGCCCTGCGCCAATTGGCGATGCAGTGGCAGGATGACCTCGACACCCTCGATGCCATGGGGCTGCACCTCGCAGCAGCGCGGCTCAACGGCGCGCTACTTACCGTCAAGCAGACCCTGGACGGGTAGCTTCGCTAGGTGACTGTCCTGCGAGAGACAGCAGCCATTGCAGCGCCCCTCTAGCCGCCGATCCGTCCGAAGCAGGCCGCACCGGCGTAATGTGCGCTCGCGCCGAGTTCTTCCTCGATCCGGATAAGCTGGTTGTACTTCGCAAGCCTGTCCGAACGTGCCAGCGATCCGGTCTTGATCTGACCGCAGTTCGTCGCGACCGCGAGATCGGCGATCGTTGCATCCTCGGTTTCGCCTGAGCGGTGCGACATGACCGAGGTGTAACCGGCACGGTGCGCGATATCGACCGCCTCCAGGGTTTCGGACAGTGTCCCGATCTGGTTGACCTTCACCAGCAGCGAATTGGCAAGACCTTGCTGGATTCCATCGGTCAGACGGGCGGGGTTGGTCACGAAAAGATCGTCACCCACCAATTGCACCCGGTCGCCGATGGCGTCGGTCAGCGCTTTCCAACCGGCAAAGTCGTCTTCTGCCATGCCGTCTTCGATCGACTTGATCGGATAGTCGTCGCACAGCTTGGCGAGATACTGCGCCATGCCCTCGCCATCCAGCGACAGCTTTTCGCCCGATACCTCGTATTTCCCGTCGCGGAAAAACTCGGTCGAGGCGCAGTCGAGCGCCAGCACGACGTCTTCGCCCGGTGTGAAGCCTGCCTGCTCGACGGATCGCATGATGAAATCAAGTGCGTCCCGCGTGCTCGACAGGTTGGGCGCAAATCCGCCCTCGTCGCCGACGGAGGTCGAGAGGCCTTTCTCCGCCAGGCCCTTCTTCAGCGTGTGGAAGATCTCCGCGCCCCAGCGCACGCCCTCAGCCAGCGTATCCGCGCCGACCGGCATGACCATGAATTCCTGAATGTCGATCGGATTGTCGGCATGTTCGCCGCCATTGACGATATTCATCATCGGGACCGGAAGGACATGGGCAGAAACGCCGCCGACATAGGCCCAGAGCGGCATTCCGCGCGCAGCGGCTGCGGCCTTTGCCATCGCGAGGCTGACCCCGAGGATCGCGTTCGCACCCAGCCGGCTCTTGTTATCCGTGCCGTCCAGATCGATCAGCGCCATATCGATGTCGCGCTGGTCTTCTGCATCGAGCCCGAGGATCGTCTCGGCGATCTCGGTATTGACCGCCTCGACCGCCTTGGTCACCCCTTTGCCAAGGTACCTGTCCTTATCCCCGTCGCGGAGTTCGACAGCCTCGTGCGCGCCGGTCGACGCGCCGGAGGGAACGGCTGCCCGGCCCATGCTGCCATCTTCCAGCAACACATCGACCTCGACCGTTGGATTGCCCCGGGAATCGAGGATTTCACGGGCGTGCAGGTCGATGATTGCGGTCATGGTCGGTACCCCAAGTGTTGTATATGAGTAAAACACCTCCATATGGAGGTCGGCAGCGCTCTATGCCGCGGAACTTTCCGGCGCAAGCGGCGTTGGATTTATGAAACGCGTGCTGCCTTCGCAGCTCGCATGTGAAACGTTGAATTACGAGGGACGAATATCATGGCCACCAGCACCGCAAAACCCAAAGCCAAGAAAACCACCAAGAAGGTCGTTGCAGCCGACGCAATCGGCGCCGCATCGGGTTCTGCCGTAGCCGAGCCGACCAGCGGCAAGAGCGAAGCGAAAACCCGTTTCAACGCCGCGCTCGAAGAAGCCCGCGCCGGTGCAGCCGCCCTCAAGACAGAAGCGACCGATCGCGCCGTCGCCTACCGTGAGCAGGCCGGCAGCAAGAGCGGCGAAGTATCCGAACAGGCGAAGGTCAAGGCCGGTGAACTTGCAGTCGAAGGCAAGGCGAAGGCCAGCGATGCGATCTCCGCTCTTGGCAAGATGGTCGCCGACAATGCGGCCGTCATCGACGAGAATTTCGGCCCCAAATATGGCGACTACGCCCGTAATGCATCGCGCACGCTGCAGGAAAATGCGGCCAAGCTCGAAGCGAAGAGCGTCGATGAACTTGGTAACGATGCCAAGGAATTCGTCCGCACAGAGTCCGGGTCTGGCCGTTGGTATCGCCGCAGTCGGTGGTTACATGCTGGCGCGCATCTTCCGCCGCTAAGCGCGAAATAAAGCCAGCTGGCGATCACATCATACAGGGCCTGACACGGCGATATGCTCGAAACGACATCGCCCGATGGGCAAGCAAATGAAACGGAGCGGGACACCGATTTGGTGGTCCCGCTTCGCACATCCCGAAAACCCATGACGATCATGTCGAGCCCTCTTTGGGCGACGACCTCACGGCGCTTGTCGACGACGGCAAGGCCTATGTCGAGGCGGAGCTGGCCTTCCAGAAAAGCCGCGCCGCCTTCGCTGCGCACGAGATCAAGGCTGGTGCAGCATTTGCACTCGTCATGCTGGCATTCCTGCACCTTGCCCTGATGGGCATTGTCGTCGGGCTGATCATTGCCCTCGCCCCGATTGTCGGCGCGTTTGGTGCGACCGCCATCATGGGCGGCGCGTTGCTCATCATGACGGGTCTGTTCGGCTGGCTTGCTGTCCGTCGTTTCCGCAAGATCAGTGCTGCGTTCGACAATGAAGACGGTCGTCAATCCGACACGGAGGCCTCGTCATGAATGCGCGCGAGCGGAACATGCGCGAAGATCTGGCGCTCCGGAATGCCGCCTTTGCGCTGGTCAAGGCCGATATCAAGAATGTGAAGCAAGACCTCTCGTCCAAGAGCATCAAGGACAGGGTGACCAACCGGATGGCCGATGGCGCGGTCGATCTTTTCGAAGAAGCCACGGAAATCGCGGACAACAATCGCGGCGTCCTTGCCACGCTGCTCGCGGCGGTGGGTATCTGGTTTGCCCGTAATCCGATCCTCAGCCTGCTCGGCTTTGAAGAAGAGGACGAAGATCCGGACCTCTTCGATTTTCAGGACCTTGACGACGAGTATCTGCCGGATTGGGACTAAAACAGGCACGGACGGAACGTCTCGCCATCCAGTCCATTGAATATCCAGACACTTAATTATCTTACTGGAGACACCCCCATGAGCACTCAGGAAAAACGCGACGAACTGCGCGCCAAGATCGAAGCTGGCGAACAGCGCAATGAAGACCGCACGATTGGCGACTATGCCAAGAGTGCCGCCGACAGCACGACGCAGTTTGTCAAAGATCACCCCGTCGCAGCCGTCGCCGGCGTTGCCGTCATCGGTCTCGCGATCGGAGCCATGACGCGCCCCGGCCGGCGTGCTGGCCAGAAGGCCGGCGCACTCGCCACTTACGCCACCGAGATGGGCTTGGCCTATGCCAGCGGTCTTCTCGACCAGGCAGGCGATATTGCGCGCGCTGGCGGAGACAAACTGGAAGATCTCGGTGACGATGTTGCCTTCACCGCACGTAAGGCACGCCGTTCCGCAGCAGCTGCAGCGGGCAACAGCTCCGACAACATGCTCGAGCCTGTCGCGAAAGGCCGCCCGGCGCGCAGGTCGCACCTACCGCGACGCAAAGGCTCGCGTGGCCGTCTAAGCGCCCAAGCAAGCATACGAGACGATCCGGCGGCGCGGTGGGCATTTGCCTGTCGCGCCGCTCGGCGTTATGGCGCGCGCAAAGGTCTCTGTATTCGCAGGGATCCATCCTCCCCAAGGAAACACTACGATGGAAGAACAAGAAACGAAACAGCCGCTGTACCTCGTCATGGGCGGGCGGGTAAAAGACACCCGGAACCTCACGTTCCAGGACCCTGAAAGCATTCACGTAGCCGGCGTTTACTCCGACTACGACAGCGCCGTCGAAGCATGGCGCGGCAATGCCCAGCGGACGGTCGACGATGCGGCGATGAAATATGTCATCGTCCACCTCCACAAGATCCTCGATCCGGAAGCCTGAGCCGAGCTTGGCTTATGCAATTCGCCCTTATGCCGATGGCGACGCGGAAGCGCTTTCGCTGGTCACGCTAGCGGCCATCGCGACCATTGGTCCCAAGGGTTATACGCAAAGCCAGGTTGCAGCCTGGTCGGCGCGCCATATCCAGCCCGAAAGGATCGCCGGACGGGTCGCTGCGGGCGACCACGTGATTGTGGCCGTGGACGCGGAAGATCATCCCGTGGCCTATGTCTTAATGGAGAAGAATGGGCATGTGGACATGCTCTACAACCATCCAGATCATTCAAGGGTGGGTCTGGCCGGGCAATTGCTGGCGGCGGCAGAGACCAAGGCGCGCACCATCGGTGTCACGCGGCTTTATACCGAAGCGAGCGAGCTGGCGCGCCCGGCCTTCGAAAGAGCGGGCTACAAGGTGGGTGAGCGGCGTGATTTCACCATCGAGCACATGAAGAAGCCCGTGCCCATTCACAATTACGCGATGGAAAAATCGCTCAGCTGATGCGGCTCCGCCCGTCCCGCTTAATGCGGGCGGTGGAAGCTCCGGTCAGATGAACTCGATCTTCTCGACGAGGTAGAACTTGTCGCCGGACGGCACGGTGACTTCGATCTCTTCGCCTTTTTCCTTGCCGATCAGCGCACGGCGCGATGGGCGAGTTGTAGGAGATGCGGCCCTTGTTCGCGTCGGCCTCTGTCATGCCGACGATCTGATATTTTATCGGCTTGTCGTTTTCGTCGAGCAGGGTCACGGTTGCACCGAACACGATCTTGTCGCCCGACAGCGTGGTCGGGTCGATAATCTGCGCGCGGGTGATCTTGTCTTCGAGATCGCGCGACAGTCGCCTCGATCTGGCCCTGGCGTTCCTTCGCCGCGTGATATTCGGCATTTTCGGACAGGTCGCCATGCGCGCGCGCCTCCTCGATGGCGTCGACCACCTTGGGACGTTCCGCGCGCAAAGCCTTCAGATCTGCTGTCAGGCGTTCGTAGCCTTCGGCCAGCATCGGCACTTTATCCATCGTTTCTTACGTCCTGTCTTTCTGATCTCTCACGCGGCAAATCGACCCTTGGCCGCGCCTTTCGGGCGAGCTCAGTCGGACCGATCTGCGGGTGAGGATGTGTTCTATTCGCTCGCGCTATAATAGTCCTGCAACGAGCGAACTTCAAGCTGGCTGGCATCGACAGTGGCAATCGCCTCTGCCGCGGCAACGCTGGCGGCCGCCGTCGTGTAGTACGGAAGCTTCGCCTCCAGCGCCGATGCGCGGATCGATTTGCTGTCCATCAGCGACTGCCAGCCCTCGGTCGTGTTGAAGATCAGATCGACCTCGCCGTCGATGATCGCGTCGACGATATGCGGGCGCCCTTCTGCGACCTTGTTGACCCGTTCGACCGGCAGGCCCTGCTCGGCCAGATAGGTCTGCGTGCCGCCGGTGGCGATCACTTGTCAAGCCCTTGTCGACCAGGCGTTTGACCGCAGGCACGATCATCGTCTTGTCGCTGTCCTTGACCGAGACGAAGAGCGTGCCGTTCGTGGCAAGCGTCATCCCTGCGCCCATCTGCGACTTGCAGAAACGCCTCGGGGAAAGTCTGTGTCGATGCCCATGACTTCGCCGGTCGAGTTCATTTCGGGCGACAGGACCGGGTCGGCGCCGGGGAAGCGGGCGAAGGGGAACACCGCTTCCTTCACCGCCATGTGGTCTGGCGCGCAGGTTCAATCGCTCGAAATCGGCCAGCTTTTCGCCCGCCATCACCCGCGCTGGCGATCTTGGCGATCGGGCGACCGATGGCCTTGGCGACGAAGGGCACGGTGCGGCTGGCGCGCGGGTTCACCTCGATCAGATAGACCTCGCCATCCTTCACCGCGAACTGGACATTCATCAGGCCGCGCACGTTCAGCGCCAGCGCCAGCGCCTCGCCCTGGCGTTCCATTTCGGCGATGATCTCGTCGCGGCAGGCTGTAGGGCGGCAGGGTGCAGGCGCTGTCGCCGGAATGCACGCCGGCTTCCTCGATATGCTGCATCACGCCCGCAATGCGCGACTTCCTCGCCGTCGCACAGCACATCGACATCGCATTCGATCGCGTCGCGCAGATACTGGTCGACCAGCACCGGACTGTCGCCCGACACGTTGACGGCGGTGGCGATGTAATCGTCGAGCTGCGCCTCGCTGTCGACGATTTCCATCGCCCGCCCGCCGAGCACGTAGCTGGGGCGCAGCAGGACCGGATAGCCGATCGTGCGCGGCCGCCGCAGCAGCCTCGTCGCGGCTCTTGGCGATGCCGTTGTCCGGCTGCTTCAGGTCCAGCTTGTGGACCAGCTTGGCAAAGCGTTCGCGGTCTTCGGCCAGATCGATGGCATCGGGACTGGTGCCGAGGATCGGGATGCCCGCATCTTCCAGCGCCTGCGCCAGTTTCAGCGGGGTCTGCCCGCCAAACTGCACGATCACGCCGACCAGTTCGCCCGACTGCTGCTCGACGCGCAGGATTTCCAGCACGTCTTCGGCCGTCAGCGGCTCGAAATACAGGCGGTCGGAGGTGTCGTAATCGGTGCTGACCGTTTCCGGGTTGCAGTTGACCATGATGGTTTCGAACCCCGCTTCGCTCAGCGCGAAGCAGGCGTGGACGCAGCAATAGTCGAATTCGATGCCCTGCCCGATCCGGTTCGGCCCGCCGCCCAGGATCACGATCTTGCGCCGGTCGGACGGCATCGCCTCGTCTTCCGGCTCGCCGAAGGTCGGCGCTTCGTAGGTCGAGTACATATAGGGCGTGATCGCCTCGAATTCGGCGGCGCAGCTGTCGATGCGTTTGAACACCGGGTGCACGCCCAGCTTGTGGCGCAGCGCGCGCACTTCCTCTTCGGAGGTCGCGCCCGCCATCGCGCGCAAGGCGTCGTGCAGCAGGCCCGAACGCCGCGCCTGCGTTTCGCCCAGACCGCCCGCCACGCCGACCGAGCGCACGGCCAGCGTGGCCAGCCGCTTGTCGGAAAAGCCCATCGCTTTGAGCCGGCGCAGCTCGGCGGCATCGTTCGGCAGGCCGTTATGCGCGATCATCTTCTCTTCGTAGATGATCTGCCTCGATCTGGCGCAGGAACCACTGGTCGTAGCCGGTGATCGCGGTTGATCTCGTCGACGTCGAAGCCTTCGCGGAAGGCCTGCGCGACATCCAGCAGCCGGTCCGGCGTCCGCTTGCTGAGCGCGGCGGTGATGACTTCGCGTTCGACACGCCTTCCAGCTCGGGCACGCGGTTGAACCCGTCGAGCCCGGTTTCCAGGCCGCGCAGCGCCTTCTGCATCGATTCCTGGAAGTTGCGGCCGATCGCCATGACTTCGCCGACCGACTTCATCGCGGTGGACGAGCTCGATCTTCGCGCCCTTGAACTTCTCGAAGGCGAAGCGCGGGATCTTGGTGACGACATAGTCGATCGTCGGCTCGAAACTGGCGGGCGTCGCGCCGGTGATCTCGTTCTCGATCTCGTCCAGCGTGTAGCCGACCGCCAGCTTCGCCGCGACGCGCGCGATGGGGAAGCCGGTGGCCTTGGATGCCAGCGCGGAGGAGCGCGAGACGCGCGGGTTCATCTCGATCACGATCAGGCGGCCGTCGGCGGGATTGACCGCGAACTGCACGTTCGATCCGCCCGTCTCCACGCCGATTTCGCGCAGCACGGCGATGCTGGCCTTGCGCATGATCTGGTATTCCTTGTCCGTCAGCGTCAGCGCGGGCGCGACGGTGATGGAATCGCCGGTGTGCACGCCCATCGGATCGACGTTTTCGATGGCGCAGATGATGATGCAATTGTCGGCCCGGTCGCGGACCACCTCCATCTCGTATTCCTTCCAGCCGAGCAGCGATTCCTCGATCAGCACTTCGGTGGTGGGGCTGGCGTCGAGGCCCTCGCGCACGATCCGCTCGAATTCCGCCTGGTTATAGGCGATGCCGCCGCCGGTGCCGCCCAGCGTGAAGCTGGGGCGGATGATGCTGGGCAGGCCGGTGCGCTCCAGCACCTCGTGCGCTTCCTCGACCGTATTGCGCGACGCCGCTGCGCGCGCTTTCGAGGCCGATCTTGTCCATCGCCTCGCGGAAACGCTGGCGGTTCTCCGCCTTGTCGATCGCGTCGGCCTTGGCGCCGATCATCTCGACGCCGTATTTCTCCAGCGTGCCGTCTGCATCCAGCGCCAGCGCGCAGTTGAGCGCCGTCTGCCCGCCCATCGTCGGCAGCAGCGCATCGGGCCGCTCCTTGGCGATGATCTTCGCGACGATTTCGGGCGTGATCGGCTCGATATAGGTCGCGTCCGCCATTTCCGGATCGGTCATGATCGTGGCGGGGTTGGAATTGACGAGGATGACGCGGTAGCCCTCCTCCTTCAGCGCCTTGATCGCCTGCGTGCCGGAGTAATCGAACTCGCACGCCTGCCCGATGATGATCGGGCCAGCGCCAATGACGAGGATCGAGGAGATGTCAGTGCGTTTGGGCATTACAGGTGCTTTCTAGCCATGGGGCGAGTTGCTCGATCTAGATTGGGTTGGTTATCGAATTTCGCTGTCAAAGCGTACACCGCTCAGCCCGATGCCATCGCCAACGTGGATACAGGCCTGTTGCACCGACGTGTCATACCAGGAGGGACCGGTCATCGAACGAAAGACTTGAGTTTCATTCGAGCGAAAAAGAGCAGTCGAAGGCCCACCCGAATTCAAACCCACGGGTTCTGTCTTAAAGCGATCAAGATCCCTTTTACCACCAGTAAACTTTTCATCTTCACGCACGCCGAAAAAGTGTTCTTCGAGATTAACGCTCTTATGGGTGGGAATGTAAAATGCAGTAGTCAGCAAAAGCTCCTTGTCACCCCAATCGTGCTGTGCAGCGAGAAGTGTCTTCTCGCAGAGCTCTCTGTCTGAAAGTGCTTTGTCGAAAAAGAGAAACTGCAGAGGTATCTTGTCGGATCCGGCACAGCCAGACATCAGAAGCACCATGACCACCATGGACTTGACGGGAAACCGGCTGCCAGCGGTTCTACTCCTCACCCCAACATCCCCACAAACTTCTCGAACAGGTAGAAGCTGTCCTGCGGCCCGGGCGATGCCTCGGGGTGATACTGCACCCCGAACGCCTTCTTGCCGCTAATGCTGATCCCGCAATTCGAGCCGTCGAACAGGCTGACATGGGTCTGCTCCACGCCTTCGGGCAGCGTGTCGCCATCGACCGCGAAGCCGTGGTTCATGCTGGTGATCTCGACCAGGCCGGTGCTGTCGCCCCAGCCCTCGCCGACACGCTGCACCGGATGGTTCGCGCCGCGGTGGCCCTGGTGCATCTTGGTGGTCTTCGCGCCCGCCGCCAGCGCCAGCATCTGGTGGCCGAGGCAGATGCCGAACAGCGGCACATCCGCGTCCAGCAGCGCCTTGATCACCGGCACCGCATATTCGCCCGTCGCCGCCGGATCGCCGGGGCCGTTGGACAGGAACACGCCGTCGGGCTTCTGCGCCATGATCTCGTCGAAGCGTCGCCTTGGCCGGGACCACCGTCACCCGCGCACCGGCCTTCACCAGATTGCGGAAGATGTTGTCCTTCGCGCCGTAGTCGATCGCGACCACGTGCGGGCGTTGCCTCGACGCGAGGCGCGGCCATAGCCCTTGCCCAGCGTCCACGATCCGCCTTCCCAGTCCTCCTGCTTGTCGCGGCTGACGCGCTGGGCGAGGTCCATGCCTTCCAGCCCCGACCATTCCTGCGCGCGCTTCAGCAGTGCGGCCATGTCGAACGTGCCGTGCGGATCATGCGCGATCACCGCATTGGGCGCGCCGTTCAGGCGGATGAGGCGGGTCAGCGCGCGGGTGTCGATGCCGGAAAGGCCGATCTTGCCGTTGTCGCGCATCCAGTGATCGAACAGCTGCTTGCTGCGGAAATTGCTGTCGGGTGTCACGGCCTCGCGCACGATGCAGCCCACGGCCGCCTCGACCTTGCCCTCGATATCGTCGGGATTGCTGCCGACATTGCCGATATGCGGAAAGGTGAAGGTGACGATCTGCGCGGCATAGGAGGGATCGGTCATCACCTCCTGATAGCCGGTCATCGCGGTGTTGAAGCATACCTCGCCCGACAGCAGCGCCGACCGCGCCGAAGCCGTGGCCCCACAGCGCCGTTCCATCGGCCAGCAAAAGGACTCCTGTCGCGCCTTTGGGCTGCGCAGGGGTAATGTCGGCAGAAGCCATAAAAGGGGCGCTCCGAGTTCAGGGGTTTTCCGGCGATGTCGCTAAGCCCCACCGGCTAAGGAGTACGCTGCCTCCCGTCAAGCGTGGCACTGCAGGAATTGTGCGCTATGGAAGGGGCAACAGCCCGAATAGCGCGCGCCTGCGCCAATCCATCCACAGGAAACGAAATTTATGCTCCGCGATACCATCAAGGCCGAAACCGTCACCGCCATGAAGGCGAAGGACAAGGAGCGGACCGCCACGCTCCGCCTGATCGGCGCCAAGATCAAGGACCGCGATATCGAACTGCGGACCTCCAGCAAGGAAGTGCCGGACGACGAGCTGGTGATCGACGTTCTGCACAAAAATGGCCAAGCAGCGCCGCGAATCGATAACCATGTATGTTGATGGTGGCCGTGAAGAACTGGCCGAGCAGGAACGCAGCGAACTGAGCGTTATCGAGGAGTTCCTCCCGCAAACGATGGACGAAGCCGAAACGAAGGCCGCCATTGCCGATGCCAAGGCAAGCACCGGCGCCACATCCATTAAGGATATGGGCAAGGTCATGGCGGAACTAAAGACGAAGCACGGCGCTTCGCTGGACATGAGCCTCGCCTCCAAACTGGTCAAAGAAAGTTTCTGATATGAACCGCAAAACCGCAATTCTCGCAGCGCCTGCCACCCTCGCGCTGGCGCTGGCCGCTTGCGCCGAGCCGGTCGATCAGGACGCAGAACGCTATTCCGACGGGGCCGACATGGAAATGGCCACCACCGATGGCGAGGCAGCCCTGATGGCAGACGCGCATCGAAGCGGGCGAGTTTCGCCGATCTGGAACTCGGCGCGAAGATCGTCGGGCCGCAGGGTCCCGAAGTGAAGGTCAGCCTGACAAACGATGCAGGCGCACTTTGCCGACATGACGAGCTATGTCGCCTGCCCGCAGGCATGGACGCATGCGATCCGGCCACCGCGCCCGAAGGTACGATCTATACCTATGTTCACACGGTCTATCCGGGCGAGGACAATGATCCCTCGACCGGCAGCGGCGACGGCGCAGATTCGTCCGATGTCGAGCTGGCGAGAACTGTTCCGCATGACCGGCCCGGCCCACGGCTTTACCGGCAATGCCGGTTATCTCGCAGGCTGGAGGCGAATCGCGGCCGTCGGTAACAAGGTCATGGTGACCATAACCTGTCAGGATGGCGCGCTGGCCTGGACCATCGACGCCGGAGAAGGCGGCAACCAGTGGGAACAGGGCGAGCCGCTGACCTTCTACTGGCAGTCCACCATGCCGCCCAGCCGGCCCCGCCGAGCGTTACGAGGTGCGCGCCAATTACAGCTCCGCATCGGGCACGGGTCCCTACCCGGCCGAGGTCGCCGGTGCGACCAATGCGTGCGACGCACCCGCTGCCACGGCACGGGCTGCATCGTAGAGAAGCCTCTCTGACGCCTTGAACGAAACCGGCTTGCGGGCGATAGAACGCCAATGGCGCTGTCACCCCAATGGCTGGACGAATTGCGTGCGCGCATCACGCTCTCCAGCGTGATCCAGCGCACGACCAAGCTGCAGAAGGCAGGCCGCGAATGGAAGGCGTGCTGCCCGTTCCATAACGAAAACACGCCCAGCTTCACGGTCAGCGACGAAAAGGGGTTCTACCACTGCTTCGGCTGCGGCGCGCATGGCGATGTCATCCGCTGGATGACCGACCAGCGCGGCATGGGCTTCATGGATGCGGTGAAGGAACTGGCCGCAGAAGCCGGGATGGACGTCCCCGCCCCGGATCCCGTCGCCGCTGCAGAAAGCGGAAAAGCGCGCCGAACTGATCGACGTGACCGTGGCGGCGCAGGAATTCTTCGTGGAGCGGCTTGGCTCCGATGCGGGAGCCAAGGCACGCCGCTATCTCGGATCGCGCGGGCTTCAGCGATAAGGTCATTCGCGAATTCGGCTTCGGCTATGCGCCCGACGACAAACAGGCGCTGCCGGGCGCACTCGGCTACTTTCGACGAGGGAATGCTGGTCGAAAGCGGCATGCGGATCGCGGTCGACGACGGCGAACACATACGACCGTTTCCGCGACCGGCTGATGCTGCCGATCCAGGATGCGCGCGGGCGGGTGATCGCATTCGGCGGTCGCATCCTCGACAAGCGGGACGGCGTCGCCGAAATATCTGAATTCGCCCGACACGCCGCTCTTCGACAAGGGCGTACGCTCTACAACCTGCACCGCGCCAGCCCGGCCTCGCGCCAGAGCGGACGCATCGTGGTGGTCGAAGGGCTATATGGACGTGATCGCGCTGGCGAATGCCGGGATCGAGGATGCGGTCGCGCCGCTCGGCACGGCGCTGACGGAGCGGCAGATCGAATTGCTGTGGCGCATGGTGGAACGGCCCGTCCTGTGCTTCGACGGCGACGATGCCGGCCAGCGCGCAGCGATGCGCGCCGTGACCCGCGCCCTGCCCCTGCTGCGCCCGGGCCATTCGCTGGGCATAGTCCGGATGCCGCAGGGCATGGACCCCGACGATCTGTTGAAGGAGCGCGGCAAAGGCGCGATGGAAGCGCTGCTGTCAAGCCCTGCCAGCCTTCTCGACACGCTGTGGACGTTCGAGCGTGAGGCGCAGTCGCTCGATAGTCCGGAGGCCAAGGCCGGGCTGAAAGCGCGCCTGCTCGCGCATGTCGATACGATAGCGGACGAGGATATTCGCGCGCTCTATCGCCGCGAACTGCTCGACCGGTTCTCGGCCTTCGCCTTTCCCAAGCGCGAGAACACGTGGAAGAAAGGCGACTGGAAGAGCCGCAATTTCCCCGCGCGCCCCTCGACCTCTCCCGCTACGCAAAGCAGCCTCAGGTTGGTCGCCGGAGGGGCAAACAGGGACGCCCTGCTCTCCGCCGTGGTCGGCGGGCTTCACCGCTTTCCCGACCAGATCGACCGCCACTGCGAAGACCTGTCGGACCTTGCCGAGCGTGACCCGAAAGTCGCGGGCGCAATTAATCCACTGCTCGATTCGCTCGAACCGCTTGAAGAAGATGGCCAAACGCCCATATCCAGCGATGCCGGACATATTGCGCCCCCGGATAAAACTCGTTTCGCCTTCCTCAGAGAAGGGACCGATCCGCAGGTCGCGCGCGAGAGCCTGGCAGAAGCCGTTTCGTTGCTGGTCGAACGACCGGCGCTGGAGGCTGCGCTTGTCGCGGCCACAGCCCGGTTCGAGACCGACCCCGAAGGCGCTTTCGCCGATCAGCAAAGATTGCTGAAGCGAAAGCTGGAATTCGAGGCGCGACTCGGCCAAATGGCGAGTATGCGGGCCGATGCCGAAGATGACGGCGACGGATCCGGAACCGAAAACACCACCGCTCCTACGCCCGAACCGGCGGATGGCGCGCAAAGAGATTGAGACGAGACCTTATGGCGTCCAAGGCGAAATCGAAGCAGGGTGAAGATGCCCCGCTGATCGACCTGAACGAAGCGTCGATCAAGAAATTGATCACAAAGGCGAAGAAGAAGGGTTACGTCACCTATGACGAGCTGAACAGCGCCCTGCCTTCCGACATGAGCTCCGATCAGATCGAGGATATCCAGACCGCCCTGTCGGAAATGGGCGTCCAGATCGTCGAAAACGACGAGGAAGCCGAAGCCGAGGCCGAGAAGGAAAGCGAAGTCGCGGAAATCGCGGTCGACGCCAAAGACGACAAGAAGAAGCCCGCGGCTGCGGCCAAGAAGCCAGCAACCGGGGACCGGACGGACGATCCCGTTCGTATGTATCTGCGCGAAATGGGCGCGGTCGAACTGCTCAGCCGCGAAGGCGAAATCGCCATCGCCAAGCGGATCGAAGCCGGCCGCGACATGATGATCATGGGCCTGTGCGAAAGCCCGATTACCTTCCACGCCATCATCCAGTGGTCCGAAGCGCTCAATAACGAGGAAATGCAGCTGCGCGAGATCCTCGATCTCGACGCCATGCTCTCGAAGGAGCCGCCGGCCGACAAGATGGCCGACGATGCCGAAGACGATGACGACGGCGAAATTTCCGAAGAAACCGCCGGCCCCACCATCGTGGACGACGACGACGACGATTCTGACGACGACGAAGACGGCGACGAGGACGGCGAAGGCGGTTCGGCCAAGAAGAAGGACGACGAAGAGGAAGAGGACAACACCATGTCCCTTGCCCAGATGGAAGCGGCGCTGAAGCCCGATGCCATCGAACGTTTCGCCCGCATCACCGGCCTGTTCAAGAAATTCGAAAAGCTGCAGATCGAGCGTGTCGAAACGCTGGGCCGCGGCGAAGCTTTCTCTCCTGCGAAGGAAAAGAAATACGAAGCGCTGAGCGAAGAGCTGACGGCCGAAGTCGAAAGCATGCAGTTCCACGCGACCAAGATCGAATTCCTGGTCGACAATCTCTATGCCTTCAACCGCCGGCTGACCGCTCTCGGCGGCCAGATGCTGCGCCTTGCCGAGCGTCACAAGGTCAAGCGCGCCGATTTCCTGCAAGCCTATATCGGTAACGAACTCGATGATGCCTGGCTGACCGATAACGTCAAGAAGGACAAGAAGTGGGCCGCCTTCGCCGAGAAGGAAGGCGCCTCGGTCGAGCGTATCCGCGCCGAAATCGCCGACATCGCTTCGGCGACCGGCATGAGCCTCAACGAATTCCGCCGCATCGTGAACATGGTGCAGAAGGCGGAGCGCGAGGCCCGCATCGCAAAGAAGGAAATGGTCGAGGCGAACCTGCGCCTCGTGATTTCCATCGCCAAGAAATATACCAACCGTGGCCTGCAATTCCTTGATCTCATTCAGGAAGGCAATATCGGCCTGATGAAGGCGGTCGACAAATTCGAATATCGCCGTGGCTACAAGTTCAGCACCTACGCGACGTGGTGGATCCGTCAGGCGATCACCCGCTCGATCGCCGATCAGGCGCGCACGATCCGTATTCCGGTCCACATGATCGAGACGATCAACAAGCTGGTCCGCACGAGCCGCCAGTTCCTGCACGAGCAGGGCCGCGAACCGACGCCGGAGGAAATGGCAGAACGCCTGTCCATGCCGCTGGAAAAGGTCCGCAAGGTGATGAAAATCGCCAAGGAACCGATCAGCCTCGAAACGCCGATCGGCGACGAGGAAGATTCGCATCTGGGCGACTTCATCGAAGACAAGAACGCGATCATCCCCGTGGATGCGGCCATTCAGGCCAATCTGAAGGAAACGGTGACGCGCGTTCTGGCCAGCCTAACCCCGCGTGAAGAGCGCGTGCTGCGCATGCGCTTCGGCATCGGCATGAACACCGATCACACGCTGGAAGAAGTCGGCCAGCAGTTCAGTGTGACCCGCGAACGTATCCGCCAGATCGAGGCCAAGGCGCTGCGCAAGCTGAAGCACCCGAGCCGCAGCCGCAAGATGCGGAGCTTTCTGGATCAGTAGGACGATTTCGTTTCACGGCAGACCGAAAAAGCGAAATCGTTGGTGCCGTGCATATTCGCAAACGGCACGACGCTGAGTGTCGCCGCGTACACTTCGGATCCTTTGTACAGTAGCTTCACAGGCATGACGAACGGCGTTTTCGCAATTCGCAGTTTGTCGGCTAGATCTGTTCGGTCGGTAGGCACGAGGGTATTGAGAAAACTACGCCCTGCGAGCTGTTCGACGCCTATACCGATTGCGTGGGCTAGACTTAGGCTGGCGAGCTGGATTTCTCCGCGGGCATCCATGTAGCTGATGCCGACATTTCCGATTTTTTCCAGGCTGGCGTCGAGCGCGACGTCTCTAGGCTTTCGGTCGTGGTTCTCGATCCGGTCAGTGATATCGTTTACGAACATGACCACTCCCGTCGGCCACGGTCGCATTTGAACCGCCAGCATCCGGTTCGCACGAACTTCCGACGCGATTTCAAACGTCTCCTCCCGTCCCGTGTCGAGGACAGCCTGCGCGCGCGAGGCTACGAACGTGAGCGTGGGACTGCTCCGGACGGTCGCAAAATCCCGCCCCACAAGTTCGTTTTCCTGTTCGTTCAGATAATTACAAAATGCGCGGTTGACCCGGCGGATGGTCAGATCGGGGTTCAGGACCGCGACCATCGTCGCAATCGTGTCAAACGTAATCCGCAATTTGGTGTCCAACCGCTCCGCGTCGCTTCCGGACAGCGTGATCAGCCTGTTATACTCGTCCACCGACATAACCACGAAATCCGTGCGTGAATGGCTAGTAATACCTACCGGCCCTGTCTCAATCATCTGTTTAATTTCGGGGAGATTTCGGACAAGCCGAGTAGCCGATGAGGTTTGAGCAATTTTCACTTCGTCACCTTATACGTGGTTTTTGAAAAATACACTGCAAAAGACGTTTGTGAGAAATTAACCTAAGATGCCCCTTTCCTCTATTTACTCGTAGCCTACAGACTGACCGAACGGTATGGGACCTACGTATTATTCGCATTTTGCTGTCAGATTCTTAATATCGTTATAGAAAATTCTCGAAGCGACAATCTTCTCATCGAAAGGAAGATTGTTTATGCTCAAACGCACATTCATGAAGGCAGGGTTGGTGGCAGCGGGCCTCGCCGGTGGATCCATGGTCCCGACAGCTGCAGCCGGTCAGACGCTGACCGACGTACTCAACGGCCTCAATGTTCTCGACATACGGGTAACTGATGTCGAAGGGGATTTGTCGATACTTCAGAGTGATCTGAACACTATCGACATCACGCTTCTTGGACTGGATGGCCTGGTTCAGTCGAACAGCGATGCCATCGCACTCGTAGACTCCGATCTAAACGTATTGTCCGGCGATGTGCTGAACAATTTTACGCTTATCCAGGGTCTGGACGGCGATCTCAGCCTTCTGAACACGACCGTCGACGGTAATGTGCTCGCCATCCGGGCCCTTGAAGGCGGCGTTCTGAACAACACGAACCTGATTAATGGTCTCGATCTAGACCTCGACCTGTTGACGACAAGCGTTACCAATAATGGTAGCGCCATCTCCGTTTTGCAGGGTGGTGTGCTGAACAATACGGCGCTGATTGGCAATCTTGACGTCGAAGTCGGCTTGCTTAACGACGCCGTGACTCTCAACGGTGACGCCATCAATGTGCTTCAGGGCGATGTCCTGAACAATACGACGCTGATCAACACAATCGATCTGGACGTCGACCTTCTGAATGATGCCGTGACCCTCAACGGTGACGCAATCAACGTCCTTCAGGGCGATGTCGCTAACAATCTGACACTCATCAACGGCCTGGACGCAGATATCGGCATTCTATCGGGCGATGTAATCCAGAATACCGCCGATATCACAGACCTTCGCAGCGATCTGGTTTTCGTATCGAACGAGGTGGTGCAGAATACCACGGCGATTGCGAACAATCGCGTGCAGATTGATGCGAACACGGTTGCCATCAGCAACAATAGCGTCGCCATCGGCAATCTTTCAGCGCAGGTTATCGATGTGCAGAATGGAGTGGCAATCAATTCAGCCCGCATCGACAATATCGAAGTCGGTATCGGAGCGAATGGAACCCAAATCGCGAATAATACCATCAGGATCGATGATCTCGACATTCGTGTCGACGTTAATGCGGCTGACATCGCCGGCAACACCGTCCGTATCGAGAACAACGAGATAAACATCGCGGACAATTCCACCCGGATCGACGCGAACGAGACCAACATTGCGGAAAACAGCGTCCGGATTGACGATCTGGATGTTCGGGTTGCCGACAATGAGGTCAATATCGCGGAAAACTCTTCCCGAATTGACGAAAATGAGACGCGGATCGCCGGGAACACGGTTCGGATCGACGATCTCGACGTCAGAGTTGACGAAAACACCTCCGACATTGCTGGAAATACCGTGCGCATCGAAGCGAACGAGACCCAGATCGCTGAAAATATCGTGCGGATAGATGCCAACGAGGCGGACATATCGGAAAACAGCAGCCGCATCACGGTCAACACGGCAGCGATCGCGAGCAACAATGCCCGTGACGATGCACAGGACTTGCTGATTGGCCAGCAAACCTCTGCATCCAACACCGCTGTCCAGCAGAGCCAGGCAGCGCTTCTCGCGACGTCCGAACTTCGCGACGACGTCAATGAAGGCCGCGCTGGCCTGGTCCGTATCAGCGACGATAATGTCGTGACAGTTGCCGCTCTGAATGGCGGAAATACGGTGAGCTTCGCAGGCACAGACGGGGATCGCCGCCTTTCCGGCGTCGCTAACGGAATTGCTGCGAATGATGCGGCCACCGTTGGCCAGATGATGGCAGGCGACTCTGCTATCCTGCAGCAGTCGAAAGACTACACCGACCAGACGATCAGCCAGATGTTCGATAGTCTCGACGCTGTCTTCGACCTTGTGTCACAGGGTAACCGCGAACTGCGCCGGGATATCGATAGCGCTGCGGCTTCTTCTGCAGCACTGGCTGGATTGCCGCAGGCCATGCAGCCGGGACGAAGCTTCCTTGCCGGTTCGGTAGGCGGTCAGGGATCGCAGGTATCGGTCGCACTGGGTGTGGGATACGTCTTCGACAGGGACAACAGCCCGGTCGTCCGCGCCGGTTTTGCAATGGATACCCGGACCGGACGTGCCAGCTATAATCTGGCTGCCGGTATTCACTTCTAAGGGCCCCCGCTGCCGGTTCCTTTCGTGGGTCGCGGCCGGCAGTAAACCAGGCCCGGCGGAGTGCACGCTCCGCCGGGTCTTCGCCTGCTCGCTGACCTGCAGGACTATTTTATCCGGCGATCGGAAAGCGCGGTCGACCCGACCTGACGGCCGGGTACATCCCTACCCCTTCAAGCTTTCGTAATCCGCGACAGTCTCGGCGACAGGATCGAACCGGACGAACAGCGCGATCGCTGTTGCCGTCAGCAGGCACGCACCTGCGATGCCAAGCGCCATCTTCCTGTTGGCCTCCGGTATCAGCAAACCCAGCGCCGGAATGGCCAAGGCCGCCAGCAGTGCGGCGAGCGAGGGCATGGTCGGCCCCACACCCTGCATCAGCTGGTGTCCGTATTGCAGCAGGAAACCGCCAGCAATCGCGCCACCGACAATCTTTGCGATCATAGCCGCCGGTGATGGCAGGAAGTGCGCAGCGACAGTGGCCAGACCCGTCACCAGGAGAGGGAAGACGATAATGAACGCAGTCGTCGGCGCGAGGATTTGCGCCGCCAGCGCTATAACGACGCCGAACACAGTGCCTTTGCGCCCAGCCCACAGCGGCGCCGTCGCCGCCAGGATGCCGGCGCACACCAGCAGCGCCTGCACCTCCAGCATCGGTGTCGCCGCCAGCCTGTCGTAATAGGCATCCGGCATGGTCGCGCCAGACACCCAGTTCAGCAGATACAGCAGTGCCCCACCGCCCACGATCACCCCGAGGGAAGACCCGACCGAACGCCAGACGCGATTTGTAGGTTGGGCCGATTGGTCGTTCGTTCTCAGCGCAAAGAGGTGAAGCGCAGCCGTCAGAGCCAGCAGCACCCAGCCCGTGACGGTCCCATAGTGGATGAGAAACAAACCGAAGACATCGAAGAAGGTCTTGTTCGGCTGCGTTTCGGGCAAGGTGTCTGCATTGCCCAGCGCCCGTGTCAGTGACAGGGTCTGCTGACCCATATCCTGCAACGCGCCCTCATCCAGATTTTCAGGGCTCGCAAGCGGCGAATGATAGAGGCCGGGGCGACCGATAAACGACAGATTGTAGGACGGCGCACCCAGTTCCAGCGCCGGCGTCAGGTCCGTATCGTTGGGGAGCGTTTCGTAAACGAATGTCGCCAGCGAAGATCCGCCGGGCGTTCCGACATTGGCGGCATAGAGTTCGACTGCCGCCCCGTTATTGCGCGACGTCTGGAACAGCGTTGTGCGCCCTCCTCCGCCGCGTGCCTCCAGATTGACGATGGCACCGACACGCTCGCGCATCGGGTTCTCGCTGAAGAACTGCCGCGCTCCGACCAGTCCCAACTCCTCCGCATCGGTGATGAAGGCGATGACATCGCGCTCGAGCTGGCCCTGATTTTCCGATGCCCTCAAAGCTTCGATGATAGCGGCGACCCCCGCAGTATCGTCGGGCGCACCGGGCGAATTCCAGACGGTGTCGTGATGCGCCATCAACATGACGGCAGGCTTTGACCGGTCGCGTCCGGGCAAGAACGCCGATGATATTGGTGAATGTCAGCGTATCCGGGCGCGTACCGCTCCAGTGACCGAACTTGTCCAGTCCGCTCGCGGGGACGAGGCCCTGCGTCGTCGTGACCTCCATTCCCAGCTCTTCGAAACGGGAGATGATGTGCGCGCGTACGGCCGCGTTAGCCTCCGATCCGGTCACATGCGGTTCGTTTGCGATGATCCGCACGTCCTCCATCGCCCGCGAGGCCGAAAACGCAGTCGAAGAGGCGGACGCTCCAGCAGCACCCGGCGGGGTCGTCCCGATAATCGCGAGCGCAAAGGCACCCAGAATTGCGGCGAAGACAGCGCATGTATCGCATTGGTTTCTCATCCCCTCGATTGATCGCCAGCCTGCGCCACGGCGCGGCGTAACACAACCGCGCTGCGCCGATTTGCCCACCGCCCCTTCAGCGCGGGAAAAGACCACTGTACAACCCAATGTACGGGGTGGAGAGAATCGCTGCCCTCGCCTATGACGCAGGCATGCGTATCGCCATTGCCTCTGACCATGCCGCCCTCTCCATGAAAGCCGAGCTGCGCGAGTGGCTCGTCGAAGCCGGACACGAGGTTGCAGACCTTGGCCCCGAGCAGCGGCGACAGCGTCGATTATCCGGACTTCGGCTACAAGCTGGCGGGCGTGGTTGCCGATGGCACGGCGGAGCGCGGCATCGCCCTTTGCGGCAGCGGCATCGGCATTTCCATGAGCGTGAACCGCAACGCGGCTGTCCGCTGCGCGCTGGTATCCGAACCGCTCAGCGCGGCGCTTGCCCGCGAGCACAACGATGCCAATTGCATTGCGATGGGCGCCCGCCTGATCGGCATCGAAATGGCCAAGGCCTGCGTCACCGCCTTTATCGAGACAGACTTTGCCGGTGGCCGCCACCAGCGCCGCGTCGACAAGCTTTCCAACCCTTCCTGAAGAATTCGCGCAAAGAGATCCGCTATGAGCACCGCACCCGACCAAAGCACCGACATCATGCACCGCTTCTGGCACGACGATCTTGCCGCAGCGGATCCCGAAATTGCCGCTGCGATCGACAAGGAACTGGCGCGCCAGCAGGACAAGATCGAGCTCATCGCGAGCGAGAACATCGCAGTCGACCGCGGTTCTGGAAGCAACCGGAAGCGTCTTCACCAACAAATACGCCGAAGGGTATCCGGGCAAGCGTTATTACGGCGGCTGCGATTACGCGGACGTCGTGGAAACGCTCGCCATCGACCGGGCGAAGGAACTGTTCGGCTGCAATTTCGCCAATGTGCAGCCCAATTCGGGCAGCCAGATGAACCAGGCGGTGTTCCTTGCCCTGCTGGAGCCGGGCGATACGTTCATGGGGCTGGACCTCAATTCCGGCGGCCATCTCACCCACGGCTCGCCCGTCAATATGAGCGGCAAGTGGTTCAATCCGGTCGCGTACGGCGTGCGCGCCGAAGACGAGCTGATCGACATGGACGCGGTCATGGCCACCGCGAAAGAGCACAAGCCCAAGCTGATTATCGCAGGCGGCACTGCCTATTCGCGCGTCTGGGACTGGGCTGCGTTCCGCAAGGTGGCGGACGAAGTCGGCGCGATCCTGATGGTCGATATGAGCCATATTTCCGGCCTTGTTGCGGGCGGCGCGCACCCCTCGCCCTTCCCCCATGCGGACGTTGTCACCACCACGACGCATAAATCGCTGCGCGGTCCACGCTCGGGCGTGATCCTGTGGAACAACGAGGAACTGACCAAGCCGATCAACATGGCGGTCTTCCCCGGAATGCAGGGCGGCCCGCTGATGCACGTCGTCGCGGCCAAAGCTGTGGCCTTCCGCGAGGCGCTGCGGCCCGAATTCAAGTCCTATGCCGCAAGCGTGGTCGAAAACGCCCGCGCTCTGGCCGCAAGCCTTGAGGAAAACGGCCTGCGCATCGTATCGGGCGGCACGGACAACCACTCCATGCTGGTCGATCTTTCGGCCAAGGACGTGACCGGCAAGGCCGCCGAAAAAGGCCTCGACCGCGCATTTCTGACTTGCAACAAGAACGGCATTCCGTTCGACACGCGCAGCCCGTTCGTTACCAGCGGTATCCGCCTCGGCACGCCGGCGGGAACGACGCGCGGCTTCGGTCCGGCGGAATTCCGCACCATCGGTAAACTGATTGCAGAAGTCGTCGACGGATTGAGCAAAAACGGGCCGGACGGAGACGCCCAGGTGGAACGAAGCGTGCAGGAGCGCGTCAGTCAGTTGTGTAAGCAATTTCCAGTATACCCAGGAAGATAAACATGACCGATTTCGACACCACTACCCGCAGCGAAACCGTCTCGACCGCTGAAGATCTGCCCGGCGACAAGCGCCGTGAGCGCGAACGCCGCGAAAAGATCGCCGACGAAGCAAAGTCCGAAGCATCTGCGATGTTCAAGGATGGCATGAAGCACCCCTCGACCAAGCCCGTACTCAAAGGTGCTGCCATCGGGGCGGTGGCCGGTTTTGTACTGCCCATCGTCGGCCCGATCATCGGCGCAGCGGCGGGCGGCGGATATGCCTTTTACAAGCGGCTAAATTCCGTCAAATAGGAGCTTCCTCCTTACGACAACCTAGCGAGACACGATGCGCTGCCCTTTCTGCGCCAATGATGACAGTCAGGTAAAGGATTCGCGTCCCGCCGAAGACAACGCTGCGATCCGCCGCCGGCGACAATGTTCGTCGTGCGGCGCTCGCTTCACCACCTTCGAACGCGTGCAACTGCGCGAAGTCACCGTCGTCAAATCCGGCGACCGGAAACAGGCGTTCGAGCGGTCCAAGCTTGAGCAGTCCATCACTCTCGCCTGCCGCAAACGGGATGTCAGTAGCGAGCAGATCGACCAGCTCGTCTCCGGCATCCAGCGCCAGGTCGAAACGACGGGCGAAAGCGAAATTGCCTCCCATCGGATCGGCGAACTTGTAATGGACGGCCTGCGCCAGCTCGACAGCGTGGCCTATATCCGGTTCGCCTCGGTCTACCGCGATTTCAGCGAGGCGCGCGATTTCGAGGAATTTGCCAGCACCGTGCAGGACGCGGCAAAGCGGTGAGCAAAGGCGTCTCCAATAAACCGATCATCGTGCTGGTCCGCCCGCAGCTGGGCGAGAATATCGGCAAGGCTGCGCGCGCCATGCGCAATTTCGGGCTGACCGAAATGCGAATGGTGACACCGCGCGACGGCTGGCCCAATCCATCCGCAGGTCCATCGGCCTCCGGCGCAGACGACGTGCTGGAGCAGGCACAGGTATTTGACAGCACAGCCGAGGCCGTCGCCGATTGCGCCCATGTCTACGCAACCACCGTTCGCAAGCGCGGCGTGACCAAGCCTGTCGTCACGCCTGCAGAGGCCGCAACGCGAGATACACAGCGCGCGAGGGACGATCGCGCCATCCTTTTCGGACCCGAACGCTCGGGACTGGAAACGGCGGATGTCGCGCTTGCCAGGGCGATCCTCACCGTGCCCATCGATCCCGATTTCGGTTCGCTCAATCTCGCGCAGGCGGTGATCCTGTGCGCCTATGAATGGTCCAAGGGTACCGGCCTGTCGCAGCCGACGCTGGAGGAACTCCTGCCGCCTGCGCCGCAGGAAGAGCTGGAAGGGTTGATCGACCATTTCGAGAGGCTGCTCGAACCCAATGGCTATTTCCGCCCCGAAGCGCGCCGCGAAGCGACCCTCAGGACATTGCGCACCGTCCTTACAAAACCCGGTTGGAACCACTTGGAGGTACGCACCCTTCGCGGTGTTCTGAGCACGCTGCAACGGGGGCGATTTGACGCGGATCGTCAATAGGAGGTATATTACTCCTCATGATCTTTGCGTCATCCCTACTCGCAGGCTTGCTTTTGATGCAGGCCGCGCCCGCGGTGGAAACGCCGCCGGCACAGGACTCCGCCGCGCAAACCGCTCCGGAGAGTGCCGAACCCGATGACCAGACCGGGCCTGACGCCGAGACAGAAGACACAAATGATGGCGCCAAGATTGAGTGCCGACGCCAGACGATCGCCGGGTCGCGCCTGGCAAGTCGGAAGGTCTGCCGGACGAAGGCCGAGTGGAAAATCTATGAGCAGGATACGCAGGACTCCCTGAACCAGGCGACCGCGCGGCACTCGAATACTGCGCGATGACAGGTGCGAGGGGCGACATTGGGCAATTCATCGCTCTGTAACACCGCCCTGTTTATACAATTTTGCATACCCCCTAATCAAGCGACCCGAAACCAGAGGACAATTCCATGAAACTGACCGCAGCACTTGCCGCAGGCGTTCTTTTTGCCGCATCTGCCCCCACTATCGCTTACGCCCAGGGCGGCGAGGAAAATGCGCAGGCTCCGGAAGCCGCACCCGAAACGGAACAGGCCGAGGATGACGACAGCCTCGATATGAACCGCCGCATCTGCAAGACGCAGAAAGTCACCGGATCGCGCCTGGCGAAGAGGAAGGTCTGCCGGACCGCCTACGAGTGGAAGAAGTACGAGGAAGACACGCAGGAATCGATCGGTCAGGCTTTGAACCGCCGTTCCGCTGTTGGCGATAACAACTGATCCCGACCTCGCACTGACACGATTGTAGAGGCGCGCCGCCGGGCTATCCGGTTGGCGCGCTTCTTTTTGCGGGGCATTCAGGTGCGCGTCGCGTCCCAGGCTTTCATCTCGTAGGCGATCGACGCCTCGACGAGGTGATCCCATATCTCGGACAGCTCCGCGGCCGGCAATCCGCGCGCTTCGGCATCGGCTCTCGCATTGTCGATGACCTGCGTCTTGCGACCTTCGTCGCGCACGCTACCCCGGTCCGGCTTGATACGCGCAGCAGCCCGCATATAGCCGAAGCGGCGGTCCAGCAATTTCATCAACTCACGGTCGGTCCGGTCCACGCCCGCGCGCACGTCGGTCATGGTTTCGCAATCGTCTGGCATTCGGATATCGGTCATGCCGCGTCCCTTGGCGAGCGCGAGGGCATTTGTCGAGGACCCAGCGACCGGATTCCCCTTGCTTTAAGCGCCCGACACGCTATTTGGCGCGCTCACTTCGGCAACGCGTCTGCCCCGCAGGCGCGCCCGATTGGCCCCGCATCCCGGTGAAGCGGTGGCCGCATACGGCAAAATCGGCCGTGTGGTGCGCAGCCGGGTTCGAACGGTTCGCATTAAGGCGGATCACAGCAAATTGAAGGACTTATATCATGTCGAAGCGTAAAGCGTCGAAGTACAAACTCGACCGCCGTATGGGCGAAAATATTTGGGGTCGTCCCAACTCCCCCGTTAACAAGCGTCAGTATGGCCCCGGCCAGCACGGTCAGCGCCGCAAGAGCAAGGTCTCCGACTTCGGTCTGCAGCTTCGCGCCAAGCAGAAGCTGAAAGGCTATTACGGCGACGTCACCGAGAAACAGTTCCGCCGCACCTACAAGGAAGCGGCCAGCATGAAGGGCGACACCGGCCAGAACCTGATCGGCCTGCTCGAACAGCGTCTCGACATGGTCGTCTACCGCGCCAAGTTCGCACCGACCGTCTTCTCCGCCCGCCAGATCGTGAGCCACGGCCACATTCTTCTGAACGGCGTCAAGACCAACATCGCCAGTGCCCGCGTCAAGGTCGGCGATGTCGTCAGCCTCGGCAAGAAGGCACAGGAAATGGCGCTCGTCATCGAAGCGCAGAGCCTGCCCGAGCGTGAAATTCCCGATTATGTCGTTCCCGATGGCAACGACAAGGTGACCTATACCCGCGTGCCGAAGCTGGACGAGGTACCCTACCCCGTCACGATGGAACCGAACCTGGTTGTCGAGTTCTACTCGCGCTAATCGGTTCACATACCTGATACGAAAAGGGCGGCCCCTCCATCAACTGGAGGGGCCGCCCTTTTTGTTCGTCCTTGGCCCGCTCCGATCACCGGGGCGGGATTGGTCAGGGGTTGAGATTGCGTGTCAGAAATGCGTCGATCGATGACAGCATACGGGCCCGCATTGTGGAATTGTCAATGCTGTGCGCGACACCGTCAAACTCGATATATTCGACGGATTTGCCGGCTTTACGAAGTTCGGATTCCATTTCGCGCGAATGGTCTACGTCGACATTCTGGTCTGCGTCCCCGTGAACGAGCAGCACCGGTGAGGCGAAGGCCGACACGTTGCGCGCCGGACTGCCTTCGACGACGTGCGGGCCCTCGCCCACAAAATCGTCGATCAGTCGCAGGCTTGAAGACAAGCGGAATTCGTTGCGCCACATCTTCAGGTCGGTGACAGGCGCAATGGCCGTAATAGCCTTGAACAGCGACGGATCGAGAACCTGCGATTGCAAGGCTGCGTAGCCGCCGTAGGACCACCCGACGACGGCCAGTTTCGACGGATCCGCCACACCTTGTGACACGAGCCAGCGGCCGGCATCGTTGACATCACCCACGGCCGTTTTCCACGCCTGAAAGCCGTTCTTGCCAAACCATTCCGCGCCGTAACCGGCAGAGCCGCGGAAATTCGGTTGCAGAACGGCATAGCCTCGCGCTGCGAAGAACTGCACCAGCCAGTCAAAACCCCACTCATCGCGCGCTCCTGGCCCGCCATGCGGCATGACGATCGCCGGTAGGCCTCTGGCGTCTTCCTTGCCCGGCGGCAGGGTCAGATATCCGGGAATGTTCGTGCCATCGGCCGCCGGATAGGTAACGGGCTGCATCTGGCCCAGCTGGCGATTTTCAAAGCCATCCCGCAGCGGCATCAGCTCGTTCAATTGGCGTGACTGCTTGTCGTACAGGTACAGCATGCCGGGATCGGTATCGCTCGACGCGGAGATCAGCAGCTTGCTCTCGTCCGCGTTGGCGCCGCGAATACCGATCAGCGGATCGCCGGGCAGAGCCGCATTAAGGCCGGTGGCCAGAGCATCCAGTTCGGGATCGAAATAGACCGCCTCGCGCACCTCTGTTGCATAGCTGGCCCCGACGACACGCCGCTGGCGACCCAGGCGAATAAGATCGTCGACATCGACATCCCCGCGCGACAGGACCTCTTCCCTCACGTCAGACCCGTCCAGCTTCTGGCGATAGACGGCGAGATAGCCGTCAGCATTGCGCTCGAACCCGTAAACAGAGTTATCGCTGCCCGACACGGCGACTGGAATGAACCCGTCATCCAGCGTTTGTGCGCCGACTGTTGCTCGCGATAATTCTTCCCAGCGGGAGGAACCGGGCTGGCGATAGAAATAAGCGCGCTGTCCGGAATCGCGCCCCTGTTCGAACCGTCCGACACCTTTCAGGCGAACCGCGCCGGTTTCGTCGGCAACGTAGGAAAATGCGCTGTTGTCAGGAGACTCGACCTTGCTGGTCCGACCGGAATCGATGTCCACTTCGACAACGCCGCGGCCCCATTCCTTGTTCGCCAGCCGGGTGTTGGCTCCGTTCTCGGGAAACCAGTCCTGTGTCATCAGGATCTTGTCGGGCTCGCCCTCCACGTCGAGCGCGACGACCGAACCCCCGCTGAAACCGACATAGAGCGTGCGCGCACCGATGTCCGGGCTGAGCTGCTCGACATTTTCGCCATCCTGATCGACAGCAAAGAGCCGTGAATATCCCAAGATGCCGCCGCTGGACTGGCTGTCCTGGCTAAAGGAGGTGCGGCATACGAAGCGGGTGTTCGTCGCAAACTCGCAGAAATCGAGGTTCGAGCGTTCGAGTGTCAGAGCCACAACCCGCTTTGGGGCAGGAGCGGCTTGCGTCAGATCGACGAGATACAAAGCTTCGCCCTGCGCGCCGTAAGGGGCAATGTAGGAGAATTTCGTGCCGTCGGGCGAAAGCGATACGTGCCGCACACCTTCGCGCGCACCGAACAGTTGCGCGGTTTCCTGCGCGCTTTCCGCCATTGCGGGCGCGTGCGCGAGGACCGGATACAAGGCGACCGCTGCAACACTGGCAGCAAACTTCAATTTATCGAACACAGAGACCCCTCGGATTACTACACATTTCCCGCTGTCACTCGATGCTGCGGGATTATGCGATCATCCTTTCAAGGAATTACTGCAGGATCAAGTCACCGTCGCAGATATCTTTTGTTAAATCTGGCGGCGAATTCAGAAAATTCGCCCGCAGAGATCGCATCACGCATGGCTTGCATCAGCTGTTGGTAGAACCCGATGTTGTGCTCCGTCATCAGCATCGCGCCCAGCATTTCGCCCGCGCGGACCAGATGGTGCAGATAGGCGCGGCTGTATTTACCGCAGGCGGGACATGCGCAACGCTCGATCGAGCGGCGCCGGTATCCTCGGCGAAACGGCGTTGCGAATGTTGAGCGGCCCGTCCCACGTGAACGCCTGACCGTTGCGGCCCGAGCGCGTGGGAAGAACGCAATCGAACATGTCGACGCCGCGTGCCACTGCGCCCACCAGATCGTCAGGCTTGCCCACGCCCATCAGATAGCGCGGGCGATCTTCGGGCAACTGGCCGGGCGCGTAATCGAGCACGCCGAACATCGCTTCCTGCCCCTCGCCCACAGCCAGCCCGCCGATGGCGTAGCCGTCGAAACCGATCTCGGTGAGCGCTTCTGCGCTGCGCGGCCACGCAGTTCCTCGTCGAGCGCGCCCTGCTGGATGCCGAACAGGGCGGAGCGCTGCGGCATGCTCGTCCCCGCCGTCGAACCCGTCGCGGCTGCGCTTCGCCCAGCGCATCGACATTTCCATGCTCGCTGCGATCTCGTCACGCGGACGGTCGGCGCGCGGACATTCGTCGAACGCCATCACGATGTCCGAGCCGAGCAGGCGCTGGATTTCCATCGCTGCGTTCGGGCGTCAGCATATGTTTCGAACCGTCGATATGGCTGCGAAACTCGACGCCCTCTTCGGACAGCTTGTTGAGATCGGACAGGCTCATCACCTGATAGCCGCCGCTGTCGGTCAGGATCGGACGATCCCACTTCATGAAGTCGTGCAGTCCGCCAAGCCGCGCCATCCGCTCCGCACCCGGTCGCAGCATGAGGTGATAGGTGTTGCCCAGGATGATATCGGCACCGGCGGCGCGCACGGTCTCGGGCTTCATCGCCTTTACCGTCGCAGCCGTGCCGACGGGCATGAAAGCGGGCGTGCGGATATCGCCGCGCTTCATGGCGATCGTGCCGTGCCGCGCCTTGCCGTCCAGTCGCGTGGATGGTGAAATCGAAGCGGGGTTTGTCTGTCATGCGTCAGAAACCGTAGATCAGTGTGAAACGCGACAGTGTATCGGTGCTCTCGGCCCCTGCTGGCGGATTGCTATCGTAGTCGATCTGGTAAGACAGGCGCGTTGAGACGGCGTCGCTGACCTTGAACTGCAACCCGGAAATCAAGTTCAGCGAGGTATTCGTTCCGTCGACAATCACTGTCGCTGCCCCGCCCGCTACCGCTTGGGACACGACATTCGTGTCCTGCGTGAACTTGATCCGGTCCGTGATCGCCCAGTCGAAATCAAGGCCGACGAGCCCGGCCAGGCTGCTGTCGGTCGAACCATCGAGGAATTCCGTTCTACGGTAAGCGGGTCCGGCCTTTACCGAAAGGCTGAGACTGCCATCATCTACCACCGTGTATCCTACGCCTGCCGAAACAGCGTATCTTGCATCAAACCCCTGAAACCGGTCGCTTTCGTACTGGGCAAGACCATAGGCAAAGAATCCGTCGTCGATCTGGTAACGAGGCTCGTAGGAGGCAAAATACTTCTCGCGCGTCGTCACACCGTTCGTCCGTTGATAATCGGCGCGGGCAAGCAGCTTGTGGCTCCAGTCAATGCCTGTCCGGGTGAGTTGCAGACTAGCGCTCAGACCTGAATTGCTGGTGTTGCCGGTGGCGCGGAATGCACCGATCTCGCCTTTGCCCGACCAATTGTCGAACACCCCTGCCTGCGCGAGATCCATGGCCTTTTGCTCGGCTACGAGGGCAGCTTCGGCGGCGCGCTCGGCGCGGTACGCCTTCTGTATGGCCGCGATTTCGGCTGCATCGTCCGGATTCGTCTGGCGGGCCAGGTCCAGAACAACGGCTACCTTGGCGGGATCGCCGCTTTCGATGGCCGCATCGATCATGGCGCGAACGGGCGTTGGAAGTTCGGCGAATGCGGCTGTGGGCATTGCCGTTGCGGTGGCAGCGAGAATGAGTGTCGGGAAACGCATGGGCGGCTGCTAGCGCCTTGCAGCGCGTCTCGCTACCCCAAGGTGCTGACGGAGCTTTACGGCCTGAGGCGCCAACCGGTGCGGAAAATGAAGGTGATGATCGCGACGCAGATCGCGAGAAAGCCGATTGTCAGACCGAACGAAATCTCGATCGGTACGTCGGCGCTGCCGTAGAACGTCCAGCGCAGGCCGCTGACCAGATAGACGATCGGATTGAACAGCGCGACCGTGTCCCACGGCTCTGGCAACATATCGATCGAATAGAACGTGCCGCCCAGGAACGTCAGCGGCAACAGGATCAGCTGCGGGATGATGCCCAGCTTCTCGAAACTGTCGGCCCAGATGCCGAGGATAAATCCGAACAGACTGAAACTGGCCGCCACCAGCATGATGTAAAAAATCGCGAGGATCGGGTGCGCGATGGAATAATCGACGAACAGCGTGGCCGTGGCGAGGATGATCGCGGCGAGGATCAGCGACTTGGTTGCAGCCGCACCGACGAAACCGACCAGCGTTTCCGCGACGCCAACCGGCGCGGACAGAAGTTCGTAAATCGTGCCTGTAAAGCGCGGCATGTAGATGCCGAAACTGGCGTTCGACGTGCTTTCGCTGAGCAATGTCAGCAGCAGCAGGCCGGGCACGATGAAGGCGCCGTAATCGACCCCGCCGAGATCGGGCATACGCTCACCGATCGCTGCGCCGAAGACGATGAAATAGAGCGCGGTCGTGAGAACGGGCGCAAGGATCGACTGGAACGCGGTTCGCAGCGCACGAAACAGCTCGTCGCTGGTAGATCGCCCACGTGCTGCGCGGGTTGAAGCCCATCATGCCGCGTCTCCTCTTCGCCAGAAGGTCTGACGAAGATGTCCTCCAGCGAGCTTTCGCGGACGTCGATGCCGACATAGTCGATACCGTCCGCAGTCAGCGCCTTGGTCACGGCCGCCACTTCGCTCCGGCCCCGCCCGATCCGTCACCGCCGCGGTAGCAGACCGTCTTGCCGCCATTCTCGAGATGGACCGGAAAGCGGCTGATGGATGCAGGCAGCGCGTCCAGAGGCTTGCGCAAGCTCGATCAGCGCTTCCGTGCGGCCGAGGCGCTTCATCATCGCGTCCTTGTCGTCGACCATCAGGATACGCCCGTCGTTGATGATGCCGACGCGGTCGGCCATTTCCTCGGCTTCTTCGATGTAATGGGTGGTCAGGATGATGGTGGTGCCCCGCTCGCGCATCGCGCCGATCTGCTGCCACATATCCTTGCGAAGTTCGACATCGACGCCTGCCGTCGGCTCGTCGAGGAACAGCAGATCCGGCTCGTGCGCCATCGCCTTCGCAATCAGCACACGCCGCTTCATCCCGCCCGACAGCGCGCGGATCTGCTCATCGCGCTTGTCCCACAGGCTGAGCGAGCGAAGCACTTCCTCGATCCGCGCCTTGTCAGGCGGAAGGCCGAACAGGCCGCGCGAATAGGTCGACAGAGCGGATCACCGGCTCGAACATGTCGGTGCTGAGTTCCTGCGGCACCAGGCCGATACGGCTGCGCGCCTTGCGCCAGTTCTTTGCCAGATCCTCGCCGAACACTTCGATGCTGCCCGCTGTCGGCTTGACCAGGCCGCAGACCGCACCGATCAGCGTGGTCTTGCCCGCACCGTTCGGCCCCAGCAGCGCGAAAATCTCGCCCTTGCGGATGTCCAGATCGACATTGTCGAGCGCGGTCAAGCCGCCCGTCATAGATCTTGGTCAGCCCGCGAGAGGCGCAGTATCGCGTCGTCCATTCACCGCTCATGGCAGGAGCAGCGAGGAATCGCCATAGCTGTAGAAGCGGTATCCCTCGCGCAATGGCGTGGGCATAGGCGTCCATCATCCGCTCGCGCCCCATCAGCGCGCTGACCAGCATCATCAGGGTCGATTTGGGCAGGTGGAAATTGGTCATCAACCCGTCGACCGCGCGGAAGGTGTAGCCGGGCGTGATGAAGATCGAGGTGTCGCCCGCAAAGGGCTGGATCATGCCGTCCTCGTCCGCCGCACTTTCCAGCAGGCGCAGCGATGGTCGTGCCGACCGCGATCACCCGGTTCCGGCCTTGCGCGCGCAGCGTTCAGCCGAGTCGGCGACGTCCGGCTCGATCCGGCCCCATTCGGCGTGCATCGCGTGATCGTCGGTATCGTCGGCCTTGACCGGCAGGAACGTGCCTGCGCCGACATGCAGCGTCAGCGTCTCGCGCGCGATGCCCGCGCTTGTCGAGCGCGGCCATCAAGTCCGGCGTGAAATGCAGCGCCGCCGTGGGGGCGGCAACGGCGCCTTCTTCGCGCGCGAACATGGTCTGGTAATCTTCCCGGTCGCGCTCGTCGGTCGGGCGCTTGCCGGCGATATAGGGCGGCAGCGGCATGGTGCCCGCACGTTCGAGCAGGACTTCGACCGGCTCGTCGCCTTCGAAGGCCAGCGTCCAGCTGCCGTCGTCGGCGCGCTCTTCGGCGACGGCGCAGACACTCGTGGCCGAAATCGATCCGATCGCCGGCTTGCAGGCGCTTGGCATTGCGGATGAAGGCCTGCCAGCGGCGCAGATCGATCCGCTTGTGCAGCGTCGCGCCGATCGTGGCTTCGCCGCGTCTGCCCGTCAAGCTGGGCAGGAATGACGCGGGTGTCGTTGAACACCAGCACATCGCCCGGCTCCAGCAGGTCCGGGCAGATCGCGCACGCCCTGTCAGCGAACGGCGTCCTGCCCGCGAACCAGCAGCATCCGCGCGGCATCGCGCGGCGACGCCGGGCGCAGGGCAATCAGGTCTTGCGGAAGGTCGAAATCGAACAGGTCAACGCGCATGGCCAGCGCCTATAGCGCACGGGCCGCGCGCGTCACCTGCACCGTCTTCGCGTTACTCGCGATAGCGGCGCGTTCAGATCGTCTACCGAGATACCGTCAAACGCAGGGGCTTCCTGCTCCTGAACCGGTGCGGGCCGGAGGCGATGTCACCTGCGGCTTGTTGTCCGAAGCGATCGAGGCCTGCAGGATGCGGGTCGGGTTCTGCGGGCGGTTCGCCGCGCTGGATCGCGTCGACGGCGGCCATGCCCGAAATCACCCGGCCGAAATTGGTGTATTTGTTGTCGAGCGAGAAGCGCGGATAGAACACGATGAAGAACTGGCTGTTGGCGCTGTCTTCGCTCTGCGCGCGGGCCATCGACACGGTGCCGCGCAGATGCGGGATCGGATTGAATTCCGCCTTCAGGTCGGGAAGCGTCGGAACCGCCCTGGCCGGTGCCGGTCGGATCGCCGGTCTGCGCCATGAAGCCGTCGATCACGCGGTGGAAGATCACGCCGTCATAGAAACCCTGACGGGTCAGCGTCTTGATCCGCTCGACATGGCTCGGGCGCCCAATCGGACATCAGGCGAATCGCCACCCGCTCTCCATTCGACAGGTCGAGCAGGAGAATATTCTCGCGATCTTCCGGCGCGTTGAAATTGACGCTTCGTGAGTACAGCTTCGGGCGCGGCCGGCGCTTCGGCTTCCTGCGCAGCGGCAGGTGCGAAACGGTCAGCGCGGCGAGAGCGCCAGCAACGAGGAGGCGTTTGAGCATGGGGATACGTCCTGGAATGTTCGATAATCGGTATGCGCCGTGGCTTAGCCCCGTGGCACTGTCGTTACAATGAATGGCCTGCAAAGGCTGCGCTGCAGCGACGCTCAATAGTCGCCCTTGCGCCCGATGCTTTCGACCCGCTGCGCTCACCTGCTCGCGCACGGCATCGCTGACGAAAGGCGTGATATCGCCGCCGAACAGGGCGATTTCCTTCACCAGTTTCGAAGCGATCGGTTGCAGCGAGACGTCGGCCATCAGGAAGACCGTCTCGATCTCGTCGTCGAGCTGCTGGTTCATGCCCGCCATCTGATATTCGTATTCGAAGTCGGCGACCGCGCGCAGGCCGCGCACGATGACGTTGGCGCCCTGCTTGCGCGCAAATTTCATCAGCAGCGCGTTGAAGCCGACCACATCGACATTGTCGACGCCCATCTCCGCCAGCTTCGCGCCGCACCATTTCCATCCGCTCGTCCGGCGTGAACATCGGGTTCTTCGACGGGTTGGTGGTGACGCCGATGATCAGCTCGTCGACCAGCTTTGCGCCGCGCCGGATAATGTCGCGATGGCCCAGCGTGATCGGGATCGAAAGTGCCGGGATAGATCCCGATCCGTTTATCGGTCTGCAACTCAACGATCCCTCTCCACGATAAATTGCGCCAGCGACACCAGCAGGCTGGCATCCTCGCCATACTGGGCAAGATGCCCGGCCGCCTGTTCGACCAGAGCACGCGCCTGATCGCGTGCGCCCTCCACGCCCATCAGGGTCACGAAGGTCTGCTTGCCCTGCTCGCTCGTCCTTGCGAAGCGCCTTGCCGACGGTTTCCTCGTCGCCTTCGACGTCGAGCAGGTCGTCCGCAATCTGGAACGCGAGACCGATATCGCGGGCATAGGCGCGCAAATGGGCCGCGGCCTTCCGGCGGCAACCTTGCCCAGGATCGCGCCCATCTCGACGCTGGCGGCCAGCAGCGCGCCGGTCTTGAGCTGTTGCAGCCGGGTGATGGTCGGCAGGTCGTAGGTCGCGCTGTCGGCGGCCATATCCATCACCTGCCCGCCCGCCATGCCGTTCATGCCGGATGCCGTCGCCAGCGTGCGGATCAGCTCCGACACGGGTGAAGGGATCGCTGGTCGTGGCGGGATCGGTCAATATCTCGAACGCCAGCGCGTGCAGCGAATCGCCTGCCAGCACGGCCGTCGCCTCGTCGAAAGCCTTGTGCAGCGTCGGCTTGCCGTGCCGCAGATTCGTCATCGTCCATGCACGGCAAGATCGTCGTGGATCAGCGAATAGACATGGATCGCCTCGACCGCGCAGCCTGCGCGCAGGGCCGGATCGCGGGCCACACCGAGCATTTCCGCCGTTGCCACCAGCAGCAGCGGGCGCACCCGTTTGCCGCCATCCATCGCGGCATAGCGCATCGCTTCGAACAGCGGGCGCCGCGTATCGTCGGGCAGCGGCAGCAGCGCATCGAACACCGCATCGACATCGCGCTGGATGCGGGCGAAGGCGCTTTCAAGCTTGCGGCCGCGGAATCGACCAGTTCCATTGCGGGTCTCAAGCAGCCGGATCGCCATCGAATGACCGTGTGCCGGTCGCCTTGCCATCGGCATCCTGCACGATCGCCTCGATCCGGGCCTGCGCCGCATCGAGCCGTGGCCTGGCACGCCTTGCGCAATTCCTCGCCGCGTTCGTACAGCGTGATCGATTCGTCGAGCGGCACATCGCCGCTTTCGAGCTGCCGGACGACCTGTTCGAGCGCGGTCAGCGCCTGCTCGAACGAGAGTTCGGAAATCGCCTGTGGCGACTGGCTCCGGAACGGGATGCCGGGTCTGGGGTTCCTTCTTGCATAGCCGGAGCATTGACCGTGCAGAATGCCGTGGTCAAGGCATCGGAAGTTTTGGGGCAACAGGGAATTACCGTCATGCAGTGGATCATCGCTTACATCGCCGCCGCCATCGCTTTCGGCATTCTCGATGCCATGTGGCTCAGCTGGGCCGGACCCAATTTCTATCGCCCCCGCATCGGCGAGGTCATGGCGGAAAGTTTCAAGGGAGCGCCCGCTGCAGTCTTCTATGTCATCTATATCGCCGGAATGGTCTGGTTCGCGATCCGGCCGGGCCTCGCATCCGGCTCCGTCGCGACCGCCGTCCTCAACGGCGCGCTGCTGGGCGCGCTTGTGCTACGCGACTTACGATCTGACCAGTCAGGCCGTGCTGAAGCAGTGGTCCACGACGGTCACGGTTGCCGATATTGCATGGGGAGCGTTTGCCACCGCGACGGCCGCCGGTATTGCCACATGGGCCACGCTCCGCTTTAGCTGACGCCATAATAACGAGACTACCGGGGGGCGGTCATGTTCATCGGTCATTTTTCAGCCGCATTCGTCGCCGCAGCCGCTTCGCGCAGCGCACCGAAACTGCTCGACGCTGTTCATCGGCGCGCAGCTGGTCGATTGGGGCTTTTTCGCCTTTGCCGCCGTCGGTCTGGAGCAGATGCGCGTGGTGCCGGGCATCACGGCGATGAACCCGCTCGATCTGTATTTCATGCCCTATACGCACAGTCTTCTGGGAACGGCGGTTTGGGGCCTGGCCTTTGCCCTGTTCCTTCTTGCGAAGTGGCGCGACATGACGCCTGCGGTCATCGGTTTTCTCGTCGTGATGTCGCACTGGGTGCTCGACCTCGTGACGCATCGCCCCGACCTGACGCTGGCCGGCGGTGAGCACAAGATCGGGCTTGGCCTGTGGGATTATCCGTGGGTCGCCATCCCGCTGGAACTGGCGTTGATCGTCGGCAGTTTCTCTTCTATCATGCGCCGGACGCGCGGCCCGCTTGCGCCGCCGTTGATTCTTCTGGGTGTCATGCTGGCCATGCAGGCGATCAACTGGTTCGGACCGGAACCGGAGGCAGCGGGCCCTGCCCTTTACCTGACCGCGCTTGCGTCCTTCCTGCGTCCTGACACTGCTTGCCGGCATGGGTCGGTTCGACACGGTGGCATAAACGCGAGGTCGGACTGGCAGTGGCGAGCCTGCGGCGCTAACGCGCGTTGCATGGCGACACACAGCGACTCGATCACCCCTGAAATCGTCGAACAGCACGGGCTCAGCCCGGAGGAATACGAGCGCGTGCTCAGCGGCCTTGGGCCGCGAGCCGAACCTCGTGGAACTCGGCATATTCTCGGTCATGTGGAGCGAGCATTGCTCGCTACAAATCCAGCCGCCTTCATCTGAAGAAGCTGCCGACCGAGGCCCCGTGGGTCATTTGCGGACCGGGCGAAAATGCCGGTGTCATCGACATCGGTGACGGGCCGGATGGACAAAGCTGGCCGCCATCTTCAAGATGGAGAGCCACAACCACCCCAGCTACATCGAACCCTATCAGGGCGCGGCGACGGGCGTCGGCGGTATCCTGCGCGATGTGTTCACCATGGGCGCGCGGCCGGTGGCAAATGCCAATGCGCTGCGCTTCGGACGGCCCGACCATCCCAAGATGAAGCATCTGGTGCAGGGCGTGGTCGCGGGCATCGGCGGCTACGGCAATTGCGTGGGCGTGCCGACGGTGGCGGGCGAGACGAATTTCGACCCGGCCTATGACGGCAATATCCTCGTCAATGCGATGACCGTGGGCGTCGCCGACGCGGACAAGATTTTCTACAGCGCCGCGACCGGCGTCGGCAATCCGATCGTCTATGTCGGCTCCAAGACCGGCCGCGACGGCATCCACGGCGCGACCATGGCCAGCGCCGATTTCGGCGAGGATACGGAAGCCAAGCGCCCCACCGTGCAGGTCGGCGATCCGTTCACCGAGAAGCTGCTGATCGAAGCCTGCCTCGAACTGATGGCGACCGACGCCATCGTCGCCATTCAGGACATGGGCGCGGCGGGCCTGACCTCCTCCAGCGTGGAGATGGCGACCAATGGCAAGGCCGGCATCCGCCTCAACATGGACATGGTGCCCTGCCGCGAAGAGGGCATGACGCCCTACGAAATGATGCTGAGCGAAAGCCAGGAGCGGATGCTCATGGTCCTGAAGCCCGGCAAGGAAGCCATGGCCGCGGCCATCTTCGAAAAGTGGGAGCTGGACTTTCGCCGTCATCGGCGAAGTCACCGATACCCGCCACATGGTGCTGGAGTTCGGCGGCGAAGTCGTGTGCGACATCCCGCTCGGCCCGCTGGCCGCCGACGCGCCGGAATACGACCGGCCCTATCTCTCGAAAGAAGAATACAAGGCGTGGGCGAAGATCACGCCGCTGGACGATGTGCCCGAAAGCACCGATATCGGCGGCGGATCTGCTGAAACTGATGGGAAGCCCCGCCCTCGCCTCGCGCCGCTGGATTGCGCGACCAGTATGATAGCCAGGTCGGCGCGGACACGCTGCAGACCGGCGGCGATGCCGGCGTGGTGCGGGTCCACGGGACGAAGAAGGCGCTCGCCATCACCACCGATTGCACGCCGCGCTATGTCTATGCCGACCCGTATGAAGGCGGCAAGCAGGCCATTGCCGAGGCGTATCCGCAATCTGTGCGCCGTGGGCGCGCGGCCGCTGGCAGTGACCAATTGCCTGAATTTCGCCAACCCGCAGCGGCCCGAAATCATGGCCCAGCTCGTCCACGCGCTGGAAGGCATGGGCGATGCCTGCCGCGCGCTCGACTTCCCGATCGTGAGCGGAAACGTCTCGCTCTATAATGAAAGCAAGGCGACCGGCGGCGGCTCGCGCGATCCTGCCCACACCCGCCATCGGCGGTGTCGGCATGATCGACGATTATGCCCGCATGATGACCATGGGTTTCAAGAATGCCGGCGATACGCTGTATCTGGTCGGCCCCGAATTCTGGGCCACGCCCGATCCCACGCGCTCGCATCTGGGCAAGTCGCTCTGGCTCAAGGAAATCCACGGCCGCGACGAAGGGCGCACACCGCCGACCGACCTCGTGATCGAGCGTAATGCAGGGGAAATCGTGCGCGAGCTGATCGACGATGGTCTCGTGAACGCGGTGCACGATGTGTCCGACGGCGGCCTTGCTGTGACACTTGCCGAAATGGCGCTCGCCAGCGATCTGGGCGCGGATGTAGAGGCCAATCCCGATTACACCGCGGCACAGTGGTGGTTCGGCGAGGATCAGGCGCGCTATGTCGTCTCCGTTCCCGACACAGAAGCGCTGAACGCAGCGCTCGCCAAGGGTACGCGCGACAGCGAAACCGCACAGATCGGCTTCCGCCGTCTGGGCACGGTGGGCGGCGACAGCATTCTTGGCGCAAAGATTTCCGACCTGCGCGAAGCGCATGAAAGCTTCTTCCGCGACTGGATGGAGGTCTGATCCTGTGACCGCCGGCTATTCCGACACACCGCTTGCGAAGAAGCTGAACCTGCGGGACGGGCAGCGGTGCTGGTTCGACGGGATGCCGCCGGAAGTGCAGGACGAAATCGACGAATACGCGCTGGAGCTGACCTTTGTCGCCAGCCCCGACGAAGGCGTGGATGCGGCGCATATTTTCGTGACCTGCGGCGTGTCGCTGACGAGCAAGCTCGCCGATTTACGCGGAGAAATTTCGCCGGACGGCCAGGTCTGGGTGAGCTGGCCGAAGAAAGGCTCCGACAAGGAGTGCGAAGTGGACGAGGACGCCGTGCGGCAGGCAGGAGTTCACGCAGGGTTCGTCGACACGAAACAATGCGCCATCGACGACACGTGGTCCGGCCTGAAATTCGTTATTCCCAAGGAAGATCGCTGACGGTTCAGGATGGTGTCTTCCCGACTGCCGGGTCTGGCCTGCTCTACGCCGCGAGCCATGATGCAACAGGTGCACAGAATGCAAGATCACGAGGCCCTGCCCTATTCCCTTCCCGACTTGCCGGATGACGAGCGGATCGCCCGCGCGACGCAAATGCGGGAAAAGCTCTCGCAGCGCAGGACGTGCCGCTACTTCTCCGATGCGCCGGTCCCGCGCGAGGTCATCGAGCAGGCGATCCTTGCAGGCGGAAGCGCCCCCAATGGCGCCAACCACCAGCCCTGGCATTTCGCTGTCGTCGCCTCGCCCGAGAAAAAGCGCGCAATCCGGGAAGCTGCCGAGGAGGAGGAGCGCCGGTTTTACGGGGAGGACGGCGGTGACCCGAAGGCCAGCGAAGAATGGCTCGCCGCTCTGGCGCCGATCGGCACCGATTCCGAAAAGCCCTTCCTCGAAACAGCGCCATACCTGATCGTCGTGTTCGCACAGCGCAAAGGCGGGATCGAGGAAGACGGCAAGACGCAGAATTATTACGTCAACGAAAGCGTCGGGATCGCGTGCGGGATGCTGATCGCAACCCTCCACGAGGCGGGATTGAGCACCCTCACCCACACACCGTCGCCGATGGGGTTCCTGCGCGACCTGTGCGGCCGCCCGGACCATGAAAAACCGCTGATGATTATCGTTGCTGGCCTGCCCGCCGAGGGTGCGACAGTGCCGGCGCATGCAGTCAGGAAAAAGCCGCTGAGCCAGATCGCAAGCTGGCTTTAGCCCGGGCGTCCCATCAGGCAGGCTGCGCTTCGAGCGCCTGCTTGCCCAGCAGGTCATACGGGTCGATGCCTTCGTCGGCCCAGATCCGGTGGCATTCCTGATAATAGGTCGGCTGCGGAATGTTCAGGCGTAGCCGTGCATCCTGCAGGTCCATCGCAAGCAGTTCGCGGATCGGCATCGAGACAAGCGGCGGACACGATTTGCCGGTCCGCTGCGCCTGACGGCACGCCTTGAAGACAGGCGCTGCGCTGCGAACGGTCTTCCTGATGTTGAGCGCACCGGCATATCCGATCAGAAGATGACCGTGGCTGGGTGCCTGCCCGTATGTAAACAGCAGCACACATTGTTCGCCCAGAGCATCGCGGCCATAGCCTGTCAGAACGTGCATCAGATCGTGCGTATCGCGCGAACGCAGGCCGAACCATTCGACCAGATCGCCATATTGCGGATTGCCGAGCTTCTCTGCTTCCGCCGCCAGACCGGCTGCGGACAGGCCTTCACGCTCCATGAAATCGCAATAGGCCTGCGCGACGCTGCCCTTGGGCAGTTTGCGCAGCGTTTCGTGATCGTCGAGGATCGGAACCAGCGAGGGCTCTTCATGGCGGAGACGCTCGCCGTGTTCGCTGAGCGCCAGTGCCTTCACCCGCGGCATGAAGTGCTTCGAGGGAAGCGATTCGAAAATGCGGAAGACATGGGAGGTGTCCTCCTTGTCCTTCAACAGCTCGCGGAAATGATGCATCTGCCTTGGGCAGGCTGTATCTGGGTTCGGGGCCGCGCCGGATTGCGCAGCAACGTTCCGTCGCGCGCACATTCCATATCGGATTCAAGGACTTTGTGTTCGGTCATGCTTCGGGCCTTACTGACATAAATGTCAATATAGCGTTGACACCGCGAAAAGGGAAGCCTAACCCTCGGCCCAGTCGCTCGTCCGGATCTCGAGCAGGTTCAGGACCGACGTCAGGTCACCCCGGTCGATCCAGCCATTTGCCGCATCCCGCGCCTTCGGTTTGGCGCGGTAGGCTATGCCGAAATCGGCCGCTGCGATCATCGGTATGTCATTCGCGCCGTCGCCAGCAGCCATCGAAAGCGCGCCCTCGCCCAGCTGTGACAGCTCCGTCTCGCAGCGTTGCCTCCTTCGTGCTGCTATCGACGACCGGACCGGCCAGATCGCCCGTCAGAACGCCGTCCGGAGACCGCCAGCCTGTTTCCCACCACCCGCTCGAACCCAAGCATCTCTGCCACCGGATCGGCAAAATGATGGAAGCCGCCCGTTACCAGTACGGTCCGGCACCCTTTGGCCTTCAGCGTTTGCACCAGCGTGCGAGCGCCCGGCGTGGGCGTTATCCGTTCGTCGAGACAACGCTGGATCGCGCCTTCCTCCAGCCCGCTGAGCAGGCCGACGCGTTCTCTCAATGCGCTTTCGAAATCCAGTTCGCCCTGCATCGCGCGTTCGGTGATGGCAGCGACCCGGTCCTTCAGTCCGGCGAAATCGGCCAGTTCGTCGATGCATTCCTGCCCGATCATCGTGGAATCCATGTCGGAGACGAACAGGCGCGGGATTGTGGCAAAGCCTTCTGCAATCAGCCCGTCGGTCGAGCCCAGATGCTCGTCCACGAGGCGGCGCAGAGCGCTGCTGTCGCACGACGACGAGCTCGAGTTGCAGCACGTCGCCGCAGAATTCCAGCATCCCTGCCCGCGCCACCGGCATTCCTGCATCGCCCAATGCCCCGATCAGGGTGTCGAGCCCGCTTTCAAGCGCGGCGGGGTCTGCTATCAGACGAGCGATGGGCACTGAAAATTCTCCGCAAATCCGTGACGAGAGAGCGGGCGAAAAGCCGCCGGTCGCGCTCATCGCAGGGCCGACCGCGAGCGGCAAGAGCGATGTCGCCGTCAGGCTTGCGCTGCGCCTGATCGAGAGCGGACGCGGGGCAATCATCATCAATGCCGACAGCGCACAGGTCTATCGCGACCTTCGCAGTCTTGAGCGCGCGGCCCTCCGAAGACGAAATGCAGCGGCGTCCCGCATCGGCTCTTCGGGACATGGGACGGGGCCGAGGCGTGCTCGGCTGCCGACTGGGCGAAGGCGGCAAAACGCGAAATCGCGGAGGCGCACGCGGCGGGCTCCGTGCCCATCCTCGTCGGCGGGACGGGGATGTATATGCAGGTCCTGCTCGACGGGATTGCCGAGATACCCGCGATCGATCCGGCAATCCGCGAAACCGTTCGCGCCCTGCCCCACATACGCCGCTTATGCCGCGTTGGAGGTCGAAGACCCGCAGCGCGCGGCAATGCTCGCGCCTGCCGACAGCCAGCGCATTGCCCGCGCGCTGGAAGTCATCCGTTCGACCGGATCGACAATGGGCCAATGGCAGACGCGCAATACAGGCGGAATTGCGGACGATATTAGCCTCGTCCCCCTGATCCTGACGCCCGAGCGCAGACTGGGTTTACGAGCGATGCGACCGGCGGTTCGGGATCATGCTGGACGCTGGTGCCATTCCCGAGGTCGAGGCGCTGCTCGCCCGCGGCTTGTCACCGGATCTGCCCGTCATGCGGGCCATCGGTGTGCGGGAAATCGCCGGAGAGCTGCGCGGAGAATGGACGCGGCACGAGACGATAGAACAGGCGACACAGGCCACCCGCAACTATGCGAAACGGCAATCCACATGGTTCAGACGCCAGCTCCCGCCCGACTGGCCGAGGCTTGATCCCTCACAGACGCAAAAGATTCCATTTCGATTGACCGATATTTTCGCAATATTATTTCAATCACAATCCTTGACAGGATAGATTATAACTCGTAGCGCGACGCCAGACCCAAAGGGCCCGGCGTTTCCCCCGACGCCGGGCCCTACTATTTAAAAGAGAGACGCACATGGCCTCCCAGGACGCCGACACCAGCAACAGCACTTCCCGGCGCAGCGGGGCCGCCATCCTCGTGGACGGCCTTGTCGCGCAGGGTGTGGAATTCGTTTTCGGCTATCCCGGCGGTGCCGTTCTGCCGATCTATGACGAGCTGTTCGGTGACGACCGCATTCGCCATATCCTCGTGCGTCATGAAGCAGGCGCGGCCCATGCGGCAGAAGGGTATGCGCGCAGCACCGGCAAGCCCGGCGTGGTTCTGGTCACCAGCGGCCCGGGCGCGACCAATGCCGTCACCGGCATTGCCGATGCCTATATGGACTCCATCCCGCTGGTCGTGATCACCGGGCAGGTGCCCACAGCGCTGATCGGCACCGATGCCTTTCAGGAAGCCGATACCGTCGGCATCACGCGCCACTGTACGAAGCACAATTATCTCGTGAAGGATCCGGACGCTCTCGAGGCCACGCTGGCCGAGGCGTTTCGCATCGCCACCACCGGCAGGCCCGGCCCCGTTCTGGTCGACATCCCGAAGGATGTGCAGATTGCGATGGCCGGACGCGGCTGCGAAGGACCCTTCTCTCGCCTCTGCCCGCTATCAGCCGCGCACCGTCGCCGCGCCGGAAGAAATCGCCGAGGCGGTCGAGATGATTGCGGCGGCCGAGCGGCCCGTTTTCTATACCGGCGGCGGGGTCATCAATTCCGGACCCGGTGCAACCGCCGCCCTGCGCGACCTTCAGACGCTGACCGATGCTCCCGTCACTTCGACGCTCATGGGCCTCGGCGCGTTTGCAGCCGACCATCCCGACTGGCTCGGCATGCTGGGGATGCACGGCACGTTCGAAGCCAACATGACGATGAACAAGGCCGACCTGATCATCGCGGTCGGCGCGCGGTTCGATGACCGCGTGACGGGCCGGCTCGATGCCTTCGCGCCCAATGCGAAGAAGATCCATATCGATATCGATCGGGCCAGCATCAACAAGGTCGTGCCCGTCGATCTCGGCATTGTCGGCGATTGCGCGACGGTTCTGGAACAGCTGATCGCCAGCTGGGGCAATCGCAAGCACAAGGATCGGGGCGAATGGAAAGCGCGCATCGCCGGCTGGCGCGCCCGCGAATGCCTCGCCTATCCCGAAGGCACCGGAAGCCAGGGCCTGATGATGCCGCAAAAGGCGGTCGAGCGTTTGTTCGCGCTGACCAAGGCGAAGGATCCGATCATCACGACCGAAGTCGGCCAGCACCAGATGTGGGCGGCGCAGTATTTCCACTTCTTCTCGCCCAACAAGTGGCTGACCAGCGGCGGTCTGGGCACGATGGGGTACGGCCTGCCTGCCGCCATCGGCGCGCAGCTGGGCAATCCGGACGCGCTTGTCATCGACATCGCGGGCGAGGCCAGCATCCAGATGAATATTCAGGAGCTGGGCACGGCGAGCCAGTATCGCCTGCCGGTCAAGATCTTCATCCTCAACAACGAATATATGGGCATGGTCCGCCAGTGGCAGGAACTGACCTATGAAAGCCGCTATTCGAACAGCTATTCCGACAGCCTGCCCGATTTCGTCGCGCTGGCCGAGGCCTATGGCTGGAAAGGCGTGCGGATCGAGGACGAGGCGGGTCTCGATGCAGGGATCGAGGCGATGCTGGCGCATGACGGGCCGGTGATCGTCGACTGCCGCGTGTCCAAGGAGGCGAATTGCTTCCCGATGATCCCCTCGGGCGCGGCGCATACCGAGATGCTGCTTTATGGCGATAGCGTCGATGGCACGATGGACGATGAAGCAAAGGCGCTCGTGTAATGAAAATCTCCGCCCAGCAATCCGAACGCCACGTCCTCGCCGTCACGGTCGATAACGAGCCCGGCATTCTTGCCAAGATCACCGGCCTGTTCACCGCGCGCGGTTACAATATCGACAGCCTGACCGTGGCCGATATCAGCGAGGATCATGCCGTCAGCCGCATCACCGTCGTTACCGGCGGACCGCCGCAGGTGATCGACCAGATTCAGGCGCAGCTGGAACGGCTTGTGCCGGTTCACCGCGTCGTCGACCTCACCGAGGAAGGCCCGCATGTCGAGCGCGAGCTGGCGCTGGTGAAGGTCGCCGGCACGGGCGACAAGCGGGTCGAGGCATTGCGCCTTGCCGACATCTTCCGCGCCCGGCCTGTCGACACCACGACCGAGAGCTTCATCTTCGAAATTACCGGCCCGCCGGACAAGGTGGACAGCTTCATCGACCTGATGCGCGGCCTCGGCCTTGTCGAAATCGGCCGGACCGGGATCGTGGGCATGATGCGCGGCGCTGAGGGAGCCTAGCCAATCTAGGCCGGCCTAAACATTCTTCGCCCTTTCCGGACCGGCCACCGAGCCGCTAGGGAGCGGGCAATTCATTCAAAGAGACAGACGGGGAATTTCACGTGAAAGTCTATTACGACGCCGATACCGATCGCAAGCTGATCGAAGAGCGCAACATCGTCATCGTCGGCTATGGCAGCCAGGGCCATGCCCACGCCCAGAACCTGCGCGACAGCGGTGCGGGCGAAGTACGCGTCGCCCTTCGTGAAGGGTCGGCCACGGCGAAAAAGGCAGAGGCTGCCGGCTTCACCGTCATGTCGAACGCCGATGCCGCGAAGTGGGCGGACATCGTGATGATCCTCGCGCCCGACGAAACGCAGGCGGAAATCTGGAAGACCGATCTGCGCGATAACATGAAGCAGGGCGCCGCCCTCGCCTTCGCGCATGGCCTCAACGTGCATTTCGGCCTGATCGAACCGCGCGAAGATCTCGACGTGATCATGATCGCGCCCAAGGGCCCCGGCCACACCGTGCGCAACGAATACGAGCAGGGCCGCGGTGTCCCGGCGCTGATCGCCGTCCATCAGGAAGGCAGCGGATCGCGGCGGCAACGGCTTCGCACAAGCGCTCGCCCTCGCCTATGCGGGCGCGATGGGTGCAGGCCGCTCGGCGATCATCGAAACCACGTTCAAGGACGAATGCGAAACCGATCTTTTCGGCGAGCAGGCCGTCCTGTGCGGCGGCATCAGCCACCTGATCCTGGCGGGCTTCGAAACGCTGGTCGAGGCCGGATACCCGGAAGAAATGGCCTATTTCGAGTGCCTCCACGAGACCAAGCTGATCGTCGACCTGCTGTATGAAGGCGGCATCGCCAATATGCGCTATTCGATCAGCAACACCGCCGAATACGGCGACTACCACACCGGCCCGCGCGTCATCACGGACGAAACCAAGGCCGAGATGAAGCGCGTTCTGGAAGACATTCAGGCAGGCCGCTTCGTGCAGCGTTTCATGATGGATAACATGGTCGGCAACCCCGAAATGAAGGCAAGCCGCAACCGTCAGGAAGCGCACCCGATCGAAGCCGTCGGCACGCGCCTGCGCGCCATGATGCCGTGGATCGGCGACAACAAGCTGGTCGACAAGGCCAAGAACTAAGCCGCTTTGCGGAACCTCCGGTTTGGCAGGCGCGTTACACTGCCAAACCGGAGGTCTTCATGAACAAGCTGTTTCTCGCCGTCGCCGCAACGTCCAGCCTCGCTCTTGGCGCAGGTGTTTCCCTCAACGCGCAGGATGCGCCCGCCGAAATGCCGGGCCAGATGGAATTGTCGCGCGTCACGGCCGGTACCTACGCAACCGATCCCGCGCATACTCTTGTCGAATGGGAAGTCAGCCATTTCGGTTTCAATCCGTATGTCGGCCTGTTCGGAGATGCCGAGGGCACGCTGACCATCGACCCTGCCGATATCGCCGCGACCCAGCTCGATGTCAGCATCCCGATAGGTTCGCTGGCCGTCGTCAGCGAAGGCCTGCGCGATCACATGCTGCGTCCGGGTAAGGATGGAGCAGAGCCCGACTTTTTCGGCCCCGATGCCGGGAACGCCCGCTTCGTCGCGACCGATGTTCGCCGGGTAACCAACACCAGTGCACTCGCTACCGGCAATCTGACGATGAACGGCGTCACCCGCCCTCTCGCCATGCTGGTCGAATTTACCGGCGCTGGCAGCAATCCGATGAGCCAGGCCGAAACCATCGGCTTCACGGCGCGGGCCACCGTGACGCGGTCGGATTACGGCATCGACTACGCCGTGCCGATGGTGTCGGACGATGTCGATCTTACCATTTCCGCCGCCTTCGAAAAGCAGGACTGACACCGCTCACCGACAAATCCGAACTTCGGCGGGCGCAAGACAGTTGTGTCTTGCGCCCGTCTTCGTTTCGCGCGAAAAGAGCATCCATGACCTGCAACGCATCGCTCCTGCTACGACTTACGCGCCCTTGGGCGTGAACTGACGCGTGCCTGCCGGGCGCAGCGTCGCTCGCTCAAGGGATCAACGCACCGCCTTCTCCACAGCGCACCAGTCGAATACGCAGGACCTGCCATGCCGATGCTCAAGCAGCCTTCCACCAAATACAGCGCCTTTCCGCAGGTCGATTTGCCCGACCGCCAATGGCCGTCACAAACCATCACTGCCCCGCCCCGCTGGCTCAGCACCGATCTGCGCGACGGCAACCAGTCGATCATCGATCCGATGGACGGGGTGAAGAAAAACCGGTTCTTCGATCTGCTGGTGGAAATCGGCGTGAAGGAGATCGAGGTCGGCTTCCCCAGTGCGGGCGCGACCGAGTTCGACTTCATTTCCGGCCTCGTCAAATCGGGCCGCGTGCCGGACGATGTGCTGATCCAGGTACTCACGCAAAGCCGCGAGGAACTGATCCGCACCAGCTTCGAAAGCCTGTCGGGTGCGCGCGCGGCCATCGTCCATCTCTACAACGCCGTCAGCCCCGCATGGCGCGAGATCGTCTTCGGCATGACCCGCGAGCAGGTGCGCGACATCGCTATCGCTGGCGCAAAAATCATGCGCGACGAGGCCGGCAAGCGCCCGGATACCGACTGGCATTTCCAGTACAGCCCGGAAACCTTCTCGACGGCCGAAATCGATTTCAGTCTGGAGGTCTGTTCTTCGGTAATGGACGTTCTGGCCCCCACGCCCGACCATCCGATCATCTTCAACCTGCCCGCCACGGTCGAGGCAGCGACACCCAATATCTACGCCGACCAGATCGAGTATTTCGCGAGGCACATTCCCAATCGCGACAGCGTGATCATCTCGCTCCATACCCATAACGACCGCGGCACGGGCGTTGCCGCAGCCGAGCTTGGCCTGATGGCGGGCGCCGACCGTGTGGAGGGCTGCCTGTTCGGCAATGGCGAGCGGACGGGCAATTGCTGCCTCGTGACGATGGCGCTCAACATGTACACGCAAGGCGTCGATCCGGAGCTCGATTTCTCCGACATCGACCGGGTCATCGAGACGGTGGAATATTGCAACCAGCTGCCGGTGCATGAACGGCATCCCTACGGCGGCGAGTTGGTTTACACGGCATTCTCCGGCAGTCATCAGGACGCGATCAAGAAGGGCTTCTCCGCCCACCAGACGCAGAACGATGCAGCACTGGCGCGTGCCCTACCTGCCGATCGACCCGGCCGATCTGGGCCGGAATTACGAGGCAGTGATCCGCGTCAATTCGCAATCCGGCAAAGGCGGTTTCGCCTGGGTGCTGGAGCAGGATCAGGGCCTCAAGCTGCCGAAGAAAATGCAGGCGCATTTCAGCCCGTTCGTACAGGACATGGCCGACAAATTGGGCCGCGAACTCAACGCCGACGACATCTGGCAGACCTTCCGCAAAGCCTATCATGTCCAGACGCAGGACAAACATTTCCAGCTGGTCGATTACGAGGAGAGCCGAGCATCCGACGGCACGCGGTTATTCGCGGGCACCATCGCTGTTGCCGGTACGGAGCAAACGGTCAGCGGACGCGGCAACGGTCTGATCTCCAGCGTCCTGACCACGCTTGAACAAAGCTTCGGTCTGGAACTCGAAATCGCCGACTATACGGAACACGCGCTCGGCAGCGGGCGCTGATGCACGCGCAGCAGCCTATCTGGAATGCCGGACGCCGGACGGGCAAACCATCTGGGGCGTAGGCATCGACGAAGACGTTGCGACTGCCAGCGTGCGCGCCGTTTTGAGCGCGGCCAATTCCGCAGTGGAGCCTTGATCGGTTTGCCATTTCCTACACGCCATGTGCGCGCTATCCCTGCCGCAGGCGCTGTCTAGCCGAAACCGGATGTAGGAAATTTTGATTGCGCTGATGCCCTGTTTTTTCCGCCCATCCCGAACCGGCGGTTAATGCTTGAAAACACGGTGATAACACGCATTCTGGCGACGGGTGGCCGGTGTCAATTGTGTCACCCTGACGGCGTTGGCGGCAGCAATCACAGCGAGGAAGCGAGACCATGACCGAAGCGATACTCGAACCCGATCTGCCGATCATCGATCCGCATCATCACCTGTGGGATCTGCGGCCGATGATCCCCGCCTTCCCGGACCCGCGCCATGATTTCATCGCCGCGATCGCGGAGAAACCCTATTACACTTTCGATGCGCTGCAAGCCGACACCGATACCGGCCACAACATCATTGCGCACCGTCTTCATGGAGTGCGGTGCGTTCTACGATCTCGACCGGGACGAGGACATGAAAGTCGTCGGTGAAGTCGAGTTCGTGAACGGCGTCGCGGCGCAGTCTGCGAGCGGACTGTACGGCGATTACCGCGCCTGCGCAGGCATTGTCGGCCATGCCAACATGATGCTGGGCGACAGGGCTGCGCCTGTACTGGAAGCGCTGGTCGCGGCGGGCAATGGCCGGTTCAAGGGCATCCGCCATCAGGGCGCGTGGGACGCCGATCCGGACGTGCTCGGCCCTCCCTTCCATGCGCCGGAAGGTCTCTACCGCAGCGCCAGTTTCCGCGAAGGCTTCGCCCATCTGGGCAAGATGGGGCTGACCTTCGATGCTTGGGTGCTGGAACCGCAATTGGGCGATGTTATCGACCTTGCGCGTGCCTTTCCCGACCAGCCAATCTGTCTCGATCATTGCGGCACCCCGCTGGGCATCGCGTCCTACAAGGGCAAGTTGCACGAACGGTTCGATACGTTGGCGCGCCATCCATCCGCGAACTGGCAGAATGCGACAATGTTCACGTGAAGCTGGGCGGTCTCGCGATGGCATTCTGCGGACTGCCGGAAGAAGGCCCAGCAGCGGGTCTGGGCAGCGAGACACTGGCGGCCATGTGGCGGCCCTATATCGAAACCTGCATCGAAGCCTTCGGACCGAAGCGCGGGATGTTCGAAAGCAATTATCCCGTCGATCACTGGGGCGCGAGCTATCCGGTGCTGTGGAATGCCTTCAAGCGCATCGTATCGGGTGCAAGCGATGACGAGAAATCGGCACTGTTCTGCCGGAATGCGGCGCAGCTTTTACGACATCGAGAGCGTCCTTCCCGTGCAGTAATCGCGGCTGACGCTACGGCTTGCACGCCCTGTCCGGAATGCCCGGAATGCAGGGTCAAAAGGCCCCCTCGACTTGGGCTGACCTGCGCCATATGCGACGACCTAACGATAATAATCCGGAGAGAAAAACGATGTCCCTGCCCGCCCCGTTCGACCGCATGCGCCTGCCCGTCATCGGCTCTCCGCTGTTTATCGTATCGGGGCCGGAACTGGTCATCGCCCAGTGCAAGGCCGGGATCGTCGGCAGCTTCCCGGCGCTCAATGCGCGCCCGCAATCGCTGCTCGACGAGTGGCTGCACCAGATCACCGAAGAACTGGCGAAGCATAACCGCGAGAACCCCGACCGGCCTGCGGCGCCCTATGCAGTCAACCAGATCGTCCACAAGTCGAACGACCGCGTCGAAGCGGACATGAAGACCTGCGAAAAATGGCAGGTGCCGATGGTCATCACCTCGCTCGGTGCGCGCGAGGAGATTTTTCAGGCGGTCGACAATTGGGGCGGGATCACGATGCACGACGTGATCAACAACCGCTTCGCCCACAAGGCGATCGAGAAAGGCGCAACCGGGCTTATCCCCGTGGCCGCCGGCGCTGGCGGGCATGCGGGCGCCCTGTCGCCTTTCGCGCTGATGCAGGAAATTCGCGAGTGGTTCGACGGGCTCATCGCCCTGTCCGGCTCGATCGCGCACGGCCGCTCGATCCTGGCGGCGCAGGCGCTCTCCGCCGACTTCGCCTATATCGGCAGCGCCTTCATCGCGACCGAGGAAGCCAATGCCGACCAGGGCTACAAGCAGGGCATCGTCGACGGCAGCAGCGAAGGCATCGTCTACACCAACCTCTTCACCGGCGTGCATGGCAATTACCTGCGCTCCAGCATCGAAAATGCCGGGCTCGATCCGGACAATCTGCCAACCAGCGACCCGAGCAAGATGAACTTCGGCAGCGGTGGCAACACGAAGGCCAAGGCGTGGAAGGACATCTGGGGTTCCGGCCAGGGCGTTGGCGCGGTGAAAACCGTCGGCTCCGTCGCGGACATGGTCGACCGTCTTGAGAGCGAATACAACGCTGCCAAGGCCGCTCTCTTTGAAGCCACAGGCGGCTGAGCCAAGCGGTCGCTCAGCGCCGGGTGCTATCTCAGGAAGGCACGCACATAGCGTGCGTTACGTGATGGCTGAAGGCGCAAGTCGCGGCCGTCCGGTGTCTTGAAATCCTGCGGCTCCTCCATCTTGCCCATTGGCACAAGCTGGGCGGCAATCCGCATCGCCAGACGCACAGGATCGGGAATGGCATCGACCAAGTCAGGCTCGATCCGCAGCTCCTGACCAGTGAATATCTCTAGCCCCCGGCTGGTCACGCCTTCGTCGAGGTCGCGCCTGAAGCGGACGAAGAATTCGGTCGGAAAAACACCGCCATCTTCCCATTCCTCCGAAAGGTGGGAGAACCTTTTGGCGTCAACGACATTTCCTGCTGCAGACCAGCTATAGGCTGCGAGAGTAGGTAATTGTTTTCCCAGCAAGGCTGCTGCCCGTACCTGCCCCTTGAGCACGGGCACCGTCGTGGCTCCGCTCGAAAGGTGCGGTCCTGCCGCGATGGCAATCGCGTCGTAAATATTGTCTGACCCCGCGGGTGAAATGGTCTGCCCCCGTTCGTACGCAGGACCGCTTTTGTCCTGAACGACAACGCCCTGCAGATCGAAGGTCAATCCGCGCGTGACAATCTGTAATCGGGCATCCTCGCCCGCAGACGCACCGGCAGCCGCACCGTCGATAGAAACCGCCAGACCTTCGGCGGCATGTACCGCACGAAGGACGGCGTCCCGATCAGGACACTGGCCGACTGCAAACAAAAGATAGAGGGAGGGAACGGCTTTGCCGGGGTCGGCGGCGCCTCCACCATGTGCGATCGTGAAGTCTCCTTGGGCGAACGACAAAACATTGCCTTGTTCCAAGGATTTGGTCGAGTCCCCTACGCGAAATTGTATCCGGTTCGGATGCATTTTTCAGAAAACCCCCTGCCGCAATCCTTCTGCCAGCCCTGCTCCTAGATCCCGGCACTTTACCAATTCTTGCCGATCGACGATTTTGTCGGCCAGAATGTCTTCCGGTTGTTGCGCAGCGGTATTGACGATGAGATGCTCTGCCACCCGCTTCAAACGCCATCCGGTAGCGATCCGGTCGATCTGGCGCTGGGCGCCCTCCCCGTCGGATCCGGCCGCGATCGCAGTCGCATAGGGCCTGCCCTCGATCTTGCCGAGTACGGGATAATAGCAGCGGTCGAACATCTCCTTCATCATGCCCGACATCGTCGCCAGATTCTCAGGGCAGATGAAGAGATATCCGCCAGCGGCCAGCAGATCGGCCGGTTGCACAGCCTCTGCCGCCAGCAGCAAAGCGGTGTCACCGGCATCCTCCATAGCGGCGTCCGCCATCGCACGCGCTGTGCCTGTGCGGCTGTGCCAGATGACGAGGAGGGTTTGGACCGGTTCCATGACAGAACCGAAATGGCGTGCTGGACTGTCTAAAGTCAATCACACCTGCGTTCCAAGTGCTCGCATGTTCCGCTAGTCTGTCGCCATGGCTTCAAATGCGATCTCTGCCGTCTGCGGCGTCGAGCAATCCCTTGGCGGACGCCGCTGGCGCTGGCGTGGCGGGAATATGGACATGGGCAGCCAGGGAGGCGTCGCGAGCCTGACCGACGACATCACGACACAGCTGCTGCTGGCGCGCGGCGTGGACCGGTCGGACCTTGAGCGTCACCGCCAACCCACCCTTCGCGGCTTTCTCCCCGATCCGTCGCAGTTCCGCGATATGGATACCGCCGCCGAACGTGTTTCGCAGGCGATCATTTCAGGTGAGACCGTCACCATTTACGGCGATTACGACGTCGACGGTGCAACGAGTGCAGCCCTTCTTATCCGTCTTATGAGGATGCTGGGCGCAGAAGCGCAGTATTACATCCCGGACCGCCTGCTCGAAGGGTACGGCCCCAGCGGCGAAGCTCTCGTCAAACTTGGCGAGAGCGGTTCGACCCTGATCGTTACCGTCGATTGCGGGGCGATGGCGTATGATGCTTTGCAGCAGGCGCGTGACGCCGGCATCGACGTGATCGTGGTCGATCACCACAAATGCGCAGCCGAGCTCCCCAAGGCCGTTGCGCTGGTCAATCCCAACAGGCTGGACGAAAACGATCTCGCTGCGTCCCACGGCCATCTTGCTGCTGTCGGCGTGGCCTTCCTGCTGGCAATTGCAGTCGTCAGGACGCTTCGGGAACGTGACTACTTCCGCGACCGCAAGGAGCCTGATCTTCGCGCCCTGCTCGATCTCGTCGCGCTGGGCACGGTCGCCGATGTCGCCGCGCTTCACGGCCTGAACCGGGCATTCGTGTCGCAAGGCCTCAAGGTGATGGCAAAGCGCGACAATACAGGCATGTCCGCACTTATCGACGCAAGCAGGCTTAAGCGCGCGCCGCAATGCAGCGATCTCGGATTTGCCCTCGGTCCACGTATCAATGCCGGTGGCCGCGTCGGCAAATCGACGCTTGGCGTCCGGCTGTTGACGACCGAAGATCCCGACGAGGCACGCGAGATTGCCGAACAGCTATCGGCGCTTAACGAAGACAGACGCGCCATCGAGGCCGAGGTGCAGGCTGCGGCAGAAGAACAGATCGCCGCGCAGCACAACCGCGCCGTCCAGATCGTCTACGGCACCGGCTGGCATCCAGGCGTGATCGGCATTGTTGCTGGCCGCATCAAGGAAAAGACCGGCAAGCCGTCCCTCGTCATCGCGCTGGACGAGAGTACGGGCAAAGGCTCGGGCCGCTCGATTCCCGGCGTCGATCTCGGCGCTGCGATCATCGCCGCCCGCGAACAGGGCTTGCTCGAAGCGGGCGGCGGGCACGCCATGGCAGCAGGCCTCACGATCTCGGCGTCGAAGCTGGACGAGTTTGCCGAGTGGCTGGATGCCCGCCTCGAGCGTGATGTCTCGCGCGCAAGTGCAGCACGTGAAATGGTCCTCGACCTGTCGCTTGCGCCCAGAGGACTGACGCCGGAACTGGTTGAAACGCTCGACGGAGCCGGACCTTACGGTGTCGGCTGGCCGGGACCACGCATCGCTGTGGGCCCTGTGCATCTTGTGAAAGCAGATATCGTGGGCGCGGATCATCTGAGGGTCATTGCGGGAAGCGGAGATGGCGGTTCTTTGAAAGCCATCGCCTTCAGGGCAGCGGAAACCGATTGGGGTCAGGCCCTTCTGCATGGCGCAAAAGGCCGGCGGATGTGGCTGGCCGGCCGCGCGAAGATTGACGATTGGGGACCTACACCGCGGGCCGAGTTGCACCTAGAAGATGCGGCATGGGCCGATTAATGCGAATTTCCACCACGATATTTGCCTGATCGGCCGTTCTTCGCGGAATCAGGCTTGACCAATTCCCGGGTCGTCCCTAAGTGCGCCTCTCGCCTCCGGGACCAACCCGGTAATGGCCCCTTCGTCTAGCGGTTAGGACGCGGCCCTTTCACGGCTGAAACACGGGTTCGATTCCCGTAGGGGTCACCACCCGGAGGCGCATTTCTCCCAAAATTTGCATGGCTCCGGTCGGTGGCGATTGCGCCCCGCGCGATCAGCTGTGTGCAATCGGTCCGGTATCGCTGGCGAAGCGCGCCTGCGGAAGCTAACGCACTTGGCATGCCTGCCTCGGAAATCTTCTTCTGGCCCGCAATGGTCCTTGCCGCCGTGACCTCGGCCGCGATGGGGTTCGCAGGACTTCCCTTCTCCCTGACCATCCTGCTGTTCCTGATCTGGGGCGGGACAATCTGGTTTCTGACCCGGCCATCAGACAATCCTCTCGCGCAGGGAGAGCGGGCTGTCAGCACATCGGCATTGGCTATTGCCGACAGCATGGCCGCCATGATCGAACATTCGGGCACGCCGCTGCTCCTCACCAAAAGATCCAGAATCAGCGTGGCCAATAAAGCCGCACGTTCGGTGCTGGGGGACCACATCCTCGGCCAGGATCCCCGGGTCGCTCTGCGCCATCCCGAGGCAATTGCATTGATGGATTCGGGCATACACGGAGAGGCTGTGATCACCGGACTGCAGCGGCGGCGTGATATCTGGCGGATCAGCCGACATATCATCGACGCCGACTACGCGGTCATCGAATTGCTGAATCGCACGAGCGAAGCGGATATCGGGCGCGCGCATACCGATTTCGTGGCCAATGCCAGTCATGAACTCCGCACCCCCCTCGCCTCTATAATCGGCTACGTCGAAACGCTGCGCGAAGAACCTGACAATCTGGACACGCCCACCGCGACCAAATTCCTCGATACGATACAGCGTGAGGCGCGCCGCCTGCAGAGCCTCGTCAACGATCTTATGTCCCTTTCGCGGATCGAGGCCGAGAAACACGAACAACCTGCAAAGCCGGTCGACTATTCAGCCTTGGTCGAACGCGCTGCACGAGATGCTGCGGGGGCAGATCGCCGGTCACGGCTACAGTTCGAAATTGCCGGGAACATAAAGGTTGCCGGCGACACCCAGCAGCTTGAGCAGCTGGTTCGCAACATGGTCGACAATGCTCTGAAATACGGTGCGGCGGACGGACCTGTGACAATTGCCCTCGACGCAGGACCGCATGGCAATGCGCGTCTCATTGTCAGCGACACTGGCGAAGGCATTGCGCCTGAGCACCTCCCGCACCTCACCCGGCGTTTTTATCGCACGGATCCGGGCCGCAGCCGTGCGTCCGGAGGCACCGGACTGGGGCTCGCCATTGTGAAGCATATCGTCGAACGGCACAGGGGCAGGCTGGAAATCGAAAGCGCCATCGGTGACGGGACCCGCGTCATCGCCCGAATTCCCCTCCTGCAGGAAGGCGCGGCAACTGCCCGCACACCGCAGCCGCCCAGTTTGTCACACGATTGAAACACAAATTTCCCAAAGAGCCGTGGAAACGCGCTCAGCTATCCGGCCTTGCCATTGTGCGGCCACACTCACCCGCTTATGGGCGCGGAATTCCGGTCGGAAATAACGGGGTCTCTCTACACTGATGTCGCCTGCTCTGCTCCTTTTTGTTGCCTTGGGGTTGGGCCTCGTTGGCTGGCTGGCAGGCCGGGCGAAGGCATCTGCCTTCCAGAGTGTAAGCCCTACCCACCGCCCGGTCGCACGGCCCAATTATCATGGCTGGTACGTGGCCCTGTGGGTCGGTGTCCCGCTGCTCGGATTCGCGGCGCTGTGGATCGCCTTGATGCCGATGCTGGTGATGCAGTCGGTTCTCGCCAGCGACGCAGCGGCCTCGCTGCCGCAATTCGGCTTCGTTCGCGATACGCTGATGGCAGAAGCGCGTGCGGTCGCAACCGGGGCACAGGCAGTAGTCTTCGATTCGAGAGCGCAAGGCCTCGTCGAACCGTTCCGCGATGCGATCCAGCGTTACACCATTATCGGTCTCGTTTTGTCGCTGTGTATCGCCGTGGTTACGGCGCTCTGGTCCTACACCAGGATCAATCCCAAATTCACAGCTCGCACCCGTGTCGAGCGGGCCGTCATGGCGGTGCTCCTCATTGCATCGCTGGTCGCTATCCTGACGACCTTCGGAATTCTCGCCAGCCTGATCTTCGAAACGATCCGTTTCTTCGGCTTCGTCAGTCCGATCGATTTCCTGTTCGGGACGAGCTGGAATCCCGATCCCATGTCGAACCCCAATGCGGACCAAGGCGATCGTTACGGTGCCATACCGCTGTTCTGGGGCACCATCTTTATCGGTGCGATCATCGCGATGATCGTTGCCATCCCCCTTGGCCTGATGAGCGCGATCTATCTCACACAATATGCCAATCCGCGTGTGCGCGCATGGCTCAAGCCTGCACTCGAAGTGCTCGCCGGTGTTCCGACCGTCGTTTACGGCTATTTCGCCGCACTGACCGTGGCGCCTTTCATTCGCGATGTGGCACAGGGCATCGGGATCGAGAATGCGTCGAGCGAAAGTGCGCTGGCCGCAGGACTGGTGATGGGCGTGATGATCATTCCGTTCGTCTCGTCCATGGCGGATGACAGTATCGCTGCCGTGCCAAGCTCGATGCGCGACGGAAGCCTTGCGATGGGCGCGACCCAGTCGGAAACGATCAAGCGGGTTCTGATCCCGGCGGCCCTGCCCGGTATCGTGGCCGGCATCATGCTCGCCATCAGCCGCGCGATCGGCGAAACGATGATTGTGGTGATGGCAGCCTCTACCGCTGCCAACCTGTCTGGAAACCCGCTCGAGGCGATGACCACGGTGACCGTGCAGATCGTCGCCATGCTGACGGGCGAAGGCAGCTTCGACCATCCCGCGACGCTCAGTGCCTTTGCGCTGGGGTTTGTGCTTTTCCTCGTGACGCTCGGGCTGAACTTCATCGCTCTCCGCGTCGTCAAACGGTTCCGTGAAGCGTATGAGTGACGCAGCAATCATTCCGGCGACACCTCTGGCAGGTGACCGTCAGGCCGCATTCGAAGCGCGCCTGAAGAAGCGCTACGCATCCGAGAAGCGGTTCCGCTTGCTCGGCCTCGGTGCGATCATGTTCTCGGTCGCCGTGCTCGTGGTTCTGCTGTTCACCATGCTGTATAATGGCATCGGCGGTTTTCAGCGCGCAGAACTGCGTGTCCCTGTCGACTTTGCGGAAGCAGGCCTGTCGGTCGATCCCGCCACGCTCGAGCAGTCGGGTGTCGGCTCTCTCGAAACGCAGGGTCTGCCGCAGATCATCGAATATTTCGGGACAGAAGCACTGGGCGAAGAGGGCGCTGCCCAGATCAGCGGCGAGGCATGGCGCGAACTCGCCGTGCGGATCGTTGCCGATCCCGATATCGCCAAAGGCAAACAGGAACTTTGGGTACCCGCAACGGCTGATCTGGCTCGGGGCTTGGAAGGTGAAGGTTCTACGGATTTGCAAGCGCTTGCTTCCAGGCTTGAGGAGCAAGGATCGCTGGAGAAACGGCTGGATCTTGGCTTTTTGGCGCGTTCGGATGCCACGGATCCTCAATTGGTCGGCATCTGGGCAGCGCTCAAAGGCTCGATCCTGACGATGATCGTGACCCTTGCTCTGGCTTTCCCGATTGGCGTGCTGGCTGCACTCTATCTTGAGGAATACGCCCCCAAGAACCGCTGGACGGATGTCATCGAAGTATCGATCAACAATCTGGCGGCGGTTCCGTCGATTATTTTCGGCCTGCTCGGCCTGGCGGTATTCCTGACGATCTTCCCCAATATGCGCTCCGCCCCGCTCATCGGGGGCATGACGCTCGCGCTGATGACCATGCCGGTGATCGTCATTACCGGCAGAAACGCGATCAAGGCGGTTCCGCCGTCCATCCGCGATGGCGCGCTGGCTGTCGGTGCATCGCCGGTGCAGGTTGTGTTCCACCACGTCCTGCCGCTGGCCCTCCCCGGCATCCTGACCGGGACAATTATCGGCATGGCCCGCGCCCTGGGCGAAACGGCTCCGTTGCTGATGATCGGCATGCGCGCCTTCGTGGCCAGCCCGCCCGAAGGCTTCACGACTCCGGCGACCGTATTGCCGGTACAAATTTTCCTCTGGTCCGATGAAATCGATCGCGGTTTCGTGGAACGGACCAGCGCTGCTATTATCGTCCTGCTGATATTCCTGCTGCTGATGAATGGCCTCGCCATTTACCTGCGCAACAAGTTCGAGAAAACCTGGTGACCGTTAGACACGAAAACACAGAAACCATCGATCCGAAGATGCGCACCCGCGATGTCGACGTTTATTACGGCGACAAGCAGGCTATCGAACTCGGTCACGATCGACATTCCCTCACAATATGTGACAGCCTTCATCGGCCCCTCCGGCTGCGGGAAATCCACCTTCCTGCGCTCGCTCAACCGGATGAACGACACAATCCCGAGTGCGCGCGTCGAAGGTACGATCGAGCTGGAAGGCGAAGATATCTACCGCTCCGGCATGGATGTCGTGCAGCTGCGCGCCCGGGTCGGCATGGTTTTCCAGAAGCCGAACCCGTTCCCGAAATCGATCTATGATAACATCGCGTACGGGCCAAAGATCCACGGTCTCGCCGAAACCAAGGACGAGCTCGACGCAATCGTCGAGAAATCGCTTACCCGCGCAGGCTTGTGGAACGAGGTGAAGGACCGCCTCGAGGAATCCGGCACCGCACTGTCGGGTGGCCAGCAGCAGCGCCTTTGCATTGCGCGCGCAATCGCGGTCGATCCGGAAGTCATCCTGATGGATGAGCCGTGTTCGGCACTGGACCCGATTGCCACGGCAAAGATCGAAGAACTGATAGATGAACTGACGGGGCGCTATGCCATCGTCATCGTCACCCATTCCATGCAACAGGCGGCCCGCGTCTCGCAGCGCACCGCCTTCTTCCACCTCGGGAAGATGGTCGAATACGGACCAACCGAAGCTATTTTCACCAATCCGATCGAGGAACGGACCAAAGATTATATTACGGGACGGTACGGCTGATGATGGACCATACAGTCAAGGCATTCGACGAAGACATAACGCGCCTTCGCGGTTTGATCGCTGAAATGGGCGGCCTGGCAGAAGTCGCCGTGCACGAAGCCATCGACGCGATGGTGCGCGGCGACAAGGAACTGGGCGACGGCGTCGTTGCCCGGGACAAGAAGCTCGATGCGCTGGAAACGGAGGTCGACAAGCTGGCCGTCCGGATCATCGCCCTGCGCGCGCCGCTGGCAGACGATTTGCGGGAAGTCATCGCGGCGCTGAAGATCGCCGGCGTGGTGGAGCGGATTGGCGACTATGCCAAAAACATCGCCAAGCGCGTCGACAAGATCGAAGAGCGGGGCAAGTTCGAACCCCTCACCCTGCTCCCCGCAATGGCCGAACTGGCTGCCGAAATGGTGCATGACGTGCTGACGGCCTATGCCGCGCGCGATCCCGATCTGGCGCTGGAAGTCATCGCGGCCGACAACAAGGTCGATGCGTTCTACGACAGCATTTTTCGTAACCTTGTCAGTCACATGGTCGAAAACCCGAAGACCATTTCGACTGCCGCCCAACTGCTGTTCGTCGCCAAGAATATCGAACGCATCGGCGATCACGCCACCAACGTTGCGGAGATGGTGCATTTTGCCGCGACCGGAGATTATCCGCCAGACGACGACTGAGACCTCCCCCTTCTTGGTCTGCCCCCGAGCCGAAGGAATTTACGTCTTGTCAGCTGCCAGCCTCCTTCTTGTCGAAGACGATCCGGCACTTTCCGAACTTCTGGAGTTTCGTTTCACCCGCGAGGGATACCGGGTCAGGACCACGCCGGACGGTGACGAAGCTTTGCTGCTGGCCGAGGAGGATGTCCCCGACCTCGTCATCCTCGACTGGATGATCGAAGGAACAAGCGGCATCGAAGTCTGTCGCAGGCTCCGCCGCGACAAGGCAACGGCCCACGTCCCGATCATCATGCTGACCGCGCGCGAGGCAGAGGACGACCGGATCAGAGGCCTCGACACCGGCGCGGACGATTATGTGACGAAGCCGTTCTCACCTCGCGAATTGCTGGCCCGGGTCTCCGCAGTCATGCGCCGCATCCGCCCAGCCCTCGCAGGCGAAATGATCGAGGTCGGAGACATCAAGCTCGATCCCGTCGCGCACAAGGTCGAGCGCGCAGGCCAGGAATTGCAGCTGGGTCCTACCGAGTACCGGTTGCTGAAGTTCTTCATGGAAAGCCCCGACCGGGTATTCAGCCGCGGGCAGCTGCTGGACGGTGTGTGGGGGACGGGCAGCGATATCGAACTGCGGACCGTCGACGTCCACATTCGCCGCCTGCGCAAGGCGATCGAGATGGAAGGCCTGGGTGACCCTGTCCGAACGGTCCGTTCGGCGGGGTACGCGTTCGAGGCCCGTTAACGGCACACACCGCCAATTGCCCGCGGAGCGCGATCGAAATGGAAATGGTCGCGGTGCGCCTCGTTATAGTCGGGAGACAGGACCGTGCTGAAGCCTGTGCAAGCCGCATCGCGGACACTGCGCAGGAATGTCGCCTTTTCGCCCTCGCCGCTCCAGTCGTTCAACACAGACACATCTGGTCCCGTCCTCCAGAACGAATCCTGACACGTCGATCGCATTGCCCGTCGCGTGCTCGCTCCACGGACCTTCGCCGCGACCGTATAGCCGCCTGCAGCTGTAGGCTCCGTAATGTTCGATCCTTGCGACGTCCTGCCCGAAGGCAGCGCGTGCGGCGGGCTGTACGCCGCGCTCCAGCCATAGCTCCAGTGCGACCGCGACCGGGCACGTGGTTGCGGGCGTGGACGAAGCATAGGGATACGCCGCCAGCACGGTACGATCCTCCCGGCGACACGCCCCCTCGCCAACAGGGTCCAGCACGGTGAAGGTAACGTCGCTTCGTTCGAGGACAGCCCTGCATTGTGCAGGGTCATCTGCCAGCGCCGAAAGCTTTGCACCTGTGGCCCAGCCCGGCGGATCGCGCAGGTCCAGCGGGGCCCACGGATTGTGCTCCGGATGGTCCTGCAACCATGCTTTTGCGGTCAATCCGGCGGCAAGGAGGACAAGCAGAGAGAGAAACCGTCGGTCCAGCGCAAAGCTGCCGACCTTGCGGGAGAGGCGCCACGGGGCAGGTTGCCGGCTCAATGGAAGTCCCTCGATTTTGGTATGATCCGCACATTGCGGGGATGGCCGCCATGATTGCCGCACTCCCTGTTCCCTGCTGGCGGAGGCTCCCATGGTTCGACCGGCGTTATCTTCTCCGAAGCGGGCGCGCGATAGGGATCATCGTCTCCTTCACGCAAATCTTCCCGCGGGCCGAACTTGCTGGGGAGCGGCGATGTCACGTGATCGGCCCGTGCGACCGGCGCGTTGAGCATGTCGTCGGACAATTGGTGAAGGTTTTGCGTCGCATCGGTCATGTGATGGGCGATGACATGGATCACCTCGTCGTCATATTCCACCCGTCCGCGCACCTCCATCAACCGCGCGCCCATCACGACCTTGCGCTGTTTCTCTTTCAGATCGGGCCAGACGACCAGGTTGATGACGCCGGTCTCGTCTTCCAGCGTGATGAAGCACACGCCCTTTGCGCTGCCCGGTCGCTGGCGGATCAGAACGACACCGGACACTTGCACCATCGAGCGGAACTTGCGGTCCCTGAGGTCGCAGGCCCGCACGAAGCCGCGTTCGGCCAGACCGGCACGCAGGAACGCCATCGGATGCGCCTTCAGGCTGAGGCGCGTGGTCTGGTAATCTGCCACCACTTCTTCGCTCAGCGGCATATGCGGCAGCCGGGTCATGCGCTTTTCCGCGCCTTCGTCGCGCTCCTCCGCCGCCCGGAACAACGGAAGGTCGGGGCCTGCGACAAGGCTGCGCGCATCCCACAACGCCTGCCTGCGCGGCAGGCCGAGCGAGCCGAACGCATCGGCGCTGGCTAGCCGCTCGACATGGCCAGGCCCGATCCCCGCACGGTCGCGAAGGCTGCGGACATCGGCATAGGGCCCACGTTCGCTGCGTTCCGCAATCAGCCTTGCAGCGATATGTTCGGGCAATCCGTCGATCTGGCGGAGGCCCAGGCGCAGGGCGATGTGCCGGTCGAGCCGCCCCCTGTCATGTGGCCCGGTGTCCTGCTGCCCGGCAGCGTGCTCGTCGCCTTCCACCACCTCCAGAGTGCAATCCCACTGCGACAGATTCACATCCGCGGCGCGTATTTCCACCCCGTGCTCTGCCGCATCGCGCACGATCTGGGCGGGCGCATAGAACCCCATCGGCTGCGAATTCAGCAAGGCACATCCGAAAGCGGCCGGGAAATGGCATTTCAGCCAGCTCGACACATAGACCAGATGCGCAAAGCTGGCCGCATGGCTTTCCGGGAAACCGTATTCGCCAAAACCCCTGATCTGGTTGAAGCAGCGCTGGGCAAAGTCGCGGTCGTAACCCCGCATCACCATCCGTTCGACCATCATGTCCTGCAGTTCATCGACCATGCCGCGGCTGCGGAACGTCGCCATCGCTTTCCGCAGGCGGTTGGCTTCCTTGGAAGAAAACTGCGCCGCATCGAGAGCGATCTTCATCGCCTGTTCCTGGAAAATCGGTACGCCCAGCGTGCGCTCCAGAATGCTCGAAAGCTCGTCCGGCGGACCATGCTCGGCCGATGGTGCCGGGATCTGCACCTGTTCTGCTCCGCGCCGCCGCTTGAGATACGGATGGACCATATCGCCCTGGATCGGGCCGGGGCGGACGATCGCCACCTGGATCACGAGGTCGTAAAATTCGCGCGGACGCAGACGGGGCAGCATGTTCATCTGCGCCCGGCTCTCGACCTGGAACACGCCGAGGGAATCCCCCTTGCGCAGCATCGCATAGGTCTCCGGATCCTCGCGCGGAACTGTGGCGAGTTCCAACGGCCTTTCGTGATGGTGTTCCAGAAGGTCGAGGCATTTCTTGATGCAGGTCAGCATACCCAATGCCAGCACATCGACCTTCAGTATGCCCAGCGCCTCGATATCGTCCTTGTCCCATTCGATGAAACTGCGGTCGGGCATCGCTCCATTCCCGATCGGCACTGTCTCGGTCAAAGCGCCTTCTGTCAGGATAAAACCGCCGACATGCTGCGACAAATGGCGCGGCATTCCAATCATTTGCCGCGTGAGCGCGAGAACACGTTTCAGGTGCGGGTCGGCAATATCCATGCCCGTTTCGGCAACATGGCCCTCGCCAATCTCCTTGCCCCATCCACCCCATACCGTCTTCGCAAGCGTCGAAGTGACGTCTTCCGACAGGCCCATAGCCTTGCCGACTTCGCGGATCGCCATGCGCGGACGGTAATGGATGACGGTGGCCGTCAGGCCGGCACGGTGCCGCCCGTATTTGCGGTAGAGATACTGGATAACCTCTTCTCTCCGCTCATGTTCGAAATCGACATCGATGTCCGGCGGCTCTTTGCGGTCTTCCGATATGAAGCGATCGAACAGCAACTGGTGGTGGGCCGGATCGACGCTGGTGATCCCGAGGCAGAAGCACACTGCGGAATTGGCCGCACTGCCCCGCCCCTGGCACAGGATCGGCGGGTCGACCCTGGTCCGGGCAAAATCCACAATGTCCTTGATGGTGAGAAAGTAGCGCGCCAGATCCATCTTGCCGATCAGCGCCAGTTCCTTGTGCAGCGTTTGCTCAACAGATTCAGGCAACCCGTTGGGATAACGCCATTTTGCACCCTCCCATGTGGCGCTTTCGAGGTAGTCCTGCGGTTCCATCCCGCCGGGGTAGATCTCTTCCGGATATTCGTAGCGAAGCTCGTCGAGACTGAAGGTGCAGGCATCGGCAACATCGCGCGCCGCCGTGATCGCGTGGGGCCAGCGCTCGAACAGTTTCTCCATGATGTGCGGGGGCTTGAGGTAACGTTCTGCATTGCCGTGGAGGAAATGCCCGGCATTCGCGACGGTCGTCTTGTGGCGGATGGCGGTCATGACATCCTGCAGAGGACGACGCTCGGGTGCATGATAATGCACATCGTTTGTGGCGAGCAGGGACAGGTCATGCGCCCGCGCCATGGCGTCGAGCCGGTCAATTCGTGCGACGTCATCGCCTGTGTGCAGATGGCTGGCGGCGAGGTGCCGAAGCGTCGGAAATTGCGCGGTCAGGTGTTTGAGAAGATTGGGAAAGGGAGCATTCAACAGGCTCGTTTCCCGAGGGGTATCCAACCCGTTCTCTGCGGCAGGAAAAGCGATGACATTGCTTTCCACCTCGATCGTGAATTCGGCATCCAGATCGCGCGGTGGCAGCAGGATCAGTTGCACATCCCTGCTATGCCCGGCGAGCATCGGGAGGCTGATCGCGCATTCGCCTTTTGCCTGCCATTCGCCCTCGAGCGTCCGCATCCGCCCGGCAGAGATCAGCTTGCAAAGTCTGCCGTAAGCAGCGCGGTCGCGTGGATAAGCAAGGAAAGCCAACCCCTCGACCGTCTCTATCCGGCAGCCGATAACAGGCCGTAATTTCAGAGTTTTTGCCTCGGTGTGGATACGCACAACACCGGCCATCGAGTTAGCGTCGGCAATCCCGATGGCATCGTAGCCTGCCTCGCGCGCCGTGATGGCCAGATCGACGGCATCGGATGCACCGCGCAGGAAGCTGAAACACGAGACGACGCCCAGCTCCACGAAAGAGGCGCGCGGCGGCGCGTCGATCAGTTCTGGATCGATCTCCAGAGTGCGCTTGTCAGGTGTGAGAGGCTGGTCGGGCATGTCACGCGATCAACCCTGGACCAGTTCGCCCAACCGCTTCCTCACCGCGGCGAGGTCGGCGTCGAACAAGCGGGCCTGTTCCTCGCGGGCAGCCCCGTCGAGGCGCAGCAGGTAGGAGGGGTGCGCCGTGATCCACAATTCGCTGCCGTCTTCGAGCGCAATAGGCTCGCCGCGTGCCTTGGAGATGCTTACCGTCTTGCCCAGGATGCCACGCGCCGCACTCGCTCCCATGGCCAGCACCAGCTTGGGCTGGACAATGGCGCGCTCCGCCTCTTGCCACCAGCGGCAGGTATCGATTTCCTTGGCCGCAGGAGACTGGTGGATGCGCCGTTTTCCGCGCTGGACGTATTTGAAATGCTTCACCGCATTGGTGACATAGGCCGCGCTGCGCTGAATACCGGCTTTCTCGAGATGGACATCCAGCAATTGTCCCGCAGGTCCCACGAATGGCCGGCCAGTTATGTCCTCTTGGTCGCCCGGCTGTTCACCGACGATCATAAGGGCTGCATCGGACGGCCCCTCGCCCATCACCGCGTGGTTATCCAGATTGCCGATCGGACATTCGCGGCAGGCGTGGATGGCCTTGTCGATAGCCTCCAGCGTTTCCGGTCTGTCTGCAAATTCCAGTCCGAATTTCGGCTTCCCGGCGTCGACCATCTGCGCCTCGCGCGACTGGGCGCCGGCAATCAGCTCGGGAATAAGCGAAGCCTCGGGCAGGTTCTTCCAGTATTTCTTGGGCATTTCCGACAGCATGGCGCCCACTTTCAGCCGCGCCGGATTGAAGATGGAGGCATAATATTTGCGCCACAGATCTTCGACCGGATCGCCCGAAGGTGCGTCCTCCTTCCTCGCGGGAGGCCCTTCCCGCATCGTTTCACCGTCCCAATGCAGCGTGCCGCGCGGGGTCAGGATCGACCATTGCATATTGGCAAAACGGCGACGGAAGAACCCGGCATTGGCGCGCACGATGTGATGGTCGGGCTCGAACCAGGCGACATAGTGCTCTCGGCCTTCTTCATCCTCGACCTGCCGGAAGCGGACGAAGGCGTGCATCTTGTGACTGTCGCGGCGGACGTTCTTGTCCCATTCCTCCACGCGGCGGACATCGTCGTCGGTCTTGTCTTCCATGATGCGAAGATTCGCCTGCTGCCGCCAGAGCAAGCGGTAAAGCACGGCGAAACGCTCCGGATCGGAATGCAGTGCGGCGTTCTTCGCCAGGCTCATGAAGCGCTTGCTTGCCCGCACATCGGGTGCGTCGGCAGGCGGGGTTGGCAACCGCGTGTCTCCGTTCGAAAACAGATCGCCGGATCCGCCCGGCTGCGTCCACGCAATCCGGTCAGGCGGCACATCGCACTGGATCAGCGCGCGCGCTTTCTCCCGCCAGAATGCGAAATCGTCCGGCCGGGGCAGGTTCACCGCGTAGTAGGTGCCCAATTTCACATGGCTGAGAGAAGTCATGCCGCAAACAGCTCCAGCTGCTCTTCGCGCGGGGCAAGGAGGCGACGCAGGTCGGCGCGGTCCGTCAAGGTGGTAGGCCGCCAGTCACAGGTGACGATGAAGGGACGGATTTTTGTCAGCGATACGGTCAACTTTGCCACATCGTCGAGCCTCAGCGTGCGGTGACGCCGCGCCGCCAGAATGCGGTGTACGCCCTTCACGCCCAGCCCCGGCACACGCAGCAATTGCTCTTTCGTCGCACGGTTCACATCGACCGGGAACCAGTCGCGGAATTTCAGCGCCCAGGCCAGCTTCGGGTCGATATCGAGCGGCAGGTTCCCGTCTGCCTCGGTGGCCTGCATGATCTCGCCCGGCTTGTAATCGTAGAACCGCATCAGCCAGTCGGACTGATAGAGGCGATGTTCGCGGATCAGCGGCGGACGCTTCAGCGGCAAGACGGCACTGGCATCGGGGATCGGGCTGAACGCGCTGTAATACACGCGGCGCAGACGGAAATTGTCGTACAGGCGGCTCGCCTTGCCCACGATGTCGGCATCGCTCGCGCTATCCGCGCCGACGATCATCTGAGTCGACTGGCCTGCGGGCGCGAAGCGCGGCGCGTGCTTGAAACGCTTACGGGCATCCTTCGCCTCCACGATAGAGGACTTCATGCCGCCCATCGCGCCTTCGATCTGGCGGGCATCCTTATCGGGCGCGAGGCGGGTCAGGCCGCTATCCGTCGGCAGTTCGACATTGATCGACACACGGTCGGCATAAAGGCCCGCCTGATGGACCAGCTCCGGATCTGCCTCGGGAATTGTCTTGAGATGAATGTAGCCGCGAAAATCGTGTTCTTCCCGCAAGATACGCGCGGTCTCTACCAATTGCTCCATCGTGTGATTGGAGCTTTTGACGATGCCCGAAGAGAGGAACAGCCCCTCGATATAATTACGGCGATAGAAGCTCAGCGTCAGGTCTGCGACTTCCTGCGGCGTGAAGCGCGCACGGCGCACATTGCTGCTCTTGCGATTGATGCAATAATGGCAGTCGAAGATGCAGTGATTGGTCAGCAATACCTTCAGCAGGCTGATGCACCGGCCATCGGGAGCATAGGCATGACAAATGCCCATCCCCTCTGTCGATCCGATACCCTTGCCACCAATGCTGTTTTTCTTGGCCGTGCCGGACGACGCGCAGGACGCATCATACTTCGCCGCATCGGCCAGTATTTCGAGTCGTTCGATGATGGATTTTACGGCCATTCGTTCTTTATATGTTCCACACGCAATCAGTGCCAGTGTTTTCGTCTTGATAAATGATATGTGTCTGAGAACGCTTGGAACCAATGGGCGCCAAACTGTCTTCTAGAACTGAACAGTTAGTTTGAAGGAGACACCATGACGTTTTTCACCACCCGCGATGGCACCAACATTCGCTACAAGGAACTGGGCGAAGGTCGCCCCATCATCCTGATCCACGGCTGGCCCCTATCCAGCGACAGCTGGGATCCGGTGATGATGGCCATGGCCGACAATGGCATGCGCGCGATCGCTTATGATCGCCGCGGCTTCGGTCGCAGCGACCATGCCAAGACCGGCTATGATTACGACACGTTCAGCGACGATCTAGCCGACCTGATCGGCCATCTCGGACTGACCGAGAATGTCGGACTCGCCGGCTTCTCGATGGGCGGCGGTGAGATTGCCCGCTATCTCAGCCGCCATGACGGTAAAGGCGTCAACGCCGTTGCGCTCGTCAGTTCGGTCGTGCCTTACATGCTCAAGACCGACGACAATCCCGACGGTGTGCCACAATCGACCTTCGACGAGATGACTGAAGGCATGAAGACCAATTACCGGAATTTCTTCATCGATTTCTTCCAGGATTTCTACGGCGACGGCATCTTGTCGAGCAAGGTCAGCGATCAGGAAAAGCACTGGGCCTGGATGACCACGATGATGAGCGCGAAATGGGCCACGATGAAGTCGGCTGCGGCATTTGCCACCACCGATTTCCGCCCGGACCTCGCCAGCTTTACCGTCCCCACACTCGTCATTCACGGCACCAAGGACCAGACCGTCCCGATCGATGCGACCGGGCGTCAGGTCGCCAAGAAAGTCGAGGGCGCGAAGCTGATCGAATATGACGGCCAGCCCCATGCCGTGTTTGCGACAGAAACGGAGCGCCTCTGCACCGATCTGGTCGAGTTCTTCGCGAAAAACTAGGCGCAGGTTGGCGCAAAAGCGGGTTTTTGGTTGCCAGAAACCCGCTTTTTTATTAAATGCCGACCGCGGACCGGGCCCCTCTGGCGAGTGCATGCACTCGTGATGTCGGACGTAACGAACGGGGCCGGCTTTATCCTTCACATTCGGCCCCAAGTTTAACGCCGCCCACGCCATTGCGCTGGCGGCAGGTCTTGGAGAACGAATGATGAAGATGCTTCCCGCCCTCCTCGCGACCGCGATGGTCGCTTGCCCTACTGCAGCAATGGCGCAGACCGGCGGTCAGCCGATCGGCACCGGGCAAAGTTTGCAACCCACCGAAGCACAGCTGCAATGCATCACCGAGCAGGAAGTCGTCGCCGCACAAAAAGCTTGGGGCGAAGGCATCGTGAAAATCGGAAAGGTCTATTCCGAAGGCGGTGATTACGAGAAAGCTGCTGCCGACCATATCAGTCAGTTCTATGCGTATGACCAGAGCCTGGTCCTGTTCAAGCCGACGCTGGCCTCTGTCCAGCAGTTCCGCCCGTCCTTCGATGGTGCGCTATCGTACTTCGTTGGTGGGAACGCCTCCTATCCGGAAGACAAGGGCTTCGCCATCACGCCATGGACCGATGTGCGGTGGCAGAATGCCGGGATTACCAATAATATTTGCCACATGGCTGTGGCGATGGGGAACTACTACTTCACGCCTGCCGATGGCGGCGACGAGGTAAAGGTCGAATACACGATCGGCTACATCCGCGATGCGGAGGGCGATTTGCGCATGACCGTGCACAAGTCGACCATTCCATATAGCGGCGGCTAGTCCGTATCCCGCATCCGGGTGATGAATTACAGAGGCGCGTCTTTCAGTAGAGGACGCGCCTCTTTCTTTGCGAGCTCATTCAAACACACAGGCCCTGCAGATACCAGTCCGGTAATCCTCCCCGTCCATCCCCGATCAGGCCGTGGCGGTATATCCAGTACCGGCGACCGGCATTGTCCTCGATCCGGTAATAATCGCGCAGGCGCACGGTCGATCTCTCGCGCCACCATTCCGGCGCAATGCGCTCCGGCCCTTCCACCCGCACAACTTCGTGGATGCTGCCGCGCCATTGGAACCGGCGGGGATAGCCATCGGGCGTTGCGTACAGAACCGAGATCGGCTCCGCGCGGTCGAGCAGTTTCAGCGGGCGGGCATGAAAGCGCAGTTCGTGTTGCTGCACCGGCTCTGCCTCCAGCGCGGGCTGCCAGCGCTGTGCACGCTCCGGCAAATGGCTGGCATGAAGCACCGGACGCGATACTGCCTGCGGCCCGAGCCGCGTAGTCAGCCGGTCGATACAGGCGGCCAGAGACGTGCCGTGGGTTTGCGCCGCCGCTTCGATGTCGCCCTGATCCGCCCCCATCGGCTCGGCCCAGCTTGCCCGCAGGCGCATGGTTTCGATCCCGAAACCTGCATCGATATCGTCAAGCTTTTCCGCGAACAGGCGGCACATGTGGGCGGCATCGCGTGTCGCGGCGGCAAGTTCGAGCTGGCGCACGGTCACCTCGCCATCGACGCGCCATAGTCCCAGCTCCAGACGCCGGGCACCCTCGCCCCGTCCTTCCAGAACGCGAACCATGTCGGCGGCCAAGATCGTCCAGCACGTGATCCAGCGCCTCGCGGTGGCGGATCGGTTCGGCAAGACGGCGCTGGACCAGCGGCATATCTTGCGGAACCACCGGCAGCAGCGGTTCGGGCACACGGCCTGTCAGCTGGTCCATCCGGATCAGGGGATTGGCGGCAGGACTTCGCCGGTTGCGGAAGCGGCGCTGGATGGCATCCCTGCCCTTTCCGTCATCCTCCACACCGGTCATCTGGCCCAGCGTCTTGAGGCCGAGACGGCGCAGCACGGTCAGCACGTCTTCATCCAGCCTGAGCGCCGCCACAGGCAGATCGGCAAGCCGGTGAGCTATGTCTTCTCCGGGCGACAGAATACAACCGGCCAGCCCCGGATCGGGGCGCCCGTAATGTGACAGGGCCCATGCCGCCCCTGCCGTGGGCGCGATAGCAAGCCGGACGGCCAGACCGCGCCGGACGAAGCAGTCGCGCACATCGGCCAGCAGCCTGTCCTCTCCGCCGAACAAATGGGCGACTGCGGTGACGTCGACCAGCAGGCTGTCCGGCGGGTCGAGCGCCGACCAGGGGCCCCAGCGGCGTGACCATGCCGCCAGTTTTTCGAGCAATTCGCGGTCGCCTGCCGGATCGCCGGGTACAGCGCGCAAGACCGGGCACAGCGTGCGGGCATCGGCCAACATCATGCCCGCCGCGCGCGCCACCAGCCATGCCTGCGGCGTTGGCGGTATCGATCCGCGGCCCGTGCGCCGTTTCGGTGATCAGCGCGACCGGTTCGCTATCGGCTCCTTCTCCCGGCTTGCAATCCTGCGCCACACGCCAGCGATCGAGCGCGATACGGGCACACCAGATCGACAGGATACGGCGCGGAGGAGGAGAGGAAGCGGAAGGCAGCTGCATTTCTCACCGTCAGAGCGCGAGAAGGTTGCCGGACCCGCCGATCGGGCCGGTATTGATATTTGCCGCCAGCTGCATGCCAACAGTGGCAGAGCTTCTGCGTTTCGGGCCTGCCACCAAGACGCCGTCACGCTCGCTCAGCGTCCACTCCCCCGGTGCATGGCTGCGCGCACGGAACAGTTCTGCCGCCCATGCCGGTGCGCCCGGTGCCTGCGGGTTCCATTCGGGTGTGGCAGACGGGGCCGAGCGCGTTTCCCAGCGAAGGCGAGCGGAAGACAGGTCGCGCCCTGCATCGATCCGGACCAGCCACAGCGGCACGCCATGCCGTTCCGCCGCCATGCTGAGGCGGCGCGAGGCCGTGAAGTCGAGCGCGCGCGGATTGCCCGACCAGTTCGCCGATCACACAGGCAAGGTCACGGCAGCGCACGCCTTCTTCCAGCGCGAACAATGCATCCTGCGCTGTTTCGGCACGGACGTGGATCACCCGTCCCTGCAACTCCTCAGGTAGTCCCGGGCGGTAGGGCCGTCCGGTCAGGCGGATGGCAGACTTGTCCTGCACCCACAAAATTGCACGGCGGTCTTCGGTTTCGCTCGCCGGATCGGTTGCCTGCTTTGCGGCGCGCGTACGCAGCGTATCGAGCGCCAGCGCCATGGCCAGACCGGCCCCCGCCGCTTCGCGCCCGCTGGCGAAGACTTCGCTGTGGTGCGCCCCGCCCAACCCCGGCCGCCAACGCGAGGCACGTGTTGCGGACAGGGCGGAAAGCTCCGCACCGCTGAGCCTTGCCGTTTCAGGCAGGCTTTCAAGGGAAGGTGTTTTCATGGCGAATCAACTCTTGTGTTCTTATTATGTTCCACGCTTGATTGCATTGCAACGCCTCGCCCCTTTCCAGCCTCGCTTCATCACCGGCTAAATGATCCGTGCTGGAACCAATCCCGCGGCAATCTCCGTTGGTGTTGCAACTAGGAGAAAAAAACAGTGAATTACGACGAGAACAAAAGCGAAGATCTCAAGCACGATTTCTGGAAGGCGCTGGCCGATTCCCCGTTCGTCTTCCTCGAGCGCAAGAGCAACCCGGAAAAAGCCGTCGTCATGACCGCACAGCTCGACAAGGATGCGGACAGCGAAATCTGGTTCTTCACCAGACCAAGGACCACCACCTTGCCGACATGGGTCCCGCGATCGCCACATTCGCAGGCAAGGGCCACGATATGTTTGCCCGTTTCGACGGTACGCTGGTCGAAGAAACGAGCCGCGAGCGTCTGGACAAGCAGTGGAGCAACATCGTCGAAGCATGGTTCCCGGGCGGCAAGGACGACCCCAACCTGCTGATGATGCGCATGGAACTTGGCAAGGCCGAGATCTGGAACAGCGATCTGGGCGTTCTGACCACCGCCAAGATGCTGATGGGCAAGGATGTGCGCGACGAAGCACGCGAAGAGCACACCGAAACCGCGCTCTAATCACAGCCTGAACAACGAAAAGGGGCCGCTCCATCCGGAGCGGCCCCTTTTGTTTGCGCGGTCAACCCGCAACCTAGCCAAGCACGCTCGGGAACAGACCCGTCACCAGAATGATCGGCAACCGCCAGCGGGCAGAGCCATGCAAGAAGGAAACCGGAAAACCGCGAACGAACCGGACGACAGCCCGGTGGTTACGTTTCAGCAAGTTCTTGTCGGCCTTCCAGCCGATGAACAACGATGTAGCAACGCACCAACCGGCAGCATGACCTTGCCGGTAAACCCGTCCACCGTGTCGAGAATGTCGGTGTCCGCGAAGATCGACCAGAAGCCGAGCGGGCGGACATCGGACCAGAACATTGTAACCCAGCAGGCAGGACAATCCCGATCAGGAATGCGCCGGCCGCCAAAGATCAAAGCCGATGATGTCGTCCGCGACCAGCCCAAGCTCGCCGACGCCCCAGGCAGTCGGCACCTCCAGCAGGGAAATCGAGCTGGTGATAGCCGCGACCAGGATCAAGCACGAAGAACAGGAACCCGATCAGCGGCTCCGGCCGGCATCGATCTGGAAACGCGAACGGCAGGGTCTGGAACACAAGCGTCGGCCCGGCTGCAGGGTCAAGGCCTACTGCCAGAACACGATCGGGAAGATCATCAGACCCGCCAGCAGCGCCACGCCGGTATCGGCGAACGGCGATCGTCAGCGCGGTGCGAGCCCAGCCCGATCTTTCGCGGATGTACGAGCCGTAGGTGATGAGTCCTGCCACACCCAGCGACAGCGAAAACAGCGCCTGTCCCAGCGCGGCATTCATCACTGCGGCGTCAGCTTAGACCAGTCGGGCGTGAACAGAAAGGCCGCCGCTTCCCGGATATCGCCGACAATCGCGCCGTAAATGGTGATGCCGAGATGAGCAGCACGAAGAATGCCGGCATCAGCTATGGTCGCGGCCTTTCTCGATCCCGCCGCTCACACCGCGCGCGACGATGAACAGTGTCGCCCCCATGAAGACGAGATGCATGCCAAGCAAGCAGCCACGGATTGGCGAACAGATCACCCATCCGCCCCTGGATCTGTTCCTGTGTCTCGCCCGGCCAGCGCGCCCGCGGAACGGGATCACCCGCACCAATGCGCCTGCACAGATCGACAGCCCATCACACCGACGTAATAAAGGACCCAGCCTGCGACGACGGAGTAGAACGACACGATCAGAAACGCGGCCATCGCACCGATACCGCCAAAAATCGCACCAGCTTTCCGAAGCACGCGATTCTGCGCGCCACCTTGCTGATCGAACCGACTGCGTCGGTCTGTCCTGCACGGCCAATGAAAATCTCCGACAGCAACAAGCGGCAGACCCAGCAGGAAGACGCAGCCGATGTAGAAAATGAACGAAAGCGCCGCCCCCGCTTTCCCCGGCCAGTGTCGGGAAGCGCCAGATATTGCCAAGGCCCACGGCCGCGCCGATGGCGGCCAGAATGAAGGCGGATCGGGACGACCAGCCATCCTTGCTGGTGGTTCCGGGTTCTACGGCCATTGGTATAATCTCCCCATTGCAGAGCGCTTTTCGGCCTGCGTGTTCTCGCTTGGCGGCAGGTCATGCAAGAATTCGCCAGCTTCGCCAAGTGGACACCTCGCCTTATCGCCCTTTGCTAATCGCTCAGGCGGCGCTAACCGCTGGCCATGTCCACAACCTTCCAGATCGACACCTCGACCAGTCGCGCCAATCCGACCCCCGCTCCGATGAAGCGGCTGACCGTTCCGCGCATCAGGGCGCGCAAGAAAGACGGTGTTACGGAAGAACCGCTGGTCATGCTGACGGCCTACACTGCGCGGCAGGCGCAATTGCTCGATGCGCATTGCGATCTGCTGCTGGTCGGAGATTCCTCGGGCAGGTCATTTACGGGCTTCCCTCCACCATCCCTGTGACGACTGGACATGATGGCGAACCACGCTGCCGCAGTGGTCCGTGGCAGCTATCACTCGGTCGTTGTCGTGGATATGCCGTTCGGTTCCTACGAACAATCGCCCCAACAAGCCTTCGAAAGCGCCTCCATGCTTCTGAAGGCCAGCGGGGCGGCTGCCGTGAAGCTGGAGGGCGGCGAGGCCATGGCCGAAACGGTCGCATTTCTGAATTCACGCGGCATCCCAGTAATGGGCCACGTCGGTCTGACCCCGCAGGCGGTCAATGTCCTTGGCGGATATATGGCCCGCGGTCGCAGCGACACGGAAGCCGACAAGATTGTCGGCGATGCAAAGGCTCTCGACGAAGCAGGTGCCTTCGCCATCGTCATCGAAGGCGTGGTCGAACCGATCGCCATCGAAGCTACGAAGGCTGTCGCAGCCCCTACCATCGGCATCGGCGCATCCGCTCAGTGTGATGGCCAGGTACTCGTGACCGAGGATATGCTGGGCATGTTCGAGCGCGTACCGCGCTTCGTGAAAAAATACGGAGACATCGCGACGGTTATCTCCGATACGGCAGCGCAATACGCTTCGGAAGTACGCGAACGCAGCTTCCCAGGCGATGCACAGACCTACCAGCCCAAGAAGTAACCACCCCCATGCAGACCCTGCTCCGGTTCTATACCTTCTCGCTCGCCTTCACGGCTGTCTGCCTTGCGCTCGGCGCCTGGTACGGCTGGGCCAGCACCGGTACCATTACCGGCATGCTTTCGGTCCTGTGGATCGTAATCGTATTATCGATCCTCGAAGTATCGCTCAGCTTCGACAATGCGGTGGTAAATGCGACAGTCCTGCGGGAAATGGACCCGGTGTGGCAGCGGCGTTTCCTGACATGGGGCATTCTGATCGCGGTCTTCGGGATGCGTATCGTTTTTCCCATCGCCATTGTCGCCATCGCGGCTGGACTGGGGCCGGTCGAGGCGGTGCAGCTGTCGCTGAACGACCCCGAACGGTACGAACAAATCGTCTCCGGCGCCCACATAGCCATTGCCGGTTTCGGCGGTGCCTTTCTCGCGATGGTCGGCCTTACCTTCTTTTTCGACTCCGATAAGGACATCCACTGGATAGCAGTGATCGAGCGCAAGATTACCCGGTTCTCCAGCGTGCCAGCTATCGAAATTGGTCTGGTACTTCTGCTGTGCTACGCCGTCTCGACGCTGCTTTCGGCTGACGAAGCACTGACATTTCTGACTGCCGCAGTACTCGGCCTTGTGACCTTTATCGCCGTCCACGCCATCGGCACGCTCATCGAACAAGCGGAGGCGCGCAAGAAGGCTGCCGGTGCTGTCGTCCGTTCAGGGCTTGGCGGATTTCTATATCTTGAAGTCCTGGATGCCAGCTTCAGCTTCGACGGCGTGATCGGCGCCTTTGCCCTGTCGAACAATATGATCGTCATCGCGCTTGGCCTGTCGGTCGGGGCGATGTTTGTGCGCTCGATGACGATCCATCTCGTCCGGCAAGGCACGCTCGCGCAGTACCGCTATCTCGAGCACGGCGCATTCTGGGCCATCATCGCGCTCGGCGTCATCATGCTCGTATCAGCCCGATGGCATATTCCCGAGACGATTACCGGTCTCATTGGTGCGGTGCTCATCGGGATTTCGCTTTGGTGGTCGGTGCGATACAATCGCCGTCACCCAGGCGCGGAGACCCTGTCCGCCGACTAGCGCCGGGCTAGTTCCGGCGAATTTTCCAGCTTTTGCGCTTTTGCCAGCGCACTACGTGCAGCATCGCCCTGCTCGACCATGGCGAGCGCCTGCAGTGCGCCTGAACCCTGCGGCTGGACCGTCACGGCAAGATGCCCCCAGCGTCGGGCAGTCTCGATATCACCCTGACGCTGCGCGACCATCGCCCTCAGAGAAAGAACGTCGGCATCGCGATCATAACCATGCCGCAATGCCTGATCGAGCAGTGCGGCGGCCCGGCCGAGATCGCCCGCATCATAGGCGAAGCGGGCTAGCATCGACGCCAGCTCACCATTGGAAGGGTTGCCCGCCAGATGTGCCTCTGCCAACGCGATCGCATCGTCGCGGCGGCCGACAGCCCTGAGGGCGGCAATCATGCGGCGGGCGAGCGGCCAGGTCCGGCGCACTTGTGCAGCCTTGTCGTAGGCTTGCAGCGCAGGACCGATCTGGCGGTTCGACAAATACGCATCGCCAAGCAGGGCAAAGGCATCGGCCGAGCCCGGATAACGCTGTTGAAACGCTTTCGCGGCGGCAATTGCTCCGCTTCGATCGCCCGATACAATCCGCCCGCGCACCAGCGACAATGCATCCTGGGCATCTCCTACCCCGCGGGTGCTGGTGACCGACAAGGCGACGGCGGGCTGCATTGCCACCAGATCATCGTCTTGCGGATCGGCTGCCCGGTCGAGAAGCGCCGCAGCCTGATTGCGGCTCCCTAGTGCTTCATGCGCCCTGGCGACGATGACACGCATGTAGGGCGAGGCGCTTAGCAGCCGGGCCTCTGCGTCGAACCTGTGCACCAGTTCCCTGTGATTGCCTCCTAGCGAGAGCGAACGGGCGAGCAATTCCCTCACCTGCCGGTTTTCCGGCTGAAGCCGATTGAGCCGGTCGAATGCCTGCGCCGCGCTGGCGAAGTTGCCCTGCTCCATATCGATCACGCCGCCGAGCATGATACCTGCCGGAACATCGCGGCCATGATCTCCGCTGAGCGTCAAGAGCTTGCGCGCTAAATCGAATTTGGCGCCGCGCGCTGCAATGACAGCCTGAAGGAAATATGCGCGCTGATAGGCCGGATCGAGTTTAACAATCCGGCGAGCAATCGCGAGGCTTTCGGTCGCACGCCCCAGCTCGCCCAACGTTGCGGAATACTCCGCCAACAGGTCGAGGTTGTCCGGCTGCCGTTCGAGCGCCTTTTCGAAGTACGGCAGCGCGGCGGCCATCCCTTCGGCATCGCGGGCCAGTTGACCGCGTAAAAGCAGGGCAGCGGGATTGTCCGGCCCCAATTCCATCGCTCTGACAGCAGCCTCGACAGCCAGAGTTTGCTCTCCGCCGCGATAACGCAGTCTGGCAATATCGACCCACAATTCGGGATCGTCAGGAATGTATTGCAATGCGCGGTCATAGGCGGTGCCGGCTGCGGGCAAATTGCCGGATTGCATTTCCAGCCTGCCCAGCATCAGGAAACCCCGCCCTGCAGTTTCCTCCGTGAAACGGCCGGGCTGGAGCCATTTTCGGGCCTCTGCCAATTGACCTTGCTGAAGCTCTGCCTCGCCCATCGCCGCTGCGACAGCTTCCCGTGCTGCCCCGTCCCGCATCTGCTCCCGAAGAGCGACCTCGGCGTCGAAGCCATCCCCGCGTGCCAGTGCGGCTCGCGCGCCTTCCTCAGGTGGCAAGGGATCTGCCGCCGGTGTGCACCCGGCAAGGGCAAGTACCCCCGTCAGGAAAAAGGAAAGCGGGCGATGCATCTCAGGATTGTAGGTCGTACTGCTTGAGCAAATCGTAAAGCGTCGGACGGCTGATCCCCAGCATGCGGGCCGTACTCGAAATATTGCCTTCTGTACGGGCCAGAGCGTGACGGATGACTTTGCGATCCGATTGCTCGCGTGCGGCCTTCAGGTTGAGGACATTCGCCTTCACCGTCCTCGTCACTTTCAAGGTCGAGATCTGCCGCGCCGACCAGGCGCGCATCTGCCATGATCACGGCGCGCTTCACGCGGTTTTCCAGCTCGCGCACATTGCCCGGCCAGCCCCAGCTGTCGATCGCCGCCAGCGCGTCGGGCGCAAAGCCCTTCACCTGCGGATTCATCTCGGCTGCAAAACGCTGCAGGAAAGCTTTGGCCAGCAGCGTGGCATCGCCCGGCCGCTCCGCCAGCGAAGGTATCTTCACGACGATCTCGGCGAGGCGGTAGAAGAGGTCTTCACGGAACTGACCCTCCGTCGTCATGACTTCCAGGTTCTGGTGCGTTGCGCACACGATCCGCACGTCGACGTCGATTTGCTTCCGGCCTCCAATCCGCTCGATCACCCGCTCCTGCAGGAACCGCAGCAATTTGACCTGAAGCGCGAGCGGAATATCGCCGACTTCGTCAAGAAACAGCGTGCCGCCATGGGCTTGCTCGATCTTGCCTTCTGTCGTCTTGACCGCCCCGGTAAATGCGCCCTTCTCGTGACCGAACAGCTCGCTTTCGAGAAGATTTTCAGGGATCGCTGCGCAGTTGATTGCAACGAAGGGCTTGTCGCTCCGATCGCTGGAATCATGGAGGCCGCGAGCAAGCAGTTCCTTGCCCGTGCCGCTCGCCCCCAGAAGCATCACCGAGACGCTGGTATTGGCAACGCGTTCGATCGTGCGGGCCACCTTGGCCATTTCCGGCGCGCCCGTGATCATCGTGCCGAGAACACGCTTTTCCTCACCGACTTGCCCGGCCAGTCGCGAGTTCTCCGTTTCGATCGCGTGGAGGTTAAAAGCACGGCGTACGATAAGGCCCAGCGTGTCGATATCTACCGGCTTCTGATAGAAATCATATGCACCGCGAGCGATGGCATCGAGCGCACTTTCGCGTGCCCCATGGCCGGAGGCGACGATTACCTTGGTATCGGGCTTTATCGCCATGATGGCGTCGAGCACAGCAAGACCTTCGCTTACCCCGTCGGGGTCCGGCGGGAGGCCGAGATCGAGCGTAACGACTGAAGGCTCCTCGGCCCGCAACGCCGCAATCGCCGCTTCGCGCGTACCCGCAATGGTCACATCGAAGTCTTCGTAAGCCCATTTGAGCTGCGCCTGCAGCCCCTCGTCGTCTTCGACCACGAGAAGTTTAGGCAGGATTTTATCTTTCGAATTCGCCATCATGCGACCTCGTTCAATGCGTTGGTTTGATTGGAATCTCGACCGGTATATGCACTGAGCAGACCAGCAGCGGCGGCGAGAGGCAAGGACACCTTGAACCGGCTCCCCTTGCCCCTTCGGGAGGTTACATCGAGACTCCCGCCCATCGACCGGACCAGCTCACGCGCTTCGAAAGCGCCAATTCCGAAGCCGCCATTTTTCGATGAAACGAAAGGACGGAACAGGCCGTTGCGGATGAATTCAGGCTCCATGCCCTCGCCGTTGTCGATCACCTCTATTGTGGCGGCTTTTGCATCGTTCGAGACGACGCACCTGAACATGGCGGCGTTCCGGGCTTGCATCGAAAGCGTTTTGGACGAGATGGATCAGCGCCTGCTGCAACCCGTCCCTGTTTGCCTGCACGATGACCGCCGGGTCTGACTCGATCTTCAGCCTTCCTGTCGCTTTGAAGCGCTGTTCCAAGCCCGCCAGAATGCCGTTGAGTGGCACCGCCTCGACAGAGCCATCCTGACCCGCAGTGTACCCTCCAAGCCTGTCGATCAGGTTCTGCAACTTCCCCGACGCCGTGCGCAAAGTGACAAGCATGTCCTTGCGAAATTCGGGCTTTTCCGCGTGGCGTTCTGCATTGCTCGCCAAAAGGTTCAGCTGGCTCGCAAGATTCTTGATATCGTGCATGACGAACGCGATGCGCCGGTTGAATTGATCGAATTGCGCCGATTGCATCAACGCCTCGTGACCAGACTGCTCGGCGAGATAGCTCGCAACATGCCTGCCCACGAGCTTGAGAAGATCGAAGTCTTCCCAATCGAGATCACGCTTGTCCGGTGGCCGCGACAGGAGGATCGCACCGACCAATCGGTCGAAGTGGATAAGAGGAACCATTGCCCAGCACCGCTCATCATCGAGCATCCACTGCGGGACGACGGCCAGTTCGCCAGCCCGGTCGGTACCATTTCGCACGGCGTCCAGATCGAGAATGTCTCCCTCTCGTTCCATGACGCTTGCCAGGTCCCATTCCAGCGACACACCCTGCTCCGGTGCGAGAAGTTGGCCCGTATGACCTGCCTCGGCGAAGCGTCCGTCTTCGTCGATCAGGAACAGCAGCGCGGATTTGCTGGACGTAATATCGCCCGCAGCTTTGAGGATCCTAGCCTGAAGGGAACTTTCCGAACTTCCTTCGCTGCTGATTGTCTGGGTGAAGCGCAGCCATTCTTCCCGGTAATCGTACCGGTGCTGGAAGAAATGCTTGAGCGCGACGACTTTCATCCAGGCGCGTGCGCGCTTGCTCGGCAGCCAGATCAGGCCGAGGACGAGCGTCCCGACCATCAGGCCGATCTGGGTCAGCCGCGCTGCATCGCCGTCGAACAGTGCCAGCAACTCGGAAAGAGCCAGCATCGCCATCAGATACGCGCCGACGACTACCAGCGAGATCGTTTGCAGGGCAGCCACACGGGACGGGCGAAGCTGGATAGGCTCGTCGCCGGGACGTGAACCCAGAATAAGACCCAGTGCGCTTAATGCGACGACGGGACCGCGCAGGACGGCGACTTCTATCGCCGGCGTGCTGACCAAGAAGGAGATGACATAGAAATTGAGGTCGAAGGCCCACAATCCGGCCATCCCGAAAATGACGGGACGCAGCCCGATCCGGTCCTTCTCGCCAGCCCCTGCATACAGATTGTGCACGAGTAACAATGCCCCGACTGCAACGATCATTCGCATGATGAAGGATGCATGCAACACCCCGGCGCCCGAGCCGTAATAGGTGAGCGAGAGGATCGACATCATCGCCTGAACCAGTTCGACCCCAACGAGCGCGATCACGATCGGGCGTAAGGTCAGCCGCTGGCCGGCAGTGTCGAAATGCTGGTGCAACAGGATGATCAACGTGATGTTGCGGAAGGATTTCGGCGAGGCCGGAATAGATCGTCCAAGGTCCCGATGCCGCGACGCTAGCGGCCCACACCGCCATCCCGATCAGGGCGGCCAGTGTTGCGCGCCGCGCTGGCAATCCACCCCGACCACCTCGCAGCAACCATGCTGCGCCCAGACCGCAGGCGACGGCAGCTGCAAAATGCAGCGCCAGAAGCAGCGTCGGTGCAGTCAGGAGATCGGTATCCATCACCGCGCCCCTTCGGACCAGAGAACGACGCGCAATGTCTGCAGCAGAATGAGCAGATCCAGAAAGGGCGTGTAATTCTTGGCGTAATAGAGGTCGTATTCCAGCTTATGCCGGGAATCCTCGATGCTCGCACCGTAGGGATAGTTGATCTGCGCCCAACCCGTAATGCCCGGCTTCACCATGTGGCGTTCCGCATAATACGGCAGCTTGTCATCGAGGTCGGCAACGAATTTCGGCACTTCGGGACGCGGTCCGACAAAGCTCATCTCGCCTTTCAGCACGCTCCACGTTTGCGGCAATTCATCGATCCGGACCTTGCGGATGAACCGCCCGATGCGCGTTACGCGGACATCATTCTTCTCGGCCCATTTCTGTCCGTCTTTCTCTGCGTCGGCCGTCATCGACCGCAGCTTGATGACGTCGAAGGGCTGGCCGAACAGACCTATGCGGGTCTGGCGGAAAAAGGCAGGCCCTTTGCTGTCCAGCTTCACCAGCAACGCAAACAGCGCGATCACCGGCAGGGTCAAAATCAGCAACAGCCCGCTGGCGATGATGTCGAAGATGCGCTTGACCGCGCTCGAAACCATGCGACCGGAAGAAAAGCCATCCGAGAAAATGAGCCAGCTGGGATTGACGGTATCGAGATCTACCCGCCCCGTCTCTCGCTCCAGAAAGCTGGAGAACTCGTTGATGTGTACACCGCGGGTTTTCACCCGCAGCAGATCCTTGAGCGGTAGCGAATTGCGCCGTTCTTCCAGCGCCAGAACCAGCTCGCTCACCCCCAGATTTTCCACAAACCGTCCGATGTCGTGAATGGCTGCGCGCGGGATGGCCTCTTCAACCACCGGCGCGCCTTCATTCATCGCCAGATACGAGACAATTGCGAAGCCGCTCTCAGGCCGCTCTGCGAGTTTTCGAAGACGTTCCGCCCGCTCGCCTGCGCCCAGGACAAGAACTCGTCTGCGAAATGCAGAGGTTCCCAAAAACGCGCTGACCAGCAGGCGTCCGGCAATCAGAAGCACAATGGCGAAACCCATTGCGTATAAGAGGGTCGACCGCCAGAAAGTCGCGCCCGGAGCAATGAAATCGATGACGGATAGGGCAATAATGCCAAGGCTGATGGCCACCAGCAGCCGCGCGCAGGCATAGCGCATCGATCGCAAGGCATCGGAGCCATATACGCCAACTGCGATCATTGCGATCCAGATGGTGAGGGCAAAGCCCCCAAGTGGCAGAACTCGCTGCGACACGACCCCGACATTCGTACCGATCTGCGACGCGCGCAAATGCCAAGCGAATTCGCCTGCAAGCAGCAGCAAAACGAGATCCACGATCCCGAGCAACAGCACGGCATGCGGGATATAATGTTTGAAAAGCCTGATCATCGCTCGCGCAGTTTTTCGGGAAGCCTTTTGATTGGCCTCCCGGATTACCGGCGAAGAGTGAAATGTCGGTAAACTTTACAAAGTTTGCGCTTGAGCCAGCTTTTCGAGACTCCGCATGGTAAACGACTTTTTACTCTCCGCCGGTGACCGTATCGGCGGCATCTTGTGCAGCGTCGCCAACCTGGCGCGCGGCATCGCCGACGTCTCCGGCTGCCTCTGTAATGGCAGTATCCTTTGCGACCTCCGCATCGGATATTCCCGAGAAGAAATAGATCGCAGCTCCGAGAGCGGCGAGCAGTACGAGTGCCAGCAGCATTTTACCGCCGCCCGATGAACCATCGGCATCGCTTACAGTCGTTGTGCGCGTGGTCGTGGTTGTGCCATCGGCCTCGCGCGTGGTCGTAACACGTTCTTCAGTCATGTTTATTGCTCCTGATACAGTGTCAATCCACCGAAAGAGCGTCTAGTTCCACCGATTGTCAGCTCGCGCCCGATTTCTGGAAATCGAAAGGTGTCGAGCTGCGCGCGGTGCGATCGAAAGATAGCGTCGCGTTCTTCGGCGGGAGTGACCGTTGCCGGCAATCTTCTCTCCGGCACCGTGCGCACCCCAAACCAATTGGCTGCGGCATTTGGGTGCCCGCCATCTCCTGTCTGGTCTGTGCGAGCGGTGCCGCAAGCTTGGCCTCGAGACCAAGCACGACGGCGAATTTCCCCCCTCCGCCACTCGCATCGACCGCGTGTGATAGTGTGAGCCATTCCTTTGCGCTTTCACCCCCGTCTTCGAGACGAACGGTCTGCGCAATCCACTTATCCGGCCGTTCGAAAGCTTCGTGAATGTTCCACAGAGGGCATGAGTCCTCGCTTTCGAGCAATGGTGTGCCGCTCGCTCCGGCGAAACGTTTCGAGAACTGGCCTGCCCGGTCGAGCCGAGCCATGAAAAAAGGGAGGCCTCGCTGGCCGACCCGCTGCAAGGTCGTAAGCCGGTGTGCAAGCTGTTCCGGACTCACATTGAACCTGCGCTCCAATACCGGAAGATCGTAGCCGGTCGCGTCGCATGCTCTGAGGAAACGCGAATACGGCATGATAAGCGCAGCGGCGAAGTATCCGGTGAGGTGACGCTCGAACAGTTTGCGCGCGGCTTCATCCTCAAACTGCGACCCTGCTGCCAACTGGGTAATTGAATTGCCTTGCTCCAATTGCGCGAGCTGCAGGGCAAGCTGGAAATTGCGCGACGCAGGCGAAAGCATTTCGGATATCTGGACCTGGCGTGCATGAAGATCGAGCCGCCGCAATTTCTCCGGCATGACATCACGCGGCAAAATGCGGATCGCAAGCTGGTGCTGTTCGCGCAGTCTCTCTGTGAGTGCGGCGCTGAGGTCCGCGCGGGAAAGGCGCAATTCGTCCGACAATTCCTCGGCGGCTGTGTCGAGATCGGCAAAATGGTTACGCCAGCGTTCGATCTCGCGGCGCGATGCAACGAGAGGATCGTAGCTGCGCTCTTCACCGGAGCCTGCCCTGTCGAACAATCTCGCAAATGCTGCTGCTGCCTGAGGCGCGGCGGCAAGGAATTCGGCTGCCTCGTCCCGATCGATCCCGAGATCGGCGAAACGTTCGTCGCCTAAGCGACGGGCCAGACCATCGAGGCCGCCAATCACCTCGTCGGCTTTCAACCGGCGTGGATCGAGATCGAATTGTTCGACCAGCTGGACAACGACACGCGCCGACACCGGACGTTTGTTCCGCTCGATCAGATTGAGATAACTGGCCGAAATGCCGAGGCGCGCAGCCATTGCAGCTTGCGTAAGGCCTTCTCGTTTCCGCAGGCGGCGCAGGGCTGGCCCTGCAAGAAGAGAAGCTTCACTCATTTGTAAATATCTTTACATGTTGACAGCCTATCATTGCGTAAACAGCGCAAAGAGACAAGAATTTTTGTAATTTTTCATATCGCACCCCGCTCCGGTCGGGCAAGGCAGAGGGGTAACGACATCCCTCCCCAATTATCGGAGCCAGTTCATGAGCTATCAGACGACCACCGACGAAATCGCCAAGACGATCGCAGCCAATGGCGCGCCATGGAATGCCATCGACGCGGAATCGGCAGCACGTATGCGCTTGCAGAATCGCTTCCCCACCGGTCTCGACATTGCGAAATACACGGCCAAGATCATGCGTGAAGACATGGAAGCGTATGACGCCGATCCGGCGCAATACACCCAGTCGCTCGGCTGCTGGCACGGCTTCATCGCCCAGCAGAAGATGATTTCGATCAAGAAGCACTTCGGCGGCACGAAACAGCGTTACCTGTACCTCTCCGGCTGGATGGTCGCTGCCCTGCGCAGCGAGTTCGGGCCCCTTCCCGACCAGTCCATGCATGAAAAGACCAGCGTCCCTGCGCTTATCGAAGAACTCTACACGTTCCTGAAGCAGGCCGATGCCCGTGAACTGGGTCTCATGTTCGCCGATCTCGACGCCGCCCGTGAAAAGGGTGATGAAGTCGAAGCAAAGCGCATCCAGACCGCTATCGACAATTACGAAACACATGTCGTTCCGATCATCGCCGATATCGATGCCGGTTTCGGCAACGCCGAAGCGACCTATCTCCTTGCGAAGAAGATGATCGAAGCCGGTGCATGCGCCCTGCAGATCGAGAACCAGGTTTCCGACGAGAAGCAGTGTGGCCACCAGGATGGCAAGGTCACCGTCCCGCACGAGGAATTCCACCAAAAGATCCGCGCATTGCGCTACGCCTTCCTCGAGATGGGCGTTGAAGACGGGATCATCGTTGCCCGCACCGACTCGCTCGGCGCTGGCCTCACGAAGTCGATTGCCTACACCAAGGAAGAAGGCGATCTGGGCGACCAGTACAACAGCTTCCTCGACTGCGAGGAAGTCTCGCCGAACGATATCAAGAACGGCGATGTCTTCCTTAGCCGCGAAGGCAAGCTGCTGCGCCCCAAGCGTCTGCCGTCCAATCTGTATGAATTCCGCAAGGGCACGGGCGAGGACCGCTGTGTTCTCGATGGTATCACCAGCCTTCAGGCCGGTGCCGATCTCCTCTGGATCGAAACCGAAAAGCCGCATGTCGACCAGATCGGCGGCATGGTGAAGCGTATTCGCGAAGTCATTCCCAATGCCAAGCTGGTGTACAACAATTCGCCCAGCTTCAACTGGACGCTCAATTTCCGCCAGCAGGTTTTCGATGCCTGGGAAGCGGAAGGCAAGGACGTGTCGGCCTACGACCGCGCCAAGCTGATGAGCATCGATTACGACACCACCGAGCTCGCAATCGAAGCCGACGAGCGGATCCGCACCTTCCAGGCCGATGCGGCGCGCGAAGCGGGCATCTTCCATCACCTGATCACCCTGCCGACGTACCACACGGCAGCGCTCAGCACCGATAATCTCGCCAAACGTTACTTCGGTGAAGAAGCAATGCTCGGCTACGTGAAGCAGGTTCAGCGCGAGGAAATCCGTCAAGGTATCGCCTGCGTGAAGCACCAGAACATGGCCGGTTCCGACATCGGCGACGATCACAAGGAATACTTTGCCGGCGAAGCTGCATTGAAGGCTGGCGGCAAGGACAATACCATGAACCAGTTCGCGGCTGCATAAGCAGGCTGCGGCGGGAGAAAGAACATGACCGAAGAAACTACCGGACAGAAAGAGCCAGGCCGCGCAAGGGCGTTGCTCTCCACGGCCGACTTCAAGCTGCTCAGGCGCGCGCTCGAAAGCCACGCCAAGACGCTGGAAGATCGTGAAGAACTGGCCAAGATCAATGCCCTGCACCACCGGTTGGGCAATTACAGCTAACGGCTGACATTATCTCCTGGGGAGGAGATGGGCGGTAGGTGGTTCATTCCACCTGCCGCCCAATTTTTTGGTCCATGCTGCGGTCCGTGGTTTGGCGAACAGAATTGCTTAACCTGCTCCGGCTAAAGCGCGGTCATGGTGAAGAGGGCCAAAAAAGCACACAGTGCCGCCAGAATGTATCGGCACTTTGCCGTCGTGACGGTCATCATCACGGCCGCGGTCGCGATTATGGCCGATCCCGGCAGCAGCGAGAATGTCGATGAAGCTATCGAGACTGTCGAAGACTATTCTCAGCAGCAGAAGCAGGAATTCACAAGGGCCAGCACCGAGAAATTCGGCACCGGTGCGCTTATCGACAATTCCAACTCCCGCGAGATCGAGGGCGAGTTCGGTAGCGATAGCTGGGTAGGTTATGCCGGATCCGGTCGGTCGAGTTCCCGTCCAAGCCGTCAGACAGTCGTGTCGGACACACCGTGGATCCTACTCGGTATGACGCGGGCCGAGTTCGAGGCCCTGAGCCCCGAAGAACAGGAAGAACTGCTCGCCAATCTACCGGCCGACACGCTCGACAGCGCTACAATGGCGAGAATTTCGGGCCAATCGATGCGCCGCGCGGGCCGCTCGGAGCCGTCGGAAGACGCACCTTATTGACCAGATTCCGCTGAGCCGACGGCGGCCTTCATTCGCCACCGGCAGGCATCAGTCTCAAGGTTGCATCGGCGAGAGCCTCTGCAGCGGTCGCGATCACCTTCTCCGCATCGGGCGCCCAGAACGGACTGTGAAGCGAAGGCAGTTGCCCCTCTCCGCGCTGTGCAGCGTCGAAATCTTCCTGCGGAACGCCTCCGACCCAGAAAATGAGCGATTGTACCTCATCGGGTGCGTAGCGCTTGAATTGTCCGAAATCCTCGCCGCCCATCACGCTGGGAACGCGCATTACGCGCTCGTCACCGAAGCGCTGAGCGAAACCGGCCATCATTGTCTCGGTGAAATCGGGATCATTGTAGGTCGCAGGTGTATACTGATCGGCAATGCTGACCGTGGGCATCTTGTCCTCGGGCATGCCGGCAGCCATCGCCTCGCCCATGGCGACACGGGCAATCCCGTCGAGCAATAGTTTGCGCGATTCGTCCGAATAGCTCCGCACGGTCAGCTGCAATTTCGCCTCATCCGAAATGATATTGTGCTTGGCGCCCGAGTGAAAGCTGCCGACCGTGATAACTGCTGGATCGAGCGGCGAACTCTCGCGACTGACGAGCGTCTGAAGTTTCATCACGATCGCACTCGCAAGGACGATCGGGTCCTTGGTCGTGTGCGGATATGCCCCGTGACCGCCGATCCCGGGAACCGTGATATCGACACTATCGACATTCGCGAGCGCGAAGCCCGGCGAATAGCCGATCATTCCGGCGGGGAACTGCGCTGCATCGTGAAATGCGATCGCATAATCCGGCGTGCCGAAGCGTTCGTACAGGCCATCTTCGAGCATGGCGGGCGCACCCTCGCCCAATTCCTCTGCCGGCTGAGCGATCATCATCAGCGTGCCCGACCATTCATCCTTGCGGTCGACCAGCAGCTGCGCCGCTCCGATCCAGCCCGTCATGTGCGTGTCATGGCCGCAGGCGTGCATGACGCCCGTCTCGACACCCGAGGCAGGCACGGCGACCTGCTTCGATGCGAATGGCAGGCCTGTCTGTTCGACGACCGGCAGTCCGTCCATGTCGGCGCGCAGCATGACGGTGGGACCCTCGCCATTGCGCATCATGGCGACGACGCCAGTCTTGCCGACGCCTTCGGTCACATCGAAGCCCATCGCCCGCATACGCGTGGCCAGCTTCTTTGCCGTCTCGAATTCCTCGAAACTGAGTTCGGGCGTGGCGTGCAGGTCGCGGTACAGCTCCATCAGGCCCGGCATGTCCGCTGCCAGATCGCTCCGCAGATCATCATTCTGCGCCGCCGCTGGCGATGCTGCCAAGATCGCAGCAGTCGCTGCCCCGAACATCCAACCTGTCATGCGATTCATAGCCTGTCCCCTTGTGGTTCTGCGCGGATGGCAAGTTGACGAAGTTGACATGTTCGCCTTCAGCCCCGTTGCGCGTAATTCCGATCAAACACCTGATTTATCTCATAATCACGCCCTGCATGCGAAGTTGACACCGCGCGCGCCAGACAGGCGCAAATCCGGATTCTCATTCTGGAGCGGAAGCTGGCAGATTGTTCGCGTGTAGGAAAGGCCTGCCGCGCACAATGCCACGCCGACATCATATGTCGTAGGTGAGCACCAGCAGGAACGATAGCGTCGTCACCATCAGAATCACGAGCGGTACACCTGTCCGGATGTAGTCTTTGAACTCGTAAGAGCCTTCCGACATGATCAGCATATTTGTCTGATATGCGATTGGCGTCGCGTAACACAGATTGCAGCCGAACAGCACGGCCAGAACCATCGGTTCCGCCGGCATGCCCAGCTGGTTCGCCACGCTGAAGGCAATCGGCGTGCCGACGGTCGCGGCTGTCGCATTGGATGCAAAGTTGGTGAGAATCGTGACGAACAGCATGACCGCAGCCAGCACCAGGCCGGTGTCAGATATTGCAGCCCATATGCCAGCACCAGAGCCAGCCATTCTGCCGCGCCGCTTTCGTCGATGATCCGGCCCAGCGCGATACTTGCCGCAATCAGGACGATGACCTGACCCGACAGCGCCCTGCCCACCCGGTCGAATTTCACACAGCCCGTCAGGAACATCAGGATGGCCCCGGCCAGCGCGGCAATCGCAATCGGGATCAACCCAATGGAAGCAAGACCGACCGAGCCGCCCATGATGGCAGCTGCCAGAACAGCCTTCGAACGCCGTGGCAGTTCACGCATGCCCTCCAGCATCAGCAAGCTGTCGCTGCGCGAGAATTCTTCCAGATCTTCGGGCAGACCCATGACGAGAAGAACATCGCCTTCCGAAATACGCAGGTCGCCCCCGTCGCTGTAGACGGTCTTCTCGCCCACGAGCCGCTCCGGACGGTGAATGCCCAGCACGGCCACGCCGTACAGATCGGCAATGCCCGAGCTGGGAAGCGTGCGCGTAATCAGGCGGCTGTCGGCAGTGACGGCCATTTCGACGACGGCGATATCCTGCGATTTCGCGGTCGACTGGCGGCGGATGCGGTCGAGTACCCAGGCCGGTGCAACCTCGCTGTTCAGCATCCGCATTGCGGCTTCAAGGCCTTCATGCGTGCCCGACAGCTGCAGGCGTTGCTGCGCTTCCAGTGTTCCCTTCGGCGGATCGAGAAAGTCGACACCGTCCGGCAGGGTCGCGTCGATTTCCGCAACGTCGCGGCCCCGTAGCGGGCTATCTTCCTCGATCCTCAGGCGCGCGATGAAGCGCCGTTCCAGATGGTTTTTCTCGACTCGGTTATCGCCGAGCAGGCGCGGCATCACCAGCCACAAATATGGCAGAGCGATGGCACCCGCGACCAGCACGATGGGGGTAAAATGAAACACGCCCATACGGGGCATGCCCAGATCGACCGCGATGGAAACCACCAGAATATTGGTCGAGGTACCGATGGTCGTCGCCACGCCGCCGATCAGGGATGCCGCGTTGAGCGGGATCAATGTTTTCGAAGCCGGCAATGCACCGCGGTGCGCCAATGCGACGAAGATCGGCATCAGCAGGACCAGCACAGGCGTATTGTTGACGCCCATCGACAGGACAAAGGCGATGACCAGCGAGAGCAGCAGGCCAAGCTGGACGTTGTAGCGAAAAACACTTTCGAGGAAGCGCGCGGCAGGTTCCAACGCGCCGGTGACCACCAATCCGCGCCCCATGATCATGAGGGCGCAAATCGTGATGAGCGCGTAATGACCGAAGCCGGCGAAAGCGAGGACGAGCCCGTCTGTCGGGTCATCCCCTGCCAGCGGGAAGAAATACAGGCCCACCGCAATCACGGCTATCGTCAGCAGCGAGATGATCTCGATGCTGAGCTTGTTGCGGGCAAAGCCGATGAACATCGCCACTGTGACGGCCATGGCTGCAATCGCATGCGGTGATGGAGGCGGTATCATGGCTTGGCGATGGAATCCCAAAGGCGAGCGGGAAGCGCAAGCCTATTAATACTTTGATCTGCGCGGGCCGCCTACAAAGCGCAGCTTTGCCCCCCGCTTTCAAGCTCATAATTTCAAGTGCCGGACGGATTCTCAGAAACGCTGCCTGAGCATGGAGGACCGTTTTGCGGCAACAGATTTCCAGCAATGCCTGCTGGACGCGGGCTGTGTCGCTGCTAGCCTTGCCGGGCAACATACAAGGGTACAACGCATGAAAGCTCTCGTCTTCAACGGTCCTCGGGATATTCGCTACGAGAGCTATGACGATCCGGAATTGCGCACGCCCAACAGCGTCATCATCAAGGTGTCGGCCTGCTCGATCTGTGGCAGCGACCTGCATATGTATCACGGCGCACATATCGGAAATACCGAATACGGGGCAGACACGCCGAACTTCTGCGTGGGCCACGAATTCATGGGCGAAGTGGTCGAGGCGGGCGGCGATGTTCATCTGTACAAGCCGGGCGCGAAGGTCCTGTCGGCCGGGGGCACGGGCTGCGGCTCTTGCCCTGCCTGCCTGACGGGACAGCCCCTCAAATGCCCCCAAGCGACAGCGTTCGGGCTCAGCACGCGGCTTCAGGGCGGGCAGGCGGAATATGTCTGTGTGCCCAATGCGGATACCACGCTGCTTTCGACAGACGGTCTGACGGACGAACAGGCGCTGCTGCTGACCGACGGAATGGCAACAGCCTATTTCGGGCTGACGCGGGCAGAACCGAAACCGGGAGGCACGGTAGCGGTCGTCGGACTTGGCCCTATCGGCCTGATCGGGGTGGAGCTGGCGTTTGCCCTCGGCGCCGCGCAAGTGCTCGCCATCGATCCGGTGGCCGAACGGCGCGCAGCTGCGGAAAAGCTGGGTGCCACTGCTTTTGCTCCCGGGCCCGATCTGGTCGAGCAGGTCCGTGCGGTGACAGGCGGTCTTGGAGCGGACAGCGTATTCGAGGCATCGGGTGCGAGCGGAGCGATTGCGGCCGTGCTGCCGCTCGTCGCGCGCGGCGGACATGCCAGCTTCATCGGCATTCCAGAAGCCTGAAGACACGCTCCCCCTGCCCCTGATCATGTTCAAGAACGTAACGGTGCGCGGAGGCATTTGCGATGTGCAGAACATGTGGCCGCATCTCGTCCCGCTGGTCCAGCAGGGCCGGGTCAAGGCAGATGGCCTGTTCAGCCACGACTTCACTTTGAGCGAAGGCGCAGAGGCCTATCGCTTGTTCGACGCACGGGAAGACGGCGTCGTGAAGGTGAAGATCACAGTCTGAGCCGATCCGGCGATAAGAGATGGTGCCCCTGGCCGGAGTTCGAACCGGCACTCCGTTAGGAACTCGATTTTGAGTCGAGCGCGTCTACCAATTCCACCACAGGGGCACGCCTGCGAAGGCAGGCCGCGCGATAGCCTTACTTCAGCGCGTTTGCCAAGAGTTTGTGTAGCCGGGAATGCAAAGCATCGTTGGCTGCCAGGACCTGCTTGGAATGGATCGGCTCCGAACGCCCGCGGAAATCGGACACGAAACCGCCCGCCTCGCGCACCAGCAGACAGCCTGCAGCCGTATCCCAGTCATTCAGGCCGCTTTCCCAAAAGCCATCGAAACGGCCAGCAGCGAGCCATGCGAGATCAAGCGAAGCGGCGCCGTTGCGGCGGATGCCGGCGACTTGCGGGCCGATGGCGCCGAAGATCCGGCCCCATTCGGCAAAATCGCCGTGGCCCTGAAACGGGATACCGGTCGCGATCAGCGCATCGGACAGGCCTTTGCGGCGAGGATACGCGCAGACGCTTGTCCTGAAGCCAGGCACCGCGGGTTTTCTCGGCCCAGTATGTCTCGTCGGTGATCGGCTGGTAGACGAGCCCTGCGGTCACTTCGCCCCATTGTCGCCGCTCAAGCCGGCACCGCCGAGCTTGGGCTCCTGCACCGCGATCGAGATCGCGAAATGCGGAATGGCGTGCAGAAAATTGCTTGTCCCGTCGAGCGGATCGATGATCCAGCGCGGCTTGTCGGGATCGCCTTCGATGACGCCGCCTTCTTCCAGCACGAAACCCCAATCGGGGCGCGCGGCCAGAAGCTCGTCATAGAGCGTGCGCTCTGAAATCTGGTCGGCCTTGGATACGAAATCGGCCGGACCTTTGCGGCTGACCTGCAGATGCTCGACCTCGCCGAAATCGCGGCGAAGCTTGCCACCCGCCTTGCGGGCGGCGCGTTCCATGACGCGCATCAGTCCTGAATACATCGACATGTCGGGTTAGCTCGACCTTGCCGACGTAGGTTTGTTCGTACACATCGACGATGATCCTGCGTCCCGCTCTCGATATGCGGCGGCACCATGACGCGAACACCGTTTTCCAGAACGGCGGGCTTGTAGCTGGACGAGGCTGTCTGGCCCTTCACCACGGCATCGGCTTCCACGATGGTCGCTTCGACCTGATCGGGAAGTGCGACGCGAAATCGGCTTTTCTTCCCACAGTTCCAGCGTCACTGTCATGCCATCTTGTCAGGAAAGCCTTGGCATCGCCCAGAAGGTCGCTCGGCAGGTTGATCTGCTCGAAGGTCTCGCTCATCCATGAAGACCAGCATTTCGCCGTCTTCATAGAGGAACTGGTATTCCTGTGTATCCAGGCGGACCTTTTCGACCGTGTCGGCGCTGCGGAAGCGGACATTGGTCTTGCGGCCATCCTGCAGGTTCTTCATCTCGACCTGCATATAGGCCCCGCCCTTGCCCGGCTGGGTGTGCTGGATCTTGGCAACTTTCCAGATGCCGTTTTCATATTCGATGATGTTGCCGGGACGAATGTCCACGCCGCTGATCTTCATGGGTGTAGCCTCTTGGGAATGGCGGCGGGACTATGACGGCCTGCCGAAATATGCGCTGCGCTTAGCCGCTGGGCAGCCCCGCGGCAAGAACAGTGGCGATATGCCGGGTGAGATGTTATGAGTGACAACCATGTTCAAGAAGACTTTCCTGACACTCGGCGTACTCGCCTGCCGTCGCTGCCGATCCGCATCTGCATCGGCCCAAGCCGACGGACGGCTGGAGACGCTTCCGCTCGGCCAATATCGCTGCTCGCTGCCCGGAAGTGCGGACGGCCAGGCGTGGATTTCCGTCGAGGGAATGGATTTCGCCATCGGTAACGCATCGAGCTATTTTGCAGCCGGAGGTAGCGGAACCTACCTTGCCACCGAAAAGACGGTGACGTTTACGCGCGGCCCACTGAAGGGCACCAAGTTCCTGCGACGCGGCCCCAGCATGCTTCAGAAAATCGAGGAAGACGGAACGCCGGGCAGATTACGCTGCGTTCGCGTCCGCCCGCTAAGAGTCGGATCATCCGTCGTCTACTGGCCGCGATTGGTCAGGAGCGGATACGGGTTTACGGCATTCGCCGGCTCCCACCACTCTGCATCCTCGGTCGTGCGCAGGATCGCAAAATGCAGATGCGGCGCTTCGGGATCGGCATTGCCCGTGCTGCCGACCGTGCCGAGGCGCTGGCCGCGGCGAATACGCATTCCCTCTTTCAGGCCGGGCGCATATTCGGATCAGATGCGCGTAATAATGGATCGTCTGGCGGTCGCCGGAACGGACATAGATGGTCGTCCCGCCCGCATCCGAGCTGAACAGCTTTTCGACCACGCCCGAAGCGGCGGCGATGACCGACGTTCCTTCGGGGGCCATGATGTCGATCGCCTCGTGCAACCGCTCACCGCCCGCGCGCTCGTCGCTGTAGGTGTCGCTGAGATCGGTAGCCCGCACATTCAGAACGGGGATCAGGAGCTGCGCCCGCTCGTCCGCAGTCGGGGTCGAGACGTCATTGCTATCGAGCGGCGGAGCCACAGCGCCCCCGCTCTTTCCACCATCGGTTCCGGAGCCGCTTTCCGATGGAACGGACGTCGGCAAGGGACTGGGCGCAGCATCTGCCGGGCGCGCAGCCTCCCTCTGGCTGGTGCCGGTCGCATTTTCCATGAGACTGCCCCCGGCGACAATCCAGACGGCCGACGTCAGGGTGGCGGTGACGACGATGGTGAGTAGGCGATCGAGAAACTTCATATCGCCAGGCTAGCCCATTACGCTTCGAAAATCACCTGCGTTTCGGTGTCGACCATTTGCGACAGGCGCGCTGCATCCCAATTCGTCAGGCGCACACACCCACTGCTCTGGGCGCGGCCGATGGTCTCCGGCTCGGGCGTGCCATGAATGCCGTAATGCTCTTTGCTGAGATCGATCCAGACAATGCCGACAGGACCATTGGGACCCGGCGGAAGCGTGTAAGTCTGACCGTCGGAGTTCTCCTGGCCCAAAACCTCGGGATCGTAGGAATATGGCGGATTGATACGCTTCGCCGACAATGTCCCACTCGCCGAGCGGAAGCGGGAATTCGGCAGAACCGGAACTGACGGTAAAGATCGCCGATCAGCTTTTCGCCGTCATAGGCTTTCAGGGTTTGCCCCGCCTTGCTGACGACGATGCGGTCAGCCTGCGGCTGCTCGGTACCGACACCTAGACTGGCGAGCGTCTGCTGCCATCCGCGGTCCTGAACCGAACCCGGAGCAATGCGGTCGGCGCCGATGTTCGGCACGCGAATCTTCTGCCCGGCAGCGAAGAAGGACGCGACTCTTCGTCCTGATCGCCTGCGTCTGCATCTGCGCCGCTGATCTCGTGTCGGCGGAGCCATCCATTCCGGCAGGCTTCCCGCCGGGGTTCAATTCCTTCAGCACTGCCACGGTCGTGTGGAAACGTTCGGCCAGCTTTTCATCGAGCGATGTGTAGCCGAGGCGCTCCATCTCAGCCTTCTCCGCCGTTCCGGAAGGCATATCGACGAACTCAAGCTCGCCCCATTCCTTCGGAACCGTGACGACACGGGTGGCCGGAATCTTGTCGAAGTCGGCGAGCGCCTTCTTCGTTGCCTCGTCGTGCTTGCCGGTGATGTCGAGTTCGTTCGCTTCCTGAAAGCCGCGCAGGGCGTTTTCGGTGCTCATTCCCATTTTGCCGTCGATGACGCCGGGACCGAAGCCCTGCCGGTCGAGCACGACCTGCACCTGCATGATTGGACGCTCTTCGCTATCCGCAATCGTTTCGTCTGCGCCCAGATTGCTGGCGTCTTCAGACACGCCTTCGGAGTCGCGCTGGACGCTATCTCCTCTCATGCTTGCTTCGTCATTCGAGGCCATGCTGTCGGCGAGATTATCGTCGCTATAGGTCTGGTACCCGTAATCGTCCGAATTTGTCGATGCCGTCTCGGTGGCTTCGCTATCCTGGCCATCAGTGCCCTCCAGCCCGCAGGCCGTCAGTGCGAGGATCGAAACGGCGGCGAGCAGGGTACGCATAGGATTATTCTCCGAGAGATTATCCCGTCCCAACGCACGGAGTCGCAAATATATCCGTTACTTGTTTCCCATCGCTTCCGCGAAAGCTTTGACGGCAGCCACCTCGTCCCCGCCCCACACCGCATTGGATACCGCAAGAAAATCGGCCCCGGCCTCGATGATCGGACCGCAATTGGCAGGCGTGATACCGCCGATGGCGACGCAGGGAATTTCGAAGATCCCACTCCACCATTCGAGCAGCTCCAGCTCGGCGCGGTGATCGCTGTCCTTGGTTGCGCTCGGGAAGAACGCGCCGAATGCCACGTAATCCGCGCCAGCTTCGCCGGCCTCCATCGCGAGGTGGCGGCTGGCGTGACAGGTCACGCCGATCTGGGCTTCACGGCCCAGTTCCTCGCGCGCTTCCTTCGGGTCGCCGTCGCCCTGCCCCAGATGGACACCGTCCGCGCCAAGCCTTTTCGCAAGTGCGACGCTGTCGTTCACGATGAACGCGACATCGCGCGCTGCGCATATTTCCTGAAGCGGCGTGGCGAGTGCGGCAGCCTCGTGCTGGTCCAATCCTTTCACCCGGAACTGGAAGGCGGTGACAATGCCGTCTCCTGCATCCAGTGCACGCTCGAGACGAGCGGGAAAGTCGCCGCCTGTGTCGAGCGGCGAGATCAGGTAGAGCTGGCAGGGAAGCTGTTCATCGGACATATCCGCGCCCTAACGTCTGCTTGGCCGCGCGTCACCATTCACGTGGCGGCAATTCGCAATGCGCGCAGGTCTGGGTCATGACCCGTCCATCCCCCGTCTTCGCCCGAACCTTGTCACTTGCATGCGCCAGCATTCTCCCGCTCGCCGCGTGCACCGTCATTCCCGATGGGAGCCAGGTTTCCGCCAACCCTGCACCGGAAGGCTATCAGGTCGGCATCGGCAGACCTGTTCACGTCGGCAGCGTCGTCGTCACGCCAAGGAAACTTGTCGAGGACAGTCGCTGCCCGGTCAATGCGCGGTGCGTCTGGGCCGGCCGACTGATCCTGAAGACGCAGATCGACGGCGACGGTTGGCGTGACACCGCCGACCTGACGCTTGGCGAAGGATACGAAACCCACGGCGTTCCCGTGCGTCTCGTAACTGCCACGCCTGTACGGACGACTCAGGAACAGCCCGATGAAACGCGGTACCGTTTCGCCTTCGACGCCAGCCTGTCTTCCGGCCCCAACTGACCGGAAGGACGCTGCCGTGCGTCAGCCCGGCTGCTTGCTCGCGCTGTAGATCGCGTCGATCGCGCTGGAGAGCGCTTCGTCGAACTGTGCGTCGTCCATCTGGGCGCGCAGTTCCTGCAGCAGGGCGCGGCTGAAGCTCGCGATCATGCCGTGGTTCTTGGCGAGCTCGGTGCACGCCTCTTCGCGCGAATAGCCACCGGAAAGGGCGACGACCTTCAGCACCTTCGGGTGTTCGGTCAGCGGCTTGTAGAGATCGGGCTGGCTGGGAATCGTCAGCTTCAGCATGACCTGCTGGCCCTCGGGCACGCGGTCCAGCTGGTCGAGCATGGCGGCGAGAAGCTGCGCTTCCGCCTGCGGGCGGGTCTCGCTCTTCAAGCTGACTTCGGGTTCGAGGATCGGGACCAGGCCGTTGCCGAGAATTTGCAGGCCGAAATCCATCTGCTGGCGCACGTTATCTGCTACGCCTCTCTCGTCCGCTTCGTGAATGACGCTGCGCATCTTCGTGCCGAAGACGCCCAGTTCCTTCGCCCGGGCACACATGGCGTCGAGCTCCGGAATATCCTTCATCAGCTGAACGCCGTTTTCGGTATCGTGCATACCCTTGTCGACTTTCAGGAAAGGGACGATGCCCTTGCCCGCCAAGCGTTCGGGGATCGGAATGCCTTCCGGATTGCAGCCCTCCATGGTCTTTTCGAACAGGATCGCGCCGACGATCTTCTCGCCGGTGAAAGCCTTGCTCTCGACAATGCGGCAGCGCATTTCGTGGATCTTGGCGAACATCTCGTCATCGCCCGACCATTCGCTTTCGGCCACGCCGTATCCCGCCAGCGCCTTGGGCGTGGAACCACCTGACTGGTCAAGCGCTGCAATAAAGCCGTCGCCAGCAGCAATCTTGGCTTTCATCTGGTCGAAATTCATTGGTCGTGATTCCTCGAAATGTGTCGTGGCGGTAAAAGACGGTCTGCATACGAATGCATCGCCGTGCGCCTTAGCCACGCTGGTGTGCTCTCGCAACCGGTTGCAGGGCGCCAGTCGTAACTGTTCCGGTGCACCGCACGAATGCAAATGCAGTAAGAGCATAGAGAAGGATATTTATGGCGTTAAGCGACAAACAAAAAACGGTCTGCGAAGGCAGCGATGCGGACTTTTCCGACTTGAAGGCAGTGCTCTTCAACGCGACGCTGAAACATCCCGGCGAACCATCGCATACCGACACGTTGCTCGACGTCGTCGCAGAGATTTTCGCTTCGCAGAATGTCGGCGTAAAGCGGCACCGTCTGACAGAATACCAGCTGGCGCCCGGCGTGTATCCCGACATGACCGATCGTGGATGGGACAGGGATGACTGGCCAAAACTCTCGCCAGACGTGTTCGAGGCGGACATCGTCATCCTCGGCACGCCGATCTGGCTGGGCGAGAAAAGTTCGGTCGCGCAGACCTTTATCGAAAAGCTCTACGCCCACTCCGGCGAAACCAACGACCGCGGACAATATGCGTTTTACGGCAAGGTCGGGGGCTGCGTGGTGACCGGCAATGAGGACGGCATAAAACACGTTGCAATGGGTGTGCTCTACGCCATGCAGCACGTGGGAATGACGATCCCTCCGCAGGCCGATTGCGGCTGGATCGGGGAAGCCGGGCCCGGGCCGTCCTATGGCGACGAACAGGATGACGGAACACGTGCGGGCTTCGGAAATGAATTCACCCAGCGCAACACGACCTTCATGGCCTTCAACCTGCTGCACGCGGCACGGATGCTGAAAGATCAGGGCGGCTACCCCGCCATCGGCAATGTCCGCACGGCCTGGGATGATGGTCGCAAGCCCGGTTGGCCCAATCCCGAATACCGCTAGGCTAGAGCCTGCAAATACGCATCGCGAAATGGCATCGCGGTGAGAGCAGCATCGAGTTGCTGCCGGATAGTGTCCAGGATCTGCTGCGCCTGCTGCGATGATATGGCTCCCGCGCGGCGATCGTAGTGTCGCGGCTGGACACCCAGAGCGGTGAACATCTCGATCCAAGTCTGCTCGTCGGCGTATTCGCGTTCGATGGAGGGTATTCGTCCCCGGCTGGCAAACTGATCGTGACGCGTCTGCAAGGTCCCGGAATATGCCGCAGAACGGCTTGCCTCCCAGAGTGGTTCGGTCCGTGTGCCGAGCCAGACAGGTGCATTCGCAAAATCGGCAATGGCTGCGGCTGTTTCTACAAAGCGCCGGTTAAAGGCGCGCGCCTCGTGCGCCATACTTGTTCGGGCCGGCAGGCAATCGGCGAGATGCAGAGCCATTTCTTGCATCAACACTGCGTCCGCGCCGAGCAATGGCGACAGCGACCCCGCCGCGCTCGCCATTCGCACGCAGTTCACTGACCAAGGTGAAACCGAAATCGGTGGCAGAACGTGGGCAGAAACGGCTTCTTCGCCAACAATTTGCGACACATGATCCGCGGGGGTGTCCGAGGTGTGGTGATACGAAATGACGGAGCCTTCGCTTGTGGGCGTGATTGCTGCGACACCGAAAGCATCTGCCTTGTACGTGGAGATTGTCGGCGCGTCGGCCTGCGCATTGAATGCCGCCGTAACCATCCCAAGCTGAGAGAGGGCCGCGCGCGCCTGCTCTCGCGGTTTGTCGATCAGGGCCGACAGATCGCCCGAGCAATCGATGAAGAAGTCGGCATCGACCGAAGGTCCATCACGCAGCCTGACAGAGCGAACCGCCCCGCCCTCATCCAGCGACGCCTGTTCGATCACGCCCGGCTGGACTTTACATGCGGAGGCGCATTTGCCGCGCAGCATGGCGGCGTACCGATCGCTGTCGACGCTTACCTGAGGCCCAAGCATGGCGAGCGGCGATTCCGGGCCGTCGGACGGCAGCGCAAACTTTCCCATCTTCCGCAGCGCGCGCGGCGAACCGGAATGGTGCCAGCGCTTCCATCAGATCCGTACCATCCCCGCCCTCTTGGCTCGCGCGGATCAAAAACTGGTGCAGCGCTAACCCGCCGATCATCGGTAGCGTGCCGGACGGGGCGGACACGAAGCCCTCTTCCGCATTCGTGAAACCGAGCAGCCGACTGCCCAGTGATGGGACCGCACCGCATTGCGATACCAGTGTTTTCAGGTCGAGGCCGAGCCGCGCATGATAGGTGCTATCCAGCGGGACCGTTACGGCAGACGGAGGGCCGGAGGCCGTATCCTCGATCACATGCAATGCGATGCTGGATGGAAGCACGGGTGCCAAGATGGCAGCAACCGGCCAGACGTCCCTCGGACGCCCCGCCAGAAGGATCGATCGCACCATATGGCTCACGGCCGGGCGCCCTCGCCGCGATAGGCAGCACCGTATTTCCGGATGAAGGACAGGTGTTTTTCCAGGCTACCGGACTTTGCCGAAATGGCAGAGTGCATCCGCGAGAGGTGCGCAGACCGCTCGGCTGGCGGCATCGCTTCGACACGGGGATCGAGTGCAGCGGGAATGACACCCTGCCCGATAAATACCGACAGCCAGCTTTGCAGCAGGAACAGGCCTTCCTGATAATCCGGTGTCAGCCCGCGCTGCCGGAAGGCGTCGATTTTCTCTGCCAGACTGTCCGGCAATTCCATAGTGCGCATATCGTCCCAGAACGGCTGCCCATGCCGCCCGTTCGCAACATAATGGAGCATCAGGAAGTCGCGGATGCGATCGTATTCCCGGTCCATCAGGCGATTGTATTCGGCCACATCGGATGCCGAAAACGCGTCTGCCGGAAAAAGCGCGACAAGGTTCGAGAATACCGCTCTGGATCAGGTCGATACTGGTCGATTCGAGAGGTTCGAGAAAGCCGCCCGACAAACCGATGGCGACGACATTCCCGTTCCACATCCGTTTGCGCTTGCCCGTCGTGAAGCGAAGCTGGCGCGGCTGGGCGATCGGTTCGGCTTCGAGGTTGGCCATCAGCATGTCCATCGCGTCGGCATCGCGATGTAGCGGTCGCAATAGACGTGCCCGTTTCCGACCCTGTGCTGCAGGGGAATGCGCCATTGCCAGCCCGCCTCGCGCGCCGTCGCTCTGGTGTAGGGAACCGTCTCGTCGCTTGTCCCGCAGGGCACGGCCCATGCACGATTGCAGGGAAGCCAGTGGCTCCAGTCTTCGAACCCTGTCTCCAGCTCCTGCTCGATCAGCAACGCGCGGAAACCGGAACAATCGATGAAGAGATCGCCCTCGACGCGCGTACCGGATTCGAGGCTTACAGCGAGAACCGTGCCGCTTGCTGCATCCCTCTCCGCTTCGACGATCCGGCCTTCCTGCCGCGTAACGCCGTTTCCCTGGGCGACTTCGGACAAGTATCTGGCGTACAGCCCGGCATCGAACTGGAAGGCGTAGTTATAGGCAAACAGGCCGCTGCCCGCGTGTGGAGGTTCGAACCGCCCATCCCACGCCGCGACGATCGGCAGCGAGTACTCTCCCAAGGGGCGCGCCTTGCCCTCAGCGTGCTCGGCCAGCCAGTAATGGTGAAAAGGCGCCGGACCGATTGCCTCGCCATAGGAGCCGAAGGGATGGATGTAGCGTGTCCCCGCCTCGCCCCAATCGCAGAATTCGATACCCAGTTTGATGGTCGCAGCCGTACGCGCCATCATCTCCCGCTCGTCGATGCCGGCCATCCGGTTGAAATCGCGGATCTGCGGCAGCGTCGCCTCGCCAACGCCCACGGTTCCGATGGCTTCGGATTCGATCAGCGTTATCGAAAGGTCCGCTTTGTCAAAGGTGCGAGCCAGAGCCGCTGCCGTCATCCATCCGGCGGTTCCCCCGCCGACGATCACGACACGCTCGATCCGCCTCTCGCTCACCAGATCATCAGCCCTTCTTGCGAATTTTCGCGATGATTCCGGTGAAACTCAGGACAGGCTTGCCGTCCGCGGTGATGATGCCGCGGACATAGATGGTCCGTCCGCCAGCCCGCGTGACTTCTCCGCGTGCTTCGATCAGCTGCCCGTTCTGCGCTGAATCGAGGAAATCGCCCGACAGGTTCATCGTGACGGCATGGCCGCCATCCAGCTCCTTCGTCGCGATCGAGAACAGGGCGAAATCGGCGAAGGTCAGAAGGCAGCCGCCATGCATGAACCCTCCGCCATTCATGTGTCGGTCCTCGGCGCGAAATGCGCTCAGGAAACTGCCGTCGGCCTCGCGCTTGGTGAAGAACGGTCCGCTACGCGTTTCGTAGGGATCGCCTTCCCAATAGGACCAGCCAGCAAACTCGCCGACTTCGACGACAGTCCCGCCCGGGAATGCAGGTTCGGTCATGCCTTGAGCGCCGCGACCCCGGGCAATTCCTTGCCTTCCATCCATTCGAGGAACGCCCCGCCCGCCGTAGAGACGAACGTGAAGTCCTCCGCCACACCGGCATGGTTGAGCGCTGCGACGGTATCACCCCCGCCCGCGACGGAAATCAGCGATCCGTCCTGTGTCAGGGCGCCGGCTGTCTTTGCCAGAGCAACTGTCGCTTCATCGAACGGCACGGTCTCGAATGCACCGAGCGGGCCGTTCCAGACAAGGGTGCGGCACGTCTTGAGAACGTCTGCCAGCGCTTCGACGGCCTGCGGACCGATGTCGAGGATCATCTCGTCCGCGCCGACTTCATGTACATTGCATACGCGAAGCGACGGCGGATTGGCCGCGAATTCCTTCGCCACAACCACATCGTAGGGCAGATGGACGGTGCACCCTGCGTGATCGGCCGTGTCGAGAATGGCATTCGCCGTATCTGTGAGATCATGCTCGCACAGCGACTTGCCCACATCGACCCCGCGAGCGGCGAGGAAGGTGTTGGCCATTCCGCCCCCGATGATGAGGTGCTGAACCTTGCCGACAAGGTTTTGCAATACGTCGAGTTTGCTGGAGACCTTCGCTCCGCCAACCACGGCAGCGACCGGAGTTTCCGGCGTACCAAGCGCGGCATCGAGCGCCTTCAGTTCTGCTTCCATGGCGCGGCCGGCATAGGCTGGCAGCAGGCGCGCCAGCCCCTCTGTCGAGGCATGGGCACGGTGCGCGGCAGAGAACGCGTCGTTCACGTAGAAATCGCCATGCGCGGCAATGGCCTTGGCAAAGTCCGGATCGTTGGCCTCTTCGCCCGGCCAGAAGCGGACATTGTCGAGCAGACCGATATCGCCATCGCCCAGGATGCCGATCGACTGTTCGACCACCGGTCCGGAGACTTCCGGGATGAACATAAGCTCCTTGCCCAGAACCCCGTCGACATCGCCTTGCACGAAGCTGGTGCTCATCATCGAATTGCGCTGGCCCTTCGGACGCCCGAAATGGGCCAGCAGCAGGACTTTCGCACCCTTCCCCGTCAATTCGAGGATCGTCGGCTTGGCCGCCTCGACGCGTGTCACATCGGTGGCCGAACCATCTTTCATGGGAAGGTTCAGATCGACACGAACGAGCGCGACCTTGCCGGTCAGGTCATCGGGCAGGTCGTCCAGGGTGCGGAAGGTACTCACAGCGAGGCCATGACCCCGGCGGTGTCGATCATGCGATTGGAGAAGCCCCATTCGTTGTCATACCAGCTGACCACGCGGGCCAGCTTGCCTTCCATGACGGTGGTTTCAAGGCTGTCGACGGTAGAGCTGGCCGGATGATGATTGAAGTCGCCCGATACCAGCGGCAGATCGGTGTAATCGAGAACGCCCTTCATCGGGCCGTCAGCTGCGGCTTTCAGCGCCGTGTTCAGTTCTTCGACCGTGGTGTCGCGGCTCGGCGTGAAAACAAGGTCGATCAGCGAGACATTTGGCGTCGGCACACGGACGCTCGATCCATCGAGCTTGCCATTGAGTTCAGGCAGGACGAGGCCGACCGCGCGGGCAGCACCGGTGGTGGTCGGGATCATGTTTTGCGCACCGCCACGGGCACGGCGCATGTCGGAATGCATCTGGTCGAGCATTCGCTGGTCATTGGTGTAGCTGTGGATCGTGGTCATGAAACCGCGCTCGATACCGACCGTGTCGTTCAGGACTTTCGCCACCGGAGCAAGGCAGTTGGTGGTGCAGCTGGCATTCGATACGATTACGTCTTCGGCAGTCAGGCTGTCCTGGTTGACGCCGAACACGATGGTCTTCGAAACGCCCTTGGCCGGAGCGGAGATCAGGACTTTCTTTGCGCCGGCTTCCAGATGCGGGCGGCAGGCCTCGTCGCTCTGGAAGAAGCCGGTGCATTCCAGCACGATATCGATGCCCATTTCCTTGTGCGGCAGATTGCCCGGCTCGCGCTCGGACGTGACGGCGATCTTCTTGCCGTTGACGGTCATCTCGCCGTCGGCGTGCTCGATCGTGCCGGGGAAGCGGCCGTGGGTGGAATCGAAGCCGAACAGCAGAGCGTTGGACTTGGTATCCGCCAGGTCGTTGATCGCGACCAGTTCCAGATCGTGGTCGTCCCGCTCGAGAAGGGCACGCGCCACGAGGCGTCCGATGCGGCCGAAACCGTTGATTGCGACTTTGGTAGCCATGATGAAAAGCTCCTGATTAACCGTTGAGTTTGTTTGTGATCTGCGGAACGATCGCATCCACAGTGAAACCGAATTTCTCGAAAAGGTCGCCCGCCGGTGCACTGGCGCCGAAGCGGTCGAGACCGATATTGAGGCCGCCGCGACCGGTGTAGCGTTCCCAGCCCAGCGTGCTGCCCGCCTCGATCGAAACGATCAGCGCATCGGCTGGCAGAACCTCGGCACGATACGCCTCGTCCTGCTGCTCGAACAATTCCATGCTCGGCATGGAGACGACATCGCAGCCGATGCCTTTACCCTCGAGCGCGTCGGCGCATTCCATCGCCAGAGCCACTTCCGAACCGGTTGCAACCAGCACGACCTTGCGCGCGGCATCTGCCTCGCGAAGGCGGTACGCGCCTTTCGCACTGCGATTGGACGTTGCCGACCAGTTTTCGTCGCCTTCGCCCCGGAGTTGCGGCAGGCCCTGACGCGACAGGGCGAGCACCGAGGGCGTTTCGGGCGTCTGCAGCGCCAGCGCCCAGCATTCGGCCGTCTCGATCGTATCGCACGGGCGATAGACATTGAGATTCGGCACGAGACGCAGGCTCATCACCTGTTCGACCGGCTGGTGCGTCGGTCCGTCTTCGCCAAGGCCGATCGAATCGTGCGTCATCACGTAGACGACACCGACCTGCTGCAGGGCCGAAAGACGGATGGCATTGCGGCAATAGTCGCTGAAGATCAGGAAGGTGCCGCCATAGGGGGTGATCCCGCCATGCAGCATCATGCCGTTCATCGCCGCCGCCATGCCGAATTCGCGGATGCCGTAATAGACATAGCGGCCGTCATAGGTATCGGCGGTAAAGGGCGTGGTGCTGGGCGTCTTGGTGTTGTTCGAACCCGTCAGATCGGCAGACCCGCCGACCAGATGCGGGAATGGTCGCTGTCAGCGGACCAAGCGCCATTTCCGACGCCTTGCGCGTTGCGACCTTCTGCGGTTCCTGCACCAGACCGGCGATATATTCCTCGAGCGCAGGCGCAGCGAGGTCGGCGACCGGCATCATCCGGTTCTCGAATTCTGCCCGCTTGCCCGATGAAGAAAGCCGATTGACCCATGATGCATGGGCCTCACGGCCGTACTCTGCCGTTGCACGCCAGTCGGAAACGACATCGTCCGGCACGACGAAGGGTTCGTGCTTCCAGCCCAGCGTCTCGCGGGCTGCAGCGATTTCGTCCTCGCCCAGCGGCGCACCGTGGGTTGCGCTGGTGCCCTGCTTGTTGGGCGCACCGCGGCCGATCACCGTCTTGCACGCGACAATAGAAGGCCTGTCCGATGCCTCCGCTTCGGCAAGGGCGCGCTCGATGTCGTTGAAATCATGACCATCGCAGCGGACAGTATGCCAGCCCGTCGCTTCGTACCGGGCCAGGATGTCCTCGCTGGTCGAAAGGTCCGCCGCCCCGTCGATCGTGATGTTGTTGTCGTCCCACAGCACGTTCAGACGGCCAAGCTTCAGATGCCCGGCAAGACCGATGGCCTCGTGGTTGATGCCTTCCATCAGGCACCCGTCGCCCGCGATGACCCAGGTCTTGTGATCGACGAGATCGTCGCCGAACTGCGCGTTCAGGTGACGCTCCGCCATCGCCATACCGACCGCCATCGCGACGCCCTGCCCCAGCGGACCGGTCGTTGCTTCGACACCCGGCAAGCAGGAAGTTTTCCGGATGACCGGCACACGGGCTGCCCAGCTGACGGAAATTGCGAATGTCGTCCATGGTCGGATTGGCATAGCCCGACAGGTGCAGAAGGCTGTAAATCAGCATCGAGCCGTGGCCCGCACTCAGCACGAAACGGTCGCGGTCCGCCCAGTCTGGTGCAGACGGATCGAACTTCAGAAACTTCGACCACAACACCGCGGCAACATCGGCCATCCCCATCGGCATTCCGGGATGGCCCGAATTGGCGGCCTGAACCGCGTCCATGGATAGTGCGCGAATGGCATTCGCCATCGGTACGAGGCGGGCGGTATCAAACCCGGTGGAATTGGGGCTCATCGGGTGTGCTGCTCCTGCATCGGCTCCGCACCTCGCATCGGGCGCGATTCGTCCTTGCGCGAAGCCATCGCCGTGCGTCCGCTCGAGGTCAAGGCACTGCGGCGGGCTGCAGCCCCATACGCGCTGTCTGGCAGGATGTTCGGGCGATTTATCAACAGGAGACGGCAACCCTTTGCCCTTCCTGCCAACAAACGATAAATTCGCGCCACTATGGAAGCAGACCGTACCGAACAGGCCATCCAGCGGATCGAAGCCGCGCTCGCCCGTATTGCCGAAGCAGCCGAGACGTTGCCCGCTCCGGCCGAGAATGGCGCGCAGGGCGAAACAGGCGCGAATGGCACAGCAGGAATGCCCCCTTCAGTGTCGCAGCTCGTCGTCCGGCACGAGGCCTTACGCGAAGAAGTTTCCAACCAGATCAAGCGGATCGACGACCTTGTCGGGAAGCTGGAACAATGAATACTATCGAACTCGTCATTGGCGGACAGAGCTTTTCCATTTCCTGTCCTGAGGGGCAGGAGGAGCATGTGATAGCGCTCGGCGCTGCAATCGATGCCAAATTCCAGCCCATGGCGCCGCAATTTGCACAGAACCTGCTGTTTGCATCGCTCCAGCTGGCAGACGAACTTCACGAAGCGCACAAGGCAACCAGGATCGCCGTCGCCGACAAGAAGGTTATCGCGGATTCGTTCGACGCCTTTCGGGCGGAGACAAAAGACAAGGAGCGCGACGCCGATACCGCCCTAGGCCAGCGCGACAAACTGCAATCCCGGGTCCAAGAGCTCGAGGAAGAGCTGGGCCGAATGCAGTCCGCCCAGCAAAGCGCCGCAGAAGAATTTGCCGGCGTCCGCCAGCAGCTGACCGACCTTCGCGAGAAGGAACTGAGCTGGGAATCGAGCGAGAACGCCCTGCGGGCCCAGATGGTCGAGCTAGCGGAGCAGCTGAAAGAAGCGCAGTCGAAGATCCCGGATCCGTCCGACGACATCTTGCGACAGGCACTTGCGGGGGCCCCTGCGGGAGCAGTCGATGAAGATTTGCCCCCTGCGCTGGAGCGCTTTGCGCAATTGCTGGAAGAGACCGCAGACAAGCTGGAAGCGCGTAACGCTTGAGGTCGGGGGCAACGCTCCCTAAATAGGATGCGGCGGAACTGCCCGGCACGAGCCCGATTGGAACATCCCTGAGGCTATAAGCTATCCTAAGGGAGCTGTCCCTGCCCTGGTCCACCAGTTCGGCTGTGGGGTCGGGGCACACGGCGCCCACCTGACGTTTTCGCGTCAGAGGATTTCCCGGCAAACGACCCATGGTGGTTCCGCTACTTTCTATCACCATCCCTGCAAGGAGCAGACGTGGAAGCCAAGGCGACCTTGAGAAAACGGTTCCGGCAGGAACGGCGAGAGCACGTCGCCGCGCAGCCCGAGCAGATCAGGGCCTTGCTTTTCCATCGCCCCCCGGCACCGCTGACCGCCATGATCCCCGGCGATGCGGTGATCGGACTGTACGCGGCCAGCGATGCCGAAGCCCCTACCAGAGGATACGCCAAATTCTTCCATGAGCTGGGCCACAGGCTCGCCCTTCCCCGCATCGCGGACGGGGCAGAGACGATGCACTTTGCCGAATTTGCCGATCCCTACGATGAAGACGCGCTGGTCGAGGGATCGTTCGGCATATTACAGCCTGCTCCCGATGCGGAGGAGCTGGTGCCGCACGTTGTGTTCGTTCCGCTCGTGGCCTTTACACCCGGCGGCGCGCGGCTGGGACAGGGCGGCGGTCATTATGATCGCTGGCTGTCCAAAAATCCCGACGCTTTGCCCATCGGGCTGGGCTGGGATATCCAGCAGGCGGAAACGCTACCAGTCGAGCCGCATGACCGCACTTTGGCGGCAATCGTGACACCGACCCGTTTTCACGGGCCTTTCGTGAGAGAAAACGCATGAGCGAAGAACCGACATGGCGTGTTCCAGTGGGCATTCTGGGGCTGATAGTCGGCCTCATCGTCTACGCTCTGGTCGTCGCGCGATACGTGCCCGAGATCGTGGGCGGCTGGCACGCGGTGCTGCAGACGGTCGTCTATCTGTTTTTCGGTCTGGTCTGGCTTCTTCCGTTGAAGCGGCTGCTGGTATGGATGGAAGCGGGACGCGCGCGATAGTTTGACACCGCAGCGCCTTGCGTTACCCCTCGAAAGATTGAGAGGGGAACCAGCCTGCAAGACCTATCCGCCGAACCGGCAGCAGAAAAGCCCGACCGCCCGTCCCTGCTCACCAGCCTGAGCTTTGGCTTCGGTGCAGTTGCATTCGGGGTCAAGGATGGCGGCTTCAATTACTTCCTGCTGCTGTTTTACGGCACGGTTGTGGGGCTTGAACCCGGGCTTGTCGGCCTAGCAATCTTCATTGCACTGTTCGTCGATGCGTTGAGCGATCCGCTGGTCGGATACTGGTCCGACAATTTCCGCTCCAAATGGGGTCGGCGCCATCCGTTTATCTATGCCTCCGCGATCCCCTGCGGGGTCAGTTTCTGGTTTCTCTGGAACCCGCCGGCCGGCTGGAGCGATGGCGAGCTGTTTGCCTATCTGCTCGTTGTGGCGATCATCATTCGCACGGCAATCACGTTTTACCAGACACCCAGTTCGGCCATGCTGCCCGAACTCACATCCAATTACCGCGAACGCACGCGGCTGGAGGCGTATCGCGTTTTCTTCGGCTGGCTCGGCGGCGCGTCTCTGGCGGCGCTGATGTTCGGCCTCTGGCTTGTCCCGACCGAGGAGTTCGGCGACGGTATCCTGAACCGCGACGCTTATTCGACCTACGGGTTCTACGCCTCGCTGCTGATGTTTGCCGGTATCGTCGTCAGCGGCATCGGCACGCATGGCGAGATCAAGAATTTCCGCGATCCACCGGTTCGGGAAAAGCGGCTGACCATCCGCGAAATCTTCCGGGAAATCTACGAATCGCTGGCCGACAAGAGCTTCCTCGCGATCTTCTGGACGGCAGTGCTCGGCTCCACCGCGACCGGCGTGTCGACCTCGCTTGACATTCATCATGTGGACCTATTTCTGGGGCTTCGACGAGGATGAGCGGTTCATGCTGACCGCGCTCGTGTTCCTCTCCGTCCTCGTCGCGTTCCTGCTCGCTCCGGTCGCGGTGCGTATCTGGGGCAAGAAACGTGCGGTCGTCACGCTGGGGATCGTTGCCTTCACAGTTTTGCCCGGACTGGTCGCCCTGCGCCTGGTCGGCCTTCTTCCTGAAAATGGAGACCCGGCGCTCTTCCCGACTGTCGCCATCACCTACACGATCGATATGGCGCTCGTCATCGCGGCGCAGATCGTCATTTATTCGATGGTGGCCGATCTCGTCGAAGGGGGAGAACTGCGGACGGGCAGACGCTCCGAAGGCGTCTATTATTCCGCCATCACCTTCACCCGCAAAACCGTCGTCGGGCTCGGAGCACTGATCGGCGGACTGATCCTGTCGGCGGTCGCCATACCCGACGGTGCCGATCCTTCCAGCGTGTCGGAGGACAAGCTCTTCACCTTGGGTGTCTTGTACGCTCCGGCACTGTTCATTCTGTGGATGGGGATGCTGGGCGCTGTGTCCCGGTACCGGATCGACGAAGAGACCCACGAGGACAATCTGCGACAGTTGCGCGAACGCAAAGGCGGCGCACCTAAGGGCGATTGAACGCACTGCGAGGACCGCCCGGCCCCCGCAGTCCGATCATCTGCCTCAGCCTGCTTTTGCGAGGCCGTTCATGCGTGCGAGGATCTCGTCGGCTTCCTTCATGATGCCGTCGATCAGTTCCTGGCAGGTCGGGATATCATTGATCAGCCCGGCCACCATGCCGCAGCTCCATGCGCCCTTGTCCATATCGCCTTCCATCATGATGGAGGGATAGACGCCGGCGACTTCCTCGATGATGTCTTCGAACTTCAGATCGTCGCCGAGGCGCTTTTCCTTTTCCAGCAGCCGCTCGACCGCTTCATTGGTCATGACCCGCTCCGTATTGCGCAAGGGACGCATCACGAGGCGCGTATCGAGCTCGCTGGCAGCCACGATGGCCTTCTTCACGTTCTCGTGCACAGGCGCTTCCTGCGTGGCAATGAAGCGCGTGCCCATGTTCATGCCTTCTGCGCCCATGGCGAGGCTTGCGACCAGGCTACGGCCGTCGGCCATGCCGCCGCTGGAGACGAACGGAATGTCGAGCTCGTCCGCCGCGCGGGGCAGCAGGATGAAGTTGGGAATGTCGTCCTCGCCCGGGTGACCGCCGCATTCGAAGCCGTCGACCGAAACAGCATCGCAGCCGATATCCTGCGCTTTCAAGGAATGCCGCACGCTGGTGCATTTGTGGATCACCTTGATCCCTGCATCCTTGAGCGGCGGAAGCAGTTCCGAAGGATTGCGACCGGCGGTCTCGACCACCTTGATACCGCCTTCGATGATGACTTTGACGAGGCCGGGATAATCCGGCGGCGTCAGGGTCGGCAGCAGGGTCAGGTTCACGCCGAAGGGCTTGTCGGTCATGTCGTGACATCTGGCGATCTCGTTCGCCAGCTTCTCCGGCGTGCCCTGTGTCAGGCCGGTGATGATGCCCAGACCGCCAGCATTGGACACAGCTGCCGCCATTTCGGCAAAGCCGACATAGTGCATGCCGCCCTGGATGATGGGATGCTGGATGCCGAACATTTCGGTGATGGCGGTTTTCATGGCTGCAGGTTCCTTCCCCGTTTGCGAATCTGGGGCGGACCCTTGCCGACAGTCGCGCAAAGCTCAATCATCGATTTTGCACGGATGGGTCGAAGACAGCATGAAGGGAGCCCGCAAAAGCGGGTATCACATCATCACGAACTGCGAAAAAAGGTCCCAAGTGGCGCGAGTGACGGGACTCGAACCCGCGACCCTCGGCGTGACAGGCCGATACTCTAACCAACTGAGCTACACCCGCGCATTTAAGCGGCTAGCGCCTCTTGGGAGGGGCGCAATTAGGCCAGCCTCTGTTGCCTGTCAATCGCTGTCTGCGGGAAAATCGAACTTCAGGAAATTGAGGCCGAATTAACCATATCTTGGCGCTTTGGATGCAGTGCCGCTCCGAATGGCGGACCCCTTGTCCGCCGACTGAATTCGGGGGAATTTCATGCGCCGCATCCTGCTTGCCACCACACTGGCAGCCATTACCGCGACCGCCGTTGCCGCACAGGGCAATATCGACATCGAACGATCGGTCTATGTCGAGCAATCGGAGATGCAGGGCGGCCGGTCCGTCCGCGCACTGCAACCCGCCACCACCCTGCAAAAGGGCGACCGCGTCGTCCTGATGCTTCATTGGCGTGCGCCGGGCCGCGGCGATGATTTCGTGGTGTCTAGCCGCGTTCCCCGCGACCTCGCCTTCCGCCGCAGCGGTGGACGCGGCGCTGCCGTTTCCATCGACGGCGGAAAAACCTGGGGCGCCCTCGCCGATATGCGCGTCGGATCGCGCCGCGCGACCGCCGAAGACGTCACGCATCTGCGCTGGCACGTCTCCGATGCCGAGGCGGCACTGGGCCGCGGCACCGTCAGCTTCGCAGCGGTCGTCCGCTAGGCTCTAGTTTGAGACAATCAGGACCGGCGTTTCCAGCAGCCTCTTGAGCGCCTGGATAAAGCTCGCTGCATCCCAGCCATCGACGACACGGTGATCGCAGCTGATCGAGATATTCATCAGCTTGCGCTTCTCGATCCGCTCGCCGCCCTGCCCGTCGCTCACATACATCGGGCGTTCGACGATCTTGTTCGGGCCGATAATCGCAACTTCGGGACGGTTGATGACCGGCGTGGTTGCGATGCCGCCCAGCGGACCAAGCGAAGTCACCGTCAGCGTACCGCCGGTCAGTTCGTCCTTGCTGGCCTTGCCGCTGCGCGCCGCGTCGGCAAGCCGCGAAATCTCGTTCGCCAGCTGCCAGACATTCTTCGCCTGCGCGTCCTTGAGGACGGGTACCATCAGCCCGGCGTCGGTCTGTGCCGCCATCCCCATGTGGACAGAGCCGTAACGCGTCACCACGCCTGCCTCGTCATCATAGCGAGCATTGATCATCGGGAATTCGGGCAGCGTCTTGCAGATTGCTGTGATCAGGAGCGGGAGAATGGTCAGCTTTGGCTTTTCGCCGCGCGCCGAATTCAACTGTGCGCGCATTTCTTCAAGCGCGGTCACGTCGACTTCCTCGACATACGAGAAGTGCGGAATGTTGCGCTTGGATGCGGCCATGTTTTCGGCAATGCGGCGACGCATTCCGATGACCTTCTTTTCCTCGTCCTGACGGGCGGGAGCAGCAGCGCCGTAGCCCGAATTATAGGTCAGGAACTGGTCGAGATCGCCGTGACGGACGCGGCCGTCCTCGGCCGGCTTCACCTGACCAAGATCGACGCCCAGTTCCTTGGCGCGCTTGCGAACGGCAGGTGTGGCGAGGACTTTCGCCGTTTCCGCCGGAGCGGGTGCGGGGGTCGTTTCCTGCACCGGAGCCGGTTCGGGATCGGCGGCCATCGCATCGTCGGCATCCGACGCATCGGAGGTTTCGACTTCTATCCGCTTCTCCACCTCTACCGCCTTGGGAGCAGGTGCAGCTTCCGACGGCTGGTCTTCCACGTCTTCAGGGACCTCGTCCTCGACCTCTACCGTGATCAGCATCGACCCCACGGCGATGATATCGCCCGCCTCGCCAGAAACCTCGATAACCTTGCCGTCGACCGGGCTTTCGATATCGATCGTCGCCTTGTCCGTCATCACGTCGACCAGATGCTGGTCTTCGGAGATCGTATCGCCGACCTTAACGTGCCATTCGACGATCTCCGCCTCGGCAACGCCTTCGCCCACATCGGGCATGTTGAAGATGAATTTCGCCATGTCGGTTACTCGCTCAAAATCTTGTCGATGGCCTCGCCGATCCGGACAGGACCCGGGAAATAGGCCCATTCGAGGCTGTGGGGATAGGGTGTGTCGAAGCCGGTCACGCGCTCGATCGGGGCTTCGAGATGATAGAAGCAGCGTTCCTGCACCAGCGCCGAAAGCTCTGCACCGAAACCGGAGGTCCGCGTGGCTTCGTGGACGATCATGCACCGGCCCGTTTTCTTCACCGAAGCCTCGATGGCCTCGATGTCGAGCGGAACCATGGTCCTCAGGTCGAGAATATCGGCTTCGACGCCCTTCTCGCGGCACACCGCCTCGGCCACGTGTACCATGGTGCCATAGGCCAGAACGGTCAGCTGTTCGCCTTCGGTTACGTGGCGCGCCTTGCCCAGCGGAACCTTGTAATACCCCTCGGGTACCACGCTGTCCTTGTGCTTCTTCCACGGCTCGACAGGCTTGTCGTAATAGCCGCTGAAGGGGCCGTTATAGATGCGCTTCGGCTCGAAGAAGATGACCGGGTCGTTGTCTTCGATCGCGCTGATCAGCAGCCCCTTCGCATCATGCGGGGTCGCCGGAATGACGGTCTTTAAACCCGACACATGCGTGAACAGCGATTCCGGGCTCTGGCTATGGGTTTGCCCGCCGAAGATGCCGCCGCCAAACGGGCTGCGGACCGTCATCGGCGCGATGTATTCCGCGGCCGAGCGATACCGCAGACGGGCAGCTTCGCTGATCAGCTGGTCGAGGCCGGGATAGATGTAATCGGCGAACTGGATTTCGGGGATCGGTCGCAGGCCATAGGCGCCCATCCCGACCGCGACGCCGATGATACCGCATTCGTTGATCGGCGTATCGAAGACGCGGGATTTGCCGTGCTTCTCCTGCAGGCCGGCCGTGCAGCGAAAGACACCGCCGAAATAGCCCACATCCTCGCCGAAGACGACCGTGTCCTTGTCTCTCTCCAGCATGATGTCGAGCGCTTCGTTGATCGCCTCGATCATGTTGAGACGGCGTTCGGTGCCTGCCCCGGTTCCAGTCACTTCGGAAACCGCATCCTGTGTTGCTGTATCGCTCATCGGCCCGGCACCCCTTCGGGGAATTTCGTCTCTCGTTCGTGGATTGCCTGTTCGGCCTGTTCCTTCAGATGCCACGGCAGTTCTTCGAACACATCTTCGAACATGGTGCGGAACGGGTGGTGAAGGCCGTGACCCAGAATGCCGTTCTTCTCGGCTTCCTTGGTCGTCTTCTTCACCAGATCGACGCATTCGACATCGAGCGCAGCCTGACGCTCTTCGTCCCATTCGCCAATTGCGATCAGGTGCTTCTTCAGGCGGTTGATCGGATCGCCCAGCGGCCATTCCTCACGCTCTTCCGCGCTGCGATATCCGCTCGGATCGTCGGAGGTGGAATGCCCCTCTGCGCGGTAGGTGAAGAATTCGATCAGCGTCGGCCCGGAGTTCGAGCGCGCGCGGGTCGCGGCCCACTGCTCCGCTGCATAGCAGGCAAGCGGATCATTCCCGTCGACCCGCAAGCTGGCGAGACCATATCCGAGGCCGCGTGCGGCAAAGGTCGTCCGCTCGCCGCCGGCAAATCCGCTGAAGCTGGAAATCGCCCACTGGTTGTTGATCACATTGAGAATGACCGGTGCATTGTAGACGGTCGCGAAGGTGCAGGCGGAGTGAAAGTCGCCTTCTGCCGTACTGCCTTCGCCTACCCATGTCGCAGCGATGCGGCTGTCGCCCTTGATCGCGGACGCCATCGCCCAGCCCACCGCCTGCGGCGTCTGCGTGGCAAGGTTGCCCGAAATGCTGAAGAAGCTTTTCTCGCGGCTGGAATACATGATCGGCAGCTGCCGACCCTTCAGCTTGTCGCCCTTGTTCGAGTAGATCTGGTTGATCATTTCGATCAGCGGATAGCCGCGGGCAATCAGGATGCCCTGCTGGCGATAGCTGGGAAAGACCATGTCGTCGCTGGCGAGCGCCATGGCGGTCGAGACGCTGGTCGCCTCCTCGCCGGTGCACTTCATGTAGAACGACGGTCTTGCCCTGACGCTGCCCGCGGAACATCCGTTCGTCGAATGCACGGACAAGCGCGAAATGCCGCATCATCTGGCGCAGTGTATCGGGCGAGAGCTTCGGGTCCCACGGGCCATGCGCCTTGTCGTCATCGCCCAGCACGCGGATCAGGTCATGCGCCAGCGGCGCCGTATCCAGCGCCTCGCAGGCCTCGTCCGGGCGGAACTGCTGGCCTGCCTCGGGAATGTTGAGATGGCTGTAATCCACCTTGTCGCCGGGGCGGAAATTAGGTTCGGGGACATGCAGGGACAGCGCGGGCTTGTTTTGCCCTGCTCCTGCGTCAGCTTCAGGCCTGTCGGCCATATGGTTCTCTCCCGCTGACCGGCTCGACCGCCGGACGCAAAATTTCAATCGCGCGTATTTTTATTGCGCGCGAGGCCGCGGGTCAAGGTCCCCGCTTTGGGGCGACTTCAGACCGCAACCGGAGCCTTCAGAGGCCCGTGCGGCGTGTACCCCTGCACCGCAAAATCCTCAATCGCATAGCCGAAGATCGAGTCGGGACGCCGCGTGATCTCAAGCGTCGGGCGGCCCTGCGGTTCCCGCGTCAGCTGCTCTTCGATCAGAGCGCCGTGGTTGAGATACAGATGCGTATCGCCGCCCATCCAGACGAGTTCCCCCGGCTCCATATCGACTTGCTGAGCAATCATCCGCTGGAGCAGCGCCGCCGACCAGAGATTGAACGGCAGGCCCAGCGCGACATCGCAGCTGCGCTGATAGAGCAGGCAGTTCAGCCTCGCGTCGCTGCCTTCACCTGCGACATGAAACTGGTAGGTCTTGTGACACGGGGGCAGCGCCATCCGGTCGAGCTCCGCGACATTCCATCCCTCGATGATATGTCGCCTGCTGCCCGGGCTTTCCTTGAGCGACTTTATGACCTCGGCCACCTGATTGATGCCTTCGCCCGCCTCGTACAGCCCGTCCTTGCGATAACGATAAGTCGGCCAGTCGACCCATTGCTTGCCGTAAACCGGCCCGAGATCGCCCCAAGTCCGCGCAAATGCCTCGTCTTCCGCGATTCTCTCGACGAAATCATCGAGCGAAAGATCGTCCCCGCTTTCCTTCACATAGCGCGCATGCGGCCACTCGTTCCATATCTTCACGCCCTGCAGGACCAGTGGGCGGATATTCGTCTCGCCGGTCAGGAACCACAACATCTCGCGAGTCGCGGTTTTCCAGTACACCCGCTTTGTCGTCAGGAGCGGCATGGCCCCGTCCTCGAGGTCGAACCGCAGCTGCGTTCCGAAGACCGAACGGGTGCCGATACCCGTCCGATCGACGCGTTCGTCGCCTTCGCGCCAGATGCGCTCCATCAGGTCCAGATATTGCTGTTCGGGGTGAGCCTGAGCGGTCATATTCATTGCGAAGTGCCTTAGCGGCAAAATGTCCGCTTGCCACCCTGCTACCCTCCACCTATAGGCACGCGCCTTGTCTCAGGTCCGCATTGCCTCACGGCTTAGCGGGACCGACACGGTCGGGGAGTAGCTCAGCCTGGTAGAGCACTGTCTTCGGGAGGCAGGGGCCGGAGGTTCGAATCCTCTCTCCCCGACCAATTTCCTTCACGGTACCCTATTTGCGCGGTCAGATTTTCTGCCGGTTGTATTCATCCGGCAGCGCGTTAATGCCGCCGATGACCAGAAGCGTGTTGCGATAATGGAGTGGGGGTCGAGGTGAGCCGAAAATCTGCTCTAATAACAGGCGTGACCGGTCAGGACGGTGCTTATCTCTCACGGCTATTGCTGGACAAGGGGTATATCGTTCACGGCGTGAAGCGGCGATCCTCGTCTTTTAACACGGCCCGGATCGAAGATATCTATCAGGACCCGCACGAGGAAGATCAGCGGCTGCACCTGCATTATGGCGATCTCACCGATTCGACCAATCTCATCCGCATCATGCAGGAAACACAGCCGGACGAGGTGTATAACCTCGCCGCGCAAAGTCATGTTGCCGTCAGTTTTCAAACCCCCGAATATACCGCGCAACGCCGATGCACTAGGCACGCTGAGACTGCTTGAAGCGATCCGCATTCTCGGTCTCGAAAAGACAACCCGGTTCTATCAGGCGTCCTCGAGCGAACTATACGGAATGACCCAGACGGCTCCTCAGAAAGCCCGCTGCGCGGGGAAACATTCGTAACCCGCAAGATTACCCGCGCGGTAGCAGCAATCAAGCTGGGCCGGCAGGACACGTTGTTCCTCGGCAATCTGGACGCGAAACGCGACTGGGGTCATGCCCGGGAATATGTCGAGGGAATGTGGCGCATGGTCCAGCAGGAAACCCCGGACGACTATGTGCTGGCGACAGGCAGGACGGTGACCGTCCGGCACTTTGTCGACGTGGCATTTGCAGAAAGCGGCGTGACACTTCGCTGGGAAGGTGAAGGCAGAAACGAGAAGGGGTTTGACGCTGCCGATGGCCGCCTGCTGGTGCAAGTCGATCCGCGATATTTTCGCCCGACCGAAGTCGATCGGCTTATCGGCGACCCTGCGAAAGCGCGCGAAAAATTGGGCTGGAAGCACTCGATCTCGGTTGAGGAACTTGCGCGCGAGATGGTCCGCGCCGATCTGAAGATAATGTCGGACGCGCCAATTCAGAGAGACGCCTGATGTTCGATCCTGCGGGCAAAGCGATATTTGTCGCTGGTGACCGGGGAATGGTTGGCAGTGCCATCATCCGCCAACTCGAATACATTGACTGTACAATCCTGACGATGCCGCGGCGCGAGCTCGATCTGCTAGATCAACCATCCGTATTCGACTGGCTGGAAAAAGCGCGGCCCGATGCCGTGATTATCGCCGCTGCCAAGGTCGGCGGCATAATGGCAAATGACAATTTCCCGGCCGATTTTCTCTATCAGAACCTCGTCATCGCATCGAACCTGATAGAGGGCGCACACCGCGCAGGAGTAGAGAGGCTGCTGTTTCTTGGCTCATCCTGCATCTACCCGAAATTCGCAGAACAGCCGATACGGGAAGAGGCACTGCTGACCGGCCCGCTCGAGCCGACAAACGAATGGTATGCAATTGCCAAGATTGCCGGCATCAAACTGGTAGAGGCGTATCGAAAGCAGCACGGCCGGGATTATATTTCCGGCATGCCTGCCAACCTTTACGGTCCCGGCGACAATTTCGATCTGCAATCAAGTCATGTCATCCCCGCACTGATGCGAAAGGCGCACGAGGCGAAACTGGCCGGCGAAGAAACGATAACCGTCTGGGGGACCGGCACGCCCCGCCGCGAATTTCTGCATGTCGACGATTGCGCCAGAGCATGCCTTCACCTGCTGCGCTGCTACAGCGGACCCGAGCATGTAAATATCGGATCAGGCCACGATCTGCCAATACACGACCTGGCAGAACTGATCTGCAATGTAGTGGGCTTCGACGGCAAGATCGTGTTCGACGATAGCAAGCCTGACGGCACGCCGCGTAAACTGATGTCTGTCGATCGTCTTGCAGCTATGGGCTGGAAGCCGCAAACCGCGCTGCGAGAAGGTCTTGAAGAGACATAGCGCTGGTTTCTGGAAAATTTGGAGAATGCTCGGGGTACGGGATCTGAATTCAGCCCGGAGCGTGCGAGCAAGGGCTGAAGGTTCGAAGCAGGAACTGCTTTCCCCACCGATGATTGAGTGGGCAAAGGAGAATTCCGACCATTGGCCGATCGTGAAGAGAAGGACCGCCACCGCGCGGTGCCCAGTGGCCGGATTGCGCGCCTGGCGGGCTTTGGCAGGCTGGCGGGCGGCGTGGCCGGGTCTGTGCTCGGCGAAGGGGCGAAGCGGCTTGCTGCCGGTGAACGCCCCCGAATGAACGAGCTTCTGCTGACGCCCGGCAATGCCGCGCGACTGGCCGATCGCCTATCGCATTTGCGCGGCGCCGCCATGAAGCTGGGCCAGATGATCAGCATGGATGCAGGGGACATGCTGCCGCCCGAACTCGCCGACATTCTGGCAACCTTGCGGGACAGGGCCAATTTCATGCCGCCGCGCCAGCTGGACAAGGTGCTGACCGAAGAATGGGGAAAGGACTGGCGCAAGCAGTTCCGCCGCTTCGAACCGCGCCCGATCGCAGCCGCAAGTATCGGGCAGGTCCACCGCGCGCTTTCCCGCGACGGGCGGACGCTCGCCATCAAGGTCCAGTATCCCGGCGTCGCGCAGAGTATCGATAGCGATGTCGATAATGTGGCGACGCTGCTTCGTGTCTCGGGTCTTTTGCCAAAGGAACTCGACATCGCGCCGCTCTTGAAGGCAGCCAAGGAGCAATTGCACGAGGAAGCCGATTACCGCCGCGAAGGCGAGCAAATGCAGCTTTATGCAGCACGGCTGGCAGACGCCGATGGCTTTGTGGTGCCCGAGCTGGATGAAGAACTGACCCGCGACCGGGTTCTGGTGATGAGCTTCGAAGAAGGCGTCGCTATCGAAAGCCTGACAGGAGAGCCGCAGGACTTGCGCGACGAGGTATTCGAGCGGTGTATCCGCCTGGTGGCGCGCGAACTGTTCGAATTCGGTGTCATGCAGACCGATCCCAATTTCGCCAACTTCCGCTACCGCCGCGGCGAAAACGGCGCGGCGGGGCAGGTCGTATTGCTGGATTTCGGCGCTACACGGGCTGTGGCGCCCGATGTGCAGCAGGCCTATCGCAAGCTTTTACAAGCGGGTCTGGCGGCAGATTCAGACGGTATAAAGTCCGAGGCGATTGCTGCCGGTTTCATGGGCCCTGCCGTCATCGAGCGCCATCCGGAGAGGGTCGAGCGCATGATCGACATCATCGTCGGCGAGATGAGCGAGGATGCTCCCTTCGATTTCGGCGACCGTTCTTTCGTACCGCTTCTGCGCGATGAAGGCATGGAGATCGCGAAGGACCGCCAGACATGGCACTTGCCGCCAGCCGAAACCCTCTTTGTCCAGCGCAAGATCAGCGGTACGGCGTTGCTGGGCGCAAGGCTGGAGGCGCGGGTCAATGTGCGCCGCGTCGTGGAAGACACGCTCCGGCGCACCGCAGGCTCCGATTAATCTGCCGGACAGGCAAGCGCGCTATCGGGCAGCGCAACCGACAAAGGAAATTCTCATGCCGACGAAAATGACCCCCGCCCGCAAGATCATCGCCGCAATGGCGATGGGCGCGGCGCTCGTGACCCTGACCGCCTGCAACACGGTGAAGGGCCTTGGCCGCGACATCGAATCCGTTGGCGAAGCGGGCGACCGCGCGATTTAACCGCAGCCGCCCTGCTCTATCTCAATCCTGCTGGTCAGCGATTTGGGCAGCGATCCAGCGATCGATATGCGCTTCCAGCACGCTAAGCGGCACGGAGCCGTTTTCCAGCACGGCATCGTGGAATAGGCGCAGGTCGAATTTCGCGCCCAGCGCCTCTTCTGCGCGGGTCCGCAATTCGCGTATCTTCAGCTCACCGATCTTGTAGGCCAGAGCCTGCCCCGGCCACGTGATGTAGCGATTGACCTCTGCATCGATATTGGCCGGGCTCAGCGCCGTGTTGTCGAGCATGAAATCGACTGCCTGCTGTTTGCTCCAGCCTTTGGAGTGAAGGCCGGTATCCACGACCAGCCGCGCAGCGCGCCACATCTCGTAACTCAGGCGGCCCATTTCCTTCGCCGGTGTGTCGTACAGTCCCATCTCGATACCCAGGCGCTCCGAATAGAGCCCCCAGCCCTCCACGAATGCTGTAAAAAATGTGCCGTTGGCGCGCAGCGGGTGGATATCGAGTTCCTGTTGCAAGGCGATCTGGTGGTGATGCCCGGGGACCGCCTCGTGCACACCGAGCGCCGGCAGTTCCCATAGCGGGCGCTGGTCGAGCTCTGTCGTGTTGATCCGGTAGATCCCCGCCGCGCCGGTTTCGAGCGAACCGGATTCGTAATAGGCGGTCGTATTGCCCGGTGCCTGCGCCGCCGGGATGGGCGACACCGTGTAGGGATTGCGCGGCAAGGTACCGAACAGCTTGGGCATCCAGCCGTCGATTTCCTTCGCCAGCGCCTGCACATAGCGGACATACTCGTCCGGGTCGGTCATGTAATATTGCGGATCGGTGCGCAGGTGCTCGATATAGTCCTCACGCGTATCGAACCCTGCACTTGATGCCACCTCGACCATTTCAGCGCGGATACGCGCTACCTCGGACAGGCCCAGATCGTGCACCTCGTCCGGTGTCATGTCGGTCGTGGTAAAGCTGCGGACGCGGTAGGCGTAATAGTCGTCGCCGCCCGGCGTCGCGAGGATGCCCGGCGTACCTGTCCGGCAATTCGGCTGATATTCGTCGACGTAGAAATCGCGGAACTCGCGGTAGGACGGGAAGACGGCCTCTTCCAGGGCGACGCTTGCCCTATCCTTCAGGCTTTCCCACTCACCATCGCTTATCGTCGAGGGCTTCTCTGCGAACGGGCTCCAGAACGGAGACTGGGTATAATCTTCCACAATCTGCTGAGAGATACGATCTTCCAGCCCTTCCATCGGGCCGCATGGCTGGGTCAGTCCGCGCGCGACAGCTTCGCGGCTGCGTTCGATCCCGTCGGCGTTGACCTGCGCGAAAGCCTCCAGCCGCGAGACATAGCTTTCATAGTCCGCGGTGGTGAATAGCGGGGAGCGATACGGCAGAGAGGCAAACCAGGAAAACCAGCCGCCGCGATTGGTGAAAATGACGTACCGGTTCTGATCATATGCAGCGCCTGCCAGCTCGTCTTCGAAACTGCGTTTCAGAATGGCGTAATCGATCCGCAGGTCGCCCGGCAGCGCACTCTCGTCGATGGCTTCCAGCCGCATCAGGAAACCGCGTCTCTCCGCAGTCTGGCGATCGTATTCCTCGAGCGACAAATCGCTGAGCTTACCATCGCCTCTTCTGTCCCCCACGCTGGTCGCCAGTTGCGGCGATGCATCGAGCGTGGCCTGCCAGACTTCTTCCCGCAGCGCGGTGTAATCCTCTGCAGGTCCGGCATAGGCCGGCGTAACGATTGCGGTGCTGAGAGCCAGAGCGGCAAGAAGGCTGCGCATGAAATCGGTATCTCCCTAGAATGTTGGCCGCAGTCCTATTGCGCGCAAGGCCCCGGGTCCAGTATCGCCCGCCATATGGAACCGCGACCCTCTGTCCTCTTCGTATGTCTGGGTAACATCTGCCGATCGCCCCTGGCCGAAGCAGCCTTTCGCAGGCGCGCTGCAGAGGTGGGCCTGTGCGCGGATGCCGATAGTGCGGGCACGGCGGCCTATCATGTCGGATCGCCCCCGGATGAGCGCAGCATCGCTGTGGCCGCGAAGCACGGGATCGACATCAAAAACTACAAAGGCCGGCAGGTCCAGATACGCGATTTTCTGCGCTTCACTCACATTCTTGCGCTGGACCATACCAATCTGAAGAATCTGCAACGGATCGCACCGCCCGATGGGACGGCCCGCGTGGGGCTGTTGCTCGACGCTGTGCCCGGCCGCGAAGGCGCTGCCGTGGCCGACCCTTATTATGGCGGAGAGGAAAACTTCCGTGACACCTGGGAAGATGTCGACATGGCGGCCCGCGCGCTAGTGGAACGGTTCACCACAGGCATCGCCTGACACGCCTGTCGATGCAGCGCCGTTGAACGACCTCTAGAACCTTAACCCGGACGGCATGCTCGAACCCAGAATTCCACAGCGAGGTTATCAGGAGCCTTATTCTTGCCAGCGCCCTCGCAAATTCGATGATGTGTTCACCGCTTGCTGCGCAGTTAACGTTCTAGCCACCCCGGAGCAGCTGCACCCCGTAGTCCCGCTCGAACAGATAGAGCAGCACCCGAGCGGCCTTTCCTCTTTCCGAGGAGAGGCCGCCGTCTTGTTCGACAAGCATCTTTGCATCGTCATTCGCTACCGGTAGCCATTGCTGGATCTGCTCGAGCGTTGCGATGCGGAACGGCGTGTCGCCCGATTGCCGCGTGCCCAGCAGCTCGCCGCCGCCGCGCAGTTCGAGATCTTCCTCTGCAATGCGGAAACCGTCCTGCGTTTCGCGCATCAGGGCGAGACGCTTCTTGCCGGTCTCGGACAGTGCCTCCCCGCGCAGTAGCAGGCAGACCGACTTTTCGCTGCCCCGACCGACACGGCCGCGCAGCTGGTGAAGCTGGGCCAGACCGAAGCGTTCCGCTTGCTCGATGACCATGAGCGTGGAGGACGGCACATCGACGCCGACTTCGATCACTGTCGTCGCAACCAGAAGCTTTGCCGCGCCACTGGCAAACCGGGACATCGCGGCATCTTTTTCGTCGGAGGCGAGCTGGCCGTGGACCAGCACCACATCATCGCCGAACCGCTCCTTCAGGCTGGCATAGCGCGCTTCTGCGGCAGCGATGTCCGCGGTCTCGCTGTCGCGCACCATCGGACACACCCAATACGCCTGCTGTCCACTCGCCATGTGACGCGCAACGCCTTCGACCACTTCGTCCACGCGCGCTTGCGGGAACACCCGCGTATCGATCGCCTGTCTGCCGGGCGGCAATTCATCGAGCCTGCTGACTTCCATCTCGCCATATTGCGCCAGCGTCAGCGTGCGCGGGATGGGTGTGGCCGTCATGGCGAGCGTGTGCGGCGTCGTGCGCCCCTTGCTGGAAAGCATCAATCGCTGGGCCACGCCGAAACGGTGCTGTTCGTCGATCACGACAAGCCCTAGATCCTTGTACCCGACCGTGTCCTGGAAAATGGCATGCGTGCCGACCACCATGTCGATGCTGCCGTCCAGCAAGCCCATCAGGATGCTCTCGCGCGCCCTACCCTTGTCGCGTCCCGTCAGAAGGGCAATTTCAACGCCAGTGGGACGGGCCATCGTCCGCAAGGTTTCGAAATGCTGCCGGGCGAGAATTTCGGTCGGGGCAAGCAGCGCCGCCTGCGCGCCCGCCTCGACCGCCAGCAACATGGCCTCGAGCGCCACGACCGTCTTACCCGCCCCCACATCGCCCTGCAGGAGCCGCAGCATCGGGGTCGCCTGTCCCATATCCTCGGCAATTTCGCGGATGGACCGGCTCTGGGCACCGGTCAGGGGGAACGGCAGTTCAAGCTTTCCCAGAAGTGACCCGTCGCCGATCAGCGCCCTGCCCTTGCGCCGACGGTTATCGGCGCGCACCAGCATCAGGGCGAGGCTGTTGGCCAGCAATTCATCATAGGCGAGCCGCTCGCGCGCCTTTGCGTGCTCGCCCTTATGGGCCAGCTTCAGGGCATCCGCCCACGCAGGCCAGCCTTCGCGGTCGAATAGCGGGCCATCGATCCATTCCGGCAAGTCCGGCAATTTCGCGAGCGACTGCGCCACCAGTCCGGCGACCTTGGGCTGCGTCAGGCCTTCGGCCAGCGCATAGACAGGCTCGCACAGGCGCTGCAGCGTCTCGCCGCCTTCTTCCAGCACGTGATCGGGATGAACGATCTGCAGCATGTCGCCATAGCGATCGAGACGCCCCGCCACCCAGCGCGGCTCGCCCACCGGCAACAGTTTCTTGCCGGTGTAGGAAGCGCGTCCGAAATAGGTGATCGCGATGATGTTACCGACAGCGTCCTGCGCCAGAACGCGGTAAGGTCCGCGGCCCGGATTGCGCGGCGCCCGGTGTTCGGTCGCGGTCAGCTTGATGACGATCTGCTCGCCCTCGCCTGCCTCGTCGACATCCTGAACCGCCCGGCGCGTCACGAACCTCTCGGGCAGGTGATAAGCCACATCGCGCACGCGCCCGAGGCCGAGCCGGCCGAGCGGTTTCATCAGCTTCGGACCGACGCCGTCCAGCGTTTCCACTTCGGCAAACAGGGGGTTGAGAATCTCCGGGCGCATCAGACACGGACCTATAGCCGCTTGCGCGCCGATTTCGAGTGGCCTAACCGCCCTTTCATGCCTGAAGCACTCTCTCTCGAAGGTCGGCTTGCCCGCGCTCGGTTCCGCGCATGGCATCGCGGCACCCGCGAAGCCGATTACATGATCGGGGGGTTTCTCGACCGCTACAGCGAAAGTTGGACCGAGGTCGAACTGCGCTGGTTCGAACGGCTGCTGGATGAAGACGATGTCGACATCATGGCATGGGCGCTCGGTACGCAGCCGATCCCGTCCGATTTCGGCGGCGAACAGATGGATGCCATGCGCAAGCTCGACTACGTCGATATTCCGCGTTGAAATCCTGTCTCGCTGCTGGCGAGCCGCGCTGATATCAGGCAATCATAATTTTCCCGGGGCGGGAACGCTGCGCCCCCTTCGACGCTAGGCCAGAGAATGCCCGACCTTTCCCGCATCCTTGAGGCCGCAAAGCCGCTGACCCTCGCCAGTGTTGCGCGCGGGCGCGCAGCCCTTGGTGATGGCCGATCTCGCACGCGCGGCAACCGGACGCGGCGTCTTCATCGCGCCCGACGAAAGCGCAATGCGCTCTGTTGCCGATGCCGCCCGGTTCTTCGCGCCGGAACTGGAGGTACTGGAATTTCCCGCTTGGGATTGCCTGCCGTATGACCGCGCAAGCCCGGCCCTGTCGATCAGTGCCCAGCGCCTTGCGACGCTGCACAGCCTGCAGCGCGGGAAGACAGGGTCCCAATTGCTGGTCACCACGGTCAATGCGGTGCTGCAGCGCGTGCTCACACCGTTCCGCATCCGCGAAAGCGTGCGCGAACTGAAGCCGGGCTTCGAGATCGGTCACGAAACGCTGTCCGGCCTGCTCCGCAATCAGGGCTACACGCGCTCCGACACGGTCGTAGACCATGGCGAATACGCCATGCGCGGTTCGATCGTCGACATTTTCCCCTCGGGCCTGGAACAGGGCCTCAGGCTCGATTTCTTCGGAGACGAGCTGGAATCGCTGCGCCTGTTCGATCCCTCGACCCAGCGGACCACGGGCACTTTGGACAGCTTCCTGCTCCTCCCGGCCAGCGAGGCCTTGCTGGACGAGGAAAGCATCAAGCGCTTCCGCGGCCGATACCGCGAGCAGTTTGGCGCAACCGCCACGCAAGACCCGCTCTACGAGGCCGTCAGCGAAGGCAGGCGGCAGGCTGGGATGGAGCATTGGCTGCCGCTGTTCGAGGAACGGCTGGTTACGCTGTTCGACCATCTGGGCGATGACGATACGCTGGTCATCGACAACGCAGCCATGCCGGCAGGCGAGGAGCGGCTGTCGGATATCGACGATTACCGCGAGGCCCGCAGCAATGCCACGGGGCAAGCGAAAGGCGGCTATCGTCCGCTCGAGACCGAGACGCTTTATCTGGGCAGCGACGAATGGCAGCAGAGGCTGGCCGCTACGCCGGTGCATCGCAGTGTGATCTTTGCCGAGCCCGAAAGCGATGCCGTCGTTGATTTCGGCTTCACGTCTGCGCGCGACTTCGCGCCCGAGCGTGCCCGCGGCGACAATGTCTACGAAGCAGCGTCCAAGCATCTGGGCGCGCTGACCAAGTCGGGCAAACGCCCGATACTGGCCACCTATTCCGAAGGGTCGCGCAGCCGTATCGCCTCGATCCTGTCGGAAGCCGGTGCCGAAACGCTGCTGGCGGAAAGCTGGCAGGATGCGCTCGGCAAATCGGCCAAGGGCAAAACCTGTCGCGGTCGTCCTGCCGATCGAAACCGGCTTTGCAAACGACGAAATGCACCTGCTGACAGAGCAGGACATGCTTGGCGACCGGCTGGTCCGCCGCAAAAAGAAACGCAAGGACAGCGACGCCTTTCTGGCCGAATTGCAGGCGCTCAATCGCGGCGATCTGGTCGTCCATGTCGAACATGGCATCGGCAAATATCTCGGCCTCGAACCAATAGCGGCAGGCAAGAGCCAGCACGATTGCGTGATGCTGGAATATGCCGGCGGCGATAAGCTCTACATTCCGGTCGAGAATATCGACGTCCTGACCCGCTATGGCAGCAGCGAACAGGCAGTCCAGCTCGACCGTCTGGGCGGCGAGGCATGGCAGCGTCGCCGCGCGAAACTGCGCGAACGCATTCAGGCCATCGCCGGCGAACTGATGAAGACTGCTGCTGCGCGTGCACTTCGCAAGGCTCCGGTGCTGGAACCGGACGAGGCAGGCTACAACCAGTTCCTCGACCGCTTCCCCTGGGAAGAAACAGAGGACCAGGAGCGCGCCATTGCCGACGTTCTGCGCGATCTGGAAAGCGGCCGTCCGATGGACCGCCTCGTTTGCGGCGATGTGGGCTTCGGCAAAACCGAAGTTGCCCTTCGCGCCGCCTTCGTGGCCGCAATGAATGGCCAGCAGGTCGCGATGATTGCCCCGACCACCCTGCTCGCCCGTCAGCATTTCCAGAACTTCACGGAACGCTTCGCAGGCTTCCCGCTCAAGATCGGGCGCCTGTCGCGTCTCGTCCCTGCGACAGAGATGAAAGAGACGCGCGAAGGACTGGAAAAGGGCGATATCGATATCGTGATCGGGACTCATGCGATCCTGTCGAAATCGACTGCCTTCAAGAATCTGGGCCTCGTCATTGTCGATGAAGAGCAGCGTTTCGGTGTCACGCATAAGGAGAAGCTTAAGCAGCTGCGCGCCGATGTGCACATGCTGACGCTGACCGCCACGCCGATCCCGCGCACGCTGCAGATGGCGATGACGGGCCTGCGCGAACTCAGCACGATCCAGACCCCTCCGGTCGATCGCCTCGCGGTCCGGACCTATGTGATGGAGTGGGACGACATGGTGATGCGCGAGGCTTTGCTGCGCGAACACCATCGCGGCGGGCAGAGCTTTATCGTCGTTCCGCGCATTTCCGACATGGAGCCGCTGGAAGAGTGGCTGCGCGAGAATGTGCCGGAGGTCAAAATCGTCACGGCGCACGGGCAAATGGGCGCCGGCCAGGTGGAAGAGCGCATGAGCGCTTTCTACGAGAAGAAATACGATGTGCTGCTATCGACCACCATCGTCGAAAGCGGGCTCGATATTCCGAGCGCCAACACGATTATCATCCACCGCGCCGATCGGTTCGGTCTCGCCCAGCTTTACCAGCTGCGCGGGCGGGTCGGCCGCGCAAAACTGCGCGCTTATGCCTACCTGACCTACGGACAGGATGTGCAATTGTCCGAAATCGCGGAAAAACGCCTGAAAGTATTGGGCGATCTCGATTCGCTCGGCGCTGGCTTCCAGCTCGCCAGCCACGATCTCGATATTCGCGGCGCGGGCAATCTCGTGGGCGACGAACAGTCCGGCCATATCCGCGAAGTCGGCTTCGAACTCTACCAGTCCATGCTGGAAGACGCGATCCTTGCAGCCAAGGCCGGAGAGGCAGGGCTTCGAGAAAGATTCGCGCGATCTCAGCCCGCAGATCACCGTCGATGCCCCCATCATGATTCCGGAGGAATACGTCCCCGATCTCGCGGTACGTATGGCGCTCTATCGCCGCCTCAACCAGGCGCAGGACAAGGCCGAAATCGAAAGCATGGCCGCCGAGATGATCGACCGTTTCGGCCCGCTGCCCGATGCGACCAGGAATCTCGTGCGTCTGCTCGAGATCAAGCATCAGGCGATCGATGCAAATATCTCCAAGATCGATGTCGGTGCGCGCGGAACGCTGGTGACGTTCCACAACGACGACTTCCCCGATGGCCCGGGTCTCATCGCCTATGTCGATCGCCTGAAAGGTACGGCGAAATTGCGCCCTGACATGAAGCTGGTGATCAACCGCGCATGGGGCGACCCGCGTAGCAGGCTGAACGGCTTGTTCCAGCTTACCAAGGGATTGAGCGGCATCGCTCTCAAAAAGCGCAAGTCGGAAGCGAAGGCGGCAGCCTAAGCGGAGGCAAGCGCCATGAAGGCTTCGGGCCGCATCGGTTTGGCCTTCAGGAACCCCTGATAGACCGCGCATCCTTCGTCGGCGACGATCTTCAGCTTGTCCGCAGTGTCGATGCCCTCTGCGACCACCGACAGTCCCAGCGCATTGGCCATCGCGATGATGGCGCGTAGCACGGCTGCATCACGCGGGTCGTCTCCGATGCCGTCGACCATTGCCCGGTCCAGCTTGAGCGACCGGAGCGGCAGGACCTTCAGATATCGAAAGTTGCAAAAACCGGCCCCGAAATCATCGAGCGCAATCGAGATGCCGCTGGCGTCGATGGTTTCCAGAACCCCGGCCGCTGCATCGACATCGCCCAGCAGTACCTGCTCGGTGATTTCGAGTGTGAGCAATGCGGGATCGAAGCCCTTTTCTTCCACCAGATCGAGAAAGTCCGAGGCAAATCCGGCTGCCGCCACATCCGATGGCGTGATGTTGAGCGAGAGCCTCAGCTCCTTGGGCCATGCTGACGCCGCCTCCAGCGCGCGCTCGGCAATGTGCCGGGACAGTGCGGAAGTCTGGTCCGCCCGCTGGGCAATGGCAAACAGTGTCCCTGCGCCGATCTGGCCAAGCTCGCGGATGATTCCACCGTGCCAGTGCCTCCGCGCCGATCAATTCGTCGCCGGGAAGCGAATATTGCGGCTGGAAGCGCAATTCGATCTCGCCGCGCGCCATCGCGCCGACCAGATCGGCCTCGAGTTGCGCGCCGCTGATCCCGCTCGGTGCGTTATCGCGGTCTACCCATGCTACCCGGCGCCCCGGTTCGCCCTTCATCCGCCCGATAGCCTCTGCCAGGCGGTCCAGAAGCGCGCGCGAATCCTCGCCAGCGTCGGCCCGAGATCAGCGCGATGCGCGGCCACAGGCGCAGGCTGACATCGGTCTCGGCGGGAGCGATCGGAAGCGCGACGGCATCTGCCAGCGCCTCTGCCAGCCATTGCCACCGCTCTCGCGTGCATTCTTCGCGTAAAGCCAGCAGGAACTTGCCGCCGCCGAGCCGGGCCGCAATCCAGTCCGACAGTTCGAATTCGTCTTCCCCGAAATGCATCAATCGACGGGCGATTTCCGCCAGCGCCCCATCGCCCGCTGCTTCGCCGTAAGCGAGATTGACGGTCTCGAACCGGCCAAGGCTGAGGACCATCGCGTGGATCGGCGGCCCCTTGCCTGCGAGCCAGCTATCCAGCCTGTCCAGTGACGCAGCGCGGCCGGGTAATCCCGTGAGCGTATCTCTTTGCATGGCGACCATTTCGTTCATTGCCTTACCCCTAGCGCGGCGAAGGCGCCAAATCTTTGGCCTTTGACGCAGGCGTCATCTTATGGGACGGCGCGTCAGAATATCGGCTTCGGAGAGACACATGAGCGGTTCGCACGATTTTGCACGGCTGGCGCTGCTTGCCGTGGATAGCGAGCGCGCAAACGAAGCGGCGGCCGACCTGTCGAGCCAATACGATTTCGTTTCTCAGGACGAAGCCGACGCGATTGTCGTGCTGGGCGGCGATGGTTTCATGCTCCAGACCCTGCACCAGATGCTCGACGATGGGTCTGTGAAACCCGTTTACGGCATCAACATGGGTACGGTCGGTTTTCTCATGAACAAGGCCAGGAAGCGCGCCGACCTGCTGTCTGCGGTCAATCGTGCGACAGCCCGCCAGATCGCGCCCCTTGTCATGCAAGCGACCGGTCAGGACGGCAGGGTCCAGACCCGCTTCGCCATCAATGAGGTATCGCTGCTGCGCGAAACGCGCCAGACGGCCAAGATCGAGGTCTCCGTCAGCGGGAAAGTCCGGATTCAGGAGCTCGTGTGCGACGGAGTGCTGGTGGCAACCCCTGCCGGGTCCACCGCCTACAATCTTTCCGCCAACGGCCCGATCCTGCCGCTCGATTCGCAGCTGATCGCCCTCACCCCGATCAGTGCCTTCCGCCCTCGCCGCTGGCGCGGTGCCGTTCTTCCCGAACGCAACGACGTGACATTCCGCGTGCGCGAGCCGGACAAGCGCCCCGTGGCCGTGGTGGCCGACCAGACGGAATTCCGAGATGTGGCCGAGGTCAGCATCTCCATCTCGCGCGAGCAGGAACTGACCCTGCTGTTCGATCGCGGGCACTCGCTGGACGAGCGTATCGTGGCCGAGCAATTCGTCACCTGAGGGCCGCACCTGTGCACTTGTTTTGCACCAAGTGCATTTTCGCCGCAAACGGGCCTTGCCAAAGGATTTGTGCCCCCATATAGGCCCCCCTCTGCCCCCTCGATACCGCTTGGGGGCTGCTCCCCGATAGCTCAGCGGTAGAGTAGGTGACTGTTAATCACTTGGTCGTTGGTTCGAATCCAACTCGGGGAGCCACTTTTCCTTACATCGCCAGTAAGAGACGCCCGCCCACGAAGATCGTGAGCGCGGCGGTCAGTGCGCGGATGATATTCGCCGGAAAGACGCGCAGGGCGAGCAAGCTCCCGATCTGTCCCCCGATGACCACTGCGATCAGCAGCGGCAATCCGATGGCAACTGCCTCCCCCAACCGGTCGGGGCCGTTCTTGAGGAGCTGACCGGCCAGTCCGAAAAGCGAATTGACGAGAATAAACAGGCTCGCCGTCGCTGCGACCGCCTTCGCGCTGTTCCATCGCACCAGGTGCAGCAGCGGGGCCAGAAAGATGCCTCCGCCGATCCCGACTAGTCCCGACAGGTAGCCCAAGGGTATCGCGGCCAGAGGTACATAACGCGCCGCCTTCGCCGCGCTCCCTTCGGCATCGCGCCGAGGCAAAAGAGAAAAACGCCGGCAAGGATCAGGCTCGTTCCCAGCACCAGGAAAAACGCGTCCTCGCGGACAGGCGTCAGACCGCCCAGCAATGCCGCCGGAGCAGCAAGTCCCGTCAGCAGCAGCGCGCCTTTCCATGGCGTTACACCGGCCCGTCCGAAGCGAATGGAGCTACCGGCGACCACCACGATATTGCACGCAAGCGAAAGGATCGGCAGCAGCCGGTAATCGAAGCCTGTCAGCGCCAGCAGCGCGCTGTAAGTCGAGCCTCCACCGAAACCGACAGAGGCGTATAAAAGTGCTGTGACGAGGAAAGCGGCGGCGACCCAGATCATCGTTCGGCTCGCCGCCGTTTCTCAGTCCGAGCCAAGCCTATGCGAGCGCACCGTGGCAATGTTTGTACTTGTTGCCAGACCCGCACGGGCAGAGCGAATTGCGCGGGATGTTCTGGTCGGCATACGGGTTGTCGGCTGCGCCGCCCGATGCTGCACCCGCCCTGGCGGAGCCAGCCAGCGAACCGAACATTTCCGGACGCGCTGCCGATCCGTCGCCATCGTTGGAATTGTCCAGACCGGTCAGCGGATCGATATGGCCTGTCAGGAAGTCCGGCAGTTCGGGCAGCTTTTCGGGCGGAGGCGCTGCACGAAGTTCGCTCTTCATCAGAACACTCGTCACGTCTTCGCGCAGCGTGTCGAGCAGGCCTTCGAACAGGCCAAAGGCTTCCTGCTTGTATTCGTTGATCGGCTGCTTCTGTGCGATTCCGCGCATCCAGATCACCTGTCGCAGAGCATCCAGCGTGGCGAGGTGTTCCTTCCAGTGATGATCGAGGCGGTCGAGCAGAATGCCCTTCTCCACCCGCTTCCAGATCGACGGATCGGTCGAGGCGATTTTCGCTTCCATCTTCTCGTCGGCCAGTTTCTGAAGCCGCTCTTCGATGATGTCGGGTTCGACCTGGTCTTCCTGCAGCCAGGCATCGAAATCGGGCGTCAGGCCGAGAACTTCAGCCGTCCGCTCCTTCAGACCCTCGACATCCCACTGTTCAGGATAGGAGCCGGGAGGACACGCAGAGGCGACAATTCCATTGATCGTGTCCTGACGCATGTCGACGACGACTTCATCGACCGCTTCTGCGTCCATGATGTCGGCGCGCTGCTCGTAAATGACCTTGCGCTGATCGTTCATCACATCGTCGTATTCGACGACTTGCTTACGCACGTCGTAATTGCGTGCCTCGACCTTTTTCTGCGCTGTCTCGATGGCCTTGCTGAGCCATTTGGAGCCGATCGCTTCGCCATCTTCCAGGTTGGAATTCATCATCCGGGCAAACAGTGTGTCCGGCCCGAAGATGCGCAGAAGGTCGTCTTCCAGACAGAGGTAGAAACGCGACAGGCCGGGATCGCCCTGACGGCCCGAACGGCCGCGCAGCTGGTTGTCGATCCGGCGGCTTTCATGACGTTCCGTGCCGAGAACGAAGAGACCGCCTGCCTGAAGAACCTGCTCGCGTTCCGCAGCGACTTCTTCCTTGATCTTGGCAATCGCCGCGTCACGGGCGGCTCCTTCGGGCATATCCTTCAGCTCGTCTTCGATGCGGAATTCGACATTACCGCCAAGCTGGATGTCCGTGCCGCGACCGGCCATGTTCGTGGCGATGGTCACCGCGCCCATGCGGCCGGCCTGCGCCACGATATGCGCTTCGCTTTCATGGAAACGGGCGTTGAGGACCGAATGCTTGACCCCTTCCTCGTCGAGGAATTTGCTGAGCAGTTCGGATTTCTCGATCGACACCGTGCCGACCAGCGTCGGCTGGCCGATTTCGCTCTTCTCGGCGATGGCCTTTGCGATGGCTTTGAATTTGTCGACCGTGTTCTTGTAGAACTCGTCGTCTTCGTCGATCCGCTGGACCGGAACGTTGGTCGGGATCTCGACCACGTTCATCTTGTAAATGTCCCAGAACTCGCCCGCTTCCGTGGCAGCCGTACCGGTCATGCCGGAAAGCTTGGGATACATGCGGAAATAGTTCTGGAAGGTGATCGAGGCCATCGTCTGGTTCTCGGGCTCGATATCGACGCCTTCCTTCGCCTCGACAGCCTGATGCAGGCCGTTCGACCAGCGGCGGCCATCCATCATGCGGCCGGTAAACTCGTCGATGATGACGACCTTGCCGTCTTTCACGATGTAGTCGGTGTCCAGCTTGAACATGATGTTCGCCTTGAGCGCCTGATCGAGGTGATGGACGACCATCGTGTTTTCGACATCGTAGAGATTGTCGGTCGCCAGAACGCCGCTGTCCGCCAGCAACTGCTCGATGGCTTCCGCGCCATCTTCGGTCCAGCTGATGTTCTTGGTCTTCTCGTCGGCCTCGTACCACTCGGGATCGATCTTCTTCACGATCTCGTCGATCGTGACATACATATCGGTCTTGTCCTCGGTCGGACCGGAGATGATCAGCGGTGTACGCGCTTCGTCGATCAGGATGGAATCGACTTCATCGACGATCGCGAAGTTGAAGGGTCTGTGGACCATCTGGCCGCGATCATGCTTCATGTTATCGCGCAGATAATCGAAGCCGAATTCGTTGTTCGTGCCGTAGGTGATGTCCGCTTCGTAGGCCGCGCGGCGATCGGGTTCGGGGATGTTCGGCACGATCACGCCGACCGTCAGACCCATCCACGTGTAAAGCTGGCCCATCCACTCGGCATCGCGTCGGGCAAGATAATCGTTCACGGTGACGACGTGGACGCCCTTGCCTTCGATCGCATTGAGATAGGTGGCGAGCGTCGCGACAAGCGTCTTGCCTTCACCCGTCCGCATTTCGGCAATTTCGCCGCGATGAAGGACGATACCGCCGATCATCTGCACGTCGAAGTGACGCATGCCGAGCACGCGCATGGATGCTTCGCGAATTGTGGCGAACGCTTCGGGAAGGATATCGTCGAGCGTCTTGCCGTCGGCCAGAAGGCCGCGGAACTTGTCCGTCTGGGCCTGCAGATTCGGCATCGCTGAGCGCCTTTACATCGTCCTCCAGCGCATTGATCTGATTGACGGTCTTGCCGAGCGATTTGACATAGCGGTCGTTGGACGAGCCGAAGAGCGACTTCGCGAGATTCTGAAACATTTCGGGCCTACCTGGCGTGTAATTCTGGATGATCTGGTGATGATGCGCACTCTTGGCCGAGCGCGCGGGTATCGCTGCAAAGAGCGAAGACCTGCTCTATTCGTGCGAGCGGTCGATCCGTAGCTGCACAGGCGGCGCGAGACGCGGGCTCTCGACGGCATCTGTTACCGGTACGATTGCGACGGCCGAACTGATCCGGACGGGCGCGGCCTGCTGAGCGTGCAGATCCGAAGCATCTGGCAAAGCGACCAATTCGAACGCTTCGCACGCTGCGGCTGCTTCCTGCGTCGGCTGAGCCTGCACAGGCGCACCGATAACGGCAAAGCCGGTCAGCATGGCAAGCAGGGTCAGAAAACGGCGCAACATGATGCGGTCCAGATAGGCATGGAAAGGTTGCAAGTCCATGTACCTTGCATCTTCCGCTCTGGAAACTTGCGCGGCGCTGGCATAATCGGGCCGAATAATGGACCTGACCCCTTCACCGCTCGCCCGACCGTTCCCCGACATGCCCGCCATTCGCGGCGTCACGCTGCGCACGGTGCGCGCAGGCTACAAGGACTGGGACAGGGCCGACCTGACCTATGTCGAGCTGGCCGAGGGCACGGCAGTTGCAGGCGTCTTCACGCAAAGTGCCTGTGCCTCGAGCGAAGTCGAACTTGGCCGCGCCCAGATTGGCCAAGGGGCCGCGCGGGCTCTGATCGTGAATGCCGGCAATTCCAATGCCTTCACCGGATATCGCGGGCGCGAGGCGGTGGAGCGCATCATCGGCAAGGTCGGCCGATCATCTCGGCTGCGATCCGCAGCACGTTTTCGTGTCCTCGACAGGCGTCATCGGCGTTCCCCTGCCCATCGATGTAGCCGACGCCGGACTGAGCGAGGTATTCGCGGCCGATGCCGTGCAGCTGGGAAGATGCGGCGAAGGCGATCTCGCACGACCGATACATTTGCCAAGGGCGCTCACGCCGCAGCGATGATCGGCGAAACCCGGGTGGAACTTTGCGGCATTATCAAGGGCAGCGGCATGATCGCGCCCGATATGGCCACGATGCTCGGCTATATCTTTACCGATGCAGCAATCGAGCCGGCCTTTCTCCAGCAAGCTCTCGAGACGATCAACGCGCGCACCTATTCGTGCATCACCGTCGATGGCGACACGTCGACCAGCGACACCGTGCTGGTGTTTGCCACCGGCAAGGCGGGCAACCCGCCGATTGCATCCTATGACGACGAGGGCGCCGACGCCTTTGTTGCTGCACTGGATGCCGTGTGCCGTGAACTGGCCCAGCTGGTCGTGCGTGACGGCGAAGGCGCCAGCAAATTCATCGAGATTACCGTGAACGGCGCAGCTGACGACGACAGCGCACGAAAGATCGGGCTCTCGGTGGCCAACTCGCCACTCGTCAAAACAGCCATTGCGGGACAGGACGCCAATTGGGGCCGGGTCGTGATGGCCGTCGGCAAGGCGGGAGAACCTGCCGACCGTGACAAGCTTTCCATCGGCTTCGGCGGACATTGGGCGGCCCGCGATGGCCAACCCATAACCGACTTCGACGAAGCCCCTTTGGCAGAGCATCTGAAGGGCGAGGACATCACGATCGAAATCGATCTCGGCATCGGCACCGGACGGGCCACGGTCTGGACTTGCGATCTGACGAACGGATACATCGCGATCAACGCGGACTACCGCTCGTGAGTACACTCGACGCAGCCGTCGAGGCCCTGATGCGGGACGTCACGCAAAAGGTTATCCTTCCTCGCTACCAGAACCTCGCGGCAGGCGAGATCATCGAGAAGGCGGCGGACGATCTGGTCACAATTGCCGACCGCGAGGCCGAGGAATTGCTCTCCGAGGGACTTGCTGCAATCGACGGCGGACCAGCCATCGTCGGGGAAGAAGCGGTCCATGCTGACCCTGAAATCTTGCAGGCCCTGTCCGGCGATTGCTGGATCATCGATCCTATCGACGGCACGCATAATTTCGCCCACGGGCAACCACCCTTCGGCATTATCATCGCGCGCAGCGAGGGCGGACAGTGTACATCGGGGTGGATCCTCGACTGCCTGACCGGCCGGCTTTGCAGTGCGCATGCCGGTGAAGGCGCGCTCGTGAATGGCGAGAAAATTTCCGCGACCCCTGCCAAGCAGGGACCGGCCGGTTGCCGCCATCTCGATGATGTTCCTGACGCCCGAGCAGCAGGAGATGGTCCGGCAAAAAATCGCGCCGCATTACACGCTTGTCGACATTCCGCGCTGCGCTGCCGAGCAGTACCCGCGTCTTGCGCTGGGCGAAAACGATGTTTCCACGCTTCAAACGGACATTGCCCTGGGACCATGCCGCAGGCGTCTTGTTTCTGAACGAAGCAGGGGGAAAAGCCGCGCGCGGGGACGGTTCGGCATACCGGGTGGACGAGGCGGACACGCCCGAAGAAAGACCGGGTCTCGTCGGCGCCTCGTCACCACACATCTGGGAGGCGTTTGTCGCACTCTTGCGCGAAAACGCCGGCTAACGCCTCAGAGCTGCTCTTCGATCCATGACTTGAGCTGGCTCTTGGGCGCAGCGCCGGTCATTTCGGCAATCTTCTCGCCGCCTTTGTAGAGCGCAAGATACGGAATGCCGCGCACGCCCAGCTTGCTGGGTGTGTCGGTGTTTTCCATGATGTCCATCTTGGTGATCTTGATCTTGTCGCCCAGCTCGTCGCTGATTTCTTCGAGCGACGGGCCGATCATCTTGCAGGGGCCGCACCATTCGGCCCAGAAGTCGACCAGCACTGGCGTCTCGCTATCGAGGACGTCGGACTTGAAACTTGCGTCGGTTACAGCGGTGGTGGCCATGAGGATTCTCCAATTCGTGTTATCTGCTACCTAGGCGGTGCATTCGTCTCATCAACGCTTCTGGTGACAAACCTTTCCTGCGCGTCCTGCAACGCCGCTTTGTGCGGCGCAAGAATCGCCTCGTCCAGGACGAACAATTGCGGCGTCTGGGTATAGAGCACGCCGGCTTCGACCGGCCTGCCGGGATAAATCGTTTCCAGCACCGCGACATAGGCCGCCATCTGCGAGAGGATCGAGGCCGGAATATCGGCAAGTTTTCCAGGCGGACGGCGAGCGGTCTTGTAATCGACCACCAGAATGCGCTCGGGCGTCACCAGCAGGCGATCGGCCGTTCCGTTCACGACCTGCCCGCCCACGATCGCCGCAAGCGGCACTTCTGCCAGGGATTCAGGCGTGAAAAGCGCAGCAAATGTCGGATCGTCCAGCACGCCCAATGCAGCGCCGAGCATCTCTTCACGTGCCGCATCATCGAAGTCGCCGGCCTGCCGTTCCAGCCAGCGCGAACCAGCCTGATGACGCTTGTCGCGTTGCGACATCCGGCAAGCCGCTCCAGCAGCCCGTGGATGACGGTCCCCCGGCGCGCAGCCTGAGCGGCAATGTCCGCTGGCAATGGAGGATCGGCCCCGCGGTCCTCGCCTGCATCTGAAGGCGCAAGCGGGCGCGGTGGGCGCGGTTCAGGACCGATGGGGCGCGTCGCCCATGCGGGAACGACCGGCCGGTCGGTCGCCGCGCCCGCCACATCGCCTGCCGTAAACGGCACCTCGGGCATCATCCCGTATCCGGCACTCGCGCCCCAGATGGCATCCTCGTAAAACGTGTCGTCGACCAGTGGCTCAAGCCGTGCATACCAGCTGTCTTCGTTCGGAACCTCCTCGCGAAGACCCAGAGCCCCGCCGACATAGAGCGCCTCTTCGGCCCGCGTCATGGCGACGTAAAGCAGGCGCCAATGCTCCTCCAGTTCCTCTTTCTTCCGGCGCTCCTCCTCTTCGGCCAGAGGGCCGAGGCGATCCTTGCTTCCGATCGGCGGCAGCGGCAGCGCGGCGGCGTTCTCCTCGCCTTCTCCCAGCGACAGGCCTGAATTGCGCGAGGTATGCGGATTGCCTGTGGCATCGGCCAGGATCACGATGGGGGCCTGCAAACCCTTCGATCCGTGGACCGTCATGACGCGCACCAGCCCGTCGCTGCCACCGGCCTCGCGCTTTACCTCTCCCTCGCCCGCATCGAACCATTGGAGGAAGCCGGCGATGCTTGCCACGTGCGAAGCGGAGTAGGCGAACGCCGCGTTGACCAGTTCATCTATCGGGTCGTTCGCCTCGTTACCGAGCCTGCCGACGAGCTTGCGGCGCCCCTGCCATGGTCCCGCAAGCATCCAGTGCAGAAGCGCCTCGGGCGGTTCGAAATCGATCTGCGCCAGAAGATCGCGAAGGCGCGCCACGGTTTGCGTCACGAAAGGCGCATCGGACCGCCTCAGATGATCCCACAAGGCGACGCCGCGCGGGCGATAGCCGTGCTCCAGCAGATCATCCTGCGACCACCCGCCAAGCGGGGAGACGAGCACATGGGCAAGGTTCAGATCGTCGAGCGGGTTCACGCCGAAACGCAGCGCCGCGACCAGATCCTTGACCGCCAGCGGTGCGCCCAGCCTCAGCCGGTCCACACCCGCCACCGGTACGCCGGCTGCATGCAGGCGCGCGACGATCAGACCTGCCAATTCCTTGCGCTTGCGGACGAGCACCATAATGTCGCCCGGCCCCGCCATGCGCGGTTCGCCTTTCGCCAGCGGGTGGCCCTCGTCGAGCCATTTGCGAACCTGCGCCGCGATCCTGTCCGCCATGCGCCGTTCCGCGCCCGGCAGCCAGCTGTCGTCGTGTTCCTGCTCCGCGTCCTCGCGGTCCTCGTCCTTCGCCGCCACCGGACGCCACAGCTCGACATAGCCCGCCTGCTGCGCGCCCTCGTGCTTGCTGGGCGGTTCCTTCAGGCCAAGCTGTTCCCACCCGATTGCCGCGACGGCCTCGTCGACAAAATCGAGAACGGGCTGCGTCGTGCGGAAACTGCGGTCCAGATCGAGGTCCTGCAGTTCGCGCAAGGCCAGCGGCGGTGCGCTGCGTCCTTCGCGCGCAAATTCACGCGCCGCTGCTGCCGCTTCGGAAATGCGTTTTGCGTATGCCTGTTTGGCGGCTGCGAAGTTTTCGGGGCTGGTCCCCTGAAACCTGAAAATTGCCTGCTTGTAATCGCCGACCACGAAGATCGTCCGCAGCTTGTCGTCGCGCTGGCCTATGCCGGTGAAGAAATCCTCTGTCAGCGCATCGATGATCGACCACTGTGCCGCATTGGTATCCTGCGCTTCGTCGACCAGGATATGATCGAACTGCCGGTCCAGCTTGTAGCGGATCCAGCCCGCCATATCCTTGTCCGACAAGAGCTCTGCCGCGCGGCGGATCTGGTCGTCGAAATCGATCAGCCCCTCGCGCGTCTTCGCCTCGTCCCATGCCAGGGCAAACGAGCGCCCCAGAGTGAGCGCCGGAGCAAGCCATTCGGCCAAGGCCAGAAGCCGTGCCTGTTGCTCGATTGCAGCAAGGTTTTCACGCACGCGCTCGACCGGATCGGCGTAGTCGGGATCGCGCTTCAGGATGTTGGTCAGGCCCTTGGGCGTGCCTGTCATCGTGAACAATGTGCCGGCAAAACCATCGAGCGAACGGTAACGCTCCAATGCACCTGCGGAGAGCCAGCTATCGATGAATTGTGTTGCCTCCTGCCCGGTCTTGGTATCCCAATCGGCCAGCGTTGCGCGGCAGCGGCGCAGTGACGCGACATCGAACGCGTCGTCACTGCACAACTGCGCGATCCCATCCTCGTCCAGATCCGCCGGCAGCCCGAACAATTGCAGCAATCGGCCTCGCATCGGTGGCTGCCATGCCGCCGGGCCGAACCACGCGCTGCGCGCGCCCGCGCACTGCATCAGCCACGACAAGGCACCATCGGGGCCGAGCCTGACGCTGAGATCGGCCAGCGCGTCGCGGTCCGCCTCGCTGCCGGCCGTGATGACCCGCGTCAGGACCTCGCGCGAGAGCAGGACGCGGTCGCGGTCTTCCATCGCGCGCGTGCCGGGCAGCAGGTCCGCTTCCTCCGGAAAGGCCGCGAGGAGATATTGCGAGAATGCATGGATCGTGTCGATCCTGAGGCCGCCGCCGGGACAATCGAGAACCTGCGCAAAGAGGGTGCGCGCACGCTGCAGGGTCGCCTTGTCGGTCGGCGCGCCGATATCGCTGAGTTCACCAGCGAGCTTCACCTCGTCCAGCCTGACCCAGCGGGCCAGCACATCGTTGACGCGGGTTGCCATTTCGGCGGCACCGGCTTTGGTGAAAGTCAAGCACAGCAAGGTCTCGGGACGGCAATCCTCTTGCAAAAGAAGCCGCAAAACCCGCGCAGACAGAACCTGCGTCTTGCCCGTCCCTGCGCTGGCGGAAAGCCAGACGCTGTCGCCGGGATTTACCGCATCGGCCTGTGCGCCTTTAAGGGCGTAGACTTCCCCGCTCATGGCGTCTCCCCTGCCGTATCGCGGCCCAGCCATTCTTCGAGACGCATCAGCTGGTCATACGTGTCATAGCCCTTCGCATCGGGGTTGAGCCGCGCGGTAAACGGCGCATTGCCGAGAATGTAGTCGTCCAGCGCCTTGTCGAGAAAGGACAGCGATTTGGGCAGGAATTCTTCCGGCTCTATCCCGCTATGCTTTCGGCCGATTTTCAAAGGCGTCTCGATGTATCCGAAGCCCGTCTCGCTCGTGTTCGACTTTCCCAGAGACCAGTATTCGAACGCTCCTGCCGTGCCTTCGAAGCCGGAAAACCCGCCTTTTTCCAGCATAATGCCGAGTGTTCCAAGCTGGAGAGCATAGCCTGCCTCCACCTGCGATCCCGATGGCGGCCTCCCCGTCTTGTAATCGACGACGGCGAAAGTCCCGTCCGCAAGCTTGTCTAGCCGGTCTATCCGGCCGTTGATGGAGACACCGCGATGGGTAATCTCGCCGCGCTTTTCGAACAGGACAGGCTCGCGCTCCAGATCGGCATCCAGCGTCGACTCGACCCAGTCGAGCGCACGGAGCAGCCGCGGCTCCCACAGATGGCGCGTCAGCGGATGGGCGTTCATCTCCTCGAGCCGCTCTTTCGCGAGCGTGTGCATCTCGCCCTCGCCCTTGTGCCAGCGTTCCAGAATGTCATGCGCCAGTTCACCCTGCCAAGCTGGCGTCGGTTCGGCATCCAGTGCGTCCCAGTCGCGCAGGGCCATGATGTGGCTTGCATAGAACTGGTAAGGGTCCGATCGCAGGCGATCGAGCGCGGTGACCGATACAGGAACCTTTCTCTGCGCACCGGACGGCATTGGCTTAGGCTGCGGCGAAGGGATTATTTCGGCTGGAGTGTCGAGAGCGGTCCCGATGCGGGGGATATCCGTTTCCTCATGCGAGGCGCCCAGATCCCCGCCCAAGAGAGCCTTCACCCTCAGCCAGAAGCGCGACGCAATCGCCGGACCATCGGCATCGCGCTGCGAGCGGCTGAGGACGACTTCGGGCGCGCCAAGAGCGCCAGCCAGATCGTGTGCCGAAAGTCCGATGCGGAATTCCGCGGCAGGGACGCCCGAACGCACGAAGGACCGCCGGAGCAAGCAACGGCTCGGCCCCGGTCGCGTGCAGGCCAGACGCCTTCGTTCAGTCCGGCACAGATGACGAGATCGGCCCTGCTCATGCGTGCTTCAAGCAGGCCGTAAACGGCAATGCGCGGATGGCCGCCATAGGGTGGCCGCACGGCGATCTCGCCCAGAGCATCGAGCAGCACGGTGTGAAGATCGCGCGGATCGAGCGCAAAGCCCGTTTCACGCGACCACAACCGCCATTCCTCGATGAAGGACGACAGTGCGCGCCCGTCTTCCTGCGCCCACAATTCCTCGCCGCACAGCGCTTCACCAGCGGTCACCAGGAGATCGAGGCTGTCCGAAAGAGGTGCCAGCTCCGCAGCCTGGACCAGGGGTTCAAGAGCAGGCCTGATCCCGCTCCACCATTCCGCCACGCCGGCCTTGGCCGCGATCGGATCCAGCGGGTCCAGACCCGGCGCCTGCCTCGGCCCGCGCAGCCGCTTGTCGAACATTCGCAAGGACCGCAAATGATCGCGGCGTGCTTCGCCGCGCCTGACCAGCGGATGGCCAAGCAGCGCCACGAGCGGAACCGGGGCAGCGGCCTCGGCAATGACTTCGGCCAGAAGCAGCAGCATACGTCCCGCAGGCGTCTGCGAGAGAGGACGGCCGGCGCTGTCGTCCGCTTCGATATTCCATCGGCGCAAATGCTGCACGACGCGGCGCGCAAGGCCGCGATCGGGCGTGACGATGGCAACGCGCCTTTCGGGTGTTTCCAGCGCCTCGCGCGCGAGCAAGGCCACCGCCTGCGCCTCGGCTTCCGGCGATGCCGTTTCCATCAGCCGGACGCCCGACAAACGCCGCTTGTCGGCAGGCAGATCGACCCACCGCGTGCTGGCTTCCGGCGGAAGGAACAGCGCGCCGATGGCATGGGTCCGTTCCGGCGAAGCAGCGGTCATGCCCTTGCGGTGCCACTGGCGCACTTCGCCGCGCGCAATACCCATCCGGTTGAGCAACAATTTCAAATGATATTGCGGATGGGTGACTGCATCACCCTTCGCAAACGGCGCGTCGCCCGGCGCCGGACGCGCGCCTGCCCTGCCCAGTTCTTCCCACACCTCATCGTCCATCGTGAGGTCGAGATCGGGGAGGATCACGGCGCCTTGCGGCAATTCGCTGACAACCTTCAGCAGACGCGCAAGCGACGGCGAGGCACTGGTGATCCCGGCGGCGACAATCGGCGAAGCCGGAGGATCGCTGCGCCACGCCCTGGCTGCCGCATCGAACAGCAGGTTGCGCCGCGTACCGGCATCGACGGCTCCGCGTTTTTCCAGCTCGGCGAGCCATTTCTGCTGGACGATCGCGAAGCGGTGAAGGCTTTTCTGCCAGTGCCCCGCAAGATCGCCGAACAGTGTCAGGACGCGGTCCGACAGCAATTCGTCAGGCGTGACTTCTTCCACCAGAAGCCGGTCCATCGTCTGGCCGAAATCGCGCGCCAGCTTGATAAGGGCAGGCGCAGGCGGAGCATCCCGGCCCATCTCCGCACGCACGATATCGGCCAGCACGAACAGGCGCTGGACCGGGTCGATGGCGGGCGGGATATCCGGCAGGTCCAGCGGATCGAGCAGCGGTCCCAGCGTGTCGTCGAGATCGAGATCGCCGACAACCGCCATGCGCGGCAGAAGCATCCCGGACTTGCCCTCTTGCCCCAGCAAGCGAATGAACGCCTCTGTCACAGTCCGCGCGGCACGCGAACTCGGCAAGAGCAGCGTCAGCCGTGCCAATCCGAAATCGTCCTGCGCGTATCGCGGCAGGAGTCCTGCAACCAGCGCATCGGCAAAACCGCGATGGGCGGCGATCGAGTATATCTCCGGCGGGCTCCGATCAGCCACGCTGCAAGGCATCCTCGGTCGGTCTTATGGAATCGGGCGTGCCTACTTCGAACCATGTCCCTGTAAATGGAACGCCGAACAGGCGGCCCTCCTCCAGCGCGCGATTCCACAGGATGTTGGTGGAGAATTTCTCGACACTGCTTTCGCGCAGAAGCCGGTGCGAGACGATCTGGATCCCGGTGTAGATAAACGGTGCGATCCGGTCCGCCTTTCGTCTGGCGATCCGACCTTCGGGGCTTAGGTGGAAATCGCCCAGCCCGTTGAAGTTGACTGCGCGCGCGTGCGGCACGACCAGCAGCAGCGCATCCATGATTGCCGGATCCCAGCGCTGCGACAGATCGGCAAAAGCGTCCTGCGGCCCGTCCAGCCAGATATTGTCGGAGTTCAGGCAGAAAAACGGATCGGGCAGCAACCCTTGTGCCTTGACCATTCCTCCACCTGTTTCGAGCAGCTGATCGCGCTCGTCCGAGATCGTCACAGCCGGGCAGGAGCGTTCACGCAGATGCGCTTCCAGCGCATCCGCGAGATAATGGACGTTGACGACAGCTTTCCCGACACCGGCAGCGCCGAGCCGGTCGAGCGTGTGATCGATGAGCGGTTTGCCCGCGACACGCACCAGCGGTTTGGGCTGGCTCGCCGTCAGGGGCCGCATCCGCTTGCCCATGCCGGCAGCCATCACCATCGCCGTATCGCTGACCAGCTTGCTCATGCCAGTGTGCCGCCATGATTCTCACGGACGGAGGCCGGGATATTGGCATCGAACCAGCGCGCGACGGGGGCAAGCTCAGGATGGGCCAGATCGCGCTCCATGGCTTTCCAGACGCGCGGAATAAAATCCAGATAGCGGGCTTTGCCGTCGCGCCGGTGCAGACGGGTGAAAATTCCGACTATCTTCGCGTTACGCTGCGCGCCGAGACGGGCATAATCGCCCGCAAAATGCTCGTCCGCGTCGACGGCGCTCTAGATAGCGGTCCAGCATTTGCGCTTCGAGTTCCCGCGACACTTCACGGCGGGCATCCTGCAACAAGCGAGACCAGATCGTAGGCCGGATGGCCCACCAGAGCGTCCTGAAAATCGATCAGGCCCTGTGCGCCTGTCCCGTCTGCACCGGGTTCGAGCAGCATGATGTTTTCGGCATGATAGTCGCGCAGAACGGTCACTCCCGGCGACTGACGCCCCATCATCGGTGCAAGCGCCGTTTCCCAGGCTGCATCGAAGCCTTGGGCGTCGACATCCAGTCCAGCGGCGGGGCAGAACCATTCGGTAAACAGCCGCGCCTCGCGCAGATATGTCGGCATGTCATAGGGCGCGAAGGGGCCTGCGGGGCGTTTGTGGAGATGCACCAGTGCGTCGATCGCAGCCGCGTATGCTCCGGTTTCGCCTGCAGGATTGTCATCGAGCCAATCGCGCATGCGGTCGTCGCCGAAATCTTCGGTCAGAACCCATCCGGCAGCGGCATCTTCCGCCATGATCTGGGGCCCGCGCTGGTCGTTCTCGCGACAGCCATTTCGCGACGTGCAGAAACGGCGCGGGATCTTCTTCCGGCGGAGGCGCGTACATCAGCATCGCCCTGGCATCGCCATTTCGCAGCCGGAAATAGCGGCGGAACGAGGCATCGCCCGCCAGCGGGGCTATATCAGCCCCGGCCCAGCCCGCGCTCCCCAGAAATTCTGTAATACCGTCTGGCAATTCACTCATGCGAAGCGCTCTACCCAATCCCGTCCAAGTTCAATAGTCGCGACGCGCCCTTCGCCAACACTTTCCAGCATTATCGAAATGCATCCAGGCTCGTGGTCGAAATCGCCTGCGTGATCGGGCCATTCCGCCAGCAGAGCTGCTCCGTCGGCGATATTCCTCCAGACCAAGCTCTTCGACTTCCTGCGGACTTTCGAGCCGGTAGAAATCGGCATGTACCACGGGCGGGCTGGATCGTGTCGTATTCCTGCAAAATCGTGAAGGTCGGGGATGGCACCTCGCCTTCGTGCCCGAGCGAGAGCAGGATAGCGCGCGCCAGCGTGGTCTTGCCGGCTCCCGAGCCCGCCTGTCCAGCGCCACGACGTCCCCTGCCTTCAGTCGTTTCGCGATCCGCGCACCCAGCGCATCCATCGCGGCGAGGTTCGGCAGGTCGATTGTCATGGCAGGTGGATAAGCGCCGTCGTGCCAACGCCGCGCTTCGACTGTATTTCGAGCGAACCGCCATGCAATTCGACAAGCTGGCGCGCCAGGGGAATGCCCAGACCCTGCCTGCGCTCGAGGCCCTCACCATCGGAAGACGGGCGCAGGCCGTCCATGGCGCGAGACAATTCTTCGGCCGTCATACCGCGGCCATTGTCCGACACGACAATCCGGACACCGTCCTTCTTGCGCGACAGATCGACCAGCAGCTTCCCGCCCTTGGGTGTCGCCTCGATCGCGTTGTCGAGCAGATTGCCCGACCGCCCTGCCCAGTTGGCGCGGATCGGCTTCGAGCTTCGCCGTCTGGCTACCGCGCAAATCGAGCGACAAACCCTTGTCGAGGATCGCCTGCTCGCGCTCGCGAACGATGCCGGTGACAAACCGCTGCAATTCCAGCTTCTGCTTGGAAATCGGCAAGAGCCCTGCCTCGCCCTGCGACAGGTCGAGAACGTTTTCGACCTGCTCGGTCAGCCTGCCGACCGAATTCGATGATCGCCTGCGTATATTCGCGCCCTTGCGGCGACAGATCGCCCGCAATGCCGCTATCCAGCAGCTCCGCGAATCCGCCAATCGACGTAAGCGGTGTGCGGAATTCGTAGGACATATTCGCGAGGAAACGCGTCTTTACCTGATCGGCAGCCTCCAGCGCCTGATTGCGCTCGCGAAGGGCCGTTTCCGCCTGCTCGTTCGCCGTCACATCGAGCGCTGTCAGCAATCCGTTTCCATCAGGGAGCGGTACGCCTGCAAATTCCAGCGTACGGCCATCGGCCATCGCGACACGCCCTGCCTTCTCTTTCCGGTCCAGCGTCGCCGAGCGGATCGTCTCGCCGATAATTTTGGCGCGTGGCGGACGCGACAGGCTCGGGCCTATAGCCTCGATCAGCACATCCGCGCCCGGATGCGTGTCCAGCAGCTCTTCCTCCACGCCCCAGGTCGAAGCGAAAGTGCGGTTCCAGACCTGCAGCTTCCCATCGGGCGAGAACACCGCCAGCGCTTCGAACAGGCTGTCGAAGGTGGCGGTACGTGTGCCGGAGCATCGTGTCGCGGGTGGCAGATAGAGCGAGCTGTTCCGTCTTGTCCTCTGCAATCAGCATCAGTCCGCCATCCGGCATTGGCTGCGCGATGATGGAGAGATGCGTCCCGTCGGCAAGCGGCCAGTTCTCTTCCTGTGTCTCGCCCCCGGAGAACCAATTGCCGTGCTCTGCCCGCCAGGCCGGGAAATCGCGCACTTCGGGCGTCCGCCCTTCGTCGCGGGCTTCGCTCAGCCAGCGTTCGAAAGCCATGCCTTGCGCGCCGCTTCCCGGGCGTATGGCGAAAATCCGGCGGAATGGCTGGTTGGCAAATGCCAGTTTCCGTGCCCCGTCGAACTGCGCCACACCGACGGATAATCTGTCGAGCATGGAACGCTGCGCTTCGGAATAGGCCCGGTGACCGCGCGCCTGTTGCTCCATGTCCTCGATATCGACGGCATAGCCTGCAATACCTTCGCCCTGAACCGGCAGATCGCTGATCCTGAGCGCACGGCGTTCACCGTCGATTGTCGCCTGGACGATCCGCTCGATCGGCTGCGATTGCTGCGCGGCCTGTCCGGCGATTTGCGCTGCGGTGAGACCATCCACCGCCTCGACCAGTTCGATCTGGCTGGCGATCACTTCGTCCGCGCTCCCGCCATCGACCGCTTCAACATAGGACGCATTGACCAGTCTGAGCTTGGTGTCCTTGCCGCGGAACCACATCGGCATCGGGGCCGCTTCGATCAGGTTCACAAGGGCAGCAAAATCACCTTTGGCGCGGCTGGTCTCCTCGCGCATGCGAGCAAGTTCGGTTTCGCTTTCACTGAAATCGAATACCCAGACGATCGCCGCGCCGCCCGGCGAAATCTGCGCATCGGCCAGACTGCCGCGAAGGGCCAGACTGCGCTGCGAGCCCGGCACGCTCAGCTCCATACGGAACGGCGCTGCTGTTTTCTGGGCGCGGCGCACATGGCCTGTCAGTTCGGCCAGCTGATCTTCGGAAAGGCCGGTTTCCTCGTCGCGGTGCAGCTCGCTCAGATATTCGGGCATTTCGGGCAGACCGAGCCAGTGCGCGAGCCGCGCCGATCCCTCTATCCGGCCATCGCTGCGGACCAGCAGCGGTATGGCCGGCGCCTCGTCGATCATCCGCGCCAGTCGCCGTGCGGCATGACGGCTTGCCTCGGCCTCCCGGTTTCGGCGACCCTGCGGCGATCAGCAGGCCTGCAGCCGCAGCCGTCCACGCCGCAAGAAGCAGCGCGAGAAAAACCAGTGCGGTGGAGCGATAATTCCATGAGCTTCCAGCTATGCGGGCAGGCGAGCGGATGCAACGCCTGCTGAAACGAAAAACCCCCGCAGGCCTTGCGTGAAGGCGGCGAGCGGGGCTTCTCTTTAACGGGCGAACCGCAAAATCAGTAGCGATAATGATCCGGTTTGAACGGTCCATCCTGCGGCACACCGATATAGTCGGCCTGCTTGTTCGAAAGCTGCGTGAGCATGACGCCCAGCTTTTCGAGGTGCAGTGCAGCGACCTTCTCGTCCAGATGCTTGGGCAGGACGTAGACGTCGTTCTTGTACTGGTCCGTGTTCTTGAACAGCTCGATCTGGGCAAGCGTCTGGTTGGTGAAGCTGGCGCTCATCACGAAGCTGGGGTGGCCGGTGCCGCAACCCAGATTTACCAGACGGCCCTTCGCGAGGATCAGCAGGCTTTTGCCGTCGGGGAAGGTCACGAGATCGGTGCCTTCCTTGATTTCTTTCCAGTCGTAATTGTCGAGCGCGGAAATCTGGATCTCGCTGTCGAAGTGACCGATATTGCACACGATGGCCATGTTCTTCATCGACTTCATGTGCTCGGCCGTGATCACGTCTTCGTTGCCGGTCGCGGTGCAGAAGATATCGGCGCGCTTCACGCCTTCTTCCATCGTCACGACTTCGAAGCCGTCCATTGCGGCCTGAAGGGCGCAGATGGGATCGATTTCGGTGACCATCACGCGGGCGCCGCCATCGCGGAGCGAAGCAGCCGAACCCTTTCCGACATCGCCGTAACCGGCGACGCAGGCGACCTTGCCGGCCAGCATCACGTCGGTGGCGCGGCGGATGGCGTCGACCAGCGATTCCTTACAGCCGTAGAGGTTGTCGAATTTCGACTTGGTCACGCTGTCGTTCACGTTGATGGCCGGGAACGGCAGCTTGCCCTGCTTGGCAATCTGGTAAAGGCGCATGACGCCCGTGGTCGTTTCCTCGGACACGCCCTTGATGTTCTTGACGCTCTTGGTGAGGTAGCCCGGACGCTCCGCGACGAATGTCTTCAGCGCCTTTTGCATCTCGATTTCTTCGGCATTCTGCGGCTCGGGCATTGTCTTCGCCCGCTTCCAGACGCGCACCCCACAGGGCGAACATGGTGGCATCGCCGCCATCGTCGAGGATCATGTTCGCCGTCAGGTCGGCATCGTCTTCGGTCGCCCAGTCGAAAATGCGGCCGACATAGTCCCAGTAATCGGCGAGGGTTTCACCCTTGATGGCGAAAACCGGAATGCCCTGATCGGCAATTGCCGCAGCCGCGTGGTCCTGGGTGGAGAAGATGTTGCAGGTCGCCCAGCGGACTTCTGCGCCCAATGCGACCAGCGTTTCGATCAGAACAGCGGTCTGGATGGTCATGTGCAGCGAACCGGTGACGCGTGCGCCCTTCAGCGGCTTCGCTGTCGCCATATTCCTCGCGCAGTGCCATCAGGCCCGGCATTTCGGTTTCGGCGATGTCGATCTCGTCGCGGCCGTACTGGGCGAGGCTGATATCCTTGATGATGTAGTCTTTGTCTTTGGCGACAGTAGCCATGAAACGCTCCTTGGGATTTGGGCAGCCAGCGCCGGGGCGAAGGCCGCAAAAGGTTGACTTCGCTTTAGCGAGCGCCCGGCAAGAGGGCAAATATAAAGATATCTTTATATGGCCAAATGCGCGGGCGACACCGTGGCTGTATTTTCCTTACGGCCCAGCCCGGCCGGCGTTAGAATGTTGCCCGCACGGCAATCTTCGCAGGGGCCGACGGTGCGCCATCCGCCTTCTACCTTTCACCCGCCCGGCCACCGCAGCTTGCAAGCGGCATCCTGCAGCCTATGTGGAGGGACAGATATTCCCGGCAACACAATAAGGATGCCCTGAGCATGACGATTTCCAAAGGCGATACCCTCCCCGACGCAAAACTGGTGAAAGCGACCGAAGCGGGGCCAGAACAGGTTCAGGCCAAGGACTTTTTCGCTGGCCGCAAGGTTGCGCTGTTCGCAGTCCCGGGCGCCTTCACCCCGACCTGCTCTGCCAAGCATCTCCCCGGCTATGTCGAGAAGGCAGATGAACTGCGCGCCAAGGGCGTCGACGAAATTGCCTGCACGTCGGTCAACGATCCGTTCGTGATGGACGCATGGCAAAAGGCGGCTGGCAGCCCCGAGATCACCATGCTGGCCGACGGCAATGGCGATTTCGCACAGGCTCTCGGCCTGACGATGGATGGCAGCGGTTTCGGCCTTGGCGAACGCAGCCAGCGCTATTCGATGATTGTGGACGACGGCAAGGTCGTAGAGCTGAACGTCGAAGCGCCGGGCGATTTCTCGGTCAGCAGCGCCGAATATATGCTCGGCCAGCTGTAAGCCTCAAGCACCTATCCGATACGAAAAGGGGCGCCCGCGAAGGCGCCCCTTTTTTGTGGGTTCGCTTTCGACCGGATCAGAAGCGGACTTCGCCGGTCACGAAAACCCTGCGCGGGTCGCCGTAAAATCCGGTGAGCGTGCCCTCCAGCCCGAGTGTCGGCGTGAACGGCGCACCATTCGTTCCGCCAGCGACGAAATTGTAGCCCGACACGATATAGCGCTTGTCGAGCAGGTTCTTTGCATGAACGCCGATGGAGAAACGGTCCGCATCGTCGGTGAATACGATGCTGGCGTTGACCAGCGCGAACCCGTCCTGATCCAGGAAGGGATTCGGCGTTTCGAACTGGCTGGCGTCCGACCGGAAGGAGAGGCCCCCGATCAGATCGACCATGCCGGGCCCAATAGGCAGACCGAGGTCGAAACCGGCACTGAAGGTAACTTCCGGTGTATTCTGGAAGACCCGCTCGTCCGCGACGTCATTGCCGAACGCATCGATGAACTGATTGTACTGCGCATCGAGCAAACCGAGCGCGAAGTTCACGTTGAACGAGCTGCCCGCTCCGGCGAAATCGCGCCCGACCAGCGCACGTGCTTCCAGCTCGACACCGTTCACGTCGGCATCGCCCGCGTTCGAGGTGACACCGGTGAACTGGTCGTTCACCCCGTCCCCATCCGTGTCGATCCCGACGGATCCCGGTATCTGGACGTCCGTATAATCGCCTTTGAAAATCGCCAATGCGATGTTCAGCCGGTTATCCATGAGCGACGCTTTGTAACCGAGCTCGAAACTGTCGACGGTTTCCGGGGCAAAGCGCAGGAATTCGAACTGGTCAGCGAAATCGACATCGCCGTCGCCATCGAGATCGGGGGCGCCGGTGGTCTGACCACGAGGATCGAAACCGCCCCCCTTGAAGCCGCGCGCATAGGAGAAATACAGGTTGTGATCAGGTGTCGGCTGGTAACTGATGGACGCACGCGGCGTGAACTTCTTGAACGTTTCGCTCCCGTTGAAATCGGAGGTGACGGCAATCGGGATCGCGGTCGACGGACCGAACAGATCGGAGAACCCGCCGATGAACGTCGTTGCGCAAAACGCGGCTCGTACGCTTGTCGTTGGTATAACGCCCACCGACCGAGAGGCTGATCTGATCGGACAAGTCATAGGTGAAGTCGCCGAACACCGACCACGTCTTCGTCCCCACATCGCCAAGGGTCTGGGCATTGAGCCCCGGCAAATTGATGAGCGTTCCTGTGTTGAACAGTGCAACGTCGAACGCCGTGAAGGCATTGGCGTTGAGGTAATACGCCCCCAGCACACCGCTCAAACGATCGCCTTCATACAGCAGCTGCAATTCCTGGCTGAACTGGTCGTTCTCGTAAATCGCCGGAACATCGAGGTCGGCAGCGGGTAGGCTGTCGAAATCGATCGGCGTCGTCGATTTGTCCTCGCGGTAGCCGGTGATCGACTTCAGCGTGAGATAATCGCTCACCTCGTATTCGATATTCAGCGCGCCGCCATAGGCCTCGACCTCCTGCGGGATCACGTCCAGGCCCGCGCGCGTGTCGTACACATCGTCCAGCACCGGCGCGCCGGAGAACAGGCCCGGGATCAGGCGCGTGCCCTGACGCGGATCGCTATCGTCCTTCACATAATCGCCGGACAGGCGCGCAAACAGACGTCCGCTCTCGAACTCGATCGTGCCGCGCGCAGCCCACACGTCCTTGTTGTAGTTCTCGACGCCGGACTGGACCAGATTGTCGCCAAAGCCGCCGCGGCTCAGCCGCGCGCCGCTCGCTCCGATCCTGATATTGTTGCCGATCGGGGCCGACGCCGACAGCACGAGATCTGCCTGATCGTACGAACCGTAGGTAGCCCGCGCCTTGGCTGTGACTTCATCCGGCAGCCGCGCCGTGACGTATTTGATTGCGCCGCCAATAGTGTTGCGGCCGTACAATGTGCCTTGCGGCCCGCGCAGTACCTCGACCCGCTCCACATCGTAGATGTCGAGCACGGCAGCCTGAGGCCGGTTGATGTAGACGTCGTCGACATAGAGACCCACGCCAGCCTCGAAACCGGCAACCGGATCCTGTTGCCCAACACCACGGATGAAGGCTGTCAGCGTCGTGTTCGTTCCACGGCTGACCTCCAGCGTGAGATTGGGAACCTCCTGAGCGATTTCCGTCAGTTCGAGCGTACCGGTCTTGAACAGGTCTTCGCCGGAAATGGCGGTTACCGCGATCGGGACATCCTGCAGGCTCTCTTCCCGCCTGCGTGCGGTCACGACAATCACATTGTCATTGGCGCTTGGTGCGCGGTCACTCTGCGGAACGGGTGCTGATGTCCCGGTGTCCTGTGCTTGCGCAGGCACGGCCAACGCGAACCCCGCACAACCGGACAGCAAGCCTAAGCGAACGGCGGATCGAAATGTCATAATCAGTACCTCCCAGAACTTTTTCTTTTCGCCATATTGAAACTTGAACCACCTTTCAAGTTCTCGCTTGTGGAAATCGAATTTTCGCCCTACGCCAATGGGATGGGACGGGGCAGCAAAGACACGGCAATGTCACTCGAGCCGGCGACGGAACGTGGTCGCAGGACGCGGCGCAAGCTGCTGGATGCGGCTACTGTCGAATTCGGACAGAAAGGTTTTCACGAAGCGTCGATCAGCGGCATTACCCGCCGCGCAGGCGTCGCACTGGGCAGTTTCTACACCTATTTCGACACAAAGGATGCGATCTTCCGGGCGCTTGTCAGCGATTTCAGCAACGGCGTCAAAGATGCAGCCTCAAGCCGCCTCGACCCGGAGCTCAGCGCCCTCGATGCCGAGCGCACTGCCCTCGCCGCGTTTCTCGACTTTGCGCGCGAGCACAAGGAAATCTACCGGATCATCGACGAAGCAGAGTTCGTCGATCCGGCAAGCTATCGCCTCCATTACGAGAATACCGCCAAGCGCATCCACGACCGGCTGAAAGCGGGCGCGGAGCGCGGCGATTTTTGCAGCGACCTCGAGGAAGTCCACGCATGGGCGATCATGGGGATGAACGTGTTCCTCGGCCTGCGCTACGCAGTCTGGGCCGACCCGTCAGAAGAAAGCAGCAGGAAAGCCGAGGAAGTCGCCGATATCGCGCGCGGCATTCTCGCAAGCGGAATAACGAAGCCGAAGTGAAACTTAGCCCAGACGATTGCTGTTTGCCTCAGCCATAACCCATCAGGCTGAGCACTTCTTTGCGGCTGCGCTGGTCTTTAAGAAACGTCCCCATCATCCGGCTGGTGACCATTGAGACACCGGGGGTCCGAACGCCGCGGGCGGTCATGCAGGCATGGCTGGCGTCGATTACCACAGCGACACCGCGCGGCTGGAGATTATCCCAGATGCATTCGGCAACTTCGGCAGTGAGACGCTCCTGAATTTGCAGCCGGCGGGCATAGCCGTGCAACACGCGCGCGAGTTTGGAGATGCCGACTACCTTGTCCGTCGGCAGGTAGGCAATCGCGGCCTTCCCGATGATCGGCGCCATGTGGTGTTCGCAGTGGCTCTGGAAAGGAATATCCTTCAGCAGTACAATTTCATCATAACCACCGACTTCTTCAAACACCCGGTGCAGGTGAATCGCTGGGTCATGGGCATAACCCTGGCAGTATTCCTTCCATGCCCGGGCCACGCGTTTGGGCGTATCGAGGAGCCCTTCCCGCTCCGGATCGTCACCTGTCCAGCGAATCAGCGTGCGTATCGCGTCCTGCACCTCTTCCGGTACGTCCGGCTTTCCCAGCGGATTCGTCTTCGTCGGGACCGACAACACTGCCCATCATTTCTTCCTTTTGATCTTGTCACGCAACCGACCGAGGCGACTGCCATCTCGGAACAATCCGCCATGCGCATAGGGTTCGAACATATCTTCCGGCTTCTCCGGATCGAGGATCTGCGGATCCTGCCAACGCGTCTTCGATTTCGTTTTTCTCGGGCACCTCATACGGGCGCAACTGGCGGACGCCATCCTGACCGAACCGTTCGATAGCTTCGTGCATCGAACCCAGCGTCTCGACCAGGTCGTCCATCGCTTCCTCGCCGACTCCGCAATGCTCCGCGAGCAACGAAATACGCACCTTGCGGATCGTCTTTTCAAGATCGCGGTCCTTGTTGTTCGGCCGCTCGCAATCGATGAAGACATCGCATTCGCTGTCGAGGCCCATCGACCGGTTGTTGAGGTTTGCCGACCCGATACGAATGATACGATCGTCCACGATCATCAGCTTGGCATGGATGTAAATCGGGGTCTCGCCCGTCCATGCGACATAAAGCTGGAAGCGGTCCTTGTGATCGGCTTCCTCAATAACCCGCGCCAGTTCGGCCCGCGCGTGGTCCATTGCCTGCTGTTCGAGCCAGCCTTCCGCGTTCCTTGGATGAACAAGGACGATCTCGGGCGGATCATCCTCGCCAAGGCGTTTGATGATGGCATCGGCAATCTTGCGCGAGGTAAAATACTGGTTCTCGATATAGATGAACCGCTGCGCCGCCGCGATCTGGTCGAGCGCCAGTTGCTCGATCTCCTTGATCTCGGTCGTGTCTTTGTATTCGGCGCGGGTCCGCGCGATCCCGATCTCCACGTCTTCGAAATCGACCGCCAGCTTGTCCGGCCACAGGCTTTCCTCGGACGGCTCGAGATCTTTGAGCTTGCCGCCCCCGGCCCTCTGCCACCGGGCGCGGCACAGCTCGGACAGGGTCCCGGCGATATCGCCTTCCATCATGAAGGTGATGTCATGCCAGGGCCCATAGGCCTTACCGCGAGGCCTTGTCCGCCTCGGCTCGATCTCTGCGTGCTCTCTCGTGTCCCACCGGTCATGCGTCAGATCGATACCGCCACATACGGCCAGCTTTTCATCCAGCACACCCAGCTTTTGATGGTGGGTGCAGCCAACAGGATGCTGCGTATCCAGCTTGAAGGTTATTTGGCGCATCGGTGCCATTCGCATGACATCGATAAGCATCGAGCCGCGGGAGGCGAATTGCAGAACCGACAGTCCCCATTTCAAGACGTTGATCTGCAGGCCCGAACGATGGCGGGCGAGCCACATGAGGAAACTGCCCAACCGCTCGGGGTGCGAGGCGTCGAAAGGTCTCTTATACCAGCGCCGCCCCTGGCTCAGATGAATCCGCGTATCGAAGTCCCACCCGATCAGCATGATCCGCCGGCGGGCTTTCAGCATTGCCTGCTGCATATGCTCGAAATAGCCCTCGGCATCGATAATCACCGATGCACGCTCAGCCTTCGCATAACGCCAGACGCCCGGCTCGACGGAATGGTCGAGGTCGGGCGCCTGATCTTGTGGGTTTTCGCCTGCCATCGCGGCGAGCGTCTACGGTTATTCCTTCGCCTCGTCCATCGCTTCGGGCGTCACCTCCGCATCGGCTTTCTCTGCCTTCTTGCGGCGGTCGAAAACCTTTTCCATGTGCGCGATGTCATCATCGTCGAGATGCTTTTCGAAATCCGGGAAGTGATCTTCCTCTTCTTCCTCGATGTGATGACGGTAGTCGTGATCGAGCTGCTTGAACTTCGCCATCCACGCCGACGATGACATGTCGGTGGCGGCCAGATCGTTCAGCGCTTCATTGAGCTCGTGATGCTCGGCAACCGAGTGCCGGGTTTCATCGGTGGTCGGCGGCTTGCGGAGCATGGTGGAATAGAGCGCCTGCTCTTCGGCAGCGGCATGGCTCTTCACTTCCTTGGTGAACTTTTCGAGCAGATTCCTTGCGACGATCCGTCTCACCCGATGTTTCTGCCATCTGGTCCAGCAATTCGCGGTGATGGTCGTGATCTTCTTTCAGCCTTTTGAAAATTCCCTGTGCGTCGCTCATGGTCTGCGTCCTTTCGATTGCGTTTGGAGGTTCAACCACGAAGGACGGCGCGAGGTTCCTGCAGGAGCGGCCCAAAACCAAAAAAGCCCACCCTCTTTAACGAGGATGGGCTTTTCATGGTGCACCCGGAAGGATTCGAACCTCCGGCCCCCTAATTCGTAGTCAGGTACTCTATCCAGCTGAGCTACGGGTGCACATTGGAGGTGGGCACATAGGTCTGCCTGTCAGGGTTGGCAATCCCTTTAGAGACTGTTTTGCGCCAGCCACCCCTTCAACCGTGCACAAAGTTCGCGATCGAGCGGCGCAAGCGGCAGGGCATCGACCTCGGACAGCGATTTCCACTGCCAATCTCCTCCCTCGAGCGAACGCGGTTCGCCGGTGACAGAGGCACTATGGAAGAGCAGCAGAACGAGCTCCCCGGCCTCGCGCAGCTCCGCCGCGAAGGACACCGGCGTAAAACTGGAGGATGCAATGCGAAGACCGCACTCCTCGTGCAATTCACGCGAGAGCGCATCGACGGCGGTTTCGCCTGCTTCGACTTTTCCGCCTGGAAACTCCCACAATCCGGCATTTTCCTTACCTGCCGGGCGGCAATGCATAAGGATTCGACCGTCATCACGTTCCAGCGCGGCAGCCACAACAAGGAGAGGTGTCAAAGAATTTTCCAGTTTCTGCTGCGGCGATAACTTTATCTTTACCCTGCTCGTCGATTTCGGGGCCATGTATTTATCGACCACAGGTGGCTCCGTGCGCAAAATGTTCAAAGCTCTCATTGCCGACGACAACGGCGCGACCGCCGTAGAGTACGGCCTTATCCTCGCCCTGATCTTCCTGGCGATGGCAGGCGCTGTCGCGGGTGTCGGCACGGAAACCGGGGTCATGTGGAACGACGTCGCCGCGGTTGTGAAAAGCGCGTCTGACAACGCATCGTGACCGCGCCTGACGGTGTGTCTTACAAAATCGCCGCCGTCTTAGGATTTTGTCAATAGGTCGCTTCTAGAAACCAAATCACTCGATCCGGCCCGTCCGGATGAGACGGGTACCGAAGACCAAAACCAGGAGACTACACATGAACATTCTCAAGAACCTCGTCCGTGACGAACAGGGCGCCACCGCCATCGAATACGGCCTGATCGCCGCTCTGATCGCTGTCGCTGCAATGGGCGCCATGAGCACGCTCGGCGGCCAGCTGAGCACCACTTTCGGCGAAGTCTCGACCAAGATGAGCGGGACGTAAGCCGTACACGCGAACGGTTAAAAAAAAAAGGGGCGGCGGGGGAACCTGCCGCCCTTTCTTTGTGGACGGCCAGCACGATCAGTTGCCGCGAACGACGATCTTGACCTTCTGGCCCGCAACGAGGCCTTCATTATTGCCAAGGCCATTCAGCACGCGGAAGCGCGCTTCCTGTGCGCTGGTATATGCCATCCTGCTGGCTAGCGAGGACACCGTGTCGCCCGAACGTACGGTGACCACATCGAGCTTGCGGGGTACGACGTTTGCCGCCTCCGCTGCCGAGATACGGCGCATGGACTGGAACATCGGCGAGAAAGCGCTTGCACGTCCGGCCTGCGTAATGGCCTGGAAATGATACGCGCGGTCATTCGCAAACTCGTATGCGAAGACGACGACATCGACCTCGCCATTGCCTGAGTTTACGCGGGCCGTGCCGTAAACGGCC
>CAWBKC010000004.1:0-136870 GCA_963789305.1 uncultured Alphaproteobacteria bacterium
GCTGTCCGAATTCGGCGAGATCGTGACCGACGAAAAGGGCGCGACAAACCTCGGCGGGATATTTGCAGCGGGCGATTGCACCACCGTGCCATACAAGCAGATTGTCGTCGCCATGGGCGATGGCAGCAGGGCCGGATTGTCGGCGTTCGACTATCTGTATCCGCAACGCACCGGCGAACGATCTGGCAAAGGCCGCCTGACCTGAGATAGCGAAGCCTAAATCGATTAATACATGTGAATTAATCGATTGGACCCATGAGCGGGTTTCAGTCATTCTCCTTGTGAGAGCTCGCCGAATAGAGGCGGGCCAGATTTGCAAGGAGACGAAATATGGATGCGAAGACAGGCGATATTAGCGGCGGATGCCCGTTTACAGGTCACAATGAAACGCGCGCGCTGCTCGGACGCCAGAACCGCGACTGGTGGCCCGACTCGCTCAACCTCGAAATTCTGACGCAGGCGGCAAGCGCGCCAATCCGATGGGCGACGATTTCGATTATGCCGAAGCGTTCAATGCGCTCGATTACACCGCGCTGAAGGCTGACATCACCGCGCTGATGACCGACAGCCAAGACTGGTGGCCGGCCGATTACGGCCATTACGGCCCGTTCTTCATCCGCATGGCATGGCACGCAGCCGGCACCTATCGCACCGGCGATGGCCGCGGCGGCGCATCCAGCGGGCAGCAGCGCTTCGCTCCGCTCAACAGCTGGCCCGACAACGGCAATCTCGACAAGGCGCGCCGCCTGCTTTGGCCGATCAAGCAGAAATACGGCAAGCACATCAGCTGGGCCGATCTGTTCATCCTGACCGGCAATGTCGCCATCGAAAGCATGGGCGGCCCGGTCTTCGGTTTCGGCGGCGGCCGCGCGGACGTCTACGAGCCTGAACCAGTCTATTGGGGCACGGAAGAACAGTGGGTCGACGAAGGCGTCGAAACCCGCATCCTGCCCGACGAAGGCAAGGCGCTGGAAAACCCGCTCGCGGCCATCCAGATGGGCCTGATCTACGTCAATCCGGAAGGTCCGGGCGGCAATCCCGATCCGCTCCAGTCGGCGCGCGACATGCGCGAAACCTTCGCTCGCATGGCGATGAACGACGAGGAAACCGTTGCGCTCACCGCCGGCGGCCACGCCTTCGGCAAGGCCCATGGCGCGAAGCCTGCCGACACGTTCGGCGGTGCACCGGAAAGCGAAGTTCTGGCCCTGCAGGGCTTCGGCTGGCTCAATGACGCGGAAGAAATTGCCAAGGGCAACATCACGACGTCGGGCATCGAAGGGTGCCTGGTCGAACAACCCGACCAGCTGGAGCCACGACTATTTCCGCCTGCTGTTCAAATACGACTTCGAGCTGGTGGAAAGCCCCGCCGGTGCGAAGCAGTGGCAGCCGATCAATCCGGAAGAAGCCGACATGGCGCCCGACGCGCGCGACCCGAACAAGAAGGTCCCGACCATGATGACGACCGCCGACATGGCGCTCAAGATGGACCCGGATTACCGCAAGATTTCGGAGCGTTTCCACGACAACCCCGAACAGCTCGACGACGCGTTCGCCCGCGCATGGTTCAAGCTGTGCCACCGCGATATGGGGCCGAAGGTCCGTTATCTCGGCCCGAAGTGCCGGAAGAAGACCTGATCTGGCAGGATCCGGTTCCCGCAGGTACCACTCCGTTCGGACAGCGCTTTCAGCGACTTCAAGTCGAAGGTTCTGGATAGCGGCCTGACCGTGATCGCGAGCTGGTCAAGGCGGCATGGGCTTCGGCCTCCACCTATCGCAACTCGGACCACCGCGGCGGTGCCAATGGCGCGCATATCCGCTTCGACGAGATCAAGGACTGGGCCGTCAACGATCCGGAAGAACTGGACAAGGTTCTGACCAAGCTCGACGAACTTCGCGGCGACCTGTCGATGGCCGATGCCATCGTGCTGGCCGGCGCGGCAGCGATTGAGAAGGCGGCCAAGGATGGCGGCCACTCGGTCAACGTCGATGTCACGACCGGGCCGCGGCGATGCCACCCGCGAGCAGTTCGATGCGGAAAGCTGGGAGCCGCTGGAGCCGTTTGCCGACGGTTTCCGCAACTATCTGAAGACCAAGGCATCGGTGAAGACCGAAGACATGCTGGTCGACCGGGCCAACCTGCTTGGTCTCTCCATTCCGGAAATGACGGCACTCGTCGGCGGCATGCGGGCACTTGGGCGCGGTCAGCAAGCATGCCGACCACGGCAACCACATCGGTGTCCTCACCGACCGTCCGGGCACGCTGTCGAACGACTTCTTCGTCAACCTGCTCGACATGGGAACGAAGTGGGAAGTGGTCGACGAGAGCGGCGACGAGGAATTCGTCGGCCGTGATCGCAAGACCGGCGAAGAAAAGTATCGCGCAACGCGCACCGATCTCGTCTTCGGTTCCAACTCGCAGCTGCGGGCGATTGCAGAAACCTATGCCGAGAACGGAGGCGAGGAACGTTTTGTCCGCGACTTCGTTAATGCTTGGACAAAGGTCATGGATGCCGACAGATTCGTTTGCGACATCCACGATTAACACATGACATAACCCTGAAGGGGAAAAACCCTCGGGTCGCAATAAGCCCCCGACGTTCGCGCGGGGGCTTTTTGCTTTTGGCGTCAGGACCTAAAACCTGATCAGATCGTTGGTATCACGAGTTTGAAAGGTCCGTGACGATGAGCAAGAACACGGTCCCCCCACCACCACCGACGCCGGCATCCGCGTTCAGAGCGACGAACATTCGCTGACGGTCGGGCGCGACGGCCCGATCGTTCTCAACGATCATTACCTCATCGAGCAGATGGCGAATTTCAATCGCGAGCGCATTCCGGAACGCCAGCCGCACGCAAAGGGCTCGGGCGCATTCGGCTATTTCGAAACGACTGCGGACGTGTCGAAATATACCAAGGCAAGGCTGTTCCAGAAGGGGCGAAGACCGATGTCGCCATGCGCTTTTCGACCGTCGCGGGCGAACGCGGCAGCCCCGACACGTGGCGCGATCCGCGCGGCTTTTCGGTCAAGTTCTACACCGAAGAAGGCAATTTCGACATGGTCGGCAACAACACGCCGATCTTCTTCATCCGCGATCCGCTGAAGTTCCAGCACTTCATCCGCAGCCAGAAGCGGCGCGCCGACAATGGCCTGCGCGATCACGACATGATGTGGGACTTCTGGACGCTGACCCCGGAAAGCGCGCATCAGGTGACCTATCTGATGGGCGACCGCGGCGTGCCGAAGAACTGGCGCGAGATGAACGGCTATGCCAGCCACACCTACATGCTGGTGAACGCCGACGGCGAGAAATTCTGGGTGAAGTTCCATTTCCACACCGATGTCGGCGACCAGAGCGGCAATGCGCATCTGACGCAGGACGAGGCCGTCAAGAAAGCCGGCGAGGACAGCGACTATCACCGCCGCGACCTGTTCGACGCGATCCGAGGGCAACTTCCCCAGCTGGACGCTGAAATGGCAGATCATGCCGTTCGAGGATGCGAAGACCTATCGCATCAACCCGTTCGACCTCACCAAGACCTGGCCGCATGCGGATTATCCGCTGATCGAGGTCGGCAAGCTGGTGCTGAACGAGAACCCGGTCGACTGGGATACCCAGATCGAGCAGCTGGCGTTCGAGCCGAACAACATGGTGCCCGGCATCGGCCTGTCGCCCGACAAGATGCTGCTCGCGCGCGGCTTCTCCTATGCCGACGCGCACCGCCCCCGGCTGGGCGTCAATTACAAGCAGATCCCGGTCAACGCGGCGCGGAATGCGACGCGGTCAACTCCTATTCGCGTGCCGGGGCCATGCGCGTGAAGAACGCGGTCGATCCGGTCTATGCGCCCAACTCCTATGGCGGCCCGGCTGCGCAGCCCGAACTGGGCGGCGAAGCGACCGTGGCATCGCCGATGGCGACATGGTTCGCACGGCCTACACGCTGCGCGAGGACGACGACGACTGGAGCCAGGCAGGCGCTCTCGTCCGCGACGTCATGGACGACGCGCAGCGCGATCGCTTCGTCTCGAACGTTGCAGGTCACCTGGCCGATGGCGTGAGCGAAAAGGTGCTCGTACGCGCTTCGAATACTGGAAGAACGTCGATGCCACGATCGGTGAGCGGATCGAGAAAATGGTCCGCGACAAGATCGGCGGCAAATCCGATGCGCCCGGCATGGCGAGCGCCTTGTCCATTTCGGGCGAAGGTGCGGCGATGAAGGAAGCGGCCGAATAAAAGCCGTCAGGCACCGCGCCTAAGCACGATGTAAAGCGCACCCTCGCCCCCGTGGCGGCGGTGCGCTTTTCGTATGGCAGCAATGGCCGATCCGTGCTCACTGGCGGCCAGCCAGTCTAGTATTTTCGCCCGGATCGCCCCCCGGCTGGTGCCTCTGTCGGCTGCATCGACAGGCCGTTATTTGCCGGTCACCACCATCACGACCCGCGCGCCGGTCGCCCTGGCCTGCGTCATTCCGCCCATCAGCCGCGTATAGGCTGCATCGAGGCCGTGGCCGTGCAGATCGAGCGCAGAAATCGGGCGCTATATCGCCGCTCTTCAGACGGCGGTCCCAATGGGAATCGAGATTTCCCCGCTGCATGGCGGCGCGGATTGCGGGCCGTGGTTTCAGAGACTCCGATGCGGCTGGGGCCTGCGCAGCGACCGGAACGCGCCGCGCCGGTTTGACGAATTTCGGCGGCGGCGGAATGATGCTTTTCGCCGTCTCCTGAACCTTTTCCAGCCACTGGCATCGGGCGATGCGGATGAAGCGGATCGACCGTTCTTGCGACTTTTTCCCAGGCCTCCGCCTCGATATCGCTCAGGCCTCTGGGATGGCTCATCGCGCTGTCAGGCGAGCAACCGTGCCCTTCGGCAACAGGATCAGGGCCTGCCCGCCGCTCGACATTTCGCCTGCGATCCGGCGTGCGTCGGGCCCATTGCCCCAGAAGGTATCGAACCTGTTCGCGCCCTTGATCGCGCCGCCTGTATCCTGCGCGACCCACAGACCGTCGGCATCGTTAGTGTCCATGTCGAGGAAGACCGGCGCGCCATAGGGCACGAAGCGCGGATCGACGGCGACACTGTCACGGCCGCGAACGGGCACGCCGAGCGAGCCCAGCGGACCGTCGGTCGTCAGTTCGCGGAAGAAGATCCAGCTCTGGTTCTCGCGCATCACGGCATCCGCCTCGTCCGGATGGGCGCGCAGCCAGTCGACAATACCCTGCATGCTACACGGCGTATGCGGTTCCGTCACCGATCTCGCCGCGATCCTTCAGCGTACGGCCGATGGCGGTATAGCCCCGGCCGTTCTGGTCGGCATAGCCGATCCGCATCAGGGTTCCATCGGGCAGACGCAGGAGGCCGGAACCCTGGATCTGCAGGAAGAAGAACTCGATCGCGTCGGCTGCCCACGCGATTTCCAGTCCGCGCCCGGCCAGTGCGCCCAGCTCGATCGCCTCGCGGTCCCAATATGGCACGAATGCCCCTGTCTCGTCATAGCGGCCCCGAGGCGGGCGCCCTGTCCGCTCGCTTTCGGCCATGTCGACGGGCCAGGCGCGCGTCAGATCGTCCGGTACGCGGATAGACAGGCACGTCATACCCCGGCGCCCGTGTCCGGCTGCCGCGAAGTTCAGGCTCGAAATAGCCGGTCGCGAATGCTTCGCCGTTGCCGATGCGCGCGGTTTCGAAATATTCGTCAAAGAAGGCGCGCCCGCGGTCGAAGCGGGTTGTATGCGCTGCATCGCAGGCGCGCCTGCCAATCGGTCGCCCGGGTCAGGCCGCTCTTGTCTTCCTTGCGGGTGACCCAGTCGCAGCTTTCGACGAATGCAGCGAGGGCGGCATTCGCGTCGGCATCGCTGACGGGAAGGTTTGAGAACGCAGGGCCGCGCTCCACGCCCAGAAACGCAGCGCTCTGCACTTCCGGCACCGGCGGAGGTGCGATGATGGGACTAGGCGGTTTCGGGTCGACGCCCGCACCGACACAGCTGACGAGACCGCCCAGCGCCGCCAATGCCAGTACATTCAGCGCCTGCCGCATAATTCCGCCCCTCAAGTCTTGCGTATCATTCCGTAGGCCAATCGCATGGACCGGCCCCGTGGATCGGTCCGCCGGATCAGCCTTCGTCGGTTTCGATCAGCTGCCAGTCCGGACCTGCCGCATCGACATTGCGGGCGAAGGTCCAGATGTCGCGGCTTTCGATGGCATCGTCGAGCGAGCCGGCGATCAGCATTGCCGTCCTTGTCGCGGGTTACGGCGGCGATGTCGGACACGAAACGCATGGTAACGCGCGCTTCGCGGCCATCCAGTTCGGCGTCGCGAATAATCGCATCCTCGATCCGGATGAGCGTGTTGTCCATCGTTTCGCCCGCTTCGGTGCGCGCATCGATGGCTCCTGCAAAGCCTGCATAGACATCGTCGTCGCACATTTCGCGCAGCGTTTGCTTGTCGCCGTTCCAGAACGCCTCGAGCACCATGCCATATGCGCCCTTCGCCCCTTCGACGAAGCCGAGCACGTCGAAATTGCGATCTGCAGCGGAGATAGCGCGCACGCCCTGCTCGACAACAGGCAGCATCGCGGCGCTGCGCTGGTCGTCCGGTGCAGCCGGTTTCAGCTGTACCACGGGAGGGTTGTCGCGGGGCGCGTCCTCGGCAGCGTCGAAACGATGCGGAATCGCCTCTTCCTCATGCTCGGCACGGTTGCCCAGCACGGAATACAGCCGCAATCCTAGGAACGCGGCAATCATGGCAAGAATTACGATCTCGACAATCACTGTTTACCCTTAACTTTCATCGCCCCTTCTCAGGCCGGGCGAAAGCCGTCCGGACATTTGCCCGCTGACCCCTCTTACATAGGGAACGGTGACAATTCCACAACGTGAACTATCGGTCAGGCAGGCAGACCGTGGTACGATACCGACAGCGAGCAGCGATCAACGCTTCGCCGTGTTGCCGCACCGTATTGCAATGCTAGGCGCGCAGGCCATTTCAGACCAAACGAACACCCAAACGAAAGCGAATTTGCCATGGCCGACGAAGGCGACATTCTCACCGATCTCGATCTCGATCCCGCAGCGACCGGCAACGGGGCGGACAACCAGCCTTCTGTCGGGTTCCTGACCCAGTACATCAAGGATTTCTCGGTCGAAAACCCCAATGCCCCGGCCTCGCTTCCAGTGGAACGAGCAGCCGCAGGTCGATTTGCAGCTGAACATCGGCGCGAACGAAGCGGGCGAAGGCATCCACGAAGTCGAGCTGAAGCTGAACGCCAGCGCCAAGGTCAATAGCGGCATGCTCTATGCGATCGAACTCGTCTATGCCGGTCTTGTCGCAATCAAGAACGTGCCCGACGAACAGGCGCACGCGTTTCTCTATGCAGAGGCGCCGCGCATCCTGTTCCCGTTTGCCCGTGCCATTATCTCCGATGCCTCGCGCGATTCCGGTTTCCAGCCACTGATGCTCGACCCGATCGACTTCAACGCGCTCTACATGCAGCGTCTCGACGAAAAGGCCCGCGAAGAAGCAGCAGCGGGCGGCGGCGCAGCAACACCTCCGGCCGGTCAGGCCTGAGGCGCGAACCCTGAAGCGGCCTGAGACGCCGGGCCTAGAGGCACAAGCCGATGAGCCTGCTCAAGAACGTCGGAACGATCGGCGGGCTGACCATGGTCAGCCGCGTGTTCGGTTTCGCCCGCGACATGCTGCTGGCCCGCGTGCTCGGCGCGGGCGGCGTCGCCGATGCCTGGCAACTTGCCTTCCAGCTGCCGAACATCTTTCGCCGTCTGTTTGCCGAAGGCGCCTTTGCCAGTCGCCTTCGTGCCGCTGTTCAACCGGCACATGAAGGATGGCGACGACTGGTCGGACGCGGAACGCTTCGCCAGCCAGGTGCTGGCGGTATTGCTGCCGATCCTCGTCGCATTCGGCGCGGTGATGATGATCGCGATGCCGTGGATCTTCAGGCCTTCGCCAGCGACGAGCTGAGAGCCGATCCGGACAATTGGGATCTGGCGGTGACGATGGGCGCGGATCGCCTTCCCCTATCTGCTCTTCATGAGCCTTGCGACGCTGGTCGGTGCGATGCTCAATTCCTGTCGCGTTTCGCGCGCAGCGGCTGCGGCGCCGATCCTGCTCAACATCTGCCTGATCAGCGCTCTGACTGGGGTGCGCTTCAGGCTGACAGCGAGAGCACACGGCAGTCGACCGGCCTGCTGCTGGCCATTGCCGTCTCGGTATCGGGCCTGCTGCAATTCCTGTGGCTCGGTTACTGGATGCGCAAGGCAGGGTTCCATATCCCGCTGTCTCGCCCGAAGATTACCGCCGATGTGAAGCGAGCTGGGCATCCTGATCCTGCCCGGCGGTATTCGGCGCGGGCGTCTACCAGATCAGCCGGTTCATCGACCTGTTTTTCCTCGACCAGCTGCCGGAAGGGTCGATCACCTATCTCGCCATGGCCGACCGGTGGAACCAGCTGCCGCTCGGCATTATCGGCATCGCACTGGGTACGGCGATACTGCCAGCGCTCAGCCGCTATCTCGCCGCGGGACGAGCCGGCCGAGGCGCAGCGCCTGCAATCGAACGCAGTCGAACTGGCAATGCTGCTGACCGTGCCCAGCGCGGTCGCGCTGTTCATCACCGGCAGCGCATTTACCCGGGTGTTCTTCGTGGGCGGGAGCATTCACCCTGGAGGACGCGCTGATCGACCGGTGCCGTCGTCTCCGGCCTCGTCATCGGACTGCCCGCTTATGTTCTGGTCAAGGTGCTCACCCCCAATTTCTTCGCCCGCAAGGATACGCGCACGCCCGGTTTATACCGCAGCCGCATCGCTGATCGTGACGGTCGCGCTCAATATCTATCTTGTGCCGCGCATCGGCGTTCTGGCGCTGGCGGTTGCCGGATCGATCGGGGCCTGGGTCAATGTCGCGCTGCTTTACGGCATCCTTGTCCGACGGCAGGTTCTTCAAGCTGCAGCCGACGATCCTTGGCCGGATCGCCCGGATCATCATCGCAGCGCTGGCAATGGGCGCCGTGCTTTGGTTCGCCATGCCCTATGGCGAGGGACTGTTTACCGGCTCGGCGCTTGGAACGGGCGGGCGCAATCATCGGCATCATGCTGGTCGGCGCTCGTCTCTTTCACGCTCGCTGCCATCGTCCTGCGCGTGCTCGACAAGGCAACTGTTCAGCGCGCTAATGCGCCGCCAGACGCTGACCCTTTCCAAGCTTACCGAATCGGACGATCCATGCGTGTCGTCTCCGGCATCCAGCCGACCGGCAATCTCCACCTCGGCAATTATCTTGGCGCGATCCGCAATTGGGTGCGGATGCAGGACGAGCTGGAGGAAGGGCAGGAATGCTTCTTCTTCCTCGCCGATCTGCACGCGATCAGTCATGCCGCACGATCCGGCAGAGCTGAAACGCGGCACGCTGGAAATGGCCGCGGCGCTGGTCGCCTGCGGGATCGATCCCGCCCGCTCCACCCTGTTCAATCAGGCGCAGGTTCCCGCCCATGCGGAGCTGCAATGGCTGCTGAACGGCACCGCGCGGATGGGCTGGCTCAACCGCATGACGCAGTTCAAGGACAAGGCGGCAAGAACCGCGAGGGCGCCAGCGTCGCGCTGTTCACCTACCCGGTGCTGCAGGCAGCCGATGTGCTGCTGTATCAGGCGACGCATGTGCCGGTGGGCGAGGACCAGAAGCAGCATCTGGAGCTGGCCCGCGACATCGCGCAGAAATTCAACAACGATTTCGCCCCCGGGACGCCGACGGAATGACTGCCGGTCTTCACCCTGCCCGAGCCGATCATCCCGCCGCAGGCCGCACGGATCATGAGCCTGCGCGACGGATCGACGAAGATGAGCAAGTCCGACCCTTCGGAAATGAGCCGGATCGAGCTGGTCGACGATGCCGACACGATCATGAAGAAGGTCAAGAAGGCGAAGACCGACCCCGAGCCGCTGCCTTCGGAGCAGTTGGACGGCCTGGAAGGCCGCCCGAGGCGCTCAATCTCGTGACCATCTACGCCGCGCTGACCAACTCCAGCGCCGGAAGATGTCCTGCGCGAATTTGGCGGCGAAGGGTTCGGCAAGTTCAAGCCCGCGCTGGGCGAAGTGATGGTCGAAACGCTGAGCCCGATTTCGGCAACGGCTGCAACGAACTCTGGAGGACCGCGAAGCGCTCGACGCCATTCTGGCACGCGGCGCTGCACGGGCGCGCGAAGCCGCCGCCCCGACCCTGTCCGCTGCCTATCGAGGCGCTCGGATTGTTACGCCACTGAATTCGGCGTGAGGATTCGCGCAGCGGGAAACATTTGATAGGCCGCGAGTTCAATAGTGCGTTCAGGCCAGTCATGGCGTACACCCTTGTCAGTTCAGTGGTACATGTCGATGCCGGATGGGGGAAGTCCAGGCGTCGCAGCCTGATTCTCTTTTTGAGGGTCATGAAATGAAATTGACATCCACCAAGCGCCTGATGCGTTTTGCCGCAGCGCCTCTGCTGCTGGCCGGCCTTTCAGCCTGCGCTACCGGCTTCAACGCCGATGTTTCGCGCTTCGCCACCCAGCTTCCGGCGCCGCAGGGCCAGACATTCGCTGTCGTGGCCGACGATCCGGCGCTCGCCGGCGGGCCTCGAATTCTCGCAATATGCGTCCTTCGTCGAGCGAGGAAATGGCCGAACTGGGCTATGCGCCCGCGGCATCGCCCGAGACGGCGACCTTGCTCGTCCGTTTCGATTACGGCGTCGACAACGGCCGCGAGCGCGTGCGCTCGACCGGTTTCGCTCGCGATCCGTTCTATCGATCCGTGGTACGGCTACAGCCCGTATTACCGCACCCGCTTTTATCGCCATCGCGGCTTCTACAGCCCGCGCTCGGCATGGGGTTACGGCTTTTACGATCCGTGGCTCGGCGGTAACGAGGTGACGAGCTACACCGTCTATACCAGCGGTATCGACATGAAGATCGACGATACCGCTACGGGCGAACGCCTGTTCGAAGGCAAGGCGCAGGCATTGTCGACCAGCAACCGGCTGCAGTATCTGGTGCCCAATCTGGTCGAGGCGATGTTCACCGATTTCCCCGGCAAGTCTGGTGAGACGCTGCGTATCTCGATTAAACCGGAAGAAACAAAGGTTCGCCGCGTCGACTAAGGCGTGGTGGAACTCGAGCGCTTCGGGTCGCACCTAAGCGTTAGGGGGAGCGGGTCCATCGCAAGATGGATCCGCTCTTGCTCCATCCGGGCCAGATTAAAGCTGCGCGGAACCCCCGGTCGAGCCGAACCCGCCCTCGCCGCGCTCCGTGTCGTCCAGCGTACTCGACCTCGTCCCACACTGCCTGCGTCACCGGGGCCAGCACCAGCTGCGCAATCCGGTCGCCGCGCTCGATGGCGAATGCGCTGTCGCCGTGATTGATCAGGATGACTTTCAACTCGCCGCGATAATCGGAATCGATCGTACCGGGCGTGTTCGGCACGCTGATACCGTGTTTGAGCGCCAGGCCGGACCGCGGGCGGACCTGGATTTCGTACCCATCCGGAATGGCCAGCGAGAGGCCGGTCGCGACAGCATGGCGCCGGCCAGCCGCCAGCGTGACATTTTCTGCCGAGACGACATCCATGCCCGCCGCACCCGCTGTCGCGTAAACGGGCAGGTCCAGCCCTTCACCATGCGGCAGGCGCTTGATCCGGACCGGAACCGCGTCAGTCATTCCGGCCCTGTCCCCGTCCAGTGCTTCGGCGATCCGTTCGACCAGATGCGCGGGCGACATCTTCCTTGCGCATTTCGGGCAGCTCCTCCACGCCTTTGCCGCGCACGATATGCACCGTGTTGTGGGTGCCGCCCATCACGCCTCGCCGACGGGCCCGGAAACATCGTTGGCCACGATCCAGTCGACGCCCTTGCGCTTGCGCTTTGCCTTGGCGTTCTCGATCACGTCATTGGTTTCGGCGGCAAAGCCGATCAGCAAGCTCCGGACGCTGTTTGTGCGCCGCGAGATTGGCGAGGATGTCGGGATTTTCCTCCAGCATCAGGGCAGGCGGCGCGGACCCGCGTTTCTTCATCTTTTCGCCGGCGACATCGCGGGTGCGCCAGTCGGCGACGGCGGCCACCATCACGGCCACGTCGGCAGGCAGCGCCCCGCGAACGGCATCGTTCATTTCGCGCGCGGATTCCACGTCGACCCGGTCGACACCGGGCGGCGTTTCGAGATGTACCGGACCTGCCACCAGCGTCACACGCGCGCCTGCGGCGGCAGCGGCGGCGGCGATGGCGAAGCCCTGCTTGCCGCTCGACCGGTTGGCGATATAGCGGACCGGATCGATCGCCTCGCGCGTCGGGCCGGCGGTGACAAGGACATGCTTGCCGTACAGGGGCCGATGCTCCGGATCCGCGTCGAAATCCGGCTGTCCGGCAAGCGGATCGACCTCCAGCGGCGTTTCCTCGACCAGCGGGCCGTCGGCGAGGTTCGGGCATCTGCGCCACCTGTGCCGGTAGCCACCTCGTGATTGATTGCATCCCGGTCGGTCGGCGGTGCGGACAGCGCCTTGCCCTTGATCGCGAGCAGCGGCGCGGCAGGAGGGGGAATATGCCCCTCCGCCTCAGGCTCTGCAATCACGTCTTCTTCGGCCGCCTGCTCATCCGGATCTTCGCCATCCAGCTCTTCGGGCTCGTCCCACTGCGCCTCGAGTGCCTCGACCGAACGTTTGGGCGTGGTGCGCGGGATGAGGGATGCGAGAGAGGCCGCCCAGACCGCTTTTCGCCGGCGCTTCGACTTCCGGCTCGGGCTCCAGCGCTTCGACTTCGTATCGCGGCTCGGAGGCAGGCTCGCTCGCCGGGGTCGATATCGAGCTGGCGGGCGATTTCCTGCCAGACATCCGAAGGCTCGGGCAGTCGGCCCGGACCGAACTCGCCGCAGGCCATCGCGCCTGTATCGGGCTGCATCACCGCGACACCGGCTTCGCGCAGCCAGCCGATATTGCGCTGGGTCGCCTCGTGCTCCCACATCCGCACATTCATGGCAGGGACGGCCAGCACGGGCTTGTCTGTCGCCAGAATCAGCGTGGTCGCCAGATCGTCGGCAATTCCGGCGCTCATTTTCGCCAGCATATTGGCCGTCGCCGGGCAAACGACCACCAGATCGGCCTCCCGGCTGAGCTGGATGTGCCCCATCTCGACTTCGTTCTTCAGATCCCACAGCGTGGTGTGGACCTCGTTCTCGCTCAGCGCGGCGAGCGCCATCGGGGTGACGAACTGCGATCCGCCTTGCGTAAGCACGCAAGTCACATCGCCGCCATTCTTGCGGATCAGGCGCACCAGCTCGCACGACTTGTACGCCGCAATGCCGCCACCGATCACCAGCAGGATGCGCGGGCCACCCGTAGTCATAGTCGCCAATCCAATGTCATCGTAAGGGTCACTGACTGGACCGCCCCCTTCACCTCGTATTGCGCCCCATGCCTAGCGGCACGGCGCATTTGGGGGAAGACCTGCCCTCTCAATGGTTACGATTTGCCTAGCGCGGGCGCAGCGATGGCTTTAGTGCGAGTCCAGACCAAGGGGGGTTCCGGATGCGTTTGTTTCTTTCTGCACTGCTGTTCGTGATGGGTTTGTTCTACCTGTTCATCGGAGCGGGTTTTCTTGTGAATCCGGTAGCTGCAGGCGTGGATTTCGGCATCTCCGGCAACGGCGCGAAGGGCCTTTCCACGATCCGCGCAGACATGACCGCTTTCTTCTATGTCGGCGGGGGAGCGATGATCTGGGGTGCGTGGAAGCGCCGCGGCGATCCTCTGCTGGTGTCGGCATCGCTGTTCGGCATCGCCTTTATCGGGCGGCTCGTCAGCTATCTGTCCGATGGTCCCTATGCGGCCTGGACCGGACCAATGGTGATTGAGCTGCTGACCGTCATCGTCTGCCTGATTGCGTGGCGGGTGCTGCCCGATCGCAAGCCTGCAAGCGACCTTCTGGGTCAGGGCCGCACGGCGACCTGACCGATCCAGCCCCCTAGCCGATCCAGCCCAGAGCCAGCGCGCCAGCCACGGCGCCCGCACCAATTGCTGCAGACACGAAATAGCCGAGCCATCCCCGCGATTGCTTTTCACGCGCGCGGCGCTCCCAGATCAGCTCGATCTCCGGCAGCGGTGCAGCTTCGGGCGCGCCGCCCTTGGCAGGGAAGCGGTCTTCGACCCGGCGGACCAGATCCGGCAGGCGCAGCAGGGTCGACAGGTTTTCCTTCACCGCATCGGCCATCGCCGCTTCCGGCCCCAGTTCGTCGCGGATCCAGCTGCGCACGTAGGGCGCGCTGACGTCCCACATATTGATCTGCGGATTGAGCGAGGTCGCGATGCCTTCGACCATCACCATCGTTTTCTGCAGCAGCAGCAGATGCGGCTGGGTCTGCATGTCGAAATCGCGGGTGATGGCGAACAGTCCGTCCAGCATCTGGCCGACAGACAGTTCGCTGACCGGCTTGCCGCGCATCGGTTCGCCGACGGCACGCAGCGCCGTGGCAAATTCACCGACATCGTGGTGGCTCGGCACATATTGCGCCTCGAAATGGATTTCAGCCACGCGGCGGTAATTGCCGGTTGTCAGCCCGTAGAGGATTTCCGCCAGCCACTGGCGTGCGCGCCGGTCGATCCGGCCCATAATGCCGAAATCGATTGCGACGATGGTGCCATCGGCCTGCACGAACAGATTGCCCTGATGCATGTCGGCATGGAAGAAACCGCCGCTGATCGCCTGCGTCAGGAAGGCGAGGACCAGCCGCTCCGCCAGTTCGGCAGGATCGTGTCCCGCAGCAATCAGGTCTTCGCGGCGCGATATCTTGATGCCGTCGATCCACTCGATGGTCATCACGCGCCCATTGGTGCGGTCCCAGTCGATACCGGGGACGCGGAACCCCTCGAAACCGTGCATGGCTTCGGCCAGTTCGCTGGCGGATGCAGCCTCGCGCCGCAGATCGAGCTCGGAATTCGTCCAGCGCTTGAAATTGGCAATGGTCAGCGCCGGCCGCAGCCGCGCCGCCTCTCCGCCCATCGCCTCGAGATGCGCGGCGGCCCATTCATAGGTCGCGATGTCGCGGGCGAATTTCTCGCGGATGCCGGGGCGCAGCACCTTCACGGCCACCTGCCGCCCGTCGCTGGTCACGGCGCGGTGCACCTGCGCGATAGAGGCCGCACCGACGGGTACGGGATCGATTTCCGAGAAAAGCGTATCCAGCGGCTGGTCGAACGTGGAGGCGACCGCCGCCTCGATCTGCTCGAACGGGACAGGCGGAAGATCGTCCTGCAGCGACAGCAGGTTCTGCGCCGCCTCGTCGCCGACGAGATCGGGGCGTGTGGCCAGCGACTGCCCCAGCTTGATCGCCGCAGGGCCGATGTCGCGGAATGCACCTGCATAGTCCGGCGCTTTAGGCTGGATCGTCCCCAGACGAGCGATCCGCGTCAGCCGGCGCACGGGGTCGGGCGTGTTGGGATCGCGCTCGATCCCGCGCAGCGCGCCATGCTTCGCCGCGGTGCGGCCCCATTTCAGGAGCCGCCAGATATGGGTCGCGGGGCGGGTCACGCGCTCAGATTTTCCAGCCGGAATGAATGGCCACGGCCCCGCCAAGGATCGGCTCTACCCGCGTCTGTTCGAAACCGGCATCGCGGATCATCGCTTCGAACTTCTCCATCGAGGGGAAGCGGCGGATCGATTCGGCGAGATAGCGATAGCTGTCCTCGTCATCCGCAATCGCCTTGCCGATCTTGGGCATCAGCTTGTGCGAATAGAGATCGTAGATTTCCTTGAAGCCCGGCCATTTCGTGCCGTTGAATTCCAGGCAATAGAACCGCCGCCATGCTTCAGCACGCGGTGCGCCTCGGCCAGAGCGCGGTCGATATGGGTGACGTTCCTGATGCCGAAGGCGATCGTGTAGGCATCGAACTGGCGGTCGATGTAATCGAGCTCTTCGGCGTTCTGGCGCGACCAGACGAGGCCGGAAATACCGCGGTCCATCGCCCGCTCTACCCCGACATCCAGCATTTCCTGATTGATATCGGCAACGGTGATCTCCGCGCCCTTCTCCGCCATGCGGAAGGCGATGTCGCCCGTGCCGCCCGCCATATCGAGGATCGCCTCGCCCGGCTGCGGCTTCACACGCCGCACGAAGCGGTCTTTCCACAAACGGTGCATACCGCCCGACATCGCGTCGTTCATGATGTCGTATTTGGCCGCCACGTTCGAGAAAACCTCGCCCACGCGGCCTGCCTTCTCCTCTGCAGCGATGTCTTCGTAGCCGAAGGAGACTGTTTCTTTCGAGGGTTCGCTCATGGGGCAGCGCCTTAGGGGGAATTGCGGGGGCGGCATAGTGTTTTGGGTACGGGCTGTTAGGGGATACCCCATGCCCGAGCTTCCAGAAGTAGAAACAACGGTGCGCGGCCTTGCGCGGTTCCTCGAAGGGGAAAGAATTGCGCGCGTTCAGGTCAACAGGCCCGATATGCGCCGCCCCTTCCCGCCCGATCTGGTGCAGGCGATGACCGGCGCGCGAATCGAATCGCTGGGGCGGCGGGCCAAATACGGGCTCCTCCACACCGACCGTGCGCGAACGATGGTCTTCCATCTCGGCATGAGCGGGCGCTGGCGGATCGATCCGGAAGAAGACGACAAGCACGATCATCTGGTTCTCGAGACAGATACGCACCGCTTCGCACTGTGCGATCCGCGCCGGTTCGGATGGGTCGATCTCGTCGATACGCCTGCACTTGACCAGTGGCATTCCTTTGCCGGCATGGGGCCTGAACCGCTCGGGGACGCCCTCACAGCGCAGCACCTGCGCGCCAGCTTTGCCGGGCGCAAACAGGCGATCAAGCTCATGCTGCTCGACCAGTCCATCGTGGCGGGCCTTGGCAATATCTATGTCTGCGAGGCTCTATGGCGCGCTGGCATCAATCCCAAGAAAGCGGCGGGACGTGTTTCTCTGGTAGCCCTCAAAAGGCTGGTGCCCGAAATCAAATCGGTGCTGGAGCAATCGATTCGCGATGGCGGTTCATCTCTCAGGGATTACGCCCGGCCAGATGGAGAGCTTGGCTATTTTGCCACCCGCTTCGATGTCTACGGCCGGGACGACCAGCCGTGTCACCGCGGCGACGGCGGCCTCATCCGGAGATTCGCGCAAGGCGGGCGGAGCACATGGTACTGCCCGAGATGCCAACGATAAGCCGCATGGGTCCGGCAAGACTGTCGGTAACGGCCATTCCCGCCGCACAAAGACTCATTGACGATTCGCCCTTTGCGACTTATGTGCCCCGCTTCACGGCGTTTCTGCGCCGCTTTTTCGTATACACGAACCAGTTTCATCGGGCCGATCAATTAGCGGCCAGAGATCAAGGACGACCATGGCCAATTCGCCGCAAGCCCGTAAACGTATCCGCCGCAATGATCGCCGCGCCGAAATCAATGGCGCGCGCATGAGCCGCATCCGCTCGTACCTCAAGCAGGTCGAGACCGCTCTCGAAAGCGGCGACAAGAAAGCAGCTGCCGAAGCACTGCACTCCGCCCAGCCGGAACTGATGCGCGGCGTTGCTCGCGGCGTCATGCACAAGAACACCGCAGCGCGGAAGATGAGCCGTCTCAGCAAGCGAGTCGCCGCTCTCTGATTCGCTTCGCGGCGGCTCTCCGCCACGCGAAATCGAAGGGGTCGCAAGCCATCGGTTTGCGGCCCCTTCGCGTTTGTGACGTTCGTGTTTCAATGATCGCACACGCAACCCACGGATTTCCCGCGATTCGCATAGCTCTCATGCTCAAAACTGTTGGTAAACAGCTGTTTAAACGCACGCCTGCGGGGTTGCGCCGAGTCAAATTCTTTATTTCAGATTTTTTACCGCAAGCGCCTTGCGACTCAGTCCACTTGCCTCTTTAAAGGTGCACAGGCCGACACGGGACAGGATCGGCTCTTACAGGTTCGATAACGGGGGAAGGTCCGGAAACTTGCGTTTCCGGTCGTAGGCGAAGCCTTACCTTTCATGGACGGGTTTTGGGTCGGATCATCTCGATTCCGGCAACAGTAGAGGTGTGCGTAATGGCAAATGGCAATGGCAACGGTTCAGCGAAGCGTAAAGGCGGCGAACCGGAAGACCAGGATGCGGTCAATCTCGCCGCCGACTGGTCGGATATCAGCCAGGGCCTGCGCAAGGATCTGGGTCACCAGCTCTTCAGCCAGTGGATCAAGCCGATCCAGCTTGGCGGGATCGATGCCGATACCGGCGTGCTCGACCTCTATCTCCCCACCGAATTCAGCGCCAATTGGGTTAACGACCGCTTTGCCGACCGGCTGACGCTGGCGTGGAAGATTGCCCGTAGCGAAATCCGCAGCGTAAAGATCCAGGTCCACCCCGGCCGCCGCAAGCTGGCCGACCTGCCGCTGGGCGACGGCCGCCGCCCCGCCAATGACGGGCTCGACATCGGTTCGATGCTGGCAGGTGCGGGCACGATCGGGCAGTCGGGCTTCACCAGTTCCGTCGGCCTCGACCCTTCGCTGACACTGGCGGCGTTCGTCACCGGCGAGACCAATATTCTGGGTTTCAATGCCGCACAGCGCATGGCGGCAGTGGAAACGCCGCAGTTCAGCCCGCTCTATCTGAAAGCCGCGACCGGACAGGGCAAGACGCACCTGCTTCACGCCATCGGCCACCAGTATCTGGCGACCCATCCTCGGGCGCGCATCTTCTACTGCAGCGCAGAGCGCTTCATGGTCGAATTCGTCCAGGCGCTGAAATCGAACCAGACCATCGAGTTCAAGGCCCGCCTGCGCAGCTTCGACCTGCTGCTGGTCGACGATATCCAGTTCATCATCGGCAAGGCGTCCGCTCAGGAAGAGCTTCTCTATACGATCGATGCGCTGCTGGCCGAAGGCAAGCGGATCGTCTTCGCTGCCGACCGCGCCCCGCAAGCGCTGGACGGTGTCGAACCGCGCCTTCTCTCGCGCCTGTCGATGGGTCTGGTGGCCGACATCGCGCCTGCCGATATCGAGCTTCGCAAGAAAATCCTCGAAAGCAAGCTGACGCGCTTTGCGCCGCTGAATGTGCCCGAGGATGTCATCGATTTCCTCGCCCGCACCATCACGCGCAATGTCCGCGAGCTGTGCGGCGGCCTTAACAAGCTGATCGCTTACGCCCAGCTGACCGGACAGGTCGTCTCGCTTCAACTGGCGGAAGAGCAGCTGACCGATATCCTGTCGGCCAATCGCCGCCGGATCACGATCGACGAAATCCAGCGCACGGTCTGCCAGTTCTATCGCATCGACCGCAGCGAAATGTCGAGCAAGCGCCGTGCGCGTGCCGTCGTTCGCCCGCGCCAGGTCGCGATGTATCTGTCGAAGTGCCTCACCCCGCGCAGCTACCCCGAAATCGGCCGCAAGTTCGGCGGACGCGATCACTCGACCGTGATCCACGCCGTGCGTCTGATCGAAGACCTGCGCCAGCGCGATGCCGACATGGACGGCGATGTGCGGAGCTTGCTCCGCCAGCTGGAAAGCTGATTTTGTTTCATGAACCCGCATCCGCGGGTTCGTCCTCGCTAGACGCGCAGCAAGCTGCGCCCGCTGCGGGCGGGCGGTCACCCTTGCGGTCGGCTGGTCGCCGACCGAGCTCCGCAACACGGTAGCAGGCCGCGGAATGGTTCGGAGCGCGTCAGCGCTCCGCAAGGCCGACGCGGCCGCCCGCAGGTGCTCGACCTGGAAGGTCGAAACCGCACCGAGGATGAACCGGCGGACGCCGGTTCGCAACACAAAGAATCGACACCCAGCGCACAGGCTCTAAACAGCTTCTCCATGAGCTTGTCCCCGGCCCGAACCGAACGCTTCGCGCGTCATATCGTCCTGCCCGAGATAGGCGGCGCGGGTCAGGCTGCCTTGACCGAAGCGCATGTCGTGATCGCCGGTCTTGGCGGGATCGGCGCGCCGGTGCTGCAATATCTGGCAGGCGCTGGCGTGGGGCAGTTGACGTTACTCGACGATGGCGATGTCGAGGCGAGCAATCTCCAGCGCCAGACCATCTACACCGAGCGCGATATCGGGCACGGGAAGGCGGTCAGCGCGCGCCGCTGGGTCGCCAATTTCGACCGCGAACTGCAAGTGCGGATCGAGGATGCGCGGATCGATAGCGGCAATGCCAGAGAGCTGGTCGGCGGCGCGGACCTCGTGATCGACGGAACCGACAATTTCGCGACCCGTCTCGCCATCTCGGATGCCTGCGTTGCGGTGGGCGTGCCGCTGCTGTCAGCCGCCGTGGGCCGCTTTCAGGGGCAGGTCGGCGCGTTCGCCGGGCACTTGCCGGACCAGCCCTGCTACCGCTGCTTCGTCGGCGATGCCTTCGACGCCGAAGACTGCGACACCTGCGCCGAGGACGGCATTCTGGGCGCAATGGTCGGCTGGACCGGCAGCTTCGCCGCGATGCAGGCTGTGCGGGTCTTGCTGGAAGGCAAGGCCGCGTTCGGCGATCCGCAATGGGGCAAGCTGCACCTGATGGACGGCCTGAAGCCGGGAATGCGGACGCTGACGATCGCCAAGGATCCCGCTTGTAAGGGATGTAGCGGGAATGGCAGCTAGCGACCCAGTTGCGGACATTCGGCTTTGAAGCACCTGCAGAGTGGTTCATTTCTGGGCAACTGAATCTGAGACGTCCTGACGATGCATTTCGGAAACGAATCGACCGGATATACTCAATGACGCCAGCGTCGCTGGCGATGGCAATCGCCATATCGCGTACGGCACGTAGCACACCCGACGCTTGTGGGTGCTCGATCATGGGTGAGCCTGCTGCCACCGTCGGCTGCATCATTGCTGATGCAGACCGGCGCTATCTAGTGATCGTTGACAGCCTATTCGGTGGTTAGGCGACGATGCCTTCGTCGAAGGTCAACAATCCGATCGGTTGCCAGCACTGACGATGTCAGCTGTGTCAGCGTTGAAATGCGAAGCAGCTAGTACAATTGACGAAATAGCCAAACGCGAGCATTATGTCGCACCACCATTCCTGCTCATTCACCTCGCCAAAACCTCCCCCACCCACTCCGGCACCAGTTCCCCCGCCTTCCCGTGGCGCGACTTCATCGAACCAGTGCGAGCCTTCGCTCGGCTCGAGATTCAGCTCCAGCGTCTTCGCCCCGCCCATCTTGGCTTCCTGCACGAAGCCGGCGGCGGGATAGACCGCGCCCGATGTGCCGATGCTGACGAACAGGTCGCACGCACTCAGCGCGGCATAAATCCGCTCCATCTGGTAGGGCATTTCGCCGAACCACACGACGTCGGGGCGCAGCGCCTCGTGGCCGCAGGCCGGACATGGCGGACCGTCGAGCAGCGTGCCCGTCCAGCGGTGCCGCGCGCCGCAATCGGCGCACAGCGCGCTCAGCAGTTCGCCATGCATGTGGAGCGGAGAGGCCCCTGCCCGCTCGTGCAGATCGTCGACATTCTGGGTGACCAGCAGCAAGTCCCGTCCACCTTTTGCCGAAAACTCCCGCTCCAGCTTTGCCAGAGCATGATGCGCCGGGTTGGGTTCGACCGTCTGCACCGCCGCGCGCCGCATGTCGTAGAAGTGCTGCACCAGATGGGGATCGCGGGCGAAGCCTTCGGGCGTGGCGACATCCTCGACCCGGTGCTGTTCCCACAGGCCGCCTGCGTCCCGAAACGTGTCGATGCCGCTTTCTGCGGAAATTCCTGCGCCTGTCAGGATGACGATGCTTTGAATGTCTGCCATGGACGCCATCAGACAGAATACGGCGAGGGGCGCAATGGCACGCATCGGCATTATCGGCAGCGAAGGGCGCATGGGGCAGGCAATTGCCGCCGTGCTGGACGCGTCGGACGACCACACGCTCGCGGGCGGGATCGACAATGGCGGCGATGTCGCGGAACTGGCGGGCCAAAGCGATGCGCTGGTCGATTTCTCCGCGCCCTGTGCCCTTCAGGCCAATCTGACGGCCGCGAAATCTGCCGGCATTCCGATCCTGATCGGCACGACCGGGCTGGAGGCATCGCATCACGGCGCGATCGACGCCGCAGCGCAAGACATACCTGTCCTGCAAACCGGCAATACGTCGCTCGGAGTCACCCTGCTCGCCCATCTGGTGCAGGAGGCGGCCAGCCGCCTCGGTCCGGACTGGGATATCGAGATCGTCGAAATGCACCACCGGATGAAAGTCGATGCCCCCTCGCGGCACCGCGCTTCTTCTGGGAGAAGCGGCAGCGGCAGGTCGGGGCATCGATCTCGCCGCGCACACGGAAAGCGGGCGCGACGGCCATACCGGAGCAAGGGCCGAGGGCGCGATCGGGTTCGCCGCCCTGCGCGGCGGCACGGTGGCGGGCGACCACTCGGTTATTCTCGCAGGCGAGCAGGAGCGGCTGACCCTGTCGCATCAGGCGGAAGACCGGAGCATCTTCGCACGCGGCGCGGTTCGTGGATGCACATGGCTGATTGGACGGGAACCGGGTCGCTATTCGATGCACCAGGTGCTTGGTCTGGACTGAACGATCAGTCGGAGGGGAATATACATGGCATTCGATCCGCAAGCAGCAACACGGGCCTATATCGATTCGCTGGGTAGCGAGGCGCTGGCAAAGGCCGAAGCCTACACCACCGGTAATCACTGGATTTTGCTGTGGGGCATCGTCGTCTCTGCCGTCATCGCCTGGCTGGTCATCCGCAGCGGCGTGCTGGACAAGGTGTATGCCCGACTGGAGAGCCGAAGCCGCTGGCTGCGCACGGTGGCGGTTGCAGCAACCTATCTGCTGGTCAGCACGCTGATTGCCGTGCCGTGGTCGATCTACACCGAATGGTACCGCGAAACGCAATATGATCGAACCAGCCAGCCGCTAGCCGACTTTCTCTCGCAGAGCGGGATCGCAGTCGTCATCAATATTGTCATAGGCGCGCTGTTCCTGCTCGCGCTCTATGCACTCATCCGCCGCACCGCGCGGCTGTGGTGGGCGTGGGGCGGCGCCTTGGTGGTCGGCTTTCTCGCTTTCTTCCTGCTGCTGTCGCCCATGGTCATCGAGCCGCTGTTCAACGATTTCGAGCCGATCCCCGAGGGCGAAGTGCGCGATGCCGTTCTGGCGATGGCGGACGAGGCTGGCATTCCGGAAGACCGCATTTTCGTGTTCGACGGATCGCGCCAGTCCAACAATTTCACCGCCAACGTTTCCGGCATCGGTGGCAGTGCGCGGATCGCGATTTCCGATGTCGCCTTGGGAGAAGCTTCGCTGGACGAGGTGAAAGCGGTTACCGGGCATGAGATCGGCCATTATGTCCTGGGCCATGTCTGGCGCACGGTGCTGGTTCTCAGCGTCACTGCCATACTGGTGCTGTTTCTGACGGCCAAACTTTACCCCGCCGCCGCGCGCCTGCTGGGCAGCAAGGCGCCGATAGAGGACATTCGCGGCCTGCCCGTGCTGGTGTTCGTCGCGGGAACGCTCGCCACGCTCGCCAGTCCGATAACCAATACGCTGACCCGCGTGGGAGAGGCCGAAGCGGACGCCTATTCGCTGGAAACCGTCGGCCTGCCCGATGCACTGTCGGGCGCTTTGGTGAAGACTGCGGAGTATCGCTACCCCCGCCCGGGCGCGCTGGAGGAGATGATTTTCTACACCCATCCCTCGGTCGAAAACCGCATCATGCGGGCGATGGAATGGAAAGCGCAAAATGCCGCTGCGGCCTCCCCTGCCCCATGACGAAAGACCAGATTTTCGAGTTTTTCCGGCGACTGGCGGAAGATAACCCCGAGCCCGAAACGGAGCTGGAATACGGCAATTGCTACCAGCTTGTCGTCGCCGTCGCCCTGTCGGCGCAGGCGACCGATGTCGGGGTGAACAAGGCGACGCGGGCGCTCTTCGCAAAAGTCAAAACGCCGCGGCAAATGCTCGAGCTTGGCGAAGCTGGCCTGAAAGAGCACATCAAGACCATCGGCCTGTTCAATTCCAAGGCGACGAATGTCATCGCGCTCAGCCAGCTGCTGGTGGATGAATATGACGGCGAGGTGCCGGACACACGCGACGATCTGGTCCGTCTGCCCGGTGTAGGGCGCAAAACGGCCAATGTCGTTCTCAACTGCTGGTTCAAACAGGAGACTTTTGCGGTCGACACCCATATTCTGCGGGTCGGCAACCGCACCGGGCTGGCAAAGGGCAAGACGCCGGAACAGGTCGAAGCAAAGCTGGAAAAGCGCGTCCCCCAGCCTTTCCGCCTGCACGCCCATCACTGGCTGATCCTGCATGGCCGCTATGTCTGCAAGGCGCGCACGCCCGAATGCTGGCGCTGCCCGGTCATCGATCTTTGCAGCTTCCGAAAGAAGGTCACGGAACCGCGCGGCGCGTCGAAGGGTTCCAAGAAGGCAGGCTAAGACGCGCGCATTATGGTATGCTGCGTCCCCTGCATTACAGGAGACCACCCGTGTCTGTATCCATCCTTCGCTTCATAGCGCCGCTCGCGGCACTCCCCGTCATTGCCAGCTGCGCCGCTTACGAGGACGACACCGCTTTCGTCAGCGATGCGCCCGAAGCGCGCGTGGTTGGAGAGGCAGTCAGTTGCCTCAGCACCAGCCGCATCCGTTCGACCCGCGTCCATGACGACCGCACGATCGACTTCGAGGTGACCGGTGGAAAGATGTATCGCAACACCCTGCCGCGCCGCTGTCCGCGCCTCGGTTTCGAGCGTTCGATTTCATACGATGTGCGCGGCGGCCAGCTGTGCAGCCCCGGGATCATCTATCCCATCGAAACCATCGGCGGCGAGATCGAGCGCGGCGCAGGCTGCGGCCTCGGTAAATTCGTGCCCGTGGAGCTGGTCGAGGACGAGAGCTAAAACGGCAAAATACTAGTCCAAAGCTCGGCCCGTCTTCAGGAAGACGTAGGCAAAGAACAGCATGAAGATGAAGTCGTTCGCGCCGTATATCGTGTAGAAAATTCCGGCGAAGGTGTCTTGCTCATACACTGCGGCGAGCGATTGCGCCGAGAGAAATCCGAGCCATGCCAGAACGTATACCAGCTTTTCGACCACGAACACGCCGACCAGCCAGCGCACGTCGGCATATCCCTTGCTGACTGCGATATACGCGCCGCCCCAGAGGATGATCGAAATCAGCCCGAAGAAGCCCATCACCCCGGGCTGGGCCTGCATCATGACATCATTCGTGAGCCCTTTGGAGCAGACGAGCACGCCGAGAATGTTGCTCAATCCGGCGAGGATGAAGCCTTTCTGGATCAGGCTGTCTTTCATTTTGCCGGCCTCCTAAACATCGTCGGCCGAGATCATCTCTTCCTTGTCGATCTCGCCGACCATCACGGCCACCGTGGTGGCGATTGCGGCGTCTCCGCTGACATTGGTGGTCGTGCGCATCATGTCCATGATCCGGTCGACGCCCGCGACAAAGGCGATGGTTTCCAGCGGCACGCCGACAGCGCCGAACACCAGCGCCATCATGATCAGTCCCGCCCCCGGAATGCCCGCCGCACCGATGGCCGCCAGCGTGGCGAGGATCGAGATCAGGAAATAGTCGCCCCAGGTCAGATCCACGCCGAAAATCTGCGCCCCGAACAGCGTCGCGAGCCCCAGATACATCGCCGTGCCGTTCATGTTGATCGTCGCGCCGAGTGATACGACGAAGCTGGACACGGACGGACTGACACCGAGATTGCGCTGGGTGCAGCGCAGCGTCACCGGCAGCGTCGCGTTCGAGCTGGCGGTCGAATAGCTCACCGCCATCGCGTCCACGATCCCGCGGAAGAAATCGCGCACCGGCAATTTGGCGAGGAATTTGATCATCGCGGAATACATCACGAAGATGATCAGCAGGCAGCCGACATAGTTCAGCACAACCAGCTGCGCCAGGCTGACCAGCGCGTCGAGGCCCAGCGTGCCCGCAACCCATGCCATCAGCGCAAAGACGCCGAACGGGGTCAGCTCCATCACGATCAGCGTGACTTTCTGCATGATGATCGCGCCGCTATCGAACACCTTCTTGACCGGCTCCCCGTCCTTTTCCGCCATCAGGATGCCGATGCCGATCAGCAGGGCGAAGACGATCAGCGGCAGGACCTGCGCATCGGCCATGACCTGCACCGGGCTTTCCGGAATGATCGAGAGGATCATGTCGACGGCGGTCGTTTCGTTTGGCGCAGGCGTCTCGCCCTTGGCAATCGCACTGACATCGACGCCAGCGCCTGGGGCGAAGATTGTCCCCATCGTCAGGCCCAGCCATACCGCGATCTGGCCGGTTATCACGAACAGGAGCATGGCCCGGCCGCCGACCGCGCCCAGTTTCCTGAGGTCGCCGATCGCCGCGACGCCCGCGACAAGACTGAAGAAGATAAGCGGGACGACCAGCATCTTGATCGACTTGATGAAGAAGTCGCCGATCCACTTGATGCTTTCCGCCTCGGGCCCCCATGCCCAGCCGGTAAGTATGCCGAGGATCAGGGCCGTGACGACCCGCTGCCACAGCGGAATTGCAAACCATGTGCGTAGCATAGGTGGTGGCCCCCTCAGACCCTTCAGGCTGTCAGGGCCGCGTGTGCGACCCGTGCATAGATGCGGCTTAGCGTATCGAGGTCGGCAAGCGCCACAGCTTCATCCGTCTTGTGCATGGTCGCGTTGACCAGGCCGAATTCGATGACCGGGCAGACGCTGCGCAGGAAGCGGGCATCAGACGTCCCGCCAGTGGTGGAAGCCTCGGGCTCGATGCCGGTCTCTGCCTTGACGGCAGCGGCGATAATGTCCGAAAATTCGCCCGGCGGTGTCAGGAACGGTTCGCCGGATATGATCGGCTTGGCGACGCCGCCGTGCTTTTCGGCAATCGCCATGACCTTCTCCGACAATGACGCGCCGGAATGCCGGTCGTTGAAGCGGATCGAAATACGCGCGGTCGCCTTCGCGGGGATGACGTTGTGCGCCGCGTTGCCGACTTCGAGATCGGTGATTTCCAGATTGCTCGGCTGAAACCAGTCGGTCCCCTCGTCCAGCACCAGCGCATCGAGCTCCGCCATCATCGCGACCAGCTTCGGGATCGGATTATCGGCGAGATGCGGATAGGCGACGTGGCCCTGCTGCCCCTCGACCTCCAGCCAGATATTGACCGAACCGCGGCGGCCGATCTTCATCATGTCGCCCAGCCTGTTCACGCTGGTCGGTTCGCCGACAAGGCACAGGTCGGGCCGGATGCGGTGCGCTTCCATATAGTCGATCAGGGCGCGCGTGCCGTGCAGCGCAGGCCCTTCTTCGTCGCCTGTAATGATGAAACTGATCGTGCCGGCCTGCGGATCGACGTCATGCATCGCCGCGACCATGGAGGCGATAGAGCCCTTCATATCGACCGCGCCGCGCCCGTAGAGCAATTCTCCGCGCACTTCCGGCTCGAACGCATCGCTTTCCCAGCCCGTGCCCGGCGGCACGACATCGAGATGCCCGGCAAAGGCGATATGCTTCGAACCTTCCGGGCCGCGGCGGATCGCAAACAGGTTCTCGACCGGCGCTTCGGGCGTGCCCGCCTCGCCGTCGCCGCGCGTGAAGCGGTGGATCATGAAGCCCAGCGGTTCGAGCATGTCCTCCATCTCATCGAACACCTCGCCGGTGGCCGGGGTGACACTGGGCGCGGCCATCAGGCGCTTGGCATAGTTAAGTGCTTGGGACATGGTTTCCCTCGCTATCAGGAGGCTGCGATCATGCCAAAGATCGATTTGAGCGAAATCGAAAAAACCAATGCGACGGGCTATCCGCCGCCCTTCGATGCGGATGTGGCCGGGCGGCTGGTATCGCCGCCTTGCGCCGGCGCCGCTGGCTTGTCGCTGATGGGCGCGAGCCATGTGACGCTGGAGCCCGCCGCCTATTCCTCGCAGCGGCACTGGCACCGGGGGCAGGACGAACTGGTGGTGATGCTGTCGGGCGAGGCCGTGCTGATCGACGATGGACGGCGAGACATCGGTCGAAGTTCGCCGGCGATGTGCTGGCCTTCCGGCAGGCGAGGAAGACGGGCACCGGCTGCACAACCGGTCGGATGCGCCCTGCGTATTTGTCACCATCAGCGCCGGTTCGCGCGAGGCGGATTCGGGCGAATACCCCGATATCGACATGGTGTTCGACGCAGACGGATACGCCCGCAAAGACGACACCTGCTTCTGGTAGAGACCGCGCCGCGCGTCCGGGTGCTGGCCATGGCGATGGTGGGCGTCGCGGTCTGGTTTCTGGCGAAAGCTTCGCTAGCGCTTCGGGTTCCGGCAGCGGCCCGGGCGCGAACGCTTCGTCCAGCAGGCGCGCGATCCTGAGCCCGGCCTGCGTCACCCGCCGCTGCGATACCGGGATGGCCGCCTCGATATCTTCCTGTGTCAGCGCTGTTTCGTCCGGCAGATCGCTGGCACATGGCGGCGTATCGAAGGCCGTCGGGTATACGAAATCGCGGGCAATCTGCCAGCTCTCGCGGCCCCATTCCGCAGCATCCCCGCCCGCCAGTTCGGCCCGCTCGGCGGCGCTGTAACGGCGCACCAGCGCGGGCTGTGCCGATGTGATGGCGCGTTCTGCCAGCGGGCCGTCCCAGATCCAGTGCAGGTTGAGATCGGGCGCAATACCGTAATCCGTTTCGCGGTCGTTTCCGCCCCGGTCGCTCTTGTCGCCGGAATGGAGCGGCATATGCACGTCGCCCACGAAATGGACCATGAAGGCGAGCGCTTGCAGCCGGACATTGGCGGGCAGGCTCTCGTCGGCGAGAATGCGCTGGTTGCGGTCGATCTGGGCGAGGATGCAATTCCCGCCCGAGCAGTTGCGGCGCGGCTCGTACGCTTCGCAGATATTCGCCGTTCGGTAATGCCACGCCGCGGTATGACCCCAGCGCCAGCGGGTCCGGCGGACGCAGTCGGGCCAGGTCGCTGCATCCTTCAGCGTCGCGAGATCGCATTCGGGCGTGCCGAGCAACTTTTCCGCTGCGAACAGCGCATTCATCTGGCGGCGCGTTTCGGGCGTGACATTTTCCAGCGCAATGTCGCCGGTCACACCGTGCGCGAAGAAGCCCCACGCCATCGCGGTTGCCGGCTGCGACGACGAGCGCAAGGCCGAGCAAGAGGGTCAGCAAACGCATTATTTCAGTCCGCCGCCACCGTGTCGTAACGCTCGAGCACCCATTCCTCTTCTTCTGCCGCGGCAATCCATGCCTGCAGCCATTCATGCTCCCACATGGCTTCCATGTAGCCTTCGGCGAAACCGGGGACCTTGAAGCCATAGCTGAGGAAGCGGCTGACGACGGGTGCGTAATAGATGTCGGCCGCGCCGAATGTACCGAACAGATAGGGTCCGCCCTGCCCGAAGCGCGCCCGCGCCTCTGCCCACAGGCCGAGGATACGAACGACATCCTGCCGCGTGCTTTCCGAAATTTCCGACAGCTCGAAGCGTTTGCGAATGTTCATCGGGCACTCGGCCCGCAGCGAGCCGTAACCCGAGTGCATTTCGGCAACCATGGCGCGCGCCATTCCGCGGGCCGTATCGTCCTTCGGCCAGAACCTGTCGCGCCCGACCTTGTCGGCCAGGTATTCCATGATCGCGAGACTGTCCCACACAACCGTCTCGTCGTCCCACAGGATCGGCACCTTGCCGTGCGATGCAGCCAGCGTGCTGTCATCGGTCTTGGCCTGTTCCCACTGTTCGCCGAACATCGGGACGAGGATTTCCTCGAAAGACAGGCCCGACTGCTTGGCCGCCAGCCAAGCCCGCAGGCTCCAGCTCGAATAATTCTTGTTGCCGATGATCAGTTTCATATGCCGGTCCCACCAGTATCGCGTGAGGACAGCGGCTAGCTGTTCAGCATTTCAGTGTCGAGACTGAATACCTAGGTGCGAAGCGCATCCTCGACCACGGCGGCACGCAGCGCTGCAATGCCCATGCCCTTTTCCGCGCTGGTGATGTGCAATTCGGGGAAAGCAGCGGGATGTTTCTTCGCTTCTTCGGCCACCTTGGCGGCGGTTGCCTGCAATTCGCTGGCCTTGATCTTGTCCGCCTTGGTCAGGACGACGCGGTAACCGACGGCGGCCTCGTCCAGCATTTTCATCATCTCGCGGTCGACATCTTTCAGACCGTGGCGACTGTCGACCAACACCAGCGTACGCGCCAGTACCGGCCGTCCGCGAAGATAGGTGCGGACCAGCTTCTTCCACTTGTCGACCACGGCGACAGGGGCTTTGGCAAAGCCGTAGCCGGGCATGTCGACCAGCCGGAATTGCAGCGGCTCGCCCACTTCGAAAAAGTTCAGTTCCTGCGTTCGCCCCGGTGTGACCGAGGCGCGGGCAATCGCCTTGCGGCCCGTCAGTGCATTCAGCAGCGACGATTTGCCGACATTGGACCGGCCGCAAAAGGCGATCTCCGGAACCGTGGGATCGGGCAGGAACTTCAGCTGCGGAGCGGAGAGGAGGAAATCCACCCGCCCCGAGAACAGCTTGGCTGCAGCCTTCTCTTCCGGCGTTTCAGGCGTTCCGATCACGCCTTTTCTTCTTCAGCTTTGGCCTTCGCCGCATCGCGTTCCTTCTCGGCCTTCTCCTTCTCCATCGCCGCCCTCAGCTGGGGATGCTTGGAATAGAGATATTTCTGCTGGGCCAGCGTCAGGATGTTCGACGTGTTCCAGTAGATCAGCAGGCCGGCCGCAAACGGCGCCATGACGAACATCAGCACCCACGGCATGATGTTGAAAATCTGGCGCTGGACCGGATCGGTGACCGGGTTGAGCTGGAAGGTCAGCCACATGGTGAAGCCGAGCAGGACCGCCAGCACGCCGATGCCGAGGAAGCTGGGCGGCGTGAACGGCAGCAGGCCGAACAGGTTCAGGATCATTGCCGGGTCGGGCGCGGACAGATCCTTGATCCACAGGATAGAACGGCTGGTGGCGCATCTCGATCGCCAGGATCAGCACCTTGTACAGCGCGAAGAAGACCGGGATCTGCAGCAGCATGGGCAGGCAGCCGGCGAGCGGATTGACGCCCTCGTCCTTGAACAGCTTGCTCATTTCCTGCTGCTGCTTCTGCTTGTCGTCCTTGTAGCGTTCCTGCAGCACCTTCATCTTGGGCTGGATGGCCTTCATCGCGGCCATGCTGGCAAAGCCCTTCTGCGCAATGGGGAACATCAGGCCGCGCACGATCACCGTCAGCAGGATGATCGCGACACCGAAATTGCCGACCGCTTCGAACAGGGTACGCAGCAGCCACAGCAGAGGCTTTTCGAACCAGCGGAACCAGCCCCAGTCGATGGCGAGGCCGAATTGCTGGATGCCGCCGTCTTCGTAGCGCATCCAGAACAGCGCTTTCCTTCGCGCCGGCAAACAGCTGCGTCGTACGGGTTACCTGCCGGCCCGCGCCGACTGTGGCCGGCTGGTAGATGACATCCGCGCGGAACGTGTTGCCGCCCAGCGAGCGGAATGCGCCATCGGGGTTGGAACCGTTTTGCGGGACCAGCGCGCTCAGCCAGTAGATATCGGAGAACCCGAGCCAGCGGGTCGTGCCGCCTTCGGGATTGACCACGCCCTCTTCGGCCAGATCGCCGTAATCGGGGCCGTAATCGGCACTGTCGCCGAACACACCCATCGGCCCGGAATGGGCCAGCCAGGTATCGAGGCTGGCCGTCGTATCGGTGCGCGTGATGGTCGCAAACGGGATCGCTACGATCGGGCCGCTACCCGTGTTCGCCACCGTCTGCTCTGCGGTGATCATGTAGTTTTCGTCGATCGACAGCGTGATCCGGAATTGCTGCCCCTCGCCATTATCATGCGTCAGCGTGACCGGCGTCGCGGCGGACAGTGTCTCGCCATCGGACTGCCATACCGTATTCCTGTCGGGCAGGGATGCACCCTCGCCAACCCAGCCGAATTGGGCGAAATGCTGGCCCGCGGTGCCCTGGGGCGCGAACAGCTGCACGGGGCCGCTATCCTTGTCGACCGTCGCGCGGTGGTCCTTCAGCTCGATATCGTCGATACGCGCGCCGACGAGATTGATGGAACCTTCGACGCGCGGGGCATCGATGCGCACCCGCTGCGGACTGGCAAGGGCTGTCGGCCAGATCGACCGGACCGGCAGCTGCATTCGCTCGCGCCGGCCACTCCGCCAGCCACCCCGGCATCCAGACCGGCTGTCCGCGCAGCAGCGTCGGCTGCCCGCTGTTCGCCCTCGGCGACGGCTTCGACCGGTGTTTCAGGCTGCGGATACAGGTAATTGACCGCCGCATCCCAACCAAGGAGCAGCACGGCACAAAGCACCACGGCGAAGAGCAGATTGCGATTATTGTCCAAGGGAAAAGTATCCGTTGTGCGCGCCGCAATGGCGCGAGAGAAGATGGTCAGGAGCCGTCATGGCACAGGATCGTAACCGTGCCCGCCCCAAGGATGGCAGCGCATTATACGCTTGAAGCGCCATCCATCCACCCCTGATCGCGCCATGCTTCTCCAGCGCTTCTATCGTATAGGCGGAACAGCTGGGCTGATAGCGGCAGGAGGGCGGCAAAATCCGGCTCGGGCCGAGCTGCCAGCCGCGGGCAATCAGGATGAGAACACGTTTCATTTTCGGGGCTTCCTTGCGCCGGGCCCGCGCCGATGACGCGGCGAACGCCTCGGGTCGCCCTTCCCTTCCCGCGCCCGCTCCAGCGCAATCGACAGTTCTGCACGCATCGCGCCGAAATCGCGTTCGATCCCGCCATCGCGGCCGATCAGGACATGATCGTGATCCGGCAGGCCTTCTGCCGGCAAGGCATCGCGCAGCAATTCGCGGAAACGTCGCTTCATCCGGTTGCGCACGACCGCATTGCCGACCTTCTTGGTGACGGTAATGCCGAACCGCTTGCCCTGCGCCTTTATTGGGACGCGCGAGCAGGACGAAACCGGGACGCGCAATCCTCAGCCCCCGATTCGCAGCGAGGAAATCGGACGCGCTTGCGCATGATCGAAAGCGCTTGGGTGGAGAGTGGCTGCTCCATGGGGCTCCTATATGCGAACGGGCCCCCCGAGGGGAGCCCGCCAGGCCGAACGGCCGCCCGCAGCGACGCAACCTTCAGGTCGCACGCGCGGCAAGATCACACCCCGCACGGGGTGCGAAGAAAATTACGCGCTGAGTTTCTTGCGACCGCGACGGCGGCGTGCACGAAGAACCTTGCGGCCACCGACGGTCGCCTTGCGGGCGAAGAAGCCGTGGCGACGGGCGCGAACGAGATTGCTGGGCTGGAAAGTCCGCTTCATGGCGAAGTCCTTAAAATCAAGCTGTGGTGGTGCACCGCCGACGCGGCACGAATAAAAAGGGCCGCCCTCAACGAAAGGGCCGCCGTATGGAGCGCGCGATTAGAAGCTGGTGCCGCGCAAGTCAAGATAAGCCAGCCTGGGCGAGGCAACTTCGATGGTCTGCAATTCGTCTGTCGCGGCACCCTCGCCGATCCAACCGCGCATATCCTGTGCCGTCAGCCACCGTGCGGAGTCGTGCGGAACGGAATTGGTCATGTCGTAAAAGGCCCGCGCATCCTCCGCCGAGAAGCCCATTTCCTGATAGAAACCAACATATTCCTCGTGAATGGGAGCGTTCGCCGCGTAGTCGCCCGCTTCGCGGCCAAGGTCGTCGAGCCAGCTGTGAACGGCAAATTCCGCGCCATCTTCCAGCGTGCGGGTCGCACCCGAAAGGAAAAGCTCGACCGCGCCGGAGCGGACCGACCCGCCGGCCGGAACATGCGTCGCGATACCGTTGTCGCGAATCATCCGGCCCAGTTCCAGATTGGCCACATCGTCCTCGGTGCCGGGGCATTCGATGAGCTGCAACGTGGCGAGCTGCGGGAAATCGGTCAGCATCCGCTCGAAATGGTCCGGGCTTGCCGATCCCGTGGTGCCGACGAGCGCTGCGGTCTTTTCGTCCAGCACGCGGAAAGCACCGTAGCTGGCCACGGCCTCGGGCAGGGCAGGCGCGGCATGGAACGGCGTCGCCCGGCTGGCACCGACCTCGACCCATTCCTCCACGATCGTCTCGACGATGACATATTGCTGCGCCGCTGCCGGCAGCGCCGGTAGCGGCGAAAATCGCGAGCAAAAGGGGCAGCAGGGGGGACAGGATGCGGTGCATGGGAAGCGGAATGGCGGCCGCGCCTTGCCCAATGGCGAACGATAATGGTTGCCTCTGGCGTAACCATGTTGTTTCAGAGCCATTCGATCGCGCAACGGCCTGAAATCCCACGAGGGTTCGGGCCGCCTAATGTCATGGGGTTTGTAAGCGTGGTCGCACTTGTCAGGACAGTTGCCTATCTCGGGCTGGAAGCGCGCGAGGTGGAGGTACAGTGCCAGGTCGCACCGGGGCTGCCGCGCTTTTCGGTGGTCGGTCTGCCGGACAAGGCCGTGGGCGAAAGCCGCGAGCGGGTGCAGGCTGCGCTTGCCGCGATGGGGCTGGCGCTCCCTCCCAAGCGGATAACAATCAATCTCTCCCCTGCCGACATGCCCAAGGAAGGTTCGCACTTCGACCTGCCGATCGCGCTCGCACTGCTTGCCGCGATGGGCGTGACCGATGCCGAACAATTGGCCGATTATGTCGTGGTCGGCGAACTGGCACTCGATGGCCGCGTGGTCGCCAGCCCCGGCGTCTTGCTGGCCGCTATCCATGCCAATCATGCCGAGCTGGGCCTGATCTGCCCCGCACCGCAAGGGACAGAAGCACGCTGGGCGAGCGATGTGCCGGTCGTTGCCGCGCCTGATCTCACCGCTTTGCTCAATCACCTGAAGGGAAACACGCAGCTTCCCGCGCCTGAAAAAGGCGTGGTCGCAGAACCGGACCACGGACCCGATCTGAAACGCGTCAAAGGGCAGGAAACCGCCAAGCGCGCGCTGGAGATTGCCGCTGCCGGAGGGCACAACCTGCTGATGAACGGGCCGCCGGGGGCAGGCAAATCCCTGCTCGCATCCTGTCTTCCCGGCATTCTGCCACCGCTCTCGCCATCCGAAGCGCTGGAGGTCAGCATGGTACAATCGGTGGCCGGAATGCTGGAGGACGGGCGGATCAGCCGCGCCCGCCCGTTCCGCGCACCCCATCATTCTGCCAGTATGGCTGCGCTGACCGGTGGAGGACTGAAAGTGCGCCCCGGCGAGGTCAGCCTTGCCCATCTGGGCGTGCTGTTTCTGGACGAATTGCCCGAATTCCAGCGCCCCGTCCTCGATTCGCTGCGGCAGCCGCTTGAGACGGGCCGCGTCGATGTCGCGCGGGCCAACGCCCATGTCAGTTTCCCCGCAAGAGTGCAGCTGATCGCGGCGATGAATCCGTGCCGGTGCGGTCATCTGGGCGATCCGGCGATGGCCTGCAGCCGCGCCCCGCGCTGCGCGCTGGACTATCAGGCGAAGATCAGCGGGCCGATGCTCGACCGGATCGATCTCCATGTCGATGTCGATCCGGTCAGCGCGGCCGATCTGAGCCTGCCGCCGCCAGCCGAAGGCAGCGCCGAAGTCGCCGCACGAGTGGCAAGTGCCCGCGCCATCCAGTCAGGCCGTGCACAAGCCAGCGGCGCGCGCACCAATGCCGAACTTGATGGCGATGCGCTGGAGGAATTCGCCTCTCCCGACGAAGCCGGGCGCACCCTCCTGATGCAGGCGGCGGAGACCATGAAGCTTTCGGCCCGTGCCTATACGCGAATGCTGAGAGTGGCACGCACCGTGGCCGACCTTGCAGGAACCGCTCAGGTCGGCCGAATCCATGTGGCAGAGGCGCTGAGTTACCGGAGGATGGGGCTTCGGGGGTGACGCAGAGAGAGTTCTGCAAACCCGCATTTCACGAAAAATACGGAGGGCAGAATGAACTGCCCTCCGTAAAGGTGAAAAGCTCTTCCGAGCCTTCGGGTCGCACATCTCGAACTAGCGGGCGATCCGTGGCCAAACATCACCCTCGCGGGGGATATTCTTGCAAAATAAACGCTTATCGATAGGTATCGCTCCGGGGGCCCATTCATGCAGATCGACCCGGCGCTGACCGGCATCATCGACAATATTTATGAAGGATCGCTGGAAGCGGACCGGTGGCAATCGGCTCTGCGCGGTTTTCTGGACATGACGAATGGCCACGCCGCCTTTCTGGCCATCGTCGACAATCGCCAGCAAAACCTTCTCGCCAGCACCGTTGTCGGTCCCGAGGAATCGGCGATGGGCGATGCGCTGGATCTCTATCGCGACGAGCTTGTCGAAATCGATCCGGGCTTCAATATCGTCCGCGGCGACGGGGGGCGGTTCCGTTTCAGCGATACAAGCGACGAGGTCACGAGCGATCCATCGGCGTGGCGGGAGTTCATCCAGCAGGATTTCGGCAGCGGTGACTACCACAGCCTGATCAGCCCGACGGGAGGCAGTCTGAGCGTTTCGATCGCGCTTCATACCCACCGGGCGCAGACGGCAATCACCCCTGAACAGCAACGCATTCACGAAACCGTTTTCAGTCATCTGAGCCGTGCCGCGCGGCTGCTGATCAGGCGGCCCAATTTTGCGCAACGCGAAGATGCATTGATCCTGGTCGACGAAAACGCGCACATACTGGACGCAACGGGCAGCGCCGAAAAGATTCTTTCGGCAGGCGACGGGATGACCGTTTGCCAAGGCAGGCTCCGCTTGACGGAAGAAAGGCGGCAGAGCGTTCTGCAGCAGCATGCGCGACGTGCGTGCAATCCGCAAACAGCCTCGAGCGCCAGCAGTTGGATCACGGTCAGGCGGAACGATGAGGACAGCCCCTGGCTGGTCCATTTCGAGCCGATACCACTGCTGCCGCTGGAGACAGAGCAGAAGGTCTATGGCTGCATCATCCGCTTGTCCGGCGGCGGGAAGGTCGCCGGTCTCGATGAAGACATGGTCGCGAGCATCTTCGGCCTGACACCCAGAGAAGCGCAGGTCGCGCTGAGGCTTGCGCAAGCGACGGGCGATCTGAAAGCGATCGCGGCCGATCTCGGGATGGGATACGAAACGGCCCGCTCGCATTCGCGCGCCGCGATGGCGAAGATGGGCGTGGGCAACCGCATCGAACTCATCCGGCAGCTGGCGCAATATCGCTGATCGTGATCAGCCGACCTCGCTGTCGGCGTAGCTCGAATTCCTGACCAGTTTGCGATTTTCGTCTGGCGCGCCGTCGTCCCACCAGAACGGGTCCGCGTTCTCCCAATGCTACTTTCGCTTCCTGAACCTGCGCGCGGGCAGATCTCATTGCGGTTCCGTCACCTGAAGCTTTCGCCGCTTTGACGGCGCGGCGTGCATCCATCAGCGCATTGACCCACCGCTGGCGTTCTTCTTCGGGAAGGTGCGGGTTTGTGCTGCGCCAGAGACGGCCACGCACGATGATGTAGCGGCCATCGGGCGTGCGCTGGACGCCTCCCGCTTCGCCCTCGCTGGCGTCACCGCCTGTCACCTCTATTCGGCAGCGACGGCGGCCGTGTCCTCTTCGATCCAGCCGCGCGTGCCGGGCGTCAGTTCGCCTTCGGCGCGGTCCTTGCCCGCCTCCGGCAGATCCTTGCGCGCAATCATGTTGAGATCGCCCGGGCCAAGGACCCGGCCATCATGGGCGAGGATCGCAACGGGGCCGACAGGCATTCGGTCCTGCTCATCTACCAGCACCGGATCGGTATCGACGAAATCCTCGCCGTATTTCTGGCCCCACTGGCGCAAGGCGAGCATGGCGGGAAGAAGGTCGAAACCCCTTTCCGTGAGACGGTATTCGATGCGCCGGCGGTCATCCGGACACGGCTCGCGGTCCAGAATGCCGTGATCGACAAGCCTTCCCAGCCGGTTGGACAGGATGTTGCGGGCAATGCCCAGCTCGCTGAGGAATTCTTCGAAATGGTGCAGCCCGTTGAAGCTGGCACGCAGGATCATAAAGCTCCAGCGTTCCCCCATTACTTCAAGTGCATCGGGCAAGCCGCATGCACTCAATTCCTTCAGCGGTTCGCGAACTTCGCCGCCCATGATCCGGGGTATCCTCTCTGTGTTTCATAGCCTTGTAACGGCAAACCCGCCGGTCTCAAAATCGAAACTGGATTTTAAGTTGCAACTTAATACTTATCTGGGTAGGTAGTGATTCGCAACCGATCTTCCCCCAACCACCGATCGGTTCTTTTCACGGCTTAAAAGGAGCCCCTGTCATGACCCTCTCTCTCCCCAAAACCGGCGCCATCTCGATGGCCATCGCTTATACCGCACTTACCTTCGGCGCCGCCCTGACGCCTGTCGCTGCAGAGGCTCGCGACAGCGGACCGCATTACCGTGCCGAACTCGCCCAGCCGACCGACAAGACGCTGGAAATCGTGCGCGGAACACCGTGGCAGTGCAGCGGCAACGTGTGCGTTGCGCCCAAAGCCGGCTCGCGCCCGGTCAACGTTTGCAAGAACTTCGTACGTGAATTCGGCGAAGTGACCAGCTTCGCCGTGAAGGGCGAACAGCTCGCGGCGGAAAAGATGGCCAAGTGCCAGCCTGCCTGACCGGTTGACCGATCCCCCACCCGTTCCCTCCGTCCGGGTGACATGACTGGGCCTTCGGCAGCACCCCCGCTGCGGGAGGCCCTTTCTTTTGCGGCTCAGCGCGCCAGCAGTCCGCGCGAGACGAGATCGTCCTCCAGCGCAGACGCTCCAGCGAAATGGTGCGTGTGCCAACCTTCCGCCTGCGGCGGCGCTGATATTGTCTGCGTTGTCGTCGATGAACAGCATCGCCCCCGGATCATGCCCGAATCGCTTCGCCGCGTGCCGGAAGATCGCAACATCCGGCTTCACCAGCTTTTCGCGGCCCGAGACGACGATGTCGCCAAACAGCTCCAGCACCGGTTCCGTCGGGACAAAATCTTCCCAGAACTCTGCCCCGAAATTGGTGATTGCGAACAGCGGCACGCCGCCGGTCGACAGCCGTTCTATCAGCTCCGCTGTGCCGGGCACGCGGCCGGGAATGGTTTCTGTAAAGCGAGTGGCATAAGCCTGGATGACATCGGCATATCGCGGAAACAGCTGCGTGCGTTCTGCCACCATATCGGCAATCGGGCGGCCTGCATCATGCTGGAAATGCCACGCCTGCGTCACGACGTGGTCGGCCACCCAGTCGCATTCGGCAGGATCGTCGATCAGCTTCTCGATCAGATGGCGCAGGTCCCACTGGACGATCACGCGCCCGACATCGAAAACGACTGCGTCCACTTTGCCGGCTTCTGACACGATATCTCTCCGTTGTGGGCTGGATGCCGGAGACGGCTCCCCAACGCCATCGGCCCGCGGCCCTACCTGGTCACCCGCATCGATACGATGTCACGGGTTGCCGGATGGGGGCGCGGGCCGCTGAACTCTTACAGGTGCCGCAGGACCGGGAGATATCCCGGCCGAACTGAAAATCAGCCCTGGCGCGCCTTGAAGCGGCGGTTGGTCTTGTTGATCACGTAGGTCCGGCCACGACGGCGGATCACGCGGCAGTCGCGATGGCGGTTTTTCAGCGACTTGAGGCTGTTACGAACTTTCATGGTATTTTCCCGAGAATAAAATCGGCATCTCAGATGGGTCCGGGGTGCCTGAAATTCAAGGCGCGCGCTTAAGCGGCGAATCATCTTCAGTCAAGCAGAAGCGTCCTGCATCTCGCCCAGTTTACGCTCCCATTGAAGCGCATCGGTGACGATCCGGTCGAGATCGTCATGCTGCGGCTCCCACGGAAGTGTCGCGCGGATCAGCGACGGGTCCGATACCAGCGCAGCCGGATCACCTGCCCTGCGAGGCTCCATGATCCGGGTGATCGAGGTATTCGTCACCCTGTCGACGGCATCCAGCACTTCCAGCACGGAGAACCCCCGCCCGTAACCGCAATTCATCGTCAGCGAGCGTTCTGGATCCGCCTCCAGCGCATCCAGCGCATGAACATGGGCAGCGGCCAGATCGCTGACATGGATGTAGTCGCGAACCCCCGTCCCGTCCGGCGTGTCGTAATCTGTACCATACACACCCACGCTTTCCCGCTTGCCGAGTGCGGCCTCGACCGCGACCTTGATCAGATGGGTCGCGCCTTTTGTCGACTGCCCCGTCCGCCCTTGCGGATCGGCTCCGGCGACATTGAAATAGCGGAGCGCGCAGTAATTCATGGGATGCGCAGCGGTCACATCGGCCAGCATTCTCTCGGTAAACAGTTTCGACCAGCCATAGGGGTTGATCGGTTGCTGCGCCGTCTGCTCCGTGACCGGCGAAACATCGGGCACGCCATATGTCGCTGCCGTCGAACTGAAGATGAAATGCGGTACGCCCGCCTTGACCGCTGCCGCCAGAAGCGAGCGGGTGCGGCCCGTATTGTTGTCGTAATATTTGAGCGGATCCTCGACCGATTCGGGCACGACCACGCTGCCGGCGAAATGCATGATCGCGCCGATATTCTGCTCTGCCACGATCCGCGCGACCAGATCGGCGTCGGCAATATCGCCCTCATAAAAGGGAACGTCGTCCGGCACGGCGAAGCGGAAGCCTGTCACCAGATTATCGATTACCGCGACACGGCGTCCTGCATCGCGCAGGGCCAGTACGGCATGGCTTCCGATGTATCCGGCGCCGCCCGTCACCAGCACGGCCTTTTCCGTGGCTTCGGTCTTCGGCATATCGCTCATCATTCAGATCCTGCTCTATTGGGTTATGCCACAGGCACTCTTAGGCCCGTCGGCGCGTTAGGGGATTAATAGCGCGCACAGATGAAAGAAATCCAATGATCAAATCGACCCACTTACCGGCCCGATTGCCGGCCTTCGCAACTGCCCTTCTCGCGCCTGTCCTGCTGGGCGCATGCGCCACCGCATCCGCGCCGGGGCCAGTCGAGGTGACACGCTTCGTCGCCGCCGACGCGGTGCTGGGCGGAACCACACTGTTTATCGAGAGCGCGCCGGGCGATGGCGCCGACAGTCTGGAGCTGGCGCCCTACAAGGCGGCCGTGGCGGCAGAGCTTTCGCGTCTCGGCTATACCGAACAGGGTCGCGGCGGAGCGCAGCGCGTCGCACAGGTAGCAGTCGAACGCTTCGTGCGCGAAGAAGGCGGGCGCCGCTCGCCGGTCAGCGTTGGCGTGGGCGGCGGCACCGGCAGTTACGGATCGGGCGTCGGAGTGGGCGTCGGCATCAATCTTGGCGGCGGCTCCCGCGAACAGGTGACGACGCGCATGGCCGTGACCTTGCGCGATGTAGCCAGCGGCGAAGTTTTATGGGAAGGGCGCGCCGAATTCGATGCGCCGGAAGGAAGCGAAGCGGCCGATGCTGCAAACAATGCCGCGATCATCGCGGACGCCCTCTTCCGTGAATTTCCCGGCGCAGATGGCGAGACTATCCTGGTGGAGACGAATTAATGGCCGATATCGGTATCGATACTGAGTTCGACAGCGGCAATATCGAAGTGCTGTCCGTTTCGGGCGCGACTGCGAAGCTGGCTTTGCGGAAAGACAACCTGTCGGATTTTGCCCAGTGGTTCCATTTCCGCGTCCACGGGGCAGCGGACCGCGAACTGGTTCTGAAGATTACCGGTCTCGAGACAAGCGCCTATCCGGCGGGCTGGCCGGATTATGAGGCCTGCGTCACCGAAGACCGCGATTTCTGGGGCCGGGCGACCTCCACCTATGACAAGGACGAGGATGGCGGCACGCTGACCATCCGTCATACGCCGGGCGCGGACATTGTCTGGTTTGCCTATTTTGCGCCGTATTCGATGGAACGGCATCACGATCTCGTTGCGGAAAGCGCTGCTTCCGAAGGGGTCGCCTATCGCCGCCTGGGCGAAACGCTGGACGGCCAGCCGCTCGATTGCCTCGAAATGGGCGAAGGCGACCGGCAGGTCTGGCTCTACGCGCGCCAGCATCCCGGCGAAAGCATGGCCGAATGGTGGATGGAAGGCGCACTGGAAGTACTGTGCGATCCCACCGACACCGTCGGCCGCGCCCTTCGCAAGCATTGCCGTTTGCACGTGGTGCCGAACTGCAACCCGGACGGATCGCGCCGCGGGCATCTGCGGACCAACGCCGTCGGTACCAATCTCAATCGTGAGTGGGCAGAGCCCAGCGCCGAAAAATCGCCCGAAGTGCTCGCTATCCGAAATGCGATGGATGAAAGCGGCGTCGATTTCGCGATGGACGTCCACGGGGACGAGGCGATTGCCGCTGTGTTCCTCGCCGGGTTCGAAGGCATCCCTTCATGGACCGATGATCTTGGCGGAGAATTCTACCGCTACCAGTCCATTCTGGAACGCCGTACGCCCGACTTCCAGACCAAGAAGGGCTATCCCAAGACGGCCCCCGGCAAGGCCAATCTCGCGATCAGCACCAATCAGGTGGCCGAGCGGTACAAGACCTGCGCCATGACGCTGGAAATGCCGTTCAAGGACAATGACGACTGGCCGGACGAAGTGCAGGGCTGGAGCCCGGAGCGGAGCAAGCTGCTCGCCCGCGACTGCCTTGCCGCATTGCTCGAATGGATCGAGACGAAATGAATCTTCGCAAGATCGGGCTGATCGCCCTCGGGATCGCCGCGATGGTCCTGCTGATTGCCAGCATCGCATCACTCAGCGACAGTAATGCTGGCATCGTCCGGATGATCGACTTCCTGCGCGAGCCGATCCTGTATCTGTCCATCATCCTCGCGGTCATCGCTGTGTTCCTACGCTCCCGGGCGGGATACGCGGTAAGCGGCGTATTGCTGGTCGTTGCGCTGATACAGTTGGTGCGTCTCTGGCCTTTCCTGCCGTTGGCGGAGGAGCAGGTCGCGCTGAACGACGATGACGATAATGGCGTGTGTTTCACCGCACTCTCGCTGAACGTCAAGCAGTCGAATGACGCGTATGACCGGGTGGCGGATCTTATCGAGCGCGAGGACCCCGACCTGCTGTTGCTGATGGAAACAAACGGCGCATGGATGGATGCACTGGACGAACAGATCGCCGCCTATCCGCAGCAAATGGCTATGCCGCTTGGAAAACAAATACGGAATGGCGTTCGCCAGCCGCATCCCGGTGCTGAAAGCCAAGATGATTACCAATACATCGTCCGACACGCCCACGCTCTACGCAACATTACGCTTGGCTAACGGTTCTGCCTTCGAATTCATCGGGTTGCACCCCCGGCCACCGCTTCCCGGGGAAAGCACGAAGAAGCGAGACGCCAATATCACGCGCGCCGGCTCCATAACGCCGGACAAGCTTGCCGACGTGCTCGTCATGGGCGATTTCAACGACGTCCCGTGGTCGAGCACCACGACACGCTTCCGGGAAGATGGGGATTACCGCGATCCGCGTGCGGGACGTGGTACCTACGCGACCTTCCCCGCCAGTATGGCGTTCATCGGCTGGCCTCTGGACCAGATCATGGTCAAGAATGCGGTTCGGGTGCAATCCTTTGAGATTCTTGAAAACGTGGGCGCCGACCACTTGCCCGTGAAAGGCCGTTTCTGTGTGCGGGATGGCGAAGGCGAGGTCATCGAAAGCTTCACGCCATCGCCGGATAGCCCGGTCGAAGATAGCGTGACCGAGTAACCGTCAGTCGAGGCTGGCCGGACCAAAGGCGTGAGGAAGCAATTCGCTGAGGCGAATGCGCTTCGTCTGCGTTGTCCCCACGCACAGGACGATCGGGTCCGTTCCGCCAAGGGCTGCCAGTTCGTTCAGCACCTGACGGCACCGGCCGCACGGGGTGATCGGCTCGCCGCCGCCCTTGTCCGCGGGGCCGGTCACCGCGACCATCTCCAGACCCCCGCGAACGCCGCCCGCCATCGCCTTGGCCACCGCAACGGTTTCGGCGCACAACGCCAGCCCATAGCTGGCGTTTTCGATGTTCGTGCCCGTTACGACCGACCCGTCCGCAAAGCCGAGCGCCGACCCCACGGCATAGTCCGAATAGGGACTGTAGGAATGCACGGCGGCGTGCCGTGCCGCAGCGATCAATTCCTCTTCGCGCTGATGGTTGCTCATTGCACGATCTCTCATGACCTGACCACCAGCCAGCGAAGCGGTTCTTCGGTTGCTTCCACGCTCAATTCCTCGTTTGCGGTCCAGATCAGCCACGGGCGCCCGCCATAATCCGGCAATAGCCGCGTGCGGACCAGCCAGAGATGTCGTTCAATGCGTCCGGCAATACCGTATTCCGCCTCGAATTCCGGAGTGATCTTCAGGATCACCGGCTTCGCCTCGTGATTTTCGATCTGGTTGGCGAGCGTCATAAGCTCGCTCTCGACCGCCGCTTCGTTCACGCGGGCAGGGCAATCCTGTGTCCCGCGTGTGAGGGCGATGACCGGCGGCAACAGGTCGTTGTCGCGCGGCACCATCGTGACGAAATTGGCCGACTGCTGGTCGGCCGGCTGGCATGGATCGAAGCGGTGGATTGCCCCGACCTGCAGCCCCGCCTCGCGGGCACTGCGCAGATTGGCGGCGAAAGCCGGATCCTGCGCGGTCTCGCCGTCGCTCGCATGCAGATAGGCGAACCCGGCGCCCAGCGCCCGCAAAGTGCGAAAATTGACCGTCCCGTCGCGGGCGGAAATCTCCACGCCCTGATCGGGATAGGCGCCCTCGTCGGGGCGCCAGTGCTTCGTATCCCACCATAGCCATGCAGCCGCTGCCGCCAGCGCGAGCAGGAGCACCAACACGGCTTTCCAGAGCCAGCCGCTCCGCTTTTTCTTGCGCGCCATGACCCGCTCAGCCCCGGATATGCAGGACGCAGATGAGGGTGAAGAGCCGGCGGGCGGTTGCGAAATCGGTTTCGACCTTGCCATCCAACCGGTCGAGCAGGAGCTCGGATGCCGTGTTGTGAACGCCGCGGCGCGCCATATCGATCGTCTCGATTTCCGCTGGCGTCGCCTTGCGGATTGCCTGGTAATAGCTGTCGCAAATGGCGAAATATTCGCGGATCGGACGGCGGAACCGCGCAAGGCCCAGCACCAGCATTTCCAGCTCTTCATCGGCTTCGCTGCGAATATCCATCGCTAGCCGCCCGTCCTGCACCGACAGCTTCAGCCGGTAGGGTCCGTTATTGCCAGCCTCGGACGCACGCACGGGCCGGAAGGTGTTTTCTTCGATCAGATCGAAGATCGCCACGCGCCGCTCCTGCTCGACATCGGCATTGCGCCAGAGGATCGTCTCCTCGTCGAGTTCGATATGCGACAGGCGCCAGGTGGAAAGCTGCTGGGTCATGGAATCGAACCATGCTTTCGCAGATTGCCATGTCCCCCTGCAAGGGCGCTGAGCGCCATCCCCACTATCCACAGCAGTCTGTTGCATAGCTGCCCTTGCACAGGACCGCTCTCGCGGCCAAACCGCTGCCCATGGCAGACCAAGACCTTATGATCCGATCCGGTGCCCCGACTTCCGCCGATAACGGGGCGAAGCAGGGCGAGAAGAGCGAATCGGGCCGCGCCCTGCCCGCCAACGTAGAGGCAGAGGCAGCCTTTCTTGGCGCCGTCCTGATCGACAACCGCGTGGTCGAGGATTTGCGCACCCCCATCGGCCCGCAACATTTCTACGCCCCCATCCACGCCAAGATCTACGAACGCGTGCTGGCGCTGATCGAGCGCAATGCGACCGCCAGCCCGGTTACGCTCAAGCCGTATTTCGAAGGCGACGAGGGCCTGTCCGAACTGGGCGGCACGATGTATCTCGCGCAGCTGACTGCCGACGGTCAGGGCCTGCTGGCACCGCGCGATCTTGCCGACCAGATATACGACCTTGCCCTGCTGCGCGAACTGGTGACCGTGGGCCGCGAATTGGTGGAAGGCGCGCTCGACACCAGCGAAACGGTCGAGCCGATGCGCCAGATAGAGGAAGCGGAAGCCGCTCTCTTCGCCGTCGCAGAGGGCGCGGCAACCGGCAACGAGGCATCCACCTTCCGCTCGGCCGCGCTCACCGCGCTGAAATTGGCCGAAACCGCCATGAATTCGGGCGGAGGCGTATCGGGCAAGACGTCCGGCCTCTCTTCGATCGACGACAAGACCGCCGGTCTGCACGATTCCGACCTCATTATCCTCGCCGGACGCCCCGGCATGGGCAAGACCTCGCTGGCCACCAACATCGCCTTCAATTGCGCCGAGGAACACCTGAAATTCATGCAGGAAGGCGGCGACGTCAATCAGGGTGCGCCGGTTGCCTTTTTCAGTCTGGAGATGAGCGCCGACCAGCTGGCGACGCGTATTCTGGCCGAGCAGGCCGAAATATCCTCCGAAGCGCTGCGTTCGGGCACGATGAAGCGCGAGGAGTTTCAGAAACTCGCCCATGCCAGCCAGCGCCTTGCCGAACTGCCGCTGTTTATCGACGACACGCCGGCCCTTTCCGTTTCGGGTCTTCGTACCAGGGCCCGGCGATTGAAGCGCAAGCATGATATCGGCCTGATCGTGGTCGATTACCTCCAGCTGATGCAGGGATCGAAGCGCAGCCAGGACAGCCGCGTCAACGAAATCTCGGAGATCAGCCGCGGTTTGAAGACGCTGGCGAAGGAACTGGCCGTTCCGGTCATCGCCCTCTCGCAGCTCAGCCGTGCGGTCGAGCAGCGCGAGGATAAGCGGCCGATGCTGTCCGACCTGCGCGAATCCGGCTCGATCGAGCAGGACGCCGACATGGTCTGGTTCATCTTCCGCGGCGATTATTATCACGAGGCATCGCGCCCCGACATGCCGAACGAGAACTCCAGCCCCGACATCGCCGAGAAATACGCGATCTGGGAAGAACGCTATCTGGAACTGAAGAACCGCGCGACACTGATCGTGGCGAAGCAGCGCCATGGTTCCACCGGCAACGTGCCGCTTCACTTCCAGCCCGAAATCACCAAGTTCACCTCGCCCAATCGCAAGGATTACAGCGATTACGGGTACGAATAGGGCGCCAGCTTAAAGCCCGAGGTTGAGCCTCCGGCTGACGGTGTAGTCCATCACTCCGACCAGGAACCAGCTGACGTTCCAGCGGATCCGGTTCCACAGCGTGTTCCGCTTGCGGTGATACTTCCGGCGTGACGTCGATCGATGCTGACAGATGGCTAGCGATGAATTTCGCGCATCCGGTCCGCAAAGGCCGCATCCTCCACCCGCAGGACGATTTCCAGATTGATATAGAGGCTGCGCATGTCGAAATTCGCACTGCCGAAATAGACCGTATCGTCCAGCACCAGCAGCTTCGTATGCATCTTGCAGGCATCGAACTCGTACACGTCTCGCGCCCTTGCGCAGCAGATAATCGTAGAGCGAGCGCGAGGCCCCTATCGTCGCTCATTGTCCGACTTGCCCGCCATTACCAGTCGCGCTGTCCCCGCGTCCGCAATCTCGCCGATCTTGCTTCAGCAGGCGCTTCGGCGGAGAGAAATAGGCCATCATCAGGTCCAGCCGCCGGCCGTGCTCCAGGTCGCGTCCGACGCGCGCGCCCAGCTAGACAGCTTCCGCGTCGGTCCGCCCATCAGCCAGCGCACCGCACCCGTACCGGCATCCCATTCGCGCACAGAACGGCGGACATGACGCCATTCGACACCGTCCGCATCGGTCCATTCCAGCAGCTGTTCGTACCAGTCCACCAGCGGCGACACCGCCCGCCCCTCCAGCCAGATGGCGAGGTCATTCCAACCATTTTCTTCCGGCGGAGCAAAATAATCGTCGGAAATATTGAAGCCGCCCACGATCGCGCGGCAGTCGTCCGCCAAGCGCAATCTTCTGATGGTTGCGAATGAGATAGCGCGTGATGCTGCGAGGAAAACACCCGGAAGTCGCCGCCCGCCTGCGTAAACTCTTCGAAGAATTCCGCGTCCGCCTCGGCCCCGAAGCCGTCGACGATCAGCGTGACGTTTACGCCCGCGCCGCCGCCTCTGGTCAGCGCGTCGCGCATCGCCTCCCTGTCGCGTCTTTGGCAAAAATGTAGAAGCACAGCTTGAGCGAGTGTTTCGCGCCCTCGACCAGTGCGAGCAGAGCCTCCAGCCGCTCGCCGCCGCTCGGGTAGACCCACAGATCGAGCCCATCCACCGACGCGGAAAAGCTGGGCGGGTCGGAATACTCTGCGGGGGAACGGAACAGTCTGGGGAGACTGTCGTGCTGGGAGCATGGTCATCGACCGGCTCTTACGGAGAGCCGCGCCCCGTCGACAAGCGAAGCGCGATTTTCTTGACTCTGCGCGCACCCCGGGCGTAGTTGCCGTCAATCCCGAAATTCCAATATTTAATCGTAAGTGCCCACGCATGGCGCGCGTTACAGTCGAAGATTGTGTCGACAAAATCCCGAATCGTTTCGATCTCGTCCTGCTCGCAGCCCAGCGCGCGCGCGACATTTCCGGCGGTGCAGACCTGACGCTCGAACGTGACCGGGACAAGAACCCCGTCGTCGCCCTGCGCGAAATTGCAGAGCAGAACGTCAAGCCGAAGGAACTGAAGGAAGCGGTTGTCACCAACCTGCAGAAGATCCTTCCTGACGACGATGACGATATCGATGAAATCGGTTCGCTCAGCCAGTCGGCAGAGGCGCTGCGGATCACCGCATCCGCGCCGACGCGCTCGACTTCGATCGGTGCCGATTACGAAGGGCTGATCCATTCGCATTACGAACACCAGAACAGGCCGTCCCGTATCGGGGCGGCCTTTTTTTGTGTCTCGCGCAGGGCGCAGCCATGGGCTAGCGTAATGCGTCGGGGTCTGGCTGCAACAGACGATCGAGGACTAGCGAGCAAATGGCAGTCGTAGCGGTCTACAGCGTCAAGGGCGGAGTCGGTAAGACGACGATGGCCGCGAACCTCGCATGGTGCTCGGCCGACGATATCCTGCCGCCGCACTCTGCTGTGGGACCTCGACGCATCGGGCGGCGCCAGCTTTCTTCTCGGTGTCGAGCCTCGCAAGAAGAAGGTCGCGACCAGCGTCTTTGCTCTCGAACGCGATCCGGAAAAGCTGATCCGCACGACGGACTACAAGCGGCTCGACGTTCTGCCCGCCGATGAAACCATCCGTGCGCTGGAAAACCAGTTCATGGACATGGGCAAGCGCAAGCGGCTGGCCAAGATTGCAGCGCAACTGGGCAAGGATTACGAGCGGATCATCTTCGATTGCCCGCCGGTGCTCAACGAAACCAGCGCGCAGGTCGTTCGCGCCGCCGACCTGATTATCGTGCCGCTCCCGCCCTCGCCGCTATCGACCAGGGCGTTCGACCGGGTGGTGGAGGAAGTGAAGGCCAATACGCCAGTCATCCACCGATCCTGCCGGTTCTCTCGATGCTCGACCTGCGGCGCAATCTGCACCGCGGCGCGCGGGAGGACCATCCCGACTGGCCTACAATCCCGCAGGCCAGCGCGGTCGAACAATGCGCCGTGCGCCAGAAGCCTGTCGGAGCGTTCGCCCCGCGCAGCCCGGCCGACGCGGCGTTCCAGCAGTTGTGGACCGCCATCGAGCGCAAGCTGGCGATAGCAGCAATAGCTGCTCATCGGCGCGTCTATTCGTCGCCTTCAGGGGCCTTTCTAGAAGGGCAGCGTCAGGCTCCACCCAATTGGCCGGGACGATCATCCTGATAGCTGGCGAGGCCGATGCTGCATGGCCGTCTGGCCCCTTGTCCGTCTCCCGACATAAGTCCCCAGCAACCGGTCCCAGCCGGACAGGAAGGTCCCGTAATTGCTGTTCGTCTCGCGTGGTCGGACCGAGTGGTGGATGCGGTGCAGGTCCGGCGTGATGAAAACTGACCGCCACAGCCGTCTCCAGCGGGCGGGCAGGCGGAAATTGGTGTGGGTGAACAGGGTAAAGACGGCGAACCCATTTCGAATACGAAGACCGCCAGTGGCGCTGCGCCCAGAGCAACCACCACGCCCATCTTGTAGGCCATCGAAAGCACGATCTCGACCGGGTGGAAACCGCGCCGCAGTCGTCACATCGAAGCCCGGATCGACGTGGTGCACCTTGTGCAGCCGCCACAGCAGCGGGATTCGGTGGGTCGCGCGGTGCTGGATATAGAGCGCCAGATCGAGCAGCAGGATGGCCAAGACGGATTCGGCCCAAGCGGGCAGGCCGGCAGCGTTGAAGAGCCCCCATCCCGCATCCTTTGCCCGAAGAGCAGCCCCGACCATCGCCAGTGGCAGGATCAGACGCACGGCAAGAGTATCGACCGCGTAAAGCGCCAGATTGGTCGTCCAGCGCGAGCGGCGCGGCAAGGCGAAGGGCGGAACGGCCTTGCAAGCTCCAGCCCTGCAAACAGCGCAAAGGCACCTGCAATAATGCCCAGCCCCACAAGCGGCGCGTCCAGACCGAAGATTTCCATGCGCCCCATATCGGCAGCCGCTGCTCTGTGCGCAAGCTGCGCCGATTGCGCGCACCGCATCGCTCTTTATAGCGAAGGAAAAGGGACAGTAATTTCATGCCGGATACAGGCGCCAAAAGTGCGGCGGCTTGCCGCAATTGCGACACGGAGCTTTCGGGGGCCTATTGCCACGCTTGCGGCCAGCAGGTGCGCGGCGAGGTCGGCCTGCGAACGCTCGCCGCACAGTGCCTCGCATCCATTGCCACGCCGGGCGGAAGGTTTTTCGAGACGCTGACCGGTCTTATCGCCTCGCCCGGCACGCTCACAAAAACCTATAATGAGGGCGCACGGGCGCGCTTTGTTTCGCCTTGGGCGATGCTGCTGTTCGCCATGCTTGTTCTGCACGGCGTCCAATGGGCGGCAGGCGGAGGCGATGGCGCAATCAGCCACGAGCAAAGCGTAAACCGGGCTTTGGACCGCGCGCAATCTTCGCTGGACGCCTATGCGGCGCAAGAGGCAGATGCCGGGGCCCGGGGCACAGCGTTGCTGCAGGACGAGCGCGCACAGGCGCGGTCGAACCTCTCGGCCGAAGAGCGCCGCGAGCGTGCGCTCAGCACCAGGTTCTTTACCGACCAGGCGATCAAGGCATGGGATCCGGTCGATACGGAGCGAGGAGCAAACTCCCGGATGGCAGAGCGCAGGTCTCTGGCAGCGCTGGCGCGCATTGCCCGCGCTGTTTCCCATTATCGGCTGGCTGCTGGTCCCCGCCCTCCTGCCGATGATGTCGGCGCTACTCCGCTCTCGAAACAACCGCAGGTGCAATCGGGCAAGCGCACTTTCTCGCCAATATGACAGCGGTGGCCGCGCTTGCTCTTGCAGCGGGGACGGCATTGGTCTGGGCCGGTGTGCCCGCGATCTTCGCCGTGCCGGCAATTGGCGCTCTGACAATGGCGCATACCGCAGTGCATGTGCGCGGCGCATTCGATCTGTCATGGCCCGGGAGTGTGTGGCGGACGGCGGTAATCGTTCTATCGGGGCTCTTCGTGCTCACCCTTGTTTCGGCGGGGCTTACAACATTGGGCTTTGCCGATTAGTCTGGCGGGATGACGGGTGACGAATTCGACGCGATTGGCCAGATCGCCACAGGCAGCCTGATCGCAGGCGCGGTCGAGCCGGCGCATGGCGGCGCAGGCTCCGATGATAATCGACTGAAAGACGGTGCCGTAACCTCTCGCCTTGCGACCGCTACCTGCGCGAATTGCGCCGCACCTGTTCACGGCAATTACTGCGCAGCGTGCGGACAGAAGGCCGGCCTGCACCGCACGCTGACCGCCTTCTGGCATGATCTGCTGCACGGTGCGCTCCATTTCGACGGCAAGACGTGGCGCACGCTGCCAAAGCTCGCGTTCAAACCGGGCGAGCTCACCCGGCGCTATATCGATGGTGAACGTGCGCGGTTCGTTTCGCCGATGGCGTTGTTCCTGTTCTCGATTTTTCTGATGTTCGCCGTCTTTCAGGCGATCGGCCTGACGGCCCCGACCCAGATCAACACGAAAGAGGGGATCGAGGCGAGCCTCGACCAGATCGAAGGGCAGAGCAGCGCAGAGTTGGAAGCCATGCGAGAGCGGCTGGCGAACGATGAATTAGACCGACGACGAAAGAGCGAGAATTCAGGCAGAATTGGCCGACGCAGAGGCCGTCGTGGTCGGATTGGAAGGGGCGCGCGAAACCATTCTGGAAGCCAGTGGATCGAGTACGATAAAGGCCAACATCACCGGTATCGACTTCATCGACGAAGGGATCGTCAGGAAGTGGCGCGAAAACCCGTCGCTCATGATCTACAAGCTTGCAGGCCAACAGCTACAAGTTCAGCTGGATGCTCATCCCGCTGTCGGTGCCGTTCGTCTGGCTGCTGTTTTTCTGGAAACGTCAGTTCAAGGCATACGATCATGCGATCTTCGTGACCTATTCGCTGGCCTTCATGTCATTGCTGTTCGTGCTGCTATCGGGCTTGTCTGTCGGCGGAATGGCCACGCCGGTCATCGTGCTGAGCGCGATCTTCATCCCGCCGATCCATATCTACAAACAGTTGCGCGGCACGTACGGCATCGGGCGGCTCGGGCGCGCTTTGGCGGCTTGATGATCCTGACGGTCTTTATCACCATCGTTATCACCCTGTTTCTGCACTCGCTGCTCGTACTCGGCGCATTCTAGCCGCAGGGGAATTTCTTCTTCATCAGATCCGCAAAGGCCGTTTTCATCGACACAGAGCCCCTGCGCGAAGCCGGATAGCTGCGCAAGTGGTCCATCATCTCGTCAGACCCGATCGACGCCTTGCCCTTCGGCGGCGGGCAACTGTGCGGCGTGCGGCCAGCCTTGCGGTCGGCAGCCAGCGCGGCGCGGTAATGGTCGCCGCTCCTTCTGCCTCTCGCTTCACGACTTTCAGGTCAGAAGAGAACATCGCCATCATGCCCTTCGGTCTTCAACGCTTCCGCTTTGGGAGAAAGGCCGCGACACTCATGTCTCCAGGTGCTGCCGAAACAGCGGTTAGCGGCACGGCAAGGGACGCCGCCAACGCAAGAGCGCAGTGGCAAGCAGACAGACGAAGCATAAGAAAAACCCTCCCGAAACCAATCGGGAGGGCTTTGCATCTCCGGCCATGAACGGCGGATTTCAAGAACAGCTAGGCGTTACTGCGCCCCGGCCTGTTTCGTCCTGCAGCGCGTCGATCCTGCGGGAAGCTTCTGCCTTGGTCAGTGCTGGCATCGTAGGCATCGGGCTGGCCGGCTTCTTCGGACAGAGTCTTGAGATAGCTGGCCTGAGCACCGGTCATATTCTCGTCACCGGTCGTCCAGTCTTCGGGTTTTTTCTCGGCGTTGGTTACCGGATCGTGACTTTGGGATTATCGTGCTTGGGGTGCGTGACATCTGTCGTTTCTCCTTTTAATGAACAACCCATATGTTCCTGACTTGTTCCCAGAAGCCGGGACCTGCGTCAGGAACCCAGATCGTCACCCGTTATCGGGGCCGGACCAGGCTCTTCGCTCGTCGCCCGCTTCGAGATTGTCCTGCAGATTCGCAGCGCCCTCACTGACGCTGTCGGCAGCGTCGATCGCACCATCTTCGATGACTTCTCCGGCCACGTCGAGATTGGCTTCGGTATCAGCGGCAGCCCGCTCCACCAGTTTCCGCTGCGTTCTGCTCCGTTTCTTGCGAGCAGCCTGAAAGCAACCACCGCGCCGAAGCCGGCAAGATGTCGTACCTTCTTCGTGAACATGCCAATCTCTCCTGTTTCGCACCCGGTCAGGGGTTTCATGCGCCCTGCGGGCTCGGGCCCGCTGTCGTCTCCGCGCCACCGAAACGCTTGCCCGCCTTGGGAATCGCGCTGCCGGCCACCGGACGAACCTTGGCCGGGCCCTTCGGCTCGTCGGGACGGTCAAGCTTGCCGTCTTCCATCAACTGGTTGATTTCGTTGCCGGTCAGCGTTTCGTACTCGAGCATGGCCTGAGCGAGCAGGTGGAGCTTGTCCTCCTGTTCCGTCAGGATGGTCGTCGCGCGCTTCAGCGCGCCTTCGACCAGATCCTTGATCTCGCTGTCGATCAGCTTGTTGGTTTCGGCCGAGCCCATCGTGCGGGCCGACTGGCCCATGCCGAGATAGCCTTCCTGCTGCTCTTCGTATTGCAGCGGGCCGAGCTTGTCCGACATGCCCCATTTGGTGACCATGTTGCGGGCCAGATCGGTGGCGTACTGGATGTCCGACGATGCGCCGCGACGACACCTTGTCGTGGCCGAAGATGATCTCTTCCGCCACGCGGCCGCCCATCGCGACCGCGAGGTCGGCGTGCATCTTGTCGCGGTGGTACGAGTAATTGTCCCGTTCCGGCAGGCGCATCACCATGCCCAGCGCACGGCCGCGCGGGATGATCGTCGCCTTGTGGATCGGGTCGGATGCCGGCTCGTTCATGCGAGACCAGCGCGTGGCCCGCCTCGTGATAGGCGGTCATCTTCTTCTCGTCGTCGGTCATGACCATGGAGCGGCGTTCGCTGCCCATCATGACCTTGTCCTTCGCGTCCTCGAATTCCTGCATCGCGACCAGGCGCTTGTTGCGGCGCGCGGCCAGCAGGGCCGCTTCGTTGACGAGGTTGGCAAGGTCGGCACCGGAGAAGCCGGGCGTGCCGCGCGCAATCGTGCGGCGGTTCACGTCGGGCGCCAGCGGCACCTTCTTCATGTGCACGGCGAGGATCTTCTCGCGGCCGTCGATGTCGGGGATCGGCACGACGACCTGACGGTCGAACCGGCCCGGACGCAGCAGCGCAGGGTCGAGCACGTCGGGACGGTTGGTGGCCGCGATGATGATGATGCCTTCATTCGCTTCGAAACCGTCCATCTCGACCAGCAGCTGGTTCAGCGTCTGCTCGCGCTCGTCGTTCGAATTGCCGAGGCCGCCGCCGCGCTGACGGCCGACGGCGTCGATTTCGTCGATGAAGACGATGCACGGTGCGTTTTTCTTGGCCTGTTCGAACATGTCGCGCACGCGGCTTGCGCCCACGCCGACGAACATTTCGACAAAGTCGGAACCCGAAATGGTGAAGAACGGCACGCCGGCCTCGCCCGCAATGGCGCGGGCCAGCAGCGTCTTACCGGTACCGGGCGAGCCGACCAGCAGCGCGCCCTTGGGAATCTGGCCGCCCAGCTTGGAGAAGCGCGACGGGTCCTTCAGGAATTCGACGATTTCTTCCAGCTCTTCGCGCGCCTCGTCGATGCCGGCGACATCGTCGAAGGTCACCTTGCCCTGCTTCTCGGTCAGCATCTTGGCCTTCGACTTGCCGAAGCCCATCGCGCCGCCCGCGCCGCCGCCCTTCTGCACCTGACGCAGCGCGAAGAACGCGATGCCGAGGATCAGGATGAAGGGCAGCGACTGGATCAGGATGTAAAGCAGCAGGTTCGGCTCTTCGGCCTGCGGCGCCCGAATATTTCACGCCGTTTTCTTCCAGCAAGCGCGGTCAACTCGGCATCGTTGGCAACGGGGACGGTGGTGAAAGCCTGTCGTTCTTGAGCGTACCGGTAATCCGGTCGGCGCCGATCTGCACCTCTTCGACCGTGCCTTCGGCGACCCGGTTCGCGGAAATCGGAATAGCCGATCTGCGTGCCAGTGGTCTGGCCGGCATTGCCGAACATCGACACGACCAGCAGCAGGGCGAGAAAAATCCCGCCCCACATCATCAGGCTCTTCACCCACGGGTTCGGGCCGCCCTGGCCGGGTTCTTCGGGCTGGTTATTGTCGTTCATCGATCGGGTGCAGTCCTTTCCTATGGCGTACGATATGTAGGCGCGCAGGGGTGAATGGCAAGTTAGCCCGAAGTCCGGTGGAGCGTCAGGATTCCCGATTAATCTGATCGCCGCACCCGCCCACCGCATACGCGCTGCAGAACACGTCGACCGCACCGGCAATCCGCTGGGCGTCGCGTTCGGCGTCCGATGAGCAAGCCCGAACCGCCGGTCGAGATCGCCCATCCCCTTGCACATGCTGGCAAATTGTTCAGCCGCCAGCTCGGGGTCTGTCGACATCGACTTCACCGGCATCGTGCATGGCGCCGACAGAAGCGCGGCGAAAGCTGCCTTCATCCGGTGCGGCCCGGCCGCCAGAAAGGCGAGGCCAACGGCAGGTTCGTGCTCCGTTTCGGCAGCGATCCGCCGTTCGAACTGGACCATTTCAGGGCGCGACAGGAATGCCACCATCGCCTCTCCAATGGCCGTGCAACCGTTCGCGCAAGGTCGCGCCGGGCATCGCCTCGATCCGGAAATGCCCGCGCATCTTTTCGCACTCGCGCTCGACCGCGGCGGTGAACAGGCCCTTCTTGTCGCCGAAATGGTTGTAGACCGTAACCTTGGAAACACCTGCATCTTCGGCGATCGTCTCGATCGAGGTCGCAGCAAAACCCACGTTGAAAAACGCTCGGACGCCGCTCGATACGATGGCCTCACGCTTGGCCTCGCTGGAAGGGCGCAAGATTTTTCTCCTTCGCCGATTGACAAACTGAACGGCTCCGTTCAATTAAACGCTCCGTTCATTTATGGGCGACGGTTGTTCCTTTTGCAACCGCCACCACCGGGCCATCGCGCAACGGAAGGCTTCGACCAATGCTCTGGATCGCCATCAGGATGCTGACCGGCGACAAGCAGAAGTTCTACGGACTGGTGTTCGGTATCGCCTTTTCGACCCTGCTCATCACGCAGCAGCTGACGATCTTCGTCAATCTGATCGAACGCGGCGCCAGCGGGACATATAATGTCGGCGAGGCCGAAGTCTGGGTCATGGACCCGGTCAGCCGGACGACCGATGTCTCCTATGCCCTGCCGCCGACCGCGCTCGACAAGGTGCGCGGCGTGCCGGGGGTCGAATGGGCCGTTCCGCATTTGCGCGCTGCCGCGTCGGTCCGCACGAAGGACGGCGATCTGGAGGGCGTGGCCATTATCGGGGTCGACGATGCGACGCTGATCGGCCTGCCCAAGCGTATGAAAGAGGGCAGCATCGACGTCCTGTCGCAGCCCGACAGCGTGATCATCGACGATGTCGGGGCCATCAATATGTTCGGAGCGGACGTCGATCCGATCGGCGAACGCCTGGAACTGAACGATCAGCGCGCCGTCGTGCGCGGCATCGCCGATGCCATCCCCAGCTTTACCAGCCAGGTCACGCTCTACACTAAATACAGCCAGGCGCTGAATTACGTCCCCGGCACGCGCAACCGGATGAGCTTCGTCCTCGCCGGCGTTGCGGACGGACTGACAGCGCGCGAGGTGGCCGACCGGATCGAGGAACAAACCGGCCTGAAAGCGCGAGACCCGCGACGAATTTGCCCAGGCCGGCGTCGATTTCATTATCCAGAACACCGGCATCCCGACCAATTTCGGGATCACCGTGGTGCTGGGCTTCGTCGTCGGGGTGGCCATTGTCGGCCTGACCTTCAGCCTGTTCATCCGCGACAACATCAAACAATTCGGCGCGCTGAAGGCCATCGGCGTGACCAATGGCCGCATCCTGCGCATGGTTGCGGTGCAGGCCGGGCTGGTCGGCTTTATCGGATACGGCCTCGGCATCCTGGGAACCGTCGCGTTTCTGTGGTCCTTCAGCGGCAACCCGTTCTTCAAGGGGTTCTACATCCCTTGGCAGATCCCGCTCATCAGCCTGGTGGCGGTTATCGTCATCCTGGCCATTACCGGGACGCTGGCGCTGCGCAGCGTGTTCAAGACCGAACCGGCGTCGGTGTTCAGGTGATGGGAAGCACATGACGCCGATAGCAACAGCCGCCATCCGCACCGCGGAGTGACCCGCGGATTTCATGTCGGGCCAGCAGACCATCACCGTTCTGCACGGCATCGATATCGAAATCCGTTCGGGCGAGATGACCTTTGTCGTGGGCGAAAGCGGATCGGGCAAGACCACGCTGATCTCGATCATGTGCGGCATTCTGTATCCGACCGAGGGCGAGGTGGAGGTCTTCGGCACCGACATCTACGCGCTGTCCGATACCGAACTGGTCGAATTTCCGCCTGCAGAACATCGGGTTTATTTTCCAGCAATACAATCTCATCCCCTCGATCGACGCGGCAACCAATGCCGCTGTCCCGCTGATCGCGCAGGGCATGGACCGGCTGGAGGCGCGCGAGAGAGCCAGGTCGAAATTCTGGACAAGCTCAATATCGGCGATCAGGCCGACAAACTGCCCAACCAGCTATCGGGCGGTCAGCAGCAGCGTGTCGCGATTGCCCGCGCACTGGTCCACGAACCGCGCCTGGTGGTCTGCGACGAACCGACGGCCGCGCTCGATGCAAAATCCGGTCGGCGGGTGATGGATTTGCTGCGCGAAGTCGCCGTGGCGGAAGACCGCGCCTGCATCATCGTGACCCACGACAACCGCATTTTCGATCTCGCCGACCGGATTCTCGTGCTCGAGGACGGACGCGTTACCCATGACGGCACACGAAATGCCGGACGGCCACTAGGAAGGCCTCACGACCATGGCTTTCAACTTCGACAAATTCAGCTTCTCCCGCATGGGCCTGCCGGTGATTGCGGTCATCGGTCTGGTGCGTTGCGGTGTTCTTCATCGCCAGCGGCCTGCCGGACCGCGAACTGAGCGAGCCCGAGCGCGAACCGCCAAGCGCCACCGGCGATCTGGCCGAACGAACCGCGCGCGTGGCAGGGGCCGGCATCGTCGAACCTTCCAGCGAGACTGATCGAAGTGGGCACGGCATTGTCCGGCCTGGTCACCGATCTGCGCGTGCAGCCGGGGCAATTCGTCGACAAGGGCCAGCCGCTTTTTACCGTCGATACCCGGACCATCCGTGCGCGCGCGCAGGAAACGCAGGCCGCTATCGGCGAAGCCAGCTGCGCGGGCGAGCCGCGCTCGTGACGAAGCGCGTGCCGCCATTGCAGGAAGCGCGCGCCGCCGAGAGTCCAGCCGCCCGCCAGCATTGGCGCTCTATCGCGGGGTCGATGATCCGGCCGCCGTCAGCCGCGCCGAAGTCATCCGCGCCGAGGGTGAAGCCGCCAGCGCGGCACCGCGACAGCTGGCCGAAACCCGCCTGCAGCAAGCCCGCGCCCGGGTGCAGCGACAGGCTCGCATGCAGACCGCGCAGTCGCAGGCCGGCAGCACCCGGACCGAACTGGGGCGCGCCACAGTGCGCGCCCCGATCGCAGGTGAAATCCTGGCGGTGAACATCCGGCCCGGCGAGTTCCTGTCCACTCAGGGCGGCGGCAATTCCGCAGCCGTTCATCACCATGGGCGAGACCCGCCCGCTCCATGTCCGCATCGATATCGACGAGGAGCAGGCCTCCGCGCGTGGACATGGGCAAGCCCGCCACAGTGTCGCCCCGCGGTGCGGCACGACAATCAGGTCAAGGCAAGCTTCGTGCGCGCCGAACCGCAGGTCGTGCCCAAGCGGCAGTTGACCAACACCGCTTCCGAACGGGTCGATGTGCGCGTTCTGCAGGTCATCTACGCCCTGCCCGCAGACGCACGTGAGCGATTTCCGGGTCGGTCAGCAGGTCGATGCCTTCATCCCCGCGCGCAGCACGGGAACGGGCTCGCAGCCTGCGCCGGCCGACGTTGTGGCGGAAGATGAACAGTGAAGCGCAAGGCCATCTTCCCGCTCGCCCCATCACTGCGGCCGTCACTGCATCCGCCACTGATGCTGTCACTGGCGCTGCACTGGCATTGGGTGCATGCGTTGCCGGTCCTCCGGTAGAGATCGCGACGCCTCCGCCTGCAATTCCGGCCAGCTTCGCCTTTGCGCCTGACGCTGCGAACGGGGGCAGATGTTGCAGGCTTGCTGCCCGGTCGGCGATCCGGCCTTTGCGAGCTCTGTCAGTATCTGGCGCTGGCAGATGCGCCGACGCTCGGCGAAGCGGCCGCCCGGATCGAGGCCGCACGCGCCGCTGCCGGCCGGGCGGGCGCAAATCGTCTGCCCAAGTTGAGCGCGAACGCGTCGGTCACCGCGACGCGCACCAATCCGGCGCAATTTGGCGGGGCGCTTCCTCCCGGGCATTTCGATCGATACGCAGCAGGTGAGCTACGGCGCGAACCTCGATCGCCAGCTGGGATCCGGATATGTTTCGGACGCTTGCGCGCACAGGAACGCGCAGCGGTCGCCCGCATCGGCGCTTCGACGGCAGAGGCCCAGGGCGTCCGCCTGGCGCTGCTGGCAGAGATAGCCGGCGGGTGTGATCGACTGGCGCACACTGGCCGCGCGGCAGGCCGAGCTTGGAAAGCGATCTGGCGTCCGCGACGCGCCTCGTTTCGCTGGCCGGATCACGCGAGCGGGCAGGGATTGCACCCGGCTTCGACCGTGTCCGGGCGGAAAGCGCCGCGCGAGGCCAGCCGCAGCCGGATCGCCGCGCTCGCCAGCGAACGCGCCCGCATTGCCGGGCGGCTGGTCACACTGACCGCGCAGCCGGCGCAGACAGTTCTCGACGTGCTGGCGCCAGTCTGCACCGGATCCAGCGCAGCCTGAACGCGCCCGCCACATTGCCCAGCGCGCTGCTGACGAACCGGCCCGACGTTCTGGCCGCGGCAGCCCGGCTGGATGCGAGCGATGCAGATCTCTATGCGGCCTCTGCCGCGCGCTTCCCGCAATTCACCCTCTCGGCAGCGCTGGGTCTGCTCGCTTTCGACCTGGGCGATCTGTTCGACGACGATGCAATCGTCGGAAATGCCGTCCGCCGGGCTGCTCGCGCCGCTCTTCGATTTCGGACGGATCGAGGCCGGGATCGATGCAGCCGAAGCGGACAAGCGGCTGGCGTTTCAATCCTATCGCCGCGCCGTCTTCACGGCGCTTGGGCGATGCGGAAACCGGATACGGCCTTGTCGCTGCCGCCGACCGCGAACTGGCTGCCGCCACCCGCGAAGCGGCCAGCGCCCAGCGCGCGGCCAGCCTTGCCGAGACGCGCTTCAGCGCAGGGCTTTCGAACTTTCCTCGAAGTGCTCGAAGCGCGCCGCGCTGCCGATGCCAGCGGAGAACGGGTCGCTGCTGCCAGAGGCCGGGCGCAATGCGTGCGCGTGTCCTGCTGTGGCAGGCACTCGGCGGCGACGGGTTCAGCCCTGCCAGCCCCGCACTCTAGGCAATCAGGCGGTCGAACAGCCAGTATGCGCCGGTAATGCCGATCGCATAGCTCGCCAGTTTGATCGCCGGCGGAAGTACCTGCACGGACAGCCTGCGGATCGCGGCAAGCGCGGCCAGCACGATTGCAACCACGGCCAGCTGCCCCGCCTCGACGCCCAGATTGAAGCTGAGCAGCGCGGCAGGGACTTCTCCCTCGGGCAGGCCGATTTCCTTCAGCGCTCCTGCAAATCCGAAGCCGTGGATCAGTCCGAACGCGAACGCCACGAGCCACGGCCAGCGACGGGTCCAGCTCTCACGTCCCTCCTCTACAGGCGACGCCAGCTCCCATGCCAGCAGCACGATGGACAGGGCCACCAGAGCCTCGACCGGACGCTGTGGCAGCCCCACAAGACCCAGCGTTACCCCTGCCAATGTCAGCGAATGCGCGATGGTGAATGCTGTCACCGCCTTGGCCACGGCCCATCCGCGCTGGACCACCAGGACCAGGGCGATGACGAACAGCAAATGATCCCAGCCCTCAAGGATGTGCTCTACACCCAGCACGAAATAGCTTCGCCAGACCTGCGCGGATGAGGGGCGCGCTGCGATAGTCGCGGTCGGCGCCTCTTCCGTGAGCCTGAAAGTCTGCACCGGCTGGTCGCGTGCGGAAACCCTCAGCAGGACATCGCCGCCGCCCGGAATGGCTTCGAAACCTACCTTTCCGCCTGCAATCGGACCGGAGCATAGGGCGTGCCCTTGGCCGACCAGAGCACCCGGCACGCGGCGGGAGGTATATTCGCCCTGCAGGGTGCAAACATCTGGCAGCACGGGCCGCGCCAAAGAGTCGCCTTCCGAAGACAAAAGAGGCTGCTTCCAGCTCAGCGTCCATACGTCGCCGTCCCCTTGCGAGAAGGCGATGGAGCCGGGCCGCAATTCGTCCGCGTGGGCAGTGACCGAACACAGCAGCGCCAGCAGCGGGACCAGCCAGCGGATCATTCCGCGATCTCGATGGTGTAGGCATCCTCCAGCGTGCGATAGGCGTCCTCGCGCCGTTCCTCAGCCTTCGCAAGCCGCCATTCGCTTACCACACGCTCGCGGATACCCTCCAGCGGCGGCGCAGCGCCGACTGTCTTTTCATCCATCCTGACGAGATGCCAGCCCAGCCCGGATTGCACCGGCCCCTGCCAGCGGTCTTCCTCCCCAAGCGCATTGATTGCAGACGCGAAACCGCTCCCGAAGCGCGCCGCCACTTCACGGTAGGCAGCGGCGGTCATTTCGGAAGGTAGCGAGGACGGCTCGCCTTCGACGCCGCTCTCCATGGCAGCTGCAGCCTCCGCCTCGCTGGCGAAAAAGCGCTGGCCGAATGTGAAGGTGGCGGTGTCGGAAAACTGCGCGGCGTTGGCATCGTACCACGCGCTCAGTTCCGCATCGGAGGGCTGCGCCAGATCGGCCTGCGATGCGGCGAGGAAGTCCATCTTCTTCGCCAGTCTCCGGCGAACGACCGGATCGCCTTTATCCAGCCCCAGCCGCAGCGCCTCGCGGTAGAGCACCTCCTCGCGGACCCAACGCTCGACCAGTCCGTCCAGCTCGGCATCTGTCGGCGGGCGCTGCATCGTCCGCTCGAAATCCAGCGCGATGAGCGCCTGCTGCTCCCGGCCCACCTCGATCGTCCGATCGGCCGGATCGACAGGTTCTCCGCGCCATGCCGACCACGCGAAGATGAGCGCACCGGCGACGAGGAAATGGACCAGCGGCTCGCGGTACAATCTGCTCAGGGACATGGTCAGCTGCTGGACCGGGTCCCGGCTGCAGGGCCGATCCAGATCGGCGAGGTGTACGCCCGCTCCTGCACGGTTTTCACCACGTCGTCAGGCAGCGTCAGACCGAACCGCTTGGCATCGAACAGCACCCAGCGCGGGGTCGGGATTTCCAGCACCCGTATGTAATAGAATGCACGCTGCCCGGTTACGTAGTCGGGGTCGGACCACACTGTGCGAAGCTGGGACGCGCCAATCGTGTTGGTATAGGTCGCCTCTGCCTCGTCCACCGTGTTCCCGACTGCGGGCACAGGACTGTCTGATGCTGCGTCCATCGGCCGCTCGCTCCATGCGACATCGTAGATCCGCTCCTGCGTCGTACCGTCTGCTGCGATCCAGCCCTTCACCACTTGGACGCGGTCGAGATTGGCGCCTTCGGGGTCCTTCATTGCTTCGATCATGAAGGCGGGCGGTGTGCCGGTTTCGGCAAGCACACCGCCCATCGGCACACCGCGGTCGTACCCGCTTGCGACCCAGTCCGCGTCGAAATCGCTGTCCCTGAAATCGAAGCCGCCAAACACGCGCACGCTCATGCGCGATCCGGTCGTGGCATAGACCTCGCGCCGCTTGAAAGCGTCGAAGATTTCCGCCCGCGTATTGCCCCGTCGCCCAGGCCGCCGCATACCCGCTGGCGAGATAGTGCCAGCCGAAACGTCCCTCGCGCGTGCCGAGGTTCTGCGCGGCCATCGCGCGATCTTTTCGCGGTTCTGCGCCCGTATGCTTGCCGAAGAAATTATCCTCGTCGGCAGTGGCCAGCGAGGTGTGGCTGTCGGTCGATCCGATCATGCCGAACCTGTAGGGATTGGCCCCCGTCCGTTCTTCGATGGACAGCCCCCGCTTCAACGCCTCGCGCACATAATTGCCCCCGAACATGTCGGGCGTGGATTTGGCGGTCAGGGGCAGATTGCCCAGTTCCCAGCCCCACACGCCGTACCCTGCGAATTCGTCATTGGGTGAAAGCGAGGGATGGCTTTCGCTGTCGCCCTTGATCTGCGTGACCTCGACGACAGGCTCCCACCGGGCACGCAAGCGCGCGTGATCGGCCGTCATCTGGCCGCCGTCCGGCCCTTCCATTTCGAACATCATCCCGTTGGACAGGTTCGAATTGTGCGGAATGGCCAGCGCCTGTCCGCCCGTCTCGCGTTCGTAGGCGGCCATGTAATCCCACAGCTCCGTGGGCTGCGTATCGAGACCGGGAAACGGTACAGTCTGCTTCGTCCGGTCGCTGCCGTCGCGGAACATCACCACCCGGTGGAGATTGTTGCCATCCGGCATCAGCGTCCACTCGAAGCCGGCAAAGGCGGTGAAGACACCCGGCTCGTTGAACGTATCGACCGTATCGAGATGTTCCTGCCAGATTTCCTTCGTCGCCTCTGCGGACCGCTCCGGATCGCGCAAAGCGTCCGGCAAAGTCCCGTCAGCCGCCGCTGTAATCAGTTCCGCCACGGCCCCGACAGAGGCATCCCCGCCTTCGCGCAGCATGGCCTGCCATCGCCGCAATGTCGGATCGCGCACCAATGGACGCGGGGCATTCATCAAACGCTTGGTCGCACCCAGCCCGTCCGAGTGATCGGCAATGACGAGAAAATCGAGCGGGCGATCGAGCTGGGCGGGCATTCCCGTCGTCGCCGTCACTTCTTCGCCCCGCGCAAAGCGCAGAGCCGCTTCCGGACCGAGACGCACGCCGAAGCCGAAGGCATCGATCGAATTGTCGGTGTGGAGGTGCGTGTCGCCCCAATACACCCGGTCCGGATACTCAGACAGCTCGACCGTGCCTGTGCCGTCCCCTTGCTGCGCCTCGCTGGCATTGCCCATGGCCCCGTCGCAGCTGGCCAGGGAGAGCGCGCAGCCCAGCGCCAGCGCGGAAGCTATCACGTTCGATCTGCTTGTCATGGATCCCTCCCCAAGGACCGGCCCGTGCATACCGGGCCCGCTTGAGGAAAGTCTGCGACCACAGCAGGCCGCCGTCAAGTCAGCCCGAGCCGCCACCCGACAGGAGCGAGTTGATCGCAAAGATCATCGAACCGCCGCCCAGCAACATGGCAACCAGCAGAAGCAGTCCGTCCCGAACGAGCAAGGCGAGCCCGATGCAAGCGACGGCAATCATCGGAACGCTGCTGGCAAAGGGCAGAAATTCAAGCGGTGGAACCGACAGGCAGAGCAGAAGGATGACAAAGGCTGCGATCTGCGGCCAGATACCTTTCAGCATCCAGTCCAGCCGGTCGCCGATGTGGTTGTCGATCCATTCGGCCGCACGGTCGAGCTTGTGCATCCCCTTCGCCAGTTTCTTCCCGTCCACCTTCCGGTCCTCGATCAGGTCGGGCAGCCAGACATGGTCGCGCCCGAAAAGCAGCTGGACCGCGATCAGGCCGATGATCACGGCCAGTGCCGTGGGGAAGCCGGGAATACCGCCCAGGGGGCTGATTTCGACGAGCGGCAATACGATCAGGAGCGGCGCAAAGCTGCGATGCCCGAAGGCGTCCAGCGCGTCGCCCAGCGAAACCTGGCCGTTCTTTTCGCCCAGATCCTCGAGGCCGCCAACGACGTCCTCGAGGTTTTCGGGTTCCTTGCTGTCGCTCATGCCTCGCACTCCCCTTTTGCCGAACAACGACGGGGGAGCGCACAATATCCCGCGGCGCGGCTACATGGAGCGGGCGATCACCATCTTCATGACTTCGTTCGAACCGCCAAAGATCCGCGTGATACGGCTGTCGCGGAACATCCGCGCAATGGGGTAATCGTTGATGTAGCCTGCACCGCCGTGGAACTGGAGGCACTTGTCGACCACTTCGCCCTGCAGCTCCGTCACCATCAGCTTCGCCATGCAGGCGGTCGGCACGTCCAGCTTGCCTTCCAGATGCTGGGCAATGCAGTGATTGACGAACACCCGGGCCGCCGTGGCGCGCGCATTCAGTTCGGCCAACACGAATTGCGTGTTCTGGAAGTCCCAGATCGTCTGCCCGAAGGCCTTGCGGTCCTTCACGAATTCCAGCGTGACTTCGAGCGCCTTTTCGATGCTGGACATGGCGCCCATCGCGATAATCAGGCGCTCCTGCGGCAGCTCGCCCATCAGCTGGTAGAAGCCCTTGCCCTCTTCACCGCCCAATACGGCATCGCTGGGCACGAACACGTCATCGAAGAACAGCTCGGACGTATCGGCCGCGTCCATGCCGATTTTGTCCAGCTTCCTGCCGCGCTGGAAGCCTTCCGCGCCTTCAGTCTCCAGCAGCATGAGCGAAATGCCCTTCGCCCGTTCGTTCGGATCGGTTTTGGCGACGACAATGATGAAATCGGCGGTCTGGCCGTTGGAGATATAGGTCTTGGCACCGTTGATGCGGTAGCCATTGCCGTCCTTCAGCGCTGTCGTGGTAATGCTCTGCAAGTCGCTGCCGACTCCCGGCTCGGTCATCGCGATTGCGCTGACAAGTTCGCCGCTCACCAGCTTGGGCAGGTATTTCTTCTTCTGCTCTTCTGTACCGTGGCGGACGAGATAGGGCAGGATCACGGTGTTGTGCAGACTGGCCGCAAAGCCCTCCACGCCGTGCTTCGCCTGCTGGTCGATGACGACCATCTCGTGCCGGAAGTCGCCGCCATGACCGCCATATTCTTCGGGCACCGACGTGCCGAGCAGACCGGCCTCGCCCGCCTCATTCCAGAAACCGCGCTCGACCTGCCCGTCTTCGCGCCATTTCAGCACGCGCTTTTCCGGGGCCTTGTCCTGATAGAATTTACCGACGGCATCGGCGAAGATCGAGATTTCCTCGTCTTCCATGAATTCGGGCTGTGGCACATTGACGGTGGGCATTGCGGGGAATCCTCTCGTTTTTCGTTATTGCCTTTCACCCTACATAATCGGTAGCGGACTGCAACGCGTTCCGAAGACCATATCGAGCAGGATCATTCTATGGAGCTTATCGGCCCCACCTCGCAGACCCTCATCAGCCAGCGCACCCGGCTGCATTATGCCGACTGGGGCAACCGCGATGCGCCGCCGCTGATCCTGCTGCATGGCGGGCGCGACCATTGCCGCAGCTGGGACTGGACGGCTGAACGTTTGCGGAAGGACTGGCATGTCATCTGCCCCGATCTGCGCGGGCACGGCGACAGCGAGTGGACCAATACCGGCGTCTACAACGTCAATTCCTATGTCTACGATCTGGCGCAGCTGGTGCATCAGCTGGAGCTGGCACCCGTCACCATCGTGGCCCACTCGCTGGGCGGGAATGTCGCGATCCGTTATACCGGCCTCTATCCGGACAATGTCCGCAAGCTGGTCGCCATCGAAGGCCTCGGCCCCAGTCCGAAAGTACAGGCGGAGCAGGAAAAGACCCCGTGGTACGAGCGCCGGACAGAATGGATGGAGAAAAAGCGCGAGGCCAGCGCCCGCAGCATCCGCAAATACGACACATTCGAAATCGCGCTCGACCGGATGCACGAGGCGAACAGCTACCTCAGCCGTAAGCAGGCCGAGCATCTGACCCTGCACGCTGTCATCCGCAACGAGGATGGTACCTATAGCTGGAAGTTCGATCCCCACCTCCACGCCTGGCCGCCGGACGACCTGACCCACGCGCAGGTGGAGGAACTATGGGGCCGCGTCGCCTGCCCCACGCTGATGGTCTACGGAAACGACAGCTGGGCCAGCAATCCGGAAAAGGATGGCCGGATCGAACATTTCGGCGAGAACGTCAAAGTCAGCGCCTACGACCGCGCCGGCCACTGGGTCCACCACGACCGGTTCGAGGACTTCGTGAGCGAGGTAGCGGCGTTTATCGCGTAAGGCGGGCGGGCGGCTGCTTAGGGTTATATTCTGTCAAAGGCCCGATGTCCGACTTTGGGGTGGGAAGTTGACTGTCTGCTTTAGGGATTGGGGCCGATAGAAGCAGACCTCTGACATATTTCCATAGCGCGCCCAGCGCGCCTCACACAGTCAATGGCTGTCCTGCGAATTTGTTACGCCATTCTCACTTGGTTTTTTCGCCCTCACCGGAACATTAACCGTCAGTTCAATCAGTTCGCTGCATCCGTACATAAAGCCCTTTCCATTGATCAGGATTTTTGCAGCATGAAACGACGTGGATTTAGTGACATTGCCCTTGGCCTTGGTGCAGTTGTTCATGTCCCTTGCTGTAGCGAGCCCTTCTCTCGCAGCAGCTGATCCCGGCAAGAAAGCCTGTGTGAAAGAAGCGCGCATTCTCTGCCCGGCGGCGATGAAATCGATGAGCCGCAAAAAGGTCGAGGCTTGTATGATCGCCAACATCGAAAAGACTTCGCCAGTGTGCAAGTCGGCGATGCTCAGGATCAAGGCCGAGCGCGAAGCAAAAGCAAAGCGCTAGATCAGGTCCGGATGCCGGAATACGCGGCATTCTCTGCGCGGATGCGAACCCATAACATAGCGGCATTCAGCACGGAGTACGCCGCGGCCACCCAGACGAGGCCGAAGACGAGCGGCAGAATGGCGATTTCGGCTATGACGACGGCATAGTTGGGATGCCGCATGATGCGGAACGGGCCGCGCAACACCATCGGTTCGCTTTGCGGAACGATAATTCGTGTTGTCCAGCGCCGTCCCAGTGTTGCCAGCACCCAGACGCGAAGCATCTGTAAAACTGCGAATACCGCCAGCAGTGGCAGGTTGACCGGCGCACCGCCAACAGTCGCCCATAAAACGGCCAGCCAGGAGGCGTGCAGCAAAACCATGACCGGATAATGCGATCTTCCGAACTCGGTTGCGCCTGCTGCCAGCAGCGCCTTGGTATTGATGTGTGCGATCACCAGCTCGGAAAGCCGCTGTAGCGTAACGAATATCATGATTGCATAGGGTAGGGTCATGCCGGATTCCGCAGGGTTACGGTGCTGGCCGTGAACCCTGGTCCCAAGCGCTGTCATCACCGACAATGGCGGCAGTCCTTCTTTACGCGCACGGTCCAGCACAAACAGGGCGGTCGGTGCGGACATATTTCCATGCAGGCGGAGCACTTCGCGCTCATCGCTCAGGCTTCCTTGCGGCAGCGACAATGCAGTCTCTATCGCATCGACGACTTTGGCACCGCCGGGATGACAGATGAAGCGGTCCACTTCGGCGATTTGCAAATCCTGTGGCGCAAGCATGGCCTCGATTGCCTCGCGAAGTTCCTTTCTGGCGAAGGTCGGGAATCGCCCGATTTAGGATTACACCAAGGCCCGCCGGTTCCATCTGCCAGCCCATAATGTCGAGCGTATCGGCCCAGGTTTTCTCCGCAGAGGCCGAAACTTGCGCAAAGCCTTCGTCACCGGGGCGGATTACGCACGCTGCGGCCCCATCACCGAATAGCGCGGTCGATACAATGTCCGCTTTACCGACATTCTCGGTTCGTAGCGCAAGGCTGCACAGCTCTACCGTGACGAACAGCACAGTTGCGCCTTGCCCCTCTCTGGACAGTTTGGCGGCCAAGCCAAGGCCAGACACTCCGCCAGCACATCCAAGCCCGAAGACCGGAACTCTTGCCACGTCACTGCGAAATTCCATCCGGCCCATCGCGCGTGCCTCCAGACTGGGCGTTGCAATGCCGGTGGAAGAAACTGTTACGATCGCATCGACTTGTCGGCATCGATGCCTGCCTCTTTCAGCGCGGCCTCAGCCGCTTCGACGAACAAATCGAGCGCGACTTCCAGATAGACTTCCGTGCGCTCGACCATGCTCCGGGGCTGGGTATACCACGCGACCGGACGGGCCAGTTGACGAAATTCGATCCCGGCATTGCCATAGACCGCGCGCATGCGGCTGAAGTCATCGAAACGCACTGCACCGAGTAGCTGTTCGGCAACCTCGACACCGGTGGTCTGATCGAGGACGTGCGGCGGGGTCGCCGTAGCTAGCGATAGTATGCTCACCGGGGTCATTAAGGTAGCTTTCCTGAGGCGAAATGCCTGCCACGTAACCATACGGAATCAAAGGGCCCGCATAATCAAAGTTCCGTGACATCAGGTTTTGATCGCATCGAGGGGCGGCGACATTTTCCCTTAGTCACTGCTTGCATCGTGAGCTACCGATGCCGCCATGACTGAAAACGAAATACCTGAAGCGAGTCTGAGAATATGGGCTGGCTTCATATTCATGTGCATCGGCATGTTCATGGCGATCCTGGATATACAGATCGTTGCGACTTCCCTGCCGACCATCCAGAGCGCGATGGGCATCGGCACCGACCAGATGATCTGGATCCAGACAGCCTATCTTACCGCAGAAATCGTCGCGATACCTCTGACCGGCTTTCTGACCGCGAAGCTCGGCATGCGCTGGCTGTTCGTCGCTGCGGTGTCGGTGTTTACAGTGGCATCTATCGGTTGCGCGGAAAGCCAGACGTTCGGCGAGTTGATCGCGTGGCGCATCATTCAGGGCTTTGCCGGCGGCACTCTCATTCCGGCAGTATTTTCGGCAGTGTTCCTGCTTTTCCCTCAACGTTCGCAAGGAATTGCCACGACCATTGCGGGTGTTGCCGCGGTTTTCGCGCCAACGGTCGGGCCAATCGTAGGAGGCTGGATCACGGAAACCTATTCCTGGCACTGGCTGTTTCGGATCAACATTGTGCCGGGAATATTGGCAGCCGTCGGTGCTGCGATGACCCTGCGCGGTCCGGCAAGCAATATGCGTTCAGCCCGGTCGGTTGATGCGGTTGCGTTGACCCTGTCTGGCGTAGGTCTCACTGCGTTGCAGATCGGTCTTAAAGACGCGCCCACGCTGGGCTGGTTATCACCTACGGTGGCATCGCTATTGCTGGGCTTCGTACTCTGTTCGGCGTGGTTCATCTGGCGCACGTCACGCTCCTCTCGGCCCGTTGGTCGAATTACGATGTTTCAAGGATCGCAATTTCGCCATTGGCTGCGCTTTGAGTTTTATTCTCGGTGTCGGGCTCTTTGGCTCGACGTACCTGATGCCTTTCTTTCTCGGACTGGTGCGCGAACACAATGCGCTCCGGATTGGCGAGATCATGCTTGTCACCGGCATCGCTCAGTTGGCGGCCGCGCCCCTGGCAGTATATCTCGAGCAACGCGTTGACGCCCGCAAGCTCACTTTTTTTGGCTTTGCCCTGTTTGCAGCCGGTTTGCTCATGAGCACAGGGCAGACGGCCGAAACCGATTTTGCACGAAATGTTTCTTCCGCAGGCGGTGCGGGGCGTCGCCATCATGTTCTGCCTGCTCCCGCCAACGCGAATGGCCTTGGGAAGGTTGTCGCCCGAACTTGTTGCGGACGGGAGCGGTCTGTTCAATTTGATGCGAAATCTGGGCGGCGCCATAGGCCTGGCTTTGATCGACACGACCATTTTCAGCCGCGCGGCAACGTATGGTTCGGATATTGCCGAACAGTTGAAGGCGGGCAATATTGAAACAGCGGTTAGGATTGGTATCCCGCGAGATGCCTTCATCGAACAGATCGGCATACCGCCCGACGAATTCACCGAGGAGATGGTTCGCCCATTGGTTGAGAGATATGCCCTGGTCGAAGCGATCAATGACGCTTGGCTGCTGATCGGCGTGCTGACGGCGCTGGCGGTCGTGCTGGTGTTTATGGTGCGCCGCACGCCAGTGGAAAGCTCAGCGAAAGAATTGGCAGGCTAGCAGCGATTTTAGCGTGCGGCAGAACAGCAGTCGTCAGGCTCTTCGGGATGGAATGGCAGCTTCTCGGAAAAGCGTATCGCAGTCCTGAAAGTCGCAAGTTGGGTCGTTAGGGGACCTTCCGCTCCTGGCCTCACCTTCGGCAATATGGACATTCGCGGGCCCATAAGTCGGTCTGAGCCGTTACCATTCCATGACCATGCACTATACGCGCACAGGGCGCGGAAAACCCCTCCTCCTTGTCCACGGACTGGGGGCGACCTGCGGCTCGTGGGACACGATCTCGCCTGCGCTTTCTCGAGTCAGGGAGGTAATCGCCGTGGACTTGCCCGGCCACGGGCAGACCCCCGAAGAGGCCGACAGCGGTACGTTCGACGGACTTGCGCGCAGTCTGGACAGCTGGCTCCACGCCGAAAATTTCGTGGGCGTCGATATGGTGGGCAGCTCGCTGGGTGCCCGCCTGGTGCTGGAGATGGCGCGGCGCGGCCAGGCGGGCGCGGTGGTCGCACTGGATCCGGGCGGCTTCTGGCAGGGGTGGGAGCGGACGTTCTTCAAAGCCACCATAACGCCTTCGGTTGCTCTGGTTCGCGCGCTGCGACCGGCGCTTTCTGGCATCACCGCAAATGTCGCTGGCCGGACCGCGCTCATGGCTCAGCTCTCTGCAAGGCCGTGGGCGCTCGATCCGGCATTCGTTGCGCGTGAACTGAAGTCATTGGCTAATACGCGCACCGTCAATTCGCTTGTCGAGGATCTCGCCAACGGCGCCATGCAGGAGGGCCCTGCGAAGACGGCTGCGCCCGTTGTCATCGGCTGGGGACGCAAGGATCGGCTGTGTCTGCCGCAGCAGGCGGATCGCGCGATGAAGGCTTTCCCCGGAGCGACGCTGCACTGGTTCGAGCGTAGCGGACACTTCCCGATGTGGGATCGGCCAGAGGAGACCGTCCGCGTGATACTGGATGCAACGAGCCTCTCGGAGCCGAAATGATACTGCAACCGGGCGGTCAGCAAATCGAGGGTTCAAGCAGGAGCTAATCCGATGCTTGATCCTTTGCCGGGTCGCTAGCTGACACTCAGCTTCAATCTGCCAGAACTGCCGCAGCGGACATTATCGATGCTGGGTCAACCAACCGTACCCGCATCGCGCAGGGCCTGACGCTCCGTATCGTCTATTCCGAGGTCGGCGAGGATGGCGTCCGTCTGGTCGCCCGGCATCGGAGCGGGGGCTGGCTTGGCCGTGGGCGTGCCCGAATAGCGCGGCGCGGGTGCGGGCTGCGTGTCGCCGCCGACCTCGATGAAGGTTTCGCGCGCGGTATTGTGCGGGTGCTGCGCCGCCTCGCTCATCGTCAGGACGGGCGCGTAGCAAATGTCGGTATGCTCCATGAGCGCGTCCCATTCGCCGCGGGTCTTCGTCCTGAACAGGGCGGTCAGCTTGTCCTTCAGCGCGCCCCATGCTGCGGGGTTCATCTGGGCGTCGAAATCGCTGTCTTCTTCAAGCCCTGCGACCTTGCGAAGCTCGGCATAGAATTGCGGTTCGATGCTGCCGATAGAGACGAATTTGCCGTCCGCCGTCTCGTAGGTGTCGTAGAAATGCGCCCCTGTATCGAGCAGGTTGACGCCCAGTTCCTCGCGCCAGGTTCCGGTGTTCTTCATCCCGTGCATCATGCGACATGAGCACCGCCGTGCCGTCGGTCATGGCCGCGTCGATCACCTGTCCGGCCCCGCCGCGCGCAACGCCCAGCAGGGCCGAGACCATGCCGAAGGCGAGCATCATTCCCGCCGCCACCGAAATCGCCGACCATGTTGATCGGCGGAGTCGGCTTTTCGCCTTTGCGCCCGAAATGTGCGAGCGCACCAGCGAGCGCGATGTAGTTGATGTCGTGCCCGGCATAGGGCGCATACGGTCCCGTCTGCCCCCAGCCCGTCATCCGGCCGTAGACCAGGCTGGGATTGTCCGCGAGAAGCTCGTCCGGGCCAAGGCCCAACCGCTCCATCACACCCGGACGAAAACCTTCGATGATGCCGTCCGCACTGGCACACAGCTTGCGAGCCAGCGCGACGCCTTCGTCGCTCTTCAGGTTGAGCGCGATGGATTTGCGCCCGCGGGCCAGCACGTCCTTGGTCGTGATCGGCTGGCTGCCGCCACGCCCGCCGCTGGCGCGGTCGATGCGGATGACTTCCGCACCGTGGTCGGCCAGCATCATTCCGCAGAACGGGCCGGGACCGATCCCGGCGAATTCGATGATGCGGATTCCGTCGAGAGGGCCCGGCATAGCTTACTTACCCTGCCAGTTGGGGGCGCGCTTCTCGGCAAAGGCCTTGCTGCCTTCCTGCGCGTCTGCCGACATGAAGACCTGCGGCAGCAGCTTCGCCTGTTCCTCGTAGCGTTTGTCGAGGTCCCAGCCGCGCAATTCGTCCATGATCTGCTTCGACACGCGCACGGCGATCGGGCCGTTGGCAGTGATCGCCTTCGCCAGTTCCAGCGCCGCATCGAGCGCCGGGCCATCCGTCACGCGGTTGATCATGCCGAGATCGTAAGCACGGCTCGCATCGATGAAATCGCCGGTCAGCGCCAGCTCCATCGCCACCTTGTGCGGGATGAGATCGGGCAGCACCATCAGGCCGCCGGCCGCTGCGGCGAGACCGCGCTTGGCTTCCGGAATGCCGAACTTCGCGCCGCTGTTTGCGACGACCAGGTCGCAGGCAATCATCAGTTCCAGACCGCCTGCAAGCGCATAGCCCTCGACCGCAGCGATCAGCGGCTTGACCGGCTTCTGCTCCGTCAGGCCGCCGAACCCGCGGCCCTTCACGCTGGGGCTCTCGCCGCGCAGGAAGCCCTTGAGATCCATGCCCGAACAGAACGTGCCGCCCGCGCCGGTCAGGATACCGACGCGCAGATCGTCGTCGGAATCGAGCCGGTCCAGCTGCGCCGCGATGGCTTCCGAACATGCCTTGGTCATGGCGTTCTTCGCCTCGGGGCGGTTGATCGTCAGGATCAGTACGCCGTCCCGGACTTCGGCCAGCAGTTCATCGGTTCCGGTATCGGTCATGTTTGTCTCTCCGTAGCTTTTTGAAACTTTTCTTGTCGCGTTGCTGCCGAGCCTTTACGAAAACGTCAACCGACAAAAAGTGAGAGGAACGATTCCATGCCGACTGAACCCCACACCGCCTACATCGTCGACGCCGTGCGCACCCCGCGCGGTATCGGCAAGCAAGGCAAAGGCGCGCTGGCAGCCGAGCATCCCCAGCATCTTGCCGCCACGGTCCTCAAGGCAATCGCAGAGCGTAACGGCATCGACACCAAGACCGTCGACGACGTGATCTGGTCCGTGTCCACGCAGGATGGGAAGCAGGCCGGCGACATGGGCCGGATGGCCGCGCTGGACGCCGGATACGACGTGACCAGCAGCGGCATGACGCTGGACCGGTTCTGCGGCGGCGGCATCACTTCGGTGAATCTGGCGGCGGCGCAGGTCATGTCCGGCATGGCCGATTGCGTGGTCGCTGGCGGGACCGAGATGATGAGCCTGACCGCGCAGATGTCGAAGGACAAGATGGCCGCCGGAATCGCCCCGCCGATGATGGGCAGCTATAACGAGCGCCTGCAGGCCAAGCACCCGCAGAGCCACCAGGGCGTGTGCGGCGATGCGATCGCCAGCATGGAAGGCTTCACCCGCGAGGAACTGGACGAGGTCGGCTATCGCAGCCAGCAGCGCGCGGCGCAGGCCATCAAGGAAGGCCGGTTCGACAAATCGGTGGTGCCTGTGGTCGATGACGAGGGCAACACGATCCTCGACAAGGAAGAGTTTCCCCGGCCGCAGACAACGATGGAAACGCTGGCGCAGTTGGAGCCTGCCTTCCCGAAAATCGCCGACGTTCCGCTGGACAAGGACGGCACGACCTTCCGCAAGCTGATCAACCAGAAATATCCCGATCTCGACATCAAGCACTTCCACCACGCGGGCAACAGCTCGGGCGTGGTCGATGGCGCTGCAGCGGTGCTGATCGCGAGCAAGGAATATTGCGACGAGCACGGCCTGAAACCCCGCGCCAAGATCGTCGCGACCGCCAATATGGGCGATGATCCGACGCTGATGCTGAATGCCCCGGTCCCTGCGGCGAAGCGCGTGCTGGAGCGTGCCGGACTGACCCTCGACGATATCGACCTGTTCGAAATCAACGAAGCATTTGCCGTCGTCGCGGCTAAGTTCGTCCGCGATCTCGATCTGGACTGGGACAAGGTCAATGTGAACGGCGGCGCGATTGCGCTGGGCCATCCCATCGGCGCGACCGGCTCCATGCTGATCGGCACCATGGTCGACGAACTGGAACGCCAGGACAAGAAGCGCGGTCTGGTGACCATGTGCGCCGCTGGCGGCATGGCCCCGGCGATTATCGTCGAGCGGGTGTAAGTTCTCCGCCTCGGAGAAATCGGATAGTGACCAGCCGTTCAGCTGACAAGCACCCGTCTGCGATCAGCGCAAGTGAAGCAACCCTCGCCTCGGGAAGGAGGAGTTTGCCATCCAGAACAATCTCGCGCTGCCGGTACGCTGGCGAGCAGCCTACCTGCCGCCCAGTCTACGCGACCATAGCGTTTCCGCGCCGCCTGCCAGCCGCCAGCGGTGGAGAGCGCGGGTGTAGAGATTAAGGTCGTGCTCCGCGCTGATGCCGATCGCGCCGAACACGGCGTGGGCCGTGTTGGCGATGCGCGGGGCGGCTTCGGCGGCGATTGTCTTGGCAACAGCGGCCTGTGCGCCATTCCGGCCAGCCCTTGCTCGCTGCAAGTTCCACTGCCAGCCGAACGGCCACCACGTCCTGCGCCATCACGGCAAGGTTTTGCTGCAGCGCCTGCTGCTTGCCGATGGGCTTGCCGAACTGGACCCGCTCATTGGCATAGGCGACGGCCATGTCGAGCAGCCTGCCTGCCGCGCCTGCAATCAGCGCGGCCTGCAAGAGCGCGCCTGCGCATGTCTCGCGCTTTTCGGCTTCGTTATCGCCGGTTGCGCGCACGATCATCGCCTCGCCCACCCCGATGGGTACGGCATGGCGGCCCAGCGCCATCCAGAGCGGCGCAACATCGCCCATCTCCAGACCCGCACCGCCAGCACTTTCGTCCACCAGCGCATCGAGGAAGCCGGACTGTTCGACAGCTTCCATTGCGGCATCCGGTCCCTCGCCCGCTTCTATGGCGCGCACGCGTTCGGGCGGAAAAACTTCGGCGAGCATCTGCTCGAAGGGTTCGAGAAATTCGTCTACCGCTCATCTCAGGCCCAAGCCCGCGCGCGATAATCCCGCGCAGGATTTCCCGTGTACCGCCGCGCAGCGAAAAGCTGGGCGCGATATGCGTAACGTAAGTGAGCGCCTCGTGGAGCTCGTCGCTCACCGGCTCGTCCGGATGCGCCGCCAGATCGTCACCAATGGCGATCGGCAAATCCTGTTCGAACGCCGTGCCCAGATCCTTCACGACCGATGCCTCCACAACCGGGCTTTCGCCTGCCGCCAACTGCCCGGTGCAGGCGAGCGACATCGCCCTCAATGCCGCCAGCTTCGCCATGAAGCCGCCCACCAGCGCGGTGGTGGCCGGATCGGTCGCGGCCGACTTCACGCAGGTGCGCCAGCCAGGCGTCGAACAGGACGATGCTGGAATAGATACGCTCCGGCCCGCTGCGCTCGAACGCGAGTTCCGCGACGACCTGCTGCCAGCCGCCGCCTTCCTCGCCGATCAGCGCGTCCTCGGCCAGCTCGACATTGTCGAAGAAGACCTCGGAGAAATGCGCATCGCCCGCCAGATCGGTAATGGGACGGATATCGACCCCGGGGGCCTTCAGGTCGACGATCAGCTGCGACAATCCGCGATGCCGGTCGTCGCTCGTGCCGGACGTGCGAACGAGCGCGATCATGTAATCGGAATGCAGCGAATTCGTGGTCCAGATTTTCTGGCCGTTGAGCAGCCAGCCCTTCCCGGTCCGCTCCGCCCGCGTTCGCACGCTGGCCAGGTCCGATCCGCTGCCGGGTTCGCTCATCCCGATGCAGAACAGCAATTCGCCCCGGCAGATGGCGGGGATGTATTTCTGCCGCTGCTCTTCCGTGCCGAAATTCAGGATCAGCGGCGCGCTCTGGCGGTCGGCTATCCAGTGCGCGGCCACAGGCGCGCCTGCGGCAAGCAATTCCTCGACCACGACAAAACGCGCGAACGGCCCGCGCCCGCCGCCGCCATATTCGGCCGGAAGCGTCAGCCCCAGCAGCCCCGCCTCGCCCAGTTTCCGGCTGAAGCCTGCGTCGAAGCCCGACCATGAGCGCGACCGCTGGGCCAGAGACATGTCCGCCACCGCCTCCTCCGCAAGCGCGCGCACTTTCTCGCGCAGTGCTTCGTCTTCGGGCGGAATTTGGGCTAGGGTCAGTTGGTCGAACAGGGCATCGGCTCCAGTGGCGCCTCCAATGGCGGGCACATTTAGGTTTGCGGGACCGTGCCTTGCAACCTAGCACTACATCCATGGAACCCTTTCTCAAGATCGAACGCGACGGCCCCGTCGTCATCGCCAGCCTCAACCGTCCCGAAACCCGCAACGCGATTTCCGAAACCGCGCATAGCGAAGAGATCGTGCAATTTTGCGCCGATATGACCCGCGACCGCACCGTTCGGGCCATCGTCCTGACCGGCGAAGGCAGCGCGTTTTGCGCAGGCGGCAATGTGAAGGATATGGCGAACAAGGCGGGCATGTTCGCCGGGCAGCCCCTACGAGATACGCAACCGCTATCGCACCGGCATCCAGCTGATCCCCGCCGCGCTTTACGAACTGGAAGTGCCGGTCGTCGCGGCGGTCAACGGGCCTGCCATCGGCGCCGGGCTGGATCTGGCCTGCATGACCGACATCCGCATCGGTAGCGAGAAAGCGATCTTCGGCGAGACCTTCGTGAAGCTGGGCATCATCCCGGGCGACGGCGGCGCATGGCTGCTTCCCCGTGTGATCGGAATGTCGCGGGCGACCCAGATGACGCTGACGGGAGAGATTATCGACGCTGCCAAGGCGCTCGAATTCGGTCTCATCAGCGAATGCGTGCCGCACGACCAGTGCCTGAGCCGCGCAATCGAGGTGGCCGGGGCTATCGCGGTCAATCCCGGTCACTCCACCCGCATGGCCAAACGGCTTCTGCGCGAGGGGCAGGACATGAAGCTGGGGCCGCTGCTGGAACTTTCCGCTGCCTATCAGGCGCTGGCTCATCATACCGAAGATCATCACGAGGCGGTCGAAGCGTTCACCGGCAAACGGACACCGGTTTTCAAGGACCGCTGAATTTTTTTGCCGCAGATGCCGTAGCGGCACCCCGAAACAGGTGGGTCGACACGGGCGTAGCCGCCCTGCCATGACCTGCCGAGAAACATAACAGGAGCGAGCGATGCCGTACAACACACTGCGCGTAGAACAGGACGGTCCGGTCCTGAAAATCACCCTCAACAAGCCTGAGCGGTTGAATGCCTGCGCACCGGAAATGGCCGACGAGCTGTTCGATGCGCTGCGCGATCTGGACGGCGCCCGCGCTGTGCTGATGAGCGGAGAGGGCCGCGCGTTCTGCTCCGGCGCCGATCTGGCAGGCCGGGCCGACAGCTCGATCACCGGCGGAGCGCGGTCGTACACTGCTCTGCAAAAGCATTATAATCCGATGGTCGAAATGCTCGCCAACCTGCCGGTGCCGGTCGTTGCCGCGGTCAACGGACCGGCGGCAGGCGTCGGCTGTTCCATCGCGCTGGCAGCCGATTTCGTGATTGCCGGCAAGAGCGGCTATTTCCTGCAAGCGTTCGTCAATATCGGGCTGGTCCCGGATGGCGGTTCCAGCTGGATGCTGCCCCGTCTGATCGGGCTGGCGCAGGCAACCCGCATGATGATGCTGGGCGAACGCATCCACGGCGAAGAAGCGGAGCGCATCGGGCTGATCTACAAATGCGTCGAAGACGATGCGCTGATGGCAGAAGCGGGCGCTTTGGCAGAGAAGCTCGCCAACGGCCCGACCGTGGCGCTGGGCCAGATGAAGCAGACGCTGCGCAAAGGTCTGGAGCGCGATTTCGCATCGACGCTTCTCGCCGAAGCGGAAGGCCAGCGCGATTGCCGGCAGCACGGCAGATGCCATGATCGGCGCTGCATCCTTCCTGCAAAAACAGAAGCCGCAGTTCACAGGCAGCTGATCCCGGTAACTTCAGGCCGCCCCGGCATCGTGTCATCATCGTGCCGGGGCGGCCTGATTATTTCGAGACCTTCAATTCGTCATTGTGCTGGCCGACGGTCGGCGCGCCGGGCCGGTTGCGCTTGAATTGTGCGCCGAAGCGGACGGGCGGGCGCATGATGCGTAGCGGCCCCTCGGTGGGATGCTCCACGCGCTCGAAAAAATCGGTCGCGCGAAGGTGGGGATCGTCCATCACATCGTTCAGATCGCGAACGGGCTGCGCCGGAATGTCGACCTCCTGAAATCGCCTTGCCAATTCGTCGGTCGAAAAGTTCGGCGTCAACTCGGCCATCCGGCGATAGAGGAATTTGACGTTGGTGAAGCGGCCGATATCGTCCTTGAACCGCTCGTCCTTCAGAAAATCCTCGTCGCCCAATACTTCGAAGACGCGGTCCCATGCGCCGCCGGTATAAGGCACGATGGAGATATAGCCGTCGCTCGTCGGGAAAGGCTGGCGGTCGGGGTCGACCTGCCGGGCATATCCCGCCGTATCGTTCGGCGGGTCGAAGGTCAGCCCGCCGAGGTGCTCCTGCAACATGAAGCTGGTGAACGCCTCGAACATCGGGATTTCGATCCTCTGTCCCTCGCCCGTCCGCAACCGGTGAACGATGGCGCCGAGCACACCGTACGCAGCGGTCTGGCCTGCGACCTTATCGGCGATCAGGCTGGGCAGGTACCGCGCCCTCGGGTCTCCATCGACGCGGGGCAGCAACGTCGCCGTACCCGACAAAGCCTGGATGACATCGTCATAAGCCTGTAAATCGGCATAGGGCCCGTCCTGCGCGAAGCCGACGCAGTGGGCGTAAATGATATCCGGCGACAATGCGCGCACCGACGCCTCGTCCAGCCCCAGACGTTCCAGCCCCTTGCCCCGGACATTGGTGACAAACACATCCGCTTCCGCAAGCAGGTGCTTGATCGCTGCCAGATCGTCCTCGTCCTTGAGATCGAGCTCGACCGATTTCTTGGAATGGTTGAGCGCCAGAAATCCCGGCCCCATCCCTGAGGTGTTGCGCCATTTCTGGGCGTAGCGGAACGCATCGCCGCCCTTCGCCTCGACCTTGATGACCTCGGCCCCCAGATCGGCCAGCAACTGCGTGCAATAGGGCCCGAACACGACCGTGGTCAGGTCGACGATCTTGATGCCTTCCAGCATCGCCTTGCCATCACCGGCTTCCAGCATCCCGCTCTCCCTTTTGCTCCGTTATCGGATCTCTCGGCCATTCCTATCCCACCATGGCCGCGCCGCAACCGATGAATGTGTTGAAGGCAGCGCGCAGCGCGCATAGACGCAGGCGCGTGAGCAGCAATTCTTCCAGCAGCGAGATGGACCGGGCGCACCGCGATGCGTTTCGCGAGGCACTCGGCTCTTTCGCAACCGGCGTGACCATTGCAACCACGCTCGACGCCGCGAACGAGCCGGTCGGGGTCACGGCGAGCAGCTTCAACTCGGTCAGCCTCGATCCGCCCATGGTGCTCTGGTCGCTTGCCAAGGACAGCCAGTCCCGCGACGCGTTCGAAAACAGCGGCCATTTCGCGATCCATGTTCTGGCAGCCGCGCAGGAAGACCTGTCCAACCGCTTTGCCCGGCGCGGCTCCGACAAGTTCGGGGGAATGGACTGGTCCGGCGGAAAGCTAGGATCGCCCATTTTCACAGAGCATGCGGCCCTGTTCGAATGCGCGACGCGCCATCTGTACGATGGCGGGGACCATATCATCATGGTCGGCGAAGTGGTCGATTTCGAGGCTCGCGACGAGGCTCCGCTGCTGTTCCACGGTGGCCGCTACGCCGATCATCGCCCGCGCGCCGGAACGCCCGACGAAACCGAGGCCCAGCGTCTGGCGCTGGCCGCCGCGATGGTAGAACAGGCCCTGACCGGCCCACTGTCCGGCGAATTTTCGTCGGACGATCTGGCAGCCGCCCTGCGCGTGCTTCGATCTATCGGCTAAACCCGCCGCTCAGCCCTGGCCGAGCTGCTCCAGACGCGTTCCCAGTTCCATCCATTCCGCCTCGGCCTCTTCCAGACGGTCGGACACCTTTGCTCTCAATGACAAGAGCTCGCTCATCGGCTGATCCGCGAGCCGGGGGTCTGCGCCGGCCGGTTCGTACATCGCCTTGTCGAGAGCCGATCGCTCTTTCTCCAGCTTCGCCATCGCCTTCTCCGCCCTGGAAAGGTCGGCCCGCACGCTGCGTATTTCCGGCCCGTTCCTTCGCCGTGGCACCGCTCTTGCCCTTCTTCGGCTTCGCCTCGCCGTCTTTCTTGGGCTGTCCGGTGCCCAGCACGAAGTCGATGTAATCTTCCATGCTGCCGGAATATTCCTTCGCCGTGCCGTTATCGACCAGCACCAGGCGGTCGGCGGTCAGTTCCACCATGTGCCGGTCATGGCTGATCAGGATGACCGCGCCTGTATAGGCGTTGAGCGCCTGCACCAGCGCCTCGCGCGCATCGACGTCGAGGTGGTTCGTCGGCTCGTCGAGGATCAGCAGATGCGGCGCGTCGCGGGTGATCAGCGCCAGCGCCAGCCGCGCCCGCTCGCCGCCCGACAGCTTGCCGACCTTCTGTCGTCGCGCGGTTTCCGGAAAAGCCGAACCGGCCCAGTTGCGCACGGACCGCGCCGGGCGCTGGCCCTTCATCGCGCGGGTCATATGTTCCAGCGGCGTGTCGTCGCCGTCCAGTTCTTCCACCTGATACTGGGTGAAATAGCCGACCTTCATCTTGCCCGGCGCGTTCATCTCGCCTTCCATCGGCGGCAAGCTGCGCCGCCAGCAGCCGCGCCAGCGTGGTCTTGCCGTTGCCGTTGCGGCCCAGCAGCGCGATCCGGTCATCGGGGTCGATCCGCAGGTTCAGGCCGCGCAGGATCGGCGTGTCCTGCGGTATAGCCGACCGCCGCCAGGTCCATCGTGATCATCGGCGGTTTCAGCTCGGCCGGGTCGGGAAAGTCGAAACTGAGCGACGGATCTTCCATCAGCGCGGCGATGGGCTGCATCTTCGCCAGCATCTTGGCGCGGGACTGCGCCTGCTTGGCGGTCGAGGCACGGGCGCTGTTGCGCGCGACATAATCCTGCAGGCGCGCACGCTGCGCATCCTGCGATGGCCTTGGCCGCGGCCAGCTGCGCCGCCGTTCGGCGCGCTGCTTCTCGAAGCTGTCGTAGCCGCCGGGATACAGCGTCAGCTTGCCGCCCTGCAGGTGCAGGATGTGGTCGACGACATTGTTGAGCAGGTCGCGCTCGTGGCTGATCACGCAGCAGCGTTGCGGGATAGCTCTTGAGGAAGTTCTCCAGCCACAGCGTCGCTTCGAGGTCGAGGTGGTTCGAAGGTTCGTCGAGCAGCAGCACGTCGGGCTGCGAGAACAGCAGCGCCGCCCAGCGCCACGCGCATTTTCCAGCCGCCGGAAAAACTGTCGAGCGGTTGCTTCTGCATCGTCTTCGTCGAAGCCCAGGCCGGTAAGGATGCGCGCCGCCCGCGAGGGCGCGCTGAATAGGCGTCGATGGCGAGCAGCCGCTCGTGGACATCGCCCAGCCGGTCCGGGTCGGTGCAGGTTTCCGCCTCTTCCAGCAGCGCGCGCGCGTTCGGTATCGGCGGCCAGCACGGTCTCGACCGGCGTCAGCGATGCCGGCGGCGCATCCTGCGCGATATAGCCGAGCTCGCGCGGGCGCGGCCTTGGCGATCGTCGCCGTCGTCCGGCTCGAGCTCGCCGATCAGCGCTTTCATCAGGGTCGACTTGCCCGCGCCGTTGCGGCCGATCAGCCCGACGCGCGCGCCCGGCAGGGATCGCGGCGGTCGCGCGGTCGAGGATGGTCCGACCGCCAAGCCGCACGGTAATGTCGTCGATTGTCAGCATGGCCGCGCCCCTAGCAAGTCATGCGGCCCAGCCCAATCGATATGTCGTCCGCGCAAGGGATCACAGGCCTTTGCATCGCAGGCAGCTCGGTCTAGCGCCCGCACATGGACATGGAAAACCTGCTGCTCCGCTATTTCGGCACCATCGACCTTGCCGAGGTGAAGGTCGATGCCATCCCGCCGGCGACCGAGAGGATGCTGGTCGATCTGGGCATGGAAGAGGATCGGGGCAAAAGGTTCGCCCTGTGGAGCCTTCTTTATATGCTGGATGCCGCCCCCGATCTCGACGTCGCCTTCGAGGACGAGGCAGACCGGGAGGCCGCCCGCAATTTCATGGATCTCGCCATCGCCCAAGACCAGCAGCAGTGACGCGCGCCCGACCCCCGCATTTCGCCGATTTCGATGCGGAGGGCTTCCTGCGCGATTACTGGCAGAAAAAACCCCTGCTGATCCGCAATCCGTGGGCCGATTGGTCCAACCCGATCGAACCGGACGAGCTGGCAGGTCTGGGCTGCGAACCGGAAGTGGAATCGCGTCTGATCTCGCTGGAACGCGACGATCTGGCGCTGGAACACGGGCCGCTGCCGGATAACCGCTTCGACGAGCTCGGCAGGGCACCGTGGACCTTGCTGGTGCAGGCGGTCGACCATCATGTGCCCGCGGTTGCCGATCTCATCGAACCCTTCCGCTTCATCCCCAACTGGCGGATCGACGATGTGATGGTCAGCTACGCCACCGATGGCGGCGGCGTGGGCGCGCATTTCGACCAGTACGACGTGTTTCTTGTCCAGGGCCTCGGGCGCAGGCGCTGGGAACTTGGGCAGATGTGCGACAACGACACCCCGCTTCTGCCGCATGACGATTTGCGATTGCTCGCAGAATTCGTGCCCGAACAGGAATGGGTGCTGGAGCCCGGGGACATTCTCTACGTCCCGCCCCGCCTTGCGCATCGCGGTACCGCCGTCGGACATGATTGCATGACCTATTCGGTCGGCTTTCGCGCACCGTCGGTCGGAGAGCTGATCGAGGGGTGGACCGACGAAATTCTCGACACTCTGGACGATGATGACCGCTACGCCGATCCGGATTTGGCGCTGCAATCCAATCCCGGCGAAATTTCAGCCTCCGCGCTGGGCCGGATGCAGGAAGCCGTGCTGAAGCAAATGGCTGACCCGCAAGCATTCGCACAGTGGTTCGGCAAGCTGGCGACCGCGCCGAAAAACCCGAATATCGAATGGCAGCCGGACGAGCCGCTGGACCCGGAAGAGGTCGCGGGCGTCCTGGGCCCCGATTCCGCCATCATCCGCAATCCGGCAAGCCGCTTTGCGTTCATCCGCACGGGCGCGGACGCCGTCCTGCTGGCGGTGGATGCCGAGTGTACCGACTGCACGGGAGAAGCAGCGGTCTTCGCGCAGGACCTGTGCGCCAGCCCCCGCCTCCATATCGGTCAGGCATCGGCGCCGGTGCGCGCGCTGGTCAGCGACCTTTATAATCGCGGCTGCATTGCCTTCGAGACAGGGGATCAGGGATGAGCTGATCGAGAGCGGAAGACGACAGTCAGTCGGCCTCAACTTCGGTCCAAGTTCCCGGTTCCACACCCGCCAGCGTCCAGTCGCCAATCGCCCAGCGCACCAGCCGCAAGGTCGGATGACCCACGGCTGCCGTCATGCGCCGGACCTGCCGGTTCTTGCCTTCGCGCAGAGTGAGCCTCACCCAGCTGTCGGGAATCGCCTTGCGGACCCTGATCGGGGGGTCGCGCGGCCAGACCTGCGGGTCTTCGATGCGCGCTGCCTCGGCGGGCCGGGTCATCCCGTCTTTCAGGCGCACACCGCGCTGCAATGTCTCCAGCGCAGCTTCGCCGGGTACGCCCTCGACCTGCGCCAGATAGGTCTTGGGCAGTTTGAACTTCGGATCGGCAATGCGTGCCTGCAGTCTTCCATTATCGGTCAGCAGCAACAGCCCTTCGCTATCCCGGTCGAGCCGTCCGGCAGGGTAGACGCCGGGCACGTCGATGAAATCCGACAGGGTTTGCCGCGTTGTCGGGCTGCCCCGGTCGGTAAACTGCGAGAGCACGCCGTGCGGCTTGTTGAAAAGGATGAGGCGCGACATCGGGACAGCCATCGCTTTTGCCGGTCCCAAGTCAACCCGCACCGACACACCCTTTCGGACGCGGTGACTCATTTTTCGTCTTTGTGTAGAGCTACACGCGTGGCAGAGACCCTGCGAAACAGCGACAGTCCGGAGAGAAAGCACATGAACCTCGATTTCACCCCCGAAGAAGTCGCTTTCCGCGATGAAGTCCGCACCTTTATCGCAGAAAACTATCCGCAAGCAGTCGGCGATTTTGGCCTGCGCGATGATATGTCGCCCGAAGATATGGTCGCGTGGCACAAGATTCTGGGCGAAAAAGGCTGGTCTGTTCCGGCTTGGCCCAAGGAATATGGCGGCACTGACTGGACCCCGACGCAGCGCTATATCTGGTCGGAGGAAAATGCCCGGGTCAATGCCATCATGCCATTGCCCTTCGGCGTGTCGATGGTCGGACCGGTTATCTACACGTTCGGAAGCGAAGAACAGAAAGCGCAGCATCTGCCCGGCATTCGCAGCGGCGAAGTGTGGTGGTGCCAGGGCTATAGCGAGCCCGGCGCAGGTTCCGATCTTGCATCGCTGAAGACAACCGCGGTCCGTGACGGTGACCATTATGTCATCAACGGCCAGAAGACATGGACCACATTGGCGCAGCATGCCGATTGGGGTTTCTTCCTGTGCCGGACCGATCCCGACGCGGCAAAGCCGCAGGAAGGCATCAGCTTCATCCTGATCGACATGAAAACGCCGGGCATCGAAGTGCGGCCGATCAAGCTGATCGACGGCGGGTATGAGGTCAACGAGACTTGGCTGACCGATGTCCGCGTACCGGTCGAAAATCTGGTTGGCGAGGAGAATAAGGGCTGGACCTATGCCAAGTTCCTGCTCGCACACGAACGCTCCGGCATTGCCGGCGTCGCGCGGTCAAAGCGCGGTGTCGAGAAGCTTGCGCGAGATTGCCGGTCTGAGCTGCTCGACGGTCAAACCGCTGATGAGAGATTTCGATTTCGCTCGCAAAGTCAGCCAGCTGGAAATTGATCTTGCGGCGCTGGAAATTACCGAACTGCGTACCTTGGCAGGTGAACAGGCAGGCAAGGGACCGGGTCCGGAAAGCTCGATCCTGAAGATCAAGGGTACCGAGATCCAGCAGCGTCTGACCGAGCTGACGCTGGAAGCTGTTGGCCATTATGGCACGCCCTATTACCGCAGCGTCAACGATGCCGGGTCGAATGATTATCCCATCGGTCCAGACTATGCCCAGCACGCCGCCGCGACCTATTTCAATATGCGCAAGACTTCGATCTATGGCGGATCGAACGAAATTCAGCGCAACATCATCACCAAAATGATTCTCGGCCTATAAGGCCCGCAAACACGATTCGGAGAGAAAACGTGGATTTCAACTTCACCGAAGAACAAACATGGTCCGCGACGGCCTGTCGCGCCTGGTACGTGAACAATATGACTGGGAAACGCGGCGCTCGGTTGATCGAAAGCGAAAGCCGGCTGGCGCCCAGAATTCTGGGCCCAATTGGCCGAGCTGGGCATTCTCGGCATGCCCTTCACCGAAGAAGATGGCGGCTTTGGCGGCGGCGCCATCGATTCGATGGTCGTCATGGAAGAATTCGGCAACGGACTGGTTGTCGAGCCTTTTGTCCCCACTGTGGTCTGCGCTGGCGGCTTCTTCAAACATGCCGGTACGCGCCGCGCAGAAAGAGGAGCATATTGGCGGGATTGTCGATGGCAGCCGTATTTTTGCCTTCGCCTATGCCGAACCGCGCGGCCGCTATGACCTTGCCGATCTTGAAACCACGGCCAAGAAGGACGGCGACGATTATGTGCTGAACGGCCACAAAGCCGTTGTTATCGGTGCGCCATGGGCGACGCATTTGATCGTAACCGCGCGAACATCGGGCGACAGACGCGATCCTGACGGTGTCAGTGTCTTCGTTCTCGATAAGAATGCAGACGGCGTTGTGACCCGCGACTACGCGACAGTCGATGGCCGCCGCGCATCGGAAGTCTATTTCGAGAATGTCAGCGTTCCGGCCGAGCGCTGATCGGCGAAGAAGGCAAGGCCCTGCCGCTGATCGAACTCGTCACTGACGAAGCCATCGCGGCGCAATGCGCCGAAGCATGCGGCGCGATGAAAGTCGCCCACGAAATGACGGTCGAATATTCGCGCCAGCGCAAGCAGTTCGGCGTGCCGATCGGTAAGTTCCAGGTGCTGCAGCACCGCATGGTCGACATGTTTATTGAGTATGAGCAGTCGGTTTCGATGACTTATCTGGCGACGCTGAAGCTCGATGGCCGAGCACGAGCGCAAGCGGGCGGTTTCGGCAGCGAAGGTCCGCATCGGCCAGGCAGCGCAATTGATCGGTCAGGAAGCGATCCAGATCCATGGCGGCATGGGCATGACCGACGAACTGGCGATTGGCAGTTATTTCAAGCGGCTGACGATTTTCGATTCCGAGTTCGGCAATGTCGATCACCATATGAAACGGCACGTCGCGCTTTCATCGCAGTAATCGCGCGAGAGGGCCGGCACGCAGCCGGCCCTCCGATCCAATCCGCTCAGGGACGCTCGCTAGGAAACGACCGCACCGGCGCGGCGGCCCTCAAAAACGCGGTGCAACCACATCCCGGCAACCATCGCGGCGACGAATACGAACGTCTGCCAAGCGCCGAACACCAAGCCCGCCAGCGCCGGCCCCGGACAATATCCGGCAAGACCCCAGCCTGCTCCGAACATGGCGCCACCGATCAGCAGTTGCGGATCGACCGAACCACCTTGCGGAACATGAAACTCGGGGTGCAGCAGCGGGCGCTCCATCCGGCGTATGATGGCATAGCCGATAGCAGACGGGATCAGCGCCCCGCCCATCACGAAGGCAAGCGACGGGTCCCAGTTTCCGAACAGGTCGAGGAATGCGATCACGCGCGCCGGATTGACCATGTCGCCAACTGTCAGGCCTGCGCCGAACAGCGTACCGGTCAGCAGGGCTGCAAACAGTCTACCCATCGTTCAGCCCCCCACCACATGCCGGGCCAACCCGACGACGACAAAGCCTGCCGCCATGAAGGTCAGCGTGGCGACGATCGAGCGGGTGGAAAGCCGCGCCATGCCGCAAACACCGTGTCCGCTGGTGCAGCCATTTCCCAGCCGCGTTCCGAACCCGACAAGCAGGCCCGCGACGATCAGCACGGCGATCGACGAGGTGACGACGATTGTCGGCGTTCCTGCAATCGCGCTCACAATCAGCGCGCCCAGCGGCAGGCCGAGGACGAACATCGCCGCTTCCCCGCGCTTGGGGCCGCCCTTTGTGAAGCCGATCATCCGCGCCGCCATTCCGCTGACGCCGGCAATCCGGCCGGACATGATCAGGAGCAGCGCAGCCGCGAGCCCGATCAGCAGCCCTCCCGACAAGGCGATTAAAGGGTTTAGCGGTTCCATATGTCGTCTCCGAAAGGGGGATGAAGGACGTTTGGCAGCAGCTTGATCCGGGGCAGGCCGGACAGGCAGGTAACAGGTCCGTCCATCACGTCAGATCCGGACAATAGATGGAGTGCAGCAGTTCGATCACCTGCAAGGCATCGGGGTCGTCGATCCTGTAAAAGAGAGTCTGCGCTTCACGGCGAAACGCGACCAATCCCTGCGCCCGCAATTTCGCGAGGTGCTGCGACAATGCGGACTGGCTGATGCCGACGCGCTCGACAAGCGCGCCGACCGGCAGCTCTCCCGATGCCGCAAGATGGCACAGCACAAGCAAGCGCGAGCTGTTGGAAAGCGCACCCATGAGCCTGGCAGCGGCCTCCGCGCTCCGCGCAAGGGATGCGATTTCCTGCTGTGGCGCTTCCGTTTCCATCGGCTCGATATATTCATAAAAATTAAATTAGCGATATCTAATATTATTGGCATCCATCACGAGTTGTAGACCATCCCGGAATTCCGTCGTCTGTGAGAGATGCGTCCGCCAATCCAGCCTGCGAAATGATATCGCTATCATTGCGGCGCTCGCTAGACAGACAGGCCAAGTGGTTTACGCCTCGCCATTCACGCGCCAAATCGAGTTTCGTAAAATGTTCGATCGCATGGTCTTACCCAATGCGATTGACACCCAGTTGGCCATTTCCTAGCGTTATGATAGCGCTCACATAGAGTGGTTGGGGAGGATTGAGTACATGGCCCGTTTGTGCGGATGGATGACTGTATCGCTTGCAGGAACCTTGCTTGCTGGGTGCGCTGCGTACCCGCAACCAGATCTGGCGGCGGCGCCTGCCCCTGATGCAGCGATGGAGCAGCCCGCAGCTGCGATTGCCGCGGCACAGGGCGTCGCCAATCCCGAAATCTGGCCCGCATACGAATATCCCGTGCCGCTCCAGCCGGACGACGAGGCGCGCATCGCCGGTCTGCTCGCCGCGATGACGATCGAAGAAAAGATCGGCCAGCTGGTGCAGGCCGATCTGTGCTGCGTCACTCCGGAGGATGTGAAGACATACAATCTCGGCTCGATTCTGGTCGGCGGCAACAGCGGCCCCAATGGCAACGATCTGTCGCCTGCGCCCGACTGGCTGGCAGCCGCCGACGATTTCTACCTTGCCTCGGTCGATACATCCGACGGCGGTGTCGGCATCCCGATCGTCTGGGGCACCGATGCCGTGCACGGGCATTCCAACATCATCGGCGCGACGCTGTTTCCGCACAATATCGGCCTTGGCGCGATGCGCGATGTCGCGCTGATCGAGAAAATCGGCGCGATCACGGCGAAGGAAATCCGCGTCACCGGGCAGGAATGGACCTTTGCGCCGACCGTGGCCGTGCCGCAGGATTTCCGCTGGGGCCGCGCCTACGAAGGCTATTCGTCCGATCCCGATCTGGTCGCTTCCTATGTCGGCGCGATGGTTCGCGGCCTGCAGGGTCCGCCCGAGCAATGACGATCTGCTCTCCGGGCCCTACGTGATCGCATCGACCAAGCATTTCCTCGCCGATGGCGGCACCGATAACGGGGTCGATCAGGGCGACAGCTCGATCAGCGAAGAAGATCTGCGCGATATTCACGGCAAGCCTTACGGCCCGGCGATTGCCGAAGGTGTGTCGACCGTGATGATCAGCTTTTCCAGCTGGCAGGGCGTGAAGATGACCGGCAACAAGTCGCTGGTCACCGGCGTGCTGAAAGACCGGATGGATTTCGGCGGCTTCGTCGTCTCCGACTGGAATGCCCACGGCCAGGTCGCCGGCTGCACCAATGAAAGCTGCCCGCAGGCGCTGATGGCCGGGATCGACATGTACATGGCGCCCGACACGTGGAAGCCGGTCTACGAAGACCTGCTGGCGCGCGCCAAGGCGGGCACGATCCCGATGGCCCGGATCGACGATGCGGTGACGCAAGATCCTGCGGGTCAAAGGCAGGCTCGGCCTGTTCGAAGCGGGCAAGCCGTCGGACCGGCTGCTGTCCGGCCAATACGAATTGCTCGGCGCGCCGGAACATCGCGCCGTCGCGCGCGAGGCGGTGCGAAAATCGCTGGTTCTGCTGAAGAACGAGGGCATGCTGCCGATCGCACCGGGCGGGCGGCTGCTCGTCGCAGGCGACGGCGCGGACGACATCGCGCGCCAGTCCGGCGGATGGACGCTGACGTGGCAGGGCACCGGGCGTCGACAACAGCCATTTCCCCGGCGCGACGTCGATCTGGGACGGCTTGAAGCAGGCCGTGGAAGCGGGCGGCGGCAGCGCGGTGCTCTCGCCCGACGGCAGCTTTACCCAGCGCCCCGATGCGGCGGTCGTGGTGTTCGGCGAAACGCCTTATGCCGAATTTCAGGGCGACCGCGCGGCGCTTGCGCTCGATCCGGAATTGACCGAGCCGTACGACACCATGCGCGAGCTTGAAGGCGCAGGGCATTCCGGTCGTCGCGCTGATGATCACCGGGCGCCCGCTCTATGCCAACCCCGCGCTCAATGCCGCCGATGCCTTCGTGGTCGCGTGGCTTCCCGGCAGCGAGGGCGGCGGGATTGCCGATGTGCTGGTCGGCGATGCCGCTGGCAATGCGCGCTACGACTTTGCCGGCAAACTGCCCGCCGACTGGCCCCGCACGACGTTGCTGAGCGAAGGGCGTGCTGTTTCCCTTCGGCTACGGTCTGGATTATTCCTCGCCCGCGCAGGGCTGGACCGCCCTGCCCGAACTCGACACCGCAGCACTCGCAGGCGACAGCCGGCTATGGTTCAGCGCCGGTGCGCCGGCGGCGCGCTGGTCTCTGCTGGTGACACGGCGAAACCACGGGCGAGCAGACCCGCATCACCACCGTCCCGGCCGAAGCGCTGGGCGGGCGGGCGCGCGATCACGGCGGAAAACTATCTCGTGCAGGAAGGCGCGCGGCGCTTCACCATCGCCAGCGGGAACGCCAGCGTGCAGCTGCGCAATTTCGAGCCGGTCAATATCGACCGCGAAACCAATGCGGACATCATGTTGCTGGTGACGGCCAAGGTCTGGGAATCGCCCACCAGCGCGCGGCTCGGCGCAATCGGCGAGGGAAGCGACGGCTTTACAGCGTTCGCCATGCCCGCAGAGCGATGACTTCGTTCGCTATGGCATTCCGCTCAAATGCCTGCGATCGAAAGGGGCGGATGTCACCAGCCTGACCCAGCCGTTCGTGCTGGAGACCACCGGTGCCGCGGATTTTGCCATCGGAGAGGTCCGGCTGGGCACGGACGCGCAGCAGGTCCTGCCATGCAGCTGAGATAGGGCAAATGAAACCAGTCGACGAAATTCCGGCTTGCGATGCAGACGTTTTCGAGGCTGATTTTCGCCCTGCGTTCAAGCCGTTCGTCATCCGCGGGCTGGCGAGCGACTGGCCGATTGTCCAGGCCGGCAAGGACGATCCCGCATGCCGCGCTATCGATGATCGAACGCTTCGATACGGGCGCGCCGGCAGATATCATGGTCGCGCCGCCAAGCGCAAAGGGGCGCTTTTTCTACGGCGACGACATGCGCGGCTTCAATTTCCGCCGCGAGAAGGCCAGCCTTGCCGATCTGGCCCGGCATTTGCGGCAGATCGCCGAGGACAGAAAATCCGATCGGCATCTATGCCGGTGCCAGCGACATCGCTGCCCACGTTCCCGGCACTGGCGCAGGAAAATCCCCTCCCGCTGGTCGAAGCCATGGGAGCGGTTCCGCGGATATGGCTCGGCAACGCGACACAGGTTGCGACCCATTTCGACCTGTCGGACAATTTCGCTGTGGTCGCCGTGGGCAAGCGCCGCTTCACGCTGTTTCCGCCCGATGCCACGCCCGACCTTTATGTCGGGCCGCTCAACATCACGCTGGCCGGGCAGCCGGTGAGCATGGTCGATCCACTGGCCCCCGATCATGATCGGTTTCCGAGATATCGCCATGCCGAGGAGAAGGCGCTTTTTGCCGATCTGGAACCGGGCGATGCGATCTACGTCCCCACCCTGTGGTGGCACCATGTCGCGGCCAGCGCGCCGATCAATCTGCTGGTCAATTACTGGCATAACGACGCGCAGCGCGGCGGCGGATTTCTGGCGCTGGTGCATGCCATGCTGGCCATCCGGGATCAGCCCGCCCCGCAGCGCGAGGCATGGCGGACATGGTTCGATCATTTCGTGTTCGGCGAAGATGCAGCTGGTGCGGCTGACCACATTCCGCTGCATGCACGGGGCGTCAACGGCCCGGCATCGCCGGAGCGCGACGAACAGATGCGCCGCTTTATCTTGCAGGTGCTTTCATCACCATAAAGGGAGGTTTCGATGACTGGATTTCCACGAATTACGGGCAAGGCCACAGTGTCTTTGATAGCGGCGCACAGCTTTGGCCGCTGTGACCATGTCCACTGCGGTATCCGCAACTGCCCATGACGCGGCCGCCTCGCCGGCGAAACAGACCGCCCTTGCCGGTCGGTACCTGCGTCAACCTCGGCAACACGCTGGAGCCGGAACAGGAAGGCAGCTGGGGCGGAGCGCCTGCGACGCAGCAGGATATGGAGCGCATTGCGGCGGCCGGGTTCGATACGATTCGCATTCCCGTGCGCTGGCACAACAAATCGCAAAGCACCCCGCCCTACACTGTCGATCCCGACTGGATGAACCGGGTGCAGCAGATCGTCGACTGGGCGCTGGCGGCTGACCTCAATGTCATCCTCAACAGCCACCACTTCGACCCGATCCACGAGGATCCGCTGGGCGTGGCCGACTGGCACGGCGGCGTGTGGCAGCAGATCGCGCAGCGTTTCGCCGGCTATCCCGAGGACTCATTGTGGTTCGAACTGGAAAACGAGCCGCACAATGCGTTCGATCATTCCAACCTGATTGCCACGCTGACACCCGCGCTGGAGGCCGTCCGCGCCCTGCATCCCACGCGCGCGGTCATCATCGGCGGCGAAAACTGGAGCGGGATCGCATCGCTCGAAACCCTGCCGCTGCCGGACGATGCCAATGTCCATGCCACGTTCCATTATTACGACCCGTTCCAGTACACCCATCAGGGGGCAAGCTGGACCGCACCCGACATGCCGCCTGCGGGACGCACCTTCCCCACCCACGCCGACGCTGCAAAGCTGGCGAACGATGTTCTGGCGGTGGAAGCCTTTATCGACCGCACCGGCAAGACGCCCTTCATGGGGGAAGTCGGCGCCTACGACCTGCATATCCCGCTGGAAGACCGGGCCGCATATCACCGGACGATCACCGATGCCTTCGCGCCGACCGGCATCGGCATGTGCGTCTGGGCCTATTCCAACACCTTCCCGTTCTTCGACCGAGCAGTCCGGCGAATGGCTGCCGGGCATGCGTGCGGCACTGGGCCTGGAGGGTGAGGATTAGATCCGGCTATTCCGGCGCATAGGCGTAGGGGCCGACGACGACCCCGGTAAAAAGCCCGGCATGGATGGACGCGAGCGGCTCGACATTGATCGGGCCGCCTAGCGTCTGCCACCGGCCACTCGTCCGCGCTCGCGCCACGACAGTTGGGCCGTTCCTTCCCGCAGCGCAATCCGCAGTTCGACCGGGCCGTTCGTCGCGCAATGCCTGCTCGGCGACCACCTCACCTGTTTCAGACTGGGCGGCGTCCGTTCGCAGGCGGGCGACCAGCCTGCCCTGCTCCTTGCCCACGGCCAGAAAATGGTTCTCGTCCATGAAGGCCAGCAGGCCGGCGAATTCCCCGGGGCGCGACGGATCGAAATCGACCCGCGTGACGATGTCCGCCGAATGATGCCGCAGTCGGCGTCCGGTAAATGCCGGTTTGCCCAGGCTTCCCGGCGGCGGCGGAACCCGCTACCAATTGCAGCACGCCCGCGCCCTGTATCGACAGCCAGCTGCTGGCCTGTTCCCGGTGTGCGCAGGCCGATCCATTCGTCCGAAAGCGCGGCGTCGAAATCTTCTCTCCAGGACGAGCGATCGACAGGCTGATCAGCGCGGCAAATTCGGGCGGGCCAGCTGCATCGGAACGGCTTCCCCCCGGTCCAGAAAGCGCGGCCAGCCGTCCTGCCATTCCAGCGGCAGGAGAAATGTCTCGCGCCCCAGCAGGGTCGATTGTCCGGCAAATGGCCGGGTCGCGAGGAACACGCCCCACCAGCTGCCATCGTCCAGTTGCACGATATCGGCGTGACCGGTTGCCTCCACCCTGTCCGGCCGGTCCGCCGGCAAGTCGCGCTGGGTCAGGATCGGGTTGAACGGGCCGGGCTCATACGGTCCCTGCAGGTCCTTGGAGCGATAAATCGTCTGCGAATGCTGGTCCGCCGTTCCGCCTTCGGCAGTCAGCAGGTAATACCAGCCATCCACCTTGTAGATATGCGGCCCCTCGGCCCAGATCGGATTTTCGGACAGGGTCCACCCCGCCATCCACCAGCAAGGTCCGCTCTGCCATCACCTGCATCGCATCCGGGTCGAATTGCTGCATCCAGATGGCCCGGTGCCCCTCGTATCGCGGAGCGCCCGGGAGGCGCATCATTGTAGGTAATCCACGCCGTGCCATCTTCGGCGAAATAGAGCGAGGGATCGATCCCGCCGAAATCGAGCCATACCGGATCGCTCCACGGACCGGCCGGATCGGTTGCCGTGATGACGAAATTGTCGCCGCATTCGATGCAGGTATTCAGGATCCAGAACTTGCCGTCATGGTGGGTAATCGCAGGAGCGAACAGCCCGCGATTGGTGCCGAGACCGGAAAAGTCGAGCTGTCCCGGGCGGTCGATCGCATTGCCGATCAGGCGCCAGTTGACGAGGTCTGTGCTGTGCAGGATCGGCAGGCCGGGAAACCAGCTGAATGTCGATGTCACGGTATAGAAATCGTCGCCGACCCGCACGATGGAGGGGTCGGGATGAAAACCGGGCAGAACCGGGTTGCGAAAGGTGTCACCAGTCGCCGCGGCGTGCGAGGCGGTGTCTGCCGGTACGTCGACCGCGGCGTATTCGACATAATCGACCGTGGCAGTCGGCCCGGCAAGCGCCGCTTGCGAAAGGCACGCGAAAGCCAGAACCGCGCCCGTTGCCATTGATTTCAGCATACCATCCTCATCTCATCTCTCTCCGTAGAAGCACCGCTTCCAATTCGGGCTTGTTCCGCCCGTTTATGATGCCTATGGTAGCGCTATCAGTGGAGAGGGCAAGAGCGCAGATATGGCCGACGAAATACTGGACAGCCTGCCGGCGGATTATCTGCGCGGCACATTCATCGGCCGCGTCCAGTCGCCGGGCGGCCCATGCGTGGTCACGATCGAAGACGGCATATTGCACGACCTCACCCCCGTGGCGGCAACGGTTTCCGGTGCGATAGAGCGCGGGATGCTCAGCGGCGGGAATGCCATCGGTCCGGCTGCAGACGGCCTGCCCGACAGGGTGGCGGCTGCTTTCCCCGATCGATCTGCAATGCATCAAGGCAAGCGGCGTCACCTTTGCGCTTTCCGCCATCGAACGCGTGATCGAGGAACGCGCCATGGGCGATGCGGCCAAGGCGTCGGAAATTCGCGGCCTGCTGGAGGAAAAGATCGGCTCCGGAATTCGCTCCGTCGTGCCGGGCAGCGATGCCGCCGCCGCAGCTGAAGGCCGCCCTGATCGAACAAGGGCATGTGGTCGCAATATCTCGAAGTCGCGATCGGTCCGGATGCGGAAATTTTCTCCAAGTCCCCGGTCCTGTCGTCGGTCGGACACGGCGCGCAGATCGGGGTGCGATCGGATTCCAGCTGGAACAATCCCGAACCGGAGGTCGTGCTGGTGTGCAATTCCGATGGCGATGTCCTCGGCGCGACGCTTGGCAACGACGTCAATCTGCGCGACTTCGAAGGGCGCTCGGCCCTTCTGCTGTCGAAGGCGAAAGACAACACGGCCAGCTGCGCCATCGGGCCGTTCATCCGCCTGTTCGACGACGAGTTCACGCTGGACGATGTGCGCGCGGCCAATGTCGGTCTGACGATCGAAGGGCCCGAGGGCTACCTGCTCGAAGGCAGCAACGACATGTCGCAGATCAGCCGCGATCCACTGGATCTGGTCGATCAGTGCCTGTCGGAACATCATTATCCCGACGGGTTCGTGCTGTTCTGCGGCACGCTGTTCGCCCCTACGCAGGACAGGGATGAACCCGGCGCAGGCTTCACGCACAAGATCGGCGATGTCGTGACGATCCAGTCGGACCGGATCGGATCGCTCAGAAATACGGTGACGACTTCCCGCGATGCTCCGGCCTGGGAAATGGGCTTCGGAGAATTTGCAAGAAACCTTGCGGGCCGGGGCCTGATCGACAAGATCTGACCGACACAATAACGGCGCATACAGCGCACGATACGACATGGGATGGGGGAAAATTCGATGCCGCAAGATGGCGATGCAGCCGCGCACGGCGCGCTCTACCCGAGCCTGACGGGCCGGAAAGTCATCATCAGCGGCGGAGGCTCCGGCATAGGCGAAGCTTTCGTCGAGGCTTTCGCTCTCCAGGGGGCCGCAGTCGCCTTTGTCGATATTCAGGCCGCGCCGGGCGAAGAGCTGGCCGCGCGATTGGCTGATGCGCCCATCGCACCCATCTTCCACCCTTGCGATGTGACGGATTGCGACGACTACGGCGAGAAGATCGCCATGATGATCGAGCAGCTGGGCGGCTGCGATGTCCTGATCAACAACGCTGCGAGCGATGATCGCCATTCGCTGGACGAAACCACTCCCGAATACTGGGATTCCCGCATGGCGGTGAATCTGAAACACCAGTTCTTCGCGGCGAAAGCCGTGCTCGGCGGCGATGCGCGGTGCCGGTGGCGGCTCGATCATCAATATGGGTTCGATCAGCTGGCATCTCGGCCTGGAAGATCTGGTCGTCTACCAGACCGCAAAGGCTGCCATCGAGGGGCTGACGCGCAGCATGGCACGCGAACTGGGCCGCGAGAATATCCGCGTCAACACGATCATTCCCGGCAACGTGAAAACCCCCCGCCAGATGCAATGGTATTCCCCGGACGAGGAGGCGGAAATCGTCGCCGCCCAGTGTCTCGATGGCAGGATACAGCCCGTCGACATCGCCGCCATGGCCCTGTTCCTCGCATCCGATGATGCGCGTTTTTGCACCGCCCACAATTACTGGGTCGACGCTGGCTGGAGATAGACAATGCAGGTCCGACAGGTATTATCCGCCGATACGAAGCTGGGCGAAGGCGTGTTGTGGGATACGGCGCGCCAGATCGTCTGGTTCGTCGATATCAAGCGAAACAGGTTGTGGCATTACGACCCGGCCACCGGCAGCAATACCCACAGCGAGGCCCCTGCCCAGATCGGCTGGGCGATCCCTGCGGAAAGCGGCCTGCTGCTGTGCGGCCTGAAGGACGGGCTCTACACGTTCGATCCGGAAACAGAGACGTTCGACAAGATCGCGTCTGTTCCGGGTGAACCTGCCACCAACCGCCTCAACGATGCCTGCACCGATCCCGTGGGGCCGGGTCTGGTTCGGCTCGATGGACGATTCAGAACAGAGCGCATCGGGCAAATTCTACGTCTACGACCAAGGCGACATCCGCGCGGCCGGGCCATCCGGCATCACCATCACCAATGGCCCCGCCGTCAATGCGCAAGGCGACCGGATCTATTTCACCGACACGACGGCGCAGAAAATCATGGTGGCCGACCTGACGGCTGCCGGCGTGGGCGAAGCCAGACCTTTTGCCGATACAGGGGCGCTGTTTCCCGATGCCTATCCCGACGGTCCGGTTGTCGATGCCGAAGACCATGTGTGGACCGGGCCTTTATCTGGGCAGCAAGGTCGCGCGTTTCACGCCCGACGGAAAGCTGGACCAGACGATCGATATGCCTGCGCGGGATATCACCAAGATGGCCTTTGGCGGCGCCGACCTGCGCACGGCCTATGTGACAAGTGCGATCAAGAACATGGAGGCGGCGGACATGGAGGAATATCCGCAAGCAGGCAGCCTGTTCGCCTTCGATGCGCCAGTCGCCGGCTTCAGCCAGACGCGGGCAAAGCTGTGATGCGCCGGGCGCTGGCATCGGCGGGCATCGCCCTTCTCGTGCCGGTGGCGGCGATGGCCGCACCAACGCTCGGCCCCGCATACGGGGATGGCATGGTGCTGCAGCGCGATGTGCCTGTAGTGCTGGAAGGCAGCGCGAAGGCAGGCGAAACAGTCACCGCGCGCATCGGCGATGCGACAGGCCAGGCAACGGCCGATTCCGATGGCACGTTCAGGCTGACCCTGCCCGCACGTCCAGCTTCAGCACAAGCGACGACGCTCGCTCTGAGTGACGCCACAGGCAGCACCGCACTTCGACAATATTCTGGTCGGCGACGTCTTCCTGTGTTCGGGGCAATCGAACATGGAATTGCCGGTCAACCGGGCTCTGGATACCTCGAACCAGCTGCGGATGGCGACCGATGACGCGATCCGCCTGTTCAAAGTCGGCCAGACCACGGCATCCGTGCCGCAGAAACACTTTGCAGAGCCGGTGCAATGGAACGCCGCCAGCCGTGACACGGTCGGCGAATTTTCCGCTGCCTGTTTCTACATGGCGAAGCAATTGCGGGCGGATAATCCCGACGTGCCCGTCGGACTGATCCATTCGAACTGGGGCGGCAGCGCGGCGCGTGCCTGGCTTGCTCCTGAAGGCGTGAAAACTCTCTATGGCGCGGAGGCGCTGGAGCAATTGCGCGCCTATTCATCCGACCCGCTCGCAGCGACGCAGCGGTTCGTCCCGCAGTGGTTCGACTGGTGGCGGGAACAGGATGCAGGGCGTGAACCGTGGGCCGACTCCTCGATCCTCGACTGGCAGCCGATCCCGAAATTCTCTTTCTGGAACGAATGGACCGGGACGGGGCTGGATACCGAGGCCGCGCGGCGAATGTGTGGCTGCGCCAGACCATCACGCTGACAGCCGAACAGGCCGGCAATGGCAGGGCACGCTGTCGATCGGCGCGATCGACGACATGGACCTGACCTTCGTCAATGGCAATCCGGTCGGCTACACCTTCGGCTGGGGTGTGGAGCGGACATATCGACGTGCCGGCCGAGTATCTGCGCGAGGGCGAGAACGAAATCCTGATCGCGGCCAACAATATGTGGGACACCGGCGGGTTTTTCGCCGGGCCAGAGCGGCTCTTCTATCACGCCGGGCCGCGGCGAAAAGGTGCCGCTCGGGGCCGATTGGGAATATTCGATTTCCGGCGTGACCGGCGTCCCGCCGCGCGCGCCATGGGATGCCAATGCCGGGCTTGGCGTGATGCACAACGCCATGATTGCCCCGCTTGGCCCGATGCGTTTGGCAGGGGCCGCCTGGTATCAGGGCGAAGCCGATGTCGGGCAGCCGGACTATGACGAGAAGCTGCGCGAATTGTTCGCTGGCTGGCGTCGCCAGTTCGGGCCGCAGATGAAGATGATGGTCGTGCAACTGGCCGATTTCGGAGAGCGCCGCACGAAGCCTGCTGAATTCGGCCTGGGCGCAGCTGCGGCAGGACCAGTTGGACGGTGTGGAAGCCGATGCAAATGCGGCCCTCGTGACAGCCATCGACATCGGCGAACCGACCGACATCCATCCGGCCAACAAGAACGTCCTCGGCAAGCGTCTGGCCCATGCCTTTGCAGGAGAGGCGATGCCCATGCCAGCCGGCGGCTGTGCGCCGGGGCGAAACGGTGGAAGTTACCTTTACCGGCCTCAGCGGCGACCTCGCTGCGCTTGGCGGACCCTACCCTCTGGGGGTAGAGCTTTGCGGAGTTGAACCGGACACGTGCCGCTGGGCCATCCCGCGTCTTGAGTGGGCAGACGATGTCGATCCCTGTTCCCGCCGGTTTTCAGGCGCAGCGCGTGCGCCATGCGTGGGCCGATGCGCCGATCGTCAACCTGTACGATGCGCGCGGCATGCCGGTACCCGGCTTCGAACTCGCCATAACCCCAGGCGACTGATTGTTGCGAAGCCGCGGTTGCCGGTCGCCGGTTGCTGGCTATGCCGCGGCCCGATCAGTGGTTGTGGCGCGGCAGTTTGCGGCTGGTGCCGCGATATTTGAGGGCGAAATCCATCACGCCGCCTTCGCCCAATTGCCCGGTCTTCTCGCGGAACAGCTCTTCCCAAGGGGTGTTGCTTTGCGGGATGGCCGGTGCAGGCTCTTCGGTCTGGCGGCGCGCGATTTCCGCGTCGTCGACCACTGCGTTGCAGGTGCCCTCGTTCAGATCGACCCGGATGGTGTCGCCGGTGCGCAGCCATGACAGGCCGCCGCCCACCGCGCTTTCGGGCGAGACATTCAGGATCGAGGGGCTGTCGCTCGTCCCTGACTGCCGCCCGTCGCCCAGCGTGGGCAGCCACTGCGTGCCCTTCGCGGATCAGCGCGTCTGGCGGCTGCATGTTGACGACTTCGGCGCTGCCCGGCCAGCCGATCACGCCGGAGCCGCGGATGACCAGAATGCAATCTTCGTCGATCTCCAGCGCAGGATCGTTGATGCGGTGGTGGTAATCATCCGACCCGTCGAACACGATCGCGCGCGCCTCGAACACTCCTTCCTCGCCCGGACGCGAGAGGTAGCGGGCGCGAAATTCGTCGCTGATGACCGATGTCTTCAGGATGCCGAAATCGAACAGATTGCCGGACAGCACCATGAAACCCGCATTGTTCATCAGCGGATCGTCGAACGTCCGGATCATCTCCCGGTCGCGGCTCTCGCGGCCTTCGAGATTTTCAGCCATCGTCTTGCCGGTGCAGGTCAGGCAATCGCCGTGAAGCTTGCCCGCTTGATAGCAGTTCCCACATCGCCGCCGGAACGCCGCCCGCACGGTGGAAACGCTCGCCCAGATACTCGCCCGCCGGCTGCATGTTGACGAGCAGCGGCAGGTCGTAGCCGTGGGTCTGCCAGACGCCGGTTTCCAGCTCGACGCCCGCATGGGCGGCCATCGCCTGGATATGCGGCTGCGCGTTGGAGGAACCGCCGATCACGCTGACCACCGCGACGGCGTTCTCAAAAGCCTCGCGCGTCAGAATGTCCGAAGGCTTCACATCGTCGCGCACCATTTCAACGATCCGCTGCCCGGTGCGATAGGCCATCTGCCCGCGCTCGCGATAGGGTGCAGGGATCGCAGCGCAGCCGGTCAGCGACAGGCCGAGCGCTTCGGCAACGGCGTTCATCGTGCTGGCCGTGCCCATCGAATTGCAATGGCCCGGCGCTCGGCGCGCTGCCGGTCGCGCGGTCGAGAAACTCTTCCTCGTCGATCTCGCCAGCGGCCAGTTTGCGGCGGCTGCGCCAGATCACCGTACCCGATCCGACCAGTTCGCCTTCGTGCCAGCCGTCCAGCATCGGGCCACCGGAAAGAACGATGGCCGGAATGTCGACCGTGCTGGCGGCCATGATCTGGCTGGGCGTGGTCTTGTCGCAGCCGGTGGTCAGCACCACCCCGTCGATCGGGTAGCCGTTCAGCAGTTCGACCAGGCCGAGATACAGCAGGTTGCGGTCGAGCGCCGCCGTCGGCCGGCGGCAGTTTTCGAAGATCGGATGGACCGGAAACTCGATCGGAATTCCGCCTGCGTCGCGGATGCCGTCGCGGGTGCGCTTGGCCAGATCGATGTGAATCCGGTTGCACGGTGACAGGTCGCTGCCCGATTGCGCGATGCCGATGATCGGCTTGCCGCTCCGCAATTCTTCCGGTGTGACGCCGTAATTCATGAACCGCTCGAGATAGAGCGCGGTCATGTCCATCCTGTCCGGATTGTCGAACCAGTCGCGAGACCGCAGGCGGCGGCCACCGAAGTCTTGCGTCATTATTTTGCCGCCAACTTTGTGAACGAGGAAACGAGACTGGGCCCGGCATCGGAATTGCGCCGGATCAGCTCGTAGGGAAGCGTCATCTGTCTCCACCGGAACGCGATTGGTCCGCGGGCGAAGCTTGTAGACCTTTGCGATCATCGACACCGCCTGCGCGGTCATTTCGCGGATCGGCTGGCGGATCGTGGTGAGTTCGGGCCAGATGGAACTGGCGAGCTCGGTATCGTCGAAGCCGCAAACAGTGATGTCGTTGGGCACGTCCAGATGGCGCCGATGGGCCATCGCCACCGCAGCCGCCGCCATGTCGTCGTTCGATGCGAAGATGGCCGTCGGCCTGTTCTCAAGGCCAAGCAGCTTCTCTGCCGCAACCATGCCTGATCGGTAGGTAAACTGGCCCTGGGCAATCAGGTCGTCCTGAACCTCGAGGCGCGCATCCTCCATGGCCGAGCGGAAGCCATGCAGACGGCGCCCGCTGGCCACCTGTTCCGGATTGCCCACGATAAACCCGATCCGTTCGTGTCCAAGACCGATGATATGGCGCGTCATGTCGTAGGCGGCCTGATACTCGTCGATCAGGACTGCCCCGTGCGATCCGTCGGCACGCCCCGGCCCGACGGCCACGGCGATACCTCCGGACGAACGTATCTGGTCCAGAACCGACTGATCGTCGCACAGCGGCGGCGGCAGGATGAAGCCTTCGATGCCGCCTTCGATCAGATTGCCGATCAGGGCCTCGCTTTCGCGGGAAATTTCGCAGCTCTGCACCAGCAGGTGAATGTCGCGCCGGCTCGCCTCTTCCAGCGCACCCATCAGAAATTCGCTGAGATAGGATGCGGAGGGATTGTCGAACAGCAGCGCGATGCGAAGCTGCGCACCGCCGGCCAGAGACCGGGCAGCGCGGTTGGGGATGTAGTTGAGCTTCGCGATCGCGCCCAGGACCTGCGTCCGCGTACTGTCGCGGACATTGGTTTCGCCATTGATCACTCGGCTGACTGTCATCGGAGAGCAATTCGCCTCCTGAGCCACGTCGGCAATCGTAGGGGCTGCGTTCTTGCGCCGGGCCGCACGCTTGCTATCGGTTTTGACGGTATCTTCGGGTGCACTCATGGTTGCGGCCATAACGCCATGGTTGCGATATCAGCAAGACTCATCATTGCCCGGGCGCCTCTGGAAATGTCCGGGCGCGATACGCGCTCAAGCGTGCTCCGGGATCGGCTGTGCCGACGCGGGCAGCGGCAGCTGTTGAATAGATTGCCAATAGGCGAGCGAGGCATTGCGCCACCAGCGCGCCTCCTGTTGCTGGATAGCGAGGCTTTCACTGACATCCCGAAAACGGCGCGCGTCGATCTTCGGCTCCAGGCTCGACCATGACAGACGCCATCGCATCGACCTCGGCCACACCGCAGATCGTACCGCGCGACCAGTTCTTCCCAGACGGTCTTTCCGGACGCCATCCGGTCATTCCAGCCAACCCTGGTGAAACCACAATAAGAAGCGCGGATCGATGCGCGCCGGATCGCATCCACTGCGCTGCAATTTCGGGGGCGTATTGCGACAAGGCATCCGAACCCGTTGCTGTCCTGTCGAAGCCGATGCCCTGCTTGTCTGCGCGGTGATAATAGCACGGGTTCCATTCGGGCCTGCGGCAAGTCGCAGACCCACGGTCCCGGCCCGTAATGGTGGCCGGTATCCATCAGATGCGCGAGCCCCATCGGCGTCATGTAACGGGCCACCGTTTCGCGGCTGCCGAGCATCATGTCCGAAATCTGATCAACGCTCCCGCTATCGGGCGTGAAGGTCTGGCTGGCCCATTCGCGTGCGATCGTTTCGCTGGACAGTGCCGGGTCCCATGCAAGGCGGCCGAATGCGTACCAGTTTGCCTGATCGAAATGCGAACCCGTCCAGTTCCGGTCCGACCCCGTATTGGCAACACCCGCCATCCCTGCCGGGGCCACCACCTGCGCCACGCTGCCCATCCGGCCCGTTTCTGCATCCAGCGCTTCCTTCCACATCGGTGCGAGGAAGGCGAGATGGCTGGCGAAACCCAGATATTCCTTGGTAATCTGCACTTCGAGCATCAGCCGCGTGTCGGGCATCGCCCCGAACATCGGATGAAAGGGTTCGCGCGGCTGGAAATCGATCGGCCCGTTCTTGACCTGCACGATGACATTGTCGGCAAACTGTCCGTCCAGCGGGACGAATTCGGCATAAGCCTGCTTCGCCCGGTCGGTCTCGTCTTCGGCCGAATAGACAAAGGCTCGCCAGATCACGGTGCCCGCGATTGCCCAGAGCGCTCTGCCAGCATGTTGGCGCCATCTGCATGGGTGCGGCCGTAATCCTGCGGGCCGGGCTGGCCTTCGCTGTTGGCCTTGACCAGAAAGCCACCGAAGTCGGGGATTGCGGCGTAGATCTCGTCCGCCTTGGCCTGCCACCAGGCGCGCACTGCGGGATCGAGCGGATCGGCGGTTGTCCAGCCCGCCAATGTCGCGCGGGGCGCTGAAACGCGCCGACAGATACACCCTGATGCCGTAGGGCCGCCACGCATCGGCCAGCCGCTTGAGCTTCGCGATATAGCGCGGCTCCAGCATGAACGCGCGCGCATTGACGTTGTTCACCGACCGCGCCATTGATGCCGATCGAGGCATTGGCGCGCGCATAGTCGATCATCCGCTGGTCCAGCCGCTCCGGCAGATGCCACCAGTCGAAGATCGACCGCCCGGCATAGCCGCGCTCGACATGGCCATCGGGATTGTCCCAATGGTTGAGCATCCGCAGCGGCATGGCCGGAGCCGATTCCAGCGTCGATTTCGTCCAGCTGCCGTGCCGGACGACAATGCGCGCAGCAGGGCGAAAGTGCCATACAGGCAGCCTATCGGCTCGCGCGCCGTGATCCGGATGGCCGATCCCGTCCACCGCACCCGGTATGCCTCGCGATCGTCGATGCCGTCATCGCGGCAATCGTAGGAATAGCCCTCAGGCGCGCCACGCAGCGGCACGCGGGTTTCCGTGATGACCAGCGGGGAAATGTGCTCTTCGCCAAGCAGCGAATTGATGCCGGCACGCAAGCTCGTCCGTCGCGGCAAGCAGGGTCGCATCGATCGTTCGGATACGTGTAAATGACCGCCTGCAAGCGCCTTCAACTTATCGCGCAGCATTCCCCCTCCAGCGGGGCGTATCGCAGCCATAGATCATAGCCGTCTTCAGCCTGCACAGCGCTGGGTTGCGTCAAGCGCAATCAGCGAAGCAGGCAGCCACTGCGGCAAAGCCGGTTGACAAGCAATCTCCCTCTCATCATGGTAGCGCTACCACAAAAGGCGGGGCAGTCAAGTCGCGCGCAGGGAGAGAGGAATTTGGCTATGGGTCGTTTTAAGCGGAGCGCGCTCGCGTTCGGGGTGTGCCTGGCGGCACTTCAGGTCACAGCTATCGCGCCCGCGGCGGCACAGGAAATCGCGGTCGAGCGGGCCATGCAGGATGCACCCTACTGGAATGCGAACCTGCCGGTCGAACAGCGTGTGGACGACCTTCTTGCGCGCATGACGCTGGAGGAAAAGGTCGCCCAGATCATCACCGTGTGGGACAGCAAGGGCGAAATCCAGGGCGAAGGCGATGTCTTCGATCCGGCCAAGGCTTCGGCCAAATATCCCGACGGGATCGGCCAGATCGCCCGTCCCTCGCGATCGGCTCGGTCCGTCCAGCCCGCGCGAAGTGCCGCGCCGCAGTATCGAAGACAGCATCCAGTATGTCGCTCGATGCGCAGAAATGGGCGATGGAGGAAACGCGGCTCGGCATTCCCATCCTGTTTCACGAAGAATCGCTTCACGGTTTCGCGGCGAAGGATGCAACCGCCTTCCCGCAATCGATCGGCCTCGCCAGCACCTGGGACCCCGATCTCGTCCGCGAGATCAACGACCTGATTGCCGGCGAGGTGCGCGCGCGCGGCGTCCACCTGGTTCTCTCCCCGGTGGTGGACGTCGCGCGTGATGCGCGCTGGGGCCGGATCGAGGAAACCTTTGGCGAAGACCCGTATCTCGTCGGCGAAATGGGCGTGGCATCGGTCGAGGGTCTGACCGGCGTCGGCACCGACCGCACGCTGAAAGACGGGCCAGGTGATGGCCACGCTGAAGCACATGACCGGCCACGGACAGCCGGAAAGCGGCACCAATGTCGGCCCTGCCCAGATCAGCGAGCGCACCTTGCGCGAAATGTTCTTCCCGCCGTTCGAACAGGTCGTGACCCGCACCGCCATCGACGCGGTGATGGCGAGCTATAACGAGATCGACGGCATCCCGTCCCATTCCAACAGCTGGCTGCTGAACGACGTGCTGCGCGGCGAGTGGGGTTTCCGGGGCGCGGTCGTATCCGATTATTACGCGATCGAGGATCTGGCGCGGCTGCACCAGATCGTGCCCGACTACACGGCGGCGGCAGAACTGGCGCTGAACTCCGGGCGTGGATGTCGATCTACCCGAGGGCGCGGGCTTCGTGAACCTGGTGGAAAGCGCAAAGGATGGCCGTGTCTCGATGGATGCCATCGACACCGCCACGCGCCGTTTCCTGACGATGAAATTCAATGCCGGCCTGTTCGACAATCCGTGGCCCGACCTTGCGCTGGCAAAGACGTCCAACGGTCCGGACGGCGTGGCTCTGGCCCGACAGGCAGCTGCCAAATCGCTGGTGCTTCTGAAGAATGACGGCGTCCTGCCGCTTGCGCTGCCTGCGGGCGGAGGCGACAAAGCCCACCATCGCGGTCATCGGACCGAACGCCGATGTTGCGCGGCTTGGCGGCTATTACGGCGAACCGCGCGCCAGCGTGACACCGCTGGAGGGCATTCGCGCGCTGGTCGGGGATCAGGCCAAGATCGTGACCTCGCTCGGCGTGGAAATCACCAAGGGCGACGATGACTGGTGGGACGACACGGTAGAGCTGGGCGATCCGGCCGAAAACCGCCGTCGCATTGCCGAGGCCGTGGAAGTCGGCAAGGGATGCCGACACGATCGTGCTGTTCATCGGCGATACCGAGAAAACCAGCCGCGAAGGATGGGCTCCGGGCCATCTGGGCGACCGCACCAGCCTCGATCTGGTAGGCGAGCAGAACGAATTGTTCGCCGCGATGAAGGCGCTTGGGCAAACCGGTCGTCGTCGTCCTGGTCAATGGCCGCCCGCCCAGCTATCCGGCCGTGGCAGAGCAGGCCGATGCGATCCTCGAAAGCTGGTATGCCGGGGAACAGCAGGGCACGGCGATTGCCGATGCCTTGTTCGGACGGGTCAATCCGGGCGGCAAGATGCCGGTGACCACCGCGCGCAATGTCGGCCAGCTGCCCAATTTCTACAATTACAAGCCCAGCGCGCGGCGCGGATACCTGTTCGACGAGGTGACCCCGCTATTCCCGTTCGGTCACGGACTGTCCTACACCACCTTCGATATCGGGGCGCCCACCCTGTCCTCCTCCAGCATCGCCGCTGGATCGGGCGTGACGGTCCGTGTTCCGGTCACCAATACCGGCGACATGGCGGGTGACGAAGTGGTGCAGGTGTATCTGCGCGACGACATCAGCTCGGTCACGCGGCCGGTCAAGGAACTGGCCGGCTTCCAGCGCGTGACCCTGCAGCCCGGCGAGACCCGGCAGGTCGATATCGCGATCGAGCCGCGCTCTTTCATGATGTGGAACCGCGATATGGAGCGGGTGGTCGAACCGGGTGAATTCACCATCATGGTCGGCCCCAATTCGGAGGATCTGAAGGAAGCCACGCTGACGGTGACCCCGTGAGCCTCCACCGCCGCGATGCGCTCAAGCTGCTGGCAAGCGGCAGCCTGTCGGCGCTCGCGGTGGCGCAGGCCCCGGCAGCTTTCGCGCAAGGCGGCGCGCTGTACAAGAACGCCTCCGCTCCGATCGCGGCGCGGGTTGCCGATCTTCTGGCCCGCATGACGCTGGATGAGAAAGTCGCGCAAATCCGCACGGCCTGGGCGGCCAAGGGCGACATGATCGACGATCTGGCGTTCAATCCGGCCAAGGCCAGCGCGGCATTTCCCGACGGCATCGGCCATGTCACCCGCCCCAGCGACAAGCGCGGCGTGCCGGGTATCTCCGGCGCAGCTGGCGGCACGGCAGCCCGCTGGCGCACGCCGGAACAGACGGTCGATTTCATCAATGCCCTGCAGCGCTGGGCACTGGAAGATACCCGGCTCGGCATCCCGGTGCTGCTGCACGAAGAATCGCTGCACGGCTATATGGCGACAGAGGCGACCATGTTCCCGCAGGCCATCGCACTGGCAGGCAGCTTCGATCTCGACCTGATGCGCCGCGTCCAGTCGCTGACCGCGCGCGAGGTGCGGGCGCGCGGTGTCCCGCTGGTCCTCAGCCCGGTGGTCGATATCGTTCGCGATCCCCGCTGGGGCCGGATCGAGGAGACCTGGGGCGAGGATCCCTATCTGGTCGGCGAAATGGGCGTGGCTGCCGTCGAAGGGCTGCAAGGTCCCGGCAAGTTCGAGAAGCTGCGCGAGGGCAAGGTCTTCGCCACGCTGAAGCACATGACCGGCCACGGCCAGCCAGAGGCAGGCAACAACATCTCCCCCGCCCAATTGTCGGAGCGCGAGCTGCGCGAGAATTTCTTCCCGCCGTTCCGCGAAATCGTGCAGCGCACGTCGGTCGGCGCGGTCATGCCCAGCTATAACGAGATCGACGGCATGCCCAGCCATGCCAGCACCTGGCTGCTGGGCAGCGTCCTGCGCGGCGAGTGGGGCTTCGACGGCGTTATCGTCAGCGATTATGGCGGGGTCCACGAACTGGCGACCTTGCACAAGGTGGCAAACGATCTGGAGGACGCCGCGCTGCAATCGCTGCAGGCCGGCGTCGACAGCGAACTGCCGGAGGGCATGGCCTATGCGACCGTGACGCAGGCTGTGCGCGCAGGGCCGAATTCCCGAAGCGCTGGTCGATACTGCGTGCGCCCGCATGCTCGACGCTGAAGTTCCGCGCCGGACTGTTCGAGAACCCGTATCGGCGACAAGGCCCTGACCGCCCGGATCACCGGCAATGCGGAAGGCCGCGCTCTGGCACTGGAGGCCGCGCGCAAGGGCGTGTGCCTGCTGACCAACCGCGATGGTGCCCTGCCGCTGGACCGGTCCAGCATGGGCCGCGTGGCGGTTATCGGACCCAACCACGCCATCGCGCGCCTCGGCGGATATTCCAGCGTGCCGAAGCAGGCGATCAGCCTGATCGAAGGCTTGCGGCAGGTCGCACCCGATGCCGATTTCGTCACCGCGCAGGGCGTTTTCATCACCACCAGCGAAGACCGCTCACAGGACCTGATCTATCTCGCCGACCGGGCGAAAAACCTGCAACTGATCGAGGAAGCGGTCGAAGTCGCGCGAACCGCCGATACGATCATTCTGGCCATCGGCGATACCGAGCAGACCAGCCGCGAAGGCTTCGCCAAGAACCATCTGGGCGACCGGACCGACATCGATATTCTCGGCGAACAGAACGCGCTGGTCGATGCCCTCGCCGCGCTGGGCAAACCGCTGATCGTTGCCGCCTATAATGGCCGCCCGCCAAGCTGGCCCAATGTGGTCGAGAAGGCCGATGCCATCCTGGAATGCTGGTATCCCGGCCAGGAAGGCGGCATCGCCGTTGCCGAGGCGTTGCTGGGCGACATCAATCCAGGTGCGAAACTGCCGGTGACCGTGGTGCGGAACGAGGGGCAGGTGCCCTATTTCTACAACCACAAGCCAAGCGCGCGGCGCGGCTATCTGTTCGACGACAAGGGACCGCTGTTTCCCGTTCGGGCACGGGCTGTCCTACACCACATTCGACATATCGGCACCGCGCACGGCACAGCGCCGCTACGGCGTAAACGAAACTATCCGCGCGGAAGTAGACGTGCGCAATACCGGGCACGCGCGCGGGCGACGAGGTCGTCCAGCTTTACATCACGCGCACCGATGTTTCTGTGACGCGGCCTGTTCTGGAGCTGAAAGGCTTCGAACGGATCACTCTGCAGCCCGGCGAGACGCGGACGATCAGTTTCGCGATCTCGCCGGAGCAGCTGACAATCTGGAACCGCGACATGCAGGAAGTGAACGAGCCGGGGCCGGTCACGCTTTCTGCCGGTGGCAGTTCCGCCAATTTGCAAAAAATCGACGTGGAGATCGTTTAGAATGGACAGACGTTTTGAAATGTCGCGCCGCGCGGCGCTTGGCCGGGCTCGCATCGGTTCCGCTTGCATCGTGCATGGGCGGAGCTGCCAGCGTATTGGCTTCGGCTGACAGCGCCATCCGGCAAACGGGGCCTTCCCGCAGCCCGGGCTGGACACCATCGCACAGCGCGGCGGCCGCCGGTTCGGCAGCGCCATCGCCTCCACCCCGGGCCGGACCGATGCGGGCAGCATCCAGAACCCTCGCTATACCGAACTGATCAAGGCCGAATGCGGCATGGTCGTGGCGGAAAACGAGATGAAATGGCAGACGGTGCGCCCTGCGCCCGACGTCTATGATTTCGCCCGAATGGACGGCATCGCCGCCTTCGCGCAGGCGAACGATCTTGCCCTGCGCGGTCACACGCTGCTGTGGCACCGGCCGCAATGGTTTCCCGACTGGCTGAACAAGTACGATTACGGGGCCAATCCGGTGCAGGAGGCGGAGCGCCTGCTTACCGAGCATATCCGTACCGTGACCGATCGCTATCGCGGCCAGATCACCAGTTACGACGTGGTCAACGAAGCGATCGACCATGATCGCAACGATGCCGATCGAAACCAGCCTGAGCCGTGCGATGGGCAGTCCGGAGGCCGTCCTCGACCTCGCCTTCCATACCGCGCGCGAACAGCTGCCGAACGGCCAGCTGGTGTATAATGATTACATGAGCTGGGAGCCTGCTCACATCACGGGAAACAAGCATGTGACCGATGTGCTGCGCCTGCTGGAAGGCTTCCGCAAGCGCGGCACGCCGGTCGACGCGCTGGGCATCCAGTCGCATATCGAGATGTTCTCCATCGATCCCGCCACCGGCGTCGGCCCCTATGCCGAGCGCGAGTGGCGCAGCTTCCTCGACGAGGTGACCGGCATGGGATACCGCCTGCTGATCACCGAATTCGACGTGAAGGACAAGGCGCTGCCCGCCGACATCGCCGTGCGCGATGCCAAGGTCGCCGACTTCTCGCGTCGCTACATCGACCTGATGATGGAATATGGCGACCATCTGGACGATGTTCTCGCATGGGGCATGGCCGACAAGTACAACTGGCTGCAATATTTCGACCCGGCGAAACGCGAAGACGGTCTGGAAGTGCGCGGCACGCCGTACACTTCGGACTTCGAACCCAAGCCTTTGCGGACGGCCTTGGCGAAATCGCTCGCCGGCTGAACGGAAGCCACATTCGGATAGGCCGCTCACGCAAGGCCCATCCTTCCAGAAGGCCCGCCCACCGCAAGGTTGGCGGGCCTTTGTGCTTGGTGAAACGCTGATGTGCGGACTTCCACACGGAGCAAGCGACGGGTCCGCTTCGCAGTATCTCCGCGTGCAAAGAATAAGGCCGCCTCGCCCTGGAGCGAGACGGCCTTTCTTACCCTCGGGAGGAACTAAGGGTCAGAAGTTTCCGCGCACGATCAGGGAGAAGCGGCGATCGTTCATGAAGAACGATCGCGGCGCCAGCACGTCCGGGATCGCCGGTGTAGGCCTGCGACGTCTTGGTCACTTCATTCAGCAGGTTCACACCCTGCACACCCACTCTCAATACGATCGTTCACGTTGAAGAAGATCGACGCATCGAGCTGCCCGGTCGGCTCGTTGAAGATCGAGTAGTACGGGAAGATCACGTCCGAAGCCGTCAACAGGAAGCGGGACCTCCAGTTGTACGCAGCCCTCAGCGAGATCGGGCCCTTCTCGTAGAAACCGGCCACGTTGTAATTGTGCTTGGACAATTGCTCCAGCGGCAAGTTCCCTGGCGGCACGGTCGATTCCGTAACCGGCGCACCGGTGTTCAGGAAGGTGTTGGGCAGGCCCTCGCTGTCGATATAGGTGTAGTTCGCCTGCACGCCGAACCCGTCGAGCGGGCTTGGCAGGAAGTCGAAGGTCTGCTGATAGGCAACCTCGAAGCCCTTGATCTTGCCGGTTCCGTCGAAGTTCGCCGGACCGCGTACGGTCACGTTTCGGGTGTCGCCGCTGGCATTCGTGATCGTTTCTTCGCGGATCGACTGGAAGAAGAAGTTGTCGATTTCCTTGTAGAAGCCGTTCAGCGTCAGCGAACCGACCCGCGCAAAATACCATTCCAGCGATGCGTCGAACTGCCATGCGGTCGCCGGCAGCAAGCGTCGGATCGCCGGCGTTGCCGGTGAAGTTGCCCGAGGTATCGATGCTCGATGTGAAGTAGTTGCGGATATAGCTGTTTTCCGGGCGAGACAGGACTTTGGAACCTGCAAAACGCAGGATCAGATCGTCCGACAGCCCGAATTTCAGGTTCAGGCTCGGCAGGAAGTAATCGTAGGTGTTCTTCACGGTGTTGAACTGGAAGCTGCCGTCGGCGAAATTCTGCAGCGCTTCGTAGGCATCCTGACCAAGCGTACAGATCCCGCCCGGCCTGACCTGTCCGCCGCCCAGTTCCGCCGGCCGATCACGCGGCTGACAGCGGACGTCGAACGGATCGGCAATATTGAGCGACGCTGCCGAACCCGGCCCGCGCGAGCTTGATGAACGCACCGTCGTCGTGACGTAACGCACACCGACATTGCCCGAAAAGCGTACGCCGCCGAACATGTCGTCGCTGCCGAAGCGCACCATTGCGTAAAGCGCAGTGTCATCCTGCTGCACACGCTGGATATCCGACGGCAGGAACGGAGATCCGCCGACCGTGCCATCGCGGCCTGCCAGCGGAACCCAGGTCGGGCCGCCGCCCAGTTCGCGTGCGCGGTCCTGGATCGACTGGAAATAGGCAACCGATTCGTCGTAACCGTCCGTCAGATCGCCGCTGTAGTAGAATGCACCGGGAGGGGCCGGAACCTCTCCGCGGAAGAAGTTCGGAAATTCGTAGCGTTCCTGGTTTCCGTCACCCGCAGTGTCATCGAAATTGACCGGGCGCGAACCCGACCATGTCTCGCTGAGCATACCCCAGTTGTAGGTCGTGTAGCGCACGGTCTGGTCACGCGTCTGGAAACGCGCGCCGACTTTCACTTCACGGAGGAAGGCATATTCGTCGATATCGTAGGTTGTATCGAGAGCGAATGCGAACTGGTCGCCCTTGCTTTCCTCGATGTGATCCATCGCGGCGCGCCAGAACTGGAAGCGCGGATCGTTGAAATATTCCTCGTCCGTCGCATTGGCGAGCGCTTCGCCCGGAGTGGACCAGACATATCCCAGATATTGCGGCTTGCGCGGGATGATGCTGGGATAGTCGCCGGAGATATCGAGTTCCTGATCAGCGAAGTTCGAACCGAATATGCTGAAATCGACATTCTCCTTCTTGGAGGTGGCGTATTGGGCATCGAGTTCGATGCCGAATTTCTCTGTCAGCTGGTGCTGCAGATTGAGGCTGTAATCCTGGTTGGTGACCTCGTCATCGACCTGACGACGGGCCAGCGAATATTGCGAACCGCCGATCGGCACGAAAGGAGACGCGCCGGGATCGCCGCGCCAGCCATTGCTGACATCGGTGATATATCCCGACTGGAAAAGACCCGATTTCATCGTAATTGTAATCGGTAAACCCGCCAACCGGGCACTGCGCGCGCGGCGGTGTTTCATCGTCCGGATTGACGGCGCCGTTGCTGTCACGAACAGGCGGGCCATCGGCGTTCTGCAAGCAGCCGACCGGGAAAGTGGAATATTCCGACAGATCCGGCGCGGCTTCGTAGGTATATTCGCCCCACTTGTTCGTCGTGTGCGAACGGATGAATTCCGCGGTCAGCAAGGTGCGCTCGTCGGTGCTTTCCCACTGGCCGGAGATGGCGAAACCGTCACGTTTGCGGTTGAATTCCTGCGTGCGGAACTGACCACCCACGGGGGCAACCCGCGAATCGGCATAGTCGGCGAAACCGTCCGCACCGGCGGTCCCCAGATCATCGCAGGCAGCGCCTGCGCCGGGCAGCGTCAGATTATCGGCTGCAGAGGGCAAGCGGGTCCGGCAAATCAGCCGGTCAGCCGTGTTCGCAGCGGCGACCAACTGGCCGTCGCGCGTCTGGTAGTTGGCGATCTGAATGCCGTCGGCACGGCTCTTTACCTGCGAGAACGATCCGCTGACCAGCAGGCCGAAGCGGCCGGCACCGGTATCCCAGGTGTTGCTGACCAGCAGCGATCCCGTCGGGCTCCATTCCTCGGCAAAATCCGAGTAGTTTGCCTCGGCTCCGAAACCGATGTGGAAGCCGTCACGATCGAACGGCTTGCGCGTATTGAGGTTGACCGTGCCGGCAAGCCCGCCTTCGATCATGTCGGCGGTCGAGTTCTTGCTGATGATGACAGAGCCGAGCAATTCGGATGGCACGTCGGCAGAAATTCAGCGCCTGCCCACCGACACCTGCGGCGAACGCGGTGCGGCCGTTGAATTCGGAACGGACGAAGTTGAGACCGCGCACGACGACGCCGGATCCCTCGACCGAGAAGTGATCGGGATCGTTCGAACCGGCGAAGCGGTTGATCGCGATGCCGGGAACGCGCTGCAGCGCCTCGGTCACCGAACGATCGGGCAGGGCGCCGATATCTTCGGCGGTGATCGCGTCGACCACGGTGTCGGAGTCGCGCTTGATATTCTGGGCATTCGCCAGAGACTGGCGGATACCGCTGACGACGATGACATTTTCATCGGCCTGGCCGACGGCCACCGGATCGGAAGCCTGATCGTCCGGATCGGCATCCTGCGCGAAGGCAGGCGCGCTGCACATAACGCTTCCCACGACAAACGCAGATGCACCCGATTTGAGGATGCTCTTCAGCAAATTTCCCTGGACGGCATTATGCCCGTAATTCTTGGTCATACGACCTCCCCTCCCATGTTAGCGCTACCACATTTAGATGGTCAGCTTGATTTTTCTCGTCGATCAGGCTTATCGGCCAGTTTCGGGCTTGGCAAGCCACTTAGTGCGAAAACAACCTGCACCTGTGGCAAATTGCCAACAAATGGGCGATCGACTAGGTTCAGGAAATGTCGGCGAGGGGAAATGGTATCGGTAACGTAAATCGCCTCAAGCGGGTCGTCATCGTTGGCGGCGGAACGGCTGGCTGGATGGCTGCGGCGGCGCTTGTCGCGGTTTTTTGCCGACGGCCAGCGCACCATCACGCTGATCGAATCGGATGCGATCGGAACGGTCGGCGTTGGCGAAGCGACCATTCCGCCGATCTGCAATTTCAATGCGATGCTGGACATCAAGGAAAGCGATTTCCTGCGCGAAACACGCGGAACGTTCAAACTCGGCATCGAATTCGTGAACTGGGGCCGTCAGGGCGACAGGTATTTCCATCCCTTCGGCGAATACGGCCAGGATTTTCACGGCATCCAGTTCCACCATCTGTACCTGCGGGAACGTGCGCGCAGCGGTCAGGCGGGCGGGATCGGCGAATATTCGATGAGCACGATGGCCGCGCGCAGTGCGCGATTCGGCAGGCCTGCGCCGGGCGCGCAGTCGCTCGTGAACCAGATCGCCTATGCCTATCATTTCGATGCCAGCCTTTATGCAGGCTTCCTGCGCCGACTGGCCGAGCGGCAGGGCACGCAGCGCCGCGAGGGGCGCATCACCGATGTGCAGCGCGATGGCGAAACCGGCGACGTTGCCTCGGTCAGACTGGAAAACGGCGAGGAGATTGCGGGCGATCTGTTCATCGATTGCTCCGGCTTTCGCGGCCTGCTGATCGAAGAGGCGCTGGAAACGGGCTATGAAGACTGGAGCCACTGGCTGCCGATGGACCGGGCCATCGCCGTGCCGACTGCCAACATCGGGCTCGCCCGACCCCTTCACCCGCTCCACCGCGCATTCGGCGGGCTGGCAATGGCGCATCCCGCTGCAACACCGGACCGGCAACGGCCATGTGTTCTCCAGCGCGTATATGGACGAGGACGAGGCCCGCGCCATCCTGCTGGCCAATCTCGAAGGCGAACCGCTGGCAGAGCCGCGCACCCTGCGAGTTCAAGACCGGCATGCGGCGCAAGGCATGGAACCACAATGTCGTTTCGCTGGGGCTTTCGGGCGGCTTTATCGAACCGCTGGAATCGACCAGCATCCACCTGATCCAGAACGGCATCCAGCGTCTGTTTGCGCTCTTCCCCGACAATCCGATCAGCCCGCTGGAGCGCGATGAATACAATCGCGGCATGCGCGAGCTGTTCGAGGATGTGCGCGACTTCATCATCCTGCATTACAAGGCAACGCAGCGCGACGATTCGGAATTCTGGCGCTATGTCCGGCGACATGGATGTGCCCGATAGCCTGGCGCGCAAGATGGAGCTGTGGCGGCTGCATGGCCGGATATTCCGCGAGAACGCCGAACTGTTCACCACGCCAAGCTGGGTCGCTGTGATGCTGGGGCAGAATATCGAGCCTGCAGCCTACGATCCGATTGCCGACACGCTGGACGAAAGCAAGGTCGCAGCGGCCATGGAGCAGATGCGCCGGGCCTACGCGCGAAACCGCGCAGAAGCTGCCGCGCATGAGGCATTTATCCGCCAGTCCGGCGGGTGGCACGACGAAGCTGCCAAGCCACTTCGCTGCCAGGGGCATCGCGCTGATGGGCGCAGCGCCGGTCAGGAAGGTCGTGATCGTCGGCGGCGGCACTGCGGGCTGGATGGCGGCGGCGGCGCTCACCCGCATCATGGGCGATCTGCCGGGCTTTGTCGGTCACCCTGGTGGAAAGCGAAGCCATCGGCACGGTCGGCGTGGGCGAAGCCACGATCCCGCAGATCATCGGGTTCAACCGGATGCTCGGCATCGACGAGATGCAGTTCATGCGCGAAACCCGCGCGACCTACAAACTGGGCATCGAATTCGTCGACTGGCTGCGGCCCGGCCATTCCTACGTCCATCCGTTCGGCTCGTTCGGTCTGGATATGCTGGGGATCGAATTCCAGCATTTCTATCTGCGCGGGCAGGGAACTGGGCGAAACCGACTCCGATCGACGCGTATTCGATCGCGGCGATGGCCGGGAAGGCCGGGCGGTTTTTCTGGCCGCAGGCGGACAATCCCAAATCGCCGATGTCCAAACTGTCCTACGCCTTCCAGTTCGATGCCGGCCGTTACGCGCGGTTTTTGCGCGACCCTGTCCGAAAGCGCCGGGGCGCACGCGGGTCGAAGGCCGGATCGTCGATGTCGGGCAGGACGGCGAAACCGGCTTCGTCAGCGCATGTGGAGCTGGAGGACGGGCGCGATCGTCGAAGGCGAACTGTTCATCGATTGCTCCGGCTTTCGTTCGCTGCTGCTGGGCCAGACGCTGGACGTCCCGTTCAACGACTGGAGCAAGTGGCTGCCCTGCGACAGTGCGGTGGCGATCCCGTGCGAGCTGGGCGGGCGGAACGAGCCGCTGACCCGCGCAACCGCACGGCCCGCCGGCTGGCAATGGCGCATCCCGCTGCAGCATCGGCATCGGCAATGGCCACGTGTTTTCCTCCGCGCATATCGAGCGCGATGCGGCGACCGACCTGCTGCTCGCCAACCTTGACGGCAAGCCGCTGGCAGACCCGAACCAGCTCAGCTTCACGGCAGGACACCGGACGCGGTTCTGGGAAAAGAACGTGGTCGCGCTGGGACTTGCGGCGGGCTTTCTCGAACCGCTGGAATCGACCTCGATCCATCTGGTCCAGTCGAGCATCGCCCGGTTGATGGCGCTGTTTCCCGATACCGGTTTCAGCGCAGGTCGAGATCGAGCGTTTCAACATGGAGACCGCTGCGGGAATATAACGACATTCGCGATTTTCTGGTGCTGCATTACCGCGCGAGCGAGCGCGACGATTCGGAATTCTGGCGCTATTGCCGCAACCTCGAAGCGCCCGGCGGACTGTCCGAGAAGATCGAAATGTTCCGCAGCTCGGGCCGGATTTTCCGCGAGAACAACGAACTGTTCACCGAGGCAAGCTGGCTGTCGGTTCTGCTGAGCCAGGGGATCCAGCCGCAGAGCTATCATCCCGCCGCCTGCATGCTGGACGAGGACGAAACGCGCACCCGGTTGCGCCATATCCGCGACGTGATCGCGCAGACCGCCGGCCAGCTGCCCACCCAGGACGACTTCCTGCGCGAACAGCGGCGGAGCGATTGCGCCTGCCGAACTGCTGAAGGCATGACATCGCTGCCGCCCCGCAAGCGATCGACGAACATACCGGCGCGGCAATCGATCAGGCCGCATTCGATGCGCTGAGATCGGCGGTCCGCCCCGCAGTCCTGCGCGGGATTGCTGCGGATTGGCCTGCCGTGCACGCGGCGCACACCGGCGACCGCGCAATCGTCGGATTACCTGAAGGCGGGAGCGGCCGACCGACCGGTGGGCGCGATCGCCGCCGCGCCTTCGGAACAGGGGCGGTTCTTCTACACCGACGATCTCTCGCGGCTCAATTTTGTCAAGGGCACAGGCGCGCTGGGCGCGTTTCTGGAGGATTTGCTGCGCGCTGCGCGATCTGCCGGATGCGCCGGCGATGGCCGTGCAGTCGGAAGACATCGCGGCGCTGATCCCGGCGTTCGGCGCAGGCCAACCGGCTGCGATCTCTGCCCGGCGTTTCGCCCCGTATCTGGATCGGCAACCGCATTCGCGTCGCGCCGCATTACGATGCGAAGGAAAATGTCGCTGTCTGCGTGGCCGGGCGTCGCCGTTTCACCCTGTTTCCGCCCGGACCAGATCGCCAATCTCTATCCCGGCCCGTTCGAACTGACCCCGGCAGGAACACCGGTCAGCATGGTCGATCTCGCCGAACCCGATCTCGGCACGATATCCGCGCTTTGCCGAAGCCGCGCAGCACGCGGCGCAGGCGACGCTGGAGCCGGGCGATGCCATCTATATTCCCTATGGCTGGTGGCACGGCGTCGAATCGCTGGAAGCGGTCAGCATCCTCGTCAATTACTGGTGGGCGCCGGGCCTGCCGGACGGCATCGGCAGCCCTTATGACGCGCTGCTGCACGCGTTGCTGTCCTTCAAGCACCTGCCCGAAGACCAGCGCGAGGTGTGGCGCACGATGCTGGATTACTACGTGTTCGAAAAAGGCGGCGATCCGGCAGCGCATCTGCCGCCGACACGCACAGGGCATTCTCGGTCCGGCCAGCGCACCAGCTGTTTGACACAGATGCGCGCACTGATCCGGCAGTAGATCGTTCGCTAGCCAGCGGATTGCCCGGCCTGCAGCGCGGATATCAGCCACTGCTGCGTAAGGCGGCGCAAATTCCAGCGCGGCCTTCGACGCAGGCAGCGAACTGCGCCCGTGCGTGCTCTTCCTCCACTCGCGTCCGAATGGCGCGCGGCGGGCGGCAAGCCCGGCTTGAAACCCAGCGCGACCAGCAGGGCAAATTGTTCCTGCGACAGCAGCGGCGCTTCTTCGCGGAAGGGCAAGCGTCCGCGCCGCTGGAACTGGTCGATCACTGTCGCCTGATCCTGCCCGGCATGGTCTGTTCGCCGAACAGCGCGCGTGCGCCCTGGCTGGCGAAATGCAGCGCCAGCACTGTCGTGCACCCCTTCCATCATCAGCACGGACCGGCGGTTGTATTCCGCCCGCTCCAGCGGCTCGATCATCGCGGCCGGGCAGCATTTCCAGCAGCAGATCGAGCTGCCGGTGCGCCAGATCGAGATGGTAGGGCCCAAGCGGTTCGAACCGGGCAGCCGCATCGCCAAGAGCGACCACATTGCCGATCCACGGGCGCGCAGCGCGTCCCGGGCTCAGCGTGATGGCCGCCGCCGCCGGAACGCCCAGCGCCGCAAGCGCGGTTTCCGCGCGAAACGCCCTCGCCAACGCCCAGCGCGGTATACAGGCCGTCGCGCCCGCCACCTGCGTGATCCAGCCTGTCCTGCCCAGCAGATACGCGGTCTTCCAGCGCAATCACCGGCGCGCCCGGTTCGCCGAGATAGACGGTGCGGGTCGGCAGGCTGTCCGACCAGTCGGAACATCGCAAAGCCGGGCTGGGAGGCCAGCAGGGTGGCCGCCGGACCGCTGCAATCGACGAACAGATCGGCCTCGATCTGCCCCTGCCCGGCGATCCGCGATGGCCGCGGATCGATATCGCCCTCGCCCGGGCTCGACCGCCTCGACCCGCCCTTCGACATACTGGACCTGCAAGCGCCTGCGCATGCTCGATCAGCAGATCGCGATAGGCCGCCGGGTTCCAGCGCAGCGCGTAATCTATGTCGGAGATGGGCGTCGCCTCGTCCGGCGGCGGAGGCGCGAAGCGTCCCGCGTCGGCCAGCACCTGCGGCAAGCGATCCGCGGCTTGACGCAAACCGCGCGGGTTCTGGCGCTATGCCGCCCCATTCGCGGGCGAACGCGGTCTTCAATGCAGGGTCCAGCGTTTCGCCATAGGACAGCACGCCCGCTCCTGACCCTGCTCGCCGCCCCATCCGGCATAGCGGCGTGACCAGCCGGTAGCTGCCGCCTGCCTTCAGGATCAGATCTCGCTTTCGGCAATGCCCAGCCGGTCATGCAGCTTGTTCGTGAAAGGGCAGCGCGGTGGGCGACCAGTCGGCAAAGGATGCAGGCGACGGCGCTGCGCCGACCAGGACCACCTCGCACACCGGCAAGGCGCGGCGCATGGCGATGGCGGCCAGGACGCCCACTTGCCCGCCGCCGACAATGACGATGCGGCGAAGCGGTTCGCGCGGGATGCTCATGCTGCGGCGGCGAGGCGCGCTGCTTCGGCCTGCAGATATGTCGCGGTGGCCGGGCATGGCGGCGACCTCGCGTTGCACCGCCTCGTGCAGCTTCTCGGCTGCGCGCTGGCAATTGCTGCGGATTGGCCAAGTGCCGGCGCGGATCATCGTGCTGCTGCGGCAGCAGGCCCTGCCCGACATAGACCGCGATCCAGCTGGCATCGTAGAACAGCCCGTCGGAATATTTCTCGATCCGCCCCGCCCTGCGCCACAGTTCCAGCTTGTCGGCCAGGCTGTCGGGCACGGTCATCGTGCGCACATGGTTCCAGAATTCGGAATCGTCGCGGGTCGTGGCGTTGTAATGCAGGATCAGGAAATCGCGCACCCGGTCGTATTCCATGTCGACCAGCCGGTTGAATTCGTCGCGGTCGCGCGGGTCGATCCGGCCATCTTCGGGAAACAGTTCGATCAGATAGGTGATCGCCATCTGCGCAAGGTAGATCGACGTCGATTCCAGCGGTTCGAGGAATCCGCTGGCGAGGCCGACGCCGATGACATTGTGGCTCCACGATCGCGCTGCGCCTGCCGGGGCGAAAGCGCAGGATGCGCGGATCGGCCAGCGGCTCGCCCTCGGCGGCGTCGCGGATCGTCTCGCAGGCCTCGTCCTCGCGAGATATGCGCGCTGGAGAAGACGTAGCCATTGCCCATCCGGTGCTGCAGCGGGATCTGCCAGCGCCAGCCGGCGGGCATGGCCGTGGCTGTGGTATAGGGGCGGATGTCATCGGTCGCATGGGTGCACGGCATGGCGGCGGCACGGTCGCAGGGCAGCCAGTGCGTCCAGTCTTCCCACTCGCGCATCCAGTTCCTGCCCCAGCAGCAGCGGACCGGAAGCCGGAGCAATCGATGAACAGATCGCCTTCGATCCGCCGTCCGTCCTCCAGTTTCAGCGCCAGTCACATCGCCGCTCTCGCCATCGCGATCGACCGAGGTGACCTTCCCTTCATGCCGTTCCACCCCGATCGACAGTGCCAAATTCGCGCATGAACGGGCCGAACAGCGTGGCATCGAACTGGTAGGCATAGCCATATGTCGAAGCGAGGCTGTCGTCCTGCGACGGCGGCGTGAACCTGTTGGCCAGCGCTGCGGTGACCGCCAGCGAATACTCGCCCAGCGGGCGCGCCAGACCCTGGCGCTGCAGTTCCAGCCAGTAATGGTGGAAACCGACGCCGTTCAATTCCTCCCCGAACGACCCGAACGGATGGATATAGCTTTCGCCGATCCGCCCGAAATCGCGGAAATCGATGCCCAGCTTGTAGGTCGCATGGGTCGCCTTCATGAAGGCCGCCTCGTCGATCCCCAGCTTCTCGACGAAGCCCCGGATGTGCGGCAGCGTCGCCTCGCCGACACCGACGATGCCGATGTCTTCGCTTTCCACCAGCTGGACCTGCGCCAGTTTCGGGCAGCAGGCGGGCAATGCCGGCAGCCGTCATCCAGCCGGCCGTGCCGCCGCCAAGGACGACGACACGAACCGGCTGATCGGATGCATCCTTCATGGCGTCCACGCTAGCCCTGCATGTCTTCCAGTTCCATGCCCTTCGTCTCGCGCACCATCAGCCACACGAAGACGACCGAGATCGCCGCACTGATCGCGTAGAAGCCGTAGGCGCCGCTCAGGCCGATCGTGGCCAGCATGATCGGGAAGGTCATGCGTGATGCCGAAATTGGAGATCCACTGGGCAAACCCGCTGACCGCCAGGCCCGACCCGCGTATCTGGTTCGGGAACATCTCGCCCAGCATGACCCACATGACCGGGCCCCAGCTGAAGTTGAAGAAGGCGACATAGACATTCGCCGCAATCAGCGCGGCGAGGCCGGCCCCGTCGGACAGCTCCAGCGTACCGTCGACCAGCGACCCGCTCATGAAGGCGACCGACATGATGGCCAGCGTGATCGCCATGCCGGCCGAGCCGATCAGCAGCAGCGGCTTGCGCCCGATCCGGTCGATCAGCGCGATGGCAGCAACGCAGGACGCAATCGAAATCGCGCCGCTGAGAATGTTGATCTTCAGCGCATCGGATTCGCTGAAGCCGACCGCCTGCCACAGCACGGCACCGTAATAGAATACGACGTTGATGCCGACGAGCTGCTGGAACATCGCCAGCCCGATGCCGACCCAGACGATCGGTCCGGATCTTGCCGCTCGACTTGTCGATCAGGTCCGACAGGCGCGGCGCGTGATCATTGGAGACAGATCTTTCGATCTCGCCAACCTTGCGTCTGCGCGGCGCCGGTGCCGAACGAGCCGGTCGAGCACGGAGCGGGCAGCCTCGGTACGGCCTTTCGTCACCAGAAAGCGCGGGCTTTCCGGAATGAAGAACAGGGCGATCAGGAAGATGGTGGCCGGTATCAGCTCGATCCAGAACATCCACCGCCACGCCTCGAAGCCGAGCCAGAATGTCCGAGGTCGACGATCCGGCCGTTTCTGCCAGCAGATAGTTCGACAGGAACGCCGCCGTCAGGCCGACGATGATCATGATCTGCTGGATACTCGACAGTCGGCCGCGCATGTCCGCCGGCGTGACTTCGCTGATATAGGCAGGCGCAAGGACGCTGGCCGCCCCCACCGCGAACCCGCCGATAATCCGGTAGATGACGAATTCGGCAGACGAACCGGCGATGCCCGAACCGTAGGCGCTGACGATGAAGAACACCGCTGCGATCATCAGCGTGTTCTTGCGGCCCAGCGTATCGGCAAGCCGGCCCGCGACAAACGCGCCGACCGCGCAGCCAAGCAGCATCGAGGCGACGTTGAAGCCGGTGCCGACATCGTCCGAATCGAAAGCGATCCGCAGCCCGTCGACCGTGCCGTTGATCACCCCGCTATCGAAGCCGAACAGAAATCCGCCCAAGGTGGCGACCGCGACGATTGCCGTGATCAGCCCCAGATTGGTGCCTTTTTGCGAAGTATCCAAGATTCCCTCCCACACGCCGGTCTGTTGCAACGCCGGTCATTTATGTTAGCGCTACCTTTCACCGAATTTCGCAGCGTTGCAAGCTGCGTTTTTCGAAACTATCGACACTCATCGGGTAAGAGGTACATCAATGCTGACTGGCAAAAATCTGGTTGCGGGCCACTGGCGCGCCGGCGAAACGACATTCAACGCAGTCGAAGCCGCCAGCGGAAATCCGATCGAGCCCGCCTTTGCCGAGGCCAGCTCGGCCGATGTCGGCGATGCCTGCGAGGCTGCTGCGCAGGCGCAGTCCACCTTCGGCGCACTTGCCGCTGAAAGAACGCGCGGCGTTCCTTCGTCTCGCAGCCGACAAGATCGACGCCTTGGGAGACACGCTTACCCAGCGGGCCATGCTCGAAAGCGGCCTGCCCGAAGCGCGGCTGAACGGGGAGCGGGGCCGCACTGTCGGCCAGCTTCGCCTGTTCGCCGATGAAGTGGAAGACGGCGCATGGCAGGGACTGCGGATCGACCATGCCGATGCAGCGCGCACACCGCCAAAACCCGACTTGCGGATGCGCAAGATCCCGCTCGGACCCGTCGCAGTTTTCGGTGCGAGCAATTTCCCGCTCGCCTTTTCCGTCGCCGGCGGTGACACCGCCTCGGCCCTGGCGGCTGGCTGCTGCGTCGTGGTGAAGGGCCATCCGGCGCATCCCGGCACATCCGAACTGGTCGCCGGGGCGATCTCTGCAGCGCTGGAAGAATGCGGGCTGCCGCAGGGCGTTTTCTCGCTTCTCAACGGGACCGATTACGCGCTGGGCGAAGCACTGGTAAAAGACCCGCGCATCGCGGCGGTCGGCTTCACCGGATCGCGCGCAGGCGGCCTTGCCCTGATGGAACACGCCGCCAGCCGCGACGTGCCCATTCCCGTCTATGCCGAGATGAGCAGCGTCAATCCGGTCGTCCTGATGCCGGGCCGGATGGCAGAAGCCGCCGCCGATCTGGCGCAGGCCTATGTCGGGTCGCTGTCGATGGGTGCGGGCCAGTTCTGCACCAATCCCGGCATCGTGCTGGCAGTGGAAGGTGAACATACGGCGCAGTTCATCGACAGCGGCGCGGGCTGCGCTTGAGAAGCGTTCCTGCCCAGACCATGCTGACCGGCGGTATCCTCGATGCCTACGAAACCGGCATCGACACGCTCGGCACACAAAGCGGCGCGGAGCTGGTCGGGACCGGCGCAGAAGGTGTCAGGCCCCTGCGGACGTTCTTACGTCTACACCGTGTCGGCCGCAGACTTCCGCAGCAATCCGGCCTTCGAGCAGGAAGTGTTCGGCCCCAGCTCGATCATCGTGCGCTGCACCGATCTGGACGAGGTCGCGGACATTCTCTCCGGGATGGAGGGTCAGCTGACCGCGACGCTGCACATGGCCGCCAGCGACCATCAGGCGGCGCGCGCGCTGCTGCCGATCCTGGAACAACGCGCTGGACGGATCATCGCCAATGCCTGGCCCACCGGCGTGGATGTGACCCATGCCATGGTGCACGGCGGACCGTTCCCGGCAACCTCCGATGGTCGCAGCACCTCTGTCGGCACACTCGCCATCGACCGTTTCCTGCGGCCGGTATCCTATCAGGATATGCCCGCCGAGCCTGCTTCCGGCGGGCTTGCGCGAAGGCACGCCTGGCACTCTGGTCCGCGCGAACGGCACGTGGCGGATGCCCTGACACGCATTTGACCGCATCCAGAAGGAAGCCCATGTGCCAGCCATGACCGCCCTGCCCCAAGCCGAGCTATCGATCCGGAGTATCGGCGCCGAGAAGGAGCCGCTGGTGATACTCGACGGGTTCAGCGGTATGGCAGAGGCGCTGCTGGCCACAGGGCGCGCATCGCATTTTCAGCCGGCCGGGGCATTTTACCCCGGCCTGCGGGCGGCTGCCCGGCCCGACCTGATCGAACAGCGCCGCGATCTCGTCACCGGCATTCTCGAACAGGTCTTCGGTCTGCGTCAGGAAATCGTGCTCGAAATGCTGGCCTACGCGCTGGTCAGCACGCCGCGCGCGCAGTTGCAGCCGATGCAATGCATTCCGCATTACGATCAGGCAGGCTCCAACGTGGTTGCGGGGATGTTCTACATGCTCGGCAAGGAAACAGGCGGCACGGCATTCTATCGCCACCGCCGAACCGGTTTCGAAACGGTTTCAGCCGCGCGCGAGGCCGATTATCATGCAGCCGTGTCGGAGGAATTCCGCACGCTCGGCCCTCCGCCGCGCGATTACCATTATGGCGACAGCGACCGGTACGAAATGATCGGTGAAGTGCAGGCGCGGCCCGACCGGCTGGTACTGTATCGTGGCCGGTTGCTGCATTCCGGCGTGATACCCCCGCATACGCCTTTGTCATCCGATCCCGGAGCAGCGCGGATGACGATGAACATGTTTTTCGCGGGCCAGAATTCATGACCGGGTGATTGGACACCCCTGACCGGCAAGGCGAAAATACAGGAGCATGACAATGACCTCAGACGGACCGATTCGGCACCCAACACGGCGCGAGACGCTGATCGGGGCCGCTGGTGCAGCCTCTCTCACAGCATCCGGCAAACTCGTCGCCCAGACCGCAGAAGGGCAGCCGCTGATCGGCGATCCAGCCCTGCCGGATGATCCGGCCAAGCGCCTCGGCTGGGCCATCGTCGGCCTGGGGACGTTCGCCATCGGGCAGGTCATTCCCGGATTTGCAGGCGCCCGTCACTCGCACATCTCGGCCTTCGTCTCGGGCAATCCGGACAAGGCACGAGATGCTCGCGGCGCGTTACGGTGTGGAGCAAATCTACAACTACGAGAATTTCGATGCGATTGCCGAGGACCCGTCGATCGACTGCGTCTATATCGTGCTGCCGGTCGGCCTCCACGCGGAGTACACGATCCGCGCGCTGAAGGCTGGCAAGCACGTTCTGTGCGAAAAACCGATGGCATCGAGCTCCGGCGAAGCAGAGGCCATGATCGCCGCAGCCGAGGCGGCCGGACGCAAGCTGGGCGTTGCCTACCGTGTCCATTTCGAGCCGAACAATGTGCATGTTCTGGACCGGGTGAACAGCGGCGCGCTGGGAGAGATGCGGTATATTTCCGCAGATCACGGTTTCTCCGCCAATCCCGACTACCCGCCGCACAAATGGCGGCTGGAGAAGGAACTGGGCGGCGGCGGGTCGATGTGGGACATCGGCATTTACGGCATCAACACCTCGCTCATGATGCTGCCCGGTGACCGCGTGACATCGGTGTCTGCGGCATACGCAACGCCCGAGGGCGATCCCCGCTTTGCGCAGGTCGAGGGCGCGATCGATTATCGGCTCAGGATGGCGAGCGGGATCAACGTACAGGGCTCCTCCTCCTATTGTTACAGCCCGTATGTCTCGCGCCAGCGCTATTTCGGCAGCGATGCCAGCATCGAAATGCAGCCCGCAACGACTTATTACGACAACGAGATCAGGTTCGAGGGCGCTGGCGAGGCGCCGCGCATCTATCGCTCCGGCAACGCGGAGGAACAGTTCGCGGCGCAGGTCGACGGCTTCTCCCGCGCCGTGCGGGGCGAGGTCGCGGTTCGTACACCGGGCGAAATGGGCCTGCGCGACCTGCGCATCATGGAAGCCTGCTATGCCAGCGCCGACCGGAGCGGAACGGTGGTGGAAACCGATATTCCCGTTTAGGCAGGCAGACGCATCAGGGCCCGAGAATCCCCGCATCGGTTTGTTCGACCGGCAGGATCAGACCGTCCTCGCCGAACCGAAGGCGCTCGACCGCGACGGCCCGGCGTCCCAGACCACCGCTCTGTTCCCCGATCTGCAGCGTGCCGACATGGTAGAACAGATACCATTCGTGACCGAATTCGGCGACGCCGGGGTGGATGGTGAAGCTGTTTTTAGCTGATCCGGTCACTTCCCCGCGCCAGGTCCAGGGTCCGGTGATGGCCGGCGCCGTTGCGTAGGAAATGCGTTCGTCGGGATCGATGGCCTCGTCCCGGCTGGCGTAGATCAGGTAATATAGCCCCTCGCGCCGAAATACCCACGGTCCCTCCTCGAAATCGGGCAGGTCGATGGTGCGGATCGGGCCGGAAAAGCTGATCATGTCATCTGCCAGCGGCGCGAAATAGCAATTCCCGTTGCCCCAGATCAGCCAGCTTCGGCCGTCGTCCTCCGTCCATACCGTTGGATCGATGTCGTCCCAATGGTGCGGGCCGTCGGTATCTTCATTGCGAACAAGGGCACTGCCCCTCGCGTCGCGGAACGGCCCGAGGGGATTGTCGGCTACAGCGACGCCGATCGCCTTGCCCGCGGACCCTTGTGCCGGATCATGCTCGACCGCCGTATAGAACCAGAAGCGGCCATCCTTTTCATGGACCTGGCTGGCCCAGGCATCGCGCACGGCCCAGCTGAAATCGGTCGGCTGCATGATCGGCCCGTGCGCGGTCCATTCCCGCATATCCTTCGTCGAATAGGCCAGCCACTCCGTGATGTTGAACATCTGGCTGCCGGATGCTTCGTCGTGCCCGGCGTAGAGATACAGCGTGTCGCCCACCACCAGAGGCGCGGGATCGGCAGTGAATTCGGTCCGGATCAGCGGATTGCCCTGATTGGTAAAGGTCGCTGTCGTCGCTCCGGGTCCGGCCGGGCCGATCTGGCAACCACTGAGAGCAAAAAGCATTCCAGCAACCAAGGCGGGGCGCAGAGCCACACTCGTGCCAATGGAGCCATGACCGAGAAGCGCCATCAAGCGCCACCCTGCGAAATTTCCATATCCTCGTCATGGTCGCTCATTGACCGATCCTCGTCGCAATTGCCGCCGGGGCAATCCTGCCCTTCGCGGTTCCTATCAGGGCGAAGGTGCCGCGCGCCCGAATATCGTCCGACGCGCCGCCTACCATCACTTCGATTATGCCGGGCTCGATGCGCCAGTCACCCTGACGGCTCCAGAGAGCGAATTGCTCGCTCGTCAGGGTGAAGCTGACAGTGCGGGTCTCACCCGGCGCAAGATCAACGCGGGTGAAGCCGCGCAGCTGCTTTACCGGGCGCGAAACGCTTGCGACCGGATCGCGCATATATAGCTGCACCACCTCGTCTCCGCTGCGCTGGCCGCTGTTTGTGACAGGCACGGACACCGTGATCGTTCCGCCATCTGCAGGGATCGCCGGGGCAGACAGGTCGACCTCGCCATAGCTGAAATCGGTGTAGCTGAGCCCGTGACCAAACGCATAGAGCGGCGTTATCGGCAAATCCATGTACCGCGCCGTGTCCTTCGCCGGATCGGGATCGGCAGGCCGGCCGCTGGGAAGGTGATCGTAATGGACAGGCACCTGACCGGTCGCACGGGGAAAGCTTGCCGGCAGCTTCCCGCCCGGATTGTTCGCGCCAAACAGCGTATCGACAATCGCAGGGCCCGCCTCGATCCCCAGCAGCCATGTTGCCAGGATGGCGTCAGCCCCTTCGGCAATTTCGGGAATGGCGAGCGGACGTCCGCCGACCAGCACGGCGACGATCGGCTTGCCGGTCGCTTTCAGCGCGGCAAAAAGTTCGCCTTGGGGGCCCGGCAATTCGAGCGTCGAGCGGCTGCGCGCCTCTCCCGACCAGTCGAAATCCTCGCCCAGCGCCAGCACCACCATGTCAGCGGCCTGCGCCGCCTGCACGGCTTGCGCTATGCCTGATGTATCGGCGCTCCTTCCGTCCACCCCGGCGCTGTAGCTGACCGAAGGATGCGCCGCCTCCAGCGCTGCCCGCAAGGTAACGACCTCTTCTGCGTTGCCCCGGGCGCGCCATGACCCCAGCTGGGAAAGCGCATCGTCGGCCAGCGAACCGACCAGCGCGATGCGCCCGGAAGTGCGCGCTAAAGGCAGGACGCCGTCATTCTTCAGCAGAACGATCGATCGTTCCGCAATGCGTCTGGCAGCCTCGCGATGAGGCGGCGCCAACATGACCTCAGCCTCGCGCGCGGCATCGTGATAGGCGTACGGATCGGCAAACAGTCCCAGGTCACGCTTCACCTGCAGGATGCGGCGCACGGCCTGATCAAGCAGCGGGGCAAGGGACGTGTCATCGTCCAGCGCCGATTCCAGATCGTCCGCATAGATATCGGCCACCATGTCCATGTCGACGCCCGCACGCAGCGCCATTCCGGCAGCAGACGATCGGTCGGCAGCGACCCCGTGCGCCATCAATTCCTCGACCGCGCGCCAGTCGGAAAGCACCAGGCCATCCCACCGCCACTCATCGCGCAGCATGGTGCGAAGCAGCGCCTCGTTCCCCGTGGTCGGTACGCCATCGACTGCTTTGAACGCCGTCATATAGGTCGCCGTTCCCGCCTCCGCCGCCGCCCTGAACGGTGGCAGATAGACTTCGCGCATCGTGCGCTCGCCCACTTCGGCTCCGGCATAGTCGCGCCCGCCCTCGGCCGCGCCGTAGGCTCCGAAATGCTTCGTCCCGGCAAGGATCGTGTCGGGCGCGGCGAGGTCCGTTCCCTGAAACCCGCGCACCTGAGCTTCGGCCATCCGGCTACCGAGATAAGCGTCCTCCCCGCTACCCTCGACTATGCGCCCCCAACGCGGATCGCGTGCGACATCGACCATCGGTGCAAAGGTCCAGTGAAGGCCCGCGGCGCTTGCCTCGCGCGCTGCAATGCGGGCATGGTCCTGCATTGCGCCGGGATCCCAGCTGGCCGCCATGGCCAGCGGCACCGGGAAGATGGTCTGGTATCCGTGAACGACATCCATCGAAAACAGCAAAGGGATACCGAGACGGCTCTCCTCTACCGCGACACGTTGTAATTCGCGCAGTACCTCCGCCCCGGCCACATGGAGGTAGGAACCGACTTCGCCGCGTCGCACCTTGCCCAGTTCGTCCGGTCCGAGACGCGAGTTGAGCGCTTTCGAACGACCACCCATCCGCTGGACCAGCTGGCCGATCTTCTCGCTGCGGGACATACGCCGAAGAAGCGCGTCGATATCGACCTCGCCGCCTTGGTCGGGTGCACTGGCCTGCTCCGGCCTTTCAGCCGACTGCGCGCCAACAGCGCCCGGTACAAAAAGGCCCAGCAGTGCCGGTAGTGCGATCATCAATCGGCGCATTGTACCTTGCCCCTCCCTCAAGGAAACTTCGATCGGAGGGGTTTGGCCCGGAAGCCGCATCTCGGCGTGATCGAGCCGCAAAAGAAACCGATACCCCACCGCATCAGAAGCGATATGATAGCGCTAACAGTTTCGATTGAAAGCCCCAAGAGCGGAAGGTCGTCAGCAAGCCGCCGACCGCCCATACCGTTGCTGAGCCCCAGGCGCCGCGCCCTCGGCTGCGCAGAAGGAGTTTGATTGGACCGGCAGGTTTGCGTGCGTGACGGGAAGCGAAACAATCGCCAGGCCATAACGGCCCGTGAGACGATCCTGGTATTTCGACGAATGCCTAACAGACGAGAATTGGCCCGGCCTATCCTATGAATCCGCAGAATACGCCTTTCGGCAAATCTCGAAGCAACCAATCGTAGCAGATGCCGCTCGGAGAAGGTCTTTGCGACGATTCCCCATGAGTTCTCAGATTTTCGAGAAACGATGGTGCCAGAAGAGGACATCGAATTGAGGGGCATTTATTTAACGATATCAATCCTTTAAACAATGTGATTGACTGGCGAAGCCCACATTTAAGCCCCCAGATGGCTACTACTGCATTGGTTTGATGCCTTTTTAAGGAACTTGAAACTTTGGCTGCTCACCTTCAAAGCGCTGTGGCAGCAATGGCTAGATGGCACCGTCGCAATACGCGTCCGCTTGCAGGGCTGATACAGGTTTTCTATCGTTTTGTCTCGAGCCGACTGTGGGCAATCGTTTACAAAAGGATTGGTGCTTTGATCTTTAATCAATGGCTCCACGGCGAGAACAACTTCAGTATCCCGCCTCTGCCGCCTCAACAGATAGGCCAGGTAGGTTGCAACGTCGTGCGTCTGACATTTTATCTGGCCGGCTATCGGCGAAGAGGTTTGCGTTCTCTTCAAAGAGGATCCCGATTATGCAGCACAGTATGCTTTAGAGACCCCGATCAACATGTTTGCTCACACCGGGCTGCTCACCTCGCCGCACGGCGCAGTTGCCTTTATCGTTTGGCAGATCGCTGCTGGAAGTCCGCAAGAAGTGTTTATGGAAACCTTCTTAAATCCGGCGAACTCGGTCCCGCTACTCGCCCAGGCAGCTGGGCAAACTCACTTTAAACTCGTGGTCATCAACAATCGGACATCGGCAGTGACAGCCATGATCGACTACGAAAACGTCTACGAGCTTCGGGGAATTAATTGGCAGCATCATTCAAGTCGAAGCACCTGTGAGTGGATCCGAATTCCAGAGGGCGGTTGATCATGTTCTCGCCAGTTTCGATTTGGTCGGTGCTATTCGAGAAGGTACGTTGGACTACCGGCATGCCACAAGCTAAGCGCCCGAGGACATGTGGAGTGTCACGCTCGATAAGCGCGATCTAGTGGAAGCAATCGGTCTAGCAAGATCGCAAGCCACTCTCCGCCGCAAAGGGTCGGCGTTTGAAAGTGAAGTGACCTTTGTTGCCTGTCCAGAAGGACTGTCGGTACGGTCTAGTTTCGCAGCAATGGACATCCCCGCAGACGGAATGTGGCACTCACCGATCATGGCCAATGGCGCGGCAATCCGGCGCTTGGCGGCTAAATTAAGAGGCCCGCAGATCTCACTTCGCTTCGATAACGGGCGTCTTTATTTGAACGCAACCGATATACCAGCGCGCGAACTGTGATACCCAACCCCTTCTCAGCCAGAAAAAATTCCTACAAATACAGACCCTGGAGAGTCTGATGACGGAACAACAGTCTGCGCTGACTGAGCGCTTCACGGTCGCACTAGTTTACGCCAGTCACATCCACCGCACCCAGATACGCAAGGGATCGAATATTCCCTATGTTTCCCACCTGCTAGGTGTAGCCTCGATTGCGATCGAAAATGGGGCTGATGAAGATCAAGCAATTGCGGCGCTCTTGCATGATGCTGTTGAGGATCAGGGAGGGGCAGCAAGGCTCGAAGACATCCGCAGCCAATTTGGAGAGCGTGTCGCGGAGAATTGTTGAACACTGCACAGACACCGATGTGATGCCTAAGCCGCCATGGCGAGAGCGCAAAGAGACTTACCTTGAGGGACTAGCGGATGAAGCCGCGCGACTCCCTCGAAGTAAGCTTGGCCGACAAGACCCACAACGCAGGCGCAATCTTGTCCGATCTGCATGCAGATGGTGAGGAAGTGTGGGAGCGCTTCACGGGCGGCAAAGAAGGCAGCTTGTGGTATTACCGAGCCTTGGCAGAGACGTTCACTCAACTTGTGCCTGGCTCTGCAGCCACACGTTTATCGCGGTTGGTCGATCAGATGGAGCAAGCAACAACATGAGTTTGAGGGGTCTTGTCTGTGCGGAAAGCAGGCGAGATTGGTCGGCTATTTCAGGTCGACAAAGCGCGGTTCGGCGCGCTCGTAACAATTCGACCAATTTAATGCCTTGGGCGCTTACCATCGGCACAAACGCGGTAACATAAGACTCAAACAGGTCATCGCGTTTCATTGGAAAGTCCCATTTTCCATCCGTCTTTGCGAGAGGCGCACTTGGCGAACGGAAAGTTGTCTTCCGCCCGGTCGCGCATGGCGGCAAGCGCATCGCGTGCTTCATCGCCTAGCGCCTGCAATTCGCTCAGCATGACTTGCACGGCATCCCCACTTTTGCTGTCATCGCCGAGATCGAGCACCGCGCGCGTATCGGCAACGAGCCCCGGCACATGCTTGCGAATCAGCACAGCCAGATCAATGATCTTCATATCTGCGACAGGTCTTCTCCGCGGATGCCGCCTTAAGGAATCGCGCGCATGCCTTTCGCGCGGTGTCGAGGTGCGAACCCGGAGCAAGTTGGCTTGATCTTTCCCAAGCCTCGCTCAAGACCGCGGCGTCGTCGAGCTGGAGCCGCTCCTCAATCGGCACAGCAGACGCGCATGGCGGCAGGACTGAATAGCGACAAGAAGATCTGACCTCCTGCTCCTGCCGCGTTCCCCGCTTGCGCGAGACGAAGGCTACGCATGGGATCAACGCCAACAGGGCGAATACCGTGCCGAGCAAAAGTGCCATTAAAACCGTTCTCCGCCGACACGATGCCACTGACTATCCCCAAGGCAATCGCAAGAACAAGACCCAGTGTAAGCCGGACGAACAGCTCGGCCAGCAGCCTGAAGAACAACGTCAGCACCTTTAATCCGACGAGCATCAGCAAAGCTGTCAGGATAAACCCCATAGAAACTCCTTCTCTCTCCTATTTTCCAGTAAAGATTGGATATCGCTCAGGTGCGACAGAAACGGACGTGATCATTCGGGGCCGTAGAAAAGCGGCTTGCGTCCTGCTTCTTTACGGTGCCGATCGACTAGGGATAGAAAAGGGGCATCGGGTGGAAATCGAATTGCTTGAAAAGCGTCACGCAATCGCCGGCTGGGCGAGATCGATTGGTGCTGGGCATCTGGCGGGTGGTCAATCACGCGGGGACTGAAGCTAAAGCCGGCGTGGAGCGGCACTTGGCAGTAGCCGGCATAGTCGATTCACTTTGGGATCCGGCAAACTTCACGCGAGAGCGGATTGACGGCGTGATGCGCGCTTCGGTTTCATCAGGCCTTGAAGGGTTGTTCGTTGCTTCGGCGCAGGAACTCCGCGCGATTGATCCGAATTTCGCCGCCTTGGCTGACGTGCTTGTGAAGTCGCTTGCCGAAATACGCATGCCTGAGATTGCTTCCCCAGAAAAGGATACCTCCGAAGCGACCAAAGTTCCGCCGGAGCCTGCTCCACAAGGTCGACTGGCATGGCTTGTATCGACAGTGACTGATCGGCAGGTTGTCCAAGGCGCGCGCGACTGGGGAAGTGTGGGCGCTCGACATGGTTAGCGACGCCAGCGATGCCGCGGAGTTCAAAAGCTGCAAAGCGGCACCGGACTTCACGAACGGCTGCGTCGCTCCGCACAAGAGCGAATTTCAACGGTCTGGATGGGTACCAGCGGCGAACCTCATACGCTGATGAACCAGGTGCTGGGAGTTGCCGAGGAAATCGGCAGTGAAGCGAGGAGCATGTCACTGTGACTGATCTCGGCAAATATATGATCCCGGCCGTGGAAGCGATGACGGGCATCAGCGAAGGTAAGTTACGTGTTGTCGGCTCGGTCGTCCGATTTGCCGCTGGCCCCCTCGAAGGAAAAATTCATTCACACCTTCAGGAAACCGGCATGACCGGACCTCTGCTCGAAAGCTTGATGGGGAGCGGTAAAACATTCGCGACTGCGACAATGGCGGGCGATCCTGTGGCCGCTCGGTGGCAGCATTCGCGGATGTGGCAGTCAAGTCAGCAGCTGTTGCCCAGAACGAAGCAATCCGGCGCGGTGTTAATCGTGTGGAGAACAGGGTCGATGCGCTCGATATAAAGCTGGGCAACGTTGCCTCCAGCATGGCGACACTTAACAATCTCGGCATTGCCAACCTGGCACTATCGGGCGTGGGCATTGGTGTGATGATGGTCGGTTTCGGCGTGATGAACGCGCGCATCTCCGGCATCGAGAGCGAGTTGGCCAGCCTGACCGACAAGGACAACGAAATCTTCAGGGTATTGAGCGTATCCGCCAAGACCAGATCGCCAGCGAGTTTTCGGAATTGCGTTCCCAGATCAGGCTGTACGAAGAAGGTTGGCATCTGGACGATCATACGCGTGCGGCGCAACTCTGGATGGCGATATCGACGACGACACGCAGTTATCAGGACAAATTCACCAGTCGCGCCCGTGAGCTGCTCTTCACGATGCCGCCCGAATTCGCCCTTGCTGATCCGATGGTTGACGCCGTCGCGCTTGCCGGCGGCTTGCGTGTAGCGTGCCTTATGGCGTGCAATGAGAGCGGACTGGCGATGGAAGTCGCAAACGAGAGTGCGCGACAGGTCGAAAGCCTGACAGGTGCCGTCGGCGTCGCCGACATGGTCATCCGCTTGATGCCCACAGGAATGGACCCCGGCTCCCAAGAGTGGGACCACGCGCTGACCCAAGCGGTTACGACCTCCGAACCCCTTATTGCCAAGTGGCGCCAGCGCGAAGCACTCGCGGCAACGAGAGGAGCATGGCTCCCGCAGCTCGCCAAGGACGGCATTGCACCTCGTGACTGGCTCGCGGCCGCTGAGAGGAAGAGAAGGAGCCGGTGCTGCTGCCGCAGCAACTGCGGAAGAATAGCGCTACTCTACCACCGGGTAATTGGGCATCCCGACCATTCGCGATCCGGGTTGTCCATCATCAGGTCAATGAACACCGGCAGCAGGAGAGCTGAGAAGCGATGCGCCATCCCGGACCTGGGCGCGGTTTGCGCTGCTGTCCCACGTAGCACCGCCATGAACGAGCTGGTTGCGCAGAACGTAGAGCCGGTCGAATAGGATCGATAGGACCACTGCGGTGTTCTTCTCGGCCAGCGCGCGGTTGGCTGCGTGTTTGGCGGAATAATAAACTGATTTCCCACCCAGCCCCGCCAGATTGGCCCGATTGGTGTCGCCAGAACGGTGCAAACACGTACTTGTTGTCAA
>CAWBKC010000005.1:0-749949 GCA_963789305.1 uncultured Alphaproteobacteria bacterium
AGAAGGCTGGGGTGAGAAGACCGGCATTAGTTCGCTTCTCGCCTCGGCATCCAGTAATGCGCTGATCTCCAGCGGCGACAGATGGGTTGGCATCGCACTGTTTGGACGGCTGACGATCCGGCCGTGCGAGCCTTCACCGCAGAATTGTTTGGAATGCTATCCGTCATACCGGAGCCGGAGCAGGCTATGGTCGATCGATTTGCTAACCACCCTGGCTTCGAACGCGAAGGAGATATTATCGCTATTGACGGCGTGCCGGTCCCTATTGGCGAGGAGCAGGTAAGAGTTTTCGTCAACCTGCGTTGGCGTTGGCTCATCAATCCGCTGGCGTCCTTACATCTGGTCGGATTGCGCAACGCCAGTCTCGTAGATCCGCGACCATGCCGAACTCATGGTCGAGCAAGGTCATCAACCCCACCTTCGCCATCTCCTGGGTTACGACGCCGCCCACACAACCGATGAAACCCAGCAGAAATTTCTTGCTTACAGCATGGCGGCGCACCGATCGAACCTGATCGCCTTGCAACAACACGATCTTGAGCTCTTCATGGCAGTATGGCTCCGTGATTTCGCCAAGATCAAGTCATTCGCAAGCGGTAAGAACCTCAGTTTTCTGTTGGAGGCCGATAAGCGAACCAAGCGAATGCAAAAGGCCTCCAGGCGCCTGATTTACGGCACCGCGATCATGAGCGAATTCGAGCGTCTTTTCGAGATCGCCAACTATTTCACCATGGATGGCGGCGTCACGCGCGAAGCCATAGAGCGGATATTGCGCACCGTATCGTCGATGGAGGAAATCAACGCAGGAACGACGCCCGCTCACAAGTTCCTGACAGGAAGTGTCGCTCACGCACGATCGCTACATCCAACCATGAACCGCTATGTCAGCAATCCCCCGCGCGATCCCGCCCTCAAGAAAGCCTATATCGCGTTTGACGAAACGTCTTCCTACAGGAAGTCAGTTCAACGGCTCAAGAAGCCCTCGGGCGAGGTGCCCGCGCTTTATTTCCTGGGTATCGAACCGCAGTTTCTGACAGCCGCTGCGATCATGATGGTGATCCGCAACCTCAGGAAATTGGAGAACAATTTCAATTATCGCGATTCAAATAGCGGTGATTTCGCCGAAAGAGGTGAAGGCCCGATTTTCCGGTTGGCTGTCATTATTATGGCGAATAGCTGCCTGCCAACTGCGGTGGGAATGACAAGGCAGTTGGGTCGGAACTTCAACGCCTCGGCCTTCAATGGCAGGGCTTGGCTCACGCAGCTAATGCCAACGCTAATCGCCAACCCAGCGCTCACTGCAAGTTATGAAGCTGCCCAGACCGCTTACGAGAACAGCCCGGCGGGATTGGCAGGTCGGCCCAGTCGACTACCGCGAATTCGCCGACGAGGAAGACAGGCCAATGTTCTCGAGCCAATTTGCGGGAGCGAAAGTCAGAGCGGATGCTTGCCCCGACGTCGATCAAGCTGGCTGGACACGCGGGTTCCATTTCGAAGCATGGTTTAAGCCCAACGCAGAATATAACTTTCTGCGCGGATGCTCTTGTGCAGGTTCGTCCAGTTCAGCGCGGACGGACGACGACGGCAAGAAAATGGTCACGAACGGAAAGTCGAAGGGGAACCTCAAAAACTCAGGCTCTCCACGAACAACATTTACCGGTCTACCGCGGTCGCATCCAGTCGAATACGTCCATGCCCATTTTCGCCCCTGTTTTGAGCGCTTGCAGTTTGCGGATGGCCTTAACGAAAGCCGGACCGTTTCAGAACGCGCGACGATCGACACTTTCGTGGCGGAAGTGGCGCGCCTCATGCCAGGTATTAGCCCTGTCACCGTCGATCCGCATATGAACGAAGCCATCGTTTACCCGGTCGGAACGGTTGAGCGGAAATTCGCAGCGGAGGCAGCTTGGAATTTTTAGCCGGCCTAGAAAACGTGGTGCGCGCTATGGAGTTCACCGTCGCTGGAACAGAGAAATTCGGCTCAGGCGACGGTCAGTTTTCCGGCGAAAGCGTGTTCTTCCGGGATGGCAGGTTTTGAGTGGGGAGCGGTCTGTCCGCTTAGGGGAAAGGAAGATCCGTAAATGTTGGTCGACGTATCGGTGATTTGACTGGATGCTTGCGAGCACGGCGCTTAGCTTGCCAAAATGGTCGAGCTTCCCTTCTTCCACCATTTCCAATTCGCAATGGATCTCGAGCGCATCGAGACCGCGTTCGAAGCGTCCATCACAGCAATGGAGCAAACCCATCGCGCCGCCGAGGAGGCGTCCGAACTACTACGAAAAGAGTGGCGAGGACGATGAAGAATACGATGAGGACGGCGCGCTAATTCACAGCACGCGCGGTAACCTTCGCTGGCAAGTGCTGCAGGCGTCGCGGCTCAAACGGTAATCCGCCAAGCGTTCGTAACGAGCATCTTCCACCTGTGGGAGATCTCAGCCCGTTACTGGACGGCGAGAGAAGAGCGAGATTTCCGGCAGCTGCGTCGAGCCGTGCGGAAGCTCGGTTACCCGGTCGACGGCGAGGGGTTGACCCTGCTTAACGCGGTCAACAACCTCCTGAAGCACGACAACGCGATGACGGGCGAACGCGTGTTCAAGCGCGCTCCGCAGCTGTTCTGGCAGGGCAAGCGACGAACCGGAGCGCACTGGCGGAGCTCGCTGAGGCTGTCAAACGCCGACGTGAAATACTTCCTTGAGGTCGTCAGGCGGTCGGGGCCAACTTATCCGTGACCAGCGCAGCTCCGCTACCACGCCCGCACCTCGCTCTCGCGCCACAACGCTGGCGAGAAGCATGTCTGTTGTATGAGGATTGAGAATGGCTGACACGGTGGACCAATGGGAGGCTTTCCTACAATCCAAAACATCATCCGCCCGAAGCTTATTTCGGCAGGACTTTTCCTAGTTGGTCACGAAATGTTGCTCGACACGATCAAGCGGCATCCAGTCTCATTTTTCTCCGATAGTTGGACCGTTGATGGACCAGAGGTCGGACCTGATTACGAAAAAGAGGTTCTGACAGCGATCCGAAAAACAAATGCGATGCTCTTCGCGGTTCAATAGCTTGGCTACGCATGATGGATGTCATTTCGACCGATGACGAAGCCGCCATCAAGGTAGTGACCGACGCTCGAAATGAATTAGCGCACGAGATGACGGCGATGGTTAGCGGCTCTAAGCCACCAAATTTCGCTAAGCATTTTGAGACTTTGATGGGGCTCGTGCAGAAGATCGAGAAGTGGTGGATCATCAACGTGGAGCTATCAACTAACCCAGACTTTGATGGTCAGGAAATCGACGAGGACGGCATTGTATCCGGACCAAGCTGGATCATGCATATGCTGGGTCAAGTCGCCCTCGGTGAGGGCGACGAAGCTTGGGCTCTTTATAGTGAGTTCGTGCAGCAGCGGGAGGCGAAGGAAGCCGATGCCTCTCCGGAAAACTGATTTCGTAACTACGGCTGACCCGGTCCGCAACTCGGACGAAGGTCCGTTTTGGGGATCGCCCGGCGGCACAACGACCGAGATTGGGGCGCATAGATAACAAAGCCTGATGCCTGTTGAATGTCTGGTTCTGGGGCAAGCGCGATTGCACTGCTACGACCGCAATGGGCGCGAAAGTCGACATCACCCGTTTCGTCGCTGAGCGTTTCGAGCGCAGATATACGACCGCGCGCCTTCTACGTCACACCTGATACGCTCGAAGCCGGTTGGCGCGCATGTTCCTCTGATGGCACATGCCGCATACCTTATTCTAAGACCCAAGGATTGCCCTGAATTATCGACTTTTTCTACGCCCTCGAAGTCCCTGCATCCTCTTTAGCCAAATCCCCCGAGAACGCTCTCCCAACCAATCGGCAATAGTGTCGACGAAAATGAGGAGCATGAAAATAAAAGGAAGATCAGAACCAGTCTGCAAATGAGGTGGACTTGGTCGATGCCATGAGGGCTGAAGAGAAAGCCCCCGCTGGCGTGGTGATGACCGACGAAGGAGACACGGACGAAGCCACGCCGGAGCTCGGTCAGGCCAGCGCCAGCGATGGTGTCCCCGCCAACTTCGACGGTGATGACGTGGACCCCGAAAGGGGACAGGATTTCTCGGCATCGATCGCAGTTGCCAGTGAGCAGATGATCCCGCTCAATCAGCTGAGGGAGTGGAAGCACCACCCGGCCATCGGCTCTCGGACGCGCGGGGCGAACGCTGCGGGGCTGATTGCAAGTGCGAGCGAACCGGCGAACCTCTCGCCCATCGTTCTCATGCCCGCGGAAGACGAAGTCTATCCGATCTTGGACGGCAGGTTGCGGTGGCATGCCCTCCAGGCGGTGCATGGTGAAGAAAGCGACGTCAAAGTGCGCTGCGTGATGTTCACCGGTTCCGAGGCAGAGGCCGTTCAGACGACCTGCGATAGCGCGCTCGGAGGCGAGCCGCGTAGTGCAATCGAAATTGCACGTTCGGTCCTGAATGTGCAGCGCGTGGCGGGCATCAGTCAGAAGGCGATCGCTGAGCGGTATTCGGTTTTGAAGAAGGATCAGGTGAGCCGCATGACGATCGCTGCGAAGACGGTCGAGAAATTCCGCCCGGTGTTCGCGCTGCTCGAAGAGCCCGATCGCGTATCGATCGATCTGTGCGTCAAATTCGCACAGTTCATGAAATCTGCTTCGGCTGACGAACGGGAAGCCGTGATAGACAGGATGGAAGTCCTGACTAGCGAAGGCGTTTCGCTGAAGCGCAACGAGTTGCTCGAAGCGCTCGAACTCGCGCAGGATGAAGGCACGTCAGCAAGTCCGAAATCAGACCCGCTGGAACCGGTCCACAGCACACCGATCATGGGTCACGATGATGAGCCGGTGGGTGCGTTGGAAGTGCTCGGCGACGACGTGCATCGCCTTCGTCTGCCGAACCCGGCGGGCATGACGCCGATGCAGCGCGAAGAAGCGGCTGAGGCCTTCATCAAGCAAATCCGTATCTACTTCGAACTGGATACCGTGGAATAAAGTCCGAGTTTCTCGGACCAACTTTATGTCCGGCTTTCGTGGTAGAACGGTAAAAGACGGCGCTTCGCTCGCTTCACAGCGGCGAGGCGCCGTTCGGCGTGCCCCTGTCTATAGCGATCTACCCTTAGACTTGCCAATCACGAGCTATGAGATTCATATGGTCCTCGATGCGCTCGGCCCGGAGATTGCCACGCTTTTCGAAGAGGATGGATGATGAGCAAGCCCCAGTGTTCGAAAGCCACAAGGCCAAAGGCTTTTCTCTATCTGCGCCTTAGTGTCGACAACGAAGACGGGAATGCGCAGTCGATCGACGCCCAGCGCTACGCGGCCAAGGAGTATGCCGCTCGCAACGACATCGATATCGTTCGGGAATTTGTCGATAGCGGTCTCAGCGGGACACTCAGCAAGCGACCCAGTTCAACCAGATGATCGCCGAGGCGATAAGTGTCTAGCGCCCCGTTCAGATCGTCCTGATTTACCGCCAGGCGCGTTTTGCTCGAAACACCCGCTTTTTCTTGAACACCATCCACGAGCTCGCCGAATGCGGCGTCGAGATGGTCTCGGTCACCGAGAACTTCGGTGAGGGTCGAACCAAGCGCATGGGGCAGACCATTACCGCCATGGTCGACGAACAGCGCGCGATCGACGATGCGATCTATACCCGCAAGAGCCGCCGCGACAACGCCAGGAAGGGTTACTACAATGGTGGCCCGGTCCCCTTCGGCTATCGGACTTTCGTCGCTCACTCCGACGGCAAGAAAGACCGCATGAAGCTGGCCATTGTCGATGACGAGGCCATGGTCGTTCGTGAGATCTTCGACTGGGCTGACCAAGGTCGCGGCGGTCGCTGGATCGTGAAGACGCTGAATGATCGCGGCACCACTTCTCGCGGTGCGAAGTTTTCCAATGGCAACCTCGCTGGCATCCTTTCGCGCGAAACATACACCGGGGTGTATTACGACAAAACTGCCGACGACGGATGGATCATCCCCGAACGCGAGGACTGGATCGCCGTCCCTTGCTCTAAGATCATCGACCGCGATCAGTTTGAACGCGTCGCATTGCGCGCCTCCCGCAGTCCGCTGCGCATGGCACCTCATGCAGCCGCCGGAACCACGCTTCTGACCGGGCTCGCGAAATGCGGCATGCCAGATTGCGGTGCCGGAATGACGATCGGCTCAGGAACGTCGAAGTCGAAGAAGAAATATTATTACTACAAGTGCAATGAGCGGACAAACGTTGGACAACGCTGCACCTGTCCGAACGTTAGGCGCGAGAAGCTCGACGAGGCCGTCTTTAGCGCCGTTGAGAAGCGCTTGCTCGGGCGCGGGCGTCTGGAAGAGCTTCTAAAGGAAGTCTTGGAACTGTCCGACGATAAACGGCGGCGTCTGGAGCAGGAGCTCACCCAGGCCAATGCGGAGCGCACCAGGAGGCGTACAGCTATCGACCGCCTGCTCGGCTTAATCGAAGAGGGTATCATGAAGCCCAGCGATCCCGAGTTCGCTCAGCGGTTGAGTGATAACCGCGAAGCGGTTGCGGCAATCACGTCCCGCATCGATGTGCTGGAAAGCCAGCTTGCACGAGGCTCTAGAAAGATCACTCCTGCCGTGCTGGATAAATTCTCGCAGCAACTTTCGGCCAAGCGATGAAGACAGCGCCCTGCGAAGCGCCTACCTGCGGATGCTGGTATCCGAGGTAAGAGTATCGAAGGACCGCGTCACGATCATAGGCTCGAAATCAGTACTGGAACGGGGACTGGCGAAGGGGCTCCCCCGCTTGGAGGGGGAATCTTGCCGTCTTGACCGGAGGTGGTGCCCAGAAGAGGACTCGAACCTCCACACCCTCACGGATACATGCACCTGAAGCATGCGCGTCTACCAATTCCGCCATCTGGGCACTCTACAGGCGTTACCGTCATCGGATGCGGTTTCGCCGGGGTAGGCGCGGGCAGTTAGCGAAGGGTTGGGGGTTGGTCAACACGGCATTGTTGCATGGCCGCAGACAGCTTGGCCCTGCGGGGAACGGTTGCTCTGGCAATGCGGTTGAGGCAGAGCGCCAGCAACACGCATATTTAACCGCTCAGGATCACGATCATGCCTTCCTCCAGCCCGCTTTCCGGCAAGCTTGTCACCGTTTTCGGGGGCAGCGGTTTCTTCGGAACGCATGTCGCGCAGGCCCTCCTGTCGCGCGGTGCGCGGCTGCGGATTGCGGCGCGCAATCCCGAGACTGCGTTCTCGCTCAAGCCGCTGGCCAATCTGGGTCAGCTGCAGTTTGCACGGTGCAACATCCTCGACGAACGCAGTGTGCGCGCCTGCGTGCAGGGGTCCGATGTGGTGGTGAACCTGGTCGGATCTTTCGAAGGCAATCTGAAAAAGCTGATGGGCGAGGCTGCCGGCACGATCGCGCGCGCAGCTGCGGACGAGGGCGCGTCGGCGATGGTGCAGGTGAGCGCCATCGGCGCCGATCTGGAAAGCCCGACCGAATACGGGAAGGCCAAGGCACTGGGCGAAAAGCTGGTGCTCGAAGCGTTTCCGGCGGCGACCGTGCTGCGCCCGTCGATCATCTTTGGCGAGGACGACAATTTCCTCAACATGTTCGCAGGGCTGATCCAGATGATGCCCGCCCTGCCTGTCTTCGGCCCGGATGCCGAGCTGCAGCTGGTCCATGTCGACGACTGCGCCGAGGCAGTTGCCCTCGCGGCCGAAAACCCGGCGAAGCATGGCGGAAAGACTTACGAGCTGGGCGGCCCGGAAAAGCTGACGATGATGGACATCAACGAGCAGATTGCCGCAGGCCAGCGCCGCAAGCGCACCTTCATTCCGATGCCCGACGCCGTTTCCGGCATATTCGCAGCCCTGCCCGGAACGCCGATGGGCACGGATCAGTGGACGCTGCTGAAGCAGGGAAGCACGGTTTCGGGCGACCTGCCCGGGTTCAAGGCGTTCGGGATCGAACCGGCGCCGCTGGGCCTCTATCTCGATCGCTGGATGACGCGCTATCGCAAGCACGGCCGGTTTTCGGACAAGCTGGCGGATGCCGGCAAGAGCTAAGAGGCAACCTCTTCCCCGCGCCGCTTAGTCTGCCGCAGGCTGCGTGCCCTCGTCGGACAGAAGCGTAAGCGGTTCGACAATCAATACCGACCCTTCATTGCCGGTAATCCGTACGCGCTCGCCAGCGGCCATTTCGGGGCCGCGCACGGTCCAGTCGCTATCGCCCAGATGGACGCGGCCTGTGCCATGGACGATGGCCTGGGTAATGACCGCGGTTTCGCCGACCAGCCGCCCCATCCGGTTGTTGAGAAGCGGGTCGCTGCTGGAAATCGGCTTGTCGCGCAGGAAACGGCGTGCGCTGTAGACAGCGATAAGCGATATTGCGACGAACTGGACGACCTGCAGCGAGAGCGGCAGCCCGAACAGGAAGGTCAACAGGCCGGTCGCGACCGCTGCCACGGCCAGCCAGATCAGGAAGACGCCCGGAACCAGAATTTCGGTAATCGCCAGCGCAAGTCCGATGGCAACCCAGATCCAGTACGGCTCGATCCCGTCAAGCATCGGGGCGGCCTACTTCCCGTCGCCCGTGCGCGGAACGCTGGCTCTGGCGGGAACCTTGGCGCGCCCCTTGGGGAGCGGTGTGCCGGATGCGGCACTCGGGTCCGGTACCGCGACACTGCCCTCGCCAATGGCATCCTTCACCAGTTCGCCGATCCCGCCGAGCGAGCCGATAAGCTGCGTCGCCTCCACCGGGAACAGGATGGTCTTCGCATTGGGGCTGTCGGCGAATTTGCCCACGGCCTTGGTATATTCCTGCGCGATGAAGTAGTTGATCGCCTGGCTGCCGGAGCTTGCGATAGCGTCGGACACCATTTGCGTCGCCTTGGCCTCTGCCTCGGCGGCACGTTCGCGGGCTTCGGCGTCGCGGAACTGTGCCTCGCGGTTGCCTTCTGCCTGAAGGATGGCGGATTGCTTGCGGCCTTCTGCACGCAGGATCGAGCTTGTCTTGTCACCTTCCGCCTCGAGGATTTCGGCACGCTTCAGGCGCTCCGCCTTCATCTGGCGGGCCATTGCCTCGCTGATGTCCAATGGCGGGCGAATATCCTTGATCTCGACGCGGGTGATCTTGATGCCCCACGGCGAGGTCGCGTGGTCGACCACCGAAAGCAGGCGGGCATTGATCTCGTCCCGCTTCGACAGGGTTTCGTCGAGATCCATGCTGCCCATCACGGTGCGCAGGTTGGTGGTGGTAAGCGCCATGATGGCGTTCTGCAGGCCGCTGACTTCATATGCTGCCTTCGGCGCGTCCAGCACCTGGAAGAAAACGACCGCATCCACGCCGACCATGGCGTTGTCGGCGGTGATGATTTCCTGGCCAGGAATGTCGAGCACCTGCTCCATCATGTTGATCTTGTGGCCGACCCGCTCGATGAACGGCACGATCAGACGTCAGGCCCGGATCGGCGGCCTTGGTAAACTTGCCGAACCGCTCGATCGTGTAGACGAAGCCTTGCCGCACCACGGTCACGGCAGACATGATGAAGACGACCAGCAGAGCCAGCAGCAATCCGAGCAGTATCAGTTCCATGAACAAGCCTTCTGTAATGTTGCAGGCAGACTAGACGAGGGGACGGCACCCGCCAAGGAGGCGACCCGCCCTGCCAGTTACCTCAAAGCGCCGCTGCGTAGAGTGCGATCTTGGCGGCATAGGCGCGTTCTGCCGCCTCCCGGTCATAGGCGGGGCTGTCGGGGACGGTCCAACCGTGATCGCCGGCATAGACGTCGACGTCCGCGCGCACATTGGCGGCGTCCGCTGCGCCGCGAAGCATCGTCTTGTCCTCGGGCGATTCCGCATCGTCGTTCTTGGCGATGGCAAACAGGTACGACGTCTGCGGTGTTCCGGAGAGCAGCTTGTGCGGGCTCTGGTCGTCTTCGCGCACCAAGCCTCCGCCGTGGAAGCTGGCGGCGGCTTTCACGCGGCCCGGCACGGCGGAGGCACTGTAGACGGTGAACGGCCCGCCCATGCAATACCCCTCCGACCCGACACCGCGGGCCGTGTCGACGCTTTCCTGGCCATCGAGCCAGCCGACGAGCGCAGCGGCGTCACGCATCACGGCCTGGCTGCTGAGCTTGTCCCGCCACGGACCGACTTTTCCGAAGCCGCCATCTGCGCGGAAGGAAGCGAAATCGGCAAACTGTTCGCCTGTCACGTCGCGGTAATAGGGATTGACCAGCAGGACGGCATATCCCTCTGCCGCCACGCGGCGGGCCATCATCCTGTTCGCCTCGCGCACGCCGGCAATGTCGGGCCAGAAAACGATGGCGGGATGTGCGCCGCTGGCCGGATGGATGAAGACCGCATCGGCATCGCCATCGGGCGTGTCGATGACGACCGTATTTTCGGAAAGGCCGCCTGCCATCCCGGCTTCGCCATCCACGCCCATACCGGTGCATGCGGCAAGGGCGAGCGCACCCGATCCGGCCGCGAACTGCCGCCTGCTGACAGGGCTGCGATACCAGTCGGTATCGGGCGTCGAAGTGTTGCCGGTCTCTTTGCACATGATGGACGGTCCTTTTGAAAAGGTGGGAATAGCTAACTGTTACGCCCAACTTAGCCGCTGGGCCACCGCGCACAAGCTATCCCTTTGGCGATAGACACGCGGCGCAGGACACGGCAGGATAGGTTTCAAGCAGCGACCGAAAAAGTCGGCTTTCCGGGAGGGGAACACAATGAAGCGCATCGCGCTCGCGGCGCTGGCCGCACTGACACTGCCTTTGGCCCTCGGCTCGTGCGGCGAGGGATATGATCCGGCGGCGAATGGCGGGATCGACGGGGCAAGGCTGCTGAATGCGCAGGCCGACGGGGCCAACTGGATTTCCTACGGCCGCAATTACGAAGAACAGCGCTTCTCCCCCCTCGCCCAGATCAACGACGGAGAATGTCGGGCGAACTCGGCCTTGCATGGTCTGCCGATATGGACACCGCGCGCGGGCAGGAAGCCACGCCGCTGGTGATGGACGGCAAGCTGTATCTCACCACCGCATGGAGCAAGGTGAAGGCCTACGACGCCGCCACCGGCGAGCCGCTGTGGGCATATCGATCCCGAAGTTCCCGGCGAGACCGCGGTGAAGGCCTGCTGCGACATGGTGAACCGCGGCGCTTGCCGCATGGGGCGACCGGCTGTTCCTCGGCACGCTGGACGGGCGGCTGATCGCGCTTGATCGCGATACCGGCGAGGTGATCTGGGAAACGGTCACCGTCGACCAGACCAAGAGCTACACCATCACCGGCGCGCCGCGCGTGATCGATGGCAAGGTCATCATCGGCAATGGCGGCGCGGAGTTCGGCGTGCGCGGCTATGTCGCCGCCTATGACGCGGTGAACGGCGAGGAAGTGTGGCGCTTCTACACCGTGCCCGATGGCGACGGAAGACGATAGCTGCGCCCGAATATCTGCAGGACGCTGCCGCCGACATGGAGCGGCGACACGCTGACCGGAGAGGACGGCATCGGCGGCGGCGGCACCGTGTGGGACGCGATGGCCTACGATCCCGATCTCGACCTCATGTATATCGGCGTCGGCAACGGTAGCCCGTGGAACCGCGCCTATCGCAGCCCCGGCGAGGACGGGACGGGCGAAGGCGACAATCTCTATCTTTCCAGCATCGTCGCCATCCGGCCCGTCGACCGGCGAATATGTCTGGCATTACCAGACCACGCCGGGCGAAACATGGGACTTCACCGCCACGCAGCACATCATGCTGGCGGACATGGAAATCGACGGGCGGGAACGTCAGGTGCTGATGCAGGCGCCCAAGAACGGCTTCTTCTACGTGCTCGACCGCGCGACGGGCGAATTCATCAGCGGCGATCCCTATGTCGACCGTCAACTGGGCGACCGGCATCGACGAAACCGGCCGCCCGATCGAGAACCCCGAAACCCGCATCGACAAGACCGGCCAGCCCGCGTGGTGACGCCGGGCGCGCTGGGCGGCCACAACTGGCATCCGATGGCCTATCCATCCGGGCGAAAACCTCGTCTACATCCCCGCCTTCGAAGCGGGCATGGTCTACGCCCCGCAAGCCAACTGGAAGCCCGACCGCGCCCGCGGTTTCAACGTGGGCTTCGACCTTGGCGCAGGCGACCTGCCGCCCGATCTGGGCTTCCGCAAGGAAGTCGGCCGGCACGCTGCGCGGCATGCTGGTCGCGTGGGATCCGGTGGCGAAGAAAGCCCGCTGGACGGTCGAACACGACGGCCCGTGGAATGGCGGCCTGCTGGCAACCGGCGGCGGCCTGGTGTTCCAGGGCACAGCAGGCAGCGACTTCAAGGCGTTCAACGCAGCCTCCGGCGAGGAGCTGTGGAGCTTCGCCGCACAGACCGGCATCGTCGCCCCGCCCGTCACCTACACCGTGGACGGGGAGCAATATGTCGCCGTGCTGGCCGGATGGGGCGGCGCCTATGCGCTGAGCGTCGATGGCGACCTGATGAAGGCCAAGGCACCGGTGCGCAACGTATCGCGCCTGCTGGTGTTCAAGCTGGGCGCAAAGGGCGCGCTGCCGGCGGAAATGGCTCTTGCCGACCTACCGCTCGACCCGCCGCCGTCGCGGGCCACGCCCGAAGTGATTGCGCTCGGCAAGGAAAAATACGCCCGCTATTGCGCCGTATGCCACGCACCGGGCGCGGTCGGTTCGACTGTCCTGCCCGACCTTCGCCGCAGCGGCACACTGGGCAACAAGGCCGCATGGCTCAGCGTGGTCCATGACGGAATGCTCAAAGACAACGGCATGGCCAGCTTCGCCGAGTCCCTGAGCAAGGAAGAAATGGACGCAATCCGCGAATACGTGATCGCCCGCGCGAACGAGGACAAGGCGATGGAAAACGCAGGCAGCTGAAGGAAGAAAACCATCCGGCGGGGCATGGTCGGCGATTGCCCGAAACACGCTTTATTTTTTCGTCTGCTTGCTGTTTAACAGGTGCGGGTATTCTAATTGGGGGGATCGAGATAATGAGCTGCGAAACCAGCAACCAGACCGTGTCGCGTCGACAAGTGCTTTCAATGGGCGCAATCATTGGCGGCATGAGCATCGCCGCTCCTGCGCAGGCGCAGTTCAGCATTGGCAAAATTCTCGATGCCGGCAAGAAGGTCGTGGATGCAGCCGCCTTCTCCGACGCAGACATGATGAGCGCGTTTGGCCAGATGGCTGCGGAAATGGATCGGCAGAATCCGGTTGCCGGACCCGACGACCCCTATGGCTCGCGTCTCGCCACCCTCTCGCAGGGTCTGGAAAACCATGACGGCCTCGACCTCGACATCAAGGCGTATCTCGTTCGGGATGTGAACGCCTTTGCCATGGCAGACGGGACGATCCGTATCTTTGCCGGCCTGATGGACCGCTTCACCGATGACGAGATCCGCTACGTGATCGGTCACGAGATCGGCCATGTGCAGCTGGGCCACACCAGGAAACGCATGGAAGGCGCCCTGCAAAAAGATGCCGCTTTCGGTATCGCCGATGCCGCCGGGGGCAAGGCAGGCCGGATCGCGCGCTCCGAACTGGGGGCGCTGTTCGGCGACGTGGTGAGCGCGCAGCACTCGCAAAAGCACGAGAAAGAGGCTGACGATTACGCCTTCGATTTCATGAAGGAAAAACGCTACGACGCGGCGGCAACCGCATCCGCGCTCGACAAGCTGGCCGAGATGGGCGGCGATACCGGACTGCCCTGGCTGAAGACGCACCCCAGCCCCGCTGCCCGCGCCAAGCGGATGCGAGCCAAGCTGTAAGGTCCGGCTATCGGAGCGCGCAAGAATCTGGCCCTTGGTAAGGGCCGGGTTTTGCAAGTCTCAGCCAAAGACCCAATTGTTCATCAATCGCCCGGGCACAAGGGTGGACAGGCCCGCCAGGCACAGACCGATATAGAGGCCGGTCATCGCGTTCTGGTGCGCCTTCACGTCACCCTTGCGAATGGCGAAAATGGCCAGCGGGACACTGCCCAATGTCCAGATCGTGAAGATATGGATGAAGCTGAACCCGCTTCCGAAAACACCCGCCCCCGGCGTACGGATGAACGCGCTGGCGATGGCGGTCGTCAGCATCAGGGCGACCCATACGCGGCCCAGCAGCCGATGCCCCGCATCCCCCTTGCGCCGCCAGAGAATGATCGGACCGATCAGCAACGCAGGAATGGCGGTAGCGAGATGGATGGCGATCGGCCAGCCGATCCAGCCATCCTGTGCGGCGGCCTTCATGGCCTCGCTCGAGGCAAACCCACCGCTCATCTGCGCGGCAACCGTAAACAGCGCGGTAATGGCAGCGGTGATCCCGGCCAGCACGACAAGGGGCAGCCATTTGCGTCCGTTGGCGGCGGTTTGATTGGATTGGCTCATACTTGGCACTCCGGAACTGGATCGCTAGGTTCGCCCATCATGTTTGCAATCCGTCATCCCTGTGACAACGCCCGATGCGCAAATGGGCGAACGGGTTCGCGGCTGCGCGGAAGGTCAGCCCGGCAATGAGCGGAAACGTGGTGGAGGAACCCGGCGGCGCGCCGTGGGGCGAAGCCTTGATCATCATTGCCATCGGCGCGATAATCGCGATGTTCGGCGGATTTGGCACCGGCGATCTGGCGTTCGGCCAACGCCTGGCGTACTGGGTCGGGGGATTGCTGGCCGCCTTCATCGTATTGCAGCTTCTGCTTCTCGCGGCGCGCCAGGTCGTGCGCGCCCTGGGCCTTCACCCCGCCATGGCTTATCTTTTCTCCATTCCGGCCCTGACAGTGATTGTCACGATGTCCATTGCGATGCTCGCGGGCGGGCTGGAAACCGTCACGCTGGGCCTGTTCGTCCAGATCGGCATCGTGGCCTGCATCATCTGGACGGTGTTCTTCCTGATGTATCTCCGCCCCTGGAACCGCTTTCGCCGCGGCGATGGAGTGCGCGCAGCCTCTACCACAGCTCCGGGCCTGCGGATTGATCCCGCTGCGGACCTTGCGGCCATGCTGCCGCCCGGATTTGGCCCGATCCATGCCCTGCGCGTGGAAGACCATTATACCATCGCCCTTTCTGCCGAAGGACAGGAGATGCTGCTCTTGCCGCTGCGCGATGCCATTGCCGCGATGCAGGGCCGGGAAGGAATGCAGGTTCACCGATCATGGTGGGTTGCGCACGATGCCGTCAGGACAGCCCGAAAAAAGGGGCGCAACGTCGAACTGGAATTGGTCGATGGAACGCGCGTACCGGTCAGCCGCGCCAATGTTGCGGCGGCGCGCGAGGCTGGCTGGCTTTAGCGGATCCGCCCCCGCGCGCTTTGCCCGTCATCCACCTTGATCACCGCGCCGGTGACGCATTCGCTGGCTGGGTTGACCAGGTAGAGCAGGGTGCTGTCCATCTGTTCGACTTCGGGCACGCGTTGCCGCGCCAGGCCCGGCCTCGGGTCGCCGATGCGTTCGAACATGCCGTCGGTCATCTCGGTCACGAACATGCCGGGGCAGATCGCGTTGACGTTGATGTTCGCATAGGCCCACTCGACGCTCAGCGCCTCCGTCATCCGGGCGAGCGCGGTCTTGGTCACGGCATAGAGCGCTGCGCCGCCGCCATCGTAGCGGTAATGCGCCACGCTGGAGATGTTGACGATCCGGCCGGGCTTCTTCGCCGCCATCAGCCGCCGGGCGACCTCGCAGCTGAGCACCCACGGCGCACGCAGGTTCACGTCGAGCACGCGGTCGGTCAGTTCCAGGCTCATCTTGTGCGCGCGCTGGGCGTCGGGAATACCGGCATTGTTGACGAGGATGTCGATCGTGCCGAACGCCTGCTCGCCTGTCTCGACCGCCGCCACCAGAGCTTCGGCATCGGCCGCGTCCATCGCCACCGGCAACGCATTCTCGCGGCCAAGCTCGTCGGCCAGCGCCTCCAGCCGGTCCACCCGCCGCGCGGCCAGCACGACCTTCGCGCCGTGTGCGGCCAGCACGCGGGCAAACCGATCGCCAAAGCCGGACGATGCCCCCGTCACCAGCGCCACGCGTCCTGAAAGATCGATCCCGCTCATTGGTGTTCCTCCTAGAATACGACAGTCCGCGCGCCGTTGAGAACAACGCGCTCCTCGACATGCAGCCTTACCGCTTCGGCCAGCACGCGGCGTTCGATATCGCGGCCCTTGCGGACCAGTTCCTCGGGCGTGTCGGCATGGGTGATCGCCTCGACGTCCTGATGGATGATCGGCCCTTCGTCGAGATCGGTGGTCACGTAATGCGCCGTTGCGCCAATCATCTTGACCCCGCGCGCGTGCGCCTGATGATAGGGCTTCGCGCCCTTGAAGCCGGGCAGGAAGGAGTGGTGGATATTGATGCACCGGCCTGCAAAATGCGCCGCCTGTTCGTCCGACAGGATCTGCATGTAGCGCGCCAGCACGACCAGTTCCGCGCCGCTCTCTTCGGCAATGCGGCGCACATCAGCTTCCTGCCCCGCTTCGTGCCTTGCGTTACGGGCAAGTGATGGAACGGGATGTCGCCAATCTGCGTGTGGGTCACCGCCTCGCGCGGATGGTTGGAGACGATCGCAACCGGCGTCGATTGCCAGCTCCCCGATGCGCCACCGATACAGCAGGTCGGCCAGGCAGTGGTCGAACTTGCTGACCATCAACATCACGCGGCGCGGGCGGTCGCGGCGGACCAGCTTCCACTCCATCGCGTATTCGTCTGCCACGCCTGCGAAGTCGCGGCGGAGCGTGTCCGCATCATGGTCGCCCGGATCGAACTCGACCCGCATGAAGAAACTGCCGCTCGACTGATCGTTGAATTGCTGCGCTTCCAGCACGTTGCCGCCGCGCTCGAACAGGAACGAGGTGACACGCGCCGTGATGCCCGGCCTGTCGGCGCAGGCGAGACGCAGGATCAGCGCGCCCGTCACCGCTTGCCCAGAGCCTCTTCGCACTGGTCCATGAGGCTGGTCATGATCGTCGCCACCGGCTCCTCTTCCTTGACCATGCCGACGCTCTGCCCCGCCATCAGGCTGCCGTTCTCGACATCGCCGTCGATCACCGCGCGGCGAAGGGCCCCTGCCCAGTAATGCTCGATCTGAAGCTGCGCCTCCATCATCTCGAGGCCTTCGGTATCCACAAGGCCCGCGACTTCGCGCTGCTTGGCAGTGAATTCCTCTGTGCCCTTGTTCTTCAGCGCGCGCACGGGGATCACCGGCAGGCGCGGATCGACCTGTACAGAAGCCACCGCATCGCGCGCATTGGCGCGGAAGAACGCCTTCTTGAAATTCTCGTGCGCGATGCTTTCGCTGGCGCAGGCAAAGCGCGTGCCCAGCTGCACGCCGACCGCGCCCATTTCCAGATAGCCTGCAATCGCCTCGCCCCGGCCGATGCCGCCGGCGACGAAGACGAGGTGGTCTTCGGACAGAGCAGGCAGGAATTCCTGCGCCAGCACGCTGGTAGAGACAGGCCCGATATGGCCGCCTGCTTCCATCCCCTCGATCACGAGCGCATCGCCGCCGGACCGCAGCAGCTTCTTCGCCAGCGCCAGCGTGGGGGCAAAGACGATGACCTTCGCCCCGCCCTCTTTGATCTTCTCGACGCTGCCCTTGGGCGGGATACCGCCTGCCAGCACGACATGGGTGACGCCGTGCTGCGCGCAGACGTCGATCAGGTCCATCAGGTCGGGGTGCATGGTGATGAGGTTCACGCCAAATGGCCTGTCCGTCAGCGCTTTCGTGGCGGCGATCTCGGCATCCAGCAGCTCGGGCGTCATCGCCCCGCAGGCAATCACGCCAAAGCCGCCGGCATTGGAAATGGCCGAGACCAGATTGCGTTCGGAAACCCAGCTCATCGCGCCGCACAGAACGGCATGGTCGCAGCCAAGGAAGTCTCGTCCACGCTGCATCAGCGCGTGGGATCTGGGGTAAGTGTTCATGAAGAAGCGGTTAGGGCGTGGGCGATGCGGGAGCAAGAGTCACCGCGCCGGATACGCAGGGTCACTCATGCGTTCAGAGACACACAGCTTGAAAAATCAAGGACATCCGATGACGCATTTCCCTTTCGGTCGCACCCGTTCCACCACAATTTTCACCATCACTCTCGGCGCGCTGTCGCTGGCTGCTTGCTCGGCCGAGCCGGCCCCCGAAACCGATCCTGCCGGAGAGCCGGAGGCGGCGACGACCGCCGGCGGCGACCCTTACGGCATTTCCGAAGACGCGACCGAGATCAACCAGGCCATATCGGGCGCCGGACTGATCGCCCGCGAACTGGCCAGCCCCACATTCAGCACCGATGACCGCGGCGTGGTGGTGGACCGGATGGCAAGCTATCTCGACGCCAACGAGCGCACCCTGCCCGCCCCGCTGGTCGAAGCCGCGCGCGAAGACGTCCAGTCCATCCGCGACGCCCTGGAGGCAGGCGACGACGAAGCCGCGATGGCCGCCGGACAGGCGCTGGTCGAAACGCTGAGAGCCGCCGCACCGGTGGGCGGGGAGATTTCGGGGAGTTAGGGCTCACCGCGCCAGGAAATATGCCCCGCCGGTTTCTCGTGCGCCGCCCATATCGGCCATGATTTCGAGGACATGCGCCACGCGGGCCTTGCGCGTGGGTGTGTTGCGGCCCTTGAACAGGGCAGAGAGCGCGTCCGCTGGCAGGGGAGCCTCCGCTTCCGCCAGCGCATCGCGCATGACGGCGAATTGCTCCCGTTCAACCTTGGGCCAAGTGCGTTCTTCGACCACGCCTGCCCCAAGTAAGGCAGCGTCCAGTTCGATGTCGAGATCGTCCTGCCCCTTCACCTTGTGGGCAAGACGCGGCTTCTGGTATTCGGGGCGCAGCCAGCGCACGAGGCCGCGCTTTTCCTCCGCCGCGCGCTCCTGGTTGAGCGCCACAAGCCGCGTGAGCAATTCCTCCTCGGCGGCTTCCTGATCTGCTGACTTGTGCGGGCTGGGCGTGGTCGCGCCAGGGCGGCCGACCAGTCGCGCGCCAAGGTCTTCCCAGCCATAGGCGGCAAAAACTTCTCGGTCGATATCGTCATGAATATCCTTGAGCACCGAGATCAGCCCGGCCTCGTGAATATCCCGCTCCTTCTGGCTGAACGGCTCGCCCACGCCCTCCTCCAGCTCGCGCAAGCGCTCGAGCACATTGTACATGTCGGTCATGGTAAGGAAGTCGTGGCTCTCTAGCCGCTCCTTGCGAAAAGCATCGAGCCGCTCGCCGAGCTGGTCGAGCTTGGCGGATTGGGAGTCAGTGAGGACGGGGAAGGGGAAGGGATCGAACGCCGAAGTTTTTGTATAGATTGGGCGGTCTTCCAAAACTCCGCTCACGGCTAGCGAATGGCAAACGTGGATGCGGGACGCGAGAATTGCCATTTTGTCGGACCGGTTGATCGCAATCACAACGAGGCGGTTGTCAGGCATCACCTCGGCGTCAAGCTTTTGGAAAAAGCGATGTTTGACTGTTTCCACAGTCGCTACGTACTTCGGAAGATTTTCCAAAGCAGGCCGCAGGTCTGCACGAGGTTCCCCAAATACCCACCAGTTATCGCGATATGATTTCCTGTTGTTGAGGTCGCGCTCCGGCTTAACATTTTCGAGTATGTGCTGAAAAACGGCTGGAAATTTCGCCTGCGCTTCATCCAAGGGAACGCCGAAAAGATCGATCACCATCACTCCGCGAGGTGCTGAGGTTAGATCACGGCCATTTCGATATTCTTTGATATGAGCCTGCAATCCTTCAATGCTACCCAAGCCTAGCGACCTCGCTTTTCTCGGCTCGACTATAAAGCCGCTCCCGATCACCTGTACGCCGCGATAAGCAAAACTCTCATTGGCAAGAAGTGGTTGTAAGATCGCTAGATTGGCCCCCAACTTGAGCTTGCTCGTGATCTTCCCCTCATCCACCTCCAGCCGCACCTCGGGCGTATCGGTGTTCAACCCGCTCTCGTGCACCACTTCCGCCAGCTTGCCCTGCCGCTCACCGCGCACGGCGACGGTCATGGCGATGCGCACCGCCGCCTTGTCGCTCGCCTTGAGCCAGGGGTGGTCGGGAATGGCATAGACGAGGCTTAGCGGCAGCTTGGCGTTCATGTGCCGCTCCACCACGCGGCGACTGAAGGTCTGGGTGATCGAATTAGTGGTGATGAAGCCGAAGCGGCGCAGCGGGTTCTCGCCCTTTGCACCCTTGGGCGGCTTGGCGAGCAGGCGGGTGGCCGCCTCGTGCCAGAAATGCATCACGAAATCCGCGCCGCCGGGCACATCCTTGCGGACTTTCCACGCGGCCTCGGCATAGCCATCGCCCAGTTCGGCGCGCATGTCCTTGCCGCCGATAAAGGGCGGATTGCCGACGATGAACTCCACCTCCGGCCAGTCGGCGCGGCGCGGGTTCACATATTCGTACAGCTCTTGTCTGGCGTCGGGATCAGGGATTTCCTCGCCCGTGATGGGATGCAGCTTCATCGTCTCGCCGTCCCAGCGGCTGAGCGGCTTGCCGTCCTCGTCCCTCAGCATCTCCATGCTGTCATAGGCGAGCAGCGCGTCCTGATGCCTGATCGTGCCATAGGCGTGCAGGATCGGTTCGGGCAGGTCCTTCACCTCGACCGTGCGCAGCTGCCATTTGAGGAAGCCGATCCACAGCACGAGGTCGGCAATCGGCACGGCGCGCGGGTTGATTTCCAGACCGTAGAACTGGCGCGGATTGACCGTTTCGCCGTCGAGCAGAAAGCGCGCCTCGTCGTCCCCCAGCGCCTCCAGCGCATCGAGCACTTCGCCCTCCAGCCGCTTCATCAGTTCCAGGCTGACATAGAGAAAATTGCCCGTGCCGCAGGCCGGATCGAGCACGCGCGTGGTGCAGAGCTGGTGGTGAAAGGCCCGCACCGCCCCGAGCGCGGCGTCCTGCTTGCCCGCACGGGTGAGGTCTTCGGCCAGTTGCTGGACCTCGGCCCAATCCTCTCGCAGAGGCTCGATAATGGTGGGCACGACCAGCCGTTCGACATAAACGCGCGGTGTAAAATGCGCGCCGAGCTTGCCGCGCTCCTTCGCCGCCAGTGCGCGTTCGAGCAGCGTGCCGAAGATGGCGGGCTCGACTTCCTGCCAGTCCTTTTTCGCCGCCAGCCACAGCTCGCGAATGTCGTCGGCTTCCAGTTTCAACGCGGTGCGTGTCTTGAACAGCGAGCCGTTGAAGCGTTTCAATGGCCTGCCGAATTCGCCCGCGTAGCCGCCCTTGTCCATCGTGCGCCAAAGGCTTTCCAATGCGGAAGGGAAATAGTCGGGCTTGTCGACCATCCGTTCCAGCATGGCCTCGAACGGGCCGACACCGGTGCGCTTTTCCTCCTCCGTTTCATCGATCAGTCCCACGTCCTCGGCGAACATGGTGAAGAGGCAGCGCATCAGAAACTCGGCTATGTCCTTGGGATCGTATCGCCGCTCCAGACTCTTGGCGATCTTGGCAAGGCGCTGCGCGATGTCCTCGGTAACTTCGGCGCTGATGCGTGCGGGATCAAGGCTGTGCGGATCGGTCCAGATGGCCCGCAGCCTTTCCTGCACTTCCGGCAGGAGAAGGTCGTCCATCGATAGCCGATAGCTCTGCCGGTCTGGAAAATGCGCGTAATTGCGGCCCTGCCCGCTGAAATCGGCATAGACTTCGATCACGTTTCCGATGTCGGCAACCAGGATGAAAGGTGGGTAAGCGTGATCGTCAGGCAGCGAACGGGCATAGCTTTCCGCCTGCTGCTTGGCCGCGATCATCACCTTGTCCCACGTCTTCGTGCCGCGCTTGGCATGGCCCAGCTTTTGCGTGGTTTCGATCCCGGCCAGCTGGAGTTGTTCGGTTTCACGTGCTTTCTTGCGCTTGGCCGATTGTTTCGCCTCGAGGATGAAGGAGTCGCGTTTATAACAGTCTATGCGCCCGGTGCTGGTAGTGCCGCCCGCGTGGCGGAAGATGACGTTACGCTCGTAAACGTAGTCATTGAGCCGGGTCTCCTCCTTCGCCATGTCGGGCCGCTTCATACCCAGCGCGCGGGCGAGGTCGGACACGAAGGTCTGATAATTCGCAAGTTCGGCACCGCCGGAAGCCTTGGCCTCCGCGATCAGTTCTTCCAGCGCAGGCTGATCTACTTCCCCCATGGCTTTCTTCTATCGTCAAACCTCAACGAGCAAAGCATTTTCCTACACGCCTGTCGCCCGCTACACCTGCCCCCGGCGCGGGTTCGCGGTGGGTGCGGCGTCGCTTCGGGGGGGCGGACTTGCGCCTCCGCGGGCGAGCCGGGTTCAGGCGTTTTCGCGCGCGCACTTTGCCAGGTGTCAACTTCGTGTTCGGGCCTTGCGTCTTGAAATGTAACGGAAAAAGGAGATTGCCCGCCGCAGCGCGGTGTCGACATTGTCAACTTCATGCCGGGAAGGGGGCGCGCGCTCAGACTTCTTCGGGCGCGTCCAGTCCGTAGGCGGTGTGGAGCAGGCGGACGGCGAGTTCGGTTTCGTCCTCGTCGATCATCACGCTGACCTTGATCTCGCTGGTGGAGATGGCCTGGATGTTGATCCCGCGGTCCGACAGGCTGCGGAACATCGTGCTGGCGACGCCCGCATGGCTCTTCATGCCCACGCCCACCACGCTGATCTTGGCGATGTGGTTGTCGGTGATGATGCGGTTGAAGCCGATCGCCTCGCGCCGGTCTTCCAGCAGGGCCTGCGCGCGGGGCAGGTCGGTCTGTGGCACGGTGAAGGTGACGTCGGTCTCGCCCTTGTCGCGGCCCACGTTCTGGATGATCATGTCGACATTGATCGACGCGGCGGCCAGCGGCTCGAATATCTCGGCCACGGCGCCCGGCTTGTCGGGCACGCGGGTGAGGATGATCTTGGCCTCGTTCTTGTCGTGGGCGATGCCGGTGACGTGCTGGCGTTCCATGTCGTTCCTTTCGAGGATCGCGTCCATTTCGGTGTCGGATACGATCAGCGTGCCGGGCAGGTCGTCCGCCGGCGGAGAATCTTCGTCGGTAAAGCTGGAGAGGACCTGGACGCGGACCTGTTCCTTCATCGCAAGGCCCACGGACCGTGTCTGCAGGACCTTCGCCCCGACAGAGGCCAGCTCCAGCATTTCCTCGTAGGTCACGGCCTTCAGCTTGTGCGCGCGGGCGACGATGCGGGGGTCGGTGGTGTAGACGCCGTCGACATCGGTGTAGATGTCGCAGCGGTCGGCCTTCACCGCAGCGGCAATGGCCACCGCGCTGGTGTCGCTGCCGCCGCGGCCCATGGTGGTGATGCGGCCCTCGGGGCTGATCCCCTGGAAGCCGGGGATGACCGCGATGGAACCCTCGGCGAGGGAGGCGAGAAGCGCGTCGGCGTCGATCTGCTCGACCCGTGCCTTGGCATGCGCTTCCACCGTCCGGACCGGCAATTGCCAGCCGAGCCAGCTGCGCGCCTTGCAGCCCATCGACTGCAAGGTCATCGCCAGCAGGCCCGATGTCACCTGCTCGCCGCTCGCAACGACGACGTCGTATTCGGCGGGGTCGTAGAGCGCATGGGCCTCGCGCGCGAAATTGACGAGGCGGTCCGTTTCGCCCGCCATCGCGGAAACGACGACGACCACTTCGTCGCAGCTGCCGTCGGCCTTTGGCGCGGCCTGACGGCGCACGATCTGCGCGACGCGGCGTATGCGCTCGGTCCCGGCCATCGACGTGCCACCAAATTTCATCACGATGCGCGCCAAAGTAAGTCGAACTCCCGCTGGTCGGCCCTATCCTGGGCAACCCGGCGCTGTTACGAAGCAGGCATGAGCGATGCAAGACACGAAGCGCGAAGCAATTCTGTAGGCCCCGAAAATGGAGGGGTGAATGGAGGCGCCACCATCCGCCCCGACGAGGCCGCACATTTCGGCGCGCTGGCGGCCGATTGGTGGGACCCGAAGGGCTCGTCCGCCATGCTCCACAAGCTTAATCCCGTGCGCCTGCGTTTCGTGCGCGAGGCGATCGACACGCATTGGGGCGGCGATGTGCGCGACCCGCAGCCCCTAGCCGGCAAGAGCGCGCTCGACGTCGGATGCGGCGCGGGGCTGCTCTGCGAACCGCTGGCGCGGATGGGTGCAAAGGTGACCGGTCTCGATGCAGCGCGCGAGAACATTGCTGCGGCGCAGGCTCATGCGGAGGGTAGCGGGCTGGATATCGACTACCGCGCGGGCGAGCTTGCGGAAGCGAATTTGGGGCAGTTCGACCTCGTAACCTCGCTGGAAGTCCTTGAGCATGTCTCAGACAAGCCTGCCTTCCTGAGCGGCCTTGCCGAGCGGCTGAAGCCCGATGGTCTGATGATCCTTTCCACCCCCAACCGGACTGCGGCGAGCCGCATACTTCTGGTCGGAGCGGCAGAAACGAGCGGAGCGATCCCTGCCGGAACGCATCACTGGGACGATTTCGTAACGCCGGACGAATTGGTCGCCATGCTTACAGATATCGGCCTGAAAGTCGGCGAACCGCGCGGAATTGCATGGCGTCCGGGCAAAGGATTGCACCTGTCGGACGATGTCTCGCTAAATTACATTCTGTCCGTCGGTACCGCCTAGCCGCCGCCCATGCACACCGGATTGCCGATTGGATCCGGCGAAACCATGCGGATCGGATCGTCGGTAAACACGCCGTCGATCCCGCTGCTGGCAAGCGTGGCGTACAGCGATGCATCGCAGCCGGTCTGCGCCGGTCCGCCGCGCCCGCGCAGCTGCTCGGGAAGGAACGCGTTTTCCTTGCGGACAGTCCAGGCGTGGACGAGCAAGCCCGCTTCCTTCGCCTGCGCGATGAGAGGCTGAGGCGTACCGGCAGCGCCGAGCAGCAGACTTACGGGAGCGCCTAACCCATCGGCATAGGCGGCGATTTCAGCGAGGCCAGTAGGCGAAAGCATATCGGCATAGGCCAGACCCGCCACATCGGCAGGTCCGCTCCCGTCCTTTACGAGCTGGACAAGTTTTACATCCAGCATCCGGTCGAGACGCTGCAACGCGCCGACTTCGAAACTCTGGACGAAGATGGCATCTCCCGCACCGTCCAGACCCGCGGTGCGAAGTTCGGCCACCAGCAGGTCGACCACATCGATACCCGCGTCCTGCAAAAGGAAAGTCGGGTGCTTGAGTTCCGGGTATATCCCGATCGTGCGTCCGGTCTCGGCTTCCTTTGCGCGTACCAGCGTCACGATGTCGGCGAAGGTCGGCACCTGATACAGGCCATCGAAGCGGGTATTGGCCGGACGGATCGCGGGCAGCCGCTCTCTGGCGCGCAGCGTCCTGAGTTCTGCCAGAGTGAAATCTTCCGCGAAAAAGCCGGATACCAGCTCGCCATCGATCGTCTTGCTGCGGCGGCGGTCGCGAAATTCCTCGCGGGAAGCGACATCGGTCGTCGCGCCGATCTCGTTCTCGTGACGCGAGACCAAGACCATGTCCTTCGTCGCGACCAGATCGGGCTCGATAAAGTCGGCGCCCTGATCGATCGCGCGCTCATAGGCGGCCAGCGTATGCTCCGGCCGTTCGCCGCTGGCGCCACGGTGGGCGATGACCAGCATATCGTCCTGCGCCATCGCAGGAAGCGGCGCGAGCGCGGCGGCAGCCAAGGCAAGACTAGCGGTGAAACGTTTCAGCACCACGCGTTCTCCCACTCGCTTTCGTTGAAGCCGACAAGCACCCGCGCGCCATCCTTGTGTTCGGCAATCGGACGTTTGATCATGCTGGTATGCTCGGCCAGCAGTCGAAGGGCCTTTTCGCGGTCCATGTCGGCCTTGTCCGCATCGTCCAGCTTACGATAGGTCGTCCCGCGCCTGTTCAGCAGTGGTTCCCAGCCGCAGGTATCGGCCCAGCGCTCCAGCTTCTCGGGATCGACGCCTTCCTTCTTGTAGTCGTGAAATTCGTAGTCGACGCCATTCGCGTCGCACCATTTGCGGGCCTTTTTCACGGTGTCGCAATTGGGTATGCCGTAAAGCTGGATGGTCATGGATGGGCTGGCTCTTTTACAAACGAGAAGGACGGTTTTCGTGCGCGCCGCAATGCCACAGCACGCCCGTGTGACAAGGTTCTTGCAATGCACAGCATTAAGAGGGCCAGAACGGTGAGCGGGCTTTAGGCTTACTTGCGAGGAGCCGGGCCATCAGGGCCAGCGCCGAATTCCGGGATCGTCGCATGTGAGCACCGTGTATTCGGCATAATAGTCTTCGCGTCCCCGTGCCTGCACTTCTGCATGGCCAGCGACCGCGCGCCACGCCTGTGCTGCGGCGCGGCTCTCCCATTCGGAGATCGCCACCACCTCGCCATCATCGGCGGCATAGGATTTGAAGGAAAGGAAGCCGGGTTGCCGGGCGGCCAGTCGCTCCATCTGAACGGCGTCCTCGGCATAGCGCGCCTGATCGATATCGGCGCGCTTGCGATTGCGGAAAACAACCAGATACACAGCCTTGCTTCCTCGCTCGTCAGCCCCGCGTAAGATGCGCGTCGGCAATCGCCACTGCAAGCGCATCTGCGGCATCAGCTCCGGCAATCTGTGCGCCCGGCAGCAGAATCTTCAGCATCGCCTGCACCTGCACCTTGTCGGCAGCGCCCGTTCCGACGACCGATTTCTTGACCAGCCGCGCGGAATGCTCGTTGACCGTAAGCCCGCTGGCCCCGCAGGCCGCCAGAACGGCGCCGCGCGCCTGCGCAAGCTTGATCGTCGACTGCGCGTTCTTGTTCGCGAAGATCTCTTCCGCCGCCGCACGGTCCGGCGCATGGGCCGCGACGACCGCGGCAATCGCGGCGTAGAGATGGTCCAGACGCTCGGCCATCGGGGCCTTCACAGCCGTAGGAACCTGCCCGTTGGCGACGTGGATCAGCCGGCTTCCCTCAACACGGATGACGCCCCAGCCGGTACAGCTGAGCGACGGGTCGAGCCCGAGGACGATCACGCGTCGAGCTTGGCCATCACCTCGTCGGAAATCTCGTAATTGCCCCACACGGTCTGGACATCGTCGTCATCGTCCAGCGTGTCGATCAGCTTGAGCAGGGTGTTGGCGCCCTTCTCGTCCATCTCGACCGTCAGGTTGGGCTTCCACGCCAGCTTCACTTCCTTGGCTTCGCCGAGGGTCTTCTCCAGATCGCTCGAGACCTGGTGCAGGTCTTCGGCAGCAGTCCAGATCTCGTGGCCGTCTTCGCTCGACGAGATGTCTTCCGCGCCGGCTTCCATCGCGGCTTCGAGAACCTTGTCCTCGCTGCCCGCGTCGGGGCCGTATTCGATGTAGCCCAGGCGCTCGAACCCATGCGCCACCGAACCTTCAGTGCCCAGATTGCCGCCGTTCTTGGAAAACGCGGTGCGGACTGCAGTCGCGGTACGGTTGCGGTTGTCGGTCAGCGCCTCGACAATGATCGCGCTGCCGCCGGGGCCGTAGCCTTCGTAGCGAACTTCTTCGTAATTATCGTCGTCACCTGCCGTGGCCTTGTCGATCGCGCGCTGGATATTGTCCTTGGGCATGGACTGCGCCTTGGCCGTGTTGACTGCCAGCCGCAGGCGCGGGTTCATGTCGGGGTCGGGCGTGCCCATTTTCGCCGCCACCGTGATCTCGCGGCTGAGCTTGGAGAACAGGTTGGAGCGTTTCTTGTCCTGTGCACCCTTGCGGTGCATGATGTTCTTGAATTTGGAATGGCCTGCCATGGGTCGCGTGCACCAATTGTAAGTGGATGAATCTCTATGAGGTGCGCATAGCCCCATGACCATGCCTCCCTCAACCCTTCGCTCGCCTGAAACCCGCCCCGATACGCCGAACGTTGCCGCGCAGCGGGCACCGCTCGCGGCGTTTCTGCGTAGGCCGGTCCTGCCCGAGCGGGCAACGGGCTTCGGTTATGAAGGACTGGCAGGGGTCCTGCGCCTCTACATCGTCGATTTCGCCGCGATGAGCGTTTTGGGCGTGCTGGCGGTTACCGCGCTGGCACTGGGTTTCGAATTTCCGTCGAACTCGCTGAACGAAATCACGCTCACGCCTTCGGTCATCGCCATGATCGTCCTGGCCGCACCGCTGCTGGAAGAGATCGCCTTTCGCAGCTGGCTGTCCGGCCGGCCCGGCCATTGGCTCGCCCTGCTCATCATGGGCGCAGTGATCTTCACCGCCACGATGACGGATGCGACGCGGTCCGACGCCGCCATCAATTTCAAGGCGATCGGCGCTGCACTGATCATGGGCGCGGGCATGTTCGCGGCACTGCGCCTGCTTCGGCAGCGGCCACCCTTTCCCTGGTTCGCGCGAGGCTTTCCCGTGATCTTCTGGCTCGTGACGCTTGCCTTCGCGCTGGTCCATCTGACCAACTACACCGAGGGTACGCTGCTCATCCTGCTACCGCTGGTGGTCCCGCAGTTCATTGCCGGCGCATTGTTCGGCTATGCCCGCGTGCAATACGGACTGTGGGCAGCGATGTTGCTGCACGCCATGCATAACGGAACGGCAGTCGCTCTGGTCCTGGTGCTCGGCAAAATGCTGCCGGGCGCGAGTTAGGTAACCGGGTGTTGGATTAGCCAGGCAGCTTCACTGCCGTACCGCTTGCCGACACCATCAGCATCGATCCGGTATCGCCGATAACCTCGTAATCGAGATCAACCCCGACCACGGCATTGCCGCCCAATGCGCCGCACTCGGCCTGCAACTCCTCGATCGCCTGCTTGCGTGCATCGGCAAGAATACGCTCGTAGCTGCCCGACCGCCCGCCGACGATATCGCGAATATTGGCGAACAGGTCGCGGAACAAATTCGCGCCGACAATCACCTCACCTGTGACGATACCGAGATAGCTCTCGATAGGTCGACCCTCGATCGTGGGGGTGGTGGTTACGATAATGCCGCGTGCGTCCTTCCAGGGACCAGCCATGTCATTCTCCTATAGTGTGTCACTCGCGTAACACACTGCGAAGGATCAGACCATCCCCAACGCGTTCTTGTAGGTGTCCAGCACCATTTCCTGCTCGCTGCGATCATCGGGCTTCATCTTCCGCAGGCGGACGATCTGGCGCATGATCTTCGGGTCGTAACCGACGGCCTTGGCCTCGGCGTAAACGTCGCGAATGTCTTCTGCGATGCCCTTCTTCTCTTCTTCGAGACGCTCGATCCGTTCGATCAGAAGGCGCAGGCGGTCGTCGGCGGCATTGGCATCGGTATCGGCCATCGGGGTACTCCGGAAACAGGATGTGGGAATCGGTTGAGCGCGCTTTAGCGAGCCTGCCGGAGCGGCGGAACCGCCCTTCCCGATTTTAAGCGATTATTGTTGTGCGTTCTTCGCAACGCTTGCTTTCATGCGCGCCAGCTGCTCGTCGGTCGCGGGCGTCTGACGTGTCTGTTTCCACTCTTCCATCGGCATGCCGTGGATCAGTTCGCGCGCAGCGGCCTTGTCGCCTTCAAAGCCAGCATCCATGATCCAGTCGGCGAGGCAATTGCGGCAGAACCCGCTCAGGCCCATCAAATCGATGTTCTGCGCGTCGTGCCGATGCCGCAAATGACGGACGAGGCGGCGGAAAGCAGCGGCGGCCACCGCATCGTCGAGGTTATCTAGCGATTGGTGCGTATTCGTATCCATGCGTTTCGTCCTTGAGTTGCAATGTGGGGGTGCCATAGCTTCCTGCCATGGAAAAGCGCTCTCCCAAATCTGACCCGCCCAAACTTGATCCAAGGGGCCGCAAGGTCAAGATTCTCGCCACCACCGGCCCCGCCAGCCGCGATCCGGAGATGCTCCGCCGTCTTTTCCGCGCAGGCGTAGATGCCTTCCGCGTCAATATGAGCCATGGCGAACACGCCCACCATGCCGAGACAATCAAGGCGATCCGCGCGCTCGAAAAAGAATTTCACCGGCCCATCGCGATCTTCTGCGACCTTCAGGGGCCCAAGCTGCGGGTCGGCAAGTTCAAGGACGGCAAGGCAGTCATCCGGCATTCGGGGCATTTCACGCTCGACCGCAAGGAGGAGCCGGGCGACGAAACGCGCGTCCAGCTGCCGCATCCCGAGTTGTTCGGCCTGCTCGAAAAGGGTCAGCGCCTGCTCATCAACGACGGCAAGATCCGCCTGCGCGTGATCAAGGCTGACGAAGACGAAATCCTCTGCTCTGCCGAAGTCGGCGGGGTTATTTCGGATCGCAAAGGGGTGAATGTGCCCGATGCCGAAATCCCGATTCCCGCATTGACGGCAAAGGACCGGAAGGACCTGGCTTTTGCAGTCGAACAGGGCGCCGACTGGATCGGTCTCAGCTTCGTCCAGCGGCCCGAAGATCTGGCCGAAGCGCGCAAGCTTATGGGCGGCTACGGCGCGCTGTGCGCCAAGATCGAGAAACCGATGGCCGTGCGCCGTCTGGACGAGATCATCGAGCTGTCGGACGGTATCATGGTGGCCCGCGGCGATCTGGGCGTCGAGCTGGACCCCGAGGACGTCCCGCCCTTGCAGAAAACCATCGTCAACAAGACGCGTACGGCGGGCAAGCCGGTAATCGTCGCGACCCAGATGCTGGAAAGCATGATCGAAAGCCCCAGCCCAACGCGGGCAGAAGTCTCCGACGTCGCCAATGCGGTCTATGACGGGGCCGACGCGGTCATGCTCAGTGCGGAGACGGCAGCGGGCGACTGGCCCGAAGAGGCAGTCACCATCATGCACCGCATCGCGACGAAGGTGGAAAACGACCCCGAATATCTCTCCCGCGTCCGCTTTCTCGACACGCCGCCCGATGCGACCACCGCCGACGCGCTCAGCCATGCCTGCATGACCATCGCGGACACGGTGAAAATCGCTGCCGTGACCGTCTTCACAGGCTCCGGCAGTACGGCCCGCCGCGTGGCCCGCGAGCGCCCGAGCGTGCCGATGCTGGTCCTCACTCCCTCAATGCGCACAGCACGCCGTCTCGCCCTGCTATGGGGCGCGCACGCTGTTGCGACCAAGGATATCGGCAGCTTCGAAGAGATGATCGCCAAGGGCAAGCGCATGTCCCTGCGCCATGGCTTCGGCACAGCGGGCAGCAAGCTGATCGCGCTGGCAGGCGTCCCGTTCGGCACGCCGGGCAGCACGAACCTGCTGCACATCGTGACGCTGACAGGCGACGAGCTGGAGAAGCATGGCGGTTAGGTTGCCGTACGCACCAACCGCGCCCGCGCCTCTTCCTCGCCAATCAGCGGCAGCAGCTCGCCCATGTCGGGACCGTGGTTCATGCCGGTGAGAGCCTGACGCAGCGGCAGGAACAGCGCCTTGCCCTTCCGGCCAGTCGCGTCCTTCAGCTTGCCTGTCAGCGTGCCCCATGGGTCTTCGCCCCATTCCAGAGCCTCGGCCGCCTGCGCCAGATAGGCGCGGTCTTCTTGCGTGAACTCGGGCTGCATGATCGGGCCGGTGACCAGTTTCCACCACTCGGCCACTTCGCCCACGGTTGCGATATTCGGGCGCACCGCGTGCCAGCCGGCTTCGTCCATGCCTTCGGGGAGGCGGCCAGCAACATCGGCGTAATCCATCTGGTGCACGATCGCCGCGTTCAACCGGTCGAGCTCTGTCTCGTCGAACTTTGCAGGTGCACGACCGAAGGTCGGAAAGATCGAAACCCTCCACCAGCACCGAACGATCGGCAATCGGTTCGACAGGCTGCGAGGTGCCGAGCCGCGCGAGCAGCGCGATAATCGCATCCGGTTCAAGGCCTTTTTCGCGGAAGGCATCGCATCCCAGCGAGCCGAGACGTTTGGATAGCTTGCCCTCCTTGCCCACCAGCAGCGCCTCGTGCGCGAAGCTTGGCGGGCTGGCCCCCAGCGCTTCGAACATCTGCACCTGTACGGCGGTATTGGAGACGTGGTCCTCTCCGCGCAAGACGTCGGTCACGCCCATCTCGATATCGTCGACCGCGCTGGGGAGCATATACAGCCAGCTGCCATCGGCGCGCCGGATGACCGGGTCGGACAGCGTCGCGGGGTCGAACTTCACCGTCCCGCGCACACCGTCGGTCCAGCTGATGGGCGTGTCGTGGTCCAGCTTGAAACGCCAGTGCGGTGCGGTGCCGTCCGCTTCCAAGGCAGCCTTCTCGTCATCCGAAAGTTCCAGCGCAGCACGGTCGTAGATAGGCGGCTTCCCGCGTCCCAACGCGATCTTGCGCTTCAGCTCCAGCTCGCGCGCAGTCTCGTAAGCGGGATAGACCCGGCCGGCTGCCTTCAGCTTCACGAAGGCGTCATCGTAGAGCGCCAGCCGCTCGGATTGACGCGCTTCGCCGTCCGGCTCCAGTCCCAGCCATGCGAGGTCAGTGCGGATCGCATCGACATATTCCTCCTTCGAACGCTCCGCATCGGTGTCGTCGATCCGCAGCATGAACTTGCCCGCCTGCCTTTCGGGCAAGGAACCAGTTGTGCAGCGCAGTGCGGATGTTGCCGACATGAAGGCGGCCGGTAGGCGAAGGGGCAAATCGGGTGATGGTTGTCATGCAAAGCGCCTAGCGCGATGCGGCCGCTATTGCGAGACGTCTGCTTGCTTGAGGAGCGTAATTGATCGCTCATCGCCTGAAAGCACAATCTCTTCCTTTGACCGCCACTCAATTCGCTCGGCACGGTCCAACGCGGTCATGGACCGTTCCAAGCCAGGGGGCAGGCCGGGCAAGCAGGGCGGAGGAATGGCATCGACGGGCGACATGCCTACGGGAACAAAATACCGAAGGCGCTCGGCGTTGAAATCAGTGCCGTCGATCCAGTAGCGGTTCATAAGGTTTCGGCAATCGCGGCCCCACTCGGCGATCTGGTCACCGGCTACAAGAGCCAGCGCCACTGGCGCTTCGAACGGCTCCCCATCAATTGCAGCGACATGCCAGACGCCTGCAATCGTCGAAGGCGAATCTCCTTCGCTTCCGTCATCGTCCAACACTTCGTCAGCATAAATCCGGTCTTGCCCGTCGTCGGGATTGGCCGAGCATCCAGCCAGCGCCAGCGCAAAGGCAATTGTGGCTATCGAGTATTTCATTGCGAAATTAAGGTAAGATAGGTGTCGTTGCCGTACAACCGCACCGCACCGACTTCTGCCGCATTGGCCTGCCGTGCACCATCGATCACTGCGACCATTTGCGCAAGCGGAGGGGGGAACCGCGCGGCGCATGGGACAGGCTTGGGATTGATGTCGATGGTGATGGCGGGCGTGCGGTCGGTTCGTACATTGCCGCCCTTCAGAGTATAATTCCAGCTGACCAACTGACAGTTTTCGAAATCGATGCGGTCCGGTCCGATTGTCAGTGTCACCGGCTGGGCGATGCTCACCGGCTCACCGGCTATAGATTGCAAAGTCCAGACTCCTTCGAGAGAACGGACCGGCAAAGCGGGAGGCGGCATGGGCTCATCCGCTTCGCTGACTTTTCCGGTAGCCTCTTCGGTTGGTGCGATGCCGGAGGGCCTCGCCGGAGGGACGAGCGAAATTTTGGCAGCCTTGGCGGGCGCAGGTGCTACCGGATCGTCACGCTCCTGCTCCCCTGCGCAGGCCGTCGCCGTAAGGGTCAGCACCAGCAAACTGAACCGCAACATGTTCATTGCGAAAACAGCGTAATCGAGCGACCATTCCCGGACAACCGAACTCCGTTTGACGGGATACGCTCTATCCTGTCAGCGGCGCGGATGGCGTTCATCGCATCGGTGAGGCGCGAAGGCAGCCCGATCGTGCACACTAAAGGAGGTGGGGGAGGCTGGGCACCGGGGGGCAGTGGGGGTGGTGCCGGTGGCTCAATAAAGACAAATCGCTCGTTGATGATCCGGTACTGGATGCTAACGCCAGCACAGCGCGGCTTCCACCAGATTTCATCGTCGGAAGCGCTCAGCGCAAGGCCTTCCGGACCTTCGAGTGATTGTCCATCGATCCCAGCAACGCGCCACTCGCCCTCTAGCGATTCCGGCCCATCCACGGGCAACTTCTCCAAGGTCAGGGTGTCCGGTCCCCGCGTAAGGACAATGTTTCCGTTCGCCTCCCTTTCGACATCCCATGACCCCTGCAGGGCATCCAGAACGGAGGGCAGGTCTTCCGGATATCCAATAGAGCAGACCTCTTGCGGTCCTTCCTTGCGTGGGCGGTAAAATTCCAGTTTGCCGGATGCCGAGCGATACCGCGTGCCCTGCCCGGCGCATCCCGGCTCCCAGATTAGCGCTTCCGCAGTTCCGCGAAAGGCAATCCGCAGCGAAAGGTCGCGTCCGTTCAGACGCGACACACCCCACTCCCCACGCAAATCGGCCGGCGCAGCATCGTCCGCTGTCGCGCCACCGTCCGACGACGACGACTTTTCGGATATGCCCGGGCTACCTGCGGGACCGGCGGAACAGGCGGAGAGGGCCAACGCACTCGCAAGGAGGATAAGATAATATCTCATTCGCCGGGTCTAGCCGCAGTGTCGTAAAAGAAAAGCCCCGCCGGATCACTCCGGCGGGGCCTTCTTGCTTCTGCGCAGGACGCTTACTCTGCGTCGTCGGCGCCTTTTCTTCGACGGGTGCGTCTTCGGCTGCATCCGTTTCCGCAGCCGCGTTTTCTGCCCGCTCTTCTTTCACGATCGCTTCAGGTGCCTCGGCACCTTCGTCGCGCAGGTAATCACCGGCATCGGCATCGGTTCCATGGGTCTCGCCTTCCATCGTGGCGAGCGGATCGTCGCCAATGGCCGCTTCGGCGCCCTGAGCCAGTTCGGCCTCGTGCTGTTCCTTGGCAGTTTCGGCAGCGATGATCGCAGCCTGCTGCTTCTTCCATTGAGCGCGCAGGGCGGCATCGCGGCTGGAGGCAGTGACGCGAACACGGTTCATCGCCGCACCGGTACCGGCAGGGATGAGACGTCCGACGATCACGTTTTCCTTCAGACCGATCAGCGTGTCCTTCTTACCTTCGACCGAAGCCTGAGTAAGAACGCGGGTCGTTTCCTGGAAGGATGCGGCCGAGATGAAGGAACGCGTCTGGAGCGATGCCTTGGTAATCCCGAGCAGAACCGGCACGCCGGTGGCGGGCTTCTTGCTGCGGGTCAACTTGGCATTGGCTTCCTGCATTTCTTCCAGATCGACCTGTTCGCCCGGAAGCAGAACCGTGTCACCACCGAATGTGATCTCGACCTTCTGCAGCATCTGGCGGACGATCACCTCGATGTGCTTGTCGTTGATCTTCACGCCCTGCAGTCGGTACACTTCCTGAATCTCGTCGACGAGATACTCGGCCAGTGCCTCCACGCCCATGACATCGAGGATGTCGTGCGGGTTCGGACTTCCCGAAACCAGCGTGTCGCCCTTCTTCACGAAGTCGCCTTCCTGAACGTCGATGACCTTGGTCTTCGCGATCAGGTACTCCACCGGATCCCCTTCCTCGGGGACGATGGCGATCTTGCGCTTCGCCTTGTATTCGCGGACGAATTCGATCTTGCCGGAAATCTTGGCGATGACCGAAACGTCCTTCGGAATGCGGGCTTCGAACAGTTCGGCAACACGCGGCAGACCGCCGGTGATGTCGCGCGTCTTGGCAGCTTCGCGGCTGGCACGGGCGAGGATGTCGCCGGCTTCGACTGTCTGGCCGTCATCGACCGACAGCGACGTACCCGGTGCCAGCATATAACGCTGGGCTTCGGTTTCGTCGGCATCGGCGCTCTGGCCTTCGCCAAGCAGCGTCAGGCGGGGACGAAGGTCTTCCTTCTTCTTGCGGCCGGTCGCACGGTTTTCGGTGACAACACGCTGGGCGATACCCGTTGCGTCATCGACACGTTCTTCCATGGTCGTGCCGTCGATCAGGTCCTGGAACTTCACGACACCTGATTGCTCGGTGATGATCGGCAGGGAGAACGGATCCCATTCTGCCAGACGGTCGCCTTCCTTCACCTTGGCGCCATCCTTGTGCATCAGCACGGTACCGTAAGGCACCTTGTGGATTTCGCGCTCGCGGCCCTCGGCATCGATCACAGCCAGTTCGCCGTTACGGGCGAGCGACAGGATACGGTCCTTCTTGTCCACGATGGTCGGCATGTCGCGATAGACGACCTTACCGTCCGAGATGGATTCAAGGTGGCTGGTTTCGTTGAGCTGCGCCGCACCGCCAATGTGGAAGGTACGCATGGTCAGCTGCGTGCCCGGCTCACCGATCGACTGTGCAGCGATAACGCCGACAGCTTCACCGATGTTCACCGGAGTACCGCGTGCAAGGTCACGGCCGTAGCACGTGCCGCACACGCCCTGATCGGCTTCGCAGACCAGCGGCGAACGGATCTTGGCAACCTGCACTTCGGCTTCCTCGATGGCTTTGACCATCGGTTCGTCCACAAGCGTGCCCTTCTTCACGATCACTTCGCCGGTCGCCGCGTTGACGATATCTTCGGCCACGGTGCGACCAAGAATACGCTCGCCAAGCGAGGCTATGACCGAACCACCCTGAACGATAGCGCGCATGTCGAGCGCGTTCTCGGTCTTGCAGTTCTCCGTGACGATCACGCAGTCCTGCGACACGTCGACGAGACGGCGCGTCAGGTAGCCCGAGTTCGCCGTCTTCAACGCCGTATCCGCGAGGCCCTTACGAGCACCGTGAGTGGAGTTGAAGTATTCGAGGACGGTCAGACCTTCCTTGAAGTTCGAGATGATCGGCGTTTCGATGATTTCGCCCGAAGGCTTCGCCATCAGACCGCGCATACCGGCAAGCTGCTTCATCTGCGCGGGCGAACCACGCGCACCGGAATGGCTCATCATGTAGATCGAGTTGATCTGCGCTTCCTTGCCGTCCTTGTCGATCGGCTGCGACTTGATCTCTTCCATCATGGCATCGGCCACCTTGTCGCCGCACTGGCTCCAGGCGTCGATGACCTTGTTGTACTTTTCCTGCTGCGTGATCAGGCCGTCCTGATACTGCTGCTCGTAATCGGCAACCAGCGCCTTCGTTTCCTCGACCATACCTTCCTTGGAATCGGGAATGATCATGTCGTCCTTGCCGAACGAGATACCGGCCTTGAACGCGTGGCGGAAGCCGAGCGACATGATGGCGTCGGCGAACAGCACCGTGTCCTTCTGGCCGGTGTGGCGATAGACTTCGTCGATCACGTCGCCGACGTCTTTCTTGGTCAGCAGGCGGTTGACGATGTCGAACGGAACCTTGTGGTTCTTCGGCAGACATTCACCGATCAGCATCCGGCCCGGTGTGGTGATGAACCGCACCATCGAGATCTTGCCCTTTTCATCGGCCTGCGGAACGCGGGTGATGATCTTGGTGTGCAGCGTGACCGACTTGGTTTCCAGCGCCTGATGCACCTCCGCCATGTCGGACAAACGCGGCAGCTTCTCGATCTTCTCGCCGTTCTCGTCTTCGACGAATTCCGGCTTATGCTCCTGACGCTCCATGGACAGGTAATAGATACCCAGAACCATATCCTGCGAGGGAACGATGATCGGCTTGCCGTTGGCGGGCGAGAGGATGTTGTTCGTGCTCATCATGAGCACGCGCGCTTCCAGCTGCGCCTCGAGGCTCAGCGGCACGTGGACAGCCATCTGGTCACCATCGAAGTCGGCGTTGAAGGCCGAGCAGACGAGCGGGTGAAACTGGATAGCCTTGCCTTCGATCAGTACGGGTTCGAACGCCTGGATGCCAAGACGGTGAAGCGTCGGTGCACGGTTGAGCATGACCGGGTGTTCGCGGATGACTTCATCCAGAATGTCCCAGACTTCCTTGCGCTCTTTCTCGACCCACTTCTTCGCCTGCTTCAGGGTCATGGACAGACCCTTGGCGTCGAGACGGGCGTAGATGAACGGCTTGAACAGCTCGAGCGCCATCTTCTTGGGCAGGCCGCACTGGTGCAGCTTCAGTTCCGGACCGGTCACGATGACCGAACGGCCGGAATAGTCGACGCGCTTACCCAGAAGGTTCTGGCGGAAGCGGCCCTGCTTGCCCTTGAGCATGTCGGACAGCGACTTCAGCGGACGCTTGTTGGCGCCCGTGATCACGCGGCCACGGCGACCGTTGTCGAACAGCGCGTCGACAGCTTCCTGCAGCATGCGCTTTTCATTGCGGACGATGATGTCCGGCGCGCGCAGCTCGATCAGGCGCTTCAGGCGGTTGTTACGGTTGATGACGCGGCGATAGAGGTCGTTGAGATCGGACGTCGCGAAACGGCCGCCATCCAGCGGCACCAGCGGACGCAGTTCCGGCGGGATCACCGGTACGACTTCGAGGATCATCCATTCCGGACGGTTGCCGGAATCGATGAAGCTTTCGACGACCTTCAGGCGCTTGATGATCTTGGCGGGCTTGAGCTTGGACTTGGTCGTCGCCAGCTCTTCCATCAGATCGTCACGCTCTTGCTCGAGGTCGAGCTCCATGAGCATGATCTTGACCGCTTCGGCACCGATACCGGCACTGAAGGCGTCTTCGCCATATTCGTCCTGCGCGTCGAGCAGTTCGTCTTCGGTCAGCAGCTGGAATTTTTCCAGCGGCGTCAGGCCCGGCTCGACCACGATGTAGCTCTCGAAGTAGAGCACGCGCTCCAGCTGCTTGAGCTGCATGTCGAGCAGCAGGCCGATGCGCGAAGGCAGCGACTTCAGGAACCAGATGTGCGCGACCGGCGCAGCCAGTTCGATGTGGCCCATCCGCTCACGGCGGACCTTGGTCACGGTGACTTCGACGCCGCACTTCTCGCAGACGACGCCCTTGTACTTCATGCGCTTGTACTTGCCGCACAGGCACTCGTAATCCTTCACCGGACCGAAGATGCGGGCACAGAACAGGCCGTCGCGCTCGGGCTTGAAGGTCCGGTAATTGATCGTTTCCGGCTTCTTGATTTCGCCGAAGGACCAGCTGCGGATACGCTCCGGCGATGCCGAGACCGATCTGGATCTGGTCGAAGGTTTCCGGCTTTGCGAGCTGGTTGGTGAATTTGGTCAGTTCGTTCATTTTGATCTTTCCCTTGCGGGTGAATTCAGGGGCGAGAGGAGTGGGCGGGCCGCCGGACAAACCGGCACCCGCCCCACCCCGAATTATTCAGCTGCGATCTGCATGCCGTCATCGTCCTCGGTGCCGTCGGACAGCGAGGTAAGTTCGACATTGAGGCCGAGGCTGCGCATTTCCTTCACGAGCACGTTGAAGCTTTCCGGAATGCCGGCCTCGAAGGTGTCGTCGCCCTTGACGATGGCTTCGTAGACCTTGGTCCGGCCGATCACATCGTCCGATTTGACCGTCAGCATTTCCTGCAGCGTGTACGCGGCGCCGTAGGCCTGCAGTGCCCAGACCTCCATCTCGCCGAAACGCTGTCCGCCGAACTGCGCCTTACCGCCCAGCGGCTGCTGGGTGACGAGGCTGTACGGTCCGATCGAACGGGCGTGGATCTTGTCGTCGACGAGGTGATGCAGTTTCAGCATGTAGATGTAGCCGACGGTGACCTGACGGTCGAAAGCATCGCCCGTGCGGCCATCGAGCAGAGTAACCTGACCGGAGCTCGGCAGATTTGCCTTTTTCAGATAATCCGTGACGTCGCCTTCGCGTGCACCGTCGAAGACCGGCGTACCCATCGGGACACCCTTCTTCAGATTGCCGGCCAGCTCGACGATGTCGTCGGTCGAACGACCTTCGATATCGTCGTAATAGTCCTCGCCGTAGACTTCCTTCAGGCGGTCGACGACGGCGCTCGGCGGGGTGGCCGCGGCGTAGTCCTGTTTCGCATTCGGGATTGGCGAGCTTCCACTCTTCCAGCGCCCCGGTGATCTGCTGGCCAAGGCCACGTGCAGCCATACCAAGGTGCGTTTCGAAGATCTGTCCGACGTTCATTCGGCTAGGCACACCCAGCGGGTTCAGCACGATGTCGACCGGCGTTCCGTCTTCGAGGAACGGCATGTCTTCCTCGGGCAGGATGCGCGAAATCACACCCTTGTTCCCGTGACGACCGGCCATCTTGTCGCCCGGCTGCAGCTTGCGCTTCACCGCGACGAAGACCTTGACCATCTTCAGCACGCCCGGAGCCAGCTCGTCGCCGCGCTCCAGCTTTTCCTTACGGTCATCGAACTTGTCGTCGATCAGTTTGACGGCATCGTCGTACTGCGTCTTGACCGCTTCGATCTGCGTCTGGCGGCCATCGTCCGCAACCGCGAACTTGAACCATTCGTGGCGCTCGACACCTTCCAGCAGCTCTTCGTCGATGACCGTCCCCTTCTTCACGCCCTTCGGCGCTGCGGAAGCGGTCTGGCCGATCAGCATATCGCGCAGGCGGTTGTAGGTTGCGCGGTTGAGAATGGCACGTTCGTCGGCGCTGTCCTTCTTGAGGCGTTCGATCTCCTCGTTCTGGATGGCACGCGTACGGTCGTCGATCTCGATACCGTGACGGTTGAAGACGCGAACTTCGACCACCGTACCGGCAACACCGGGAGGCAGACGGAGCGAGGTGTCGCGCACGTCGCTGGCCTTCTCGCCGAAGATGGCGCGCAGAAGCTTTTCTTCCGGCGTCATCGGGCTTTCGCCCTTCGGCGTGATCTTGCCCGCCAGAATATCGCCCGGATGCACTTCTGCACCGATGTAGACGATGCCGGCTTCGTCGAGGTTGCGCAGGGCTTCCTCGCCGACATTGGGAATGTCGCGGGTGATGTCTTCCGGGCCCAGCTTCGTGTCGCGGGCCATGACTTCGAATTCCTCGATATGGATCGAGGTGAAGACATCGTCCTTCACGATGCGCTCGGAAATGAGGATACTATCCTCGTAGTTGTAGCCGTTCCAAGGCATGAACGCGACGAGGCTGTTCTTGCCGAGCGCCAGTTCACCCAGATCGGTCGAGGGACCGTCGGCGATGATGTCGCCCTGTTCGATCAGATCGCCCACCTTCACCAGCGGACGCTGGTTGATGCAGGTGTTCTGGTTCGAACGCTGGAACTTCTGCAGCGTGTAGATGTCGACGCCGGACTGGCCGGGTTCGACGTCGCCCTGCGCACGGATCACGATACGGGTCGCATCGACCTGATCGACGATACCGCCGCGTGTTGCCGTGATCGCAGCGCCGCTGTCGCGGGCCACGGTTTCTTCCATGCCGGTGCCGACGAAAGGCGCTTCGGCCTTAACCAGCGGAACGGCCTGACGTTGCATGTTCGAGCCCATCAGCGCGCGGTTGGCGTCATCGTTTTCCAGGAACGGAATGAGCGATGCGGCGACCGAGACGAGCTGCTTGGGCGAGACGTCCATAAGCGTCACGGTTTCGCGCGGAGCCATCAGGTTGTCGCCGTTCTGACGCGCAGAGATCAGCTCTTCGACGAAGCTACCGTCTTCGTTGAGAGCGGCCGATGCCTGCGCAACCGTATGCTTCTGCTCTTCCATGGCGGAGAGGTAGATCACGTCGGTGGTGACCTTGCCGTCCTTGACCTGGCGATACGGTGTTTCGATAAAGCCATACTTGTTGACCCGGCTGAACGAGGCCAGCGAGTTGATCAGACCGATGTTCGGGCCTTCCGGCGTTTCAATCGGGCAGATGCGGCCATAATGGGTCGGGTGAACGTCGCGGACTTCGAAACCTGCGCGCTCACGCGTGAGACCACCCGGCCCAAGCGCCGACACGCGGCGTTTGTGGGTGACTTCCGACAGCGGGTTGGTCTGGTCCATGAACTGCGACAGCTGCGAAGAGCCGAAGAATTCGCGCACGGCAGCAACAGCCGGCTTCGCGTTGATCAGGTCGTTCGGCATGACGGTCGAAACATCGACGCTGCTCATGCGCTCCTTAACGGCACGCTCCATGCGCAGCAGGCCGACGCGGTACTGGTTTTCCAGCAGCTCGCCGACCGAACGCACGCGGCGGTTGCCGAGGTTGTCGATGTCGTCGACTTCGCCCTTGCCGTCCTTCAGATCGACCATTTCCTTGACCACGGCCAGGATGTCTTCCTTGCGCAGCGTGGTCACGGTATCTTCTGCGTCCAGTTCCAGACGCATGTTCAGCTTCACGCGGCCAACCGCGGACAGGTCGTAGCGCTCGCTGTCGAAGAACAGGCCTTCGAACAGGGCTTCTGCGGTTTCCTTGGTCGGCGGCTCGCCGGGACGCATAACCTTGTAGATCGCCTCCAGACCCTCGTCGCGGTTTTCGGCCTTGTCGACCTGCAACGTGTTGCGGATCCAGGGACCAGTGTTGATTTCATCGATGTCGAGCAGTTCGAGCCGGTCGATCCCGGCGCCGTCGAGCGCTTCGAGATTTTCGACCGAAACTTCGTCGCCCGCTTCGATGTAGATGCGGCCGGTGCTTTCGTCGATCATGTCGCGCGAGGCGTAACGACCGATGATTTCCTCGGTCGGCAGCAGAAGCGTCTCGAGACCGTCCTTGGCCGCCTTGTTGGCAGCACGCGGGCTGATCTTCTGGCCGGCCGGGAAGATTTCCTCGCCGGTCTTGGCATCGACCAGCGCGAAGCCCGGCTTCTGGTTGCGCCATGCTCGGCGTCGAACGGAATTTCCACCCGTCCTTGGCACGCTCCCACTCCATCGTGTCGTAGAAGTGGTGCAGAATGTCTTCGCTATCGAGGCCCAGCGCATAGAGCAGCGAGGTGACGGGCAGCTTGCGCTTGCGGTCGATACGAACGTTCACGACGTCCTTGGCGTCGAACTCGAAATCGAGCCAGCTGCCGCGATACGGAATGACGCGGGCAGCAAACAGCAGCTTGCCCGACGAATGCGTCTTGCCGCGGTCGTGGTCGAACAGGACACCGGGCGAACGGTGCATCTGCGAGACGATCACTCGCTCGGTGCCGTTGATGATGAAGGTGCCGTTGCCCGTCATGAGCGGCATGTCGCCCATGTAGACTTCCTGCTCCTTGATATCGAGAACGGAGCGGGTTTCGGTTTCCTGGTCGACTTCGAAGACGATCAGACGCAGCGTAACGCTCATCGGCGCGGCGTAGGTGATCCCGCGCTGGCGGCATTCGGTCGTGTCGTATTTCGGATTTTCAAGTTCGTAATCGACGAAATCAAGCTCGGCAGTACCGGCGAAATCACGGATCGGGAACACGCTGCGAAGCGTCTTTTCGAGGCCGGAGACATAGTCTTCCGCCTTGTTGGAGCGCAGGAACTGTTCGTAGCTCTCGCGCTGCACCTCGATCAGGTTCGGCATCTGCACGACTTCGTGGATGTCGCCGAAGATCTTCCGGATGCGCTTCTTGCCGGTCCCGGTCTGCTTGCGGGTGGGCCGTTTCGCTTTGGTCGCCATGGAGGAGTTTCGCCTTCTCTCGTCCTGGACGGCAGGGGAAATCCCGCCGGCCTTGATAAAATTTCATGTCCGTCACGGGAAAGCCGTCATCGCCGGACGCAACAAAAGGCCGCAGCGATTCGCGTGGCCTTTTGCGGGCCAGCGGGCTGCAGCTTTCGTCTAAAACGTCGCGATTAAGGCGTGCGCCGCTTCCTTCCGTGGCCTGTCCCCGCGTCTGGACGGGCCGTGCTCGAAGCGTGTGCGGGAGTGCAGATAGGGCGGCAGTGCAGATTTGTCAAACGCAGCGAAAGCGCGTTCGTATCGTTTATCGATATTATTGATTGACGATAAGAGAGTCGGTGTTTATCGAAAAACGATAATCTGTGACTGGAGGCTTTTTGATGCTTCGATTCGTTCATGCTTTGCTCGGCTTTCTCAACATCCTGAACTGGGTGATGGGGGTGCTCTTCCTTTTCCTGTTTGCGTTCATCGCAATGGAGCCAGCAACCCTTTCCGAGCAGCTCAATACCGAATTTACGGCCGGTGAAACGGGCGCGCTGATGACCTGGCTCAGCATCTGCTGCGCGGTGACGCTGGTGGTCGTGCCGCTCGCGCATATCATCTTCGTCCGGTTGCGCTGGATGATCCGCGATGCGGAGATCGGCGAGGTATTCTCTTCCCAAAGCGTGGCCTCGCTTCGCATCATAGCCTTTGCCTTACTAGGCATCAGCGCCGCCGATCTCGTCTTCGGCCTCGCATCGGTCAGCGTCAGCGAACGGACCGGCGAGTATCTTGGCTGGTCTCCTTCCCTGTCGATCTGGCTGGTCTCCGGCCTGCTCTTCGTCCTCGCCCGGATCTTCGCCGACGGCATTGCCATGCGGGAAGATCTGGAAGGGACCGTCTGATGCCGACAAACGCAAGGAATGAGGGCCCTGTCGTTGAAGGCAAGGCCATCACCGTCCAGCTGGACCGGCTGCTCGAAGATCGCAGCATGACCATGACCGAACTAGCAGGCCGCATTGGCCTGACACTCGCCAACCTGTCGATTTTGAAGACCGGCAAGGCAAAGGCGATCCGTTTTACGACGCTCGAGGCGATCTGCCGCGAACTGGACTGTCAGCCGGGCGACCTGCTCGGTTACGAACCGGGAGACAACACATGACGTTTGGCAAGGCCTTCCTCCACGCACACCGGGAGGCGCTGGCTTTCCTGATCGCGTGTCCTCTGATCGCGCTAATTCCGTTCCTCGCCGAACTGTTGCAGCATTACGTCGAAATGGATCTGGGTATGTATAACGGTCCGGAAGGGGCGCAGGCAGCCGAGGCGGCGCCCGCGCGGATGCAGTTCGGCATGGTCAAGGTCGTCGCGCTCTCGATCATTGCCTACCCCGTCATTCGTTTCATGGCCGGCGGACGCGACCGGCACGCGGCGGGCACGTTCGACCGGCGCGCAGTCGGGCTGTTCGGGGTCGTTCTCGCATTCCAGCTTGCCCTTGCCGCAGCTGGACCTGTTTTTCCTGCGCGAATACCAAACGCTTTCGCTCTCTCTTTTTGTCGCAATGCTTGCGCTTAATCCGCTGCTCCTGCGCTGGATCGTGGCCGCCCCGCTCGGCATCTGGGTTTCGCCTGCGGACTCGGCGCAAGAGATGCTGCCATCGTGGCTCTGGGCTTTCGCGTTCACCTTCACTGCGATGCTGCCGCTGATGGTCCTGCACTACGCGCTTGGGATCGGGGCGATCTTCGCGCCGGACGTTCTGAAATGGCCGATGCTGCTGGCCGATAGCGTTGTCGTCGCAGCCCTCTCTGTGGTGATGGCCGTCTCGTCATGGGTCGCCGCCATTCGGCCCAGCCCCCTGACGAGCAAAGAAGTCGTCAAAATTTGATGCGCGACCAGCGGGAACCAATCGCGGATACAGGAGTAGCGTCTCTCAATACCAACGGGACAGGGATCCTACACATGAAGAAAATTTTTGCAGTTGCCGTACTTCCCGCATTGTTCGCCATCGCTGCTTGCGATGGTCCGGCAGAAGAAGTCGCCGAAGAGCAGGATGATGTGACCGAAGCCGAAGCGGAAGTCATGGACGCACAGGCCGGCGTTGCCGAAGAGATGTCCGAACTCGCCGAAGAGCAAGCTGACGTCGCTGAAGCTCAGGGCGACAGCGTCGGTGCAGCCGAAGCGGAACAGACCGCGACGGACATGGAAGAGCGCGCCAACACGCTGGAAAATACCGCCGACGGCATCTGATTTTTTCAGCTCATCATCAAAACGGCGCGCTCTCGATCGGGAGTGCGCCGTTTTTGTATGCGCGGAGGAACAAACCCATGATGCGCTCCTTTTTAATTTAGCGCAGATTGTAAAAGGATATCGAAATGAAAAAAACCGTATTGCTCGCAGCTCTCCCACTCTCTCTCCTCGCGACTGCCTGCGCAGACGACCTGGACGGAAGCGACACGGCCGACATGGGTAGCGATGTCACGACAGGCGAAACGGGCGCCCCCGACGGCCCTGAATATGTTCCTGCCGATGACGGGCTGCTGCAGTCCGACGTCGTACCGGAAGAAGACGGCTGTAGCGACAGCAGGACATGATGGTCGAAGACGCACCGATGGAAACAGCGCCGGCATCGTAATTTCTTGACTCTTCGACACCACCCTTTAGAGGCCCGCCACGAACGGCGGGCCTTTTCGTGTCTGTCGTTCATCCGTCCGAGACAGTTGGTGAAGGGTATCTGCCCTTCTTAATTGCCAGCCGAGATGGGAAACGAGATTTTTCGGCGCCGGCCTGTCCGGCGCTTTGGTGCACTTCCAAATGCGCACCGCCTCCTTCCCTTCGACAAACGGACTCGCCCTCGGCGCAGCTTAGGCTGCGTCCTGGACAAACGTAGCCGGTCGTTCGGGAGCCATCCCGGGCGGCCATAGTGAAGGAGTATGGCATGGATCGTTCGCAAAAAGCCGACGCGGTCGCCCAGCTCAATGCAGTCTTCAACGAGGTTGGTGTGGTCGTCGTGACCCGCAATCTCGGCCTGACGGTGGACCAGTCCACCGATCTGCGCTCGAAGATGCGTGATGTTGGTGCGTCCTACAAGGTTGCGAAGAACCGCCTCGCCAAGCTCGCCCTGAAAGACACCCCGTACGAGGGCATGGAAGACATGCTCACGGGGCCGACCGCTCTCGGTTATTCCGAAGATCCGGTCGCGGCAGCGAAAGCTGCTGTCGATTTTGCCAAGACGAACGACAAGCTCGAAATCGTCGGCGGCAGCATGGGCGGCGAAATGCTCGACGCGGACGGGATCAAGGCGCTTGCCTCGATGCCGAGCCTCGACGAGCTGCGTGGCACGATTGTCGGTCTCGTCAACGCACCCGCGACGAAAATCGCGCGTGTCGTCAGCGAACCCGCCAACAAGCTTGCTCGCGTCTTCGGTGCCTATGGCGCCAAAGAAGCAGCATAAGCGGTTCCGCAATACGCATACGCAAAGCAGACATTCAATGGGGTTCATTCGCGGCATAACGCCGCGCCCCGCCGATATATTTTGGAGTGATACAACATGGCCGATATTGCCAAGCTGGTTGAAGAACTGAGCAAACTGACCGTCCTGGAAGCCGCCGAGCTTGCCAAGGCACTTGAAGAAGAGTGGGGCGTGAGCGCCGCAGCAGCCGTCGCCGTCGCAGGCCCGGCAGCTGGTGGCGGCGAAGCAGCCGCTGAAGAAAAGGACGAATTCGACGTGGTTCTCACCGGCGACGGTGGCAAGAAGATCCAGGTCATCAAGGAAGTCCGCGCCATCACCGGTCTGGGTCTGGGCGAAGCCAAGGCTCTCGTCGAAGGCGCTCCGAAGCCGATCAAGGAAGGCGTCAACAAGGCGGAAGCCGAAGAAATCAAGGGCAAGATCGAAGCAGCCGGCGGTACCGTCGAGCTCAAGTAAGTCTTCGGCTTCGCGACAGTTTTGTGGGTGTCTTGAAGCGCCCGCAGATGGGAGGGCGGTACCGCAAGGTGCCGCCCTTTTACCTTCCCGTGAGAAGCGCTTGCCGGTCACGCCGGTTCCGGCATCTCGGGAAGGCAAGCCTCGGTGCCATTTCGTGATGGGCAGTGGATGCCCGATCCTGTATTCGGACCGACTTACGCTAGGATAGCGATGGAGCCATCGTGATGCAGGATACCAAGCAGCCTATTGAACGGATCCAGCAAAACATGCTGGCGCGCAGCGAACGGCGGCTTCTCAACTGGATCTGTAACCTGTTCCCGCCATGGGTCTCGCCTGACATGATGACATTCGTGGGCATGGCCGGCGCATTGATGGTCTTCGCGGGGTATGTCGCCAGCAATTTGGGCGACCAATGGCTCTGGCTGGCAAACGCTGGATATGTCATCCAGTGGCTCGGCGATTCGACAGACGGCAGCCTTGCCCGCTTTCGCAAGATCGAGCGGCCACGCTACGGCTATTTTCTCGACCATAGCTGTGATGGCCTTGCCACGACGCTTGTCGTGGTCGGTATCGGTCTCAGTCCGTATGTGACACTCGAAGTCGCGCTGGTGGCGCTTGCCGGTTACCTGCTGCTGTCGATCCACGCGTTTCTATCGGTTCGCGTTCTTGGCGAACTGAAGCTGTCCTATCTGAATGCAGGCCCCACCGAACTGCGCTTCGTGTTGATTGCGTTGACTCTGGCGATGATCGGATTCGGCACGGAACCCGGCCTGTTCGGGCGCATAAGCGGGTTCGATATGTTTGTCGGCGGGGTTGGATGTTTGTTGATCGGTATCTTTGTCGTGCAAACCTGGATCACCGCACGGCGCCTGGCGGTCGAAGAACCGTCACGCAACGCGGAATGGACCGGGCAAGCCGCCCAACCGAGTAGCGCAGAAAACCTCGTTTATCGGCAGCTGGCGATCACCTCGACGCTTCTGCGGCAGGAGCGTTTCACATTCGGAAATTCATTCGCACCCCGATCGTATCGATGCCCGGGTTCTGCTCGCTGTCGAAAATCTGCGCATTGCTGATGTGGACCCAGCTTGCCTCTATCGACACGCGCTCCGACACCTGCGTACCGATGGCGATCTCCGGGGCGAACAGGATGCGGCTGCCCAGATCGGTGCGGATACGGGTGGCGGGATCGACCCGCAGGCTGGGCGCATCATGGATCACGAGGCCTACTCCGGGGCGCAGGTAGATGTCGCCGATTTCGACCTTCCAGCGTCAGGCCGACGCCGCCGAAATTTGTGTCTCCATTCAGATTGACCGACGCGAAGACATGCGGCTGCGGCGAGACCCGATCGCCGGACAGCGCCTCGATCGGGGCGAAGCGGTAGCCTGCCTGCACATCCACCCCGCCCTCGCCCGTGTCGAACGTGAAGGGCGTGTCGACGCCGTGGGCATAGACGCCGCCGTAAACCTCTTGCGCGTGCGCCGGAGCGGCGAACAGGAGGGCAGCGGCGAGGGCAGACAGGGCTACGCGCATGAATCGAACTTTCGTCTGGCTGGCAAAATCTGGCAGCATAGATTTCCGAACGCAACAAAGCCTGAACGTGTGGCCTTGAAGTCGCACGCATTTGCCAAGTGCAATCCGTTTCCCAATTCTGTTTGCTCGCACCTGCTCTGCAGCGCCTACCCGGGACGGCTTTATGACAGACACGCCGATCCCTGATCCCCTGCCGCTCGGCATCGACGAAGCCGATGTCGTGCCTGCGTCCGGCTGGCGCGAGGAGATCGGTGCGACCTTCCGGCTGAGCTGGCCGCTGGCGCTCGCCAATCTGCTGCAGATGCTGACCTATGCGGTCGACGTGATTTTCATCGCGCGGCTGGGCGAGCAGCAGCTGGCCGCATCCGCATTGGCGGTGGCGCTGTTCGGCTGGTGCTGTGGGCGCTGTCCGGGCTGACCGGCGCGGTGGCGCCCGTGATCGCGCCGAACTGGGCGAACGCGCGCCCGCCTGCGGCCCGTCCGCCGCGCCACGCGCATGGCGCTGTGGCTGGCGGTCGGCAGCGGTGTCGTCGGCATGGGGCTGTGCCTCCTGCTCGGCCCGATCATGCGGGTGACAGGACAGCAGCCGGCGCATCATCGCACTGGCGATCAGCTACAACGTGCTGATCATCTGGTCGATGGTCCCGATGCTGTTCAGCAATGTGCTGCGCAATTTCGTCTCGGCGCTGGGCCGCCCGATCTTCGCCACGGCGATCACGGCGGGCGGCATCGGCGTCAATGCGCTGGCCAATTACGCCTTCATCTTCGGCAATCTGGGCGCGCCGGAGCTGGGCCTGCGCGGGGCGGCGATCGCGACGATCATCACGTCGCTGGCCACGCTCGCGGCCTATGTCGTCGCGATCCGGCTCGACCAGCGGATGCACCGCTATCGCATCTTCGGCCGCTGGTGGGCGCCCGACTGGGCGCGGCTGCTGGCAGATCGTCCGCATCGGCACACCGATCGCGCTGACCATCACGGCAGAGGCCGGCATTTTCGGCGCGGCGGCCTTCCTGATGGGCAATATCGGTGCGACGCCAGCTGGCCGCGCATACGGTGGCGCTGCAAATCGCCGCGCTGGCGTTCCAGGTGCCCTTCGGCATCGGGCAGGCGGCGACCATCCGCGTCGGCTATTTCTACGGCGCGCGCGACGCTGTCGGCATGGGCCGCGCGGGCTGGATCGGGCATCGCCATCGGCACCGGCTTCATGGTCATCACCGCCAGCGCGATGCTGCTTGCGCCCCGATGCCGCTGCTCGCGATCTATATCGACCCGTGGGACCCGGCCAACGCCGCGCTGGTCGGCTTCGCGCTGCACCTATCCTCGTGATCGCCGCCGCTTTCCAGCTGTTCGACGGAATGCAGGCCGTGGCGGCAGGCGCGCTGCGCGGATTGCAGGATACGCGCGTCCCGATGTGGATCGCCATCTTCGCCTATTGGGTGCCGGGCTTCGGCATCGCCCTGGCGCTCGGCTTCGCCACGCCGCTGGAGGGATCGGGCGTGTGGATCGGGCTTGCGGTCGGGCTTGTTCGTCGCGGCGATCCTGCTGACCTGGCGCTGGGCACGGCGCGAGCGACTGGGCCTGACCCTGCGCCCCGCGCGGGCCGGCTGACCTCAGCGCACAGGCCAGCGAACCGGCTGCAACTTTTTTCGCTGAACCCCCGTTGACTCCGTCATGCGCGCATCACCATTTGCGCCGCGCTGGCACTCTACACATGGAGAGTGCCAACGCAACATTCTAACACTCTAATCGAAGAGGTCAAACATTATGGCATTTCGTCCGCTGCACGACCGCGTTCTGGTCCGTCGCATCGAAGCCGACGAGAAGACCGCCGGCGGGATCATCATTCCCGACAGCGCCCAGGAAAAGCCGAGCGAAGGCGAAATCGTCGCCGTCGGCACAGGCACCAAGGCCGAAGATGGCAAGGTCACCCCGCTCGACGTCAAGGCCGGCGACAACGTCCTGTTCGGCAAATGGTCCGGCACCGAGGTCAAGCTCGATGGCGAAGACCTGCTGATCATGAAGGAAAGCGACATCATGGGGATCATCGGCTGATCGCCGACCCATCCGCTTTCTCACATCAAATAACGAATTCCAGGAGAAATCATCATGGCAGCCAAGGACGTAAAGTTCGGCCGCGACGCACGCGAAGGCATCCTCAAGGGCGTCGATACGCTCGCCAACGCCGTAAAAGTCACGCTCGGCCCCAAGGGCCGCAACGTCGTGATCGACAAGAGCTTCGGCGCACCGCGCATCACCAAGGACGGCGTTACCGTCGCCAAGGAAATCGAACTCAAGGACAAGTTCGAGAACATGGGCGCGCAGATGCTCAAGGAAGTTGCGTCCAAGACCAACGACCTCGCCGGTGACGGCACCACCACCGCCACCGTTCTGGCTCAGGCCATCGTGCGCGAAGGCATGAAGTCGGTTGCAGCCGGCATGAACCCGATGGATCTGAAGCGCGGCATCGATCTGGCCGTCGACCAAGGTCGTCGCAGATCTGCAAGGCCGTTCCAAGGACGTCGCCGGTTCGGCCGAAATCGCCCAGGTCGGCATCATTTCCGCCAATGGCGACAAGGAAGTCGGCGAGAAGATTGCCGAAGCCATGGAAAAGGTCGGCAAGGAAGGCGTCATCACCGTCGAGGAAGCCAAGGGCCTCGAATTCGAGCTCGACGTCGTCGAAGGCATGCAGTTCGACCGCGGCTACCTGTCGCCCTACTTCATCACCAACCCCGACAAGATGACGGTCGAACTCGACAACCCGTACATCCTGATCCACGAGAAGAAGCTGTCGAACCTGCAGGCGATGCTGCCGATCCTCGAAGCTGCCGTGCAGTCGGGCCGTCCGCTGCTGATCATCGCCGAAGACATCGAAGGCGAAGCGCTGGCGACCCTGGTGGTCAACAAGCTGCGCGGCGGCCTGAAGGTTGCAGCGGTCAAGGCACCTGGCTTCGGCGATCGCCGCAAGGCCATGCTGCAGGACATCGCGATCCTGACCAAGGGCGAGATGATTTCCGAAGATCTCGGCATCAAGCTCGAAAACGTCACGCTGGGCATGCTCGGCGAAGCCAAGCGCGTCACCATCGACAAGGACAACACCACCATCGTCGACGGTGCCGGTAGCGAAGACGACATCAAGGCCCGCGTCGGCGAAATCCGCACGCAGATCGACAACACGACCAGTCGATTACGACAAGGAAAAGCTGCAGGAACGTCTGGCCAAGCTGGCTGGCGGTGTTGCCGTGATCAAGGTCGGCGGCGCTTCGGAAGTCGAAGTGAAGGAACGCAAGGACCGCGTCGACGATGCGCTGCACGCAACCCGCGCTGCGGTCGAAGAAGGCATCGTCCCGGGCGGCGGTACCGCGCTGCTCTACGCCACCAAGGCTCTCGACGGCCTGAAGGGCGAGAATGACGACCAGACCCGCGGTATCGATATCGTGCGCCAGGCGATCCTCGCTCCGATCCGTCAGATCGCCGAGAACGCCGGCCATGATGGCGCGGTGATCTCGGGCAATCTGCTTGCGCGAAGACGACGAGACGCAGGGCTTCAACGCTGCAACCGACACCTACGAGAACCTCGTAACGGCCGGCGTGATCGACCCGACCAAGGTCGTTCGCATCGCGCTGCAGGACGCAGCTTCGGTTGCCGGCCTGCTGATCACCACCGAAGCGGCGATTTCGCGACATTCCGGAAGACAAGTCGTCCGGCGGCGGCATGCCCGACATGGGCGGCATGGGCGGAATGGGCGGCATGGGCTTCTAAGCCCACGCAACTCCCGTCCATCCGGACACAGAAAGAGGCCCGGCGGGAGCGATCCTGCCGGGCCTTTTTGTTTGCCTCGGCCAGACCGTGTGTGCAGATTGCCTGAACATTCTGGGGAGAACTATCATGAAAGCCGCCATCCTAGCCTTGCCTCTCGTCGCGCTCGCGGGGGCCTGCACCACGGCCTACGACGCGCCGACCGCGCAGGTCGCCGTATCGCCGCCGGTCGCGCAGGCTGACACAGTTCAGGCCGAAACGGCGCAGCAGGTGACGCAGCGACTGAACACGTGGTTCGATGCCAAATTCGAGGAAGCCCTCGCTTTCAGCCCGATCCAGCAGACCTATCTCGGCCGGAAAACCGACTACGGAAAAATCGACGATGCCAGCCTCGCCGCGGAGGATCGCTATCTGGCGTGGATGCGCGAGGCGACGGCGGAAATGCAGGCGAACTTCGACCGCGCCGACCTGACCCCCGAAGGCAAGATTTCATGGGATATGTGGCTGTACAATCTGTCCAGCATGGAAGCAGGCGTGCCCTACCGTGCCAACCGTTTCGTCCTCCACCAGTTCAACGGCACGCAGTCCTTCTACCCGACCTTCCTCATCAATCAGCACCGGGTCGAAAGCGAGAGCGACATGGTCGCCTTCATCAGCCGCCTGCGCGAGACAGGCCGTGCGCTCGATCAGGCGCTGGCACAGTCGCAGGCCAATGCGGCCGCCGGCACCCGTCCGCCGCGCTTTGCGTATGAAGGCGTTATCGACCAGTCCCGCAAGATCACGACAGGCGCACCGTTCGATGACGGCGAGGCCAGCGCATTGTGGACAGCGACCCAGGAGAAGATCGACGGGCTGGTGGACAGCGGCGCAGATCGACCGCGCGCGCGGCGATGCCTTGCTGGCCGATGCGCGCAATGCGCTCACCGGAACGCTCCAGCCGGCTTATGGCCGGATCATCGCGTGGTTCGAAAGCGATATCGGCAATACCAGCGCGCAGCCCGAAGGCGTGTCCGAGCTTCCCAATGGCGAGGCGTTCTACGATTACCGCCTGAGCCAGATGACGACGACCGAACTGACGGCGGACGAGATCCACGACATCGGCCTCAGTGAAGTCGCCCGCATTCGCGGCGAGATGGAGGCGATCAAGGATAGCGTCGGTTTCGAAGGCGACCTCTCGGCTTTCTTCACGTTCCTGCGTGAAGACGACCGCTTCTACTTCTCGAACGACGACAAGGGCGCGCAGGATTACATCGATGCGGCAGAAGGTCATCTGGCCGTCATCAACCAGCGCCTGCCCGAATTCTTCGGTACGCTGCCCAAGGCAGATCTTGTGGTGAAGCGGGTGGAGCCGTTCCGCGAGCAACCGGGCGCCGCCCAGCATTATCGCCCCGGCACGCCCGACGGTTCGCGCCCCGGCACCTATTACGCCCATCTCTCCGACATGCGGGCGATGCCGATTACCACGTCTGGAAGTGATCGCCTATCACGAAGGCAATCCCGGCCATCACATGCAGGTGTCGATTTCGCAGGAGCTGGAAAGCCTTCCCAAATTCCGCAGCCAGGGGAACTTCATTTCCGCCTTCGGTGAAGGCTGGGCGCTCTATTCCGAACTTCTGGCCAAAGAGATGGGCGCATATCAGGACCCCTATTCCGACTTCGGCCGCCTGACGACCGAGATGTGGCGCGCAATCCGGCTGGTGGTCGACACAGGCCTTCACGCCAAGGGCTGGGAGCAGGAGCGCGCGGTGCAGTATTTCCTCGCCAATTCCCCCATACCAGAAACCGCGGTGCGGTCGGAGGTCATGCGCTATCTGGTGATGCCGGGACAGGCGACCAGCTACAAAATCGGCATGCTCAAGATACAGGAGCTGCGCGCCAAGGCCGAGGCCGAGCTGGGCGAGGATTTCGACATTCGCGGTTTCCACGATACCGTTCTGGGCGGCGGCAGCGTGCCGTTGACCATCCTGGAAACGCAGGTCGACAACTGGATTGCGGCGCAAAAGGGCGGCTGAAGTCTACGAAGCCCGGCTCGCCATCGCGACAAGCCGGGCTTCGCCGCCTTGTCAGAACGACTTCTGGAGGCCGACGGTCAGGCTCCAGTCATCGGGCATTTGTGGACCATTCAGGTCCTGCACCACGGGAATTCCCGCCTCCACACCCAGCCGCCACGTCGCAAGCGGACCGTGCGTGGCGACGAAGTTCACGCCGGCGAAGGCCGTCACCTTCTCGCCGCCGTGAAAGTCGGGATTGGCCGTCTGGACCGGTCCCATCACCTGCGCATCGATCCCGTCGACACGGCCGACCGTCTCGGCCTGAACGCGGCCCGACACCGCGACCCCTTGCGACACCGAACGTGCCACCCATGCGGTAGCCATCGCGCGGTTGCCCTGCGCATAGCCGGCATCGTTCTCGCTCAGCCGGATGGTGCCGCGAAGCTGCGCGCCCCAGCCCATCGTATCGGACTGGCCACGCCAGGTGACGCCGGGTTCAAGGTCCCACGTTCCCGACCCCAGCTGCATCGGATAGGGCAGCCGCACGGCCGGCGTCATGCCCATCGGGGTCAGGATTTCGCCTGTCTTCGCAATCGAACCGGTGGGGATCGACAGGCCGGCATTCACGTGGATGTCGTCAGTCAGACCGACCAGTGCGGCAACCTTCGTATCGCCGAAGCCGGACGGGCTGGTGCGGAACTCGCCCAACTGCGCCATGCCCATGCCGCCCCGATAGACGGTGTGGTCCATTTCCTTTGCGACGAAATTGCCCATCGCCATCAGGGTGACCCGGTCGCTCAGCCCGTACATAAAGCCCAGCATATGCATATCCATCCGCATCTCGGTCGGTACGATGCGCAGCGTGGGCGGCTGCATCGGCATCCCTGCGAAGCGGTTGGGAATGGTGGTCACAATCGTATCGGCATCGACATTGTCGGTCCCGATCTGCGCGCCGCCCATGTCCATGTGCATCAGGCGGTAGCTTGCCATCCACTCGCCCTTTGCATGGCGATGATCGCCCATCACGCCGATGGGCGCGTGGTCGAGGGCGTTAACGTCATGCGCATGGGCGATGGATCCCGCGCACACGGCGAGGCTTGCAGCGCCAAGCGCTGCGGTCTTCACGATATTCATGTTTCAAGAACTCCGATTGTCTGATTGTAATGGAAGATCAGACAATCGAAGGTGGTCCCCTGGCCTCGTAGGCGGGTGCGGGCATCCGTGCGGCGATGTCGCGCAGGAACTGTGCGGTGTAGTCGGCGGCAAAGGCCACGCGCGAAGGCGTGGGCGCGTCGTCCGCCGGGATCATCGATCCGCAGGCGGAGCAACAAGGTCCGGCACGATTATCGTCCGGCTCCTCGCCGCCGCCGTGCCCACCGTGGCTGCCCCCGTTGCCACCGTGCCAAGCGCGGGCAGCATCATTATCCGGAGCGGCGGGCAGGTGGACAATCGCGTTCGCTCCGTCCGGACCGTCCCCGCAATAGGTCATCTGCACGGGAACCGTGGACGGTGTATCCACCGTTACGGCAAGGTTGCTGCAACACGGCGCACCGATGACTGTCCGCACCATCAGCGCGAACAGCATCAGCGTCAGCAGGAACGGGCGGGATCGATGGTGCATCGGACTGCAGCGCGCCCTATTCCCGATTTCACGCCCCGTGCAAGCCCTTTCGCCGTCAGCCGCCGGCGGCTGATTCGCGGCGGCTGGCGACGGCCGCGGCGGCGATGTCGTCTGGCCAGGTCACTTGCGTCTGGGTCTGCGGGTTGAAGACACCGCCTTCGTACTGCGCAGCTTCCGCAGCGGCGATTTCCTCTGCCGTCAGGAACTCGCTCGGCTCGAGCGCGAACACGTCGAGCCCGCGAGCGATCTCGGTTCCGTAGATGCGTCCGTTGTACCAGTAGGCACTCCAGTATCCGCCGGTCACCAGCTGGTCCTCATCCACCGGGCCGCGGTCGAAATAGGCGATTTCTACCGGGTTGGCGCTGTCGGTGAAATCGATCACGCTGATGCCGCCCTGATACCATGCCTGCACGAAGATATCGCGCCCCGGCACCGGGATGATGGACCCGTTATGCGCGACGCAGTTCTCCTTGTCGCCCTGCGGGGCAGGCAGCTTGTAGGTGCTGCGGAACTGCAGGCTGCTTCCCTCCAGTTCATAGATCGCATTCGCGCCCCATGTCATCGGGTCACCGGCCTGGCAGCGCGGCCGCCCGCCGCCGCCCCATTCGTCGGTGAACAGCACTTTCGTGCCGTCATTGTTGAAGGTGGCGGAATGCCAGTAGGCGAAGCCCTTGTCCGTCACGTCGGTCACGCGCACCGGCTTCATCGGGTCGCTGATGTCCATCACGATGCCATTGCCCGAGCACGCGCCCGCCGCGATATTCTTCGCCGGGAACACGGTGATGTCGTGGCAGTGGTTGGTGGAGTTCGTCTCCTGCGTCGGGCTGCCATCGGGGTTGCGCCCGTGATCGCCGCCGCGCCACAGCGCCGCAATGTCGCCCGTCGCCGCATCGGCAAAGACGCGGGGGCTGTCGACCAGCCGGGCGGACGCGGGATCGGCCACGGGGATCTCGATCACGTCGATGCTGAACAGCGCCGTCTCGTCGCCCGCCGTGTCGAAGCAGCCTGCCAGTTCCTCGTTGTCGCGGACATAGGACGTGCCGGAATTGTAGAGCACGATGCGATCTTCGTCGGCGCTGACGATCGAATGGGTGTGGCTGCCGCGGCAGGTCTGCACCTGCCCGACCTGGCGCGGGCGCGATGCATCGGCGATGTCGAAGATGCGGATGCCGCGGAAGCGTTCGTCGCTGACCTTGCCGGTCACGCCTTCCAGCCCGCAATCTTTCCGTGCGCGGCTGTCCTGCACGCTCATCACCAAGAGGTCGCCGACGACAGAGACATCGCCCTGCCCGCCCGGGCACACGACCGAGCTGACGAGCCCCGGAACGCCATCCCTACCGAGGCGGTAGATGTTGAAGCCGTGATAGCTGCCGGCCACCATCAGGTCGCCGGAGAACGCCATGTCGGTATTGGCAAAGCTGAGCAGCGATCCGCGCTCGCCGAACTGGGGTTTCTCTTCCTCATCGTCTGCATCCGCGCTGTCGGTCGGCTCCGCTACGTCCTTGCTTTCATCCTCGTCCTTTTTGGGCTTCTCGGGCTGGAGCTGCGCGGGGTTCGCCGGGTCGAAAAAACCGGCGGGCTTGGGCATGGCGGTGACGAGGCGCAGGCCGCTGATGGCCTCGCCTGCATCGCGGAAACCGGCTGCCAGCGTAGCGCGCGGATCGCTCGACAACGCGGCCAGGATCGCGTTCATCCGGTCGATCTCGTCGGTCTGGTCCTTCACCACGTCGTTGGTGAACTCGAACAAAACCGGATCGTAGGCGCTGCCCGGTGCATCGGTCAGGTCTTTCACCATTTCCAGCGCGCCCTTGTGATGCTCGATCATCAGGGTCAGGAACTGGCGATCGAATTCGGTCCCGTTCGCAGCGGCAAGCGCGGCCATCTGCGCAGGCGTGGCCATACCCTGCATCATATGCATCCCGTCATGACGGGCGTGATGCGCGTGCCCCTGCATGTCGGACACCGTCATCATCCGGCTCGTGGCGATCGGTTCGTCCCTGTCCGTCAGCCAGCCGGTCATGAACGAGATCTCGTCCGCCTGCGTGTCGAGGATGCGCGCGGCGATCTTCGTCACCGCGTCATTGTTCGTCCGGTCGGGCACAAGCTTCGCCATGTCGACCGCCTGCCGGTGATGCACGATCATGCCTTGCATGAAGGTGACGTCGGCGGGCGAGTAGCTGGTGTTCGACAGCGCGGTCGCTTCCTCGGCCGTCAGGACACGCGGCTCGGCCCCGGGCGCACCGGGCAGCAGGATGGGCGCGCTTTGCGCTGCAGCGATGGTGGACGTGGAAAGCAGCAGGCCGGCGGCCAGCGTGCGGGTGAAGGATGTCATGGTAGTAGCTCCCCGAAATAGATGGGCGGCAAAGAGCGGCATTGGCGGCCCGAGGTCAAGCCGGACGCAGGGCGGTGTCTGCGAAGGGCGCTCACAGGTCTGCGAACGTCTCCCGCCGCGGGCCGAGATAGCCGAACAGGTAAGCGGCAACTTTCCGCATCTGGATTTCCTCCGCCCCTTCGGTAATCCGGTAGCGGCGGTGGTGGCGATAGATATGCTCGAACGGCTTTTCACGGCTGTAGCCGATGCCGCCATGCACCTGCATCGCCCGGTCGGCGGCCTCGCACACCAGCCTGTTCGCCCAGTAATTGCACATCGAGACCTTGTCGGAGAGCTCGCGCTCCACCGCCTTGTGGTCCATCCGGTCCATCTCCCAGGCGGTTTTGTAGATCAGCAAGCGCAGCATCTCGCACTGCGTCGCAAGCTCGACGAGCGGAAACTGGATAGCCTGATTTCGGGCAAGCTCCTGCCCGAACGGCTTTCGCTCCCGCGCATACTTGACGCTCTCCTCGACGCAATACTGCGCCGCGCCGAGGCTGCTCGCAGCCTGCCGGATGCGGTTCTGGTGGACGAAGCTTTGCGCCAGCGAGAGGCCGCGCCCTTCCTCGCCGAGGATCGCGCTACCCGGCACCCAGACGCCCTTTACAAAGAACCGCGCATGGTCGGTCGGCATATTGAAGGTCCAGATATACTCGTCGATCTCAAGGCCTTCGCTGGGGTTGGGAACAAGGAAGCAGGTGATGCCGCGCGCATCGCCAGCTTCGCCGCCGGTGCGCGCGAACAGCGCCACGTGGGTGGCGACATGCATGCCGGTGATCCACATTTTGGACCCGTCGATCCGCCAGCCCTCGACCCCGTCGCGAGTCTCGCGCACGGCGACCGTGTCCATGTGCGTGGCGTCGGAGCCGTGATCGGGCTCCGTCAGGCCGAAGGCGACACGGCGTTGCCGCTCGAAACCACCGGTGACGAATTCTTTCTTTTGCGCATCCGTACCCCACTGATCGAACATTGCGACGAAGGGAAAATTTCCGACGATACTGTGCTCGTTCTGGAGGTCGTTGTGCAGGCCGAGGCCGCGTTGGGCAAAGCGATCGCGGATCACCGCCATCCACAGGTTGGAGCCATCCTTGCCGCCATATGCCTCGGGCGCGCTGAAGCGCCAGTGGCCGGCCCTGTCCGCGCGGCTTGTGGCCTCGCGCAGGAGCGCTTCCCATTCCTCGTTCGGCAGGCCGTCCCTGTCCCAGTCGGTCCGCGCATCTTCGCGGCGATGATCGAAGAAGCGGTTGTTGTCGCCCTCGTGCTGCAGCGGCTCGATCTCGGCCTCGATGAAGGCGACGAGCTCGGCGTAATAGTCTTCGAGCGCCTGCGGGATTGAGAAGTCCATTAATCGTCCTCCTTCGGATTGACCCATTTTTCTAGCGCCAGCTGAAGACTGGGATATTTTGGCATGTCGACGGTGATCTTTTTCAGGATCGCCTGCCGCATACGGCCAAGAACTCCCGGCGTTTCGAGCGACTGCTTTCCGTCCAGAATGTCGTCTGCCAAGCGCTTGTTCTGGTGCAGGTCGGGAAGGTACTGCTCGTTCCGGATGGCAATGCCCAGCGCGTTGCGCGCGACGGCCAGCTGGAATTTGTGATGCCCGCCGACCTCGTCCTTCAGTGTGCCCAGCCACTCGTGAACGGCCACCAACAGCTCCTCCGTGGTGCCATCGCCGCGCTCGTCCTCGGGCGAGATGATGGGCCACCAATCCTGCCTCGCCTTGCAGGCTTCGGGCGCGCCTTCCTCGATCAACAGCAGCAGGTCCAGTTCCTGTTCGCTTGTCCGGCGCGAAATGACGAGCCTTTCGAGGGTGCGGTCCGCCCCGCTCCGCCATTGCCCGCCCATCCTGAGGCAGCCGAGCGCCCACCAGACGGTGCGATAGACCAGCCAGAACCGGAACCGCTGCGGGTCGACCCTGCGACCGCCCGCTTCCTCGTAGGCTGCAAAATACTCCTCCAGCGAGCCCAGCCCCAAGGCCGCACGGTCGATTCTGGAAAAGCGCCACACGGCCATGCAGCCGAAGGCAAGATCCTCGTGCCAGTCGCTCCAGTGCGCCAGCTCCCAGTCGAGAACGCCGGTCAGATCGCCATCCTCGACCAGCAAATTGCCGATCCGGTAGTCGCCATGATTCAGCACCGGCGTCACGGGATCGGGCAAATTGTCCATCAGCCACCGGATACCAAGAGCGATGACCGGGCGGTCTCCCCCGGCCTCCTCGAACTGCCGGCGAAATTCCGCCACACCGTCCGCTGGATCGAGGGCGGGAATCCCGGAAGGTAGCGACAACGCATCGATCGCATGGATGTTCGCCAGCTCGTGCGCGCATTGTTGCAGCAGCCGAACAGGGTCCTCCACCGCAAGGATGGTCTTTGGAGACGGCGTGCCTGCAATGGCCCTCATGATAAAGCCGCTGCCGATACCGTCTTCCGGTTCCAGCTCGGCGACTATGTCGGGTGCTCGCACCCCGGCCGCTTTCGCCGACCGGATAATCGCAGCCTCCATGTCATGGCCGAAAGGCCGTTCGGCGAGGAATTCCAGCGTCGGAGAGCGCCGCAAAACGTAACGTTCACCGCCGCTGCTGAAGCGCCAGCTTTCCATCGTGGCCCCGCCGGTCAGCCTTTCGAGCTGCGACGGCGGACCCGCGCCTGCCCGCTGCATCGCGCGGGCCAGTCCGCTCTCCAGATCGATATCCTGCGCTCCCATCACCGGAATACGTCGCATTACGGGGCGCGCTAATCAACGCAACAATTTACCTCCTCGGCCGTTGGAGGGGTACAAGGAGACATCGAAACCATGAAAATTCCCCATCACGCCCATATCGCAATCGTCGACGGAGAACGTTTTATCCTGACCCGCAATACCGGTCAGATTTTCGAACCGAAGCTGGAAAAGCTGGCCGAGCCGGATCTTTCGCCGAGTAATTACAGCGCGGGCGTCAAACATCAGGACGATGCTGGCCAAGAAAAGGGGACGAGCACCCAGCTGGACGAACTGGCGCACGGTGCGGCCGTGGCCGAATGGCTCAACCAGAAAGCGATTGCCGGAGAGATCAGCGATCTCGTCGTGGTCGCAGATCCAAAGACACTCGGAGAGATGCGCCGCCATTACCACTCGGAACTCGAAAAGCGCCTCGTGGGTGAAGTCGACAAGACGGTAACAGGCGAAACGCTCGACAAGATCGGCGAGATTCTCGCCAACAGCTGACACTCAAGGCGCGCGGCGAACTCGGCTCGTCGCGCGCACAGAGTCGTTCATCGCGGCCAAGCATCGTTCGGGCGCGAAACGGGCTTGCTAGGTGCTAGGCGAATGTCTGTTAAGCATTTGCCAACCATGGCTTAGCTACTCTCCGGAGCTTATGAAACGCACCCTCTTTGCCCTCGCCGCTTCCTTCGCAGCCCTGACGGGTTTCCATGCCGCACCTGTCTCCGCGCAATCCACCAATCTCGAGGCCGCATTCGATCGGACTTTCGGGACCGAAGTGCGCGCACCGCAAAGCTTCAGCTCGAATTACGATTCCGCGCTCGAACGGAGGATCGCGCAAATCGCCGATGGCTCGGACGGGCGGATTGGCGTGGCGGCTGTCGACCTGCGGACTGGCCAAGAAGTCATGGTGCTGGCCGACCAGCGCTTCCCCATGGCCTCGACCAGCAAGATCGCCGTAGCGGCGACCTTCCTGGAAGGCGTGGAGCAGGGCCGATGGAGCCTCTCCAGCGAGTTTCCGCTGCTGATTCCCTTGCGATCGAAGAAATACAGCTCCCCGACAGCGCCCGTGCGCCGCGGCAATTACATGGCGGCGCGCGATCTGATCGAGATCATGATCACGCGTTCGTCGAATGCGGCGACAGATGCCTTGCTGGATGTCGTGGGCGGTCCTCGGGCCGTCAATGCATGGGCCTATCGCAACGGCTTCCGGAATTTCAGCATCGACCGTGATATCGCCACGCTGGTTCGCGACGATGGCGAATACGACCCCGCCACCTACATCGACATGCGCGACAGCGCGACGCCGCGCGACATCGTGCGGATGCTGGCTGCATTCAACAATGGCGGCGTCCTTTCGGATTCCAGCCGCAGTGTTATTCTGAACTCCATGAGCCGGACGCGCACCGGTCAGCGCCGCATTCCGGCCCTCATGCCCGCCAGCGCCCAGGTTCTGCATAAGACGGGGTCGCTGAACAACACATCGAGCGATGTCGGCATCATCCGCGGCCCGAACGGGCGTTCGATTGCCGTGGCAATCTATGTGACGGGCCAAGGTGCGAAGCTCAGCCGCGAGCGCAAGATCGCCGAGATTGCCCGCGCCCTGTATGACGGGATGATCGCGAACCCCGGTCGCAACTGGACCGGCGCGACCTATCCCGGCGGCTGACGATCGCCGTTCCTGCGGCAAGAGAAAACGGACTCCGACGGGATCATAAAGCGGTCCATATAGAAAAAGGGCGGCGCCTTGCGGCACCGCCCTTCTTAATTTCCCGAAAGGGAAGTGCGCTTAGTCAGCAGCAGCTTCGGTTTCGGTTTCGCCTTCGACGGCAGCTTCAGCTTCGACAGCAGCTTCTTCAGCGCCGTCAGCCATTGCGTCCGCACCGGCTTCCATTTCGGCGCCAGCTTCTTCCATGGTTGCTTCGGTGCTTGCAGCAGCAGCGTCCATGTTGGCTTCAGCGTCAGCCATTGCGGCGTCAGTGGTTTCGCCAGCGGCGTCCTGCGTGCCTTCCGAACAAGCGGCGAGGCTGAGAGCTGCGGTAGCAGCGGCGACGAGTGCAATCTTACGCATAAATTTAATCCTTACTCTATCGAGTGGTTAGACCACCCGGCCGGAGAACCGGCCTGGTAGAGAAACCTCCCCCACATGGGTGGCTTCGAACCTCTAAATAGTGGCGGCTTTGTGGCAGCGCAAGCCTTTTCGCCATAATTCGCCACATTGCCGCCTCAATTAGGCCCAAATCGCCTAAATTACGCCATTTTTTCGCCATGAAGAGTTTCTCTGCCGCTGTGAGGGGAAACGCGAAATGCGGCTGACCTTACCTCGCCGCGCTGCTAGCAGGACGTTATGTCCGATAAACAGCATCTCTATCTCGTCGATGGGTCCGCCTATATCTTCCGTGCGTACCACCGGCTCCCCCCGCTCACCAATCCCGAGGGGACGCCGGTCGGCGCGGTATACGGCTACACGACCATGCTCTGGAAGCTGGCAGAAGATCTGGACAAGGCAGACGGCCCGACGCACCTCGCGGTCATCCTCGACAAGTCGAGCCAGTCGTTCCGCAACGAGATTTACGACCAGTACAAGGCGAATCGCCCCGATCCGCCCGAGGACCTCGTCCCGCAATTCCCGCTGATCCGCGACGCGACGCGCGCGTTCTCGCTGCCATGCATCGAGGAACCCGATGTCGAGGCCGACGACGTCATCGCCAGCTATGCCCGCGCGCGCTGCGGAACAGGGTTTCGATGTGACGATCGTCAGTTCGGACAAGGATCTGATGCAGCTGGTCGGCCCGGGCGGTGACGGCATCGGCGCGATCGACATGCTCGACACGATGAAAAGCGCCCGGATCGGTGTCGAGGAGGTCGTGGAGAAATTCGGCGTCGGGCCCGAACTCGTCGGCGACGTGCTGGCGCTGATGGGCGATTCGGTCGACAACATTCCCGGCATTTACGGCGTCGGGCCGAAAACGGCGACCAAGCTCATCCAGGAACACGGCTCGCTCACCGCCGCACTCGATGCGGCACAGGACATGAAGAAGTCCAAGCTGAAAGAGAGGCTGCTGGAACACCGCGCCGATGCCGAACTCAGCCGCATATTGGTGACGCTGAAGGAGGATTGCGAACTGCCTGTCCCGCTGGAAGACATGAAGCTGGACGGCGTACCGCCCGAACCTCTTGCGGAGTTCCTGCAGGCCCACGGCTTCACCAGCCTGCTTCGCCGTCTCGACGCGGGAAGCGGCAGTCCGGACCGCAAGAACGATCTCAATCCGGTCAAGGCCGACAAGGCCGGCGCCGACGCAGCGCCTGCCGGAGACAGCCAGCCGCTGCCCGAATTTCCGGCGGTCGATCGCAGCGCCTATGAAACCGTCCAGACGATGGAACGGCTGGAGCACTGGATCGCGCAATGCTTCGCCGCGCGGACCATCGCGGTCGATACCGAGACCAGCGCGCTCGATGCCATGCAGGCGGATCTTGTCGGCATTAGCCTGGCAACCGGCCCGAACGAGGCATGCTACATCCCCCTCGATCATCTGAACGTCGATGGCGGTGGCAGCGATATGTTCGCCGAGAAGCCGGAACAGGTGCCGATGGCGGATGCACTAGCCGCCCTTAAGCCGCTGCTCGAAAGCGATGCGGTTCTCAAGATCGGACAGAACATCAAATACGACCTCAATGTCCTCGCGCGTCATGACATCCACGTCGCGCCGATCGACGACACGATGATCCTGAGCTTCGCGCTGGATGCGGGCCGCGGCGAAGGCGGCATTGGCGGCGGCCATGGCATGGACGATCTCGCCCAGCGCCATCTCGGCCATGTCTGCATGACCTTCAAGGACGTCTGCGGAACCGGCAAGAAACAGATCCCGTTCGGCGAAGTGCCGCTCGACAAGGCGACGCAATATGCAGCCGAAGATGCGGACGTGACATGGCGGCTGCACCGCCATCTCAAACCGCGCCTGCCCATCGAAGGGGGCACGAAGGTTTACGAACGCGTGGATCGTCCGCTGATCCCGGTCGTCGCCGGGATGGAGCGGGAAGGCATCAGGGTCGACCGCGCACGGTTGGCGAGACTGTCCGAAGAATTCGCGACCGAAACGGCGACGCTGGAAAAGCAGATCCACGAGATCGCGGGTGAGGAATTCTCCGTCGGCAGCCCCAAGCAGCTGGGCGAAATCCTGTTCGACAAGATGGGCTACAAGGGCGGCCGCAAGGGCAAGAGCGGACAATATTCGACCGATCAGGCCGTGCTCGAGAAGCTCGATGCGAGCGGAGCAGAAATCGCCAACAAGGTCCTCGAGTGGCGACAGCTCAGCAAATTGCGGTCGACCTATACCGAGGCATTGCAGGCAGCGATCAATCCCGCGACCGGCCGCGTGCATACCAGCTACAGCCTGGTCGGGGCCCAGACCGGGCGGCTTTCCAGCACCGATCCCAACCTCCAGAACATCCCCATCCGCACGCCCATCGGCCGCCAGATCCGCGAGGCTTTCGTGCCGGAAGAAGGCAATGTCATCCTCGCCGCCGACTACAGCCAGATCGAATTGCGACTGGCAGCGCACATGGCCGATGTCGACGCGCTTAAAGACGCCTTTGAAAAGGGTGAAGACATCCACAACCGCACGGCGCAGGAAATGTATGGCGACGTGACCCGCGATACGCGCGCTCAGGCGAAGACGATCAATTTCGCCATATTGTACGGCATTTCGCGCTGGGGTCTGGCCGGCCGGCTGGGTGTCGAAGCGGACGAGGCACAGGCCATGATCGACCGCTATTTCGAGCGCTTCCCGGGGATCAAGAACTACATTTCGGACACCCTCATGTCCGTCCGCGAACGCGGCTATTCCGAAACGCTGTTCGGCCGGAAAACCTGGTTCCCGCGCATCTCGTCCAAGAACCAGACGGAACGGCAGGGCAGCGAGCGGGCCGCAGTCAATGCGCCGATACAAGGCACCAGCGCGGACATTATCAAGCGGGCGATGGCGCGAATGCTCCCGGCGCTGCGCGATGCCGGCCTGCCCGATGTGCGGATGCTGCTGCAGGTGCACGATGAACTGGTTTTCGAGCTCCCCGAAGGCGACGTCGCCAAGGCGTCGCCGGTCATCGAGAGGGTGATGGCAGAGGCGGCCCTTCCTGCAGTCGAACTGAGCGTCCCGCTGGGCATCGAAATCGGAACCGGCGCCAGCTGGGACGCCGCGCATTGACGCAGGCATTTCGCAAATACAGTTGAAAGACAAGCACTCTGCCAATAGGTGGCCGCGATGATCGAACAGCTTAATCCCCTGAACTGGGAAGTTCCGACCGACGCGGCGATCCATGCCGCCATCGTGATCGGCGTCGCCCTCACGGTGGCGTACGCGCTCTACCGCCTGATCTTTTCCGTCCTCGGCCGCCTGACCAAAAGGGACGAGGACGGCAGCAGCGCGATGATCATCGAACGGGTACGAGGTCCGGTCAAATGGGCGATGCTGGCGATGGCGGTGACCATCGCTGCGGAGTCCAATTCCTATCTCGGCGCGTTCTGGGACCCTGTCGCCCGCTTCATCAGGCCGGCAATTCTGGGCTGGATTGCCTATACCTTGGTGAAAGCGTTTTCCGCTGCGCTGGAATTGCGGCTGGAGGCATCGGACGATCCGGTTGCCGTCCGCAGCAGGCGAACGCGTATCGCGATCCTCTCGCGCACCGCGACCGTTGCGATCATCGTCATCACTGTTGGTCTGATGCTGCTGGGCGTGCCGGGCGTCCGGGATATCGGGACGACATTGCTGGCATCGGCCGGTTTCGCAGCCCTCGCGATCGGGGCGGCCGCCCAGCCTGCGCTCAAGTCGCTGATCGCCGGTCTGCAAATGGCGATAACCGAACCTGTACGGATCGGCGATCTGGTGGTCGTCGACGGGCATACCGGACGCGTCGAGGAAATCCGGATGAGCTTCGTTCTGGTGCGGACTTGGGACGAGCGGCTGGTTGTCATCCCGACCAACGAGTTTCTCGACCAGAGCTTCGAAAACTGGTCGCGCCGGAGCGAATCGCTGACCGGCCCCGTGTTCCTTCATCTGGACCCGATTGCCGATATCGAGCCGATCCGCTCGGAGTTTCTCCGCTTCGTCGGGGAGCACCGCCTGTGGGACAAGCGTGTCGCATCGGTAATGCTGACAGAAGCCTATCCCGAGACCGTCGAGGTCCGGATGGCAGTCAGCGCGAACACCATCGGCGATCTTTTCGCGCTTCGCTGCGAAGCACGCGAGCATATGATCGATTGGCTGAAGACGCGTCAGCCCGAAGCGCTGATCCGCCACCGCCTGGAAATTCCCGGCGGTAAGGAAAAGGCCCCCGAACCGGGCGAGCCCTGAGGGCCCGCCCGTCTTTGCGGGTAAGGCGACCTAGCCTTCGTCTACTACGTCGCCGTGCTTTCTGGCGCGGGTGCTTTCGACCATGCCTTCATGCACGAAGCCGATGGGCATCGCCTCCGCAGCTCGCTTCTTCAGTTCGCCGCGCATCTTCTTGTACTCGGCCTCCATCTTGGAGGTGACGGTCGCACGGCTGTCTTCAAGCGCCTCGGTAAAGTCTGCAGAGGTTACTTCGCTGACATCGGCACCCTCGCGGCGCAGAGCGTTAAGACCTGCGCGCCGAACGACATCTTCCAGATCGGCACCGGTGAAGCGATCCGTTTTCGAAGCGACGTCGGCCAGGTCCACATCTTTTGCCAGCGGCATTTTCGACGTGTGAATGCCGAGGATCTGCTCGCGGCCCTTCTTGTCGGGGGTGCCGACATAGACCAGTTCGTCGAACCTGCCGGGCCGCAGCAATGCCGGATCGACCAGCGTCGGACGGTTTGTCGCACCGATCACCACGACCGATTGCAGTTCCTCCAGTCCGTCCATTTCCGCGAGGACGGTGTTCACCACGCGGCCCGTGACCTGCGGCTCCATGCCCGATGAACCGCGTGCAGGCACGAGACTGTCGATTTCGTCGATGAAGACCACGCAGGGCGCAACAGCGCGAGCGCGCTGGAACATCTTGGCGATCTGCTGCTCGCTCTCACCGTACCATTTGGACAGCAGGTCGGAGCTCTTCATGGAGATGAAGTTCGCCTCGGCCTCCTTGGCAACGGCCTTCGCCAGCAGCGTCTTGCCGGTTCCGGGCGGGCCATAGAGCAGGAAGCCCTTGGCCGGACGGATGCCCAGACGGCGAAACGCCTCCTGGTTTTTGAGCGGAAGCTCGATGCCTTCCTTCAGTTTCTCGATCGATTCGTCGACACCGCCGATATCGTCCCAGCCGACCTGCGGCACCTGCACCATCACTTCGCGCATGGCGCTGGGCTGGATACGTTTAAGCGCTGACAGGAAATCCTCCCGCGTCACACACAGGTCTTCCAGAACTTCGGGCGGAATGGTCCGCTCGTCGAGGTCGAGGCGCGGCATGATCCGCCGCACGGCATCGATGGCAGCTTCGCGGGCAAGCGCGGCGATATCCGCGCCGACAAACCCGTAGGTCATCCGTGAAAGCTCGTTCAGGTCGACCCTGTCGCCCAGCGGCATACCGCGCGTATGGATGGCGAGGATTTCGCGGCGGCCCTTCTCGTCAGGCACGCCGATGACGATTTCGCGGTCGAAGCGGCCCGGACGGCGCAGGGCTTCGTCGATGGCATCGGGCCTGTTGGTTGCGGCAATCACCACGACATTGGCGCGCGATTCCAGCCCGTCCATCAACGTCAGGAGCTGGGCGACAAGACGCTTTTCGGCCTCGCCGCTCACCTGATCTACGCTTGGGCGCGATCGAATCGATCTCGTCTATGAAGATAATGGCGGGCGAATTCTTGGCGGCTTGCTCGAAGACCTCGCGCAGGCGCTTCTCGCTCTCGCCATAGCCCGAACCCATGATTTCCGGGCCGTTGATGATCGAGAAATCGGCGTCGCTTTCATTTGCGACAGCCTGCGCCAGCCGGGTCTTGCCTGTTCCGGGCGGGCCGTGAAGCAAAACGCCCTTGGGCGGATCGACGCCGAGACGGGTGAAAAGTTCGGGATAGCGCAGCGGCAGCTCGACCATCTCGCGCAATTGCTGGATGGTATCGTCGATCCCGCCGACATCGTCGTAATTGACGACAGCGCGCGCATCGCGCGGTGCCTCGAACTCGGCGCGCAGTTCGACTTCGGTATTCTCGTCGATATGGACGATGCCCTTGGGCGTCGTGCTGGCGACCGAAAGGCGAATCTGTGTCAGCGCATAGGCAGGCGCGTTAAACATACGGCGCACTTCGGGCGGCATGTTCTGGACAGGCTGCTGTCCGGTTGTTGCCACCAGATCGCCGGCAACCACCGGCTTGCGGAAGAAATTGCGTTTGAGCGCCTGGGTCGGCCCCTGAAGCCGCATTTCCCGGCTGGCAGGAGCAAAGACAACGCGGGTGGCGGGCTTCGATTCGGCAGCGCGGATGACGACATGCTCGCCCGAACCAGCCTCCGCATTGCCGCGCTGCAAGCCGTCAAGCCTCACCACTTCGAGCGACTGGTCCTCGTCATAGGCGGGCATCGCGACTGCAACCGTCGTGCGCTTGCCCTCGATCTCGACGACATCGCCTTCGGTTATGCCGAGCGTCTGAAAGGCAGAGCGCGGCATTCGGGCGATGCCCTGCCCCGATTCCTCTTGCCGAGCCGCTGCAACCTGCAGTCTGACCTGCTTCTCTTCGACTGCCGTGTCCGCGTCGGCCATGCCTTCTCCTTACTGTCGCTCAGTGTGATGCGAGACGCCTAGCTAGGAGTGCCCCGTCCAGCTTTCAAATGGACGAGCGCTACAATCGGTCCTGCTGCGCGGGTGACGGGCAAGAAAAAAGCCCGGCTGGAAGAACCAACCGGGCTGGAAAAGTTTGGGAGAGGATGCCTGTAAGGCCCGCCCTATGTGCAGTGCAGCATGAAATTGTGCAAGTGCGAAAGGAACATGATTTGTTGCGTCAAACGCAAGAGTTCCTGTCCCCGGCTCGCACTTCGCATGAATTACGCGATGAGATGACAGCCTTCGCGCCGGTCGCTATGCGCATGGAAGCTGTTCCATCGCCCCCATGCGCCGGAGACCCAATGAACAAGATCTATCCCGATGCCGCCGCCGCCCTCGACGGTATTCTTCGTAACGACATGCTGATCGCCAGCGGGGGCTTCGGCCTGTGCGGCATCCCGGAACGCCTGCTGGACGCGATCCGCGACAGCGGCGTCACCGGCCTGACTTTCGCCAGCAACAATGCCGGTATCGACAATGAAGGCATCGGCAAGTTGCTGCGCACCAAGCAGGTCTCGAAGATGATCAGCTCCTATGTCGGCGAGAACAAGGAGTTCGAGCGCCAGTTTCTTGCCGGAGAGCTGGAAGTGGAATTCTGCCCGCAAGGGACATTGGCCGAACGCATGCGCGCCGGCGGCGCTGGCATTCCCGGCTTTTACACCAAGACAGGTGTCGGCACGCAGGTGGCCGAGGGCAAGGAAGTGAAGCGGTTCGACACCGGAAACGGCCCGGAAGACTATATTCTGGAACTCGGACTGTTCGCCGACCTGTCGATCGTCAAGGCGTGGAAGGCCGACGAAACGGGCAATGTCGTGTTCCGCAAGACGGCCCGCAATTTCAACCAGCCCGCCGCGACATGCGGCAAGGTTTGTGTGGTCGAAGTCGAAGAAATCGTCCCGACCGGCTCGCTCGATCCGGACGCCATCCACCTGCCCGGCGTGTTCGTGCAGCGGCTGATCGTCGGCGCACCATACGACAAGAAAATCGAGTTCCGCACGACGCGGGAGCGTCCGGAAGCTGCGGAAACGGCCTGACGCCTACCGATGCTCCACCCGTTTCTCCCTCGGATCGCGCTTACCTTCGCGTCGGCCCTGGCCCTTCAGGGCTGCGTTGCAGCGCTGATTCCCGTGGCGGCAGGCGGTCTGCTGGTCTCGAAACAGGTCGACCCGAGTTTCATATCCGACACGCGCAATCTGGCCGTTCTGCCTGCTCCGGAAGCGGCAGCTGCGCCCACTTCGCAAGCAGACCCGAAACGTACTGCGGATGGCGGCCCAGTGGCCACGCGCTTGCCCGCCAGCCGAGCGCTGCTCGAGCGGCTGAACGCGCCTGCCGAGGCACCGGAGGTCGAGCTCGTCGGCACAACGTCGCTGCCACGCCCTACCGGGGATGCGAAAAACGGTCTGGCCGCGCGGCTGCTGGCTGGAAACCGCGCCTACGATCCCTTTTTCGGCCGCGTGCTCGCGCAGGTATCCCAGAGCCCCGAAGCAGGCGGGACGCGGCAATCCGCCCTGCTCACCAATCCGGGCAAGCTGGATGCGGAAACGCTGGAATGCGGCATGCGTCCACCCGCAGTGATGATCGACCTCGATCCCGAAGGCGGGCTTGTCCCGCTGGAGGGCGAACCTTCGCTCAACGCACCGCTTGCCCGGGTTGCGTCGGTCTTGCGATCGCGCGGCGTTTCCATCTTCTGGGTGACTGGACGCACGGCTGACCGGGCAGGCGATGTCCGCCTCAGGCTCGCCCTGTCCGGCCTCGATCCGGAAGCCGAAGACAGCCTGATCGCCATGCGCTATCCGCAGGATCGCAAACAGACCCGCCGCCGCGCCTTTGCCGAAGATCACTGCGTCGTTGCCCTGCTCGGCGACGAGAAATCCGATTTCGACGAACTCTACGATTACCTGCGCTCACCCGACGATGCGGTCACGCTGGAACGCCTTGTCGGCGACCGCTGGTTTCTGGCCCCAACACCTCTCGACTGAAAGACCCAAGCCCATGGCCGATACACACGGATGGACCCGCGACCAGATGGCAGCCCGCGCCGCCAAGGAACTGCAGGATGGCTATTACGTCAATCTCGGCATCGGCATCCCGACGCTGGTCGCCAACCACATTCCCGAAGGCATGCACGTGACGCTGCAATCGGAAAACGGAATGCTGGGCATCGGTCCCTTCCCTTATGAAGGCGAGGAAGACCCCGACCTGATCAATGCCGGCAAGCAGACCATCAGCGAACTGGAGCACAGCGCCTATTTCGACAGTGCCACCAGCTTTTCCATGATCCGGGGCGGCCATATCGACCTGACCGTTCTGGGCGCGATGGAAGTGGCCGAGAATGGCGACATCGCCAACTGGATGATCCCGGGCAAGATGATCAAGGGCATGGGCGGCGCGATGGATCTGGTCGCAGGGGTCAAGAAGATCATCGTGGTCATGGACCACAATGCGAAGGATGGCAGCCCGAAGTTCATCCCCGAATGCACACTGCCGCTGACCGGTACGAACGTGGTCGACATGGTCATCTCGAACCTCGGCGTGTTCCACCGGCCCGACCATTCGAGCCCCTTCAAGCTTATCGAGATGGCGCCCGGCGTGACCGCCGACGAGATCGCCGAAAAGACGACGGCGCATTATGTAACCTGATCGGACCCGAGGGAGAGGCGATATGGCAATGAACCGCGTGTGCGCGATGACCGGTGCGGAGTTTCCGCTCTTTGCGTTCTCCCATTGCCGCGACGTCGTCGCAGCGGTCAGCAAGGCTGGCGGCTTCGGCGTTTTCGGCGCGACGCGTTTCAGCCCCGAAGCGCTGGAAGAAGAGCTGGCCTGGATCGATGCCCATGTGGACGGCGCGCCCTACGGTGTCGATGTTCTTGTGCCGGAGATCATCGACCCGGCGGTGGCGAGCCTGAGCGACAATACCTCGCGCGCAAGGGCGATCGACCCCTCCTACCAGCAGCATGCCAATCACATCCTCGCGCAATACGGCGTACCGACACAGGACGAGGTCGAAATCCTGCCCGATCGGCTCGGTATCACACCCGAAAACGGCCTTGCGCTGATGGAAGTCGCATTTCGCCATCCCATCAGGCTGATCGCCAATGCGCTGGGCATCGCTCCGCCTGCCATGATCGAGGAAGGCAAACGCCGCGGTGTTCCCGTCGCCGCACTGGTCGGCGCGAAGGAACATGCCATCCGGCAGGCCGAAGCGGGCGTCGATATCATCGTCGCACAAGGCGGCGAGGCAGGCGGCCATTGCGGCGAAGTCTCCACCCTTGTTCTGGTCCCCGAAGTCGTGCGTGCGCTCTCCAGAGCAGGTTACGATATTCCCGTACTCGCGGCTGGCGGCATCATGACCGGCGGCCAGATGGCCGGAATGATGGCCGCCGGGGCGCAAGGCGCGTGGACGGGCTCTGTCTGGCTGGCGACACCCGAGGCCGAGACCTCCGAAACGTTCCGCGAGAAGATGGTCGCCGCGCGCAGCCGCGACACAGTCCGCTCCCGCAGCAGGACCGGCAAACCTGCGCGGCAACTGAAAACGGTTTGGCACGATGCATGGGATGCCGAGGACGGCCCCGGCACGCTGCCCATGCCGTTGATGGGAATGGTGTCGGAACCCGCCTTCGCCCGCGTCGAACGCGCCGCCGCGGCCGGGAATGACGAAGCCCGCGAACTGGTCAGCTATTTCGTCGGCCAGGGCGTCGGCCTTGTCGAGGATGTCCGGTCGAGCCGTCAGGTGGTGCAGGATTTCCGCGAGGAATTTCTCAGCGCCGTCGAGAAGCCTTTCGGCGACGTTGACGGGCGACTGAACCCACACACTGACTTGACCACTAGGCCGTGCTGGCACACGTCGCTAGCCCATGTGGCTCGATCAACCTCGCAATCCAGAAGCTCCGCTCGCCGGGCTGAAAGTCCTCGAACTCGCGCGCGTGCTGGCCGGTCCCTGGGTCGGCCAGACGCTGGCCGATCTGGGCGCCGACGTCATCAAGATAGAGAGCCCCGAGGGCGATGGTACGCGCCTGTGGGGGCCGCCATGGATCGAGCGCGAAGGACCGGACGGCAAGACCGTGCGCGAAGCCGCCTATTACCATGCCTGCAATCGCGGCAAGCGCAGCGTCGTCGCGGATTTCAAGGATGCAGGCGATCTGGACCGCGTGCGCCAACTGGCCGCTGGCGCCGATGTCCTCATCGAGAATTTCAAGACAGGCGCGCTGGAAAAATTCGGGCTCGACTATCCGGCGCTTTCCGCCGCCAACGAAAGGCTGGTCTATTGCTCGATCACCGGCTTCGGCCAGACCGGGCCGCGGGCGCACGAGGCGGGTTACGATTTCGTCATTCAGGGGATGAGCGGCTTCATGGCCCTGACCGGCGAACCAGACGGCCAGCCGATGAAGATGGGCATCTCGATATCGGACCTCACCTGCGGGCTGTATTCGGTCATCGGCATCCAGTCCGCGCTGGCCATGCGCGAGCGGACAGGGCGCGGGCAGCATGTCGATATGGCGCTACTCGACTGCTCTGTCGGACTGCTCGCCAGCCAGGCAATGCATCTCTTCGCGACCGGCGAAAATCCGCCGCGTATGGGCAATGAGCACGCGCAGGTAAGTGCCTATGGCGTGTTTCCAACCAGTGACGGGCAGATCATCCTCGCGCCTGCAAATGACGGGCTGTTCCGAAAGACGCTGAGCGTACTCGGCCGCGAGGACCTGCTGGCGGACGAACGCTTTGCAAGCAATGAAGCGCGGCTCGCCAACCGGGCGGAACTCGACGCGATTATTGCGGAGGCGACTTCTCGAATGAGCCGGGAGAACCTGCTTGCCGCATGTGCGGCGGCAGGCATACCCGCCGGTCCGATCAATGCGATCGATCAGGTTTTCGACGACCCGCAGGTGGCCGAGCGGGGCATGAAAATCGAGCTGGACGGCATTTCCGGAGTGCGAAGTCCGCTCACATTCAGCGACGCGCAACTGGCGCTGGACACACCTTCTCCCAAACACGGCGAACACGGCTAGCGACAGTAGGATTAGCGTCTCAGGTCCCTTTGCGTTGACCGCTCCTGCAATTTCTGTAATTACAGAAATAACGAACGGAGCAACTCGCAATGCCGATGCTGGACATCCCCGAAGTGCGTGCCTTCATCCTTCACTGGGGTGAGATGGGTAACGAGTGGGGCGTCAATCGCTCGGTCGCGCAGATCCATGCGCTGCTGTATCTTTCGGACCGCCCGCGCCACGCCGAGGAGATCTGCGACGCGCTGGGCCTCGCCCGTTCGAATGTTTCCAACGGGCTGAAGGAATTGCAATCCTACCAGATCGTCAGACGGGTCCATGTCGAGGGGGACCGGCGCGATCACTTCGTGGCAGAGGCCGATCTTTGGGACATGCTGATGAAGATTACCGCGGAGCGGAAGCGGCGCGAGATCGACCCCACGATCCAGCTGCTCGGCGAACTTTCGGAGAGCCTCGCCGGACGCGACGATGTTCCTGCACATGTCAGGGAGCGCATCGGCCGGATGCACGAATTCATCGGCAATCTTGCGGGCTGGTACGCCGATGTCCGGCGCCTTCCGAAATCGACGCTCGTCACGCTGATGAAGCTTGGCGGCCGGGTTGCCCGGCTTCTGCCAGGCAGCGGCAAGAAAGACACCTGAACCACGCAGCAATTTAAGGAGAGCGACCACCACACATCTCAAATACGACCGACGATTTCTCTATTTACAGAAATTACAGGAGGAACTTATGTATCTCGTACCTGCCTATATCGCCTATCTCTTGATCAGCGTCGGCCTAACCGTCTGGGTGGCCCGTACCCTGTCGAAAAACGGCATCGTGTTTCTGAAGGAGTGCTTCGGTCACGACGATGTGCTGGCACAATCCACCAATCACCTGCTGGTCGTCGGGTTCTATCTGGTAAATCTGGGATGGATCCTGCTGACCCTGAGGTTCGGCGATGCGCCTGAAAATGCGGCGCAGGCCATCCGCTTCCTGTCCAGCAAGATCGGACTGGTTGTGGTCGTCCTTGGCATCATGCACTTCTTCAACATGAATGCAGTCGCCAAATTCGGGCGCAAGGTCGGTGAATGGCTGCGCGAGGACAGCTTCGGAAACGCCATCGCTCCCAAGGGCGAGAGCGTGACCCTGCGCTGACGCGCGATACCCTGATCAAAGAAGGGCGGCCGGGAAAGGCCGCCCTTTTTGCGTCAGCCGACAGCGGCTTTCAGGTCGTCCACCAGATCGGTGCGTTCCCAAGGGAAGAAATCTCCGTCGGCCGTACGTCCGAAATGACCATAGGCGGCACTCTTGCGATAGATCGGCTTGTTGAGACCCAGATGGGTCCGGATACCGCGCGGGGTCAGCCCGCCGAGCTTCTCGATCGTCGCGATCGCACTTTCCAGCTTCTCGTCCGAAACCGTACCGGTGCCGTGCGTATCGACATAGAGCGAAAGCGGCTTCGAAACGCCGATGGCGTAGGCCAGCTGGATGGTGCAGCGCGTGGCCAGGCCGGCGGCAACGATGTTCTTTGCCAGATAGCGCGTGATGTAGGCCGCCGAGCGGTCGACCTTGGTCGGGTCCTTGCCGGAGAACGCGCCGCCACCATGGGGCGCAGCGCCGCCATAGGTGTCGACGATGATCTTGCGGCCTGTCAGGCCCGCATCGCCGTCCGGTCCGCCGATTTCGAAAGCACCGGTCGGGTTGATGTGCCATTCGGTCGTATCGCTGAGCCAGCCTTCCGGCAGGATGTCTGTGACGACACCCTTCACGTAAGCTTTCAGCTCGGCTTCCTTCTCGCCCTCGTGATAGCCCTTGCCATGCTGCGTCGAGACAACGACCGCGGTGCATTCGACAGGCTTGCCATCCTGATAGCGGAGCGAGAGCTGGCTTTTTGCATCAGGCTCCAGAAATGGTGCCTTGCCGCTTTTGCGATCGGCGGCGAGCTGTTCGAGAATCTTGTGACTGTAATCGAGCGGGGCCGGCATCAGGTCGGGCGTTTCGTCGCAAGCGAAACCGAACATGATGCCCTGGTCGCCCGCGCCTTCGTCCTTGTTGCCGCTGGAATCGACGCCTTGCGCGATTTCGGTGGACTGGCCGTGAAGGTGGTTTTCGAAGGTCAGCGTTTCCCAGTGAAAACCGTCCTGCTCGTAACCGATTTCGCGCACGGTGCGGCGGACGATCTTTTCAATTTCTTCCTTCGCACCGGGCGCCCAGCCGCCATTTTCGCGCCAGTCTTCCTTACGCGCGTCATACATCGGCGCACAGCGGATTTCACCCGACAGGATCACGCGCTGCGTCGTCGTCATCGTCTCGCAAGCCACGCGCGATTCGGGATCTTTCGACAACATCAGGTCGACGATGGCGTCCGAAATCTGATCGGAAACCTTGTCAGGATGGCCTTCGGACACGCTTTCGGACGTGAAGAGATAATTGCTGCGCATTTCCTCGGGAGCCTCGATATAAAGAAAGCTTTATGTGTTCCCGCACGGCTTAGCTTCGCCGGCGCCGCCTTGCAACCAGTGAAGGGCCCAGCAGCGATAGGGCGAGCAGCAGCGCGGCCCAACCCAGCGGCAGCCAGTTTCCCGTGCGGGCAAACAGTGTCGGCGCGTTGGCCTGCGGCACGAATCCTTCCAGCCGGTCCTGTTCGCCCGATCCCAGGTGCTGCCGCACGATGCCATTGGCATCGATCACACCGCTGATACCGGTCGTCGTGGATCGCAGGACCGGAAGGCCTTCCTCGATGGCGCGCATTCGTGCCTGCGCCAGATGTTGCGGCGGGCCCCAAGTGCCGAACCAGCCGTCATTGGACGGGTTGAAGATGTAATCGGGCCTGTCTCCGTCAGCCACGACCTGACCTGAGAACACGATCTCATAGCAAATCTGGATGCCGGCCCTGCCATATGTGCCCAGATCAATCGTGCGAGGTCCCGGACCGGGAATAAAGTCGATCGAGCCCGCCACCAGCCTGCTCGCGCCCAGCGGCTCGAGCAGCCATCTCAGCGCGAGATATTCACCGTACGGCACGAGATGCGCCTTGCTGTAACTGCCGACGATCTCCCCGCTCGCATTGAGCGCAGTAACGGAATTATAGGCGCCGACAGCCGCCTCTTGTCCATCAACCGTACCGATTTCCAGATCGACTGCCCCGGTCAGCAACACGCTGTTTTCGCCGATGACCTGGCCGAGGCGAGCACGCGCGAAGGCCGGATCGGCCCTCGCGGTCGTCGCGGCATAATAGCGGGCTGGATAGCCGGGCCGGAGGTAATCCGGCATGCCGGATTCGGGCCACAGGACGATGCGTGGTTCATCCGAGTCCTCGCGGACCGACAGCGCCGATAGCTTGAGGAAGGAAGGTTCGTACTGGCGCGGATCATTGATTTGCGCCTGATCAAGATTGGGCTGCACCAGCGTATAGCGAAACGCACTATCCCGAGGTGCCGGCGATGGTCCGAAAACCATGCCTGCTGCGACCAGCACGGCCACGACGCCGCCCGGCAGCCATTTTCGGGCGAGCAGGAGGGCAGTCAGCACGCCTGCAAACAGGATGGCCACCCCCGACAGGGCATAGGTTCCGATGAACGGCAGGAGCAAAGCCCACCCCTGACTGTCGAACGGGCCAAGCAGCGCAAGGCCGAGCGGAGGCCATGGGTAGCCAGTGAAGACCCAGCTTCGCAGCCATTCGGTCACGATCCAGAATCCGGCGAACGCCACCGAAAACGGAGCCACACCGGAATCCCTGCTCAGGGCTTTTGCCAGCCCCGCAGCCAGCGCCGGATAAATTGCGAGGTAAACGCACAGCAGGGGAACAGCGAACCAGCCCAGAAACGCGGGCATCTCTGCCTGATGGGTGAAGGCGGTTGCGATCCAGTTATTGGCGATGGTCAGGTGAGCAAGACCGAACAGCCAGCCGCGTAGCGCTGCGACCCTCCAGCCGGGCGCCTGCCACAGCAGGACAATGAGAACGCCGACCGCCAGCAGGGTGAGCGGCCAGAAGCCGAGCGGTGGATACCCGCAGGCACCGATGGCGCCTGCCGCAATAGCCGCCAGACGCGGCCAGCGCAGCAATGTTCGAACGACAGTGGAAGGCGTCCGGACGGCTTGCGCCGCCACGCCTTCACCGCTTTCGCCTACCGCCGCGCTCACGCGTTGGTCAGCCGACAGCGCTTAGCGTGGCGTCGTCATCATCGGACTTAGGCTTCCGGCGGCGGGGAGCGCGCTTCGGCTTTTCCTCGCTATCGTCGGCCGAAATGGACGGCGGCAGAACCGACGCGTCGATTTCGCCATTGCTGTCAGCAATCTTTGGCTTGCGGACACGCTTCGGCTTGGGCTTGTGGTTTCTCGTCCGTCTCGTGACGATCGTCCCGGTCGGAATGGTCGTCGCTGGAAGTGTCGCTGCGGCGACCCCTGCCCCGCGGGCTGTCGGACTGGCCGTCGTCATCGCGGCTGTTCTGTCCGCGACCCTCATTGGAGCGCCCATCATTCGATCGATCATCGTCGCTGCCGTCACGGCGCTGGCGCGTGTTGCGACGGGGGCGGCGGTTATCGTCGCCATCATCGTCGTCGTCGTCCGAGCCGCGATCATTGCCGCGCTCGCCATCGCGCTTGGCACGCTGTTCGTCCTGACGCGCCTTGTTGTCGGCGATCACGCGGAAATAATGGTCAGCGAACTGCAGGTAATATTCCTGCTGTACGCGGTCGCCATTGTGATGCGCGTCCTGCGCCAGCTTCTTGTATTTATCGAGAAGCTGGGGCGCATTGCCGCGCGCGCGGCTGTCGATGCGATTCATCGCATTGGGGTTGCCACCACCGCCCTGATTGCGATTGCCGCGGCCCCGACGCCGGTTGTTATTATTACGTTGGTTGTTCAAGGAATACTCTTCCTTATTAGCGTAGCGCTCTCATCGGGGCGCACTCGCAAAGCCCCTCGCCGCGCCCGCACAATGGCTCAGGTCACGGCCCCTCATCTGCCTTGCACGCAAAGCCCCGCCTTGGGACCCGCAATCGACTAGCAAATGTTGGATCAAGACCGTGGGAGCAAATAAACGCTCATCACCGGTCTTGACTTTGATTTAGCCCCTCGCCGCCCCTTTGCCAACCCCAAAGCGCAAAACCAGTCCGCGCGGCCTGTGGGCAAGGTCTTGGACGACCTCAATCAATGCGCCCGCCTCGCGTGCAATCGCCGATACCGCCTCGGCCTGTTTCCAGCCGATTTCGACCACCGCGACACCGCCGGGGGCAAGCAATCCGGGCAATTGCGGGACCAGGATTCGGTAATCGTCGAGCCCCTCCGGCCCCGCAAACAGGGCCTGATGCGGTTCATACGCCGCCACGTCTTCGGCCAGCTTGGCATCGTCTTCGACATAAGGCGGGTTCGCGATGACGAGGTCGAAGCGCCCCAAAGAGCCGCTCCATCCGTGCAGCGTCCAGTCGGCCGGCAACGAGATCGACCCTGTCCGATACGCCGAGTGCGGACGCATTTTCCGCGGCAATCTCCAGCGCTTCTGCCGAACGGTCGATCCCGGTGCCGATGGCATCGCCGCACTCGGCCAGAAGGGTCAGTAGCAGCGCGCCCGATCCGGTGCCGCAATCGAGTATGCGCGCTGCGTCAGGCACCACCTTGAGGGCTGCCTCGACCACGGATTCGCTATCGGCTCTCGGAATCAGGACGGCGGGAGACACCGCAAAATCGCGTCCGTAGAAGCCCTGGCTTCCGGTGATGTACGCTAGCGGCTCACCGCCCAGACGCCGTTCTACCATGGGCGCAAAAGAGGGCGGAGCGGCGTCTCGCATCTTCATCAGCAGCATATCGCTGCGACCTGCACCCAGCGCTGCCGCCATCAGCCACTCCGCGTCTATCCGGGCGCTATCGCCGAATGAGCTGTCGGCATCGGCCAGCCGCTCCGCTGCCTGCCGTATTGCGTCGGCGACCGTCATCGACCGCTATTGCGCCAGCGCAGCGAGCCGTTTCGCTTCGTCTTCTGCAATCAGCGCATCGACCAGTTCGCGCAGGCCCGGTCCGGCGATGATCTCCGGCAGCTTGTGCAAGGTCAGCCCGATCCGGTGGTCGGTCACGCGGCCTTGCGGGTAGTTATAAGTGCGAATGCGCTCGGAGCGGTCGCCGCTGCCGACCATTGCCTTGCGCGCCTCGGCCTCGGCGCCCTGCACCGCGTCGCGCTGCTGCTCGAACAGGCGAGCACGCAGGACCTGGAGCGCCTTCTCCTTGTTCTTGTGCTGGCTTCGGCCATCCTGACAGGTGACGACGGTACCGGTCGGCAAATGCGTGATGCGGATAGCGCTATCGGTTGTGTTGACGTGCTGGCCGCCTGCCCCGCTGGCGCGATATGTGTCGATCTTGAGATCGGTCGGGTCGATCTGAACATCGACATCGTCCGGCTCCGGCAGGACGGCCACGGTCGCCGCGCTGGTGTGTATGCGCCCGCCGCTTTCCGTTTCCGGCACACGCTGCACGCGGTGGACGCCGCTTTCGAATTTCAGCTTAGCGAAAACGCCAGTGCCGGTGACGTTGGCGACGATTTCCTTGAAGCCGCCCGACTTCGCTCGCGCTCATGCTGACAGGTTCGACCTTCCAGCCCTGTTCGGCGGCGTATTTCTCATACATCCGGTACAGGTCGCCTGCGAACAGCGCCGCCTCATCGCCGCCTGTGCCGGCACGGATTTCCAGCATGGCCGGTTTCGCATCGGCACTGTCGCGCGGCAGCATGGCGATGGCGAGCTGCTTTTCGGCATCCGGCAGGCGCGCGGCGATGGCGGCGAGCTCTTCCTCCGCCATCGCCTTCATTTCCGGATCGGCGAGCATCTCTTCCAGTTCCACCATCTCCGCCCGCATGGCCTCGACATCGGCGGCGATCTTCGCGACCGGTTCCAGCTCGGCATAATCGCGGCTCGCCTGGACGAATTCGTCGCCCTCCAGCGTGCCCGATGCCATACGCGCTTCGATCTCGGCAAAGCGCTGGGCGATCTGGCGCAGGCGTTCGGCGGGGATTGTCATCGATCAGGCCAGAATTGCTTCTAGACGGACGTTCGCGCCATCATCCGCCTTGATCCGGCGGGCAACCTGGCCATCGCGCAAATCATAGGAAACGATCGCGACTGCGCCCGATTTCACGGCCTTGTCGAAGCGTTTGCGCGGGCTGCCGCTGGCCATGAGGTCACATGAAAGGCCTTCCGCCCTCAGTCTGCCCAATGCTTCGATCGCGACGATCATGGCGTCATCGTTCTCGACCACCACCGTCACATCGGCAGCAGCTTCGCCCTTGTCACCCACCAGCATCGCCAGCCGCTCGATACCGGCCGCCCAGCCCACCGCAGGCGTTGCCTGCCCGCCGAGGCTTTCCATCAGTCCGTCGTATCGCCCGCCGCCCAGAATCGTGCTCTGGCTGCCCAGCGCATCCGCCGCCGCGCTGCCTTCGTCGGGAATGAACTCGAATGCGGTGTGGCGGTAATAATCGAGCCCGCGCACGAGGCTTTCGGCGCGAACCCATTTGACGCCCGCTGCATCGAGGCCGCCGGTCACGGCATCGAAGAACGCCCGGGCATCGTCCGACAGGAACTGCGTCGATCTTCGGTGCGTCGGCGACGAAGCGCTGATCGCGGCGGTCCTTGCTGTCGAGAATACGCAGCGGGTTTTTCTCCAGCCGCTCCTGCGAATCTTCCGAAAGCTCGTCTTTCACCGCGCGGAAATACTCGACCAGCGCGGCGCGCCACGCCTCGCGGCTGTCGCCATCGCCCAGCGTATTGAGATGCAGGGTCACGCCCTCGATCCCCAGTTCCTTCAGCAGCTGATCGGCCATCGCCAGCAGCTCGACATCCGCCTGCGGCTCAGCCGCGCCGATAATCTCCGCATCCAGCTGATGGAACTGGCGGTAGCGCCCCTTTTGCGGGCGCTCGTACCGGAACAGCGGGCCGTGCGTGGCTACTTTGAGCGGGGCATGCTGCTGCCAGCCATTGGTCAGGAAAGCGCGCGAGATTCCGGCGGTGAATTCCGGCCGCAGGGTCAGCGAATCCCCGCCGCGATCCTCGAAGGAGTACATTTCCTTCGACACCACGTCGGTCGTTTCGCCGATCGCACGGCTGAAAACTTCTGTTTTCTCGAACACCGGCATTTCGACGCGGCGGAACCGGTACAGCTTGCGCACGCGCTCGAAGGTTTCGACGACGAAGGCGAAGGCTTCCGCATCGGCGCCGAAGATGTCCTGCGTGCCGCGGATGGCTTGGGGGGTTTTGTTGTTCATTTCACCGGAGCGACTAGGCGACTGGCGCACGGCCCGCAACATCGCAGGAGGCACGGCGCCCTGCACCGGACAAGCGCCGCGGGCCAGCTGCAGCGCACAGCGACTTTGCCGCAATGCAGCAATTTCATCTTGGCGGGGGACCGGCGGGCGGTTAGGGGCGCAGTGTCTTTTGCGGCGCGCTCCCTCTCTGTGGAGGGGGCATCGCCCTCCCCCAACTGCGGAAGAGAATACTTCATGGACATCAGCAAAATTCCGACTGGCGACAGTCCTCCTGACGAACTCAACGTCATCATCGAAGTGCCGACAGGCGGCGAACCGGTGAAGTACGAATTCGACAAGGCGTCGGGCGCGCTGTTCGTGGACCGCATCCTGCACACGCCGATGCGCTATCCGGCAAATTACGGCTTCGTACCCCACACCCTCTCGCCCGATGGCGACCCGCTCGACGCGCTGGTCATCGCGCGCAGCCCGTTCATGGCAGGGCTGCGTCGTCCGCGCCCGCCCGATCGGCGTGCTGAACCTGGAAGACGAACACGGCGGCGACGAAAAGCTGATCTGCGTGCCGGTCGACACGACGTTCCCCTATTACTCCGATGTCGGCGAGACGAAGGATCTGCCCTCGATCATCTTCCAGCAGATCGAGCACTTCTTCACCCACTACAAGGATCTGGAAGCTGAAAAGTGGGTCCGAATCGGCAAGTGGGGCGACCGGGCAGAAGCACGTCAGATCGTGATCGAAGCTGTCGAACGGTACAAGGCAGAAGCCTGACCTGACCGGGCCCGGCCGGTCTGCCGGTCGGGCTCAAATCAATGACCTCATTCGACCGGGCGCGAAGCGTCCAGCAAGTCTTTCTCCTCGCCGCCGCTTGCGCGTTCGGCTTCCACCATGGCTGCGATTTCGTCGCTGGGGCGAATGTCCTCGGCCTCCAGCGACACGGTGGGCTGCTTGGGCTGCGGGGGCCTTTTCGGCTGGTGACGAAGCGGCGCCGACACCCGTTGTCTGCGCCGTGGATTGACCCTTCGCCTTCGCGCCTTCGCCAATATTCTCGAACGGCAGCGCGGTCGTTCGCGGGTCGAAGCGCAGCCGGTAGATTGGCTCGGGCAGTCCGAAGCCTGCATCTTCCAAAGCGTGTTTGACCGCCGGAATGGCCCGGCTTTGCGCCTTGTGCCAATCCGTTTCGCGCTGGTCGATCCAGCCCAGAAAGCGGATCACGACGTTGGAATCGCCGACCTCTATGATCCGCGCTTCGGCGGGCGGATTGTCGAGGACGAACGGGAGAGATTGCAGCGTCGTCGCGCCCAAGCTGCCGCGCAGCACGGGCATCATCGTCCGCATCGACGCCGAGGTCGAATTCGAACCGGCGCTGCGGATTGCGGGTGTAGTTCAGGATTATCGCACGAAAGACCTGCCCGTTGGGTATGCGAAGGTGATTGCCGTCCAGCGTCATCAGCACGGTGGCCCGGCTGGTAAGGCGGATCACCCGGCCTTCCTTATCGTCGATCAGGACGTGGTCGTTTGCGCGAAATGGCTGACGCAGGCTGAGCATGAGAGACGCGACGTAATTCTCGATCGTGTCGCGCATGGCAAATCCCAGAGCGATGCCGACGACACCGGCGCCGCCCAGCACGGCGCCCAGCAGCGCGCCGGCGCCGATGATATCCAGCGCTACGACGATACCCAGAATGACGAAAACGAAGCGGATGGCGCTGGCGATCAGCTCCGCCAGGAAACCGTTGGGAGCAACCCGGTGCCATAGCGTCCCGAACCCGGCAATCGCATAGCCGATCAGGCTGATGATCAGTCCTACCAGAAGCGCGAGCGCGATCAGAGGCAGCATTCCGGACCACCGCTTTGCCTTTTGCGTCAGATCGCCCAGCACGCCGATGCCGTCATCGACCGTTGTGGAGCGTTCGATGTCATTCACGACTGTCGCCACGCCGTCGATCCGGCCCGCAATATTTTCGGCCCGTGCAATCGCATCGGCATCGGGCGCCTCGCCGGCCAGGGTGACAACGCCCGACTCGACCTTAAAGGACACAGCTTCGAGACTTGGCAATTCGGCGAAGATGCCGCCGATGCGGCTGGCAATGGCTTCGTCTGCGCCTTCTTCGAAAGGCGCTTCGATCGCCTCGTCCGGCGCTGCGGCGCTTTCCTCGCTCGTATCGGGCGCGCCAATCGGCAGCGCAGCGACTGGCGCGCTGATCGAGACAGCAAAGACGAGTAGCAAAGCCGCGACGACGGAGCGCGCGGCAGAGAAGAGATCAGCTTTCATGCCGATCAGAGCGGTCGGACCTGTGGTCCGGTTCCCGAACCGAAAATTATGACCGATGCGGGGCTGGTTCGGGGCGCGGATCAGGCGAGCGCGAAAAACGCCTTCGCGAGGCCGGTGATAACAAACGGCAGCCCGATCGCGAGGATCCAGAGCAGCAGCTGGTCGCGGCGGAACTGGCCCGAAAGCGCCGGATCGGCGGCGTCGGCGTCGCTCAGGAATTTCCAGCGGTTCTCGAACGCCCGGCAGGCCGGAATGATGGCGGCGACCAGGACGACGAGGGCGAGATAGGGCAGGATCGACGAAGACCCCTCTTTCATCGCGGCAACGGTCACGAAAATCTGGAGGCCGGTGTAGACAAGCAGAGCGTAAGCGACATTGTCGCTCATCGACTTTCGCCAGTCGCGCGCGCCGGAATTTTCGTGTCCAGCGTGTGCAGTGCCGCGATGCGTTTCGTCGATAGCTTTTGCCATTCGACTCTCTCCTTGTGTCTCTCCGATGAACAGGTATCCCAAAGACCGTAGCTGCAATCAAGAGCGGTAAGCATTTCGCAAGATTGTTGCGCGGTCGCGGAATTTCAGGCGAGGCCGAAACGCATTCTTCATGCCCGTCATGCACAAAGCCTGCCAATATTCGACGAACGGGGGTTTTGCGCTGGCCAAGCGCTGCTAGACAGAGGTCATGAGTATGCTCGATCCCGATGAAGCCGTGCAGGACGAACACGCCGTGGAGGCAGGTGCCTCCCCGCCCATTCCGCAAGGCGGACTGGAAGTCGTCTCGATCGCGAAGAGCTACGACAAGCGCTCGATCCTGTCCGATATCTCGCTGACGGTCGGCAAAGGGCGAAGTTCTGGGCCTGCTGGGCCCCAACGGCGCGGGCAAGACGACCTGCTTCTATTCGATCATGGGTCTGGTTCGGCCCGATGCAGGCCGCATCCTGATGGATGGCGAGGACGTGACGAACCTGCCGATGTATCGCCGGGCCATCCTCGGCCTTGGATATCTGCCGCAGGAAACCAGCATCTTTCGCGGCATGACGGTGGAGCAGAATATCAATTCCGTGCTGGAACTGCGTCGAGCCGGACAAGGACACGCGCGCGCGCCGAACTGGAGCGGCTGCTCGACGAATTCGGCCTGGACGCGGCTGCGCAGCTCGCCGGCCATGGCGCTGTCGGGCGGCGAGCGGCGGCGGTGCGAGATCGCCCGCGCGCTGGCGGCAAAGCCTTCGATCATGCTGCTGGACGAACCGTTCGCCGGCATCGACCCGCTCTCGATCAGCGACATTCGCGATCTGGTCGCCGATCTCAAGACACGCGGGATCGGGGTTCTGATTACCGATCACAACGTCCGCGAGACGCTCGAAATCGTCGATCGCGCCTGCATCATCTATGGCGGACAGGTCCTGTTTGCAGGCACGCCGCAGGAACTGGTCGCCGACGAAAATGTGAAACGCCTGTATCTGGGCGAAAACTTCACGTTGTGATCATGCGCTACAGCGGGACATAGATCATGGCGCTCGGTCCGCGGCTCGACCTCCGGCAATCGCAATCGCTGGTGATGACGCCGCAATTGCAGCAGGCGATCCGCCTGCTGGCCGCGTCGAATCTCGAAATCGAGACCTTTGTCGCCGAGGCGCTGGAAGAAAATCCGCTGCTGGAAGCGGGCGAAGTTCGCCGCGAAGATAGCAATTCGGACGGGCCCGAGGAAAAGGCTCCTTCGGAAACCGCATCCGACACGGCGCAGGGCGACGAAGCGCACTCGACATCAACACCAACGCCATCGACCGGGACCGCGACACGGGCGACGGCGAATGGGGCAGCGCCGGTGCAGCATCGGCAGCTGATGACGCGACCCCATTCGAAGAACGGACGCAGCGCGAACCTGTCGCTGGCGGACCATCTGCTCGAACAGGTCGGCAGCATCGCCGCCAATCCGCCGTGAGGAATTCATTGCCCGCCATCTTGTCGGGATGGTCGACGAAGCAGGCTATCTGCCGTCCGATCTGCGCCCCGTCGCGCACGAGCTGGGCGTCACGATGGATGATGTCGAGGACGCACTGTTCGTCGTGCAGTCGCTCGACCCGACGGGGGTCGGCGCGCGCAGCCTGTCGGAATGCCTCGCCCTGCAGGCGAAAGAGGCCGACCGATACGATCCCTGCATGCAGCGCCTGATCGAGAACCTGGATCTGGTCGCGCAAGGGCGATCTCGCCCGTCTGAAACGGATGTGCGATGTCGATGATGAAGACTTCGCCGATATGCTTTCGGAATTGCGGCAATACGATCCCAAGCCCGGCCTCGCCTTCGGAGCAAGCGAAGCATCGGCGGTCGTGCCCGACATCCTGCTGACGCGCAGCCTGGCGGGCGAGTGGAAAATCGCGCTCAATCCGGAGACCCTGCCGCGCCTCGTCGTCAATCGCGACTACGCTCTGGAGCTGCGGGATGGCTGCACCGACAAGGCGAGCAAGTCATGGCTGAAGGAAAAACTGGCAGATGCCCGCTGGCTGATCAATGCGCTGGATCAGCGGCAGAAAACCATCCTCTCCGTTTCGGCGGAAATCGTAAAGCAGCAGGCCGGTTTCTTCCGCGAAGGCGTTTCGAAACTCAAGCCGCTCACTCTGCGCGAGGTGGCCGAAGAGATCGAAATGCATGAAAGCACGGTCAGCCGCGTGACCAGCAATAAATACATCTCGACCGAGCGCGGCACGTTCGAGCTGAAATATTTCTTCACCAGCGGCGTTGGGCACACGGGAGAAGGCAGCGACGGAGGCGGCGCATCAAGCGAGGCCGTTAAGGCGCGCATCAAAGCGCTCACCGATGCAGAGGAGCCGACAAAAATCCTGTCCGACGACAAGCTGGTCGACCTCCTGAAAGGCGAAGGCTTCGACATTGCCCGGCGGACGGTGGCGAAATACCGCGAAGCGATGGGGATCGGGAGCAGCGTCCAGAGACGACGCGCGAAGAAACTGGCGTCTTTGTCGTAGACCCTGCGGGCGGGGTGCTGATGGAGCGAAGGCGCAAGGTCGAGAGCGCGCGTTAGGTGTGTCGGCCTTGAGGTTTTCAAGTCATGCACCCGCATCCGCGGGTGCGTCCTGGGGCTGTGCCTTCGCTTCGCTACGGGCCCCTGCGGTCGGGCAGTCGCGCTCTGTCGGTCGCTGGTCGCGCCCGAACCAGTACCAAGTCATCATGCTTGCTGCGAGGTTCGGCCTGCGGCCAGCAGGCTGCAAGGGCGACCGCCCGCCGCGAGCTTATGCGAGGAGCAAGGGGTGCGGATGCACCCCGCCCGCAGGGGCTCACACAGCATGCAACTCGCCGGTCCACCTAGGTTTACGCCATATTAACCTTTTCCGTTCAGACCTTTTGTGGTTAATCCATGGCAACACCTCTGAACGAGGGGTTACCGGCCTCGCGGGGCACAACGAAACGTTTACTGGGGCAAGGGGGACTACCCGATGCGCGTACTGCTGATCGAAGACGAGCCGACAACGGCAAAAGCAATCGAGCTGATGCTGACGACGGAAGGCTTCAACGTCTATTCGACCGACCTTGGCGAAGAGGGTTTGGACCTTGGCAAGCTGTATGATTACGACATCATCTGCCTCGACCTCAACCTGCCCGACATGCACGGCTATGACGTGCTGAAGAAACTGCGCGTCGCGAAAGTGCAGACGCCGGTTCTCATCCTTTCGGGCATTGCCGAGATGGACAGCAAGATCCGCTCGTTCGGTTTCGGTGCCGACGATTACGTGACCAAGCCCTTCCACCGCGAAGAGCTGGTCGCCCGCATTCACGCAGTCGTCCGCCGTTCCAAGGGCCACAGCCAGTCGATTATCCGCACTGGTAAACTGGCCGTGAACCTTGATGCCAAAACCGTCGAAGTCGACGGGGCACGGGTCCACCTGACCGGCAAGGAATACGCCATGCTCGAGCTTCTGAGCCTCCGCAAAGGCACGACGCTCACCAAGGAAATGTTCCTCAACCACCTGTATGGCGGGATGGACGAGCCGGAACTCAAGATCATCGACGTCTTCATCTGCAAGCTGCGCAAGAAACTGAGCCATGCCTGCGCCGGTGAGAACTACATCGAAACCGTCTGGGGCCGCGGCTATGTCCTGCGCGATCCCGACGAGGCCGCCGAAGCAGCCTGACGACCGGGGTCCGACAGCCGGACCTGCAAAATCACAGATTTCTCTTGGACGGGAATGACGCCCGGAGCCCCAGCGGCTCCGGGCGTTCTTTTTAGTCTCGCCAGTAGAATAAACGCATAGTATTGGGCGGCCTTAACAGCGCTGGAAGTGCGTGCCGTTCATGGAAATTTTCGGGTTCGATCTCACCCCCATTCTTCCCTTCATCGCAATCGGCTTTGCCGCACAGGTGGTGGACGGAGCGCTGGGGATGGCATTCGGGGTGATCACCAATACGCTGATGGTCGGCTTGCTGGGTGTCCCTCCCAGCCTTGCTTCGCAGCGGGTGCATCTCGTGGAGTGCTTTACCACCGCCGCGTCGGGCATCAGCCACCTGATAAACGGCAACATCGACACATCATTGTTCTTCCGGCTGCTGATACCGGGCATAACCGGCGCGCTGATCGGCGCGTATGTGCTGACCTCCATCGATGCCTCTGTGATGAAGCCATTCGTGCTGATCTACCTTGCAGGTATCGGCGTCTGGCTGCTCGTCCGCGGCATTCTGTTTCCTCCCACTCTGCGGCCGGCCAAGCATGTCGCACCGCTCGGCCTTCTGGGCGGCTTTCTGGATGCAGCGGGCGGCGGCGGATGGGGGCCTGTCGTGACGTCCAACCTGCTGATTCAGGGGGCCGACCCTCGGAAGGTCGTCGGCACAGTCAATTCGGTAGAGTTCTTCCTGACCGTCAGCATCTCCGTCGCCTTCATCTATCATCTCGGCATATCGCACATTGCGGGACCGACGCTGGGGCTGATCATCGGCGGTGTCGCCGCGGCACCGTTCGGTGCAATCGTGGCCAGAAGGCTGAGCGCGAAGCCGATGCTGATCATGGTCGGCATCGTTCTTGTCCTGACAAGCGGTTACGGCATCTGGACGGCGTGGGGATGACCGCGTAACGCCGCGCGCCATGACAGCGCACAAGCCCGGCGACCCCACAACCCTCAACCGCCTCTATGGCCGCAGCCAGGGCAAACCCCTGCGCGCGCACCAGCAGGAGCTGGTCGATACGCTGTTGCCGCGGATTTCCGTACCCGAAGAAGGGCCGGTGACGGCGGAGCGCCTGTTCGGCGAAGACTGCCCGCTCCATTTCGAAATCGGCTTCGGCGCGGGTGAGCATCTCGCCTACCGCGCCGACCTGTTGCCCAATCACGGGCTGATCGGGGCGGAGCCCTACCTCAATGGCGTCGCAGCGGCGCTGGGCCATATCGAAGCGCAGAAGCTGGCCAATGTCCGCCTGCATCACGGTGATGCACTCCAGGTGCTGGACCGAATTCCGGACGGCGCGCTGACGATGGCCTACCTCCTCCATCCCGATCCGTGGCCGAAGGCGCGCCATGCCAAGCGGCGCATGATGAATGACGGCCCTGTCCGGATGATCGCCGACAAGCTGAAGCCTGGCGGAGAGTTCCGCTTCGGAACCGATCACGATATCTACTTGCGACATGCCCTGATGGTGATGCGGCGCTTTACAGACGAGTTCGAATGGGTCGCTGAAAATCGCAAGAGCTTCGAGAATCGTCCCTCCGGCTGGTGTGAAACACGCTACGAGCACAAGGCCCGCAATACATTCGGGCACGAGGTCTGGTATTTCCGCTTCCGGCGGCGCGGCTGACGCTTTCGATGTGCGCGGGGAACCGCCGCGGACCTGAGTGGCTTAATCTCCTGAACAGATCAGGAGCATCATTGTGACCGCCAATTCCCTCCACGCCGTCTATATCTCGCAGTTGCAGGCAATGGTCAGCGCCGACCGGCAATCGCTGGAACTGACCAAGCGGCTGCACGAGCGCGCCACCGACGCGGCGCTGGTCGAAGGCCTCAAGAACGGAACCTGCGGGATCGAGGAAGGTCTGGAGCAGGTGCTCGAGGTTCTGAAAAGACATGACGCCGAAACCGAAGGTGCGCCCAGCGAGGCGATGGCCGGAATGGTCACCGACACACAGAGGCGTGTCTTCGATGAAGACTTCGCTGACGACGCGGCACGCGATGCTGCGATTATCGCGCAGTACATGCAGCTCACCTATTACGGGCTTGCCGGCTACAAGACGGTGTCCGAATTCGCCAAGGCGCTTGGTCTGCAGGACGATGCCGATACGCTTCAAACCTGCTATGAAAACGCGCAGGACGGGCAGTCCGACATGCACGACCTCCTCGCCGGCAAAGCAGTGGAGCACGCGGCATGATCACGACCGTCAATCCCGCCACCGGCCAGACGATCGCCGAGTATGAAGAGCTATCGCGCGATGGCATTGAGACGCGGCTCGCGCGCGCTGAGAAAACCTATGCCGAATGGAGCCATAGCGAGATCTCCCGGCGGACCGACCTGCTAGCCCGACTGGGCGACCTGTATGACGAGCAGAAGGAAGAACTTGCGAAGCTGGCCGTTACCGAAATGGGTAAACCGATTTCGCAGGCCCGCGGCGAGGTAGAAAAATGCGCCAGCCTGTTCCGGCATTACGCGGAGAACGGCCCTCCCATGCTCGATCCGCTTGAATGGCAATTGGGAGACGGCGGCAAGGCTGTCGGGCGCTGGCTGCCGCAGGGGCCCGTGCTCGCCGTCATGCCGTGGAATTTCCCATACTGGCAGGTCGTGCGCTTCATGGCGCCGACCATCCTTGCAGGCAATGTCGGCCTGCTCAAACATGCCAGCATCGTACAGGGCGTTGCTGCGAAGCTGGAAGAACTGGTGCTCGAAGCCGGTGGTCCCGAAGGCCTGTTCCAGAACCTGTGCGTGACATCCGATCCCATCGGCGATGTCATCGCCGACGATCGCGTCGTGGCTGCCACTCTCACCGGTAGCGAAGGCGCCGGTAGCGCCGTCGCCCAGCAAGCGGGCAAGCATCTGAAGAAAGTCGTGCTGGAACTCGGCGGCTCCGACCCGTTCATCGTCATGCCCAGCGCGGACATGGAACAGGCTGTCGAGGATGCCGTCATGGCGCGCATCCAGAACAACGGACAATCCTGCATCTGCGGCAAGCGTACGATCGTCCACGATGACATCTACGACGACTTTACCAACCGCTTCGTCAAGGCGTTGAGAGAAATCGAACCCGGCGATCCGATGGACGAAGAGACACAGCTGGGACCGCTTTCGAGCGTCGAGCAGCGCGACACGGTTCTGGATCAGGTCGAAACCGCCAAGAAGGAAGGCGCGACCCTGATGTTCGGCGCCGAAAAGCTGGACCGCGAGGGCGCGTGGATGACCGCCGGGCTGCTGACCGATGTGGAGCTGGGCAGCGACACCGGAACCGACGAGATATTCGGCCCTGTCGGCCAGCTATACCGGGCGAAAGACATGGACGATGCGACGAAGATCGCCAATGCCATTCCCTATGGTCTGGGTTCGGCGGTCTGGACCACGGACGAGGCCGAGCAGGAGCACTTTGCCCGTAATATCGAGGCCGGCATGACCACCTTCAATGCGGTCAACGGTTCGAAGATCGAGGCTCCGTTCGGCGGAATCAAGAAATCGGGCCACGGCCGCGAACTCGCGCAATTTGGTCTGCACGAATTCATGAACCTGAAGACGGTCGTCTATCCCGCCTAGGGCACCCCGGCACTTGATCGACGTTCACTCGCCTGCCACGCCAACACGGTAGGCGGACGCAGGCGCGGCGCGAAGGGGTCTTGTGTCGAAAACCACATTCTGGATTGGTGCTCCGTTTGCAGGGATCGGCTTGGTGTTTGCCGGCATCGGAACTGTAGCGTTCGTGGCCGATCAGCGCATGGTCGAAAGCGCCTTGCACGCCGAAGGCATGGTGGTCGCGCTCGACCTGCGAAGCGGGAACGATGGTTCCGTCTATGCCCCGGTCGTTCGGTGGCAGGATCGAAGCGGCATCGCACATGAATTTACAAGCAGGGCTGGCAGCAATCCAGCTGCCTACGAACAGGGTGAGACAGTCCCCGTCATTTACCCACCTGACGAACCGGGACGCGCGAAGATCGATGGTTTCTGGGATAGGTACCTTCTGCCACTCATATTCGCTGGGCTAGGCAGTGTTTTTACAGTGATTGGCGCCCTTCTTGTAGGGTCCTATCTTCGTCGCCGCTGGATTATCAGTAGACTGAAGCGCTTCGGCATACGCATCGATGCGCGGGTAACGAAGTGTCAGCCGGACCATTCGACCATCACCAATGGCAAGCATCCCTTCATCGTCGAAGCGAAGGGAACAAACCCCGTCACCGGACGATCAGCCCGCTTTCAAAGCGACCCTGTGACAGTCGACCTCACGCAGAGGCTTGCGCATTGCACCGTCCCCGTCCTGGTCAGTCCAGAACAGCCCTCCAGGCACTATGTCGACCTGTCCCAATGGATCGACAAAGGCGACTTGGCCTAGAGGGGCTAAGTTTTCCCGAAGGAAATGCGGCTCAGCCGACAACACCTGCCGCCGCCAGCACCGCGAGGGTAAGAAGGTCGGGCGCGATGGCCGTCATCGGGGCGATCTGGACCGGTTTTTCCATTCCCACCAGCATCGGGCCGATTGTGGCGTCTCCGCCCAGTTCGCGCAGGAGCTTGGCCGAAAGGTTCGCGCTCTGCAGGCCCGGCATGATCAGCACATTGGCGGGCCCTGACAGGCGGCTGAAGGGATACTGTGCCATCACCTTCGGGATTGAGCGCGGCATCGGGGGCCATCTCGCCTTCATATTCGAAGTTCACCTCCTCGGCATCGAGGATCGCCACAGCATCGCGGATATTGGCGAGCCATTGTCCTGACGGGTTGCCGAAGGTGGAATAGGACAGAAACGCGACACGCGGTTCGTGCCCCATGCGGCGGGCGACGGCGGCCGTTTCCTTCGCGATATGCGCAAGTTCGGCGGATGTCGGACGCTCGTTGATGGTCGTATCGGCGAGGAACGTGGTGTGGTGCTTGCCGATCATCATGTGGATGCCGAATGGCAGCGCGCCGGGTTTGGGATCGAGCACGCGGTTCACTTCGCGCGCCGTCTGCGAGAATGTTCGCGTCAGGCCGGAAATCATCGCATCGCCATGGCCCAGAGCCACCAGCAGCGCGGCGAAGACGTTGCGCTCCTGATTGACCATGCGGCTCACATCGCGCTGGGTATACCCTTTGCGCTGGAGCCTCTTGTAGAGATAGTCGACCATCGCCGGCACCTTCTCCGACAAGGCCGAGTTCTCGATTTCGAAACTGCCGGGATCGTCCACGCCCAGCGCGTGCAGGCGGTCGACGACGGCTTTCGTCCGGCCGACCAGGATGGGCGTGCCGTAGCCGAAATCGCGGTACTGGATCGCCGCCCGCAGCACGACATCCTCTTCCGCTTCGGCAAAGACCATCCGCTTGGGATTGGCCTTGCACTCCTCGTACACGCGGGTGAGCGCGGAGGTCGTCGGGTTGAGGCGGGCCTTCAGGCTAATGCTGATAGGCATCGAAATCCTCGATGTGGTCCTGCGCGACGCCGCTATCCATGGCAGCTTTCGCCACGGCAGAGGAAACGACTTCCATCAGGCGCGGATCGAACGGCGCGGGGATGATGTAGTCGCTACCGAACTTGTGGTTGATGCCGTAGGCGGCGGCCACTTCTTCCGGCACGCGCTCGCGGGCCAGGGCAGCGATGGCCTCGGCGGCGGCGACCTTCATTTCCTCGTTGATGGCAGTTGCACGGACATCCAGCGCGCCGCGGAAAATGAACGGGAAACCCAGCACGTTGTTGACCTGGTTGGGATAGTCGCTGCGTCCCGTCGCGATGATCGCATCGGGGCGCACGGCCTTGGCCTCGTCCGGCATGATTTCCGGCGTCGGGTTCGCCATTGCAAAGATGATCGGATCCTTCGCCATCTTCTCCACCCATTCGGGCTTCAGCGCGCCGGCCGCAGACAGGCCGAGGAAAATGTCCGCCCCGTCCAGCGCTTCTTCCAGAGTGCGCGCCTCGGTCGGCACGGCGTGCGCGCTCTTCCACTGGTCGACGCCTTCGCGGCCGGGATAGATCGGGCCGGAACGGTCGCACACGATCACGTTTTCGTGCGGTATGCCCAGCGCCTTGATCAGCGCCGTGCAGGCCAGCGCACTGGCCCCGGCGCCGTTCACGACCATCCGGCAATCTTTCAGATCGCGGCCTGTCAGGTGGCAGGCATTGATCAGGCCGGCCGCCGCAATGATCGCGGTGCCGTGCTGGTCGTCATGCATGACGGGGATGTTCATCCGCTCGCGCAGGGCCTGTTCGATGATGAAGCATTCAGGCGCAGCGATATCTTCCAGATTGACGCCGCCGAATGTCGGCTCCATCAATGCAACCGCTTCGATGAACTTGTCCGGGTCTTCGGTATCCAGCTCGATATCGATCGAATCGACGTCGGCGAAACGTTTGAAAAGCACGGCCTTGCCTTCCATCACCGGCTTGGACGCCAGCGCGCCCAGATTGCCGAGGCCAAGGATGGCGGTGCCGTTGGAAATCACCGCGACGAGATTCGCCCGCGCCGTATATTTCGCAGCATCGGCGGGATTGGCGGCAATCGCTTCCACAGGCGCGGCGACACCGGGCGAATACGCAAGGCTGAGATCGCGCTGCGTCGCCATCGGCTTGCTCGCGATGATCTCGATTTTGCCCGGCCGGATCGTCTCGTGATAAAACAGCGCCTCGCGCGTGGTAAATCCGGCTTGTTTCTCGTCTGCCATGCCAACCTCTTGATGTGGAGCTGCGCCACTATCGCGTGACGGGCGCGAGGGATAGGGGAAAGCCGCGTGCATACGGTTCCCGAATCGGCGCTTGTGCGGCTAGGCCCTGCAGGTGGCAGGCAAATCGACCCCGATGATGACGCAGTACATGGCGCTGAAGGCGGAAGCCGGAGAGTGCCTGCTGTTCTACCGCATGGGCGATTTTTTCGAGCTGTTCTTCGACGATGCCAAGGTCGCCGCCGGTGTGCTCGACATCGCGCTGACGTCGCGCGGGGAGCAGGACGGCGAACCTGTGCCGATGTGCGGGGTGCCGGTCCACGCGGCGGAGGGGTATCTGGCGCGGCTGATCAAGGCCGGATGCCGGGTCGCCATCGCGGAACAGACCGAAACGCCCGACGAGGCGAAGGCGCGCGCCAAGAAGGAAGGCAAGCCTGCCTCCAAGGCTCTGGTCGCCCGCGACATCGTGCGCTTCGTAACCGCGGGCACGCTCACAGAAGATGCGCTGCTCGAACCGCGGCGGGCAAACCTGCTGGCGGCAGCCTGCGACGTGCGCGGCGCAGTCGGCCTCGCCGCGATCGATATCTCGACAGGGCGGATGACGCTGGAAGAGGTCGATCCTGACGCGCTGGATGCAGCACTGGCCCGCCTCGCACCGAGCGAGGTCGTCACGCCCGAAGGCTGGGACCACGCGCCTGCCGATGCGATCGCCCGCTCCAAGTCGGATTTCAGCAGCGACGACGGCGAAGCGCGGCTGAAAACCATCCACAAGGTCGCCACGCTGGACGGGTTCGGCAGCTTTTCGCGTGCCATGCTGGCAGCGGCGGGCGGTCTTATCGCGTATCTCGATCATGCAGGTCGCGGCACTTTGCCACTGCTGCTTCCCCCGGTGGTACAGGGCGGTGCGCGTCATATGGCGATGGACGCCGCCACCCGCTCTAGCCTCGAAATACTGAGCGCACAGGACGGGCGGCGCGAAGGCAGTCTGCTCGCGGCGATCGATCGCTGCGTCACCGGGGCCGGCGCGCGTCAGCTTGCCGAAGATCTGGGCGCCCCTCTTCATGACCGGCAAGCTATCGAGGACAGGCTCGCGCTCGTCCGGTTCTTCCACGAGGATCCGCTTTTGCGCGCCGATCTGCGCGATGTGCTGCGTGCCGTGCCGGATATCGGGCGGGCGCTGGGCCGGATCGTCTCCGGTCGCGGGAGCCCGCGCGATATCGGGCAGGTGCGCGACGGGCTGGCAGAGGCCCGCCGCCTGCGCGATCATCTGGCCGGCGAAGAGCGACCGGCCCGCCCTACTGCGAAACATTGCTTCCCGCAATGGGCGGTCACGGGGCGCTGGTCGACCTGCTGCAACGCGCATTGGTGGCCACGCCGCCGACATCCCGCGATCAGGGCGGTTTCATTGCGGAAGGGTTCGATGCGGCGCTCGACGAATTGCGCGCAACATCGGGCAATGCGCGGCGCGCGATTGCCGCATTGGAAGCCCGCTACCGCGACGAAACCGGCGTCGACCGGCTGAAGATCAAGCATAACGGCGTGCTGGGCTATTTCGTGGAAGTACCCAGCAGGCATGCCGACGCCCTGATGGCGCCGGACAGCGGCTTTACCCACCGCCAGACGATGGCAGGCGCCGTGCGTTTCAATTCGCTCCAGCTGCACGAAGAAGCGGGCCGGATCAGCGAGGCGGGCGGACGGTCGCTGGCAGCCGAAGAGGCGCATTTCGAGGAGCTGTGTGAGCAGGTTTCGGCCAGCCGCGAGGCGATTGCCGCAACCGCCGACGCGCTTGCCCGTATCGACGTGTCCGCAGGGCAGGCCGAGCGCGCGGCGGATGGCGACTGGGCACGGCCCGAAATCCTGGACGAGCCATGCCTCGAGATCACGGCCGGCCGCCATCCCGTCGTGGAAACCGCGCTGGCGCAAGACCGGCGAGAGGTTCGTGCCCAATGATTGCGCCCTGTCGCCCGATAGCCGGCTGTGGCTGATCGGCGGGCCGAACATGGGCGGTAAATCGACGTTCCTGCGCCAGAACGCGCTGATCGTTCTGCTCGCGCAGGCAGGCGGTTATGTCCCGGCGAGCGCTGCGAAAATCGGGCTGGTCGACCGCCTGTTCAGCCGCGTCGGCGCGTCCGACAATCTCGCGCGCGGACGTTCCACCTTCATGGTCGAGATGGTGGAAACCGCAGCAATCCTGTCGCAGGCCACGGACCGCAGCTTCGTCATTCTGGACGAGGTCGGACGCGGCACATCGACCTATGACGGTCTGGCGCTGGCATGGGCGGTCGTCGAGGCGGTGCATGAAACGAACCGCAGCAGGTGCCTGTTCGCCACCCATTATCACGAGCTGTCGCGTCTGGCGGATAGCTGCGATGCGCTCAGCCTGCACCATGTCCGCGCGCGGGAATGGAAGGGCGATCTGGTCTTGTTGCACGAACTGGCCGAGGGTCCGGCGGATCGCAGCTACGGACTGGCCGTGGCAAAACTCGCAGGTGTGCCCAAAGGCGGTGGTGTCGAGAGCGAAATCCGTGCTCGACAGGCTGGAAAAGGGACGCGCGGAAACCGGCGGCCTCGCCGCAGGGCTTGGCGACTTGCCCCTGTTTGCGGCGGCGCTGGCCGACGAGACCAAGGACGAATCCGACCTGCTCCGCGAACGGCTGGATGCAATGGATGTCGATGCCCTTGCCCCGCGCGAGGCATTGGAGATGCTGTACGAATTGAAGCGGCTGGCGGGTGAAACCAAAGATTAACGGCAGCGCGCATATCCTGAACCCATGCGAGGTCCGATGTATCAAAACCGTGTGGCAGCACTAGCGATAGCGGTTCTCACGCTTGTGGGCGCGGCCAGCCTTGTCGGTACCGAGGAAAACGAAGGCACGTTAACGAGCGCGGCAGAGGTCTTGGCGGAAAAGGCAGCCGCTGCCTCACGCAATTCGCAGCAGGCGCAGCCAGCTCCCGACCCCCAAATGATAACGGCCGGGTCGACATCAGCTTCGGCATCATCGCCATCTGCGTCTGCGATAGAGTTTGCCGACGACGAGAGCCTTATCGACGACGCGCAGGGGTTCGACCCTTCACCGGTCATGGACGAAGCGGATCTGGGCGAAGTGGTCGTCGTTGTAGAGCCGGGGTCGACGCCCGACATGGTTCCGCCGCCGCCACTTCCCGGGACTATCGATGTGGTGGAACCCTAGAACAGGTCTCGCGCGTTAGGCACGTATGGCCGAACCACAAGACGACCTCGACACGCACAACAAACACCGATAGCAACGATCTCGCCGCAGAGCGGACGGACCTCGCGGAAGATCGCAACATCATGGCGATGGAGCGAACATTCGCGGGCTGGATGCGCACCGCCTTTGCCGCGATCGGTATCGGCCTCGCCTTCCGCGCCGTCTTCGGTGAATTCGACCCGCCTTGGCTCGCGCGGGCCATCGCTACGGCCTTCATCCTGCTGGGCGCAATCGTCGCGTATACCGCAGAGCGGCGAGCCTGCCGGACATTCAACCGGCTTACCGCCCACCAGCTGCACGCCCCCAAAATCCCGAGCATAAAGTGGCTCGGCTGGGGCGTGACAGCCGGAGCCGTGTTCCTCGCAGCTGCCCTATGGGTGCTTCACGAGGGCTGATGCGCTTGGGCGCGGCGGTCGCTTAGGTGCCGTCGCCGCGCAGACCGTCGGGCTTTGCCGCCTTGCCGTATTTGTCGACATTGTCGTCATGGTTCGGTTCGCCCTTGAACGCATCCATGTCGATCCGGCCGGAGCTTTCCATGTCGCGCATGTGATCGACGGTGTCCTGCGTGGAATCGCCCATCAGGCCGGACGTGTTCGTTGCTCTTGGTGCTTTCGGTCGGGCTGCCGGTTTCCCGCGTCGTCTGCGGGCCTGCTCTGCGACTTCCTGCGCCTGGCTGCGATGATCGTCCTGCTCGTCGTTATGGTTTCAGGCGCAAGGTCCGCCTGCCGCTGTTCCTGGCTTTCGCCTACGTCGGGTGTGCTCTTGTTCGATCGGTCATGCGGAAATCTCCTTTGCAGGACTCCAACGGACACAGCCCGCCTACCGTTCCTACCGCGTTGCGACCGGCATCTCGCCGGAATAGTCGTAGAAACCCCTTGCCGGTCTTGCGGCCAAGCCAGCCGGCCTCGACATATTTCACCAGCAGCGGAGCCGGGCGATATTTGCTGTCGCCGGTGGTGTTGTAGAGCACCATGATGATGTCGAGACAGGTGTCGAGCCCGACGAAATCGGCCAGCTGCAGCGGGCCCATCGGGTGGTTGAGACCGAGCCGGCAGCCCTTGTCGATATCCTCGATGCTGGCAGTCGACTGGCCCAGCACGAACACCGCCTCGTTGATCATCGGCATCAGGATGCGGTTGACCACGAAGCCAGGCTCATCCTGCGACAGCGACGACTTCCTTGCCCAGCCCTTCGGCGAAAGGCGACGGTGCGCTGGGTGACATCCTGCGGAAGTGGCAAGGCCGGGGATCACTTCGATCAGGCCCATGACCGGCACCGGATTGAAGAAGTGCAGGCCGATGAAGCGCGCCGGATCGGGCGAGAAATTCGCCATGCGGGTAATCGGGATGGAGCTGGTGTTGGAGGCCATGATCGCGCCCTGCGACAGCACCTCGCCCGCCTTCTCGAAAATCGCCTGCTTGATCGGCTCTTTCTCGGTCGCGGCCTCGATGATCATGTCGGCATCGGCCATCGGCGCGTAATCGGCGACGGCGTCGATCCGGCCAAGCAGCGCTTCGGCATCGGCCACTTCCATCTTGCCGCGGCCGACCAGCTTGCCCAGCGCCCGGTCGATTACCTTCGCGCGACGCCTGCGCGGTAGCGAGATCGATGTCGGCCAGCAGCACCTTCATGCCATGCTGCGCCACGGTCTGGGCGATGCCCGACGCCCATTTGTCCGGCCCCGATGACCCCGATGGTTTGCATAATACGTTCCGTCTCTTCGCAGTTGCAGCAAAGAGGCGCTGTTAGCGGGGTACATTGCCGAGAAAGCTACCAGCGCTGGCCGGTTTGACGGCTTACCTGTTCTGGCCGGGTACCCACTTCACATCCGCCTTGCCATCATCGTTCAGCACGCGGGCCAGGACGAACAGCAGGTCGGACAGGCGGTTGATGTAGACGAGTGCCGCCGGATTGACCGGCTCGGCATCTGCCAGCGCGGTCACGCTGCGTTCGGCAGCGCGCGTGCGTGGCGCGGGCCACATGGGTGCGCGCGGCCGCTTCGCTCCCGCCGGGCAGGACGAAGCTGGTCAGCGGTTCGAGCTCGGCGTTGAGCGCATCGATCTGCGTCTTCCAGCCATTCGGTCTGGGCACGGCACCATGCGCAACGTCATTTCGCCCGGTTCGAAGTCCGTCATCGCCAGGGTGTGGCAATGTCTGCGCCCAGATCGAACATGTCGTTCTGGATGCGGAACAGCATAGCTGGCATGTTCGCCCTCCGCTCAGCGCGCTGCGGCGAGGCCGATCGCGCTGTTTGCCTCGTCCACAAGGCCGATCGCCTCCATGCGGGGATCGTGCTTTGGCACGGCGCGAGCCGTCGACCAGACCGGTCGAGCCATCATCGCCGGTGCGGGTGTAAATCTTGTTGAGCTTGACCATCGGCCCGCCCTAGCGGCGTTATTGCGAAATCGCGAGCAGGATAGCGACCACGACAATGGCCAGCGCCTGATACTTGATCCGGTTGAACATCATCTTGTTCTGCAGCAGCTGCATTTCGGATGACGTTCTCGACGTCGCCGCGTTTCCAGATCGATCTTGGTGCTCTTCATGAAAGCGACGATCCCGCGCACCAGCGAGACGACGACGAGGCCCGCAAGGACGATGATGGCGATGATGAGGATTGTTTGCATGAGCAGTATTTAGGCGCTTTTCCAGCTGAATTCCACACGGCCATTCGCCCATACGGACCTTTTCCGCCCATTCGGCGCCGTCTTCGCCCGCTTTGCGGCGGTCCGACAATGCCTTGGAGCCGCGCCGCTTGGCCAGTTTTCGCCCTTCTGCATCCAGCAGCAGCGCGTGGTGATGCCAGCGCGGCACGGGCAGATCGAGCAGTGCCTGCAGCAGCCGGTGGATATGCGTGGCTGCGAACAGGTCGCGGCCCCGCGTCACCAGCGTGACCCCGTCGGCTGCATCGTCCAGCGTCACCGCGAGGTGATAGCTGGCGGGCACATCCTTCCGCACCAGCACCGGATCGCCGATGGCGAGCGGATCGGCGGTCTGCTGGCCGGCAAGGTCATCGTGCCAGATCAAGCGGGCCAGTCATGCTCCAGCGCCTTCGCCACATCGAGCCGCCATGCCGCGCCCTGCCTCCGGCACATCGGACCGCGCCCGGCAGGTGCCGGGATAGACCGGACCTTCCGGCCCCGTCCTGCTGGCCGCAGCGGCAATCTGGGCGCGGGTGCAGGTACAGGGATAGAGCACACCCATCGTCGCGCAAGCGGTCCGCCGCCGTCCGCATAGCTTGCCACGCCGCGTGCGATTGCGCCGGCACCTCGTCCCATTCCAGCCCCAGCCATTCCAGATCGCGGCGAAATTCGTCCGCCAGTTCGGGCGGCTGCGCGGGCCGTCGATATCCTCGATCCTGAGCAGAAAGCGCCCGCCGCTGTCCCGTCGCCAGATCATGCGCGACAATCGCGCTATAGGCATGGCCCCAGTGGAGCGGACCGTTGGGGCTGGGGGCAAAGCGGGTGACGACCATGCGCATTAGCCCTAGACCGGATGCGGCCGGCCAACGGCCAAGAATTTCGGGGATACGACTTTGTAACAGGGTTGACGCTTTCATCCGCAAATGGTGGCTTCGCAGCAAATCGGAGAGGGAACGGAACGTACGTGATTCATGCAAGGCCGAACTGATCGAGAGCAAGGCGCGGCTGCGCAGTGTCGGCGGACGATCCGACGCGCAATCTGAGCGCGTGCCCGGCGCTTGTGCTCAACGCGGATTACACCCCGCTGTCCTATTACCCGCTCAGCCTGTGGCCATGGCAGACCGCGATCAAGGCGGTGTTCCTCGACCGGGTGACGATCGTCGACAGCTACGAGCGCGAGGTGCATTCGCCCAATCTGGATATGGCGATGCCCAGCGTGATTGCGCTGAAACAATATGTGAAGCAGTCCGAATTTCCCGCCTTCACCCGCTTCAACCTGTTCCTGCGCGACCGGTTCGCCTGCCAGTATTGCGGCAGCCCCGACACGCTGACCTTCGACCACGTCATGCCGCGCCGTCTGGGCGGCAAGACGACGTGGGAAAACATCGCCACCGCCTGCGCGCCGTGCAACATGAAGAAGGGCGGCCGCACGCCGAAGCAGGCGCACATGACCCTGCAAAGCGCCCCGATCCGCCCGACCAGCTGGCAATTGCAGCAATACGGCAAGAGCTTCCCGCCGAACCATCTGCACGAGACGTGGCGGGACTGGCTTTACTGGGACATCGAGCTGGAGGCGTGAGTGGTCGGACGCAGGCGTTTCGCGCGTCGATTGGCGGCGAAGCTGGCTTTGCAGCATTTACGAATTCGCTGATCTTACAGCTCGAGCAATGGCTCTGGCTCGACCCGGAAATACACAAATCCGCATTACTCGGTTCATTGCCAGTATATGTGCTCCGTATTTCGATCGACCTGCTACCTCTCAGACGCTGAATATGCCAGGTCAGCGCCTCGCCGAGGGTTATCTATAGCGTAGAGCGAATTGACTGCGGCGTCGAAGTTTCACACGCTAGCGGCCCGAAATACGCAGATCCGCTGGCGGAGCGTATCTGGGATGACGTCGTGGTATCGGCTCAGCGATCCAGAATGGGCGAATAGTAGCTGTGCAGAGGCCGTGACGATCGGCGAAGGTCGCACGTTCTCAATCTTATAACTGATCCGGCATAAGCGAGACGGCATTTGCTGACCCGACGATTACGTCACCGCCGCCCGCTCGTTGAACTCGGCTCGCTTCCACTCCCCGCTCTCCAGCACCTCGGCCAGATGCCGCGCGGTTTCGGCCATGTCCTCGAACCGCAGATAGGCAGGCGCGAAGCCGAGCCGCAGGATGTCGGGCGCGCGGAAGTCGCCGATGACGCCGCGGGCGATCAGGGCCTGGCACAGCGCGTAGGCGTTCTCGTGGCGGAAGCTTAGCTGGCTGCCGCGCTGGCCTGGGTCTGTCCGGGCTGACGAGGTCCAGTCGATACGCCTGCCTCGGACAGGCACTCGCGGAAGAATTCGGACAGAGCGCCTGCGATTTCTCCCACAACCGGTCGACGCCGATTTCGGCGATGAGGTCCACGCCCTCCTCCAGCGCCGCGACGCTCAGGATCGGGGCGGTGCCGCATAGCAGGCGGTCGACGCCGGGGGCGGGCTGGTAATCGTCGGCGAAGGCGAAGGGCTGCGCGTGGCCCATCCAGCCGCGCAGCGGTTGCTCCAGCGCCTCGTGATGCCGCTCCGCCACAAAGGCATAGGCCGGTGCGCCGGGGCCGCCGTTCAGGTATTTGTACCCGCAACCGACCGCGAAATCGGCGCCGCACTCGTTCAGCGCGACCGGCATCGCGCCGCCCGTATGCGACAGGTCCCACAGCACCAGCGCGCCCGCATCATGCGCCGCCTTGGTCAGCGCTGCCATGTCGTATTTCTGCGCCGGTCTTGTAATGCACATGGGTCAGCAGCAGCAGCGCCACATCCTCATCCAGCGCATCGACGATCGCATCGCGCTCGGCCAGCCGCTGGTTGGCGAGACCCTGCTTCTCCAGCCCCTGAATCATGTACAGATCGGTCGGGAAATTGCCCGGTTCGCTCAGGATGACCTTGCGGCCCGGCTGCATTGCCAGCGCCGCCGACATCAGCTTGAACAGGTTCACCGAGACGCTGTCGGCGACGATCACCTCATGCGGCTGCGCCCCGATCAGCGGCGCGATCTTTCCGCCGACACGCTGGGGCAGTGAAATCCAGTCCGCAGTATTCCAAGACTTGATCAGATCGCGGCCCCACTCCTCGCGCATCACCTGCGCCAACCGGTCGGGCGTCGTCTTGGGCAGGGCGCCCAGCGAATTGCCGTCGAGGTAGATCACCCCTTCGGGCAGATCGAACCGCTCGCGATATTCGGCCAGCGGGTCAGCCGCATCCATTTCGCGCGGCCTTGTCGAGCATCGTCATGGCAGTTCCCTCAAGATCGCGCGGCTCAGCCCGGCATCGCCGCCGCCCACCTTCAGCGGCAGGGCGATCAGTTCGTACCGCCCCTCCGGCACATCATCGAGCACCAGCCCTTCCAGAATGCGCATGTCGTGCTTCGCACTGCCTTGTGCGCGTCCATCGTCTTGCTGTCCTGCGGATCGACGCGAGGGCGCATCGGTGCCGATCAGCTTCACGCCTTGCAGCGCCAGCCATTCGATCGTCTCCGCCGCAATCGGCGTCCAGTCGCTGCGCCATTCCTCATGCGGGAAGGCATCCCACTGGCGGAACAGCACGCGGTCCGCGCTGTCGATATGCGGCAGATCGCCGACGTCGATCTCGCCCGACACGCCGCGCGCATCGACCACCAGGCATTCGCCGATAAAGGGGTCCAGCGCCATGCCGGCCGCATCCAGCCCTTCCGCGTCGTAATGCAGCGGCGCGTCGGCGTGGGTGCCGGAATGCGTGCTCATCGTCATCCGCCCGACATTGACCGGCGAGCCTTCGTCCATCCGCCATGTGCGTGCGAAAGCGAACTCGGTATCGCCCGGCCAGACCGGCAGGCCGGGGCGCAGGGTCTGCGAGATATCCCAGATTCGCGCCGGCTCACATCGCTGTCCTCACGCTCAGCAGTTCGGGAAAGAACGCCTTCTTCAGCACGCCTGCCAGATAGGGCACGCCGGGTGTACCGCCGGTGCCCGATCTTGAAACCGATGATCCGCTCGACCGTCTTCAGATGCCCGAACCGCCAGCGCTGGAAATGGTATTCCAGATCGACCAGCTTTTCCGCCAGTTCGTACAGGTCCCAGTGCTTGTCGGGCTCACGGTAGATGTCGGCCCACGCCGCCTCCACTTCCGCGCTGCGCTCCCACGTCGGCATCGAGCGGACGGTTCAGCACCTCGTCCGGAATAGCGAAGCCGCGCTGCGCGAGCAGCTTCACCGCCACGTCATAAATGCTCGGCCGCGCCAGTTCTGCACGCAAGCCTCTCTGCCACGTCCGGCGTTGCCTCGTGCATCGTCACCATGTCGGTATTGCGCCCACCCAGCAGGAATTCCATCAACCGGTACTGCGCGCTCTGGAAACCCGCTCGAATTGCCCAGATGCGGGCGCACGGTGGAATAATCATGCGGGGTCATGGTGCTAAGCACGTCCCAGCTCTGGATCAGCTGGCCCTGCGCGCGCGCCACACGGGACAGCATCTTGAAGGCGGGGCGCAAATCGTCCGCAGCGATGCGCTCGCGCGCCAGCTCCAGTTCGTGCAGGCACAGCTTGAGCCACAGTTCGCTGGCCTGATGGACGATGATGAACAGCATCTCGTCATGCGCGCCCGACACGGGGTGCTGCGCGGAAAGGATGCGGTCGAGATCGAGATAGCTGGAATAGGTGACGTCCTGTGGCATGCATGCGCCTAGCCTAGCGCGAGCAGCTGGTCAGCCGCTGCTCGAAGCTCAGCCGTCGATCGTGCGCTGCGCCGGATGATGCTTGTCGAGATGCTGCTTGATGATCCGCAGGTTGCGGGTGTTCGACCGGAAGACGAGATCGAACGCATCGCCCGACCAGGGGCACTGCGCCGAGCAGGCTGTCGAAGGCGATATTGCCGCCCATGCGCCACAGCTTCCATTTCGGCATGCCGAGATTGCGCGCTTCCCAGACGATATAGGCGCCCATTGCCGCGGTCACGAAATCGCCGATGACCGGGACCAGACCGATGATCGAATCGAGCCCGACAGGGTAATTGACGCCAGGAATGCGGAAACTGCGCTCCAGCATATGCTCCATCGCCTCGATCCGCCTGCGGATGGAGGCGGGATCGTTGCCGGTCGGCAAGTCGAGACCCATCACCTGCGGGCGGGCGCCCATGCGGTCCCCGAACCCGTCTTGCGAGGCTTCGGGAAAAGGTCTGTCGATATTCTTCGGTCCGTCCATCGCGGGTTCCTTTCGCCTAAAACATGGGGTCCACGGCGAGCGGGAACAAGGGATGGGTCGCCCAGCGGTTCTCGGTGAACCCTTCCAGACCTCCGCGTACCAGCGACCACCGCAGCGGCGCGCCGAACGGAATGTAGATATTGCTCTGGGTCAGCAGCGCTTCTGCTTCGACCATGCGGCGGCATCGCATCGGATGTCTCGCTCAGCCGAAACATCGCCTGCCACCAGCGCATCGGCCGCCGCGCTGCAGCCCGATCGCTGGATGCTGCAATTGAACTGGTTGAGGAACCAGCGGGGCGCGGCGTAGCGGGCGAGACGGTCGACGAGCACAAGGTCCGCGTCCGCCCTGCCGGATGCACGCTCGCTGGCCAGACCGATCGTGGCGAGATCGGCCGAAATCTTGCCGAACAACAGGTCCGAACCCGGCCCTTCCGGCAGGTAGATTGCGACTTTCGCCGCCTGCCCGCTGGATGCTTCCCAGTCCGCCACCCGACGGGCAGCCGCGCGACCGGCGGATTTCCAGCGGCAGGTCCTGCCATCGTTCCTCGAGCGTGAAGCTCTCGTCGCCTGCCTGCTGTTCTTCTGCGAGAAGGGCGAGCGGCACGATACGCGTGGTCGAGGGCCAGCCGGACAGGTTGAAGGGCGCAAGCAGGGTGGGCCTGTCGATCGCCATCGCCACGGCTTCCCGCCGGCTGGCTTCAGCCGAGGAACCCAGCGGTATTGGCAACGCGGAGCCCGAACAGGCCGAGCGCGCTGTCCAGCCGCAGATTGCCGCGCGAGAGCGGCCCTGTTTCCGCCAGCGGCATGCTCGCCAGCGTCCCGCCGACGACCAGATCGGCCTCGGCATCGAAGAAACTGTCCACGGCGGCCCTTGCCGGCAAGGCCCTGATCCGCAGGGCGCGGGATCGATCGGCAAAGTCGCTCACTTCCGGCAGACCGCGCAGTTCGGGCGCAATCGGGGTCAGCAGGACACCGTCGTCTCCGGCAGATGCGCGCATCGGTCCGTTGCCGACGTCGTTTCGGCGCAGGCCGAGTTCGGGCTGTGCGAGCAATTGGAGAAAATAGGGCATGGGCTGCGACAGGCGGATCTCGATCACGCGGCTTGTCATCGCCCGTATTTCGTCCACTCGCGCCAGATCGAGGCCGAGCGAGGTGCCTTCCAGCTCGCGGATCTGGCGAAGGATTTCCGCCCGCACGCTCGCCGCTGTGACAGGGGACCCATCCGCCCATTCGGCCTCGCGCAGGCGGAAAATGAAGCTTCGCCCATCGTCCACGACAATCCAGCGCTCTGCCAGGGCAGGCACGGTTTCGCCATTGGCATCCAGCGTCACCAGACCTTCCGACGTCGCGCCCCTGACCAGTTGCTGGCCGTAGGAAAGGCGCATTCCATCCACCAGCAGCGCGTCCGTCTGCTCGGCGACAGCAATATCGATTAGGCCGTCACTGCCCTGCGAACAGGCAGACAGGCCGAAGGGTGCCAGAATCAGGAGAGGAGCGAGAAGGCGCAGCATGAGCCTTGGCTGGGTAGCACTCCGGCGCGCCGCCGTCAGGCTCAGATTTTGCGAAGCTTGCTCGGGTCCACTGCGCCGGCAGGCATCAGGTTCGCAGGGCGCACGAAACGCGGCGTATGGCCGTCCTCGCCACCTGCGTGCCGGGCGCGTGCTTCGGCGGCATCGATTTCCCTGTTGAAGGCAATGCCGAAGCGGTTGTCCTGAACCCAGGCAACGGTTCCGTCGACCCAGCCTACGTTACGCAGGTTGATCGACAGATGCGTTCCGCCCTGAACCTTCGCCGCTGTGCGTGGATCGCATTCCGCCATCATCCCGCCATTAGACAGGTTGCGGACCTTCACCTTGCCGCACGCAGTTCCATCGTCGATCTGGAGATCGGCCATGAGAAACAGGCTGTCGCGAGCAATATGGCGGGTATCGACACCTGACATAACGTTTGACGTGCTCCTAAAACATGGCGGCGCGAGCGCTGTGCAGCGGCCTATCCGTCGAGGACCGCTGATACCGCCAAAAAACCTAATGAAGCTTTAAGAATAGAAGGCGCTGGTTTGCACCGACTTATCAGGTGTCGCGCGAAATCTTCTCGCGCCGCTCGTGCGCTTCCTGCGCCTCCACGGTCATCGTCGCGACCGGGCGGGCGATCAAACGCCGAAGGCCGATCGGTTCGCCCGTCTTGTCGCAATAGCCGTACTCACCCTCGTCGATACGGCGCAGGGCGGAATCGATCTTCGCAATCAGCTTGCGCTGGCGATCGCGGGTTCTGAGCTCGATACCCCAATCCGTTTCGCTGGAAGCGCGGTCATTGAGGTCAGGCTCGCGGATCGGGCCGTCCTGAAGCGACTGGAGGGTCGCGCCGGCAGCATCATGGATCGAACGTTTCCATTCCAGCAGCAGAACCTTGAAATACGCCTGCTGTTTGGCGTTCATGTACGGCTCGTCATCGGTAGGCGTGTAGCCTGGCCCCAGCGTTTGCTGGGCGGCCTCCAGAATCTCGATGTCCTTGCGCGCCGTAGCGGCCATAGCGTCCTCACAAAAAGAGCTTCATCCGCGATCCCGTGATCGGTCTGTCCGGTTATCCGGCTCTTTGATCCGACCCACTGGCGCGGCCTATAAGCATCGCCCACTAGCCGCACAAGCGCCGAGTGGATGCCTGTCCGCACCTGTTGCACGTGCGAGGCTTAAGGGCAGCAGAACGAGGCTGATTATCACCATTAACCCGGGCGTTAACCATTTGTTGACCATGATGGGCAAGAACCGTGGTGTGCCGCACTTCTCACCATGGGAAGCGGCAAAACAGGGGACAGGGGAAATGAAGTTTACCACGATCGAAGCCGCCGGAACGTCCAGCGCCGAGACGGAACAGAATTTGGCGGTCGCACGCTCTCTCGCCGAAGCAGCCGCAGGCGATGTCGCCGCGCTCTATAATCTCGGCGTGATCTATTCGACCGGTAGCCTCGATTGCGTTTGCGATCTGATCGAAGCGCACAAGTGGTTCAATCTGGCCGCATCCAAGGGTCACGAGGAAGCTGGCTGGTGCCGCGCCGATATTGCCGAAGAAATGACCGCCCGCGAGATTTCCGAAGCACAGCGCCAGGCCCGCGAATGGCTGGTAGCGGAACGCCGCGCAGCCTGATCGCCGGCATCCTGATCGAAGGCATCCTGATCGAAGGCGGGTCTACTCGCCCTTCTTGAACGGCGTCCTGCGGTTAAGGTACATCTTGTCGGTCGCGACGCCCCGGCGCTCGCGGTCGAGAAAATCGGCAACCGCTTCACGAAAACCGGGATCGACGATCCAGTGGGCCGACCACGTTTCCTGCGGCGCATAGCCGCGCGCCAGCTTGTGGCCGCCCTGCGCACCGGCCTCGACCCGCGCCAGACCGCGCGCGATCGCGGCGTCGATGGCCTGATAATAACATAGCTCGAAATGCAGGAAGGGCACCTGCTGCGTGCAGCCCCAGTACCGGCCGTACAACGCATCGCTGCCGATCACGTTGAGCGCGCCCGCAATCGCCTCGCCGTCGCGGTAGGCCATCACCAGCAACAATTTGTCGCCCATCCGCTCGCCCATCAGGGTGAACGCCTCCCGCGTCAGATAGGGTGTCCCCCATTTGCGCGCACCGGTGTCCTGATAGAACACCCAGAATGCGTCCCAGTCCGCCTCGGTGATGTCGTCGCCGGACAGATGCCGGATATCGACCGCCGCTTGTGCCTTGGCCCGCTCCTTGCGCAGATCCTTGCGCTTGCGGCTGGCAAGATCGGCGAGGAACCCCTCGAAGTCGGCGTAGTCGCGGTTGTGCCAGTGGAACTGGATATCGCTCCTGAGCAACCAGCCGCTCTTTTCAAACAGTGCAAGCTGGTCCGGCTCGATAAATGTCGCGTGGGCGCTTGAAAGGCTGTTCTGTTCGCACAGCTGCGCCGCTGCCGCCAACAGCGCAGGCGCCAGCGCATCGTCGGCCAGCAGCAGGCGAGGGCCGGTCGCAGGCGTAAACGGCGCGGCGATCTGGAGCTTTGGATAATAGCTGCCGCCCGCCCGCTCGTAAGCATCGGCCCAGCTATGGTCGAAGACGTATTCGCCCTGGCTGTGGCCCTTCAGATAGGCAGGCATCGCGCCCAGCAAAGCGCCGCTTTCGCTTTCGAGCACGATCGGTGCGGGCTGCCAGCCGGTGCCCGGCCCGACGGAGCCTGAATCCTCGCACGACGACAGGAAAGCATGGCTCACGAAGGGGTTGTCGGACCTGTTGAGGGCATCCCACGCACGCGGCTCTACCTCGCTCACCGAACGCAGCAGCCGTGCCGAAAGTTCGCCTGTTTCTTCCCCGGCGCTCATGCCGGCAATTCACCTTCGAAAATCGGGGCATCGGCGCAGGCCCTTGCGCGGGCGCGCTCCGCCTCGCTTTTCACGGTCCATGTCGTCACGGGCATTCCGCCTGCCCGCAATCCGGCAACCCAGTCACTGGGTAGCGCGTCGATATGATAGGCCATGAAATCCGGCTTCGCGATCCACAGCGCCATCCGGCGGGACAGAGCCGTCTGTGTTTGGCCTTTCTCGTCCTCGCGCATCACGAGGCCGCGCACGGTTTCGGGGGAATTGCGGCGCAGCCAGCGCGATACACGGGGATCGAAGCTCATCACGGCATGATGCCCGTCATATCCGTCCAGCACATCGCGGACTTTCAGGCAGGTCGTCTCGACATCGTAACCGCGGCGGGACTTGATTTCGATCAGCAGAGGGACCTTTCCGCCGACCATCTCCAGCAATTCGGAGAGGTCCATCGGGGCGTCCTCGTGTTCGAGATAGCTCAGTGCGCGCCACTCTGCCGCTGTCAGCGCCTCGGCCCGCTCCGGTCGCCCGATCAGCCGTTTGAAGTCCCAGTCATGGAATACCATCGGCACATTGTCGGCGCTGCGCTGAATGTCGCATTCGATCCCCACGCCTGCTGCAATCGCTGCGGCAAAAGCGGCGCGGGCGTTTTCCACCCGGCCCCCTCCATGCAGGCCGCGATGCGCGTAGGCCCACCTTGCCAGCCACCGCGTCCGCCCGGGCGCGGGCGGCGGCGCAAGAAGCCTGTCAATCGCCGTGAAGGGCAATGATCGCATCGACTTCGACCGCTGCGCCCAATGGCAGGACCGGGACACCGACGGCCGCGCGCGAATGGCGGCCATGCTCGCCGAACACCTCGAACATCAGGTCCGATGCGCCGTTGATGACCTTCGGCTGGTCGGTGAAATCGGCAGTCGAGCTGACGAACCCGCCGAGCTTCACGATCCGCTTTACCCGGTCGAGCGGGATCAGCGCACCCTTGAGCTGCGCGAGGATCATGAGGCCGCATGCGCGGGCGGCGGCCTGCCCTTCTTCAAGGGAGACGTCTTCGCCCAGCCGACCGGTGGCAAGCTCGCCATCGATGAAGGGCAGCTGGCCCGAAACATACGCTACATCGTTTTCGACGACGACGGCGACATAGCTGGCAACAGGTGCAGCCGCCTCGGGCAGGACGATGCCGAGATCGGCAAGGCGCGCTTCGATATTCATGCAGCTTCCTTCAGTTTATTCATGATCCACGGCAGCGCCTCGTCCCATGTGTCGATCCGGGCGTGTGCATGGCCTTCCTTCTCGCCGCAGGTGATGTGCGGGGCAAGGCTGGGCTCGCCGCACAGATGCAGGCGGGTGACGTGGGGTACCGTATCCTTTGCCGACCCGTGATGCTGGGCCAGATCGTCGATGAAGATCGCGTGGCTGGGCCGGTATTCCTCGAGGATCGCGGCGATTGCCGGACCTTTTGGTCCCTGATTGGTATAGACCTTCGCCTCGATCCCCACAGCCTGCAGCTGGGCGGCCCGCATTTCGCGGCGCTCGTCGAGAAGATTGGTCAGGATCACCACATCGGCGTGCTCCTTCAGCGCAAGGATCGCCTCGACCGCGCCGGGGATCGGATCCTGACGCCCCATCTCGGTGTCGAAAAAACCGTTGAGCAGCCGCCAGATTTCCTTCTGTTCGACCGGTTCGCCGTTCTCCTTGCGCTTCAGCGCGTTGGAAAAGTCGTTTCCTTCGAGGTGAAAGGCAATATCCTGCGTCTCGTCCAGCCAGTCGCGGAAATGGCTGACCATATAGAGCAGCACCTCGTCGCAGTCGGAGATGACCAGCGGTCGGCCTTCCGGGTTGTAACTCATGAAAATGTCTCCGCGCCGCCCAGTTTGCGATGGGCCGCGATCAATTCGTGTGGTTCCACGCCCAGTGCCTCAGCCGCACCGAGGAGGTCCGGTTCGTGCTGGGCGAGGAATTCGAGCACTGCTGCCTGAACCTGCCGCTCTGCCAGCCGTTCCCGCAATATGTCGGGCGTCAGTCCGGTCAGCGCAAGGAGGCGCCCTGCCCTGTCGTCATCGGTGAGCACCCAGCCGAGCGCGCCCAGCGCCAGGGTCTCCGGCTCCCGATCAGGTGATTGCGGTTCGCGAATGATTGTCAGGGACCTTCTCGTTGGATTAGAGCAAGGGGGCAGGAAAGGAAGGCCGACCAGTGGCAAAGCGCATCCTCGTTGTCGAGGACAACGACCTCAACCGTAAGCTGTTTTGCGATGTGCTGCGCGCAGGCGGTCACGAGGTGGAACCGTGCGCCGACGGGCAGGCCGTTCTGGCCGCCGCGCGCGCATTCGGCCCCGACCTTGTGATCATGGATATCCAGCTGCCGAACATTTCCGGGCTCGACCTCATCACGGCCTTGCGCGGCGATGCAGGACTGTCATCCGTGCCGATCCTCGCCGTCACGGCATACGCCGGCAAAGGCGACGAGGAAAAGATCCGCAGCGCCGGGGCGAACGATTACCTCGCCAAACCGGTTTCCATCGGACCGTTCAGGATGGCCGTCGACCGGCTGCTGGCCGCGGCCCCGGCAGCCTGATTGCCGCAGGGTTGCAGTACTACCGCCTTTGGGTTCTCTGGACTGGAGGGCCAAAGCGAGCTAGCGCCGCGCGCTAATCGGCGAGCGTTCAGACTCCCCGCATATTCGAGCGAATAAGGACTCCACATGGACCGTGCAGATACAGACCGCCGCATTCGCGAGCAGATCGAACCGTTCAACAAGAAGGGCGTCGATATCAAGGAAGAGACGACCTTCCAGGGCGACCTTGAATTCGACAGTCTGACCGTGATGGATTTCGTCGCTGCTATCGAAGACGAATTCGATATCATCATCTCGATGAACCAGCAGGCGGAGATCGAAACCTACGGCCAGCTGGTCGATGCCGTGCACAAGCAGCGGGACTGAAGAGTATGAGCGAAGGCATCAGCCAGTCGGAAAAGCCGCAGAACCTGAAGGGCGGCGACACGGACCTGTTCAGCAAGTTCGATCCGCTGATCCAGATGCGCGAGGATCTTCTCGCGACCGGGCAGCAGGATCCCTATGCACTGGTTATGGAGAGGGTGCTGTCGCCCACGCGGGCGATCTGCAACGGCCGCGACACGATCCTGCTCGGCACCTATAATTACATGGGTATGACCTTCGATCCGCAGGTGATCGATGCGGGCATTCAGGCACTTCGCGATTACGGGACCGGCACGACCGGCAGCCGCGTCCTTAACGGCACGTATCAGGGCCACAAGGAGTGCGAGGACGCGCTGAAGGAATTTTACGGAATGGACCACGCAATGGTCTTTTCCACCGGCTATCTCGCCAATCTCGGGATCATTTCCACGATCGCCGGCAAGGGCGATTACATCATCCTCGACATCGACAGCCACGCCTCGATCTATGATGGGTGCAAGCTGGGCGATGCGGAGATCGTGCCGTTCAAGCACAATGATATCGAGGCGATGGAAAAGCGCCTGAAGCGCATCCCCGAAGGCGCCGGCAAGCTGGTCATCCTGGAAGGCGTCTATTCGATGCTGGGCGATGTCGCCCCGCTGAAGGAAATGGTCCGCATCGCCAAGGAACACGGCGCAATGGTGCTGGTCGACGAGGCGCACTCGATGGGCTTCATCGGCGAAAACGGCCGCGGAGTGGTAGAGGCCGAGGGCGTAATGGACGATGTCGATTTCATCATCGGCACCTTCTCGAAAAGCGTCGGCACGGTCGGCGGCTTTTGCGTCTCGAACCATCCGAAATTCGAAGTCATGCGGCTGGTCTGCCGCCCCTATGTCTTCACCGCCTCCCTGCCGCCCAGCGTCGTCGCGACGGCAGCGACCAGCATCCGCAAGCTGCAGCATGAAGGGCACAACAAGCGGGCCCATCTGTGGGAGAATTCCAAGCGCCTCCACAAGGGTCTGCGCGATCTCGGCTTCACGATCGGCACGCAAGAGGCGGAAAGCGCGATTATCGCGGTCATCATGCCCGATCTGGAGCAGGGCGCGGCAATGTGGGAGGCGCTTCTCGATGAGGGCCTCTACGTGAATCTCGCCCGCCCGCCTGCGACGCCTGCCAACATGACCCTGCTACGCTGCTCGCTGTGTGCGGAGCATTCCGACGAGGAAGTCGGCGAAATTCTCGGCATGTTCGAACGCGCCGGCAAGGCCACCGGCATCATCTGAAGGAACTCAGGCGCGGTCTCATCCGTCTCTCACGCAAAGGAGACGAATGATGAAAACGACAAACACCGGCAGCGCGAAATACGAAGGTCTGGGCAAGGGCGGAAAAGGCCATGTCTCGACAGGTTCGGGAGCGCTGTCCGACCAGCCCTACGGTTTCCAGACCCGTTTCGAGGACGAAGCCGGGACCAATCCGGAAGAGCTGATCGCGGCCGCGCATGCCAGCTGCTTCACAATGGCACTGTCGTTCAAACTGGCAGAAGCCGGTCATGAAGACGGCACCGTCGAAACGAGCTGCGACGTGACGCTGGAAAAGGATGATGGCGGGTTCACCGTGACCAAGTCCGCACTCAGCACGAAAGGGCATGTCGCAGGTCTGGACCGCGCAAAGTTCGAAGAACTTGCAGCCGACGCCAAGGCGAATTGTCCGATCTCGAAACTGCTGGATTGCGAGATTTCACTCGAGACCGAATTCGAAGGTTAACGCCCCAAAAGTAAAACGGGCGAGACCGGCCTGAAAGCCTGTCTCGCCCTGGGCAACCCGAAGTACCCTGGCAGCGACTCTTGGCGGTCGCCTACTCTCCCAATTCCTTCGCAAGCTGCGACTTGCGCGGCCTGTCGATATACCCCCATACATCGACAGGCCGTGCGCGCGGCGCTCTGCCATCCTGCTTGCCCAGGATTGCGGCGCTCTTGCTACGCAAGGGCGTAGGGCCTAGCGCTGCTTTGAAGTGTCAAATACTCGTCATTTGAAGAGCCGTGGCGGCAGTTCGCGCACAATTCTCGCGCCGACCTTGTTCGGTCGGCTCCCTGCAGACTTACAAGCTCGACTAAAGAAGCAGGCGCCGAGGCGAAAATTTCCGGCCGGCGCCCTTATCCAGCAGGTCGGTGACGGGGCGTGGGGCTTCTGGCTGATCGAGCAAGGGGCGGTGCAAATCGGCATTTTCCGCGCCGATGGCGACTTTCGTGCCATCGGTATTCTGGAAGAAGGCGACTCGTATGGCGAGCTCGCCCTCATGGGCAGGAGCAAGAGGGTCGTGGACGCAATCGCGCGCGGCCCTTCCGAGCTTCTGTGGATCGATGGCAACCGGTTCGAACAGGCCATCGCCGAGGATCCGGCAATCATGCGTGACCTGATCGGTGCGATGGCTTTGGAATTGCAGGAGATGATCGGTATTGTTGCAGGCTTTCGCAGCGGTTCGGCGAAGAACCGCGTCGCGACTGTCATCGCCAGTGCTGCCCGCCATTCATGCGAGCCGAAACTTCTGATCACCCAGTCGGAAATTGCCGAACTTGCCGGCGTCACGCGTGCGACAGCGGCATCTGCCCTGCGCGAGTTCGAGGCCGTGGGTGCGCTCAAGCGCCGTTACGGCGTCATCGAAATCCGCGAGCCGGGGCTGCTGCAGGAGCTAAGCTTCTGAGGAAGCGGCGCAGGGATCCTCGCTGTTGCTCTCGCCGCCGCCCAGCTGGGTTACCGCCAGAATGCCGCCAACGACCAGCACGACGAAAACCGTCGTCACCGTGCCGAGATATTTGTCGATCACCCGCTTGATCGGAGCGCCGAAGGCACGGAACAAAATGCCCACGGTCAGGAAAATGAGCGCCCGCCCCGCGATACTGGCAAGAATGAAGGGGACGATCGCCATGCCAAGGAAACCGGCGGTGATGGTCAGCAGCTTGAACGGCACCGGCGTCGCGGCCGCAATGATCACCGCAGCCACACCGTATTTGTCGAACGTGCACTGCGCAGCCGGCAAGCTGTCGGCAAGGCCGATGGCCGTCATCAGCGGAATACCGACAAGGTCGAATGCAAACGCGCCGATGGCGTAACCGAACAGCCCGCCGACAACCGAGGCCGCCGTTGCAATCAGGCCGAAGCGGATCGCCTTTTTCGGTTCGGCAAGGCACATCAGGCCAAGCAGCGGATGCGGCGGGATCGGGAAGAAGCTCGCCTCGATGAAACAGAAAAACGCCAGCCACCACACCGCATGGCGGGTGCGCCGCCTTGTCCATCGTCCAGTTATATAGCCCGCGCAGCATCGAATCTCGCCCTGATAACGTCGCGCGGCGTTAGGGCAGTGCTGCCCTGCGCGCAATCGGGTTGGAGAGGCTGCCCTTATAACCTATTTGGTTCTTTTTTGTTGACATCGTAACGCTCTTGGCCTAGACAACTGGAACATCGCGATAGACCGAGTCGGGACGGGGCAGCCTCTTTCAGGGGCTTCCGGCACGGGTCTGGTCGCTTTCAGACATCCGGAATAACCATCATGACGAGCACTGCTTCGGCACCGGCGCCGGGCAAGCCTGCCGCCTCGCCCCGCATGGGCGGGCGACGGGCCCCGCCGCGCTGGCAGAAACGCTTCCTCGAAGTCCTCGCCGAGACATCCAATGTCTCGTCCGCCGCCAAGAAAGCGAAGACGAGCGTCGGTCACGCATATAAGACCCGCGCCAAGGATGCAGAGTTCGCGCGTGCCTGGCTGGTCGCATTGGCGCAGGGGTACGACCAGCTGGAGCTGGAGCTGCTCCAGCGGCTCCGTGAAGGCGAACTTTCGGGCGGCACGGCCAAAAAGGCCCGGCGCAAATATGACAATGCCGTCGCGCTCCGGCTGCTCGCCGCGCACCGCGATACGGTGGGCCGCCAACGGGCAATGGACGCGAACCGCGACGAAGACGCCATTCTGAGCGAAATCGATCGCAAGCTGGACCTGATGCGGCAACGCGAATTGCAGGCGAAGGCGCTGCTGAAGAACAGGCAGGCAAGCCGGTCCGGTGGTTGACGAAAAACACCGCCGGGCGCGGCTTCGTCACCTTTTGCGGATCTCGGCGGAAGAACGGGCTGCGGCTCTCGAATCGCTGAGCGCGGCCGAACAGGAAGAGCTGAAGAAACACTGGAAGCTGTGGGCGCGGCCCGGACAGACCGCGCCCGCCGGCGACTGGACGACATGGCTGATCTGCGCAGGGCGCGGCTTCGGCAAGACACGCTGCGGCGCGGAATGGGTCCGCCATGTGGCAAAGCGCGATCCCGATGCGCGCATCGCACTGGTCGGGTCGTCGATCGGCGAAGTCCGCTCTGTAATGGTGGAAGGAGAAAGCGGCGTGCTGAGCGTTTCCCCGCCTGACCGGATGCCTGATTTCGAACCTTCGCTTCGCCGCCTCACATGGGCCAATGGTGCGCAGGCGACACTGTATTCGATTGCCGAGCCGGACGCATTGCGAGGGCCCCAGCACGGCTATGCGTGGTGCGACGAGGTCGGCAAATGGGACAATTCCAGCGACCGCGCCATCCGCGCATGGGACAATCTGATGATGGGCCTGAGGCTGGGTGAGCGCCCGCGCACGGTGGCCACCACCACACCGCGTGCGACACCCCTGATGAAGCGGCTGATGCGGGACGAAGCGGGCGTCAGGATTACCCGGGGCACGACGTTTGACAATGCCGCAAACCTGCCGGCCGCCTTCGTGAAAACGATGGTCGGGCAGTTCGACGGCACGTCTCTTGGGCGGCAGGAACTGCATGGCGAATTGCTGGCCGATGTGGAGGGCGCGTTGTGGAGCCGCACGCTGCTGGAACGCTGCCGGAGCGATACGCCGCCTTCTCTCATCCGCGTAGTGGTGGGCGTCGATCCGCCGGCCTCTGCCAGGGGCGATGCCTGCGGGATCGTGGTCGCCGGCGTGGATGCCGGAGGTGCAGCAACCGTCCTCGCCGATGCATCGGTCGAGAAAGCCAGCCCCGAACGCTGGGCGCGGGCCGTCGCCGATACGGCCGCGCTATGGGACGCGGACCGGGTGATTGCCGAAGCCAATCAGGGCGGCGCGATGGTCGAGAGCGTGCTCCGCGCAGCGGACATCGCCCTGCCTGTAAAACTGGTCCACGCCAGCCGCGGAAAGGCCGCCCGGGCCGAACCTGTTGCCGCGCTGTATGAAGCAGGACGGGTCCGGCATTCCGGCCTGTTCCCGGCGCTCGAAGACGAAATGTGCGGCCTGATGGCAGGCGGCGGTTACGAAGGGCCGGGCCGATCCCCCGACCGCGCCGATGCACTGGTCTGGGCGCTGACCGAATTGATGCTCGGGCGCAGGACCGCGCCGACCATCCGCACACTCTAGACGATCACTTCACTCCATTTTCGGAGAAATTTCATGTCATTCCTCAACCAGCTAGCTTCCGCCTTCAAGGGCGGGGGCGGGCCGCGCGTGCCTCTCCCCCGCTATTCGGGTGCGCGCGGCCACCTGTCCCCCTGGGCGACCGCCTTCGAAGGCGGACCTGTCCGGCGTCCGTTCGATTATGCCAATGCGCTCGCCAGTTCCTTCGTCGAGAACCCGGTCGCCCAGCGCGCCGTGCGGATCGTGGCGGAAGGCGTGGGCAGCGCCCCGCTGTCCGAAACCGATCCCAAGCTTGCCGGCGCTGGTAAGCGCACACAGCGCCGGGCAGATCCTGATCGAAACGCTCGCTGCGCATCTGACCCTGCATGGCAATGGCTATGTCCAGGTATTGAAGGACGGCGCGGGCCGTCCGGTCGAGCTGTTTGCCCTTCGCCCCGACCGGATCACCGTGGTGCCGGGCGACGATGGCTGGCCGTGCCGCTACGATTACAAGCTGGCCGAGCGCACCATCGCGCTGCCGCTGGAAGACGAGGACGGCTGGCCGAACGTCATCCACCTCAAGAGCTTCCACCCCGGCGACGACCATTACGGCGCAGGCTGCCTCGCCGCTGCGGAACGTGCCGTGGCGATCCATAATGCAGCAAGCGAATGGAACCGCGCGCTGCTCGACAATTCGGCGCGCCCCTCGGGCGCATTGGTTCACGAGGCAGGCGAAGGCGCGCCCCTCACCACCGAACAGTTCGACCGGCTGAAGGACGAGCTGTCCCGCGCTTTCTCGGGCGAGAGCAATGTCGGGCGGCCGATGCTGCTGGATGGCGGGCTCAGCTGGCAGTCGATGGCGATGAGCCCGGCGGATATGGATTTCGCCACCCTGAAGGCCGCCGCCGCCCGCGACATCGCGCTGGCGTTTGGCGTGCCGCCCATGCTGCTCGGGCTGCCGGGCGACAATACCTACGCCAATTACCGCGAGGCGAACCGCGCGCTGTGGCGCCTCACCCTGCTGCCGCTGGCGGGCAAGATCCTGTCGGGTCTGACCGAGGGTTTGTCGCCGTGGTTTGCCGGCGCGTCGCTGTCGGTCGATCTCGATCAGGTTCCGGCCCTGGCCGAGGACCGCGAGAAGCTGTGGTCCCACGTGACGTCCGCCGATTTCCTCTCCGATGCGGAAAAACGCCTGATGCTGGGCCTCGATACAGGAGATGCCGCATGAGCCGATCTTTCGAACGGGAAGACATGATCGCGCGCCTGATCGCGCAGGCGACCCATGAAGGCGGCGAACTGATCACCCTGCGGGCCATTGTCGAAGAAGCAAGCGAGGCAGGCGCGGCGCGCGCGCTGGGCCGGATGGGCCTCGGCGACGACAGCGCGCAGGACGATATCGACGAGCTGCGCGAACTGCTGTCGGCATGGCGCGATGCCAAGGCAGGCGCATGGAAGGCCGCGCTGGAATGGCTGGTACGCGGCGTCTTTGCGCTGCTGCTGATCGGCATCGCGGTGAGGCTCGGCGTGCCGGGGATGATCCGGTGAGCGGGCCGGCAGTGCAGCCCGCGCTCAGATTCGCCGGATATGCCGCGCTGTTCGGCACGCCCGACGCCGCGCGCGACACGATCCACCCCGGCGCCTTCGCCCGCACGCTGGCGACACGCAGCGCGCCCCTGCCGCTTTACTGGCAGCACCATCCCGAGCAGCGGATCGGCTGGATCGAACGGGCCGAGGAGGACGCGCGCGGCCTGCGGGTGATCGCACGGATCGACAATCCCGACAGCCGGGCGGCCCAGTTGCTTGCCGGCCGCGCCGTCGACGGCCTCAGCTTCGGCTACCGCGCGCGATCGAGCCGCCACGAACCGTCGGGACGCCAGCTGGACGACATCGACCTGTTCGAAATCAGCCTCGTCACCCACCCGCTCCAGCACGGAGCGCGAGTTATCTTCGTTTCCTGATTCGTATTCCCGTACGCCCTCCGGCGCGCGAAATCCTCGCTTATGCGCCCTGTCTGGCGCTTCGCGAAGGGCGGGCCGTCAGACCATCGTGAATTTTTCTCCTCCCCCACCGCCAAGAAAGGTCCCTTCATGGACACCATTACTTCCAACATTGCCGCCATCGACGCCGCGCCCGACGCGGTGGAGCAAAGCTTCGATATCGTCGCGCGGCAGGACAAGACCGAAGCCGATGTCACCGCGCTTCGCAGCCGATGTCGACGAGGTGAAGGCACGCGTCGACCGGATCAGCCGCGCCGCAGCCCGCCCGGCGATTGCCGCCCCCGCCGACAGCGCCACGCCCGAGGTGAAAGGCTTCGTCGACGGCTATCTGCGCCGCGGTTCGACCGCGCAGATCAAGTCGCTCAACACGCAGGTTCCCACCGATGGCGGCTATGCCGTGCCGCGGGAGATCGACGCGATGATCGCCCGCGAACTGCAGGAAATCAGCCCGATCCGCGCCATCGCGCAGGTCGTGCAGACCGGCAGCGCAGGCTATCGCAAGCTGGTGTCGACCGGCGGCACGGCCAGCGGCTGGGTCACCGAAACGGCGGCTCGCCCGGAAACCGACACGCCCGAATTCGCCGAAATCGCCCCGCCGACGGGCGAGCTTTACGCCAATCCAGCGGCCAGCCAGGCGATGCTCGACGATGCCGGCTTCGATCTCGAAAGCTGGCTGGCGAGCGAGATCGCGATGGAATTTGCCCGCGCCGAAGGCGCTGCATTCGTCAACGGCACGGGCATCGACCAGCCGGAAGGTTTCCTGTCGGCACCGTTCTCCACAGCCGATGACGGTGCGCGTGCATTCGGCACGCTGCAATATGTCGGCACCGGCGATGCAGGCGGCTTCGGCGCGAATCCCGACGCACAAGCTGATCGACCTGGTCCACACGATGAAGGCCGGACACCGCCAGGGCGCAAGCTTCGTGATGAATTCGGCGACGCTGGCCGAAGTGCGCAAGCTCAAGACCGCCGATGGCGCGTTCCTGTGGCAGCCGGGCCTGGTCGAAGGCCAGCCCGACCGCCTGCTGGGCTATCCGGTGGTCGAGGCGGAAGACATGCCCGATATCGCCGCCGGCGAATTCCCGATCGCCTTCGGCAATTTCCGCCACGGCTATCTGATCGCGGAACGCAGCGCGACACAGATCCTGCGCGATCCGTTCACCAACAAGCCGTTCGTGCACTTCTACGCGACCAAGCGCGTCGGCGGTCAGGTGCTCGATAGCAGCGCGATCAAGCTGCTGCGTATCGAGGCGTAGTTACGCGAGCGATAGGGTTGTGGGCGCAGTGCCGGACACAGGCGCTGCGCCCGTAATCTGCATTGTTCTTGACCCTGCGCGCTCCCAAGTTCGCGCCCCTCCCCACACAGGGACGACTTCCATGCAGAAAACCATTCTCGTGCCCCCCGTGACGGTGGGCGCGCTCGAGCGAGTTGCGCCAATGGCTTGCCATTACCCGCGACGCCGAGAACGCCGCAGCTCGAAAGCCTGCTGCGCGCGTCGATCGAAGCGTGCGAGGCCTTTACCGGCATCATCCCCATCGCCTGCGAATGCGAAAGCATCCTGCCGGTCCGCAAGGATTGGCAGGGCATCCGCCGCGCAGCCGGTTCAGGCCATGCTCGGCCTCGACGGGCTTCCCGCCGACGGCGCACGCTTTACCCTGGCAACCGATGCCTGGGCCGTCGAACTGGGCGCCGACGGCACGGCCTGCGTCCGGGTCATCCGGCCCGGACGCCGCCGGACGGGTTGCGGTGCGCTATATGGCCGGTCTCGCTGCCGATTGGGGCAGCCTGCCGGACGGTATGAAGCCACGGCATATTGCGCCTTGCCGCGCACCATTACCGCGCCCGCGAAAGCGACCCGGCACGGCGTCCATGCCCGGCCCGCCTGCGGCCGTCGCCGCCCTCTGGCGGCCATGGCGGACCTTGCGAATTGCCTGATCCCATGGGCCTGATCGACACCCGCATCCGCCCGCCTGCTGCTCGCCCTGACACGCCGTCTCGCTGCCCGTGCGGCGCGGATCGCCGTCGAGGCGGTCGCAAGCGAAACACACATCCCCTGCCAGCCGCGCCCCGCGCGCACTCTGGCCCGACCTGTTCGAGGACTGATCCCATGGAAACCCGGCTCCGCGCCGCTCTGCTCGACTGGCTCAGCGGCGACCCCGTCATTGCCGAAGCGGTCAACATTATCGACGAAGCAGAGACTTCGCGGGCCGCGCTGCCGTGGCTTGCACTCGTCTGCCAGCGCCTCTGCCGACTGGAGCAGCAAGACCCATAACGGCCGCGAAATCCGGTTGCGCTGTCGAATTGCGCCACCGCGGCGACGTGCCCGGCGCAGTCTGCCGACCTGCTGCGCCGCATCGAGACGCGCATCGAGAGCCTGCCCGCCGAGCAGCCCGCGTACCGCATCGCCACCGCGCACTTCCTGCGCGCCCGGCACGAGCGCCGTTCCGGCAACGCGCGGGCGAGCCTGATCGAATACCGCTTCCGCTGCCTCGCAGCCTGATCCTTTCTCCATTTCCGAAAGGACACCCAAATGACTGCCCAAAAAGGCTCAGCCTTCCTTCTCAAAATCGGCGATGATGCCCAGCCGGCTACCTACGAAACCGTCGCCGGACTGCGCACCACGCAGATGTCGATCAATGGCGACACGGTTGTCGTGACCCACAAGGAGAGCGGCGGCTGGCGCGATCTGCTTTCGGGCGCGGGCACGCGCTCGGTCAGTGTTTCGGCCGCCGGTATCTTCCTCGGCTCGGCCGCCGAAGCGCGGATGCAGGCGCAGGCACTGTCCGGCACAATCGCACGATTACGAACTGAGCTTCGAAGACGGCGCACGGATGCGCGGACGCTTTCTCGTCCAGCGACTGGATTATGCGGGCGATTTCAATGGGGAGCGCAACTACACGCTCCAGCTTGAAAGCTCCGGCCCGGTGTTGCCGTCCTGATGGCGAACTGCAATGCGCGGCGAGGCCGAGCTGGTCATCGCCGGAACGCCCGCACCTCCTGCGCCCGACTTTCACGGCGCTGGTCGCAGCGGAGGAAGAACTTGGGCCGCTGTTCGCACTGGTCGAGCGGGCCGGTGACGGGCGGCTGCGAACTGTCGGAGATGACTGCCCTGTTCTGGCACTGCCTCGCCGATGCGCGAGGCGTTGAGCGGGACCAGGTCGGCGCCGCCGTCATGGCAGCGGGACTGGCGGGTTGCGCCGCGCCGCTTCGCGCCTTGCTGAGTGCGATCCTTCAAGGGTCCGCCCCCGGCAACCGGAATGAACGACCGGCTGGCGGAGGCGAATACCTCGCCTCGCCGGGTTGGCGGCCCGGCATCTCGGCTGGAGCCCCCAGATCTTCTGGTCCGCCACGCCGCCCGAACTGGTGCTGAGCCTGACCGACCCCGCGGCCGTTCCGGCCACCGGCATGGACAGCACCGATCTTGCAAGACTGATGGAGCACGACACACCATGGATGATCCGGTAGAAGAATTGCTGGTCGAAGTGCGCGCCAGCACGCAGGGCTTCCAGTCCGATATCGCGCAGATGCGCTCCGCTTTCGACGGTACTCTGGTCGATGGTTTCGAGAAGGCCGGCGGTGTGCTGGAACGCGGCCTGCTGAGCGCGCTCCGCAAGGGCAGCATCGGGTTCGACGACCTGAAACGCACCGCCACTGCCGCGCTGGACCAGATCGCCTCGCAGGCGCTCGGGCTGGGTCTCGACAAGCTATTCGGCGGCGCTGCAGCTGGCAGCGGGGCTGGCGGTCTGGCGGGCGTGCTCGGCGGGACTCTCGGCGCGCTATTCGGCCTGCCCGGCCGCGCCACCGGAGGTCCCGTTGCACCGGGCCGCGGCTATATTGTCGGCGAACGCGGCCCGGAAGTGTTCGTGCCGACCAGCGCCGGGCGCGTGGAAACCGGCGCTGCGCAATCCGGCGCCAGAAACGTCAATGTCGCCATCCGGCTGCAATCCGAGCGCGGAACCAGTGCGCCCGCCGCCATGCAGCGCTCCAGCCGCCAGGTCGCCAGCGCGGTAAGCCGCGCCTTGCGAGAATTCTAGACGCGCTGGCTCCTGAGGAGAAAACTATGCCTTTCTGGTTAGCCGACAAGCGGCGCGGGCAGGAAACAGACTTCATCCAGCGCTTCGATCCCGCGCTTCTGGACCGTCAATTTCCCCCGCCCGATGATGGCCAGCGTCATCACCACCGGCGCGGACAGCCTGCGGGTGGATGCCGAGTTTCATCATGCAGGCGAACTCGCGGGCCTGATCTGGGAAAGCGAGGACACGCTCGATCATCCGCTGCTCGCCTACGATACCAATCGCGAATATACGGCATTGCGCGTTGCAGTTCCGCTGGCGTTCGTCCGGTATCGTCGCGCTCGATGCGCCTAACGGTCCGACCCTGACGATCGAAGGCCGGGATGCTGCAGGCTCGCCGCGCAGCTGGTATGTCCGCCTGTGGAATTATGCCGAGGGCACGCCGGAAGACGCGCTGATCCGCCTGCCGTTCTCGCAGCTCCAGTCGGGCTTCGTCCTGCCGGGAGAGGACGTGCATGCCGGCGCGATCGACCGCATGTTCATCTCGCTCGTACCGCCCGGTTTCGTCGAAGGAAGTACCGACGCCTTGCCCGTCAGAGCCGATGGCTGGGCCGAGATGTCGGATATCGTGTGCGATGGCGAGAATGCGATGCTGACCATCGGCGATGTGATGGTGCCCGAACACGGCGAGCGTATCGCCACCGCCTACGACGACAGTTTCAACCAGACCCCTGCCCGCCTTCTCAGGAGCATTGTCGGCCTGGGCTACCGCGAACGGCTGGTGCATTATGTGGGGATGAGCCACTTCTTCCGGCTGGCAAGGGAAGCCGGCGAATTGCTGGTCGACCGCTCGGGTGCATTGTGCACGCCTGCCATCCGCTGGCACGAGGCATTTTTCGCAGACTGCCGTGACGCTGGCATCGACCCCATCGTATCGCTGTCCTACGAGCTCTTCGCGCAACATTGCCCGCTCGGCTGGCAACAGGTCGACAGGTTCGGGAATTACGCCCGCACCGGCTGGATCCCGCCATCCGCGCTGCTGTCTCCCGCCATTGCGGAGGCGATGACATACATTCAGGACGTGGCGGCCCAATTCGTGCGCCTGCAGGAAGCCGCCAGTTTGCCTGTCCTTTTCCAGATCGGCGAACCGTGGTGGTGGGTCATTCCGGAAACAGGTGCAATCTGCATTTACGACGAGGCGATGAGCCAGCGTAACCGCGATGCGTTCGGCGTACTGCGCGGTCTCGACGATGTGCGCGGCGAGGTCCGCGGGCGCTTTACTGCGGTCCTCGATCTGGCCGGCGAAGTGCTTGCCGAATCGACCGCTGCACTGGCCGCATCGGTGCGCGCGGTGGCCAGCGGCGATGCCGAAATTTCCCTGCTCGCCTTTACCCCCACCGTGTACGATCCCGCATCACCGGAATTGTACCGTGCCAATATGCCCATCGGCTGGGCCTATCCAGCCTTCGACCGGCTGCAGCTGGAAGATTACGACTGGCTCACAGCCGGAGCCGAGGCCCTGCGCAAGAAAGCCTATGCGGCGGTCGACGCCCGGCTTGGCTACCCGCTCGAAAATCAGGACTATTTCTCCGGCTTCGTTCTGCGCCCGGAAGATGCGGAACGGTACTGGCCTCTGATCGACGACGCGCTGGACGAGGCCCGGACCCGCGGCGTGACCCACCGATATATCTGGGCGCTGCCGCAGGTCGCGCGCGACGGATACACCCGTTTACCCAATCTGGAGGACGCCGCCATGCAGGCATTCGACGATGTACTCTATCCCCTCGCGCTTGGCCGCGATGCAGGGGTCAGTCCCGAATTTTCGACTACCGTCGCCGTCACCTCTTCGGGCCACGAGCGGCGCAACTCGCTCTGGTCCGACGCCCGCCTCAGTTTCGATGTCGGACCGGGACTTCGCAGCGAAAAAGAGCTCGGAACACTGATTTCCTTCTTCCGCGCAAGACGCGGCGCGGCGCGCGCTTTTCGCCTGCCCGACCCCTTCGATTTCAGCTCCAATGCCATGACCGGCACACCTTCGCCTGTCGATCAGGTGATTGGCACGGGCGACGGCCTCGCCGCTGAATTCCAGCTTATCAAGTCCTATGGCGCGGCGGATGAACCGCAGGTCCGCCCGATCACGCGGCCCCGCGCCGGGCTCTGTCCGGATAGCGGTGGGCGGAGTTGAAACCTCCGACTGGACGCTCGGCACCGGGGGGAAAGTGACTTTTGCCGAGGCCCCGCCAGAAGGCGCCAGCATCAGTGCCGGCTTCCTGTTCGATGTGCCGGTGCGCTTCGCACAAGACAGGCTCGACGTGACGGGAGCGAACTTCGCCGCAGGCGAGGCCCCGTCCGTGCCGCTGATCGAAGTGCGGGAGGCCGTATGAGCCGCACTTTCTTTGCCAAAGAGCTGGAAGGGGTGGCGACATTCTGGCGGATCTACCGCACCGACGGCTGCACTCTGGGCTTTATCAGCCACGACCGCGATATGTTATTTGGCGGGATCCTGCACCGCGCCGCGCCAGGAATCCTGCCGGCATCGCTGCGCAAGACGGACAGGCTGGACGGCGATAGCGCGGAAATGCGCGGCCCGCTGGGCCACTGGAGCATTTCCGACACCGATCTGGAGGAAGGTCGGTTCGACAATGCGCAAGTCCAGGTCGGGGCGGTCGACTGGGAAACGGGCGAGGCGCTGACGCTTTTCAGCGGAACGATCGGCGCGGTTTCTCGGGATGGCGGCGTTTTCGTCGCAGAGCTTCAATCGGCCAAGGCCGCGCTCGACATAGATCCCGTTCCGCGCACCAGCCCATCCTGCCGCGCACAGTTCTGCGGCGCTGGCTGCACCCTCTCGCCGCAGCGTTTTACGCACGGAGCGGTCGTGGCGGCGGTCGATGAAGAGACCGGACGCGTCCAGACCGATATCGCGGATCCCTCGCGTTTCCTTCACGGGGAACTGCGCTGGTGCGGCGGGCCGTTGACCGGCCTCAGGGCAGATATCGACGCGGCCGAGGACGGGTGGCTTACCTTGTCCAACGCCGCTTCACTTTCCAAGGTTGCCATCGGTACGCCTGTGCGCCTGCGCGAAGGGTGCGATCATACTCTGGCCACCTGCGCGGACCGCTTCGGCAATGCAGTAAATTTTCAGGGCGAGCCGTTCCTGCCGGGGAACGACCTCCTGTCCCGCTACGCCTCGTCAGGATGAGCAGTGCCGGAGATGCGCTCGCCAAGGAGGCCGAGCGTCTGATCGGCACGCCTTTCCGGTTGCATGGCCGGAGCCCGGAAACAGGCGTCGATTGCGTCGGACTGGTGTCGGCAGCCTTCAGCCGCATCGATCGCCGCTTTGACCCGCCAGCCCACTACGCGCTCCGCAACCGCACGATTGCGCCTCTTCTGGACCGGCTGGAACAAGCGCCTGCCCGCCGCCTCGACATCCGATGATCACGCGCAGCAGACCGGCGACATCTGTCTCTGCACGCTCGGCAGCGGGCAACATCATGTCGTGATCCTCGCAGGCCCCGCTGCCGGACGAGCGGTTTCCTTCATTCACGCCCATGCCGGGCTGCGACGCGTGGTGCGGACCCCCGGCCTGCCGCCCTGGCCTGTCCTGACGAGTTGGCGCCCCTGAATTTCCGAGCGCCCCTGTATCCTCCATCCGAAAGACACCATTCCCATGGCGACACTCCTTCTCACCGCTGTCGGCACACTGGTTGGCGGTCCGCTCGGCGGAGCCATCGGTGCTCTGGCCGGGCGCCAGATCGACGGTGCCATCATCGGCGGTACATCGCGCGAAGGCCCGCGCCTCAAGGAACTGGACATTTCCACCTCCAGCTATGGCAGCCCGATCGCGCGCCATCACGGCGTCTCGCGCTCTGGCGGAAGTATCATCTGGGCGACCGACCTTGTCGAGAGCTCCGAAAGAAGTGGGGGTAGCAAGGGCAAGCCGTCGACCACCAGTTTCAGCTATTCGACCTCCTTTGCCGTCGCATTGTCGAGTAGGCGGATCAAAGACGTGGGCCGCATCTGGGCCGATGGAAACCTTCTGCGCGGCGCAGGCGGCGATCTGAAAACCGGCGGGACGTTTCGCCTGCACACAGGTCAGGCCGACCAACTGCCCGACCCGCTGATCGCCTCTGCGGAAGGCGCCTCGGCTCCGGCGTTTCGCGGCACCGCCTACGCCGTTTTCGAAGACTTGCAACTCGGCGACTTCGGCAACCGGATCCCTGCGCTGACGTTCGAGATCATTGCCGACACCGGAGACGTCGATCTGGCAGAAATCGTTGCGCCAGCTCAAGCTTCGCTGCCGCTGGCTTCCTCTTTGGAAGGCCTCGCCGGATTTGCGTCCGACGGTGGTTCGACAGCGCGGACCCTTGCAGTGCTAGGACAGCTATATCCGATGTCGATCGAGGCATCGGGCGAGCTTCTATCAGTCTCGAGGCGCGGCCTACCTGCCGACATCCCTGTGCTTTCCTCCGAAGCGGTCGCTGCATGGGACGCAGACGATTTCGGCGCAGGCGATGGTATCGCGCAGCGACGCGCCGGTAGCGAACGGCCGGGAATAACGGGGGTCCGGCATTACGATCCCGCCCGCGATTACCAGCCCGGCGTCCAGAGAACCGCTGGCCGCGCATCGCCCGGTGCGCCGGAAATCATCGAATTTCCCGCCACCATATCCGCCTCGCGGGCCAAGATGCTGGCAGGCGAGGCGACACGGCGCAGATTTGCCGAAGGGGAGCGAATCGCATGGCGCATGGCGGAGATAGATCCTGCGATCCATGCAGGGCGCGTTGTGCGCCTGCCCGGCAAGCCGGGCGCATACCGCGTAACGTCATGGGAATGGCGCGAGCGTGGTATCGAGCTTGAGCTGGTCAAATTGTCGTCAGCGAACTCCGCCGGTTCTCCTGCCGACCCCGGCCAGATCGTCCCACCTGCCGATATTGCAGCGGGTCCATCCGTCATCTCCGTATTCGGCCTCCCGTGGGACGGAGACGGAAGCGCTGGCAGCGCGCAGGTTTTTGTCGCCCTGACAACCACTCCGCCCGGCAGCAACGCGATGCTCTTTTCTGCCGAGCAGGATCAGCTGAAGCCGCTCTTCAGCGTCCGGGGTAATGCGCTGCAGGGGACGCTGGAAGGCGCACTCGGCAGCTCACCGGCCATGCGGTTCGAAGGCGCAGCATCGTTCGAGGCACATATTGTCGGCGACGACAGCCGCCTTGCTCCGGCGTCGATCGAGGCTCTGGCTGGCGGATCCAACAAGATGCTCGTCGGCACGGAAATCCTACAGTTTGCCACTCCAATCGACTTGGGAAATGGTCGGTGGAGGTTCGAAGGCCTGCTTCGCGGACGCGGCGCGACAGAAGCAGCGGCGCAGGCCGGGCATTCCTCCGGTGTCCGGATTGTTATTCTGGACGACCGGCTTGCCCCGCTCGGCTCCGACCTTCCGGGCACGGGCAACCAACGGATCGCCGCTAGCGCGATTGGCGATACGCAGCCGGCAGAGACAATCGCGATCGATGCAGACCGCTCTCTAAGGCCGCTAACCCCGGTCCATCCCCGCTTCGATCGGAGGGCCGATGGCGCAATCGCCTTGTGCTGGACCCGGCGGGCTAGGGGCGCATGGACCTGGCCGGATGGCGTGGACGCGCCTCTGGTAGAGGAGGCGGAACGATATTTCGCCGGCCTTGGCCCGATAAACGCACCCGTAGTCAGCTGGGATCTCGAAAGCCCCACACTCCTTATCGCGGCCGATATCGCCGCGTCTCTGGCCGAAGCGCATTCCGGGCAAGCAATCTGGGTGCGCCAGCAAGGCACTCACGCGCTGTCGGATGCTCTTCATCTCGGCACGTTGTGACCGGACAGACGCGACCCTTTTGAAAAACAGGACCTCTCACATGACAAATCCCCTCGCCTTCACGTCGCGTACCGCGCGCTTCGATCTTCCGCTTCTTTTCGCCGGGCAGGCGCAAAAGGAGTTCACGGTGAACGAGGCAATGTCCCGTATCGCGTCGCTTCTCCATCCCGTCGTGCTCGGCGAGCAAGACATACCCCCGGAGTCCCCGTCGGATGGAGAAACCTGGCTGGTCGGGCCTGCACCAACCGGCGAATGGACAGGATATGCTGATGCTATCGCCTGCTGGTCGGCTGGCAGCTGGCTGTTCGTCACTCCCCAGACCGGACTACGCTGCTTCGATACGGCGACCGGCTCGACCATGTTTTACGATGGTGGCTGGCAAAGGCCGGAATTGCCGGCCGCGCCCGATGGCGGAGCGACGCAGGATGCAGAGGCACGCGCTGCCATAGCGCAATTGATCACCGCGATGGAGAATGCGGGAATTGCCTGACGAACCGGCGAAACCGCGCCATGGCGAAGATTCAACGTGGCACCGGGAACTTCTGCGATTACGCCCCGTTAGCGAGGTTCAACGCGGAGGAATCAGGCATTTTGTACGGCTGGACCGCAAAACGCGGCATTCTTGCAACAGTTTGACACTGATGTTTGCTTGCTTCGACTCTGTTGAAAAGTTAGATGATGGGCCTCTTGGTGGCTCCATTTCGCTAGATAAAGGGGAATTTTATAATGCGGAAACTCGTCATAGGCATGGCGATGGCATCGACGGCACTTACAGTGCCGGCCCATGCCCGCGAAGATGCCTGGTACGTCGAATTGAATGGCGGCGTAGCAGTCGTCGAAGATATCGACCTCGACATTAACGGCGTAGCCGGTGACCTTTCGGTCGGCCACGACGAAGGCTTCGACTTCGGTGGTATCGTTGGTTACGACTTCGGCGGCGCACGCCTCGAAGCGGAAGTCAGCTACCGCGAAGCAGACATTGAAGGCATCACCGCAGGAGCCGACGGCTTCCCCGGTGGCGGTCCGGTTCGTCTCGCACGTAACGGCATTTTTCCTGCCAACGGCGACACCAGCAACCTCGCCTTCATGATCAACGGCCTGGCCGATTTTGGTCCCGATGATGGCCTGCAGGCATTCGTCGGCGGCGGTGTCGGCGTTGCCCGCACCGACGTTGGCGCAACGGTCAACACCGCTCTGCCCGACGGCTTCGACGATTCCGACACCGGCTTCGCTTACCAGCTTCTCGCTGGCGTGCGCGCTCCGCTGACGGAAACGATCGACGTAGGCCTGAAGTATCGGATGCTTCACGCAGCCGGATGTTTCGATCATCGACAGCGCCGGTCGTACGAATGACGGCCGTTTCCGTTCGCACTCGCTGCTCGGTACGCTGACGTTCAACTTCGGTGAGCCGGCTGCACCTCCGCCGCCTCCGCCGCCCCCGCCGCCTCCGCCGCCCCCGCCGCCTCCTCCGCCGCCGCCTCCGCCGGTTGTCGAGTGCAACACGGGTCCGTACATCGTGTTCTTCGACTGGGATCAGTCGGACATCACTCCGGAAGCGTCGACCATCCTCAACAATGCGGTTTCGGCTTATGCGAACTGCGGTACGGCTTCGGTCATGCTCGCAGGTCACACCGACCGTTCGGGCAGCGTGCAGTACAACATCGGCCTCGCCGAGCGTCGTAACGCATCTGTCCAGCAGTACCTCACGGGCCGTGGTGTCCCGGGTGGACGTATCAGCAGCGAAGCGTTCGGCGAATCGCAGCCTCGCGTCCCGACTGCCGATGGTGTTCGCGAACTGCAGAACCGTCGCGTCGAGATCACTTACGGTCCGGGTTCGGGCATGTAAGCTTCGCGACAAGCGAAAAAATGAAGAGGGGCCGGAGCGATCCGGCCCCTTTTTCGTTGGGTGATGGAGAGTACCTTTCTTCGGAGACACCCAATGCGAATTCCTGCGACCCTCACACTAGCTGCTTGCGCCTTGGCAGTTACCGGATGCCAATCGGTTTACGACCTCCCGACAGAACGCATTGCCTCAGCCCGCCTCACGCTGGCGAACGGCGTTCCTGCAGGGACGGCACAGCTGCTAGCGGCCGGGGATACGGTGTCGCTCGCCATAGCCGCCACGGGGATCCCCGCAGGCGCGCATGGCTTCCACCTCCACACGACCGGCAAGTGCGAGCGTCCTGATTTTCAGTCGGCAGGCGGTCACTTGAATCCGACGAACGAAGGTCACGGCCTGGACGATGACGACGGAAGTCATCTGGGCGATCTGCCCAACCTCATCGTTCCAGCATCCGGCACGGTCACGACCACTGTCGACCTGCGAGGCAGCAGGTCCGACATCGAGCGCTATCTCTTCGACAGCGATGGCACGGCGGTCATGATCCATGCGGACCCCGATGACGGCACGAGCGAGCCTTCCGGCAATGCCGGCTCACGGATCGCGTGCGGCGTCCTTACACGCAGCTAAGCCGCCTTAAACGTCCTCGCCAGCAGCGCGCGCCCGCTCCAGCAAGGTGCGCTCCGCTTCCGGTACTGTCCGGTATGCCACAGCCAGCAGGACCAATCCGATCGGTACGGCGATCAGCAGGCTGAGACCGCCAGTCGAAAGACTGTCGGTCATCGGTCGACACCTGGCCTGCCATGTAAGGGCCAAGCGCCAGGCCGACCAATGTCGTGGCGAGGAAGAACGTCGCTGTTGCCGTTCCGCGCATACGCGGGCAGGACAAGGTCTTGCGATGTCGCCGCAGCACCGCCGAGGGCAGAACTTCCGAACAGCGACTGCAGGAACGCGGCGATGTAGAAGACGGTCGGCGTTTCGGTCGTGAACATCAGCAACAGGAACGGCGCCGCGCCCGACTAGTCCGAAGGCAACAACCAGGAGTCGACCCGCCGGGTTTCTCTGGCGCAGATAGATCGGCCATGCGCCCGCCGAGAATCACGCCGAGGAAACCGCCAACGGCGCCGGGTCCGCCGATCCACCAGCCCGCCGTCGAAGGAGCTTCCTCGAAGATCCGGATGGCGTACGGTGCGGCCCAGAAAGAGGCCGCGTAGGACATGAAGGCAACCATGCCGTATCCCAGAATGGTCGTGAGGAAGGCTGGCGTACCCCAGATCAGGCGAAAGGCAGGCTCATCGCGGCGCTTCAGCGTCGAAGCCCACGAGAAGATCGCATAATAGCCGATCCCCACCGCGCCCCACTGCTGATAATTGTCAGTCGCTACAGCCATGCCGTAGGCGACCCCGCCGATGACCAGCGCACCCAGCAGATTGGTTACGATACCGCGCGGTCCAGCCTGGGCTGCGCCGATAAGCGTGAACGGCGGAATGACTGCAACCAGCTCGCGCGCGAACCCGCGGAACGGGTCTTTCGCAGGGGGGGTGATGATGCCTTCGCTCTGGCCACGAAGCGGTTCGCGGAGGGTGAAGACAAGACAGGCCAGCAGAATCCCCGGCAGGCCGACGGCGATGAAGGCCGCCTGCCAGCCAGCCAGACCGAGCGGTGCATCGACCGGAAAGGCGCTGTTCCACCGCTCCACGATCGCGCCACCGATCAGAAGCGAGATACCGCCACCGATATACAGACCGGACGAATATATCGCGAGCGCGGTGGCGCGCATCTTCTTGGGAAACCAGTCCGAAATCAGCGAGTAGGCACTCGGGCTCGCCGTAGCCTCGCCGACGCCGACGCCGATCCGGGCGACGCTGAGCATCGTGAAGCTCTTCGCGAAACCGGACAAGGCGGTGAAGGCCGACCAGATGAACAGGCCCGCCGTCATCAGCCTGACCCGGTGCCAGTTGTCCGCCAGTTTGCCGAGCGGAATGCCGAACAGCGCATAAAAAACGCCAAATGCCGTCCCGTACAGGAAACCGATCTGGTCATCACGCAGCCCGAGATCAGCTTTGATGTCTTCGGCAAGGATCGAGATGATGTTCCGGTCTACGAAATTAAGCACGTAGACAATCACCAGAATGCTCAGCGCGTACCAGCTGTATGCCGGGACTTTGCCATTCGGATCGAAAGCGGGGTCAACCGTAGCCGTCTGCGTGGATTCCGCCGTCAAAACACATCTCCCGAATGTTCGGCCCGTTGGCGGGCTCGTCTGTCAGCCGTTGTTGCCGTAAACTGTCCCGTCCACAAGCCCGGCGTCTTCAAAACCTTTGCGGCGCAGTCTGCAGCTATCGCATTCGCCGCAGGCGCGGCCGTCGGGCAGCGGATCGTAACACGACCAGCTCCACGCAGGATCGAGGCCCAGGCGGTCCGCTTCGCGCGCGATGTCCGCTTTCGTCATGTGCTGCAGAGGCGCGTGAATATTGAATGGCGCACCCTCGATGCCAGCCTTGGTTCCAAGCCGGGCGGTCTCCGCAAAGCTATCGATAAATTCGGGGCGGCAATCGGGATAGCCCGAATAATCGAGCGCGTTCACGCCGATGAAAATGTCGTTCGCCCCGCTCGCTTCGGCAAAGGCAGTCGTCAGCGCGAGGAAGACCAGATTGCGCGCCGGCACATACGTCACCGGGATATCGTCACCCACGCCGCCTTTCGGCACGTCGATATCATCGGTCAGCGCCGACCCGCCGAAACTGCGCAAATCCAGGGCGATTTCGCTATGGCGCACGACGCCCAGCTTTTCGGCGATGCCGCGCGCAGACTGCAATTCACGGACATGGCGCTGGCCGTAATCGACCGTCAGTGCATGAAGCCGGAAACCCTGCTCCAGCGCGATACCGGCGGTGACCATCGAATCGAGCCCGCCCGAAAGCAGAACGACAGCAGTTTTGGTGTTGGAATCAGTCTTCGCATTCATCCTCGCGGGCTAGCCCAAGCATCAGGCCTCCCCAAGCAAAAACAGCGCTTCTCCGGGCCTCAGGTCTCGAGCGTGAAGACCTTCGAACAGAAGGCGCAGTCGATGAGGATCTTGCCGTCCTCGTTGCGCATCTCTGCCTGCTCGTTTTCAGGGAAGCGGGCGATTACTTCCTCATAATGCGCCACCGAGCAACGGCATCCGCGCGAGAGTTTCGTGCCCTTGAGAACGCGTACCTCCTCTTCTTCATGGAAGAGCCGCCAGACGATCGCCTCCATCGAGAGATCGGGATCGAGCAATTCCTCGGCCTGCACACTGCCGCCGAGGACCGACACATGTTCCCAGTGAGGGTTGTCTAGCCGCACATGCAGGCGCTCTCTCCCCTCCTCGCCGTCGGGAAGATGCTGGATCAGCAGGCCGCCCGCCCGCGCACCATCGGCTTCCATGCTTACGGCCGTGCGGATAATGGTCGGCACCTGCTCGGACTGGATGAAGTAATGCTCACACGCCGAGGTAAGCGAATTGCCTTCCAGCGGTACGATGCCCTGATAGCGGCCGCGCTCGTCGTTCATGTCGAAGGTAATTGCCAGATGCCCGTCGCCGAAAAGCGCCTTGAGGCCGGGCTGTGAAGGCAGGCCCGCAACGCGGTCTTCGTCGAAATCGGCATAGCCGCGCAGCTGGCCGCCATTGTAGTCGCAAACCAGCAGCTTGACCGCGCCGCCCTTGGCCTGCGCCTGCAAGGTCATCTGGCCATCGCCCTTGTCGATCGCTCCACCGATCAGCGACGCGAGGACGAGCGCTTCTTCGAGCAATTTCGCGATGGGACGCGGATAGGCGTGGGCCGACAGGATCAGGTCGGCGACGTCATCCAGCCTGACAGCTCGTCCGCGCGCATCCCGTTCGGGCAGCGTAAACCCGAGAAGCGTGTCGGAATATGTTTCTGTAATCGTTTCCATGCGCGCCATATGGTGACGATGCAGCACATCGCCACCCTCGCCTGCACGCGCGTAGGCCTCAGAGCTGGCCGAACGCCCAGCGCAGGACGGATTTCTGGGCGTGAATGCGGTTTTCCGCCTCGTCGAACACGACCGATTGCGGGCCCTCGATCACGTCCTCGGTCACTTCTTCGCCGAGATGCGCCGGCAGGCAATGGAGGAAGATGCGCATCGGGTTTCGCATGGGCCATCAATGCGGCATCGACCTGAAAGGGCTGCATCGCTTCGAGTTTTGCCTCTGCGTGCTCCTGCCCCATCGACACCCATGTGTCGGTGACGATCACATCGGCGCCGTCGCGCTGCTTCCGCCGCATCCTGCGTGATCGTGACGCGTGCGCCGCCATCTTCGTGCCAGGGCGACGAATTCGTCTTCGGGTTCATAGCCCGCCGGGCATCCTATGCGGACGTTGAACTTCATCAGGCCCGCAGCTTCGAGCACCGAATGCAGCACGTTGTTGCCATCGCCCAGCCATGCGATTTCCAGCCCGGGCAGAGCCTTGCCATGTTCTATCACGGTCAGGAGATCGGCGACGATCTGGCACGGATGGCTGCGATCCGTCAGTCCGTTGATCACCGGCACGGTCGCGTTGGCCGCCAGCTCCTCGATCTTGGCATGATCGTCCGTCCGGATCATGATCGCATCGACCATCCGGCTGAGAACACGGGCCGTGTCGGCGATGCTTTCGCCCCGCCCCAGCTGCATGCTTCCCGATTCCATGACCATTGCAGAGCCACCGAGCTGGCGCATCGCCATGTCGAAGCTGACGCGGGTACGGGTCGAGCTCTTCTCGAAAATCATCGCCAGCACCCGGCCTGCCAGCGGCGCGTCGGCATCGGGTTTACCCTTCGGCCAGTCTCGGCGCGCGAGCCTTCCGGTCCTGCGCGTCATTGATCATGGCGGCGATCGCATCGCCGCCAGCGTCGGACAGGTCCAGAAAGTGCTCGCTTGCTCATGCTGCCTCGGGGATGCTGTAACTGGCCGCACCAGCGGACAGTTTGTCGAAGAATTCCTCGATTTCGGCATCGCCGATCACGAGCGGAGGCAGGACACGGATCGTCTGATCGCCCGCTGCCACCATCAGCAGTTGATGATTGTCGCGCAGGTGGACGAAGAACGGCCGGCTTTCGACCTTCATCTTGATGCCGAGCATCAGGCCCTTGCCGCGAACCAGCTCGAACAGGTCTGGATAATTGCCGATGAACTGTTCCAGCCGTGCGCGGATGCGCTCGCCCTTCTCGGTGACTTCCGCGAGGAATTCCTCATTCGCCACCGCGTCCATAACCGCCTTGCCAGCAGCCATCGCGAGCGGGTTGCCGCCATAGGTCGAACCGTGCGTGCCGAAGACCATGCCGCGCGCCGCTTTCTCCGTGGCGAGGCATGCGCCCAGCGGGAATCCGCCGCCGATGCCCTTGGCCGTCGCGACGATATCGGGCGTGATGCCGTAATGCTCGTATGCATAGAGCTTGCCCGTCCGGGCCACGCCGCACTGGACCTCGTCGAGCACCAGCATCAGGTCATGCTCGTCGCAGATCGCGCGCAGGCCGCTCATGAATTCCTGGCTTGCGGGGCGGATGCCGCCTTCACCCTGAATCGGTTCGACCAGGAAGCCGGCGGTCCGCTCGTTCACCAGGCTTTTCGCCATCTCCAGGTCGTCGAATTCGCAATAGACGAAGCCGGGCAACAGCGGCTTGAAGCCGTGATGCATCTTCTCCTGGTTGCTCGCGCTGATCGTCGCCATCGTCCGGCCGTGGAAGGCGTTCGTGAAAGTGATGATCTCGCGGCGCTTCGTCGCGTCATCTTCATGCTGATGATAGGCGCGCGCGGTCTTGATCGCGGTCTCGACCGCCTCTGCGCCGGAGTTTGTGAAGAACACCGTGTCGGCGAACGTATTGTCGACCAGCTGCTGCGCCAGCGCCTCGCCCTGCGGGCTACCGTAGAGGTTGGAGACATGCATCAGCGTTTCGGCCTGCTCCTTGATCGCGCCGATCAGCCCTTCGTGGCTGTGGCCGAGCAGGTTGACGGCGATGCCGCTGGCAAAGTCGAGATAGCGCGTGCCGTCTTCGTCGATCAGGTGGCAGTGTTCACCGCGGACCGGACGCACGCCGCAACGCGGATAGACGGGCATGAGCGGAGTGATGGACATGGAACAAGCTCCTGAGCCGAAAGGAAATTTGGTCTGAAACACAAATGGCGACCCCTGAAAGGAGCCGCCATTTGTGGTGTGTTTAGGACGCGCGACCATCACGGTCAAACATCCTTCGGAAATGATCTGAAGCGTGCGCTTAGCCCTGCGCAGGCACCAGGTTCACTGCCGAATGCTTGCCTCGTCGGTCGACTTCGAGGTCGAATTCGTAACGCTCGCCTTCGTTGATCTGCGAAAGGCCCGAACGCTCGACTGCGCTGATATGCACGAATGCATCGGGCTGGCCGTCATCACGTACGAGGAAGCCGAAGCCCTTCATCGCGTTGAAGAACTTGACCGTACCGGTTGCCTTCTCGCCCGTCAGTTCGCGCTGGGGTGCACCGCCGCGGTCGCCAGCAGCCGCGCCGCCGCCGCCGCCACCGCCAGCGCCCTGCACTTCGACGACATCGCCGACGATCTGCAGATCCTGGGCGGAAACCTTGCCGCCGCGATCGACCAGGTTGATATTCGAGGCCCTGGCCTTCGCCGAGACCTTCAAGACCGGCGCGCTCGACAGCGGAAATGTGAACGAAGACGTCTTCTCCGCCGCCTTCCTGCTGGATGAAGCCGAAACCTTTGTCGCGAGTTGAAGAACTTGACCGTTCCCTTGCCGGTTCCGACAACCTGTGCGGGCATGCGGTTGAAACCGCCACCACCTGCACCGCCGCCAGCGCCGCCGCCTCCGCCGCGCGGGCCACCGCCCCCGCCGCCAAAGCCGCCGCCACCGCCACGATTGCCGCCGCCAAAGCCGCCGCGATCACCGCCGCCGCCGTAGCCGCCACCACCGCCGCCGCCACCATAGCCGCCGCGATCACCGCCGCCGCCGTAGCCGCCCCGGTCGCTGCCGCCACCGCGGTTACCGCCGAAATCTCCACCTCCGCCAAACGGATCGAAGCTGTCTTCGCCGATATTGTCCCGCTTGTCGCGACCTTTGCGACGTCCTCTGTCGTAACCCATAACTCGTAGTGTACCTTGCTCGCCCGTCCACAAACCGATTGGGATGTGCCGGGGACGGTAATCGGCATATCCAGCGCGCCAAAAAAGATCGACCGGACATCCGGAAGGTCATTCAGCGCAGTTATTCACACGTTCTGTGTAGCGGATAACGCCGCTTCATGCGAACGAATTAACAGCGGGTACAGGCTTGCACGAAATATGTTGCGAATTCACTGCAGGAGGCGCGAAGCAATTTGCCGGATAGCGTAACAGGCCTCGGCAGCGCTTGTTGCGGCGGGAACCTGCATGCTAAACCCCAGCAAAAGCGCGCCTTTGCGCGCTATCTCGCAATCAGTGGAGACAATGGACATGGCCGATTTCAAGACGCTCTCCGACACGATGCTGGCCAGTCCGCAGATCTGCCGCTGCCGACATTGCCGCGGCGAAGGAAGCGGGCGTTACCCTGATCGTCAACAACCGTCCCGATGGCGAATCGCCCGACCAGCCGGACGGCTCCGACATCGAGGCTGCTGCTGCCGAGGACAGGGATCGCTTACGTCGCGATCCCCGTGACCTCGGCAGGCTTCAGCCAGCCGCAGGTGCAGGCGATGTCGGATGCTTGGAAGAGCACAGAGGGCAAGGTTCTGGCCTATTGCCGCTCCGGCACACGGTCGACATTCCTCTGGTCGCTCGCGCAAGCCAGCATGGGCGCTGATCCGGACGCCGTGACAAGCGCGGCGGCAGAGGCCGGTTACGACGTCTCCCCCATCCGCCCGGCAATGGATATGTTCGCCGCCAACGCTCGCGGCTGAAGCGTGGCGGGCGAAGGTCAGCGGCCATGGACACCGCTTCTCCATGATCCTGCAATTTGCCGGCTCGCTGGTCGCGATCCTGTTGCTGGCATGGCTCGCCGGAAAGCTGGGCCTCGGCGGTGCGCCAAAGCTGGATAGCGACGATGCCGTTCGGCAGGCAGCAGAGCAGGCGGACGATGGATACACGCCGGTTTCCATCGCCAGAGACAGCACGGGCCGCGCCGCGCTTGCCCGGGACGCTGCGAACAAGATCATGGTACTGCGCCCGCACGGCAGCCACATCGCCGGGCGCATTCTAGGGGCAGGGGCGAGCGCCCGTCTGTGGCAAGATCGAGGCTACACCACGCTGGAAGTGGATTGCGGCGAGCGGCGGTTTGGCGCGGTGTTTCTCGACATCGAAAATCCAGACACTTGGGTCGAAGCGATCAATCGCCTATCTGGAATAAGCGATGCCTGACTTTTCACCCACCGACTACGCCGTTCCCGGCTTTGTCGCGCTCGTCCTGATCGAGATGCTCTGGGCGCACTTTCGCCGACCAGAGGCCTATGAGCCGAAGGACACGCTGCGTCAGCCTGAGCTTCGGGCTCGGCAGCACCGTGGCGGGACTTGCGTTCGGCGGGGTAGCAATCGCCGCTTTCGTCGCGGCCTACGAATACCGGCTTTTCACCTTCGGCTGGCACTGGTGGGCATGGCCGCTGTGCTTCGTGCTCGACGACCTCAAATATTACTGGGTGCACCGCGCCGGCCACCGCATCCGCTGGATGTGGGCGAGCCATGTGAACCATCATTCCAGCCAGCATTACAATCTGTCGACCGCACTTGCGGCAGAGCTGGACCGGTGCCTTTACCTTCGGACTGCTGTTTGCTCTGCCGCTGGTGCTGCTCGGCTTTCATCCGGTGATGATCGCGATCTGCGGCGGCTTCAATCTGATCTACCAGTTCTGGATTCACACCGAAGCGATCGGCAAGATGCCGCGCTGGTTCGAAGCGGTGATGAACACGCCCAGCCACCACCGCGTGCATCATGCGACCAATCCGCGCTATCTCGACCGGAATTATGCCGGCGTGTTTATCGTCTGGGACCGGATGTTCGGCACGTTTCAGGAAGAACTGCCCGATGACGAGCGCATCCGTTACGGCATCGTGAAGCAGCTTGGCAGCTTCAACCTGCTGTGGGCCGTGTTCCATGAATGGATCGGAATGATCGCGCGACATCTGGCGCGCGCCGTGGCGGCACAAGCTGTCCTATCTGCTGCGCGAGCCCGGCTGGAGCCACGATGGCAGCCGCGACACGTCGGACACGATCCGCGCACGCTGGCTGGCCCGGCAGCAGGGCGCCGCGTCGCAAACGCAGCCGGGAAAGACGGTAGCAGATCAAAACCCGATTGAAGAGCCGTCCGCAAGCCGCGTAACCGCTTCTCTCAAGGAGAGAATGCATGAGCCAGTATGACTACATCGTTATCGGCGGCGGCAGCGCCGGTTCCGCCGTGGCAGGCCGGCTGGCGGTCGATGGCACACGCAGTGTCTGCCTGCGTCGAGGCAGGCGGCCGGAACAATGACCTGCTGGTCAAGACGCCGGGCTTCATGCCTTTCCTGCTCAAGAACGCCAATTACCGCTTCGACACCGTCCCGCAGAAGGGGCTGAATGGCCGCATCGGCTATCAGCCGCGCGGCAAGGGTCTGGGCGGATCGAGCGCCATCAACGCGATGGTCTATATTCGCGGCAACCGGTGGGATTACGACAATTGGGCGGAGCTGGGCTGCGACGGCTGGTCGTATGACGATGTGCTGCCCTACTTCAAAAAGGCCGAGGCAAACGAGCGCGGCGAGGATGAGTATCACGGCGAAGGCGGCCCGCTGTTCGTGTCCGACCAGCGCTATGCCAACGCCACGCAGCAAGGCCTTCGTCGAAAGCGCGACACGCCTGCAGTTGCCGCAAAACGATGATTTCAACGACGAGAAGCAGGCCGGGTTCGGCATCTATCAGGTCACCCAGCGCAAGGCGGCGAGCGCTGGTCCGCCTCGCGCGCCTATGTCGAGCCGATCCGCGATCAGCCCAACATCGATATCCGCACCGGCACCCTGATCGAGAGGCTGGTGATCGAAAGCGGCAAGGTCACCGGCGTCGTCGTCAAGCGCGGCAAGCGCACCACGACTGCTGACGGCGCGCAAGGGCGTGATCCTGTCGGCCGGCGCATTCAACAGCCCGCAAATCCTGATGCTGTCGGGCATCGGCCCGGCCGAGCATCTGAACGAGCACGGGATCGATGTCATGGTCGAGCGTCCCGCCGTCGGCAGCGATCTGCAGGACCACATCGACTATGTCTCCAGCTGGGAAACGGAAAGCCGCGTGCCGATCGGCGACAGTGTCGAGGGGACGCTGCGGATGGCGAAGGCGATCATCGAGCACCGCCGCAAGCGTACCGGCATCATGACCTCTCCCTATGCCGAGAGCGGCGGGTTCTGGACCGTCATGCCCGATGCGCCCGCGCCCGATGTGCAGTGGCATTTCGTGCCTGCGATGCTGGAAGATCACGGTCGCGAGAAGGTGAAGGGACACGGCTTTTCGCTCCACGCCTGCGTCCTGCGCCCGGAAAGCCGCGGGACGGTACGGCTGAACTCGCGCGATGCTGACGGACGCCCCGCGCATCGATCCCAATTTCCTCGACGATGACCGCGATATTGCCACCTTGCGCGAAGGCGTGCGCCTGTCGCACCGGATCGTCGATGCGCCGCCACTGGCAGGCTACGAACCGAAGGATCGCCACCGAAGTCGACTTGAATGACGATGCCGCACTCGACGAATTGATCCGCAATCGCGCCGATACGGTCTACCATCCCGTCGGCACCTGCCGCATGGGCTCGGATGCCGACGCTGTGGTCGATACGAAACTGAAAGCGCGCGGTGTCGAAGGCCTGTGGATCGCCGATGCCACCATCATGCCGCGGCTGGTATCCGGCAACACCAACGCGCCCGAGCATCATGATCGGCGAACGCTGTGCGGACTTTGTGAAGGAAGCTTTGGCGTGAACTTCTGCTGACTCGAGCCAAGCATCCTTGTTGCGGACGCATGAGTGCATACCGCCTGCAAAAGCGCGTAGCGGTTGCGGTACTCGGCCTGACCGTCAGCTTTAGGCTGGATGGCTCTGACGATCTGCCGCTTCGATGTGCGACGCTGCGTAGATGCGAAGAAAGAGACTCGAGCTTCGGAGCGCGACCCGCTAGCGTCAGCCGAGGATCTGCGTCCACAATGCGCATCCCATTCAGCCTACGACAAAAAAAGGCCGGAGCGCTTGCTCCGGCCATCAAGTTGTTGTTCGCAGGAGGAACAACGTTGGCGGGCCGGGGGGAGAGGATCCTCCCGGCCCGCCAATTCGGTGTGTCAGTTGTAGGCGCGTTCTCCGTGCTCGGAGATGTCGAGACCGTCGACTTCGGCTTCTTCGGCGACCCGGAGGCCGATCAGCGTCTTGACGATCAAGGCAGCGATGAAGGTACCGACACCGGCCCAGCCAATCGTGATGAGAACGCTCTTCGATCTGGATCCAGAACTGTGCGCGCCAAGAGCGGTCGAGCCATCGCCGGGTCCGCCGAGGAACGGCTGGTAGACGATGCCGGTGCCGATCGCGCCGACGATGCCGCCAACGCCGTGGATGCCGAAAGCATCGAGCGAGTCGTCATAGCCGAACTTGGCTTTCACCTTGGCGACGAGCGAGGTAGCAGACGATCGAGGACGGCGATGCCGAGCAGGATCGCGCCGAACGGTCCGCGAGTTGCCTGCCGCGGGCGTTACCGCGACCAGACCGGCGATGACGCCCGAGCAGAAGCCCAGAGCCGAACCCTTGTGGCCGACCAGCCGTTCGATCACCATCCAGGTCAGCGCACCAGCAGCGGTGGCAACGAAGGTGTTGATCATGGCGAGACCGGCGAACCCGTCCGCTTCGAGAGCGGAGCCGGCGTTGAAGCCGAACCAGCCAACCCACAGCAGGCCCGTGCCGATCATGGTCATGATCATGCTGTGCGGGGGCATTGGCTCTGCCGGATAGCCGCGACGCTTGCCGAGCAGATAGGCGAGCACCAGACCGGAGACACCGGCGTTGATGTGCACCACGGTACCGCCGGCAAAATCGAGCGCGCCATCTTCGAACAGCAGACCGCCGCCTGCCCAGACCATGTGGGCGATCGGGAAATAGACGATCGTCAGCCAGATCGGCGACGAACAGCCATCACCGCGCTGAACTTCATCCGCTCCGCCGTCGCACCCAGAATCAGCGCAGCGGTGATGGCGGCGAAGGTCATCTGGAAACTGACGAAGACATATTCGCTGATGACTTCGTCGGTGAAGGTCGCCGCCGTCGTTGCAGGCGTCCATGCCGGCGAGGAAGTAGCTTCCCCCGCTGATGAACAGGCCCATGATGCCTTCATCGGGGTCGAGCCGAACGCGAGGCGGAAAGCCCCACATGACCCACACCAGCATGGCCAGCGCGGCCGTCGCGCCGATCTGCGTCATGGTGCGAGAGCATGTTCTTGGAGCGGGTCAGACCGCCATAGAACAGCGCCAGACCCGGCAGGATCATCAGCAGGACCAGGATGGTCGCCGTCATCATCCAGGCATTGTTGCCCGGATTGGCGACGGCCGACGACAGCCTCCGCCGCTGCATCGGTCGCAGTTGGCGCAGCGGCGAAGACTGGGGTGGCCATTGCGAGCCCGGCAAGGCCGGCAATGGAAACGAGTGAGCGGAAACGCATGGTGGCTGCTCCCTTAGAATCTCGAGGTGCGTGATCACAGCGCCGTCTCCCCGGTTTCGCCGGTGCGAATGCGGGTGGCGCTGCCGAGGTCGAAGACGAAGATCTTGCCGTCGCCGATGCTGTCGGTGCTGGCGGTTTGCTGGATCGTCTCGACAACTTGCGGCGCCAGCTCGTCGCTGACTGCGATTTCCAGCTTCACCTTGGGCAGCATGTTGGTGCGAATATTCGGCCCCGCGATAAATCTCGGTCTGGCCCTTTCTGGCGGCCGAAGCCCTTGACCTCGGACACGGTCATGCCCGCGACGCCGATGCCGCCGAGCGCTTCGCGCACTTCGTCCAGCTTGAACGGCTTTATGATGGCGATGATGAATTTCATGTGCGCCCCCTGTCTGAAACGAGTGCCTGTTTGCACCGGGCACGTCCCCGGCCTTCGCATGTGCAGCAAGAGGTGTGCCAAACCGGTTTCAGGCGCGTCGAAGAGCGTTAGAGCGGCCTGAGCACGAGTTCGGCCTGTCTAAATTTTAGGCATTGCTCAATTTCAAGGCAGATTTAGTCGTGCGATGATGGGCAAATGGTCGGACGCAACATGGGCAAGCGAAGACTGGTGCACCTCCTGCTCAAGGACTTGCCACGATGCGGACACGACAATCCGGTCCAGCCGCGCGATCGGGCGCGCGCTGGGGAAACTGGCGCCGGGCGCCAGCACATGCCATTCCTCCCCGAAGGCCTGCATGGCCCCGCGCTGCCAATTGCCATTGATTGAAGTCGCCCATCAGGACTTCCGGGCATTCGGGCCGCGCCGCCTCCAGATGTCCAGTATGGCGCGAATCTGGTCGCGCCGCCGTAAGCCCGACAGATCGAGATGCATGCCCGACAACCCGGAAGCGCTTGCCTCTCGAACACCAGTTCGGCGCACACCGCCCCGCGCGGCTCCAGCGTCGGCAGGTCCAGCGGTTCGCCATGCACAATCTCGATATCCCGCCGCACCAGCAGAGCATTGCCATGCCACCCGAGGCTCTGCGGCCGTTTGGCGACATCGACGACCTTCCAGTCGGTGTCCTGCAAGGCTGCCCGCGGGAGGACGCTGGGCCGCGCACCGAAGCGCAGATCGACTTCCTGCAAGGCAATGACATCGGCATCGATTTCTCGCAGGACGGCGATGATCCGAAGCGGGTCGCGCTTGCGATCGACACCCACTGCCTTGTGGATGTTGTAACTGGCGAATTTCAGCTCCACGGCCGCGTCAGTCGGGCCGCGTGCCCGGCGCGCCTTCGATGTAGCGATCGGTCGGGCGGGTCGGCAGACCGTCGATGCTGGTCGTCCGGCTGGTGGTTTTCGCCACCCATGCGTCAGGCTCCTGCCGGGTATGCGCCTTCAACAGCGTTTTGCGCTCGGCTTCGAGCTCCATGACCGGCACGCCCCAGCCGCAGCTGGTCTGGACGCTTTCGATATCGATCACGAAGATCTGCCGCGTGCCGGGCAGCAGGGTGAAGTGCTCTGCCAGCCCGTCCCATTCGGCATCCTGCGGCAGGACCGGACGACCCCGCCCGTAAATTCGCAGGATCAGCGCAGGCTGCTCGAAATTGCAGAACATGATCGTGATCCGGCCATCGCCGCCAGATGCGCATTCGTCTCGTTGCCCGATCCGCCAAGATCGAGATAGGCCACCTGCGTCGGCGATAGAACGCGAAACGCATCATAGCCCTTCGGACTGAGATTGATCCGCGCATCGTCCGCAGCGGTGGCAACGAAGAAGACAGGTTGCCGCGCAATCATCGCGGTGTGATCGTCGGTCAGCGCGTCGAAAAAATCAGCCATTTGCGCAAGCTAATGCCAGCGCGCCCGCTTGTCACCGTTCCTTGGTGGCGGAGAATGTCAGGTCCGGGTTCTTTTCTTCCTGATAGTTCACGTCCCACGGGCTCTTGGCCATGAACACCAGATCGCCGTCGCGGTCCTTGGCGAGATTGGCACGGTTGAAGCGCTCGAATTCGTCCATCGCGCTGTCGGCGCCCTTGATCCAGCGCGCGGTGGCGAACGGCGCTGCCTCCAGCACGGCCTCGACCTTATATTCGGCCGAAAGACGCGAGATCAGCACTTCGAGCTGCAGCTGGCCGACCACGCCGACGATCCAGTGCCGCGCCGATTTCCGGATAGAACACCTGAATCACGCCCTCTTCGGACAGATCGTCGAGCGCTTTGCGCAGCTGCTTGGTCTTGGTCGGGTCTTTCAGCTGCGACGCGGCGCAGGATTTCCGGCGCGAAATTGGGCAGGCCGGTAAAGCGCACGTCGTTCTTCTCGCTCAGCGTGTCGCCCACCCGCAGCGTGCCGTGGTTCGGGAATGCCGATGATGTCGCCGGCCTCCGCCGTATCGGCAATCTCGCGGTCCTGCGCGAAGAACAGGATCGGCGAATGGATGGCGATGGGCTTGCCGAGGCCGCGAGGGCGTCAGCTTCATCCCGCGTTTGAAGGTGCCCGACACCTGCCGCATGAACGCGATCCGGTCGCGGTGATTGGGGTCCATATTGGCCTGCACCTTGAAGATGAAGCCGGTCACTTCGTCGCCTTCGGGCTGGATCATCTCGTCCCCGGCAGGCTGCGGGCGCGGCGGCGGCGCGTGCTGGGCGATCGCCTCGATCAGCTTGATCACACCGAAATTCTTGAGCGCGCTGCCGAAATAGACCGGCGTCAGGTCGCCATTGCGATAGGCCTCTGCGTCGAATTCGGGATAGCCGATCTGCGCCAGTTCCGCCTGCTCTCCGAAACGGTCGGGCATCTCGGGATTTTCGTCGAACGTGCCCAGAAACTCTTTCGAGCCACCTTCGGGCCGCGCCACATGCGCCGGTGGCGAAGTCCAGTACGCCTTCGAACTCGCCGCCCATGCCGATGGGCCATGTCTGCGGGCTGACATCCAGCGCCAGCATGTCGGCCACTTCGTCCAGCGTTTCGAACGGGTCGCGGCCTTCACGGTCGACCTTGTTGACGAAGGTGATGATCGGCACATTGCGCAGGCGGCATACCTCGAACAGCTTGCGGGTCTGCGGCTCGATACCCTTGGCGGCGTCGATCACCATGATCGCGGAATCGACGGCGGTCAGCGTGCGGTAGGTGTCTTCCGAGAAATCTTCGTGCCCCGGCGTGTCGAGCAGGTTGAAGGTGACGACCTCTCCATCCGGCCCCTCGCGCTCGAACGTCATGACGCAGGAAGTGACAGAGATGCCGCGCTGCTGCTCGATCTTCATCCAGTCCGACCGCGCGCGCCGCGCCTGCCCCGCGCGCCTTGACCTCGCCCGCCAGATGGATCGCGCCGCCGTTCAGCAGCAGCTTCTCGGTCAGCGTCGTCTTACCTGCATCGGGGTGCGAGATAATGGCGAAGGTGCGGCGGCTGTTTTAGACGAATTCGTAGTATCGGACATGGTGTGTGCAAGCCGCGCTCAGCCGCGCAGCTCTGCTCCTTGTTTGGCAGCAGAGGCCACGATCTTGTCGGATATCGCCTTCAGCTCTTCGTCGGTGAAGCTCTTCTCGCCCGGCTGCAGCGTTACTTCCAGCGCGATGGACTTCTTGCCCTCCGGCACGCCCTGCCCTTCGAACACGTCGAAGACGCGGGCATCGACGATCGCTTTCTTGTCCGCGCCTTTCACTGCGCGCAGCAGATCGCCAGCCGCAAGATCGCCGGGCACGAGGAAGGCGAAGTCGCGCGTCACCGCCTGAAGCGCAGGCGGAGCGTACGGCGCGCGGGCGAAACCGCGCGCCGCCTTTCTTCTGCCGGGATGGCATCGAGGAAAATCTCGACCGCAACCACCGGTCCATCGATGTCGAAGGCCTTCAGCGTGGCAGGATGCAGCGCACCGAAGCGCGCCAGGACGTTCTTTGGGCCAAGACGCAGGGTGGCCGACTGGCCGGGGTGGAACTGCTCGCCCGCACACCGCCTTCTCCGCCCATCACCATCAGATTGGACGACCGGGGCGCCGGCCGCTTCAAGCAGGCTGACGCGCTTCGGCCTTGGCGTCATAGGCGTCGAAATGCACCGCCTTGCCGCTATCCCAGCCGCGCGCCGTCTTTTCGCCTGCGAGGATGACACCGAGAGTCGGTTTCTCGTCGCTCGACCCGTTGCCGGAACGGAAATAGCGGCGACCGATTTCGAACAGGCGCGCCGTATCGGCGCCGCGATCGGCATTACGCTTGGCTGCCGACAGCAGGCCCGGCAACATGGACGGACGCATCGCCTTCATGTCTTCGCTGATCGGATTGTCGAGCACCCAGAGGGTCTCGCCGTCCGCAAAATGCTCTGCGTCGGGCACGGGCAGGAAAGACCATGTGACGGCCTCGTTCAGACCGCGTGCAGCGGCTGCCCGGCGCAATCTTGCGCTCCAGCGCCTGACCGCGGTGTGGCAGTAGGCCGCGCCACACCTTCGGCGCGGGGTAGAGCGACACTGGCGACTTTGTCGAGGCCGTGGATACGCACGACCTCCTCGACCAGATCGGCCGGGCCTTCGATATCGTGACGGCGGAGCGGGACGGTGACCTGCCAGCTTCCGGACACTTCGAAATCGAGCGCTTCGAGGATGCGGCGCTGCTCGTCCTCGGGAATCGCAATCCCGCCGAGCCGCTCCGTCATCGCCGGATCGAAATCGATCACCATCGACTGGCTTGGCGGCGAGCCGGCGCGCATGACTTCGCTTGGATTTCCGCCGCAGGTTTTGACGATCAGATCCGTCAGCAGCGCCAGTCCGTCATCGAGGAACGCTGGGTCCACGCCGCGCTCGAAACGGGTACGGGCATCGGTGGCGAGGCCCAGTTTCCGCCCGGTCAAGACCAATGGGTTCCGGATCGAAATAGGCAATCTCGAGCAGGACGTCGGTCGTATCATCCTGAACGCTGGAATGCTCGCCGCCCATGATCCCGGCAATATCGTGAACGCCTGCGTCGTCGGCAATAACCGTCATGCTGGCGTCCAGGGTGTAGGTTTTCTCGTTCAGCGCCAGCACGGTCTCGCCATCCCTGGCGCGGCGGGCCACCATGCTGCCGGTAAGCTTCGCCAGATCGTAGACATGCGCCGGTCGGCCCGTCGCCAGCATCAGGTAATTGGTGCAATCGACGAGCGCCGAGATCGGCCGCTGGCCCGCTGCGATCAGGCGGCGCTGCATCCAATCGGGGCTAGGCCCGTTGGAAAGCCCCGTGATCGACCGGCCATACCAAGCGCTGCAATCTGCGCTGTCTTCGATGGCGATGGGCATGGCGATTGCGCCTGCGCCGTCGATATGCGGCACTGCGATGCCCTTGAACGTGCCAAGGCCTGCTGCGGCAAGATCGCGCGCGATTCCGAGAACGCCCATGCAATCCGGGCGGTCGGGCGTGATCGCCACGTCGAAGACAGGGCTGGTGTCGTGATAATCGGCAAAGCTCTGTCCGACAGGCGCATCGGCGGGAAGTTCGATGATCCCGTCATGCTCGTCGCCCAGCTCCAGCTCGCGCACACTGCACATCATGCCGTTCGATTCGACGCCGCGAATGGCGCTTTTGCGAAGCTCCATCCCATTGGCAGGCACGACTGCTCCGGGCAGACCGAGCACGCCCTTCATGCCCGCACGCGCATTGGGCGCGCCGCAGACGACCTGCAGCGGGTCGCCATCTCCGGTATCGACAGTGAGCACCTGCAGCTTGTCGGCGTCAGGGTGCTTGGCAGCGGACAGCACTTCGGCGACGCGGAAACCGTCCAGCTTTTCCGCCGGATCGTCGATGCCTTCGACCTCGTGGCCGACTGCGTTGAGCGCGGCGGCGACTTCTTCGCACCGACGCGTCGGTCTCGAGGAAATATTTCAGCCATTCGAGCGAGAATTTCATGGCCGCGCTCCTACACCGGCGGAAAGGGTCGGCTGGTCGAATGCGCTGAAGCCGTAGTGATCGATCCAGCGACCATCGCCGTCGAAGAAGGCGCGCAAATCATCCATGCCGTATTTGAGCATGGCCAGCCGGTCGACGCCGACACCGAAGGCAAAGCCCTGCCATTCCTTCGGGTCCAGCCCTGCGAATTCCAGCACGCGCGCATTGACCATGCCGCTGCCCAGCAATTCCATCCAGCCATGGCCCGGCGCATCGCCGTCGCCGCCCAGAACGCGCCTTCCCTTCTCGTCCTTCCAGCCCACATCGACTTCGACCGACGGCTCGGTGAAGGGAAAGTAGCACGGGCGCAGGCGCAGGACGATGTCCTCACGCTCGAAGAAGGCCTTGAGAAAGGTTTCCAGCGTCCATTTCAGATGGCCCAGATGGATGTCGCGGTCGATGACCAGCCCTTCCACCTGATGGAACATCGGCGTGTGCGTTGCATCGCTGTCGCTGCGGTAGACACGGCCCGGCGCGATGATGCGGATCGGCGCGCCCTGCTTCACCATGCTGCGGATCTGCACCGGCGAGGTGTGCGTCCTCAGGAGCATCCGGTTTCCGTCACCGTCATGGTCCGGAAAATAGAACGTGTCGTGCATCGCGCGCGCCGGGTGCGTTTCCGCCATGTTGAGCGCGGTGAAATTGTGCCAGTCGTCCTCGATCTCGGGACCGGTCGCGACAGCAAATCCGAGATCGGCGAAGATTTCGGCAAGCTCGTCCATCACCTGGCTGACAGGGTGGACCGAACCCTTGGCCGTCGCAGGCGCCGGCAGCGTCAGGTCGAGCGTCTCGGACGCCAGCCGCGCTTCCAGTTCGGCTGCTTCCAGTTCGGCCTTGCGGGCCGTAATCGCATCGGCAATTGCCGCCCGCACGCCCTGGATCTTCGGCCCCTGGGCCTGCCGCTCCTCGGGCGACATTTCGCCGAGTGTCTTGAGCAGGGCGCTTACCCAGCCCTTCTTGCCCAGCGCTTCCACGCGCACCGTTTCCAGCGCGTCCATCGTGGCACTTGCGGCGATTGCTTGCAGCGTTTCCTGCTGGCGAGTTTCCGTCGTATCCATAGCGCTGGGCCGCTACCCGCAAATGGCCCACAAGGCAAAGGTCTAGAGCGTCCTATCCTGCCTTCCAGCCCCCTTCGCGCAGTGTCCCAGCCAAGCGGGATCAGCTCTCCGGGGGGTCCAGCGTCTGGGCTGGTGGCCCAATTGCGCTGCCCTGTGCCGCATCATCGTGCGCAGCACCGGTCCGACCTGCTCGGCATATTCGCTCGGCGACAGCCCGACGAAGCTGCGAACTCGTGCACGAAATGGGCCTGGTCGTGATAGCTGGAGTCGATCGCACCGGTCCAGCTGGTATGCGCACCCAGTAGATATTGCGTGAGGCTGCGCATCATGCGCTGACGCCGCAGGAGCGTCACCGGAGGGAAACCGAAATAGCGCGCGCACAGCCGCTCCAGCGTGCGGATTGTCACACCGGCACGGTCCGCGAAATCGGAGGCGTTGCTGACATCGGCATCCATCAGCGCCGCATGCGCCCGGTTGACGCGCACATCGTTTTTCCGAAGCGGGCCGCGCGATGGACTGCAGGTGATCGATAACGATGCCGTATTGCGTTTCGTCTTCCGGCACGGCGAAGAACCGCTGATCGAAGTCGATGGTGGAGGGCCGGTCCTCTCGGCCCAGATACGCGATCCTCGGCAAAATCCGGCGGGAAGCTGTCGGCCCCGCCCGGACATGACGCCGCGTTCGTGCACTTTTGCCGAGGAAAGCCAATGGCAGCTGCCGCCACCTGCCTACAGGGCTATCGCACTGCGAAAGAAAAAGGGCGCCCGCAGCAATGCCGCGAGCGCCCTTTTTCGTATTCAGCTATTCCTGCCTCAGGCGGGAAGTGCGTCTTTCGCCTGCTTGATGATCGTGCTGAAAGCAGCGCCTTCGTTCATGGCGAGGTCCGCCATGACCTTACGGTCGAGCTCGATCCCGGCCAGCTTCACACCGTGCATGAACTGCGAGTAGGTGAGGCCTTCGGCGCGCACCGCGGCGTTGATACGCTGGATCCACAGGGCGCGGAAGCTGCGCTTCTTAACCTTGCGGTCGCGATATGCGTACTGGCCGGCCTTTTCGACGGCCTGGCGCGCAACGCGGATGGTGTTCTTGCGGCGACCGCGATAGCCCTTGGCCTGGTCGAGTAGCCGCTTGTGCTTCTGGCGCGTGGTGACGCCGCGTTTAATGCGTGGCATTTTTCAGTACTCCTAGCGTCAGTCGAGCCCGTAAGGGGCCCATTTCTTCACGGCCTTCTGGTCGCACTTTGCGAGGACCTCAGTGCCGCGGTTCTGGCGGATGTACTTCGAATTATGGCTGATAAGACGGTGACGCTTGCCAGCGACGCCGTGCTTGATCTTACCGGTCGCGGTGATTTTGAAGCGCTTCTTCACACCGCTCTTGGTCTTCAGCTTGGGCATTTTCATCTCCTGTCGGATATCGAGTTCAGAAGACACGTACTGACCAGCCCTGGCAGCCCTAACGGCCAGACCGGCAGATGAATCACGTGTCGGTGAAGAGCGCGCAAATAGCCGATGCAGCGCCGAATGCAAGCTTTTGGCGTCGCGCGCTCAGCTGCGGTGCCGCCCGCCCTCAGCCCATTGCCTCCAGCACATCTTCCAGCCGGGCCGGTTCGCCCAGCGCGATAACCGTGCCGTCGCTATCGGCGTCCAGCGGGTTGCCCTGCCAGTCCGCCATGATGCCCCCTGCACCCTCCACGATGGGGACCAGCGCGGCATAATCGTACAGCTTCAGCCCGGCCTCGCAGACGATATCGAGGTGTCCCCCTGCGAGCAGGCCGTAATTGTAACAATCGCCGCCCCAGACGACGATCTGCGACGTCCGCGCGGCCAGCGACATGAAGGCGGCCCCCTGATCGTCGGTAAAATATTGCGGGCCGGAGGACGCAATCGTTGCGTCGGACAATTCGCGGCAGCGGCGGGTCGCCGCAGGCTTGCCATTCAGCAAGGTCGGCTGCCCGATAGTCCCGACCCATCGCTCGCCCGCAATCGGCTGGTCCAGGATGCCCAGAACGGGCCAGCCGTCCTGAAGCAGCGCGATAAGCGTTCCGAAAATGGGGCGTCCGGCCATGAAGCTGATCGTGCCGTCGATCGGATCGAGCACCCATTGGCGTCCGGCCCCTTCATTGCGGGTGCCGTATTCCTCGCCGACAATGCCGTCGCCCGGAAATTCGGCCTCGATAATCGCGCGCATTGCAGCTTCTGCGGCGCGGTCGGCTTCTGTGACCGGTGAGGCATCATCCTTGCGCTCGGACGCCCAGTCGCCGCGAAAGAGCGGTCTGATCGCCGCGCCGGCCGCATCCGCAAGCCGTCCCGCGAGGGCGATTTCCTTTTCCATAGCCATTGCTGTAACTGTCCTTGAGCTGAGCGAAGCGAGAGGCCCCACTAACGGGTAAATCGGTTGTTCGGTAGAAAAACAGACGATCCGGGGGCAAGCCAATGGGGAACGTGTGACCACACCGATGCCACCCATCGACGCGAAGTCCATGGGCAGCCCGCTTGCGGCTGCGCGCGCTCCCGCTCCTGACATCAGGGACTGGTTCTACTGGCTCAGTGTGAGCCAGCTCGACCTCCCCGAAGGCACCGCGCTGCATGGCGGGATGCTCACCGATCACGCCTGTTTGCGTGTCATCACCGGCGGAACCTGGATTGCGGAAACAGCCAAGGGGCTGGAGAAATTCAGTCCCGGCGATGACGGGATGGCGCTCTATTTCGGCCCGCAAACCCGGCACATGGCGCTGACGGTACAGGGCTCCTTCCGAATCCTGACATTACATCTGCGTGCCGGAGCGCCGACCGTTCTGGGCGGACCGGACCCCGTGACCGGCCGCGATTGCATCTTCGACCATGCAGAGCTCGTGGGACACGGCAATCTGGCGTCCCGTTTCCATCCCGATGCGAGCGACGAGGCGTGGCTGGCCACGATGGAGGACGAACTGAGAAAACTTCTCAGCCTGCGGGACGCCGAACGCCCTGACGCGGTCATCACCGCTTTCGAACGCGCGAGCCTGTCCACGCCGGATATGTCGATTGCCGGATTTGCCGAGAAACACGACATCAATCCGCGCACGCTCGAACGCCTCGTGATGCGCGATTACGGGCTCGCCCCGAAAAAGGTCCTCCGCCGGGCGCGCGCGCTCGATATGGCCGCGGCAATTCTCGGGGTGGTCGCGCCCGAGGAGCATGACGAGCTGGAGTTGCGGTATTTCGACCAATCCCACCTCATCAAGGAGATCCGGCATTTCTTCGGCATGACCCCCTCAGAGCTGGCAGAGCGCGCGATTCCGTTGCTGCGCGTCAATCTCGAGATACGCCAAAGCCGGAGGCTCGAGGCGATGGGCAGGTGGACGGCCGACGAGCCTCTACCGTGGAGCAAATAGCGCGATCCCAGGTCGCCCGCGCCCAAAGTTAAGCGTGACATGGCCGGGTCTGTCCTTATGACCCTGGTACATGGGGGATCGCTACAACGAGGGTATGCCGCAGCGCTGGGACCGGCCGGAAGTGCATTCTGAAACGGGCGTGTCGAGCGAGGGCGTGCCGCTGGCATTCAATCGCCCGCCGGACGAACGCATCGCAGATTGGGTCGGCCGCTCGATGGTCGCCTATGCCTATGATCGCACAGGCGAGCCCGTCTCCGGCCTTCTTTGCAACGACGCCGCTTATTTGCGCTGCGCAGTCGGTGTCGACTGGCGGGTAGACACTGCGGACGGGAGGGTGAATGTCCGCGACCAGACCTTCCTGACCGGGCAACATACGAAAGCGATGCCACTGCATTACAAGGGCGGTGTGAAGGTTGCGGGCCTGATGCTGAGGCCGGGCGCGCTGAGCGCATTGTTCGGCATCGATGACAGCACTCTGACCGACCGTCTGTTGCCGCTGGACCAGACAGGTATTTCCGACCGCGAGGTCACGGGCCTGTACAATCTGGACCTCACCCCAGCCGAATGGCTGGCCCGCATCGAGGGCTGGCTTGCCGACTATATCGAGAAGAATGCAGTCCAGCCGCCCGATCCCGTTTCGCGCGCAATGGAGCTGCAGACATTCGTCGATCCGAACCGCTCGCTCGACGAACTTGCCGAAGAGGTCGGTGTGTCGCGCCGCACGATGGAACGGATCGCGCGGCGGGACTTCGGCATGTCGCCAAAGAAGATCATGCGGCGGGCACGGGTGCTCGATATCGCTGCACGGTCATGCGGCGTCGCGGACGAGGCGGAGGCAGAGGAATTTCTGCTGCGGTTCTTCGATCAGGCGCATCTGATCCGCGAGTTCAGCACCTTTTTCGGGACGACGCCCCACCGCTTCATCCGCGAGCGGCATCCACTGCTGACCCTGAGCCTCGAAATCCGGCAGGCCCGCAGGCTGGAGCTGCTCGACAGGACCAGCCCCGGCTCTGTGCGTCCGTGGATGCGGAAAGATTTTCAGGCGCCTCTCGCAAGGCAAGCCTGAGGGAAACGGGCCTGAATACGGCCTAGTCGAACAGCGAGCTGACCGAGCTTTCGTCGGCAATCCGGCGGACCGCCTCGCCAATCAGCGGGGCGATGGGAAGAAGGCGGATCTTGTCCGAATCCTGAGCCGCATCGGTGGGCCGGATCGAATCGGTGATCACCAGCTCCTTCAGCGCCGAACCGTCGACCCGGGCGACCGCGCCGCCCGACAGCACACCGTGCGTGATATACGCGGCAACGCTCTTCGCGCCCTGATCGAGCAGAGCCTGCGCGGCGTTGCACAAGGTACCTCCCGAATCGACGATGTCGTCGATCAGGATGCAATGGCGGCCCTGAACGTCGCCGATGATGTTCATGACTTCCGATTCGCCCGGACGATCGCGTCGCTTGTCGACGATGGCCAGCGGCGCATTGTCGAGCCGTTTGGCCAGCGCGCGTGCGCGAACGACGCCGCCCACATCGGGCGATACGACCATCAGATCCTGATCGCCGTAGCGCGCCTGAATATCGGCCGCCATCACGGGCGCTGCGTACAGATTGTCGGTCGGGATATCGAAGAAGCCCTGGATTTGCCCGGCGTGAAGATCGACAGCCAGCACCCGGTCCGCGCCCGCTTCGGTAATCAGATTGGCGACCAGCTTGGCCGAAATCGGCGTACGCGGGCCCGGCTTCCGGTCCTGCCTGGCATATCCGAAATAGGGAACGACGGCTGTGATCCGGCGGGCCGAAGCACGGCGCAGCGCATCGATGCAGATCAGCAATTCCATCAGATTGTCATTGGCGGGGTAGCTGGTCGACTGGACGAGGAAGACGTCCTCGCCGCGCACGTTTTCATGGATCTCGACGAAAATTTCCTCGTCGGCAAAGCGGCGGACGCCGGCATCGACGAGGGGCATTTCCAGATAGCCTGCGATGGCCCGGGCCAGCGGCAGGTTCGAATTGGCGGCCATGATTTTCATGCGTGCAGGATTCCTTGGCGGGTAACGTGTCAGAGCGGGTCTAGGAGGACGGCGGCGAAACGCAACAAAGCGCGATACCGCTATCCCAATCTCGAAACCGGGACGGGGTCAGATGCGGTGCTCACCCTTGATCCAGCGCACCGTGCCCGAACTGGCGCGCATGACGACGCTTTCGGTGGTCATGATCCCGCCGCGCTTGCGCTTCACGCCTTCCAGCAGAGAGCCCGAGGTTACGCCCGTGGCAGCAAAGATGCAGTCGCCCTTTGCCAGTTCGTCGACCTTGTAGATGCGGTCGAAATCTTCGTCGGGGATGCCCCATTTGCGGGCCCGCGCCTTCTCGTCTTCGTTGCGGAAGACGAGGCGGCCGTTGAACTGCCCGCCAACACAGCGGAGCGCGGCTGCGGCAAGAACGCCTTCCGGTGCGCCGCCCTGGCCCATATACATGTCGACCGTCGTTTCCTCGTCGGTCGTCGCGATGACGCCGGCAACATCGCCATCACCGATCAGCACCACGCCGCAACCGATGGACCGCAGCTCGGCAATCAGCGCCTCGTGGCGGGGACGGTCGAGGACACAGACGATAATCTCGGACGGCTCTACGCCCTTGGCAGCGGCAACCGACTTCACGTTTTCGGTGGGGCTTTTCGCCAGATCGATGACGCCTTCGGGATAGCCCGGGCCGACGGCCAGCTTGTCCATATAGGTATCGGGTGCATTGAGCAGGCAGCCTTCTTCCGCAGCGGCCAGAACTGCCAGCGAGTTCGGACCCGCCTTTGCTGTGATGGTCGTGCCTTCCAGCGGATCGAGCGCGATGTCGATCTTCGGACCCTTGCCCGGTGCGCCGCCGACCTTTTCCCCGATATAGAGCATCGGCGCTTCGTCGCGCTCGCCCTCGCCGATTACGACCGTGCCGTCCATATAGAGATGGTCGAAGGCCTCGCGCATGGCCTCCACCGCAGCGGCGTCGGCGGCTTTTTCGTCACCGCGCCCGATCAGCTTCGATGCGGCGATTGCCGCAGCCTCGGTCACGCGGACCATTTCCATGACCAGAACACGGTCGAGTTCGTTTTCGGTGCGGGTTTCGCTCATGGCTGGTCAGGTCCTGTTTTCAGCGCGTGGAATGAATTGCGGCGCGCTTAAACCGGACAGGGGCCACTGTCGAGCGAGGCGGGATCAATTACGCAGGATCGGCATCACCAGCGGCTGGCCGGTCAGGCTGGGCGAATTCTCGACCATCGCGATCGCCTTGCGGACATTTGCAACAGGCCCTGCATGGGTCACCATCGCAATCAGGACGCCGTCCTCGCCTGGCGCGCCATCTTGAATCAGGCTTTCGATAGAAACATCCGCATCCCTCATCGCAGCAGCCAGCTCGGCAAGAACGCCCGGCCGGTCGGCGACAGTGAAGCGCAGATAGGAACGCCCGACGCGCGCACCCGAATCGGCACGTTCTGCGGCGCGCAGCTTGTCGGCGGAAATCGAGAATGGCGGCGTACGGTCGCCCCGAGCGACTGCAACGATGTCTGCGACAACGGCGCTGGCCGTAGGGCCTTCGCCGGCGCCGGCGCCTTGAAACATCAGACGGCCTGCGAAATTGCCTTCCGCCACGACCGCATTCGTCGCGCCGTCTATCGGTGCCAGCGGGTGGTTCTTCGCGATGAGACACGGGCGGACGCGCTGCAGGAGGCGCGGCATGTCGCTCTCTGCATTATCGATATCGGCCATGCCGATAAGGCGAACCACATATCCCAGCGCGTCGGCCCGCGCGATATCAACGGCGCGGACACTGCGAATGCCCTCGATCTCGACACCGTCGAAATCGACCTGCGTGCCGAAGGAGAGGGCCGCGAGAATCGCCAGCTTGTGCGCGGCATCGACACCGTCGATGTCGAAGGCCGGATCGGCTTCGGCATAACCAAGCTTTTGCGCTGCGCCCAATGTCTCGGAAAAATCGGCACCGGAGGATTCCATTTCCGACAGGATGTAATTCGATGTGCCGTTGAGGATGCCGTACACCCGCTCCAGCGCATTGCCCGCAGCGCCTTCCCTCAGGCCGGAGATAACGGGTATCCCGCCGGCAACGGCTGCTTCGAAGCGGAGCGGTCCGCCGCCGCTCTCGGAAAGTTTTGCCAGTTCGTGCCCGTGATGGGCGACCATCGCCTTGTTCGCCGTCACCACGCCCTTGCCACGTTCGAGAGCGCTCTGCGCCAGCGACAATGCCGGCCCGTCGGAGCCGCCAACCAGTTCGACGACCAGATCGACGTCATCATCCTTCGCCAGATCCTCCATCGTGTCGGCCCATTTGTATGGTGCCAGGTCGACGCCGCGATCCTTTGCGCGGTCCCGTGCGTGCACGGCCACCACTTCGATGGCCCGGCCCGCGCGCGCTTCCACGAGGGCGCTGTTCCGCTTTAGCAGCCGGAGAACGCCAACACCGACCGTGCCGAGGCCGGCAATCCCGAGGCGAAGCGGGGCGGATTTGTCTGCATTGATCATGGCGCAAGCGCATAGCGCCGGGTGGGCGGCACGTGCACGCAGTTAATCTTGGACCGGCGCTAGTGGCCGTTGCAGTAAGGCGTTTGAAGCCTGCCTTGCAGAGGCGTCACAGATTGCGCGGACACGGCCCGAGAGACTGGATGACCATAGCATAATCCAGTTCCGCACGCTCCCTGTCACCCGCACCGGACGAAAGGTTGGCATCGCCCGGCAAGGAGGAGGGCAGCGAGCAGGCAAGCCGGTACCAGCGCAGGCTCTGCGGGCGAGGCTGCATTGCCGCGCGGTCGACGATCTCCGTCCACGAAACACCCCATGCAGGGTCCATCCCGGGGCGGCGGATCACCGTTATAGAAGCCGGGCGCCTGCCCTCTGTTTCCAGAAACAGCTGCGTTTCCGATTCGCCAACCAGATTGCCCGCGACCGACAGGGCATCGCGAATACCGGTGACCCGGGGAGGGGCATCCGGTGCGGCCAGTTCGGCGAGAATTGGACGCAGACGCTGCTCCGTCTGCGCGGACCAGCTGAGCTGAGCCGACGGGTTCACCAGCTGGATTTCCGACGTTCTGCCGGGCACCGGGCGTGCGAAGAGGATAACCTCCTGCTTCTTGAGCTTGGGTACCTTGCCCCGCGAATCGAGAGGCACGTCGACCAGATATTTCAGCGATTCGCCCACAGGCACCGTGCCGGAAATCAGGGTCTGCGTTTCGGCTTCCAGATAGAGCCGCGCATATCCGGGTGCGAGCCCGGGCGCGCGCTCGGCTTTCACTTGTGCCTGCCGTTTCACCTGCGCCTTGAGAACCAACGGTGCCCCATCGGCCAGGTCCGCCAGATCGGCATATGTCGGAGCGAGCGAACCGGCCATAACGTCCGCATCCTGCGCCGTTGCAGGCACCATCAGTGCAAGCGCGCCGCCCATAAATGCCGCCGTCAAAACAGGTGCATGGAAACGGTGGCGGAACTGGCGTGGCATAAGATTCTCCGGGAGGGGCAGCGGCAAGACAAGTCGGAACTTTCGCACTCTGAACCCATTCAGACAATGATTGGCGTGAATTACCGCTTAACCGAGAAAGCGTTTGCGCCAATGCCGGTGGATGCTAAGGAACCTGCCGGTCTTGGGGAAGGCGACAAACAGAATCAGCCTCTCCATGACACTCCTGGTCGACGACCGGAGAAGGGCTCGCCTCTACTCCAGATTGGTCTGAAAACCGGGATTCGACTGACACGCCGGGACTATTTTTCCCGGCAGAACCCCTGCCGGGACAGTTTCCCGGTGCAGACGGAGTGATGCGACTGCATGGCCTACGCTGACCAAGAGATGAGCGGTAATCGCGTTGTAGCGATCATCATCGTTGCTCTTATTCATGTGGCTATCGGCTATACCCTCGTCACCGGACTTGCGTACGAAGCGGCCAAGAAGGTTGTTGAGCGCGTGACGACGGTGGATATCGAGGAGCCGCCGCCAGAAGAAGACGAGCCACCGCCCCCGCCAGAAGAAATTCCCGACGTGGCCCCGCCGCCGCCGGTGGCCCCGCCGCCGCCGATCAGCATTGCGCCAAATCCGCCGCCGGTCCGGACCGTGCAGACGATACCGCCGCCTTCGCCGCCAGCACGGGTCATCCCGCCGCCAGCGCCGCCGGCACGTGTCGCTCCGCCGCCTCCGCCGCCGCCTCCTCCGCCTCCGCCTGCGCCCTCTCAGGCGCGTGCGGCTTCGCCGGACGGACTCAGCCGTTGGGCCGGCCGTATTCAGGGTGACTACCCCTCCCGTGCACTGCGTGCCGACGAGGAAGGTACCGTCACGATGCGGATTACCGTGGGTGCCAATGGGCGCGTTTCTGCTTGCTCAGTAACGGGCAGTTCGGGGTCAAGCGCTCTGGACGACGCAGCCTGTCGCGGGATGGAGCGTTATGCGCGCTACAATCCGGCGCTCAACGATGCGGGCAACCCGATCAGCAGTACAACCTCGCAAGCGATCCGTTACGTCCTGCCGGACTGACGCATTTTCTATAGTGACTAATCTCTTCATCGAGAGGACCTAACCAATGACCTTCGAACTCCTTACCGCAGCGGCCGGGGAAGCCGCACCGCAGAACCAGTTCGGCTTCATGGAAGCCATGGAACAGGGCGGCGTTATCGCCTGGGCCATCTTCACCGTTCTGGTGATCATGTCCGTCGGTTCGTTCTACATCCTGTTCACGAAGCTGCTCGAGCAGCGCAAGATCAACTCGCAGTACGAGCAGGTCCGTTCGCAGTTCTGGAAGACGAACTCGCTCAAGGACGGCGCTACCAAGCTCGAGAAGAACAGCGCATGGCGCCAGCTGGTCGACGACGCTCTCGTCGCCGAAGACCGTCATGGCAAGATGACCGACAAGCTCGAAGCACATGACTGGATGCACGGTTCGCTGCAGCGTTCGGAAGACAGCATCAATGCCAAGCTGGCAGGCGGTCTCCCGTTCCTCGCATCGGTGGGTGCAACGGCGCCGTTCATCGGCCTTCTCGGTACGGTTATCGGCATCTATCGCGCCCTGATCAACATCGGCCTTGCCGGTTCGGCATCGATCGACAAGGTCGCTGGCCCGGTCGGTGAAGCACTCATCATGACCGCCATCGGTCTGCTCGTCGCGGTTCCGGCCGTGCTTGCATACAACTGGCTGCAGAGCCGCAACCGTCGCATCGCCGAGAAGCTTTCCAGCTTCTCCACCGATCTGCTGGCGAACATCAACTCGAACGGCGCGATCAAGCCGGCCGTGATGACGTCGACGTCGACCAAGACGGCTGCTACCGCTGCAACGGCTCCGGCCGCAAAGCCGGCGGCGACAACCACTACGACGGTCAGGAAGTAAGTGAGATAGCGGGGCTGCCCAGGCAGCCCCGCATCCACCCTTGTGAATTGGCCAACGGATAGGATGTAACCATGGCAATTTCGATGGCAGGCGGCGAAACGCCGATGTCCGACATCAATACCACGCCGCTCGTGGACGTGATGTTGGTGCTGCTGATCATCTTCCTGATTGCGGTTCCGGTCGCCATTCAGACGATCGATCAGCTGGAAGTCCCGATTATGGAGTCGGTCGAATCGAAAGATAAGGTCGAGAATCTCCTGCTGACCGTCAGCACCTCCGACGAAAGCGGTCTCAGCGCAGGCGACCCCGGATTTACCGGTGCTGCTCGCCAGGGCGAGTGCCGCGTATATTTCAACAATATCACGCCGGTCACATCGGAAGAGCTGTATGACGAAGCGTTCAAGCGCCTCGACGCGATCGTTCAGCGCGCCGGCGGCCCCGAAGCTATCATGGACGATCCGGACGCGATCCCGCAGGTTCATATCCGCGGCGACAAGGATGCACCGTGGCGCTGTGTCGCTGGGGCCATCTACAACGTCCAGGCAGCGGGTTATCCGACTGTGGGATTCATCTCCAACCCGGTCGATCCGAACGGCTGATCGGGCAACAGAGATTTAAGGAGTAACGCACCATGGCAATGTCAGGTGGCAAAGACGACGGAGCACCGATGCTCGACATGAACATGACGCCGTTGATCGACGTCCTGCTCGTGCTGCTCATCATGTTCATCATCACCATTCCGGTGGCGACGCACGCGGTGAATATCGATCTTCCGCAGCCCGATCCCAATCCTCCGCCAGAGAACATGATCGAGCCGGACAAGAACAAGATCGTTCTGTCCCAGGCTGGTGAAATTCTCTGGAATGGTACGGCGATCAATCAGAACGAGCTGGTTCGCAACCTGCAGTTCACGCGGAACATCACTCCGGAACCCGAACTTCAGTTCGAACCGGAAGCGACCGCCAGCTACGATCTGTCGGCTCGCGTTCTTAACGTGATCAAAGGCTCGGGCGTGACCCGTTTCGGGTTTGTCGGCAACGAGCAGTACCGGACCTTCGGCAAAGCCCAGTAGGCAGCCAGTCCGAGAGACATTCGAAAGGGGCGGAGCGATCCGCCCCTTTTTTATTGTCCGCATGCATTGTGATCTCTTTGCGTACAGCCGGCAAGCTCCCTGCGGGCACCACAGGACACAATCCGGGCCAGTGCCAAACGCATCCATTTGCATTCCTCCGCCATGTGATGTTACACTGTCACTTGCATTAGAGGGAGAACGTTTATGCGTCGCAAGAACCCGTACCGCCCGCTGCCGCCCGCCTCGACCGGCGAGCTGAACATGACCCCTCTCATCGACGTACTGCTCGTACTGCTGGTGATGATCCTCCTCACCATGCCGCTGACCACACACTCGCTTGAAGTCCCGCTGCCCTGCCGGTGACGCCCCGTTTGCCGTGACACAGCACAACACCGTCTCCATCACCGATGGTGACGCGCTGGTCTGGAACGGGAACGCAGTGACGGGCGACGACCTATATCGACCAGCTCGCAGCCGCTGCGAAGCTCAAAGACGCAGCGACCGTACGTTTCGAACCTGATGCCAATGCCAGCTACGAACTCTCTGCCCGAACTATTGCTCTGATCAAGGATGCGGGAATCGAGCGCTTCGCGTTTGTCGGCAATGAACGCCATCGGAGTTTCAGTGCCCCGTAAGCAAACGCCCCCGCCGGGCAGGAAGAAATTCGACCACGGCCAGCCGATCTGGCGCCCCGATACGCTCCCCATCCTGCTGTTCGCGATGTGCCTTGCCGCAACCGTGATGGCGCTCGGAGGGCAGCACCAGCATGCCCTGCTGGTCGAAATGCCCATGCCCTTTCCGCCGGAATGGCATGAGACGATTGAAAGGCCCGTGCCTGTCCGCCTGGCGGTATCCGCCGGCGGGATAATCCTCTGGGATGAAGACGCTATCGACCGACAAACCTTGCGGCGCCGTCTGCTGAACCTTTCGGAGGAACCGGCTTCCTGGCCGCTCCAGTTCGACCCAGCACCCGATGCCCCGTACGGCACGGCGCTGCAGATCCTCGGGATCGTTGGCGAGGCAGGACTGATCGACTCCTGCCTCCGCCTGATGGGCGCGGACAAGTGCCGGGACTTTGACCGAGCACCTGACATGACTGCCACAGAGCCTGAATGGACCAATCGGTGCGACTTGTCGTGGGAGCACTCGATGCCGCGCGTTTTCGAACCCCGGCCCAAGCCCCCGGTGGATTATTACATCTGGTAAAGGTCAGACGGCTGCGTCAGGCCCGTCGACCCGCATAGCGGCGCCTGCCAGGCTCTCCGCTTCGAGGAGCAGTTCGTCATCGACCGCACCCTGCGGCGTCGCCTCGCGCCCGATCATCACCATGACCGGCACTGCCAGCGGGCTGACGCGGTCGAGCTCGACATGGACGAGCCGCTCTGCAGCGGTATCCAGCAGATCGCCCAGCCTGCCGACATCGGTCATCCGCTCGCGCGCATCGGCCCAGGCCGCCTCCAGCAAAACGTGCTCCGGCTCATACTTTCGCAGCACATCGTAAATGAGGTCGGTCGAGAATGTGACCTGCTTGCCGCTCTTGCGCTTGCCGGGATGCTGGCGCTCGACCAGCCCGCCGATCACGGCGACCTCGCGAAAGGACCGGCGCAGCAAGTGGCTGTCCTGCACCCAGTCGACGAATTCATGCGGCGAGGATGTCGGGCGATAGCAGCGGCCGCGGATCGGCGACCGGCTTGAGGCCCCAGACAGCCAGCGAATAATCGTTCGCCACGAACCCGCCCGGCATCAGGCCGCGGTCCTCCATACGCTTGGTAATCAGCATCCCCAGCGACTGGTTGGCGTTCCATCCGGTAAAGGTGTAATAGACGGTGTAATGCCGCTTCGCATGGGGGAAGCTTTCGACCAGCAAATTGTCCGGTCCCGGCATCTCGCTGCGCCAGTCCTGCACTTCCAGCCATTCCCGCACATCGTCGGGAAAGCGCGACCACCCCGCCCTGTCCACCAGCATCGCACGCACACGGTCCGCCAGATGCGTCGTCAGCGGCATGCGCGCCCCGCCATAGGAGGGGATCATCGCGGATTTGGCCGACGCGCGCACCACCACTTCCATGTCGCGCAGCTGCTCGACTTCAAGCGATGTACCCGCGAAGGCGAATGTGTCGCCCGGTGACAGCTGCGCGGCAAACCGCTCCTCCACCCGCCCGAGCGACCGGCCATTGCGGAACCGGACATCCAGCATCTCGCCGTCCATGATGATGCCCGCATTCAACCGGTGGCGCGCGGCCTGTTCCGGATGCGTCAGCCGCCATATCGCCCGCTCGTCCTTCGTCCGCTCGCGCACGATCCGCTTGAACTTGTCATATGCCTTGAGCGAATAACCGCCCGTCGCAACGAAGGTCAGGACGCGGCTCCAGATCTCCTCGTCGACCCACGCATAGGCCAGGCTCGAGCGGACTTCGGCGAGCAGTTCCTTCTCTTCGAAAGGACCGGCGCAGGCCGTTCCCATGACATGCTGCGCCAGGACGTCGAGGCCACCGGGGCGGAAATCCTCGCCATCGCGCTGCCCTTCGTCGACTGCATCCTTGGCAGCGGTCGCCTCCAGAAATTCAAACCGGTTTCCCGGCACCAGCAATGCGCGGCTGCGGACGATCCAGCCGGTGATTGGCCCTGCCGACACGCTGCAACAGCCTGCTGGAACCCTTGGGCGCGCCCATCTGGACCACGCAGTCGATATCGCCCCAGTCGACACCCAGATCGAGGCTGGCTGTCGCAACAAGCGCTCTCAATTCCCCGCGCGCCATCGCGCCTTCGACCTTCCGGCGCGCCTCCTTGCTGAGCGAGCCGTGATGGATGCCGATCGGCAGCTTGTCCTCGTTCACGTCCCACAGGTGCTGGAAAATATATTCCGAAAGGAACCGTGTATTGGTGAAGACCAGCGTCGTCCGGTTCTCCTTGATCACCTCGTATAATTGCGGGATCGCCCAGGTCGCTGCATGGCCGCCCCACGGGACACGCTCTCCGTCGGGCAGCAGGATCTCGACATCGGCCGGAGCGCCGTCCTCCCCCTCGACCAGCGCAACGCTGTCGATCTCGCCCCAAGGCGCCAGCCATTCGCGGTACCCTTCCGGATTGGCGACGGTCGCCGACAAGGCTGCGCGCTGCATGTCGGGCGCGATGGCCTGCAGGCGGGTCAGCGCAAGTGCGAGCAAGTCCCCCCGCTTGCCGGTAGCGAAGGCGTGCACTTCGTCGATCACGATGCGCTTCAGGCCTGCAAACAGAGTCTCCGCTTCGGGGTAGCTCAGCAGCAGAGACAGGGATTCGGGCGTCGTGAGCAGGACATGCGGCGGTTTGTCGCGCTGCCGGCGTTTGCGATCCGACGGCGTATCGCCGCTGCGGGTCTCGATCTTTATCGGCAGGCCCATCTCCTCCACCGGGCGGACGAGATTGCGCTGCACATCATGCGCCAGCGCCTTCAGCGGCGAGACGTAGAGCGTATGCAGACCCTCGGGCGGATCGGCATCACCCAACCGGGAGGGGGTAAAGGCCGCCAGCGTGGGCATGAACCCCGCGAGCGTCTTGCCCGCGCCGGTATCGGCCACCAGCAATGCGTGGCGGCCGGCATCGCTTGCCTCCAGCATTCCGGTCTGATGGTGCCGGACGCGCCAGTCCTGACCTGCAAACCAGGCGTCGATTTCGGGTGGGACAGACATCCCGGTTTAAACGGACGGAGGGCCGCTTAGGGTCCGGAACTTCAGTCTTCGATTTCGAAGTCCTCTTCCTCTTCCGACTGCTCGGCCGCTTGCTTCATCGCGGCCCCAAGCTCGGGCACGCTTATGCCCAGCAGGGCCGCGGCGCGCGTTCGTTCGTCGGCAGTCAGGGCATCGAAGCTTTTCGCGCCGGGCATGCTTTCCATCGCGCTTTCCATGCGGGCGCCGAAATCGCCCATCTGTCCCATGATTTCCGGCACCGTCTCCATGATGGACGACATGAATTGCGGATCGGCTGCCATCGCCATGGATTCGCGGGCAAACAGCGCACCGGTCGGTGTCTCGAAGAAGGCATTGATCTCGCCCAGCTGCGGGCCGTTAAAGCGCGTCACGTAGTATTTGGCCATGCCTTCGCGCATCGGGCCTTCCATCACCGCGAACATGTCGCCCATGCCATCTGTCATCGTTGTAATTATCGCATCGGCCCGCGTCGCGTATGCCGGATCGAGAACGCCAGCCAGTTCCGCCATCTCGGCTTCGGAGAGCTCGGGAAGTCCATCATCGAGCGAAATGCTCGACATGACAATGAAAGACGGGCCGGAAAACATCGACAGGATCGGGCGCATGGTAGACCCCATCATGTCTTCCATCATCTCGGCGTAGAAACCGTCGGGAAGCAATTTGGCAACGACGTCGTTCGCCAGCGGCAGCAAGGCCTCCTGCTCTGCGGTCAGCGGCTCTGCCTGAAACAGGCCGCCCATCATTTCCGCGAACTCGGCCATCTCGGCCTGAGACATTTCCTCGTCCTGCGCGGCTGCGGGCGCAGCCATGCCGAGTGCCAGTGCGCCAAGCGGCGCCGCGATCCATTTCGTCAGTTTCATCATCTTCCCCATCTTCAATCGCCCCTGGCCGCGATGGTAGCGGCTGCGGGAGGCAGAGCAAGCCGGCCAGCTAGTGCCCAACGCTCTCGCCGCGTTCCAGACCGCTCAGCGCCAGCTGCTCGTCGATCTGTGCCATCAGCCGGTCCAGCCCGGCCTCGTTGTCACTCTCGGCGCGGGCGACCAGCACATCCTGCGTGTTGGAGGCGCGCAGGAGCCACCAGCCATCGTCGGTCGTCACGCGCACGCCGTCGGTTCCGTCGACATTTGCCGGGCTGTTCGCCAGCCGTTCCTTCACTTCCTCGATGGCAGCAAACTTGCGGCTTTCATCGACCTGGAAGCGCATTTCCGGCGTATTCACCATCGGCTTCATCGCGCCGCGCAGCTCGGTCACCGATTTCCCGAGATTCGCCGATGCGGTCATCAGGCGGATGCCGGCATACAGCGCATCGTCGTAACCGTAATAGGTATCGGCGAAAAACACGTGACCGCTCATTTCGCCAGCTAGCGGAGCGCCTGTTTCCTTCATTTTGGACTTAATCAGGCTGTGTCCGGTCTTCCACATGACCGGCTGCCCGCCATGCTGCGACACGTGATCGAACAGCGCGCGGCTGGCCTTCACATCGGCGATAATCGTGGCGTTAGGCATTTTTGCGAGGAGGTCCTCGGCATAGATCATCAACAGCTGATCCCCCCAGATGACCCGGCCTTCACCGTCGATTGCACCGATCCGGTCGCCATCGCCATCGAAAGCCACACCGAAGTCGAGGTTCTTGTCCGCGACGAGCGTGCGCAGGTCGGCCAGATTGGCCTCAACAGTGGGATCAGGATGATGATTGGGAAAATTGCCGTCGACCTCCGTGAAGAGGAGATGATGTTCGCCCGGAAGCTTCGTGACGAGCTTCTCGAGCGCGGGTCCGGCAGCGCCGTTCCCGGCGTCCCAGCCGATGCGCATGCCGGCGAGACGATCCATATCGACCCCGTCCAGTGCGCCGAGCATCCGGTCTATGTAATCGTCGAGAATGGGGCGGTGCGTGACATCGCCTGTCCCGTCGATCCAGTCGCCCGCAGCCGCCATCGCACCGAGGTCCTGGATGTCCTGCCCGAAAAACGGGCGGCCCTGAAACACCATTTTGAAGCCGTTGTAATTGGCGGGATTATGGCTGCCGGTTATCTGAATGCCGCCGTCTATCTCTTCGCGTGACGCCTCGGCGTAATACAGCATCGGGGTCGGGCCGAGGCCGATGGTCACTACGTTGCAGCCACTCGCCGTCAGGCCCTCGACCAGCGCACTTTCCATGATCGGGCTGCTGACCCGCCCATCATAGCCCACCGCAACCGTCTTGCCCCCGGCGCGGATCATCAGAGTGCCGAAGCTGCGTCCGATCGCGCGGGCATCCTCTGCCTCCAGCGTTTCGCCGATGATGCCGCGAATGTCGTATTCGCGCAGGATGGTTGGGTCGAAATCATGGCTCATTGAGGCGGTCTTTCCTGTGGCGGTGTTTCGTCGGGCAAATCGTCCAGAAGGAGGTCGCGTGCGGCATTGGCTTCGTGCACCTGGCCGTTCGTCCCGCCGCGATCGGGATGGACCATGGCGACCAGCCGCTTGTGCGCAGCGATAATGTCTTTTCTGGACGCATTGGCAGGCAGGCCCAGCAGTCTTGCGCGCGTTGAACAGCGCCTGCCCCCGCGTGCTGCGCGAGGTAAGATACTGCCACGGCCACCGGCCGAAAACGAACCGGCAGGCGAGTGACAGCACCGCTGCAATGACAAGGAACCGCACCATAGGCGGCTACCTTAGGCGGGTTCGAGCTGGCGCGCTACATTGGGAATGACAGGCAGGTTGAGACCCTTGAGCAATTGCCGCAATTCCTGCCGTGCGACCAGATGGCTGGTGCCGAGATCGCCGAGATGCCCCTTGTCCAGCAGGGTGAGCCCGCTGGGAAACAGCTCGCGGTAGATCACGCGCTCGGACAGACCGGCCGTCACGCGGAAGCCCACGCGCTTGCTGAGTTCGGTCAGCGCCTTTTCGATACGGGCCATATTGCGCGCTTCGACATGGCCGGTGCGGTTGCGCACGACGACCCAGTCCATCTCGCGTCGTTGCTCCTCGATCGTGGCCTTGCTGCGCTTCAGTCGCGCTTCCCAGATAAGTTCGGCATAGAAACTGAGGCGGCGGACCTTGAACGTTTCCGCATCCACCTGCCCGATCAGATCGAAATCGACGAAGCTGTCATTGAGCGGCGTCACCAGCGTATCGGCCTGCGTCGCAGCATGGCGGGCCAGCGGATCGTCGCGTCCCGGGCGTGTCGAACAGCACGAAATCGGCACCTGCCGCATGGCTTGCGACGAGATCTTCCAGCGCCTGCGGGTCTGTATCGTCGAGCACCGCGCATTTCGCCGTCGGCAGATCGACATTCCGGCGCTTCGCGGTTTCCGCACGGTTTTCGAGATAGCGGTCCATCGTGCGCTGCCGCGGGTCGAGATCGATGGCAGCAACCTTTGCCCCGCCATAGGCGAGCGCCACTGCGATATGCACCGCCGTGGTCGACTTGCCCGTGCCGCCCTTCTCGTTCGCGAAAACGATGCGGTGGGGTTTCGCGGCGGAGAGAGCTGACATCACGCGGGGGCAATCCTCGAAATTTGAACGATGCGGGAGATGTGGCGGCGCAGCCATGCTCTCGCTATCAGGTGCAGAGAGTTTTACCGGAGGGCTGGAATCCGTGCAAACCGTCACGACGTTGGAAATGTTGAGAAATGCCGTCGCTGGCCTCCGGGAAGGCGGCAAGACGCTCGCTCTGGTCCCCACTATGGGCGCGCTGCATGAAGGCCACCTGACGTTGGTGCGCGAGGCGAAACGCCATGCCGACCTCGTGGCCGTATCCATTTTCGTGAACCCGACCCAGTTCGGCGAAGGCGAGGATCTGGACGCCTATCCCCGCCAGTTGGTCGAAGACAGTGCGATGCTGGAAGCCGAAGGCGTCGCCCTGCTGTGGGCGCCCACCGTAGACGCGATGTATCCTGATGGCTTTGCCAGCTCGATCTCGGTCGAAGGCGTCAGCGCGGATTTCTGCGGGGCCGATCGTCCGGGCCATTTCGACGGTGTGGCGACGGTTGTCTGCAAGCTCTTCCATCAGGTGCTGCCCCGATGTGGCGCTGTTCGGAGAGAAGGACTGGCAGCAGCTTGCGGTTATCCGGCGCATGGCCCGCGACCTCGATCTGACCCGCCCGTTCGCAGACGACATCATCGGCGTGCCCACTGTGCGCGAGCCGGACGGGCTCGCGATGTCGAGCCGCAACCGGTATCTTTCGCAGCAACTGCGAGGCGCTGCTGCAGCGCTCCCCAATGCGATGCAGCTGGCCATCGCCGAGATGGAGGCCGGGATGGAAGCGGCGCAATCGCTCCGGACGCTGAAGCGGGTGCTGCGCGAATCAGGCTTCGATAGCGTGGATTATGCCGCGCTTGCCGATGCGGACAGTCTCGAGCGACTGGACCGGGTCGGCTCCAAACCAGCGCGACTGCTGGTGGCGGCGCGGATCGGCGGCACGCGTCTGATCGACAATATGGCTGTAAAAGGCGCAGCTTAACGGCGCCTTTCCCGTCCCGCTGATGGGCGTCCCTCAGGTGGGTGACGCGTAATAATCAGAAAGCACGCTATAAAAAGATTGCCCGGAAAGGGCGTGCTCTTTGGGTCGCCTCCAAGGGTCGCAAGGGACCGGGCGTTTGGAGCACAGCTCCGGGCGTCCGGTCTTTCCATATCATGCGAAGACGCTGGAATTCTGGAGCGGGTAGCGGGAATCGAACCCGCATAACTAGCTTGGAAGGCTAGGGCTTTACCACTAAGCTATACCCGCGCATCCAGAAGCCAAGCCGATGCCACCGGCAGGCCCTTCCGGTCAACCATTTCGCGCTGATTCTCGAAAATTCAAGCCAGCAAATTGCTCAGCTGCCGGAAAGCTGGCGCGTAACGCTTTGCGCAGGCGTTTCCTCCGGGGCCTGCGGCGTGGGCTCGGCCGGCGCGGGGATGGTAGCACCGTCCGGAACTGCCACTGTTATTTCCACCCGCCTGTTGGCGGCGCGGCCGGCTTCGTTGGGTGTACCATCCGGCAATGCATTCGGGGCGACCGGGTTCTGTTCGCCGAAAGCTATCGTCTGGATGCGCGCCTCATCGATCCCGTTCTCGACGAGCCAGGCTGCGACCGCATCTGCGCGTTCCTGCGACATCCTGAGATTGACTGCATCGTTACCGCCGGCATCGCTGTGGCCGCGCAAGGTGATCATGCCTGTGAATTCGGTCGCCTGCGGGCTTTGCAGAAGATCGGCCAATGCCGTCACCGCTTCAGCTGTCAGCTGCATACCGCTGTTGCCGAAATCGACTGTGATGTCGAGCGGTTCGACATCGACGGTCCGGGCAATCTCGATATCGGGACGAATGATCGAAGCCCGGTCGGTCTCGTCGCCTTCCAGTTCGCCGGCCTCGGCAGCTGTATCCTCCGGCACAGGCGCAGGCTCGGGATCTCTGTCCGAGCAGGCGATTACGCCGAGGCACGCGATTGCGGCAAGGGCTGCGCGGGCGATGGTGGGATTCAATCGGTTCATGCTGGCTGCGGGTCGGCCCCGCCCTTTCCGCTGGGTTTCTGGTCCTTGCGCTCGCGCCGCGCGGCCACTTCTTCGGGCGTAGGAGCCTGAGGGGGACTGAACGATACGATGACATCACCGGCGCGCGGTTCCGGCCGTGCGGCATGGGTGAAGAAGCGCATCCGCCCGCTTTCCCGCAGAAGCAGCAGCATATGCGTGGATTCGGGCAGCTTCTCCTGCGCGTCCTCGAAATCGAATTGCTCCGACAGCTTCGTGCGGCGGAAGACCCAGCCCTGTTGCTGGCGTTCCTGCACATCGCCCACCCCGAAGCCGCTTTCGAACAGTGATCGTCCGCGCAGCGATTCGGGCAGCGCGCGGTGGTCGTCATCGTCGGAATCGCCCAGCTGATATACGCTGTCGCGGCCGATTTCATGTGCGAACTCGTTGCAGACAAGCGCGTTATACGCCTCGTTGTCGGTCGCTGCGACCAGCACCTGATATGGGCCGAGATCGAGATTGTGCTCCGTCGCCTCGTTCAGGATCTCGCCGTGATAATAGGGCAAGCCGGCACGCCGCGCCGCAGCAAGCCTCTGCCAGCTGGAATCGACGATCATTACGGGCGTTTTCAGTTCCATCATCTGCTTCGCGAGCGCGATGGTCCACGGTGTGCTGCCTGCAATGAGCAGGCCGGGACGTGTATCGCCCTTCACCTTCAGCAGCTTCGCCACGAAGTCGACGGTGAAGCCGTGGGCGATGATGGTCGTGACGACGACCGCAAAGCTCAGGCCGACAAGGATCGAGCCATCGCCATAGCCCAGTTCGTTGAGGCGCAAGGCAAACAGGCCGCAAATGGCCACAAGCACGATACCGCGCGGGGCGATCCATGCGAGGAAAAGCCGCTCGTTCCACGGAACGGAGCTCCCCAGAAGGCTGAGCAGGACAGTCGCCGGACGCACGACGAAGAGCAGTGCGAGGAGGAAGAGCCCGAAGCGCCACTCGAAATCGCGCAGTTCTTCGAAATCCAGCCCTGCCGACAGCAGGATGAAAATGCCCGAGACAAGGATGACCGCGATGTTTTCCTTGAACGGGTGAATGCTCCTGAGGCTCGACACATTCATGTTTGCCAGCGCGACGCCCATCACGGTGACGGCGACCAGACCCGCCTCGTGCTCGATCTTGTTCGAGATAACGAAGACACCGATGACGACCGTGAAAAGCACAGGGACCTTGAGATATTCCGGCACGGCCCCGCGGGGGAAGGCCCATGCAATGGCCGCGGCGGCTGCGAAGCCGAGGAGGCCTGCAATGATGGCGGCGAAGATCAGCGGGGGGACAACCTCGATGATCGATGCACCCGGATTGTCTGCCGCAATGCGGAAATATTCATACGCGATCACGGCGGCCAATGCGCCAAAGGGATCGTTGACGATGGCTTCCCACTTCAGGATCGACGCGGGCCGTGTCTGGACGCTGGATTGTCGCAGCATCGGGATGACAACGGTCGGACCGGTCACCACGAGGATACCTGCGAAAAGGATCGCGACCGGCCAGACGAGACCAGCCACGTAATAGGCTGCGAGTGCGCCGAACAGCCAACCGAAAGGTACGCCGAAAACGACGAGGCGCCAGACGCCGTCGCCTGAATGGCGCAGTTCCCTGAGATCGAGGCTAAGCCCGCCTTCGAACAGGATCAGCGCGACGCCGAGGCCGATCATCGGCTCCAGCAAATCGCCGAATGTTTCCTCGGGATCGAAGAGGCCGAAGACCGGGCCGGCAAGAAAACCGGCCAGCAGCATCAGCACGATGGCCGGCCAACCTGTCCGCCACGCAATCCACTGCGCCCCGATGCCGAGGACACCGACTGTAGCAATGACCAGCGCTTGCGATTCCATTCCGCTCTCCTGCGGCACGCAGCCAGAGGGCTGCGAACGATGGGGCCTACAACGTATCGGTTCCCGTTTCTATCCCTGCCTTCCCAATGGCTTGCAACGGGGCCAGGGAGGCGCCGGGTTACTCGCCGTCGAACGCGACCAGGGTCTCCACCAGAATGTCCGCCTCGCGGAGACGGGCAGCCCCGCCCAGATCGGGCAGGTCGACGACGAAAGCCGCCTGCGAAACATGAGCCCCTGCCTGCCTCAGCAAGGTCGCTGCAGCGCAGGCAGTCCCGCCCGTTGCAATAAGATCGTCGACCAGCGCGACGCGCTGTCCCTGCTCGACGATGGATGGATCGACTTCGAGCCGGTCCGTCCCGTATTCGAGCGCGTAATCGATACCGATAGTCGCGACCGGCAGTTTGCCCGGCTTGCGGATCGGCACGAAGCCGATGCCGAGGCGGATAGCGACAGCAGCACCGAAGATGAAACCGCGGGCTTCCATCCCGGCAATGGCCTGAGCGCCATCGACGCGCTCGGCCAGATACTCGACAGCCGCGCCCAGCGCCTTGGGATGGGCGAGCAGCGTGCCGATGTCGCGGAACTGGATGCCCGGCTTGGGAAAGTCCGGAACGGTCCGGATCGAAGCGCGCAGCTCGTCGAGCGTCATGCGCGGTGTCCGGATGAGAGGAAAGGGCGCGCCGCGATACGCAGAAGCGGTATCGGGCGCGCGCGCATCAATCCTTACGCTTGGACGGCTTCACTGCCGACCAGATCTGCTGCTTGGCCATCCACGCAAGGACGGTTGCGAACAACAGGAATACCATCACCGGCCAGCCGGTCTGCTTGCGCTTCACCAACGTCGGCTCTGCGCCCCAGGTCAGGAACGCGGTGACGTCTTCCGACATCTGGCGGATCGTCGCGTCGGTACCGTCGTCATAGGTCACCTGGCCATCGGACGTCAGCGGCGGTGCCATCGCGATGTTGAGGTACTTGAAGTACGGGTTGAAATAGAGGCCGTCGGGCGTCTTGAATTGGGGGAATTGCGCCTTCAGCTCGCTCGGGATCGGCTGGTAGCCGGACAGCAGCGAGTATACGTAGTCCGTGCCGTGATGGCGCGCCTTCGTGATCAGCGAGAGATCCGGCGGGATCGCATTGTTGTTGGCAGCGGCCGCTGCAACATCGTTCGGATATGGCGAGGGAATGTAGTCGGTCGGCTCTGCGGCGCGCATCACCGCCTCGCCTGTCGCCGGATCGACACCCGGAACCTGCCAGGTGGCCGCTTCTGCGCGGATCTGGTTTTCGGTGTAGCCGAAGTCGGCGAGGTTGCGGAACGCCACGAACTTCATGCCGTGACATGCCGAGCAGACTTCCTTGTATACCTTGTAGCCGCGCTGCAGCTGGGCGATGTCCCAAGAGCCGATGGGGCCGTCGAACGACCAGCCGCCTTCGGGCGACTTGGCTTCAAGGTGGAAGGCGTATTCGGCAGTTTCCTCGGTCTCGGACGTTGCCGCGTTATACGCGTCGGCAAAGAACGAGATCATCACTACGAGAGTGAAAAGAAGGCCGGCGCCGATAGCGAGAAGGCGAACCATAACGAAACTCTTTCCTATTCGCTTCAGACGGCGGGCGAGGTGTTCTCGCCCAGCACGGCTTTCTTGTCAGACCCCAACACGGCCTCGGTGATCGAATACGGCAGCGGCTCGGGCTTCTCGAAAGACGAGATGAGCGGCAGGATCACCAGGAAGTGCAGGAAGTAGTAAGCCGTCGCGATCTGGCTTGCCAGAATCGTGAAGGTCGAGAGATGGGCACCGCCGCAATATCCCAGCACCAGGATGCAGGGGATGAGGCCGAACCAGAAGAACTTGCGGAACAGCGGACGATAGTGACCGCTGCGAACCGGCGAACGGTCGAGCCACGGCAGGACGAACCACAGAAGGATCGATGCGAACATTCCGATCACGCCCCACAATTTGGCAGGCAGGATGAAATCGAAAGTGAAGGCGCGCAGGATCGCGTAGAACGGCCAGAAATACCATTCCGGCACGATGTTCGCGGGCGTCGCCAGCGGGTTCGCCTCGATGTAGTTATCCGCGTGCCCGAGATAGTTCGGGAGGAAGAACACCATCGCCATGTATGCGATGAGGAACACGCCAAGTCCGAAACCGTCTTTCGCCGTGTAATACGGGTGGAAGGGAACGGTATCGCTCTCGCTCTTCACTTCGACACCCGTCGGGTTCGACGAGCCGGGAATGTGCAGCGCCCAGATGTGCAGGATGATGACGCCCGCGGTCACGAACGGCAGCAGGAAGTGGAGCGAGAAGAAGCGGTTCAGCGCAGCGTTGTCGGGCGCATAACCGCCCAGCAGCCAGACCTGGATCGGCTCGCCGACCAGCGGGATCGCACCGAACAGGCCGGTAATGACCTTCGCGCCCCAGAAGCTCATCTGGCCCCAGGGAAGGACGTAGCCCATGAAGGCAGTCGCCATCACCAGCAGGAAGATAACCACGCCCAGCAGCCAGATCATCTCGCGCGGCGCCTTGTAGGACGAATAATACAGGCCGCGGAAAATATGCAGGTACAGCACGAGGAAGAAGAAGCTCGCCCCGTTGGCGTGCGCGTAACGCAGCATCCAGCCCCAGTTGACGTCGCGCATGATGTGCTCGGTCGATGCGAAGGCGACCAGCGCGTTGGGCGCGTAGTGCATCGCCAGAATGACGCCGGTGACGATCTGCAGGACAAGGCAGAAGCCCGCCAGCACACCGAAATTCCACATGTAGGAAAGGTTGCGCGGTACGGGATAGCCCGCACCGACCGCATTATAGACGAGCCGCGGCAGAGGCAGCTTCTCGTCGACCCACTTCGTGAAGTCGTTGCCGGGGGTATATTGTTTGGCCCAGGGAAAGCTCATGATCTATTCTTTCTCGGCTCAGCCTACGCGGATGGTTGTGTCGGTGGTGAATTCGTAGTCCGGCACTTCGAGGTTGGTCGGTGCCGGGCCCTTGCGAATGCGGCCTGCGGTATCGAACTGCGAGCCGTGACAGGGGCAGAAATAGCCGCCGAATTCGCCCTTGTTCTCGCCCTCGGCAGCACCCAGCGGCACGCAGCCGAGATGGGTGCATACGCCCATGGTGACGAGGATGTCTTCGTGACCTTCCTTGGTCCGGTCGGCGAGGCTTTCGGCATCGCGCAGCGAGCCGATCGGCACGGCATTGGCCGCGGTGATTTCGGCCGGCGTCAGACGGCGCACAAACAGCGGCTGCTTGCGGAAGACTGCCTTGATCGCCTGACCGGCTTCGATGGCGGAGACATCCACGTCGGTGCTGCTTTCGGCAAGCACGTCGGCGCTGGGCGCCATCTGGGTGATCAGCGGATAGACGACGGCAATGCCGCCGACGCCGGCAGCGCTGATCGCCGCGATATTGATGAAGTCGCGGCGACGTACACCGTCATGAGCATCGCCATGCGCACCGTCACCGTTATCTGCAGGCTCGATTGCGGTATTCGCAGTCGCCGTGCCCGAAGTATCAGCCATCAAGTCCTACCTTGCCTGCGAACGACATTACCAAGTCGTTCGGTTCTTTCGAAAAGAGCCGCCATGTTCCAGCGAATGTCCGGTCATGGTGCCCCGATGCGCGCAGCCATCGCCACACGCATGTTTGGGCGGGCTACTAGCCGCTAGAGACCGCATTGCCAATGGCCTTTTCCGCACTCTTCATGGTCTGTCTTGCAACAGTTAGCCAAGGCCGATCAATGCGGCCTGTCGTCCGTAGTTCGCGGCGCCCCGGTGTGTGGAGCGCCGGAACGAGTAAAAGCGGGCATCGTCGGAATAGGTATCGAGACCCATCGCTTCGACCCGTCCGACGCCCGCCGCATGGAGCCGTGACGCTACGTAACCTTCAAGATCGAAGTGCAGGCGGTCACCTTTGCCGTGCGAGAAAAAGGCGTCGTCCTCGGGCCTGAACGCTTCGCGCATTTCCGGACCGACTTCGTAACTGGTTTGGGCGATTGCCGGACCGATTGCCGCGACGATCCTTCCCGCGCGCGCACCGAGCTGTTCCATCTTTGCAATGGTCGAATCGGTTATACCGGACACGGCACCGCGCCATCCGGCATGGGCTGCGGCCACAACCCCTGCCTCGATATCGGCCAGCAAAACCGGCGCGCAATCGGCTGTGACCACGCCGACCAGCAAGCCGGGTGTCGAGGTTACGAGGGCATCGGCGCGGGGCCGCCCCTCTTCCTCCAACGCCCGATCGACGATGACCGCGTCGGGCGAATGAACCTGATAAGGCATAGCCAGCGCCGCGCCGGGCAGTATCGCCTCGACGCCCAGTCGCCGGTTTTCCTCGACGGCTGACAGGATCGTCGCCGGCCCCCAATGCCGAATTGCAGGCCCGCAACCTCTCCGGTGGACACACCGCCCTCGCGGGTCAGGAACCCGTGGGGAATATCGCCCAGCACACGCGACCGGACCGGTCGGACCTCAACCAAGGCTGCGGCTGACCTGTTCATATGTGTCACGCGACAAGGTGTCGGCTGCCGCAATCCGCTCCAGCTGCGCGCGCATCAATGCGGCGCGCCCCGGCTCCATCCGGCGCCACCGGCCGAGCGGCGACACAAAACGTGCAGCGGTTTGGGGGTTGATCGGGTCCAGCTCCAGAATGGTATCGGCAATCATCTCGTACCCCTCGCCGCTTTCCGCATGGAACCCGTGCGGATTGCCCGCAAACGCCATGAACAGCGAACGGACACGGTTGGGGTTCTTCATCGTGAAGTCGGGATGGTCCGCCAGTGCCTTCACATGGGCGATGACCGAGGGGTGGAGCGAACTGGCCTGCATCGCAAACCATTTGTCGATCACCAGCTCGTTGCCCCGGTAGCGATTGTAGAAATCGATCAGCGCATTGGTCCGCTCGATCCCGTCCAGACCCGCCAGCACCATCAGCGCGCCCTGACGGTCTGTCATGTTGTCGGCACCGTTATACTGGTGCGCGGCCAGCTCGGCGGCCTTTTCCGGGTCGCTGGCGGCGGCATAGACCAGCGCTTGCGTCTTCACCTTGCGTGCACCCCGCGCCTCGGGTGTCATGGCGTAGGGAACGCCCTCCACCCGCTCATAGAGCGCGTGCAATTCATCCTTCAGCGTTTCGCCGAGATACGCCTTCAGCGCCTCACGCTCGCGGTGGATTGCGCCGGGCTGTGCAACCAGCATCTGCTCGGCCAGATATGTCTGGCTGGGCAGCAGCATCAATTCGCCGCGCATCGAATCGTCCAGCCCATCATCGGTCAGGATCGCGCGAAGCGCTCCTGCGACGGCTTTGCGCCCTGCATCGCGGTCGCCGTCATCGTCGACAGCGGAGAGCAATTCGCCAACAACCAGCTCCTGCATCGCTTCGTATCGCGCAAAGCTGTCATCATCGTGCTTCGCCAGAAAGACGAGGTCGTCACGGTCCATCGCCCGTTCGATCGCGATGGGAGCTGTGAAGCCGCGATTGACGGAAAGAACGGGCGGCTGGGCAAATCCGTCGAAGCGCAGGGACTTCTCCGCCGTATCGACGATAACCAGTTGCTCGCCGCTATGCTTCCCGGTTTCGCGGTCGAGGAGAGCAATCTTGAGCGGAATGGGCATCGGCAGTTTCGCCGGCTGTCCCGGCGTAGCGGGCACGTCCTGCTTGAACGTTATCGCGGCAGTTTCGCCCTCATGGGTCGTGATAATCTGCACCCTCGGCGTGCCTGCCTGACGATACCACAGGCGGAACTGCGTGAGGTCGAGGCCGGTGCCGTCTTCCATCGCCGTGATGAAATCCTCGCATGTCGCGGCCTCGCCATCATGGCGCTCGAAATACAGATCGCACGCCTGCCGGAAGGCCTTCTCGCCTGCCATCACGCGCATCATCCGGATAACTTCGGCGCCCTTGTTGTAGACGGTCGAGGTATAGAAGTTGCTGATCTCGCTATACGAGTCCGGACGGATCGGATGGGCCAGCGGGCCACTGTCCTCGGGGAACTGGATGCCGCGCAGAACACGCACATCCTCGATCCTCTTGACCGCCTCTCCCTGCATATCCTGGCTAAACAGCTGGTCGCGCAGCACGGTGAAGCCTTCTTTCAGGCTCAGCTGGAACCAGTCGCGGCAGGTGATGCGATTGCCCGACCAATTGTGAAAATATTCGTGGGCGATCACCCCTTCGACGGCGTCGAAATCGCCGTCCGTCGCAGTATCCTGATCGGCCAGAACGTATTTCGTGTTGAAGACGTTGAGCCCCTTGTTCTCCATCGCCCCCATGTTGAAATCGCTGACCGCCACGATGTTGTAGATGTCGAGATCGTATTCGCGGCCGAAGGTGTCCTCGTCCCACTTCATCGACGTCTTGAGCGACTCCATCGCGTGCTCGGTCCGGTCCAGATCGCCTTCGCGGACCCAGACGGCCAGCTCGACCTCGCGCCCGCCCATCGTCGTGAAGCTGTCCTTGCGCGCCACCAGATCACCCGCGACCAGTGCGAAGAGATAGGACGGTTTCAGCCACGGATCCTGCCAAACGGCATAATGCCTGCCGTCATCCAGCATCGCCGGTTTCCACTTCATTGCCATTGGCCAGCAAAATCGGGAAATCGGCCTTCGCGCCCTCCATCCGCACAGTGTAGCTGGACAGGACGTCGGGGCGATCGGGGAAGAAGGTAATCCGCCGGAATCCCTCTGCCTCGCACTGGGTGCACAGCATTCCGTTCGAGGCGAACAGGCCCATCAGCGCCGTGTTTGCAGAGGGATCGATGATCGTCGTGATCGTCAATTCGTGGCTATCGCCTTCCAGCGACACGACGAGGTCGTTTCCGTCCATCGACCAGCTGGCACAGTCCGTACCGTCGCAGCGGAGCGAACTCGAGTTCCAGATTGTCGCCGTCGAGGCGGATGGTGGGCGAACGTTCTGCCGCCGGATTGCGCTCGACCTTCAGTGTCGCGGTGACCCGGGTGCGCTCGAGACCCAGATCGAAATCGAGATGCACTTGCGGAACCAGCCACGCGAAAGGCGCGTAATCCTCGCGGCGGATGATGGCCGGCTCTTTCGGCTCGGGCGGCGCATCGGCCAGTTGCGGGTTACCGTCTGCGGTCGAAGGTGTGCGGGCAATATCCATGAGGCGTGCAGCTGCTTTCTTTATCGGAGGCTCTCAAATGGGTAGAACGGCCAGATGAAGCAAATGTTCATTTTCGGCCTCGGCTATTCGGCAAAGCGTATCAAGGCCGCGCTGGAGGCGGAGGGCTGGCTCGTTCTGGCGACAGGTAGCGACGGCGAAATCGATTTCGCCGATGCGGCGGCAGTGAAGGCGGCACTGGCTGCATCGAGCCATGTCCTCTCCTCCGTTCCGCCGGACAGGGACAGCGGCCTCGATCCCGTACTGGACACCTATGGCAGGGAATTTCCGCCTGCCTGGTACGGCTATCTGTCCTCTACCGGGGTCTACGGCGATGCAGGCGGGGCTTGGGTCGATGAAACCTCGCCGACCGGAACCGGCAGGCGGACGGCGCGCAGCGAAGCGGATGCGCTGTGGCTCAAGCTGGGAGCGCATGTTTTCCGCCTGCCGGGCATCTACGGACCGGGACGCTCGGTTTTTGACCGTATTCGGGACGGGAAGGCGCACCGGATCGACCTGCCCGGACAGGTCTTCAGCCGCGTGCATGTCGAGGATATCGCCAGCGGCGTCGTCGCGGGGATGGACGCTCCGCCGGGCGCCTACAATCTGGGCGACGATCTTCCTGCGAGCCACAACGCCGTGACGGAAGAAGCCTGCCGCCTGTTGGGAGTGGAACCGCCTCCGCTCCAGACGATGGACGAAGCGGGCCTGAGCAAGATGGCGCGAGGTTTCTATTCGGAGAACCGCCGCGTTACCAATGGCAAGGCGAAGCGCGTTCTGGGCTGGGAGCCGAAATACCCCACATATCGCGAAGGGCTGAGAAGTCTCGTCTAGGGCTCGCTGGCTTGCCGCATCTGCGCACTTTGCTGCACTTTTACCGATTTCTGGCGGCGGGCGCGCAGGGCTATAATCATGCCGAGCACCGCAAGGACCATCCCGCCGATCGTCAGCCCGGTCCAGCGATAGTCTTCGAACAGTGTTGAAATTGCCATCGCCACCGAGATCGTCAGGATGGAATTATAGGCCGTCCGCCCCGCTCCGATTTCGCGCACCAGATTGTAATGCAGCGGGAATGTGACCACCGACCCGATCAGGGCGAGATAGACTATGCCGCCCCAATATCCGGCCGATGAAGGAACAGGGGGCGAGCCTGCTGTCAGGATCGCAAACCCCAGGTCGATCAGCGTGCCATACAGCATCGCCCAGGCGAGCAGGCTGACCATCGGCACGCCGCGCCCGACCGGATTGGCCTGCACGACATTGGCAAGCGATGCAGCCAGAATACCGAGCGCCGCCAGCACGATGCCGAGCGAGACATTGCCGCCGACAACCCCGGCATCCGGATTGGCGCGCCATTCATGGATTAGCAGAAGCGATACGCCGATAATGGCAATGGCGCTCCCGATCCAGAACGAGCCGCGCGCCTTCTCGCCGAGGATGAACCGCGCAAACAGGGCGTTGGGCACCATCAGCAGGCCGAACATCATCGCGACGATACCCGAGGTGACGTAAAGCTCTGCGTGATAGACGAACAGGAAATTGCCGCAGAACTGGAACAGGCCGATGATGAACGCCAGCCGGTGCTCCGGCCTTGTCAAACGCAGCCGCCGCTTCATGAAAAACGCCACTACAAACAGCGCAGGCGTCGCCAGCGCGAAACGGTAGAAGACCGACCACGCAGCAGGCACGCCGTCGATCTGGCCCGTGATGACAAACCACGTGGACCCCCAGATCGAGCCGGTCAGCAGGAAGGGAATGGCAACCCGCCAGCTGAGCATATTGGACTGATCGGGGCTCACAGCGCGGCGATAGCCTTGCCCAGCGCCTGCGCCGCGCCCTGATCGCTGTCCCAGCTGGCGACGAAGCGCGCGGCATCGGCGCCCCAGTCGTAAAAATGGTATCCCTGGCCGCGCAGCACCTCACGCTCTTCCGGCGGTCAGGCGCATGAACACTTCATTTGCCTCCACCGGATGCATCAGCCGGTCGCTTGCCTCCGCCACGATTGCTGCGGCGGCGGCATTGGCCCGGCGGGCATTGTCCAGCCACACATCGTCGCGAGCCATCGCCAATAGCTGCGCGGCTAGAAAGCGCCCCTTGGACTGCAGGTGTCCCGAACGCTTGCGGCGATAGCGCACCGTATCGGCGAGCTCGGGGTCGAAAAATACGATAGCCTCGGCATTCATTCCGCCGTTTTTGACGCAACCGAAACTGAGCGCCTGTGCCGGACCGACCGCGTCCATCGGCGAGCAATCCAGAAACGCGACGGCATTTGCGAAGCGCGCGCCATCGACATGAAAACCCAGTCCGCGCTCTTTCGCCAGCGAACCGATCGCATTCAGTTCCTCGGGTCGGTAACACCGCCCGTACTCGCTCGCCTGCGTGACCGAAATCGCATGCGGTTGGACCTGATGCACATCGTCGCGGATCGGGTCTATGACACTGCGGATGGTACCAGGCGAAATCTTTGCCCCTTCTCCCGGTGCCAGCAGAAGCTTCGCGCCATGAAGAAAAAATCCCGGAGCACCGCCTTCGTCCATTTCGATATGCGCTTCCTGATGGCACACCACGGCGCCATGCGGCTGGACCATCGCCGAAAGCGCGAGACAGTTCGCTGCCGTGCCTGTCGCGACCCACAGGACCGCCACATCACGGCCGAACAGATCTCCGAACGCCTCGTCGAGCCGCTGCGACAGATCATCGCCGTCATAGGGCGCTTGCACCGTATCGGCCGCCTTCATCGCGTCCCAGACGGCGGGATGCACACTTGCGGCGTTGTCGGAGAGAAAACGGGTCATGCAGGAACGCCCTTAGCCCTGCAGTCGTTGAGCGCAAGAAGGAGACTGCGCCGATGGACGCGGAAAAAACCGAAGACGATCTCAATCTGACCATCCTCCACGAGGTGCAGGGGCAGGGCGGACGTTACGTCGCGCATCTGGCCAACAGCGATCACACCGGCATTCTGGAATGGGAGCCGCAAGCGACGAGCCAAAAGGACGATGTGCGGGTCGCAACCCATACTATCGTACCCTCGGAAATCGGCGGCCGCGGCATTGCTGCCCGGCTGGTGGAGAGGCTGGTTTCCGATGCCCGGAACAAAGGCTTCAAGATCGTGCCGCAATGCTCTTACGTGGCACGCAAGTTCGACGAAAATCCGGACTGGTCCGATCTGAAGGCCTAGATCAGGCGCGAGAAATCACGTTGCACCATGCTGTCCAGTACGGCGCTGCGCCATTGCCGTGCCCGCTCGATCGGCATTCCCGGTACGGCCAGCTTCCCGCCCGCAAGGCCAAGGTGCAGGGTCGCAAAACCAAGCCGCCGCGCAATGGGACCTTGCGCTATTTCGGCAGATTGCAGCTTTACCCGCCGGCCGATCGACAATTCGGGCGATAGCCAGCCGGTCCGGATGAATACCTGATCTGCGCTGATGGCATGGCGTTCCACTTTCCAGAGGAACCATTGCCAGGCAGCGACACCTATCCCCACGGTTATCGGTATCAGGCCGACCAGTTCCTGCTGCGGAAACAGATCGACATCGAGCAGCACGAGAGCGATTTCCAGCGTCAGTCCGATCAGGAAAAGCAGCCCACCTTCCAGCACGGCAGTGAACAGGCGGTAATTGCCGCTGGCGCGTGTCCAGCGCACATCGTCGGCAGGCGGGTCGAACCCTGCGGCGCGCGCAATCGGCACCAGTTCCTCGTCCTTCGCGAAAGGCGCGACGACATGGCTGGCATTGCCCGCATCCTGCGCGAGGCTGACGAATTTGAGGCCGCGCCAGCCAAACCGGCGGCGTACGACGCCGGTCGTGAAGCGCAGCGCCTGGACCCGGTGGGCCGGCATGACCACGTCGGTGCGGGTAAACAGGCCGCGGCGGCGGCGAAACCCTTTGGCGGTGCGGTCCAGCCGGAAATCCCAATCGCGCAGGAACGTGCGGACAAGCCCCGTCGCGAGGCCGACAATACCCAAAGTCGCAAGCACCATGATAGCGCCGACAAACTGCGCCGCAGGTCCGAGCGAGGCAAGCTGCTGCCCCGGCCCCGACAGGATGTCGGTCCAGAACGCGCTGGACCAGAGGTCGAAAGGCAACAGGAAGTCGGCTTGCTGGACGACCGCGCCCAGCACGGCGACGGCAGCGAGGGAAAATTCGAACAGGCCGAAAGTCGTGAGCCTTTTCGGCCCCATGGCGAAAATCGTTTCGCCGGGAACATCGGCAACTGGCGCGTCGCCTTCTGCTTGCGTGGGCGCGGCCTCCGTATCGTCACGGCGTTCGCGGACCAGTTCGCGCAAGGCCTCGCCATCAGCCTGCGAAAGATATGCCAGCTTCAACTCGTCCTTGCCGCCCGCCCCGGTTTCGAAGCGCACTTCCACCAGCCCCAGCAGGCGGGGGACGAATTTCTGTTCCAGGCTTACGTCCTGAATGCGCTCGTAGGGAACGGACCGGGCCGCGCGGGACAGGATCCCGCTTTCCACGCGGATATCGGCCTGCTCCCACCCGGTAGGTGAAGCGGCTCCATTGGAGATAGGTGACCGCGAGATTGGCGGCGACGACGGCTGCCAGCAAGAGAAACAGCCAGCCGATCCCGCTGCCGAAATCGAAACCGTCCGCTTCATTGCCGATGGAATAGGCCGCTGCGCCGAGCGGAAGCGCGAGTTGCGGCAGCATGACCACGGCCTTGACCACCACGGACAGCGGATCGGTGCGCTGCACGCCGGCATCGGCTTTTGCGCGATCTGGCACATCAGCCTCGGGAGCGATTGCCTCGTTCACGCCGAATCGCGTTTTATGTGGGCCCGGATTTCCTCCCGCATGGCGAGCGCATCGTCATGCTTCAGACCGGGCAGGTGGACAGACGCATTGTGGCTGCCAGCCGTATGCAGTGTCAGCGTGGCAAGGTCGTAAAACCTTTCAAGCGGGCCCCGGTCGACATCGATATGCTGGACCCTGCCGAACGGGACGACGGTATCGGACCGGAACAGCAGCCCGCGCACGACCCTCAGCCGGTCGTCCGACATGGCGAAGCCCCGCGCGGCAAACCGGCGGTGCGGTATCCGCAGCACGAGAATTGCCGCGATGATGAAGATTACGCCGAACACCAGTCCCGGCGGAGTAGGCAGGATGAATTCGAGAACCGCCGCCGCAACCAGGAATGGCAACGCAAAAAAGGCGCCCTGCACCCGCATCGCCTTCTTGTGGTTGGGATGAAGCTGCGTCAGCGCGTCTTCATGCTCTTGTACTGAAAGGGGCTGCGCGCTGCGCGTCTCAGCCAGTTCGGTCTCACCATCTGTCATGCCGACAGGTCATGAATCGTGCGCCCGCCGAATTCAAGCAGGCTTCGACGAAAGCCGGTTCAGCGCGGCCCGGCGAACGGACAACGCGGATCGGTATTCGCGAAGAGATGGGAAAATGGTGCCACGAGAGAGAATTGAACTCTCGGCCTCACCCTTACCAAGGGTGCGCTCTACCACTGAGCTACCGCGGCGCCGAGTGCCTGATTGCAAGGCAGGCGCGCCTATTGTCGGATGCGGCCTGCAAGTCAAGCAAAGCTTGAGCCGAAGCGCCCCAGTTGGCAAGGTCGCCCGATGACCGACAATGCACCAGTCCAGAGCCGCGACGAACGCCTGGCCGCCAAGCTGCGCGAGAATCTTCGCCGGCGTAAAGCACAGGCCCGCGAAATGGGCCAGCGGGACGAAGCTGCAGAAGTCCTTCCAAACCAGAGCCGCGACAGCTAACGGAATGGCCACATTTCGCCCCCAGGGGCGACGCGGCCACTTCCCGTCAATTCGGAGACATAGATGCCCACCCTGATTCTCGTTCGCCACGGACAGAGCGAATGGAACCTCGCCAACCGGTTTACTGGCTGGTGGGATGTCGGCCTGACGGACAAGGGCATCGAGGAAGCGCGAGCGGCCGGCGATTTGATTGCCAGCCACCCGGATATGCTTCCCGTGCGCGCCTTCACCAGTTTCCAGAGCCGCGCGATCCGCACGCTCCATCTCGCGCTGGGAGCCTGCGACCGCCTCTGGATCCCGGAAACCAAGGACTGGCGCCTGAACGAGCGTCATTATGGCGGGCTCACCGGCCTCAACAAGCAGGAAACCCGTGACAAGCACGGCGACGAACAGGTCCATATCTGGCGCCGCAGCTTCGACGTTCCTCCGCCGGACATGGAAGACGGCAGCGAATTCGATCTCTCGCAAGACCCGCGCTACGCAGGGGTCGATGTGCCGAAGGCCGAAAGCCTGAAAATGACGATCGAGCGGGTGCTCCCCTATTACGAGGAAGCCATCGTCCCTGCCCTGAAGGAAGGCGGACCCGTCATCGTCTCCGCACATGGCAATTCCCTGCGCGCGCTGGTGAAGCATCTCTCCGGCATTTCGGACGATGACATCACCGGTCTCGAAATTCCGACCGGCCAGCCTATCGTCTACGAATTCGATGACGGGATGGTCCCGGGCGAACGCTATTATCTGAAGGACCGCTAAAAATGAGCTCGGGGGAGCACAAACAGGCGGACGTCGCCATCGTGATGGGCAGCCAGTCCGACTGGCCCACCATGGAATGCGCTGCAAAGGTTCTGGAAGAGCTGGGCGTCGCGCACGAGGCGCGGATCGTCTCTGCGCACCGCACGCCGGACCGGATGGTCGCGTTTGCGAAAGACGCGGCGGGCGAGGGGATCAAGGTCATCATCGCAGGTGCCGGCGGGGCCGCGCATCTGCCCGGCATGATCGCCGCCATGACGCATCTTCCGGTGCTGGGCGTGCCGGTCCAGTCGAAGGCGCTGTCGGGCATGGATAGCCTGCTTTCCATCGTCCAGATGCCTGCAGGCGTGCCGACGGGTACGCTGGCCATCGGCGAGGCCGGTGCAACCAATGCAGGCCTGCTCGCTGCCAGCATTCTGGGCATATCCGATCCCGAACTGGCTGACCGGCTCAAGGCATGGCGCGCCAGTCGCAGCGATGCCGTCGCAGAGCGGCCTGCGGATTGACCCGCGCGATGAAAAAGAAAGCGCCGCTCAAACCCGGCAGCACGATCGGAATTCTCGGCGGCGGACAGCTGGGCCGGATGCTGGCCATCGCCGCTGCGCAGATGGGTTACCGCTGCATCGCCTACAGTCCCGAGAAGGAAATCGTCGCCGCCGATGTGTGCGCCGATACGTTCCAGAATGCGTGGACCGACGGCGCTGCGATGGCGGCCTTCGCGCAGGCCTGCGATGTGGTGACGTGGGAATTCGAGAATGTGCCCGTCGAACCGCTGGCTCCGCTGGGTGATCTGCTTGCCCCGCACCCGCGCGCGCTGGAAACGGCGCAGGACCGCTTGAATGAAAAACGTTTCGTCGAGGCGCTTGGCGGCACACCCGCCCCCTTCGCGACCGTCGACAACCGCGCCGATCTGGCCGCGGCGGTAGAGCGGATCGGCGCGCCCGGCATCCTGAAGACGCGCGGCGAAGGCTATGATGGAAAGGGCCAGTGGCGTGTCGCATCGGGCCATCAGGTGGACGGCGTATCGATCCCCGCCCAGCCCGCCATCTACGAAGGGTTCGTGGAATTCGAAGCCGAGTTTTCCGTCATCCTCGCGCGCGGCGCAGACGGCGAAATGGTGTTCTGGGACAGCACCCATAATGTCCACGAGGGCGGGATGCTGGCGACCTCCGTCATTGCCTGCCCCGGCCATTGTCGGACAGCAGGTGGAACAGGCACGCGAGCTCTCGCGGCAGGTTGCGGACGCGCTGGGCTATGTCGGCGTGCTGACGCTGGAATTCTTTGCCACCGCCAACGGCCCGATCTTCAACGAGATGGCCCCGCGGGTGCACAATTCCGGCCACTGGACTATCGAAGGGGCGGTGACGAGCCAGTTCCAGAACCACATCCGCGCGATTTGCGGCCTGCCGCTGGGCAGCACGCGCAGCATCGCGCCCGGCATGGTCATGCGCAACATCGTCGGCAAGGACGCGAATAGGGCGCACACGGCGCTCTCCGATCCGGACACGCAGCTCCATCTTTATGGCAAGGCCCGCGCACTCGACGGGCGAAAGATGGGCCACACCACGACGTTGCTGTTCGACTGATGGGCGAGATATTTCTGGTGTACGCCCGCGCCGCCAACGGCACGATCGGCAAGGATGGCAAGCTGCCGTGGCATATCCCGGCCGACCTCCAGCGGTTCAAGGCGCTGACGATGGGGCCGGAGGGACAGGGCCTGCCCATGATCATGGGGCGCAAGACCTTCGAAAGCCTGCCCGGCCTTTTGCCCGGACGTAAACACATCGTTCTCACGCGCCGCGACAGTTTCGAAGCGGAAGGCGCGCAAATCGTTCGCTCCGTCCCCGAAGCCCTCGCGGCCGCCCGCGCGGACGATCCGGAAACCGACATCGCCATTGTGGGCGGCTCTGCCGTGTATGACGTATTCCGCAATCTGGCAGACCGGATCGAGCTGACGCAGATCCATGCCGATTTCACCGGCGATACTTTCATGAAACCGCTCGGCGCGGGGTGGGAAATGGTGGCGAGGGAAGATCACCCGGCGCAGGGTGAACGCCCGGCATTCTCCTTCCTCACCTATCGCTGCCAGGCAGAGGATGATCCGGCATGAGGTGGCTCGATCACCGTGAGGCCGTGCCCGAACCGCTGCGCGGGGCGATCATCGCGCTCGGCAATTTCGACGGTTTCCATCTCGGACATCAGGAGGTCGCAGGCGAGGCCATTCGCTGGGCGCGAGACGAAGGCCGTCCCGCCATCGTCGCCACATTCGATCCCCATCCGGTGCGATTTTTCAAGCCAGACACGCCGCCCTTTCGCCTCACCACGCTGGAGCAGCGACAGGAACTCTACATCGCAGCCGGGGCATCGGCGATGCTGGTGTTCCATTTCGATGCCGAACTGGCAGGAACGGATGCCAGCGATTTCATCAGCGACATTCTGGTCGACCGCTTCGGAGCGCATGGCGTTGTCACGGGCGAGGATTTCACCTTCGGCAAGGGCGCGAAGGGCAATGTCGATCTGCTGTCCGGTTACGGGGCGATGGTCGGGTTGTCGCATCGCGCAGTCGCGCCGGTTTCGGATCAGGGCGCGCCTGTCTCCTCAAGCCGGATCCGCGAAGCGCTGCGGCAGGGCGATTGCGAAACCGCGACCGAATTGCTGACCCGCCCCTTCGCCATTCGCGGCATCGTCCAGCATGGCGACAAGCGCGGGCGCGAAATCGGCTATCCGACGGCCAATCTCGATATCGAAACCTATCTTCGCCCCCGTTATGGCATCTACGCCGTGACAGGCCGGATCCTGGCGACAGGCGAGGTTCTGAAAGGCGCGGCGAATATCGGTGTGCGCCCGCAGTTCGAACCGCCCAAGGAATTGCTCGAACCGCACTTCTTCGACTTTTCCGGTGACCTGTACGGTCAGGAAATCGAAGTCGCCTTCCATCACTTCCTGCGCGGCGAGGCGAAGTTCGATTCGCTCGACGGTCTGATCGCGCAGATGGATGACGATTGCCGGAAGGCACGCGAGCTTCTGCTTCATGAAGCGCTGGGTCATCCGCATCGGTGCCGTTCTCGCAGCGGCCTTTCTTGGTCTGACGCTGCTCAATGCAAGCTGGCTTGCGCCAGAGCCAAAGGGATCGGTCAAGCTGATCGCCCATCGCGGTGTCTACCAACTCTACGACCGGACCGATCTGGGCCGGGACACCTGCAGCGCAGACCGGATCGAACAGCCGGTTCACGACTATCTCGAAAATACCGTCCCTTCGATTGCCCGGGCGGCCAAGCTCGGCGCGCATCTGGTGGAAATCGACATCGCGCGGACCCGCGACGAGCGGCTGGCGGTCTTTCACGACTGGACGGTCGACTGCCGCACCGACGGCGCCGGCGACACGCGGGACTTCACGCTTGCGGAACTCAAGGCGCTGGACGCAGGGCACGGATACACAGCCGATGGCGGGCAGACATTCCCGTTTCGCGGCAAAGGCACGGGCATGATCCCGTCGGTCGAAGAGGCCATGGCAGCATCGGGCCGGGCCGGGCTGCTCTACAATTTCAAGAGCAAGGATGCGGTCGAAGCAGATCTTCTCGCTGCGGCAATCCGCGAAGCCGGGCGCGACACCGGCCCCCGGGGCGATGCGTTTTACGGGGCGAAAGCGCCGATCGAACGCATCCGGCAATTGCTGCCCGATGCGTGGGCCTTTACCCGAGACGAAGCCGAAGAATGCTCCCGCGATTACGTCATGCTGGGGTGGACCGGCTATGTCCCGCAAAGCTGCCGAAACGGTACGATCATTGTGCCGCTGGACTATCAATGGGCCTTCTGGGGCTGGCCGAACCGCATGATTGCCCGGATGGAAGAGCATGGCACGCGGACCGTCATCGTCGGCCCGCAAGGCGGCGGGCGCCCGCTCGGCCTCGACCTGCCCGAACAGCTTGGCGAAATCCCCAATAGCTTCAACGGCTATGCCTTCGTCGATGACAGCCTGGCCGTGATACCGGCCCTGATCCAGCGATTCGACGACCGGACCCAGGAGGAGATCGACGCGGTCGTCGACGGTCTGGAGCGTCGCCGCGCCAGCCGGTGAGCCTGCACACCTCGCCAGCTTGCAAAATCGGCCGCAATAGGGTCTAGGGCGCGCCATCGATTTCGTGCTTCCCGCGCGGCGCACTCAAGCTCTGTCTTCCAATCTCCCCAAGGGTCTGCATCCCGTCATGCTTGAAAACAAATCCATCCTCATCACCGGCGGCACCGGCTCGTTCGGCAAGGCCTTCATCCGCACGGTGCTGGATCGCTATCCGACCATCAAGCGCCTCGTCATCTTCAGCCGCGACGAGCTGAAGCAGTTCGAGATGCAGCAGGCGTTTCCGCAGGCCGAATATCCCGGCCTGCGCTATTTCCTCGGCGATGTGCGCGACGAAGCGCGTTTGCGCCGGGCGCTGGAAGGCATCGACATCGTCATTCACGCCGCCGCGCTGAAGCAGGTGCCGGCTGCGGAATACAATCCGTTCGAATGCATCAAGACCAACATCATGGGCGCACAGAACCTGATCGAGGCATGTCTCGATTCCAATGTCCAGCGCGTCGTCGCCCTGTCGACCGACAAGGCCGCCGCCCCGATCAACCTGTACGGCGCGACCAAGCTGGCGAGCGACAAGCTGTTCATCGCCGCCAACAACGTGCAGGGCGACCGCGGTATCCGCTTCTCCGTCGTGCGTTACGGCAATGTCATGGGCAGCCGCGGTTCGGTCATCCCGTTCTTCATGGACAAGAAGGCCAGCGGCGTCCTGCCGATCACCGACGAGCGCATGACCCGCTTCAACATCTCGCTGCAGGACGGCGTCGAAATGGTCCTGTGGAGCCTTGAGAACGCCGAGGGCGGAGAAATTCTCGTGCCCAAGATCCCGAGCTACCGCATCGGCGATGTGGCCGAAGCCATCGGGCCGGAGTGCGAGAAAAAGATCGTGGGCGTCCGCCCAGGCGAGAAAATTCACGAGGAAATGATCACCGCCAGCGACAGCTTCAACACGGTCGATCTGGGCAAGTTCTACGCGATCCTGCCCGTCCAGATGGATATCGACGCCTATAACGAGCGCAATGGCGGAACCCGCGTCGAGCCGGGCTTTGCCTATAATAGCGGCGACAACGACGATTTCCTGAGCGTGGAGCAATTGCGCGACCTGATCGACGAACACGTCGTCGGCGGCATCGACTAAGACGCGGCAAACGCGCTAGGACCCCTTCCATGGCGTTCATTCCCTATAGCCGCCAGGCGATAACCGAGGCCGATATCGAGGCGGTGGCCGACGTATTGCGGTCCGACTTCGTGACGCAGGGCCCGGCTGTCCGGGCGTTTGAGGAGGCTTTTGCCGAGCGGCATCAGGTCGCCCATGCCGTCGCGCTGTCGAATGCGACCGCTGCCCTGCACATCGCGTGCATGGCACTGGGCGTGGGCAAGGACAGCCGTGTCTGGACCAGCCCCAACAGCTTCGTCGCCAGCGCCAATTGCGCGCTGTATTGCGGAGCGGACGTCGATTTCGTCGATATCGATCCCGGCACCCGCAATATGTCGACGCGGCGACTGGCCGAGAAGCTTGAGAAAGCCCGGGCCGAAGGCAAGTTGCCGGATGTCGTCATCCCGGTCGATTTTAGCGGCCTGCCCTGCGATTATGCCGATATTCGCGCGCTTGCCGACGAATACGGCTTCAAAATCCTGCAGGATGCCAGCCACGCGACGGGTGCCAGCTATCAGGGCAAGCCTGTTGGCGGGCAGTTCGCCGATGCGTCCGTCTTCAGTTTCCATGCGGTGAAGATCGTCACCAGCGGGGAAGGCGGCATGGTCACCACGCAGGATGCGGAGCTTGCGAAAAAGATCGAGCTTCTGCGTAGCCACGGCGTCACCCGCGATCCGCAGCAGATGGAGCGGGAAAGCGAAGGCGGCTGGTATTATGAACAGGTCGATCTGGGCTACAATTACCGGATAACCGATGTGCAGGCAGCGCTCGGCCTGTCGCAGCTGCAGCGGATCGACACGATGCAGGCCGAGCGGCAGGCGCGCGCCGACCGATATGACAGCCTGCTGGCCGATCTGCCGGTGAAATTGCCTGTCCGTAGCAAAGACCGCGTCAGCGCGTGGCATCTCTATGTCATCGAACTCACCGAAGCCGCCAAGTGCGACCGGGCCACGCTGTTTGCTGCCCTGCGCGGCGCGGATATCGGTGCAAACATGCACTACATCCCGATCCACACGCACCCGTATTACGAGCGGCTGGGTTTCAAGCGCGGCGATTTCCCGGCCTCGGTCGCGTATTACGACAATGCCGTCACCATCCCGCTCTTCCCCGCCATGACGGACGATGAACAGGACTTCGTAGTGGAGACGATCCGGAAAGCGACAACGTGAGGTCCACGACGTGAACATTGCGGTCATCCCCGCCCGCGGGGGATCGAAGCGAATCCCCCGCAAGAATATCAAGCCCTTCGCCGGCAAGCCGATGATCGCCTATGCCATCGAAGCGGCGCAGGCGAGCGGTGCGTGCGAGAAGGTCGTCGTCTCGACCGACGACGAAGAGATCGCCGGGATTGCTGCCGAATACGGTGCCGAACTGCCATTCACCCGTCCGCCCGAGCTGGCGGACGATCATACGCCGACCGTGCCGGTGATTGCGCACGCCATCGAAACCCTGCGCGGCCTTGGCTGGGCGCTCGACAAAATTGCCTGCATTTATCCCGGCGTGCCGCTGATCGATTCCGGCGATATCGCGAGCGCGCTGGATGTGCTGGAGAATAATGGCGGGGGCGGATACGCCTTCCCGGTCGCGGAATTTCCCAGCGCGATCCAGCGGGCGCTGCGGCGTTCGGATAGTGGCTGGTCGGAGCCGTTCAATCCTGAAAATGCATTGACCCGCACACAGGATCTCGAGCCTGCCTATTACGATGCCGGGCAATTCTACTGGGCGGCAGCCGATACATGGCTGGCCGGCGGGACGATCCATCTCGACGCGCGCACCGTGGTGCTGCCCGAATGGCGGGTGGTCGATATCGACACGCCCGAAGACTGGGACCGCGCCGAAGTGGCATTCGAAACACTGAAAACGCGGGGCTGAACCGTTGCGGGTCGCCATTCGCTGCGATGCCAGCCCGCGCATGGGGACCGGCCATGTGCGCCGGATGGCAGCACTTGCCACGGCTCTGCGCGCATCAGGTCACGATACGATTTTCGTTTGCCGCGATCTGGGCGTAGCAGCGGAGCCGCTGCTTCCCCTCGGCGCAGACCTTGCCACACTGCCGCCTGCCAAAGCGGCTTTCTCTCCTGCCGACGACGCTCCGCCGCACGCGAGCTGGGCCGGCGTCTCTTGGCAACAGGATGCGCGCGAGACGGTGGATGTTCTGCGTGACACGCGCGCCGACTGGATCGTCATCGATCATTACAGCTTCGGCGCGCACTGGCACCAGGCTGTGCGCGAGGAAACCGGTGCCCGGATCGCAGCGATCGACGACATGGCCGATCGAAGCCTCGACTGCGATTTGTTGATCGACCACAATTACGCCGCCGATCACCGTGCCAAATACGGATCCCTGCTGCCACGCAGTGCGCGTATTTGCGGCGGATCCGGCTATGCCCTGCTGGCCCCCGCCTATGCCGATGCACCCCGCTATCAGCCGCGCGAAGACGCGCGCTCCATCGGCATCTTTATCGGCGGAACGGACCTCGACGATATGGCCAATACCGTAGTCACTGCGGTCGAAGAGACAGGGTTTGAAGGCAGTATCGAGCTTGTCGCAACCTCCGCCAGCGTCCACCTTGGCGCTTTGGAAGCCAGAGCGCTCGCCGATCCCCGCCTCACTTTATCGCGGGACCTGCCCGATCTTTCCGCCTTCCTTGCGCGTCATGATCTGCAGGTCGGCGGCGGCGGCGGCGCAACGTGGGAACGATGCTGCGTCGGAGCGCCGACGCTGGGGCTGATCATTGCAGACAATCAAGAGCCTGTGCTCGCCCCGTTGGCCGGCCTGAACGCAATGGAAGTTCTTGACCTACGGAGGAACAGCGAAGCACTCGCACCGGCGATTGCAAAGCTCCTGAACGATCCGTCCCTCAGACGCTCCCTTGCCGTCACCGCGCGGACGCTGGTAGATGGACGCGGCGCCGCGCGGGTCGTCGCCGCGATGGAGGTTTCATGAGCGAGGACGGTCAGCAGATCCCGCAGGTAACGATCCTGTGCAGCGATCCCGCGCACCCTGTAAACCCGTGGCTTGAGCGCTGGGCGCAGGATCGCGCCGGAAAAGCGGATATTCGCATTGTGCGTGATGTAACGCAGCTGGAACGCGGCGATTTCTTGTTCCTGATATCCTGCCACCAAATTGTTAAGCCGCGCCACCGCCAGCTCTTTCGCCACACGCTCGTCCTGCATGCGAGCGACCTTCCCAAAGGACGCGGGTGGAGTCCCCATATCTGGCGTATTATCGAAGGGGCCGATCATCTGACGCTCAGCCTGCTCGAGGCGGGCGAAGGAGTTGATACCGGCCGGATCTGGTACCAGCGCGTGATCGCCCTGGACGGGACAGAATTGCACGATGCGATCAATGCCAAACTGTTTGCCGCCGAGCTGGAACTGATGGACTGGGCACTGGCCCATTGCGACAGCGAGACACCGCGTGAGCAGGAAGGGGAGCCCAGCTATTATCCCAAGCGCACCGCGTCGGACAGCGAGATTGATCCTTCACGTTCCCTGGTCGACAGCTTCGACCTCTTGCGCATTGCCGACCCCGACCGCTATCCCGCCTTCTTCACTCATCGCGGAGCGACGTACCGCATCCGCCTCAAACGAACTCGAAAAACCATGACATTCCATCCAAAGCCGATTTCCATCGCAGGCCGCGAGATCGGCCCCGATGCCCGCCCATACATCATCGCAGAGATGAGCGGGAACCATAACAATTCGCTCGACCGGGCGATGGAAATTGTCACATCCGCAGCCGAGAACGGCGCGGACGCAATCAAGCTGCAAACTTACACCGCCGACACGATGACTCTCGATTTCGATGGTCCGGGTTTCGTCATCGAAGACGAGAACAGCCTGTGGGCAGGCCGCCAGCTATACGATCTGTATGACGAAGCGCACACGCCGTGGGATTGGCACGGTCCGCTGATGGAGCACGCAAAGTCGCTCGGTATTCACTGCTTCTCCTCGCCCTTCGATGCGAGTGCAGTCGATTTTCTCGAAACGCTGGACGCACCGGCCTACAAGATCGCCAGCTTCGAAATGACGGACCTGCCGCTGATCCGTAAAGTTGCGCGGACCGGCAAGCCGATGATCATTTCCACCGGCATGGCGACGCTGGCTGAGATTCACGAAGCGATCGAAGCCGCCAAGGGTGAAGGCAACGACCAGCTCGTCGTACTGAAGTGCACCAGCACCTATCCCGCGACGCCCGACAACACGAACATCCGCACTATTCCCAACCTCGCCGACGCAACCGGGTGCCTGATCGGCCTGTCGGACCACACCATGGGCGTCGGCGTTCCAGCCGCGGCCGTGACTTTGGGCGCGGTTCTGGTCGAGAAGCATTTCACCCTCGCCCGCGCCGACGGCGGCGTCGACAGCGCCTTCAGCCTCGAACCGCACGAGCTGCAATTGCTCCGCGACGAAACGGAGCGTGCCTGGCAGTCGCTCGGCCGCATCAGCTATGGCGGGAGCAAGGCCGAAGAGGGTAGCCGCGTCTTCCGCCGCTCGCTCTACGTGGCGCAGGACATGAAGGCGGGCGACGTTCTGACAGAAGAGAACCTGCGCGCCATTCGCCCGGGTTTCGGCCTGCCTCCGAAATTCTTCGATCTGCTCGTAGGAAAGCGGGTAAACCGGGACGTGAGCCGCGGAACCCCGATGGCCTGGGACCTGGTGGGCTGAAGATGGCACCGCGCACCGCACCCGTTCTCGCGACGCAGGAATTGATCGGTCGTAGGCGGCTGATCGTGCTCGGGCTTTTTCTGGTTGCCATTTTCCTGCTCGGCGGTGCCTCGCGGGAAGACGAGGTGCATCTTATCGTCCTCCGGCCACTGGCGATCCTCGCCGGCGCCTATGCCCTCTCGGTTGCCAGATGGGACCAGCTGAAGGAATTCGCAGTTCCGCTCGGCCTGCTGGCGCTCCTTGCGCTGTGGATGGGGCTGCAACTGGTGCCGATCCCGTTCGACTGTTGGGCCAGCCTGCCGGGCCGCGCGCCCTACGCACGGCTGCAGGAACTTGCCGGGATGGAGCCGCTGGCCCGCCCCATGACGCTGTCGGTCGAAGGCACGCTCAACGCGCTCATGGCGCTTACGATTCCGGCCTCCGTCCTGCTGCTGTTCGCAGTGCAGAACAATCGCAACCGGGCCCGCGGTCTGCTGCTGGTCGGCGCCTTGTCGCTGCTAAGCATTCTCTACGGGTTCGTGCAGTACGCCCTGCCCTCTGGCGACAGTCTGCATCTCTACCGCATCAGCAGCGACGGTTTTCCGGTCGGCCTGTTTGCGAACCGGAACCACAACGCGGTTGTGGGCGGCATGATGCTGCTCGGCCTCGCTTGGTATTTCAGCACATTGACGCGGCGCTCGCCGTGGCTGGCGCTGAAGGTTGCGACCGCCGTCGGCTTCGCCGTCATTCTGTTCATGCACGGCTTCATCGCAGCTTCGCGGGCGGGCCTCGTCATCACCGGCGTATCCGTCATCGCATCGTTCCTGTTCATCAAGGATGCCGCACTTCTGAAGGGGGAGGGCACGCGCCGGTCCCGCTCCAAGAAAGCATCGCCCGGTGCAAGGTGGCGGAAATATATCGTGCCCGCCGGTTACGTCGTTGGTCTGATCCTCGTCCTGGGCGTCATTTTCGCAACCCAGCAGACGCAGGCGCTAGACCGCCTCATCCAAGGCGATCCGCTCGAGGAAAACCGCGGGCAGGTGCTGCCCGTCCTTTGGGAAATGACGCGGGCGATGCTGCCGCTGGGCTCCGGCTTCGGCAGTTTCGAATTTGCCTTCCGCGCGTTCGAGCCGGTCGAGATGCTGCAGCCCAAATATTTCAACGAGGCGCATAACGACCTGCTGCAATGGGTTATCGAAGGCGGCATACCCGCCCTCCTGATCGCCGCCGCTTTCGGGCTATGGATTGCAGCAAAGGGCCTCGCGGCGTTTCGCAGTTCCGACACGCCCAATCCGCAGGCGGGTGGATCGCTGGGTTTCCGCCTTTCGGACGCCGGCCTGCACAAGCTGGCCATCATCATGATCCTGCAGCTGGTTCTGGCGAGCGCGGTCGATTATCCGCTCCGCACGCCGATCATGATGGTCTGGCTCGCCGTATTGGCGGTCATTCTGGCATCGAAACACAAAGCCCGCGCGCTGCCCCGTCCGTCATCTGCCGCATTCGAGCGTACAGGCTGAAGGTCTCCATCCAATCACATTGCCTTGTAAGGGCGCTCCTATTAAGGACGTTGTTCAAGGAGTCCGCTCCTGCACTCTTGCAGGACTGTCTTGCTGCACCGGGTTCGTTTTTATGACGTTTGTTTCTGTTTTCCGCCGCCTTGCGGTCTTGCTGGGCCTGATAGCCCTCACTGCCTGTGCCGGTTCGAAAGAGATCGGCAGCAGCCCGAATGTCACATCCGTCGTCGGCAATGCCCTGCCCATGCCGACCAGTGGCGATCTGGTCGCAGCCAGCCGCCCCTATCTCGTCGGTCCGTTCGACAAGGTCCGTATCGAGGTTTTCGGTGTCGAGGATCTTCAACGCGAGGTGCAGGTTGACGCGAACGGCCAGCTGTCCTTCCCTCTGATCGGTACGGTCGAGGCTGCCGGCCTTACCCCCAACGAGTTGGCATCGGTCGTCGATAGCCGCCTGCGCGGACAGTTCGTTCGCGACCCGCAGGTTACCGTGAACCTGGTCGAAACGGTCAGCCAGACCGTGACGGTCGACGGACAGGTCGCGCAGCCGGGTATCTACCCCGTCATCGGCCGTTTCACGCTGATGCGGGCCATCGCCACGGCCGGCGGTGCGGGCGAATATGCCAAGCTCGACGACGTGATCGTTTTCCGCGACGTCGAGGGCGAGACCTATGCCGGTCTGTATAATCTCGGCGCTATCCGGCGCGGGAATTACGAAGACCCCGAAATTTTCGCCAATGACATCGTCATTGTCGGTGACAGCCCGCAGCGCCGCATGTTCGAGGATCTCCTCGCTGCATCGCCGCTACTCACCACCCCGCTCATTATCCTGTTCCGCTGATCGAGACCCAGGCGATGGCCACCAATTACCCCGCTGCCCAATACCAGGCTGGTCAGAATCCGAACGGAGCACCCCTGCAGCCCTATCCGATGGCCCCTGCGCCAGCCGATTACGGCCACAATGGCGACGGCTTCGGCACGATCGACATCGAAGCGCTGTGGCGCATGATTGTCCGCCGCTGGAAGATGATTGCAGCCATCATGATTGCCTGCCTGCTGGCAGGTGTGGTGATCAGTCTGCTGATGACGCGCGAATATACCGCGGAATCGCGCATCGAAATCAGCCGCAAGACAGATAACATTTCCAACGTCGAAGGCGTGGAAACAGAGGACTATTCGCAGAGCATCGAGTTCTACGAGACGCAATACGCCCTGCTGGAATCGGAATCCCTGGCAGAACGCGTGGCTCGTAACCTCAATCTCGCAGCCGACCCGCGCTTTTACGAGATGTTCGGCACCCAGATCCCGGGATCGAGCGCAGGCAATGGCAGCGGCGCTGCGGCAGAGCGACAGGCCCGTGTCCGCACGGCCGGCCGTATCCTGCTCGACAATGTCTCGATCGAACCTGTTCGCGGATCGAGCCTCGTCGACGTGAAGTTCACGAGCCCCGACGCGGCCTATTCAGCAAACATCGCCAATGCGTGGATCGAGCAATTTACCGCAGCCACACTGGATCGCCGCTTCGATTCAACGGCGGAAGCCCGCCAGTTCCTTGAAGGCCGCCTCGCCGAACTTCGTGAGCGGCTGGAAGAATCCGAGCGCAATCTCGTCAATTACGCGGCCGACAAGTCGATCGTATCGATCGGCGGCAACGGTGAAAGCGGAGAGGGGCAGACGCTCGTCGATTCCGATCTTTCAGCGCTGAATGCGGCGCTCGTCGAAGCGACCGCCGACCGTATTCGCGCACAAAGCGCCGCCGCACAGTCCGGCAATGCGAACACGGTCGACGTCAACAACGCTACGCTGGCCCAACTTCGTGCCCGCCGCGCAGATGCTTCTGCGGAACGTGCCGCTTTGCTGGCCCGGTTCGAACCGGCCTATCCCGCCGTCGAAGCCCTGACCTCGCAGGTAGCCGAGCTCGACAGGGCCATCGCTGCCGAAACGAGCCGCGTGCGCCAGAGCAGTACCTCCTCGCTGCGCGAAGCCCAGCAGCGCGAGCAGGAATTGCAGGCGCGGGTGAACGCGCTGAAAGGCCAGTTCACGACCCAGCAGGCGGACTCGATCCAGTACAATATCTTCCAGCGCGAGGTGGACACCAACCGCGAGCTCTATGATTCGCTGCTCCAGCGCTACAAGGAAATCGGCGTTGCCAGCGTCGGCAGCAACAATATCGCGATCGTCGACCGCGCCAATGTGCCGACGTCGCCCAGCAGCCCCAGCATTCCGATCAATCTGGCGCTTGCCCTGATTGCGGGTCTGGCGATTTCTGCTGCCTACGTGTTCATCAGCAACCAGCTGGACCAGACGGTTACCTCGCCAGACGACGTCACCGATGGTCTCGGCATCCCGTTCCTGGGCGCCGTTCCGCAGTTCCAGGATGGCGATATTCTGGAGCAGCTACGCGATCGCAAGTCGGCTCCGTTCGAGGCTTATCTGTCGGTCATGACCAGCCTGTCGTTCGCGACGGAGCATGGCCTGCCCAAGTCGTTCCTGACGATCAGTACGCGTCCCAACGAAGGCAAGACGACAACGGCCGTGGCTCTGGCGCGGATCATGGCGACAACCGGCAAGCGCGTCCTGCTGATCGATTCCGATATGCGTAACCCGTCGATCCACGGCGTGTTCGACATGGACAATACGGTGGGCCTCTCGACCTATCTGACCGGCGAAAACGATCTCGCCAAACTGATCCGCCAGAGCGACAACGAGAACCTGTCGATCATGTCGGCCGGCCAGCGTCCGCCGAACGCGGCAGAACTGCTCAGCAGCGACCGGATGGCCGGCCTCGTCAGCGCGATGCAGGACCGGTTCGACCATGTCGTCGTCGACTCCCCGCCTGTTCTCGGCCTTGCCGACGTTCCGTTGCTCGCATCGGCAGTGGAAGGCATCGTCTACATGGTCGAGGCACGCGGCGTGCGTATTCGCGAGATCAAGTCCGCCCTCGACCGTATCACCCTGCCCGGCACCGCAGTGTTCGGCGGCATCGTGACCAAGCTCGACAAGGCCGATGCGGCCTATGGCTACGGTTACGGATACGGGTACGGCTACGGATACGGCAAAGACGGGCAGCGAGAGCCCGACGCCTTCGCCTGACGGCCGGGCCTCGATTTAGATGCGTAAGCTCATCATCTGGTTGATTGCGCTGCCATTGGCAGTGTTTGCCCTGTCGGCTGCTGCGGGCAGCGTAACGAAGCTGCGTAATCCGCAGGCCGCCCTGCAGGTCTGGCCGACGCCGGGCCTGACGTTCGAACGGCTCGCCCAGAACGATTTCAGCGAACGGGTCGGAGAAGAGCTGGCCCGGGTGGAAACAGCATACCGCCCGGCAGATGGCGTTCTGGCGCGCCAGGCGGTCGAGAAGGAACCGGCGGCCTATTACGCTCTGGGCCTGCTTGCGCTCGATGCTTCGGCCAAAGGCGACGATGCACGGGCGCGCGAGATGTTTGCCATTCTGGCCGAACTCGACAAGCGGCAGTCGCTCGCCAATCTGTGGCAGCTGTTCGACTTCGGCAACCGGGAGCAGCTGGTCCCGATGATGTCGGCGGCCGACCGGCTCTTCCGTCATAATATCCCGGCCCGCGACCGCATCATGCCCGGTTTGGCAAGCGCGACCGCCCTCGATGGCGCGGTCGATGCCATCGATGCGGAATTGGCCGACGATCCGCCGTGGCGATACCAGTACTGGTGGGCGCTGATCCGCGTGCCCGCCGCGTTCGACAATGGTGTGATCCTGCGCAAGCGCGCGCTGGAGCGCGGGCTCGACATGCCGCCGGGCTTCGACCGTGCTTTCCTGTTTGCCCTGGCAGAGGCAGGCAAGCTCGATCAGGCGCAGTCGCTCGCCGCCGACCTTAGCGACACCGAACCGGCGAAACTGGTGAATGGCGGCACGCTGACTTTCGACTTTACCGACGGCGGCGGTCTGCCGCCTTTCGCCTGGGACGTGCTGAGCGAAGGCGAGTTCGGCGGCTATCACGATCCGCAACTGGGTGAACTGGGCGTCAGCGCGATTGCGCGTTCCGGCGGTCAGGTTGCACGGCGTCTGATCGACCTTTCGGCCGGGCGATACACCATGACCGTGCAGGCCCGCCTGATGAACACCGCTCAGGCACCTGTTACGATCAAGCTGCGCTGCGCCACCCGCGCGCGGACCCAGTTTGCCGAACTGGCGCTGGACGAGCGCAATTCCACCACGACATTCACCGTCCCGGGCGAAAACTGCGATTACGGCTGGATCGAGATCGACGCCAACAAGGTCGACGATCCGGACGGCTACGACATCGCGATCGAAGCCATCCGGCTCTCGCCCGCCAGCTGACACGACAGGCTCATTTCCATGCACATTCTCATCACCGGCGGCCTCGGCTTTATTGGCCGCGAGGTTTCCCGCCAGCTGCTCGCCGATGGCGGCCATCGCCTGACAATCGTCGATACGCTCAGCCCGCAGGTTCATGCGGAAGGCGAGACGTATCCCGACATTACGGACCGTGACGAGGTCACGTTCATCAAAGCCGATATCGCGGAGCAGGGCGTTCTGGCCGATGCGCTTTCCGGCGGTGTCGATGCGGTCATCCATCTGGCAGCGGAAACCGGCACCGGCCAATCGATGTACGAGATCCAGCGCTATTACCGCACCAATGTGACGGGCACGGCGATCCTGCTGGAAGAGCTGGTCAAGACACCGGCCCTGCGTCCCGAATGCGTGCTCCTCGCCTCATCCCGCTCGATCTATGGCGAAGGCGCCTATGTGAAGGCGGGCGCAGAAAACGACTCACAGGCGCAGCGTCACTACCCCTCGGCCCGCAGCGTCGATGCGATGGAAGCGGGCCAGTTCGATTTTACCGCCGAAGACGGAACGCCGCTGGTTCCGGTTGCAACGCATGAAGACGATCCCGCCGACCCGCGCTCGCTCTATGCTGCATCCAAGCTGTCGCAGGAACAGATGTGCCGGATCGCCTGCGAGAGCGTCGGTATCCGCTTCCATGCACTGCGTCTGCAGAACGTGTACGGGCCGGGCCAATCGCTGAAAAACCCGTATACCGGTATTCTGTCGATCTTCACCAATATCCTGCGGCAGGAAGGCCGGATCGATATCTTCGAGGACGGCGAGGAAAGCCGCGATTTCGTCTATGTCGGCGATGTTGCGCGCGCATTCCGCACAGCGCTGACGCTGGATGACAGCGCGCCGGATGCGATGAATGTCGGTTTGGGCAAAGCGTATACGGTCAGCGAAATGGTCGCGATGCTGGAAGCCAAGATGGGCCGTCCGGACAGCTCCAGCATTTCCGGCCGCTTCCGCCCCGGCGACATCCGCCACAACTTCGCCGATATCGAGCGCATGAAGCAGCATCTTGGCTTCGCCCCGGAAATAGACCTGCCCGAGGGCCTGTCCAAAACCGTCGACTGGGCGCTCAGCCAGCCGGTCGAGGAAGATCGCAGCGAAAAGGCGACACGCGAATTGGCGGGTTTCCTCAAACGCGGCTAGGGTTTCGCGTGATGGCGGACAAATCTGCGATACGTTGTGCAATACTGGGCGCCGGCCGGATCGGCTGGAGCTATGATGGCGGGGCCTATGACGGCGTGCGCAGCGTCAGCCACGCCGCATGCTACGACCGCCATGACCAGACGGAGCTCGTCGCCGTGTTCGAGCCTGACGAGGGCGCACGCGCGGCATTTGCATCGGATTACAAGGGGCCCGGCACGCCGCTGGTGTCGGGCGATTTAGAGGAGGTTCTCGCGCTGTCGCCGGACTGCGTGTCGGTATGCTCTCCCTCCGGACATCATGCCGCGCAAATCGACCGCCTGCTCGACAGCGACGCTCGGTATCTCTGGATCGAAAAGCCGGTGACACTGGCGCTCGCCGATCACGAGGCTCTTCTGGCGAAATGGCGTTCCAAAGGCGCGCCGCCGCGCATCTCGGTCAATTATTTCAGACGCGGCCTGCCGCAATACGGCGTTCTGCACGAGGCTGCCGCGATTACGGCGCCCGTTTCCATCCAGGCGACCTACAGCCGGGGTCTGGATGTCAATGGCGTGCACATGCTCGACCAGATCGGCGCTGTACTGGGGCAGAGCAATGTGCCGGAGCTGGACTGGGCAGATTTCACCGACGCCGACAATCCGTCGTTTGGCTTTCATAGCGGCGGCACGCGCGTCAGCGTCACCGGCATGGACCTGCCCTATCATTGTATCGAGATAGCCGTCGTTCTTCCCGACCGCCGGCTGTCCGTGGTGCGCGGCGGTCTGGAACTCCGGGACGAGCCGGCTGTCGCAAATCCCGACTATCCCGGCTTCCATCACCTCGCGCCGATCCAGCCGGACCCACAGGCGCCTGCTTACGGGCAGGCGATGCTGGATGGTACCTACCGCAATCTGTGCGGCCTGCTGGACCTTTCGGCAAAGCCGCCCAGCACGCTGGAATCGAGCCTGTTCGCAAGCCGCCTGCTGGACCGCGTCGCAGCCCGGCGCTAGGGCAACGCCCAAGCTTATACCGAAGGTATCACGTAATGTCCCAAACCCTCGCCGTGCATGGTGGCAGCCCCCTGATCGACCGTCCGCTCGAACCTTTCAAAAGCATGGGGCAGGCAGAGGAGGATGCTGCGGCATCCGTCGTGCGCAGCGGCGTTCTGTCGGCCTATATCGGCGCGCCCGGCGAAGCCTTCATGGGCGGCAAGGAAGTGCGTGCTTTCGAAAAGAAGGCGGCGGAGTATTTCGGCGTGAAGCACGCGCTTGGCGTCAACAGCTGGACGAGCGGACTGATCGCCGAAGTCGGCGCCATCGGTGTCGAGCCGGGCGACGAAATCATCCTGCCGCCCTGGACGATGTCGGCAACGGCCATGGCGATCCTGCACTGGAACGCGATCCCGGTATTCGCCGATATCGATCCGCGTACCTTCAACATCGATCCTGCTGCGGTCGAAGCGCTGATTACACCCCGCACGAAGGCGATCATGCTGGTCGATATTTTCGGCCAGAGCGCCGATGTCGAAGCATTGAGGGCTATCGCCGACAAGCACGGCCTTGCTCTGCTCGGCGATACCGCACAGGCGCCCGGATCGAAGCGCGATGACGGCCTTACCGGTACGCGCGTCGATATCGGCGGGTTCAGCCTCAACTATCACAAGCACATCCATTGCGGCGAAGGCGGGATCCTCGTCACCGACAGCGATGAGATGGCGGAAAAGCTGGCTCTGCTGCGCAATCACGCGGAATCGGTTATCCGCCCCGAGAAGCCTTCCGATCTGGCCAATATGATCGGCTACAATTTCCGCATGGGCGAGATCGAGGCCGCCATCGCCAGCTGCCAGCTGGACAAGCTGGAAGAGCGCATTGCCGACCGTCAGCGCGTGGCCGACCAGCTCAATGCGGGGCTTGCCGGTCTGGAGGGCCTCTCCACGCCCTATGTCGCCGACTACAGCACGCACGTCTATTACGTGTACGGAATGACGCTTGATACTGAGGCGCTGGGCCTTGAACGCCCCGCCCTGTTCGAAGCGCTCAAGGCGGAAGGCGTACCGGGGCTGATGCCGGGCTATGTCAACGTACATCGCCTGCCGATCTTCACCGAGAAGGTGGCCTACGGAACGGGCGGTCATCCGTGGACGCTGCGTCCGGACCGCAGCTTTGAATACGGCAGCGGCACCTGCCCCGTGGCCGAGCGTCTGCATGACGGCGATTTCCTCGGCCTCAACCTGTGCATGTTCCAATTCCCCGAAGACGAGACGCAAATGGTCATCGACGCCTTCCAGAAGGTCTGGAGCCAGCTGGATACGCTTCGCGGATGAGTGATTTCGCGGGTCTTGCGGATGGGAAGGTGGCGCTGCGCCCCTTCACCCGCGACGACATCACGCCTGCCTATCTCGGATGGCTGAACGATGCGGAAATCACGCGCTTCTCCAACCAGCGGTTTCGCACGCATACCGAGGCAAGCGCGGCGGCTTACCTCGCCAGCTTCGAGGGGTCCGCCAATCTGTTCCTCTCGATCCGCGATGCGGCGGACGACACCGCCATCGGCACGATGAGCGCCTACCGCATACCGCATCACGGTCTGGCCGATATCGGCATCATGGTCGGGGCTCGGAGCCGTTGGGGTGGCGGATACGGACAGGCGGCATGGAACCTGCTGTCGGACTGGCTGCTGGCCAACGGCACGCGCAAACTGACCGGCGGAACGCTTGCCGGAAATGGCGGCATGGTGCGCATATTCGAGCGTTCCGGCATGCATCTGGAAGCGACGCGCAAGGACCACGAGCTCGTCGAGGGCAAACCGATGGACATCCTGCACTATGCCCGCTTCGCCGACTGATAACTCTCCCATAGACGCCCTGCCGCGCCCGCTGGCCATCGTGGCGCATGACGCGGGAGCAGCCAATATGATCGCAAGCTGGTGCGCAGGGGCGAGCGCCCCGCCGGACTTCGTCTGCGCCGAAGGGCCCGCCGCAGCGATTTTTTCAAGCATTGGCGGCAGCGATTACGCGAACGACGATGGAGGAGGCGGTGGACAAGGCCGCGTCGATCATCACCGGTACCGGTTGGGCGAGCGATCTGGAGCACTCAGCACGCTTGCTCGCGGCGAGCCATGGCAAGCCGACCATCGCAGTGATCGACCACTGGGTTAATTACGAAGCAAAGATTTAACCGAAACGGTAAGACCGTGCTTCCGGACAGGATCGTCGTCGGCGACACGATGGCACGGAAAATGGCGCAGACGCTTTTCCCGCAGACTCCTGTCGAGGAATGGCCCAACACTTATCTCGCCACGCAGGTTGCCGCATGCGGACCGGTTCCTGAGGATGGCGATACGCTGTTCGTCGCAGAGCCGGCCAGAAGCGACTGGGGGCGCGGCGAACAGGGCGAGTTTCAGGCCCTGGACTGGTTTGTCCGAAACGCCGGCAAGTTCGCTATTACGGGAAGGCTCCGCCCGCACCCTTCCGATCCTGCCGGCAAGTACGACGCGTGGCTTGCTGTCCACGCAGGCTGGTCACTCGACAACTCGCCCGATCTCGCTGCGGCCATGCGCCCTGCCCGCCATGTTGCCGGCCTCAACTCGATGGCGATGGTCGTCGCGCTGGAGGCAGGGCGGCAGGTGACCTGCGCAATCCCGCCATGGGGGCCCGAATGTCTGTTGCCGCATGAGGGAATTGCCCGTCTCGCCCCGGGCGACGTAACATAGGCAACTTGGCATAGGGAGGGCGCCAGACTATTGCGCCGGACAAGGGGTCGGACAAAGGGGCCCGTTCCCCGATCGCCGCCCTCTTCGCGCGCCAGAAGGTCCATTTATCGTGATGCCGCAGCTTCATTCAAAAACCCTCTGGCTGGATGCACCCGAAGCCTTGCGGTTTGCCGACGAGCCTGTCGCCGCTCCGGCAAGCAGGCGAAATGCTGTGCCGGACCGAAGTCTCGGCTATCTCTCCGGGCACAGAGATCGCCGCTTGGAAAGGGATGCCGCCGCTCAGGCCGGGGCCGATCTATCCGCGCGTTCAGGGGTATTGCAACGTCGCCACGGTTCTCGAACTCGGCCCCGATTGCGCCGGTCTGGAGGTCGGCGACAGGGTCCTGACGCACCAGTCGCATCGCAGCCATTTCACCGCGAATACCGATACGGTGCTCTACCAGCCTCCCGGCAGAGGCCGATGCCCGCCACATCGCCACTGCCTATCTCTATCATCTGGGATATCATGCCGTCATCGAAGGCGGCGTCCGCGCCGGGCACCGCGTTCTGGTTCAGGGACTGGGCGTTCTGGGCCTGACGTCGGTGGCGATGGCAAAGCAGGCCGGTGCGACCGTCTTTGCCATGTCGGACCAGAGCGAGCCCGCCCGCATTGCGCTGGCAGCCGGGCGCAGATGGAGTGCTGACCCGGGATGCGCTCGATACCGCGCTTGAAACGGATGGCGATAGCGCCCGCTTCGACGTCGTCATTTCGACCGTCAATGGATGGGACGACTGGCAGCGCGCATTGGCAGCGACGGCCCGCCGCGGGACGATTGCCTGTCTCGGATTCCCCGGCAGAGGCGAAGAGGCGCCTGCGCGCAATCCGCTCGCCAGCGAGCATTTTTACGACCGGCAACTGACGGTGAAGGCCGTCGGTATGGCGCCGCTCGCCAACGATGCGCGCGGGCACCTGCGCTTCAATCAGGCAGATAACATCGCCTTTATCTGCAGGCTGATCGAGAAAGGCGCATTGGACGCCCGGTTGCTGATATCGGGCAGCTTCCCCGCCGCCGAGGCCGAGACGGCCTACCGCAAACTCGTCTCACGCGACGGGTCGCCTGTGACCTATCTTCTCGAATGGAACACGTAATGAAGGCTGCTGTCATCGGCTGCGGGCGCATGGGTGCCTTCACCAGCCAGTCCATGATCGACACCGCGCCGCCGTGCTGGTTTCCGCTGGCTCATGCCGAGGCCGTCATGGCCCAGCCCGGCCTGTCGCTCGAAGCTCTGGTCGATCCGTCGGCCGAGGCGCGAGAGGCCGCACAAGGCATCTTCGGCAACGTCCCGGCCTATGCGGCGCATGCGGACATGCTCGCTGCCCACCAGCCCGATCTTGTGACAATCGCCACGCGCACGGTGGGCCGTGCGCAGATCATCGAGGATTGCCTTGCTGCAGGTGTGCGCGCGCTCCACATCGAAAAGCCTTTGTGCAGCTCGGTAGAGGAGCTGGCACGGCTCGAGAGCGCATTTGCCGATCCTGCAATATTCGTCACGCTCGGGGCGCTGCGCCGGTATCTGTGGCCTTACCAGTTCGCCCTCAAGAAGGCGCAGGACGGATCGCTGGGCGATATGACGGAGGCGCGGATCGCAATGGGCCCCGCCCCGCTCTACTGGACCCATCCGCATTCGGTCGATCTTGCGCTTCATGCGGCTGGCGACCTTGCGGTGGAAAGCGTGACGGCACGGCTGATCTCTCCCGAATTCGACGGCGCCACGCTGCTGAACGATCCGGTCATCTCGCACGCCGCAATCGTGTTCGAAGGCGGCTTTACGGCTCACATCACGCGGGCACCGGGCCGGGACGTCCATTATTCGTGCGAACGCGGCGAGGTTTCGGTCCTCAATAACGGGCACAGTGTGCGGATCGCGCATACGGTGGACGGCAACCCCTATCCCCAGCACGACCCCCTCGATGTGCCGGAATCGGCAAGTCCGGGCGGCACGCTGGCGCCCGTCAGCCAGTTGTCAGCCTGTCTGCAAGGCGATGCGGACGCCATCGCCGCGAAATGCGGTCAACAAGCGCGCCGTACTTGCCAACCAGCGCGTCCTGTTCGCCATCGTTCAGTCCCATATCGAGGGAGGCAAACCGGTCGCACCTGACGATATCCGGAGCGATCTGACCATCCGCGCGCAGACAGGCGGCAAACCGGCCTGAACCCGAGGCAAAAGAACCTGTGCAACGCCTCCAGTTTTTTCTAGACAGCATCGTATCGTGCCCCAGCCAGCCATAGCCTTTTACGCCCGGGACTTTCTCGCGGACGAATTCTCGCGCATCGGCGCGCAGCTTGCCTCCGCCTATCCGGACAGGCCGCGCTTCTACATCGTCAGCAAGCGGGCGGAGGCGGAGAGGATCAGGGCCACCGATCCCGATGGCCGCCTGTTTATCCTGGGCGACTATTTCGACGAAGGCTGCAAAGACGGGCGTTACCCGCGGGGAACGTTACGACGCGCTGGCAGGGCTGGTTTACCGCGACAGATATGTCTCGCGGATGGAGACAGACCGCATTGCGGAAATCCTGCAAGGCCTGATCCTGCTGGAAGATGCGCTCGCCGATGCCGGTCCGATCCAGTTGCTTCTGGACGAACCTGTCAGCGGGATCGTCAACGATGCGCTCGACCGGTTCGTGACCCGTCAGGGCGGGCTTGCCGCGCATTTCAACGTTGGCTGGGTTCCCGGCCATATCTGGTTCGCGCGCGGCTATCAGCAGGACAAGCCGATCCGTCTCGACATGATGGACGATGGCCACGAAAAAGTGGCCGATCATGTCGAGAAGCGGAAGCGGGATGCCGGGCAGCCGGCTTACCTGCACAATTATCGCGGCGTCTGGCGTCCGATGAAAGCCGCGGCCCGCTTCGGCGCCCTGGGAATGCGGCGGCGTCTCGTGAAAGCCGAGACGTTTCTCGATCAGGACCCGTGGCCGCATGATTTCATGGCCCGGAGCCTCGCCTCGTCGGTGACTGCACGATACGACGATCCGGACGAGATCGCTGCATCGGGTGTCAAATGCCTGATCTATCCCGTCCATTACGAACCGGAAGCCGTCATCAGCTACTGGTCTTCTTTCACCAATCAGCTGAGCCTTGCGATGGAGGCGTTCGAGCGTCTGCCCGCCGATACGGTGCTGCTGCTCAAGGAGCATCCTTCGCAGCCGGGCGCGCTGCAGCATGCCAAGTGGCAGGAATTGCTGAAAAACAAGCGGGTCAAACGCATCCACGGCACGGTCAAGATGAGCAAGCTGCTCGCCATGCCGAGCGCGCTTGTCAGCATCGGATCGGCCGCCGTGATGGAAGCCGTGCTCTATGGGCGCCCTGCCTATGTCGTGGGGCAGCCGCATTTCCGGAACCTGCCCGGTGTGACGCCGATCGATGACTGGAGCACATTCGCGATCGACTGGGACGCACCCGCGACGTCCGAAGACGAGCTGACCGCGTGGTACGGTGATTTCATGAATGCCTACTGCGTCGAGGGACAATTCATGCGCGGCAAGACCGATTTCGGCCGCGCCGCCGAGACGGTCGACACCTTGATGCGGATCAGCGAACAGCAGGGCACACCGCGGTGAAGCGCGCGCTTCTCGCTCTCTGGTCGCTGGACTCGCACATCCGCTTCTGGATCGGCCTAGGCCACTGGCTTGGTAACAGGCTGCCTGTCATCGGGTTGCCGCTGTCCATGATCGTCGACCGGATCGTGCTGGTCTTCTACAATCTGGACGGAGCCAGCCGGAACGTCTTCGTGCCGGATTTGCGTATCGGCCACCCACTTGGCGTTCTGCTCGGGGGGAACGGCATCCGTTCGCGCGGCACGCTGGTCGTGAATGCCGGGGTCAAATTCGTCGGCAAGGCACCGGACGATGCCGAATATCTGGCCCGCCATGCTGAAAAGCGCGTATTCGATTTCGGGCACAATGTGGTCATCGGGAGCAACACGGTGGTGATCGGTCCGGTGACGATCTGCGACAATGTGGTGGTGGGCGCGATGTCGCTCGTGAACCGGGACATTACGGAACCCGGAACCTATGCCGGCTGTCCCGCACGCAAGATATCGGACGAAGTCTCGCTTGCCTGGGCGCGATCGGCTAAGAACCCTGCTCAGGCGGAGCCCTCCGCCACGAGCAAGGATTCGAGGCAGTAATCACGATGGCCAGTGCCGGTTCGCTTCGCAGCGTCGCAAGTTTCCTGAGATGGAGGCTGGTCCCTGTCCGCAAGATGGGCCGGCTGCGCTTCCTGCGCCCGGGCCGCACCCAATCACCGCGCGCCGCCGGCAGGCTTGCCGCAAGCAGCGAAGTCGAGCAGACCGGCTTTGCCACCGGCCCGGTCATGCCTGCCGATCTGATTGCCGATACGCGCGCATTCTACGAACAGCGCATTCCCCCACTTGCGGACATTCCGGCGAACCGCCCCCACGTGAACCTTGCGCGGGCAGAGGATTATACCGCCGACAATCCCCTGCTGCGCTGGATATTCCGGCCCGACCTCATTGATGTTGCGCTCGATTATTTCGACGGTCGCTGCCGGATGGACGGGATCAATCTGCTCTATTCGCCCGCCCGCGACGGCAAGACCCTTTCGGAAAGCCAGTACTGGCACCGCGATTATGACGATTCGCGCAGCTTCCATGCGATCACCTATCTGAACGATGTGCTGGACGAGGACGCAGGCCCCTTCGTCTATGTCGGCAAGGACGACACGCGCCGTATAGCGCCATCGCCTGTCATCCGGCGCATCGACGATCCGACCTTCGAAGCTGAACTGGGCGACGGCGAAATTCATCGTTTCTACGGCGAGGCCGGATCAACCGTCTTTGTCGATCCGGCTGCCTGCTATCATTACGGCAGCCGCTGCCGGCGCGAACGGATGGCGGTTTTTCTGACGTTTAATTCCGACATGCCTTATACAAAGCCCGACAAGGCCGTGTCGGACAATGCCGAGGCGATCCTGCAAAGCGCGATTGCCCTTCGGCCCGATCTCGATGAAAGCCTCCTGAAACGGCTGGTCGGTCTCGCTTGAAGGCCGTCTCGCACAAGCTGCTGTTCCCGATCGCGATATCGGCCGCAGCGGCGATCGGACTACTGAAGACTCTGCTTCTTGCAGTCCTGCTGGAACCGGCGGATTTCGGCCGATATGCGGCCTTCATGGGTATCGCTGTCGTCGCGACGATCTTCATCAGTTTCGGACGGATAGAGCGCACGACGAAATCCTGGCCGCGGGCATGGGAAACCGGCGGCTTCGCCTTCCTGCGCAGCGACTATTCGGGGGCCATGCGGGTACTGGCCGGACGGGGCGTTGCCTTGTCCGTGGCAGGGGTGCTTGCGGCGGCGTTTGCATATCTTGGCGGCTTCACCGGTGCGCCGACCGCTGCGGGCATCACGCTTGGCTCGCTCCTGATCCTGCCCGGCGCCATTCTCCTCCTCACCGCCTCAGGCTTGCGGGCGGTGGGGTCGATGCGGAAACTTCTGGCATTCACCACTGCGCGTTCGGGCCTCGCGCTTCTTATCGCAGCGCCTCTGGCCGCTGTGGCTGGGTGGGAATGGGCGCTGGCAGGAGAACTGGTCGCCCAATCGCTCGTCGCTGTCTGGTCGTGGCTCGCGGTACGCAGCGAGATCGCAGCCGGCGAGAATACGGCCGACTTTGCCGAACGCACCACGGCAATCGGTGAAGGGCGCACGCTTTATGCGTCCAATCTTGTCGGCAGCTTCGTGCCTTTCGGCGGGCGCGGATTTATCGCCCTGATCGCCGATGCGGCCATGGCGGGTGCCTATGCCGTCGCCATGGTGTTCGTGCAGGTCGCGCAGATGTTCGCAGGCTCGGTCGCGCAGAGGGAGGGCCCGCTGATCATCAAGCTGGCCCAGCGCGGCGAGACCGGGTTGCTGCGCCACTTGGTCGTCCCTGCACTGCTCATCGCGCTCCTCGCAGCAGGTTCCTTTGCAGCGTTTCTGATCAGTCTGGCCATACCGGAGGCGCGGCAATTCTGGTCCGGATACGGTCTGGGCCCGGTCGCTATCGGATTGACGGCCATCGCGATGCTGGCGGCATTTCACATGCAGCTTTCCTTCGTCCTTCTGGCGCTGGACGGCGAACGCGATGTGCTGCGCGGTTCGATCCTGTCTGCCGCCGCGACGTATTCCGGTTTCCTGATCGCGTCCCTGACCGGGGCGGGCGCGGCAGGCTTTGTCGCAGGCGTGGCGCTGGGGGAAAGCTTGCGCGCTGCCTATATGCTGGTCGCCTATCGCTCCTTGAGAAATGCACGCGACCGGCAGGGTGGCGCACGCGATGCCGCTGGCCTATAGCGGCGACGAATACCCCGGCTGGCGGCACGCGGATGTCTTCCGCCCGCTCAACACAAGAAGCGACACTGCGAACCCACTGACACATGGCCTATTTCATTGCCCTTGCTGTCTTCGTATTCGCGATGTTCCCGTTTACCCAGCTCTATCCGCTGGAAACGTACAACCAGCCCTATGCCATCATCACGAGCGCGCTGTTCCTTGCCCTCGTACCCATGTCGCTCTTGCAAATTCCGAAATATGACCGGATAGCGCTGATCTATCTTGGGCTGATCGGCGCTGTCATGTTCTTCATCGAGGTGCCGCAGGGGGTGGATCCCCGCGAACTGCTGTACCTTGTCAGCTATCTGACGCCGCTGCTGGTCGTGCCGCCGCTATTCTACGTGATGCGAAACCGCCCGGCGATGGCGCGGCGACTGCTGAGCTGGGCGATCATCGCATGGGTCATCGTGGGGGCGATCCAGCGCTTCATCAGCCTGACATTCCTCAACTTCCTCGTCACGCAGAGTGAGGATCTGTCGGTCAATATCGCGGCCTCGGGCCGCGGGGTTCTGGGCTTTGCGCCCGAGCCGACCCACCATGCGCTACATCTGGTCAGTATGGCGACGGCGCTGATGCTGCTGCGCGGCAACCGGATCGTCGTCGGCCTTGCCATTGGCGCTGCTGTCCTTCTCGCAGGCTCATCCTTCGCCGTTCTGGCCCTCGCAGCAGGAACCCTCATCTGGGCCCTCAGCGCTCCGCTCAAGCGGAGCTGGTTCTTCCTGCTCGCGGTCTTCGGCATGCTGCTCAGCTCATTCCTGCCTTACATCCTCTCGGGAGATTCGCGTCTCGTCGCGTTGATCGACCGTGCGCTCTATAGCGGGACCGACGTGCTCGTTTCGGATGCCAGCGCGAACGCCCGCCTGAGCGGCATCTTTCTGCCGATCTGGGAAACGCTGAGAGGCGGATTGCTGCCTTCGGGAATATCGTGGCAGGCCTGGCTGGAAATGCGCGCGACGATACTTGTCGAGAATGGCTGGGTCTTCAATCTGTCGGAAGGCGGCGCGGCGTCGGGGTTCGGGCTTATCTTCGTGCAGGCCGGACTGTTCTCGATCCCGATCATCCTGCTGTTCATCAAGCGCTTCCTCGTCGACTTCTCGCACCAGCAGGTTGGTTTGCTGACGGCTTCGGCATTCTTCTGTTTCCTCGGTCAGCTTTACTTGGCAACGCCCTCATTCTCGATCGTCTATGCCGCGCTGATCTATGGACTGACCGAGCGACGCCGCGCGCATATGCATGTGCGGCAGATACAACGGGCAGCGCCGCGCGGGCAGCGCTCGCCTGCGTCAGTCACGCCGTCTCACGTTCCGCCCAGAGGCCAGCAACCGCTGCCGCCCACACCGCAAGCAAACTAACCCGGCCAAGGACCGTTTACGCCCATGCAGGTCGACCAGACCACCCTCCAAGGTTGCCTCATCCTGTCCCCGCGCCGTTTCGAAGACGATCGCGGCTGGTTCAGCGAAGTATATTCGAAGCGCGCCCTCGCCGATGCGGGCATCGCCTGCGACTTCGTGCAGGACAACCACTCACTCAGCCGCGAGGTCGGGACCGTGCGCGGTCTTCATTATCAAAGTCCGCCGCACGCGCAGGCCAAGCTGGTACGCGTCGCGGCAGGCGCGGTGCGCGATGTGGCGGTCGATTTCCGCGAAGGTTCGCCGACATTCGGCCAGCATGTCGTGGTCGAACTTTCGGCAGAAAATGGCCGCCAGCTATTTATTCCGGCCGGATTCCTGCACGGATTTGTCGCGCTGGAGGCCGACACCCAGCTGCTTTACAAATGCTCCGACTTTTACGCGCCGGAATGCGACGGTACGATCCGGTTCGACGATCCTGATCTCGCCATCGACTGGGGCATTGCGCGCGAAGATGCAGTCCTCTCCGCGAAAGATGCCGCCGCGCCGTCCATGGCTGACGCCGGCACACCCTTCACCTACGCCAACCCATCCGAAAGCTGATACATGAGACTTCTAGTAACCGGCGCGGCCGGGTTCATCGGTTCCGCCGTCACGCGGCAGGCCATTGCGGCAGGCCACGATGTCTGCGCACTCGATTCGCTGACCTACGCCGCCTGCCTCGACAATCTGGCGAGCGTTTCGACCAATGAGCATTACAGCTTCTCGCAGGTCGATATTCGCGATCGCGATTCGCTCGACCGGGTCATCGGCGGCTTCCAACCCGATGCGATTATGCATCTGGCAGCCGAAAGCCATGTCGATCGCTCGATCGACGGCCCCGGCACCTTCATCGATACCAATGTCATGGGCACGTTCCACCTGCTGGAGGCCGCACGCGCTTATTGGAGCGAGGCGGGCAAGCCAGACAGTTTCCGCTTCCACCACGTCTCGACCGACGAGGTGTATGGTTCGCTGGGCGAAACCGGCATGTTCACCGAAGACACGCCTTACGACCCGCGCAGCCCCTACAGCGCCAGCAAGGCTGCCAGCGACCATCTGGCGCGGGCATGGGGGGAAACATATGGCCTGCCGGTGATCGTCACCAATTGCTCGAACAATTACGGACCGTATCAATTCCCCGAGAAGCTGATCCCGGTCGTGATCTTGCGCGCACTCGCGGGCGAGGAAATTCCGGTTTACGGCGCGGGCGAGAATGTGCGCGACTGGCTTTATGTGGAAGATCACGCCGACGCGCTGCTGACCGTACTGGGCAAGGGCAAGGTCGGCCGCACCTACAATATCGGCGGCGAGAACGAGGCGAAGAACATCGACATCGTGCGCACGATCTGCCGCCTGCTGGATGAAAAGCGCCCTGCGAACGTCCGCCGCGAAGAACAGATCGCTTTCGTCACCGACCGTCCGGGCCACGACATGCGCTATGCCATCGATCCGGAACGCATCCGCAGCGAGCTTGGCTGGCGTCCTTCCGTGACGTTGGAAGAAGGCCTGTCCGCGACCGTCGACTGGTACCTGGAAAACGAGGACTGGTGGCGGCCCTTGCAGGAACGCACCGGCGTCGGCCAGCGGCTCGGCACCAAGGCCTGAGGCAGTGACCATTCTCGTCTTCGGCAGCACCGGGCAAGTCGGCATCGAATTGGCCAAGCTGGACGGCGTGCGCTCGCTGTCCCGCGCCGAGGCCGATCTGGAAAATCCCGAGGCTTGCGCGAACCTGATCGGTGAATCGGACTGCACAGCCGTCATCAATGCGGCTGCCTACACCGCCGTCGACAAGGCGGAGGAGGACGAGGCGCGCGCACAGGTCATCAATGGCGATGCGCCTGCCGCGATGGCGCAGGCCGCAGCGGCGAAGGGCGTCCCCTTTGTCCACATCTCGACCGATTACGTATTCGAAGGCGGAGGCGAGACGCCGTTCGCGCCTTCCGATCCCACCGGCCCGCTGGGCGCTTATGGCCGCACCAAGCTGGCGGGCGAGGACGCCGTGCGCGCCGCTGGCGGAGCCTATGCGATCCTGCGGACGAGCTGGGTCTTCTCCGCCCACGGCAATAATTTCGTGAAGACGATGCTGCGGCTTGCCGAAACGCGCGATGCCTTGACCGTGGTGGGCGACCAGCATGGCGGCCCGACGCCTGCTGCCGCCATCGCAGAGGCGTGCCACACGATCGCACGCCAACTTGCTGACACTCCGGAGAAGTCGGGCACCTACCACTTCGCCGGCGACGCCGGACACGACCTGGGCGGACTTTGCGCGCGCGGTTTTTGCCGAAGCGGGCGAGGCCGTGAGCGTCGAGGATATCCCGACCAGCGGCTATCCCACGCCTGCCACCCGCCCGCTCAATTCGCGGATGGATTGCAGCGCCACGACCGCCGCTTTCGGCATCGAGCGGCCCGACTGGCGCGCGCACCTGAAACAGGTGATCGCACAGCTTCGTAGCTGACACGCATCAGCAGGCTTTATCCGCCTCGCGTTATGCCCTAACCGCCCGTCCCACTATGTCCGAAGCTCCCGACTATAAAAACACCGTCTTCCTGCCGAAGACCGACTTCCCCATGAAGGCGGGTCTGCCGCAGAAGGAGCCGGGTATTCTGGCCCGCTGGCAGGACGAGAAGCTGTACGAGGAACTGCGCGAAACCCGCGCCGGACGCGAGAAGTTCATCCTCCACGACGGCCCGCCCTACGCCAATGGCGACATGCATATCGGCCATGCGCTGAACCATGTGCTGAAGGATACGGTCGTTCGCACGCAGAGCCTGATGGGCAAGGACGCGCCCTACGTGCCGGGCTGGGATTGCCACGGCCTGCCGATCGAATGGAAGGTGGAGGAACTCTACCGCAAGAAGAAGCGCGACAAGAAAGAGGTTCCGCCCAAGGAATTCCGCGCCGAATGCCGCGAATACGCCCAGAAATGGGTCGATGTTCAGCGCGAGCAGTTAAAACGCCTCGGCATTCAGGGCCGGTGGGACAAGCCCTACCTGACCATGCGCCCCGAAGCGGAAGGCGCGATTGTCGCCGAACTGCACAAATTCGCCGAGACCGGCCAGCTCTATCGCGGCGCAAAGCCGGTGATGTGGAGCCCGGTGGAAGAAACCGCGCTGGCCGATGCCGAGGTCGAATATCAGGACCTGACCGACAGCCCGCAGATCGATGTGGCGTTCGAGATTGTCGAGAGCGGTATCCCCGAACTGGTCGGCGCGCATGCGGTTATCTGGACGACGACGCCTTGGACGATCCCGGTTAATCAGGCTTTGGCCTATGGGCCGGATATCGAGTATGTCGCGGTTAGGTTCTTCGGTGCAGTTCGGCTAATTGCTTGGAATCTTTACGACGATTTCATGTCCAGATTGGCGAAAGTCCCTTCCGCGAACGAGGGGGCATACGGCCTCGACCTGACCCCCGCGACCCCTCCAGCAGCTAATGTAGCTTGGCGCGGCAAAGGCTCCGACCTAGCCGGAACCATCGTCCGCCACCCGATGCACCATCTCGGCGGGTTCTACGCCAAGCCGCGCCCCATGCTCGCGGGCGATTTCGTCACCACCGACAGCGGCACCGGCATCGTCCATATGTCGCCCGATCACGGCGAGGACGATTTCGATCTGTGCAAGGCGAACGGCATCGATCCGGTCTTCGCCGTCATGGGCGACGGGCGCTACCGCGACGACTGGCTGTGGCTGGGCGGAGACGATGACCGCCGCCGCAGCGTCATCAACAAACCTTTCAACGCGCCCGACGGGCCGATCTGCAACGATCTGCGCGAAGCGGGCGCGCTGCTCTAGCGCCAGCGCGGATTACCACCACAGCTACCCGCATTCATGGCGCTCCAAGGCCAAGGTCGTCTATCGCTGCACCCCCCAGTGGTTCATCGCGATTGACGAAGAACTGGAGCACATCTCCCCCAAGACACCGGCGGAGAAAAGCTGGGAAGGCGAAGGCGGGGCTATCGATCCTGCCGACGAGACCCTGTGCGCCTCCCCCACCCTGCGCGAGCGCGCCCTGTCCGAAATCGAGCGCGTGCGCTTCGTGCCGGAGAAGGGCCGCAACCGCCTGCGCTCCATGGTCGAGGGCCGCCCCGACTGGCTGATCAGCCGCCAGCGCGCCTGGGGCGTGCCCGCTCGCGCTGTTCGTCCACCGCGAAACCGGCGAGTTGCTGGTCGATCCGGAAGTCAACCACCGCATCCAGACCGCTATCGCCGCCGAAACGGTCGATGCATGGGAAGAAAGCCGCGCCGCGGAATTTCTCGGTCCGGATCGCAACCCTGACGATTACGAGATGGTCACCGACATTCTCGACGTCTGGTTCGACAGCGGCTCGACCCATGCCTTCGTGCTGGAATCGGACGAATGGCCCGAACTGCGCTCAGCCCCGCCGATCTTTATCTCGAAGGCAGCGACCAGCATCGCGGCTGGTTCCAGTCCTCGCTGCTCGAAAGCTGCGGCACACGCGGACGCGCGCCTTACGAAACGGTGCTGACCCACGGCTTCACGATGGACCCCAAGGGTCTGAAAATGTCCAAGAGCCTCGGCAATACCGTCGATCCGCTCAAGGTCATGGAGCAGTACGGCGCCGACATCATCCGCCTCTGGGCGCTGAGCGTCGATTACACCGAAGACCACCGCATCGGCGACGAGATCCTGAAGGGCGTGGGCGACCAGTATCGCCGCCTGCGCAATACCTTCCGCTATCTGCTCGGCGCGCTCGACGGCTTCGTCGGCGACACGAGCGATGCGGGCGAAGTGCCCGAGCTGGAGGTCTATGTCCTCGCCCTGCTGGCCGATCTGGACGGCAGGCTGAAGCAGGCTGCAAACGATTACGACTTCAACACCTACACCCGCCTGCTGGTCGATTTCTGCAATGACGATCTGAGTGCGTTCTTCTTCGATATCCGCAAGGACACGCTGTATTGCGATGGGGCGGACAGTCCGGTTCGCAATGCCTACCGCACCGTGCTCGACCTGCTGTTCCATGCACTGGTCCGCTACGCCGCACCGGTATTGGTGTTCACCGCCGAGGAAGTCTGGGGCACACGCTACCCCGACGGCGGCAGCGTCCACCTGCTGGAATGGCCGCAAGTGCCAGCGGTAACCGCCGATGCCAAACGCTGGGAAAAACTGCGGGATCTTCGCGAGCGGGTGACCGAAGCCATCGAACCGCTGCGCCGCGAAAAAACCATCCGGTCGAGCAACGAAGCCGACGTTGTCGTGCCATCATCGGCCGTTCCCGAAGGCTTCACCGACGAAGCCCTGGCAGAGCTGTTCATTTGCGCGTCAGTCGCACGCAGCGATGGAGACAGCGTGACGGTAACGAGGTCTTCCCAAAGCAAATGCGGGCGCTGCTGGCGGCTGCTGCCTTCCGTCGAGGAAGACGGCGCGCTGTGCGATCGCTGTGAAGGGGTGCTGGCATGAGCGGCCTGTTCACGAAGAACCGCCTGATCGGCCTTGCCCTTGCGCTGATTATCTGCGGCGGCTGACCAGTACATCAAATGGCTGGTGCGCGTGCCGTTGGAACTGCGCGAAAAGGGCGTGATCGAACTGATCCCGTTCTTCGACCTGCGCTGGACCCAGAATTTCGGCGTCTCGCTGGGAATGTTCGAAGCGACCAGCGTGGAAATGCGCTGGATCCTGGTGCTCGTCACCGCACTGATCGCTGTCGTCGTCGGCATCTGGATGATGCGCGAGAAGGCGATGGGCGACATTCTGGGCCTCTCGCTCATTCTCGGCGGCGCGCTCGGCAATATCTACGACCGCTACACCTGGGGCTACGTGATCGACTATGCCGACCTGCATATCGGCGAGTTTCGCCCCTTCCTGATCTTCAACGTCGCCGATGCGGCCATCACCATCGGCGTGTTGATAATCCTTGCCCGCTCCTTCTTCCTGCGCGACAGTGAAGAGGACACACCAAAGGACGCCGAAACGGCGTCTCCGGAGACGAATTGATGCGTACCCTGACGAAATCCGCCATTCTGGCCCTCTCGACGCTCGCCATGGCCGGTTGCAGCAGCGGCGGCCTGCTGGACCGCGACCGTCCCGACGAATTTGCCGTGCAGCGTCAGGCGCCGCTGGTGGTTCCGCCGGACTTCAACCTCGTGCCGCCTTCCGAAGGCGCGCCGCGCCCGGTCGGCAACACTTCACAGGAACAGGCGCTCGACGTCCTGTTCGGCGGCCCTGCCGCGCGTTCCAGCGTGGAAACGAGCGTCCTCGACCGCGCTGGCGAAGCTGCTCCGGGCATCCGCTCGGTTGTCGGCAGCGAACGGACCAACACGGTCGCCAAGGGCCGCATCACCCGCGACATCATCGCCGCACCCGAGGGCGACGGTCAGGCAGCGCAGGCGGTAATACCCGGCTAACGTTCGGGGTGAGCGTGGGGACGACGCTCCATCGAAGTGGAACATAAAGAACGGGCGGCGAATCACTTCGCCGCCCGTTCTCGTTTTCTAGTCTGAAATCAGACCTTGTCGCCCAGAGCACCCTTCACTTCACCTTTGAGGTTCTGTGCTTCGCCCTTGCGCTCTTGCGCCTTGCCTTCGGCCCGGGTTTTCGGATCGCTGGAAGCCTGCTTCACATTGCCGACTGCCTCATTCACGATGCCCTTGGCCTTGTCTTTCATCTCGCCCATTTTCATTCTCCTGCTTTGTGTGGCGCGCTAGAAGATGGGGGAGACCTTCGAGCGGCAAGCCGCAGGATGGCGGCTCTATGACAAAATGCCCAAATCGAGCGTAAGCTCCTGAAAACGCGACGAACCGCTCGTCGCAGAGCGATCCAAGTCGCTAGATCAACCCTGCCAGCGGGCTGCTCGGATCCGCATATTTGCGGGTCGCCATCCGACCCGATAAATAGGCATGGCGCCCGGCCTCGACCGCCAGCTTCATCGCGCGGGCCATGCGGATCGGGTCTTTCGCCTCTGCAATGGCAGTGTTCATGAGAACGCCATCACAGCCAAGCTCCATCGCGACCGCCGCGTCGCTTGCCGTGCCGACACCGGCGTCGACGAGCACTGGAACCTTCGCACCTTCGACGATCAGACGGATCGTGACGCGGTTCTGGATACCGAGGCCCGAGCCGATCGGTGCGCCGAGCGGCATGATGGCAACCGCGCCCGCTTCTTCAAGCTGCTGCGCGGCGATGGGATCGTCGGCGCAATAGACCATCGGCAGAAAGCCTTCCTTGGCCAGCACCTCGGTCGCTTTCAGCGTTTCGCGCATATCGGGATAGAGCGTTCGCGCCTCGCCCAGCACTTCCAGCTTCACCAGATCCCAGCCGCCGGCCTCGCGGGCCAGCCGCAGCGTGCGGATGGCATCGTCTGCGGTGAAGCACCCTGCCGTATTGGGCAGATAGGTCGTTTCCTTCGGATCGATGAAGTCGGTCAGCATCGGCGCCTTGGGATCGCTGACATTGACCCGTCGCACGGCGACCGTGACAATCTCGGCGCCGCTGGCCTTCAGGGCCGCCGCGTTCTGCTCGAAATCCTTGTACTTGCCCGTCCCGACGATCAGCCGCGAGGTGAAGGTGCGGCCTGCGACAGTCCAGGTGTCGCCGAATCCCGATCGGCCGCGTGATCGCCGCCGCCTACGAAGTGGACGATTTCCAGCACGTCGCCTGCGGCCAGCGGAACGTCGCCAAGCGTCGAGCGCGGGGCGATTTCGCCATTATGCTCAACCGCAACCTTTGCAGGGTCGAGGTCGAGCTCGCGCACGAGGTCGGCGACGGTGCGTGCAGATGTGCTGCGGCTGTCGCCATTGACGGTGACGGTGATGGAAAGGCTTTGTGTCTCGCTCATGCAGGGCGAGATAGCGGTCAGCGCGCGCCTGACAAGTGCGGACGCAGGTTCAGTATGTGGCCCGAGCGAGACCAGCGCGACGCCGATGATGGTCAGAACGGCTTCTTCCCATCCATGCGGTGCCGCCAGTGCGCCGCCCATGAAAGTAAGGCCCATCATGGCAACGACGAACGGTGCGCGGCGGCGATGGCGCAGTGCACCCCACCCGATCGTGACCGCGGCAATGATCAGGGCGACAAGCAGCCCCCATCGGTGGATTTCCGGCGCGAAGAACCACTGCCCGCCCAAACCAAGGGCCGAAACGACCGCGATACTCGCCAGACAATGCACAGCGCACAGGCCCGACAGGACGATACCTGCCCGGTCCAGACGTTGGCGGGTCGGGTTGAGTGAGCGTGTCATTCGGACTTCCAGATATGTAATAGTGTATCGTTTCGCAAGCGATTGATTCCGCGCAAGGGCGCTGCGACACGGGCCTTGCGCCGTCTTGCAAGTGCGCGAAACGCACCCCACTAGACATCACATGGCCACCTCTGCCGCACAGTTCCGCCCTTCCCCAGCCGATTCGCCAGGCACCGCCCGGCCCGACTTGCTCGTGCGCTGGCTCCTTTTCGTCGCCTGCATGGTCGTGACGATTGTCTTTGTCGGCGGAATTACGCGCCTCACCGAATCGGGGCTGTCGATTACCCAGTGGCAGCCGGTCACCGGCACGCTTCCGCCGCTGAGCGAGGAAGCCTGGCTTGCAGAATTCGCCGAATATCGTGCGACGCCGGAATACCGGTACGAGGCAGCGGTGACAGGGATGACGCTGGCCGACTTCAAGTTCATCTATTTCTGGGAGTGGTTTCACCGCTTCATCGGCCGGCTGATCGGCCTCGCCTTTGCTCTGCCATTGGCGTATTTCTGGGTCCGGAAAATGATCCCTGCCGGATACAAGCTGCGGCTGGTGGCGCTCCTTTCGCTCGGCGCGCTGCAAGGGGCATTTGGCTGGTTCATGGTCCGCTCCGGTTTGTCCGGCCAGATGACCGATGTGAGCCATTTCTGGCTGTCGATCCATTTGCTCACCGCGCTGTTCACACTGGCCGGCCTGGTCTGGACCGCCCTCGATCTCAGGCATCTGGCGCGCACTGGCGAGCATCGCCCCTCCCGCCTTCGGGTAGCGTCCTCTGCGACAGCGATCATTCTTTTCATCCAGATCTTGTTCGGGCGCGTGGGTTGCCGGCCTTAATGCAGGGCTGGTGTCGGACAGCTGGCCACTTATGCAGGAGCGGTTCGTACCGGAGTATGGTTCGGGCAACGGGCTCTGGTACGCGATCACGCATGATCCTTTCCTGATTCACTGGATCCACCGCTGGTGGGCGTGGATCGCTTTTGCCGCACTGTTGCTGTTTGCCCGGCAAGTGAAGGCTTTGGACAGGCGCGCGTCCATCGCGCTCAATGCCCTGCTCGGCACACAGATGCTGCTGGGCATTGCGACCGTGATGACCGGCGTGGCGTTGTGGATCGCGGTCTTGCACCAGCTCGTCGGAGCCCTGCTGGTTGCGGCCTTCGCCTGGGCGGCGAATATCTACGGGCGGCCAGCCAACGCAGCCTAGTTTCCCGCATCGTCCATCCGGCTTGAGGAACTGCATCCCCATGATATAGCTGGGGTTATGCAAAAAAAGCGGACTTTCATCCCTGGCATAATGCCGGGCTGCGCATGACCGGCAAACCAGTCTTGGTCGCCGTTATGGCGCTAACTGCGATGCTCCATCAGCCCGCGCAGGCAAAACCTTTGCCTGCCGGCTCATACGAGCTTTGCCGAACACTGGAGCGGTCGCTGCGCGGCGGCGAGATGCTGACGGTCGAGCGGTGCTGGGATGTTCGCTTTACTGCCGCGGGCGACGGCACGACCGTCGATGGCACGCAAAGCGGCGTGCAGGTTCAGGCTCCGCCAGCTCTGGCCCCTCTGGCTGCGATTGAAGAGCAAAGGGTAGAGGACGGGATGTTTCCCGTGACCATTTCGGCGGACGGTCTTCTGTCTCCGAACGGCGGCGCGAATGCAGCCCCGGCTTTGGCAGATGCGGGCAGGGCCGCGCTGGATATTATTGCGACGATCGAATCGGACCCTGAAGCCGCGGATATAATGAGCGACTTCGTCAGACAGGTGGCTGCCGCAACCTCCCAATATCTTGGCCAGGTACCACGCGACCTTTTTTACCCCGCGATTCGCAGCGACCGACAGGAGATCGCACTCGACCTGCCCGGCGGCGCGAAAGGATCGGTGATGATCGAGCAAACGGCCACGACGACAGGTGCCGACGGCCTGCTGAAGGAGGCAAGGCGCAGCATTGTTACGCGCACCGGCGAGACCGAACGATCGTCGGTCGAAACCTGGGTGCTGGAGCGCACGAAAACATAGCGTCGATCCTTGCGGTATCATGTTACCTCCACGCAAAGCCGCTTCCAGCTTGACTTAGACGCCGTTCACAGCCATTTGCCCGCCCGGATCGGGATATGGCAGACGCTGTGCCCAGGGGCTTCTTTTGCGGGGCCTGCTTCCAAGACAGATACATAAGGATTTCACAGCCATGAAGGCGCTCACCAAGGCGACCCGGTCGATCAAGCCGGCCGAGGTCGAAAAGAACTGGCACATTATCGATGCCGAAAACCTGGTCGTCGGCCGTCTCGCAGCGATCATCGCCAACATCCTGCGCGGCAAGCACAAGCCGAGCTACACCCCGCATGTCGATTGCGGCGACCACGTCATCGTCATCAATGCCGACAAGGTGAAGTTCACCGGCAAGAAGATGACCGACAAGACCTATTACAAGCACACCGGCCACCCCGGCGGCATCAAGGAAACGACTCCGGCGAAGGTGCTGGAAGGCCGCTTCCCCGAGCGCGTGCTTGAAAAGGCCGTGCAGCGCATGATTCCGCGCGGACCGCTGGGCCGCGACCAGATGCGCGCCCTGCACCTCTACAACGGCACCGAGCATCCGCATGACGGCCAGAAGCCGAAGATGCTCGATGTTGCTTCGATGAACCGCAAGAACAAGGCTTCCGTATAATGGCCGACGACAAGACACCCGAAGAGAACACCGAAACGCCCGAAACCAAGGGTGCCGAGGCAGAAGCTCCGAAGACGGAAGAAACCGCTCCCGAAGCGCGGCCAAGGCTGAAGAGCCGAAGGCCGACGGCAAAGGCTCCGGAAGCTGACCGAGAAAAACGGTCACCGACCTTGCCGATCTGGGCGAAATCGCGGGCGATACGCCCGACGCCGATGCCAAGGCTATCGCGAACAATCCCGCCACGCCGCTGCGCGAGCAGGAACTGGACGCATCATGGCCGCGCCTATGCCACCGGTCGCCGCAAGGACGCCGTGGCCCGCGTGTGGATCAAGCCGGGCAAGGGCAAGATCACGTCAACGGCAAGGATCAGGAAACGTATTTCGCGCGTCCGACCCTGCGTCTGATCATCAACCAGCCCTTCACCATCACCGAGCGTGAAGGCCAGTACGACGTGATCGCCACCGTCCGCGGCGGCGGTCTGTCCGGCCAGGCCGGTGCGGTAAAGCACGGCATCAGCCAGGCACTGACCCGCTACGAGCCGGAGCTTCGCTCCACGGTCAAGGCGGCAGGCTTCCTGACCCGCGACAGCCGTGTGGTCGAGCGTAAGAAGTACGGCCGGCCAAGGCACGCAAGAGCTTCCAGTTCTCGAAGCGCTAAAGTTACCGGGCCTCCGGGCCTGTTCAATCACCAAAAGAGGGCGGCCCCTGCAAGGGGGTCGCCCTTTTTCTTTGCGCACCCTTCTCAGGATCGTCGCAGATTACCAGACCGGCGGATCGGTCCGCGGCACCTGGTTGACCGGCGCGACAGGATCGCCCGGTCCGCGCGGCGGCACGGCATCTTCGGGCACGTCGTCGATCAGCATATCGGTCGTCGCGACATCGTCGCAGATTGCGCACCGTTACCTTCAGCCGCGTGCCGTCCCAGCGCAGTTCGTTGAAGCTGGGCGGGGTCGAGCGTGTGCGTTTGCGACAGCGTGCCGGCGCCGATCATCCGGACGGAGCCGTGCGACCGTTTCTTCCATCAGGTCGAACGCATCGTGCACATGGCCCGACAGGACCGCCAGCGACCGGGCGCTTCGCAAGCTCGGTAAGGGCCTTGAGGCCGTTTCTGGTGAGCGCGGTCCCTTGCGTGCCCACTTCCCGCAAGGGGTGATGCACGGCGACCAGCGCCTGCGTTCCGGCGGGCAATGCGTCGATTGCCGACGAGGCACTTGTCCAGGGCCCGGTCCGTCACCCAGCCTTTCGACCAATTCAGGCGCGGCTGCGCGCGGACCGCCGTCTTGAGCGGGATGATCGCGATGCCGGGCAGGTCGATCTCGCTTTTCGACCACGTCCTGCCATCCCCCTGAACCGCTTATACGGGCGAAGAAACCGCTCGATCGGGTTGAAATAGGGCATGTCGTGATTGCCGACCTCCACCGTAACCGGCACGCCCAGCGCGTTGATCCAGCGCGTCGCGGCCGCGAATTCGGAGTGGCGCGCCCGCATGGTGAGATCGCCGGTTATCGCGACGGCTCGGGTCGGCGCTCGGCGATCTCCTGTTTCACCCAGTCGAGCGCCTGATTGTCCTCCAGCCCGAAATGGATGTCGGAGAGGTGAAAGAGCATAGTCGTGTCGGAAACGGTGGTCATGCCTTCGACCCAAGCAGCGCAACGCCCAGCGGGGCAAGGGTAAAATGTTCCTCGCTTCCGCCCGTCGAACCGCTCGCCATCGATCATCAGTTCGATGGGCGGCATCGCCCGTTGAACGCAGAGTGATCGCTTTTTCATGGCCCAGCACATCGTGCGGCCCGGTCGCGGAAATTATGCCCCAGGATCGCCGCGCCCTGCGCCGCGAATTCGGACAGACTTTCGATCCGGTAAGCCTGCACGGTTAGGGCATCGCCATTCGTGGACAGGCGAACGCCTGCATAGCCGCGCTCGCGGCCGAGTTCCTCTTGCCCCGAATATACGCGCACCAGAGGGCCGTCGCGGCTCGTCGCGATCGCCTCCAGCGATTTCGCAATCGTATCGGCCACATCCCAGTCGCGCATTTCCTCGCGGACATCGGCCCATAATGCACCGGGCCCGCCCAGAATTTCGGACAAGGCGATCCAGCTGCGCCCTTTTATGCAGTCGAGCTCCAGCCGCTCCAGCGCACCATGGCCGAGAGCATCGATTATCGCGTCTGTCTCCACCTGTTCGAACAAACGGTGGCAGAGCAGGTTCGCCGTTCCCCCCGGAAGCGGCAGCACTTCCCCGTCCCAGCCCCGAAGCAGAGAAATGACAGAATTGAGCGTGCCATCGCCGCCGATGGACGACGAGGCGGGCGACCCCGGAAGTGACGAGATCGCCGATATTGGGGGAATCCTCGCACGAGCAGTCGAATGTTCTGGATACAGGACTACCGGCCCGCTCCAGTGCGGCGAGCAGATCGTCTTCCAGCCCGTCGGCATGGCTCCCGCTCTTGCCATTCAGGATCAGCCATGTGGTCTCAGCCGGTTTCATGCACAGGCAGCGATCGAACCGCCCACCGCGTTCCCGCGCGCCTTCGGTTAATTCAGATCCTTCGCGTCAGGATCAGCCAGGCCGCGACGGCATTGAGGGCGGTGTAACCCAGATACCCCCATGCCAGCGCAGGCCAGCCATTTGCGGCAAGAAGCAGGGCGGCGAGCAGGACGAGAAATTCGAAAGCCAGCGTTATGCGTCCACCCAACATGTGAACGAACCACGGCACCTGCCCGACAAGCGGGTGCCCGCTTTCCAGCACGGCCTTGTGAACGGCGAAATTGCCGATGCCGAGCAGGAAGATCATCAGAATCGCCATCACCGCCAATGTGGCAGTTCACCCGTCGATTGCAATCTGCGCTTCGTCCGGCAGCCTCATCCCCCGGTCGGGTGGGCGTAGCGCCAGTCGGCGCGGTGAGGCGCCAGGTCGATAACGCCACGCTTCGAATCGTCGGCAGGCGTAGAAACAATCGGGCGGGAAGGTCCTGTTCATCCCCCAACCCCCGGAGCAGGGACCCGCACAGATGGAGAGAAACGATGAAGACACTTGCCCTTGGCATCGCCGCCGCGGCCACCCTGATCGCCGCCCCCGCGAGCGCGGAATCGATCCAGGTCCAGTATGCCGATCTCGATCTCAGCACAGTGCAGGGTCAGCGGACACTGGATGCCCGTATCCACTCCGCCGCCCGCAAGGTCTGCAATGTCACGGCCGCCCACGCAGGCGGACCGCTCAAAGCAGGCGAAGCAATGCGCTGCGTCGATCGTGCGGAGGCCAGCGCCATGCAGGCCTTCGCGTCGGCCGCTCGCGCCGATGGCCGCACAGGCTGATCGAAAGACTCAGACCGCAGTCCTTGCTCCCCCAAGGCTGCGACCCGGGCCGGATGCAGTCCCCGGCCCGGGTCTTTTTTTGCCTTGGGTTCAGCGAACCGGATGCGGCGGCCGTTGCGGATTAGCGGCCCGCCATCGCCTTTACCTTCGATAGATAGGTGCGCCCGATCCTGAGGGCCTCGCCATTTTCGAGTTCGGCGGACCACACGCCCAGCCCGTCGTGACGCAGCCCGCGGATGTTGTCGCGGCGCAGGATCGTGGAGCGGTGGATGCGGATGAACTGCGCCGGATCGAGCTTCTTCTCCAGACCGGCGATCGTCTGCAGGAGGAGATAGGACCGGTCCTCGACATGAAGGCGCACATAATCGCGTTCGGCATCCACCCGGCTGACCTGCGACGTTTCCAGCCGGATAAGCTCGGAGCGGTGCGGGACCCACAATTCCTGCAGCCACTTGCTCGTACTGGCCTCGCCAGCCGATCCGCGGCGTTCCACCGCACGGTCGATGGCACGAGACAGGCGCTCGCGGGCAACCGGCTTCAGAACGTAATCGACGGCATCGCAATCGAACGCCTCGACCGCAAAATTGTCATGTGCGGTGACGAAGATGACGGCGGGACCGATCTCGTCCTTGCCGAAGTTCTGGCGGAAAGTTTCCGCGCGACTTCCAGCCCGTCCATCCCCGGCATGGTCATGTCCAGAAGGACCAGATCGGGGTGGAGCGCATCCGCCAGTCGCAGCGCAGCCTCGCCGTCATTCGCCGTACCGACTACCGACAGGCTTTCCAGCTTGGCGCAGATGACCTGCATCCGTTCGATCGCCAGCGGTTCGTCATCGACGATGAGGGTCCGCATCGGTTCGCTATTTTCGGAGCGGGTTTGGGCCCTGGGCTGAGGCTGCTGCTGGGTTTGGGTCATGCACAATCTCTCGGCAGGATAATCTGCGTTTCGTAGCCTGGACCGTGCAGCGCGTGCGCCCGAAGTGATCGAGACCCTGTCGCCAAAGCGCGCTTTCAGCCGGTCGCGGACATTGTTCAGCCCGATGCCGAAACCATGTTCGATCCCTTCGGGCCGGCCCTGCCCCATCATCGGCTACGCGCAGGATCAGGCTATCTCCCTCCTGCCGAGCAGAGACTTCTATCGTGACCGTGCTCTTGCTCGGGGCGACGGCGTATTTGACGCTGTTTTCGACCAGGGGTTGCAGGATCATGCCGGGTACGCGGCAATCCTCCAGACCGCCGGGCAGGTCGAAGCGCGTCGACAGACGCTCGGGGAAGCGGGCTTCCTCGATCTCGAGATAGTGACGCTGCAGGGCAAATTCGTCCTCCAGCGGAACATCGGCAATCGTATCTTCGGCCAGGCTGTGGCGATAGAAACTGCTCATCGCCTGGATCATTTCTTCCGCCCGCTCCGATCGTCCGGTCATCACCAGAGAGGACAGGGAATTGAGCGTATTGAAGAGGAAATGCGGATTGACCTGATACCGCAGCGACCGCAGTTCCGCCGCCTTCGCTGCACGCCTGAACTCCCCTTCCCTGCGCTCCGCCGCCTGCGCCTGTGCGCCGGCAAGCAGTGCGAGATAGAGCGAGGCCCACGCGATGAGCAGGAAGTACCGGCCCAGCGCGATGTCGCTGATCTGCCGCCATTTATCGAAACCGCTGGGCGCGCGTTGAAGGGTGACGGTCACAACGTCCTTGCCGTTGCTGCCGGCTGCTTCTGGATCGTCCACCTGCCCCGACACACCGGGAATATCGATCAGGACATTGCCCGATTCATCCTGTCGCAGCTTCACGCCTTCCCGCTCGCCGACCTTCTGGACGATTTTGCCCTCAAGGTCGGAAAATACCATCTGGTTGATCTGGGCGATCATGATCGATGCGGGCAGAGCGGCGATAACGGTGACGCCGACTTTCCAGCCGATCGAGCGATCGTCGACGAGCCTCAATACCAGCCAGAGGGCGGCTGTCACCACGACGCCGGCCATGCTGACGATGCCGCGGCGCCACAGCATTTCCTGCTGCAGCTCCAGACCGAGAATGGAGCCTCTAAGCGTCGTCAGGAGAAAATAGAACAGCCAGAGGCCGACCATCGTCGCCAGTACGAGGCGAAGCGGGAGGCGGGCGGTATCGCCATCTCCAGGGGTACGAAACGCAAACATGGTGCTGACCTAGGGCAAGAGCCGCCACCGACGCCAGCGCCGCGGTCGAAGTGCCATTGCCTTTCGTCGAACCGCAGTATGGCCGCGCGTCACCCTGTCGGCAGCAGGTTTTCCTTCGCGATACGCGCCTTCCACTCTGCGGGCGCGAGCGTGTGGACGTTGTTGCCCTCGCTATCGACCGCCACGGTGACCGGCATATCCTGCACGGTGAATTCGTAGATCGCTTCCATCCCGAGATCCTCGAAACCGACGACCTTCGATTCCTTGATCGCCCGGCTGACGAGGTATGCCGCGCCGCCCGTTGCCATCAGGTAGGCGACCTTGAACCGGCTGATCACCTCGACCGCGTCCTGCCCGCGCTCCGCCTTGCCGATCATCGCCAGCAGCCCGAGATCGAGCATCGTTTCGGTGAACCTGTCCATCCGCGTGGCCGTGGTCGGACCGGCCGGGCCGACGACTTCGCCCATCACCGGATCGACCGGTCCGACATAATAGATAGCGCGTCCCTTGAATTCGACCGGCAGGTCCTCGCCCTTTGCGATCATGTCTTCGATGCGCTTGTGCGCGGCATCGCGGCCGGTCAGCATCTTGCCCGACAGCAGCAGGCGGTCGCCATGCTTCCAGCTATTCACCTCTTCCTGCGTCAGCGCGTCGAGATCGACACGGCGGGCAGAGGCATCGGGCTGCCAGTTCACCTTCGGCCAATCGTCCAGATTTGGCTTTTCCAGATAGGTCGGCCCGCTGCCGTCCAGCGTAAAATGCGCGTGGCGCGTGGCGGCGCAATTGGGGATCATCGCAACCGGTTTGCCCGCTGCATGGCAGGGCCAGTCGTGGATTTTCACGTCGAGGACGGTGGAGAGACCGCCCAGCCCCTGCGCGCCCACGCCTTGCGCGTTGACCGCGTCGAAAATGTCGATCCGCAACTGCTCGATATCGGTCTTGGCACCGCGCGCCTTCAGCTGGCCCATGTCGATCGGCTCCATCAGGCTTTCCTTGGCGAGGCTCATGCAGCGCTCCGCCGTGCCGCCAATGCCGATGCCCAGCATGCCGGGCGGGCACCAGCCTGCGCCCATCGACGGGATCTGTTCGACCACCCAGTCGACGATATTGTCGCTCGGGTTCATCATCTTGAACTTCGACTTGTTCTCGCTGCCGCCGCCCTTGGCCGCGACGTCGATCGAGACCGTGTTGCCGGGCACCATCTCGACGCTGAGCACACAGGGCGTATTGTCGCGGGTGTTGCGCCGCGTGAAGGCCGGATCGGCAAGGATCGAGGCGCGCAGCTTGTTTTCCGAGTGGTTGTAGGCGCGGCGCACGCCTTCATCGACGACGTCCTGCAGCGACTTGTCGCTCGCCAGCCGGCAATCCTGCCCCCATTTGACGAAGACATTGACGATGCCGGTGTCCTGGCAGATCGGGCGGTGCCCCTCGGCGCACATGCGGCTGTTGGTCAGGATCTGCGCGATGGCGTCTTTTGCCGCCTCGCCCTGCTCCGCCTCATAGGCATCGCCCAGCGCACGGATGTAATCCATCGGGTGGTAGTAGGAGATGAATTGCAGCGCATCGCAGACGCTCTCGATCAGATCGCCTTCGGTAATCGTCACCATCTTGCCATGTGCCTCAGCGGTCATGTCGCTCATCGACGCAATGCTCCTGTCAGTCGAACCTGCCTCCCCTTAGGCACACAGCGGCTTAGGGGTCAAAACCTGATGGCTGAAACAGTTACGGGCAGTTGGCAAAACGGTGGCGGGTCAGGTGGTTTGCCTCTAAGGTCTTGACCCACTGTATTGTTATTGTAATACACCCTTTAGAGGTATCATGGATTATAAAACTGCCCGCCGGGCGATGATCGACAGCCAGCTCCGGACAAGCGGCGTCAACGAACCCTTCGTGCTGGAACGCATGGGCACCGTGGCGCGCGAGGAATTCGTTCCCGAAAGCGCCCGCGGCACCGCTTACATGGACCGCGCCCTGCCGCTTGGTGACGGGCGTTTCCTCGCCTCGCCCGTCGCGCATGGCCGGATGCTGGCAGAAGCGCATCCCCGCCCCGGCGAACGGGTGCTGGTGGTCGAAAACGGCAATGGCTATCTCGCCGAACTGGTTCGCCCAATCGTCCAGACGGTCGATACGGTCGATGCCGAGGCAGTTGCCACGGGCAAGTCGAAGGCAACGGACTACGATCTCGTTCTGGTCGACGGAGCGATCGAGGAAGCCTCGAAAGCTCTCGTGAAAGCCGTGGCTGACAATGGACGGATCGTGACCGGCCTTATGGAGAGAGGCGTCTCGCGTCTTGCTGTCGGGCGGCGCAGCGGCGACCGCCTGGCGTTCGATACCGTGGCAGACACAAATCTGCCCGTCCTGGCGGTATTCAACCGCAAGAAGGAATGGAGCTTCTGATCATGTCTGGGAGGGGATCGATCAAGGCTCTGCTGCTGGGAAGCGCGCTTGGCTGCGTGGCGATTGCCGTGCCTGCCCAGGCGGATACGCTGCGTGAAGCGCTTGCACAGGCATACCAGACCAATCCGACCCTCCAGGCAGCCCGGGCCCAGCAGCGGGCAACGGACGAAACGGTGGCAGTGGAAAAAGCCGCGGGCCGCCCGAACGTGTCGGTTGCAGGGACCTATATCGAATTCCTCAAGACGTCGGGCAACAGCTTCACCGCACCTGATCGCACGCTTCAGGTCGGCCCCGACCTCTCCGTACCCGTCTATCAGGGCGGAGCGGTGAAGAATGCGATTCGCGCCGCCGATCAGCGCGTCGATGCAGGCCGGGCAGACCTGCGCGGCACCGAAAGTGCCATTTTCAGCCAGGTCGTTGCGGCCTATATGGATGTGCTGCAGGCCGAGGCGCTGGTCGGGCTCAACGCCAATCAGGTGCAGGTGCTTGCGACCAATGTCGAAGCAACCGGCGACCGGTTCGAAATCGGCGATCTCACCCGCACGGATGTTGCCCAGTCACAATCCCGCCTGGCTCTGGCCGAAGGGGACCTGAGATCCGCGCAATCCAACCTCATCGGTGCGCGCGAAACCTATATCCGGCTTGTCGGCGAATATCCGACCAATCTCGAACCACCGCCACCCCTGCCCAATCTGCCGGACAACCCGAACACGGCGGTCGACGTCGCGCTGGAGCGCAATCCCGACCTCATTGCAGCGCGCGAACGGGCCGATGCAGCAGGCTTTGATGTGCGCGTCGCGGGATCCAGCCGGCTGCCGCGCGTGAATGTCTTCACCGGAGCCGACTATTCCAATTTCTTCGGTTCGCTGGGCGGGCCGACTTCCGCACAATTCGCGCAGTCCGAACTAACCGCCAATGCCGGTGTCCAGTTCACCATCCCGATCTATCAGGGGGGGCGCCCTGCCGCGCTCCAGCGGCAGGCACAGGCGCGTGAAGGCGTGGCGCTGGAACAGGTCATCGCTGCCGAGCGCAGCGTTGTTGCGCAGGTCCGCGCTTCCTTCGCCAGTTACCGCGCCGCACTCGCCATCATCGATTCCTCGCGCACCGCCGTTTCCGCAGCCGAACTCAGCCTTGAAGGCGTTCGGGCGGAGAACTCCATCGGCAACCGCACCGTGCTCGACGTCCTGAACGCCGAGCAGGAACTGCTGATCTCCCGTGTCCAGCTGATTACGGCGCGGCGCAATGCCTATGTCGCCGGTTTCACCCTGCTCGCCGCGATGGGGCTGGCAGAGGCCCGCGATCTGGGTCTGGAAGGCGGCGCGCTGTACGATCCTATGGTCAATTACGACCGCGTTTCCCGCCAGTGGTGGGATTGGCAACGCGATCCCGATCCGGTCGCCGTTTCGACACGAACCGTTGACATCCCCGCTGCCAATGCGACACTTCCCGCCACGACGCAGCCGGGCGAACCGGCTGACATGACGTCCGGGGACACGGGGGAATAAGAGCAATGCCGCAGCCAAACGAGGCATCGGTCGAAGAGATTCTCGAATCGATCAAGAAAGTCATCGCGCGCGATAACCGCGCGGTTGCCGCCGAGGCCCGCGTCCGCCGGGAACGCGCAGCAGAGGCCGATGAAGCGCCCGAACCCGCCGCTCCCGAAGAAGCCGAAGAAATCCTCGATCTCGACGAATCGGCGATGGTTTCCGAAACCGAAGCCGAATCGCTGGTCGAATCGGGCGATGTGGAATCGAACGACGACGATTCGGACGATGATGACGGCGTTTCCCCGCTCCTGACGGACAGCGCATCGAGCGCAATGCGTGACAATCTTGCCGCACTTGCCATGCTGGCCGAACCTCCGGCCGCACCCCAGATCGTTCGTAGCGGCGAAACCTCTCTCGAAGGTCTGGTGCGCGAAATGCTGCGCCCGATGCTGGCAGAATGGCTCGACCAGAATCTGCCGGGTATGGTGGAGCGCATGGTGCAGACCGAAATCAGCCGGATCGCTGGCAAAAAGCGCTAGGCAGCCACCCCGCCCACCATCGGCTCGATAGCGTCCGCTTCGGCAGACCCGATACTGACAACGTGCCAAAGTACTTGCGGGCGGCGACGCACGCGATAGACCGGCGCGCATGATCCAGACCATTACGCTCGCCCAAGCTACAGCACGCTCCACTGCGTGGGCCGCCATCGCCGCCTCGCTGGCGCTGTCCGCACCTTCATTGGCACAGGAAGCGCCGGCAATGCAGGCCGAAGACCTGATCACCATGCCGCGGGTCGGCGCACCCAGCGTGGCAGCAGGCAGCCGCTACGCAATCTTCGCGGTTACCGAAACCGATGCCAAGACCTTCGATCGTGCGCGGCGCTATGCGCTGATCGATCTCGACACAGACGGTACACGGATCATTCCGGTCACTCTGCCGGAAGGCGCCGGCGCAGTCCGGATGGGCGGGGACGGCGCGGTTTATTTCCTGATGACGGCAAGCTCCGCCGCGGCGGATGCGCCGGAAGACGAGCGCCAGTCAGCGAAATCCGCGACCCAGTTGCACCGCGTTGCCATCTCGGCCGAAGGCGCGCTCGAAACACCCGTCCAGCTGACGCGCTTCGTCAACGATATCGGCGATTACCAGCTTTCGGGCGATGCACGGGGCGTGGTTTTCCTCTCGCATATGAACCGGCAATGCGCCGATCTCGATTGCACGCTGGATATACCCAGCGGCGAAAAATCCGATATCGGAACCGGCCGTCTCTACCGCGATGAAGACGGCTTCGTTCGTCACTGGGATCAATGGGAAACGCCCGGTCATTACATGCGCGGTTTCGCCTACACTCTTGGCGCGGCCGGCGTCTCCAATCCGGTCGCACTGGATGGCCCGGCAGGCGAAGGCGCGCTTGTCGGCGACACACCCACGCAGCCTTTCGGCGGGACGGAAGATGTCGCGTGGAGCGCGGATGGCCGCCAGATTTTCTTCGTCGCGCGCGAATCGAACGAGGCAGAACCGACTTCGACCGATCTCGACATCTATCGGATTGCGGTGGAGCCGGGCGCGGTTCCGACCAACCTGACCGATGCGAACGAGGCGACCGACGCCCTGCCCTCGCCCTCGCCCGACGGAAAATGGCTCGCGTGGCTTGCCATGGCGCGCCCGGGCTACGAATCGGACCGCATGGTCATCCAGTTGCGCGACCTCGCCACGGGACAGACCCGCGCACTGACCGAAGAATTCGATCGCAGCTTCGGCTCGCTCGTATGGACGCCCGATTCGCGCGCCATCATCGCCACCGCTCAGGACGTGCTCGATACGCCCGCCTTCCGCGTCGATATTGCGACAGGAGGTATCACGCGGCTCGACCTTGTGCCCGGCAACGAAGCGCATATCGGCAATATCGTACCGATTTCCGACGGGCGGTTTCTCTTCACCCGCGATTCCATCGCGGCGCCCGGCGAAATCTACCTCGCCGATTCGACCGACAGTGGCACGGCGCGCGCACTGACAGCGGCGGCGACCCCGCGAATTGATGCACTCGCCCCCATCACGACAGAGCGTTTCTCCTTCGCCGGCGCAGGCGGCGACACCGTCTGGGGCCAGATCACCAAGCCGGCGGGTCACGAGGGCACCCTGCCCGCGATCCTCTACATTCACGGCGGCCCGCAGGGGTCGTTCAACGATGGCTGGTCCAGCCGCTGGAACCCGCGCGTCCTTGCCAGCCAGGGCTATGCCGTGGTGTCGGTCGATTTCCACGGCAGCACCGGATACGGGCAGGCCTTTACCGACAGCATCAACCGCGACTGGGGCGGCAAGCCATTGGAAGATCTGCAGAAAGGCCTGGCCGCAGCTCTCGCCCTCGACAGCCAGATCGATCGTGAACGCGCCTGCGCAATGGGTGCCAGCTATGGCGGCTACATGGTCAACTGGATCGCCGGTAACTGGCCCGACCGCTTCGACTGCCTGATCCAGCATGACGGTCTGTTCGACATGCGGATGTTCTATTATACGACGGAAGAACTCTGGTTCCCGCGGTGGGATTTCGGCGGAAGCTATGCCGAGGCCCGCGAGGAGTACGAGCGGTGGAACCCGGTCAACTTCGTCGAAAACTGGCGCACACCGATGCTGGTCGTGGCTGGCGAACAGGATTTCCGCATTCCTTACACACAGGGTCTCGCCAGCTTCACCGCCCTGCAGGAACGCGGCGTGGAAGCGGAATTGCTGGTCTTCCCAGACGAAAATCACTGGGTGCTGGGGGCCAAGAATTCGCTGCAGTGGCATCGGACCGTGTTTGACTGGCTGGATCGCTGGCTGGGTGACGCTGCGACGGCGCAGAACAGCGAAGGCGTGGAATGAGCAAGAACAAGGTCGAAAAAGCGCAGAAAGCCTATTTGAAGATCGGTGCCGACACGATCGAGCGGCACATCTTCCTGTGCTCGATATCGGAAAAGCAGAAATGCTGTTCGCGCGATGAAGGCGAGAAAGCCTGGAAGTACCTGAAAAAAAGGATGAAAGAGCTCCGGCTTGTCGGGCGTGGTGGAAGCGTCCAGCGAACCAAGGCCGATTGCCTGCAGCTATGCGCGGCGGGCCCGGTCGCGGTCGTCCAGCCGGGCAATGTCTGGTATCATTCCTGCACCGAAGCGGTTCTGGAACGGATCATCCAGGAACATCTGATCGGCGGCGAGCCGGTTGAAGAGTTTCGGCTGCGCGGCCCCGAGGAGCCCGGCGCCTAGTCGCGGTTTCGCTCGTCCTCGATCCGGTCGTCGATGGCGGCATCGTGCCCCGTCCCGTTCGACAGGAAGACCAGCCCCATCAGCGCGCTGGTAAGCAGCATCGAAAACCCGATGCCCAGCGCGACGGCGATGTAGAAGTGAACCGAATTCGACGCCTTCACGGGTGTAGAGAAGCGATAGCGCGATGATCACGACGCCCACTGTCAAAAGGAACATGAAGCGCATCAGCCGCCGGTAACGCGCCCATGCAAAAGCGGCCTTTTCCGGATCTTCCAGAGGGGATTTCGGTGTCATTCGGGCCGTTTCCTTATCGCGTGGCGGAGCCGGAAATTTGCGGATTCGCCATCTGCGCTGCTTCGTGGCATCTTCTCTGCCTGAGGGAAAGGAGCCGCCCATGCTTATCGAACGGATCATCGAGCACCGCGAGCCCAGTGATATCCTGACCTGCGAGACAGGGATACCTGTCCGGGAGGCCGTAGCGCTGCTTGCCGGCAAACGGATCGGCGCGTTGCCCGTGGTCGAGAATGGCGCGGTTGTGGGCATATTCTCCGAGCGTGACGTCATCTACCGGCTCGCCAGCGAGGGCGAGATGTGTCTCTCCCTCCCTGTTGGCGAAGTCATGACGGCTCCCGCCATCACCATCAGCTCCCGCGAGAAGACCGATGGCGCGCTTGCGCTGATGAGCAGGCGGCGGATCCGGCATTTACCGGTGGTCGACGATGGGAAGTTCGTCGGATTTGTCTCGATCGGCGATATCGTCAAATCCCGTATCGACGAGGTCGAGCACGAGGCCGAATCCATGCGCGCCTATATTCAGACCGCCTGACACAGCTTGAGAGTATTGCGGGCGCGCACTACATTGCCATGATGTCCGAGACACAAACCTCTACCGCGGCGCTTGCACCGACGCTCACCGAAGCAGCGGCGAAACGCATTGCGTGGATTGCCGACAAGCAAGGCAAGCCTGCGATCCTGAGGCTGTCGGTCGAGGGCGGTGGCTGTTCCGGCTTCCAGTACAAGTTCGAACTCGCCGACGCGCCTGAAAGCGACGATCTGACCAGCGAGACCGCCGATGCACGGCTGGTCATCGATCCCGTCAGCCTCGATCTCGTGGCAGGCAGCCAGATCGATTACGTCGAATCATTAGGCGGAGCGGCCTTCAAGGTGGAGAACCCGATGGCGGCGGCAGGGTGCGGCTGCGGATCGTCTTTCGGGATTTGAAATTTACCTGAGGCACTGCATCGGGCAAGGAAACGCCCATGCGTATTGCCACTTTCAATATCAACGGCATCAAAGCCCGCCTCCCCCGCCTGCTCGAATGGCTTGAGGAGACGCGGCCGACGGTCGCCTGCCTGCAGGAAATCAAGTCGCAGGACGAAGGCTTCCCGGCCGAAGACTTCGAGAAAATCGGCTACAAGGCGATCTGGCACGGCCAGAAAAGCTTCAATGGCGTCGCGATTCTGGCCGACGGCGTGGAACCTGCAGAAACCATGCGCGGCCTCCCCAAGCTGGCCGCTGACGAGGATGAAGACGAACAGGCGCGCTATCTCGAGGCCGAGGTGAACGGCGTCAGGATTGCCAACCTCTATCTGCCCAATGGCAACCCGCAGCCAGGCCCGAAATTCGATTACAAGCTGCACTGGATGAAACGGCTTCGCGCCCGGATGCAGGACCTGTGGGATCAGGAGATCCCCACGATCGTGCTGGGCGATTTCAACGTCATCCCCGAAGACAAGGATACGTTTTCCGTTCGCGCAATGGCGGACGATGCCCTCACCCAGCCGGAATCGCGCGATGCGTATAACCGCCTGCTGGCCGATGGCTGGACCGACGCGCTGGGAACACTGAACCCGCGCGGCGGCGTTTGGACCTATTGGGATTATCAGCGCGGGCGCATGGCAGCGCGATCACGGATTCCGCATCGATCACTGCCTGCTTTCGCCCGAACTGGCCGACCGGCTGCTGTCGGCCGGTGTCGACAAGGACGCATCGCGGGCGCGAGAAAGCCAGCGATCACGCACCGGTCTGGGTCGAACTCGCCGAGTAGGCTTCAGGCCCTTGCCTTGGCTCCAATGAAAAAGGCCGCCTGCTCCTGCTGGAGCGGGCGGCCTTTTCACATCTGTCGGCGCAATCAGCGGTAGAAGATGTGCGTGTTGATCGCAGTGCGGCGCGATTTCTCGCGGGCCCAGCACGGGCTGACATATTTCGCATGGAAGTAGAGCGAATCCTCGTGCTTCGCTCTCCCACAGACCGCGATGGGCGATCGTGGCGATCTTCTTGGCTTTCTTCCAAGCGGTCGAACTACGGGCGATGCTGGGCATCCGGCCATTCTTGACGAACGAGAACTGCGCGCGCTGATAGACGACACCGCAATAGTCGGACGGGAATTGCCGCGAATCCGCACGGTTGATCACGACCTGCGCAACAGCAAGCTGGCCATTGATCGGCTCACCGCGCGATTCGAAATAGATTGCGCCGGCAAGGCATTCGAGCTCGCGGCTGAGATTGGTCGGTGCTTCGACCTTGGCGATCATGTCACGCAGGGAAGCAGCAGAAGGTGCTGGCTGCAGCTACCGGCTCGGCTTCTTCTTCGCTGATTTCCGGAAGCGGCTGAACCACTTCTTCAGCGACGAATACCGGAACCGTCTCGTCGACAACCGGTGCAGGTGCCTGGACCTGCTCGATGTCACCGACTTCTGCATTTGCGCCGGAACCTTCGGCGCTGGCAGCAATTAGTACAAAACCTGCCGCAATCGCGGCGAGGGAAATCTTGTGGGTCTTGCGACTCATGTAAACCGTCGTTTTGAGCGGTGAGCGGACACTGACGCAGGCGAAGACCTGTTTGCATTATTTGCAATTTTTCGATTGGTCTAAATTGGCCTGCCGGCCGCTCCCCGTCTGCGTGCTATCTCGTGGACCCCAATGTCCAAGACGAGACGCCTGCGCTGCTGGAAGCTGGCGGCCAAGTACGTTGCTTGACGTCTAAGTCAACTTAACGCGGCAAGACTTTCGACGAACTGTGCGGGATCAGCGATGTCTGCCTCGAGAACCCAGAGATCCGGGTCCGAGGCGTGCCTTTTGCGGCAATATTCGTAAAATTCTCTTTCGTTTTCAATGTCTTTTGGGTCGACACAGGTCCAAACCCGGATCCCGTCCATTTGCGGCATTCTTTCGTAAAGTTGCGCCGATTGCCCGTTTTGTATGGTTAAAAGGAGGATCGTCCCGGCATCACGTTCGCCTTTGAACAATATGCTTGCAAACCCGCCCTGCACTTCGATCAGGCGCCTTATCGCACCGATTTCAAGATGGGCAGGCAGCCGCGAATCGCTCACGAGTCGGATCTCGCGGTCCGAAACCCCTCAAGACGATTCGTATCCGGGCAGGCCTGCAAGCGGGATGTGGGAGCGCATGAAGGTGCCGGTCCCGCGGCCGATCTCATCGCCTTCGGCATCGATCAGCCGGGATTCGGCAACCAGCACGCGCCGGCGGCCGCTGACCCATTTGCCCTCGGCCACGACCTCGCCTTCCTTCACCGGCTTTGTAAAATGCAGGTTGAAGGACGTCGTCAGGAGAAAGCGATCGCTGACCATCGTATTGGCAGCATAGAAGGCTGCATCGTCGAGCATCTTGAAATAGATCGTTCCGTGGGCGGCGCCCGCAGCGTGATACGACGCCTCTGTCACCTGAAAAACCAGCCGTGCCTTGCCCTCTTCCTCGATCCTAAGCTCGGATTCGAAAAGCTTGTTGACCGGGGCGGAGCTATAAAGCCGCTCCAGCGCGCGGTAGTGTGACAGGGCTCCCGTCTCAGGCGGCATCGCGCGTCGACACGTCGGCGGCCAGCGCATAGAGCGCATCGGCATCGGGGGCGGACATCAGCAATTCGCGGGTCTCGTCACTCCGCACCAGGCGCGAAAGCGCTGCCAGTGCATGCAGATGCGTCACGCCGGCATCGACCGGAGAGACGAGGCCGATGACGAGGCTGACCGGCATTGCGTCGGTTGCCTCGAAGTCGACCGGCTTTTCCAGCCGAACGAGGCAGGCGTGGGGCCGATTGACGGCTTCCGAGCGTGCATGGGGCATCGCAATACCGCGGCCGAAACCGGTACTTCCCAAGGCCTCGCGTTCCTGAAGCGATTCCAGCAACGCCTCACTGCCAAGATGGGGATGGCTTCGCGACAGCGTGCCGGCCACCACCTCCAGGACATCGTCCTTGGTCGCGGCCTCGGTCATCACGACCGTCTCGGGCGAAATCTTGTACAGCGCACTCATCGAGGAAGCTTGGTCTCTGCTAGAACTGAAGGCTCACGCCCGGCCTGATCCGACAGGGCATGAATGGGAGGGATGGGCGGCTTAGCCGGGTTCAACCCAGCCGACCGACCCGTCGCGGCGGCGGTAAACCATGTTGTGACGCCCCGTGCCAGCATTTTTGAAGAACAATGCACCTGTATCGCGCAGGTCGAGCATCATGACGGCATCGGCCACCGACGCTTCGGGAATGTCGACCTTGGTTTCAGCAACGACAGCCGGTGCATCGCCCATCTCTTCCGTCTCGAGCTGTTCCTCGATCAATTCGGTGGAAGCGAAGATCGTGTAGGCGGCCTCTTCCTCGCGCGCGGCATGGTCGGCCTGCTCGTGACGATCTTTCAGCCGGCGCTTGTAGCGGCGCAGCTGTTTTTCGATCTTGCCCGCCGCCTGATCGCAGGCCTGGTGCGCATCGTGCGCTTCCGCGTGTCCCTTCAGGATCAGGCCCTGCATCACATGCAGCACGATGTCGCAGCTGAAGGCGCCAGCACCGGCTTTGCCGAACGTGACGTGGCTGGAGATTGCACGGTTGAAATACTTTTCGACCATGCTTTCCATTCGGTCGCGTGCATGATCCTGCAGGGCTGCGCCCGTTTCGACCTGATGACCGGAAACGCGAATATCCATGCTGCGGGTTCTCCTTTGTTGTGCTTCGGAAGGCCGACAACCGGTCTCCGAAGCCGGGATTCAATGCGCCAGAGCGGCTTCTGGATCTTTGCGAGGAAAGCGCGGTGGCGGGCCAGTTCGTCTTCGCTTGCTTCGTGTCGGCCGGGCAGGACGCGCCTCGCGCTTGGGCGGGCTGATGGCCTGCAATTGCGCCAGTTCTGCCTCGCCCGATACGGCCTCCGCTGCCAGTTCCAGACCGATCTGGCGACCGCCGGTAAGCTCGACATAAACCTGCGCCAGCAATTCGGCATCCAGCAGCGCGCCGTGTTTTACGCGGTGGCTGCGATCGACACCGAAACGTGTGCACAGCGCGTCCAGCGATACCTTCGCCCCGGGAAATTTGCGGCGCGCCATGGTCACGGTATCGACCATGCGATCCATGCTGACAGGCTCCAGCCCGCACTGGCTCAGTTCGTTGTTCAGAAAGCCGAAATCGAACGATGGCATTATGCGCGACCAATGGCGCATCGCCGATGAATTCGAGCAATTCGGCCGCGCCATCTGCAAACAGCGGCTTGTCCGAAAGGAACTGGATCGAAAGCCCGTGCACGGCCTCGGCCTCGGCCGGCATATCGCGTTCGGGATTGTAATAGGCGTGGAAGGTGGCGCCGGTTTCGACCCGGTTGATCATCTCGACACAGCCGATTTCAACCATCCGGTCCCCTTTCTTGGGGTCTAGGCCGGTGGTTTCGGTATCGAATACAATTTCGCGCATGAGTCGTGTATCTATCGGCCTGCCTGCGCATTCTGGCAAGAGGCTCTGATGGCCGCAGTCAGGCAGAATCAGCCGAAAGGCGTGCAAGCAGCGCTGCGACGTCGGCTTGCGTATTCTCCATTGGCTGCCCGGTGTCGATCACCGTATCGGCACGTTCGCGCTTTTCCGCATCGGGCACCTGAAGGCCGAGAATCTTCTCGAATTTTTCCGCGGTCATACCCGGGCGGGCAAGGACGCGTGTCCGCTGTGCTTCGGCGGGGGCAGACACCACAACCACATGGTCGACTGCGGCAAATCCGCCCTTTTCGAACAAGAGCGGGATATCGAACACGACGACTTGTGCATCGCTTGTGATCGTTCCATGAAATCCGGCGCGAATCTGCGGCCACGGCCGGATGGACAATGCACTTCCAGCCGGGTGAGCTTTTCAGGATCGCCGAACACGAGCGTGCCCAGCGCGTCGCGGTCGACTCCGTCCGGACCGGTCGTGCCCGGGAAACGCTGCCTCGATCGCAGGCAGCAAGGCGCCGCCCGGGCCTTGCAACAGGCGCACCTCCGCATCGGCATCGAAGACCGGCGACGCCCAAGCTCTTCGAACATGGCTGCGACGGTCGATTTGCCCATACCGATGGAGCCGGTCAGGCCGATGATAAGTGGCTTGCTCATTGGCTCAGTCTTTCTCGCAATTCGGCATCGTCAGTCCGCGCGGGGCGGGGACGCCGAAGAATTTTTCGAACGCTGCGGCAGCCTGGCCGATCAGCATCGAGAGGCCATCGATCGTCTCGAAACCGGCAGCTGCCGCATCTTTCAGGAATGGTGTTTCGACCGGATCGGTCACGATATCGTACGCAACCGAGCCGGGCGGGGCATGGCTCCAGTCGAAGGGCAGGGCAGGCTGGCCGCGCATGCCGAGCGGAGACGCATTGACCACCAGATCGCAGCACCCCTCACGGTCGTCGAAGTCGAAATCGGTCGCGGCCGCAAAATGCATCAGCGGAGGCGTGTGATGATCGCCCTGCGGTGCGAGATCGTCCAGAATGGCGCTTCGCCTTGTCCGGGCTGCGACCGGCGAGGACGATGGAAAAACCCGCTTCGGCCAGACCTGCTACGATGGCGCGCGCCGCGCCTCCGGTACCGAGGATACGGGCCATGCGGAAATAATGCCGCTGCGCGAGCAATGTTTGAAGCGGCTCAAGAAAGCCTGCGACATCGGTGTTCCAGCCGACGAGTTTGCCATCTTCTGCGCGCGCGTCACGGTGTTGACCGCACCCACCTTGCGGGCAAGCGGCTCCAGCCGGTCGAGCAGCGGGATGATCGCCTGCTTGTGCGGCATCGTCACATTGCAGCCGAGCCAGTTTTCGTCCGCACGTCGCTGCTCGATATAACCAGCGAGCGCATCCGCCGTGACATGGGTCGCACGGTATTCGGCATCGATCCCCGCCTGCTCAAGCCAGAAGCCGTGGATCACCGGCGATTTCGACTGGGCAATCGGATCGCCGATCACTTCGGCGTAGCGGCACTCATCATGCCTCGATCACGCCCGCGGTCGCGCAACGCGCCGAGCACTGCAAGGAGCGGCATTCCCAGCACGGTGAAACTGATCGCCGATGATCCGGTCGAACAATTGGACACCCATGGCCTCGATCCGGAAACACCGACGCAATGCCCGATCTCCGGCCATTCGGCATCGAGATAGCGCGTGATGAATTCCTCGACAGATCGCGCACATGCAAAGCCGCCAGACTGGGCGCGACCCAATCGATCGCGCCATCGCGGGCAAGCGCCGCAGCGCTGTGAAGATGCATCGTCTTGCCCGAGAAGAACCGCAAATGCTCGGCGGCCTGTTCGCGGGATTCCGGTTTGTCGAACCTTTGCCCTGCAACCTCGACCAGAGAATCGCTGCCCAGCACCCAGTCCTCGCCCTGGCCTGTCGACACGGCGGCCGCTTTCGCCGCAGCCAGCGCCTGGGCAATTTCCGAAGCGTCTGCACCCTCCATCTCGCGTTCGAGCGCCCGCTCGTCGATATCGGCTGGCGCGCAATCATAGGGGATCCCGGCAGCATCCAGCATGGCTCTGCGCGAGGCGCTTTTCGAGGCGAGGACAAGGCGCTGCATCAGATCGGGTTTCTCGCCGGGCTTCACACGCTTGTGCCGTTCGTTGTGGATACGGATGATGGCGGCGGCGGTTTCCTCGATCGAGCGCCGGGTCACATCGATGACCGGCCAGTTGTTGTCGGAGAACAGCCGCCGGGCAAACTGCACTTCCTTCTTCACCCGCTCGTTGTCGATATAGGCGGTCTCTTCCCGCTCGTTGAGCGTCAGAAGGCGATTGCGCCGGATCTGCACCAGCCGTTCCGGGCGCCGTCGTCAGGCCGACGATCGTCGGGCTTCTTCAGATCATACAATGCCGGGGGCGGCGGGCTTTCCACGACCAGAGGGATATTGGCGACCTTGTACCCGCGATTGGCGAGATAGATGCTGGTTGGCGTCTTGGAGCTGCGCGACACACCGGCCAGCAGGATATCTGCCTCTTCCCAATTGTCGTATCCGATGCCGTCGTCGTGCGCGATCGTGAACTGGATTGCTTCGACGCGGTCGAAATAGGCCTCGTCCATCCGGTGCTGGCGGCCCGGACGGCCATGCGCCTCCTGACCCAGCTGCGCCTCCAGCGCGACTGTGACGGAATCGAGCGCATCCACAGCCGGCAAGGACATATGCCGGCACTTTTCCTCCAGCGCGCTTTCGCGTCTCTGCATTGACCAGCGTATAGAGCACCAGACCGGGGCTGGCTGCCAGCTCCGGCACAATCCGGTCGAGATGCGCCTGGCTGCGGACCATCGGCCAGAAATGGCGCACGACGTCGGCATTCTCGAACTGGGCGAGCGCGGCCTTGGCGATCATTTCCAGCGTTTCACCGGTGGAATCCGACAGGAGGTGGACATGGATGCGGGGCAGGGCGGATGCTCCGGTTAAGTGGGCATCGACGCCCTGTGGAGAAAGACCGGCATAAACCACGGGAGGAAATTGCGGACAAGGAGGGGATGGAATTCTGCCCCCGACTACCGAGTCATTCCGTGAGAGCGGTTCTGGACAGGCCCGCTGGCTTGCCCACAGGCTGGGGACAGCGTGGACAGCTTTCCTTTGACTCACGGCCGCCCACGATTCGCAGGCAGCAGGATATTCTGGAAACTGGTCGACAAATCGGGCAGAGCGCCGCCGTCCCCAGTTTCCACAGGACCAACATCACCACCATAATCTATAAATATATTGTATTGATTGGATTACAGACCTCGATGCCCGGCATTTTGATCGACACGTTGCGCGGAAAACGCGGTGAGCAGGCACCGCTTTGGCTCATGCGCCAGGCTGGCCGATATCTGCCGGAATACCGGGCCTTGCGAGAAGAAAAGGGCGGGTTTCTCGACCTGGTCTACGACAGCGAGGCAGCGTGCGAGGTGACGCTTCAGCCGATCCGCCGTTTCGGCTTCGATGGTGCGATCCTGTTTTCCGATATCCTGATCGTTCCCCATGCGCTGGGCCAGAATCTGGAATTTCTTGCCGGAGAAGGTCCGCGGCTCTCGCCAAAGCTTGTCGATCATGCGCTGGAGAGCCTGCAAGCGGTGCCCCTGAGCGCTTCGATCCGATTTACCGGACCGTGGCCACTGGTCAGTGCCGCTTTAGGTCCTGAGACGACCATGCTGGGCTTTGCAGGCAGTCCGTGGACCGTTGCGACATACATGGTCGCCGGCGAGGGCAGCCGCGATCAGCACGCAGACCCGCGAAATGGCGTACCGCGATCCGGCGGCGCTGGACGCGATCATCGATGCGATCGTCGACAGTTCGGTCGGGTATCTCTCCGGCCAGATCGAAGCCGGCGCGGAAGCGGTGCAATTGTTCGACAGCTGGGCAGGCAGCCTTGCGCCAGATCAGTTCGAACGCTGGGTGATCGGGCCCAATGCCCGCATAGTCTCGGCGCTCAAGGACCGTCATCCCGATACCCCGATCATCGGGTTTCCCAAGGGCTCGGGCGAGAAACTGCCCGCTTACGCCCGTGAAACCGGGGTCGATGCCATCGGGCTGGACGAAACCGTCGATCCGGCCTGGGCGCATTCGGTCCTGCCTGCAGAAATGCCGGTACAGGGCAATCTCGATCCGCTGATCCTGATGAGTTCGCCGGAGGAAATCTGCCGCGCGGGCCGTGACCATTCTGGAAACGTTGCGGGATCGCCCCCATGTGTTCAATCTCGGCCACGGCATCGGACAATTCACGCCGATCGCCAATGTCGAGGCGCTGGTTCGGACGGTTCGCGACTGGCAGGGGTGACGTACGGCTTCGGAGCGCCTAGATCACGGTCATGCAGGAAATTCTCGCCACGCTGTATTTCTGGCTGAAGGCCGGGCACATCATTTTCGTCATCTTCTGGATGGCGGGCCTGTTCATCCTGCCGCGCCAGATGCTGTACATGTATCCCAGCGCTCCGGGTTCGGACGAAGAAGCCTTGTGGGCGAAACGCACGCGGACCTTGTCGCAAGGTGATCCTGATCCCCAGCATCATCGTGGTCTGGACGCTGGGCCTGCTGCTGATGTCGGCAATCGGCGCGCACACGCAGGGCTGGTTCCATGCGAAACTTCTGCTGGTGCTGATCCTGTCCGGCTATCACGGTTTCATGAGCGCCAAGGCGAAGGCGATGGCCCGCGGCGAGCGACCGCTGAGTGAGAAGGCTTTGCGTCTGTGGGGTGAACTGCCCGCGATCATTACGATCCTCGTCGTCGTGCTGGTGATCGTCAAACCGTTCTGATCGCATCCTGGCGACAGGGCCGCGAAGGCGCCCGAACCATCATTCTCTCGATTGACGCAGGCACCCGCCGCGCCTAATCGTGATCCATCTACCGGCATCCGGTGACCGCAGCTTCAAGCCCGGCACCGCTTCCCGCTTTCTCCAAGCCCTATGGAAGTGTCGGCGTTACCCCCAATTGGAATACCTGAAATGCATCTTAAAGATTTGAAACTCAAAGCGCCGGCCGACCTTGTGAAAATGGCCGAGGAACTCGACGTCGAGGGCGCCTCCACCATGCGCCGCCAGGACCTGATGTTCTGCATCCTGCGCGAACTGGCGGAAGACGAAGAATACGAAGAAAAGATCATGGGCATCGGCACGATCGAGGTTATGCAGGACGGCTTCGGCTTCCTGCGTAGCCCCGAAGCCAGCTATCTGGCCGGCCCCGACGATATCTACGTCTCGCCCAACCAGGTCCGCAAATCGGGACTGCGGACAGGCGATACGGTCGAAGGCGAAATTCGCGCACCCCGTGAAGGCGAGCGGTATTTTGCGCTGACCAAGCTGACATCCGTCAATTACGAAGATCCCGACGCCGTGCGGATGCGGACCAATTTCGACAACCTCACGCCGCTTTATCCGGATGAAAAGCTGTCGCTCGATACGCTCGACCCCACGGTCGAGGACAAGAGCGCGCGGGTGATCGATATCATCTCGCCGCAGGGCAAGGGCCAGCGCGCCCTGATCGTCGCCCCGCCGCGGACCGGTAAGACGGTGCTGCTGCAGAACATCGCCAAGGCGATCACCGACAATCATCCCGAGGTGTTCCTGCTCGTCCTGCTGGTCGACGAACGCCCGGAAGAAGTCACCGACATGCAGCGCAGCGTGAAGGGCGAGGTTATCTCCTCCACCTTCGACGAACCCGCCACGCGCCACGTGCAGGTCGCCGAAATGGTGATCGAGAAGGCCAAGCGGCTGGTCGAGCACAAGCGCGACGTCGTGATCCTGCTCGATTCCATCACGCGTCTCGGCCGCGCTTACAACACGGTCGTGCCCAGCTCCGGCAAGGTGCTGACCGGCGGTGTCGATGCCAACGCGCTGCAACGTCCGAAGCGTTTCTTCGGTGCGGCCCGTAACATCGAGGAAGGCGGCTCGCTTTCCATCATCGCCACCGCGCTGATCGATACCGGCAGCCGGATGGACGAGGTCATCTTCGAAGAGTTCAAGGGCACCGGTAACTCGGAAATCGTCCTCGATCGCAAGGTCGCCGACAAGCGTATCTTCCCCGCTCTCGATGTCGGCAAGTCCGGCACGCGCAAGGAAGAGCTGCTGGTCGAAAAGGACAAGCTGTCGAAGATGTGGGTGCTGCGCCGCATCCTCATGCAGATGGGCACGATCGACGCGATGGAATTCCTGCTCGACAAGATGAAGGATTCCAAGACGAACGAAGATTTCTTCGATACGATGAACCAGTAGAACCCACTTCTACCAAGGATAGCAGAGGCTTATGGAACGTCTCGTCTATTGGAGCAAAGCTTCAGACGGCACAGGGACCGGCGATGTGTTCGACATCGTCGATGCCTCTTCGCGCAATAATCCGGCGCGGGACATCACCGGCTTCCTCATCTTCGACGAAGATCGTTTCTTCCAGCTTATCGAAGGCCCCGGTGACGCGCTGACTGCTCTTATGGAACGTCTGGGTACCGATCGGCGCCATCACTCGGTTGAAATTCTCGAGCGCCGGGATGCGGTCGAACGGTGGTTTCCGACCTGGAAAATGAAGCAGCTGATTTCGTTCAATTCGCCGCCTGCAATGGAGGAGTTGCGGGAAATCCTCCACGCGAAAGAGGGCGGCGACCGCGTGTTGAAGCTGCTCAACGAGTTCCTGAAAATCTGACCCGCAGCCTAGTGCCCGCTATTTGCCGATAGCTGTGCGGCCATTTGCTCCCAGACCTTGTTCACGGCTTTGAGCGGCCTCACCATCACTTTGAAATCGATGATCTTTCCGTCCTCGTCGAAGCGGATGAGGTCGATGCCGTTCACGTGGATACCATCCATCGTGCAGGCAAATTCCAGCATCACGTCGGGTCCGTCGACAAGCTCGCGTTCGTACCGAAAGTCGTTGGCGCCCAGCGTTGCCGCTGCGGCCGAGAGGTAGGCAACGACCAGATCGCGGCCGGCCTGCGGCGTGTGGACGACAGGCGAGTGGAACACCGCATCTTCGTGTACCAGCTTCGCCAGGCGCTCCGGATCGGGCGAGGTGGCGAGTTCATGCCATTCGGCAAGGCCTTTATGGGTCGCTGTCATGCGGCTCTCCTGAAACTGTCGGCCCGCGCTGCGCGCCAATGATGGGCGACCAGGGTGGAATCCGGATCATCCACGAGCACGTTTTCACCCAGAAATGCATAAATCCTGTCGATCGCGTCGGAGCGCGCACCATTGACCCGCTCGCGCATGTCACGCGGTGCAATCTCCCACGGATTTTGCAGCCCCATCGCGACCGTGATTTCGCGAAGCGAATGGAGCGTCTGCCGCTGGAAGCGTGCAACCCGCGGTGCCTTGTCCTCGACCACAAGCCCGCGCTGGCGCCAGGGAACCTGCGTGGCGACGCCGGTCGGGCAATGGCCCGTATGACATTCCATCGATTGCACGCAGCCGAGCGAGAACATGAAAGGGCGGGCCGCATTGCACCAGTCGGCACCGATGGCGAACGCCTTGGCCATACCGGCGCCCGAGTGAATCTTGCCCGATGCCGCGATTTTGACGCGGTCCTTGAACCCCGTGCCGACCAGCATGTTGCGGACCCAGATCTGGCCTTCGCGGAGCGGCATTCCCACGCTGTTCGACAGTTCCAGCGGTGCTGCGCCTGTGCCGCCTTCGGCGCCGTCCACCGTGATGAAATCGGGATGCAGCCCGGTTTCCAGCATCGCCTTGCCGATTGCCATGATTTCATGCGGTTGGCCGACGCACAGCTTGATGCCCACCGGCTTCCCGCCCGACATCTCGCGCAGGCTGGTCAACCATTCCAGCATTTCAATCGGGGTGGAAAAGGACGAATGGGCGGCAGGCGAAGTGACGGTTTCTCCGACCGGCACACCGCGGGCCTGGGCAATTTCCTCGGTCACTTTTTCGCCCGGCAGAACCCCGCCATGGCCCGGCTTTGCACCCTGGCTGAGCTTGACCTCGATCATCTTCACCTGATCGGGCGCGGCATTGTCCCTGAATTGCTCCGGATCGAACGTGCCGTCCTTTGCGCGTGCACCGAAATAGCCGCTGCCAAGCTCCCAGATCAGGTCGCCGCCCGGCTTTCGGTGATATTTGCTGATGCTTCCTTCGCCCGTATTATGCGCAAAGTTCCCCATGGCTGCCCCGGCATTCAACGCTTCGATGGCCCGCGCGGAAAGCGAGCCGAAGCTCATCGCGGAAATGTTCAGCAGGGACGAGGAGTAGGGCTGCTTGCAGGTGCCGGCACCGATTTCCAGCCGCCATTCGCCGGGCACGCTGTCGTCGGGTGCGATGGAGTGGCTCAGCCACTCGTATTCGTCCGAATACACGTCGAGCTCGGTCCCCATGGGATGGGCATCGAGGTCGCCCTTGGCGCGGGCATAGACCAGAGCGCGGGCCTGATGGCTGAAGGGGCGACCTTCCAGATCGCCTTCGACCAGATAGGCCTGCGCGAAAGGGCGCATGTCTTCCATCACCCACCGCACTCGCGCAACGAGTGGATAATTACGCCTAAGTGTATGATCGGATTGAAAGAAGTCCCACATCGCAAGCAAAGCGAGTGGCGCCGTTAGTACGAGCCCCCAAGGCATTAGCAAGGCGCTCAATCCCGCTATTCCAAGGGTGAGCAGCGGGATGATATAGCGCCAGGCGATCATTCTCAGGCCCCCTCCGATCTCTTCAGGTCAGGTGCTGCGAAAAGAACGCGTCGGTCCGTTCATCGGCCAGTGTCGCACCCTCTTCATCGCGCCGCTTGCCGAACTGTGTCGCGAATCCGTGGTCGAGCCCTTCGTAATCGTGAAGCGTGACCTTGGGATGGTCGTCCAGCCCGTCATGCATCGCTTTCTGCGCGTCCTTGTCGACAAAGCCGTCCTCCGTCGGAATGTGCAGCATCAGCGGATTGGCAATGGCCTTGGCTTCGCGCAGCATGTCGGGCACGCCGACGGCGTAATATCCCACCGTCGCATCGCTGTCCGTGCGGGCGGCCGTCATATACGCGAGCTTCCCGCCCAGACAGTATCCCACTGCGCCGACTTTCTTGTCTCCGGTCTCGGTGCGGGCCCATTTGATGGTGGCTTCGATATCGCGCACGCCCTCATCGGCGTCGAACTTGCCCATCAGGTCCAGCGCGCGCTGGAATTCCGGCTCGATATCGGGATCGAGTTCGATGCCGCGCTCCAGATGCCAGAACAGATCGGGCGCTACAGCCAGATAGCCCTGTTCTGCCAGCAGGTCGCATTTACGCCTGATCCCGGCATTCACTCCGAAAATCTCCTGAATGACGACGATTGCCGCCTTCGGTTCGTCTGCCGGACGCGCGCAATAGCCTGCAAAGCTGTCGTCGCCGGAGAGGGTGGGGATGGTTACATTGGCCGTCATTGCGGGGCTCCTCATGCCTTCGGGTGCGGTATTGCTTGCTAAAGCGCCGCCGCCAACCCAATTATCTGTCAAACAGAATACAAACGGAGGAAACGCCATGAAGGTCCATGTGGAAATAGATTGCACCCCGGAAGAGGCGCGTTCCTTCATGGGATTGCCCGATGTCAGCAAGGCGAACAGCGTCTATGTCGACACGATGGCCAAGGCGATGAAGGGCGTTTCCAGCCCCGACCAGCTTCAGGAAATCGCCAAGTCGATGGCGCCGATGGGGCAGATGGGGCTGAAAATGTTCCAGAATTTTGTCGAAGGCAGCATGGCTGCGCGCGACGTGGCCACACCCAAGTCCACCAAAAAGGGCGACTGACCCACGCCGCGCGGCGCGCATGGACACGATCTTTGCCTTGTCGAGCGGCGCTCCGCCTGCAGCGATTGGCGTCATCCGCATTTCCGGGCCGAAGGCTTCGGATGCGCTGCGCTTGCTGTCGGGCAGATTACCGGAAGCACGCCGAACAAGCCTGAGAAAACTTCACGACAGCAACGGAGGCCTGCTCGACGAAGCTCTGCTGCTATGGTTTCCCGGCCCGCGCAGCGCGACAGGGGAGGATTGCGCGGAAATCCACTGCCACGGGGGCAGGGCCGTCATCGCGGCGCTCACAAGGGCGCTGGCAGACATCGATGGCGTCCGCGCCGCTGAAGCCGGCGAGTTCACCAAGCGAGCCTTCGCCAATGGACGGCTGGATCTTGCCGAGGCGGAGGGTCTGGCCGACCTTCTTTCGGCCGAAACGGAATTGCAGCGTGCGGTAGCAGTGGACGCTGCCGGAGGTGGTCTGTCCCGGCAATTCCGCGACTGGCGGGAAAGATTGCTGGTTTTGTCGGCCAGCGTCGAAAGCGCACTCGATTTCTCGGATGAAGACGATGTGCCCGACTTACCGGCCAGCTTTTCTGGCTCGTATCGCGATCTGGTCGGCGAGATCGGTGAAATCCTGGCGCAGCCGCAGCTTGAGCGGTTGAAGGACGGAATTAGGATTGTACTGGCAGGGCCGCCAAATTCCGGGAAATCGACGCTTTTCAATGCGATACTGAAATCCGATGCGGCGATCGTCTCGCCGATAGCCGGGACCACGCGAGACGTGATCGAGCGGCCCGTCGCACTTTCGGGCATTCCCTTTGTTTTCGTCGATACCGCAGGTCTTCGCTCGGAAACGGGCGATACGATCGAGCGGATCGGCATCGAACGCGCCGAGAAAGAGGTCGAGCGCGCGGACATCGTTCTCTGGCTGGGCCCTGAGGGAGAGGGCCCCGTGGCCGCGTGGGAAATCGAAACGCGGATGGACGAGACGCAAATGGCAGGGGCGGGGTTCGCCAAGACGACGCCTCGGCATCGGGTCTCGGGGAAGACCGGTCACGGCGTTGCGACATTGATTGCCGATCTCACCCGGACTGCAAGCGACCTGCTCCCCAAACCGGGGGAGGGGGCCATCAATGAACGGCAACGGGATTTGCTTTCCCAAGCGATCGAGGCGTTGCAGGATCGCCCGAATGACGATCTCTTGCTGCTGTCGGAGCAATTGCGTGTCGCACGTGCGTCTTTCGACCGCATTCTGGGAAATGTGGCGACCGAAGATATGCTCGACACGCTGTTCGGGCGCTTCTGCATCGGGAAATAGATGTTTCACGTGAAACACGGGTGTCGAACCGCATTTCGATCCCTATAAGTGCCGCATGAGCGCGAATTTCGACATTGTGGTGGTAGGCGGCGGCCATGCCGGCGTAGAGGCGGCTTGTGCGGCGGCTCGCATGGGTGTCAGTACCGCTCTGGTGACGTTCGATGCCGCGCATGGTCGGCGCGATGAGCTGCAATCCTGCGATAGGCGGGCTTGGAAAGGGTCACCTGGTCCGCGAAGTCGATGCTTTCGATGGTGTGATCGGCCGGGCTGCCGATGCTGCGGCGATCCACTACCGGATGCTCAACCGCTCCAAGGGCAGTGCCGTCTGGGGCCCACGGGTTCAGGCAGACAGGACTCTGTTCCGACGGGCGGTCCAGTCCATCGTCGCAGACCAGGGCAATCTGACCGTCATCGAGGGCGAGGTCTCGGCACTTCAGCTCCGCGAAGGCGGTGTCGATGGCGTTGTCCTTTCCGACGGAAGCGCAATCGGATCGCATGCCGTGATCCTTTGCACCGGCACATTCCTCGGCGGGAAGCTCTATCGCGGCGAAGAAGTTCTGACCGGCGGCAGGATCGGCGAAGCATCGGCAACGCTTCTTGCGCAGCAGGTTCGCGGCTTCGGGCTTCCTATGGCTCGCCTGAAAACAGGCACGCCGCCGCGACTGGATGGACGTACGATCGACTGGGCATCGCTTCCTGAACAACCCTCTGACGGGGAAGCGTGGACACTGTCCGATCTCTCAAGCGGGCGGGTCAATCCCGAGGTCTTCTGTGCGATCACCCGAACGAACGAACGCAGCCATGACATTATCCGGGCCAATCTCGACCGATCACCTCTGTTCTCCGGCGCGATTGGTGCGCAGGGACCGCGCTATTGCCCGTCGATCGAAGACAAGATCCACCGCTTTGGTGACCGTGACGGCCATCAGGTCTTCCTGGAGCCGGAGGGTCTGGACACGCACATGGTCTATCCCAACGGGATCAGCACTTCCCTGCCGGTGGATGTTCAGCTCGATATGCTGCGAAGCATGGACGGCCTGGCCGATGTCGACATGGCCGTTCCCGGTTACGCGGTGGAATATGATTACATCGACCCGCGGGCACTCACGCGCGGATTGATGGTGCAGGATGTCCCCGGTCTCTATTGTGCCGGGCAGCTCAACGGGACCACCGGTTATGAAGAAGCGGCCGCGCAGGGCTTGGTGGCCGGCATATCTGCTGCCAGCAGCATTCGTGAGGTAGAGCCTCCGAAGCTCGATCGTGCGAACAGCTATATTGCCGTGATGGTCGATGATCTCACGTTGCATGGGGTCAGCGAACCGTACCGGATGCTGACCGCGCGAGCGGAGTATCGTCTGCGGTTGCGGGCCAACAATGCCGCGTCACGGCTCACACCGTTGGCCATTGCAGCGGGCTGTGTCGGTGAGGCGCGCGCGAGACTGGTTCGAGCGGCGCGAGAGCGAGCGCGCTCGGTTGAACGGAGTCCTTGATACGGTGCTGCCCTCGCGAAAGATTAGCGATGCGGGCGCTGACATTCGTGACGATGGTTCCAAGCGGACGGGTTGGGAATGGTTGCGCTTTCCTTCGGTGGAGCTGGACCATGTTGCCACAGCCACCGAAAGCGATATCGCCGCCGACGATCTGCTCGCGCAGGAATTGTCCGAAGATGCCGCTTACGCGCCTTATCTCGAGCGGCAGGATGCCGAGCTTCGCGATTTGAGGGCGAGCGAGAATGTGCGATTACCGACTGATTTTCCGTATGACAACGTACCCGGGCTTTCCAACGAGATGGTCGAAAAGCTCAGCGCAGCGCGGCCCGATACGCTCGCGTCGGCGGCGCGTGTGCGCGGGTGACACCGGCGGCGCTGGCGGTTCTGATGGTGCATGCGAAGCGGTTTGCGAAGGAAGCTGCGTGACCGAAGATCAAGCAAGGGCGTTCGTTAAAGGCCGCATGCCGCACACCCGATTTGAAAAGCTTGAACAGTTAGTCTCGATGCTGGCCGAAGAGAACCAGCAGCAAAACCTGGTGTCACGCCCTTCGATGGATCACGTCTGGTCGCGGCACATTGCCGATAGCGGGCAGCTGGTCGATCATGTTTCACGTGAAACAGGTGACTGGATGGATTTAGGGGCCGGCGCCGGTTTCCCAGGCCTCGTGCTGGCAATCATGCGGCCGGGTGCCACGCTTCACCTGGTCGAATCGCGGAAGCGCCGCGTTGAGTGGTTGCAGGCTGCAGCAGATGCTCTGGAACTCAAGAATTGCCGCATTCATGGTTGTCGTTTGGAAGCGCTCGAGCCGTTTCGAGGCGGACATGATCACCGCACGTGCCTTCGCTCCGCTGCCAAAGCTCCTCGATCTATCCGCAGCCTTTTCCACCGCACGGACAGATTGGGTCTTGCCGAAAGGCCGATCTGCAGCGCAAGAATTACAAGAGCTTCCAAAACGGCAGCGCCAGATGTTTCACGTGGAACAATCGGCCGACCGATAGCGAGGCAGCCATCCTCGTTGGGCAGGGGCGGATCAAAGCGGGAGCGCCGGGATGATCAGGATTGCGATTGCGAACCAGAAGGGCGGGGTCGGCAAGACCACGACCGCAATCAATATCGCGACGGCGATGGCGGCAACCGGCTGGCGCACCCTGCTGGTGGATCTCGATCCGCAAGGCAATGCTTCCACCGGGATGGGGGTCGCAAGAGAGGATCGCACGCATTCGACTTACGAGCTTCTTGTCGAACAGGCTGCGCTCAAAGATTGTATTCAGCCAAGTTCCATCCCCGGTCTCGATGTCGTCCCTGCAACCGTCGATCTTAGCGGTGCCGAAGTGGAATTGGTATCGGTCACGGACCGGACGGACCGACTGCAGCGCGGCACTTGCCGGGCATACGGGCCATGATATCTGTTTCATCGACTGCCCGCCATCCTTGGGTCTTTTGACGCTCAACGCTCTTGGCGCTGCAAATACTCTGCTAGTGCCTTTGCAATGCGAATTCTTTGCACTGGAAGGTTTAAGCCAGCTCTTACAGACGGTTGACCGGGTCCAGCAGCGTTTTAATCCAGATCTAGGGATTATCGGCGTGGCTCTGACCATGTTCGACAGGCGTAATCGGCTGACCGATCAGGTCGCTGACGATGTACGGGATTGTCTCGGCAATCTGGTGTTCGAAACCGTGATTCCGCGCAATGTGCGCCTGTCCGAGGCGCCGAGCCATGGGCTGCCTGCATTGGTCTACGATCACGCTTGCGCGGGGAGTAAGGCGTATATGGCGCTGGCGAGGGAGCTCATCGGACGCCTGCCGGAAGAGAGGAAAGCAGCATGAGCAAGTCCGACGACCCGATTTACCTCTCGCCGATTCCGCGTAGCGTTGCCGACCGCAAGAAGAAGCTGGGCAAGGGTCTTGGCGCGCTGATGGGCGAAACGCGCAGGGAGGAGCCGCTGGTCACGGACGGTGTGTCGCAAGACGGGTCTAGCAATGTTTCACGTGAAACACCCAAACCCGGTGGTCTATCGTCAATTCCTGTCGCATCTATCGAACCGCTGCCTGGTCAGCCTCGCACGCATTTCGATGAAGACGCGCTCACCGAGCTCGCGGCTTCGATATCCCAGCGCGGCGTGATCCAACCGATAATCGTGCGCCCCATCGCAGGAGGGCGCTATCAGCTCGTTGCTGGCGAGCGACGCTGGCGTGCCTCGCAGAAAGCGCGCTTGCACGAGATTCCCGCTATTGGTCCGCGATCTCGACAAGCGCGAGATCATGGCGATCGCGCTGATCGAGAACCTTCAACGCGTCGATCTCAATCCTATCGAAGAGGCGCGCGCCTACCGGAGACTCGCTGACGAGGAGGGGCTGAGCCAGAGCGATATCGCCACGATGGTCGACAAATCCCGCAGCCACGTCGCGAATCTGCAGCGCCTGCTTGCACTGCCGGACGAGGTAATCGACCTTGTCGAAGGCGGGAAGCTTTCGATGGGCCATGCGCGCGCACTGATCGGCAATGACGATGCTATTGCGCTGGCGAAAACGGCGGTTCGCCAATCGCTGTCCGTCCGCGAGGTCGAGCAATTGGCCAAGGGGGAGGGCGCGACCCCGGCTGAAAGCCAGCAAGTCACGCACCCCCTCGCGCGATCCGGTGAAGGATGCCGACATAGCGGCTGTCCAGCGGCATCTGGAAGAATTTCTTGGTCTGTCGGTACGTATCAAGACGGATACCGATCCGCGTACCGGCCTGGTCACGATACGGTATAAAACGCTCGATCAGCTCGACCTTATATGCCAGCGCCTGACGGGCGGAGATATATAAGTCTCTGTAAAATATAGGAATGACGCGCAATTCGTTAACGCAGGACCCTTCACGCGTTAACCACGTCTGCAAAGAAAACCCTTACTCGGTGGTTCTACTTAGAGGTCACGGACGGATGGAGACCCGTCCGGCGGGGCCGGTCGCTGGTTGTCCCCGCCACAGGACAACAGAAGACCACCGAATAAAGGGACTATCTATATGAAGACGTTTTTCCGTGGTGCAGCTAGCACCGCAATCGCCGCTGTCGCTTTCGCTGCCATGCCCGCTATGGCGCAGACGGCTGCCGACCCGAATGCCAACGTCGCCGATGCCGATGCCCGCGCTGAGATTCTCGCCGGCCTGACGCTGACGAATGTCGCAGGTACCTCGCTCGACTTCGGCTCGATCATCGTTCTGGGCGCCGGCACGGTCAGCGTTCCTTCTGACGGTAGCGCGGCCAACTGCCCGGCAGCCTCGTTCGTTTGCGCCGGTGCTACCGATGTCGCTGAATTCGAAGTTTCCGGTTCGGACGGCAAGGCTGTCAGCATCACGCTGCCCGACGCTTCTGCAACTGTCGGCGAGCTCGAGTATGATGACGGCGTGAACCCGGTTCACACCATCGACATCACCGAGTTCGAAACGAATGCCAAACTCGACTCCACAACGCCGATCCTGGACCCGGTCACCGGCCTCCCGGCTATCGACCCTGTAACGCTTGCTCCGCTGTTCGTTCAGTATGACGGCGTTCTGCTCACCGGCGGCACCGCGACCTTCCCGGTCGGTGGTTCGATCGCACTGGCAGCCGGCCAGGAGCCGGGCCTCTACGAGCATACCTTCACGGTCGAAGTGAACTACAACTAATCGATCTTGCATCGAGACAGGGGGCCGTGCGCTGAAAAGCGCGCGGCCTCTTTGTATGTATGCGGGAGAAAAGTCGAGCCTTTTCAAAGGGTGTCGCAGCAAACCCCGACGGTGTCTTAGCGGGCTGTTAACCCTCTTCGCATACACTTTGGATCGAACCTGCCTGTGCCACGGGGGCGCGGGCTAACGGAGCCTTGATCCCATGCTGAAGCATATCGCTCGCCGCGCTACCGGTTTTGCCGTGGCCTCCCTTCTCGCCAGTGCCGCAATGGTTCCTACCGCCGCGCAGGCGCAGGGCGACCTTCTCGTTGCACCGACGCGGGTCATTCTCGACGGGCGCCGCGGCGCGCAGGTGATCCTGAGCAATATCGGTAGCGAAGAAGCGACGTATCGCATCGAACTGGTTCTGCGCCGGATGGGCCCCGACGGCAATCTCGTCGAAGTTTCGAACGAAGAGGCAAATGACCCTGGAGCAGGCGGCGCTTTCGATGGTCCGCTACGCCCCGCGTCGGATCAAATTGCCGCCAGGTCAGCCGCAGTCCGTGCGCATTGCCGCACGGCCGACGACCGATCTGCCGGACGGCGAATACCGTGTGCATCTTTCTTTCAAGGCGATCCCCAAGCCGCGCCCGGCTGTGTCCGATGGCGCGCCTGCGGAGGGGCTTTCGGTCAAACTCATCCCGATTTACGGCGTCACCATTCCGCTGATCGTGCGTCACGGCCAGGTCGAGGCGCGCGCTGCGCTGCAGGATCTGCGCGTGATGCAAACCGGCAATGGCCGCCCGGTCCTGACCTTCGCGATCGACCGTTCGGGCGATGCCTCGACATTTGGCGACCTTGTGGCGATCCCGTCGGGCGGTGAACCCATGTTTCTCGCTCGCGGTGTCGCGGTGTATGCCGAGCTCGACCGCCGCATGGTCACCGTGGTTCTGAGCGAAGAGCAGGAGGCGGCCCTGCGCGGCCCCGTACGGCTCGAATATCGTGAACCGCCAGAGCGTGGCGGTGACGTCATTGCCTCGATCGAGGCGAATCTGGGCTAGGATCTGGCTGGGACGGGGCTCTTGCCTCGCCAGATTTGAAACCGATGTCGGTTCGCAAGCTCTTCCGGAAAACAGGCGCCGTCGCGGCTTTCGCGGCGGCGCTTTCCGGCGTTTTGGCGAGCCCTGCTTCGGCGCAAGACCGGAGCTCCGCGTTTGCCGTCAGCGAAGACGATTTCCTGATGCTGCAGATGAAAGTCGGCGGGTATTCGCTGCCGCTCGATATTCGCGGATATCAGTTCAACGATGGAGACAATGTCTGCCTCGATCTGGCGGACGTCATTCAGTCACTCGACCTGCCGGTCCGGCTCGACAAGAAGTCGCGCCGCGCAACTGGCTGGTTATTCTCGGAAGACCAGTCCTTCACCCTCGACCGCGAAGCTGGCACGGTACAAAACGTGAACACTGGCCGTGCACCGGTTGCTGACGACATTATCGATACGCCGGAAGGGTGGTGCGTGGAGGCCGGCGCCTTGTCGCGCTGGTTCGGCGTTACCTTCCGGCCGGACATCTACAACTCGATCGTTTCGCTCGAAAGTGACAGAAAATTGCCGTTTATCGAGGCGATCGAGCGCAGAAGTCGCGCCGCGCGACTTCGTCCCGAAAAGAACAGCTTCGATCTTTCGGAATACCCACAAGCCGATGCGGATTACCGCGTATGGCGCACTCCTTCTGTCGATGTCGTGGCCCGCGCCGATGTGCGCCATGCCAAGGGTGGCGGCACGAATATCAACGGTCGCTACGAGCTGTTTGCGTCTGGCGAGGTGACTGGGTGCCAGCGTCGAGGCGCGTGCTCGCGTCGGACAATCAATTTCGATGCCGAATACCCTCCGCGTTCGCGCCTTTCGCCAGGATCCCGATGCGAACCTGCTCGGCCCGCTCAAGGCGACGCAGGTCATCGGCGGTGACGTAACCGGCGAACAGGGCAGGCTCACCGCCTTAGGCGGGATCGGGCGCGGCGTCTATGTCTCGAACCAGCCCTTGGGGCGGAGCAATCTGCTTTTCCACCACCGTCCTGCGCGGAACCCTTCCTGCGGGATGGGATGCCGAGCTTTATCGCAACGGCCAGCTGATTGCTTTCCAGGCGGAAAGCGCGTGACGGCCGGTACGAGTTCGAGGATGTCGAGCTCTACTACGGTCGCAACGAATTCGAAGTCGTCCTGTACGGCCCGCAGGGGCAGGAAAAGCGCGAGCGGATCTCGCAGCCTGTCGGCTACAATACGATCGAGCCGGGCAAGACCTATTACTGGGCGCATGCGCTGCAGGACAACAAGAGCTTGCTGGAGATTGGCGCGTCCCCTGAGATACTGGGCCAACAGCGCGGAACGTGGCGTCTTGGCGTCGGCTTCGAGCATGGGATCGACGAGCAGACGAGCGTATCGGGCGGGATTCACAGCGTATTCCTGCGCGGACGCAGGCGAAACTTCGCGGAGGCGACACTCACCCGCAATCTTGGAGGTTGGCAGATCGAGGCGACAGGGGCAGCGGACGAATCCGGGGCCTTTGCCACGCGTGTTGCCGCAGCTGGGCGGGTAGGCCGGTTCAATCTCGGCACCGATGTCCTGTGGGTCAATGGCGGCTACGAGAGCGAGTTTGTCGCCCCCGGAACGGCGCATCAGGTCAGCCTGCGCGCAGATACGTCTTTGAGGCTTGGTAAATTCACCCTGCCACTGCAGGCTTCTGTGGCCCGCACGACATTGGAGGATGGGCGGTCCGCGACTCAGTTCAGCGGATCAACTTCTTTTAATATCAAGGGGTTAAATGTAACAGGGCAGCTTGCGCACCGGATCGTCGATCAATCCACGGAAGACGGGATCGAGACCGATACCGAGCTCAAAATCCTCGCCAATGCCCGTATTCTGGGGCTGCGCGTCCGAGGTACGGCAGAGATCGGACTGGATGGTCCGGATACCGGTCTCCGTTCCGTCCGCGTGTCGACACGCAAGCGTCTGACCGACCGGTCGGACCTGTCAGTCAATGTCGATTACCTGCCACGCAGCGATACAGGCTTCTTCAATCTGGGATATACGCATCTGTTCGACAAGTTCGCGCTGTCGGCCAACGGATCGTACAGCACGGCCGGGACGATCGGCGCGGGCCTCTCGCTCGCCTTCTCTCTCGGCCCTGATCCGGCGAATGGCGGCATCCGCGTCAGCAACGAGCGGATCGCACGCCGCGGACAGGCTGTCGGTCAAGGTTTTCCTCGACGAGAACGGCGACGGGATCAGGGGTGAAGACGAACCCTTGCTTGCCGATGTCGATGCTGCTGCCGGAATGCGGATCAGCCAGAAACCCACCAATGAGGGTGGGCGGACCGTGATTGACGGGCTCACGCCTTACAAGCCGGTCCTGGTCAGGCTCGATGAAGGCTCGCTGGGCGATCCTTATCTTGCCCCCGGGACGGCCGGAATGGTCATCGTGCCGCGCCCTGGCGTGCCGCTGGAAGTCGAATTGCCGGTCAGCAGGTCGGGCGAGGTCGAGGGCCTCCTGCTCTCCACAAGCGGCTACGAAATGCAGGGCGTCCAACTGGAGCTGGTCGATGCCCGCGGTGCTGTGGTGGCCGAAACCATCAGCGAATTCGACGGGTTCTTCCTGTTCGACCGCGTCCCCTATGGTACGTACCAGCTACGGATTGCTCCCGGTATGGCCCGCCGCCTGGAAGTAAAGAGCCAGCTGGAGACCAGTATCAAGGTCGGTCAGCCGGACGAGATTACCCGGCTGGGGACCATAAAGCTCGAAGCCGGGCTCCCGACCACGATCGCCGGAAGCGATAGCGTGGATGACGGGGTACCCGGCTCCTGACGGCTCACATGGCGTGAGGCCTTAATTGCCCTTGCGGTATTTCACCTGACGAACGGGCTTCTGTTTGATGTACTGCACCGGGCGGTGGACCGGCTTGTGCTCGACGACCGTCTCGTACTCGTAATGCTCGACGGGAACGTCGACCCATTCCTCGGTCACGATTTCGCGAACGACCGGACGCTCCAGCTGGTGCGTGGTGACATAGGCGAGTGCGGGCATGTAGGTGTAGCCATAGGCATAGCCCTGATGGCCATAATAACCGGATTGGCCGTAGTAGTCGGCTTGGCCGTAGCCGCCCTGGCGATAACCGCCACGCTCCCAATTCTCCAGATACGCCTTGCACTCGCGCAGATAGGGATTGCCGCGCACAGCCGAACCGATGGCAGATCCGATCGCAGCGCCGGCAATTCCGCCGAGGCCTGCACCCAGAAGCGTCCCGCCGAGACGTTCACTGTCAGCGACGCGGTTGCCGATGATACCGCCTGCAATGGCGCCGAGCAGGCCGCCACCGACAGCGCCGCGTTCCTTGCGGGCGCGCAATTCGTCTTCGCAGTTTTCAAGCCAGCCTGAACGGTCGAACGACATTTGCGATGGCAGGGGCGGGCCGCCATGCGCCTGCGGAGCCGTGTGCTGCGGATAGCCGGCGTGCGGCATCTGATGATGCGCCTGCGGAGGAAGCGGCTGCGGGACCGGGTAAGACGGCGCAGAGTGGTGTACTGTGTGCGGCGCACTGTGAACCTGGCCCGACGGGTGCATCCCGCCATGATCTACGGTGCCGTGATAGCTGGCAGGCGCCTCGATCTCGATCTCGGTTTCATAAACATCCTGCGGTTCGTACGCGGCAGGCGCGCTGGTGCGCACCGGGACCGCTTGAACGACGGGGTTGCTTGTGAAGATCGGCTGGGCCTCGGGGGCAGGCAGAGGCTGCGCGAATTCGTACGTTTCCTGCTCGTAACTCATCTCCTGCGCGGCGAGCGCAGGAGAGGTGACGGCAACTGCGATCAGCGCAGTCGAGGCAGCGAAGCTTTGGCGGATTTTCATTTTCCAGTTCCCCTTGAACAGCGGCGAGAAAGACACCTCCGCAATCGGGGCGACTCCTGTCGTTAAGGGAAAATCTACCATCGTGTTCCGCACTGTCAGCGGGATGCAGTGCCCATGTCCCGTTTCGGGGCGAAAACCCCGCCGCCGCTCCGGGCGGGAAAGCGGTTCTCTAAATGTGCCGGGATATCCGCTGGGCGAGCGCCTCGAGACCCCTTGCATCGGCTTCTTCGAAGCGCGCTTCATCGGGGCTGTCGCAATCGATGACGGCGATAACCTTGCCATCCCTCAGGACCGGTACGACGACTTCGGAGCGTGTGACAGCATCGCAGGCGATGTGTCCCGGGAAAGCATGAACGTCGGGCACCAGCTGGGTCTCGCCTGTGGCTGCCGCGGCACCGCACACGCCCTGTCCCATGGGAATGCGGATGCAGGCAGGCCGTCCGACAAACGGGCCGAGAACGAGCTCGTCGCCCATGACCCGGTAAAATCCCGCCCAGTTCATGCGCGGGATGAATTCCCACAACAGGGCAGCAAGGTTGGCCATGTTGGCGACCGCGTCGCTCTCGCCCTCGATCAGGGCAGATGCTGCCTGCCCAAGCTGGCGATAGCGTTCTTCGGGCATTGCGTCGGTGTCGGGTGCGAAATCGTACATGCAGCGCGCCTTAAACCAATGGCCGCCCACTTTGCGAGAACCATTGCGAGAACCATTGCGGTAAACTGCAGCGATGCGTAACGATTGGCGTCATGAGCACCCGTCGCAAGATCCTTATCGCCCTTGTTGCCATCGTCGCCGCTATCGCGATCGCACTCTTCTTCATCCTTCGCGGAAGCGAGGCCGATCTTTCGGTCGATGCCGTCGCCGGAACGGACCCCGAATTGACCGAGCCGGCTGGCGGCCTGTTCCCGACGGTCGCCATTGCGGAGCCTGTCGGTTGGGGCGAAGGCGAATTGCCGATCGCGGCAGAAGGGCTGGTGGTCCAGCGCTTCGCCGACAAGCTCGATCACCCGCGCGTTCTGCACGCTCTGCCCAATGGCGATGTGCTTGTTACGCTGACAGGCTCCCCCAAAAAGGAAGACGAAGGCGGCTTCATGTCGTGGATTTCGGGCCTGCTGATGTCGCGCGCCGGCGCAACCAGCGATCCGGCAAACCAGATCGTGCTGATGCGTGATGCCGATGGCGACGGTGTGGCGGAAGTGAAGCAGGTCATCGCCGAAGATCTCGATTCGCCCTCCGGCATGGCATGGAATGACGGGACGCTGTATGTCGCCAATCACGATGCCTTGCTCGCGTTCGATTACGAACTCGGCGCAAACACCGTTTCCGAAAATCCGCGCAAGCTGATGGACCTCGCCCCGGGCGGCGGACATTGGATGCGCAATATCGAGCTCAATCCCGAAGGGACGAAGCTCTATGTCGCGGTCGGCTCGGTCAGCAATATCGGTGAGAAGGGCATGGAGGTCGAGGAAGGCCGCGCCATGATCTGGGAGTACGATATCGAGAGCCGGCAGCCAGCGCCAGTTCGCTGTCGGCCTGCGCAATCCCAACGGTCTCGACTGGAACCCGATGTCGGGCGAGCTTTGGACCACCGTCAACGAACGCGACATGCTGGGCGGCGATCTCGTGCCGGATTACCTGACCAATGTGCCGGTCGGTGCGCAATACGGCTGGCCGTGGGTCTATTGGAAAGACAATATCGACGAGCGGGTCGAGGCTCCGATGCCGGCCTATCTCACCGAATATGCGCGTCGTCCCGAATACGCGATGGGTCCGCATGTCGCGGCGCTGGGGCTTGTCTTCAGTGCCGAAGGCAACCGGATGGGCGCGAATTTCGGACGCGGGGCCTTCATCGCCCGCCACGGTTCGTGGAACCGCAAGCCGCCGTCGGGCTACGACGTGGTCTACGTCGCATTCGACGAACGCGGCAATCCGCAGGGCAAGCCGCAGCCGGTGCTGACAGGCTTCCTCAACGATGACGGGTCGACAAAGGGCCGCCCGACCTGGGTCGAATGGGCGCAGGACGGATCGCTGCTGGTGACCGACGATACGGCCGGCATCGTCTGGCGTGTCATTTCGCCCGGTGCCGACGCTGCGCCTGCAATCGAGCGCATTCAGGGACAATCGCTCAGGCCGCAGCGTGAACTGACCGGGGATCCTGCTGCCAATTTTTCGCAGGACTATGCACGCGAGGTAACGCAGCCCGCCAACTAGGCCGGGCTCACCCTCTACCGGCGGCCAATGTCAGCCAATGAGCGTGTCTGCATCCAGAGCGTAGAGCAGATCCGCGCCCGCGGTTGCTGCTGCCTTCAGTCCTGCCGCTTCGGGCACGATGTGATCGAGGAAGTAGCGGGTCGTCACAGGCTTGCTCTTCGCCAGCGCGGGCGCTTCGCCGTCAGCCACCGCCCTTGCCTGCAGCATCAGCTGCCATGCCGTGACGGCAATGGCGGCCATGTCCGTGAAGGGAACGCTTCCCGCTAGCCGGTCGTCCAGGCTCGCCTCTTCGCGCATCCAGCGGGCGACCGCAGCGCAATCCCCGGCGAGCGCGAACAGGGCGGGTTCGTCTGCCGCATCGCGGGCGATATCCTCGAATAGCGAAATCAGCGCCTCGCCATCTGCCAGTCCCATTTTGCGGGTGACGAGATCGGCGGCCTGAATGCCGTTCGTGCCTTCATAGATCGGCGCGATCCGCGCATCGCGGTAATGCTGGGCAGCGCCGGTTTCCTCGACGAAGCCCATGCCGCCGTGAATCTGGACACCGATGCTGGCGACATCGACGCCCGTGTCGGTGGCCCAGGCCTTCAGCATGGGGACCAGAACTTCGGCGCGCATCCTGGCATTCTCGTCGCCCAGCGTGCCGCGATCGACCTGTCCGGCGGTGTAATACAGGAGCGCGCGCATACCTTCGGTCAGCGACTTCATCCGGATCAGCATCCGGCGCACATCGGGGTGTTCGAGAATGGCGACGGGCGTCTTGTCAGGCGAACCTGCACGGGCCGACTGGATGCGATCGCGGGCATAGCCCATCGCCTGCTGTGTCGCGCGTTCGCCGATCTGGACGCCCTGCGCCCCGACATTGATCCGCGCATTGTTCATCATCGTGAACATGGCGGCAAGGCCGCGATTTTCCGCACCGACCATTTCGCCGATGCATTCGTCGTTGTCGCCATAGCTCATCACGCAGGTTGGCGACGCGTTGATGCCCAGCTTGTGCTCGAGGCTGACGGGGCGAAGATCGTTGCGCGCACCAAGCGAGCCATCGGCATTCACATGGTATTTGGGCACGACGAAAAGCGAGATACCGCGGCTTCCCTCGGGCGCATCGGGCGTACGGGCGAGGACGAGATGAATGATGTTCTCCGCCAGCTCGTGATCGCCCCAGGTGATGTAGATCTTCTGGCCCTTGATCAGCCACTTGCCGGCATGCTCGCCATCTTCGATCGGCATGGCGGTAGAGCGCAGGGCGCCGACATCGCTGCCCGCCTGCGGCTCTGTCAGGTTCATCGTGCCCGACCATTTCCCGCTGACGAGATCCGGCAGGTACATCGCCTTTTGCGCGTCGCTGCCGTGATGCTCCAGCGCTTCGATCGCGCCGACCGACAGCATCGGCAGCAGGTTGAAGGCGAAATTTGCCGCGCCCAGATTTTCCAGCACATTGCAGGCGAGCGTGAAGGGCAGGCCCTGGCCGCCGTGATCGACCGGACCTGCAATTGCGTTCCAGCCCTGCTCGACATAGCCTTTGTAGGCTTCGTCGAAGCCGTCGGGCAGGCGCACGACGCCGTTTTCGAGCTTTGCGCCCTCTGTATCGCCGATGCGATTGAGCGGTGCCCATTCGCCGGCAGCGAATTCGCCGATCCCGCCGACGATGGCTTCGACCATGTCGGGCTCCGCAGCGGCGAAGCGTTCGTGCGCGGCGAGTTCGGCGATCCCGGCATTCACCTTGATTGCGAGCAGCTGGTCCTGGGTGGGGGCGGTATAGGGGATCACGGGTGTTTCCTCATGTCCGAAGGGACTTGGCTGAAGGGCGTTGGCGTAAAAGAGTTCGCCAAAAAAACTTGGATTTACGAGGGTGCGAATATAGCGCGCAGGGATGCACGGCAAGAACGCTACGGAACGGCTGTCGGCGGACGAGGCCGGAATTGCGCGCGCAGTCGAATTGCTGCGCGACGGGGGCAATGTCGCCGTGCCGACCGAGACGGTTTACGGTCTCGCCGCAAGGGCGGACGATGCCGCAGGCGGTTGCCGCCATCTTCGCGGCCAAGGGCCGTCCGTCGTTCAATCCGCTGATTGTCCATGTTCCCGATATGGCGACTGCAGAGACGATTGCCGACTTGGACGAAAGGGCACGTTTGCTGGCGCACGCAGTTTTGGCCGGGGCCGCTTACATTGGTTCTGCCCGTCAGAGAGCGGGCTGCGCTGGCACCGGCAGTGACAGCAGGTCTCGAGACAGTGGCGCTGCGCTGCCCGGCGCATCCGGTGATGCAGCAGGTGCTGGCTGGCCTTGGCCACCCGCTGGCCGCGCCCTCCGCCAATCGCAGCGAGACGGTCAGCCCGACGGCAGCAGATCACGTGCTCGCAACCCTCGACGGGCGGATCGATGGCATCATCGATGGCGGACAGAGCGAGCGCGGTCTCGAATCGACGATTGTTGCCATTGACCCAGACGGGGGCTGGTCGATGCTGCGTCCGGGGCCGATCACGGAGGACGACATTGCCGCCGTTCTTGGGGAGGCACCGCAGCCTGACGCAGGCGGTATCCGAGCGCCGGGCCAGTTGGCGAAGCATTATGCACCGGGAAAGCCGCTCCGGCTCGAAGCGCGCGAGGCGAGGGAGGCGGGAATTCCTGCTCGGCTTTGGCAATGTTGCGGGCGACTGGTCGCTGTCTCCCTCTGGCGATCTGGCGGAAGCGGCAGCGCGGCTCTACGCCGGTCTGCACCGCGCTGCAGCAGCGAAAGAAGCGAGAATCGCTGTCGCGCCGATACCCGACGAAGGGCTGGGCAGGGCTATCAACGACCGGCTACGCCGTGCTGCGGCCTGACAGCGATCTGACGGAAGGCTAGTCGACCGGTTCGACCGGTATCGAGGGCAGCAGCCGCTCTATCTCGGCATAGGTTTCGCGGGCATCGTCGCACGCTTCGTCATCGCCGCGTTCGCAGTCCCTGCGCTCTTCCTCGTATCGCCGCTCCAGTTTGGCGAGTTCCGCCTCGCGGCGACGGATTTCCCGTCCGCGCTTTTCGTCGGCTTCGGACTGGCTGGTGGTGGCGAGATCGACGGCGCGGCTGGCGGCTTTGACCGGAAGGGTCGCAACATCCAGCGCCGCTTTGGCAAGGCACCCTTGCAGGGCAAAAGCGAGGGGAAGCATGAAAACGGCGCGGCGCATGAGGGGTCTCCCTGGCGGACGGAACGTGCCACCTGTCATGCGCGGCCTTACCCTATGATGACCGGTCGGTCATCATAGGGGTATCCGGCGGGCAGCCTTACTCGGCTATGGCGTCCGCTTCTGCGCGGGCCGCATCGGCTTCTGCGCGTGCAGCAACTGCCTCGGCGCGGGCCGCGCGGGCTTCGGCCTGGGCGGCGCGAAGTTCGGCGCTGGTGGCAGATGCGGCAGCTGCCGGTGCAGCGGGTGCCGCAGGTGCAGCGGATGTTTCGGGCGTCTCGGTTGGCTCAGGCGCGGCCGGAGCTTCGCGAGCTTCCGAGGCCTTCGCCTGAAGCATCCGTCGTTCCGCCCTTGCAGCGAAGTTTGCCCGAGCCCATCGAGCTGACTTCGCAGGTTGCATTGCCGGTAACGTTGACATTGCCCGAACCCATGATGGTCGCTTCGACGGTACCGTCGGAGGCAAAATCGGCATCGCCAGAGCCGGCAACTGTAACTTCTGCGCGGTCGGTTTTCAGCCCGCCCATCGCGGCTTTGCCCGATCCGGCAATCGTGAGTTCCAGCCGCTCGGTCGTGCCGGACGCTTCCAGCGATCCCGATCCCGCAATGGTCACTTCCAGGCTATCGGTAGCGATCGCGCCAAGGCGCGCAGTGCCCGAACCTGCCAGCGTCGCGTCCGCCGACCCTGCCATACCGGGCAGTTCGATGATTCCGCTGCCGGCGAGGGTGACACTATTGGGCAGCGGCATGGTCACGCGGACCGTGGCTTTCCCTTTGTCCCAGCCGTTTTTCTCGCGGCTGATGGCAAGGGCATTGTCGTCACGCGAGAAACGCACGGCATCGACGGCCTGCTCGTCGCCCTCGACCGTGATATCCAGCGTTTCGCCTTCTGTGACGATGACGGTGTCCGGTCCTGCGAGGACGATCTTGGTCGGTGGAGGGCCGCTCATGTCGAGCTCGGCGAGCGGAACAGCGTCGCCGTCTCCGATGGAAATATCGAGACCGTCACACCCGGCGCTGGCCGAAGCGAGTGATCATGTGCCGCAACAGGCGCGATGGATTTCATGAAGCGATTGAGCATTGGGATTCTCCCGTTCAAAGTGTGTTAGCGTTATAATACGCTGGGAGACTTCCGGCAAGGCCATACCAGAAGGGCCACCCCTCGCGGGATGGCCCTTCGTCGATTTAGATTGCCGTTTGAGCGAAATCAGCTCTCTTCGGTGTTCTCGTAATATTGCGGCGCATGTTCGCGCAGGATGTCGAGGATCTTTTCGAGCGCGGTCGGCTCGTCGGTCTTCTCCATCGCGGCGAGTTCGCGGGCCAGGCGGCTGGAGGCCGCTTCGAAGATCTGGCGCTCGGAATAGCTCTGTTCGGGCTGATCGTCCGGACGGAACAGGTCGCGCGTCACTTCGGCAATCGAGACCAGCTCGCCCGAATTGATCTTCGCTTCGTATTCCTGTGCACGGCGGCTCCACATGGTCCGCTTGACCTTGGGCTTGCCCTTGAGCGTCTCCATCGCTTCCTTCAGCGTCTTGTCGCTCGACAGCTTGCGCATGCCGATCGATTCGACCTTGTTGGTCGGGACGCGCAGGGTCATGCGCTCTTTCTCGAAACGCAGGACATACAGTTCGAGCTGCATCCCGGCGATTTCTTCGTTCTGAAGTTCGATCACACGGCCGACACCGTGCTTGGGGTAGACAACATAATCGCCAACATCGAAGGCGGTAGCCTTGGCTGCCATGCGTAATCCTTTCAATCGGGCGGGGTCCGGAAGACAGTGTCAAAAGCCCTCGTGCCGCGGTTTCGCGACATCGTGTGCCAGTGCTGTCGGGGGAGCCTGCCTTTCAACCTAACCATCTGCAGGGGACACGGCCCGTGCAGTTGTTGCATTATATAGCACACTCGCAACAAAATTGCGAGTCGGATGCAAAACGGCTCAGCAGTCCGCTTGTCTGGAGCGGTTGAAGGCCGCGCCCAAGAGCAGAAGATACGCGCTGAGCCACATCCATGTCAGCAAGACGATGATGGCTCCAAGGGACCCGTAGGTCGCGTCGTACTTACCGAAATTGCTTACATAGATACCGAAACCGACCGTCCCGATGATCCAGAGAATCGTAAAGAGGGCAGCACCCGGGAGGGTATCATTCCATGCGGGCCGGGCGCGGTCGGGCGCATACCTGTAAAGCAATGCCGCGCCGAAAAGCGCGGCTGCTGCGAGTGCGAAATAGGTGACCGCATCCGCCAAAATCCCGTCGCTGAAACCGGCCAGACCGATTCCAAGCCCGATCACACCGAAGCCGACTATACCCGCGGCGGTAATGGACAGCGCCAGGATGTTGCGCCTGACGAAGCTGCGTTCGTCCTCGGCGCTGAAGGCAAGGTCCAGACCGTTGATGACAGCCATCGCGCCGCCTCGTGCTGCAAAGAGCGAGAAAGCGATTGAGGCGGCGAGTCCCACACCCTGTGCGGTTTCGTCACCCGCCGCGATGTCCAGCATCTTCGATCCGACAAGCTTGCCCGCCTCCCCCGGCAGAGCGGCGGATACGGAATCGATCAGTGAACCCACCGTCGCCGGATCGGCCCAGATACCGAAAAACAGGACCGCGCTGGCAATCAGGGGGATCATTGCAAGAAAGATGTAGTAGGCGATGCCTGCTGCGGCGAGCCCGATATACGGGCGGCCGGCGGCGTTCTTCAGGTGCGAAAGCATGTCCGTTCAATAGACGGACGCGCATCCGGTTCCGCAGCTGCGGAACCGGCGCTGGCGGATCCGTTGCGCTTAATCGCCCTCACCGGGCTTTTCGCTGAAGAACTTCTCGTACTTGCCTTCTTCGCCCTTGTGCTCGTCGGCGTCGGCGGGCGGTTCCTTCTGGCTGGTGATGTTCGGCCATTCGGCAGAGAATTTCGTATTGATCTCGAGCCATTTCTCGAGATTGTCTTCGGTATCCGGCAGAATCGCCTCGGCGGGACATTCCGGTTCGCACACGCCGCAATCGATGCATTCGCTGGGGTTGATGACCAGCATGTTCTCGCCTTCGTAGAAGCAGTCTACCGGGCAGACCTCCACGCAATCGGTGTATTTGCATTTGATGCAGGCATCGGTGACGACGTAAGTCATGAAAGTCTGGGTCCTCGGCAATCCGTATCTGGCGGCTCTGCTAAGTCGCTTTGCGCATCCGGGTCAAGCATGCGATAACACGATTGCGCTTCCGCCGCCGGACCGCGGCGCTCAGGCAGCTGCAGGATTTCGCACACCAGCACCTCCTTTCCGCGCGGCAAGGTCAGCGTGTCGCCCTGCGCGATCGCATGGCTGGCCCGGCGCACACGGGTCCCGTTGACGCGGATATAGCCTGTCAGCGTCTTCGCCCGTGCCAGCCCGCGCGTCCGGGCCAGCCGGAGTCGGTAAAGCACAAGGTCGAGCCGCATCGCTGCGCGTCTCTAGGGCTTCATCAGGTCGGCCAATCCGGCAAAAGCCTTGCCGGTCGCCGGGGCCGAGGGATTGTCGCGGGGTGGGCGCTTCTCCTGCGGCCTGCCTGCGGCTTTTTCCCCTGAGGCCGCTTGCCGCGTTTTTCTCCGGCGATCTGGCCGGTCTTCGTGCGGGCCACCTTTCGCCGGGCGGGCGGGGCCGCGGCCACCGGGGCGCCAGCTCCAGCGGTCGGGCAAAGGCGGACCGTATGCCCCTTCGGGAAGCGCCTTTCCCTTGTGCAGGCGGAAGCCTGCCGCCCCCAAAAGCCTGTGCCAGCTATCGGGCGTTAGGCCGGTGGAGACAGGCAAAGCCGGATCGAGCACGGCGCCCTGGCGGTCCCCGGTTTTGGCCTTTGCCTTCGCACGCGCTTCATGCGCTGCACGCAGGATTTTCTCCGCCACGTCGATCCGCACATATTGCTCGCCGGCAGGCCTGTAGCCCGAGGGCAGCTTGCCTTCGCCCGGCAGGACGGAACGCATGGCGGGCTCCAGGGCCCGGCGATCGATCCCTGCTGCATGCATGGCAGCACGCGGAGCGGGTTTCAGCAGATCGCGGGAGAAAATATCCAGCGCACCGAAAGTGACGCCGAGACGGCGCAGAAACGGGCGCATTTCCTTGGGGAGATGCTGGATGCCGGCGTTTTCGCGGGCGCAATAACCATGCCCTTCGACCAGCGAATGCAGCAAAGCCCGTGCCTGTGACCCGGCATCCGGATCGCGCGTAGCTGCAACCAGTTTCGACAGCGGTTCGAGCGGGGCGAGTTGTCTTTCTACCCATTCCTGCAGCGCGGCGGCGAATTTCGCCTTCGCTGCGTCAGGCAGGACATCGAGTTCGCGCATGATGGCCAGTCTCGGCTTCGCGGGATCGGCAGAATCTTCCAGCACGGCGAGCTTCTGGTCGCCGAGCCTGATTTCGCCGTTCACCAGCTCGGCTCCGTCGAAGGCTGCGGCGACAAGGCCGTCCGCCTTGTCCGACAGGATGCGGGGCAGAGCCTTCTCGCCTGCTGCGAGGAGCATCCGGCGGTCGTCGTGCCCGACATTCGTGTCGACCACGAAACGGAACCCTTCGATCCGGCCGATGCTCTCGTCTTCGACCCTCAGCGTCCCGTCATCGTCCAGTGTGACGGGCAGCAGGTTCGGGTCTTCGCCCATATTCTTCATCAGGATCGCAGTCCTCCGGTTTACGAAACGCTCTGTCAGCCGCGCATGAAGCGCATCGGACAGGCGGGCCTCCGCGCCGCGGGCACGGGAAGCCATCTCGTCGCGCGCCAGCACCCAGTCGGGCCGCTGGCAGATATAGGCCCAGGAACGGATCGCGGCTATCCTTCCCTGCAAGGTGGCTATGTCGCCGGATACATTGTCCAGTTCGGCGATCCGCGCGGCCACGAAGTCGGCCCCGATATAGCCGCCTTGCAGGTCGCGCCATAGCCGAGCGACGAAGCGGGCGTGCTGGTCGGCGCCTGCCTGACGGAAATCGGGCAGCGAACAGGCTTCCCAGAAACGGCGGACCTGACCTGCCCCCTTGACGCCATGCCCCAGCGGCTCGTCCGCCAGCTTTTTCAGGACGATAAGATCGATCGCCTCGGGCGCGGCCCTGAGTTCGCGCTCCGGCGGCCGCATTTCGAGGTCAGCGATGAGGACGGAAAGGCTATCGAAGCGCGGCTGGGCATTTCGCCAGTAAAGATGCGTCAGCGGGGCAAACTGGTTTTCCTCGATGGCATAGATCTCCTCCTCCTCGAATTCGAGGGGAGCACCGCGTCCGCGGCCCGTCCCACGCGATTGCCCGCCGCCCAGGCCGCCGCCAAGGACGCCGAACGTGCCGTCACGCTGGTGACGTCCGGCGCGGCCGGCGATCTGCGCCATCTCGGCGGGCGAAAGACGTCGTTTCGCCACGCCGTCGAATTTGGTCAGCTGGGCAAAGGCGACATGGTTGAGATCGAGATTGAGGCCCATCCCGATGGCGTCGGTGGCGACGATGTAATCGACCTCGCCCGACTGGAAGAGTTCGACCTGGCGGTTGCGCGTTTCCGGGCTGAGCGCGCCCATCACCACCGCAGCGCCGCCGCGATACCGCCGCAGCATTTCGGCAGCGAGTATACACCCCTTCGGAACTGAAGGCGACGATGGCACTGCGCGGCGGCAGGCGGGAGAGCTTGCGCGGTCCGATGTGGGTCAGGGTGGAAAAGCGTGGCCGTTCGGTAATCTCGGCCTGCGGGATCAGCGACCGCACCAGCGGCGCCAGCGTGGCCGCGCCCATCAGCATGGTTTCTTCCCGCCCGCGCGCATGGAGCAGGCGATCGGTGAAGATATGCCCTCGCTCGCGATCGGCTGCCAGCTGCGCCTCGTCCAGCGCGACAAAGGCGTGGCCACCGCCCGTCCGGTCCATCGCTTCGGCCGTGCAGAGGAAGTAGCGCGCCTGCGGAGGCTCGATCCGTTCCTCGCCGGTGATCAGGGCGACCTGCTTCTCGCCCTTGATGGCGACCACGCGGTCGTAGACTTCGCGCGCCAGAAGACGGAGCGGGAAACCGATCATCCCGCTCGAGTGGCCGCACATCCGCTCGATAGCGAGATGCGTCTTGCCGGTGTTGGTGGGTCCGAGGACCGCCTTGATCGGGGCGTCGCTCACGCGGACCTATCTGGCATTGCCGGGCCCGTACTGCAACCTGCCCTGAAGGCCTTTCAACTCATCGCTTAAGCGGCCCCGCGCTGCCCGGGGATTAAATCGGCGTTAACTTTAATCCTGCAGGCAGGTTTGGCACAGGGGCTGCCGGGTCGGGTCGTAAAACCAGAACTAGCCAGGCGACCCCCTTTTTGGACGAAGGGTTTATGTACGCTGCGCAATTGGAAAGCGATGCCGGGACGGGTCCCGGCAAGGACGGGGCGGGCCATTGGCGCGCCGCGACGCTTTCGCATGGGCAGATCATAACCGAAGACCAGTCCTACCTCCTTCGCCGCACCGTATCCTTCCGCAGCCGCTTCGATGCCTGGCTGCTCGACGCATCCTCTTGGCTGGACAATCTCGACATCGCACCCAGCCTTGCCGAGAATATCGGCAGCCGTCGCTGGTGGCGCGGGCTTGTCACGATGCTGGGCCTCGGGGCCGCAGCCATTTCGTTCTGGCCGGATTTCTCTCCGTTGGAAGCGGCGCCGGCGATGATTGCCGACGCGCAGGTTCAGGACGAATTCCGCAGCCAGGCGATCATGCCGCTGGCTCTGGGCAGCGATAGCGGGCGTCACATGGCCGCAACGCAGGCCGTCCGCAAACTGGCCGCCGCGCCCGAGCGTCCGCAGATCCAGCTGGTGGCCACTCTCGCAAAGGGCGACAGCTTCCAGCGCATGCTGCAACGCGCAGGTGTCGGCAAAGGCGAAGCGGCGCAGATTACCGGCATGATCGAGAATGCGATTGCGACCGAAGACATCGAACCGGGCACCCAGCTCGACATCACACTGGGCGGCGCACCGCGGCAGGCGAGCCGCGGCCGCTGGAATCGCTGAGCTTTCCGCGCACGTTTCGACCTCGCTCTCTCGATAGAGCGCGGCGGGGGCGGCCTGTCGCTGGTCCGCAAACCCATCGCCATCGACGAAACTCCGCTTCGCATCCGCGGAACCGTGGGTGACAGTCTTTACCGCTCGGCCCGCGCGGCCGGTGCACCTGCCAGCGCGGTTCAGGCCTATCTGAAGGCGCTGGGCGGTCACATGGATATCGACCGCTCGGTCCGATCCAGCGACACGTTCGACATGATCGTCTCCTATCGCCGCGCGGAAACCGGCGAGCGGCAGGCGGGCAATCTGCTTTATGCCGGTGTCGATCGCGGCGGTAAATCGAAGACGCAGCTGATGCGCTGGGGCGACAATGGCAAGTTCTACGAGGCATCGGGTGTCGGTGAAACCCGCACCGGTCTGGTCCGCCCCGTACCCGGCGCCATAAGCTCTAGCTACGGAATGCGGCGCCATCCCATTTTGGGTTATAAACGGATGCACTCGGGGCAGGATTACCGTGGCGGTTACGGCACCCCGATCCGCGCAGTGACCGATGGCCGCGTGGCCTTTGCGGGGCGCAAGGGTGGTTACGGCAATTTCGTCCGCCTCAACCACGCGGGCGGCTTGGGCACAGGTTATGCACATATGAGCAGGATCGCCGTCGCTGCGGGCGCTTCGGTGCGACGCGGTCAGGTGATCGGCTATGTCGGATCGACCGGGCTCAGCACCGGACCGCATCTCCATTACGAGATGTATCGCGGCAACCAGAAGATCAATCCGGCCTCCGTAAGTTACGTAACACGCGCGGAAATTTCCGGCGAAGAGCTTCGCCGCTTCCGGTCGAGGCTCGGCGTCTCTGAAGACAGTCGAGGCAGGCGCAGCCCTGACCGACATCAAGCCCAGCGGTCCGCAGGAAGTCGAAGTCCGCCGCGAGATCGACAAGCTGGACGCCTCCTACGCGCCGCAGCGCTAACCTCCTCGCCGGATCGGGCAATTGCAGACTTCACGAACTTCATGCCAAGGGATGATGCCATGACAGCCAGCTATCCCGCGTCGCGCCTTCGCAGAACCCGAGCAACCGCATGGAGCCGGGCCCTGCACCGCGAGACGGTGATGACGAGCGCAGATCTGATCTGGCCGTTGTTCATCATCGAGGGGAAGGGCGCGGAAGAGCCCGTTGCAAGCCTGCCCGGCGTTTCGCGCTGGTCGATCGACGGCATCGTGGCGCCGGGCAAGGGAGGCTGTCGACCTCGGCATTCCGGCGATCGCCCTGTTCCCGAATACCCCCGACGCGAAGCGCACCGAAGACGGCGCGGAAGCCTATAATTCCGACAATCTGATGTGCCGGACCATTCGCGCGGTCCGCGATGCAGTGGGCAGCGATCTGGGTATCCTCACCGACGTCGCGCTCGATCCTTACACCAGCCACGGGCAGGACGGCCTGCTGGATGCAAACGGCTATGTCACGAACGACGATACCGTTGCCGTGCTGGTCGATCAGGCCGTGGTCCAGGCAGAAGCAGGGGCCGACATCGTCGCCCCGTCCGACATGATGGACGGCCGCGTCCATGCAATCCGGATGGCGCTGGAGATGCGCGGCCATCAAAACGTGCAGATCATGGCCTACTCGGCCAAGTTTGCCAGCGCGTTTTACGGCCCGTTTCGTGACGCCGTGGGGTCGGGCGACCGGTTGAAAGGCGACAAGAAGAGCTACCAGCTCGATCCGGCCAACGGGACAGAGGCTTTACGCGAGATTGCCTTCGATATTGCGGAGGGTGCGGACAGCGTGATGGTGAAACCGGGTCTCGCCTATCTCGATATCATCTCGCAGGCGCGGGCCCGTTTCGACGTCCCGATCTTCGCCTATCAGGTGAGCGGAGAATACGCCCTGATCGAAGCAGGCGTCGCTGCCGGCATCGGGGAGCGCGAGCCGTTGCTGATGGAAAAGCTCATCGCTTTCAAACGCGCCGGCTGCGCCGGTGTCCTCACCTATCATGCGCCTTTAGCTGCACGAATTCTCAATGGCTGATTCCATCGCAACCGATCCGGCCCTGCCGGTGGAGGAAAGAAGTACCGCGGTGAAACGAGGCGCGAACCCGCTATTGTTCGCGCTCGCTATCCTGTGCGGCAGTTTCCTGCTGTTTCTCGTACAGCCCCTGATCGCACGTCTCGCACTGCCGCTTCTCGGCGGGGCACCGGCGGTCTGGAACAGCGCCATGCTGGTGTACCAGATGCTGCTTCTGGGCGGTTACTTCTACGCTCACATGATTTCGCGTCTCCCGCTCAGGCGGCAGATCACGATCCACATCGCCCTTTTGGCGCTTGCGGCGATCTTCCTGCCGGTCGGGCTTGCCGATATCGAACGTGCCGGTGCAGGCTGGGAAGTCCTGTGGGTTCCGGCGCTCGTCTTTGCCAGCGTCGGGCCGCTCTTTGTCCTGATCTCCGCGCAGGCGCCCTTGTTGCAGCGTTGGTATGCGGCCCATCCTGCCGCAGGCGATCCCTACTGGCTGTACGCGGCGTCGAATATTGGCAGCTTTGCAGGCCTTCTGGCATTCCCGCTCCTGCTCGAACCCTTGCTGACTACGACCGGGCAGTCGCTTGCGTGGTCGACCGGTTACGGGGTGCTCATCGCGATCATGATCCTCGTCGGATTCTGGCGCTGGAACGCACAGACTGACATGACACCTGCCGAGGCAATTGCGGTCACGTCACAAGCGCCGAACTGGCGCACGATCGCCCACTGGCTGGTGATTGCCGCCGTACCCTCCGGCCTGCTTCTGTCGACGACGACGCATCTGTCGACCGACCTCGTCGCGATGCCGCTTCTCTGGGTCATTCCGCTCGGCATTTACCTGTTCAGCTTCGTTCTGGCGTTCAATCCGAACAGCCGCGTTGCAGCGTTTTTCGCCCGCATTGCGCCAATCGTCGTGCTGTTCTTTGGAGCGAAAGCCATGATGAGCGCCGGACAGACAAATCTGACCGATGCGCTTGCCTCGATCTTCATGCTGTTGGTCATCGCCACCGCGCTGCATCGTCACATGTTCGACCTGCGACCCGAACCCGATCGCCTGACGCTGTTCTATCTCGTAATGAGCGCCGGCGGCGCGCTGGGCGGTATGTTCGCCGCGTTGATCGCGCCCGTGCTGTTCGACTGGGTGTGGGAGCATCCGCTTCTGATACTGGCGGCGGCCGCGCTGCTTCCTCCCCGCCCGCTGGTGGCGTGGATGGACCGCCTAGGCTGGGATGCGGCGCGTCAATGGCGCTTCCGCCTGCTCCTGGTCCTTGCTGCCGAGGCACTGGGCCTTTGGCTGCGGTGGTCGGTGCTGAGTTCCTCGCCATGGGCCACGCTGGCCCTGACCGCGGCAATCACCATCATCGGAGTGCTGGCGCTGGGCAAACGCTGGTCGCTGGTCGTGATCCTTGCCGGACTGATGTTCTTCCGCGGCGGCTTCGACAATATCAATACTAGCCTGGAGGACCGGCGGGAGCGGAGCTATTTTGGCGTTTATACCGTGCGCGACATTCCCGGCCGCGACCTCAGAACGCTGATGCACGGCACGACGATGCATGGCAGGCAATTCACGGACGAGGCCCGCCGCGAGACGCCGACAGCCTATTACGGTCCTACCTCGGGCGTCGGCCTCGTCCTGAAGAACGCAAGCCAGCTTTTCGGCAAGAATGCCAGTGTCGGTGTCGTCGGAATGGGGGCGGGCACGCTTCTTTGCTACCGCCAGCCCGGCCAGCGCTGGAAGATGTACGAAATCGACCCGACCGTCGTCGATTATTCCTTTGACGGGACGTTCACCTTCCGTCGCGATTGCGCGCCCGAGTCCAAAATCGTCGTTGGCGACGCCCGGCTGGAACTGGCCCGGGAACCGGCAGGCTCTTCGATGTCCTGGTGGTCGACGCCTTCAGCTCGGATGCTATCCCGATGCACCTGATGACCCGGGAAGCGATGCAGACATATGCCGATACGATGGCGCCAAACGGCCTTCTCGCCATTCATATCTCCAACCGTTTTATCGACCTGGCGCCGGTATTGTCGGCACACGCACGGGATTTCGGCTGGACGGCATTGCTGCGCTCCGATCCTTCGGTGCTGGACGAGGCCATCGAGGCGTCGAACTGGGTCATCCTGGCGCCCGATGCCGCGATGATGGACAGGCTCAGGCAATCCGATCCCGACGCCGAGTGGCACCCTTTGCCCGTCCCGGCCGAGCGAAGCTGGACGGACGACTACGCTTCCATCCTCCCTTACCTGATGTGGGACGGCTTCTTCACGGGGTGGCCGTAGGGCGCGCGGTGAACGGTTTCGCCCACCAGACGCCGCGCCTGATCCTGCGCGATTGGCGCGAGGAAGACTGGGAGCCTTTCTGGCGGCACCTCAACACGCCTGCCGTCACCCGGTTTCTCGGAGGGCTGGCCGACGAGACGTATCGCCAGCGCACGCAGGACAGGTTGTCACAGTACCAGCGGGATTACGGCCACACGTTCTGGGTTCTCCAGCGACGCGATGACGGCGGACATTTGTCCGGCGAGATCATCGGCTGGTGCGGGCTGAAGCGCTGCAACGAACGCAACGGACCGGTCGGCGATTTCGAAGCTGGCTGGCGCCTGCGCGAGGATGCGTGGGGTCATGGCTATGCCAGGGAAGCGGCGCGCGCCTCGATCGATCTTGCGTTCGAGCGTTTCGATGCGCCGCACGTCATTGCATTGACCGTCGCTGGAAACAGGGCAAGCTGGGGCCTTATGGAGCGGCTGGGTATGGAGCGGCGCGCCGACATGGATTTCGAAGACAGTGCCTCGTGGGCAAAGGGCGAAACGCTGATCGTCTACCGTGTCGACCGCGACCAGTGGGAGGCGCAGCGCGCTTCACACGCCCGCGATGCCGGTACTCATGGCTGACATCGTTGCCGAAACCGACCGCCTGATTCTTCGGGCGATAGCGGAAGACGATGTGGACGATCACGACCGGCTGCTCAACTCGGCCACGATCATGAAACATATCGGCGGCGTGATGGAGCGCCACGATATCGAAGCGCGTCATGCAAAAGGCATGGCGATGTATGCGCGCGAGGGTTTCAGCTTCCTGTTCCTGATCGAGAAAACCACCGGAGAGATGGTCGGCTATTGCGGCATCAAGCGGGTGGAAAATCCCCTAGCCGGCAATATTGGCGACCATGAAATCGGCTGGAAGGTCCGCGAGGACCGCTGGCGGCGAGGCTATGCCGAAGAGGCCATGCGCGCGGTCCTGGAGTGGGCCTTCACCCGCGTCGGAGCACCCCATGTCGTGGCGCTGACCAGCCCGGCTAATACCGGAAGCTGGAAGCTGATGGAGAAACTGGGCATGGTCCGCCGGAGGGACCTCGATTTCGAGGATCCTGCGTATTCGCCGGAAGATAATCCGACGATCCAGTATTCGCTCACGAAAGAGCAATGGGAGAATTCGCAATGAACCGCCCGGGCGTGAATATCATTCCGATCCACGGCAAGAGCCCCCGCATCCACGACAGCGCCTTCATCGCGCCCGGCTGCACGATCATTGGCGATGTCGAAATCGGCGAGGACAGCTCTGTCTGGTATAATTGCGTGCTGCGGGCCGATGTCAGCCGCATCGTAATCGGCAAGCGGACCAATGTGCAGGACGGCAGCGTGCTGCACTGCGATCCCGAGCGACCGGGCGATCCCGATGGCTCGCCCTTGATCATCGGCGACGATGTCCTGATCGGTCACATGGTCATGGCCCATGGCTGCACTGTGCAGGATCGCGGCTTCATGGGGCTGGGCTCGATCGCAATGAACAAGGCGGTGATCGCCAGCGATTCCATGCTGGCAGCCGGCGCCATGCTTACCGAAGGCAAGGTGATGGAGCCGCGCTCGCTGTGGGCGGGGCGTCCGGCAAAACCGATGAAAGAACTGTCGGACGCCGCGATTGCCGGAATGAAAATGGGTACGGCGCACTACGCCCATAACGCGAAGGATCATGCCAAGGCGGTCGAAGAGGCGCTTGGAAACTGACGTCGCGGCGGCGCAACTTGCGCAGCGCAACTTCTTCGTTTTTCGTCTCCGGATCAGTCCCGAACCAAGGCCCTTAGCGCCTCGATCCGGTCGGCTTCGTGCACCGGCTTGTCCCAGCGGATGCGGTGGATACGCGGGAAGCGCATGGCGAGACCGGATTTGTGCCGTTTGCTTTCGTGCACGCTGTCGAAGGCCACTTCGAACACCAGGCTCTTGTCGGTTTCGCGCACCGGGCCGAAGCGATTGACCGTCTTGCTGCGGACATGCTTGTCGAGTTTCTTCAATTCCTCATCGGTGAAGCCGGAATACGCTTTGCCGACCGGCAGCAGCTCGGCACCGGCATCGGGATCGCCATCCCAGCAGCCGAAGGTATAGTCGGAGAAGAAGCTGGAGCGCTTTCCGCTGCCGCGCTGGGCGTACATCAGCACGCAATCGATCAGCAGCGGGTCACGCTTCCACTTGTACCACAGTCCGGTCTTGCGGCCCGGCGATGTACGGGCTGTCGCGCCGCTTCAGCATCAAGCCCTCGATCGCATCGTCGCGCGTGCCCTCGCGAATTTCGGCCAGCGTTTCGAAATTGTCCGCCTCGACGATCTTGCTGATATCGAAATGGCTGTCTGGCAGGCGAGGCATGAACTGCTTCCAGCCGCACGCGCCGGTCCTGCCATTCCAATGCGCGCACATCTTCGCCGTCGATCGACATCGCATCGTAGAGGCGCACGAAGGCCGGGCTTTCGGTCAGCATCTTCTTGCTGACGGTTTTGCGCCCCAGCCGCTGTTGCAGTGCATTGAAACTGGCAGCGCCTCCCGCCTCGCCGCCTTGCACATTGCCGCGCACCAGCAACTCGCCGTCGAGCACGGCGGGAATGGTCAGCGCATCCAGCATTTCCGGGAAGGTTGCGGAGATATCGTCACCGCTGCGCGAATAGACGCGCGTCTCGCCGCCGGCATGGACCAGCTGCACGCGAATTCCATCCCATTTCCACTCGGCCGCATAGTCGGCCATGTCGACGACCGTTTCCTCCAGCGGGTGGGCCAGCATGAAGGGGCGGAACGTCGGCATATTGGCGACGTCCGGCGCAGCTTTACCGTCCGCAGCCCATGCAAACAGCTCCGCATAGGGCGGGGCGAGCGCGTGCCAGTATTCCTCCACTTCATCGACCGAGACATCGAAGCCTTGCGCAAAGGCGACCTTGCCGAGCCTGCTGGAAACACCGATCCGCATCGCGCCTGTCGCCAGCTTTAGCAGAGCGTATCGCCCGGATGCATCCAGCCGGTCGAGGAGCGCGGGAAGCTCGGTCACCACGCTCTTGCGGGTCATTGCTTCGAGTGCCGCGACCGTTTCGCTGACCGTTGGCGGAGGCGCGCTCGCATTGTCGCCGCCCATTTGCGCGGTTTCCCAGAGCAGGCTCGCTGTCTCCGCCGTATCGCCGACGAAATCGCGGCTGAGCGACCAAAGGACGGGGTCGATCCGCTCTTTCATGATGTTGCGGATGGTGCTGGATTTCACTGCCGGGAAGTCGAGCCCGTCGGTCAGCGCAGCCAGCGCCCAGCCGCGGTCGGGATCGGGTGTCCGGCGCAGATAGTCAGCGATAAGCCGCAGCTTCTCGTTGCGGGAGCGGGTGTATACCAGCGCGTCGATCAGGGCGGCAAATTCCTCCACCGCTACTCGTCCTCATCCTCGCGTCCGACGAGCGCGAGCGCCCGCGCGCGGCGCTGGTGCAGCTGGTTCCAGCGCAGCAGGGCTTCTTCGCGGCCATGGGTGATCCATGTTTCCTGCGGATTCACTTCTTCGATCGTTCGTGTCAGCTCGGTCCAGTCGGCATGGTCGGAGATGACCAGCGGCAATTCGACATTCTTCTGCCGCGCGCGTTGGCGCACATGCATCCAGCCGCTCGCAAAAGCGGTAATCGGCTCGGGCAGGCGGCGGCTCCACCTGTCATTGAGCGCAGAGGGCGGACAGATCACCACATGCCCCCGCATGTCATCTTTCGGCGTGTCGGCCACCAGCCTGAGTTCCCCCAATTCGATGCCGTGCTCCTCGTACAGGCGGCACATTTTCTCCATCGCGCCATGGAGATAGATCGGCTGCATATGCCCTGCGCGCCGCAGCTCGGCGATGACGCGCTGCGCCTTGCCCAGCGCATAAGCGCCGACGAGGACGCAGCGGTCGGGATAGGCCTCCAGCCTGTCCAGCAGCTTGGCGATTTCGCCTTCGATGGGCGGGTGAGTAAACAGCGGAAGGCCGAACGTCGCTTCGGTAATCAGGATGTCGCAAGGGGTCACTTCGAAGGGCGGGCACGTCGGGTCGGCACGACGTTTGTAATCGCCCGTGCAGATGATCCTCTCGCCTGCGTGCTCCAGCAAGATCTGTGCACTGCCAAGGACATGGCCCGCCGGAATATAGGTCGCATCGACCCCGCCGGGCAGCCTGATTGTCTCGCCATAGGCAACCGGCGTCGCACGGTGCGGAATTTCCCCGGCATCGTCCTCTGTACCCGTGCGATAACGCAAGGCCATGATGTCGAGTGTTTCGGGCGTGGCTATCGTCTCGCCATGACCGCCGCGCGCATGGTCGGCATGGCCGTGCGTCACCAGCGCGCGCTCGACAGCCTTGCCGGGATCGACCCATGCGTTCGCCGGGACGACATGGATGCCCCATGGTTCGGGCCGGATCCAGGAAAAGGGAGCGCTCATGCGTGACTCAAGCAAAGGGGACGCGAACCGTTCCCGAATTCGCGCCCCCTGATGCCTGTCCGGAAACCGGTTTAGCTTTCGCTGCCGTCCGTTTTGTCGGCCGCATCGGCGTCCGGCTTCTTAGACGCGGTTTTCTCAGCAGCTGGCTTTTTCTTCGCCGCAGCCTTGTTGGCCGTACGTTTCTGGGCCTTGGGCGGGGCCGGTGTGAGCTCGAAGGCAGGCTGGCCGTCCTTGATGCTCACCTGCACCTCGCCGCCATCGGCCAGTTTGCCGAACAGCAGTTCTTCGGCGAGAGGCTGTTTGATCTTTTCCTGCAGCAGGCGGCCCATCGGACGCGCACCGTACAGGCGATCATAGCCCTTCTCGCCCAGCCATTCGCGCGATTCCGCGTCGAACTGGATATCGACATTCTGTTCGGCCAGCTGAAGCTCCAGCTGGAGGATGAACTTGTCGACCACCCGGGCAATCGTGTCCTTGCCCAGATACCCGAACGGCACGATGGCATCGAGACGGTTGCGGAATTCCGGCGTGAACATGCGCTTCACAGCCTCTTCGCTCGCATCTTCTTTCGACACATCGCCGAAGCCGATGCCCTGGCTGGCCATGTCGGCAGCGCCCGCATTGGTCGTCATGATCAGCACGACATTGCGGAAATCGACCGTCTTGCCGTGATGATCGGTCAGGCGGCCGTTATCCATCACCTGCAACAGGATGTTGAACAGGTCGGGATGGGCCTTCTCGATTTCGTCGAGCAGCAGGACGCAGTGCGGGTTCTGGTCGACCGCATCGGTCAACAGGCCGCCCTGATCGTAACCGACATAGCCCGGAGGCGCGCCGATCAGGCGGGAGACGCTGTGCCGCTCCATATATTCCGACATGTCGAAACGCTTGAGCTCGATACCCATGATGGAGGCAAGCTGGCGCGCGACTTCGGTCTTGCCGACGCCGGTCGGGCCGCTGAACAGGAACGAGCCAATGGGCTTGTCCGGATCGCGCAGGCCTGCACGGCTGAGCTTCATGGCGGTCGACAGCTTCTTCACGGCCGGATCCTGCCCGAACACGACATGCTTCAGATCCCGTTCGAGATTCTCGAGCGCCTTCTTGTCGTCCTTGCTGACGGATTTGGGCGGGATGCGGGCCATCGTCGCGATGACCTGTTCGATCTCGCGCGCAGTGATTTTCTTCTTCCGGCGGCTGGGTGCGACCAGCATCTGCATCGCGCCTACTTCGTCGACCACGTCGATGGCCTTGTCGGGCAATTTGCGGTCGTTGATGTAGCGGGCCGACAGCTCGACTGCGGTTTTCAGCGCATCGGCGGTGTACTTCACCTTGTGATGGTCCTCAAAGGCGCTCTTCAGACCCTGGAGGATCTTCACCGTATCCTCGATGGTCGGCTCGTTCACGTCGATCTTCTGGAACCGGCGCAGCAGGGCACGGTCCTTCTCGAAGTGATTGCGGAATTCCTTGTAGGTGGTCGAACCGATGCAACGGATCGAGCCGCCCGACAGCGCAGGTTTCAGCAGGTTGGAGGCGTCCATCGCCCCGCCGCTCGTCGCACCCGCACCGATCACCGTGTGAATCTCGTCGATGAACAGAATCGCTTCGGGCATCTTTTCGAGCTCGGACACGACCTGCTTCAGCCGCTCTTCGAAATCGCCGCGATAGCGGGTACCAGCCAGCAGCGCGCCCATGTCGAGCGAATAGATAACCGCGTCCTCAAGCACTTCGGGGACGTCTTTCTCGATGATCTTGCGCGCAAGGCCTTCGGCAATCGCGGTTTTGCCCACGCCGGGGTCGCCGACATAAAGCGGGTTGTTCTTGCTCCGGCGGCACAGGATCTGGACCGTGCGGTCGACTTCCGGTCCGCGGCCGATCAGCGGATCGACCTTTCCGGCCTCCGCTTTCTTGTTCAAATTGACGGTGAACTGGTCGAGTGCGGTTTCCTTCTTGCCCTTGCCGTCACCCTTCTCGCCTTCATCGGCATCGTCTGCCCCGTTGATGGGCTTGGAATCGATCTGCTTGCCACCCTTGCCGATGCCGTGGCTGATGAAGCTGACCGCATCGAGGCGGCTCATATCCTGCTGCTGCAGGAAATAGACGGCATAGGAATCGCGTTCGGAGAACAGCGCAACCAGCACGTTGGCGCCGGTTACCGTGTCCTTCGCTGCCGACTGCACATGCAGGATCGCACGCTGGATCACGCGCTGGAATCCGGCGGTAGGCTGCGGATCGGCCCCGTCTTCTGTCTGAAGCGACTGGTATTCCTGGTCGAGATAGGTCTGCACCACGTCGCCCAGCTCGCCCATGTCGACCCCGCACGCGGTCATTACCTCGGCGGCATCGTCATCGCCGACAAGCGCGAGAAGCAGATGTTCGAGCGTTGCATATTCGTGCCGGCGTTCCGACGCGAAGGCGAGCGCGTTGTGGAGGGTCTTTTCGAGATTTGCAGCAAAGCTTGGCATGAAAGGAAATTGAACCTTCGTGGTTAACAGGGCGTTACTTGCGCGCCGTGCAGCGGCGGCTGTCGCCCTGAGGGGGGTATGGTCAGAATATGGGGGCTAAGCTGCGAGAGTCCAGTTGGACCCAAGGCGGTGGTTGCACGCGGGAGTGTCGACCCGCTGTTCACGTGCCGGATTTCGAACTGAAGAGCGCATCGGCGGCGGCGCGGTGCTTGTCTGCGCGGCTCCTGTGCTGTTCGACGCGGGCGATTTCGAGTTGCAGGTGGCGGATCCGCTGCGACAGCTCGTCTTGCGAATAAGGCCCGAGGTCCTCGGTTGCCAGCCTGCTGGCAGCGTCGCCCCGCGGGCGTGGCAGGTCATCCTCTTCCATCAGCGCCTCCACATCGATGCAAACAGGTGTCGCCCGCAGGATAGCTTGCTGTCAATGGGCTTCGTCCCTAGAGCTTGCGGGAAGGTTGCACATCGACACCTAGGGGCAGGGGGCATCCGTAATGCAAATTCCAGAATCCATGCGAGCCATCCTTTTCGCAGAAGCCGGGCGGACCAGATGTTCTGGAGCTCGAGACTGCCGAGGTCCCGTCGTGCGGCCCGGCTGATCTTCTCATCCGCGTGGCCCATGCCGGGGTGAACCGACCCGACTGCATCCAGCGCGCAGGCCATTATCCCGCCCCACCGGGCGCTTCACCGATCCTCGGACTGGAAGTGGCGGGCGACGTCGTGGCGGTAGGCGATGACGTCGAGGGTTGGTCGGTAGGCGACCGTGTTGCCGCGCTGACGCCAGGCGGCGGCTACGCCGAATATTGCACCGCGCCAGCCGGCCATTGCCTGCCTGTCCCGGACGAGCATGCCGCTGAAGGACGCCGCGGCGCTGCCCGAAACGCTGTTCACCGTCTGGCACAACGTGTTCCAGCGCGGCTGCGCAAAGCCGGGCGAAACACTGCTGGTGCATGGCGGAACGAGCGGCATCGGAACCATGGCCATCATGCTCGCCAAGGCGTTCGGCATGACGCCAATCGTCACGTGCGGAAGCGACGCCAAATGTGACGCCGCGCTGGAAATCGGTGCGGACCATGCGATCAACTACAAGACTGCCGATTTTGTCGAGGAAGTGAAGACGATCACGCAAGGCAGGGGCGTCGAAATCGTGCTGGACATGGTCTCCGGCGATTATGTGCCGCGTAACCTCAAATGCCTCGGCGAGAGCGGGCGTCACGTCACCATCGCCGTGCTGGGCGGCGCTACGACGTCGCTCAACATGGCCTTCATCATGATGCGGCGGCTGGTGCTGACCGGTTCGACACTGCGTCCGCGCTCGGACAGGTTCAAGACAGCCCTCAGAGCCGAAATCGCCGAACATGCGTGGCCGCTCTTCGTGAATGGCACGATCCGCCCGGTTATGGATCGCAGCTTTGCTCTGGAGGATGCTGCCGCCGCCCATGCACGGATGGAGGCAGGCGATCACATCGGCAAGATCGTGCTGGATGTCGGGTAGGGCGGGAATCCTTGCGCGCGCGAACTTAAAGGCGTAGATGATAAGGCAAGCGGCCGCTCCGAAAGGGGCGGCCCTTCTATTTACACCCTCATCTTTTTCGGGATTTTTTCGATGGCCGACCAACCCAAACCGCTGATGCCCCATGCGACCGCCACCTGGCTGATCGACAATACGGGCCTGGGCTTCGAACAGATTGCCGAATTCTGCGGGCTGCACATCCTCGAAGTGCAGGCGATGGCCGACGATCTGGCGGGCAGCAAGTATACCGGCCGCGATCCCGTCCATTCGGGCGAGCTGAACCACGAGGAAATCGAAAAGGGCGAGAAGGACAGCACCTACTCGCTGGTGATGCAGAAGGCGCCCGTCGAGGTGACCCGCACCAAGGGTCCGCGCTACACGCCGGTGTCGAAGCGTCAGGACAAGCCGGACGGCATCGCATGGATCCTGCGCAGTCACCCGGAAATCTCCGACGCGCAGATTTCGAAGCTGATCGGCACCACGCGCAATACGATCGGCGCGATCCGCGACCGTACGCACTGGAACATCCAGAACATTCAGGCGAAGGATCCTGTGACGCTTGGCCTGTGCTCGCAGCGTGAACTGGATGCCGTGGTCGCCAAGGCTGCCAAGAAGGCCGGTCTGGAAGAAGATGCCGAGGCGGTTGCAGCAGGCAACACCAACGACCGCGACAAGCTCATCGAAGAACTGCGCGCAGAGCGCACCGCCAACGAAAAAGCCGCTGCCGAAGCTGCTCAGGAAGCGGAAGCAGCCGAGTGGCTGGCCAACAAGCGCGCCGAAGAAGGCACGGAAGAGGCCTGATTTTTCAAGAATGGCGGGTTTCGCCTTGCACCGCGAAGCCTGACCCGCCATTCCCGCTTACATGGATGTAAGTAAGCTGCCGACCAACCATCCCACCCCGTGGGATACCCAGTTTGAACCCGTTTCGCTGCCGGCGCTCTTTGCGCGCACGACGAAATGGCGCTCGGATGCGGCGCTGCTGCATTTCATGGGGCGCAGCTTCTCCTATGACGAGCTTTATTCCGATGCCCGCCGGTTTGCCGCAGGGCTGAAGGCACGCGGCGTCGAGCGCGGCGACCGTGTCGGCCTGTTCCTGCCCAATGTGCCGATTTATGTTGCTGCCTATTACGGTGCGATGATGGCCGGCGCCGTGGTGGTGAACTTCTCGCCGCTCTATTCCGTCGATGAGCTATCGCAGCAGGTTGCCGACAGCGGCACCCGCGTATTGGTGACGGTCGATGTGCCGGAACTCTACGGCACGGCCGAGAAGGTACTGGCCGGCTCTGCGCTGGAAACGCTGGTGGTGGGCGAGCTTGCAGCAATGCTGCCCACGGCGAAGAAATTCGCGATGAAACTGTTCGCGCGGAGCAAGATCGCCAAGGTTGCCTATGGCGAGACGGTCGTGCGCTGGGCCGATATTCTGGATGCCGGCGGCGCTGGCATTGCAGAGAGCGAATTTGCCTCCATCGAGCCGGCCGACCTTGCATTGCTGCAATATACAGGCGGCACGACCGGTACGCCGAAGGGGGCGATGCTCACCCATGCCAATCTGTCGGTCAACGCGCAGCAGGTCGCCGCGATCAATCCGTTCGATAATCCGGAAAACGAAGTCTTCATGGGCGCGCTGCCCATGTTCCATGTCTTCGCCAATACCGCGCTTCTCAATCACGCAGTGGCAAGCGGCGGCGCGATTGCCATCGTGCCGCGGTTCGAGGCGAAGCAGGTTCTCGAAACGATCGAGACACATGGCTGCACCGGTTTCCCGGGCGTGCCAACGATGTTTCAGGCCCTGCTCGATCATCCCGATGTGGCGAAGACCGACCTCTCTTCGCTCAAAGTGTGCATTTCCGGCGGCGCTCCGTTACCGGCGCCTCTGCGCGAACAATGGGAGGAGCGCACCGGCGTCCGCATGGTCGAAGGTTACGGCCTGACCGAAAGCAGCGGGGTCGTCTCGGCCAATCCGTACGACGGCAAGCGTAAGCCGGGCACCATCGGACAGGTTGTCGCCGGAACCGAGATCCTGCTGCTCGACAAGGAAGACCCGGCGATCATCGCGCCCGACGGGGAGCCGGGCGAACTGGCGATCCATGGTCCGCAGATCATGACAGGATACTGGAACCGCCCGGACGCGGCGAAGGATGTCTTCGTCCAGCACCACGGCAAGCAATGGCTGCGTACCGGCGATGTCGCGACCGTCGATGACGACGGGTTCCTGCAGATCGTCGACCGGATCAAGGACATGATCGCTGTCGGCGGCTTCAAGGTCTTCCCGAGCCAGGTCGAGGACGTCCTTGTCGAGAATGACGAGATCAAGGAGGCGCTCGTGATCGGAGTGCCCGACGACTACAAGGGCGAGGTTCCGCGGGCCTATGTGACCCTGCGCGACGGGTCACAGGCCGAGGGTGATGCCTTGGCAAAATGGCTCAATGCCCGCGTCGGCAAGCACGAGCGTGTCGATTCCATTGTCGTCCGGGAAGAATTGCCCAAGACGATGATCGGCAAGCTCGACCGCAAGGCTTTGCGAGCCGAAGTTCTCGATTAGACATTGCGCAGGCGGGGGGAGACCCTCCCGCCGCTACAATCAGGTAGCGATGGAGAGCTGCGGGCTCGTCGCCCGGAAGCTTGCCGTCGGCCTTGGGTGCAAGCGGCGACTGTGCCTTCGCATTACCGCTCCCGCGCGGGGCGAAGCGGCCATCGACCTGTGCGCCCTGTTCGATCGTCAGCGCATCGTAATGGACATCGCCCTTGATCGTTGCGGAGCGCAGGATCACCAGTTCGCGTGCGTCGATCGATCCGTCGACCGTACCGGCGAGACGCGCGGACTTTCCGCCTTGATCGCGCCGTTTGACAGAACTTCCTTCGCCCTGCACCAGGCTGGCACAGGTCATGTCGCCATTGATCGTCCCGTCGACATGCAATTCGGTCGATGCGCTGATGTCGCCGGTGATGACGATATCGGCGCCAATGACGGAAAAGCTGCCGGAGCTGTTCGATTTAGCCATTGGTGCGGGCCTCGGCGCTGCGGGAGACTGTGTCTCGTCGTGCTTCTTTGAGAACATCGGGGGCTGCCTCCAGGAAGGGGCGCGGATTGACCGCGCGGTCATTGATACGAACCTCGAAATGGAGGTGCGGGCCGGTGGATCGGCCAGTGCTGCCGATGGCACCGATGGTCTTGCCTGCTTCGACCTTCTGGCCGACCTTCGCGTTGAAGCGCGACATGTGGGCGTAGCGGGTCATCAGGCCGTTGCCGTGCTTGATCTCGACCGTCTTGCCGTATCCGCCCTTGTAACCGACGAAACTGACAGTCCCGTTCGCTGCGGCAAAGATCGGCGCGCCGGAGGGCCCGCGGAAATCGAGGCCAGAGTGCATTGCGCCGCCGCCGGTGAACGGATCGCGGCGATAGCCGTAGCTGGATGTAACCGCTGCGACGTCGGCCGGAGCAACTTGGGGAATACCCTCAAGGCCGCGCTCGAGCGCGCTCATACGGGCAAGCGAGAGACCGAGGCGTTCGAAGCGCGGATCGATTTCTCCATCCTTGCCAAACTTCTCCAGCGGACCACCCATGGCGGCGCGTTCTGCCCCGGCCAGCATGGCCGATGGATTGAGGCCAAGCTTGCGGATGGCATTCTCCGCCCGGCTTGCGCGGCGATCGGCATATCGTGTCAGGCGTTCGACGAAGGCGAGCTGGCGCGCTTCCATTTCGGCCAGAGCCTTCGCCTCGGGCAAAGCGGCGCTGACCTTGTCGACGGTCTTCGCGGTCTCGCTCGACGAATCGGTGACCGTTTCGCCGGCTTTCGCGTCGCTGGGCAGAGCGGCGACCATGTCTTCGATAAAGCTCTGGCGGCGTTCGAGATCGGTCGCGACAGATCCCAGATCGTCGCGATAGGCGTCGACACGTTCCGCAGCGGTGGCGACCTGCGCCTCCCGCTCGAGCAGGGAAATGCGGTCGGCAGCGGCGCGGTATTGCAGCCAGCTCATCACGCCCATGCTGATCGCCCAGACGAGCAGCGCTGCAACGATCCCTCCGGCGACGAGCTTCTGCACGCGCGAAGTAACTTTTATGAAGCGCACATTGCCCTGCGAGCGCATGAAAAACTCACGCTCAGGGAACAAATTCGCCAATCGGCGGGCGATACCGCCGTCATCGGTTTCAGAAATCAAAGCGACCCCGTAGATTTTTATCTTTTGGATTCGAGAGGGGGCCTAGGGCGCGAATCCGCTCAGGTCGAATCGAGGAGCCGATTCCACCGCCGAGTCGAGCGAGCCGAGCGGTGAAACGTTCATCTGGCCCAAAATTAACCGCAAAAAGCGGGAACGAAACGTAGGCCACGCGGTTTGGGCCTCTTACCTTAAGCGCGGAAATCGCGGCATGACAGGCATGGTGGCCGTTGCTACCCAGCGATCGATGTACATTCCCATTTACAAAGCCGGATCGATGCAGGGTCGCACCTTTGGCGGGGAATATTGCTGATGGGCGTGCGCACCGGCTTGCTCGGCGGCAGCTTCAATCCTGCGCATGGAGGGCACCGGCGCATATCCCTGTTCGCCATGGATGCGCTGGGGCTGGACGAGGTCTGGTGGCTGGTTTCCCCCGGCAATCCGCTCAAACCCACGGAAGGCATGGCGTCATTGCAGGCGCGCTATCGCAGTGCCGTCAAAATGGCCCGGCGCGCACCTATCCGGCTGACGGCGATCGAGCGCGAGCTGGGAACCCGCTATACCGTCGATACGCTGCAAAAGATCACCCGCCGTTTCCCGAAGCGCGACTTTCTCTGGCTGATGGGGTCGGACAATCTGGCGTCGTTTCATAAGTGGAAGGACTGGCGCGATATTGCGCGCATCATGCCGATTGCGACAATTGCCCGCCCGGGCTATGATGCGGCTGCTATTGCCAGCCCCGCAATGGCATGGCTGGCCCCGAACCGCGTTTCGCCAGCTGTCTTTCGCAATCGGGGCCATTGGAGTGCGCCGACACTGGTGATGATGCGTTTCGATCCCGACCCGCGCTCGGCCACGGCAATTCGCCGCGCCGATCCGGAATGGGCCGCGCGGCTGGCCGACGGCCCGCTGCGCGATCAGGTGACGCATCGGCCCATTCCCAGCGAGAGCACGACCGCTTGACGGGCGCGACTCGCAAATTGCCCGCACGCACCCCACATCTCTGCCATGACAGGAGTAAGCATTTCGCCGATGACACAGGCGCACACCGATATGTCCCATCCAGACCCCTCCACGACCATGCCTGCTGATTCCAGCGGCGATCTGTCCGAAAATCCGCTCGATCATGCAGAGCCGGGCTCGCTTCACCATCTGGTGCTGAAGCAGCTGGACGACGATCAGGCGCAGGAAATGGTTTCGATTCCGCTCGCCGGGAAAAGCTCGATTGCGGATCACATGATGATCGCCTCGGGCCGTTCGTACGCGGCAGGTTGCCTCGATGGCGCAGAAGCTGGCCGAGACGGTGAAGCAGGCGGGGCTTCGGCCCTGTCCGCCTCGAAGGTCTGCCCGCCGCCGACTGGGTTCTGGTCGATTGCGGCGACGTGGTGGTGCACCTGTTCCGCCCCGAAGTACGCAGCTTCTACAATCTGGAACGCATGTGGGCGTTTGGCGACGCTCCGCCTGTCGGCGGAAACGTCTGACATCCGGGCGATCGTGCCGGATTTCTCCGGTTGAGAGCGTCTATCCATGCTCCTCCACATCATCGCTCGCGGAAAGATTGCCCGCTCGCCGGAGGCGGACCTCGTGGCGCGGTACGAGAAGCGCCTGACGTGGCCGGTGAAACTGACCGAATTGCCTGAAACCGGCGGACGCGTGCCCGAGGCGCCTACCCCTTTCCGCACCGTCCTGCTGGACGAGCGCGGCAAGGACATTTCGTCGGAAAAGCTGGCTTCGGTATTGGGCCGTTGGCGCGATGACGGCATTCGCGAAACCCGCTTCGTGCTGGGCGCCGCAGACGGACATTCGCGCTCAGGAACGCTGCCGAAGCCGACCTGCTGCTCGCATTTGGCAGGGCGACCTGGCCGCATCTGCTGGCCCGCGCGATGCTGATGGAGCAGCTCTACCGCGCAACCGACGATCCTTGCGGGCCACCCCTATCATCGGGCAGGCTGAGCGCATGAGCCCGCGCCTGCCCCATGCTTGCCCTATGTGCCTCCGGCGTGCTCGGTATCGCGGCGCTTCTGACGGCCCCCGGTACGGCGCAGCAAGACAGTGCTTTCGACAGTCCCGAGGCGACCCGCGCTGCAATGCAGCGTGCGGAGGCAGAGGCGAAGCGCGCCCAGCAGCGCGGCGCGCAGCTGGAAGCGGAGGCTGCCAAGGCTACCGCAGAGGCCGAAAAAACGGCCCAGCAAGCCGCTGCCCTTGCGGCCCGAATTCAGCAGGCCGAGGCCGGTATCGCGGCAGCGGAGGCCCGGCTTTCTCTGATCGCAGAACGAGCGCAGCAAGCTCGACCGGCAATTGGCCGAGCGGCGCGAGCCGTTGGTCCGCCTTACCGCGGCACTGCAGAACTTTGCCCGCCGCCCCTTGGCCCTCTCGGCCCTGAAGCCCGGTTCTCTGCGAGAAACCGTGTATCTGAGCGCGCTTCTCGAATTCGACCGTTCCGCAGGTCCGCCAACGGACCGCGGCTCTCGCGCAGCTCGATCGCTCGCGGCGAGGCTCTGGCACGGGAGGCCGATCAGGCCATTGCCAGTCTGCGCGAGCAGGAGGAGACGCTCGGCGTCAGGCAGCGCGAGCTCGCCGCAATCGAAAGCAGGCAGCGCATCGTTTCGCGGCAGGCAAGCGGGGCCGCCGCGCGCGAGACAGAGAGGGCGCTGGCCCTGTCGGAAGAAGCGCGCGACCTGTCGGGCCTGGTGCGTGAATTATCGACCGCGGCAGAATTGCGGGAAGAACTCGCCGCATTGCCGGGACCGGTCCTGCGGCCATCCTCCGGAGGTGCTGCTCCGGCGGGCGTGTCCAGCGCGCCGACCGCAACGCCCAGCGCCCGAAGCCGGCTGGCCCCTGTGGACCTGCAACTTCCGGTTGCGGGCCGGACCGTCACCGGTTTCGGCTCCATGACGCGGTCCGGTGTGCGTTCCCAAGGGTTGACCATCGTCCCGCGCGGCGGGGCGCAAGTCATCGCCCCCGCAGCAGGCCGGGTCGCCTTTGCCGGTCCATATCGCGGTTTCGGACGGATCGTGATTCTCGAACATGGCGGCGGCTGGACCAGTCTTGTTACCGGCCTTGCGCGCAGCGACGTGGATGTCGGAGAAGAGCTGGTGGCAGGCGCGCCGCTCGGTGTTGCCGGGGTCGAGGATCCCGAAGTCACGCTGGAACTGCGGCGTGGTGCAGACGGCGGTCAATCCGCTCGATTTCATCGGCTGATCGTTAGCAAACGCGCGATCGGGTGGCCCGCAGCGGGACGGTGGCCTAAATCCTCATCTTCCGTTCACGCCTGATGCGCGATAGTGTCGGCCTGTTCCGGAGAACCAGACATATGAAATTCGCCCCCCTCATCCGCTCAGCCGCACTGGTCACTGCCGTGGCGCTGATCCCGGCGACGACAGCCGGCTTCGCGCAGGTCGATGGCCGCGCCGGCCCGGAATTTGCCAAGCTGTTCGCGACCTATCAGCGGATCAAGGCGACCTATGTCGACGAGGTCGACAACGAAAAGCTGATGCGCGGCGCGATCGACGGGATGCTCGGCAGTCGCTCGATCCGCATTCTGCTTATCTCGACGGCAGCGATCTGCAGCGCCTCGAAACGATGATCGACGGCAATTATTCCGGCCTCGGCCTGTCGGTCATCATGGATGACGGCGCGGTCAAGGTCATCTCGCCCATTCCGCGGCAGCCCGGCGGAGCAGGCCGGCGTGAAGGCCGGCGATTTCATCACCCATCTCGACGGCAAGCTGATCTACGGCGGCGATCTGGACGATGCGGTGGCAGCAGATGCGCGGCCAGGCCGGGACGCGATATCACGCCTGACGATCTTCCGCCCGGGCCGCGACGAACCGTTCGATGTGACCGTGACGCGCGGCGTGATCGAGCTGGAGCCGGTCACGCATGAGCTGATGGACGGCAATATCGGCGTCATCAGCGTGAACGAGTTCTCCCGCGATGTCGGCGCGATGTCTATGCCGCCTGGGATGCGCTGAAGCAGGAAGCATCGGGCCGCATGAACGGCCTGGTGCTCGACCTGCGGTCCAATCCGGGCGGCTCGCTGGATGAAGCGGTGGCGCTGTCCGACCTGTTCCTCGATAACGGGCAGCATCGTTTCGCAGCGCGGGCGCGAGCGGCAGCGAGAACATCTATTACGAAGCCGAAACCGATGTTCCGCGGCGATATGGCCAAGGGCGTGCCGATCGTGGTGCTGATCGATGCAGGCTCCGCCTCGGCGAGCGAGATCGTTGCGGGCGCGCTGCAGGATCACCGCCGCGCGCTGGTGATGGGCGAACGCAGCTTCGGCAAGGGCAGCGTGCAGTCGCTGCTGCCGCTGGGCCGCGATGCTGCGCTGAAACTGACGACGGCGCGCTATTACACGCCGTCGGGCCATTCGGTGCAGGAAGGCGGTATCAAGCCCGATATCAAGGTGCCGCAGTTGTCCGATCCCGATCTGGCCAGGCGCGACGAAATACCAGATGCGCGAAAGCGATTTGCGCGGCCATCTGGTCAACGAGCTCGGCCTGAAGGACGAAGAGCTGGAGAACGACAAGACGATCGATCCGCGCTTCATCAAGACGGCCGAGGAACTGGAGGCAGCAAGGCATCGAGGATTTCCAGCTGCATTACGCGCTGAAAACCCTGCGCCGCACTACGCGCAGCTCAGTTGCCGCGGCGCTAGGCAGTAACGCGGTGACGTGACTGAAACTCCGTCGCTGAGCTTGGCGCAGCAGATCTCGCGCTCGGCGTACCGGCGCTGCTGCTCGGCGGGGCGTATATGTCGCAATACGGCTTCGGCCTGTACCCGTGCGAAATGTGCTGGTGGCAGCGCTGGCCGCATTTTGCCGCGATTGCTCTCGGTGCTGGCGCCGAGTTTCGCCGGCCCGTCGCGGATCTGGATCGCGCTTGCCGCCCTCGCCATCCTGACTTCCGGCCTGATCGGCGGGTTTCACGCAGGCGTCGAATATGGCTGGTGGGAAGGCATTACCGGCTGCGCGCAGCCAGCACCGTCGCCGCCGGCGATGCGCTCGATGCGATCATGAATGCGCCGCTCGTCCGCTGCGATCAGGCACCATGGGACTTGCTGGGCGTTTCACTGGCAGGATGGAATTTCCTGATCTCCGACCGGCAGCGGCAGCTGTCGATCCTGTGGCTGCTCGGACGGCAAGCGACCATGACGCAGCTGAACGAACAGACCAATGACCAGCAAGACGAAATCGACCGGATGATCCGGGTGGATCAGGCCGGCGAATTCGGCGCGACCCGGATTTACGAGGGCCAGCTCGCCGTCATGGGCGACCGCGGCCCGCACTCGGCGTGAAATTCGCGCGATGGCGCGGCAGGAAGCCGTGCACCGCGCAGAATTCGATGCGCTGATGGCCGAGCGCGGCGTGCGCCCGACCGCCTGCAGCCGTTCTGGCATGCGGCGGGCTATGCGCTTGGCGCAGCGACCGCCCTGATCGGGCCGGAAGCGGCGATGGCCTGCACCGCTGCGGTCGAAGACGGAAATCGACAAGCATTATTCCGACCAGCTGGACGAGTTGGAGGAAAGCGGCGCCGATCCGGAACTGGCCGGCATGATCGAGCGAATTCCGCGAGGACGAGCGCGAGCACCGCGATGCGGCACTGGCGGCGGGGGCCGAAAATGCGCCGGCCTATCCGCTGCTTGTCCGGCATCATCCGCCTCGGCTGCAGGGTGGCCATCCGCTGTCAGCGAACGAGTTTGAGCGCGAACGCGCTCTTGCATGGCGCTCATTCAGCCACTTCAGACGATATTCAGCGCCGAAGCTGCTAATGAGCGGCAATCACGCCCGATCCAAAGGTAGAGACCCGATGCAACTGCGCACTTTCGCTGCCTCCCGCTTGCCGCCGCTGCTCATGGCGGCCGCCTCGCCTGCCGCTGCGCAGGATGACGCCGGACGACCGGGTCAATCATGGTCATCGTCTATGGCGATGACGATGTGCAGCCGACCGCGACTGCGGACGAGATTGTCGTTGTCGCGCGCCAGCCCGAGAGCGAGCGCTATCGCATTCCGCGAAACCTGCGCCTCAGCGACGATCCGGCCAACACGGCGTGGGCCGAGCGGGTCGAAAGCTTCGAATTGGTCGGCGATTTCGGCACCCTGTCATGCTCGCCCACGGGCGCGGGCGGCTCTACCGGCTGTACGCAGGAACTGATCGACGCGGCTTATGGCGAAAAGCGCGAAAGCTGCCGGCGTGCGCTTCGGCCAGTTGATCGCAGAAGCGCGTGCCGCGCGCCTGTCGACCATCGATGAGGATGCAGCGATCCGAGCAGGAGCGAGTCGAAGCGATCGAGCGCGAATATCTCGAGCGGCTGGAGCGTGAACGCGCAGCGCCTGTTGCCGCGACGAAGATGACCGATGCACCGCCGCTGCCATTGCTGATCGACCCGAACGGCGACGCTGATATGGCATCCGGATAGCGGCGAGTAGATCGTTGGGCGAAACGGCTAGGCTCGCTTTAACCGTTCGATGGTTAATGGCGGCTGCCATGACCACGCGCACCATTCTGACCGTTTTCGGCACCCGTCCCGAAGCCATCAAGCTGTTCCCGCTGGTCCATGCGCTGGATGCGGATGAGCGGTTCGACAGCCGCGTATCTGCGTGTCGGGCCAGCATCGCGGGATGCTCGATCAGGTGCTCGAGATCGCCGGTATCGCGCCCGCATCACGATCTCGACGTCATGCAGCCCGACCAGACGCTCGATGCGCTGACGGCGCGCCTGCTCACCGGGCATTGGCGAGGTGATGGACGCGCGAAAAGCCCGACTGGGTGGTCGTGCAGGGCGATACCGCCACCGCCATGTGCGGCGCGCTGGCTGCCTATTACCGCAAGATCCCGGTCTGCCATGTCGAGGCCGGCCTGCGCAGCGGCAATATCTACCATCCCTGGCCCGAAGAGGTGAACCGCAAGATCATCGGCAGCTTGGCCGCGCTGCATTGCGCGCCGACCGAGACGTCTGCGCGGCCGCGCTTGCTGCGCGAGAATGTCGATCCGGCGATCGTTCATGTGACCGGCAATACGGTCATCGATGCGCTGCACTGGGTCACCGAACGAAATTGGCGGCGAACCCGGCGCTGGCCAGCCGGTCTGGCCGATCTGGAAGCGCGCTTTGCCGGCAAGCGCATCATCGGCGTGACCAGCCACCGGCGCGAGAATTTCGGCGATGGCATGCGAAGCGATTGCCGATGCGATGCGCGGCATCGCGGCGCGTGACGACGTCGCAATGATCTTCCCCGTCCATCTCAACCCCAATGTCCGCGCCGTCATGAACGAAGCGCTGGACGGGCTCGACAATGTCGCGCTGATCGAACCGCTCGATTATCCGCATTTCGCCCGCCTGCTCGATATCAGCCACTCTGATGCTGACCGATAGCGGCGGCGTGCAGGAAGAAGCGCCTGCGCTCGGCAAACCCGTGCTGGTCATGCGCGAGACGACCGAGCGGCCCGAAGGCGTCGAAGCCGGCACCGCAAAACTGGTCGGAACCGATGCCGACACGATTGTCGCAGAAGCCAACCGGCTGCTCGATGATCGCGGCCGCCTATGCGGCCATGGCGCAAGCGCATAACCCCTTTGGCGACGGGCATTCGTCGCAGCGGATCGCGGATCTGCTGGCCGTAACTGACGCTCCGCAGACTAGCGCATCGTTACCGCAATATTTACCTCGTCCTGCGCAAGACTCGGCTGCGAAACGTACAGCTTGCAGGACAGTGACCACTCATGCGCGGCGAACATCAAACCGGACGTCTGTGTTATCGGTCTTGGCTATATCGGCCTGCCGACAGCGGCGGTCATTGCCCGCGCCGGTTGCCCGGTGACTCGGCGTCGATGTGATCGCAGAGCGTCGTCGACACGATCAATCGCGGCGAAATTCATATCGAGGAAGTCGATCTCGACGGGCTCGTGCAGCGCGGTCGTCCAGCGCGGGACGCTGAAGGCCTCCACGCAGGTTCAGCCCGCCGATGTCTTCGTCATCGCCGTACCGACGCCGTTTGCGAAGGACGGCAATCACACGCCCGACACTCAGCTACGTGATGAGCGCCGCGACCGAAGTGGCCGGCGTGCTGAAAGCGGGCGATACGATCATCCTCGAATCGACCTCTCCGGTCGGCACGACCGAGGAGATGCGCGATCTGATCGCAGGCTTGCGCCCCGATCTCGCGATGCCGGGCCTGTCACGAGCGAAACGCCCGATATTTCGATCGCCTATTGCCCGGAGCGCGTGCTGCCCGGCAAGATCCTCGAAGAGCTGATCCACAACGATCGCTCCATCGGCGGCATCACGCCGCGCTGCGCCCGCAAGGCGCTGGCCTTCTACAAACGCTTCGTGCGCGGCGAACTGCGTGACCACCGATGCCGCGCAGTGCGGAAATGACCAAGCTGGTCGAAAACGCCTATCGCGACACCAACATCGCTTTCGCCAACGAACTGTCGATGATTGCCGACGCACATGGGCCTCGACGTCTGGGAGGTCATCCGGCTGGCCAATCGCCATCCGCGCGTGAATATCCTGCAGCCCGGCCCCGGCGTCGGCGGACACTGCATCGCGGTCGATCCGTGGTTCATCGTCCACGGCGCGCCGGAACAGTCGCGCATGATCCGCACAGGCGCGCGAAGTGAACGATGCGCAAGATGCACCACGTGCTCGCCCAGGCGAACGCGCTGGTCGAAGACAATCCCGGCATGCGCAGGTCGCCTGCCTCGGCCTCGCTTTCAAAGCGAACATCGACGATTTCCGCGAAAGCCCCGCGCGCTTTGTCGCCGCCAGCACTGGCGCGCGAATATGGCGACCGGGTCAACGTTGTCGAACCCTATGCCGCAGAGCTGCCGACGGAATTCGAGGGCACCGGCGCAAAGCTGGTCGATATCGATACTGCGCTGGAAACTTGCGGCGTCCTGATCGTGCTGGTCGACCATGACGTCTTCAAGGTCATCCCGGCCGAAGAGCGCGGCAATGCGGCGATTTACGATACGCGCGGCATCTGGCCCGATGCGCGGGTCAAGCCTGCCGCTCCGGGTCTGCGTCTCGCCAGCTAGGAGTTCCGGCGCGGGATTTCAGACCCCGTGATAGCCGCGATACCATTCGACGAATTTCGGGACACCGACTGCCACGCTTGTGGTTGGCTCGTAACCCAGATCGCTTCGGATCGCTTCGATGTCGGCATAGGTCTTGTGCACATCGCCTGGCTGCATGGGGAGCATTTCCATCTCGGCTTTCATGCCGATGGCATCTTCCAGAACCGCGATGACATCCATCAGCTTTTCGGATGCGTGGTTGCCGATATTGTATAGCGCGTGCGGCTTCACGCTGCCGCCCGCCTTTGGCGCGCCATCATCGGCCGGCGGATTGTCCACGCAGGCCACCACGCCAGAAACGATGTCGTCGATAAACGTGAAGTCCCGGTACATATCGCCGTTATTGAAAACCGGAATGGTTTCCTGCGCGAGGATCCGCTTGGTGAACTTCCACAACATCATGTCCGGTCGACCCCATGGGCCATAGACCGTGAAAAACCTCAGCCCGGTCAGCGGAATGCGGTAGAGATGGGCGTAGGTCTCGCTCATCAATTCGTCCGCTTTCTTGGTCGCGGCGTAGAGCGAAACGGGATGGTCGGCCCTGTCTTCGACCGCGAAGGGCAGTTTTGTGTTGCCGCCATAAACACTTGAAGAGCTGGCATACACCATCGGAATTTCGCGCGCGCGTGCAACTTCCAGCATGTTCACATGGCCGACGAGGTTGGACTGCACATAGGCGTGCGGGTTTTCGATCGAATAGCGGACGCCTGCCTGCGCGCCGAGATGCACGATGCTGTCGAAGGCTTCGCCTTCCAGTGCCGTGGTCAGTGCAGCATTGTCCGCGAAGTCGACCTTCTTGAAACTGAAGCCGCTCCCCAGCCGGGCAAGGCGATCTTCCTTCAGGGAGACCTGATAATAGTCGTTGAGATTGTCGATCCCCAGCACGCTGTCGCCTCGCGCCAGCAGGCGCTCGGCCAAGGCCGCGCCAATAAATCCTGCCGCTCCGGTGATGAGAACCCGCATGGTATTTCGCCTTTCGAATGAGGGCCGGCATTACCCGCAAAAGCGCAAATAGCCGATTAACCCGGGTCCGGAGTTTGGGCCGCCAAGGCCATGGGCTTTGCTGTCGCGGGGATCCCCGTCAGGACTACGGCAGGTCCGGCAGATTTGGTAACGACCGCGTTCGCACCGACGGTTACGTCATCGCCCAGCTCGATGGCGCCGATAATCTTCGCTCCGCTGGCAAGGAAGCAGCGGTCGCCAACCACTGGACGCTCGCCATGGGCGGGATCGATCGATTTCGCGCCAAGCGTGACGTTATGGTAGATAACGGCATGGCTGCCGATGCGATTGGCGCCGATGACCGTGCCCGAACAATGCGGCATGAAGAAAGCTGGCCCGATCTCGCAATGCGAACTGATCTCGACGCCGTACAGGAAAAAGTTCCACCATGTCAGCAGCTTGGCCAGCGGCGAGAGGCCGCGACGCTGGAGCGAATGGGCGAGCCGGTACAGCGCCACGGGCGCGCAGCGCGGGTTCAGGAAATTGCGCCACACCTGCCAGCCGCGCACCTGCCGCCCCGGCTGCCCGTAATAATGGAAATACCGTTCCAGATCGGACTTCAGCAGGGCAAGAAGCGAATGCCGATCCGTCATGTCGCCGGCGCCAGCGGGGGGCGTGTCCATTCGCCCGGCTTCAGATGCCGTGCCGAGTGGTCGCCCGTGTGGAATATCTCGTCGATCCATCCGGCAACGCTGTAGCGGTTCCGGATACTTTCTTCCATCGGCTGCGCCGGAGCGTCCAGAAATCCGGGCGGAATTGCCGGATTTTCCCGGTCGATCAGCGCGAAACGCGCCGGGTCGAAAAACGCATAACGCGCCAGGTTGCGGTTGGTGCTGACCAGCTTCTTGCCCGCTCCCATCGTTTCGAACGTGCGGATGGTGAGGCCGGTCTGGGCCGGATGTTCGATGTCGAGAACCGCGCGGCTTTCCCAGAATATGCGTGCTCCGTCGTCCGGTCCCAATGTCTCGAACTCGAAGTCGCGCGCCCGGGCGCCGCGAAATGCGGGATTTGTCAGGCGATACGCGGCCAGAACCCAGCGGGCCTGAAGATAGAGATACCAGAATCGCCGAACGTGGCCGGGCAAGGCGGCATCGACCTTTTTCACGACACGGTAGCGGTCGGTATGTGCCGTTCCGATGAAGGATATGTCGTATTTCTGCCTGCTTTCCGTTGTGCGGCGTCCCGAAACGCGGGGCGAAGAAGAGCGGCCGGAAGCGCATGGCATGGCCGAGCGCCGCTTCCGGCTCGAAACTGTATGTCCGGTCGAAAAACGGGAGCAGGTCCTTCGCATTCGGCCGGTTGGCGATCGCATCCCAGATGTAAAACAGGAAAACCGCGTCCGGATGCTGGCTGCGCAAATCGGCGAGAAGTCTGGGCGGGAGCGTCTGCCCGTTCAGGACGAAGACGTAGTCGTAACTCGTCTGCTCGAAGCCCGAAAGTATCTGCCGGTAATGCCGCTCGGTATGCGCCAGAACCGCTTTCCGGCTGAACCGCGCGGCGGCGTGCATCAGCGGCGCATCGAACGGGCGATCGGCAAAGAAATCGACCTTTGCCCCGCGCCGTTCCAGCTCGCGCAGGATTTCCTGATCATATCCGAAGAAGCGCGGGGCCGTCAGCAGTATGCGCGCGCCGTGCAGGTCGATGGACGGCAGTTCATGCGAACCGGCTTTGGCGTGCGCTTGCGTGTCTGTCTGTGACGCCATCGCGTCCTCTGTCCTCAGCCCGCCAGTTCGCGCACGCGGCGGCGCAAATAGTCGGCATAGCCGGTCTTGCCGAGCCCGTCGGCCCGCGCCAGCACGGCGTCACCGTCGATCCAGCCGAGCTCGAAGCCAATCTCTTCGAGACAGGCGATCTTGATGCCGGTGCGATGCTCCAGCGTGCGCACATAGGCGCTGGCTTCGTGCAGCGAATCGTGCGTGCCCGTGTCCAGCCAGGCGTAGCCCCGGCCCAGCCGGCTGACCGTCAGGGCGTCATTTTCCAGATAGGTCCGGTTGACGTCGGTAATCTCGAGCTCGCCGCGCGCGCTGGGCGCAATGTTTGCGGCGATGTCGCAGACCTGCTTGTCATAGAAATAGAGCCCGGTGATGGCCCAGTTCGATTTCGGCTGGGCAGGCTTCTCTTCGACCGACGTCGCTTTCCCGCTGCTGTCGAAATCGACGACGCCATAGCGTTCCGGATCGTCGACATGATAGGCAAAGACGTTGGCGCCGCGGGCCTGCGCTTCCTGCGCGGCCGCCTGGCATTTCTCGCCCATCTTGTCGCCGTGGTAGATGTTGTCGCCCAGGATCAGCGCGCTGGGCTGCCCGTTCACGAAATCGCGCCCGATGATGAAGGCCTCTGCCAGCCCGTTCGGTTCCGGCTGGACGGCATAGGACAAGTCGATCCCGAAGGCGCTGCCATCGCCCAGAAGGGCCTCGAACATGGGTAGATCGCGGGGGGTGGAAATGATCAGCACCTCCCGGATACCGGCCAGCATCAGCACCGACAGCGGGTAATAGATCATCGGTTTGTCGTAGACAGGCAGCACCTGCTTCGAAATTGCCATGGTGGCCGGGTAGAGGCGCGTGCCGCTACCGCCTGCAAGAATGATACCTTTCATGGCCGCGAAACACCGTTTTTCTTGTTTGGAAGGGACTGCGCTCGCCTAGAGAGAGTGCCGCGCCAAGGCAAGCGACGGGGTTCAGGCGGCGAATAGCCGGGCGATGATGTCGCGCAGGCTCACGCTTGCAGGCTCGTCTGCCAGCAGGTTCACCTCCTGTGCCAGCAGGCTGGGCGAAAGAAGGCTGGCATGAAGGCCGGGAAGCGCACGTTTGATCAGCCATGTCGCTGGTGCAGGCAGGGGCAGTTGCCGCACGGTTTTGCCTGTTTCCCGGGCCACGTCCTGCAGCATTGCGGGGGTGAAGGGTTCCGGATCTGCGGCGAAAATGGGGCCGTTCGACCGCGCTGCAATGGCCCTTCGCACCGCAACTGCCAACCCTTGGTAAGGCAGCATGGACCGCGGTGTCGGATAGCTGGCTGCAGGGACAAAGCCCGTCCGCCTGGCGAGAGCGACCAGCTGCGCCAGCTTGTCGCCGCCGCCTCCGACCAGAATCGGAACGCGCAGCAAGGCGATCGGGAAATCCGTGTCTGCGATACCGGCCAGTGCCTCTTCAGCCGCCAGTTTCGAGCGTCCGTAATCCGTGACCGGATGCGCAGGAGTGTCCGCATCGACCCGCTCCGCCGGACCGAAGATCGAGAAGCTGGAGATCTGCACCATGCCCGCCGCGCCAGCAGCCTTGCCGGCAGTCGCCCACGAGACGGGTACGTCGTAATTCACTTTGCGCAGTGCATCGGCATCGCCCTGGGGGGAGCCGACGCAATTGACGATGACCGCTCCTCCGAGCGCAATATCATCGGGGATCACCGCATAGCTGGGCGTCGCAATTTCCCCCTCGTGCGGATTGCTGCGGACGATGCCGGTAATGTCGGCGCCGGGCATGGCCTGACGGATGGCGTCGGCCGCGCGGCTTCGCGCTCCGAGCAGGATTACGCGGCCGTCCGCTATTCTCGCGCTGTCGTTCATGGGCCGCGCTTGTGACAGATGTTTCTACAGACTAGAAGCGCAGTCGTGACGCAGATACCGACCTCCAGCAGCGCTTCCATGCCCAGAGCGATGCCATTCCAGCGCCTGTTCGATCTCCTCGTGTCGCTTCCGCTGGCAATCGTTGTGACGCCAGTCTGTCTCGTCCTGCTTGTGCTGGTGAGGCTCGAGTCCGCAGGTTCGCCGCTCTTCGTCCAGCAGCGCGTGGGCAAGGGGCAGAAGCCGTTTGCCATGCTGAAGCTGCGCACGATGCATATTGGCACCGCCAATGTCGCAAGCCACCAGGTCGGCGCGGCAAGCATCACGAAGCTTGGGGCGGTACTGCGGCGGCTCAAGCTCGATGAATTGCCGCAGCTATGGAACGTCATTGCAGGCCACATGAGCCTTGTCGGGCCCGCGCCCCTGCCTTCCATCGCAGGACGAACTGATGGCCGAACGGACAAAGCGCGGGATCTTTGCCCTGCGGCCCGGCGTGACCGGTCCGGCGCAGATTGCAGGCATCGATATGAGCGATCCGGTCAGGCTTGCGGCATATGAAGAGCAATATTTCAGCGTCGATCGCCCGCTGGGTGACGTCCGCCTGCTTGTCAGCACCGCGCTGGGCGGCGGACGCGGTGACGCCGTGACGGCAAGCGCTTCTGAGGGCGAGGAGCAGCGCTAGACCCATGGCTGCCCGTGAACGCATCGAGCCGCTGACCGACGCCTTGCTGGCCATGCCGCGCTGGGTGAAACGGGGCATGGCCCTGTCGGTCGACATCGCGATCTGCATCGGCTCGGTATGGCTCGCCCATTATTTGCGCGTGGGATACTGGGTGCCTTTCTTCGGCATGCAGATCCATCCGGCGACGGTGTCGGTGGCACTTGCGCTACCGCTGTTCGTGGTCTTCGGCCTGTACCGGGCGATATTCCGCTATGCCGGGGCGGAGGCGTTCTTCGCCATCGGCCGCGCTGTTGCGATTTACAGCGTTCCCTTCGCGATCATTTACACGCTGATCGGCGTGCAGGGCATTCCGCGAACGGTCGGCCTGATCCAGCCGGTCTTGCTGTTCGTGATGATCAGCTGCTCGCGGCTGGCGGCCCGGATGCTGTTCGAGGAAAGCTATACGGCGCTGTTTGCAGGCGATAAACCGACCCGCGTGCTCATCTATGGTGCAGGCAGGGCGGGACGCGAATTGTCCGGAGCCATCGCCACGTCGCGCGAGATGCAGCTGGTCGGCTTTGTCGACGACGATGAAGCCATCACCGGATCGACCTGCGCGGAGTGACGATCTATTCGCCGGAGCAACTTGCCGAGGTCGTCGAGCGCCGCAAGGTCGACGACGTGCTGCTCGCTCTGCCGCAAGCGACCCGCAAGCATCGCAGCGAAGTTCTGCAGGCGCTGAGGCCGCTGCCGGTCCATGTCCGGACCTTGCCCAGCATGGTGGACATCGCGCGCGGACAGATTTCGGTCGGCGACCTGCGCGAACCCGATATCGAGGATTTGCTCGGCCGGAGCCAGATCCCGCCGGACCAGGCGCTGCTGACCCGCAATATTGCCGGCAAGGTGGTGATGGTGACGGGCGCGGGCGGCTCCATCGGCAGCGAGCTTTGCCGCCAGATCCTGAAGAACGGCCCGGCCTGCCTGCTGCTGGTCGATCATAGCGAATTCAATCTCTATAACGCGCATCAGGAATTCAGCCGGACGGCTGCGCAGGACGGCGATACGTCGATGCCTCTGCTGGTTCCGCTGCTTGCGTCCGTCTGCGACGATCGGCGGATGGGCGAAATCCTCGCCCATTGGCGGCCAGCAACACTGATCCATGCAGCGGCGTACAAACATGTCCCGCTGGTCGAGCAGAATGCGCTGGAGGGCATTCGCAACAATGTGTTCGGCACATTGACCGCTGCACGGCTGGCGCAGCAGCACGGGGTCTCCAGCTTTATCCTTGTCAGTACCGACAAGGCGGTGCGGCCCACCAATATCATGGGTGCGACCAAGCGGCTGGCGGAAATGGTCCTGCAGGCGATGGAACAGGATGCGTCGGATCGCTCAGAGGGTGACGGCAAAAGTGCGACGACCTTCTCGATGGTCCGCTTCGGCAATGTGCTCGGTTCGTCCGGCTCGGTCATCCCGCTGTTCCGCGAACAAATTGCAGCCGGCGGTCCCGTGACGATCACGCACCGCGAAATCACGCGCTATTTCATGACCATTCCGGAGGCCTCGCAGCTGGTCCTTCAGGCAGGCGCGATGGCGCAGGGCGGGGATGTGTTCGTGCTGGACATGGGCGAGCCTGTAAAAATCGTCGATCTTGCGCGGAACATGATCGAACTGTCCGGGCTGACCGTGCAGGATGACGACAATCCGGATGGCGATATCGCGCTGGAGTTCACCGGGTTGCGGCCTGCCGAAAAGCTGTTCGAAGAATTGCTGATCGGCGAGGACGCGCTACCCTCGCAGCACCCACGCATCATGCGCGCGACCGAAAAATTCCTGCCCCTTGGCCTGCTCGAGGAAAGGCTCGACGAGATGCGGGCGGCGATTGCTGCCAGTGACGCGAAAGCGGCGCGTGACCTGCTGTGCCGCCTTGTCCCGGAATACCAGCCGAACAGGGTTCTGGTCGATTGGATGCACCAGCCCGCGCCCGGCGCCAGCCAGAGCGCCGACAGCTGAAGACCCTGCATGGGTCTACTCGACCGAAATATCCGGCGCGTCTTCCTGCTTCATACCGACCGTGTGATAGCCTGCATCGACATGATGCACCTCACCGGTGACGCCGGATGACAGGTCGCTGCACAGATACAGGCCCGCTCCGCCGACATCGTCGATGCTGACATTGCGGCGCATGGGCGCGTTGTATTCGTTCCATTTCAGGATGTAGCGGAAATCGCCGATCCCGCTGGCGGCCAGGGTCTTGATCGGACCGGCGCTGATCGCGTTCACGCGGATGCCGTCCGGGCCCCAGATCGTTGGCGAGATAGCGCACGCTGGCCTCCAGCGCGGCCTTTGCGACACCCATGACGTTGTAATGGGGGATGACCTTTTCCGCGCCGTAATAGCTCAGCGTGACGATCGAGCCGCCGCTTTCGGGCATCATCTTCGCCGCGCGCTGCGACACGGCCACCAGCGAATAGGCGGAGATGTTCATCGTCATCAGGAAATTGTCGAGGCTGGTATCGACATATTTGCCGCGCAGCTCGTTCTTGTCCGAATAGCCGATGGCATGGATCACGAAATCGAGGCTGTCCCAGCGCTCCGCCAGTGCCTCGAACGCTGCATCGAGCGATTTCATATCCGACACATCGCATTCGAAGGTGAAGTCGCTGCCCAGTTCTTCGGCAAGCGGCTTCACCCGCTTTGCCAGCGCGTCGCCCTGATAGCTGAAGGCCAGCTCCGCCCCGTGTTCGGCAAGCTGTTTGGCAATGCCCCAGGCGAGCGATTTGTTGTTGGCGAGGCCCATGATGAGCCCGCGTTTTCCAGCCATCAATCCAGTCATTCGGCACCTTCCCTGGCGGCGGCCGCTGCGCGCTCTGCCGCCCGTCTGCGATTGTCGGCCTGCCCGATGATGTCTTCCTCTTCGGGCGTCTCGGCCAGCGCGGCATTCAGTTCCGCACCGACGACCATCCCTAGGCCGACCAGCCAGAAAAAGAAAAGCGTGATCATCATTCCGGCCAGCGATCCATAGGTCAGATCGTAAGCGAAGAACTGGCGCAGCACGATCGGCAGGGCAATCGTGACGCCGACCCACCAGAATGTAACGGCGAGCGCGCCGGGCCATTTGGGGTAGCGACGATGGCGATACGTGCTGGGCGTCAGCGTGAAGAACAGCATGTATATCGACCCGAACAGGCCGAGTGCCGGGACAAACCGCGCCAGCGCCAGCTGCGAGATCACGTCGGTCAGCCACGGGAAATAGGCGTCGATGATCTGCTGCGCTGTACCGATGATGACCTGCGCCAGCAGCGACAGCATCAGCAGGATGACTGCCCCGACAATGACACCCGCAGACGCAATCCGGTATTTCCAGAACGCCTGCGTCGCTTCGGTACCGTAGGCGCGGCGCAGCATGTCCCGGATGGTTTCGACAAGACTGCTGACAGTCCATAGACCCACGAGGCCACCTGCCCAGAGCAGCCAGCCGGAGCGCGACTCGATAACATTGCGCGCCACCGGCTCGATGACCTCGGCCACGACCGGAGGCATGGCCAGCAAAACAGCATTGATTGTCGCTGCGCGCTCTGCATCTTCTCCGATCACGGAAAAAAGCGCCGCTCCGGTAATGAAAAACGGGAAGATGGCGAGCATCGACAGGTAGGCGAGGTTGCCTGCATGGATGAAGCCATCGTTGAATGTGCCCACCGCGACCCGCTTCAGGATCTCGAAGAAGCGCGTGCCAGGGCCCAGCCGTTTGGTCACCCGTTTGGCCATCGCCCCCTTGAAATGCGTCGCTTCGTGACGCCGGTCTTCCGGAGTCAGGGACCGGACAGCGCGTTCTTCAGGCTCTGGCATTCGGCCATCCGGGGTATATACCTCTCGCCAGCGCTTCATGCCGTATCAGACGCCGAGCGATGCGCGCGGATTGCCAGGATCGGACCATTCGCCAAGGGCTTCTTCGAGCGAAGACAGATCGGCAGGCAGTGTGATGCGCAAGGTCACCAGCTGATCGCCGCGCTCTCCTGTTTTGGTCGAGAAGCCTTTGCCCTTCAGGCGCATGACGGTGCCGCCCGACAGACCCGGCTTTACCGTCAGCATGACGGGGCCGTCGACCGTGGGCACTTTGACTTTCGAACCGCGCACCGCTTCATCGACACTGACCGGCAGGTCCAGGCGGACGTCGTTGCCATCGCGTTCATAAAATGCGTGACGATCGATAGCTATCGTGACCAGCCCGTCACCATTGCCGCCCGGCCCTTGTTCACCCTTGCCCTTGAGCCGCATCTGCGTGCCGTCTTCGACACCGGCGGGCAATTTCAGGTCGATGGTCTTGCCATCTGCCAGAGTAATCCGCTGGTCGGCGCGGGTCGCCGCATCGATGAAGGGAACGCGCAGTCTGTAGGCGATGTCTGCGCCCTTCTGCGGCGGGGGAGGGCGACGTCCGCCGCCTCCGAAGGGGGAGCCGCCGCGCTGGCGCGATCCGCCGCCGAACAGCCCTTCGAAAATATCGCCGATATCGGCTTCGCCACCGCCAAAGCCCTGAAAATCCTCGGCGCGGAATCCGCCTTGCTGGCCACGGTTTCCGCCGCCCCCGAATCCGCCGCCGCCCATGCCTGCAAAAGGATTGGCGGGATTGCCGTCGGCATCGATCTCGCCGCGATCGAACCGGGCGCGCTTGTCCTTGTCGGACAGCAGGTCGTAGGCATGCGTTACTTTGCCGAAACGGTCGGTTGCGGCAGGGTTGTCCTTGTTCTTGTCAGGATGCAGCTCTTTCGCAAGTTTGCGATAGGCGCTTTTGATCTCCTTTTCGGAGGCGGTGCGCGGGACACCCAAGGTGGCATAAGGATCGGCCATTCCATGCAGCTAGGGAGGCCATGCGCGCCATGCAAGCGTGGTAACGTTCGTGAGCACCTCCTTTCGCGTTTGGTCGGACCGCCAGGCGCATCGGGGAATTCCTGTTGTAATCCCGGCATCTAAGGGCGCTGGAACATCGGCAAGCCTTGTGCTTTTCAAAAGGTAACGATCATTCAAATCCGTCCCGACCAAGCACCGACAGGAAATTTGCAGCAATGGCTGACGAGACACACCCCGGCGAAAGCGCAATTCCGGTCACCGATCCCTTCGTCCTGTTCGACGAGTGGATGGAGGACGCGCGGGCGAACGAACCAAACGATCCCAATGCGATGGCGCTGGCCACGGCGGCCCCCGATGGCGCGCCGTCGGTCCGCATGGTCCTGCTGAAAGGGCACGGCCCCCAAGTCGGCGGACCGGGCGGCGGTTTCACATTCTACACCAACGCCGAGAGTCGGAAGGGCAAGGAAATCCGCGCCAACGACTATGCAGCGCTGCTGTTCCACTGGAAGAGCCTGCGCCGCCAGATTCGCATCGAGGGACGGCTAAGCGAGGTCGACCCGGACACGGCGACCGAGTATTTCCATTCCCGCAGCCGGGATTCGCAGCTGGGCGCGGTCGCATCCGAGCAGTCCAGCCCGCTCGCCGACCGCCAGACTTTTCTCGAACGATTCGAGGAGATCGAAAAGAAGTTCGACGGAAGAGAGGTCGATCGTCCCCCGCACTGGACAGGATTTACCGTGACCCCGCAGGCTATCGAATTCTGGCTCGACAGGCCCAACCGCCTGCACGACCGCCGCGTGTTTACCCGCGCAGGAGACGGGTGGACCGACACACTGCTCTACCCCTAATGGGGGAGCCGTGACGCAGACAAAAAATTCACTGGCCCGCAGCGCTGCCTTCGCCTCGATTACGGTCGCGGCAATTCTCGTCGCGCTCAAGATATGGGCCAGCGTCGAGACCAATTCGGTGGCGATGCTCGGCAGCCTCGCCGACAGCGCGCTGGATCTGGTTGCCAGCCTGGTGACTTTGTTCGGTGTGATTTACGCCGCCATGCCCGCCGACGATGATCACAGGTTCGGGCATGGGAAGGCGGAGGCGATTGCCGCGATCGTGCAGGTCGTCCTCATCGCGCTGAGCGCGTTTGCGCTGGTCGTCCGCAGCATCCAGCAATGGCTGGAAGATGCCCCCATTGGCGAGGCGCCTATCGGGATCGGCGTTTCGATCTTTGCCATCCTGCTGACATTCGGATTGCTGGCATGGCAACGTTTCGTTCTGGCGCGCACGGGATCGGTCGCGATCCGGACCGACCATTTGCATTACCAGGGCGACCTGATGCTGAACCTGGCGGTCATTGCCGCTTTGGTGCTGCAGACCCAACTGGGGGTGGGCAAAGCGGATGCTGTGTTTGGTCTGGGTATCGCGGCCTGGCTGGCCTACGGTGCGTGGGGCGCGTCCAAGGAAGCCGTCGATCACCTGATGGACCGTGAATGGCCGGAGGAAAAGCGCCGCGCCTTTGTCGCTCGGGCTGCAACCCATCCGGAATTGTCGAACCTGCACGATCTGCGCACGCGCACGGCGGGTAACAGAGACTTCGTGCAGTTCCATGTCGATCTGCCCGGCACGATGAGCGTGCGCGAGGCGCATGACATCATCGACCGCGTGGAGGATGATCTTCTCTCGGCCTTCCCGGGTACGGAGCTGCTCATCCATATCGATCCCGAAGGTCATGTAGACGAACCCGGAAACACGCTCGTCGAGAGCGACGAATTCGAGAAACTCGAGGACGATACCCCATGACATCTCATCCCTATTGGCATGTCGATGCCTTTGCCGACCGGCCGTTCAGCGGCAATCAGGCGGCAGTCATGCCGCTGAACGATTGGCTGGCAGACGATGTGCTGCAAGCCATCGCCGAGGAAAACAATTTCGCCGAAACCGCTTTCACCGTGCCCGATGCCAGCGGCGCGGCGGATTACGAATTGCGCTGGTTCACGCCGAAGACCGAGATCCGCCTGTGCGGCCATGCGACACTCGCGAGCGGTCACGTTTTGCTGGAGAGGGACGGCGGCGACAGGATCACTTTCCGCACCCGCAAGGCGGGCAATCTGGAAGTGCGGCGCAGCGGCGCGGGATACGAGCTTGCGCTGCCCACGATCCCGACCTCGCGGGAAGATTGGCCGGAGGCGACCGCGCTGTTGGGCGCGCAGCCGCAGGAGGTCTGGCAGAACGAGGGGCGCTACGGTGTCTATCTGTTCGCCAGCGAAGCAGAGGTGCGGGCGCTCGATCCCGATCTGCGGGGGCTGGGGGCGCTGGGCGACGACCAGTTCATCTGCACCGCGCCGGGAGAGCGGACCGATATCGTGAGCCGGGTGTTCGTGCCCGGCGGCGGAGTGGATGAAGACAGCGTGACAGGCAGCGCGCACGCCGTGCTGACGCCTTTCTGGGCAGGCAGGCTTGGCCGCGACAGCTTTACCGCGCACCAGGCCTCGCAGCGCGGCGGCGATCTGACGCTGAGGCTCGACGGCGATCGCGCGTGGCTAGGTGGGCCGTGCGTTACCGTGGTGGAGGGGCGATTCTTCCTGCCCGGCTAGACCCTATTCGGCAGGGTACAATTCTACCACGTCCATCATCTGGTCGATCAGGGCGACACGCTCTTCCTGATTGGAATGGCCCAGCCTCACCAGCGTGAGTTTCTGGTCCGGCGAGACCATCACATACTGGCCCATATGGCCGATCGCGGAATACAGGGTTTCCGGGCCGCGATCGGTTTTCTTGTCATCGCGGTCGATGCCGGAATCGCGGTTCAGCCACGTCTGGCCGCCATAAAATTCCGACGCCGGGCTGGGACTGGTCATGAAATCCACCCAGCTGCGCGGCAGCAATTGCGAACCGCGGTAGGATCCCCGGTTCCGCAGGAAGTCGCCGAACCGGCCCCAGTCGCGCGCGTTGGCGTGCATCAGGCTGCCTCCGACCAGCGTTCCTGCCGCATCGAATTCCGGGACCATCGAATCCATGCCGAGCGGCCCGAACAGCCGCGCCTGCAGGAAATCGGCCACGGCCTTGCGCCGGACATCCGGATCGTCGCTGCCATCCGACAGGACGCGTGCCGCGATATCGGCGAGGATCACGGTCGTATTGCTCGAATATTCGAATGTCCTGCCCGGCTCGTCTTCCAGCGGCTGGGCAGTGGCGTAATTCGCCATGTCGTCGCGGCCATCCAGAAACAGCATCCGCACTTCGGACAATTCGTAAGGCGGGTCACCCGCCTCTGTGTGCCGGAGGCCGGACCGCATCTGGAGCAATTGCCGCAGCGTGATCTCTCCGCGCGGATCGCCGGGACGTTGCCAGCGGGGAATCGGCGGGCTTTCGTCGAGCGAAAGTTTCCCGTCGGCCATCAGCATGCCGATCATCACTGCCGTGACCGTCTTGGCCATCGACCAGCTGACGAAACGGGTGTCCGCATCGTAGCCATCGGCGTAGCGCTCTGCGGCGATCTCGCCGCCATGCATGACGACGACAGCGCGGGTTTCACCGACGCTTTCGTCGGTGAACAATTCATCCAGCTGGCGGGCGAGCTGGTCGGTCGGGGCGCCCGGGTTTTCGGCAACGGCAGCCAATGCTTCCTGGGTCAGCGGAGGAAGTTCCGCAGGTGATCCGTCGCACCCGCCCAAGGCCAGCGCGGCAAGGCCGATAAAAGCCGGGCGGCTCTTGAAGACGGCAGGGATGGCGATAGGGGAGGGCAAACGCATCGGCATGGTGCGGCTCACTCGCATGATGGAAATAGACCTGCAATGGCAAAACCCGGTCCTCGATCCAGCGCCAACACACGTATGGGGTCAGGGGCCGCATCGACACCGCGCTCGCGCCGCTGGTTGTGGGTCCTTTTGGCGCTGGCAGTCGTTCTGGCAGCGGCCGCGTATGTGTTCCGCGCGCCGATCGCCGGGTACGGCAATGCGGGCACGGCCTACTCTGCGCGGGTTGCCTGTTCGTGCCGCTATATCGCCGGCCGGGATTTGGACGATTGCAGCAAGGACCAGCTGACAGGGATGGAACTCGTCATGCTGAGCGAGGATGACGAGGAAAAGAGCGTCACGGCAACGTTCCCCCTCGTGTCCAGCGAAACGGCGCGCCTGAAAGACGGCTATGGCTGCGTGCTGGACCGCTGGGACGGTTAGGGACCGGCACTGTCGCGGCAGGGCGGGTCGGATATTTCATAAGGCGAAGGGATCACCGGTGGCGGGCAGCTGCGCGAATTTCCTCCGTCGGCGATGCAGCTTTCGTGAGCGGCGCGGATCCGCTGCGAATCCGCTTTATGTGCTGCACGCTGACGCTTCAGCCGCATGATCTCTTCGGGAGAGCATAGAGGCTTTCTCCCGACGCCGAGCAAATTGTACGCCTCGGTGACCCGGCACGCCTTTGCCATCGCTTCAGGAGCAGGCACGGTGTTCGGCGCGCTGCATCCGATACCGCGAAACAGGCCCTCCGGCTCGCCTGCCCGGATCGTATCCTGTGCGCGGTATGGCGAGGTCGACAGGGCGAGATACCCTTCGTCATCGCGAAACACCGCCATGCCGGGGGCAGCGATCAGGCGGTCGGGCTGCCCATCCACCTGCAGGACGAGGCATCCGCCGCGCAATACGGCTTTTCCGCGCCAGACCGGCGGACTTTCCAGCGTGCAAGTCACTGTTCCGTCCGGTCCGGGCGCAGGGCCGCCCTTCTTCTCGATGGAGACGAGGCCCCGCAGAAATGCCGCGACATCGGGCGAAATGCCCGGCGTGCGCTCCGCTTGCGGGCCGTCTGCAGCAACTATTCGCAGCGGCGCTTCGTCGACATTGCCGAAGCCGTCAGGGCCCAAAGCCATGCCCTGTGTCGGCTCACCGGTTTTCCCTGCAGGTGCAGCTTCGATCAGCGCGTCATAGACGGGCGGAGCGATATTTGGGCGGTCCGGTTCGAGAAAGCCGAAAAAGAATAGCGGCGGCAATGCCAGCATGCCGATCAGCAGGATGATTGCGAGCGGCGAAATATTCCCGTTCGGATTGCGCGGGGGTTTCATCCCACGGCTGTGCTGAAGGCGGCCTCGGCTGGAATGGTTTCGTCGATCCAGCCTCCGCCCACAACGCGGTCTCCGGCATAGACGACCGCCGCCTGACCCGGCGCGACGCCCAGTTCCGGCGTCTCGAACCGCAGCGTCGCGCCCGCGCCTTCGCCGAGCGAGCCGGACAGCGTAACCGGGACCGGCTTCGATAACGAACGGACCTTGGCGGTCAGCGGGACGGCGGGAAGCGGACCGATGCGGTTGGTCTCGATCAATCCGACCTCCGCAATCGCCAGCATTCGCTTTGGGCCGACCCGCACTTGCGCGCTGTCTGCGTCGATGCCCACGACATAGAGCGGTTCGGGCTGGCCGCCGATTTCGAGGCCTCTTCTCTGCCCGACCGTATAGTGGATGACGCCGGGATGCGTGCCCAGAGTTTCGCCGGTGGCGGCATGGACGATATCGCCCGTGCGCCCGCCTTCCGGCCGCATCTTCTTGACGATCTTGGCATAATCGCCGTCAGGCACGAAGCAGATGTCCTGACTGTCGGGCTTGGCAGCGTTGCGCAGGCCGGCCTCTTCGGCAAGCGCGCGCACTTGCGATTTGGGTAACCCTCCGAGGGGAAAACGCAGATAGTCGAGCTGTTCCTGCGTGGTCCCGTACAGGAAGTAGGACTGGTCGCGGGCCGGATCATGCGCCCGGTGCAGCTCCGATCCGCCCGGCCCCATGACGCGGCGGACATAATGTCCCGTGGCAAGACAATCCGCCCCGAGCTCGCGCGCCATCCGCAGCAGGTCGGTAAATTTCGGGCCCATATTGCAGCGGATGCAGGGTACGGGCGTGCGGCCTTGCAGATAATCGTCGGCGAACTGCTCGACCACGTCTTCGCGGAATGCGCTTTCGTGGTCGAATACGTAATGCGCGATGCCCAGCCTGTCGGACACGGCGCGGGCATCGGCGATATCGTCGCCAGCACAGCACGCGCCCTTGCGGCCCGTGGCAGCGCCGTAATCGTACAATTGCAAGGTAATACCGATGACTTCCGCGCCGCTGCGCGCGGCCAGCGCGGCCACGACGGACGAATCCACACCGCCCGACATGGCGACCACGATCCGGCGATCGGCGGCGTTACCGGGCAAGTCGAAAAGGTCGGCAGCGTCTGCCGGGGTCAATGTCAGGGCGTCGGGCATGGGGGACATATAGGCCGCAAACACCCTTTCCGCAAAGCTTCCTGCCACCTCCGGTGCGCCAATCCCGCATTCGCGGGCGGTAATCCTAACCAGCGGTAAATTACGGATTTACCTGATCTTGACCACCGCCGCCTATTGGCAAGGTCATGTTCGAAAGCACAACCCTTCTAGGCGCCTCTCAGGAAGAGCCTGCAGCCGGTGCCGATTCGCTTCCGCGCCGCCCGTTTGCGTGGGCCGAGCTGGTTGCGCGCCTTGCCGCTACCCGCGACATGCGATCCGTTTTTGCGGAAGTGAGCCAAGGACACGGTGGCAGTTTTCTTGCCGCCGAACGTCTGATGGACGGGCCCTTTGCAAATTCGAATCTCAAACATGAAAGCGCTGTTAACCCTGTTGGTTTAACCGACGGCAAAGCTGGCGAGGCATTGTGTGCCGAAGCCGCGGCGGACGCGGCCAATGTCGACCGAGAGGCACAATGATAGAAAACCAGAAAATCCGGCCTGCAGAAGTCATCGGCCCCCTCGGAGAACCCCTCACCGTGGCCGATCTTCCTTCGCCGAAGACGAAACGCTGGGTCGTTCGCCGCAAGGCGGAAGTCGTGGCGGCGGTCAATGGCGGCCTGCTGACTCTCGATGAGGTGCTCGAGCGCTATAATCTGACGCTCGAGGAATTCGCATCGTGGCAGCGTGCTGTCGATCGCTCGGGCATGCAGGGTCTCAGGGTTACCCGCATCCAGCACTACCGCGACCTCTACGAACGCCAGCTCAAATACTGACGCGCGCAAACTTACGCGCGAAGACTAATGCTTTGGGCATTTGCGCATGGGCCTGTATACCTCCGGAAGGCTGTAATGCCTTAGTTCGGGAACCGGCAAGCAGTCGGCCCGTTTGAAGGCCGATACGCCTGCAACAGGAGGAAAAATAATGGGTTGGATTATCGCAATTATCGTCGGTGGCGTCGCCGGCTGGCTCGCAAGTCTCGTCATGAACCGTGACGCGTCGATGGGCATTTTCTGGAACATCGTCGTCGGCATCGTCGGCTCGGTCATCGGTAACGTGATCGCGCAGATGTTTGGCTGGTCGGGCTCGATCCAGGAATTCAGCATCGTCGGTCTCATCATCGCCGTCGTCGGCGCTGTTGTTCTGCTCGGTGTCATGAACCTGATCCAGCGTGGCCGTGTGCGCTAAGGCGCGCCGCCATATCTGACATTGAAGGGTCGCCCTGCGGGGCGGCCCTTTTTGTTTTTACCGGCGAATATCGCGCCTGACGCCGGTCTTTGCGACAGCGCAGTTGGTAGAAGGCGTGATTGCCAAGGCCTCACTCGACGCGGTATGGGGATTGCGCGGGGTGATATACCCGTCTAACACACTAGGGAAACCAGTGACGGGCCATTTATGAATTACCAGTCGACCAGCGAATTCAGCGAACACGCCCCCAAGATCGACACTGTGCCGCTTGGCCTGGACGGCGAACCTGTGAAGAAAGGGTCCCGCTCCCTGTGGCTATGGCTCGGGCTTGCGATCCTGATCGCCGGGATTATCGCCGCAGCGTATTACTTCGTCTCGAGCGGCGATGGCACGGCGACGCCTGCTGCCGACCGCGACGAGCAGGCCCCCCGTATTTCCGTCATCTCTCCCGGCCGCACGACCATCGAAGGCGAGATTTCCGCCACCGGCACGCTGGCTGCGCGCCGCGATGTGCCCGTCGGTGTTGTTGGCGAGGGAGGGCGCGTCGTTGCCGTCTCGGCTGAACAGGGCCAGTGGGTCAATGCCGGCCAGGTCCTCGTTTCGATCGACCGTTCGGTCCAGAACCAGCAGGCCCGCGCGCAGGCGGCGCAGGTTGAAGTCGCCCGCTCCGACGCGCAGCTGGCGCAAAGCAATCTCGACCGCGCGCTGCAACTGGTGGACCGCGGATTTATCTCCAAGGCCGATGTCGACCGTTTGACGGCGACACGAGATTCAGCAAGGGCGCGCGTCAATGTCGCGCAGGCGCAGCTTTCCGAACTTCAGGCACGCAACGCCCGCCTGAACATCGTAGCCCCTGTTTCTGGCCTCGTGCTGGAACGCAATGTCGAGCCGGGACAGACGGTCAGCGCGGGATCGCCGCCGCTCTTCCGGATCGCGCGCGGCGGCGAGATGGAGCTTCAGGCGCGGGTCGGTGAAAATGATCTCGCGAAACTTTCTACCGGTGTTGAGGCCACTGTAACGCCTGCCGGAACAGATAAGGTATTCAGCGGACAGATCTGGCAGCTTGCGCCAACCATCGACGAACAGAACCGACAGGGCGTCGCACGTATCTCGCTGCCCTATGCGCTTGAACTGCGGCCCGGCGGCTTTGCTACGGCGAGCATCAAGAGCGGGACGATTGTCGCGCCGCTTCTGCCTGAATCTGCCGTCCTTTCCGATGACGATGGCAGTTTCGTCTTCATCGTGGGGGCGGAGAACAAGGCTGTGCGGCAACCGGTGAAAACCGGCATGGTCACGAGCGAGGGCATTGCCATCGTCGAAGGGCTCACGGGATCCGAGCGTGTCATCCTGCGCGCCGGCGGCTTCGTGACCGAGGGCGAGACCATTTCGCCTCAGGCAATCAAGCGCCAGGGCGGATAATTATGAACTTCCAGAACATCTCCGCGTGGTCGATCCGCAACCCGGTCATTCCCCTCGTCCTGTTTACCGGACTGCTGTTCGCCGGCCTTCTGGCCTTTGCTCGCATGGATGTCGTGAACAATCCGGACATCGAATTTCCGGCTGTCAGCGTTTCGATTTCGCAGCCGGGTGCTGCCCCGACGGAGATCGAGAACCAGATTACCCAGCGGGTCGAATCCGCCGTGCGATCGATCAACGGCGTCGCCTCGATCAATTCCACAGCCCGCGAGGGCAATTCCAATACCTTCATCGAATTCGAGATCGGTACCGATCCGAACGATGCTGTCGCCGAAGTGAAAAACGCGGTCGACACGATCCGTGGCAGCCTGCCGGACGGCATTCTGGAACCGCGCGTCAACAAGCAGGAAATTTCCGGCGGTTTCCTCGGCATTTATGCTGTCGAAGCCAACGACATGACGATCGAGCAGCTCAGCTGGTTCATCGACGATACGATTGCAAAACAGTTGCTCAGCATCGAAGGCATGGCCGAGGTCGACCGCTTCGGCGGCGTGGACCGGGAAATCGAGGTCATTCTCGATCTGCCGCGTATGCAGGCATTCGGCGTCACGGCCAGCCAGATCAACGCGGTCCTGCGGCAGACGAATATCGATGCCGCCGGCGGTGCCACCGAAGTGGGCGGAACGCGCCAGTCGGTCCGCGTGCTGGGCAATACCGACAGCGCGTACGAACTTTCGCAGCAGCAGATCCAGCTGGGCAACGGGACGACGGTGAAACTGGCCGATGTCGCGACCGTCCGCGATGGCTACAGCGAGCGTACGTCGATCAGCAAGGTGCGCGGCAAGGAAGTCGTGAACTTCGCCATGTCCCGCGCCAAGGGTGCATCGGACGTGACGGTGTTCGACGGCGCGCTGGAGAAAATCGAGGAAATCGAGGCCGAGAATCCCGGCGTCCGTTTCATCCCGCTGTTCAACACGGTGAAGTATACCGAGGAGCAGTACGAAAGCTCCATGGCGGCGATGATCGAGGGCGCCATTCTGGCCGTCGTCGTCGTGTTCTTCTTCCTGCGCGACTGGCGCGCGACCATCATTTCCGCCGTCGCCATCCCGCTATCGGCCATCCCGACCTTCTGGTTCATGGATCTGATGGGGTTCAACCTGAACACGCTGTCGCTGCTCGCGCTTGCTCTGGTGGCGGGGGTGCTGGTCGACGATGCCATTGTCGAGATCGAGAATATCGTGCGCCATATGAGGATGGGCAAGAGCGCCTATCAGGCCAGTATCGACGCGGCCGACGAAATCGGCCTTCCGGTGGTTGCAACCAGTTTCTGTATCGTCGCGGTGTTCTTCCCGGTCGGCGCGATGCCCGGGATTTCCGGCCAGTTCTTCAAGAATTTCGGCTTCACCGTGGTGGTCGCGGTGCTGATGTCGCTTGCCGTTGCGCGCATGATCACGCCGATGCTGGCGGCCTATTTCCTCAAGGCGAAGGGTCATGCCGCGCATGGCGAGGGTCCGCTGATGGACCGGTATATGGGCATCCTGCGCTGGTCGCTCGACCGGGGCAAAATGCATGACCGCCGGGCCGATCTCGAGCCGCCGCGTCATCGCATTTGGTACGGCTTCGGCTTTTTCGTGGTCATCCTGCTGTTGCTGGCGGTGCCTGCCGGCCTCGTGATCGCGGGGTATGGTGCGCTTGCCGAACTCGAAATTCCCGAGAAGATCGGGACTGCCATTAGCAGCGATCCGGACTCCAGCCTCGCGGTTCTGGGCAACCGCCTGGTCGGCCTGCTGCAATTCGCCCTGATCGTTCTTGCAGGATTCTTTGCCGGCTTTGCCTTGCTGAAGCTGATTGGCCTGCCCTTCCGCGCAGTGGGAGGCTGGCTGCGCAATGGCTGGCTTTGGCTGGAAGCGCGCTTCTACGATCACCGCGCATGGATGCTGATGATCGGCTATTTCGCTCTTCTGCTGACGGTCCTGCTCTTCAGCAGCGTGCCCGGGCAGTTCCAGCCGACAATCGATGACGACAACAGCCGTGTCGAAATCGAGATGGTGCCGGGCACGACGCTGGAGACGACCGAACGCGTGACACAGCAGGTCGCCGACCTGTTGTACGAACAGCCGGAAGTCGAGCGGGCGCTGGAGCGTGTGCGCGAAGGCCAGGCGACGATCTATATCAGCCTGAAGGAAGACCGCGAACGCACCTCGATCCAGTTCGAGCGCTCTCTGGCGCCGGAAATGGCCCAGATCGCCGACGCGCGCGTGCGCTTCGCGTCGCAATCGGGCGGGTTCGGTAGCGGGCGCGACATGACCGTGATGCTTGCCGGTTCCAATCCCGAATTGCTGGAGGAAACAGCGGCCACGCTGGTCGAGCAGATGAAGGGCATCAGCACCCTCGTCGCGCCGCGAATCAGTGCCGATATCAACCGGCCGGAACTCATCATCACGCCCCGGCCCGATCTGGCCGCCGAACTGGGCGTGACGACCGCTGCCATCAGCCAGACGATCCGCATCGCGACGCTTGGCGAGATCGAACAGAACGCAGCCAAGTTCTCGCTTTCGGACCGGCAAATCCCGATCCGCGTAAAACTGCCTGCGCAATCGCGTGAAGATCTCGGCACGATCGAGAACCTGCCGGTGCAGACCCGTACTGGCGGCAGCGTGCCGCTGGCACGCGTTGCCGAAATCAGCTTCGGCTCCGGTCCGACGACCATCCAGCGTTACAACCAGAACCGCCGTGTCCTGATCGGCGCCGATCTTGCGCAGGGCGTCGTCAAGGGCGAGGCGCAGCAGGAAATCGACGCATTGCCGATCCTGCAGAACCTGCCGCAGGGCGTGATCCGCGATGTGGTCGGCGAAGACGAATGGCAGCAGGAACTGATCCAGAGCCTGATCATCGCGATCATCGCCGGTGTCTTGCTGGTCTTCGCGGTGCTGGTGCTGCTCTACAAGCGCCTGATGAGCCCGCTGGTCAACATGACCTCGCTCGCGCTTGCCCCGCTCGGGGGCATCTTCCTGCTGTGGCTGCTCGACGGGGAGCAATCGATGCCGGTCTATATCGGTATGCTCTTGCTACTGGGCATCGTGTCCAAGAACTCGATCCTGCTGATCGACTTTGCGATCGAGGAAATGGACCGGGGCACGCGCAAGCTGGATGCCATCGTGGATGCAGGGCACAAACGCGCCCAGCCGATCGTCATGACGACGGTCGCCATGACGGCTGGCATGGTTCCGACAGCCATTGCGCTGACAGGGGATGGTGCATGGCGTCAGCCGATGGGCATCGTCGTCATCGGCGGCCTGATCGTCTCGACATTGCTGACGCTGCTGATCGTACCAGCGGGCTTCAGCCTCGCCGACGGACTGGAGCGGCGGCTTGGCCCATGGCTGCGCGGCAAGTTCCTGACCTACCGGCCCGGTGACGATGGGAAGCCAGTGGCGGAACCGGATGGGCAGGATCCCGTTCCTGCCGAGTGAGTGATCGCCTGACGATAGCTGTGCCAACATCCGGCATGACCTCCCGTACCGCAGGCACCACCCCTGATGCCGCGCGAACGATGCGCGTCACCGCCACGCTCATGCTGGTGGCGATGGCGGGTATCTTCGTCGCCTCGAAGCAGGTGCTGGACCTCCATCCGGCATGGGGCTTCGTAAATGCCTTCGCGGAAGCGGCCATGGTCGGCGGACTGGCAGACTGGTTCGCGGTAACGGCCCTGTTCCGGCACCCGCTGGGCCTGCCGATCCCGCACACCGCGATCATCCCCAAGAACAAGGACCGCATCGCCGATACGATGGCGGACTTCCTGCGGACGAATTTCCTCACCCCCGCCGTGGTCGCGCGCCGGATGCAGGGCATGAACGTGGCAGGTGCGGCCGGCGAATTTCTCGTCGATCCGGCAGGTGAAGCCGAGGGCGGCACGCGCTCGCGCATCACCGGCGGTGCGGCAGAGCTTTTTGCCGAAGTTCTTGAATTGCTCGACCCGAACCGCCTGGGCACGCAGGTGCGGAGCGGGCTGGCGACCCAGTTTGCCAAGATCGACGTTGCGCCGCTGGTCGGACGGATGCTGGAGAACGCGATTGCCGATTCGCGTCACCTTCCCCTGATGGACGGCGTCATCCGCTGGACCGGCCTGACGCTGGAAGACAATGAAGAGACGGTCCGCGAGATCATCAGCCAGCGTGCCAATTCGGTGCTGCGCTGGACGGGCCTCGACGAGCGGATCGCTTCTTCGGTGCTGGACGGCCTCTACCGCCTGCTGGCCGAAGTGCTGGTCGATCCCGACCACGAACTGCGTGGCAAGATCCAGGAAGGCATGGAGAAACTCGCGCAGGATTTGCAGCACGATCCCGAAACGCGCGAGCGGGTCGAGGAACTGAAGCGCGAGATGCTGGAAAATCCCGCGGTCGCCGAATGGTGGATGGCCGTGTGGGAGCGCATCCGCCTCTCGCTCATCCGCCGGGCCCGCGATCCGGACAGCGCGCTGGGCGACGAAATGCGCAAGGGGCTCGCCGAGCTTGGCAATGCACTTCAGCAGGACCGGCGCCTGCAAATGCAGGTCAATCGCTTCGCCCGCCGGACGGCCGTCGGCGTCGCCACCCGGTATGGCGCGCAGATCGTGCAACTGGTGTCGGAGACGGTGCGCCGCTGGGATGCCACCACCGTCACCGACCGGGTCGAGGGGGCAGTGGGCCGCGACCTGCAGTTCATCCGTATCAACGGCACGATTGTCGGCGGGCTGGTCGGCATGACGATCCACACGCTCGACATTCTTTTCTAGGCGCCAGGGCCGCTCAAAATATCCCGAGCGCCCGCAGATCCACGTGCCTCTCTACAAGGGGGGTATGACACATGATCACCGCCACGATCTCCAGACCATTACTCTGCGCGCCGGGGAGCAGGTTTTTATCAACGGGACACTGATCGAGGCATCGGTGCCAAGCACGCTGCGAATTTCGCGGCAGGCCAGCGTCGTGCGGGGTGCACAGCCACGCCGGCAGACCGATCTCAGGCGCGCTTTGACGCATCTCTATCAACAGACGCTGCAAGCCGAGCACAAGGCGGGAGGAATAAGAGATACGCGGCCCTTCCTGCTCCACAGCCTGAACCTGCTGACGACGCAAATGCGCACGCGGGAAAGCCAGGCCCATTGCGCTGCATACGCCACTGCGCTCGCTTGCGGTGATATCGATGCTGCACTGGCGGCTTTGCGGCATCTGTCGCAGGCCGTGAGGCAGGGCACGGTTCGCGAAGCGCCGATGATGCAGGCGGCTCCGCCGCAGATGACCCTGGCCGTAATCACTTAGTCATAATTACTTAGCCGTGATTACCTAGCCTCTGCTTGTCCCGATCCTAGCTACTTTTCTCCGAAAACGGATCCCGCGTTAAACGGAGCGGAGCAACGGGGATGGAGCAGGCTGCACGGGACGCGCTGGAGGCAGCGGTCAATGAATTGCGGGGCATGGAAAGAGGCGAGGAGCGCCCGCACCGGGTCCGGGCGGCTCGCGACCGTCTGTATCGGCGAATACTGACGCTGCTGTCGCCGCGTATCCGGCAGCTCACGCGCCGTTACGCGCTTGGTGACATGGCGGACGATGCTGCGCAGGCATGTGCCATCGGCGTCCACCGGGCGCTGGCCACCTATGACCCGCGGCGCGCGTGCTTTTCCACTCATGTGACATGGGCCATGCGGGGCGAGCTGCAATCGCTGCGTCACAGGGTGCGTCTCGATCAGCGGGACAGCGCCCGGGCAGCCGGAATGCGGACGGTCAGCTTCGAAGCCTTGCAGGATGCAGGTTCGCGTGATGATGCCCCGCTGCAGATTGCCGATGAGGAGGCAGGCGATGCTGTAGAGAGCCGCGCAAGCGATTACCTCGCAAGCTTGTGGCTGGGCAGAGTAAGAGAAGCGGCGCTTCTTTCCCTGAGGGGTTCGCCCAAAGCGGCGACCTTTCCCCAGGATGTCGCAGCGGCGGTGTCGTATTGGACCCAAGGCCCCAGCGGACCGCGCCCGGAACGCGAACGCCAGCGGCAGAATGCGCGCCGCGTCGGCCGGTATTTTCAGGCCGGGGCGGCTCAGCTAGCAACAGTCGATCACATCCGATGAATCGGTTCGTTCTCGTGACTGGGGTTTAGCCGCCCATTACATATCTCACGGTCACCATGTCGTAGCTATTCACCGCCGTCCCATCTGCGTTGCGTGCCGGTTTGAACCTGGCGTGTTCGACCATGATGGCACACGGCGTATTGTCGAAGTTCTCGCCTTCGGTCAGTTCGAGCAATTTGCAGTCGGTCACGCGGCCGCTTTCGTCGATGAAAAGCCGCATCCGGAAATTGGCCTGGCTCCCGCGGTTCAGCGCGCGCGAGGGATAGCGGCGTTGTATCCGCTCGGCGACATCCTGCAAGTTGGTCCATTCCGCCTTCTGCGTGACCGACGCGAATTCTTCTGCATCCACGCCCCAGCTTTTGAGCAAGTGATCGGTGCAGGTGTTCATCGCTGTGAAGGCGTTTTCCAGATTGCCGGTGTCGAGCCGGATGACCTGTTTGCGCTGGCGAAGCTCGATCCAGTCGATCTCTGCCCCGTTAGCGGGGACCAGGACACCGGACGGGTGCCACGCTTTCTCAGCCGCCGCGATCTCGTTCATTTCCGGGTCTTCTCCAGCCACTGCAAAAGGGTGAAGCGGGGAAAGGTGGCCAAAGATCAGCGCCGGCTTGTATGATGCGAAAGATCCGCGCTGAAACGAGCGCTCGAAGGCCGGGTGGCCCGGCCCCATCTGTACAGAGATTTCCTGCCTGTCACGCATCGTGCGGAACGGCTTTCCGGCAACAGTCAGCTCTAGATGGGAGGAGGGGGACAATTGTTCGAGCAGAATGACCGATTTGTCGTCGCCCTCTCCGAAAACCCTCATGAGCTTGCAGCGATCCTCGGCATAATCGAGATGCCATTGGGACGAGGGGGATAGCACGACAGGTTCGTTCGCCAGAGCCGCCCCCGCAGCGACTGCAGATCCGGCGAGCGCCAGCGCAGCGCTGACCGCGCTTTTGAAAACTGACCGCCCGAAATGCACGCCAGACATAGAAAAACCCCCGAATTGCAGATGCTTCTATAGCAAGCTGCAATCCGGGGGCAAATTCTGCCGGATTATCCCGGCCAGCTTTTACAGCTTGCCGGTGAGCTCCGGCACGGCCTTGTAGAGATCGGCGACCAGGCCGACATCGGCGACCTGGAAAATCGGGGCGTCTTCGTCCTTGTTGATGGCGATGATGGTCTTGGAATCCTTCATGCCTGCAAGGTGCTGGATCGCGCCGGAAATGCCGATGGCGATATAGACTTCCGGAGCGACGATCTTGCCGGTCTGTCCGACCTGATAATCGTTCGGGACATAGCCTGCGTCGACTGCGGCACGGCTGGCGCCGATACCTGCGCCCAGCTTGTCGGCCAGCGGCGTGATGATTTCCTCGAACGTCTCGGCGTCCTTCAGTGCGCGGCCACCCGAAACGATGACCTTGGCGCTGGTAAGTTCGGGGCGATCGCTCGCCGCGATTTCCTCGCCGACGAAGCTGGAGATGCCGGCATCGCCTGCGACCCGATACATCCTCGACACTGGCCGAGCCGCCTTCCGCGTCCGCCTTGTCGAAGGCGGTGCCGCGCACGGTGATGACCAGCTTGGGATCGCTCGACTGCACGGTGGCGATCGCGTTGCCGGCGTAGATCGGACGGGTGAAGGTCTTGTCGCCTTCGACCGAGAGAATGTCCGATACCTGCATCACATCGAGCATGTGCAGCCACGCGCGGGGCGATGTTCTTGCCGTTGGTGGTGGCAGGCGCGAGGAGGGCGTCGTAGCCTTCCATGACCTCGGCAACCAGCGGTGCGACGTTTTCGGCCAGCTGGTGCTCGTAGGCAGCATCGTCTGCCATGAGGACCTTGCAGACGCCGGCGATCTTGGCGGCGGCCTGTGCTGCACCGTCGCAATCTGGCGCCTGCGACCAGGCAGTGCACTTCGCCCATCTTCGCAGCGGCAGTTACGACTGCCAGCGTCGCGTCGTTCACCGATGCATTGTCATGTTCGACCAGAACCAGAGTTTTCATGTTCGTTATCCTTTTTCCTTAAAGGGCTCCAGGCTCGCTTACGCGATGCCGAGCGCCTTGATCTTGGCCACCAGCGCATCGACATCTTCGACCTTTTCGCCCGCCTGACGGACGGGCGGTTCGGCGACGTGGGTGGTGGTGAGGCGCGGGGCGATATCGACGCCGTAATCGGCGGGCGTCTTGGTATCGAGCGGCTTCTTCTTTGCCTTCATGATGTTCGGCAGCGACGCATAGCGCGGCTCGTTCAGACGAAGGTCGGTCGTGACGATGGCTGGCAGGGTCAGCTTGACCGTCTGCAGGCCGCCATCGACTTCGCGCTTCACGGTGACGCTGTCGCCGTCGACCTCGACCGTGTTGGCGAACGTGCCCTGCGGACGGCCCATCAGGGCTGCCAGCATCTGGCCGGTCTGGTTGCTGTCGTCGGAGATCGACTGCTTGCCCAGCATCACGATGCCCGGGCCTTCCTCGTCGGCGATTGCTTTCAGGATCTTGGCGACGGCCAGCGGCTCGACCTCTTCGTCGGTTTCGACGAGGATCGCGCGGTCCGCACCCATGGCGAGCGCGGTGCGCAGTGTTTCCTGCGCCTTTGCCGGGCCGACGGAGACGGCGATGATCTCTTCCGCCTTGCCCGCTTCTTTCAGGCGGATGGCTTCTTCGACGGCGATTTCGTCGAACGGGTTCATGCTCATCTTGACGTTGGCAAGATCCACGCCGGAGCCGTCCGCCTTGACGCGGGGCTTCACGTTGTAGTCGATCACCCGTTTGACGGGGACGAGGATTTTCATGTGAGTTCCTTCCTCTCGAATTGATGCCCGCGGGATCGGGCAGGCCGCGCACGCAGCCACTTACTTAATCGAATGATGGAACGGCATGTGCGTTCCATTTACGTTTACGTCAAGGGCAGGCCAAAGACCGCCCCGCTGCCGTAGCGGCAGGTTGCCGCCGGCGGGAACGGGACAGTTGCTCTGCGCAGCGAATCAGGCCGCTTTCTTCACTTCTGCGACGATCTTCTTCGCCGCATCGCCCAGATCGTCGGCAGCGACGATCGGCAGGCCGGAATTGTTCGAGGATTTCCTTGCCCTTGTCGACATTCGTGCCTTCCAGGCGGACGACCAGCGGCACGTCGACAGGTTCACTTCCTTGGCGGCAACGACGATGCCGTCGGCGATGATGTCGCACTTCATGATGCCGCCGAAGATGTTGACCAGGATGCCTTCGACCGCCGGATCCTTCAGGATGATCTTGAACGCCGCCGTCACCTTTTCGGTGGTGGCGCCGCCGCCTACGTCGAGGAAGTTGGCCGGAAACGCACCGTTCAGCTTGATGATGTCCATCGTCGCCATGGCGAGGCCTGCGCCGTTGACCATGCAGCCGATGTTGCCGTCCAGCTTGATGTAGGCGAGGTCGTATTCGCTCGCTTCGACTTCGGCCGGGTCTTCCTCGGTCTCGTCGCGCATCGCTTCCACGTCGGGGTGGCGATACAGCGCATTGCCGTCGAAGCTCATCTTGGTGTCGAGGACCAGCAGATTGCCGTCCTTGTCTTCGACCAGCGGATTGATCTCGAGCATTTCCATGTCGAGATCCATGAACGCGGTATAAAGCTGCTTGGCCAGCTTCTGCGCCTGCTTGTTGAGGTCGCCCGACAGCTTCAGCGCGAAGGCAACGGCGCGGCCGTGATGCGGCATGAAGCCCTGCGCCGGATCGATGGTGATGGTGGTGATCTTTTCGGGCGTCTCGTGCGCCACGTCCTCGATGTCCATGCCGCCTTCGGTCGACACGACCATGGCGACCTGTCCGCTCGCACGGTCGACCAGCATCGAGAGGTAGTATTCCTTTCGATGTCGACGCCGTCGGTCACATACAGCCGGTTGACCTGCTTGCCTTCGTCGCCGGTCTGGATCGTGACCAGCGTGTTGCCGAGCATATCGGTTGCATCGGCGCGAACATCGTCGACGCTCTTGGCCAGACGGACACCGCCCTTGGCATCCGCGCCCAGTTCCTTGAACTTGCCCTTGCCGCGACCGCCGGCATGGATCTGCGCCTTCACGACATAAAGCGGCCCGGGCAGCTTTTCGGCTGCGGCAACGGCTTCTTCGACAGTCATGGCGGCGTGGCCGGTCGGGATGCCGATGCCGTATTTCGCGAGCAGTTCCTTGGCCTGGTATTCATGGATATTCATGGGGCGATGCGTCCTGTTGTTCTCGTCAGGGGAAGGATGGCTTTGACTGTGTAAGTTGCAGGGGGCCTTTGCATGGATGAGCCGCCTTGAAAAGTGTCTGCGAGACCGTCCAATGGCAGGCGCACAGGACATGATCGACCACGAACGCTTTGCAGCGATCGTCCGCGAGGCGGGCGCAATCGCCCATTCTCACTGGCCCGGCGCGGGCCATGACCTCGAGTCATGGGAGAAGAAGCCCGGCGATCCGGTGTGCGAGGCGGATCTGGCGGTCGACAGGTTCCTGCGCCGCGAATTGGGCGCTCTGCTGCCTTCGGCGGGATGGCTGTCGGAAGAAACGGTCGATGACGCCGGCACGGATGGACCAGCGACTGATCTGGCTGGTCGATCCGGTCGACGGCACGCGCGACTTTATCCGCGGGCGGACCGGCTGGGCCGTTTCGGTGGCGCTGGTCAGCGAAGGTCGCCCGCTGATGGGCATGCTGAGCGCGCCGGCGCGACGACGAGGAATGGCTTGCGGTCGCCGGGCAGGGCGCCACGCGCAATGGCGAACAGCTGGCATCGTCCCGCCGCGAGCAGCTGGCAGGCGCGCGCATCCCCGCCGATTCGCTGATGAAGGAAGACCAGCTGATGGAGATGGTCGACAAGCCCAATTCTATAGCCCTGCGTGTCGCGATGGTCGCTGCCGACGAGGCCGATCTGATCGCAACGCTGCGCTGGGGCTTTGAATGGGATATCGGCGCAGCGACCCTGATCGCGCGGGAAGCAGGCGCCGCGGTGAGCGACGCTTTCGGTAAGGTCGTTCGCCTACAACAAGCGCGATCCCCGCAGTTTCGGTCTGCTGGTCAGCGCGCCGGGCATCCACCGGCAGGCCGTCGAGCATCTGGCCGAGCGCGCCAAGATCGTGGCGGCGCGTCCCCGAGACTAAGGCCCAGAGACTAGGACCAAAGACTAGAACCAGAAGCCTGCCGTTGCAGGTAAGGCCCATGAAAAAGGGGCCCGCATCGCTGCGGGCCCCTTCATAGTGTCTTGCGTATGCGTGGGGCTTAGTTGCCCTGTGCCTGTGCAACGTCGTCCTGGCTGATCGGCGTGATCTTGATCTCGACACGGCGATTGGCAGCACGGCCTTCGGGCGTATCGTTGCCGGACTTGAAGTAGCGCGGATCTTCGCCGTAACCCTGCGTCGCCATGCGCGCACGGGCGACGCCGCGTGCTGCAAGGTAATCGGCGACGGCATTGGCGCGGCGCTGCGACAGTTCGAGGTTGTACGCGTCCGAACCGGTCGAATCGGTGAAGCCGTAAACGTCGATCAGGCTGTTGGGATATTTGATCAGGCTGTTGGCGATCACGTCGAGCGTGCCCTGGAAGGCAGGCGTGATGGTGGCCGAATTAACAGCGAAGGTCACGCCATCGGGCAGGTTGACGAGGATGGCCTCGCCGTCGCCGATTTCACTGACGTCGACGCCGGTACCCTCGGTCATCTCGTCCAGTTCCTTGATCTGGTCGTCGAACTGCTTGCCGATAACCGCGCCGGCGCTGCCGCCGATGCCCGCGCCGATGATGCGCGCAGTCGAACCGCCAATCACGTCGCCGAGCAGATAGCCGGCAGCACCGCCGAGGACGGAGCCGATGGCCGTGCGGGAAATTTTCTGTTCACCCGTATTCGGATCGGTAACGCAGGCAGACAGGCCCATCAGCGAAGTCGCGGCCAAGGCCGATACGAGAATGCGAGATTTCTTCATTTTTAGTTCCCCAAATATGCGGTCCCGGAGGGCCGGCGGGCGTTGGCCGCCCATGACGATAGTGCGCGCCCACCGCACGCTTCTCGCTATACCAACCTTGGTCGCGGTCACCTGTTCCCGCGCTGAACGGATAAAGGACGCATCAGGCAGGCTGGCGCGGCGCTTCATTTGTGCTAGCGCAGAGTTACTGTGACACCCTTTCCCTGGACCGACCTGCTGATCATTGCAGGACTGATATTGCTCAACGGCATCTTCGCGATGTCCGAGCTGGCGATTGTTTCTGCCAAGCCTACGACGCTGCGCGCGAAAGCGGAAAAAGGCAGCGGAGGTGCGGAAACGGCTTTGTCGCTGGCCGCCAATCCGGGCAAATTCCTGTCGACCGTGCAGATCGGTATCACGCTGGTCGCGATTATCGCCGGTGCGTATTCCGGAACCAGCCTCGGCGGTCCGGTAGGAGAGCGCCTCGTGCATCTGGGGCTGAACCCCGATTACGGGGAGCAGGCGGGCTTCGCGCTGGTCATTGCGCTCACCACCTATTTCAGCATCGTCGTCGGCGAGCTTGTGCCCAAGCAGCTGGCGCTGAAACTGGCTGTGCCGATCGCGGTGGCGATGGCGCGCCCGATGCGCTGGGTTGCGCGGATTGCCGCGCCCGTCGTGTGGATTCTCGACACGTCTTCGGCTGCGATTGTTCGTTTGCTGGGTGTCCGTCCGGGCGGGCAGGCAAGTGTCACGGCCGAAGAACTGCACATGCTGTTTGCCGATGCGACGCAAACAGGCGTGCTCGAAGAAGAGCAGAGCGCGATCCTGACGGGTGTCGTTCGCCTGGCCGAACGCCCAGTGCGGGAGTTGATGACGCCGAGGACCGAGCTCGACTGGCTCGATATCGACGATGATGAAGCCGCCATAGCCATAAAGATCGCCGAGAGTCCGCATTCGCTGCTTCCGATTGCACAAGGGTCGCCGGACAAGGTGTTGGGCGTCGTTAAGGTGCGCGAGGTTCTCGCGGCACAAGTCGCAGGTCTGCCGGTCGATCTCCGGAAGCTGTCGAAGAAACCCGAGATCGTACCCGACCAGCTCGACGCGCTCGATGCGCTGCGTGTGCTGCAGCAGGCGGATATCGCCATGGCCATGGTACATGACGAATATGGGCATCTCGACGGGATCGTGACGCCGGTCGATCTCCTGACGGCCATTGTCGGGCAGTTTGCCAGCGATGTGGACCAAGGGGATATTCCCGATATCGTCGAGCGGGCCGACGGATCGCTGCTCGTCTCAGGCGCGCTAGGGGCCGATATGCTCGCCGACCGCATCGGGATCGAATATGACGAGGACCGCGAATTTGCGACCGTCGCAGGCTTTGCCCTCGCGGTTCTCAAGCACTTTCCCCATGAAGGCGAGGTCTTCACCGAGCAGGGGTGGGCGTTCGAGATTGTCGATATGGACGGCCGCAAGATCGACAAATTGCTGGTCAGCAAACAGGACGACTGACCGGCTGCGCGCCGGTGCGTGGGGCTTTTGCGTCTGAATCCGTAATCCTTACTTACCGGCTGTTAACCATCCTGCGCGATACCTGTCCTTCGACAAGGGGACATACGATGCCGCAGACCACCAACGCTTCGCTCACCATCGCCGAAATGCGTGAATTCGCCAGCTTCACCGCCGCCGAACAGCGTTACATTCGCCGGAGCCTGGATGTTGGGCTTGGACGCTGCGACGCATTCAAGACCTGGGCCCGCGATGCCGCGGAGAACGCCGCTATCCGCCGCCAGTATGTCGCCTATCAGGAACTGAAACGCCTGCGCGAAGATATGCCGACCGATCCGCGAGCCAGACCACATCGACGGCTTCATCGGCACGCTGACCCGCGTCGCCGCCTTCGACCTGTCGCAGGAGCGGATCGACGGCTTCTCCGCCTTCCGCTTTCTCTACGAACGCCTGCTCGGCGCAAGTGCACGGCCTTGGCTGCCCAGCGCCTTCGTCGCCGCCGCCGCCCTGCCGCATATCCGCCCCGAACGCCGCCGGATGCTGCTGCAATCGCTCAGCGAAGCCGCCGCAACTGCGCCGGCTGGTCCGATGCGAACCGGGATTCTATCCCGAATATGTCGAGGCGGAGGCGGCTTAGAACGGCTGCGCTACAAAATGCGACTCGAAACGGTCCGAGTAGAATTCGACCGGCTTTGGTCGGGAAGGTTCTTGATCATTTGCGCGAGCCGAGCAGGCATTGGGCCGCCTTTCGATCGCCTTCGGGAAGCCGATCACCAACGGCCTCTCAGCCGCATGGGGTCCGAATCTGCGAGGCCGACTCGAAGCACGGTGCTCGATAGCGAATTGAGAGTGCATAAGAGGCATTGTTGGACGTGATCGAAGGCGGACGACGGAAAGCGGCACTTCCAAGAGATCTGCGAAGAGCCGTCGAACTTCGCCAAGTTGCACTGAGGACGTCAAGCTGTCGAACCCCGATACAATCCGTCCAGCCGCTCCTGATACCGCTCGCGGATCTTGTGGCGGCGGATTTTCATGCTGGGGGTCATTTCCTCGTTCTCGACCGAGAAGGGCTCGTCCGCGAAGGTGAACTGACGGACCTTTTCGGTGACCGACAGCTCCTTGTTCACCCGGTCGACGGCCGCGCGCACAGCGGCCTTGAATTCGGGCAGGTCCTGCAGCGCATTGCAATCGAACTTCTTGCCCTGCGCGCGGCACCATTCCAGCTGCCATTCCGCATCGGGCACGATCAGGCCGACCACGTAGGGACGCCTGTCGCCGCTGACCATCGCCTGGCCGATTTCCGGCTGCAGGGTCAGCATCCCTTCGATCTTCTGGGGCGCGACATTGTCGCCCTTGTCGTTGACGATCATGTCTTTCTTGCGGTCGGTGATCTTGATCCGGCCGCTATCGTCGATGTGGCCGATATCGCCAGTATGGAGCCACGGCTCTCCCGATGGGTCCTGAGGGTCGGCGATCAGCGTGCGTTTTGTCTCCGCCTCGTTCTGCCAATAGCCCTTCATCACCAGTTCGCCGCGGCACAGGATTTCGCCATCCTCGGCAATCTTGACCTCGACTCCGCGCATGGGCGGGCCGACCGTATCCATCGCGATGCCTGCCGCGGGCCGGTTGCAGCTGATGACCGGGCCGCTTTCGGTCTGGCCGTAGCCCTGCAGCATGGTCAGCCCCATCGAATCGAAGAAGATGCCGACATCGGGATTGAGCGGTGCGCCGCCCGATACCATCGCCTTGATCCGTCCGCCGAAACGGTCGCGGATCTTGGGCCTGAGCGTGCGTTCGAGGACGAAGTCCATCGGTCCGTCGAGCAGCTTGCGCCGGCCCTCGGCCTTGCGTTCGCCGATCTGGAGCGCGCGGTCCATCATGTAATTGGCAGCGCCGCCCTGCTTGGCGACCTGCTTCATGATGCGGGTCCGCAGCACTTCGAACAGGCGCGGGACGACGACCATGATCGTGGGCCGCGTCTCCTCGATATTGCTGGCGAGCTTCTCCAGCCCTTCTGCATAGTAGATCTGCGCGCCGACCCCGATCGGGAGGAACTGGCCGCCGGAATGTTCATAGGCATGGCTGAGCGGCAGGAAGGACAGGAAGCGTTCTTCATCGTCGAGCCCGAAATCGGTCATCAGGATTTCGGCAGCGCCCGTGACATTGCACAGGATCGCGCCGTGGTGCTGCATCACGCCGCGCGGCGCGCCGCCGGTGCCGCTGGTGTAGATGATGCAGGCGGTCGTATCGCGGGAAATGCCCCTCAGGCGTTCTCTCGACAGCCGCCCGGGCGGCATGCTGCGTCGCCGTCGACCAGGTCGCTCCATTTATGGCAGTGCAGATTGCCGCCCTGATAGGAGGGCACGCCGTCGATCGGGATGATGTGTTCGGCAATGCCGGTGCGGAAAATGGCGGGAATGCAGCGGCGCGGACAGCTTCTCGTTCGATACGATGACAGCCCGGGCGCCCGAATTGTCCAGAATGTGGACGTGATCGCGCTCGGTATTGGTGATGTAGGCGGGCACTGTGATGCAGCCAGCCGCCATGATGGCGAGATCGGCAATGCACCATTCGGGCCGGTTCTCGGACACCAGCATGACCCGGTCGCCCTCTACGAGGCCCATCTTGCGTAGATTTTCCGCCAGTATGCAGACCTGCTCGGCAACTTCGCGCCAGCTCTGGGTCAGCCATTTACCATCTGATTTCGCGCCGAGAAACGGCTTGTCGCCGTTTTCTCCGGCGCGCTTGAGGAAGAGTTCGACGAGGTTACCCGCCTGTTCGATTTCACTCAGTTGCAAACCTGTTGCTCCTGCTGCCCAAATTGGTCGTTGTCTGCGCAACGTTCCGCCACGCTGTACGCTCCCGCCGTGTCAGCGACAAGCGCAGCTATTCTGCGCCGGAAAGACGGAGGACCGAATCGAGCCGCGGATCGTAGACGGCGGTCCAGCCATCTGGAGTGCGCAGCGCGCCATTGGTGCGGTACAGGAAATCACTGGTCACGATATCGGTATGGCCCAGCGCATTCAGCTGGGGGATTGCCGCCTGCAGCCAGCTGTTCTCTTCCACGATGACGCGGGTTCCGAAGCCCATGATCATCGGCTGTGCCAGTGCTTCGCGCAGGGGGAGGCCGAAATCGATTACGCCCACGATGGCGCGGGCAGTCTGGATCGGGATGGTCGGTCCACCGGCCGCTCCGACCGCGAGGAAAGGCTTGCCTTCGGGGTCGTAGATAACGGTCGGCGACATCGAACTACGGGGTCGCTTGCCGCCCTCGACCCTGTTGGCCACGGGCACGCCATCCCGCTCGGGCCGGAAGCTGAAATCGGTCAGCTCGTTGTTGAGGTAGAACCCGCCATACATCAGGCCCGACCCGAAGGCGCCTTCGATGGTCGAGGTGTAGCTGACCATGGTCCCGTCTGGCCCGATAGCGACAAAGTGCGTCGTGCCGCTTTCCGGATAATGGCCGCCGATCGCGCGGGCCTGCGTTGCGCCCGGCGGCGTTCCCGGCGCGAAATCATCGCTCCGCTTTGCGGGATCGAGCAAGAGCGAGCGCCCGGCAAGATAGGCCGGATCGATCAGCCCCTTCACCGGCACATCCACGAAATCGGCATCGCCTGTGTAAAGCTCGCGGTCGGTGTAGGCGAGGCGCTGCGATTCAAGGAACAGGTGCCAGGCCTCGACCGAGCGCGGCCCCATGGCCGCAAGATCGAAGCGTTCCAGCTGGCCCAGCATCTGCAGGACGGCGATGCCGCCCGAAGACGGTGGGCCCATGCCGCAAATGCGATAGCCGCGATATTTACCGCATACGGCCCCGCGCACGGCGGGCTCGTATGTTTCGACATCTTTTGCCGTCATACCGGCGGGACGCGGGGTATCCGCCGCGACATGAGCGGCCAGCCCCGCGGCGAAATCTCCACTGTAAAAACTGCCGGGTCCCTCGGCAGCCAGCTTGGTCAGCGTCGCGGCAAGTTCCGGCTGGCGGATCGTCGTGCCGACTGCCTTGGGCGTGCCGTCGGCGTTGAAAAAGGTTTCGCGGGCTTTCGGGTCATAGCCGGCGCGGTCGAGCCGGCCCTCCAGGACGGTGACGAGCCGCGGGTTGACGACAAAGCCGTCACGCGCAAGCCGGATGGCCGGTTCGACCAGCGTCGCCCAAGGGAGCTTCCCGTGCCGCTCATGCGCCAGCTTTGCCAGCGCGACATTGCCCGGTACGCCCACGCTCAGGCCGCTGATGGTCGCTTCCTCGCCGGGGAGCGGATTGCCTTCGCTGTCGAGGAACCAGTCCGGCGTGGCAGCGGACGGTGCCTTTTCGCGCCCGTCATAGGTAATGACCTCGCCATCGGGCGAGCCGCGAACGAAGAAGCCGCCGCCGCCAATGCCCGAGCTTTGCGGCTCCACCACGGTCAGGGCCAGCATGATCGCGATGGCGGCATCGGTTGCCGTGCCGCCAGCCGCGAGAATTTCCTCTCCCGCTGCGGTAGCGCGGAAATCGGCGGTCGCCACAACGCCCTTGGCGATATCTTGCGCCGTGGCCGCTTGCGGCTGCGGTGGCAGCGGTTGCGGCAGCTCCTGCGGCGCGGGGGCCGGACTATCGTATGCGGTGGCGCAGGCCGCCAATGCGAGGGGTGACAGGGCGGCGAGCAGGATGCGTGCGTTCATGCCGCGCAGGGCTATTGTGTTCCGACCGCCTCGGCAATGGTCGAAAAGCCATCGCGCTTCATCAGTGCCTTCACACCGCGATTGATTTTGCGCGCGATGCCCGGGCCTTCATAGACCATCGCACTGTATAGCTGGACCAGGCTGGCGCCCGCGCGAATACGCTCCCACGCATCATCGGCAGACGAAATCCCGCCGACACCGATCAGCGGAATGTCGCCGCCGGTCGCCGTGCGGAAGTCGCGCACACGCTGAAGGGCCAGATCCTTTAGCGGCGCGCCCGACAGGCCGCCGGCTTCGTCGCGGTCCGGCGAGAGCAGTGTCGGTCTCGAAATCGTCGTGTTGGAGACGATGAGCGCGGACAGCCGGGACTGCAGAGCAATGCGGGATATGGCGTCGATGTCGGCCGGCTCCAGATCGGGCGCGACCTTGAGGAAGACGGGCGGCGGCGATGCGCCGCCCTCGTCCAGTGCGCCGAAGACGGCATCGACAAGGCCGGTGAGCGCGCTTTCGTCCTGCAATGCGCGCAGGCCGGGCGTGTTCGGGCTGGAAATGTTGATCGTCAGGTAATCGCCCAGCGGCGCCATCAGGCGGGCCATCCGGGCGTAATCGTCGATTCGGTCCGCCGAGTCCTTGTTTGCGCCGATATTCACGCCAACGATGCCGCCGCGTCCGGCGCGTTTCACCAAACGCTGCGCGACCCGCGCGCCTCCGGCATTGTTGAACCCCATGCGGTTGATGACCGCCCGGTCGCGGACCAGCCGGAACAGGCGCGGCTTGGGATTTCCGCTTTGCGGCAGGGGCGTGACGGAACCGATCTCGACATGACCGAAGCCCATGCCGAGCAGCGCATCGGGTACTTCTGCATCCTTGTCGTATCCGGCAGCCACGCCGACCGGATTGGGGAACCGGATATTTGCGATTTCGCATTCCAGCGCTGGATCGGCCGATCTCGGTGCACGCATTGGAAGTTTCGAGCAGGCCCGCGATGGAAAGGCGATGTGCCCGTTCCGGATCAAGGGTGAAAATTGCGGGCTTTATCAGGTCGAACAGCATGACGGTGGCCGCTATGACCCACGTCCGACCGGACTGTCGAGCGGCACATCGCCGAACCCCGAATGTGCGACGAAGCGATGAATTACGGCGACATGTCGTTTCCGTACAATCAATTACCGATAGCGAATCAGTAGCACGACTCGAGCGACCCGAAGGGCTCTACAGCAGCGATGCCAGAGTTCTTTCCTTTCAGGGCGGCCCGTCAGAGCTACGGCTCGGGGCCGCCCCTTTTTTTGCCATTTCCCCCTTATTTTGGCGGGCGAGTCCTTCGCTCCGGCGTTGATTGTCGCCTCTTGCCTCTGGTGCGCACGGCCCGCTTGCTGCATCACTCCTGCGAAATATGGATGAAGCGGGAGTGTGCGATGAAGGCAGTATGGGCAATTGGTGTAGCCAGTTTGGCACTTGGCGGATGTGCAACGGTCGATGGCTATGGCGGCAATGACGCCATGCCGGTCGCGGTTGCAGAGCCGGTAGCTCCTGAAACCGCGAGCCCCGTCAACGCATCGGCAATCGCTGCAGCCGAAGATATCGGAACCCTGTTCGAAGCGTACGACGCTGCATCGCTGGAGCTGTCTCCGGTCGGCAAGGCCTATCGCGGCATCCGTGACGAAGATTACGGCGAGTGGGGGGATTTCTCCGACGCTGCCGAGCGGCAATCGTTCGAATTGCTGCAATTCACTGCCGAACAAATGCGCGGCAAGTTCGACCAGGACGATCTGTCGCCGCAGGATGCACTCTCCTACCGCCTGTTCGAAGCGGTCGAGGACCGGCGCGCCTCGCTGTTTCCGTACCGCAATTACGGCTACATTTTCGATCAGATGAATGGCGCGCAGAGCCAGCTGCCTGCCTTTCTCATCAATATCCACCGCGTCACGAATGAAAGCGATGCGCGCGATTACATCAGCCGCATCAACGGCCTTGGTCCGGGCATGAACGAACTGGTGTCGCAGTCACGCGAGCGTGCCGGCAACGGCGTGATGCCGCCCGACTGGGTCTACCCCTATGTCATTTCGGATGTCGAAAACCTGCTCTCCGCCGGGCTGGACAACGCCATCCTGGAAGATTTCGAAGAGAAAGTCGGCGCGCTGGAGCTGGACGATGCGGCAAAGGCTGCGCTGGTCGCACAGTCCGTCGCGGCTTGGGAAAGCTCGGCCCGCCCGGCCTATGAAGGTCTTCTCGCCGAGATGCGCCGTCAGCAGGCGATCGCGCCGACCGACGACGGCATCTGGCGGTTCGCCGACGGAGCGGATTACTACAAGGCGCTGCTCGCGAATTACACGACAACCGATCTGACCGCGGACGAAATCCACGCGATCGGACTGCGCGAGGTCGACCGTATTCACGGCGAGATGCGCAAAATCATGGCGCAGGTCGGCTTCGAGGGAAGCCTGCAGGACTTCTTCCAGTACACCCGCAATGACGACCGGTTCTTCTACACCGACCGTGAAACCTATCTGGCCGATGCGCAGGCCGCGATCGACAAGGTCGAGGCGGTCATGCCGGAATGGTTCGGCACGCTGCCGACCGATCCGCTGACGATCAAGCCGGTCGAGGCATTCCGCGAAAAAAGCGCAGGCAAGGCGTTCTATCAGCGTCCCGCGCCCGACGGCTCGCGCCCCGGCACCTATTATGTGAACCTCTACAACCTTCGCGACATGTCGAAGAACGAGCTGGAGGCGCTCGCCTATCACGAAGGGCTTCCGGGCCATCACCTGCAGCTCTCGATCCAGACGCAGCTCGGCGATGTCCCGCCGTTCCGCCGCTTCGGCGGGGTGACCGCCTATAGCGAAGGCTGGGGCCTGTATTCCGAGGAACTGGGCAAGGACATGGGCTTCTACACCGATCCCTATTCCGATTTCGGGCGCCTGGGGATGGAGCTGTGGCGTGCCTGCCGCCTGGTGGTCGACACCGGCCTCCATCACAAGCGGTGGACCCGCGAGGAAGCGATTGCGTATCTCACCGAGAATACGCCCAACCCCGATGGCGACATTCGCAAGGCGATCGAACGGTATATCGTCTATCCGGGGCAGGCGACCGCGTACATGATCGGAAAATTGAAGATCATGGAACTCAGGAGCCGCGCACGCGCTGAATTGGGTGATGATTTCGACATCAGGGGATTTCACGATGTCATTCTGACGAGCGGGCCCGTCCCGCTGTCGATCATGGAAGAAAATGTCGATGCCTGGGTCGCATCACGGAAACGGAGTTAACAGGGGCAGGTTCTGGCCAGAGATGAAATTCCCAAGGAGGGCAAACCCTTCGAATTCGACTTCGCGCCTATTCCCGCGGAGCTGACGGGTTACGTCAACACGCTGTATACCTTCCGTTTCGAAGGCGAAGCGCTGGAGGATGTCATGCCGTCCTATTCGCCGCAGCTGATGCTGTTCGGGCGGGGTTCGGTATCGTCGGACTTTCCGGATGGCCGCGAGGGTCCTGCCGCCGGCGCGTTTTTCGTTACCCAGCTGGATCGGGCCGTCCCCTTCCGCGTGCATGGACCGGCTCAGATGGTCGGCGTTTCGCTCAACATGAAGGGCTGGGCCGCGCTGACCGGACTGCCGGTAGACAAGACGATCAACCGTATCCTGCGCGTCGATCAAACCTTGCCGGAGCAACGCGCCCGCGCTCTCTCGGCCACTGCCATGAAGTTGGGCCGGGGCGAATGTGACGGCAATGAAGCTGCGCGCGACGTAGCGGAGACTCTGGTCGCTGCGCTTCACGCCCTCGACCCTGAGCATGAGCGATTCATCGTCCGGATGCTCGAATGGCTTGGCGGTTCATTCAACCCGTCGCTCGGCGAGCTGCATGATTCGCTGCCAATGTCTCCGCGTACCGTCCAGCGACTCTCGAACCGGTATTTCGGCCGTCCGCCGATCACGCTGGCAAAGCGCTACCGCGCGATCCGCGCGGCAACCTTTCTCTCCATGCCCGAAGTTCCCGAAGGCCTCGAAGCGCAGATCTACGACTCTTTCTACGATCAGGCGCATCTTATCCGCGATTTGAGGCGATATACAGGTCGCACGCCCAAACGTCTCGGCGGCGCGGGAGGAATCGCTCGGCGAGAAGACGCTGGACGTGAAAGGCTACGGGAACTCGGCCTTGTTCGACCGGATCGCGCAGGAAGAGGCCAGAGACAAGTCCTGAGCCCGGGCGTTCGATGGGCGCTCCGAAGTGCTAACGACTCGCAACAAGGGATTTTGCGTTGAAAGGGCGGAATTGCGTGCATAGGTGAAATCGGAACGAAACAGTCCGATTAAGTTTTGAGCCCCATGCGCCTGTCCAACCTCGCCGATTATGCCATCGTCACGATGTGCGCCGCGACCCGCCATTGCGGTGGTGGACGCGTGTCTGCGGGGGAACTGGCGCAAGAAACCGGCCTGCCTGTGCCTACGGTGCAGAAAATCGTCAGCAAGCTTTCGGCTGCAGGCCTGCTGCGCTCCGTTCGCGGGGCTGGCGGCGGCCTGCAACTGGCCCGCCCGGCGGCGGCGATCACGGTTGCCGACATCGTCGAGGCAATGGAGGGGCCGATTGCTCTTACCGCCTGTATCGACGGGTCGGACTGCGCGGTTGGCGACACCTGCACGGTGAAGCCGCATTGGCCGATGATCAACGAAGCATTGCGCGGCGCGCTGGCGGATATTCCGCTCGTCCAGCTCGCACAGTCCCAGCAATCAGCACCAAGAGAAATGGCATGACCGACACTCTCGACCTCAAGGACCAGCCCGCGGCCGACGAGCCGGTAACGGATCAGGATGCGCGCGACGCTGCGGCGAAAGCTGCGGACTACGAGCATGGCTGGTCGTCCGACATCGAACAGGAATTCGCGCCCAAGGGCCTGAACGAAGACACCGTCCGTTTCATTTCCGGCAAGAAGAACGAGCCGGAATGGATGCTCGACTGGCGGCTGAAGGCGTTTCGCCTGTGGCAGACGATGGAAGAGCCGAACTGGGCCAAGCTCGGCTATCCCAAGATCGATTATCAGGACGCGTATTATTACGCCGCGCCCACGAAGAAGATCGAGCTGGATTCGCTCGACGATCTCGATCCGGAGATAAAGCGGGTCTACGACAAGCTCGGCATTCCGCTTGGCGAGCAGGAAGTTCTCGCCGGGGTGAAGGGCGCGAAGAAAGTCGCCGTGGATGCGGTGTTCGACAGTGTCAGCGTCGCGACCACTTTCCGCGAGGAACTGAAGCGGGCAGGCGTGATCTTCCGCTCGATCTCCGAGGCGATTCGAAGGAATATCCCGACCTCGTGAAGAAGTGGCTCGGCAAGGTCGTGCCGCAGCGCGACAATTACTTCGCCACGCTCAACAGCGCGGTCTTCTCCGACGGTACGTTCGTCTACATTCCCGAAGGCGTGCGCTGCCCGATGGAGCTCAGCACCTATTTCCGCATCAATGCCGAGAATACCGGCCAGTTCGAGCGCACGCTGATCGTGGCCGAGAAGGGCTCCTACGTGTCCTATCTCGAAGGCTGCACCGCGCCGATGCGCGACGAGAACCAGCTGCACGCCGCCGTGGTCGAACTGGTCGCGATGGAAGATGCGGAGATCAAATACTCGACCGTCCAGAACTGGTATCCCGGCGATGCCGAGGGCAAGGGCGGCATCTACAATTTCGTGACCAAGCGCGGCCTGTGCCAGGGCGCGCGGTCGCAAGATCAGCTGGACGCAGGTCGAAACCGGCAGCGCGGTGACGTGGAAATACCCGTCCTGCGTGCTCAACGGCGAAGACAGCGTGGGCGAGTTCTACTCGGTCGCGGTGACCAACAATTACCAGCAGGCCGACACCGGCACGAAGATGATCCACAATGCGCCGGGCACGCGCAGCACGATCATCTCCAAGGGTATCAGCGCAGGCCACAGCGACAACACCTATCGCGGCCTCGTCCGGGTGGGCGCGAATGCCGACAATGTCCGCAATTTCACCCAGTGCGACAGCCTGCTGCTGGGCGACAAATCGGGCGCGCACACCGTGCCCTATATCGAGGTGAAGAACCCCACCGCCCAGATCGAGCACGAGGCCACCACCAGCAAGATCAGCGACGACCAGATGTTCTACGCCCAGCAACGCGGGCTGGACGAGGAAGAGGCCGTGGCCCTGATCGTCAACGGCTTCGCCAAGGATGTGATGAAGCAGCTGCCGATGGAATTTGCGGTCGAAGCGCAGAAGCTGCTGGCGATCTCGCTTGAGGGGAGTGTGGGGTGAGGTCGATAGTACTCGCAGTCAATCGCTACTTTTGATTATGGCTTCTGTTGCAAGGCCGATGGCTTCGGCATTTTCAGCGCAAAAAGGCGACGCTTTACTTGGCGAACTGGCGTGATTTGCTCGCTCAAAACCTAATATCGAGAGACGAACACTCGAGCCTTGTCAGCTTGATCATGGCGATCAATGTCTCCTGCTTGCGATCGACCGCGATTGCGGTGAGCTACGTCTCTCATCCGAGCATTAAGCGGCGTCTGAAGCAATGACCGACAAAAAAACCCTCAAACTCCCCGATCCGTCGGACGATGACGCACCGCCAGCGATCAAGAAGAAGGGTCGCGGGTGGGAGATTTCCGACAAGCGGCTCGACGCGCTGCATGACCGTGCGCGCGAGATGCGGCGGCATTCGTCCGAGGCGCACAAGGCGCTGGCGGCGAAGTTCACCGGCGCCGATCTGGGGCGCTACACCTTCACCCGCCATGCGGTGGTCGGCAGCGCGATTGTCGACTTCAATTGCCACAATCTGGGCATGGCGATCTGCATCGACGAACCGGACCAGAACGACACGCTGGCCAAGCGCCGCGACAAGAGCCTGGAATCGGTCGGCATCCGCGTCATGCGGATCAAGGCCGAGGACATCCTCGAAAACATGGACGCCGTGCTCGAACGCATCACCGCCGGAATGCGGATGCGGATCGGCGACAAGAAAAAGGCCCGCTACGAGCACAACGCCAGCAATCCGCGCCAGAGCAAGCCGCGCTACGACCGCGACGGCAACGGTCCTCCCGAGGGGCCCCTCCCGGGGCGCGCGATGAAGACGCGATGACTGCGCTTCTCTCTCGCCGTTGCCCTCCTGGCGGCGCTTCCGGCGCACGGCGCAGATCGGAAACTCTAGCGGCTGATCAGGCCGAGGCCCGGCTGAGGGGCTGCCTTCTTGCCGGCGCTACATCCGCACCGCGAACGGACCTCCGGACAGCAGTCGTTGCAACCCGCGTCTGTCTGCCGGCCCCAGATCGCCCGGGTCGAGGCGCAACCGGCGGGATGCCGCGACGAATGGGCTGACCGGCAGCGAGGCCCAGCGCAGCGAGCGACCGGGCCATCCGCGCATTGAACGACGAGATCGCGAGAGCGATCGCAAATTTCACAGGACTGAGCACACTCTGACATGCTGAAAATCGAAAACCTGACTGCGGAAATCGCGGGCAAGCAGATCCTCAACGGCCTGACGCTGGAAGTCGCTGCGGGCGAAATCCATGCGATCATGGGCCCCAATGGCGCGGGCAAGTCCACGCTGTCCTACGTGCTGGGCGGCCGTCCGGGCTACGAAGTCACCGGCGGCATCGTAGACGTTCATGGGGCAGGACCTGCTGGACCTCGAACCGCATGAGCGTGCCGCCGCGGGCCTGTTTCTCGGCTTCCAGTATCCGGTCGAAATTCCCGGCGTGTCCAACGTCCAGTTCCTGCGCGAAGCGCTGAATGCCCAGCGCAAGGCGCGCGGCGAGGAACCGCTAATCGGGCGGCGAGTTCCTGAAGCTGGCGAAGGAGAAGGCCGGGTCTGCTGGGCATGGACATGGAAATGCTCAAGCGGAACGTGAATGTCGGCTTCTCCGGCGGCGAGAAGAAGCGCGCCGAGATGGTCCAGATGGGCATTCTCGACCCGAAATTCGCGGTGCTCGACGAAACCGACAGCGGCCTCGATATCGATGCGCTGCGCGTGGTGGGCGAGGGCATCAACGCGATCATGCGCGCGCCCGACAAGGGCGTGCTGCTGATCACCCATTACCAGCGCCTGCTCGACGTGGTGAAGCCCGACAAGGTCAGTCGATTCTCGCGGCTGGCCGCATCGTCCAGACCGGCGGCCCGGATCTTGCGCTGCGGCTCGAAGAAGAGGGCTATGACGCGGTGATGGGCGAAGCGGCATGACCGAGCGGCCACTCACCCCTCAGCGTGACGAGGCCTGGCGCTATGCCGATTCCGGCTGTTGGGCGGCTTGGCGAGATGCTGTTGGCGCATGGAAGGGGAACACTCTTTCTGCGGGCGCGACGCGCACCATTACATCCGTGCTAGGCAGCGGATCCCGAGCTGCACGGCGGGCGGCTGATCCAGGACATGACACTTCCCAACCCGCAAGGACGAGGCGTGGCGGTATTCCGATACCGACGCACTTGTCGGCGCTCGATCTCGGCACGTTCGACCACTGGCGCGACATCGATGTGCCCGCCGGTGACAGCCACCGCGAATATCGTCACCATTGCGGATTGCGACGGAACGCAGCTGCGCCGCTTGCGGGTCAAGGTCGGCGAAGGCGCGCGGTGCGAAGTCTTCGGCGTTATCGCCGGCGGCCAGCTGGGCCGGGTCGAGATGGTCGTGATGCTGGAGCGCGGCGCGCATTTCGAAATGGGCGGCGTGACACTGTCGGCGGCGCGACACCACGCGCGAATTCGTCACCCACCTGATCCATGCAGAGCCCGAGGCGACCAGCAACCAGGTCGTGCGCGCCGTCCACTGGGGCAAGGGGACGGGCAATTTCCTCGGCCGGATCGACGTGGTGCGCGATGCGCAGAAAACCGACGCGGCGCAGAACTTCAAGGGCCTGCTGCTGGAGAAGGGCGCGAGCGTCAACGCCGTGCCGCAGCTGGAAATCTATGCCGACGATGTGAAGTGCGCGCATGGCGCGACCGTCGGCCAGCTCGACGAAAGCGCGCGCTATTACATGGCCAGCGCGCGGCCTCCCGCCCGAGACTGTCGCGCCGTCTGCTGGTGCAGGCGTTTCTCGGCGATGCCCTCGTGTCGCTGGAGGATGACGAGCAGCGCGAGCGACTGATGGACATCGCGCTTGCCAAGCTGGAGGCGCATCTTTGAACGAGACGCAAACCCTGCCGCCAAAACTCGATGTGCGCGGCGACTTTCCCGGCCTGCTGACGGCAGACGGCAAGCGGTGGCATTATCTCGATACCGCAGCGACGGCGCAGAAACCGCAGGCCGTGATCGACGCGATGAGCAACGCGCTGGGCGCGATTACGCGACCGTCCATCGCGGTGTCTATGCCCGCTCTGCCGCACATGACGCAGGCCTACGAAGCGGCGCGGCGCGGGTCGCCAGATTTATCGGTGCGAAGTCGAGAACGAGATCGTCTTCGTGCGCGGCGCGACCGAGGGCATCAATCTGGTCGCGCAAAGCTGGGGGCGGTCGGGCCAATCTGAAAGCGGGCGACCGCATCATGCTCAGCCAGCTGGAACATCACTCCAATATCGTGCCGTGGCAGATGCTGGCGCAGAAGACCGGCGCGACGATCGATGTCTGCCCGCTTACCGACGATGGCCTGATCGATCTCGATTGGCTTGAGGCAAACCTGACGCCGCGGCACAAGATGGTCGCGCTGGCCCATGTCTCGAATGTGCTCGGCTCGATGCTCGCCGCCAAACGCGCCGCGAAGGCGGCCCATGCTGTCGGCGCGAAACTGCTGCTCGACGGCTGCCAGAGCGCGCCCGCGGATGCGGCTCGCCATGGATGAGCTGGATTGCGATTTCTTCGTGTTTTCCGCCCACAAGCTCTACGGCCCGACCGGCATCGGCGTGTTGTGGGCGCGCGAGGAATTGCTGGACGCCATGCCCCCCTGGCAGGGCGGCGGCGCGATGATCGACCGGGTGACCTTCGAGAAAACCACCTACGCCCCGGCGCCGCAGCGGTTCGAGGCCGGCACGCCGATGATCACCGAGGCGATCGCGCTGCATGCGGCGATCGATTACGTGGAAAGCGTCGCGGGCGATGCGGGCATGGAAGGGCTGTTTGAGCATGAGAACGCGCTGGCTGCGAAAGCGCGCGATGAATTGTCGCGATCAATTCCATCCGTGTGTTCGGGCCGGAGAAATGCGGCCGGAATCGTCTCTTTCGTGATGGAGGGGGTTCATCCGCACGATCTGGGCACCATATTGGATGAAGAGAATGTCGCCATCCGCGCCGGGCACCACTGCGCGCAGCCGCTGATGGACCATCTGGGCGTACCCGCCACCGCGCGCGCCAGTTTCGGTCTTTACAGCGACGAAAGCGATATCGAGGCGCTGATGCGCGGTATCGAGCGCACACAGAAGATTTTCGGCTAGGACAGAATGATGACCGAAGACAGCCGACAAGAAGATTTCGTCGCAGCGCCTGCGCCCAACGAGCAGGTTGTTGAGCGAAGCGCCGCCGAAACCGCCACGCGCGCGGGTCGAGGATGTGATCGATGACACTGCCGAACCGCACGGCGAAACGCCTCGGCGAGAAGCTGGAGCGCAAGCGCGACTATCTCGAGGGCTTCCTGAAGAAGAAGCCCGAGACAGCGGGTGCAGGCGGTGCTGGCGGCGAGTTGCAGGAAGCCGTCGTCGCTGCGCTGAAGGAAATCTACGATCCGGAAATCCCGGTGAATATCTACGATCTCGGTCTGATTTACGGCGTCGAAGTCGATGACGAGAGCGATGTGACTGTCACCATGACGCTGACCACGCCGAATTGTCCGGTCGCCGAAACCATGCCCGGCGAAGTCGAATTGCGCGCGGCCAGCGTGCCCGGCGTGCGCGATGCCGAAGTCATTCTGGTCTGGGATCCGCCGTGGGGACCGGACAAGATGACCGACGAAGCGCGCCTTGAACTGGGGATGCTGTGATGACCGATACGAAGACCGCAGAAACTTCGCGAGCGCCCCGCTGCCGTCAGCTCTGACACCGGCCGCCGAACAGCGCGTCGCCGATCTGATGGCGAAAGCGCCTGACGATGCGATCGGGGTCAAGCTGTCGACCCCGCGCCGCGGTTGTTCCGGCCTCGCCTATTCGGTCGATTACGTGACCGAGGAAGCCACGTTCGACGAAAAGATCGAAACGCCCGGCGGCGTGTTCTACATCGACGGCGCCAGCGTGCTCTATCTGGTCGGCAGCACGATGGATTGGGTCGAAGACGACTTCACCGCCGGCTTCGTGTTCGAAAATCCGAACGCCAAGGGCGCTTGCGGGTGCGGCGAAAGCTTCATGGTCTGAAGCTTCCGCAGCAGCCTCAGTCTTTCTGGGCGATCCGGTCGAGCAATTGCCGTTCAAGCGGGTCGATTTCGCCATCGGCCTCGATCATGGTGTCCAGCCAGGCCTGTTCTTCGCGGTCACAGATCGCCGGCAGCAGCCTTCGCGGTATAGTCGGTGCAGCCTCGCCTGCCTTCTTGCGGCCGAACACGTGACCGAACTGATTCTGCACTTGAGGAATTTCGTTGACCATCGCGCATGAAACGGCCGATGTTCTCGCGGTTGTCGGCAATGAAAGCTTCCAGTTCCTCGACCCGCCCATGATTGAGCTGTGCGTTTTCAGGCCGAAACCCTTCAGGTAATTGGCGACGCCATCGACGAACAGTTTCGTCCATTCCAGCGGCGTTGGCCTTGCCCAGCGTCGCATCCTTGAAACGGAACAGCAGTTCGGCATCGAAGCGGCTGACGGCTGCCGGACCATGACCGCCGCTGGCAAAGACGATCCGGCGGATCAGGCGGCATTCCGTCGTGCTGATATGGCCCGGCGACAATTCGCCACCGCCGCGGGTCGGACCTGTGCCGGTCAGCACCGCGTCCTCGATCTGGCGGAGGGCGTAGCCCTTGAGCAAGTCGGGCACATTCGGAGCCCGTTCGATGATGCGAACCAGCAGTTCCAGTTCGGCCATGGTTTCGAGGTGCCCATCGTCATTCAGTGTCGACCAGCCATTCAGCCTCTTCCTCGTCGCACATCCGGTTCGGTTCGGTGCCGTTGAGGACGAAGTCGCCAATCGCCTCGACAAAGAAGTCGATCCATTGAACGTCGGGCTTGTCGATTGTTGATCGCGAAAATGGCTTCAGCTTCATCGCGGTGGATCTTGCCGTCGCCCCAGCCCAGCTGGCGGAGGGCGAGGATTTCTTCAGGGGCTACGAGTCCGTCGGCCGAGACAGATGCGGCGAGTTTGCAAATTGAATGCTCATGCGGAAATCTTCCTTTCGGTTTGGACGGGGATCGCACAACAGGCTTAAATCCGGGTTACCCTGCTAGGTTACCGACCGCCGCAGCGCCGCGACGCAGGTGGCCCGATCGACGTCGAGGCCGTCGGACGCCCGCCGTGCATCGATATAGGTGGCGGCCGGTTCGGCGCCCGGTCGCAGCGGATAGAGATACACGTCGAGAACGCAGGGCTCGCCGGGAAACTGCAGCTTGCGCGCGTCGCCTTCGAAACGTCGAGCGCGGGCACCGAACTCGGGTGCACGCTGCTCCCGCTTTGGCCGATCACACCCTCCAGGCCCGGCGCACGCATGACGCTCGGCGGGATGAAACCGCTGCCGGTGGGGCGGGCTGGGTACGCGGAACGGGTCGCTGCACGGGCGGCGCGGCGCGCGGCGCGTCGCGGCTGGCCTGCAAGGGGAACGGCGGTGCACAGGCGGCGACCAACGGCTGAGGGCGAGAGCCAAGCATCTTATCATCGGCAGGAGGTTCCTGCGGGCTTTCGATGGACAAGGTGTGTGGCGCCGCTGCACCGATTATCGGGGCGAGCAGGTTGAGGAACGGGACCGTGAGCAGCGCGGCAACGGTCCGCCCAAAAAAAAGCGGTCCGCGCCACCGGCGCAGCTTGGCGCCGCACTGCGGGCCGCTCCCTGTCGTGGCCCAGGCCAGATCCTGCAAATCGCGCCCGAGCAGCCACGCATTGACGAGCCAGAACAGCACCGACGGTACCGATACCGGTGAACAGCAGCGCCAACGCAATGGGCAGCACCAGCAGATTGACCACCAGCGCCCGTCCGGGCGACCGCAGCGAATCGCCGACTTTCCCGCAGAGGACCGCGCGGGCCGAGCATGACGCGCTTCCGGATAATGGCGCACCTCGACCGCGCGGACGATTCTTCGGCGCAGAACTGGACATCACCGCCAGCGCAACGATCCGGAACAGCAGCCATCCGCCGATGCACGACGTCACCACGGCGCCAAGCGCGGCAATTCCGCGCTCATGTCGCCGGTCCAGCGCTCCAGCACGTCTGCAGCCAGGGCAAATGCCGCCAATGCCCAGCACGGCGAAAATCGCAGAACAGTGCCACGACCTTGACCAGCACGCGCACGATAGCGGGATCGGCAAGCTGGCCGAAGGACGGCTGAAAGGCGCGGAGAATTCGCTCATGACGCTGAGCCTGTCTCGCCATCACTGCCGGAAATCAACGCCGTCGTCCTGCGAGTCCGCGATTGCGCGGCGGATCGGCGATAGTCAACGCTTGTCCCCCGAGGCCCGCAAATAGCTAGGCGCTGGCCAACGCAAACCTTCCCAGCACGAAATACCGCTTTTACCATGACGCACCCAAATACGACGTCATCGCCATCGGCAACGCCATTGTCGATGTCATGGCCCCTTGCAACGACGAGACTGATCGAGGAGCTTTGGCCTCACACGCGGCGGCATGACCCTGGTCGATGCGGACGGGGCACAAGCTGTATGATGCGATGGGCCCGGCGAAGGAAATCTCCGGCGGTCGGCGGCCAATACGTTGGCGGTCATGTCGCTCTGGGCGCGCAATGCGCTTTTATCGGCCAGGTTGCCAAGGATCAGCTGGGCGATGTGTTTCGCGCACGATATTCATGCGGTCGGGATCGATTTTGACACGCCGCCCGCGAGGGCAATCCGCCGACGGCGCGTTGCCTGATCTTCGTGACGCCCGATGGCGAGCGCACGATGAACACCTTTCTGGGCGCATCGCCAGTTCCTGCCCCCTGCCGCCCTGGACGAAGCGACTATTGCCAGCGGCGCGATCCTCTATCTCGAAGGCTATCTGTGGGATCCCGAAGAGCCGCGCAGTGCCATGCGCCGGGCCATCGAGGTTTCCCGCAAGGCTGGCCGCAAGGTTGCCTTCACCGCTTCGGAAAGCTTCGTCATTGAACGGCATGGCGATGATTTCCGCGCCATGATCGAGGAAGGCATGATCGACATTCTGTTCGTCAACGAAAGCGAACTGGCGACGCTGACGGGCGAGAGCGACTTCGAGGCCGGCCTCGCCGCCTTCACGGGCAAGGTGCCTGTCCTCGTCGCGACCAAGGGCGAGCACGGCGCCGTCGCTATCGGGAAGAAAGCCGTGCCGAGGTTGCCGCTCAGCCGGTCGACAAGGTCGTCGATACTACGGGCGCGGGCGATCTGTTCGCTGCAGGCTTCCTGACCGGCCATGCGCGGGGCTGAACCCCTCGATACCTGCCTGAGGATGGGCGCGATCGCGCTGCCGAGGTCATCTCGCACTACGGCGCCCGGCCGGAAGCCGATCTGAAGGCGCTGATGGCTGAGAAGCTGGGCTGAGGCGCAGGGCGTGCAAAGTTGACAAAGTAGACACGGCCATAGTGCCGGATTTTTGAAATTATCGTGCGATAGCAGGTGTTTGCGCCCGCCGGCGAAATTGACACTCAGAGGGTAGTGCGCGCACAAGCGAGAGACAAGGATTGGAAAGAGCCTTCGCCGCGGTAGTCATCCGGCCGGGTGTAGGACAGCAATTTTTCAGCCTTGCCGGTCAGATGGTGAAAGCGGAAACCGGGACCTGATGGCGGTCAGGGGATTTGCGCCCTTGTATCGAGGGGGGCCACTCGCCATCTTCAGTGTACGCCGTGTTGCTCGCCTTAAGAGCAATTCTGTCCGGCGGTGTCTCTTCACAATCAGAAGTTCCTTTGATTGGCTTTCCTGAGACAGGAAAAGCAGTCGATGTGCCCGGGCCAATGGCAGCCGGGCATGCCGGCTACCGAAGGTATCCTTCATGATTGCCTATTTTTTGCTGGTTCACCGGTACCCCGAACAATTCAAACGCTTGTTCAAAGCGATATACGAGCCGGGAAACCAATATGTCGTCCATGTCGACAAGTCCTCGGGCCGTGCGCTTTCTGATGACATCACGGCCTTTCTGAAGCCGTATCAAGGGGTCGATCTTCTCGCAGCGCAAGATGCTGCATGGGGCGGATACAGTTCGTGGAAGCAGAGCTGCGCGGGATGGAGCGGCTGCTGGAAATGGGCCGGGAATGGACCCATTACATCAATCTTTCGGGCCAGGATTTTCCGCTCAAGAGCCAGAAATACATCCGTGATTTTTTCACCGCGAATGCCGGCAAACAGTTCATCCGCGTGGCCGAACAGCGGTCCGCCCGGCCGGAAACGATGAACCGCATCAGCCATATGTTCGTCGAAGAAGGTGGGGCCATCAGGCCTACCGGAGTGGCAAGGCCTTTTCTAGCCGGAGCGACACCCTTCATCGGCACGCAGTGGAAAGCGGTAACCCGGAGTTTCTGCCAGTATGTCTGCAGCGACAGCGCGGTCGACAGGTTCAAGGAATTTTACCGCAACAGCTTCATTGCCGACGAAAGTTTCTTTCAGACCGTCCTGATGAACAGCCCGCACGCAGATATGGCGGTGAGCGATGATTTGCGGATGATCGACTGGGTGCCGGACGGAGACATCAAATTGCGCCCTCGCAACTTCGGCGAGAGCGATATCGGGTCGCTCACGCGCAGCACGGATCTGTTCGCAAGGAAGTTCGATTCCGGAGAAAATCCGCACATCCTCGCGATGCTGGAGCGCCACCTCCAACAGCCTCCGGCCAATGAGTACAGCGCGCCGAAGCCCTCCCTGGCAACAACGCCGGACAGTCCGGTACCAGAGCTTGCGGCGGCCTGACCGGGGGCCGATACCAGCGCGGATGGACGGGAGGGCGACCGATCAGCTGCCCTCCCGTTCGACCTCGCGCCAGCCGATATCGCGGCGGCAGAAACCGCTCTTGAAACCGATCGCATCGACCGCCTCGTAAGCCGCTGCCTTTGCCTCGGTCACGTTGGCGCCCATCGCGGTGACATTGAGAACGCGCCCTCCATTGGCGACCAATGCTCCGCTATCGTCCAACCTGGTGCCTGCGTGAAAGACCTTCGCGCCGCCATCCTCGGCCGAGCCGAGGTCGATCGCGCCGCCTTTTTCCGGCGTTCCGGGATAGCCGTTTGCGGCCATCACCACCGTCAATGCGGTCTTCTCGCTGAAGGAGATGTCACCGGCCTCGCCCAGCTCCCATTTGCGCAGGCGAGCATCACTTGCGCGAGATCGCTCTCCAGCCGCATCATCAGCACCTGGCATTCCGGATCGCCGAAGCGGGCATTATATTCGACCAGCTTGGGCCCCTCGTCCGTCAGCATCAATCCGGCATACAGCACGCCTGAATAGGGCATGCCCTCTGCCCGCAGCGTGTCGACGGTTGGTTGCACGATTTCGCGCATCGTGCGGTCCAGCAATTCGGGCGTGAGAACGGGCGCGGGGGAATACGCACCCATGCCGCCGGTGTTCGGTCCGGTGTCGCCTTCGCCAACCCGCTTGTGGTCTTGCGCCGTGCCGAAAGGAACCACGGCCGTGCCATCGGTGAGGGCGAAGAAGCTGGCTTCCTCCCCGACCATGAACTCCTCGATCACGGCCTTTGCGCCCGGCTTGAAATCGGGATGTCCGGCGCCCTGATCCGTGCCGAACATCTCGATCAAGTCGCGGCGTGCGGCATCGTCGTCTCGGCGATGAAGACACCTTTACCCGCGGCAAGGCCATCGGCCTTGATGACGTAAGGCGGCTTTGAAAGCTCGCTGCAGGCGGCCAGGCCTTCGCGGTAATTCCCGACTTCCCAATATCGCGCCGTGGGGATGTTCGCACGGTCGCAAAGCTTCTTGGTGAAGGCTTTGCTGCCTTCCAATTGGGCTGCATCCTTGTCCGGACCGAACACCGCGATATTTTCGGCGCGCAGTGCGTTGCCAAGGCCATCCACCAGCGGCGCCTCCGGGCCTACCACGACAAGCTCGATGTCCTCTTCCCTGCAGAACGTGACGACGGCGGCGTGGTCGCCCGCATCCAGCGCGGCGCAGGTCGCATCCTGTGCAATTCCGGGATTACCCGGAGTGGCGAACAGCTTCGTGACCGACGGGGATTGCGCCAGCTTCCACGCCAGCGCATGTTCGCGCCCGCCCGAACCGATCAGCAGGATATTCATGGCCCATGCCTTTTGACAGTGATGACAATAGCGGTCTCGTAGCGAAGGGTCGCAGCGGCGACAACGCCGAGCCTGTCAGCGTGTCGCAGCTGTCCGCACGGTTGAAGCGCACGGTGGAAGACCAGTTCGGCTTCGTCCGCTTGCGGGGCGAACTGTCGGGCTTAAAGCGCGCCGCCTCCGGCCATCTCTATCTGCAGCCTGAAAGACGACAAGGCGGTGATCGACGGGGTGATGTGGAAGGGCAACGCCGGTCGGCTACCCTTCCAGCCGGAAGATGGGCTGGAGATTGTCGCGAGCGGTAAGCTGACGACCTATCCCGGCCGCAGCAAATATCAGATCGTGATGGAGCGGATGGAGCTGGCGGGCGAAGGCGCGTTGCTGGCCCTGCTGGAGAAAACACGTCTCCGGCTGGAAGCGGAGGGACTGTTTGCGCCCGAACGCAAGCGCGCGCTGCCCTATTTGCCGCGTACCATCGGGGTGGTGACATCGCCGACCGGCGCGGTGATCCGCGACATCCTCCACCGCCTCGCCGATCGCTTCCCCACCCATGTCGTCGTCTGGCCCGTGCTGGTGCAGGGGCAGGGCGCGGCGGATCAGGTCTCGGCCGCCATTCGCGGCTTCGGCGCAATCCCGGAAGGAGGCCCAGTTCCGCGCCCCGACCTGCTGATCGTGGCGCGCGGTGGCGGCTCGATCGAGGATTTGTGGAGCTTCAACGAAGAAAGCGTGGTCCGTGCCATCGCCGAATCGCCGATCCCGGTCATCAGCGCGGTGGGGCATGAAACCGACACGACTCTGGCCGATTACGCCGCCGATCGCCGCGCTCCCACACCGACCGCTGCGGCAGAGATTGCCGTGCCGGTGCGCGCCGAGCTGGCCGCTGCACTAAGCGATTTCGGTGCACGCCAGCAGCGCAGCATCCTTCGCCCGGTAGCTCTGGGGCGCGAGCGGCTGGAGGCGCGCGTCCAGCGGATGCCGACGCTCGACGCGCTGCTTCAGCCTCAGGCGCAAAAGCTCGACGACTTGACCGACCGTCTCCGGCGCGGGCTCGAAGGCCGTGCGCGCGATGGCCGCGAACGCTTGGGCAAGGCGCAATTGACGCCCGCCATGCTGACCCGCGCCCATCGTGAGGCAGCCCGCAGCCTCGCCGCCATTCGCCTGACGCCCGACCTGCCGAAGCAGAAGCTTGTCCGCCAGCAGGAACGGCTGGATGCGCTGTCTCGCCTGCACCTCTCGCTCGACCCGCGCGCCCCGCTGGAACGTGGCTATGCGCTGGTGCAAGACAGCGACGGTAATCTTGTGCGACGAAGGGCAGAGGCGGAAAATGCCGGTGCGCTGTCCATTCAGTTTGCAGACGGGGTGCTTGCGGTAGGGCGGGGACATACCGTTCCAGCAGCGCGCAAGCCGTCTGCCCGCAAGGCGCCGGGCAAGGCAAACGACGCGCAGCAGGGTTTGTTCGATTGAATTGAGATTGCTAAGGCTGCCCCCATGCTCATGTCATCCCGCGACCAGCTCGCCAAACTCCGTTACGAAGCCAGCTCTTTCCGTGTCCTCAAAGCCGGGCGGCACGTCGCCTGCGCCGTTTCGGGCGAATTGATCGCGCTGGAAGACCTGCGCTACTGGAGCGCCGAGCATCAGGAGCCTTACGCCACGGCGGAGATCGCCACGCAGCGTTTGATGGGTGACGCGTGATGCGGGCAGTGACTGTATGCGCAGCGCTTGCGGCGCTGGCGGCGTGTAATGCGGTTGCGGCCGAGAGCGATGCCTCCACCTCCGCACAGGCCAGCCAAATGGCGGCGCGGTCCGCGCCCACACCCCCTCCGCTTCCCGTCCGGCCCGAACCTCCCCGTGGTCCGTCAATTTTTCAGTATACCGGCGAATTGACACAGGGCGGCTCGATTCGCGGGCAGGCCCCTGCCGGAACGCTTTCGGCGACGCTGAACGATACGGTTCTCGAACTGGACGAGGACCGGCGTTTCTTCGCCGCCTTCGACCGGGATCAGAGCTCTACTGCCGAACTCAAGGCAATTCTCGCAGACGGCCGACAGACGGCAAGCATGCTCACCGTCAGCCCGCGTGCCTGGGATATCGAGCGGGTCAATGTCGCCAAGCGCGACGGCGGGACCAGCGAGGCATGGTGGGCAAAGCGCGAGCCGGAATGGAACGCCATCGTCGGCGCCCGCGCACGGAAAACCGATGCGTCGGGCTGGACGCAGGATTTCGTGTGGCCGGTGACGGGGCGCATCTCGGGCCGCTTCGGTCGCCAGCGTATCTATCGCGGCGAACCCGGCAGCTATCACTCCGGGATCGATATAGCGCCAGGCAACGGCGTGCCTTTCGTCGCCCCTGCCGACGGGGTGGTCGTGCTCGCCCGCAACGGTTTCAGCCTCGAAGGCAATCTCATCATCATCGACCACGGGGCAGGCCTCAACAGCGCCTTCCTCCATGCCTCGCGCATTGTGGTCGAAGAAGGCCAGAGCGTGCGTCAGGGCCAGCATATCGGCGATGTCGGTGCATCCGGCCGTGCGACCGGGCCGCACCTGCACTGGAGCCTGAAATGGCATGATGCCCGGCTCGACCCGCTGTTGTTCACAGGTCCGATGAACTGAACCGCGAGCCGGGGCGGCGCGCGAGGGCGGCTATTACTGGATCCGCTTCACCTTGATGGCCCGGCGGTTGCCGATCTTGGCGGTGAAGCTGGAGAGCGCACCTTTCTTGATCGTCACTTCCGTCCCGGGTTCGATGTCCTGGTTGAGCTGAAAACTGTCGTTCTGTATCCAGCGCGCGCCGTCTTCCAACTCGAACGCCCAGCTTCCCCGGCCGACACGCTGGGCTTTCTTGATCGTCGTAGTGATTTCCTGAAATTCGTCAGCCTCGCCGCCATCGAACAGGCGGATGCGCGGGAGCGACAGGCCGAACAGCCCGCGCCTTGCTTCCCGCAGCTGGCCCTTGTCCGCAAAGACGAGCTCGTCCGTCGCCTCTTTCTGCTCGATATCGGCAACCTGCGTATCGTAGCAGGCAAGGCGCTGCATCGCGTCTGCGATATCGCGGCAGTCATAGAGCTTCTGGACGGCTTCCGGCGTCCCGATCTGGTCGTCCTGCGCGGCGGCGGGAACGGCCAGGGTAAAAGCAGCGCCAAGCGCGATCAGGGTACGGTAAGCCATCTTGACCTCATGGGTAGCGGGAATTGCCCGCAACCTTAACCGCGCCCGCCTGCATGGCAAGTGTATGACGGGGCACCAACCCTGACGGTTCTCGGTTCAGCCGGGCCGACTGCCGCTTACACGTTGAACGGCGGGCCCTTTCGCCTATGGCAGCGCCGGTGAAACGGCTTCTCATCCTTGCCCTGGTGGCGCTGGCTCTCGCGCCCGGTACGTGGATACGAAGCCCCCGTCCGGCGCAGGTGCTGAACGCCGGCCTCGTTTCGGTGCCAATTCCGGTCGAGCAGGCGCGGATCGGGGCGCTGACGATCGAAGGTATCTGGAAGCTGTCGAGCGCTCATTCGCTTTTCGGCGGGTATTCTGCCCTCATCGCGCCTGACAGCGAAACGCTTCTGGCGGCCAGCGATCAGGGTGCGGCCCTGTCGATCCGGCTGGCAGAGGGGCGGCCCGATACCGGCACGATGCGGCGATTCGGCGGAGCATCGTATTTCGGCGAGAAATCGGTTTCCGATCTTGAGTCCATGACCCTGGACCGTGCTGACGGAACTATCTGGGCCGGGTACGAGAACCTCAATGCAATCATTCGGATGAATGCTGGCGGCAAGGTAGAGGCGGGCGCAGAGCCGCCGCAGATGGCGAAATGGCCGGTCAATGCCGGGCCGGAAGCGTTGGTCCGGCTGAAGGATGGCCGGTTCATCGTGATGGCGGAAGGGTCATGGCGATGGTCGCCCGCCAACAGGGACGGCTTGCTGTTCGCCAGCGATCCTGCGGACGGGCCGGACACGCAGCCGGACGCGCTATCGTTCGAATTCGACGATCCGGAAGGGTTTCTGCCGGTCGACATGGCGCTTTTGCCGGACGGGCGCGTGCTCATTCTCATGCGATCGTTCGAATGGGGGTTGCCTCCTGTGTTCAAGGCCCGCCTGATGGTCGCAGATCCGGCGGACATCGGCGAGGGCGAACAGTGGCCGGCCCGCGAAATTGCGCGATTCGAGCAGCCAATGCCGACCGATAATTTCGAAGGCATCGCTGTCTGGGGCGATACGTACCCGGTCACGCTGTGGATGATTTCGGACGACAATACGGCCAAGTTCCAGAACACGCTGCTGCTGAAGATGCGCTGGGATGGCGAGCTGGCCGAATAGCTGCCGGGACGCCCGGGCTACAGACGCGAAAAAGCGCGCGAGTGACGACCCCGCGCGCTTTTTAGAATGGCGTCTGTTTGGTTGGAGCTTCGCTCCGCCCTGGTGCCGGCAGTCCCTGACGGATGTCAGGGGCGCACTACACGTTACGCTGCTTCTTTTGCAGCCTTCTTGAGCTCGCGCTTCACCTTGATGGCGCGCGCGGAAAGCTTCTCGTCCTTGGTCTTCAGCAACCAGTTGTCGAGACCGCCATTGTGCTCGACCGAGCGCAGGCCATGGGTCGACACGCGGAACTTGAAACCACGCTCCAGCTTTTCGCTCAGCAGGGTAACGTGCTGCAGGTTCGGCAGGAACACGCGCTTGGTGCGGTTGTTCGCGTGGCTTACATTGTTGCCGGTCAGGCGGCCCTTGCCGGTCAGTTCGCAGATGCGCGACATGATGGTTCTCTTTGCTTGCTTTGAATAAGCGGCGCTGCCCCGCATCACGCAGGGAAGGCCGGGAAAGGCGCGCAAGTATCGCCCAAAAGCCGAAATCGTCAACCGATTGCTTGCGCTTGGCGCGCGGGAAGGGTTAGCGCGGCTGCATGGCAAAATGGCCCATCCCGCCCGCAATGCAAGCCGCCCTCGCGCAAGCGCGGCTCGCTGTGGATGCTGGCGAGGTTCCGGTGGGCGCGGTGGTGGTGCGTGATGGCGAGATCATTGCAGAGGCGCACAACGCCCCGCGCACGCTCCATGACCCGACCGCCCACGCCGAAATGCTTGCGATTCGCCGCGCGGCGGAAGCGCTGAGGCAGGAACGGCTGGAGGGCTGCGAGCTATGGGTAACGCTGGAACCCTGCGCCATGTGCGCCGGAGCCATCGCCCATGCGCGGATTGCGCGACTGTACTACGCCGCGAGCGATCCCAAGGGCGGCGGTGTGGAACACGGCGCGCGTGTGTTCGAGCACGCGCAGGTCAACCACGCGCCGGAAGTGTATTCGGGCATGGGCGAGGGCGAGGCGGCAGAGATGTTGCGGAGGTTTTTTAAAGCGCAAAGGTAAAAGCAGACTGTCGACTAACGACCTACTAGCGGACATTTGGATCGCCGTTATATTGGCAGATATGCTTCGCCGACTAAGTTCATGTTCCGCCTCGATGGCCATGCTTCTGGCGGCTGGTCAAGTTGCGGCTCAAGAAAAAGATAAGGTATCGGAAGACGTTTTCATCATGGGTGCGTGGGCAGACCCCGCCGACTGTAATCAGCAAAATGCCCAGTTCGTTCCGTTTTCTACGTTAGCGTCGGACTTTCAAACGATGCTTGGGGCATGTGTCGCTGTAGATGGTTACTGGGGCGGCCGCGCCCTGTTCTCGTCTGCTAAGGCCGCCAATTCAAACAGGTCCAACGTTAGCAGAAGGCTCCGTAAACAACGTGTCGGACTTTATGCTCAGTGGGATGCGATTGGCGAGCCCCCGGATAATCCGACGCGCATAACGTTCGTCGGACGTGTTGGAGAATGCGAGAGCCAATGGCCCGGCGCTATGATGGTAATGGGTTACTGCCACTACACCGGCGGTCCCATCCTACTCGTCTCACAGGCTATCGGGAGGTAGAGCAGAACGGCAGCTTTCCACCCCAGAAGCAGCCATTCACATCCCCCGCCAAATCTTTGCCTTCACGCCATCTCTCGGCCCGTAAGTCCGGCTCGGGCACACCCTCGGCCTGAGCCGTTTCCCGTAGCAAAGGCGCAGTTCTTCCAGCCAGCCGCGGCGGTTGAGCTTTGACGCCGACCATGCTCGGCTCCCAGCCCGGATTCGCGCTGGCGAAGGCTTCGCGGATGCGGCCTGCGGTCAGGCCTTCCTCGCGGGAAATCCGGTCGAAATCGGGCCAGCGGTAGCTGCTCCACAGGATGTTCGTGACCTTGAAATAGGTCGCCGGTTTGCGCGTCATGCAGCTGCCGTGCTTGGCCCATTGCCGTGCGGCGAGGCTGGCGGACGGCATCATGCAGATGTTCTTCGCCACCGTCGCCGGGGCGGGGCGCTGCGCCGTGGGGCAATATTGCGGCCATGTGCTGCGCCCCTCCGGCCACAGACCGTGGACGATGAAGCCGAAGCGGCCGTTGCGGCCCGAACACTGGGCCGCGTGGTTGCCGCTACGCTGCCGGGTCCGGCAGAACTCGGGACTCCAGCTAAGCGCCATCGTGTAGCCGGTGACAGGCAGTTGCCGCGTCGGCCCGTCCTGCTTCGCCTGCGGGACGGAAATGCGGGCGGGCGCCTTGCACTGGTAGGCTTGCGCGGAGCGACCGCTGGAAGGCCAACCACAGTCAAGGCGACCAGCGCAAGCAACGGTCCGCGACCAGCGGACCGCAAGCGCGACTGCGCGCCGGCGCTTATGCGCCGCCCCCTCGGAGGCATCGGCGAAGCCGATACGCCGCGAGAGAAAAAACCCTTCACAAAACCCCGAAATCCAGCCCGATATCCGCCGCTGGCGCGCTCTGCGTCAGCCGCCCGACGCTGACGAAATCGACCCCCGTCGCCGCCTTGGCCCGGATCGTGTCGAGATTGATCCCGCCGCTCGCCTCGGTCGGCACGCGGCCTGCAACGAGGGCCACTGCCTCGCGCAAGGTCGGCGGCTCCATATTGTCGAGCAGCAGGCGGGTCGCGCCTGCCTCCAGCGCGGGTTCGATCTGGTCGATCCGGTCGACCTCGCAGATGATGTCCTGAACCCCGGCATCGCGCGCGCGGCGTACCGCCTCGCCGACATTGCCTGCCACCGCGATATGGTTGTCCTTGATCATCGCGGCATCCCACAAGCCCATCCGGTGATTGTTGCCGCCGCCCATGCGGACCGCATATTTCTCGAGATGGCGCAGGCCGGGAATGGTCTTTCGCGTATCGAGCAGGGTGCAATCCGGGATTGTCCATCGCGGTGACATATTCGCGGACCATGGTGGCGATGCCGGTCAGGTGCTGCACGGTGTTGAGCGCGCTGCGTTCCGCCGTCAGCAGGGCGCGGGCATTCCCTTCCAGCCGCATCAGATCCGTGCCGGGCGTCACCTGCGCACCTTCTTCGACCAGTATCTCGATCCGCACTTCCGGATCGAGTGCACGGAAGAACGCCTCGGCAATCGGCAGGCCCGCAATCGAACACGCATCGCGCGCGTCCATCACGCCGGAAAACCGCGCATTCGGCAGGAATGACGCTGGACGCGGTAACATCGCTGCCGCCGCCCGGCAGGCCGACGCCCAGATCCTCGTCCAGAGTGGAGCGGACAAACGCGGAAAGGTCGAAACCTGGAAGAGAGAAATCGGTCATTACAAACCTCTGCCCCGGTCGCCCAGCGACCGCAAGGGCGACTGCCCGCCCGCAGGGGCCCGCAGCGAAGCGGAGGAACAGCCCCGAGGACGCTCGCGCGGAGGCGCGAGCGAAAAACAAGCTAATGCACGAAGCGCGCCACCACATCCCGATATGACCGCGACACCTTCACCTCTGCGCCCGAATCCAGCACCAAGAAGCATTCGCCGTTGGTATGCGGCTTGACCTGCCGGACCTGGTTGAGATTGACGATCTTCGAGCGGTGGACGCGCTGGAACTTGCGCGGGTCCAGCCGGCGCTCCAGGTCTTTCATCGTCTCGCGCAGGACCAGCGAATTGTCGCCGGTGGAGATGATCATGTAATCGCCCGCGGCCTCGATATGTTCGATCGAATCGACTTCCACGCGGAAGATCTGGCCCCGGTCCTTCACATTGATCAGCTTCTCGAAGCGGTCGGCGCTTTCTTCTTCGCCGTCGGCCATTTCCTCCGCCGCGTCGGGCGCGACTTCGGCCAGGACGTGCTTGAGCTTCTCCGCTTCCTCGCTGCTCTTCTTCTCGGCCAGGCGGATGCGGACGCGCTCCAGCGTATCGGCCAGCTTGTCCTCGTCCACCGGCTTCATGAGATAGTTGATTGCATTGGCCTCGAACGCGCGGATCGCGTGTTCCTGATAGGCGGTAACGAACACGAACAGCGGCGGTTCGATTTCCATCACGCCCTTCACCACCGAAAATCCGTCGAAACCGGGCATCTGGATGTCGAGGAACACAAGGTCCGGCTTTTCCGTCTTGATCGCGCGGATAGCCTCGCGGCCATTGGCGCAGGTCCCGATGATCTCGACGTCGTCGAACTTGTCCAGCCGCAATTGCAGCCCCTGGATTGCGAGCTTTTCATCGTCGACGAGGATGGTGCGTATGGCCATGGCTTTACCTTCCGGTGGCGGGGGAAATTCGTGGTGCGGTAGCGGCTGCCCGGTCGATCGGAGGGGCTGCCGACTGGTTTTGTGTGCCGGGCGAGACGGGGGGCGTTACGGGAGACGAGACGGGCGGCGTGGCAGAGCGGACGACCTCGGCCGCGTCTTCTTCTGCCTGCTCGTAGGGAATTTCGATCAGCACCGAAAAACCGCCCTCTGCAGGCGAGCGTATCTCGAAAAGATGGTCCTCGCCATACGCTTGTGCAAGCCTGTCGCGGATATTGGGGAGGCCGACGCCGGTCGAAACCGTGCCACCGGTGCCCGGCGCGTCGCCCTTCGGCCTGTCGGGCGAGCGGCCCTGCAATCCGGGGCCGCTATCGCTGACCACCAGTCGCAGCCGGTCGCCTGAGCGATTGGCGCGGACGGTGATCTTGGCACCCTCCATTTGCGGCGAAACGGCGTATTTGATGGCGTTTTCGACCAGTGGTTGCAGCAGCATGGAGGGCAGGCAGGCCTTGGCGGCGCTTTCCTCGATGTCGAATTCGGTTCGCAGCCGCTCTTCGAACCGCATCCGCTCGATATCGAGATAGAGCTTGATGGTGTCCACTTCCTGCCGGACGGTCGTCTTGCCGCCGGGTTCGGTCACCAGCGTGTGGCGCAGGAAACTGCTGAGCCGGGTCAGCATCGCATTGGCCGGTTCGGTCTGTTTCAGCAGCACCAGCGTGCTGATGGAATTGAGCGTATTGAACAGGAAATGCGGGTTCAGCTGGTACCGCAGCATGGCCAGCTGTGCGCCCGTCGCCTGCGCCTCCAGCCGTTCCAGCTGGTCGGCCTGCTCTTCCACCTGAAGGAAGAAATTGATCGCGTAATACAGCGCCGACCACGCGCCCAGCAGGGTAAGCGGATAGATCGAATAGCCGATGAAAAGCGTGGCGAAGCCAGAGTTTTCAGGCCGCGTCAGGTCGATAACCCACGTCTGGATGAAGGCGAATATGACCACTGCGATGGCCAGCACTGCGGCGGTCGACACCCAGGTGACGACAGGCTTCTTGTCCATCAGCTGGCGGAACACGGTCGACAGGATCAGGCTGATCGAGAGACCTGTGATCGCCTCGATCAGGATCACGGCGAAGAACGACAATTCCTGCCCGCCGGCAAAGCCCGACACCGCGCGCAGGGTGAATGCACCCCCCCAGCCTGCCAGCTGCAGGTTCCAGAAGGCGCGGTTCTTGTTCTCGAAGAAGCGCGTGGGTCGAAAGGGCAGTACCGCCATAGGCCGACCCTCCTAGCGCATTTGATCGCCTACGTCAGACAGGTTTTGCGCGTTTGGCTCAGGTGTGGCACTTTACGGCTCAAGAGGAGAGTCTGAGATGGATGTAAGCAAGCAAACGCTGCACGGCGCACAAGAGCACGCCCATGCGCGCGCCGCCTTCACCGAGATGAAGGAAGGCACGAAGGAAGACTGGGAAATCATCGGCGGCGAATACCGCGCCTTTGCCAAGGGCCTGCCCGACCGGGTGCTCGATCATCTGCGACTGCTGGATGGCGATTTCGGCGGCTTTCCGGTCGACCGGCTTGAACATTCGCTGCAGACGGCGACCCGCGCCCACCGTGACGGGCGGGACGAGCAATATGTCGTGATGGCGCTGCTGCACGATATCGGCGACACGCTGGGAAGCTACAACCACCCAGAAGTCGCCGCCTCGATCCTCAAGCCATTCGTGAGCGAGGAAAACTACTGGATCTGTCAAAACCATGGCGCGTTTCAGGGGTATTACTACTTCCACCACCTCGGCATGGACCAGAACGCGCGCGACGCGTTCAAGGATCACGAGCACTACGAGGCGTGCCGTGTTTTCTGCGAAAAATACGATCAGGCCGCCTTCGACCCCGAATACAAGAGCGAGCCGCTTGAATTCTTCGAGCCGATGGTCCGCCGCGTGATGGCGAAACCTCTGGCGTCGATGTACAAGGCGGCGATGGAAGACGGGGCCGAAGATAAGGCCGAAGAAAAGCCGCGGAAAAGGCCGCTTAGGGCCTAGTCTGCCCGGGTCTCGTCCTCGCGCACGAAATGCGTTTTCCAGTCGGCTGTGCCGGTTTCCTGAAGCTGGGCGCGGACCAGCGCGACCTCGGCGGCGATCATTTCGGCCCGCTCGTCCCAGCCGTCATGGGTGCGCTTGCGTAGCAGCCAGCCGCCACTGTGGTCCGGCCCCCATGCCTGCATGAACCGGGTCACAGCGGCCGGATCGTAGCCGGCGTTTGCCAGCAACCACGGCGCCAGCCTGTCGGCTTCCCGCTCGGTCGCGCGGACCAGCTTCCGCTTCCGACCCCGATCGTCGAGCAGTTTGCGATGGGCCAGAATATTGTGCGCCAGTTCGTGGGCGATGACGGCGGACAATTCTGCATCGGCATAGGCGAGGCCCGGGAATTTCTCGCCGATGACGACCCGGCTTCCGTCGGCGGCGGCGCGCTTGCCGATGGCGCCGATTTCGAACCGGCTGGCACAGGCCGGCACACCTTCGATCTCGACCGTACGGCCGTCAGCAAGGGTGAAAGATACGCGCCCGTCATCGTCCAGCCGTTCGTCGATCAGCGCATTGAGCGATGTCATCCGCAGCCATTTTCGCGTCTTGTCGAACGTGGCGGCGGCGGTAGGCTGGCCCTCGATCGCGGCGATGCCGGTGTCGGCGGAAAGGACAGCATCCGCCGGTCCGCCCGGCACGACGGCCTGCACAGCGATATCCTCCGACAGCCCGAGCGCGGCGCGCAGGCTATCGGTCTGTTCGTAGGCGGCGATATCATGCAGCATCAGGCCGAGGCTGGGGCGGGTGTTTTCGCAATAGGGGGCGTTGGCCACTGCGAGCGCGTGGCCGAGCCGCTGGATGCGGGCATCTTTGCCGCGCAGCTCGGCAAAATCGTCCGGGATGGGCACGGTCCGAGCGCTTGCAGGCACGGTCAGCGTCGCAACCAGTGCACCCAGCAATGCGAAGGCTGAACGGCGCATCATGCGCCTGTCTTGTCGGCTCCGGCGGCGATGAGTTCGGCAAGCCGCTTCTCGCCGACCGCGCCTTCCAGCGGCGTGCCGCCGGCTATCCAGCTGGGCGTGCCGCCAAAGCCGAGCGTCTGCGCAACCGACTGGTTTTTCGCCAGCTCCACGCTGATGTCTTCCCCCACGGCATCTGCCATCGCGCGCTCCATGTCGAGACCGGCGAGCGAGGCGGCGCGGGTGATCGCGCTGGCATCGCGGCTGTCCTGTTCGAACAAGGCCTTGTGGAATTCGGGGAATTTGCCCTGCTTGGCTGCGGCCAGCGCCATGCGCGCAGGCTCTTCGCTGCCTTCGAAAATCGGCCATTCGCGAATGACCACGCGAAGGTCGGGATCGGCTGCGACCAGCGCGTCGACATGCTCGCGGCTCACGCGGCAGAACCCGCAATTGTAATCGGAAAACTCGACCAGAGTCTTGCTGCCGTTCGGATTGCCAAGGATCGCGCCGGGAAACGGTTCCAGTGCATCGTCGCCAACTTGTGCGAGGCGCTGCTGTGCTTCCTGACGCTGGAGCGCTTCGGCCATCTGTTGCAGGATTTCGGGGTTCTCGATCAGATAGGCGCGGGTCGTTTCCTCACCAAATCCGGCCGCGTTGTAGAGCGCCGCACCGCCGAAGCCTGCCGCGAGAGCAATTGCTCCCGATATCGCGATCGTCGTCAAGTTGCCTGCCATGTGCCCCTACCGTGAATCCCGCGCCCGCTCGAGCTCGGCACGTGCCTGCAATGTGATGTCCTGCGCCCTCAGCCAGTCCGGCGATCCTACCGGCAGGCTGGCCTCGGCTGTCAGCGCGCTTTGCAGGGCCCGTCCGAAATCGCGGTTGAGGATCTGTTGCTCCGCCGTTGCCAGCTGCGCGCGCGGCAGGTCGCCTTGCGCGGCATAGGTCTTGCCCAGCTGGTACCACGCGAAGGGATTGAGCCGGTCACGGCTGACGGCCGCCCGCAATACGTTCTCCGCCTCGGGCAGATGTGTTTCGTCTTCGGTCGCGATCAGCGCATGGCCGAAGATAGACGCGATGAGGGGCTGCGAATTGGTCAGCTCGGTCGCCATCCGCAGCGGTTCGAGCGCTTCTGCGGCGCGGCCCGATTCGAGCAGGACCTGACCCTTGAGCTCAAGGAAATACGGATCGACCGGGTCCTGTTCCAGCAGGGCATCGACCTCCGACAGGGCGAGGTCCATCCGTGCGTCCTTGTGATAGGCGTAGGCACGCGCATAGCGCGCCGCCACATCGGTCCGGCTTTCGGGGAAGGAATTGAGTGTCCGCTTCGGGTCGGCAAGATAGCCCGACAGCTTGGCCTTCACCCGCATGAAACGGGACTGCAGCTGGGCATCATCGGGCGCTTCCCATGCGGGATCGGCGGTATAGACTTCGCGCAGGCGGGCAATCCGGTCGCCCGAGAGCGGGTGGGTGCGAACGAAGCCGGCTTCATCGTCCTGGCTGCGCCCGTAGCGGAATTCCTGATTCTGCAGTTTGCCGAAGAACGTCAGCGAACCGCGGCCCGAAATGCCGGCATCGGAAAGATATTGCGCGCCAGCTGCATCGGCAGATCGATTCCTGCACGCGGGTGAAGGCAAGGAACTTGCCCAGAGCCGCCCGCTGTCCGGCCAGAACTGCGCCCAGAGCGGCATCGCCTGCACCGGCAGCGGCTGCGCCCACGGCGATAAGAAGCGACAGGAGCGAGATGCCGGTGGCGGACTTTGCGCCTTCGCCGAAGCGGGTAATGTGCCCGCCGGTGATGTGCCCAAGCTCGTGGGCGATCACGCCCTGAACTTCATTGGCCGTATCGGCAGCGTCGATCAGACCGGAATGCAGATAGACCACCTGTCCGCCGGCCACGAAGGCGTTGATGGAAGGGTCGTTCACCAGCACGATGTCGACATTGCCGGGTTCGAGGCCGGATGCCTCCACCAGCGGGGCCGCCATCTCGCGCATCAGCGCCTCGGTCTCTGCGTCGCGCAGGATCGATTGGGCGAATGCGGGCTGGGCGGCGAGGGCGACCAGCGCGCAAAGCGCCAGCATGTGGGCTAGGATGCGCATGGCGTATCGTTTACTCGTTTTCGGCCTGAACGTCTGCTGAAGACAAGCCACTGCCAGTGACCGAGATGCGGGCAATTTCGGGCCTTTCGGGGGCCAGGTTTTCGGCCAGAAACTTGCGGATTTCCGCTTTCACGCGGCCGTCTTTCTCGAACGGGGTCGAAAGCGCCATGACGATCGGGATGTGCCCCATGCCGGGTATGGTGACGGTCCGCACGCGGCTTTCGGGCATCCCGGCATCGGTCAGCGCTTGTGCCATGGCCGGCACATTGCGTGGCCGCACGGTCTCGTCCGCATCGCCGGTAATGAGCAAGGTGGGCGGGGCATCCGGCCGTGCGTGATGGATCGGCTGGGTGCTTTCCAGCGGCTCGACATGGCCGAAGGCCGCCTTGGTCGAATCGCTGTCGAGCGGGAGGAAATCGTAAGGTCCGGCAATGCCGATGACCGCATCGATGGTGTCGGGCCCCAGCCCCTCTGCTGCGAGCCACTGGGTATCGAGAGCCAGCATTTTTGCATTATAAGCGCCTGCCGAATGGCCCATCACGGCGATCCGGTCGGGATTGCCGCCGTGCGTTGCGATATTGTCACGCACCCAGCGCAGGGCTGCCGCGCCGTCTTGCAACATGCCGGGGAAACGGCCTGCTTCTCCCAAGCGGTATCCGGCTGACACCACGACATAGCCGGCCGGGGCGAAGTTGCGGGCGACATAGGCGTACGGTTCGGGATCGCCGCTTCGCCAGCTGCCTCCATGGATGAAGACGATCACCGGCAGGCCCGCGTCGGATGCCGTATCTGGCGCGCGGTGGACGAACAGGCGTTGCTGCGGATGCTCTCCGAACTGGACCGGCCCGTCGACCAGTTCGGCATTGCCGCCGGTATAGAAGCGGTCGATCCGGTCCAGTGTCTCTACCGACCGGGCATTGATGGCAAGGTACCACAGCGCTGCGCCAACCAGCGCCAGGGCGATGACGCCCGCTGCTATCCAGACCATGCGCCTGTTTCCCCTGCCCTTACCATTGCCATTGCCATTGCCGGTGGCTGCCGTGTTCATTGTCATGTCGGCGCGGCTATTAGCCGGGTTCCCCGTCGTTTTCGACCGCTTTGACGATTCGCGCCGTATCGCCTGCAGCGGAGACGCCGGCGGCTTTCAGGAATTCCTGCCCGATTTCATAGCTTTCCCCCAGCCACAGAGGGACGCTGGCGGCGTTGATGGCGGCCTTTGCAGCGATCTCCTCGGGCGAGAAATCGCCAGCGGCCGTCCTGATGAAAACCGCCGCGATGCGGCCCGGATGCTCTTCCACGATTTCACCGAAGGCGGGCAGGTCGCCTTGCGTATCGTCACCGATCAGGGCGAACCGCAGGTCCGGATAGGAGGCGAGAATTTTGCGGATCGCATCGGTCTTGTGCGACCCGTGGCTCGATGATCCGAAGGTGTCGCTGTTCAGCCCCCAGTCGCGCAGGAAAATCGGGCCGAGCGGCAGGTCACGCAGGCGCTTGTAGGCGACGAGATAGCTGTAGAGGTTCCACGGGCTGGACGAGACGTAGAAGAACGGGCGGTGGGTTGCCGGGATCTGGTCTCCCGTGCTCGCTTCTTCCTTGGCAATGACCCGGCCCCCGCCGAGCGAGGTATAGAATACGTCCGCCCCCGGGTACCGCAACGCGCTCCTCTGGCATCTGGGCCAGCACGCGCTTCCAGTTGCGCGCAACGCTGCGGATATTGCCGGTGATGCCGGTTTCGATGATCGTGTCGTCGATGTCGGAAATGACCGCGAGATCGGCATTGCGGCCAGGAGCCAGGACATGGCCCTCGATACATTGATCGCCATCTTCGTTGGACCAGTGAAGGGCAACGACTTCCCATGCGGTTCTCTCCGGCAGGGGTGAGGGATCATCCAGAGTGACATCGAAGCGAACAAAGCCTTCCCTGTCGGTCGTTCCTGTCACCAACATGGAGCCGCCATCGGCGCTCTCGATTTCAAGCCGCGCTTCCAGCCCTTCGACCTCGTGACTGGCAAACTGGGCCAGCATGGTCCGCATGGCCTGCCAGCGTCCACCGCCATTGAATTCGGATTTGCCCGAGCGCAGGGCGCGGGCCGTTATGCGAAGATGGGTTTCGCTGCGATGGCCGAAATACGGCTGGAGGCGGACGGGCGCTGTAGGAAAAATGGGCATGGCGGGGCGCTAGCGGGCCATGTCCGCCCGCGATACCCCTGCAAATAATAGTGTCCCGTCACGGAAAGCCGTGCGCGCCCGTGTGGAAAAGCGTCAGGCGACGAGTTTGCGCCCGACCTGTTCGACCAGTTTCACATCGTCCTCGATTTCGCCGACCAGCACGACCTCGCCCGAAGGCAGGCGGCGGATCATGACGACGCCGAACTCTGCGCCATCTGCGGAAATCGTATCGAGCGCGCTGTGTTCGAGATTGCGAAGCTTCTTGGCGAGCGCTTCGCGCACTTCGCCTTCTGCGGCGACAGGCTTGCCGCTTTCCTCGCGGCGCAGGCGGCGTTCGGCCTGGACGACACCTTTCAGGCCGCCCTCCGCGCTGGCAAGATAAGAGCTGAGCGATCCGCGCTCCAGTTCCATGCGATGGGCATGGCTCAGAACGGCGGCATATTCGGTCAGGCGCGTCTTGTCGTAATCCGCACCGAAAACCAGCTTCACAACCGGAGTCATCGGCGCGCGGTCCTGGACCGTCAGGCCGCTTTCGGTAACGAGTTCTTCGAAGTCCTCGGGCGCTTCTTCGGCGGCCAGGCTGACATCGTAGGCGCGGCCAACCGCTGCATAGAGCGCATTGCGGCTGCGGTCTTCGGACGTATGGGCGGCCTGTGCCAGCTCGCGCGCTTCGGCAAGGCAATCGTAGAGGCCGGCATTCTCGTCGGCGCCAGCCGAAGGCGTAAAGGCGATTTCGGTTGCCGGAGCGTCCGTTGTTTCGAGACTGGCGTAATCGCCTTCGAGCACAGCGTCGTCCTCGATGGCTACGAAAGCATCGAGATCAAGCGGCGCTTCGGCTTCAAAAGGAGCCTCCAGTTCGAGCGGGGCTTCCTCCTCGGCAGGTTGATCGCTGAAAGCGTGTTCGCTGGACGCATCTTCATTGTCTGAATCGTCTTCGGCGAAAGCATCGCCCGCATCGTCCGCATCGTCCGATACCGGAGCATCGTCGTGCGCTTCATACGCGCGCGGGATGGCGGCAGGTTCGTATGCGGCAGAGAAATCGTCTTCCCCGTCCTCTTCCAGCGCTTCCATGTCGGAGGGCGCAGGCAGGATGGGTTCGCGGGCCTGACGCTCGCCCTTCGGCTTGATCAGGCTGGAAAGCGGGGTGGACCAATCGTCGGCATTGTATTCACCCGATTCGTCCTCACCAGTCTCTTCGCCCTCTTCGCTGGACAGCAGGCGTGCGGCCATCGCTTCGGCTTCGGCGCGCACATCGGCCTCGGCATCGAAGGTTGCAGACGCGTCGCCGAAAGATGGCAGCGGGAGATCGTCGAAGCCATCATCGTCGGCAAGTCCGCCGCCTGCCTGGCCATTCTCGCCGGACGGACCATCGGCCCAGTCGCCGATAGGATCGTCCGAGTGGTCGCGGTCTTCGGCATCGGCCCCTTCGAGCGCGTTGTCGATTTCGAGCAGGAGAGCGTCGGTCGTAATCTGGTCGGCCACTTCCTTCCAGTTGATCACGCCATAGATGAAATCGATGGTATCATCGTCGCTGGAGAAAGGCAGCAGGATACCGCGATACAGCACGGTCGCGCCGCGCTGGTTCACGAATTCCGCTTCGAAGCCGATCGGCGCCTTGTTGGCGAGGATCTGCATGTAATGGTCGGTGATGCGGCTCAGCAGCGAGCGGCTGGGAACATCGTCCAACGTCTCGATGCCATCGCCTGCATCGCACTCGCCGGCGAGCTTTGCGCCGAGATAGGGGACGGCCGGATTTTCGATGCCGGAAGTAAAGTCGAGCAGCACCGAGAACGGACCGAAATCGTCGAGCGTTTCGGGCTCGAGATCTTCGATGCAAGGCAGGCTGCGGTCTTCCAGCAGGCTGGCCCAGAAATTATAGGCACGGACCTGCATGCGCCGCTCGTCCTGTCCGACAGGAGAGGGGGGTGACTGCACTTCCATGCCGTCATCCTGCTCATCTTCGCCGAAATCGTCGGCGTCGATGTCGTCATCCCAACCGGATGTTCCGAATTTGCCGCGCAGCGTGTCCATCAGTCCCAGTGCCCCTGGCTATGCCTGTTGCGGGCCATAGGAGGCCCTTCAGCACAACGGTATGAGGGGGCATGGTAAACATCCGGTTAAGGGCTTTGGCCCGCAGGTTGCTGTCAGGCGGGCCGTATCTCCCAGCTGCCCGTGTCGGAGCAGGACCTGCCGCTTAGGGCGAAGTGTCGTCGCCTCAGAAGAGGTAACGCATCTTTATGCGCTGCCTGACGGGCGCATCGTCGACCTTGAATGCAGCGGAGGAGAAGCTGGGCGGACCCATCCGAAGCTTGGCATCGCGCGAAAAGCCGAAGCCTTCCTTGGGCATCATCATCAGTGCGCGGTCGGCCTTGCCATTGCCGTTCTCGTCATGAAGCAGGGCAATGGCATACGTTCCGGCGGGCACATTCCTGAAGGTAATCCTCGCTCCATTGCGGGCGGAGGCGGTTGCCTCGAAGGCGGCGGCATCGCCTTCGCAATCGGGGAAGTGCTTCTTGCTCGATGTCAGGCAGGCGAGAATATTTCCCTGTGCACTGCGCAGCTGGGTCACATCGACGGTCACGTCCTGGACCTGCGGCGCGGCATTACCGCCCAGCAGCAGGCTCGCCGCGAAGATGCCTAGGACTGGCGCGCGGCTGGCTGACCTTCCTCCAGATGCTCGATTTCCCGATGATGTCCCGGCCGCCTGTACGCGTCGGCCAATCCCCCGTCCGTTCCGCATAATCTGTCCCATACCCTGAAATAGAGCCCGTAATTGCACCGGTACTTCTCGTGATGAAGCTGGTGATGGCTCGCTGTTATCACCCAACCCCCTACTCTTGAGTGAACAAGTGCGCGGGGAAAGATCTCCCACCCCATGTGATTGGTCACGCCCATCACCGTCATGATCCCCAGCACCAGCCCGAGCATGCCGACATGGATCGGGACGAGAAAGACGAGCGCCGGTATGACGACGGCGCCGGTCAGCGCCTCGATCGGATGAAAACTCATGGCGGCCCACGCGGTGGGCGGCCTGCTGGCATGGTGGACGGCATGGGCAATACGAAAGGCGCGCGGCGCATGCATCCAGCGGTGGGTCCAGTAGAACCACGTATCGTGGGCGAACAGATAGAGGAGGACCGAGACCGGCAGGTACCACAGCGGGTACTCGGCCCAGTTCGTATACACACGCGTCCAGCCATGCGCCTCCCAGCCCCAGGCGATGATTCCGGCAGGAATGCCGTAGAGCGCGGCGGAGGCCAGCGACCAGCCGATTTCGCGCCGGACCTGCGGCCCCAGTTTCGCATGATAGCCCGGACGGACCTTGCCGGTAATCCACGCAAAGATGCCGCTGGTCGCCATGTAGCGAACAGCGACTATGACGCTCATCGCGAGGGCCGACCAGATGATGGCAGCCCACGGTGCGTCCAGGATTTCTGCAAAGTTCGACATGTTCCCGCCTGCGCCCATACTACGCTGCTTGGCGTAGCCTGCAATCGCTAAGGAAATGCTGTATGCAATCTGCGACCGTGAAGGTCTATTCTCCGGCGCCCCAAGGCGCGCATTCGCCGTCGGCCGCGACAGTCATCCGCCGCATGGCAGTGCGGGCGAGGCGCTCGACCTCGACCTTGCGGCGGGCGGCAGCAAGCGGATCGGTCGGGGCCGGGCGGACGATTTCCGCATCGTAGGCATCGGCAACGATGATGCCGCAGGCGTCCGGGCGAAAGGCATCTGTTTCCAGCACGCCGCGATCCAGATCGGGTGTCAGCGCCCAGTAGAACTTGTCGCAATGCTCAAGATAGTCCGGCCATTTCGCATCGCCCAGCAGATCGGCGCGGCTGACCTTGATCTCGACGATAATCACCCGCCCTTTCGCATCGATACCCATCAGATCGGCCCGGCGGCCACCTTTCAGCGGCATTTCCGGCAGGCACCAGATGCCGTTGCGGGCGAACATGCGCGATATGCCGCGGCACAGGCCACCTGCATCGCTGGCAAGGGGAATAGCGGGCGCGGCAACGTCGTCGCCAGCGACCGATTTGCCAATGTCTGATTTGCCAGTGTCTGATTCGGGTGTCTTGGAGAGAGTCGCAGTCATGCAGTCTGTTTGGAACAGACCAAGAACTTCGTCAAGCGGCCTTGGGCGGTTTGCGGCAGCCTGCGTCCGCTACGCGTCCTATCCGGCGGCGCGGCGGGGGCCTCTGCCGCCGGTGTCGGGGATCAGGGCAAGCAGTGCCGTACGGGCGTGATGAAATTCGCGCCACAGCGTCAGGGCAGGCGCGGTTGCATCCTGTCCTCGCGCGCGCACGGCCAGAAGAGCGGTCAGGCCGGGGCGCATCATCGCGCCGATATCGGCGATGCCCTGTTCGGCAAGTTCAAGCCGCGCACCGCCGACGTCGCGGATGATCGCGGGGAAGTTGCGAATTTCCGGACTGGGGCGCTCGGGCGCGAGGTTAGCCATCGCGGCGACGGCAGCGGCTGCATCCTGCAGCGCGGCCCACTCGACGCTCATGGTCGGATTGCTCGCCCGCGCAGGGGCGGTCGTGCTCGCGGAAGGTGTGCTGTGCGCGTTCATGAAATCGCCCATACCACGCAGGCGCTTGCCAAATCGCTAATGCGAAGGAGGTTGGCCGAAGGCCGCGTCGTTTCGTGCCGGCCCCGCTTTATGACTGGCATGCGCCGTCCCGCTTTGCTAGTGGCGCGGCCCGGCAAGCCTGCACAGGCGATGCACCCGTAGCTCAGCTGGATAGAGCGCTGCCCTCCGAAGGCAGAGGTCACAGGTTCGAATCCTGTCGGGTGCACCATTCTTCATTCTCCCAAGCTCTCGACTTGCTCGCCAGCCCTGCGGGCCCTATCCACTGCGGCATGGGAGCGGAGGGCAAGAAAGCGCGGCGGGTGACGTCGATCGATGTCGCAGAGGCGGCTGGTGTGAGCCAGTCTACCGTCAGCCGCGCATTGTCGGGCTGCGACAGCATCACAGAGGCCACGCGCAGCCGTGTCATCGCTGCGGCGCAGAGTCTCGATTACCGCGTGAACGAACATGCCGCCCGCCTGCGCAGAGGCAGCACCGGGACACTCGCGGTTATCGTCATCGGCCGCGCAGGCGCAGCGCCGGGCGCTATCAACCCCTTCCATTACAAAATGCTGGGCGCGGTATGCGCAGAAGCATCTGCACGTGGTCTCGACGCGCTGGTCTCTTTCCAGTGCGATCCGGCGCAATTCTATCACGACTATATCGAAAGCGGTCAGGCCGACGGGATCATCGTAATCGGCACAACCGTGAACGCACCGGCATGGGAATTTCATGCCCCTCTGCTGGAGCGAGCCAATGTGTCGAGCTGGGCCTCCCCGCTCGACAGGCAGGTGGAGATCCGCTCCGACAATGCGCGCGCAGCGTCCATCGCCGTGGAGCGGCTGGCGAAGGCGGGGCATCGCTCCATCACCTTCGTCGGACAGCCGTCGGGCGATCAGCCGCAATTCGGAGAGCGCTACCGCGGCTTCGTCGCTGCGGCAGAAGCAAAGGGCCTGCACCATGATTGCCTCGTCCCGTCCGATGCGGCTGGCCGGGCAGAGCAGGGACGTTCGGCGGTCGAGACCCTGCTGGCGTCAGGCAAGCCGGTGGACGCGCTTTTCTTCGCTTGTGATGCTCTGGCGCTCGGCGGGCTGGACGCGCTGGCAGAGGCCGGCCGGGACGTGCCGGGCGACATCGGGGTCATCGGTTTCGACGGGGTCGATGGCGGTGCACACAGCAATCCGCCGCTCACCACGATCGAGCCCGATTTTGCCGAGGCCGCGCGTCTGCTGGTCGAACGAAGCCTATCGGACGGTTCCGAGGAAGAGGCCGAGGAAGGGGCCGGGGAAGGTGCAGGCGCCCGCGTGCCTGTCACACTGGTCGAGCGGGCGAGCGTGAGGCGCTGAGCGCGCCTGTTCAGCTGACCTGACGGTCCTGGCCTTCCCAATACGGCGCCCGCAATTCGCGGCGAAGGATCTTGCCTGACGGATTGCGCGGCAATGCTTCGATGAAATCCACCGTCTTGGGGCATTTGAACCCGGCAATCTGCTCTTTCGCGTAGGAAATCACCCCGTCCGCATCGAGCCCGCTGCCCGGCTTTGCAACGACGACCGCCTTTACGGCCTCGCCCCATTTTTCGTCCGGCACGCCGATCACCGCGACATCGGCGATATCGTCATGCCCGTAGAGCGCGCTTTCGACTTCTGCGGGATAGACGTTTTCACCGCCCGAGATGATCATGTCCTTGATGCGGTCCTGAATGAAGAGATAGCCCTCCTCGTCGAGGATCCCGGCATCGCCCGTCAGCAGCCAACCGTCTTCGGTCAGAGCCTTGGCGGTCTCCTCCGGGCGGTTCCAGTATTCGATCATGGTGCAATCGCTGCGAATGGCGACTTCGCCGATTTCACCGGCTGGCAGGACATTGCGGTTTTCGTCGAAGATCACGATTTCGACGCCCGGCAGCGGCTTGCCCGCACTGCGCATCTTTTCCTCGCGTCCCGGTCTGTGATCTTCCGGCGGCAGGCTGACGACCGTGCCCCATGTCTCCGTCATGCCGTAAAGCTGGGCGAACTCGCAGCCCAGCCGCTTCGACCCCTTCCTTCAGCAGGTCGAGCGGGATGGGGGAGGCGCCGTAGGTCAGGCCCTTCACGCTGGAAAAATCGGCCGTTTCGGCATCGGGATGGGCCAGCATGATGCGCAAGGCCGCGGGGACGAGGAATATCCACTTCACCTTGTATTTGCGGATATCGGCGATCGTCAGGGCGGGGTCGAATTCGGCATGCACGATCAATTCGACACCCGCTTGCGCGGCATTGGTCGAGGTGCCGATCCCGGCGATATGGCCGTAGGGCATGGCGAGGATCGCCGTGTCGCCCGCCTCTGCGCAATACCAGTAGATATTCTCGCTCTGCAGCGCGGGCCGCAGGTTCGTGCCGTTCCAATGGCTCAGGACCACGCCCTTGGGACGGCCCGTCGTGCCCGATGTGTATAGCTGGAGAACCGCATCGTCGCGGGTAACTTCGGTGGTGACAGGCGCCTCCAGCTGGTTGTCCCGCCACTTCGCAAATTCCTCGCCCATGAGAACCTTGCGCCCGCCGAACGGGACGCCGGAAAATTCTTCTTCGACAAAAAGAACGGGCGCGGTGCTGTCCTCGAGAATCCACGCCACTTCGGCCGGCGCCAGTCGCCAGATGACCGGTACGAAGACGAACCCGCCTCGCGCGGCAGCCAGCGTCAGTTCCACCGCCTGGTCCGAATTTTTGCCGAGATAGGCGACCCGGTCGCCCTTCGAGAGGCCCATCGCGGAGAGGCCATTGGCAATTTTCGTCGCGCGCAGGTCGTATTCGGCAAAACTGGTGACGCGGTCTCCGAACCGTAGCGCCGGGGCATCGGGCCGCTCTGCCGCATGGGCGGCAAGGGCTTCTCCGAACGTGTCGTGATTTACAGCCTCGGTCATCAATGTCTCTCCATCGGTCCGGTGCGAATCGCCCGGATCTCTTTGAAAGGCAGACTGTCTGCGTTCGCGGCTCAGGTAAAGCATCACCGCCATCACGCGGATCGATGGGTGCGGCGGGTGACAGCTGCGACGAGAAGGCTGGCGCGGGAACGGCGAATGCGCTTAAGCGGTGGGCGATTATGGCCGATCCCTCGCGTTCCGAATTGAATACGCGGCTCTCATCCGAGCCCGGACTGCCCGTGACGGGCGTCCTGTATAATCCGCGCAGCCACCGCAATCGCGGGACCGAGCCGCGCGAGCTGGATTATCCGGTCATCCGGGTGGAGCAGCCCGAACGGCGCCGCGACATGAAGGCCGCGATGCAGCGCTTCGTCGATAGCGGGGTCGAACTGCTTGTCATCAATGGCGGCGATGGCACCGTGCGCGATGTGCTCACGGCCGGGAACATGGTGTTCGGCGACAATTGGCCTGCGCTCGCGGTGCTGCCGCGTGGCAAGACGAATGCGCTAACGATCGACCTCGAAATGCCAAGGTCATGGACACTGGAAGAGGCCATCCTCGCCCACCGCGACGGCCGCAGGGTCCAGCGCCAGCCATTGGTGCTGGAGCCTTTGGGCGAAACGGATGATCCGCTCGTCAGGCTGGGGTTCATTCTTGGCGCGGGGGCGTTTGTTGCCGCCATCGACAGCGGGCAGGGCGCACACCGTCTGGGCGCGTTCGAGGGTCTGGCGGTCGGTGCGACGGCGGGGTGGGGTTTTTTGCAGATGCTGTTCGGCGGCGAGGAAAATCCGTGGCGACGGGGCGCGCCGATGCATGTCAGGCTTGGTCCGGAGATGGCCGCGCTGCCGCACAGCGAACACGGCGAGATGTCGCGCCGCAGCGCGCTGTTCGCCTCTACCCTCCGCCGCTTTCCGGCAGGGCTCGATCCATTCAGCGAATTGCCGGGGCCGATACGGGTTTTCGCCGTCGACCGGTTTCGCCGCCGCTTCGCCTTCCTGCTGCCCCCGATCCTGAAAGGCTGGCGGCCCGACTGGATGCAACAGGCCGGATTGCAGCGGGCAAGCACCGACCGGATCGACCTCGATCTGGGGGACGGTTTCATTCTGGATGGGGAGCGTTTCGAACCGGGCCGCTACTGCGTAACGCCGGGACCCGAACTGTCGTTTGTAATTCCATGAGTGAGCGCCGGTGATGAACGGCAGCCTGGAACAGCGCGTGGCGCACGCCGCCACCAGAGAGGTCCGGCCCGAAGTCGCCGCCTTCGCGCAAGCACTCGCGGAAGAAGCCGGGGCGGCAGCTGCACTGTTCTACGGCTCCAACCTCAGGACCGGCTCGCTTGAGGGGGTGCTCGATTTCTACCTGCTGCATGAAGGCCCGCAGCGCGAGCGCATCTGGCCGCGGGTCAGCTATCACGAGCTGGAACTTGGCGACCCGGACAGTCGGACGATCTTGCGCGCGAAGTCCGCTACAATGAGCCTGGACCAGTTCACCAAAGCGGCCCGAGGGGAGAGCCGCGATACGACGATATGGGCGCGTTTCGTCCAGCCCAGCGCTCTGGTCTGGCAGCGCGATGCTGCATCCCGGGAAGCTGTTCTTGTCGGCGCTCGGCGAGGCGGCGCGCACGGCGGCGCGACTGGCTGCGGCGCTAGGCCCGCAAAGCGGACAGGCTGCCGATTTCTGGCGGGCCTTGTTCAAGGCTACCTACACCGCTGAATTCCGTGTCGAGAGGGCGGGCCGCGAGGATTCCATCCTTTCGGTCAATGCCGACCATTTCGACGGCTTGCTCCCGGCGGCATGGATTGCAGACGGCCTCGCCTTCGAGCAGGCGGGCATGACGCTGGCCCCCCGCTTCGCAAAGGGCGAGCGGGCGCGCATTCTGCGCTGGTGGAAGAAACGTCAACGGCTCGGCAAGGCGCTGAACCTCGTGAGGCTGGGCAAGGCGACGACGACGTTCGAAGGCGCGGCGAAATATGGTGCCTGGAAGGTCGAGCGGCACACCGGCGTCGCTTTGGAAGTGACGCCGTTTGCCGAGAAATATCCGCTGATTGCCGCGCCGGGCGCGCTGGTGCGCGTGCTCCGCGCAAAACGGAGCGCGCGCCGGGAAGGCTAGCTGCCTGCCGCTTTAAAAGTAGCGCATCTTGATGCGAATGCTCTCGACACCATTGCCGACCGTAAATGCGGTCTTCTTGTAGCTCGGCTTGCCGAGGTTTAAGATATTGATCGACGGGTTGTTGGACATCGCCCCGCCATCGGTCCGAATGTCGGTTTTGCCATTGCCGTTCACATCGTGACGCACGGCAATGCCGTAGGTGCCGGACGAGGGGACTGGCACGCAGAATGTCATCGTACCGGCGCGGGCGGCGCCTTCGATCCGGTTGATCCAGCGGCCCGATTCCAGCCAGTCTGCCTGCGTGCCGCGATAGGATTGCACACGGATGCGCCCCTCCGACGACTTTACGCCGTCGATCGTGACGCGCACGGCTGGCCCCGCACCCGCTGCACATTTGCTCATGTCGTTGGAAATTTTCTGGCGATATTGGGCAGTGGCCGGGGCCGAAAATCCGGTCGCAACCATACCGACGCCGAGAACCGCCGCCAGCGCGCGTTTCGAAACTGTGCTCATCACTTCAAATCCTTCTCGGGCACGAACAGCCCGCATGTTTGAAAGCGGTTTTAGCCCGGTGGCGCTGAATTAGGCGTGAATTGACCGGTAAAGCGCCAGATTTGCGGCGGAGCGGTGTGGATAAGGAATGCCGCGTCATTGATGCATGATTCGCACGTCCGCTAGGGATACGCATCGCAGCAGAGCCCGAACATACCATGCCGCAAACACCGCCGCTGATCTCTCCCAGTATCCTGTCCGCCGATTTCGCGCGTCTGGGCGAAGAAGTGCGTGCCGTCGACGAGGCGGGCGCAGACTGGATCCATGTCGATGTGATGGACGGGCATTATGTCCCCAATATTACCATCGGCCCGATGGTGGTGAATGCGCTTCGTCCGCACACCAAGAAGGTGTTCGACGTCCATTTGATGATCTCTCCTGTCGATGCCTATCTGCAGGAATTCGCCGACGCGGGCGCGGACATCATCACCGTCCACCCCGAAGCGGGGCCGCATATTCATCGCACGGTGCAGGCGATCAAGGGCATGGGCAAAAAGGCGGGCGTGTCGCTCAATCCCGGCACGCCGGTCGAGGTGCTCGACAATCTGATGGACATGATCGACCTCGTCCTGGTGATGAGCGTCAATCCCGGCTTCGGCGGGCAAAGTTTCATCGAGAGCCAGCTGGCGAAAATCTCGGCGGTCCGCGCGAAGATCGACGCCAGCGGGCGCGATATCCATCTGGAAGTTGACGGCGGGGTAAATCCGGAAACGGCAAAGCAATGCATCGCGGCGGGAGCCGACGTGCTGGTGGCGGGATCAGCCACATTCAAGGGTGGGCCAGACCATTATGCGGCGAATATCGCCGCTCTGAAAGGAAACGGCGGATGACCGACCGGCTGGACTCCCTCGATGCGGGTGAGCCCCGCATGGATGCCGACCCGACCGACGCTCCCATCGAAGAGACGGATGCCCAGCTGGCGATACCGCTGGGTGGCGGTTCGGGCCGCGCGGCCGACCGCAGTGAAGAACTGATCGTCGACGAGCAGGTTCCGACGGTCGAGCGTGAAGTTACCGCCCGCGTCCTCGAGCCCTCGCGTGCTCTCGTGCCCAGCGACCTGGCGGCGCCCTCGCTCGGTGCAGGCGACCGTTTCCTGCGCTTTGCCTACCGTCTGGGAATTCCCGGGCACACGCTGGCATCTCCGCTCAAGCGGCCGGGCAAGCAAAGGCTTGCAGCCGTTGTCGACAGCCCCCTGACCGGCGACCGCGCAAGCGGTGTCGCCCTGCGCGCGGGCCATTTCCTCGTACACGGGGTGAAGGCTCCGATTGCGCAGATGGACTTCGCTTCGTCTTCCGTCCGGCTCACGCCGCCCTTCCAGCGAGTGGTGCACGGCTTTGCGTGGATGCGCGATCTGGCTGGCGCCTGCCCGCGGCAGCAGGCTGCACCGGTGGCGTCACGCGTCACGTCGCGCTGGCTCGACACCAATCCGAAGCCGGGCAAGGCGGCAGCATGGGAAGTCGAGCATGTCGGCAATCGCCTGCTCGCATGGCTCGTCCATGCGCCGCTGGTGCTTGACGACGTCAAGCTGCGCGACCGTCTGCTTGAAGCGATGGCGGAAACGGCTCGCTGGCTCGATCGCAATGTCGGCAAGGCGCAGGACGGCATCGGGCTGATTACCGGCTGGACCGCCATCGTCGCGGCTGGCCTGTTGCTGCCCGACGGCCGCGCCCGGCGCCTGTTCGGCGAGTCTGGACTGGCCCGTGCGCTGGGCGATTGCATTGCGGAAGATGGCGGCGTGCTGTCACGCAGTCCGCTGGCGCAGATGGACGCGTTGGCACTGCTGGTGGAACTGAGTGCCTGTTACAAAGCGGTCGACCGCGACCCGCCCGAGGCTATCGCGACCATGATGGAGCTCCTCGTCCCGCCGCTTCTTGGCCTGCTGCACGGCGAGGCGGGGCTCGGCAACTGGCAGGGTGCAGGCGCTACGCCGACCGAGAAAGTCGCCGCACTGGTTCGCGCCAGCGGCGTTCGGACGCGCCCGCTCAAGGATGTGCGCCAGTGGGGCTATCAGCGTGCAACCGGCGCCAAGACGGTGCTGCAATTCGATGCCGCGCCGCCGCCGCTGCCGCGCCATGCGCGCACCGGCTGCGCCAGTACGCTTGCGTTCGAACTGTCCGACAATGGCCAGCGCCTGATCGTCAATTGCGGCGGCGCGGCACTTGCAGGCGGCATGGTTCCGCACCGGATCGAGCAGGGCCTGCGCGCCACCGCCGCCCATTCGACGCTCGTGCTGGACGACGTCAATTCGACAGCGGTCCATATCAAGGGCCAGCTCGGCAGCGGCGTCAATGAAGTAGAAGTCGACCGGCGGCAGCTGAAGACGAATCAGGGCGCAGCCACCCGTATCGAGGCGACGCATGACGGGTATGGCGCACGCTATGGCCTCCACCATCGCCGTATCCTCGTCCTGCGCGACGATGGCAGCGAATTGCGAGGCGAGGATGTACTCGTGCCAGCGGGCAAGAAGGGCAAGCGCGGCAAGATCGGTTTCGCCATTCGTTTCCACATCGGCCAGGGCATCGACTTGCGCCTGAGCGACGACAAGCGCGGTGCGAGCCTTGGCCTGCCCGATGGGCGCCTGTGGCAGTTCCGCGTGGCGGGAGATGCGGGCGGAGAGCTTGGTATCGAAGAGAGCCTGTGGGTCGACGGACAGGGTCGCCCGCAACCGATCGAACAACTGATATTGCACGGGCTGACATCGCGCAGCGGCGGGAGCTTTTCCTGGCTGCTCAAGCGGATGAGCTGAATTAAACGGGATTAAAGACGACATGGCTGATGTGACGATCAAACGGGCACTTCTCTCGGTGTCCGACAAGACTGGCCTTGCCGATCTGGCCGGCAAACTGGCGAAGGCGGGTGTCGAACTGGTGTCGACCGGCGGTACGGCAAAAATGCTCCGCGAAGCGGGCATGACGGTACGCGACATTTCCGATTTGACCGAATTTCCCGAAATGATGGATGGCCGCGTCAAGACGCTGCACCCAAAGGTACATGGCGGACTGCTGGCAGTGCGTGACGATGCCGATCACGCGGCGGCCATGGAAGCGCACGGTATCGGTGCGATCGACCTCGTAATCGTCAATCTCTACCCTTTCGAAGCGACCGTCGCGAAGGGCGCCGAGCGGGACGAGATCATCGAGAATATCGATATTGGCGGGCCCAGCATGGCGCGCTCTGCTGCCAAGAACCATCGCTATGTCACGATCGTGACCGATCCCGCGGACTACAGCACCCTGGCCGAAGAACTCGCCGGGAAGAATGGCGCAACGGGCATGGATTTCCGCAAGCGCATGGCGGCCAAGGCATTTGCAGCGACGGCCGCGTACGATTCGATGATCAGCCAGTGGTTCGCGTTTGCCGATCAGGGGGAGACTTTCCCACAATGCTGGCGGTCAATGGCCGAGACCCGCAGGAATTGAGGTATGGCGAGAACCCGCACCAGAAAGCCGCGCTCTATACGCCGGTCGGCCCGCACGCCGCTGGTATTGCGCAGGCCGAACAGGTGCAGGGCAAGGCGCTTAGCTACAATAATTACAACGATGCCGATGCCGCGCTGGAACTGGTTAGCGAGTTCGCCGGAGAAAACGGGCGCGGCGATCCGGCAGTGGTCATCGTGAAGCATGCCAATCCCTGCGGCGTTGCACAGGCGGCGACCTTGCTCGAGGCGTGGAACGACGCACTGTCCTGCGACAGCGTCTCGGCCTTTGGCGGTATCGTCGCGGTAAACCGCCCGCTCGACGGTCCGACCGCCGAAGCGATCGCGAAAATCTTCACCGAAGTCGTCGTTGCGCCTGCAGCCGACGATGCGGCGCGGGAAGTTTTCGCGAAAAAGAAGAACCTGCGCCTGCTGCTGACGGGCGATACGCCCGATCCGCGGCGCGGCGGACTGACGGTAAAGCCGATTACCGGCGGCCTGCTCGTCCAGACCCGCGACAACGGTTCGATTACGCCGGAAGACCTCAAGGTCGTGACCGAGCGCGAACCGACCGCCCAGGAACTGAAAGACTGCCTCTTCGCGTGGACCGTCGCACGCCACGTGAAATCGAACGCTATCGTCTATGCGAAGGACGGCGCAACCGCCGGTATCGGCGCGGGCCAGATGAACCGCCGCGATTCAAGCCGCATCGCCGCCATGAAAGCGGCCGAGGCTGCCGAGAAGTACGAATGGGCTGAGCCGCGGACCGTCGGCAGTGCAGTCGCATCGGACGCGTTCTTTCCTTTCGCCGACGGACTGCTGGCGGCGGCGGAGGCAGGCGCGACCGCGATCATCCAGCCGGGCGGATCGATCCGCGACGACGAGGTGATTGCAGCCGCCAATGAAAAGGGTCTCGCAATGGTCTTCACCGGAATGCGACATTTCAGGCACTGATCAGCCGGGCGCGCGCTCCAGTTCGAGCTGCTGCGACCCAGTCAGGATCAGGCGGTCACTGTCAAATTGGTATTTTGTAACTGTCCGCAAGGCATGGAACAGCTGGGCTTCGGCCTGCATCAGTGCATCCTCACAACGCGTCAATGTGGTTGGCAGCGAATCGAGGACGAGACGCCCGGGTTCCGGAGAGGCATATGATGCCCCGCCGCTGTTACAGCCGGCCCCGGCGCCGATATAGTTGTAGGAAATCGTGATGCGGGCGGGTTGCGGGCCGTCCCACGCGCTGCCGCCAATCGAGAGGACCCGCCATTCGCCCTGCAGCACGGGGCGTGGTCCCTCCGGACGCCGGAGCACGGCGCGGGTTCCGTCGGCAGCGATCAGCACCAGCGCGCCGTCCTGGTTTAGCGCCCATCTGTTCGCTCGGTCGAGGAAGTCCGTCAGCAGCTTCTCCAGCGAGGCAGCCTGCGAACTCGAGCATTTGCCGATTACGACCGGTTCCCGCCGCGAGGTGCTGAGATCGCCGTTGGGCGACGCTTCGTAGAACGCCGGGTGTCCGCCGCCGCACCCCGCCTCGTGGCTGAAGAAATCCTTACTTTGAAAATTCACGATACCGACATTGGCGGGAAACGCAGTATCGCCCACCGTTTCGATGGCCCATTGTCCTTCGAGCTTTGTGAAGGGATCGCCTCCATCGGACACAGGGTCCGCGATGTCCTGAAGGAAAGATACCTCATCGACGGCGTTCTCATGCGGTTTTTCGGCCGTGCACCCGTTCAGGGCCAGAACCGCAGCAACCGTTGCAACTCTCAATGCGGAACAGATAAAAGACATGTACTGTGCGCTCCCATGCTGAGCCGCGAAATGTGTGCATCTGTGCCTGAACACCGGGCAACCGAGCGGTTCAGCGGCTTGTAAACGGGCGTGGTGTAACCAGATGGCTTGAAACATCGAAAGTACCCCCATGTTCAAGTTCAAAACCGATCTTTACGCCAGTTTCGGCATCGGATTCCTCATCGGCCTCGGCATTGTCGGGGTCACATTCTCGCCCGGCGACCTGTCGGCCATTCCGCAAGCCATCGCGGCGACGGTGGGATAGGACAGGCAGCGTGATAACTCGCACCATACTTCCGTTTCTGGCAGCGTCCGGTCTGGCTCTTTCCGGATGTCAGGCCACCGCATTTGCGGCGGAGAACCATCTCAAGGCTCCAAAGCCTGCGCGCATTGCCCAGGAAAAGCCCGGCCTGAAAACCGCAATCTTCGCCGGCGGCTGCTTTTGGGGCGTCGAGGCGGTCTTCAGCCACGTGAAGGGCGTGACCAGCGCAGTGTCGGGTTATCACGGCGGCACGAAACAGCAGGCGGATTACCAGCTCGTATCCAGTGGTATCACCGACCATGTCGAAGCGGTGAAGATCACCTACGACCCGAGTGTCGTGCGTTATGACGAGCTACTGCGGATCTTCTTCTCGGTCGTCGCGGACCCCACGCTGCAAAATCGGCAGGGACCGGACCGCGGCGCGCACTACAATGCCGAGATCATTCCGCTGAACACCGAGCAGCGCACGGTGGCGCTGACCTATCTGTCGCAGATCAGGAGATCGGGGAAATGGTCGAAGCCGATCGTCACGCCGATCAAAGGTGCGAAGACGTTCTATCCGGCAGAGGGCTACCATCAGGACTTCATGGCGAAGAATCCCCGTCACGGTTACATCCTGCGATGGGACAAGCCGAAGGTCCGAGCGCTCGCCCAGTTTTATCCCGAACACTACCGTTCCACTTTCAAGCGGAACTAGGCAGGCCTCTGGCGAAGCGCGCTTCGCATCGCTACATTGTACAGCATGAGCGAAACACATGCATCCGGGACTGCTTCAGGTCACAAGGAACTCGCGGGCAGCGACCTCTCCAATGCGGCCAAGGCCTCGCTGGAATCGAGCGGCGAACGCTGGACGGGAATGCGCGCCGAAGTGTTCGAGGAGCTGGCCAGCCACGACCGGCCTGTGTCCGCTTACGACATTGCCGACAATCTTTCTCGCAAGCGCGGCAGCCGGGTTGCGCCGAACAGCGTGTACCGGATCCTCGATATTTTCGTGAACGGCAACCTTGCCAACCGGATCGAAAGCGCCAACGCCTTCCTCGTGAACTCCCATCCCGGGTGCCGTCACGACTGCGTCTTCCTTATCTGCGACGATTGCGGAACGGCCAGCCATTTCGACAATGACGAACTGACAGGCGCATTGCGGCAGGCGGGCCGGGCAAAGGGTTTTTCCGACGTTCGGCCTGTGGTCGAATTGCGCGGCCTGTGCAGTGAATGTGCGTGACGCACGGCAACTGACACACGCTCGTTCATCGACAGGTTGGAATTCGGCGTGTAAGCGCTTTTTCTTATGACGACGCGCCCCGATACACCGCTGCTCGACACTGTCGACACGCCAGAAGACCTCCGCAAGCTGAAGCCCGAGCAGCTTCGGCAACTTTCGGACGAATTGCGCAGCGAAATGATCGACGCCGTCGGCAGCACGGGCGGCCATCTGGGCAGCGGACTGGGCGTGGTGGAGCTGACCACGGCCATCCATTACGTTTTCAACACGCCCGACGACAAACTGATCTTCGACGTCGGCCACCAGGCCTATCCGCACAAGATCCTGACCGGTCGCCGCGACCGCATCCGCACCCTGCGTCAGGGCGGCGGCCTCAGCGGTTTCACGAAGCGGAGCGAGAGCGAATACGACCCGTTCGGCGCGGCGCATTCGAGCACCTCGATCAGTGCGGCGCTGGGCTTTGCGGTCGCCAACAAGCTCAACGACAAGCCGGGGCGCGGTATTGCCGTGATCGGCGACGGCGCGATGAGCGCGGGCATGGCCTACGAGGCGATGAACAATGCCGAGCAGGCAGGGCAACCGCCTCGTCGTCATCCTCAACGATAACGACATGTCGATTGCGCCGCCAGTGGGCGGCCTCAGCGCCTATCTCGCCCGCATGGTGTCGAGCAGCGAATATCTCGGCCTGCGCAGCCTCGCCTCGAAAATGGCGAAGAAGCTGTCGCGCCGGGTCCACGCCTCGCTCGGCAAGGCGGAAGAATTCACCCGCGGCATGGTGACCGGCGGAACGCTGTTCGAGGAACTCGGCTTTTATTACGTCGGCCCGATCGACGGGCACAATCTCGACCACCTGATCCCGGTGCTGGAGAATGTCCGCGACAGCGAGCAGGGCCCGGTCCTGATCCATGTCGTGACGACCAAGGGCAAAGGCTACCAGCCAGCCGAAGACAGCGCCGACAAATATCACGGCGTCCCGAAATTCGACGTGGTGACGGGTGAAAAGGCGAAAAGCGCCGCCGGTCCGCCCGCCTACCAGAACGTATTCGGCGAAACGCTGGCCAAGCTGGCCGAGACCGACAAACGCATCTGCGCCATCACCGCCGCCATGCCGAGCGGTACAGGCGTCGACAGGTTCGCGAAGGCGCATCCGGAGCGGACGTTCGATGTGGGCATTGCCGAGCAGCACGGCGTTACGTTTGCCGCCGGTCTGGCCGCGCAGGGCATGCGTCCGTTCGCGGCGATCTATTCGACCTTTCTCCAGCGCGCCTATGACCAGGTGGTGCACGATGTGGCGATCCAGAACCTGCCTGTCCGCTTCGCCATCGACCGCGCAGGCCTGGTGGGTGCGGACGGGGCGACCCACGCGGGCAGTTTCGACATCACCTACCTTGCGACACTGCCGAATTTCGTGGTCATGGCCGCAGCCGACGAGGCCGAGCTGGTCCACATGACCTATACAGCGGTCGAGTACGACGATGGTCCGATCGCCTTCCGCTATCCGCGCGGCAACGGCGTCGGCGTCGATCTGCCTGAAACGCCGCAAAAGCTCGAGATCGGCAAGGGCCGGATCGTGCGCGAGGGTACCAAGGTCGCCCTGCTGTCACTCGGGACGCGTCTGGCCGAGGGCCTCAAGGCCGCCGACCAGCTGGAGGCCAAGGGCCTGAGCACGACCGTCGCCGACATGCGCTTTGCCAAGCCGCTCGACACCGAACTGATCGAGCGCCTGATGAAAACGCACGAAGTCGTCGTGACCATCGAAGAAGGCGCAATCGGCGGTCTGGGTGCGCATGTCCTGACCTTTGCATCCGACGAAGGTCTGACGGACAATGGCCTGAAGGTCCGCACGCTGCGCTTGCCCGACACCTTCATCGACCATGATGCGCCGGACAAGCAATATGACGAGGCCGGTCTCAATGCGCCGCACATCGTCGATACGGTGCTGAAGGCGCTGCGCCATAACAGCGCCGGCGTTGAAGAGGCGCGGGCATAATATAGCTCGCGCAACTGGTCACATTCCCGGCACACCGGTCGGAATGACTGTCGCCTGCGCCACTGCCACGAGCTTGGGTGCACCGTCTTCTGCCTCGGACAGGACTTCCGAACGCACGATGACCTGCTTGCGTCCTGCCTTAATCACGGTGCCTTTTGCCCGCAGGCGCTTGCCCACTGCAGGGGCCAGGAAATTGATCGTGTAGCTACCGGTCACGACATCGCCTGCGACGCTGGCGGCCGCCCAGGCGCAGGCATTGTCAGCCATCAGGCCGACGATCGCACCGTGGGCAAAGCCGTGATGCTGGGTCAGTTCCTCGCGCATGTCGAGTGTCAATTCCGATTCGCCTTCCCATACCTTGAGCGGTTCGACGCCAAGCCAGCGGGAGAATCCCGATTTTCCGACTGCGACTCGCTTCATATACTCGATAGATTGTTCGGGGCTCTCGAATCGGGGGTGGGTCATGGCTTTCTCCTGTAAGTCTGTAACACAGACTTTATGAGACTTGCCTTGTTTGGGTGCAAGCGGGATACAGTGGCAATTGATGAAAACATATCAGCCATCCTCCGCTCCATGCCCGATCGGCCGCGCCTCGCGCGTGCTCGGCGACCGGTGGGCAATGCTGGTAATGCGTGAGGCGCTGCTTGGCGTGGAACGGTTTGCCGACTTTCTGGAGCGATTGCCAATCAGCCGCGCAGCGCTTACCTCGCGGCTGTCGCTCCTATGCGAGGCAGGCCTGCTTGAGCGTGATCCGCCGGATGCAAAACGCGCGCGATACCCACTGACGCAGGCGGGCAGAGATTTGCAGCCGGTTTATCTGGTGCTGGGCGCTTGGGCATCCAATCACTTGTTCGGTGACGACGAACCCGCGTCGGATTGGCCCGCATAGAAGGGTTCGGACCGATCTAACCAACCCAACGCCATACACCTGCGGCCGTGCCGCCCGCTGCAATGTGGGTGTAGGTAATCGCCAGCCAGATCAGCACGCCGCCGACCCACGGGACGGCGCCGATGGCCCCGACTTGCGACAGGTGCGGGGCGTAGCTTGTCTGCGCTTCCCAATGTTTCCAGGCATCGCCCATGGCAGCGCGCTTCTTGGCGTCCTGCATCTTGGCGCCGACCAGTGCGAGGAACAGCATCGCGCCCATCGTGACGAGCGTGCGCGCGGTGGGTGCGGCGATGAGGTGCGCGGTGGCCCATAGCGCGAAGCCCCACATCATCGGGTGACGCGTGACGCGAAGTGCGCCCTGAGGCGCGCCTGCCGCTTGCTTTGCCGCCATAGGGGTCGGGAGTGCCGGGTTGGGTTTTACTATTGATCCGACAAACAAGACCGTCCCAAGCAGGGTCAGCAGGCTGGCGATGATCCAGACCGTGTCGCCGAAGCCGCCCCAGAGCGGGGCGCCTCCCTTGGTCGCGACAAAAGCAAAATAGACCCAGGCCAGCGTCGCCGCCGCGACAAGATTATAGACGATCTGGAAACCGGCTTCTCCCAGCCCGCGAACCAGCGGTGCGCGCAAGGGATGCGAAAGCGCGAAATGCGCGCCGACAAAAGCGACATTGGCCGCGCCAAGTGAAACGAGTGCCTGATCCAACCTACCTCTCCTTCTATGCGAAGAAAGGTAGCATAACGAAACCTATTGTCCAGTATCGCCCTCGATGCCGATCAGCTGCACTTTGAACAGCAGGGTCGCGCCGCCGGGGATCGGTCCTTTGCCGACTGGCCCGTAAGCCAGCATTGCCGGGGAGGCGAGTTCGATCGTGTCGCCCACGCCCATTTGCGGGATCGCCATCTGCCAGGCGGGTATCAGCCGCCCGAGCGGGAAGGTCGCAGGCTCGCCCCGGTCGAAGGAGCTATCGAAGGTTTCGCCGTCGATGAAGGTGCCAGCGTAATGCACGGTCACCGTATCGGAAACGGTCGGTTTCGCGCCAGTTCCGTCGCCTTCTATCCGGCGCCAGAGAAGTCCGCCATCCAGCGCGCGCCATTCCCCCGAGGCGGCACGCTCTGCCAGCGCGAGCTGCTGCGCGCTGTGCCATGCCATGCCCATCTCCGGACGCTCCGGCTCCTGCGCAAAGGTCACGGCGCCCACGGCCAGTGCCGCTGCGCCAAGAGCTAGGAAAGTCGATCTCATTCCGGAATCCTTCTGGGGTTTACCAGTCATAGGCCTTGGGCAAGCACGCTTTCGTCCAGATCGCGGTACCGCTCGCGCAGGCGCGTCTGGTGGTTGCTGAGCGGTTGCTCGACACCGTCGATATAGACACGCACAGGGGCAGAGGAAACCTCCAGCGGATCGCCGTCCCAGATCACCACATCGCCTGCAGCACCCGGCGCCAGCACGCCGTACCGCCCGCCATAGCCCGAGATCTCTGCCGGGATGGAGGTGATGGTGGCGAGCGCTTCGCCCCAGGTCAGGCCGGTTGCGCCGGGGCACCCGGCTGAGGCCCACGAGGTTGCCGGCAAATTGCGGTGCGGTGCGCGGGCCGGTGATACCGCCGGACAGGCCGCCAATCGCCACCTTCACGCCCGCATCGACCATCCGGCCGATATTGCTTTGCGTGGCGGCCAGCTGTTCGAAACTGGATGGCAAATTGTCGAGCGGATCGGCGATGACGGGAATTCCCGAAGCCGCAATCTCGCTCGCTACCATCCACCCCTCGCTCGCCCCGACCAGAACGAGATCGAGCGACGGAAATTCGCTGGTGAGCGCGATGGCCCGGCGAATGTCGGAGGCGCGCTCCACGACGACGTAGAGCGGTTGCTCCCCGCGCACCACGGCCACGAGGGCGGCAGCGTCGAAGCGGGTCAGAAGGGTATCGTCGCCGCGCTCCGTCCGGTTGTCGATCAGCCTGGGATCGAGGGGAATGTCGTCACCGGTGGATTGATCTGACGGACGCGACGGGCTGCCCGGGATGCGGGCATCGGTGCCGTACTGCCGCGCTTCGCGCAGGGCGTTGCGCAGCAGGGCATGGGCGCCGGTCCTGCTACCGCCGCCGAGCCGCGCGCCGTATTCGCCCAGCGCCACGATCTGGAACGCCCGCGCGCGGCGCAGCATGTCCGGATCCGCGCCCAGATCGACGATCGCGCCCTGTCCGCCGAAGATGGAGGACGATGGACGCGGCGAGACGCTCGCCCGCGTCACCCCGCCAGCCCGGCTCACCGCGACGTGCTGCGATGCGGGATTGAGCGCGGTCGCCACGTCGAGCAGCCGCGGAAAACGGGGAATTGCCAGCCGCGATGTCGTTGCTCTCGCTGACGGCGCCGACATCGTAAAGGCCGAGATCGGTTAGCGGCACGAAGAAGCCGGGAGTGACCCAGCTACCCTGGCCGTCCACCGCCTGTATGCCGGCCGGAACGGCGACGCCCGAGCCTGCGGCGACCACGCTTGCCAGCGCGCACGACGACGGTGGCGTTCTCCATCGGCTCGCTGCCGTCGCCGATCGCGACAGTGGCATTGGTGATGGCGAAATCCTGCGCTGCCAGCGGCCCAGCGATGGCGGCGGACACGGCAAGCGCAGCGGCGGCTTTCAGGAGGCGCTTCATTTCACATCTCCTTCACCGGGCTGGCCAAGCTCGAAATCGCTCACCGGTTTGCGTTTCGGATCGGCTTCATCGAACATCAGCGCGCCGTCGATCCAGACCTTGTCGGGCCGCGAATAGACGCTCAGCGGATCGCCGTTCCACAGGACGACATCGGCCATCTTGTCCGGTTTCGAGGCTGCCTGTCATGCCGTCGATGCCCATCGCCTTTGCAGCGTTCAGCGTCAGCCACGAGATGACTTCGGCGTCGGGAATGTCGATGCCCATCCGCGCACCGGCTGCCTGCGCCTTGGCCGCTTCCTGGTTGAGGCGCTGGATACCGTTTTCATCGTCGGAATGGATGACGACGCAGGCGCCTGCCTTCTGGAGCAGCGCGCCGTTTTCGGGAATGCCGTCATAGCTTTCCATCTTGAAACCGTACCAGTCGGCCCAGATCGCGGAGCACACTTCGTTTTCGCGCAGCAGATCGCCGATCTTGTAGGCCTCGACCGCGTGATGGAAGGTGCTGACCTTGTATCCCATCTCCTTGGCCATATCCATCACCAGTGCCATCTCGTCGGCGCGGTAGCAGTGGTTGTGGACCAGGATGTCGCCGTCCAGAACGCCCGCCAGCGTCTCGTTCTCAAGGTCGCGCTTCTCGCGGTCCCCGTCGGCATAGGCGATCGCATCGAGCCAGGTCTGGCGGTTGACCGCGAAATTGCCCATGCGGGTGGAGGGCTTGCGTCCCTTGCTGCCGTAAACGCGCTTGGGATTTTCGCCGCAGGCCATCTTCATGCCGTACGGCGCGCCGGGAAACTTCATGCCCTGAACCGTGCGGCTGGGCACGTTCTTCAGCGTCACCGTGCGCCCGCCGATCAGGTTGGCGCTGCCGGGCAGGATTTGCAGCGAGGTGATCCCGCCATTGGCCATTGCGCGGCTGAAGCCGGGGTCCTGCGGCCAGACGGAATGCTCCGCCCAGACATCGGGCGTGGTCGGCGAGGTCGCCTCGTTACCGTCCGAATGCGCATCGACGCTGGGAGTAGGGTAGTCGCCCAGATGGCTGTGAATATCGATGATGCCCGGGGTGACGATACTTGCCGGTGCCGTCGACCACGGTGTAACCTTCGGTAGAGAGTTCCGCCGCCACGCCGACAATCTTGCCATCGCGGAACAGGACAGCGCCGTCTTCGATGGTGCCGCCCTTGCCGTCATAGACGGTCGCGCCGACCAGCGCGGTCGGCGTGCCGGGATACGGCGTGTAGGTCGAGGGGAAAGGGTTCTCCGCCGCCGGATTGGCTGCCTTGGCGCTGGCCGTGCCGGACGCATCCGATGTCGTGGCGCAGGCGGTGAGCGCCAATGCGCTCCCGATCGCCAGAAGTGCATTGGCTCTCATATTCATCGCCATTCTAAAGATCAGTTTCCGGGACGCGTCGAGGGGTGGATGCCAGCACCCATCGGTTCGCCCGGACCTTCGGCCTGACCTTCCAGGTCATCGCCGACAGTGTCGTCCTCGAGCGTGTCGAGATGCATCAGCTTCTTGACGAGCGGGCTGACGACCATGACCGCATACGCCTACGCCGATGGCGTACCAGCCAACTGTGGAATACACATCCATCACGACCTGCTTGCCCGCAGCTTCGCCGACACCTTCGGCGCCCGTTGCAGCGGCAATCAGGCCGGCGGCAAAGTTGCCGGTCGCCGAGGCGAAGAACCATGTGCCCATGATGAGCGATGCGATTTGCGCGGGCGCAAGACGGTTCATCGCCGAAAGGCCGACAGGCGACAGGCACAGCTCGCCGGTCGTGTGCAGCAGGTAGATGAGGAAGATGAATATCACCGGGGTCGGGACATCCACGCCCACCGACTGTGCGCCCCAGACGAGGACAAGAAAGCCGAGACCAACCTGTATGACTCCGAGGCCGAATTTCATCGGCGTGGAAGGTTCCATTCCCTTGCGGCCCAGCACGGTCCATGTGGTTGCGAAGACCGGCGCCAGCAGAATGATGTAGATCGCGTTGATCGACTGGAACGTCGAAGCAGGAACGCCGCCGCGATCGACATGCCGGTCGGTGAATAGGTTGAGTGACGAACCGGCTTGTTCGAACAGCGCCCAGAAGATCGATCGATACGATGATCAGGAACATTGCCGCCATGATCCGGTCGCGGTCATGGTCTGTCTTTGCAACCATCTGCAAGATGATGATGGTAAGAACGCCGCCAAGACCGATAGAGGCAGGCAGTTGCCAGGATTCGTTGCCGGACGAGACGAAGAACATCGACACCACTAACAGCAAGCTGCTGCCGATATAGGAATAGAACGCTGGCGTCGGCGCCCTGGAAAAACTGCCATAGGGCAGCTGGAAGGTGGCAATGGCGAGAACATAACATACCAGCGCCGCGCCGAAGGTCCCGAGGAAGACGCCGACCGCATCCTGGTATTGGATGGCGACCCAGCAGAGTGCGACGAACGCAAGTCCGATGGCGTAGATGCGACAATTCGCGTGCTTTCGCCAGCGCCTTGGGCGGCTCGCCCCGGCCGAGCAGCAGCGGCTTGCCCCAGATGAACACTACGAGGCCAAGCAGCATGCCGATGCCGGCAAGACCGAAACCGTAGGCCCATCCATAGGTCTCGCCGATGTAACCGCACAGCAGCGAGCCGATGCGCCGCGCCAAGGTTAATACCCATGTAGAAGATTGTGTAAGCACCGTCGCGGCGCACATCGGTACGCGGATAAAGCTGGCCGACGATCACGGAAATGTTCGCCTTGAGGAAGCCCGAGCCCACGATGATGAGCGCAAGCGCGAGCCAGAAGACATAGATGATCGGATTATCGGCATTGCCCGCTTCGGGCGCGCCTTCGAACGCCATGAAGAAATGGCCCAGCGTCAGCAGCACAGCCCCGAACAGCACTGCTTTGCGTTGTCCGAGACGCCTTGTCGGCCAGATACCCGCCGACGACCGGCGTGATGTACACAAGCGCTGTGTAGGCACCGTAGATGATCCCGGCATCGCTGTCCGAGAACAGCCAGTGCTTGGTCAGGTAGAAAATGAGCAGTGCCCGCATGCCGTAATAGGAGAAACGCTCCCACATCTCGGCGAAAAACAGGACGAACAGGCCTTTCGGATGGCCCATGATTGTGCCGGCGGAATCGCCGTGCGCTGGCGCGTTTGATGCCATGGTGTCGAGAGTCCCTCTCTTGTCGATCCCTGAGCGCGCCCCTCCCCATCGGGGCACAAATGATTGCCGCGCACCCTAGCGGCGAATTCGCGATGCTCAAGAAAACATTGCAGATGAAACCGTATTTGCGCGACGGTGCAGGCGCGAAACTGGCACGCAGACCTTGACGTGACGCGGTGTATTATGGCAGCGATGCACCTATGAGCAGCTCGTCCAGACCCGTCTACCTGAAACTGCGCGATATGATCGCCGCCGCCATCATCGAAGGCCGCTACCGTGAAGGCGAGATGCTGCCTTCCGTGCGCTCGTTCGCGTCCGACCAGGGCGCCAATCCGCTGACCGTGGCGAAGGCTTACCAGCAGTTCCAGACCGACGGACTTGTCGCGGTCCAGCGCGGCGTGGGCATGTATGTCGTGCGCGGCGCTGCGGACAAGCTGAAGGAGGCCGAGCGCAAGCGCTTCCTCGCCGAAGAATGGCCCCCGAATTCGCGCGCAGATGGATCGTCTGGGCATCGATCCGGCCGCTCTTCTCGCAAAGGGTGCGGAAGCGATCGCCTGAGAGCGACTGCCCGAGACAGCCGTACTAAAATGACATTGTCGGGATTCCAAGGCGTTGCGCCCGGGGGTCCGTTCTGTCATATAACAAATGATTGGTCGCACATACGTCGCTCGCAAGGGCGCATCGGGCGCAGGGGGATGTGGGGTCTCTCCTGTTTCAAACGCTCGCCGCCCCGAGGTGCTGGAGACTACCATGATCCGTTCCGAACTTTTGCAGGCGTTGGCAAAAGACAATCCCGATCTGCGCGCCGAAGAAATCGAGCAGGTGGTCGATATCTTTTTCGACGAGATCACCGAACGACTGGCAGAGGGTGGCCGCGTGGAACTGCGCGGATTTGGCGCATTCTCGACCCGCGAGCGCGATGCCCGCGTGGGCCGCAATCCCCGGACCGGCGAATCTGTCAGCGTCCCGGCGAAGCGCGTGCCCTATTTCAAGCCGGGCAAGGAAATGCGCGAAGGCCTCAACGAAGGCAAATGACCCCGCCGGGCTGATGCCCGCGATCCGCGTTCCAGCTGCTGCCCAGCTCGTGCATAAAATCACGCTGCGTCGCGGGCATCCGTGTCCGGCACTTCCATGCCCAGTTCGCGCATGACTCGCTCTGTCACCAGATCGTATCCGTCGACGATGTGGGTCGCCAGCGGGATAGCTCCCTCGTCTTCGATGTCCGCATGCAGGTGCGACGTTTCTGTTGCGACAATTCTGACGACGCCGGGCAGACGGTCTTCCACCAGCGGTGCAAGATCGCGCATGGCGCCCATATCGACTTCGGTGATGATCAGCACCTGACGCTTCGCCATGCCGACAGCGTCCCAGCTGCGCGGGTCGGCCAGCATGGCATGATGCACGGGGTACCCGTCCGCCAGCGCCAGTTCGAAACGCTCCATGTCGCCGTCGATCGCGATGTAATCGATGCCTTCCTCGCCAAGCCGGTCTGCAATTGCCCGGCCCGTCTCTCCCAAATTGAGCAGCACGACCGGGGCATCGTCACCGGCCAGCTTTTCATCCGGCGGGCCCTGACGCAGCTTGCCAGCAAGAGCGCGCCCCATCTGCGAGATCATCGGCGTGAGTGCGAGGCTGATTGCAATAGCGGCTATCAGGATAGCGCTGACCTGCGCGCCCAGCAATCCAGACAGTCCGGGCATGGCAAGGAGCAGAAGGGCGAACTCGCTCCCCTGTCCCAGCAGGAAGCCGAGCTGGATCGAGCCGGGCACAGACCAGCGATTGGCCAGCGCGGCGAGCACGTTGAATGTGCATTTGGTGACGATCAAACCCAGCGCGACACCGATGATTGTCAGCCAGTTCTCTGCCAGTACCTGAGGATCGATGCCGAGCCCGACCGAGATGAAGAAGAAGCCCAGAAAAAGACCGCGAAACGCCTCGATCTCGCTCTGAACGAGGATGCGGTACCGGGAATCCGCAACCGCCACTCCGCCGAGAAACGCGCCCAGCGTCAGTGAAAGGCCGGCAATCCCCGCCGCCCATCCGGCGGCCAGCGCTATGAACAGCGCCATGGCGGTATAGACTTCGGAGCTCCGAACCCGCGCGACCGTGCGGAACAACGGTTCGGTCAGATAGCGCGCAAACAGTACCGCCAGAATGAAGGCTGCAACTGCTTTCAGCCCCGCAAATCCCAGCGCTGGGCCAAGAGCGCCGCCTGCGCCCAATGCGCCGACGGCAACCAGCAGCATGATCGCCGCGATATCCTGGAAGATAAGGATCGACTGGGCCGCACGCCCGACCGGGCAATCCTCCTGATCGCGCTCTCTGATCAGCCCGATGACAACGGCGGTGGACGACAGGCCCAGTGCAAACCCTCCGATAACCGCGCCGGCCATCGGCAAGCCGAGCAACAGGAGAATGGCCGTATAACCGCCGCCTGCCACCAGCATCTGAAGCGAGCCGAATCCGAAGATATTGGATGCTTCCTCGCGGATCCTGCTGAGCGAAAAATGCAGGCCGAGATTGAACAGCAGGAACATGACGCCCGCTTCGGCAAGCGTTGCAACGACCGGTCCTTCAAACTGGTCGGCATAGCCAAGCGAGGCCAGCCCGGCTCCCAGAACGAGATAACCGACGATCGGATTGAGGCGCACCGCGTTCGCTGCCACCGCTGCACCCAGCCCCATGCCGAGCAAGGCGATTGCGGGCTGGATGGTCTCGACGATTTCTCCGGCCATCAGCTGGCCGCAATCGAACGGGAGGGCCGGGACTGGGTAGGGGGCGCCTTCATTGGACGAAGATAGGGGACAGGGCGGCAGTGTCCAGCAGTCACATCCCGGCGCAAGCTTTGCGTCATTGCAGCGTCAGCCCGTTTCGCGCTAACCGCTTTGCGTCCTGCCGGCAGCATTGCTGAGGCGCGGGGCGGGTGTGGCGGAATGGTAGACGCCGGGGACTTAAAATCCCCTGTCCTTTGGACGTGCGGGTTCGAGTCCCGCCACCCGCACCATATCGAGAGCCGTCCGTCTTAAGGGTTTGTCCGTACTCGCTTCCTATCGAACCGAAAATAGTGCGCTGGCTAGAGCGGCGTTTCGATTTCACGTCGCAGGGATGAAGATGCAGAAACACCCACTAACGGAGCCCGAATTTGGGGATTGCGCGTCGGTCGAACAGCGCGATTCTCCGCGCGTTGCCCTGATGCTCCGAAACGCGAAACTGTCGATCGACGGCCGGGAGCTGCTGTGCATCGTGCGCGACGTGAGCTCGACCGGCATCCGGATCAGGGGATTTCATCAGATACCGCCCGGCAAGGCATGCTCGATCGAGTTATGGGAGGGGCAGCGCTTTGCCGTCGAGGAGGCCTGGAACACCGGGGACGAGGCAGGATATTCGTTTAGCGAGGCAAAAGATCTGGACGCTCTGGTGCACGAGCACGGACCTTTCCCGAAACGGCCGATCCGGATCAATGTGGACTTGCCGGGCGCAATTCTGACGGGGGAGCAGGGCACGCAGGTCGCGATTCGCAATCTGTCGCAGCAGGGCGCCTGCATAGAAAGCGACGGTCATTGGTCGCCGTCCCAATTGGTGAAACTCAAGGCCGATGGCCTGCCCGATCCGCTTCACGCGAAAATCAGGTGGAATCGCGGCCTGCTGCACGGAGTGGTGTTCGAAAGAACCTTCGCACTCGCGGATTTTGCAAAGCTGGCATATCGGCTCCAGCGCTAAGCCGGATCAGGCTGGTACGAAGTCCATCGCCACGCCGTTGATGCAGTGCCGTTTGCCTGTGGGGCGCGGGCCGTCGTTGAAGATATGACCCAGATGCCCGCCGCAATCGGCGCAGTGCACTTCGGTGCGCGGATAGCCGAGCTTGAAGTCGCGGCTGGTCCCGACGGCACCGCCATCGATGGCTGCATAAAAGCTGGGCCAGCCCGTTCCGCTGTCGAACTTCGTTTTCGAGGAATAGAGGCGGTTACCGCAACCGGCACACACGAATGTGCCGCTGCGCTTCTCCTTGTCGAGCGGCGACGTGTAGGCGCGCTCTGTGCCTTCCTGCCGCAGGACGTAGAATTCCGCCTTGGTCAGTTTCTTGCGCCACTGCGCTTCGGAAAGGCTGACAGGAAAGCTTTTCGCCTCCGCCTTGCTCGATCCGCAGGAGGGCAGGACCGCGAGCGCGACGCCTGCGGCCAGCCAGCCGAGCAAACCGCGGCGGCTGGATGGTTTCGATGTAATGCTTTGAGCGTGCATGCGTATGTCCTAGGTCTTTCTCCCTGAACATACGCTTGAACGGAGGCTGGCAAAAGGTTACAGCCTCAGAAGGTCGAAAGCTCGACTTCGAGCACCCGGAAGCCTTCGACGAAGTTCGCGCGGACCCGCTCCACATCGCCCGCGACATGAACGCGCATCCGGCGGGCGTGCATTTCTTCCAGCAGGATACGCAGCTGCAATTCGGCCAGCCGCGCACCGACGCAGCGGTGGATGCCGTAGCCGAACGCCAGATGGCGGCGCGCATTCTCGCGGTCGAGTTGCAGCTTGTCGGCGTTGTCGCCGAACACTTCCTCGTCGCGGTTGGCCGAATTGTACCACAGGACGACCTTGTCGCCCTTCTTGATCTGGTGGCCGAACAGCTCGGTATCCTCGCTTGCCGTGCGGCGCATATGCTTGAGCGGGGTTTGGTAGCGGATGCATTCCTGCACCGCGTTGGGGATCACATCGGGGTTCTCTTCGAACAGCTTGCGCTGGTCGGGGAACTTGTCGAGCGCGTGGACGATGCCGCTCATCGTGTTGCGGGTGGTATCGTTTCCGCCGACGATCAGCAGCACCAGATTGCCCATGAATTCCTGCGGGCTCATCTGGTTCATCGCAGGCGAATGGATCATCATCGAGATGAGGTCGGAACCGGGTTCCTCCTGCGATTTCTTGGCCCACAACTGCTGGAAATAGGCGCCCATTTCCAGCTGGATGCCGCGCCGCGTTTCTTCCATGCTCTGGCCCGGCCAGCATCAGTTCGGTATCGCCGGACCAGTCGGACCAGAAGGTCAGCAGGTCGCGGTCTTCCCATGGGAAGTCGAACAGGATTGCGAGCATTCCGGTGGTCAGAGGGATCGACACTTCGTCGACCCAGTTGAAGACTTCGCCCTTGCGGTAGCGAATCGAGTTGCTCGCCGGTCCGCTGGCGGATCTCGTCTTCCATCCGCTTCATTTCGTTCGGCGCGAAAGCGGGGGCGACGGTGCGGCGCTGGCCGGTGTGTTTGGGCCGGTCCATCGCAATGAACATCGGCAATTCGAATCGCTCCTGCCCTTCTTCCAGCTCGTCATCGTCGAGCCGGTTCAGGATCGTGATGCCGCCATGTTCCCAGCTGGAGGAGAACAGTTCGGGCAGCGCTTCGACGTGCTGGATCGCCTTGTGGCCGACCACGCTCCAATAGGGGCCGAACGGGCTTTCCTTGATGTAATGGAGCGGCCCTTCGGCGCGCATCTCCTTGAAAATCGGCTGCCCAACGGTTTTCGACATAGATGTCGCTGCGGCTGGTATCGAATTTCTCGGGGTGCTGCGGTACGGCTTCGGGATGCTCGTCAAAATGCCGCTGCAGGGCTTCATGCGCCTTGGGGCTGCGAGTCCATTGCGTGCGTTCGGGGGCGACGGTCGCCATCATCTCTCTCCAATACGGGGCCGCTCAGGCAGCCTCTCATCGTCCATCCTGCCCTTACTGACACATGAGTCAATAGTGCGTTGCAAAACGCGACTGATCGGGAGGGCGGCCTGTCGGGAAAGCGGGGCTTACGCCGTGCGGCGGCGGAACCATCCTTTGCCGGACCTGGCCGGGCCGCTCTGCATGACTTTTCGCCGGAACAGCGTGGATCCGATCCGCACGAAGATGGCGACCCAGACCAGTTGCCAGGCGATGCCCAGGGCGTGCCACCAGATCGTGTCGACCTGCGCCGCGCGTGACAGCATCGCGTAGGGCGAACTGAGCGGGAAGATCAGCGCGAACAGTTCCACCGCGCCGCCGATGTCGGAGATCGCGAAGCTGGCGATGAAGAAGACCAGCAGTTGCAGGATCGTGGCAGGCATCGACAGGGTCTGCACATCGCGGACCGTCGGCGCCATTGCGCCCACGGTCAGAAATACCGAGCCGATCAGAAGGTAGGCGAGCGCAAAATAGATCAGGAACAGGATCACGAATAACGGCCAGCCGATGGCCGGTGATGCCAGATCGGGAATGAAGTCTGCCCCGCTCAGCGACACAGCCAGCGCCAGCGTTCCCCAAACGGCGATCCCGACAAAACTGACGGCCAGCATGGCGAACAGCTTGCCCAGAAAGACCGCGTCCATCGGGATGGAGGCTGCCAGGATTTCGATGATCTTGTTGCCCTTCTCCTCGACCAGATTGGACAGGACCATTCCGGCCAGCAGCATCGACAGCAGGAACAGCAGCGTAATGCCTGCCGTCGCCGTTGCCTTGTTGCCGCGCCGTTCGGCGGCAACGCTGTTTTCGCGCGGGGTCAGGACGACTGCGGGGACTTCGCCATCGGGCAGCCCCTGAATCCCGGCAGCTTCGGCAGCCAGCAGCGCGACTTCGCCCTGCCATGCCTCGATGCTGCCTTGCGTGCCGGTAAGTTGCGGCCGGGCCAGAGTGCCGGTCAGCACGCCTGCGAAATTGGCTGAACGGTCGGCCAGCAGGTCGTCGGCCACGCGGCCGTCGTCTATCGAGGTAATGGGCGGCAGGGTCACCAGCGGATCGAGCCGGGCATGCGCTTTGGACAGAGCCTCGCGCTCTGCTGCGGTTTCCAGCGCAACTGCGAGCCCGGGCGGCGTTACGCTTTCCGCAGCGCGCGAGCCAAGGGCACCTGCGGCCAGGCTGATGGCAACGAAGAAGAGCGGGCCGAGCAGGAAGAAAATGAAAGCCTTGCTCAGCAGGATCGCGAGGAAATCGCGCCGGGCGACGACGAATGCGGCCTGCCAGAGCGACAGACGACCGGCGGTGACGGGTGAAGCTGCTTGCTCAGTCATTTTGCGCCTCCCGCAGCAGCATCTTCGGCGGCGTCGGCTTCCATCGCCCGTGCCGCGGCCTCGCCGGCGATTTCGACGAAGGCGTCATGCAGTCCGGCGCGCTCGATGCTCAGCGAGAGGATGCCCGCTTCGCCTTCGATGAGTGCGCGCAGCAAGGTCTCGATGCCTGTCTCGGGCAGCGGGAAATACCAGTAATGGCTGTCTTCACCCGTCGTACCGGATTTGCGCTCGTGCCGGGCATCGCCGGGCAGGGCAGCGCGCCATGCGCCGTCGCCTGCCCGCGTTTCCAGCTTCACCTGCGCCGCGATCCGGTCGCGTGCCTCGTCGACGGAGCCGGCATAGGGAACCTGCCCGCCGGCAATGATCGCGACACCTTCGCACAGGCGCTCTGCATGGTGGATGACATGGGTGGAGAAGATCACGGTCACGCCGTCGTCTGCCAGCGCGCGGATCATCCGCTCCAGCTTGCCCTGATTGATTGCATCGAGACCGGAAAACGGTTCGTCCAGAACCACGAGACGGGGCCTGTGGACCAGCGTGCCGAGCAGCTGGACGGTCTGCGCCATGCCCTTGGACAGCTGGCGGATCTGTTTTTCGATGGCGTGGCCGAGGCCCGTGCGCCTCCATCAGCTCGCGCCCCCGCCTGCGCCCTTCGGCCTGCGGGACGCCGCGCAGCGCACCCATGAACGCAATCGCGTCGATCGCTTTCATCGAGGGATAGAGCCCGCGCTCTTCCGGCAGATAGCCGATCAACCGCCCGATATCGTGCGGGCGCTCGTGGCCGAAGATGCGGCGCACGCCCTCGTCGGGATCGATAATGCCCAGCAGCATCCGCAGCGTGGTGGTCTTGCCAGCGCCGTTGGGGCCGAGGATACCGTAAATCGCGCCCTCGGGCACGGCGATGTCGACGCCATTGACCGCAGCGACACCGTCGAACCGTTTGACCAGCCCTTTCGCCTCGATAGCAAGGGGGCCGGCGACAGGACCGGTTACGACTGGTTCATCCATGACAGGGTCATTGCTCCGCGAGGGGGCTTGGCTTAGCGCTGCTTCCATGACGATGCGAGTACCCCCAAGGCGTGAACGGGAACAACCCCGCCTATGGTAAAGGGTGAATTTACTCCTGAAGCGCTGGAAGACCTGCGGCTCGCGCTGGCCGAGAAGGCGCGGTCGCTCGGTTTCGTCTCGGTCGGTTTCGCCAGCGCGGTGGACGATCCGGAGCGGGCCAGGCGGCTGCACGACTGGATCGAGGCAGGTCACCACGGCGAGATGGGGTGGATGGAGGACCGCGCCGATGTCCGGCAGGGTCCGCAATCGCTGTGGCCCGAGGCACGCAGCGTCATCGCGCTGGGCATGGCGTACACACCCGGTCACGATCCGATGGCGCTGGAGAATGCGCCCGGTCATGCCCGGATCTCGGTATATGCGCAGGGCCGCGACTATCACGACACGGTGAAGAAGGCGCTGAAGGCGCTGGCGCGGTGGCTGGTCGAACAGGCACCCGAAAGCGAGCTCAAGGTATTCGTCGATACCGCGCCTGTGATGGAGAAGCCGCTGGGCGAGGCAGCCGGGATCGGCTGGCAGGGCAAGCACACCAATCTGGTCAGCCGCGAACATGGCAGCTGGCTGTTTCTCGGCGCGATCTATTCGACCCTGCCGTTCCGGCCGGACGAGGCGCATGACGACCGCTGCGGCTCGTGCAATGCCTGTCAGGTGGCGTGCCCGACGGATGCCTTTCCGGAACCCTACAAGCTCGATGCGCGGCGGTGCATTTCCTACCTCACGATCGAGCATTCCGGCCCGATACCGGAGGAATTTCGCGAGGCCATCGGCAACAGGATTTACGGCTGCGACGATTGTCTGGCGGTGTGTCCGTGGAACAAGTTCGCCGATGCCGCCGCGCGCAACGCAGCGTTTCTGCCGCGCGGGGAGCTGGTCGCACCGCGGCTGGCGGATTTGTTGCAACTCGACGATGCGGGCTTTCGCCAGCTGTTCAGCGGATCACCGATCAAGCGGATCGGGCGGGGTCGATTTGTGCGAAACTGCCTGATTGCTGCAGGCAACAGCAAGGATGCTGCCTTGCGGGCGCAGGTCGCGCCGCTTGCCGGGGATGCCGATCCGGTGGTGGCAGAGGCAGCCGACGTGGGCGCTTTCCCGGCTGTAGGGTCCGCTCCTTAAAGCAGTTCTTTGAGCGGTCGCTCGATATCGGCCAGGTCTTCGGCGCTTGCTTCCAGCCGCGCCTCGACCAGCTTGCGGCCCTGTGCGTAATCTTTGGTCCGGTTCACGCAATCGAGCGCAATGACGCGGCCTTCCTGCAGATATACGACGGTAAAACTGTCATCGGCTGGATCGCCGCGCAGGACGCACGCGTCATAGCCGAGCGACAGTCCGACAGTCTGGAGGCGCAGGTCATACTGGTTGGACCAGAACCACGGCACCGCGTGATAGGGCTTGGGATCTCCGCAGATGGAGGACGCGGCAACGTTCGCCATGTCATTGGCGTTCTGGACCGATTCCAGCCGGATGACGGCACCGCCCGCAAAATCGTTGGCATGGGCCGCGCAGTCACCGATGGCGAACACATCGTCGAGGCTGGTACGGCAAAATTCGTCGACATCGACGCCGTTCGAACCCGCGGCTCCGGCAGCGATCAGCGGCCCGATGGAGGGTACGATGCCGACACCGAAGACAACCAGATCGGCGGGTATTTCTTCGCCGTCTGCAAGCTTCACCGCATGTGGCCCGCTCGCCTTCGCCAAGAATGCATTCCAGCTGCGTATCGAGACGCAGGTCCACACCGCGCGCCCGGTGATAGCTGGCGTAGAAATCGGAGAGGGGCGGCCCGGCTACACGGGCGAGAACCCTGTCCTGAGCCTCCAGCACCGTCACCTCCATACCCAGCTTTCGCATCACGGCGGCTGCTTCCAGCCCGATATATCCGCCGCCTATGATGACCGCGCGCCTTGCTCCGCCATCTATGTCGGCCCGCAAGCGGTCCGTATCGGCGCGGCCCCTGATCGTGTGGACATTACGAAAATCGGCGCCCGGGCATGACAGGCGCCGTGCGTTGCCGCCAGCTGCCCAGATCAGCTTGTCATAGCCGATTGTTCGGTCTTCCCCGCATTCGGCAATTTTCGCGGCAGGGTCGATCGCCGTGACCGCGTGGCCCGTCAGGATGGCGATATTCTTGTCCGCCCAGAATTTCTCCGGCCGGAGCAGGATTTTCTCGAACGGACGCTCGCCGGCCAGATAATCCTTCGACAGAGGCGGCCGCTCGTAGGGGATTTCCTTTTCCCGCGTCAGCACCGCGATGCTGCCTTCGAAACCCTTCTGGCGCAGGGCAATGGCAGCCTGCGCGCCGCCATGCCCCGAACCCACGATCACTACATCTGCACGATCCATGCCCAGCGGGATGTCGCCCTGTGCCCCCATCGTCAAGCGATCAGCGCGCCAAAAGGTTGCGCGCCTGGCTGGCGATCTGTGCCAGCATGGCAGGCGCGACCGGCGTGTGGGCCTGTGCCCGGCCGATCATGCTGCCGAACTGGCGGATTGCTGCCGCATTGTCCTCGGCCCAGTCGGCCACTGCGCCGGCCGGGTCTTCTTTTGCGCCCTTGCGCCGCGAAAGGCGCTTGAGGAATTCGAATCGCATCTGCTGGAAATCGCGGGCGAGGCCGGAGACCAGCAAGCGCTCCCACACATCGGACGGGCTCATCAGGGCAGCCACGCCCTGCGCCCAATCGAGGCCCAGACGCGCGCCGAGATCGGTGAAGGCACAGGTCAGCGGCCTGGGATCGACTGCGAGGTCGTCCGACAGCTTGGCGAGACCAATCGCCCCGTCGAGATCGAACAGATGCGCCGCTGCATGGGCCGATTTCTCCGGCGCGCCGGCCGCTGCGAACTCCGCCCGCATCTTGGCCGACCGCTGGCGGGTTTCCGCGCCGAGCAAGTTGGCCGTTGCGTGGGTCAGTTCGTTCACTTCGTCATGCAGGGCCTCGATGATGGCGGACGGACTGAGATTGCCCGGGCAGGCGCGCAGCAAATCGGCCATGTGGATCCGCATGGCGGTGGCTACACGGTCGAACAGCTGGAGCCTGATCGATTCCGGCATGTCGCCGGTATCCAGTGCATTCCAGATGTCTTCCATGCCCAGCAGGCGCTCGATCGCGACGAAGGCGATAGCGACTTCGCACAGGCCCACGCCCTCTTCTTCGGCCAGCTCGAAGGGGTGGATGATGCCCATCCGGTTGACGATGCGATTGGCAAGCCCGGTCGCAGCGATCTCGCGCCGCAGCCTGTGATCGGCGATTTGCGAGGCGAATGTCTTGCGCATCGCCTCGGGGAAATAAGCCAGCAGAGGCTCTTTCATTGCCGGATCGTCCGGCAGGCCGCTTTCCTCGATCGCGTCCTGCAGCACCAGCTTGGCGCTCGATAGCAGCACGGCCAGTTCGGGCCGGGTCAGGCCCATGCCATCGCCCGCGCGGCGGGTCAGGCTCTCGGTATCGGCCATTCCTTCGGTCCGGCGATCCAGATTGCCGTTCTCTTCCAGCGTTTCCATCAGCCGGATCAGCGATCCGGTGGATTGCGACCCGCCATGCTCTGCAATGGAAAGCGCGAGCGCCTGCAGGCGGTTATCCTCCAGAACGATATCGGCGACATCGTCGGTCATCGATTCCAGCAGCGCGCTACGGCGCTTTTCTGCCAGCTTCCCGCCACGCTGGGCAGCAGCCAGCGCGATCTTGATGTTCACTTCGTTGTCGGAGCAATCGACACCGGCGGAATTGTCGATGAAGTCGGTATTGATCCGCCCGCCGGCGCCGCCAGCGCCCGCCAGCGCGAATTCGATCCGTCCTGCCTGCGTGATGCCCGAGATTGGCGCCTTCGCCGATAACCTTGGCGCGGATATCCTCGCCATTGACCCGCAGCGCGTCGTTGGCCGGATCGCCGACCTGGATGTTGTTTTCGCCCGATCCCTTCACATAGGTGCCGATGCCGCCGAACCAGAGCAGGTCGGCCGGCGCCTTCAGGATCGCGGAGATCAGCGCTTCGGGCTCCATCTCGGCAGCGTCGACGCCCAACGCCCTGCGCGCGGCGGCAGACAGTTTGATCGTCTTGGCGCTGCGCGGATAAATGCCCCCGCCTTTTGACATGACGTCGCGGTTGTAATCGTCCCAGCTTGAGCGGGGCAGATCGAACAGCCGCTGGCGTTCCTTCCAGCTTTTCGCCGGGTCCGGATCGGGATCGATGAAGATGTGCCGGTGATCGAAGGCAGCGACCAGCCGGATCGTTTTCGACAGCAGCATTCCATTGCCGAAGACGTCGCCAGACATATCGCCGCAACCGACGACGCTGACCGGATCGGTCTGTACGTCGACGCCCATTTCCTTGAAGTGCCGCTGCACCGAAACCCAAGCGCCGCGGGCGGTAATGCCCATCGCCTTGTGGTCGTATCCGTTGGACCCGCCGCTGGCGAACGCATCGCCCAGCCAGAAACCGCGGTCGATGGCGATTGCGTTGGCAACATCGGAGAACCGCGCCGTGCCCTTGTCGGCAGCGACCACGAAATAGGGGTCGGCCCCGTCGCGGATGTGGACGCCCTCGGGATGGATGACTTTGTCACCGTCCAGATTGTCGGTGATCGTCAGCAGTGTCCGGATGAACACCTCGTAGCTGGCCTGACCCTCTGCGGCCCAGCCTTCGCGGTCGGTTGCCGGATCGGGCAGCTGCTTGGGATAGAAACCGCCTTTCGCACCGCTGGGCACGATGACGGCGTTCTTCACCCGCTGGGCTTTCATCAGGCCGAGGATTTCGGTGCGGAAATCGTCGCGCCTGTCGGACCAGCGAAGACCGCCGCGAGCGACCGGTCCTGCGCGCAGGTGGATGCCCTCCACCCGGCGGGAATAGACGAAAATCTCGCGCCACGGCAGCGGCAGCGGAAGGCCCGGCACCTTGGCGGAATCCATCTTGAAGGCCAGCGCTTCGGTGTGCGGAGCAAAGGCGTTCGTACGCAGCATTGCCTCGATCACGCCGCGATAGAGACGCAGCAGCCGGTCGTCATTGATCGCTGCAACCTTGGCGAGGCCGGATTTGATGGACGCCTGCGCTTCCTTGACCTCTTTCTCGCGGTCGCCGGTGAACTCGGGATCGTGCATGGCGGTGAACAGCGCGATGAGGGCGCGTGTTACCTGCGGTGCGCGGGCGAGAGCGTCCACGACCGTATAGATCGTGAAGCCCATACCGGTCTGGCGCAGGTAGCGGTAAATGGCGCGCAGCCATTCCGCCTCGCGGGCACCCATGTCGTGCGGCCACGACCAGCCGGTTGAATGCATCGTCCTCGCCCTGATCGTTGAGGACGGCAGCGATGGCGCTCTCGATTGTCGCGGCTCGTTCCAGAACCGTGCTGCTTTCGATGCCGGGCAGGGTTTCGAGCAGGAAGTCATGCACCGTGCCCAGCTCGCCGCCTTCGACGGGATTGGGAATTTCCTCGAGGACGCGGAAGCCGAAATTCTCCAGCTCCGGCACGGCGTCGGACAAGGGCAGGCTGCCGCGGTGTTGATAGACCTTCAGGCGCATCCGGTCCTGCGGATCGCCATCCAGATGGTACAGCCGCGCACTGCGATGGCGTTCGCTATCGGCGTCATCGTCATGCGAACCGAGCTGGCGCAGGTTATCGATATCCAGCGCCGCTTCGCGCGGGCCGTAGCGCGCACGATAGGCCACGGAGAACCCGCCGCCATAGCGCATGGCCAGCGCGGCAGCGCGCTGCGGCGAGACGATATCGGCCAGCTCCGTTTCTACAGCTTCGCCCCATCCGCGCAGCATGGTCTGCAGGCGCTCTTCGACGGCAGCTTCGTCGACCTGGCGGCGCAATTGCCGGTTATCGAGCACGAAGCGCAGCATGGCCAGCGTGCCGCCCTCTATCTCGAGGCTCCAGTCCAGCAGTTTTGCGCCGGTCATCTCTTCCAGCATCGCCGTGATCTGGTGGCGCAGCGCAGTCGACATCGCATCGCGCGGCAGCCAGGCGAAGGCGAAGACGTGACGGGCAAGCGGTGCCTCGACCAGCGCAATTTTCGCACGTGGCCGGTCGACCAGGCTCATCATAGTCGTCGTGATGCGGCGCAGATCCTGGGCTTCGAACCCCACCAGCAGGTCGTGCGGCAGGCGGGTGAGTGCGTGGACCAGGGCCTTGCCGGCATGGCCGTGCGGGTCGAAGCCGAGCGTTTCCATCAGGCCCGCCAGCTGCGAACGCAGGCGCGGCACGGCTGCCGGCGGCGCGGCCAGTGCTGCACTGGTCCACACGCCTGCATGGATCGAGAGGGCCTCTACCTTGCCCTTCGCATCGCGGCGCGGGACGATGAACAGGTCGAGTGGAATTCGGCGATGCACATTGGAAACGCGGTTCGCCTTGATGACCAAAGGCTCGCGCGCGTCGCGGCCCTGTTTTTCGAACCATTCGAAGGCGCGGTCGTAGGAAGCTTCGGCCAGGATCTGCTTCGCGCTGCGGCGGCAGATACCCAGCAGGTCCGCGTGGCTCCCGTCGCGGTTGCGCGTCACATGGCCAAGCTGGGTGAGCATGCCTTCGTTGAGCCATTCGAGTAGCGCTGCGCCCTCGTCATCGCTGGAATGGGCGGCGATTGCCTGCGCGTCGCGGGCCATTTCTTCCTGCAGCCGCGACCAGTCGCGCACGGCGGCGCGGACATCGGCCAGCGTGGTCAGCAGGGCCTGTTCGATCTGGCGGCGCTTCTTTGCATCGACCCTGTCGGTCTCGAGATAGATCATCGATTCAAGGACAGATTTCGGCGTCTTTGCCGGCAGGCCGGTCAGGCGTCCGTCGGCATCCCTTTCCACCGCGACAACGGGGTGGATCAGGCGGTCGATAACAAGCCCGTGAGAGGCGAGGGCGGCCGCCACCGAATCGACCAGGAAGGGCATATCGCTATTGACGATGGCGATGCGCAGAAATCGCCGGTCGCCTGTCTCGGACACCAGCGCGAGGCCGGTTTCATCGGTCTTGCGGACGGATGCCGCGTCGAACAGAAACTGCGCGGCGGCTTCCAGCTCGCGCTTTGCAAACGGCGCGTCGCTGGGAAGAAGGGACGCTTTGAGCCGGTCGGCCAGCCCCTTTTTCAGCGCTGCCGCCTGTTTCGAATTGCCGGATATTTGCTGCGTCAGATTTGGAACCCATCGGGTGGCCTGCTCCCTTTCGGGTCCCGGTGCGGGCCCGAAGCACCGGCGGATAGAATGTTGCGCGCGGGGCGGCAAGCTTTGCGAAACGTAACGGCATTCACGGAAAAAATTCGCGCCTGCGCGCCCGCAATCGGGGAGGGCTCTCTACATTCTCATGGTGATGGCGCACCTGGGTTTCCCGGCGCTTCCTTCCTCTGTCCTTCCCATCCCGCAGCCGGGTGCGCCTGTGCTGCCGCAGGGGGAAGAAGCCGGGAGGCGCCGTCACAGGTCCCGTCCTGCCGCAACGCTCGAACATTTCGGGCCTTGCGGCAGACCCGGGCTCGTCCGGCCTATGCCATTGCCTCGGCAGTGAGCGTGACCGAACGAGCCCGGGCTTCCGGGTCGAAGGTGGCGCCAGAGGCGATGATTTCGTCTGCTCCCGTCCGCTCGACGAAAGCGGCGATGGATGCGCGGACCTGCTCAGGCGTGCCGATCGCGGCCGCCTGATCGAGATGCGCCATCATCGCCTTTGCTGGGGCTGGCAGAGTGTCGCGGTAACCCTCGACCGGCGGCTGGAGCTTGCCGGGATTGCCGCTGCGCAGATTGACGAAAGCCTGCGCCTGACTGGTTGCGATCAGATGTGCCTGCGCCTCATCCTCGGCGCAGAAGACCGTCATCGCGGCCATCACGTAAGGCTCGGGCAATTGGTCGCTCGGCTGGAAATCGCGGCGGTAGACGGCCAGGGCGGCGTCCAGATGGTCGGGCGCGAAATGGCTGGCAAAGGCGTATGGCAGGCCCAGCCGCGCCGCCAGCTGCGCGCCGAACAGGCTGGAGCCGAGCATCCACATCTCGACATTTGCGCCGTGGCCGGGTGTGGCCTTGATCGCGAGTTCCGGCTCGCCGGTCAGCAGCGCGCGCAGCTCTGCGACGTCCTGCGGGAAATACTCCGACGCGGCCCGCAGATCCTTTCGCAAGGCGCGCTGCAATTCCGGCCCTGCGCCCGGAGCGCGGCCCAGCCCGAGATCGATCCGGCCGGGGAACAGCGCATCCAGCGTCCCGAATTGCTCGGCAATCTGGAACGGCGTGTGATTGGGCAACATGATGCCGCCCGACCCGATGCGGATGGTGTCTGTCGCATTGCCGATATGGGCCAGCACAACCGAAGTCGCGCCGCCCGCAATGCCGGGCATGGCATGATGTTCGGCCACCCAGAACCGGTTGCAGCCCGCCGCCTCGGCCGCCTTCGCGAGATCGGTCGTGGCCTGCATGGCCTGCGAAATGCTTTCGCCCTCGCGGACGGGCACGAGGTCGAGAACGGAAAGTCTGGTCATGCCGCATTCTCCACCAATTGCGACCAGCCGGGCAATATCCTGCTCCCGGCTCAGCCGGTGGTCGCCGTCCTTGATCAGGGTCAGCACGACATCGTCGCTGGCGAGCGCTTCGGCGAGACGCAGGCTGGTTTGCCACGGCACATCGTCGTCTTTTTGCCCGTGCATCAGGCGGACCGGGCACTGAATCGCGATTTCGCCGTCCAGCAATCAGGTTGGCCTGCCCGTCGGCGAAGAAGCCGGGATGCATCGGCGTCGGCTCGGGGCCGTAGGGATTGGGGTCGAGCACGGTCTGGCCGCCTGCCAGCTTGGCCTTGTCGGCGTCGCTGCGGCCCCACTGCGTAAAGTCCGGTGCGGAGGCAATGCCGACCATGCCGGCAAGCCGGTCCTTCAGCGCAAGGCCGACCATCAGCATCAGCCAGCCGCCCATGGAAGAGCCGATTACGAGGACGCGGCCCGGAGACATGGGCCTCGATCAGTGCGAGCACTTCGTCGCGCCAACGGCTGAGCGTACCGTCGGCAAAGTCGCCGTTGCTTTCCCCGCAACCGGAGTAATCCATCAGCAGGCATCCGCGTCCGGTGGCAGCGCAATGTTCGAACAGCGCCGTCGCCTTGCCGCCCGCCATGTCGGACATATAGCCGGGCAGGAAGACGAGCGTCGGCCTGTCGGTGCCGGGCGCGGCTTCGGTGAGGCGGAAGGCGATACGGCGCCCATCGGGCAGTTTGTGGTAGCGGATGTCGGTCATGGCCTTGCATGTCGGGCCGCCCCGCGCACTTGGCAAGCGCAAGCATCACGCCCTGTCAGAAGAAGTCGAATTCCTCGACGTCTTCGTCCTCGTCGCACATGGTCTTGAGCGCGCCGAATTCCTGCTCGGTCAGCACAGGCGGATAATCCGCGCCTTCTCGCGCACTGTCGCGATATGCTTTCGCCCGTTCGCCGGGGCCGGGATGGCTGGCGATCCAGCCGATCAGCGCGGGCTCTTCCCGCGATTCGCCATCCTCGTCGGTGCCGCCAAGCCGTTCGAAAAACGCCGCAGCGCCGAGCGGGGAGATGTTGCTCTGCGCCATGCGTGCGCGGGCATATTCGTCCGCCTCGCGCTCCGCATCGCGCGAATAGCCGAGGCTGGCGATGCCGAACGCCGTATTGCCGACACCGGAATTGGCCCCGGCGAGCAGGATCGACAGCCCGAACTGGCGCAGGATGGAGGTCATCACATGGCGCTCGCGCACATGGCCGACCTCGTGGCCCAGTACGCCTGCGAGCTCCTCGGGGGTTTCCGCCTGCTGGACCAGCCCGTCGAACAGCATCACCTGCCCGCCGGGCAGCGCGACCGCATTGACCATGCCCATGTTCGCAACGCCGGCGCGCACCTGCGGGCTGCCCGGATCGACCGCATCGAGCAGTTTTGCCATCGCCGCGTCGCCTTCGGGCGTGTGGCACAGCTTGTTTCCCAGATCGCCGACCATCGCATCGCCGATTTGCCGTTCCCACGCGGGCGGGACCAGCGGCCCGAGCCATTCGGGCGCGGTCATGAAGAGCGCGACTGCGCCTGCACTGACAGCGGTGAATGCGATGACCGCTTTGCCAAGGCCGATCCGGTCGACCCAGCCGCCATAGCGGGCGGGCGACGGGCAGGGCGGCAGCGAATTCAGGCGGCAGGTCGGCGGGTAGCCGTAGCCGGAAATCCGGCAGGCTGGCGCGCTTGTAGACCGTTTCGCTCGCCAGCTTCTCACCGAACACCAAGTCGTTCAGTGGCACCTGCAGAACGGCATCGCCCCGGTCCTGCAACAAAAGCGATCCCGTTCTATCCAGCCGCGCCGTGCCCTCGTGCCGGGCAGCGGTGAGACCGTCATACCAGCTGGCGGAAAGCCCTTCGCCCGTCCATCGATCAGATCGCCCCGACATCGAAGGCGTCGAGCAGTCCCTCGCCATGTCTGCGAGGTTGCGGTCTGCGACTGCGTCAGCTCGTCCAGCAGGATTTCGCCGCGTGCATCCAGATGGACGATGAAGAACTTCCAGTGACGATAGGACAGGAAGATGTAACCCACGCCCAGTGTCAGGACGACCAGCAGCCACATCGCCGAGGATGAGCTTGAACCAGTCCATCGTGGAAGCGCTGAATTCGAAGCTGACATCGCCCCATCTCGTCGCGCCGACCGCCTCCCGGTAGAACGCGGCATAGAATGCCACTGCAATCAGGCCGAGCACCAGATAGACGGCGATGATGGCGAGGAAGATGTACCCGATAAAGCCGACTGCATTTTCAACGTTCGCCGTATCGCCCGCAAAATTCATGAACACGGCTGCGATAGCTCCGCCGGCGATCACCAGAATGATCGGAACGAGATAGAACAGCAGGAAGCGCATGAAGACCGGGCTGGCGTCGGCGTTCGCTTCGAACCGGTAAGGGCCGAAGCTCATCTTGCTCCAGCGTTCGTTCCACAGGCTCGTCATCGACCACGGGATAAGAAGGCCGAAGGGCAGGTACCCGAAGAACGTCTTCCACATATAGGAGGTGCCGAACATGAAGCCCTGATCGTCGCTACCGCCGCGAATGCCGCGCCAGCGCGTGCGCGAGAGGCGGTACCGCAGCGCCCTGAACCGCGCGACGCCGGCGAGGTAGAAGAACATCACGAAAGAGAGCAGGCTGATCGAGGGAGCCCAGCTGTTCCTGACCGCGCAGGATCAAGGCCTGGGCGACCTGCGACAGCAGGAAAAACGGCAGCAGATAGAGGACGAGCACCAGCAGGAAGCCGACGAACAGTTCCTTGCCCGTACCATTCCATTCCAGCGTCTCGTCGACGAAACGGCTGCGCGACCACAAATATTGACGTTCGCGCGTGGTTGCCCAGAACCGGTAGATGCCCAGTGTGACAATCGTCAGCAGCAGGTTGGTGAACGCGATCGGGGCAAATTCCTGCCACGTACCTTCGAAACGGAAGGCGCTGTTTTCCTCAGCCTCGCGGGCAGAAGTTGAAAAGTCTGTCACTGAAATACGCCGCCCCGAAGAAAGTCCCGATCCAGTGGGCAGCCGTGCCGATACTTGCCTGCACTCGTCAAGTACTGGCGGCCCGTCATTCCGGTTCGAATATTTCCTCGATGCGCATCGCGAAGACGCCTGCAATGGTGAAGGCCAGCGGCAGGGACGGGTCGTACCGGCCCGTCTCGATCGCATTGACGCTCTGCCGCGACTGACGCCCAGACGATCGGCCAGCGCCTGCTGGCTCCAGTCGCGCTCTGCGCGCAGGACTTTCAAGCGGTTTTTCACGCGCACTCGCCGCCAGTCGCCAAAGCGTCAATTTGTTGATCAGCTGGCCTGCGGCAAGACCAAGACACCAGAGCGGGAAGATAAAGAATACCGGCAGGCGCGGCACGGTCGAGAACAGTTCGAGCAAGCCCCAGCCGCCCGAAATGGCGAGCAGTGATTGCGGTCGCCCACATCCCTTTGCGCACCTCGAGCATACGGATATATTCGTCGGTCATCTGCGAATAATACCGGCCCATGTTCCAGAATCCAGCCGATGACGACAAGTGCCGGGCAAGGATCGCCCAGAAAACAACTTCAGGGGTTGGCGCAGCATCATCCGGAACGAAGGGGGAGGCCAGAAAGACGAGCGCCAGATACGCGGCCGACAGAGCGAGGTGCGTGCGAATATAGCGCTTCTTGGGCGAGAGGCCGGACATCAGCAGCGACGCCTTTGCCGACGGCATGCTGCACTCACTACGCGACAAGCAGGGAGACAGCAATCGCAGGCATGATGAAGAGCAGCCACGTGCCCGCATCTGCATCGATCTGCCCGTAGCTGATGCCAAGCGCGATCAGGATCATGGCTGGCGGCGAAGGCGAGGGCGGTCAGAATTTTCATGGTCAAGCTTCCTTTCAACTATGGAAAGTATCTTTGACATCGAGTCGCGGATTTGTCAACCTCTGCTTGTCATTATGGAGCGTAGCCTTGCCATTCTGGCAGGTCATCGCGCAGTCATGCTGCGAGCGCATAGAAGGCGCGAAGGAGACCTGCCGATGATGCCGACCGAGCCGCCCGCATTGCCCGCGAAAACAGGGCTGGATCGCCGCTCGATCCTCAAAGGCGGGGCGCTTGGCGGCGTGTTGTCTGCCGGACTGGCGCACGCGCCTGCATTGGCTTCGGATACGGGGCGGGGCTTCACCCACGGTGTGGCCAGCGGTGAACCGGGTGCGGACCGCGTGCTGCTGTGGACCCGCTACAAAGCCGATCAGGATACGGTCCTGTCGGTCGAGCTGAGCGAGACGCTCGACTTCTTCTCGCGCACCAAGGGTCTGACGGTAACGGCCAGCCCCGAAAACGACTTTTGCGCCAAGGCCACAGCGACCGGCCTCAAGCCCGGCACATGGTATTATTACCGCTTCGTCGCGCCCGATGGCTCCACCAGCGAAACCGGACGGACACGCACGCTCCCGGTGGGGCCGACAGCGCGGTTCCGCATGGCGGTCTTCTCCTGCTCCAATATCGGGTTCGGCTGGTTCAACGCCTATGCCCATGCAGCAGAGGCAAACGATTTCGACCTGCTCGTGCATACGGGCGACTATTTCTACGAATACGAAGCCGGCCGTTATCCCGACGATCCGATGGTCGGGCGGCGATTCGCGCCCGTGGGAGAGACCGTTGCGCTGGCCGATTACCGCCTGCGCCATGCCAGCTACCGCGCCGACCCGGACCTGCGCCGTATGACGCAGCTCTACCCCATGATCATGGGCTGGGACGATCACGAAAGCGCGAACGACAGCTACGCAGACGGAGCGGAGAACCACCAGCCGGAAACAGAGGGCGATTGGTCGGTCCGCAAGGCCGCCGCAATGCGTGCCTACCGCGAATGGCTGCCCGTGTCGGACAATCCTTGGGAAGCCTACGATGTCGGCGATCTCGCCACGCTGTTCCGGCTGGAAACGCGGCTGACCGCCCGCTCCCGCCCGCCGAGCCTTCAGGAGCTTTTGAAGGGCAAGACGTCGCCGGAAGACATGGTTGCCAGCCTTACCGCCTTCAAGGAGGGCGCCTACCGCGATCCTGCCCGCACCATGCTTGGCCCATCGCAGGAAAGCTGGCTGGCAGAAGGTCTTGCGCGCTCGACCGGTCAGGGGAAGACCTGGCAGGTGCTGGCCCAGCAGGTGATCATGGGGCAGGTCTCCACTCCGCCGGCGCTGGCGGGCGGCGTGACCGACGACATGCCGGATTTCGTCCGCCAGCGGGTGCTGGCAGCAGGCATGGCAAGCCGCGCAGGGCTCCCCCTCAACATGGATGCGTGGGACGGCTATCCGGCAGCGCGCGAACGCCTGCTGGCCTCCGCGCTTGCCGCCAATGCCAACCTGCTGGTGCTGGCGGGCGATAGCCATAATGCGTGGGCCTTCGAGCTCGATCACGCCGGTGCGCGGGCGGGGGTGGAGTTTGCCGGGCAGTCCGTCACCTCGCCCGGCTTCGAAGGTTATCTCGCGACCGTGCCGCCACAATTGCTGGCAGGCGCGGTGACGGCGCATAACGACCAGCTGAAATGGGCGGACACCTCGCAGCGCGGCTACATGGCGATCGAATTGACGCCGGAACGGGCGGTGGCGGAGTACCGCTTTCTCGGCAGCGTCCGCCAGAAAACGACCGCGCTGGCAGCAACGAAGCGGTTCGTCACACGGCCCGGCGAACACACGCTGGAGGACGCTTGAGCGAGACGGCCCCGGAACCCCGCGTCTCGGTCATCCTGCCCGATCACAACGGCGCGCGGTTTCTGGCGAAAGCGCTGGAATCGGTTCTCGCCCAGACCCTCACCGATTTCGAACTGATCTGCATCGACGACGCCTCGTCGGACGATTCGCCCGCGATCCTCTCCGCCGCCGCTAAGGGCGAGCCGCGTATGCGGATCGTGACCAACGCGAACCGGCAGGGATTGCCGGCCAGCCTGAATATCGGATCGGCGCTGGCCCGGGGCGCTCTTCACACATGGATCAGCGACGACAATGTGCTGCGACCCCCGATGCTCGCGCGGCTGGTCTCCCAGCTCGGCGAGCGCCCGGGATGCGCCATTGCCTACGCGGCTTACCGCGAGATCGACGATACCGGGACAATAACCGGCCATCACCGGGCGCGGCATGCCCGCGACCTCCTGCAAGCCAATGTCGTTGGCCCGGCGTTCCTTTACCGGGCAACCGTGTGGCAGGCGCTGGGCGGCTATGACGAAAGCTTGCAGGGTGTGGAGGATTACGACTTCTGGCTCCGCGCACGCCACAGGTTCGGGCTGTGTTCGCTGGACGAGGAATTACTGGATTACCGCCTCCATCCCTCCAGCATGACAGCGCGGCATGGTGCGGAGATTGCATCCCTCCACGACCGGCTGCTGGAGCGGGAAATACCTCTGGAACCGGACAGGACTGCAGCGCGCGCGGGGCTGGCTGGCGCTCATGCACCAAGGAAAGGAGGCCGTCCCGCCTGCGCTACGCCGCAAGGGCTTTTCTCGCGCATCCGCCGACCGTCGCCGCGCCATCTTCGCGGGACCCTGCGCTGGCTGCGCGCTGCCCTTGCGACTTCGCGGCACTCGCCTTACTAGGTCTGTCATGGTTCACCGCTTGACCACATCGACTATCGCCACCCCTGCGCGTCAGGGGCCAATTAGGGTGTGGGCGCTCGCGCGTTAGGCGAGTTGCCGCCGCCCGGTTTCGGGTAATGCGGCGTTTCCCCGAAATCGCTGAATGTGAACGCCACGCTTTATGGCCGCGCCCGTCTCTGGCATGGGCGCGCCAAACGATGGACGGAATGAAATGACGGAACTGCTCAAAATCAGCCTGCCCGACGGATCGGTGCGCGAGATGGAGCCGGGCAGCACGCCTGCCGATGTCGCTGCCGCGATCGGGCCGGGTCTTGCCAAGGCTGCGCTGGCCGCGCGGGTGGACGGAGAACTGCGCGATCTTGGCCGCCCGTTCGAAGGCGATGCCGCAGCTGGCGCTGGTCACCGCGAAGGACGAGGAAGACGCGCTGGAACTGGCGCGCCACGATTTTGCGCATGTTCTGGCCGAGGCGGTGCAATCGCTGTTTCCCGGCACGCAGATCACCTTCGGTCCGGCGACGGATGACGGCTTCTATTACGATGTGAAGGCGCCCGACAACGCGCGAGCCGTTCAGCATGGACGACCTGCCCGCGATCGAGGAGGAAATGCGCCGCATCATCAAGGCGGACAAACCGTTGCGCCGCGAGGAGTGGACGCCGCCAGCAGCTGATCGAAAAATGGGAAGCCGACGGTGAGACGTTCAAGGCCGAATGGGCCAAGGAACTGCCCGGAAGACGAGGAGCTGACGGTCTATCACTCGGGATCCGGCGAAGACTGGCTGGATATGTGCCGCGGGCCGCATCTGCCCAGCACGGGCAAGCTCGATCCGCAGGCCTTCAAGCTGATGCGGGTGGCCGGTGCCTATTGGCGCGGCGACCAGAACAATGCGCAGCTGACGCGCATTTACGGCACCGGCTGGCTCAACAAGAAACAGCTGAACCAGCATCTCATGCGGCTGGAAGAGGCGGCCAAGCGCGACCACCGCAAGCTGGGCCGCGAGATGGACCTGTTCCACCTTCAGGAAGAGGCGCATGGGTCGGTTTTCTGGCACCCCAACGGCTACGTCATCTGGCGCGAGCTGGAGGCGTATATGCGCCGCAAGATGGACGGCGGCGGCTACCGCGAGATCAAGACGCCGCAGCTGATGGATGTGCGCCAGTGGGAGCAATCCGGGCACTGGGGCAAATATGCGGAGAACATGTTCGCCGTGCCCGACATGGTGCCCGAAGTGGACGAGAGCGGTGCCGAAGAATCAGGGGCCTCCGCCAAGCCGGCGGTCGAAAAAGACGCCGACTGGATGGCGATCAAGCCGATGAATTGCCCGGCCCATGTGCTGGTCTTCAAGCAGGGCATCACGTCCTACCGCGACCTGCCGATCCGGCTGGGCGAAATGGGCTGCTGCCACCGCAACGAACCGCATGGCGCGCTGCACGGCCTGATGCGCGTGCGCCAGTTCACGCAGGACGATGCGCATATCTTCTGCACCGAAGAACAGGTGGTCGAGGAAGTACGCAAGTTCTGCGCGCTGGCCGAAGGCGTTTACAAGGACTTCGGCTTTTCCTTCGCGATCAAGCTGGCGCTGCGCCCGGAAAAGCGCTTCGGCAGCGATGCCGATTGGGACAAGGCGGAGCAGGAACTGCGCGACGCCGTGGCCGAAGCGGGCATGGATAACGAAGATTTCGGCTGGGAAGAACTGCCCGGCGAAGGCGCGTTCTATGCGCCCAAGCTGGAATGGCATCTGACCGATGCAATCGGCCGCACGTGGCAGGTCGGCACGATCCAGGGCGACCGCGTCCTGCCCGAACGTCTGGATGCGAGCTATATCGGCGAGGATGGCGACAAGCATCGCCCGGTCATGCTGCACCGCGCGATCTTCGGTTCGTACGAGCGCTTCATCGGCATTCTGATCGAGCATTTTGCGGGCCGCCTGCCGGTCTGGCTCGCCCCGGTGCAGAGCGTCGTCGCGACGATCACGTCCGACGCCGATGCCTATGCCGGTGAAGTGCACCCAGAAGCTGAAAGCGGCGGGCATCCGGGTCGAGAGCGACGTCCGCAACGAGAAGATCAACTACAAGGTCCGCGAACACAGCCTTGCCAAGGTCCCGCATCTGCTGGTCGTCGGCAAGCGGGAGGCGGAGGAAGGCACGGTCGCCATCCGCACGCTGGGCGAGAAGGAGCAGCGCGTGATGAGCCTCGATGATGCCATCGCCATGCTGAAGGACGCCGCAACCCCGCCCGATCTGCGCGGCTAGGACCTAAATCCGGTGGAACTTCTGGCAGGCTATACCGCGGTGCAGGTCGCCGCGGCGCTGGCGACGGCGTTCGCCGCGGCGTTCGTGCGCGGACTGGCGGGGTTCGGTCTCGCCATCCTGCTGGTACCGGTGCTGGCATTGGCGCTGACACCGGTCGAGGCCGTGCTGGCGACCAATTTCGTTGCCCTGTTCATTGGCCTTTCGGAGATCCGCAAGATCCTGCGCGATGCGGAAAAGAGCGCGCTGGTGATCGGCGGTATCGTCGTGCTGACGACCGCGCCGGGGCTGATCCTGCTGGCGGCGACCCCGCCTGATCTGGCGCGGTTCCTGATTGCGCTGGTCGCGCTGTCGGCGTTCGTGGCGATATTGCTGCCGACCCGCCCGGCAGCCGTGCCGGGTCCTGCGGTAACAGGGGGCGTCGGGGTCGTCAGCGGATTGCTGACAGGGTTTGCCGGAATGCCGGGACCGCCTGTCGTGCCGTATTATGTCGGGCGCCAGATCCCGCGCCACATGGCGAAGGCGTCCATGCTGCTGATCTTCACGATTGCCGCCACGGCGGGGCTTGCCTCCGGTCTTGCCATCGGCGTGTTGCAGTGGCGGCTGGCGGCGCTTGCTCTTTTGCTGTTTCCTGCCGTGTTTGGTGGGCAATTGGCTGGGGGCAAAGGCATTCGGCAAGGTCAGCGATCGCTGTGTGGCGCAGTTTCGTTGCATTCGCTCTTTTCGCGGCCGCTGCGGCAGCACTGGTGAAACTGCTGGATTAGACTGCCTCAGGCCGGAGGCAGCATCCGTCCGGCAAGGATCGGCCCCGATGTGCCCTCGCGCACAATTACGGCATAGGCATTGGCCCCGTCGATATTCGCGCTGGAGCGAACGTATCTTCAGATTCAACCTTTTTCCCGAGAGAGAGCCCAAGGGCCGCTCACCCTTCCAGACATTGGTATAGGTGACGCTGCGCCCGCCATTCTCGCCGCGTCCGATTTTCACGGTTTCGGTGCGGTCCAGCCCGACCAGGCGAAGTTGGGCGTTTCTGGCCGCTTTGCCTTCAACCTGAAGATTGAGCGTGCCATTCGTGCCTGCGGTCACTTCGATCGTCGGCGCATCGCGGTGCCGCTCACGGCCCACGAGTGTACGCAGCGCTTCCTCGCGCGATCCGACAACGCCTTCGCGCCCGCCCACCACGGCCTGGGGTGTGTAGACGCCGCCCCGCCCGGCAAGGCCGCGCCGCGCATAGGCGCGTTGCAAGTCGGTGTTCGCCTGCTTGCCCAGCGTATCGCGCCAGCCGAGCCTGTCCCAATAGGTCACCGGCCGTTCGATGACGAGGAAGCCATCCTCCTTCGCCAGCCTCGCCGCCAGACGATCGGCAGGAGGACACGACGAACAGCCCTGACTGGTGAAAAATTCGACGACAACCGGTGTTTTTTCGCGCTGCTGCAGACCGGACGATGCTGCGAGGAATTGCTCCGTCATCATCCGCTTCTTTGCCGTTGTTTCTGCCTGCCGGGCGGAATTGGCGACAACCAGCGTTCCGGCGGTGAGGCCTAAAGCGCCAAGCGTGGCAGCGATCCAGATGGGGGTGTGCATGGGCTTGTCCGTGGCAAAGTGTCTGTGCCCGGATGTTCGCGGCCCGATGGCGCGAAGTTACAGTGGCTTTCCTAAAGAGCGCCTGCAAGGATCAGCGCGGCAGCGCAGCCGCACACGATCAGCGCGCGTGCCGCCTCGTGGAGAGCGGGCGCGAAGTCTGCGGCCCTGTGTTTCATCGTGTGTGCGATTGCCTTTGCCATGAAAGGCACTCTCGCGGCCAAATCCTAAGACGCGCTTAACGCCTGCCTTCAGAGTGTCGGCATTTGCTGGCTGGCACAATGAAAACCGCCGCCTCCGGCCAGGACGGCATCACCGGGCAAGCCGACCGTGCGGCGATCCGGAAACAGCGCTGCAATGGCAGAAACGCCTGCCTCGTCATGCGGACTGCCGAAGGTGGGAACGACCACCAGATGCGTGGTGATGGCGAAGTTGGCATAGCTTGCCGGTTCGACCATATCGCCGCGCATGATCCTGCCGGGGGAAGGGATGCGCACCAGCTCCAGTCCGGCATTTTCGATACGGGCTGCGGCATCGTCATAGATAGCAGCATTGGGATCGTGCGGTCCGGTTGCCTCTGGTAGCGCGACACGGCCCGGCGCAACGAAGCGGGCGAGATTATCGACATGGCCGTCGGTATGGTCGTTCACCAGCCCCTCGCCCAGCCAGACGACGCGGGTGAAGCCGAGATCGCGCAGAAGCCGTCCCTCGATGTCTTGGCGCGAGAGGTCGGGGTTGCGGTTGGGGTTCAGCAGGCACTGCTCGGTCGTCAGCACGGTTCCGGTGCCGTCGGTATCGATGGCTCCGCCTTCCAGCACCCAGTCGCCGGTCACCACCGGCAATCCGGCATCGACGGCAAGCTGCGCGCCGATCGTCTGGTCGCCCGCCATCAGGTATTTCTCGCCCCACCCGTTGAACCGGCAGCGCAGGGCCGTTCCATCGTTGCGGACCAGCGGGCCGGTATCGCGCAGCCAGATGTCGCCGTAGGCCCTGCGTTCGAGCGTGACCGCAGCGGAGACGAGCCCTCGCGCCCGCGCTTCGTTCGCCGCGTCGCGGACGAGCAGGCGGACTTCCTGCCCGCTCTCTGCGACGGCATTGGCGAAGGCGGCGATCTGCTCCTGCGCGCGCGGCAGGATGCCGGGCCATTCCTCGCCGTCATGCGGAAAGCCGATCCACAGCCATTCCTGCGGCGCCCATTCGGGCGGCATCGTTACGGGCTCCATCATGGCAGCGGACCGGCTTCCCGTCAGGCGATCAGCAGCCAGCCTCGCTCCGCTGGCAATCGGCATCGCGGGTGGCCCGGAATTCGTCGCCATCGTTCCAGTTCGGCCAGCTGGTGCTCATGCCCATCATCCGGCCGAGACGGTAGAAGAGCTGCAGGTCGGCCATGACGCCCGACCAGTCCCACTCCTCGTTGAACTCGTCCTTCGGGCCGTGATAGCGGTTTTCGGTGTAGTCGGCAGCGACAGCCGCGCCGGCTTCGCGGCCACCTTCGACCAGATCTTCACCGCCATCGACATACAGCATCGGGACGCCGCGCTTGGCGAAGGCGAAGTGGTCGGAGCGGTAGTAATAGCCTGCCTCCGGTTTCGGATTGGGCGTCGCGACGCGGCCATCGGCTTCCAGCGCTGCTTCGAGGAACGCATCCAGCTGCGATTTGCCCGGGCCGACGACGGTCACGTCCTTGGCCGGGCCTGCCACCTGGAATGCATCCATGTTGATGCCGCCAACGGTCTGCGCCAGCGGGAAGACCGGATTGGCTGCGTAGTAGTCCGCACCCAGCAGGCCCTGTTCCTCTGCCGTCACGGCCAGGAAGACGAGGCTGCGGGCTGTCGCACCGGCCTTGGCATGCGCTTCGGCCAGGGCGACCAGCGCGGCGGTACCGGTCGCATTGTCGACCGCGCCATTGCAGATGTCGTCGCCATCGGGCGCAGGCGTGCAGCGGCCAAGGTGATCCCAGTGCGCGGTGTGGATGACATATTCATCCGGCCGCTCGGTTCCCGGAAGGACGCCGATCACGTTCTGCGAGGCATAGGTCCGGATGTCGTTGCGGAAGGATGTCGATGCCGACAGGCCGAGCGGAACCGGCTTGAAACCGGGTTTCTTCGCGGCTTCCATCAGCGCGTCGAAATCCTGCCCCGCGGCCTCGATGATGCGCTGGGCGACGCTTTTCTGCACCCAGCCGTTCATGTCGGTCATCTGCGGCGCGTTCGGCCCACGCTGGGCATAGGCCTGCGGGCCGGACCAGCTGCTCTCGACGACGTTCCAGCCATAGGAGGCAGGCTCGGTGTCGTGAATGATCAGCGCACCGGCAGCACCCTTGCGGCCGGCTTCTTCGTATTTGTAGGTCCAGCGCCCGTAATAGGTCATCGCCTTGCCGCCGAACGTGCCTTCGAGGCTGTCGGTACCGTAGTCGGGATCGTTGACGAGGATGAGGGCGGTCTTGCCCGTCATGTCCACGCCTTCGTAATCGTTCCACTCACGCTCCGCCGCGTCGATGCCGTAGCCGACGAACACGATCTCGCTGTTCTGCCAGCGTCGTCTCGACGTTTTCCTTGTAGGAGACGCCGACCCAGTCGGTCGCGAAATCGAGCGTGATGTCTTCTGCGGCATCGCCGTTCGGATTGCTGATGGTCAGCGGCGCGAAATCCTTGCCGGTGATTTCCACCAGCGGGACATCCTGCACCCACTCGCCGTTATTGCCCGGCTCCAGACCGGCCCGCTGGAATTCCTCGATCAGCAGCGCGACGGTCTTCTCGTCGCCCGGCGTGCCCGGCATCCGGCCTTCGAATTCGTCCGACGACAGCTCGCGCGTGACGTCGATCATGGTCTTTTCGGAGATGTCGCCATCGGCGATCTCGGGAATATCGAGGCCCTCCGGTGCACCGGACATATCGGCAGGAAGCTGGTCGCAGCCCGCAGCGGTAAGGGCCAGCGCGGCGGCTAGGCAAAGGCGTTTCATATCGGTGTTCCCGTCTCTCGAGGCGTTCCAATGCGCGCGCTTCTCGCAAAGGCGGGCCGATTGGGCAAGGTCCGCTGTACGGCGGGGCATTGCGAAGCCGCGCTGGCGGGGGCAGGGCGTCGGTATGACTGATAGCGCGAGCGATGATTGGGAAGGAGCACTGGAGCGGGCAAGGGCACATGCGCCCTTCCTGGCGCGTGCGCTGGACAAGCGGCCTGAACTTGCGGAGCTGTTGTCGCAAGGGCGCGGGGAAGACGCTCTCGCCTCGGCACAGGCGAGCGGCGAGGGGCATGACACCGGCATCGCGCTCAGGCGGCAGCGGCTCGGTCTCGCCCTGACACTGGCGATCGGCGATCTGGCAGGGGCCTTCGATCTGGAGACGGTGACAGGGCAATTGTCCGCCTTCGCCGACGAGGCGCTGTCGCAGGCGATCCTCGCTGCCATTACGCGGCGGGTGGATGATGCCGATGCGACCGGCTTCTATGCGCTGGCGCTGGGCAAGCACGGCGCGCGGGAGCTCAATTACAGTTCCGACATCGACCCGATCCTGCTGTATCAGCCGGAGCGTCTGGCCCGGCGGGAACGGGACGAACCGGGCGAAGCGGCGCAGCGCTATGCGCGCGAGATCGTGCAGCTGCTGTCGCAGAACACCGCAGAGGGGTATGTCTTCCGCGTCGATCTGCGCTTGCGTCCGGCATCCGAAGTCAGCCCGCTGGCCATTCCGGAAAATGCCGCGCTCGACCCATTACGAAAGCAGCGCGCTGCCGTGGGAGCGGGCGGCGTTCCTCCGCGCGCGGGCATCCTCGGGCGACATCGCTGCCGGCGAGGCATTTCTGGCCGCTATCGACCCGTTCATCTGGCGCCGCAGTCTCGACTTCGGGGCAATCGCGGAAATCGGCGCCCTGACCCAGCGGATCAGGGCCAAGCATGACGGCCCGCAGCAGCCCGGTCCGGCCTTCAATGTAAAGCAGGGCCGCGGCGGCATCCGCGAGGTCGAATTCTTCGTCCAGACCCAGCAGCTGATCCATGGCGGGCGCACACCGGCGCTTCGTGTGCGCGGCCTGTTCGATGCGCTGGATGCACTGGTGGCAGAGGGGCTTGTGCCGCAGGCAGATGCCGACACGCTTGCGGCGGCCTATCGCCGCCTGCGCACGGTCGAGCACCGCTTGCAGATGGTCGAGGATCGCCAGACCCACAGCCTGCCCGGCGGCGATGCGCTGGAGGCGGTGGCGCGGCTGGACGGATTGCCGGATGCAGAGGCATTGGTGACGGATCTGACGCAGCATACAGGCGAAGGTCGGCGCGCTGTTCGACCAGTTGCTGGACAAGGTCGGCGGCGGGCCTGTGCCCGGTCCTCTGCCCGTTCCGCGACAGGCGGTGGATGAAGCCGAGGCGCTGCCTGAGGGTGACCGCGCGCGCATGAAGCAAAGGATCGAGGGCTGGCTCGACGGCCGCTATCGCACCCTGCGCAGCAGCGCGGCGGAGGCGGCCTTCCGCTCGCTCCTTCCCTCCTTTCTCGAAGCGATCGCAGCGACGCCGGAACCGGACGAGGCGCTGCTCAGATGGGAAAAGCTTCTGGCGACCATGCCGAGCGCCATCAACCTGTTCCGCCTGCTGGAAGCGCGCCCGGGTCTGCTGGACCAGCTGCTCCGCATCCTGTCGCTCGCCCCGCCGCTGGCCGACAAGCTGGCGCGCTCCGCTTCGCTGCTCGACGCGCTGATCGACCGGACGGCATTCGATCTGCCGGGCGATGTCGAAACGCTGGAGCGTATGATGACACCGCCTGCAGGGACGGATTACGAGCGCGCTCTGGACCGGCTTCAAATCGTCACCGCAGAACAGCGCTTCGCGCTTGGCGTGCAGCTGATCGAGGCGACCCACGATCCGCTCGATATCGCACTGGGCCTCTCCCGCGTGGCCGAAGCGGCCGTCCGGCGGGCGGTGACGATGGCGTCCGAAGAATTCGCCTCAAGGCACGGGCGCATTCCGGGCAGCGAGCTTGTCGTGCTGGGTCTGGGGCGGCTGGGGGGATGCGCGCTGACCCATGCCTCCGACCTCGATCTGGTGTTCCTCTTCACCGGCGATTTTCAGGCAGAGAGCGACGGGGAGAAGCCGCTGGGCGCCACGCTCTATTACAACCGGCTTGCCCAGCGCGTCGGCGCCGCGCTCAGCGTTCCGACCGCGACGGGCGCTTTATACGAAGTGGATACGCGGCTGAGACCACAAGGCGTGCAGGGACCGCTCGCCGTCAGCCTCGACAGTTTTGCCCGCTACCAGCGCAAGGACGCATGGGTGTGGGAACATATGGCGCTGACCCGCGCACGCGTGGTTGCCGGATCGGACCATGCCCGCGCCGCCGTCGATGCCGAGCTGGAAGCGGTCCTGAAAATGCAGCGCGATCCCGGCGAACTGCGCGAGGCGGTTCTGAAGATGCGCGGAGAAATGGCGGCCAACAAGCCGCCCAAGGGCCCGCTCGATGCCAAGCTTCTGCGCGGCGGTCTGGTGGATCTGGAGTTTCTGATCCACCACCAGCAGCTGCGCCATAATGCCGGCCTCTCGCCGCAGCTCTGGACCGCTATCGCGCAGCTTACCGAAAAGGGGCTGCTGCCGGACGGGCTGATGGACGCGCATGATACGCTGGGCAGGGCTATCGTCGCCATGCGTCTGCTCGCGCCCGATGCTGCCATGCCCGACGATGCGCGGGCGCAGGTGCTGGCGCGGGGCCTGCAATGCGGCAAGCCCTTCGGACCTCTTGCAATCGCTGACCCGGGCACGGCAATGCGTGGCAGGCGGATGGAAGCAATTCCTCGATACTTCTCTGGAGATAGACTGATGGCCGAAACCGGCGACAAAATTCCCGACATCGCACTGGAAACGCCCGAAGGCGGCACCATTCGCCCTTCGGAATATGAAGGGCAGAAACTGGTCCTGTTCTTCTATCCCAAGGATAACACGCCCGGCTGTACCACCGAGGCGAAAGATTTTTCCGCGATGAAGGCCGAATTCGAGAAGGCCGGCACGAAGCTGCTCGGCATAAGCAAGGATTCGGCGAAGAAGCATCAAAATTTCATCGCCAAGCACGACCTGACCGTGAACCTTGCCACCGACGCTGCAGAAGACGGCCTGTCCGATGCGCTCGGCATCTGGTGCGAGAAGCAGATGTACGGGAAGACCTATATGGGCATGGTCCGCACCACGGTCCTGGTGGGCCGCGACGGCACGATCGCGAAGATCTGGCCCAAGGTGAAGGTCAAGGATCACGTCTCGGAAGTGCTGGCCGCCGCGCAGGCACTTTGATGCGCATTCCATGACCACGCTTGCCTCCGCCATCCGCGCAGCCTTGCTGACGGCCGATCCGCGCGCGAAATGTTTCGCGGTCCGCGATCTGGTGCGCCGATGGCGTCGTGGCGAACTGGAATGGCAGTTCGACGCCGAAATGCCCGGTCAGCCCGCATGGCCCGCCATGCTCGATTTCCGGCCACCGTCGCAAATGCCCCGCCGCGGGAAGGGTGGGGGCAAGGCGCGTCTCGCCCTGTGGCACGCGCTCGCGCACATAGAGTTCGTCGCGATCGACCTTGCCCTAGATATCGTTGGGCGGTTCGCAGAGCAGGCCGGCCGCGAATTCGCGGATGATTTTCTGTCGGTTGCCGCCGACGAGGCGATGCATTTCGCCCTGCTGGAGCGAAAACTGCGCTCGCTGGACGCGTGCTATGGCGATCTGCCGGTGCATGACGGTCTGTGGCAGGCAGCGCAGGATACATCGCATGATCTGGCTGCGCGGCTGGCGGTTGTGCCGATGGTGCTGGAGGCACGGGGGCTGGATGTGACGCCGGCGACGCTCGAAAGGGTGCGTGCGCAGGGCGATGAGAACGGCGCGCGCATCCTGTCCCGCATCCTTGACGACGAAATCGCCCATGTCGGATTCGGCACCAAACACTTCGTCAGGCAGGCGCAAAGCCGTGGAATTGCGCCAAATCTTCTGTGGCAGGAACTGGTGAAAGCGAACTTTGCGGGCCGGATTCAGCCACCGTTCAACGACTCGGCGCGTCTCGCAGCCGGTCTGTCGCGGGACTTCTACGCCGCTATTGCTTCGTAAATCTTTCCCGACATAACCCATAATCAACAAGCGACGGGATGGTTCCCGGAGCAGGATCGGGGGCCCCGATAAGACGGCGAAGAACGCTGCTGGGGCTAAAAATGGACGGGTCGTTTTATGATTGATCGCAAGATCGTTTCTACATTTATTGCCGTGTGCGGAGCATTGGGTCTCGGCGTTTCAGCACCGGCCATGGCGAATTCCGCCAGCGCTGCAGCCGTCGAAATCGACACGGCTGCAGATGATCTCTCCTCGCCGCTCGGCCAGGGTGACGAACAGTTCGGCAATCTTTTCGCGCAGTGGAAATCGCTCGACGCAGGATCGCCCACCGCGCCTGCGCCGACGGTAACGGTGTCCGTTCCCTCGCGCATGCCGCTCAATGATTCCAAGCTGACCAGCGCCTACGGTATGCGGACGCACCCGGTCACGGGCGGTCGCCGCGCTCACAAGGGTATCGATCTGGCAGCGCCCACCGGCACGCCGGTCTATGCAACGGCCGACGGTCTGGTCGAGCGGGCCAACTGGTTCTCCAGCTACGGCAAGTTCATCAAGATCGACCATGGCGGTTCCATGGAAACCCGTTTTGCCCATCTCTCGCGCATCGCCGTTTCGGCTGGCGAGCGTGTCACGAAGGGCCAGCTCATCGGTTATGTCGGCTCCACGGGCCGTTCCACCGGCCCGCACCTGCACTATGAAGTGCGGATCGACGGCGTCGCTGTGAACCCGATGCCCTACATGGTCGAAAGCGAAGCGCAGCAGGCATTCGCGCTGGCTACCGGCAAGGGCGGCCAAGGCGGCCAATAAGTGCGGCCAGTAAGTCTTCTCGGGGCGCGCCTCATCGCAGGCGGCCCGGCATCACCGATAATGAATTCCGCTGGAAGCGGATGAGGGTACCTGCCACCAGGACACCCTTGGAATGGGCGGCGGACAGGCTTTATGCCGGTTCGTCGCCTTTTTTCATGTTCGCGGCATTTCGCGGCCCCCCCCAGAAACCGGCGTTTTCTCTTGCCCGAAATGGGTTGCCAATTAGAACTGGTTGGCAGGAGAGAAGACATGCACCCGATTACGCACGCGCAGACGAAGCCGGATCACCCAGCCATCATCATGGCGGGCAGCGGCGAGACGGTCACCTTTGGCGAAATGGACGCGCTGGCAAACCGCTTTGCCCATCTGCTGCGAGCGCGCGGCCTCGGAGTCGGCGACAGCTTTGCGCTGCTGATGGAGAACAATGCACTGTTCCTCCAGCTGGTCTGGGGATCGCAGCGGGCGGGCACGATGACGGTGCCCATTTCGACCCGTCTGGCCGCGCCCGAGATTTCCTACATCATCCAGGATGCAGGCTCGAAACTGCTGCTGACGACGCCTGCCTTTGGCGATCGCTTGCCCGCCATCCGCGAAGCTTGTCCCGATTGCGAAGTGCTGGTGCTGGGCAGCTCGGATGCGGAGGATCTGGAGGCAGCGCTCGCGCAGCAGCCTTCGACGCCGATCGACGATCAGGCTGCTGGCGCCGTCATGCTCTACAGTTCCGGAACGACCGGCAGGCCCAAGGGCATCATGCCCGCACCGCCGGACGATCCCGACGTGCAGGCCGTCAATCCGCTGGTCGGTCTGGCCGTGATGGGCGTGGGCATGCCTGCCGATGGCAGCATGATCTATCTCAGCCCCGCACCGCTCTATCACGCAGCCCCGATGGGCTGGTGCACGACGGTGCACCGACTGGGCGGGACCATTGTCGTGATGGAGAAATTCGATCCGGAGCACGCGCTCGCCACGATCGAGAAATACAAGGTCACGGACAGCCAGTGGGTGCCGACCCATTTCGTTCGCTTCCTCCGGCTGGAGGAAGAGATCAGGACGAAATACGACCTTTCCACGCACCAGCGCGCAATCCACGCAGCAGCGCCGGTGCCAGTCCCCATCAAGCAGGCGATGATCGAATGGTGGGGGCCGATCCTGGTCGAATATTACGCCGGGTCGGAAGGGATCGGGATGACCCTTGTGAAGAGCGAGGACTGGCTCGAAAATCCCGGAACGGTCGGCCGCGCATTGCATGGCATCCTGCATGTCTGCGGGCCGGACGGTGAAGAACTGCCCGCCGGGCAGGACGGCGTCCTCTATTTCGAAAACGACAAGATCCCGACCTATCACAACGATGCCGAGAAAACTGCCGAGGCCATGCATCCCAAGGGGTGGATGACGCTGGGCGATATCGGCCATGTGAACGAGGGTGGCTGGCTGTTCCTGACCGACCGGAAAAGCCACATGATCATCTCCGGCGGGGTAAATATCTACCCGCAGGAAATCGAGAACCTGCTGATCGCGCACGAGAAAGTCATGGATGCCGGCGTGATCGGCGCTCCGTGCGAGGATATGGGCGAGAAGGTGGTCGCGGTGGTCCAGCCCGTCGATCCCGCTGCCGATCCCGAGGCGCTGGAGGCAGAACTGCGCGAATATCTCGCGCCGCAAATCGCCCGGATCAAGATGCCCAAGCTGTTCGATTTCCGCCCCGAATTGCCGCGCGAGGCAAACGGCAAACTCTATAAACGCGAATTGCGCGACGAATTCGAGGCCTATGCAAGGGAGCAGGTGCGGGCGGAGGACGCCTGATGGCCTCCCCGGCGATCCTGGACCAGAAGACCGCACGCGAGATCATTGCGCCCGGATCCTACGCCGCGTGGGACCCTCTTCTGGACACTCTCGACCGGGTGCGTGCGGAAAGCCCCGTCGCCCTCATCCGACCGGACGAAGAAGGCGTGTTCGAACCCTTCTGGCTGGTCACCCGCTATGACGACGTGATGCGGATGTCGAAGGACAACCGGACTTTCCTCAACAACCCGCGCCCGGTCGTCTTCAGCCTGAACAGCGCGATCGAATTCAGCCGCCAGGCCACCGGCAGCGATATGCTGGTCGATTCGCTGGTCGCCTTCGATGCGCCGGTCCACCCCAAATATCGCAAGCTGACGCAGGACTGGTTCATGCCGCGCAACCTTGCGAAGATCGAGGACGAGGTTCGTGCGCTGGCCCACCGGACGGTCGACCGGCTGATCGCATCGGGCGGCGAAGCGGATTTCGTCGAGACGGTCGCCGCGCCTTATCCGCTCCATGTGGTGATGCAGATCCTCGGCGTGCCGGAAGAAGACGAGGCGCGGATGCTGATGCTGACACAGCAGATGTTCGGCGGTCAGGATGCCGATCTCTCGGGCAGCGGCATGGAGAATATGACGCCCGAGCAGGTGGTCGCTCTGGTCGCAGGCGCAGTGCAGAGTTTCGAGGATTATTTCGAGACGATCACCAAATCCCGCCGGGCAAATCCCACCGATGATGTTGCCAGCGTCATCGCCAATGCGACCGTCGACGGCAAACCTCTGCCTCCGCGCGACATGGCGGGATATTACATCATCGTCGCCACGGCAGGCCATGACACCACCAGCGCCAGCACGGCGGGCGCGATGCTGGCGCTGGCGCAAGACCCGGAGCAGTTTGCCCGCGTAAAGGCAGATCGCAGCCTGCTGCCCGGTATCGTCGAAGAAGCGATCCGCTGGACCACGCCGGTGCAGCATTTCATGCGGACGGCGGCCGAAGACACCGAGCTTGGCGGGCAGAAAATCGCGCGAGGTGACTGGTTGATGATGAATTACGTCGCGGCCAATCACGATCCGGCGCAGTTCGAGAACCCGCGCCGGTTCGATGCCGCACGCAGCCCCAATCGCCATCTCGCTTTCGGGGCGGGCGCGCACCAGTGCCTCGGACTGCATCTGGCGCGGCTGGAAATGCGGATCCTGTTCGAAGCGCTGCTCGACCGGTTGGAGACGGTCGAACTTGCTGGCGAGGCACGCCGTTCCAGCTCGACCTTTGTCGGCGGGCTGAAGACGCTGCCGATCAGGTTCACTGCGAAAGAGACGACCACATGACCGACCCGCTCGATTTTTCCGGCAAACGGGCGCTGGTCATTGGCGGCTCCAGCGGTATCGGCAACGGGATTGCCCGTGCGTTTCTGGATCGCGGCGCGGAGGTGAAGGTGTGGGGGACGCGCCCAAGCGCCGCCGATTACGACGGCGAGGATGGCAGCGACCTGTCGGGCCTCGGCTACGCGCAGGTCGACGCAACCGATATCGCCCAGATCGAAGCGACGCCGATACCGGGTGCGCTGGACGTGGTTGTCTGCTGCCAGGGCGCTGTCGAGTATCGCCGCGCCGAATTCGAGCGCGACGGCTGGGACCGGGTGGTCGCTACCAATCTGACTTCCGTCATGGATTGCGCGCGCCATACCCGTGCGGCTTTGGCCGAGGCCAGGGGTGCGCTGATCGTGGTCAGTTCCACCGCAGCCTTCCACGCCACCATCGGCAACCCGGCCTATGGCGCGTCCAAAGCGGGCGCCGTGGCGCTGGTGAAGAACCTGGCAGCAGCGTGGGCCGGCGAGGGCATCCGCGTAAACGGCATCGCTCCGGGCTTCGTCGCCACCAAGATGACCAAAGTCACCACCGATCACCCCGACCGGCTGGCAGGCGCACTGGCAAAAATCCCGCTCGGCCGGATGGGCGAGCCGTCCGAAATGGCCGGCGCAGCGCTGTTTCTGGCCTCGCCGCTGTCGTCCTATATTCTGGGGCAGACGCTGGTGGTCGATGGCGGGCTGACATTATAGAGATAGGCTGGTCTGCCTCCGGTATCAATTGCCGAAATCGGCACAGTCGCTTCATTAAAGCGGCAAATGTAGTGGTCCGCGCGATGATTTGCTGCTAGCGATTGCTCATGGGGAAGAAGCGCAGGGGCATGGAGCTAGTAATCGGCAGGGACAGTTCTTGAATCTGCTTGCCGATCACAATCTACCTTTTGCCGTGGCGCTGATGATTATGGCGTTGCTTGCAATTGTGCAGGTTTCGGGCCTCGATATCGGCGGCGATGCCGATTTGGATGCAGAATTCGACAGCGATGGCAATCCGGGCGGCGGGCCGGGGGCAGCTTTTGCCAGCCTGCTTGGATTCGGCCGCGTCCCGCTGACCATCTGGTTCGCCACGTTTCTATTCACTTTTGCTGCCATCGGCGTGAGCGGGCAAATGCTCGCTCTGAATTTGCTTGGCGCACCATTAGACGCTGTTGCTGCTGCCCTGCTTGCGGCCGCAGCCAGCCTTCCAGTGACCGCCGGTCTTGTGCGGCCGATAGGACATATCCTGCCGCGCGACGAGACCACTGCAGTAACTCTGGAGACTCTGGTCGGTCGCCGCGCCGAAGTGACGACGGGGACGGCACGCCGGGGCTCGCCCGCACGGTCGCGCGTTCGCGATCATCACGGTCGCCCGCATTACATCATGGTCGAACCGCATGAAGAAGGCGCGCAATTGGTCGAAGGGGAGCAGACGCTATTGGTGCGCCGCGAAGGGGAAATCTTTTTCGGCGTGAAGCTTCAGGAAAATATCCTGTCGCCAGCATAGCAGCGACGCCGCGCCACGAACTGCAGCAGATGAAATACCTTGGGAAGGAAATTAGATGGAAAATCTGATCGGCATCGGCATCTGGGCTGGAGGAGCGTTCCTCCTCTTGCTCATCATCGTCGTGACCATCACCCGCCTATATCGGCGCGCGACAAAGGAAGTTGCTTTCGTCCGAACCGGTTTTGGCGGTGAACGCGTCATCATGGATGGCGGCGCGATGGTCCTTCCCGTCCTTCACGAGACGATGCCGGTCAACATGAATACCGTGCGGCTGGCAGTGGAACGCAAGAATGTCGACGCTCTCATTACCCTCGACCGATTGAGGATCGATGTGAAGGCCGAATTCTATGTGCGGGTCAGGCCGGACGCAGCGGCCATTGCCATGGCTGCCCAGACGCTTGGTCAGCGAACGATGGTTCCCGATGCGCTGAAAGACTTGGTGGAAGGCAAATTTGTCGATGCCCTACGCTCGGTTGCCGCCGGTATGAGCATGAATGAATTGCACGAACAGCGCGCAGATTTCGTGCAGAAGGTGCAGCAGGTCAGCTCCAACGATCTGGCGATGAACGGGCTGGAACTGGAATCGGTTTCCCTGACCGGCCTGGACCAGACTTCGATCGAGCATTTCAATGCAGACAATGCCTTCGATGCCGAGGGCCTGACCAAGCTGACCGAACAGATCGAGGCCCGAAAGAAGATCCGCAACGATATCGAACAGGATACCCGGGTCCAGATGGAAACGAAGAACCTGGAAGCAGACCAGCGTAGCTTCGAGATCGGGCGAGACAATGAGTATGCCCGCCTGGAACAGGAGCGCGAGGTCGAGATGCGCCGCGCCAAGCAAATGTCCGAAATTGCGCGCGAACAGGCGGAACGAAGCCAAGAAGCCGATGCTGCAAGGATCACGGCCAAACGCGAAATAGACAGCCAGCAGATCGAGGCGGACCGGCTGGTCGAAGAGGCGCGCATCGACCAGACGCGTGCTCTCGAAATCGCCCGGCAGGAACAGCAAATCGCGGTCCAGAACAAGAGCCGCGAAGAAAGCCAGGCCAAGGCCGAGGCCGACGAAGCCCGCGCAAAAGCGGTATCCGCCGAAGAACAGGTAACTACCGCCCGCGAAAGCGAAATTGCCGAGCGCCAGAAGAAGATCGAGTTGATCGAAGCTTCGCGGCAAGCCGAGCGCGAAGCAATTCAGGTCAAGGTCGAGGCCGAGGCCGAGAAGGATGCAGCATCGAACCGCGCAGAAGCCTTGCGTCTTGATGCCCAAGGCGAATCGGAGGCCGAAAAGCTGCGCGCCGATGCAGCGCGCGTTCGCTTCGAAGTCGAAGCGGCTGGTCAGCGGGCTGTGAATGAGGCGGCGAACATCCTTTCGCTGGACCAAATCAGCCTGCAGACCAAGCTGGCCCTGTTGAAGGTGCTTCCGGAGGTCATCTCCGAAAGCGCCAAGCCGATGGAAGCGATCGAATCCATCAAGATTGTTCAGGTGGACGGCCTGACCAATGGCGGTTCGAGTGGGAATTCATCCGGCACCGGCGGTAACGGCTCTCACGGTGGTAGCGGCAGTGGCAATCTTGCCTCCGATGCGGTGTCGGCGGCACTTGCCTATCGTGCTCAGGCGCCGGTGCTGGATGGTCTGATGAAAGAACTGGGCCTCGACGGATCGTCACTGGACGGGCTGGTAAAGGGAGTCGCTCAGGCAGAGCCTGAGAAAACGCCCGAGGCGAAGACGCAGGTGAAAACGAGCCGGGCATCTGACAAAAAAGAGCTCCGGGATCGCTCTCCGGAATGAAAATGAGATGCCGGGGGACACGTGCTCCCCTGGCATCTGACGTCCCCATTGCGCGCTTCTCCGCCTGTCGGCCTCCTTGCCGCTCGCGGAGATTTTGCGCCTAACCGAGCAACCGCTCCATGATCGCGCGCACATCTGCGCCCATGTCTTCGCGCTCCAGAGCCAGTGCCAGTGTCGCCTCGACAAAACCTGTCTTGCTGCCGCAATCGTAGCGGCGGCCATCGAAGGTAACGGCGTGGAACGGCTGCGTCCCGATCATCCGGGCCATCGCGTCGGTCAGCTGGATTTCACCGCCGGCGCCTTTGCCCTGATCTTCCAGCACCCGCATGACTTCGGGTTGCAGGATGTAGCGTCCGGAGATGATCTTGTTCGACGGCGCTTCAGCGACGGGGGGTTTCTCGACCAGCCCCTTAACCTCGGTCAAGGTGCCATCCACCGCGCCGGGGTCGATGACGCCGTAACTGGAAACCTCGTCTTCGGGCACTTCAAGGACGCTGATCAGATTGCCGCCCGTGTCGTTATAGGCATCGACCATCTGCTTCATGCAGCCGGTATTGCCCTTGTGCGCCACCATCAGTTCGTCCGGCAGGAAAATGGCAAAGGGCTCGTCGCCGACAATGGCGCGGGCGCACCAGATCGCGTGGCCCAGCCCCATCGGGACTTGCTGGCGCACGGTGATGATGTCGCCGGGAGTAAAGCGGCTGGATTCCAGAACGCCGAGGTCTTTGCCCCGTTCGCGCATCGTGTCTTCAAGCTCGTAGGCCACATCGAAATGTTCCACGATGGCCGTCTTGCCGCGGCCGGTGACGAAGATCATCTGCTCGATCCCGGCTTCTCGCGCTTCATCGACCGCATACTGGATCAGCGGCCGGTCGACGATGGGCAGCATTTCCTTGGGAATGGCCTTGGTCGCAGGGAGAAAACGAGTGCCCAGTCCGGCAACGGGAAATACGGCTTTCTTGATCGGTTTGTGCTGGTTCATGGTCACTGGTTTACCCCTCAATTTCCGGAACGCAAACGCAGCTGCGGATTCCCTGTTCGACGGGGCGATTCTCGCGGGCACATTTGCCAATCAGGTGAAACGGGGTAGGGGGCTAGTCATGGACAAACTGATAATTCGCGGCGGCAATCGCCTGTCGGGCACAATTCCCATTTCAGGCGCGAAGAACGCGGCCCTGACGCTGATACCCTGCGCGCTTCTGACCGAAGAACCGCTGACGCTGCGCAATCTGCCGCGTCTCGCGGATATCGACGGTTTCCAGCATCTGATGACGCAGTTCGGCATCGCGACCGGCATTCGCGGCAAGCGGCCCGAGGATTTCGGGCGCGTCGTTACGTTCGAGGCCAACCACATTACCAGCACGGTCGCTCCGTATGATCTCGTGCGGAAGATGCGCGCCTCGATCCTGGTGCTTGGCCCAATGCTGGCGCGTATGGGCGAGGCGAAAGTGTCGTTGCCCGGCGGCTGCGCGATCGGCAACCGCCCGATCGACCTCCATTTGAAAGCTCTCGAAGCCTTCGGGGCCGAGATCGAACTGGCGCAGGGCTATGTGAAGGCGAGTGCCCCCGATGGCGGCCTGCCCGGCGGCGATTTCGATTTCCCGGTGGTATCGGTCGGTGCGACCGAAAACGCCCTGATGACGGCGGTTCTGGCGAAGGGCACCAGCCGGTTGTTCAACGCCGCGCGCGAGCCCGAAATCGTCGATCTGTGCAATCTGCTCACCGCGATGGGCGCCGAGATCGAGGGCATCGGTACGTCCGACCTGACGATCCACGGCGTGAAGAAGCTGAACGGTGCGACCTACAAGGTCATGCCGGACCGGATCGAGGCGGGGTCCTATGCATGCGCCGCAGCCATTACCGGCGGCGAGGTGTTCCTGGAAGGCGCCGATGCGGGCGATATGCAATCCACGAACCACGCGCTGCGCAATATCGGGGTCGAGGTTACCGAGGAAAAGCACGGCGTCCGGATCGCAGCCAACGGCCCGCTGAAGGCGACCAATCTCTCGACGGCGCCCTTCCCGGGGCTGGCCACCGATATGCAGGCCCAGCTGATGAGCCTGCTGTGCAAGGCCGAGGGTACGTCGGTTCTGAAGGAAACGATTTTCGAGAACCGCTACATGCACGTGCCCGAACTGACGCGCATGGGCGCAGAGATCGAAACGGAGGGCCGCACGGCCATCGTTCGCGGTCCTGTCGACCTGACAGGCGCGGAAGTCATGGCGACCGACCTTCGTGCCTCGATGAGCCTGATTATCGCAGCTTTGGCGGCGACGGGCGAAACGCAGGTCCGCCGCATCTACCACCTCGATCGCGGATATGAGCGGCTGGAGGAAAAACTGCAGCTGGTCGGCGCCGATATCGAACGGGTCGACGACTAAACGGACCCCCAAGAGTACTCTTTCCCGGACCCATCGCGTCTCTCGCCCGTTGAACACCCACGACCATCAACGGCGCAAAGGAGACATTCGATGGCACTGCTAAGAACCGCCATTCTCGGAGCGCTCGGCTATCTGGGATACAAGGCAATGACCGACAAGACCGACAAGAGCGAAAAGACCGACAAGAAATTCGACGAAAACGGCGTGGCATTTGCCGATGGACAGGCCGAGGGCCGCCACCGCGATGCCGGTCCCGAAGCGATGGGCGACAAGCCGAAGCGCGAATGGACCAAGACGGACGAGGAAAGCGACGAAAGCTTCCCCGCCAGCGATCCGCCCGCAAACTACTGAACGCGTCTTACCGAATCAGGTGACGGCCGGCCACGGAGGTCGGCCGTGACCCACAAACGGATCGCGCCTGCCAGTCCGGTGGGCTCGTCCGCTTCCAATCTTTCGGCGTCGATTTGCGCAATCAGGGCGTTGAGCGGTGTGGAACGCGTTTCCGCAGCCTCGCGTAGCAGCTCCCAGAACAGTGGCTCCAGACTGACGGACGTCTTGTGTCCGGCAATCTCGACAGACCGTTTGACGGGCGGATGATAGGGCGCGGCCATGACCTTCATCCTAAGCCTGCATCTTGCGGCAGTACCACGAATTTTTTGGGGTGGGCCGCGTGCGCGTGTGCAGTTAGGCTCTGCATGAATGGCCGCCACTTCGAACATCGATCACCTGACCGACAAGGAGAAGGAGACGCTGCGCCTTGTGCTGCGCGGGCATGATGCGAAGTCTATGGCGCGTGCTCTCGGCCTGTCGGTACACACGATAAACGACCGCCTTCGGGTCGCCCGCCGCAAGCTGGGGGTGACCAGCTCGAAAGAGGCGGCAAGGCTGCTCGATGCGGCGGAGGCTGCACCCCGCAAATCGCTTGCAGGCAAGGATTTGGGGACTGACCCGGCCGCCACCGGCATGGAACAAACACATCAGTCGGCACGAAGCCGGCTGGCGGGGAAGCTCCCCGTCCTGACCGTTGCAGGAGTTTGTTTCATGATAGCCTTGTTCCTAGCCATCACGCTGGCGTCCCATCCCGCTGCAGATAGCGCCGCACCGATGGACGCTGCTCAGACGTCGCAAGCTGCGACCGATGAGGCTGTTACGGCGGCTGCGCAGGATTGGCTCGCCATGGTCGATCGTGCGGACTGGCAGGCCAGCTGGGATGCAGCAGGGGAGGCCTTCCGAAGTTCGCCGAACAACAGCGTCGATAAATGGATCGAGGCTTCAGAAATGGTGCGTCCGCCGCTGGGCGCCGTCAAAAAGCGTGTCCCCTTGTCGCAGCAGGTCGTGAACGCGCCGCCCATGGGGTACACGCTCCAGCGCTTCAAGACCGATTTCGAAAATCAGGACGCGGTGATCGAGACCGTGACGCTGATGCGCGAAAACGGGACCTGGCGCGTAGTGGGCTATTTTCTCGCGTAAGTGAAAAACCGTCCGGTGCGCTGCGCGGTTCTGCCCGCCGCCACCGGAGGGGGCGGCTTCAATACATGTGCTGGCCGCCATTGATGCTCATGGTGGAGCCCGTCACGAACCCTGCATCGTCGGAACACAGGAACGAGACGCCGCGGGCAATCTCGCTGGCCTGGCCCAGACGCCCGACAGGAATTTTTGCAACGATTTTCTCCAGCACATTGTCCGGCACGGCGGCGACCATGTCGGTGTCGATATAGCCCGGCGCGATAGCGTTGACGGTCACATTGAACCGCGCGCCTTCCTGCGCCAGCGCCTTGGTAAAGCCGTGAATGCCGGATTTCGCAGCGGCGTAATTGACCTGCCCGTACTGGCCCGCTTGCCCGTTGATCGATCCGATATTGACGATCCGGCCCCAGCTGCGGTCTTTCATACCGGGGAAGCACGCCTTGGCCATGTTGAAACAGCCGCCCAGGTTGATCCGCATGACATCGTGCCAGTCGTCATAGCTCATGCGCATCAGCGTGCCGTCACGGGTGATGCCGGCATTGTTCACGACAACGTCGATCTCGCCGACTTCCGCTGCCACCTTCTCGCAGCCCGCCTGTGCGGCGTGATGATCGCCGACATCCCACTTATAGGCGGGAATGCCGGTTTCGGCGGTGAAGGCTTTCGCCGCTTCGTCATTGCCGCCGTAATTGGCGACGACGGTGAAGCCATCGTCTCTCAGGGTCTCGCAGATGGCACGGCCGATGCCCCGCGTTCCGCCGGTTACAATTGCTACTTTTGCCATATCAGGTGCTCCGTCCCATGGCTGGCTTTGCCAGCTCTCTGCATGACGTAGCGTCAGCATCGGGGCGCGGCAAAGAAAAACCCCGCCGGAGCGAGGTCGATCATACGTATTTGTGAAAGATGATCGCCCGGGGGCGAGGGTCAGAAGCGCAGCTGCGTTCCGACATAGACCGACTGGTCGTCTTCCGTACCGTCGGTCAGCGGCGCAAGGCGGTCACGCTCCTGCGAGAGGCGGACGCCGGCGGTCAGGTCGATATTGCGCGACACGCGGAAGCTGCCGCCCAGTTCGACCGATTGTTCACCCTGCGATTCCAGCGTGCGCGGAGCGCGGCCCAGCGGCTGATCGTTGCCGAGCGAAAGGCGCGGCTGGAAACGGCTCGGCTTTTCAGGTGCGGTGCCTTCCTTCGGCTTGAACTCGGCGAGATCGGGCATTTCGACCCGTGCTACGCCGCGAAGGAAGCTTGGCAGCAGGCTTCGCGAAACTTTGATAGCCGCGCGAAATGCCGAGATCGAAGCGCGACGGTGCGATGTCCTGTACCGAGCGGCGGCCCGGTGCGGCCTGTGCCGAAGCGACAGCCGTGCGGACGGAGATGGCCCGCGCTTCTTTCTCGTCGACGCGGACTGCGACCGTGATCGTGCGATCTTCGGCCTGTGCCCGGCCTGCCGGCGTGAACCGGATGGCCTTGCGCGCAGCGGCATAGCGGTTCGCCACACGTTCCGCGAGGACGGGGTCGACGCTTGCAGGCGTGAACGGCAGAACGGGTCCGGCATTTTCGGCAGGGGCGAGATCGACCGAGGCGAGCGCGAAGCTGGCAGTCGGCACGGCAATGACCGCAGCACAGACGGCGAGCGGAGCGAAGCCCCGCTGAATTGCCTGTCGAAGTGCGCTACGCATCGTGATCCTCTAGCCCCCTGTTACCGGAAATCCCGGACTGAATTTTTATCATCGGTGACGAAATTGCCCGCCGGGCGACTCGTCAACTCTGCGAAAACTATGGTGCACGATGTACGAAAGCCAGTTTTTCCACAAGCTGAACGACGTTTCGTGCCGAGGTGTGACACCGAACCCACAGAGTCGCGACCGGGCCCGCCATTCATTCGCCATAAACGCCCGAAGGTCAGAAAGTGCCACGGACATTGCCTGTGCCCACCGCACACTTACTCTGCCGATGGCGCACGACGCTTGCCGCGAGGCATGCCAAGGCTATAGGGCAGTGGCATAGGGCACGACTAAAGAGAGCCTTTCACATGATTCACCGACCAGACCGGGACACGACATCCGCCATGACGATTGCAAAAACCACATCAAAGATTGGCGCAAAAACGGGCGCCGGACGCACTCTCCGGGCCGTTCTTCTCGGGGCCGCAGTCGCGGGTCTTTCCGCCTGTGGTGGCGGTAATGATCGCCCGCAGGCCGATCTGGCCGCGGCGCAGATCAGCACCATCGGCGTCAATTCCTATCTCTGGCGCGCCAGCCTCGAAACGGTGAGCTTCGCGCCGCTGCTTCAGGCCGACAGCGCGGGCGGGGTGATCGTGACCGACTGGTACACCAATCCCTCCAATGCGGGCGAGCGGGTCAAGGTGACCGTCTCGATTCTCGATCAGGATTTGCGGGCCGATGCCCTGCGGGTCGCTGCCAGCCGCCAGGTCGCACAGGCCGGCACATGGGTCGATGCGCCCGTGCAGGCGGCCACCGTGCAGAAGCTGGAAGACATCATCCTGACCAAGGCACGCGAACTGCGCCGCCAGGCCGTCGGCTAATCAACTGCAGCGCCTAATCTCTGGGCCCGTTCGGAGTAATTTCATGACCGACGCCGACTCCCAGTCCCGCTTCGATCCGGGCAGGCGGACACGCGCTGGCAGGCCGCGTGGGACGAAGCCCGCGTTTTCGAGGCCGACAGCAATAGCGACAAGCCGAAGAGCTTCGTGCTCGAGATGTTTCCCTATCCCAGCGGGCGCATCCATATCGGTCATGTCCGCAATTACACGATGGGCGACGTGCTGGCCCGCTACAAGCGGATGACGGGCCACGAAGTGCTGCATCCGATGGGCTGGGACGCGTTCGGCATGCCGGCCGAAAATGCCGCGATGGAAAAGGGCGTGCATCCCGGCGGATGGACCAGGGACAATATCGCCAACATGCGCGCCCAGCTGAAACGCCTGGGCTTTGCGCTCGACTGGAGCCGCGAACTCGCCACCTGCGAGCCGGACTATTACGGCCACGAGCAGGCGCTGTTTATCGACCTGTACGAAGCGGGCCTCGTCTACCGCAAGCAGGCGACAGTGAACTGGGACCCGGTCGACCAGACCGTGCTCGCCAACGAGCAGGTCATCGACGGCAAGGGCTGGCGTCAGCGGCGCAGAGGTCGAGAAGCGCAAGCTCGACCAGTGGTTCCTCAAGATCACCGACTTCGCCGACGAGCTGCTGGACGGTCTGGGCAGCCTCGAAGACTGGCCCGACAAGGTCCGGCTGATGCAGGAAAACTGGATCGGCAAGTCGCAGGGTCTGCAATTCGCCTTCGACCTGTCCGAACGGCGAAAAGTGCGAGGTCTATTCGACCCGCCCCGACACGATCTTCGGCGCCAGCTTCGTGGCCGTCGCGCCCGACCATCCGATCGCCCAGGGCGTGGCGGCGGACAGCGAAGAGGCGGCCGAATTCATCGCGCTGTGCAAGCGCGGCGGGACGACGGCAGCCGAGCTGGAAACGGCCGAGAAGCTGGGCTTCGACACCGGGATTACGGCGAAGCATCCGTTTACCGGTGAGCCGCTGCCGGTCTTCATCGCCAATTTCGTGCTGATGGAATATGGCACCGGCGCGGTGATGGGCGTTCCCGGACACGATCAGCGCGACATCGAATTTGCCCGCAAATACGATCTGCCTGTCACCCGCGTGGTCGCATCCGACCCTGCTCAAGCCGACGCGCCGATGGGCACGGAAGCGGAGGTTGGGGATGGAGTCATCGTCAATTCCGATTTCCTGGACGGCATGGACGTCGAAACCGCCAAGGCGGACGTCATCACCCGCGCCGAATCAGGCGGCTGGGGCGAGGGCAAGACCGTCTGGCGCCTGCGCGACTGGGGCGTGTCGCGCCAGCGCTATTGGGGCACACCGATCCCCTTCGTGCACTGCGCCGGAGAAAATGTGGCTGCGGCGTCGTGCCGGTTGCAAAGGACAGCCTGCCGGTCGAACTGCCCGAAGATGTCGATTTCCAGACGCCGGGCAATCCGCTGGTGCGCCATCCGACATGGAAGCACACGACCTGCCCCAAATGCGGCGGCGAGGCGATGCGCGAGACCGACACGCTCGACACCTTCGTCGACAGCTCGTGGTATTTCCTGCGCTTTGCCAGCCAGCCGGCCGACAAGCCGTTCGACCGCGAGGAAGTCGCAAAATGGCTGCCGGTCGAACAATATATCGGCGGTATCGAGCATGCGATCCTGCACCTGCTCTACGCCCGGTTCTGGACGCGTGCGCTGGGTCACATCGGCCAGATCGATTTCAAGGAGCCGTTCGCCAGCCTGTTTACGCAAGGCATGGTGACGCACGAGACCTATAGCCGCCGCGCGCCCGGCGATGGCCGCATCAGCTATTTCGCGCCCGACGAAGTGGACCGCGACGGCAATGGTGCGAAGCTGAAAGCCGACGGCTTCCCGGTAACGGTCGGCCGCGTCATCAAGATGTCGAAGTCGAAACGCAACGTCATCGATCCCGACACGATCATCGACCGGTATGGCGCGGATGCCGTGCGCTGGTTCATGCTGTCGCGACAGCCCGCCGGAACGCGACCTTCCGTGGTCCGAAAGCGGGATCGAGGGCTGCTGGCGCTTCGTCCAGCGCGCCGTGGCGCCTGTTCGGCCAGTACGACGCCGATGCGACCGGCGAAGACAAGGCTCTCTCGCGCAAGATGCACCAGACCATCGCTGCGGTGGCCGAGGATATCGAGGCGCTGTCCTTCAACAAGGCGGTGGCCCGGATCTACGAACTCGCCAGCGCGATCGACAAGGCGGAAACCTCGGCCGCAAACGCAGCGAGGCGATCCGCACGCTGCTGCTGCTGATCGCACCGATGATGCCGCATCTGGCCGAAGAAGGCTGGGCGCAGATGGGCGCCGAAGGCCTCGTCTCCACCGCGCCGTGGCCCGTCGTCGACGAAGCCATGCTGGTCGATGACGAGGTGACCATCGCCGTCCAGCACAAGGGCAAGCTGCGCGATACGCTGACGGTCGCCAAGGGCTTGCCCAAGGACGAGCTGGAGGCGCTCGCTCTCGCAAGCGAGAAGGTCCAGCGGTCGCTGGACGGCGCCGAAGTTCGTAAGGTCATTGTGGTGCCGGACCGTCTGGTGAATATCGTCACCTGATGCGTACCGCCTCGCTCCTTTTCGCTTTTGCAGCAGCCTCCGCGCTTTCCGCGTGCAGCTTGCAGCCCCTCTATTCTGGCGGCGCGAGCGGGGCTGCAGGACAGGTGCTGGGCAGTGTCGATGTCTCCCCGATACCGGGCCGCGCCGGGTGGCTGGTCTCGAACGAACTTCGTGACCGGTTGTCGGCCGGACAGGCGCAGGCAGGTTCGGCGCGCTATCGTCTCGACGTGCGGCTCGACGACCAACTGGAAGGCCTCGGCCTGCTGGGCGACGATACGATCGGGCGCGAGCGCCGGACGCTGCGGGCGCGGTACCAGCTGGTCGATACGGCAACCGATACGATCGTTCTCGATGCAACGGCAGGTTCGGATGTCGGAATCGACGTGGTCTCCAGCGAATACGCCGTTATTGCAGCAGAGCAGACCGCTCTGGAACGGCTGGCCGTCGAAGTGGCAGATCGCGTGGTGACAAGGCTGGCCTTGCTGGGCCGTGAGGGCCAATGAAGGTCAACCAGTCGGCCTTTGCCGGCAAGGCACGTAGCGCCGCGGCGCAGTGCCGCACGTTCTTCTTTTGTGGTCCCGACGAAGCCGGCTCCAGCGCAGCTGCCGCGCAGATCCATGCGCTGCTGACCGACCCGGGCGAGCGGGTCGAGCTGTCGGGCGGCGACATCAAACGCGATCCGGTCCTGCTGTCCGACGAGGCACGCTCCAGTTCGCTGTTCGGCGACACGCGTCACATCTTCGTCCGGGCAAACGGCGAAGAGGCGCACGATGCGCTGAAAATCCACCTGGAGGGCGAAGGCGAAGCCTGTCCTGTCCTGATCGTCGCGACCTCGGCGACCGACAAATCCCGCACGGCGAAGCTGCTTGCGAACCGCGACGATGCGCTGGTGGCGATGTTCTATCCGCCCGACATCCGCTCGATGACCGGCACGGTCCGCGATCTGGCCGACAAGGCGGGCCTCAGGATGGAAGGCGACATGGCCGAGCGTGTCGCGCGTGCGTCTGGTCTGGACCAGCGGCTGGCGGCAGCGGAGATCGAGAAACTGTCGGTCTATCTCGATAGCGCGCAGGACCGGCCTGCCTCGGTCACCCGCGAAGTGTGGGACGAAATCGGCGCGAAGACGGAAGAGGACGGTTTCATGCCGATCGTCAATGTTGCGCTGTCGGGCCGTGCGAACGCTCTGCCCGCCGAGATCGCCCGGATGGAGGCGACCGGCACCAATCCCGTCACCGTACTCCTCGCCATCGAACGGCGTGTGGCCCAGCTGTCCCAATTGGCCGCGCGGCTGGGACGCAGCGGCGATGTTGCAGGCTTCGTCGCGTCGGAAAAGCAGGCGCGGCGCATCTTCTTCAAGGAAGCGCGCGATATCGAGGAGCAACTGGCCACGTGGCGTGGGCCGAACCTCGACCGGCTTGTCGCGCGGTTGACTTCGCTGCACCGCCAGATGCTTTCCAACAGCCAGCAGGCGGGGACACTGCTACGCCACGAGCTAACACAAATAGCGCGCGTTGGAGCGCGAGGTCGCGGGCGTCCCTGACGGAATCGCCACAAGAAGAAGCGGGTCGATAAACATCGCGGGCTACGCGGAAAAACAGCGAGGCAGGTGCACCGCCTCCCCATTCGGCGAAGACCTGACGGACGATCTGCCGCTGGCTGAAATCGCTCGAGAAGCGGCGGCTTCGTATCTATGCCGGCTTCATGCTGATGGATGTCGCTATCCTTCTGTTGAGTTTCGCCATTGCCAGCTGGATCAGCATTCGCACGTTTGCTGCCCCGGGCGTCATGGCGCAGGCGCAGGTTCTAACACTGCTTTTCATCACGATCGGCCTCTACAACTGCGTCTATTCGATGCGATCGATGGAAAACTGGCGTTACGGCGCTTTGCGCGCGGTATTCACGCTGCTGATGACGGCGGCCCTGCTGGCCCTTATCACGTTTTACCTGCAGACGGTCGGATATTCGCGCGTAATGTTCACGCTCGGCATTGTCATTTCGGCCGATCGGTCTCCTCGTGTCGCGCTACGCCATTGCCGGTGCGTGGAAGCCGTGGGGCCAGTCGCTGACCAATGTCCTCGTCATCCGCGATAACGGTCCCGAAGTGCCGCTGCCGCATGCGATCCAGATCGACGCGCAGGAACAGGGCATAAGGCCCGATCCCAACGATCCGCACGCCCTCAACAAGCTGGGTCATGTAATGGCCAATATGGACCGCGTCCTGATCAGTTGCCCGATCGAGCGGCGCAACGAATGGACTTTCGTCCTGCGCTCTGCGGGCGTGAACGGGCACATCGTGACAGAGCGCCTCAACGACCTGCGCCCGCTGCGACTGGCAAACGATCACGGCACGCTTTCGCTGGTAGTATCGGCCGGCCCGCTGGGAATGCGCGACCGTTTCGTGAAGCGCGCATTCGATACCCTGCTGTCCGGTGCTGCACTGCTTGCACTCTCGCCCCTGCTGCTGCTGACGGCTCTCGCGATCAAGCTGGAGGACGCGGGACCGGTATTTTTCGTCCAGCGGCGTCTGGACAAGGGCACTGGTCCATTAAGAGGCTTTTAGAAGACTATCGGTTCATCAGAAAAGAGGGTGCGAAGCGCGACCTACCGCTCTGCTGCAAATGGTCCAGGAAAGTAGCGAGGCCGCCACACTTCATAGCGCGGCCCCATTTCAATCCCACCTTATCACCGCTTATCCATTTGACTGTCGCAGCTTCGAAAACGGCACCGAAGCATTCCAAGTTGAGAAGCTTGCCCACTTTTAATTTCTGGTCGGTTTCGATGCACCCGCCCAGCAGAGAGATGTTCAGAAGTTTTGCCGCGCTATTCAAATCGGCTGCGGTCAAGTCGACCGGAAATGAGAACGGTATCCGGATCGAGCGATATCCGTAACTTTCACAGTTCTTGAGCCTGGTGCAGCTGCGGGTATTTTCTACTCCGAAAGCCTTCTCGCGGCACCATTTCACAATGCCGTGAGCCGTAACGCCATCCCCTGTCTCATAGCGGACTTGTTCGCCCACCCTGAAGGGTGCCCTGGCTGAAAAACGCGCGCCTCCCGACGAACGATCTCGCATGATAGCCATATCCATTCGGTTTTCGCGCTCGACATACGCAGGCAGAAAAACTGTTCGAGCACGCTCGGTGTTGCGCCGATTGGGAATGTTCATCATTGGAAGTCCACCATTCTTATTGCGACCGTCTGCTGAATTTTGCATTGGTCCAATTCACCTGCACACTTACGAATTTTTACATTTGACCGTGATGTTGTGGCCATCCGCTGAAGCTTCTTTGCGATTTCGGAAGAAGATGCGGTTGAAGGGACTGAAATCCGCTCACCTTTCAAAATCGTCACGCTGCTTTTCGCAGGAGCAACCTGTTGTGCCGAAGCGGAGACTGCGAGCACGGCAGCCGGGACAAGGCTGCAGGTTGCAAAGATGATTGAGCGAATGGCCATGACCAGAATAATCGCCGTAACTGGCCTGCAGTCATAGTTTCATACGGTGTGTGTAACGCTGCAATGGAAAAAAGCGATATGTTACAAGGGCCTGCGATCCAGGTTACACCGACGATGCGTAAAGAATGAACAATTTTTTAACCTTCGCCACGTAACTTTTCCCAATCACATTGGGGAATTTCAATGACAAGGCGGTCGCACGCACTTCAGTCAGAGTATGAGATAGTCAGGCAATGCGAGGCTTTTCAAAGGGCACCGGTCCAGTCGCGATTGCTGAATTACCTGTACGAAATGGCCGTTGGGGCCCGCACCACGGCTTTAACGCAGCGGGATGTCGCTCTCGATGGCCTCGGGAGGGAAGAAAGTTTCGATGAGACTACAGACAGCTATGTCAGGGTGCAGGTATCGCGCTTGCGCAAAACTCTGCGTCGTTATTACGCGACCCATGATCCTGTAGGACAAGGATGCATTTACATTGCACCGGGTAGCTACGAATTGAAAATTGGCTCGCTTGAGGTGGGTTATCCCAAGATTGCCCGACATCTGCGTACGAGCTCCGTGCAAGTGCCTCCGCAAAAAGCCCCTGAACAAAATTACGACGCGAGCGCAAATCTATCGGATACTGAACCGAAAAAGACGAGAATTTCCAGAAGTCTCTCCAATTTTCAGAAGCCGCGGCTTTTTTGCAGGGAGCGCTTGCGGCGTCGCGCTTCTTCTGGTGCTGGCTCCTACAACAAATACGCAGCAAGTGGACGAGGCTTTTCGTTTCGATTCCCCGCCGACCGTGAAAGTGTCACCTTTATCTGCCGTCGATCAGGGAGCGACTACGGGGAACGCGAGCGGCCTGCTGTTGGCGAAACAACAAGCTGAAATAAGTGTTGCGTCATCAATCGTATCGCAGCCGCAAAGAGGGGAAAGTAGCGCGGACTTTGACTTGAAGCTTCGTGCAGAGGTCAATTCCTCTGGGCGAAGTGTGATTTTCATTCGTCTCGATGATAACAATGGTAACACGATTCATCGTCGCAACCTGATTATGCCGGTCGATCAGAGCGCTGCTAAAGAGCGGCTCCAATGGGAATTCTCCTCGATAGTCGCTCCATCCGGTTCGATCGCGAGAAATTTAGCACTTCGCATAAACGATAAGCCGCAGACCGGGTTCGAATGCTTCATTGCAACCGAAAGGGCCAGATCGGCCGGATCGCGAGTCGGTAACCCTTTCGAAAAATGTTCGAACTTTGAAGAAACCGATCATTATTACCCCTTTCTTGCGGCGCGTGAGCTTTTTGGGCAATTCCAGGAAGATCAGGCCCGTTATGGAAAGATACGCAAGAATACGAAACAGTGGGAACGCTTCAGTGACTTGGTAGCCGAGCATCGTGGCAATCCATATGTTGCGTCGCTCGCTGTAAAAGTACTCTCAAGCGAAGCGGATTGCGATAATATGCACCGGTTTCAATCAGCATCGGAATCGCCCCTGGCGGGCTATCCCGCATTGCAGGCAGGGATGCTCGTAGAGGCGCTCGGCTGCGCTCAATCCGAGAAGGAGAGGGACCGCATCGCTTCCAGGCTCGTCGCGATGCATTCGGCGAACAGCCATCCGTCTGCCTTGCTCCAGCTGTTCTTGACTGCTGGATTCATCTCCATCGATCGCAAGGATCTCGTGATGGAGATGGCTACGTACCCCTTGAGAGGAGGGGGAGACAACCGTGTCATCAAGGTCACCGAAGCGCTTCAAAACGCCATCAAGAATAAAACGGCCTTCGAGCAAAAAGAAGAGCTTCGCGCGCTTATCTGGAGCGCCCCAGTTCGCCGATCCATTTACCGCATCTTGGAAAGCTGACAATCAGTCGGGCACTCTGAATGTACCCGACACCCTGCCATCCCCGCCGGTAGAGACGGACGGCTCGCCGGTAACCGGGCTGGATCCCGACGCGCTGCCATCGACGCTGGAGATGCCGCTGCGAAGGTCGATCGTCAGGCGTCCGCCATTCAGGGTGTCGCCGCCACGGGCAAGCCGTACATTGCCGGCCATCGTGATAATCCGGCGATTGAAGTCGTAGACCGCAACGTCGCCCGATGCGCGCTCATTGCCGCGCGTGACGGTCACGCCGCCGGTTGCCGTTATACGCTGGATCGAAAGGCTTCCGGCATCGGAGTAGTTCACGATGGTGCGTCCGGCGCGCAGCGTAAGGGCCGCCTGACTGATGACGACATTGCCGGCGAGTACGACGCGGTTTTCGCGGTCCTGCAATTCCAGGCGGTCGGCCGCATAGCTGACAGGGGCATTGGAATTGTGGTTCGCAATGGCCTGTGCGTTGAGCTGGATCCCCGCCGCCAATGCCAGCGTCGCGGCAAAGCCGAGGCCTGCCGAACGGATCGCGGTCGCCGCGAGAGATTTGCCGCTCTGGCTCATTGCATACTCCTCAGTGCGCCCGGCACCATGCGCAGGCGCGCATTTCCGGTCAATGTCACGGTCCGGTCCGGCAGGTTGATCCGCAATGCGTCGGCAGAGAACGTCCCGGCCGGGATTTCCCCTTCGACGCCGCCGCTGCCGACAAGCTCGCGTTCGTCGAGTTTGATGGACACGCCCCGCGCGGCGAGCCGGTAGCCGTCTGCCGCCGTCAGTCTCAGCGTGCCGTCGACGTCGACCAGATCGTCGCGGATCATGTATTCGCCGCCTTCCGCCCGCAAGCTGGCAGGTCCCTCGGGCAGCAGCAGCCGCGCCACCAGCGTATCGAGGCGAAGGATCCCTTCCTCGCTCGATCTCTGCACGGCCTCGTCGGCGGTCAGCGAAAAGGGGCGTCCGCGATTGTCCGTCCCGCGATACATGGCGTTGTCGACCCGCAGGCGCTCATCGATCACAGCCACCTTGTCGCGGTCGAGCAGGAAGCTGACCTCGCCGCGCGGCGCCAGCGGGGTGACAATCATCAGTGCCGCCAGAACGCCAACGCCCATCGGCAAGGCAACAGCCAGAGTGCGGACCAGTTTGTCATGGAAACCGCCGGGCGCGGCGAAGCGTTGCCGCCCGCGCCTGAGCGCCTTGGATTCCTGACTGTCGATGCGCTCGCTCATGGGTCTGCCTGTCAGCCTTCGTGGCTGAACAGATCCTTGTTCTCCCACCCCATCAGGTCGAGGCGTGCGCGGGTCGGCAGGAAGTCGAACGCCGCCTGCGCGATTTCGGTGCGGCCTTCGCGTTCGAGGCGTTTTTCCAGCTCGTCCTTCATCCGGTGGAGGAAACGGACATCGCTGGCGGCGTAATCGCGCTGCGCTTCGTTGATGTCGGGGCCGCCCCAGTCGCTCGACTGCTGCTGCTTGGACATGTTTTCGCCCAGCAGGTCTTCGACCAGGTTCTTCAGGCCGTGCCGGTCGGTAAAGGTGCGGACCAGCTTGCTGGCGATTTTCGTGCAGAAGACAGGTGCAGCCTCGACGCCGAGATAGTGCTCGATCGCGGCGAGGTCGAACCGCGCGAAGTGATACAACTTTATCCGTGACCGGTCGGCGAGGATCGCTTTAAGGTTGGGCGCATCATAGGTGCTGCCTGGATTGAAACGGACCAGATGCTCGTCCGGCCCGCCATCGCTGATCTGGACGATGCAAAGCCGGTCGCGCGCGGGTGACGAGACCCATTGTCTCGGTATCCACGGCAAGCGGCGCATCGCCCTGCAGGACACCGGCGGGAAGGTCTTCTTCATGAAAATGTACAGCCATAGGAGTGCGCTCCTAGGCCCATCGGGGATTGAGGGAAAGGGTGCATGGCGCGCACGCACGATGCGGCCTAGTATCTGGTATGATGAACGACACCGTTCCCCCTTCCTGGCGCGCCGCGCTGGAGCCCGCGCTGCAGGCGCCCGAAGCGCGCCGGTTGGGTGCATGGCTGCGCGCCGAAGAGGATGCGGGCAAAACGGTCTATCCCCCGCGCGGAGAGCGTTTGCGGGCGCTGGAGCTGACGCCGCTGGACGAGGTGCGTGCGGTGATTTTGGGGCAAGACCCCTACCATGGGCCCGGACAGGCGCACGGTCTTGCATTCTCGGTCCCCGCAGGCGTCAAAGTCCCGCCGTCTCTTGCAAATATCTACAAGGAGCTGCGCAGCGACCTGGGTGCCGCGCCGCCGTATGATGGCAATCTGGAGCATTGGGCGCGGCAGGGGGTGCTCTTGCTCAACACCAGCCTGACGGTCGAGGGCGGTCAGGCCGGCAGTCATGCCAGGCGCGGCTGGGAAGCGATTACGGATGCAGCAATCCGCGCAGTGGCGAAGCGCGACGAACCGACCGTTTTCCTGCTCTGGGGCGCGCACGCACAGAAAAAGGTCGAAACCATTCCCGAACTGACGGGCGGGCCACATCATGTGATTGCCAGCCCGCATCCCAGTCCCCTTTCGGCCCGCCGCGGATTTTTCGGGTCGAAACCTTTCAGCCGGACCAATGCGTTTCTGCGTGGGCATGGCCGGGGCGAAATCGATTGGGGTGCGGCCCAAAGCTTGCCTTCGGGCAGCCCGTAAGGCGGGCTTCAGAACCGCGTCTGGAGAGCGAATGTCCCGATCACCGCATTGCCCCGTACGGCGATGCTGGAATTGACATATTGGACATCGGCACTGGCGCTCAGCCAGTCCGTCAGGCCCAGCGTGTAATAGGCCTCCACACCGTATTCGTCCTCGAATTCGATGAACGGCGAGAGGTCGGCTTCCAATTCGTTGCTGAGTGAATAGTGGAAATAGGCGAGGCCGAAGCGGTCTTGAGGACGTCCGGGAATATCGCCCGAAAGACCGAAGAACGCGCTCCAGTCCAGCGGGTTGGGATCGCCGTCTGTCAGGAAGGCCTGCCCGAAAATGCCGATGCCCTTGCCGGGATTGTCCTTGTCCATCGCGAGGAACTGCTGGAACGAGAACGTTACGCTCCCGGTCCCTTTCTGCCTGCCCCACTGGCCGCCCGGGATCGGCTGAAGGATCGCCGGAAGGATCTCTCCGGGTGGTCCTGTCCGCGTGGTGCCGGTCAGCTTGAGCGAATACAGGCCGGGCTTTCCGCCGAATTTCGTAGGGAACGAGACCATTGCGAGCCCGCCGACCCCGGTGGAAAACGGATCTTCGAAGCCGCTCCGCTGCGACTGCAGATACGGGTCGTAGACCCACAGGCGGAAAATCGCTTTGTCGGTCGGCACGGTAAGCAGCGCGCCAGTCAGATTGGCGGGGACGATGGCGCTGGGCGGGAGCGCGATCCCGAGATTGCGAAATCCGGACAGGCCGCCGCCGCCCTGGACAGGTATCTGCGCGACATAGTCGAGGGCATTGAGCTTGCCGACGGTGAGCGACGCGCCCGATGCCCAGCTTTTCGTGACATTGATCGCAAGGTCGACCTGCTCGCCATCGTCGTACGGGGTAAAAGAGCGCGGTATTGACCGGCAGCAGGCCGATTTCCGCATTGGGGTCGCCGCCATAGCGAAATTCCGGATGGACGCTGATGCTGACGGATTGACCAAGCCCCAGCGCCTGCCCGTCTATCGTGGCGAACAGATCGACCTTCCCGCCATAATTCGTGCCGGATGCGATGTCGCGGCCATCGAAGGCGGAGGCAAATTGCGTCCAGACCAGATCGATATCGACAGCGGGCGATGGTGCTTGCGGGGGCAGCGCTTCTTGCGGAGGCTGCTCCGCTCGCTTCTGCCGAAACGGCATCGCACGCTTCAGGAGAGCATGGCGATAACGCGCCGCTCTGGGGCGGCGAAATTTCCTGCGCCGCAGCGGGCGCTCCGAGGCAGAATACAGCCAAGGAGACGCCGACCAAGTAAAGGTCGCGCGGCGAAACCGGCAGGTTCGACAATTCCCCCTCCATCCCATTGCCGGGTGCGATCAGGCCCGGGATGCTTTTATGTATAAATACTTGGTCTATTGGGGGATTACTATCAAGTCTAGAAGGTCGTGAACGTTAACGGGGAAGGCTGGTCGCCCCCATCAAGGCTTCGTCAACCGCGCGCGCAGCCTGACGGCCTTCGCGGATGGCCCACACGACCAGGCTCTGCCCGCGCCGCATGTCGCCGCAGGCGAAGATATCCGGCTTCGCTCGTCGCGTAATCGTCCGTGTTCGCCGCGACATTGCCGCGCCCGTCCAGCGCGACGCCCGCCCGGTCGAGCAGGCCGCGCTTCTGCGGGCCGGTGAAGCCCATCGCCAGCAGGATCAGGTCGGCGGGCAGGGTGAACTCGCTGCCTTCGATCTTCCTTGAACGTGCCGCCGTCCCATTCGATCCGGACGCATTCGAGGCCGGTCACGGTCTCGCCGTCGCCGATCACCCGCTTCGTCAGGACGCACCAGTCGCGGTTCGCGCCTTCTTCGTGGCTGGAGGAGGTGCGCATTTTCACCGGCCAGTCGGGCCAGGTCATCGCCTTGTCTTCCTTCTCCGGCGGCTGGGGCATGATTTCCAGCTGGGTCACGCTCTTCGCGCCCTGCCGGTTCGACGTGCCGACGCAGTCGGAACCGGTGTCGCCGCCGCCGATGACGATCACGTCCTTGCCCGTCGGCGGTCAGCGTTCCGCGCGGCGCGGCGCGTACTTCGTCGTCGCCGGCATTGCGCTTGTTCTGCTGGGTCAGGAATTCCATCGCCAGCCGGACGCCGGCTAATTCTCCGATCCCGGGAATGTCGAGCGCGCGCGCTTCTTCCGCGCCGCCTGCCAGCACCACGGCATCGAAGTTTTCGCGCAGGGCCTGGAAGCGACACTTCGACGCCGACTTCGGAGCTGGTTTTGAAGACCACGCCTTCAGCTTCCATCTGCACCGCACGGCGGTTGATCAGGTGCTTTTCCATCTTGAAGTCGGGAATGCCGTAACGCAGCAGTCCGCCGATCCGGTCGTTCTTCTCGAACACGGTGACGGCGTGGCCGGCGCGGGCCAGTTGCTGCGCGCAGGCCAGGCCAGCGGGGCCGGAGCCGACGACGGCGACAGCGCTTGCCGGTCTGTCTTTTCGGGAACTTGCGGCGTGACCCAGCCTTCCTCCCATCCGCGGTCGATGATCGCGCTTCGATGCTTTTGATGGTCACCGGATTGTCGACGATGTTGAGCGTGCAGGCCGCCTCGCACGGGGCGGGGCAGATACGGCCCGGTGAATTCGGGGAAATTGTTGGTCGAATGCAGCACGGTCAGCGCGTTCTTCCAGTCGCCTTCATAGACCAGGTGGTTCCAGTCCGGGATGATGTTGTTCACCGGACAGCCGTTGTGACAATACGGGATGCCGCAATTCATGCAGCGCGCCGCCTGGTTTCGTCAGCTCGCTCTTCCGGCGGAGTTTGATGAATTCGCGGTAATTCTTCAGCCGTTCTTCGGGCGCGATATAATCGCGCTCACGGCGGTCGATTTCGAGGAAGCCGGTTTCTTTGCCCATGATACTGACCCTTATTCCGCCGCTTCCGAAGCCGCTTCGTCACGCTCGTTTTCGAGGTTCGTGAGCGCGCGGCGGTAGTCGGTCGGCATGACTTTGACGAATTTGGCGAGGCTGGCGTCCCAATCGTCCAGCAGGGCGGCGGCCTTGGCGCTGCCGGTGTGCAGCTTGTGCCGCTCGACCAGGATGCGCAGGCGCTGCTGCATCGTGGCGCAGCATGTCGCCCATGCCCGAAATCGTGGACGCTTTGCGGACGCTGGCGTGGGTAGCCCGGCGCCTTCGTCTTCTGCCGGCTATCGGCGTCGATGCGCTCCAGCTCGACCTGCGCCGGATTGACCAGATCGGCGAACGTGCCGTCCTCGTCGAGCACATAGGCGATCGCCGCCGCTCATCCCGCGGCAAAGTTGCGCCCGGTCTTGCCCAGCACCACGACCACGCCGCCGGTCATGTATTCGCAGGCATGGTCGCCTGCGCCTTCGACCACCGCAATCGCGCCCGAATTGCGCACCGCGAAACGTTCGCCTGCGACGCCTTCGAAATAGGCTTCGCCCGCGATCGCGCCATACAGGACGGTGTTGCCGACGATGATGTTTTCATCGGGAGCGCGCGGTGCGCCGTCGGGAGCGCGCACGATGATCCGTCCGCCCGACAGGCCCTTGCCGACATAGTCGTTGGCATCGCCGACCAGATCGAGCGTTACGCCGTGGGCCAGCCACGCGCCGAAGCTTTGCCCGGCAACACCGGTGAAGTTCACCCGGATGGTATCGGGGCGAAGGCCGGCGTGACCGTATTTCTCGGCAATCCGGCCCGACAGCATCGCGCCGACGGTGCGGTGCACGTTGCGGATCTGCGCGTCCAATCTGCACCGGCTCGCCGGTGTCGATGCGCCGACCGGCATGCGTGCGATCAGATCATTGTCCATCGCCGCTTCGAGGCCGTGGTCCTGCGTATCGGTGTGATGCAGACGGCGGCCTTCGGGCAGCGTCGATCTGATGGAGCAGGCGCGACAGATCGACGCCGTCGCGCCTTCCAGTGGCGCTCCACCCGGCGCGTATCGAGCCGGTCGACCCGGCCGACCATTTCCTCCAGCGTGCGGAAGCCCATCTCGGCCATGATCGCGCGCAGTTCTTCGGCCACGTAGAAGAAGTAGTTGATCACATGCTCGGGCGTGCCGGTGAAGCGTGCGCGCAGCACCGGGTCCTGCGTCGCCACGCCGACCGGGCAGGTGTTGAGATGGCATTTGCGCATCATGATGCAGCCTGCCGCAATCAGCGGAGCGGTGGCAGAAGCCGAACTCGTCCGCGCCCAGCAACGCGCCGATGGCCACGTCGCGGCCTGTGCGCAGACCGCCATCGACCTGCACCGCGATGCGGCTGCGCAGATCGTTCAGCAGCAGGGTCTGCTGCGTTTCGGCGAGACCGATTTCCCACGGGCTACCCGGCATGGGTCAGGCTGGTCAGCGGCGATGCGCCTGTGCCGCCTTCATAGCCGGAGATCGTGACATGATCGGCGCGCGCCTTGGAGACGCCGGCCGCGACCGTGCCGACGCCCACTTCGGACACCAGCTTCACCGAAATGCGCGATTTGGGCTGCACGTTCTTGAGATCGTGGATCAGCTGGGCCAGATCCTCGATCGAGTAGATGTCATGATGCGGCGGCGGCGAGATCAGGCCCGACGCCCGGCGTCGAGTGACGCACCGCGCCGATCCGCTTGTCGACCTTGTGGCCGGGCAGCTGGCCGCCTTCGCCGGGCTTTGCGCCCTGCGCCATCTTGATCTGGATATCGTCCGAATTGACCAGATATTCGGTCGTCACGCCGAAGCGGCCCGGAGCGACCTGCTTGATCCGGCTGCGCATGGAATCGCCGTTTTCCATCGGCGTGAAGCGGAACGGTTCCTCGCCGCCTTCGCCGGTGTTGGAACGGCCGCCGATGCGGTTCATCGCGATGGCCATGGTCGAATGCGCTTCGTGGCTGATCGAGCCGAGGCTCATCGCGCCGGTGCTGAAACGTTTGACGATTTCGGCCGCCGGTTCGACCTCGTCCAGGGACAGCGGCGTTTCCGCTCGCTGCAGTTCCAGCAGGCCGCGAATGGTCAGCAGGCGTTCGGCCTGTTCGTTGATGCGTGGCGGCAAACGCCTCGTAATTCTCGTGACCCTTTGCATCCGGCCCGCCGCGCACGGCGTGCTGCAGTTGCGCGACATTGGTCGGGGTCCAGGCATGGTCTTCGCCGCGCAGGCGGTATTGGTAGATGCCGCCCACATCGAGCATTTCGGTGTGGAGCGGATCATCGCCATAAGCCGAGCGCGTGGCGGCGGATGGATTCCTCCGCCACTTCGGGCAGGCCGATGCCTTCGATGGTGGTCGCGGTGCCGCGTGAAATAGCTTTCGATGAAATCGCTGGAGAGGCCGACCGCGTCGAAGATCTGCGCGCCGCAATAGGACTGGTAGGTCGAGATGCCCATCTTGGACATGACCTTGCGGATGCCCTTGCCGATGGCCTTGATGTAGTTCGCCTCGACCTGCTGCGGCGGTCAGATCAGGATGGCGTTTGTCGCGCAGCGCCTCCAGCGTTTCGAACGCGAGGTAGGGGTTGATCGCTTCCGCGCCGTAGCCTGCCAGCACGCAGTAATGATGCACTTCGCGCGCTTCGCCGGTTTCGACGACGAGCCCGGTCTGCATCCGCAGGCCCTGGCGCACCAGATGGTGATGCACGGCCGAGGTGGCGAGCGCGGCAGGCAGGGGCACGCGGCCCTCGCTCATCGCGCGGTCGGACAGGATCAGGATGTTGGCATCCTGCAGCACCGCCTCGGTCGCGGCCCAGCACATTTCCTTGATCGCCAGCTCGACGCCTTCGACGCCGCTTGCCGCATCCCAGGTGGTGTCGACCGTGGCGGTGCGGAACGCGCCGTCCAGCGCGGTTTCGACCGAGCGGATCTTCGCCAGATCGGCATTGGTCAGGATCGGCTGGCTGACTTCGAGGCGTTTGTGCGTGCCGGCTTCCATGCCCAGCAGATTGGGGCGCGGGCCGATCATCGACAGCAGGCTCATCACCAGTTCTTCGCGGATCGGATCGATCGGCGGATTGGTGACCTGCGCGAAGTTCTGTTTGAAATAGTCGTACAGCAGGCGGCTCTTGCCGGACAGCACGGCAATCGGCGTATCCGTACCCATCGAGCCCGATCGGATCGTCGGCGTTGACGGCCATCGGTTCGAGGAAGCGCGTGATGTCTTCCTGCGTGTAGCCGAACGCCTGCTGCGCTTCGAGCAGCGTCGGCGTCTCCATGTTCTCGTCCTGCGGCAGCAGAGCGAATTCCGGCTCGACGATCTCCAGGTCTTCCAGCTTGTACTGCGCCCGGTCGAGCCATTCGGCATAGGGCTTGGCGGCGGACAGCTCGGCCTTGAGCTCGGCATCCTCGATGATCCGGCCTTCTTCCAGATCGATCAGCAGCATCTTGCCCGGCTGGAGCCGCCATTTGCGGGTGATGTCCTCATCGTCGAACGGCAGCACGCCGCTTTCCGAAGACGAGGCAGATGAGATCGTCCTTGGTCACGCAGAAGCGTGCCGGACGCAGGCCGTTGCGGTCCAGCGTCGCGCCGATCTGGCGGCCATCGGTAAAGGCGACGGCAGCGGGGCCGTCCCACGGCTCCATCAACGCAGCGTGATATTCGTAGAACGCGCGGCGGCTCGGTTCCATCTGCGCGTTCTTGGCCCATGCTTCCGGCATCAGCATCATCATCGCATGGGCGAGGCTGTAGCCGCCCGCCAGCAGCAGTTCGAGCGCATTGTCGAGGCAGGCGGTGTCGGACTGGCCGTGCGGGATCAGCGGCCACATCTTGTCGAGATCGGGGCCGAGCAGCTGCGCTTTCCATCGTCCGGCGGCGGGCGTTCATCCAGTTCACATTGCCGCGAACCGTGTTGATCTCGCCATTATGCGCCATGAAGCGGAACGGGTGGGCCAGCCGCCAGCTGGGGAAGGTGTTGGTGCTGAATCGCTGATGGACGAGGCCCAGCGCGGAGACGCAGTCCGCGATCGCGCAGATCGTCGTAGAACGTGCCGACCTGGTTCGCGAGCAGCAGGCCCTTGTACACGATGGTGCGCGCGCTGAAGCTCGGGATATAGGTTTGCGTCAAGGTCCGGCAGATCATGCTTTTCAGCCAGCCTCGCCAGCGGATTGAGCGTCTGCTTGCGGATCACGACCAGCTTGCGCTCGAACGCGGCTTCGTCGGCGCAGTTTGCGCCCCGCGGCGATGATGCACTGGCGCATGACCGGCATCGAATTCGACCACCGCCTTGCCAAGACCGTCCAGAGTGAGCGGGCACATCGCGCCAGCCGATGACGCGCTGGCCTTCCTTCTCGGTGAACCGTTCCAGCCGCTCGGTCACGAAGTCGCGGGCCGCCTCGTCCTGCGGCAGGAAGCACATGGCGACTGCGTATTCGCCGCGCGCGGGCAGATCGTGACCGTTGGTCTTGCGCCCATTTGCGGATCAGCGGATCGGGAATTTGCAGCAGGATGCCCGCGCCGTCGCCCAGCAGCGGATCGGCACCCACTGCACCGCGGTGATCGAGATTGGAGAGAATCTCCAGCGCCTGTTTGACGATGCCGTGGCTACGCTCACCCTTGATATGCGCGACGAAACCGACGCCGCAGGCGTCGTGTTCGTTGCGCGGATCGTAGAGGCCCTGCGGAGCGGGGTGCACCATAAATACCAGTCCTGTCAGATGCCGCATTGCCACACCTTTCGGGCAGCGCGCGGCAATGAAGCACGCGTTTCGCAGGCTCAGCCCGATACGAAACTGTCGCGAACGCTTCTTCTGGAGACAGGATATGTTTTTTGCAAGTGCGAAGACGCGAACGAAATCTTGGGTCGGCAAAGTACCGGCCCAAGATCGCATTGCGGTTACGTATTCATGCGGCGCGCCGGTGCGTAGGCGCGGGAAGGTTAGAGCCAGCAGGCGGACTGGCGTCAGGCGGCGCCGCTCATCCGTTGCAGCTTCTCGAGTGCATCGCGCAGTGCCCGTTCCGTTTCGCTCGGATCGGATGGCGTCTGCGGCGCAGCAGCGGCTTGCACCGGCTGGCTGGTGCGGCTCGGCGCCTTGGGTCCGTCGAACGGGCGGGCAGGGTCGCGAGCCGGTGCCGATGCCTGCTGTTGCACAGGCTCCGGCTGCGCGGATCCTGCCGAGTAGGCATCGGTCTGGCCCGGGAATGTCACGACCGGCTCCGGCTCGGCGAAGGCAGCGGCTTCGTCTTCATCGACGCGGGCGAATTCCTGGCCTGAAAGCCTGCTCTTCATGGAAAGGAGCGAGCTGTAGGCGTCATTGCTGTCATCGTCTTCGTCGACGTCTTCGCCAAAGCCATCCGCGCCAGCGGTTGGATTTGCGAAAGCTGCGGGCTGGGCGAAGGGTGCATCGCCGTCCTCATCCGCAACAGCTGCGGGCGGAGCGAATTTGCGCTCGGTCGCGAAATCGATAGTCAGCGGCGCGTGTGCATCCTCGTCCTCGTCTTCGTCTTCGTCGAAGCCCAGGGGCTGCAGCGCGCTGGGCATGCCCTGCGGCTCGCCGAATGACGAGAACGGCGTTTCGGAAGGCCGGGCTTCTGCGGCGAAAGGCATGGGCGCAGGTTCTTCAGGACCGGCCTGTTCGATGCTCCCGGCAGGACGGAAGACCATCGGCGCTGCAGGCTCTTCGGCGACCGGAGCCGTGAATGTATCATACTGCGCATCGGCGTCGGCAGCAATGTCGAGTGAGGCTGCTTCCGGCTGCGCGGACGGTTCGTAATGGTCCGACAAGGGCGATGTGAATGGCAGCGGTGCAGCCATCGCCGGCTTGTCCATATCGATGTCGGCCGCGCGGTCGGCGAACGGGTTGGCTCCGTCGGCCTGCGGCGTCTGCGGGACGGGGTGTGCCTGCGCATTATTCACCTGCGCCGCCTTTTCTTCGCGATCCTTCTTTGCTTGCAGCGCCTTCGCAAAGCGTTCGACCAGCTCGGCCATGCCCAGATCGGCCATTCCCAGATCGGCCATTCCCAGATCGGACTGCGCGTGGGTCGAAGGGGCAGCATCTGCAACAGGTGCAGCCGGCTCTGTGGACATCGGTTCGAAAGGCGTCATGGGCTGTTCCTGCTCGGTGGTTGCAGTGCCGGGCTGGTTTGGCGCGGCGAAGTGCTGTTCGGACGGTGCCGTATGAAGTGCTTCAGGCATTGCGAAAGTCTGCGCCGCAGGGACGGGCTGTGCGACCTCGTCCGGCGCATGATCGTCCTGTTCGGCTGCTGCTTCCGCAACGTCTCCCAAAGACCGCTTCGTCTTCGAGCGGCTCCAGCTCCAGAATATCGAGCTCGAGGGTATCGTCGGAATTCTGGCCGGGAAGGGGCGCACCCATCAGGAATTCGCTCGGGCCGGAATCGTCGGTCACCGAAAGGGCGCGGCGACGTCCGGCGACACGTCCGGCGAAGTGGGGAACATCCTCTTCCTCCGCATCATCGGCGTCATCACCATCGTCGTCGTCATATTCTTCTTCGTATTCGTCCTGTCGTCTTCGTCGACGGCCCATTCGTCCTCGAACTTCCAGGGATCGTCGACCGGGCCAAGCCCTTCGCTGCCCAGCTCCTTGCGAGCCGAGATCGGGCGCTTGGCCGGCGCATCGGGATGGCGGTCTTCTTCCTTGAGCTTCAGATCGCGCGAGCGTTCTTGCCCATCGGCCTGAGCAGCCACGACCTTGCGGGCCAGAAAAAGTCCGACTGCGAGGCCGAAGACCGAGATCGCAATCGCGATGGCCGCACGCGCGGTAAAACCGAGCGGAGGAGCGGCGGCAGGCAAGATCGCATCCAGACCGATGGCAGTGACAACGCTTTCGAAAAAGCTGGTCGGGAGGACCAGGCTGCCAATGCCGAAGAGAGCGGCAAACCAAAGAGCCACGATTGCCGGAAAGGCGGGGTGCGAGCTGATCGGAGCTCCGCCCTTTGCGCTTTTCTGCTTTTTGCGTGCCATGCTCAAAACTACTTTCCTGTTGCGGCCATCATGCGGTTGCTGCCGGTCAGGCAGCCGCCGAAATGGACCTATTCAGTCGATGAGCTAGCAAATGATGGTAAACGCTTTGATAACGATGAATATTGGCCGCCCAGTCGTGGCGGGTCGCCACATGGGCGAAGCTGCGCTCCTTCATTGCGTCCCAGTCCGCACGGTTGTCGATCAGCGCGGCGAGCGCCTCTGCGATGCCTTCGGGATCATCGGCCGGGAACAGCGTGCCTGTGACGCCGTCGACCATCAGTTCGCGGTGGCCGCCCACGTCGGATGCCGCGACCAGCCGGCGCTGCGCCATCGCCTCGAGCGGCTTTCAGCGGCGTCACGAGATCGGTCAGGCGGCTGCGCTTGCGCGGATAGGCCAGAATGTCGATCAGCGCGTAATATCGCTCCACCTCTTCATGCGGGACGCGGCCGGTGAAATGGATGTCCTGGCTGCAGGGTGAGGCTGCTGCTTGCGTCCGCAAGGCTGCCTCCATCGGCCCTCCGCCGATCAGCAGCAGCTGGGCGCCGGGCTGACGTTTCTGCAGCAGGGGCAGGGCGGCGATCAGATCGTCCAGCCCTTCGTAATCGTAGAAGCTGCCGATGAAGCCGATGACGGGCCCGTCCGCCCGAGGCCGATCCTCTGCGCCAGCGCCGGATCGCGCTGGGCAGGCTCTCCGAAGACAGCGACAGATCGACTCCGTTGGGCGAAATCCCGATGCGTCCACCGTCGAAGCCGCGCGCGATCAGATCGTCGCGCAGGCCTTCGCAGATGGTGAAGACTGCATCGGCACGCGCCACAACGCGGTTTTCCAGCGCACGGGTCATGCGGTATTTGATGGAGCCTTCGCGTCCCTGTCCGTTGCCGACGGCGGCATCTTCCCAGAAAGCGCGGATTTCATAGACCACCGGAATGCCTAGCCGCGCACCTGCGCGCACCGCAGCCAGGCCGCAAAGCGCTGGAGAATGGGCGTGCAGGACATCGGGCCGCCAGTCCTGGCCGCGAGATCTTCGATCGCTTTTGCCAGACGATTCACTTCGCGAATTTCGGCGACCGCGGGCACGCCGCCTGTTTCGCGCGTGCCATCCGGATTGGCGGGCGTCCGGTGGAAGGTAAGCCCTTCGGCCTCTTCCATGGCAGGTCCATCTGCCGTGTGGCGCAAGCCGGTAATGCCGCGCACTTCAATTCCGGCGCGTTCTTGCGCTTTCAGGATCGCACGGGTGCGGAAAGTGTAGCCGCTATGGAGCGGCAGCGAGTGGTCGAGGACATGAAGCACGCGGGTCATGGGCACGCTTTCTGCCAGAGTTTGCTTAACGGCCCGTCAACCGGTCGGTGGTAGCGCCTTGGTAACCAAAAGCGGGTTTGTGCTCAGCAATCCGCCTTCACCGGAGCCGCCCGAGCGCCATGATCGATTATTTCGCCCTTGCCCTGACCCATGGGCTGATCCTGATCGCGCTGCTGCGCGTGCTGCGGCCGGGACGAGCTCGACCGCGAAGATGTGCAAACCCTTGCCGAGGCGGATGCCGCCGAAGCAGCCGCTCAGGGTGCTTGCTCACGAAACCGGCGAAGCGCGGACGGAAGGCGAGATAGAGGCGATGCTCGACGCTGCCCTCTTCCTCTTTGTGCTGGTGTTCTTCGCTCTGGGGATCAAGCGTCCCGTTTGTCTGGGTTCTGGCCTATCTGTATATCGACATCCTTGCTCCGCAGAAAATCGGCTGGGCACTGACGCAGATATTCCCGCTCTCGCTGATCGCATTCTGTGCAGCATTCGGCGGCTGGATCCTGACCGATTCGAAGAAAGATGTGCGATTTTCCTTCCGGCAGGGTCTGCTGCTTGTGTTCCTGCTGTGGTGTTTCTTCACCCTGCCAGTTCTCGCCCTTCCCGGTCGAGGCGGCCGCAGAAATGGGACTGGGTCTGGAAGGCGATGGTGTCTTCGCCATCTTCCTGCCCTTCACGATGATGACCCGCCTGCGGATGGAAGCCGCCCTGCTGGTCATGGTGCTGACTGCTGCCGCCATTATCATCTCCGCCAGCCTGAAAACGGTGCTGGGCGGCGGCGGATACGAAAGCCTCTATTTCTTCGTGAACGACAATAGCGGGCTGTACGAAAGCTCGACCCTGTCCACGGTAGCCATCGGCCTCATCCCGCTGATCCTCTGGTTCACCAAGCACGGGACGATCTTCAAACCGGACTGGCGGGTTAAGATCGTTCTGCCTACTGCCTGATTTTCGCCTGTCTGCTGATCCCTATCGGAACGGAAGCACGCACCGGGCTGGTCTGTATCGCGCGTGCTTGCGGTCCTCGCACTGCGCGATGTGAAACGCCGGGCGCTGTTTCTGGTCGCGGGCGCGGCGCTGGGCATCATGGCGCTGCCGTTTCTTCCGCAAAGCTATTACGAGCGCATGGCGACCATCGGCAGTCATGACGGCGATGAATCCGCCTCTACGCGTCTTGCGGTGTGGGAATGGACGATCGATTATGCGACCGAAAATCCGCGCGGCGGCGGCTTCGATATCTACCGCGGCCAACAGCTTTACCTATCGATCTGCCCGACCCGCACGGGCGAGGGCAACACCATGTCGGTCGAATACGAGAACGTGACGGACGAGGGCCGCGCCTTCCACTCGGCCTATTTCGAAGTGCTGGGCGAGCAGGGCTTCTCGGACTTGGTCATGTGGCTGTGGCTGCAACTGCTCGGTCTGTGGCATATGGAGCGAATCCGCCGGAGATGGCGAGACCGAACAGGCGAGGGCGAGCAATGGCAGGCTCCGCTCGCGACGGCGCTGCAATACGCGCACATCATCTATCTCGTCGGGGCGACTGTTCCAGGGGATCGCCTATCAGCCTTTCGTGATGATGCTGATCGGCCTGCAAATCGCGCTGCACGTCTATTGCAAGCGGCTTGATTCGCCCGCGAAAGCGCGGGATCGGGGCGCGCCGAAGAAACCGTCCGTCGCAGCAGGGCAGTAAGCCTGCCGTAACGGCAGGTCGACGGCGGCAGCCTGCATTGCGCTAGCCGCTTTCATCCTGCATGACAGCCGGCAATCACGCCACAGCGAATCACAGGAGAGGCACATGACCCCGCAGGAATTGGCAGCAAAGACAGGCGAACAACTCGGCACCAGCGAATGGGCCGAAATGACGCCAGGAAAAGGTCAACATGTTCGCCGACGCGACGGGCGACCACCAGTTCATCCATATCGACGAAGAAAAAGCCAAGATGACGCCGTTTGGCGGCACCATCGCTCACGGCTTCCTGACCCTGTCGATGATCCCGTATCTCGGCGCGAACAGCGACATGCCCAAGATCGACGGCGTGAAGATGGGTGTGAATTATGGCGGCAACAAAACCCGCTTCATCACATCCCGTTCGCGTCGGCAAGCGCATTCGCGGCCACTGGAAGCTGCTCGAAATGATCGAGAAGCGTCCCGGCCAGTGGCAGCAGACTGCCGAAATCACCATCGAGATCGAAGGCGAGGACAAGCCTGCTCTGATCTGCGAGTGGATTACCCAGTACTTCGTTTAATTTCCATCTCCAGCGCCATCTGGCGCGGATCACTTCAATCCTACCTATTCAAGGAGTTCGCCATGCGCGACGCAGTCATCGTATCCACCGCCCGTACCGGTATGGGCAAAGCCTATAAGGGCGCTTTCAATTCCACCCCGGGCGCAACGCTCGGCGCCTATGCTCTGAAGCCCGCCATCGAGCGCGCCGGCATCGAAGCTGGCGAAGTCGACGATGTGCTGTGGGGCTCGGCCCTTCAGCAGGGCACGCAGGCCGGTAACTTGGCGCGTCAGGTTGCTCTGAGCGCGGGTTGCCCGATCGCGCACCAGCGGCATGACCATCGACCGCCAGTGCTCCAGCGGCCTGATGACGATTGCCACCGCTTCGAAGCAGGTCACGCTCGACCGGATGGACATCGTCGCCGCAGGCGGTCAGGAATCGATCAGCCTCGTGCAGACGCCTGAAATGCGCGTTGCGCCCGACAAGTCGCTGATGGCGATGCACGGCGCGATTTACATGCCGATGCTGCAGACCGCCGAGACCGTGGCCCAGCGCTATGGCATCAGCCGCGAAGCGCAGGACGAATACGCTCTCCAGTCGCAGCAGCGCACCGCTGCCGCACAGGAAGCCGGCCTGTTCGACGATGAAATCGTCTCCGTCACCACCACCCACAAGGTGAAGGACAAGGAAAGCGGCGAGGTTTCCGAGCAGGAAGTCACCATCGCCAAGGACGAGGGCAACCGTCCCTCGACCACGCTCGAAGGCTCTCCAGTCCTGCAGCCGGTCCTCGGCCCCGACACGACGATCACGGCCGGTAATGCCACCCAGCTGTCCGACGGTTCGTCCGCAGTCGTCATCATGGAAGCAACGGTTGCTGCAAAGAAGGGTCTGACCCCGCTGGGCCGCTATGTCGGCATGGCTGTCGCCGGTACCGAGCCCGATGAAATGGGCATCGGCCCGGTCTTCGCCATTCCCAAGCTGCTGGAACGCTTCGACCTGACGGTCGACGATATCGGCCTGTGGGAACTGAACGAAGCGTTCGCCGTGCAGGTCCTCTATTGCCGTGACAAGCTGGGCATCGACAACGACAAGCTCAACGTCAATGGCGGCTCGATCTCCATCGGCCACCCCTACGGCATGACCGGCGCACGCTGCACCGGCCACGCCCTGCTCGAAGGCAAGCGTCGCGGTGCGAAATACGCAGTCGTCACCATGTGTGTCGGCGGCGGCATGGGCGCAGCGGGCCTGTTCGAGATCTTCTGATTTCAGCACATCCGTCGTCCTTCACCGGACGCAAAGACACGGCGGCGGACCCATCGGGGTGCGCCGCCGTTGTCTTTTCAGGAGGTATCGTGATGAGAAATCTCGCCCGTGGTCGTTCAATCGGTCTCCCATCCGCGCTGGCCATTCCCTTGGCTCTGGCGGCTTGCGGCGACGCGCCTGTGCCCGGTGAACAGGGTGCGGACGAAGCCGGGCTCGCTAACCCGGACGAGGGCCCCGTGACGCTTCAGCCCGAAGATCAGTTTCTGGCCGCCGATACCGATCCGGCGCCAAACGGCCGCTTTTCATCGCGCTATACCTCGCTCGACCTCGACGCCTGCGATCTCGTGTCTCGGCAGACCGAGGGGGAGGGTGCGACATGGAACTGTACCGGCCTTGGGGACATGGGGCTGGTCGTCATGAGCGGGGACGGGCGGTTCGATCTCGATGCAGGCGCGGACAACGGGGTCTGGGAATCGATCGGTGCCTTCAACGCCGAACCCGACACCGTCGAATGGCGGATGGAAGGCGGCGCGCCGGCGGCGATCATCTATCGGTTGACCGATGTCGCGCTGGAAACCCCCGACCGGACGGTACTGATGATCGAAACGGTGGGTGCAAACGGCTGCCTCGCCGGGCGCGTGGCCGGTGATGCGCCAGACGCCAATGTCCGCGCCCGCGCCATTGCAGACGCAGCCGTGGATGGGTTTGTCTGCGGAACGGACGAACCGGAGAGCGTCGGCAACGCCGTGTGAGGGCGACTTGCCAGACGCGGCTGCGCGGCGCATCCTGCGAAGTCTAGCGGGAGAGCGCGCATGGGCATCGTCGAAATTCTCGGAATCGCGGGCAGCGTCAGCCTGCTATCGGGCTGGCGGCTCTATTTCACCGTCTTCGCGACCGGTCTGGCCATGCGGGCGGGGCTGGTCCCTCTGCCAGAACATCTGGATGCACTGGCCGTCCTCGCCAATCCGTGGGTCATGGGCGTCGCCGCCATCGGTGCGCTCGCCGAATTTTTCGCCGACAAGGTAATGTGGCTCGATAGTGCGTGGGACACGGTGCACACCCTGATCCGGCCCGTGGGCGGCGCCTTGCTGGCACTGGCCATCGTCGATCCGGGCGATCCGGCGATGCAGGTGATCGCGTTTCTGGCAGGAGGCGGCGCGGCAATGGCGGCCCATGCGGGCAAGGCCGGCGCGCGCGGCGTCGTCAACACCAGTCCCGAACCGGTCAGCAATATCGCGGTTTCCTCGGCCGAGGATGTCGCGACGGCCGGGCTTCTGTGGGCCGCGTTCGAATATCCCTATGTCGCAGCGGGCATTGCAGCCCTCGTGCTGGCAATCAGCATTGGGCTGGTTCTTGCGGTACGCAAAGCCTTCCGGAGCGTGTTCGGGTCGCAGCGGTACATTGCCCGGCCCCTGAAGCCCGTCATCCGTGCCTGGCGATGAAATCCTCGACCATCGGGGCAACCTTGTCGCGCCATTTGCTGCCGTTGAAGATACCGTAATGGCCCGCGCCTTCGGCAAGGTAATAGGCTTTCTTCTTCTCCGACAGGCCGGTCGCCAGCTTCAGCGCGGCCTTGGTCTGGCCGATGCCCGAAATATCGTCCCGCTCACCCTCGACGGCAAGGATTGCGGTCTTGTCGATGGTGGCCAGATCGACCAGCTTGCCGCGGTGGGTGAAGGTGCCGTTGGGAATCGAGTGTTCCTGGAACACCTCTTCCACCGTCTGGAGGTAGAATTCCGCCGTCATGTCGCAGACGCTGCGATATTCTTCGTAGAAATCCTTCGACAATTGCGCGCGAATCATCGTCGCCTGCGGTGAGGTGCTTGAACATCTCCTAGTGGCTCTGCATGTGCGCGCCAAGGTTCATGGACATGAAGCTCGCGAGCTGGAGGAAGCCGGGATAGACCCTCCGGCCCGCACCCTCGTAATGCATCGGCACGGTGGCGATCACATTGCTGCGGAACCAGCTGATCGGACGCTTCATCGCCAGATCGTTGACCGTGGTCGGGCTCTCGCGCGTGTCGATCGGTCCGCCCATCATGGTCAGCGTCGCGGGCGCAGCCTTGTGATCGTCCGCGTTCATGATGGCAGTCGCGGCTATGGCAGGCACGCTCGGCTGGCAAACCGCCATCATGTGCGCGCCGGCAGCCGATATGGTCCAGAAATTCGATCAGGTAGTCGATGTAGTCGTCGAGATCGAAATGTCCCTCGGATACGGGAACCGCCGCGCATCGTGCCCAGTCGGTGATGTAGACATCGCAGCTTTCGACCATCCGTTCGACCGTGCCGCGCAGCAGCGTGGCGTAGTGCCCGCTCATCGGGGCGACGATCAGCAATCTGGGCGCATCGTCCGGCAGACCTTCGCGGCGGAAGCGTTTGAGGTCGCCGAATGCGCGGTGCAGCACCAGCGTTTCACTGACAGCCTGCGGTTCGCCGTCAATTTCGACCGATTCGATATCGAATTCCGGCTTGCCGTATGCGACCGTGGCGTGGGCGAACACTTCCAGCGCGCTGGCGGCCATCGGGCCAAGACCGACATACCCCATCGGATTGGCCGGATTGGTCAGCCATTCGGAGCTGATCGAAGCAATCGAGCTGGCGCTGTTCAGCCATGCGCGCTGCAGTTCATAGGCGTGGTAAAGCAATGTGTGTCCCCTTGAGACGTCCATTGGCCGGCGTCTCCATAGACGGCCAAGGTGGGCCTTTGTGACCGATTGTGCAATGCACAATGCCGATTTCTCACGGTCCCGATGTGGATTTCCGCGAATGCCCGGCCTACATGGCAGCGACACATCTTCATGACCGATCCAGATATCCCTGCCCCTCCGGAATCCAAGCGCACACCCCGGCGGCTGTTCAGCCGCGCCTCCAATGGCGCTGAAACCTCTGATAGCGAGCCGCCCAAGAGCCGTTCTCTCGGTCCGCTGCGGATGGTCTATCGCGAAACCGCGAAATATCCCGACAAGATCGCCTTTGCCCTGCTGGCCCTGTTCGTCACGGCGGCGGCGACGTTGGCGATACCTGCCGGCTTCAAGCTGATTATCGACCGCGGATTTGCCGCAGGCGGCGATCCTGCCGATATCGGGCGCTGGTTCCGTTATCTGTTCATGATCGTCGGCGTGCTGGCAATCGGCACGGCGTTCCGGTTCTATTTCGTCAGCTGGCTCGGCGAACGCGTGGTCGCCGACCTGCGCAAGAAGGTGCAGGACAATCTGCTGCGTCAGGCGCCCGGCTTTTACGAGACGAATACAGCCCCAAGGAAATTTCCAGCCGTATGACCAGCGACACCGCGATGATCGAGCAGGTGGTCGGGACCACGGTCTCGGTTGCCCTGCGCAATCTGCTGATGGCGATCGGCGGCACGGCCTATCTGTTCTATCTCGCCCCGTCGCTGACCATCGGCCTGGTCCTGGTCATTCCGGCGGTCGTCCTGCCGATCACCATTTTCGGGCGCCGCCTGCGCAATGTCTCGCGCACCAGCCAGGACCGGGTCGCCGATGTCGGCGCGATGATGACCGAAGTGCTGTCGGCGATGAAGATCGTCCAGGCCTTCGGTCAGGAACGGCGCGAGGAAGCCCGTTTCGGTGATGCGGTGGAACAGATTTTCACCGTCGCCAAACGCCGCATCCTGATCCGCGCCGCGATGACATCGATCATCATCCTGCTGATCTTCGGCTCGATCACGCTGCTGATGTGGCGCGGCGCCATCGGCGTGTCCTCGGGCTCCATTTCCGGCGGGACCATCGCGGCCTTCGTCATCACCGGCGGGCTGGTGGCGGGTTCTTTCGGCTCGCTGACCGAAGTTTACGGCGATCTGCTGCGCGGTGCGGGCGCGGCGAGCCGTCTCAACGAATTGCTGGTCGCGCAGCCGGGCATCGCGCCGCCCGACCGGCCCGAGACACTGCCGGAACCGGCGCGCGGCAGCCTGTCGTTCCGCAACGTGACCTTCCGCTATCCCACGCGGCTGGAAGATCCCGCGCTCGAAGGACTTCAGCCTCGAGGTCGAGCCGGGCGAGACCGTTGCGATTGTCGGGCCTTCGGGGGCCGGCAAGTCGACCATTTTCCAGCTGGCCGAGCGGTTTTACGATCCGCAGGCGGGCACGATCCGGCTCGACGGGGTACCGCTGACCAGCCTCGATCCGGCCGAAATCCGCAATCGCATGGCGCTGGTGCCGCAGGACGGCGTGCTGTTCAGCGCCAATGCGCGCGACAATCTGCGCTACGGCAACTGGGCCGCGAGCGACGAGGAGATCTGGGAAGCGGCCCGCGCCGCCAATGCAGAAGAATTCCTGCGCGACCTGCCGCAAGGGCTCGACACGTTTCTCGGCGAAGACGGCACGCGGCTTTCGGGCGGCCAGCAGCAACGCATTGCGATCGCCCGCGCCGTGCTGCGCGATGCGCCGATCCTGCTGCTGGACGAAGCGACCAGCGCGCTGGATGCCGAGAGCGAGCAGCTGGTCCAGGACGCGCTCGACCACCTGATGGACGGACGCACCACGCTGGTCATCGCCCACCGCCTCGCCACCGTGCGCGCGGCCGACCGGATCGTGGTGATGGAAGACGGGCGGATCGTCGAGCAGGGCCCGCATGGCCAGCTGATCGCGAATGGCGGCCTGTATGCGCGCCTTGCCTCGCTGCAATTCGATGCTCCCGAGGGCGAAGCTGCCTGAGTTGCCTCAGGTTACGGGCGCTCCCAAGCCTCGTTCAGCCCCGAGATAATCGACGGATGCCATGTCCGTCCGACGAATTTCTTCGCCATGCCCGTGAAACTTGTATGGCGGAACGGTAATCCTGCGCGCGGGGTGCGTGCAGGGCAAGAATTTTCAAGGGGATGCTTCCAATATGATCCGTACTGCAATTGCCACCTCAGCCAGCCTGCTGGCCCTCGCGCTCGCCACACCTGCGATGGCGCAAGACGCCGACATGAGCGGCGGCGAGGCCCAGATGGCCGAACCGGCCACACCGACGATGAGCTTCGGCGAATGGGGTGTCGATCCGACCCTCCTGTCCGACACCATCGATCCGGGCGACGATTTCTTCGGCTACGTCAATCAGGAATGGCTCGATGCGAACCCGCTTCCCGCCGAATTCAGCCGCTTTGGCGCGTTCAACCTTCTTCGCGAGAAGTCGACGAGCGATGTAAAGGCGCTGGTCGACGAGCTGGTGGCCAAAGACGAAGCCAGTCTGACTTCCGACGAGAAGCGCATCGTCGATGCGTACAACGCGTTTCTCGATACCGATGCGATCGATGCCGCAGGCCTGACCAAGGTGCAGCCCTATCTGAACGCCGTGATCGGCGTGCAGTCGATTGCCGATCTTGGCGATCTGTGGGCGTCGCCCGGCTATCCCGCCCCGCTCGGCGGCTACGTCAATGTCGATGCCAAGCAGCCCGACCAGTATGTCGCCTATCTCGGCATTGGCGGCCTCGGCCTGCCGGACCGCGAATATTATCTCGACACGACCGAGAAGGGTGTCGAAATCCAGAACGACTACAAGGATTACCTGACCTTCCTGCTGGGCGAGGCTGGCTATGCCGATCCCCGCGCAGCGGCCGAGGCAGTGTATGCGTTCGAGGAAAAGCTGGCGCGCGACGTCATCTGGGATCGGACCGTCCAGCGCAACCGCGACCTTACCTACAATGCGCTGACTGCCGATGAAGTGCAGGCAATGGCCGGGGATTTCCCCGCCACTGCCATGCTGGAGAAGATCGGCCTTGCCGCTTCGCCGAAATACGTCGTGGGCCAGATACCGCCGACCGACGAGAAGATCGAGGAGCTGGGACTGACGGCGGAAACGATGGAAAAGATCGGCACCGGCTTTCCGGGAATGTTCGATGTCCTGAATGCGACCCCGCTGGCAACATTGCAGGCATGGACCATCAAGGACATCCTGTCTGACCGCGCGCAGGTTCTGCCAACGCGCTTCGACGAAGCCCAGTTCGAATTCTACGGCAAGACACTGACCGGCACGCCCGAACAGCGCCCGCGCTGGAAACGCGCGATCGCAGCAGTCGAAGGTTCGCTCGGCGAGTTGCTCGGCAAATCTTACGTCGAGCGGTATTTCCCCGCCGAAAACAAGGCCGCGATGGACGAGCTGGTCGCCAACCTGCGGGTGGCGCTGGCCGAATCGCTTGGTGAAATCGACTGGATGAGCGAGGAAACCAAGGTCGAGGCGATGGCCAAGCTCGACAGTTTCGATCCCAAGATCGGGTACCGCGACAATCTGGAAACCTACGATGGTCTGGCGATCAGCGGCACCGATCCGGTGGCCAACGAAATCGCCGCCGAAGCGTGGCAGCTGGCCGATAATGTCGCCAAGCTGGGCGGTCCGATCGACCGGACGGAATGGTTCATGCTGCCCCAGACGGTGAACGCCTATTACAACCCGACGAAGAACGAGATCGTGTTCCCGGCGGCCATTCTGCAGCAGCCGTTCTTCGGCCTGACTGCCGATCCGGCGGTCAATTACGGCGCTATCGGCGGCGTGATCGGCCATGAAATCGGCCACGGCTTCGACGATCAGGGCTCAAAGTCCGACGGTACCGGCAAGCTGCGCAATTGGTGGACCGACGAGGACCGCGCGCAATTTCGACGAGCGCGGCGATGCGCTGGTCGAGCAGTACAATGCGTTCTGCCCGCTCGACGATGGCGAGACCTGCGTGAACGGCCGTCTCACGCTTGGCGAGAACATCGGCGACCTTGGCGGCCTCAGCCTGGCATACCGCGCCTACAAGATCGCGACGGCGGGCAAGGACGTGCCGGTCCTCAACGGCCTGACCGGCGACCAGCGCTTCTTCCTTGCCTGGGCGCAGGTCTGGCGCTCCGCCCAGCGGGAAGAGAACTATCGCCAACCGTCTGCGGACCGACAGCCACAGCCCGGAAGAGTACCGCGTCAACGGCGTCGTGCGCAACATCGACGCCTGGTACGATGCGTTCGGCGTCACGCCGGAAGACGAGCTGTACCTGCCGCCGGAAGAGCGCGTGACGATCTGGTAATCGTTCGCAGACAGGTTCTTGACCGCATCGAAGGGGACGCTGGTCGCTTGACTTGGCGTCCCCTTTCTTCATGGACCATGCCCACCATGGACAACACGATCACCGCAATCCTGCTCGGCATCCTCGAAGGACTGACCGAATTCCTGCCCGTCTCCTCGACCGGGCACCTGATCCTGGCGCAGGCATGGTTCGGTTACGATCCTGCCGAATGGCGCCAGTTCAACATCGTCATCCAGTTGGGCGCAATTCTGGCGGTGGTGGTCGCCTATTTCGGACCTTCTGGAACATGGGCATGGGTCTTCTTCGACGGCGAGGACGACGTCCGTCCGCTTCGTGCGCAATATCCTGCTGGGCTTCGTCCCGGCAGCGTTTATCGGCCTTCTGGCCAAGGACGCGATCGACGCGATGCTGGAGACACCGCTGGTCGTTGCAGTCGCGCTCATCATTGGCGGCATCGCGATTCTCGTGCTGGAGAAGATCATCCCCGCCCGCGAGGATACCGGGGTCGCCAGCCATGTCGGCAAAGACCGCGCTCGCGGTGGGCTGTCGTGCAGTGCCTTGCGATGATCCCCGGCACCAGCCGATCCGGCGCGACCATCATGGGCGCGCTGGCAATGGGCGTCGGGCGCAAGACCGCAGCGGAGTTTTCGTTCTTTCTCGCCGTGCCGACAATGCTGGGCGCAGCGACGGTGAAAATCCTCGACGATCCGGCTCTTCTGGCGGGCGAGGCGACCATCGGCTGGTCCGAAATCGCCTTCGGTTTCACCGCTGCGTTTCGTAGTGGCGCTGGCGGTTATCAAGGCATTCGTCGCCTTTGTCAGCAAGCGGGGATTCGCGCCCTTCGGCTGGTATCGTATTCTGCTCGGGGGGGCGTTCATCGCCTGGATGGCGACCTGACACGCTCGAGGCGGTTTCGGTCTGCACACTATGTTTTCTGGAACGGCTGCCTGCATCTCTCGTTTTGACAGCATGTTTAACGAGACGAACATCAATTTTGTGACGTACTCATGGGCTTGCTGATCCTCATCGTGACCGGTGCGGCTATCGGATGGCTTGCGACCGTCATGACGGACGCCGCGAGCCGCCAGCGCACCGCGAACAAGCTGTTCGCCGGTATTGCCGGCGCAATTGCTCTTGGTGTTCCGATGAATGGGCGCGATATTATGGTCGGGATTAAGCCCGACGGCCTTGCTGTTTCGGCGCCATCGGAAGCGTCGATTGTAATCGCTGTTTACAGGCATCTACGGAAGGCGCAAATCGGCTAATTGCAATAACATGCTGGACTCAGGCTGCTGCCTGCTGTCATGCACTGCAAACGGTCCCGGCTTCGGGGCCCGAATTTTACGAAGGGGAAGAAATATGAAGATCACAATGAAAACCGCAATGGTTGCAACGGTTGCTGCACTCGGCCTGAGCGTCGCTGCTTGCGATTCGGCTGCTGAGAACCAGGTGGAAGACAACGTCGAAGAGAATGGAAGATACTCGTGACGCCCAAGATCAACGCGATGGAAGACTGCCGGTGAAATCACCGACGAGCAGGCCGACGCGATGGACGATCAGACCGACGAACATGGCAGAAGCCATGGAAGAGCAGGCTGACGACATCGACGGCACCGAGCCGATGTAAGCTCGGTTCTTACCGACGAAAAAGAAGCCGGCACTGGATCGCTCCAGTGCCGGTTTTTTTATGGCTGGATGCCTCGGTTTTCCGCTTCGCAGAACTAAACCGCGGGCGCTCCGCTACCCCGGCCGCCGCGCAGCAGATATTCCTGCGTGCCGCGGTGCACGACATTATCGACATCGATCACCGCCGAATTGGCATAGGTGAAGGCTGGCGGCAGGTTGCGATAAAGCGCGTCGAAATCCCGCTCCACCGTCTGGCGGTAGAGATCCTCGAAGCTCTCGATCACGAAATAGGTCGGTTGCAGGTCGCTGATGACGTAATCGGTGCGCATCACCCGGTCGACATTGAGCATGATGCGGTTCGGGCTTTCCGCCTCGACAGCGAAGACCGCCTCGGTCGGGCCGGACAGAATGCCCGCGCCATAGGCCCTGATGCCGTCCTTCTCCTCGATCAGTCCGAACTCGACGGTGTACCAGTACAGCGCGCCCAGCGCTTTCAGGCGGTTGTAGCGCATCGCCTTCCAGCCGGCCTTGCCATATTCGTGCATGTAATCGGCATAGACCGGATCGGTCAGCATCGGCACATGGCCGAACACATCGTGGAAGACGTCGGGTTCCTGGATGTAGTCGAACGTTTCGCGCGTGCGGATGAAATTGCCCGCCGGGAAACGGCGGTTGGCGAGATGCCAGAAAAACACGTGATCGGGGATCAGCATCGGCACCGGCACCACGCTCCACCCGGTCATCGGCTCCAGCTCCTCCGACAGGCGAGCGAATTCGGGCACGCCGCCACGGCTCGAGATCGAGCCGGTCGAGCCCTTTCAGAAACGCAGTCGCCGCCCGGCCGGGCAGGACGTCCATCTGGCGCGCGAACAGGTCGTTCCAGATCGCATCGTCCTCGCTGTCATATGCGGTCTGCTGCGGCTCGAGCCAGTCGTCGCCGACATGGGCGGGCGTCTTGCAGCGGCGCGGTAAACACGTCGTCCGGCATTGCGGGTAGGACGGAATAATCCTGTTCGGGTTGAGCAAGTGTGGCCATGATATCTGTCATATAGGTAACATCGCTGCATGATGCAGGCAATTTTGCAGGAGCCGGATACGTGCCGAAACTTAAGACGAAAGCACTACGAGGAACTGCTTGACCCTCTGGAAGAGGAATTGGTCGGCAATGGCACGGTGGGCGCGGATCAGCGGCCAGCGGATCTGCGTGATCTTCGAAGGCCGCGATACAGCGGGCAAGGGCGGCGCGATCCGCGCTGTCGGAGGGCGGCTGAACCCGCGCCAGACGCCGCGTGGTGGCGCTGTGCCAAGCCGAGCGAGCAGGAGCGGACCCAGTGGTATTTCCAGCGCTATGTCCCGCATCTCCCCGCAGCAGGCGAAATCGTCCTGTTCGACCGCAGCTGGTACAACCGCGCCGGTGTCGAGAAGGTCATGGGCTTTGCGGACGAGGCGGAGGTCGATAAATTCCTGCGCGAGGCGCCGGTCTTTGAACGGATGCTGGTCGATGATGGTATCCTGCTGTTCAAATACTGGCTGACCACGGATCAGGCAGAAGCAGGAAGAGCGGCTGAAGGAGCGGCTGGAAGATCCGCTGAAACGCTGGAAACTTTCGCCGATCGATCTCGCCGCGCGCGAGAAATACGAGGCCTATACCGAGGCGCGCGAGGACATGCTGAAGGCGACGCACACGCGATCATGCGCCGTGGACCCTCGTCGATTTCAACGATCAGAAGCGCGGGCGACTGACATTGGTGCGCGATCTGCTCGACCGCTTGCCCGACACGCATGTGCGAGCCCGAGCGACTCGATTTTCCCGAGCTCGGCCACGAACCGATCGCGGAAAGCTTCGGTGTGCTGAAGCCGATCGAGAATTATCCGTTGGACTGATCAGGCGGTGATGCTGGCGCTGGCCTTGGTGATGTGCCTGCCATCGCTCGCAAAGGCTGCCAGCTCGTAGGCTTCGCCGGTCTGGCGCATCACGAGGTGCAGCGGCTCGTCAGCGATGGCCGGAGAGATGCCGCGAAAGGCGAAGGTGCGAGGCGTGTTTTCGCCGAGCTCTTGCCGCCGCCAATTGCAGCAGCAGGCTGGCTGTCAGCGGCCCGTGCACGACCAGCCCGCGATACCGTTCCTACATCGCGCGCATAGGGCGCATCGTAATGGATACGGTGCGTGTTGAAGGTGAGGGCAGAATATCGGAACAGCAGGCGCGGGTCGGGGGTGATGGTGCGCACGCATGTCCCACTCCGATGCATCGAAACCGCCATTCCCTGACGGCGGAGGGCTGAGCGGGGCGTCGGCTGGCGCGGCCTCGCTGTAGACCAGTGTTTGAACCTCGCTGACCGCACAGTGCGCCATCGGCATGCGTGTCATGCGTCACATTCACGAACACCATGTCGCCGCTTTTGCCCGATTTTGGCGTAATCGAGGCGATACGGCTGGTGCGGCTGATGTGCGCACCCGCTGAAACAGGTGCATGAAAGGCGATCTCGCTGGACGCCCACATCCGGCGGGGGAGCGGGACCGGGGGAAGGAAGCTGTCGGGGCCGTCGCCGCGCAGCGGGTGCCCGTCCTCGCCCAATTCCGACGTTGCCGCTTCGGGCGTGCAGAGGCAGAAGTGGATGCCTTGCGGCATTCTCGCAGGCTTCAGGCGGCGCCATGTCGAACGTCGCCAGCCAGCGCGCAGCCAGCCCCTCGTCCAGCCGGTCTTTCTGTACCTGCTCGCGGCCAACCCAGTCCGACCAATCGTCCATCATCAGGTGGCGCGTTCGAATATCGCCGCGATGCCCTGACCGCCGCCGATGCACATCGTCTCCAGCCCGTAGCGCACTTCGCGGCGATGCATTTCGTGCGCCATGTCGGCCAGGATACGCCCGCCCGTCGCGCCGATGGGGTGGCCGAGCGAAATGCCCGAGCCGTTGACGTTGAGGATGTCGCGGCGCGAATCATCGTCGCTCCAGCCCCAGCCCTTCAGCACGGCGAGCACCTGCGGCGCGAAGGCTTCGTTGAGTTCGACCAGGCCGATATCGTCCCAGCCATAGCCGCGCCGCGCGAACAGCCGTTCGACTGCGGGCACGGGGCCGATGCCCATGCGGGATGGGATCGCAGCCCGCAGCGGCCCAGCCGCCGAACCACAGCATCGGCTCCAGCCCGAGTTCTTCCAGCTTGTCTTCCGCCACCACGAGGCAGGCAGCGGCGGCATCGTTCTGCTGGCTGGCATTGCCTGCTGTCACCACCGCATCGGGGTTTGTCTTGCCTTCCATCGCGCGCAATGCGCCGAGCGTTTCCATGTCGGCGTCGGCGCGGAAGCCCTCGTCCTTCGCAAATGTGACCGGATCACCGCGGCGCTGCGGGACGTCGACCGGAACCAGCTGCGCGTCGAACTTGCCCGCTTCCCATGCAGCGGCGGCATTCTGGTGCGACCGAACCGCGTAGGCGTCCGCCTCCTCGCGCGAGATGTCGTAATCCGCAGCGAGGTTTTCGGCCGTTTCGATCATGCCGCTGATCACGCCGAAGCGTTCGATCGGCTGGCTCATCACCCGTCCGCGCGAAAGGCGGTCGTGCAGTACCATGTCGCCCATCCGCGCACCGTGGCGGGCCGCCGTCGTATAATGCTCGACATTCGACATGCTCTCGCAGCCGCCAGCGACCACGACATCCGCCATCCCGGTTTCGACCATCATTGCGGCATTGGCGACGGCCTGCAGGCCCGATCCGCAGCGGCGGTCGAGCTGATAGCCCGGAACTTCCAGCGGAAGCCCGGCGGCAAGCCAGCTCCAGTGGCCGATGGCAGGTGCTTCGCCATTACCGTAGCCTTGGCTGAAGACGACGTCGTCGACGCGTTCCGGGTCGATCCCGCTACGCTCTACAAGAGCTTTCAGGATCACCGCACCAAGCTGCGCCCGCATCCATCGGGGCGAGCGTTCCCAGGAACTTGCCGACCGGCGTGCGGAGCGGCGAGACGATGGCGGCTCTTCTTGGCGCGTGAGACATGGGTCTGGTTCCTACCTGTTGTTCTTGTCACTGGTGCGGACGATGCCGCGGTCGATCATGTCGCCGATCGTCCCGCTGCCCAGGCCGAGGCGCTGCGGTCAGGACTTCCTCGCTGTGCTGGCCAAGATACGGGGCGGGCGCAGGATCGCCTGCCTCGCGTGAAGGGATGTTCGCAAAGCTGCGGGCAGCCGGATATTCGAACCCGCTGGGATTGGCGGGCGAGGGGCCGAACAGCGGATTGTCGCCGACCAGCACCGGATCGTTCGCAGCCTCGTGCGCGGTGCGGTAGCGTTCGAAGGTCGTTCCTGCCTTTGCCATGCGCTTTTCCAGCTTGGCGTATTTCAGATCGCCCGCGACGCTCTGGAAAAGGTCGACCAGCCGGTGGCGATGGGTAAAGCGCGGTTCGTCACCCGATGAAAAGTCGACGCCAAGCTCCGTCTCCAGCGCGGCGATTGGCTGGGCGAGATCGAACGCATCGACAAGGCCCGCCCATTGCTTGGCAGTCAGGGCGGCAACCATGAAGCGCACGCCGTCCTTGCTGCGGAAATCGCGCCCGAACGCGCCCCAGATGGCATTGCCGAGACGCTCGCGGTCGGCCCCGCGATAGAGCATCTCCGCCATCATGCCCGAATTGGCGACGGTGCCGATGGCGACATCGCCCAGCGGTACGCGCATTTCGCTGCCCTCACCGGTTGCATCGCGGTGGCGCAGCGCGGCCAGCAGCGAAAACGCGCAATAGGCGCCGGTGATGAAATCCCATGCCGGCAGAACCTGATTGACCGGCGGCGCGGTTTCCGGGTCCCAGTCTTCCGGACCGCCCATCAGCGGGTATCCGCTGGCCGCGTTGACCGTGAAATCCATGGCCTGCCGTCCGTCATGCCAGCCCATGATCCGCACGCGAGACGAGGTCCGCACGGTGCTCTGCCATCGCCGCATGGCTGAGGAAGCTCTTCTCCGGCAGATTGGTGATGCACTGGCCGGTCTTGCCCGCGAGCTCGACGCACAGTTCGCGCCCTTCGCCGCTGCGCAGGTCCAGAGCGACGGATTTCTTCGCCCGGTTGAGGTTCTCCCAGCTGAGCGAGCGCCCTTCTTCGGTCAGCATGAAGCGGTCGTAATCGAGCCCGCCGGCGACATGATCGACCCGGATGACCTCGGCCCCCATCTGCGCGCAATAGAGCCCGGCTGTGGGCGACGCGACAAAGCTGGAGACTTCGACGATGCTGAGGTCGCCGAGAAGATCGTACATTAAGCGGCGGCCTTCGCCAATTCGCGCAGCATATGCTTGGCGATCTGGAGCTGCAGGATCTGGGTCGTGCCTTCGTAAATCCGGTAGATGCGCGCATCGCGGAAGAACCGCTCTGCATCGTATTCCGCCAGATACCCGGCGCCGCCATAGATCTGGACGACACGGTCGACCACGCGTCCGCACATTTCGCTGGCGAAGACCTTGAAGGCGGCGGCGTGTTTCACCGTATTTTCGCCCCGGTCGACGCGTGCAGTGACATCCGCCATCATGGCTTCGGCTGCGTAAATTTCGGTCCAGCTTTCGGCCAGCATCTGCTGGATCAGCTGGAAATTGGCGATCGGTTCGCCAAATGCCTGCCGCTCGTTGGCATATTGCGTCGCGCAATGTCGAGCGCGCGGCGGGCGTAGCCGGTACTGGCTGCACCGACCGAAATCCGGCCATTGTCGAGGCTCTGCATGGCAAAGCGGAAGCCCTTGCCGGTTTCCCCGCCAAGCAGCGCTTCGCCCGGGACATGCACATCGTCGAGCATGACGTCGGCGATATGGCTGCCCGACTGGCCCATTTTCTTGTCCGGGCTGCCCACGCTCATGCCCGGCGTATCCATCGGCACGATGAAGGCGCTGACATGGGCGTTCTTGGGCTGCGCTTCTTTCTCCGTGCGCGCCATGATCAGCGCGACATCGGCGTGGGGGGCGTTGGTGATGTAGCGCTTGGAGCCGTTGAGGATCCAGCCATTGCCGCTGGGATCGGGCTTGGCGGTGGTGGCCATCGCCGCGCTGTCGGACCCGCTGCCCGGCTCGGTCAGACCGAAGCAGGCGATTTCGCCGGCTGCGATGCGAGGCCACCATTCGGCCTTCTGTTCGTCCGTGCCGCCATTCTTGATGGCCGAATTGAACATCCCGACATTGATCGAGAAGATCGAGCGATAGGCGGGCGCGGCATAGGCCATCGTCTTCACGACCTGCGCGTATTGCGTGCGTATTGAGGCCAGCGCCGCCGAAATCTTCCGGCACGGTCAGGCCGAACAGGCCCATGTCCTTCATTTCGGCAACGATCTCTTCGGGAATGGCGTCGTTCGCGATCACGTCTTTTTCCGCCGGGATCAGTCGCTCGCTGAACATAGCGTTCCAGCTGATCCATGAACTGCGCGAAGATATCGGCGTCCATTCCCTCATTCATCATTCGCGTATTTTCCTCTGCATTTGGCGAGGCTGGCTGCCCGTCGCCGTCGGTACCTTGTGTCTGGATGGCGTCAGGCGGAAGCCTGCGCGCTTCGATCATTTCGGCCGCTTCATCGAGCGCGCGTGCTTCACCGACCGAGACCCCGCCGGGCCCCGGATCGTTATCGGCAGGGCCGCATGCAGCGAGCGCCACAGCAGGTGCCAGAGCGGTAAAGAGCCGGGTGAAGCGGTACAGGCGCAATGTCGGTCGCGCCCCTGCTATTCCGTCATCTCGCCTGCGGCTGCTTCACCGGCATCGTTCATCGCGTCGGCGCTGTCGTCGGCGGCTTCTTCCGTAGCAGCCGCCGCACCGGCCGCGATTGCAGCCACATCTGCAGCTGCTGCCGCAGCCCTTTCGCCAGCGGATTCGATGCGGGCAACTTCATCTTCGTTCGGGCCTTCAGGCTCCGGCGTCGCGGCTGCCCCGTTGGTGCTCGGCAAAGGTACGACGGTTTCATCGACGACGGGTTCTGCGTCGATGTCTTCCATCGCCTCGTCGGCCACGATCTCGACCGAATTGTCTGTCACAACCTCGGCGTCGTCATTCCCGCCGCCGCAGGCTGCAAGGGCGAGTGCGCTCGACAGGGCGAGGGCAATAGGAAGAGTGCGTTTCACAGGTTTTCTCCACGGGACCAGAATGTGTCTGCGTGCTTCCTAACCATGCAATGCGCGGCGGGCAAAGGGGGAAAGTCGCGAACGGCTCCTTGCCAGCGCAGGCCTTTGTGGCATGGGTTGCGGCAATGTCTGCAATGCTTGCCCCCGACAGCTCCGCCAGCACTCCACCGGATACAGCTTCCGATGCCCGGATGACCGAGGCGCGGGAGCGGCTGCGCGAACTGTTCGGCTTCAGCGGGTTTCGCGGGCGGCAGGAGGAGGTCGTCGCGCCGGGTTCTCGGCGGGAATGTCGACCCTTGCGCGTGATGCCGACAGGTGCAGGCAAGTCGCTGACATACCAGCTGCCCTCGGCAATGCTGGAGGGGACGTGCATCGTCATCTCGCCGCTGATTGCCTTGATGCACGACCAGCTGCGATCGGCGCGCGCCAACGGGATCCGTGCCGCGACGCTGACCAGCGCCGATGCCGACTGGCGCGAGACGATGGATGCCTATCGCCGGGGCGAGCTCGACCTGCTGTATGTCGCGCCCGAACGTGCGAGCCAGCCGGCCTTTTGCGACCTGCTGACGGCATCGCCGATCTCGCTGTTCGCCATCGACGAGGCGCACTGTGTTTCGGAATGGGGACACGATTTCCGGCCCGATTACCGCCAGCTGCGCCCCTTGATGGACCGTTTCGGCGATGTCCCGCGCCTTGCGCTGACGGCCACGGCGGACGAGCATACGCGGGCCGATATCCTGACCCAGCTGGGCATTCCGCAGGACGGGCTGATCGTCGCAGGGTTCGATCGCCCCAATATCCGGTATGCCATTCGCCACCGCGACAATCCGGTGCGGCAGCTGACCCAGCTGATGGCCGACCACCCGGGGCCGGGCATCGTCTATGCGCCGACGCGCCGCAAGGTGGAGGAATTGGCGTCAAAGCTGGCTGCGGCAACGGGCCGCGAGGTTTTACCCTATCACGCCGGTCTCGACCCGCAGGTCAGGGCAAGCAATCAGGCGCGGTTCGTGGCGAGCGAGGACATGGTGATCGTCGCAACGATTGCGTTCGGGATGGGTATCGACAAGCCCGATGTGCGCTTCGTCGCCCATGCCAGCGTGCCCAAATCGATCGAAGCGTATTATCAGGAAACGGGCCGTGCAGGCCGTGATGGAGACCCCGCACAGGCGACCATGCTGTGGGGGGCAGGCGATTTCGTGACGGCGCGGCAGCGGCTCGGCGAATTGCCGGAAGACCGCCGCGCCGGTGACGCGAAGCGTCTGGATGCGCTGGCGATGCTGGTCGAGACACCGGAATGCCGGCGCGCGATCCTGCTCAGGCATTTCGGCGAGGATCCACCCCGGAAGTGCGGCAATTGCGACAATTGCATCGACGCGCCCGCCGTGATCGACGCGACCGAGCTGTCGCGCAAGGTCCTGTCGGCCGCCTATCGCACCGGGCCAGAGCTTCGGCTTCGGCCATCTGCAGAAGGTCCTGACCGGCAATAGCGACGAGCGGATCGAACAGCGCGGCCACGACAGACTGAGCGTGTTCGGGATCGTCGAGGGCGAGGAAGCAGCGCTCTTGCGGCCCGTCGCCAGAGCATTGCAGGCCCGCGGCGCATTGGTCGCGACCGAGCATGGCGGCCTGGCGCTGGGCGGCGATGCGCGGGCCATCATCAAGGGCGAGATGGACGTCGCCATCGTCCAGCCGCCCAAGCGCTCGCCCAAGAGGGGCCGGGGCGATGCGACACCCAATCCGGTTGGCGATCCGCTTTTCGATGCCTTGCGCGAACTGCGCCGCGAGCTCGCGCTGGAGGGACAGGTGCCGCCCTATGTCATCTTCCACGATGCGGTGCTGCGGGCGATGGCCAGCCAGCGCCCGGACAGCCTGGGCGGTCTCTCTGCCATTAACGGCGTGGGCGCGAAGAAGCTGGAAGCGTTCGGCGAGCGGTTCCTCGAATGCATCAGGCGTCATTAGCCCGCGCGCATAGGTTGACGGCCCGTTAACCTTTTTCCGTTACGCCTGCGGGAATGGAAAACACTGCTCACCGTTCGCCTGCCTTCGATGCTTCGCAGCCGCTCAGCCGTCCGTCATTGCTGCTGGCAGGGGCCATCGCTGCCGCTGCCGTCGCGCTGATCCCAGCTGCTGCCTTGCTGGCGCAAGCCTGCGGGCTCGCCCTTCACGGTCGTGGAAACCGGTCAGGGCTTCGGTTCGCTACAGCAGGCTGTCGATGCGATCGGGAGCGGGCAGGGCAGTATCGCCATTCGCGAGGGTACTTACCGTGAATGCGCGGTGCAGCAGGGCGGTTCGGTGTCCTATCTCGCCAGCAATGCGGGCGACGTGATCTTCGACGGCGGAACCTGCGAAGGCAAGGCCGCGCTCGTGCTGCGCGGACGACAATGCGAATATAGCCGGTCTCGTTTTCAAGAACATGGCCGTGCCGGATTACAACGGTGCAGGCATCCGTCTCGAAAAAGGCAATCTCACCGTCACGCAAAGCTGGTTCCTCGACAGCCAGCAGGGCATCCTGACAGCCAATGGCATGCCCAGCCGCATTGTCATCGACCGCTCGACATTCTCGGGCCTTGGTACCTGCGAGGGCGCAGGCGGCTGCGCACATTCGGTCTATGTCGGCCGCGTGCCGCATTTGCGGATCACCCGGAGCCGGTTCGAACGCGGCAATGGCGGACACTATGTCAAATCCCGCGCTGTGCGGACCGATGTTGCGGCTTCCAGCTTTGACGATTCCGCAGGCACAGCGACCAATTACATGATCGACCTGTCCGGGCGGCAGCGCGGGCCAGATCACCAATAACTGGTTCGTGCAGGGCCGCGACAAGGAGAATTACTCCGCCTTTATCGCGGTCTCTCCCGAGGGCCGCGAGAACCCGACGAACGACCTGGTGATCGCAGGAAACGATGCGCGCTACGTGCCGGGCCTGTCGCGCAATTCGGTCTTCGTGGCCGATTGGGGCGCGGCGACCTCACGATCGAGGACAACAATATCGGCGCCGGTATCAAGCCTTTCGAACAGCGCTGAACCGCTTGTAAAAGGGTCGCCACCGGAACACCTGCTCCCCTGTATCCGTTAGGGTGGAAAGGAGCATGACATGGCCGGTGGCTGGGCGCGCGATGGCGCTATTCAGGATCAGATCGACGATACCATAAACGACGCTGTCGGTGCGGCGCGATCGCGCTTGCCGAGAGGGGCCAGTGCGGAGTGGTGCGACGAGTGCGGTGAGCCCATACCGGAAAAACGCCGTGCGGCCCTTCCCGGCGTGCGGACCTGTATTGCGTGTCAGTCGGCGCGTGATGCCACAGTCAAACACAGCGCATTCAACCGCCGCGGCAGCAAGGATAGCCAGCTTCGATGACAAGTCCCTTCGTTCGGCTGCAACATGTGGTGCCGCAGCACGCCCTGTCGCGTCTTGCCGGACGTTTTGCGAGCAGCAAGCGCCCGTGGCTGCGCGACCGGATGATTGCCCGGTTTGCCAAAACCTACGGGATCGACATGAGCGAGGCCGAGCGCCCGCTTGGCAATTACGACAGCTTCAATGACTTCTTCACCCGCTCACTGAAACCCGGCGCGCGCCGTCTGGCAGATGCGGCACAATATGTGCTCAGCCCTGCGGACGGCGCGATCAGCCAGTTGGGACGGATCGACAAGGGGCGCATTTTCCAGGCCAAGGGCCACGAATTTACCGCAGCCGAATTGCTGGGCGGCGATGGCGAGACTGCAGCCCGCTTCGCCAACGGCCATTTTGCGACAATCTATCTCAGTCCCCGCGATTACCACCGCGTCCACATGCCGGTCGCGGGACGGCTGATGCAGACGACCTATGTCCCGGGCGACCTGTTTTCGGTCAATACCGAGACTGCTGCCGGTGTTCCGCGGCTCTTCGCCCGCAACGAGCGACTGGCCTGTGTGTTCGACACAGAGCTTGGCAGCGTCGCCAGCGTCATGGTCGGGGCAATGATCGTCGGCGGGATCGAGACGGTGTGGGGCGGCCAGGTCGAACCGCATGGCAAGGAGCTCGTCCGCGCAGTTCACGGCGAAAATGGCGCACGATGATCTGCGCTATGATGCCGGCGACGAGATGGGCCGGTTCCTGCTCGGTTCGACCGTTGTGCTCTCTGTTCGAAGAAGGCCGCATCGCGTTCGAGGAGACATTGCAAGCCGGCAGTCCCGTCCGCATGGGCGAGGCTCTGGCCCGGAAGCTTTAGCCGAAGCGCCGGGGCGAGGGTCAGCTTCCCTTCCGGCATCGTTTCCTTATGCAGCAGTTTGACCTGTAGATACGGGTCCAGTTCCGCATTCAGTGTAAGGCTGTGTTCCTGCGTGAAACCGAAACGCGAATAGTAGGCCGGGTCGCCGACCAGCGCGATACCTGCCGCGCCGCGCCCCTGCATCTCGCTCAACCCTGCCTCTATCAAATCCGATCCGATCCCGATCTTTTGTCGCAGCGGCATGACCGAGACAGGGGCTAGCTGGAACCAATCGCCTGCCGCGCCAGCAACACTGGCCGGAGAGAACGCGATATGGCCTATGATGGCCTCGTCCAAGTTCACTGCGACCAGCGACAGCGCCAGATCGCCGCTTTGGCGCAACCGGTCAACGAGTTCCGCCTCGTCGCCATCGGCATGCGGAGCGTCGTGAAACGCTGCCTTCGTGAGCGCGAAAATCGCTGCGGCGTCGCCTTCGCGCTCCGCGCGTATGGAGATGGTCACGTGAGAAGATGTCCCGATTTATCCCGCTTCGTCGCAAGGTAGCGAGAATTATGCGGGTTATCGGGCAATTGGTGCGCCACCCTTTCGACCACCGTCACACCTGCCTCGGCGAGCGCTGCGACCTTGCGCGGGTTGTTGGTCATCAGGCGGATGTCGCCAATACCCAGCAGGCGCAGCATTTGCGCTGCCGTGGCGAAATCGCGCGACTCGTCGGGCAATCCAAGGCGCTCGTTGGCCTCGACCGTGTCGAACCCCTGATCCTGCAGGCGATATGCGCGCATCTTGTTGACGAGGCCGATGCCGCGCCCTTCCTGCCGCATGTAGAGCAGTACGCCATAGCCGCCCTGTTCGGCTTCCCCGGCCATTGCGTGCAGCGCGGCATCCAGCTGCGGCCCGCAATCGCATTTCAGGCTGCCGAGGATATCGCCGGTCAGGCATTCCGAATGCAGCCGTACGAGCGGGACGTGGTCCCCGCCATCTGCTTCCCGACGATCAGGGCGCAATGTTCGCGCATGTCGTCGGCCTTGCGGAACACGACGATTTCGCTGTCGTCGCTCGGCCGCGACCGGCAGGCGCGCGCGGGCGGCGATCACCAGGCGCTCGGGTTCGTTCCACGCGCCGAGATCGGCGGGGTCGAACGCCTGCGCTTCGGCTGCGCCTGTCGGGGGACACCATGAAGGCGGGAAGGATGCCTGCAATACGGGCCAGTTCCAGCGCGGAGGCCGCGGCTCTCGGCCAGTCGATCGGTTCGGCCCGGAAGGGACCCTTCAGGGGGTTGGCCAGATCGAGCGCGGGATCGGCAATCGCCCGTGCATCGCGCAGGCTGAAGCCTTCCGCACCGCGAATGAGGACAGGTTCGTGGGGAGCTGCAGCCTCGCGCTGGTTGGCGAGCTTGAGCGTCACGGCACGGGCCGAGGAGATAAGCATCCGGTCGGAATGGAGACCGCTTTCGGCAGCGGTCTCGACCGGCTGGAGCAAAATCGCCCTTCTCCGGAGAGAGCGATGGCCAGCGGCCAGCCATGGCGCAGGGCGTCGATGGCCTGCGCCGCACGCCTCGGGCGAGGGTGAAACCGCAGGCGGTTCGCCGCTCAGAAAGTGAACTCCGTCGTCAGCGGGACGTGGTCGCTCGGCTTTTCCCAGTCGCGCGCATCCTCGAATACGCTGTGCGCCGGTCGCCTGCGCCGCCAGTTCGGGGCTGGCCCACATATGGTCGAGCCGGCGCCCGCGATCGCCCTTGCGCCAATCCTTGGACCGGTAGCTCCACCAGGAATAATAGCGTTCCGGCGCCTGTATATGCTCGCGCCCGATATCGGACCAGCCATGCGCGTCCATGAAGCGCTGGCAGCGTTTCGACTTCCAGCGGCGTGTGGCTGACGACTTTCAGCAGTTGCTTGTGGTTCCACACATCGCTTTCCAGCGGGGCGATATTGAAATCGCCCACAATCAGCGAGGGCCGGTCGACCTTGTCCGCCCAGCGCGTCATCCGCTCGAGAAAATCGAGCTTCTGGCCGAATTTCGGGTTCTGCTCGCGGTCGGGAATATCGCCGCCTGCGGGGACATAGACGTTCTCGATCAGCGTGCCCTTGGCCGGTCCCTCGGTCAGTTCGACACCGACATGGCGGGCCTCGCCATTGTCCTGCCAGTCATGGCGGGAGAATTCCTTGAACGGAACTTTGCCGACCGTTGCAACCCCGTGATAGCCCTTCTGTCCGTGGACGGCGAAGTGTTCGTAGCCCAGCTCCCGGAACGCGTCGTAGGGGAACTGGTCCTCCTGACACTTGATCTCTTGCAGACAGAGAACGTCGGGGGCGTGCTCGCGCAGGAACTTGCCGACGATCGGCATCCGCAGGCGGACCGAATTGATATTCCAGGTAGTGACAGAAACCATGGCACGTCAGGTAGGGGCAGCCCGCGCGCCGGTCCAGTGCCGGGCGCCGTTCTGGCAAACAAAAACCCTCGCACCGGGGGCATTGGTGCGAGGGTTCGTTGTCAGCGTTCGTCACGCTTGGTGCAAGACGGCCAATCCGAGAGCAGGGCAACAGGGGGGAAACCCGCCACTCCGCCGTCTTACACAGAGGAGAATATGCCCAAGCCGCTTTCGCTTGGGTGAACAGACCTGTCGCGGATTGTCGCACCAGTCGGTCATTTCAGGGCCAAGCGTTCACCGCTTGCGACGGGTGCTCCGGCGTGGATCCTGATAGGTGAATGCCGAATCGGACACCGACACACCGTAGCGCTGGTTGCGCAGCCGGACGGTCGTGCGGTTGTTCTGCGCATCGAGCGCGACCCAGTTGGTCAGCTCCCAGCCGCCCGGCGCGCCGCTATCTTTCGTGAAGATGAGGGTGATCACGCCGAATTCCGGTTTCTTGGGATCGCGAACCTCTACGCGACATCACATTGGGATCGCTGTTCGGGATCAGCTTGCCATAGCGCTTCACATCGCGATTGGGATCGAGCAGCGCGCCAAGCGGCGAATTGCTGATCGGCCAGCGCTGGACCTGATTGACCTCGTAATCGACCAGCGTCAGCGACTTGCCGTTGGACACGACCAGCAAGCGGGACGCCCTTTTCATATTCGAAGCGGATCTTGCCGGGACGTTTCAGCGTCATCACGCCGCCGATGCGCTGGCCCTTGCGGTCGGTCTGGGTGAAGTCGGCCCGCATGGTGGAGATACCGCGCAATGCGGCGACCGCACCATCCAGCTTGTTCGCCTGCGCAGCGACAGGCGCTGCGGGGGCGGTGAGCATAGCAGCAGGAGCCGCAACAGCGACGGCTGCAGCGGCGGCGATGCCCATCGGGCGTTTCAGATAAGATTTCATGTCCATGCTCCGGGAAATAGACTCAGAGCGCTGAACTGTCACTGACCAAGGACGGTTCCTGTCGTTCAGGTCCGGCCGGCCCAGGACTGTGTCGGCCCGGCAGATCGCCGGGCCAGCAAGATCACTTGATCTTGGCTTCCTTGAACTCGACATGCTTGCGCGCGACGGGATCGTACTTGCGGAAGGCCATCTTCTCGGTGATGTTCCGGGGGTTCTTCTTGGTGACGTAATAGAAGCCCGTGTCTGCGGTCGAGACGAGCTTGATCTTGACGGTTGCGGACTTCGCCATCTTGAAGTTCCTAAAAGCGTTGTGGGGTCCGAGACCCTGCGGTGACCAAAACGGCCGGCCAAAATAAATCGGGCGGCGCTTGCGCACGCCGCCACATCGGGCGCGCAATTGGGCGATTGCGCCGCGAGAGTCAAGCGTAAAGCGGCTGGCGCGCGCCAATCGGCCAGCCTGCTTTACCAGTCGCTGCCGGGCTTCACCGAGCCGCGATTGGCCTTCACTTCGCCGCGCGCCTTCTTGGCTTTCAGGCGCTTGACCTTGCCGATCCGGTTGAGCCGGGTCTTCGCGCGCTTCTTGGGCTGGCGATGGGCGCTTCCAGCAGGTCTGCCAGCTTCTCGCGCGCTTCCTTGCGATTGGCATCCTGCGTGCGGTGGCTGCGCGCGACGATCAGGATGTCGCCGCTGGTTGTCAGCTTGCTGCCGGCAAGCGTCCTCAGCCGGGCAAAGACCGGCGGGGGCAGGCGCAGCTTGTAGATGTTGACGCGCAGTTGCACTTCGGTGGCGACCTTGTTGGCATTCTGCCCGCCCGGACCCGACCCTGCGACGAAGCTTTCTTCGGCCAAGCGCATGGGCGCGGGCGATCAGCGTATCATCCATCGTCTGAGCCTCGGCGAGGGGCGCTGGTGCCCGGCCAGCTTGGCGAAATCCGCCGGCAAGCGGCGCCTCTGCCACGATGTCCGGCTTGCCCTCGCGCGGGATCGTGAGCGCGGCGCGTGGAGCATGGTGCGCGGCGCACCCTTGCCCGTCGCCGTAGATCGGATCGCCCAGCAGCGGAAACCCGAGGCCCGATGCGGCATGGACGCGGATCTGGTGCGTGCGCCCGGTCTCGGGCTTGAACTCGACCAGCGCACCGCCCTCGATGCGTGACGGATCAGCCGCCAATGGGTCAGCGAAGGCTTGCCCTTCTTGGCCGGGATCATCCGCCAGCCCTTTTCCGCGCTGCTGATCTTGGCCAGCGACAAGTTCGATCGTGCCCTCTTCCTCGGCCGGCAATGCCGGACAGCATGCCGAGATAGGTCTTTTGCGGCAGCCGGTCCTCGAACGCCTTGGTGAAGCGCTTGAGCGCCTTGGGATTGCGCGCCAGCAGCAGGCAGCCACTGGTGTCGGTGTCCAGCCGGTGGACGGCGATGGGCGGCCGCTGGAAGCCCATCTTCAGCTGCTCGACATGATCTTCCAGCGACGGGCCGCCGCGCCGCGGCGCTCTATCGACAGTCCGGCAGGTTTGTCGATGACCAGCGCTTCGCCGTCTTCGAACAGGATATCGATCATTTCAGTAGCTCCGCGTCCATCAGGCCGCGCACGGCATTGCCGAGTAGGAACCCGCTTTCGAGATCTTCGATCGCGAACTTCGCCTTCGGCCGCCTTGCCGCCATCCAGCAGCTGCGCGCGCAGCACGCCCGGCAGCAGGCCGAGCGATAGGGCGGGGTGTCACCAGAGTACCATCCGCTCCACAAAAAGGCTGGTCCATGCGCCTTCGGTCAGCAGCCCGTCATCGCGGATGAACAGCGCCTCGTCTGCTCCGGCTTCGAGGGCAATGGCGCGCGCGTCTTCGTAAAACCCGCGATCGGTCGTCTTGTGCCGCAGCCGCCAGTCGCCCGGATCGACCGGCAGCGGCAGCACGATGCATTTCAGCGGGCTTCGGCCAGGGGCGGCAGCGGCGCCTGCCTCCAGCGCAATCTCGCCCGACCGCGACGCGAGCAGGCGCACCTTTGCCGGCTGTCTCCAGATCGAAGCACAGCGACTGGATCTGGTTGCGGCTCTCGTGCCGGTCGAAGGTGAAGCCCAGCTCTGCCGCGCTTGCCTTCATCCGTTCCAGATGGCGTTCCAGCAGCGCGATGCCGATTTCGGGATCGAAATGCATCGTTTCGATCAGGTCGAAGCCGGCCGCGCCGGCCGTGATCGAGGACGCTTCTGGCAAAGCCGCCTTTGACCATCGTCTCGCGCCATTCGGCCAACGCTTCGCTATCGGCCACAATGGCCGAGCCCACGCCCAGCACGGCGCGCCCCTGCCCGTTCTCGATCGGGGTCAGGCGCAGCGTGCGGATCGCAACGTTGAAGGCTGCATCGCTCCGTTTTGGGGGCATCGATCCGTCCGATTGCCCCGCAATAGGGACCGCGCGCATCGCGTTCGACTTCGTTGATCAGTTCCATCGCGCGGATTTTCGGCGCGCCGGTGATGGAGCCGCAGGGGAATATCGCCCGCACCAGATCGAACTGTCGCGCCTGTCCTGCAGCTGCGCGGTGACGGTCGTCACCATCTGGTGCACGGTGGGATAGCTTTCGACCTTGAAGGGCTCTTCCACGCCGACGGTGCCCGCTTCCGAAACGCGCGAGAGGTCGTTGCGCATCAGATCGACGATCATCAGGTTTTCGGCCCGGTCCTTGACCGACGCCGCCAGCTCCTGCGCCAGAGCGGCATCGTCTCGGCATCGCTGCGAACGCGGGCGCGTGCCCTTCATCGGCTTGGCGCGTACCGTTCCGTCTTTCAGCGACACGAACAGTTCGGGCGAGAGGCTGAGCAGCCAGTCATTGCCGTCGAAGATCATCCCGCCATAGCCCGCCTGTGCTGCCGGACGCAGTGCGCGTAAAGCGCCACCGGATCGCCGCGATAGGATCCGGCCAGTGGCAAGGTCAGATTGGCCTGATAGATATCGCCGGCGCGGATGGCCTCCTGCAATTTTTCGAATGCCTCGGCATAGGCGCCGGGGGACACTTGCGGTTCGAGCGGGCCGAGCGCCGCGCTGCCCTCGGCGTGTGCAGCCAGCCAGTCAGGCACGTCGCCCGGGGAAATTGTCTCGCTATCTTCGAACAGGCCCAGCCATACCAGCGGCCCTGCCGCGCCGCTGCGCGCATCGGCCAGCGGGCGCAGCTTCGGCTCCAGCGCCAGACCCGCTTCGTAAGCGATATAGCCCGCCAGTGTCCCGCCGTTTGGCAGCCTGCGCCGCGCGCGCTTCTGCCAGCACGAGTTCCACCATGTCCGGTCGATGCGCCACGAACAGGGCGCTGGCATGCGAATACACCTGCGCGTCCGCTGCTCCGTCGGCGCGGGCATCGTCGAGCAACACGAAGGGTTGGCGCTCTCCCATTCGCTTCGCCATAGAGTCCTTGCACGCAAAAGAAAACCGCGAGCGGGGAGCACGAGCGACGAGATGGGCGAAATTTTTCTGGGACTGGGCGCCAATGGCGAGCGGCAGTCGCTCGATCTTTCCCGGGCCAACCGCCACGGCCTGATCGCCGGGCGCGACCGGCACCGGCAAGACCGTCACGCTGCAGGGCATGGCGGAAAGCTTTTCCGCGCATGGCGTTCCGGTGTTCGTCGCCGATGTGAAAGGCGATCTGTCCGGCATTTCCATGCCCGGTTCGCCCACATTCAAACATGCCGACAAGCTGGAAGGCCGGGCGAAGGAATTGGGCATGGAGGACTATGCCTATTCCGACAATCCGGCGGTTTTCTGGGATCTATACGGCGAGCAGGGCCATCCGATCCGCACCACCATCTCCGAAATGGGACCGCTGTTGCTGGCCCGCCTGCTGGATCTGAACGACACGCAGGAAGGCGTGCTCCAGATCGTCTTCCGCCATGCCGACGATAATGGCCTGCTGCTGCTCGACTTCGACGATCTGCAATCGATGCTCGCCTGGGCGGCGGAGAATGCCAGGGAACTGTCGGGCAAATACGGCAATGTCAGCAAGCAGTCCGTCGGCGCGATCCAGCGCCAGTTGCTCAGCTTCGAACGCAAGGGGCCGACCAGTTCTTCGGCGAACCGGCGCTGGAAATCGACGATTTCCTCAAAACCGACGAGCAGGGGCGCGGCTATATCAATGTGCTGGCCGCCGACAAACTGATGCGCAGCCCGAAGCTGTACGCGACCTTCCTGCTGTGGCTGCTGGCCGAATTGTTCGAGACCCTGCCCGAAGTGGGCGATCCGGAAAAGCCGAAGCTCGTGTTCTTCTTCGACGAAGCGCATTTGCTGTTCGACGATGCGCCCAAGGCGCTGGAAGACAAGATCGAGCAGGTCGTGCGCCTGATCCGGTCCAAGGGCGTCGGCGTATTCTTCGTGACCCAGAACCCGATCGACATCCCGAAGGAGGTCGCAGGCCAGCTCGGCAACCGGGTCCAGCATGCGCTGCGCGCCTTCACCCCGCGCGACAAGAAGGCGATCAAGGCGGCGGCCGACACGTTCCGGATCAATCCCGATCTCGATGTCGAGGAAGCGATCACCGAATTGAAAGTCGGTGAGGCGCTGGTCTCGACCCTGATGGAAGACGGCGCGCCGTCGATCGTCCAGCGGACATTGATCAAACCGCCCCGCAGCCGTCTCGGCCCGGTGACGGCCAAAGAACGCGCGATCATCAAGTCGATCTCGCCCGGTCGACGGCAAATATGACGAGGCAGTCGACCGCGAAAGCGCCGAGGAAGTGCTTGCCGCAAAGGCTGCCGATGCCGCCGCGACCGCGGAAGAAGTCGAGGCAAAAGGGCAAGGAAGAAGTCGCCAAGCAGCCCCGCAAGAGCACCTCGCTGTGGGAGAAAGCAGGCAAGAGCGCGGTACGCGCGGCTGGTGGTTCTGCTCGCGACGATCGCGGTGGCGACGGTCCTTGGCGCGAAAGTCGAGCGCGGACCCGCTGCGAACAGGGGCGACCGCTTTCGTGCGCAATATTATCGGTGGGTTGATGCGCTAGGCAGTTGGCAGGCGGATCTCAGCGCGCAAGCCGCCTGCCGGAAGGTTCGCCAAAACGAGGCTGCCGCCATGCTGCTCAGCCACGGCCCGCGCGATGGTAAGGCCGAGGCCGGCCCCGCCTGTGGCCCGGTTCCGGCTCGCCTCGCCCCGGCGGAACGGTTCGAGCATGGCGTCCCGCTGATCATCCGGAATGCCGGGTCCGTTATCGTCCACCCTCAGCACAATCGCGCCATTTTCCTGCAGCAGCGATACCCTCGCCAGCTGGCCGTAGCGCACGGCGTTGGACACCAGATTGCGCAAGGCCCGTCTGAGCCATGTGACATGGACTGCTGCGGAGAGGGTCGTTTCGGCTTCGAACGACACGTCCTTGCCCATATCCTCGAATTCCTCGACCACGGAAGCGGCGAGCGCGTTCAGCTGCGCGCGCTCGGCAGCATCGGAAATGCGGCCGATCCGGGCGAGCGAGAGAATATCGTCGAGCGAGCGGGTGATGTCTTCGATGCCGGCCGCCATCTTGCCGCGCTGGGCATCGTCCTCGACCGCCTCGATACGAACCCGCAACGCGGCGAGCGGCGTTTTCAGATCATGTCCGATCGCGCCGAGCATGACGTCCTTCTCGTCCAGCAGGGCGGTAATCCGGCTTTCCATGGCGTTATGCGCGCCGATCAGGCGCTGGACGTCCTGCGGGCCGGTGACGGGCAGGGGTTCGCCCGCCTCCTGCGTAGCGGCAAAGCGTTCGGTGCGTTTGGTAAGGAGCTTTAGCGGGCGGGTGATCCGCCGCAGCAGCAGGAACAGCACACCCATCAGCACGATAAAAAGCAGGCTTGTTTGCAGAACGATCGCGCCCACGCGTGCCGGTTCGCGCTGCGGCGTCGGCACGCGGGCGATCCGCCACGGGCCGCCATCTGTGACCTGCATGGCTGCGACCAGGACCTGCGCGCGCTCCCATCCCGCGCGCCGGGCAAAACGCGCGCCATTTTGCGCTGCCGCCTGCAGGAAAGGGTCGGCACCGGCGCGCCGGGTCACCACGATCAGGGCGTTAGGCTCCAGCCCTTGCCGGACAAGAATATCTTCAAGAGAGGCTGCCAGGTCCGGATCGGACGTCTCGCCCGGCATGGGAGCGAACTCCGCCGCGGTTTCCGCCCTTAGCGGTCGTCCGAACAGGCTGCGATCCCTGCCGCTGCGTGCGCGGTCCCTGCCATCGCGCGCCACGCCGCTGGATGATGGACTGGTCGCTGCCAAGGAGCAGGCCGAAGGCTGCACGGTTGAGAATATCGCCCTGACGTCTGTTCTCGTCCGCCCGGTATAACAGCACGGCGGTGATTGCCTGCGTCACCAGCAAGGCGATGGCGACGGCCAGCAGCGTCTGCCCGCGAAGGCTGGTGGGCCAGAGGCGCATCGCAGTCAGCCCGAAGGGCCCGCGACGCGGCGGACCTCGGCGGCAAAGCGGTAGCCGCCGCCGCGCACGGTCTGGATGAATTGCGGATTGCGGTTGTCGGTCTCGATCTTGCGGCGCAGGCGGCTGACCTGATTATCGACCGCGCGGTCGAACAGCTGCGCCTCGCGGCCCTGCACCATATCGAGCAAGCGGTCGCGGCTCATGACGCTGAGCGGATGGTCGACAAAGGCACGCAGCATCCGAAACTCGGCTGTCGAAATCGACACGACCGACCCTTCAGGATCGATCAGCCGGCGCTTCAGCGGATCGAGCTGCCAGCCTTCGAATTCGTAGACCAGATCCTCTCCCTGAGACCGCGGTGCGCGGCCGGCGCGGCGCAGGACGGAGCGGATACGGGCGACAAGCTCGCGGGGTTCGAACGGCTTGGTCACATAATCGTCGGCGCCGATTTCCAGCCCCACGATACGGTCGGTCGCTTCGCCCTTGGCGGTCAGCAGGATGACAGGAAGGTCGCGGCTTTCGATCAGGTGGCGGGTCAGCGACAAGTCCGTCTTCGCCCGGCATCATGATATCGACAAGGGCAATGTCCGGCGTTTCGTTCAGCAGCAGGCTGCGTGCGCCGGCGGCGCTGTCTGCTTCGGATACACGAAGCCCCTGGCCGGTAAGATACTCGGCCAGAGGTTCGCGCAGGGTCGCTTCGTCATCGACGAGCAGGACGTGCGGCGCAGTGTCCATGAGGGGGGCGTCGGGAGTAATGGTCATCTGCGCCGCGCCTTGCTCAGCTACCCTGACGTGCAGCGCGCATTGCCTGCCGCGCTGCGCGGTGCTCTTCGCTGGTCACCGTGCCGTCGCCATCGGCATCGGCCTTGTCGAAACGGGCGAGGGCAGCGGCCTGGAATTCGGCCTGGCTGATCGCGCCGTTGCCGTCGGTATCGGCTCGTTCCATCATGGCCTTGGCATGTCCGCCGCGGCCACCGCGCTTGCCGTGATGCTTCCCGCCTCCGCGGCGAGCCATGCGTTCACCGTCTCCGCGGGCTTCGCGGCGTTCGGCACGTTCTGCTTGGCGCGCCTCGCGGGCAGCGGCGATTTCTTCCTGCGTCAGCGCGCCGTCGCCATCGGTGTCGGCTGCGGAAAACCGTTCAGCCATCTTTGCTTCACGATCGCTTGGGTCGAGTTGGCCGTCGCCGTTGACGTCCATCTTTGCAAAACGCTCGGCCGTGCGTTCGACGACCTCGGCGCGGGTCATCGGGCCATGACCGCCGGGGCCCTGCTGGGCGATGGCGACGCCGCCGACAAGCAGCGAAGCGGATGCGAGGCCGATTGCGACCGTCTTGGGGGTAAACTTCTTCATGTGATGTTCTCCGTTACGACAAAAGTCGCAAGCTGCGAAGCGGGCGGTTTGGGAGGGGGGAGAGGGTCCGCCCGCATTCGCAACTCACAAATGCCGTTCTAGAGATGCTGTGTCACAGGAGTTTGCCGGATCGCGGCCAAAGTGTCGCGGATTGTATCGGACGGCGCCGTTCATTCATCGAGCCGAAAAGATTAACGGCCGCGATGCTCCGTGCCCTCGCCTGCGGTGATGAAAACGGCTGTCGCACTGCTGTCGATATCGGCGGTGTGCCAAACGCCGGGAGGGTTGATCGCGTATTCGCCCTTGCGAAGTGTCACGCTGTTCGTGTCGCCGCCGGGATGTTCCTGATGGAGTGTCATCTCCCCTTCGACGCAGAGGACGACTTCGGCGCCTTTGGGGTGCATTTCCCACACGTCCCAATTCTCGGTGAAAGTATACCAGGAAACGAGGCGGCCTTCCGCGCCGTCGCTCCCGTGCCGCTCGCCATATCCCTCGTACCACTCCAGCCCGCTGAAGGCAGGTTGCGCTCTCGGCCGTCGCACCGAGACCCAGATGGATGAAGTTCTCCGCGAGGTTTTTGCGCGTCCGGCATTCCTAGCCTGGTGCGACCATGCAGAATGCGTTGAGCTTGTGTCCGTCCAGATCGCGGAAATAGGCGGCGTAAAAGCCGTCATCGCCGCGCGGGCCCGGTGCGCCTTCGTCCTTGCCGCCCTGCGCCAGTGCGATGTCGTAGACGCGCTGCACCTGCTCGCGGTCGGCAACCTGCAAGGCGACCATCGTACCGTTTCCGACACTTGCTTCACCGCCATCGAAAGGCTGGGTGAGCGCGACACCCGGAGCGCCGCCCATTTCACCCCAGGCGATGAACGTGTCGAATTCCATCATTCGCCCGACGCCCAGCTCTTTCGCGATAGCGTCATAAAATTTTGCGTTTGCCTGCAGGTCGTTGGTGCCAAGGGTTACGTATCCGATCATTCTTCATCTCCTGCCGCGACTCGCGATAGACGGAACATTACCGGAACAAAGACCCTTGGTCAAAGCATCCGGTCAGAGCGGCCGGGTGTGACGCTCAAGCCATTCCAGCGCGTCGCCTTCCAGCTGCGGCGCAATCAAAGCGCGGGTTTCGGCATGATATCGATCCAGCCAATCGCGTTCCTCCGGCGTCAGCAGGGACGGTTCGATCAACGTACGGTCGATCGGCACCCATGTGAGATTTTCGAAGCCCAGCCATGTGCCCTCATCGGCGCCCTCGATGCTGCGTTCTTCGGTCAGGACCAGGTTCTCGATACGGATGCCGAATTCGCCCGCCTTGTAATAGCCCGGCTCGTTGGAGAGGATCATTCCGGCCTGCAGTGGCTCCAGCGTCCCGCCCTGTGCGCCGCTGATTTTGGCGATGCGCTGCGGCCCCTCGTGCACGGCGAGGAAGCTGCCGACCCCGTGGCCGGTGCCGTGGGCGTAATCGGTCCCGGCCTGCCACAGATACTGGCGCGCGAGACTGTCGAGCTGACCGCCATTGGTACCTTCGGGGAAGGTGATCATGGCGATGGCGATGTGCCCCTTCAGCACGCGGGTGAAGCGGTCCTTCATTTCCGCGGTCGGCTCGGCCTTGCCATCCGGCGTGCCGATCCAGACGGTCCGGGTAATGTCGGTCGTGCCGGCCGACCCCTCGCGCGCATACTGTCCGCCGCTGTCGACAAGGTAGATGCTGCCGGCGGGAATGGCGATATTGCTGTCCTCGTCCACCTTGTAATGCGGCAGGGCAGCGTGGCCCGCAGCGGCGCTGATGGTGTCGAACGACAGGTCTTTCAGGCCTTCGTCCTCTGCCCGGAATGCCTGCAGCCTTGCCGCAGCAGCCAGTTCGTCGATCTGCCCCGACGGACCTTCTGCCTCGAGCCAGCAGAGAAATTTCGAAACCGCCGCCCCGTCGCGCGCCTGCGCATCACGGTGGCCCTGTGCTTCGGCAGCGTTCTTCACTGCCTTTGCCAGGATAGTCGGATCACGCATCGACACGGGCTTCGCGCCGGCATCTTCCAGGATCTGACTGATCGCGGCGACCCCGTATTCCGGATCGACGGATACCCGCTTGCCCCTGAGCCCGGCGAGCGCCGGGGCGAAGTCATCGCGGTCGCGCAGCGTCACGGCATTGCCCAGATGCTGCTGCAATTCGGGCGTGACTTTTTCCGGTGCAATGAACAGCTCTGCCGTGCCGTCGGCATGGGCGAGCACGTAGCTCAGCGCGACGGGTGTGTGGGCGATATCCGCTCCGCGAATGTTGAGCAGCCAAGCGACCGAATCGAGCGCGGAGATAACGGCGGCATCCAGTTTGTTCTCTTTCAGGAATTCCCCGACCTGACCGCGCTTCTCGGCGCTGGTACGGCCGGACGTTTCGTCGCGGTGCACGGTCGCGGCGGCCGGGCTGGGCGCCGGGCGGTCGTTCCACACCGCGTCGAGCGGATTGCCATCGACCGCGACCAGCGCCGCGCCCTTCTCGGCGAGCAGCTTCTCGGTCTGTTCGACCCAGCCGCGCGAGTGGAGCCATGCATCATAACCGATCCGGTCGCCTTCCTGCGCGTTCCGGGCCAGCCATTTGGCTGGGCTGGTGGCGGGGACGGACTGGTATTCGAACAGCTTTTCGTCGACCTGATCGCGGACCTGCACCGTATAGCGCCCGTCGATGAAGATCGCTGCGCACTCCGCTGGTAGCGCGGGTCATCACAGCTGCACTGCCTGCGCTGCCGCCGAACCCGGTCAGCCAACCCAGGCGCTGGGCATATTCGCCGACATATTCGCTCATGTGTTCGTCGCTGATGGGTATGACGAAGCCAGCCAGGTCGCGTTTCTTCAGTTCTTCGCGAAGTGCGGAAAGACGGGCTTCGTGGGTTTGCATCAGCATCTGGTCGGGTCCTGCTTTGGTTTTGGCATCTTGTGGCCTTTGACATGGGTCTTTACGCCTCATCGGCAAGGCTGTCCAAGGCAGCACGTTTTTTAGACCAGATGATATAGAGGACGAGCGTTCCCATGAAAAAATCCCGCCATCTCGGCGCAGCCGCGTCCATCGCGCTTGCTGCAACTTTTTTCGCCATGCCCGCGCTCGCGCAAGGAGATACCCCTCAAGTGACCGATACGACCTCAGCGACCCCGCCGATTGCGGAAAAGCGCGACCATTCCTTTACCCGCCACGGGATCACGATTTCGGATCCGTATCACTGGCTCAAAGACCAGTCCTATCCGACCATCGATGATGAGGATGTGCTCGATTACCTGAAGGCCGAAAACGCCTATTTCGAAGCGCAGATGAAGCCGCATCAGGCATTGGTCGACACGATCTTCGAAGAGCTGAAGGGCCGCGTGAAGCAGGACGACAGCACCGTCCCGCAAAAGGATGGCGACTGGGAGTACTGGTCGGAAGTGGAAGACGGCAAGGAATACCGCCTCCATTATCGCCGCCCCGTTGCCGGCGGTGACAAGGAATTGCTGATCGACGAGAACCAGCTGGCGGAGGGCAAGGAATATTTCCGCCTCGGCGCGGCATCGGTTAGCGATAGCGGCAAGTTCATCGCCTATTCCTACGACGATAACGGATCGGAGCGGTACACCGCGCGGATCAAGGATATCGCGACCGGCGAGCTGCTGGACGACGTCATCCCCGAAACGCTGTCCGGCCTGACCTGGGTCGCGAACGACACCAAGATCGCTTACGGCAAGGCGAACGAGAACTGGCGGGTCGACAATGTCCGCCTGCACACCGTCGGCACCGACGTGTCCGAAGATGTAGAAATCTACCGCGAGGAGGACGAAGGCTTCCGCGTCGGCGCAGGCCTCTCGGCGCAGGAAGACTGGCTGATCATCGCCACGGGCGACAACGAGACGAGCGAAGTGCGGCTGGTGAAGGCCGATGATCCAACCGGTGAGCAGATCCTGATCAAGGCGCGCGAGAAGGGCGTCGAATACGATGTCGATGTCCGGGGCGACACGGTCTTCGTCCACACCAATGACGAGCACGTCAATTTCCGCCTGGCCACCGCGCCGCTGGACGCGCCCGGCGCATGGACGACGCTGATCCCCGGTTCCGACGAGTTCTACCTGACCGGATACGAGCTCTACAAAGACTTCTACGTCACCGAAGGGCGGCTGGACGGTCTCGACCAGATCCAGCTGCGGGATTATTCCAATCCTGCGAAAGTGACGCCGATCGCGTTTCCCGAAGCGAGCTATTCCACCGGTTTGTCGAACAACCCCGAATATGACGTGACGAAGCTACGGCTGGCTTATGAAAGCATGGTCACGCCCGACAGCGTCTATGATTACGATGTCGCATCGGGCGCGCTCGAACTGCTCAAGAGCCAGGAAATCCCCAGCGGTTACACGCAGGGCGACTATGTGACCGAGCGCCTGACTATCACCGCGCGCGACGGGACGCAGGTTCCGGTCAGCGTGGTCAGCCACAAGGACACGCCGATGGGCGCGCCGCTCCATCTCTATGCCTATGGCGCCTATGGCTATGCCGTGCCGCCGGGCTTCTCTTCCAGCCGCCTCAGCCTGCTCGATCGCGGTATGCGCTATGCCATCGCGCATATTCGCGGCGGGGATGACCTGGGGCGCAGCTGGTACCTTCAGGGCAAGCTCAACGAACGGACCAACACGTTCAACGATTTCGTCGATGTGGCGAAGGGCCTGATCGACAAGGGCTACACGGCTAAGGGCAAGGTCAGCGCGAGCGGCGGCAGTGCCGGCGGCGAGCTGATGGGCGTGGTGGTCAATACCGATCCCGACATCTGGGGCGCTGTCGCTGCGCATGTGCCGTTTGTCGATGTACTCAACACGATGCTGGATGAGAGCCTGCCTCTGACGCCGGGCGAATGGCCCGAATGGGGCAATCCGGTGAAGAGCAAGCAGGCGTTTGCCTATATCCTCAGCTACTCGCCATACGACCAGACGATCGCGCAGGACTATCCGCCGATGCTGATTACGGCAGGCCTGAACGATCCCCGCGTCACCTATTGGGAACCGGCGAAATGGACCGCCAAGCTGCGCGATGTGAAGACGGACGACAACATCCTGCTGCTCAAGACCAATATGGGCGCAGGCCACGGCGGCAAGTCGGGACGCTTCACGCGGCTTTACGAAACGGCCGAGGAGTTCGCCTTCCTGCTATGGCAGCTCGGGCTCGAGGAGTGAGCGCGAAATTCGAGAAAATCTTCACCGCGCGGCCCGAGCACATCGATGTGATGGGCCACGTCAATAACGCGGTGTGGGTCCAGTGGATTCAGGACATGGCGACGGCGCACTGGGACGCGGCTGCGAGGCCGGAGGACAAGGCGCGTTTCGTCTGGCTCGTGGTGCGGCACGAGATCGATTACCGCGGCAACATCGCCGAAGGCGAGAGCGTCACTGGCGAAACCTTCATCCCAGGCGAGCCGAAGGGCGCGAAATTCGATCGCCGCGTCGACTTCCGCAATGATGCGGGGAAGGTGGTTGTCAGCGCCAATACGACGTGGGCCATGCTTGACGCCGAAACGCTGCGCCCGCAACGCGTCCGGACAGAGATTGCCGCGCCGTTCTTCGAGGACACCGAATGACCACTGAAACGACCGGCAGCCCGCTGTTCCAGCCTCTTACGCTGCCCAATGGCAGCACCATTCCCAACCGCATCTGCAAGGCGGCGATGGAAGAAAATCTGGCCGAGCAGCCGGGCCAGTATCCGGGCGAGCGGCTGTTCACGCTGTACGAGCGCTGGGCGCGCGGCGGCACCGGGCTGATCCTGTCGGGCAATGTGATGGTCGATCCATCTGCGCTTACCGGGCCGGGCGGGGTGGTGCTGGAGAAAGGCACCGATCTTACACCCTTTATCAACTGGGCGCGGATCGGCAAATCGGGCGGGGGCCAGTTCTGGTTGCAGATCAGCCATCCCGGGCGCCAGCTCTATAAGTCCATGGGCGAAACCGCTGTCAGTCCTTCCGATGTATCGCTCGATCTGGGCAAATTCAGCTCGATGTTTGCAGAAGTGCGGCCTCTGGAAGTCAGCGAGATCGAACGCATTATCGAACGCTTTGCCGATACGGCCGAGCAAGCGCGAGGAGGCTGGCTTCGATGGCGTCCAGATCCACGGGGCGCATGGCTATCTGGTCAGCCAGTTCCTCTCGCCGCTTGCCAACAGGCGGACCGATGAATGGGGTGGCAGTCTGGAAAACCGCGCCCGGTTTCTGCTTGCTATCGTCGATGCCGTACGCGCGCGGGTGAAGCCGGGTTTCGGCGTAGGCGTGAAACTGAATTCGGCCGATTTCCAGCGCGGCGGCTTCGAATTCGAGGATGCGCGGCAAGTCGTCGAATGGCTGAATGACAAAGGCCTGGATTTCGTCGAGCTGTCGGGCGGCAATTATGAAAGTCCCGCGATGCAGGGCAATCCGCAGGAGGGCTCGACGGGCGAAAGGGAAGCGTTTTTCATCACTTTCGCGCGCGACATTGCAAAGGTGGCGACGATGCCGATCATGGTGACCGGCGGTATTACGCGGCTGGCCACGGCTGAGGCAGCGCTGGCGAAGGACGAGCAAGGCTTCGGGGTCGCAATTGTCGGTATCGCAAGGGCGCTCGCCTCCGATCCCAACCTGCCGAAGAACTGGCGCGAAGGCCGCAATGCCAATGTCGAGCTGCCCGAATGCGGCTGGAAGAATCGCAGCCTCGCAGGTCTGGCCGTCATGGGGCTGACGAAAGCGCAGATCGAGCGGATGGCGAAGGGCAGGAAACCCGGTGACGGCGGTTCGGCTGCTGCCGCGCTTCTGGCTGATCAGGTCCGTGCAGCGGGGCGTGCGCGCCGCTATCGCAAATGGCGTGCGTCTGTCTGACGGGTCAGGCCCGCCGTTCGCGGCGATCCTTCGTTTTCCTGCGAAAAGCGCGCAACTTCTGGCTGACCGTGCGGTTCCTGCCTGCTCTCTTTGCCTCGTAAAGAAGGGCGTCTACCAACGCGTAGATGTCCTCGAAGCCTGAATTGGGAACGGCGCTGAATGGCACCACGGCCAGACCCATGCTGGCTGTCACCAGCTTGTCGAGGCCGCTGACCTCCCGCGCAACGCGCAGTGTGATCGCCTGCCGCAGCGCTTCTGCCCGCTCGGGCGCATCCTCGCCGCGCATCACGAGCATGAATTCCTCACCGCCAAGCCGGACGGCAATGGAATCCTTCTCGGACTGAAGCACATTGGCCGCCGTCCGGATGACATCGTCGCCAACGCCGTGGCCGAAGGTGTCGTTGACCTGTTTGAAATGATCGAGATCGAGCAGGGCGAACGTGTCGTACCCCGCCTGATGCAGCGATTCGATGCGCTCCTCCAGCGCACGCCGGTTGTAGAGGCCAGTCATGGGATCACGGGCCGACAGTCTTTCGAGGACGAGTGCCTCGCTCTTTGCCTCGTCCCGCTCGCGCCGGAGCAGGATCAGGCGGTGTGCCACGCCGGTGGCGGTTACTACCACTTCGAAGGCCATTGCGAGGAACGGCGCAGCCACTCCGAACCGCGTTTGAGACTGCAGCCCCAGCCCTGTGGCGACCATGTCGAGCCCCACGAAAATGGCGGGCATCCAGCCGACGATCTGATAGCGAACCCAGATACTGCCGCGCTGGACGGCCTGCGTCATCGCGGTGAGCGAGACGAACAGCATCGGAAAATACGACATGAGATAGATCGAGCGATCGAGCGACGCGAAGGGATGGACCTGCAGGACGATGCCCCCGCCAACCACGAGCAGGAAAAGCCCCGCAGCAGCCAACGCCTTGCGGATCCCGCTGGAAATTGCGCCTTCCTCGAGGAAGGTCGCGGCAAAGAAGCCGCCGAAGCAGACAATGAAGACATAGCCCATTTCCAGCATCGTCAGCAGGCCGTTTGGCCCGATGGCGACAATACTGCCGAGCAATCCGCTCGCGACGGCTAGCGTCATCAGCATCCCTGACGCCATCCCTGTGTGATACAGCATGAAGGACCGTCTAAGGATCGGGAACAGCACGAGGTTTGCGACCATCGGGGCAAGGACCAGTCCGAATATCATGGCCACCAGCAGCGTGCGGGAAAATGGCCATCCGGCATCGTCCGGGGCCGCTTCCAGCGACATCATTGCGGATGACAGGGGATACTGCGCGCCGGCGATACGGACGATCACACGGTCAGGCACACCGTCAGCCGCACCGTCATATTCGGGCATTTGCGCGACGAGATAGGGGCCGCTGCGACCTTGCCGAATTGAATTGCCGGAATAGGTTTTGGAGGCGATCTCGCGCCCGCCGCTCAGCACGGTCATGTCGAGTGTGTCGATGGTCGTCAGGCGCATCGACAGATAGCGCGGAGCCTCGCTGGTGTCGGTCTGATCCAGGTCGAAACGGACCCAGACGACCGGCGCGCTGGCAAGCCGTGCATCGCTGCCGCAGGTCCACGCATCAGGCCGAGACTGCAGCATTTCCAGCGAAACATCGCCGGAGGATGTCGACAGGCAGGACGGTGTGTTCGACGCGTACGCGGGACTGGCAAGAGACAGCCCGGCGAACGCCGCGAACAACGCGATCCAGACGCACACATGAAGAGCAAGCCGACCCATTGGCCAGTCTTACCCGGCCAAGAGCTAAGGTATGGTAAACACCGCCTTAATTTACGGCGGTGAAGGCGCAGCCGGAAGCCTGCTTGCGCGCGTCAAGCAAGAACCTCTGCGACCGGCTTGTGGGTGTAGCCCAGTTCTGTCGCGACCGCCTCGTAAGTGACCGCGCCCTTATGGACATTGAGACCCTCTGCCAGATGGCTGTTTTCGCGCAGGGCCTCTTTCCAGCCCAGCTTCGCAATCCGCAAGGCATGGGGGAGCGTGACATTGTTCAATGCATAGGTGCTGGTGCGGGCAACCGCACCGGGCATATTGGCGACGCAATAATGGACGATATCGTCGACGACGTAAGTCGGGTCGGCGTGCGTGGTCGCCTTGCTGGTTTCGAAACAGCCGCCTTGGTCGATGGCCACGTCGACCAGAACCGCGCCGGGCTTCATCTCCGAAAGCATTTCGCGGCTGACCAGTTTGGGCGCGGCTGCGCCGGGGATCAGTACGGCGCCGATGACGAGGTCCGCCTGTCGCAGCGAATCCTCCAGGTTGGTCTTGTTGGAGAAACGCGTGCTGGCCCGTGCTTCGAAGAAAGTGCCGACCTTTTCCAGCACGTCCGGATCGCGGTCGAGAATTTCGACATCTCCGCCAAGGCCGACTGCCATCTGCGCAGCATTGAACCCGACGACGCCGCCGCCGATCACGACGACCTTGCCCGGCAAGACGCCCGGCACGCCGCCGATCAGGACGCCGCGTCCGCCATGGGCTTTCTCCAGCGCGTTGGCTCCGGCCTGGATGCTCATCCGGCCTGCGACCTGGCTCATCGGGGTAAGCAGCGGCAGGCGCCCGCCCGGACCGGTCACCGTTTCATAGGCGATGGCGGTCACACCCGATTCGACGAGATCCTTAGTCTGCTCCGGGTCGGGAGCGAGGTGGAGGTAGGTGTAGAGAATTTGGTCCTGGTGGAGCTTCGCACGCTCTTCAGGCTGCGGTTCCTTGACCTTCACGACCATTGCACACTCGGCAAAGATCGGGTCCGGTCCGTCGACGATCTTCGCACCGGCAGCGCTGTATTGTTCATCCGTTGCGCCGATGCCCATGCCCGCGCCGCTCTGTATCCAGACTTCGTTCCCGCGATGGGCGAGCTCGCGCGCGCTCTCGGGCGTCAGGCCGACGCGATATTCGTGGTTCTTGATTTCGGTCGGGCAGCCAATACGCATCGGAGGGTCCTCGCTGGGGAAGGTCTGGTCAAGGCCGTTACAAACGAAACCTCCCAGCGGCAAGGCGAAGCCTCGAAAGCGCACGCGCGCGGCACCCTGAAATCGCAGCTGTGCATAAGTCCGCACACTGTCACAAAAGCGTAACGCATCCCGCCTAGTGGCAGCGTCGTCTTTTGGATCGGACGAAAAAACATGAAATTTGAAAACGGAATGTCCGTGGCGGCGATTGCTGCCGCGCTGCTTTCGGCTACGCCTGCCATCGCGCAGGATGGCGACGGTGTTGCCACTGCTACGATACAGCAGGAACTGGCCGCGATGCGCGCGCAGATGGATGCAATGGCGCAGCGCATCGAATCACTCGAAGACGAGCTGGAGGCGGCGCAGACCGCTGTTCCTGTCGTCGTCGCAACATCGGCATCGGCGCCAGCAGCGCCTGCGGCCCAAACCGAATTCAAGGGATCGCCGGAGATCAGCGAGGGCGACTGGACCTTCAAGCCGCGCGGCCGCCTGCAATACGATGCAGGCTTCGTGAACGCGCCCGATTCGACAGGTGCAGACGACGGGTTCGGCAGCGAAGCGCGCCGCGCACGTCTCGGCGTGTCGGGCGACATGCCCGGCGGCTTCGGCTACAAGTTCGAAATCGATTTTGCCGGAAACGATGTCGCAGTCACCGACGCGATCATTTCCTACGATGCCGGCAATGCGGAAATCATGGTCGGCCAGATGAACCCCTTCCAGTCGCTGGAAGAGCTGACCAGTTCGCTGCACACCAGCTTCATCGAGCGGGCCGCCTTCACCGATGCATTCGGCTTCGAGCGCCGGGTCGGTGCAGCCGCAGTCTTCGAAGGCGAGAACGTGCTGGTCCAGACCGGTGTGTTTACGGACAACATGGAAGACATCCCGAGCAAGAACTGGGGCGTCGACGGACGGATCGTCTTCAATCCGCAGGTCGGCGATGCCACCGTGCATCTGGGCGGTTCTGTCCATTACAACGATCTGGAAACAGGATCGAGCGTACGGTACCGCCAGCGTCCGCTGGTGCATTTCACGTCCGATCGTTTCATCAACACCGGCAATCTGGGCGCGAGCAGCGAATTCGGTTTCGGTGCGGAAGGCGCCGTGATTTCCGGCCCGTTCCACGCCGCGCTCGAGGGTCACTGGCAGAACGTCAACATGCCCGGACCGATGGCCGATCCCACGTTCTTCGGCGGATATGCCGAAGTCGGCTACTTCTTCACCAGGGGCGATACGCGCGGCTACAAGGGCGGCAAGTTCGACCGCACGAAGCCGGTCAATCCGGTTGGCGAGGGCGGCATGGGATCGCTGCAGGCGAACCTGCGCTATGACCGGCTGGACCTGTCCGATGCCGGCGTATTGGGCGGCACGCAGGACGGCTATTTCGTCAGTCTCGTCTGGAAGCCGACCGACTACACCATGCTGCTCGCGAATTACGGCAAGCTTTCCTACACCGATGCGGTGCTGGCCGCTGCCGGCGGCGACACCGATTACGATGTCGATGTCTTCGGCCTCCGCGCGCAGATCGATTTTTAAAGACCGCACCACGGTCACGCACCTGTCACCCAATTGTCATGCGAGCCCTCTAGGCCGCCATCAAACTACAGGAACTTTTGAAATGAAAATGATCAAGACCATCGCAATGGCCACCGTCGCCAGCCTCACGCTCGCCGCTTGCGGTGCAGACAGCGGCGGCGGCACGCGCGACACCATTCGCGCTGTCGGCTCCTCCACCGTCTATCCCTTTGCCAAGGCGGTTGCCGAAACCTTCACCCGCGCCAATCCGGAATTCGGCAGCCCGCTGATCGAATCGACCGGCACTGGCGGCGGCATGAAGCTGTTCTGCGCAGGTCTGGGTGCGGACACGCCCGACATGGCGAACGCCTCGCGCCGGATGAAGGCGAGCGAGTTCGACACCTGCGCCGAGAACGGCGTCACGGACGTCATCGAAATCCAGGTCGGTCTCGACGGTCTTGCCTTCGCCTCGGCACAGGGCGGCATCGACATGAACCTGACGCCCGAAATCGTGTACCGTGCCATTGCCGCCAACCCGTACGGTCAGGAACAGACGGCGAAGATGTGGTCGGATGTCGACCCGTCGCTGCCGAACCTGCCGATCCTCGTTTACGGCCCGCCCAGCACGTCCGGCACGCGCGACGCGCTCAAGGAACTGGTCCTGATCCCCGGCTGCGAAGGCAATGCCGACATGCAGGCACTGGAAGAGAGCGACGAAGACGCGTTCGAGCGCACCTGCACCGAGCTGCGCAATGACGGCGCCTATGTCGACCAGGGCGAGCAGGACAACCTGATCGTGCAGAAGATCCAGGGCAACGAAAACGCTGTCGGCGTGTTCGGCTATTCCTATCTGGAAGAAAACCTCGACGCGCTGCAGGGCCTGTCGATGAACGGTGTCGAGCCGACCTACGAGAACATCGCCAGCTTCGCCTATCCCGGCGCACGCCCGCTGTATGTTTACGTCAAGAAAGCCCACCTCGACGCCATTCCCGGCCTGAAGGCGTATCTCACGCAGTGGACCGAAATGTGGGGCAAGGGCGGTGCCCTGTCGAAGATCGGTCTGGTCGCCAATCCCGAAGACGCGATGGCCCGAGCCATGGCCGGTGCCACCGAGTATGTGACCATCTCCAAGGCCGATCTTGAAGGAAAGACCGAAGAAGCCGCGGCAGACGCGGCAAGCTGAACCAGCTTCCCCGTATCCGGTGACCGCTCCCTCCCGCGGTAGAGACCCGGATGCAACAATGCGGCCCGGCAGCGCGACACGCGCTGCCGGGCTTGCTGTTTCGGGATGTCTAAAAGGCGCCTGTACCGGCGGGATCGAAGCTGGCGATGATACGGCCGGGGGTATTTCCGCCTTCGACAATCACCGCAACGCCTTCGGCGCGCAGCTGTGATGCGACGGCGCGCGTGGCCTCTGCCTCTCCTGACAGGGTCACCGGAAAGCCGGTCCGGTCGCCTGCCCACATGATCAGGGCGATCGCATTGGCACCGGCCTCGTCGGGTTCTCCGTCTTCGAGCGTGATCGCCGGCAGCGCGCCGAGCGGCGGGCGGAGACGAATGTCCCAGTCGTCGATATCGCCTCGCAACGCGGGTTTCCAGCGTCCGGTATCCGGCAAGATCGAGGCCCTCCAGCCTGCGTGCATCGGCAAGCGCGCGCTTGTTCTCGCTATCGAGAGTGACTTCGGACACCGGAATGCCTGCGACGAGGGCAAGCTGTTCCTTGATGCGGCTGACCTTTTGCGCGTTGGCCTGCGCCTGCTCTTCCTCGCGCGCGCGGGCCAGCTGGGCCTGCTCCGCAGCACCGGGATCGGTGCCGACCAGATATTGGTTCACGCCCACCGTAACGGGGTCTTCCAGCAGCTTCGTCAATTCCGCTGCCAGTGCCTCGTCCGCACCATTGCGAAATTGCGGCGTCAGCACGGATGCCCGCACGATGATCGGATCGCTGTCCCAGTCGATGGACACCTGATCGATCCGCGCCTGTTCGTCGAAAGCCGTCGGTAATCGTCTCGCGCACGATCCGCTCACCATTGGCCTCACGCGCGATCTGGAACAGCGAGATGCCCAGCGGAATGGCCAGTGCGATGAATGTGGCGACCACCAGCACGCTCTGCATCAGGCTGGTGCGGCCATCGTGGTTCTCGGACCGGAAGCCATACAGCCGTGCCATCAACGCAGCGGTCAGCGCGATGGTCAGCAGGTTGGTGATGTACAGCATCAACGCCCCGCCAAAGACGGTCCAGTTGAGCGTCGCCAGACCGAAGCCGACGGCAGCCAGCGGCGGCATCAGGGCGGTGGCGATGGCCACGCCGACAATCGTGCCGTCGCGCCCGCGGATCATCGCATAGCTACCCGCCAGCGAGGAAAAGAGCGCGACCAGCAGGTCGAACAGATTGGGCCGGGTGCGAGCGGCAATTTCTTCTGTCACATTCTGCAGCGGCGAGAAGAACACGATGAAGGCGCAGAACACCACTGCAAACAGGGTCCCGAACAAGAGCGCCCGCCCGCACAGCCTGAGCCAGGTGAACTTGCCCTCTGCCAGCGCGAAGCCTGCGCCCAAGGATGGGTCCCATCAAGCGGCGACAGAAGCATGGCGCCGATCACCACCGCAGGCGAGGACAGCAGCATGCCGAGAATGGCGATGCCTGCCGACATGCAGGTCATGAAAATATAGCGCGGCGTCATCGAGCTTTCGCCGGCGATTTTTTGCAAGACCGCGCCGTGATCGACATCGGTCATGACGTGGTCGGCCCACCAATCCTTCAGCGATGTCCAGACCGTCTGGAGCGGGTCGCTGACAGTCTTCGGTCGCGGAGGCGCGGATCGATTGATGCAGGCGTCGGGGGCGGTCTTCATTCCGCCTGTCGTTAAAGCGGATTGCCGTCCTTGTCGCGGTAGATATCGCGGCGGCCGACATGGTTGGCCGGGCCGACCAGGCCGTCGTCTTCCATCCGCTCGATCCACTTGGCCGCGGTGTTGTAGCCGACGCCCATCTGGCGCTGGAGCCAGCTGCCCGATGCCTTCTGGTTTTCGAACACGACCTGGCAGGCCTGCAGATATTTGCGCTCTGTCCGGATCGTCGCTGGCGGTCATGTCGTCTTCGAAGCCGAAGCCGCCTCCGTCTTCGGGTTCCTCGGTCACGGCGTCGACATAGTCGGGCTTGCCCTGCGCGCGCCAGTGATCGGCGACCGCTTCCACTTCCTCGTCCGAGACGAACGGGCCGTGGACGCGCAGCGTGGCGCCGGTGTTGGGCTTGTAGAGCATGTCGCCCTTGCCCAGCAGCTGCTCCGCGCCCTGTTCGCCCAGGATGGTGCGGCTGTCGATCCGGCTGGTCACCTTGAAGCTGATGCGGGTCGGCAGGTTGGCCTTGATCACGCCGGTGATGACATCGACCGAGGGGCGCTGCGTGGCCATGATCAGGTGGATGCCGGCGGCGCGCGATTTCTGGCTCAGGCGCTGGATCAGGACTTCGATTTCCTTGCCCACGGTGACCATCAGATCGGCCAGTTCGTCGACGATCAGCACGATCTGCGGCAGCGGCTGGTAATCGAGCTGTTCTTCCTCGTACAGTTCCTCGCCCGTATCGGGATCGAAGCCGGTCTGCACGCGGCGGCCCAGCGGCTTGCCCTTGGCGGCGGCGGTGCGGACCTTTTCGTTGAACGCGCCGATGTTGCGCGAGTTGACGCTCGACATCATCCGGTAGCGGCGCTCCATCTCCTCGACCGCCCATTTCAGCGCGCGGACCGATTTGGCAGGCTCGGTCACCACCGGGGACGAGCAGATGCGGAATATCGTCGTAGCTCTTCAGCTCCAGCACCTTGGGATCGATCAGGATCAGGCGGCATTCTTCGGGCGTGAAGCGGTAGAGCAGCGACAGCAGGATGCAGTTGAGGCCGACCGATTTACCCGAACCGGTGGTACCCGCGACCAGCAGATGCGGCATGGCGGCAAGATCGGCGACGATCGGTTCGCCGGCGATATCCTTGCCCAGAATGATCGGCAGGCTGCCCTTGGCATCGGCAAAATCGGCGCAGGCGGCCAGTTCCTTCAGCACGACCATCTGGCGGTCGGCATTGGGCAGTTCGATGCCCATCACGGTCTTGCCCGGAATGGGCGAGACGCGCGCGCTGATCGCGCTCATATTGCGGGCGATATCTTCGGCCAGGCCGATGACGCGGCTGGCCTTGATGCCGGGCGCCGGTTCCAGTTCGTACATGGTGACGACCGGGCCGGTGCGAACGGCGGTGATCTCGCCCTTCACGTTGAAATCGTCGAGCACGGTTTCGAGCAGGCGGGCGTTGCGCTCCAGCGCCATCTTGTCGAGCTTGGGCGCGGTGTGCTCCGGGCAGCTCGTCCAGCAGATCGAGGCTGGGCAGCTTGTAATCGGCGAACATGTCGCGCTGCTTTGCGGCCTTCGCCATGCTGGCGCTGCTTGGGCGGCGCGCTGGGATCGGTGATGGTGGGCGCGCGGCGCGGCTGGCTCGACCTCGACCATTGCCGGCTCGTCCGCCCGCCGTGGCCGACTTCTTGCGCTCGCGGCGCGAGTTTCTTCGGCCGTGCGTCAGCTTCGGTATCGTCGGCAAATCGATGTCGCGTCGCCCGCGGCGCAGCAACCGATGTCAGGAAATTGCGGCAACGTCAGCAGTGCGCGCCAGTCGATGCGCAAAGACGCGGGTGACCAGCGTAGCGCCGCCGACCAGCGCCAGCAGGGCCAGCGCCAGCGTAATCCAGCCCGCTCGCCCCTTCGCCGAAACGGGCAGCGACGGCCTCGATCGCGCCAGCACCCAGCAGGCCGGTCAACCCGCCGCTCGAGGCAGGCATGGAGCCGCTCGGGCCGTCGCCGAGCCCGTCGAACGTCAGCGACAGGACCGTGGAAAGCAGCGCCATCGCCAGCACCAGCATGGCAATCGGTTGCCACCAGCGGGTGTCGGTATCGCGATCTTCCTCTTCGACATCGCGCCACAGTTTGCGCGCGAAGACATACAGCATCGGCAGGATCAGCACGCCGGACAGGCCGAACAGGAACCATGACGCGTTCTGCCGCCCACGCGCCGCTCGCGCCCATCCAGTTGCGCAATCGCGCCAGTTGCCGGCCGCGGTGGAGGGGCTGGGGTCGGTCTGGGTATAGCTGAAGAGGGCAAGGCCGAGGAACAGCATCAGGCCAAACAGCACGGCGGCGCCCGTCATCTGCCCCGCGCGGCGCAGGCTGCGCCGGAACGCCGCCCGCCAGTCGGGCTGCGGTTTGCTGATTGCACGCGTGGCCATGGGCCCCATCCTCCGTCTGGAAGAACTCTCCTACGGAACACACCATGAATCCAAGGCGGAGTCAGGGTCAAGGATTGAGGAGCGCTTTGGCTCCCAGACTCAGGACAGCCCGTCGAATCGCGCGCCCAGCGCGGCCAGTTCGAGCGGCATGCCGCGGCGCGCTCGTGTCGCGTATCCATAGCCGCCACAGGCGCGGCAATCACCGGCATGCGGGGCGCGGCTTGCCGAGCAGGCGGAACCGCGAGCCGCGCCGAGCACCGGGGCCCCGGGATGCGAGCGGGTCGGAAAGACCGGACAGAGCATGACCGCATCTGCACCGCACCGGTTCGCTTCGCCAATTTCCCTCACGATTATGCGCGGTGGCCACGGTCAGCATGTCGCCCCGCGCCGGGTACAGCGCACGCGGCGCGCCATAGATACCGTCCGCGCCCCATTCGCGCGCAGTCATGCGCGCTGTCGGCCAGAATCAGCGACGTGGCCGCCCGCGCGGCACAGGCGCTGCACCGCCTCGAAAGCGCGCAAGCCTGTCCGCGCGGAGCAAGATGGTAATGGCGGAACACGACCGCCGACCCGGCAGGCAGGCGCGCCGATGGCATCCTCCAGCCCTGCATCATTGCGCTCGTCGGTCAGGAGCCACGATGGAGACAGGGCGGGGAGGGGCTGGCGCAGCGACACGCCGACGCTATAGCGCAGCCTCATGGAAAGTGCAGCCACAGCCATTCGCTCCGGAAGCACCCCGCTCGAGGCTGTGCAGGCCACCATCGCGCAAACGCTGCAAGATCGCCCGCCGCAAGGTGGACGAGGTCACGCTGATCGCGGTCAGCAAGACGCACCCGCCGGAGAAGATCGAGCCGCTGCTGGAGGCCGGCCACCGCGTGTTCGGCGAAAACCGCGTGCAGGAAGCGCAGGGCAAATGGCCCGCGCTGCGCGAGCGCTATCCCCGATGCGCAGGTGCATCTGATCGGCCAGCTGCAATCGAACAAGGCGGAGGATGCCGCGCGCGCTGTTCGATTGCATCCACTCGCTCGACCGGATGAGCCTGGTGAAGGCGCTGCCCAAGGCGTTCGATAAAGCCGGGCGCCAAGTGCCGTGCTTCGTGCAGGTCGATATCGGCGACGAACCGCAAAAGGGCGGCTGCCCGATCCCTGAATTGCCCGGCTTGCTGGAGGCGCGCGGGAGCGCGACATTCCGCTGGCCGGCCTGATGTGCATGCCGCCTGCCGGATATCGAGCCCGCGCCCTTCTTCGCGCTGCTGGACAAGCTGGCCCGCGACAACGGGCTGGAGGGCCTCAGCATGGGCATGAGCAGCGATTACGAAACCGCCATCATGCTGGGCGCGACCCATGTGCGGGTCGGGAGCGCGTTGTTCGGGGAGCGGGGGTGAACGTCGGCTAGCGACCCAATAGCGGACATGTCGCTAAGCGTCGTGTCGCCTGAAAGCCGTCGATTCTCTTAGGATTGACGGCTTCAATGGCCGCCTGATAGAACACTCGACGCAGTCGGAGATCGAATTTGAAGCTCAATTGATTTGTGGCGCTTTAATGGCGGCAGTTGTTTCCAGCTGCGGCTCAGACTTATCAGCCCGCATTCGATCCAGCGCCTTAGATGACCGACCGGTGGGCAGCGCGAACCAAATAATGGTGCTGGGCACACCGCATCTATCGCAGCTACCTGACAGTTTCCGGGTGGAGACTGGTGAGCCTCTCGTCGCCCGCCTGGTGGAATGGGCACCGAGCGCAGTTGCCGTCGAGAACAACTCCGGCCTGTTTGCGACAGGATGCGACGCATGCCTGAGCGATATGCGGATGCCATAGATAGTTACTGCTTTGATCGCCTCTGTCGCCAAGTCGTCACCGGTCTCACTGTCCCGGCAGCCAATGCGAAAGTTGAGGCGATGCTCGCCGATTGGCCTGCGAACCCTTCACCTGGGATGCGGCGTGAATTGGCGGCTACTTTTTTGGCCGCAGGAGAGCCAGGCTCTGCGGTGGTCCAGTGGCTGCGCCTATCGGAAACCGAGCAGACTGCGGACGACGCTCTGACCAAGCAGCTCGTTGACCTTCTTGTGGAGCGGGCGGGCAGGAAGAACGAAACGTATTCGGTGGCGGCGCGCATTGCCGCACAGTCCGGGCTCGAACGTCTCTGGAGTGTAGACGACCAATCCACCTTCATGGGGCCGGAGCCGGACAGCGATGCTTTCGGTTCCGCAATCATGGCAGCATGGGATAATCAGGCCACCCTAACACAAACCGCCGAGGCTAACTCACTTGTCGCGGGTTTGGACGAGCCTGACGGATTGCTCGCAATGTATCGTGCTTACAATGCTCCCGCATACGCAGAGGTAAAATACCAGTCCGATTTTGGCGCTGCGCTGACAGAACCTTCTGCGGAAGGATACGGAAGACGTTACGTCGCATATTGGGAAACTCGCAATTTGCGAATGATCGCGAACATGCGAGAGGTCTTGGGACGTCAGCCTGGGACACGAATGCTAACAATCGTCGGTGCCTCGCACAAAGGTTATTACGAGGCGTATCTGAGGTTGATGCGTGATGTTGAATTGATCGATGTCGGACCTGTTCTTGAGAAAGTTGCCGATTGATCTGTTCGCGGCATCCGATCGGCGGCATCTCTTGACTGCCGGAAACCGACAGTCCGCTTTCCACCCCAAAGCCAGACCACAGCCTCAGGCCACTTCCAGTTCCGCCTGCCGTTCGTCGCTGGCCGCTTGTTCCAGCGCTGTTGCGATGCTCCCCTGCCGCAAAGCATCGACGATTTTTCCGCCCATCAGGTCGGTCACGTAGAACGTGTCGGCCACGCGCTCGCCGTAGGCGGTGATGTGGGCGGAGTGGATGATCACCTGCGCTTCGAACAAAGCGCGGCCCAGCCGGTTGAGCAGGGCGGAGCGGTCGCGGGCATGCACCTCGATCACGGTGAAGCGGTTGGAGGCCTCGTTGTCGAACACGACGCGGGGTTTGACATCGAACGCCTTGGCGCGGGTGCGGGGAAGCGGACGGGCGGCCAGTTGCGGAACCAGTTCGCCGCGATTGGCGATGGCGTCGCGGATCGACGGTCTTGATCCGCTCCAGCTGCTCGGCTTCGCTGAAAGGCCGTCCCAGCGGATCCTGCACCAGGAAATTGTCGACTGCCCAGCCATTGCGGGTCGTGTGGATGCGCGCGTCGATGATGTTGCCGCCCGCCAGATGGATGCCGCCGGCAATGCGCGTGAACAGGCCGGGGTGGTCGGCGGCGATGACGGTCACCAGCGTCGCGCCGCGCTCCTCGTCCCACTCGCAATGGATCGACAGGTCGTGATTTAGCTCGCGCGCGGCGAAATACTGCACGACATTGCGGGCGATCACATCCACCGGCTCGGCAATCCAGTAGGCATCGTCGAGCAGACGTTCGTCGTCGGTCAGCAGGTGCGCCGTTGTCGCCCATTGCCGCGCGCACGGCGTCGCGCTTCGCCTCGACCCGTTCGGCACGGTAATTGCGCGTATGGCCGAGGCGCAGGCGTTCATGCGCGAGGTCGTAGAGCTCGCCCAGCAACTGCCCCTTCCAGCCGTTCCAGACGCCCGGCCCGACGGCACGGATATCGACGCTGGTCAGGATTGCGAGCTGGCGCAGGCTTTCCAGGCTCTGCACTTCGCGCACGAAATCCTCGACCGTCTTGGGGTCGGACAGATCGCGTTTGAAGGCCGTGTTGCTCATCAGCAGATGCTGGGCAGACCAGCCAGCTGACCATTTCCGTCTCCGCTTCGCCGAGGCCGAAACGGGGGCACAATTCTTCTGCAACCACAGCGCCCAGCTCGGAATGGTCGCCGCCGCGCCCCTTGGCGATATCGTGCAGCAAGCGCTGCGACATAGGCGACGCGGCGCGATTGCAACTTGTGGATCTGCTTGGTCGCGCGCGGATGGTCCTGTGCCAGCTTGCCCTGTTCGATCTTCGACAGGAAGCCGATGGCGCGGATGGTATGCTCGTCCACCGTGTAGTGGTGATACATGTTGAACTGCATCTGCGCGTTGACGCGGCCGAAATCCGGCACGAAGCGGCCGAAGACACCGGCCTCGTTCATCCAGCGCAGGGCCGTTTCGGGATCGTTGCGGCCGCATAGCGTGTCGAGGAACAGCGCATTGGCCCGCGCGTCCTCGCGCACTTCGTCCTTGATGTAATGGGCATCGCGCCCCGCCTGGCGCATGGTGCGCGGGTCGACTTCCAGCTGCTCGCTTTCGGCCAGCGCGAACAATTCGATCAGGCGCACCGGATCGTCGCGGAACCAGTCGTCGGACGGCGCCGCGATCCGTCCGCCAAAGACGGTGAAGCCCTTGATCTGGCGCTTGCGCGGCTGGAACCCCGCCAGCAGCCCGCGCCGTGCACGCTTCTGGGCGAACTGTTCGTCCAGCTGGGCAAGGAACACGCCGGTCAGCGAGCCGACCCGTTTGGCCTGCAGGAAGTACATCTGCATGAACCGCTCGACCGCGCTCTTGCCCCTGCGATCGGCGAAATTCATGCGCTCGGCGACGGTCTTCTGCAGATCGAAGGTGAGGCGGTCCTCCGCCCGGCCGGTTATGGTATGCAGATGGCATCGCACGGCCAGCAGGAAGCTTTCGGCCCGGCGGAACGAGCGATATTCCTGCGCTGTCAGCAATCCGCTGTCGACCAGTTCCGACGCGGTGCGGGCACGGTGGATATATTTGCCGATCCAGTACAGTGCCTGAAGATCGCGCAGGCCGCCCTTGCCTTCCTTCACGTTCGGCTCGACCACGTAGCGGCTGTTGCCGGTGCGGTTGTGGCGTGCCTCGCGCTCGGCCAGCTTCTCGGTAACGAACTGCTTTTCGCTGCCCGCCACAACCTCGCCGAAGAAGCGTGCGCGCACCTCGTCATAAAGAGGGCGGTCGCCCCAGATGTACCGGCCTTCCAGCAGCGCGGTGCGGATGGTCAGGTCTTCCTTTGCCATCTTCACGACATCGTCCGGCGTGCGGCTGGAATGGCCGATTTTCAGGCCCAAATCCCAGAACAGGTACAGCATCGCCTCGATCACCTGCTCGCACCATGGTGCCTTGCGGGTGGGTGTGAGGAAGGCGATATCGACATCGCTGTGCGGTGCCATTTCGCCGCGACCGTATCCGCCCACCGCCATCAGCGACAGGCGTTCACCCTTGGAGCGATTGCCCGGCGGGTGAAGATGCGTGGTCACGTAATCATGGATGACCCGCACCAGTTGGTCGACCAGAAACGCATGGCCTGCCGTGATCTCGTGGCCGGCGCTCGGCTTTTCCTCCAGCCGTTCGGCGAGTTCTGCACGCCCCGCAGCCAGAGCATCGCGCAAGGCGGCCAGTACTTCCGGCCGCGCGGGACCACCACCGCCGCGAACGAGCGCGCCGATGCTGGCATCGAGCGCTCGCCGGTCGATGATGGCGCGCTGTCGGGGGAGACTTGGCAGGCTCACCCGTCGAGGAAGATCTTCGTGTATTTTTCGCGCAAGGCCCGTTTATCGACCTTCTGCGTGCCGAGGCGCGGAAGCGTTTCCGTTTCCTTCCAGTACTGCACCGGCTGCTTGAACGGAGCGAGCCGCGAAGACAGGTGATCGCGCAGATCCGCCTCGCTCACATCGTGACCATCCTTGGCAAGGAACACCGCGCCAACGATTTCGCCCATGCGTTCGTCGGGCAGGCCGAAGACGCTGCATTCTGCAATGCCGTCATGCGCGTAGATCGCGTCTTCCACTTCGATGCAGGTGATGTTCTCGCCGCCGCGGATGATGATGTCCTTCTTGCGGTCGACGATATAAAGATACCCGTCCTCGTCCAGCTTGCCGAGGTCGCCGGTGCGGAAATACATATCGTCCGTGAACGCGGCCTTGGTGGCATCCTCGTTGTTCCAGTAGCCGAGGAAATTGCAGACGGTGCGGATGCAGACTTCGCCGATACCGCCTTGCGCGACAGGTTTTCCGGCATCGTCGAGAATGGCCAGATCGACCAGCGGGCGGCTGGGTTTGCCGGTGCTCGACGGCTTGGCGAGATAGTTTTCGTTGAAATTGCCGCAGCCGACGCCGTTGGTTTCGGTAAGGCCGTAACCGAGCAGCGGATTGCCGGTCGGGAACGCTTCCTTGATCTTGGTCACATGCTCGACCGGACGCGGCGCGCCGCCAGCGGCGAAGCCCGAGCAGCTCGACACGTCGTATTTGTCGCGGTTCGGGTGGGTCGCCATTTCGTAGCGTCATCAGCGGAACGCCGGCGAAGTAGCTGACCTTTTCGGCTTCCATCAGACGCAGCGCTTCTTCGGCATCCCATTTGGGCATCAGCACGATCTTGCGGCCGAGTGCGAAGCTTTGAAGGAAGAGCGGCACTTCGCCGGTCACGTGGAACAGCGGCACGGCCAGAAGCGCGCAGGCCTGCGTGGAGGGCGCATCGCCCGTGCTGTCGAGATAGGTGAATGCCATCAGCGACTGGATCGCATAGCTCATCGACCCGTGGACGACGCCGCGATGGTCGGAATAGGCGCCTTTCGAACGGCCGGTCGAACCCGAAGTGTAAAGGAGGGTGGCGTAGTCATCGGGTCCGACATCGAGATACATCGTGTCGCCCGGATCGCCCCAGACTGCACGTCAGCCCTTCGGACGGCGAACAGCCGTGATCGAACAGGACGATCTTCGAACCGTGATCGATTCCGTCCAGCCGTGCTGCGCGGCCCCTGTCGGCGAACACCAGCTTGCATTCTACCAGATCGATGGCGTCGGCCAGTTCTTCGCCATTCGAGAAGCCGTTGAGCAGGGTCGCACAGCCGCCCGCCATCAGGATGCCCATATAGAGCACGATCCAGTTGGCCGAATTGCGCGCTGCGATGCCGATACGGTCGCCCTTCACCAGGCCGTGATCCGCCAGCAGGCCGGCAGCAACATGGCGCGCCGCGCCGTAGGTTTCGCCGAATGTCAGGCGGCAATCGCCGTCGACGAGAAAGTCGGCATCCTTATGCTCGTTGCAGTAATGCGCGAAATAATGCGCCATGCTGGGCGGTGCGTTCTTGAGTGCAGGCATCGTCGTGCCATTGCGTTCGAACGGCTACAGTCTCGGCAGGCGCACCTTCGGCGGTGAGCTTGTCCATGATGGCGTCGAGCGTCTGGTCCAGCTGTGTGGGCATTGCGTATCTCTCTCCTTCGTTTTTCTTCAGCGCATATCATCGCCACGGGGTTCCCCGGGAACCCACTGTGTGCCAAGGCACAAGGGATTATCATGGACGAAGTCGCGCTGTTATAGGCCACGCTTCTAAGGGGTTTACGACGTGCTGTCACTATTCGCCGCGATGGCGACCGATCCGATCCGCTGGGCGGAACTGGGCCTGCAGCCCGGCATCGACCTGGGCTTCTTCACGCTGCGCTTCTATTCGCTCGCCTATCTGGGCGGAATCATCTTTGCCTATTGGCACGTGGGCAAGATGATCAAGGCACCCGGTGCTCCGCTGGCGCAGAGCCATGCCGACGACCTTTTCTTCTGGTGCACGATCGGCGTTATTCTCGGCGGACGGCTGGGTTATGCGATATTCTACCAGCCGGAATTGTGGTCGACGCCGCTGGAAATCCTGAAACTATGGACCGGCGGGATGAGCTTCCACGGCGGTCTGGTCGGGGTGCTGGTGGCGATTGCCTACGTGTCGTGGCGCGGCAACCTCAGTTTCCTGCGCGTGTGCGACTATATCGCCGTCAATGTGCCGATGGGTATGATGCTCGGGCGGCTGGCGAATTTCGTCAATGGCGAGCTGTGGGGCCGCGAAACCGACGTGCCGTGGGGCATGATCTTTCCCGGCGGCGGAGACGTGGTACGCCATCCCAGCCAGCTCTACCAGGCGACGTTCGAAGGGTTTGTCCTTCTCGTCGTCCTGATGCTGCTGTTCTGGCAGACGCGCGCCCGCTGGCGGCCCGGCCTGCTGGTCGGCGTCTTCACGCTCGGCATGGGACTGGCGCGGTTCTTCAATGAATTCTTCCGCCAGCCCGATGCACAACTGGCCGACTTTGCCGCTCGGACCGGCCTCTCGATGGGCCAGTGGCTCACCATTCCGCTGATCCTGGTGGGCCTGTTCTTCGTCATCCGGGCACTGCGCCGTCCTGCGCTGGGCGCGGCAACACCCGCCAAGGTCGACCCCGAACCGGCATGAGTGACAACACGGACGATCTGGGCACGATCTTCCGGCGCCTGATCCGCAATACAGGCCCTATATCGCTCACCCAGTACATGGGCGAGAGCAACACGCGCTATTATACCTCGCGCGATCCGCTGGGGCAGGCCGGCGATTTCGTGACTGCCCCCGAAATCAGCCAGATGTTCGGCGAACTGATCGGGCTGTGGCTGGCCGATGTGTGGATCACCTCGGGCCGCCCCGAAGACGTGCATTATGTCGAGCTGGGGCCGGGGCGCGGGACGCTGGCGAAGGACGCGCTCAGGGCCATGCGTAAATACGGGCTGGAGCCGAGCGTTCACTTTGTAGAGGGTTCGTCCTCGCTCAAGGAAGTGCAGCAGAAGGCCGTGCCGGGTGCGCGCTGGCACGACGATCTCTCTACGCTTCCGCCCGATGACCCCCTGCTCATTATCGGCAACGAATTTCTCGATGCTCTGCCGATCCGGCAATTGGTCAGGACGCCGGGGGGCTGGCGCGAAAGGGAAATCGGGCTGGAAGGCGAAGACTTTGCCTTCGTCGCCGGGCAGCGTCCGATGGATGCCGCTGTTCCCGAAGACTGGCGCGATGCGGAGGACCAGACAATCCTCGAGACATCGCCCGCGCAGGCTGCCGTGATGTATGAACTGGCGGGCCGATTGTCGGATCAGGGCGGTGCGGCATTGCTCATCGATTATGGCCACGCACAATTGCAGGCGGGATCGACATTACAGGCTGTGAAGGACCACCGGAAGGTCGATCCGCTGGCCTATCCCGGCAGTGCAGACATGACGGCGCTGGTCGAATTCGGAACCCTTGCCAGAATCGCGCAGTCTCGCGGCGTTCAGTGGCTCGGCACGGTGGAGCAGGGGGCCTGGCTTCAGGCGCTCGGGATCGATGCCCGCACGCAGACCCTCGCCAAAACCGCACCGCATCTTGCCGACGATATCCGGGCTTCGCGGGACCGGCTGGTCGCGCCCGATCAGATGGGCGCGCTGTTCAAGGTCATGGGCCTTGTCGGCGACCGTTGGCACGGCGGGGCAGGATTTGCAGCCTGAGTTCTGGGCAAGTTCATCGGGCGCCGTGCAACCCGGGGCGGGATCTGTGCGTATACCTCGCAGACAGATCCCAAACAGTGAGACACCTCGATGACCCTTCGCGCGCTTTCCTTTGCAGTCGCTCTCGGCGCAGTTGCCATCTCCGCGCCCGCCGCGGCGGCTGACCCGATTACCGGCAAGTGGATGACCGAGGAGCGCGATGCCGTGGTCACGGTGGGCAAATGCGGCACGACCTATTGCGGCCGGCTCAGCAAATATCTGATCACGCCCGAAGGCGGCGCGGACCAGCGCGATGTCTACAATCCCGATCCCAAGCTGCGGAAGCGCACGCTGCTCGGCACGCCGCTTCTTTCCGGCTTCCAGAAAGATGGCAATGTCTGGCGCGGGACGATTTACGATCCGCGCAACGGCAAGAGCTATCGTAGCGTCGTGCGCCGGAAAAGCGCCGATGTGCTGGAAGTGAAGGGCTGCATCGGTCCGTTCTGCCAGACGCAGCTCTGGCGAAAAGCCAGCTAGTTCGAGTGCGTTCGGACTAGAGCTCTAACGAAGCTGCCAGTTCGCGGGCAGCCTCCGCCGGCGTCAGCTTGTCGCCATCGGTCCGGTCGACCGACAGGTTTGCGGCCCGCATCGCATCCACATCGATCGCCCCGACCAATGGCTGCAGGGCAGAGACCAGTGCGTCATCCGCGCCCGCACCGGAGCTCAGCAGGATAATCGCGTCGTAATTGGGGAACGCGCCGCGCGGGTCTTCCAGAATGGTGAGATTGTCCGCCGCGATCCGCCCGTCGGATGTGTAGGCGCCGATCACGTCGGCCTCGCCGGATGTCAGGGCATTATACATGAAGGTCGGCGAGAAATTGCGGGTGGCGGCGAAACTGCAATCCGTAGGTATCGCGCACCGCAATCCATTCGGGCCGCTCGAAAAATTCCGGATCGCCGCCAATGGTCATTTGCCGGGAAAGGCCTGCCAGATCCTCGATCGAGCGGATGCCGCGTGTCTGTGCCAGTTCGGTTTTCAGCGCGAGCCCATAGGCATTTTCGAACCCGACACGGCCCAGCACGCGCGCGCCGCTCGTCCGGCTTTCCCACTCGGTGATTTCGGCAAGCATGGCGTCGCGGTCGGGATTGTCGGTCCGCTTCATCATATTGGCCCAGATCGTGCCGGTGTAATCGACAAGCACATCGACCTCCCCGCTGGCGACGGCGCTATGCGCGACTGCGGAACCAAGGCCGTCGCGGTATTCGACGGCGAACCCCTCGCCTTCAAGACGCTGTCCGATCAGTCGGGCGAGAATATATTGCTCGGAAAAGCCCTTGGCCCCGATCGTGATGGTGTCGTCCCGGCCTGTGCCTCCGAACAATGCCCAGAGCGAGGCGGCGACGCCCAGCAAGGCAAGGCTGAGGCCCGACCAGACAAGGTATCTCCTGCCTTGGGCAAACCCGCGCTCGACCGCGCCCAGCAAGGCGTCTGCCACCAGAGCGAGGCCTGCCGAGGCAGAGCATCCCGCCAGCACCAGCGTCCAGTTCTGGGTCTGCAAACCGGCAAAGATGGGATCGCCGAGCGATGGCTGGCCGATAGTGGTCGAAAGCGTCGCAGCACCGATGGTCCAGACAGCCGCCGTGCGGATGCCTGCCATGACGTAAGGTGCGGACAGTGGGGCTTCGACCAGACGCAAGTTTCTGCCACCGAGTCATGCCCACGCCGTCGGCAGCTTCCAGAACACCGGGCGCCATATGCTCGCGCGCGGTCACCGCGTTGCGCAGGATCGGGAGCAAGGCATAGAGCGCCAATGCGAGGAGGGCAGGCAGGAAGCCGAGCGTAGGCAGCCCTTCTCCGAACACGGCGCGAAGGCTCAGGAGGATCGGGAAGAAGAGCGCCAGCAAAGCCAGCGCGGGAATGGTCTGTACAAGACTGGCAAAGCCCAGAGCGATCCGCGCGACCGTGGCATTGCGGCTGGCCCAGACTGCCAGCGGCAGGGCCACCAGAATGCCCAGCGCAAGAGCGGACGCTGCCAGCACGATATGCGCCGCGAACTTGTCGCCCAGCGTCAGCATGCGCGGTGAAAACATCGCTCATTGTTTCAACTCAGCCAGCCGTCTCGGCCTGATGGCGCGGTACGGCGACGAGTTGCTGCGCGGTTTCGCCGCCCTTGCCGTCCAGCAGCGACCGCGGCGTTTCATCTGCGACGATACGCCCCTCTTCCATCACCAGCACACGGTCGGCGAGGAGCAGCGCCTCGGCCATGTCGTGCGTGACCATCACGCTTGTCAGCCCAAGCTTTACATGCAGGTCGCGCACGCGGTCGCCCAGCGCATCGCGGGTCACGGGGTCGAGCGCGCCGAAGGGTTCGTCCATCAGCAGCAGCTCGGGATCGGCTGCCAGCGCGCGCGCCACACCGATGCGCTGGCGCTGTCCGCCCGACAATTGCGATGGCATCCGGGTCGCATAGCCCTCGTCCAGATCGACCATCTCGAGAAGCTGAGCAATGCGCGCATTTTCCAGCGGCGCTCCGGCGAGGCGGGGGCCGATACCGATATTTCGGGCGACATTCATATGCGGGAACAGGCCAATCGACTGGAAGACATATCCAATGCGCCTGCGCAGGGCCGGTGCAGGCAGCCCGGCGACATCTTCGCCTGCCAGCAACACCCTGCCGGACGTCGGCCTGGTCAGCCGGTTGACCATTTTAAGCAAGGTCGATTTGCCCGAACCCGATGCGCCGACCAGAGCAACGAAGGAGCCCGGCGCGATGCCGAGCGAGACCTCTTTTACGGCCGTGGCACGTTCATAGCGCTTCCCGACCCCTTCGAACTGGAGGAAGGCGGCAGGAGGGGTCAAAGGGCCAGCGATTTGGCAGGGATCGCGAGACGGACTTTCAGCCCGTCTTCGCCCCACTCACGCTCCATCGAACCGTCGAGTTGCGATTTCACACTCATATCGAGCAATTCCGAACCGAAGCCGGTCCGCTCTGGCGGTTTGCCACCGGGCGCGCCGGCCTCGCTCCAATCGATCAGGATCGTATCGCCGCGTTCGGCAAGATCGATCGAGACCCGGCCTTCTTCGCGCGACAGGGCACCGTATTTCGCCGAATTGGTCGCCAGCTCGTGAAAGATCAGCGCCAGCGGCGTGGCGGCGCGCTTGCCCAGCGTCACCTTTACCCCGTGGACGGACACCTGCTGGCCCTCGCCATTGCCGTAAGGGGCCATCAGCACATCGAGCAGGCCGCGCAGTTCATTGCCCTTTTCGCTGCCCAGCGGGCGGACGAAATCATGCGCCCGGCCAAGCGCCCTGATGGCTTCGCCAAGCTCGGCTGCGAAATCCTTGAATTCCGGGCGGTTGCGGGCGCGCAGCATGACGAGGCCCGAAATGACGGCGAAAATGTTCTTGATCCGGTGCGCCAGTTCGCGGGCCAGCAGATCGCGGCTTTCCGACAGGCGGTGGCCGTCGTCGATATCGGTCAGCGTACCGAACCACTGGGTCACAGCGCCGCCGCTATCATGGACGGGAAGGCCCCGGCTGATCATCCAGCGCCACGTGCCGTCGGCACGCCTGACCCTGAATTCCTGCTCGAACGGGCCGCCCGAAGATATCGCTTCTTCCCATGACGTCTTGTAGGCATCTGCGTCGTCGGGATGGAAGACGGCGTAGGACGTTTCGTTATCGGGCGGCGTGTTGGGATCGAGCCCGGTGAATTCGTACCACCGCTGGTTGAAGAAATCGACTTCGCCGTCGGCATTGGCCGACCAGGCGATGTCGGGGATCGAAGTCCGCCATCGCGCTCATCTTGTTTTCGCTGCGCTGAAGCTCGGCATCGCGGATGAGGTCGCGCCTGCGGGCATGAAGCCGCCGCATCACGGCATCGCGCAGGACCGCCAGTCCGTCTTGCTGCAGCGGGGTCAGACCCTCCGGCCGCGATGTGTAATCGAACACGCACAACGCGCCGACCGGTACGCCTTCGCTGGTGATGAGCGGAGCACCGGCATAAAACCGGACGTAGGGCTCGCCCGTTACCAGCAGGTTCCGGTCGAATCGGTCGTCCTGCGTCGCGTCGGGTATGATCAGGATATCGCTGCCGAGCATGGCGTGACCGCAGAAGCTGGTCGATCGCGGCGTTTCGCTGACATCGATCCCGTCGCGCGCAAGGAACCATTGCCGCTGTTCCTCGACGATGGAGACGGTCGAGGTCGGCGCATCGCACAGTTTTGCGGCGAACCGGACGATCCGCTGCAATTCCTCGTCGTCTTCCAGGGCGTCCAATCCGAAACCGTTCAGATATGGCAGGCGCACGCTGTCCTCCTGCTTCGCAGGATCGGGGGCCTTGTTTCGGGGCCAGGGAGCAGTCGGTATGTTTCGCACGGCGGAAAAACCCTTCATCAAGCGCGGCATACAGAATTGTCGGTTAGGGGCAAGAAGGTGCAGCAGCGCCGAAGCGAAAACCACATCATTCTACACCTTTGATCTTTCTAGAGCTGCCAAGGTTTGCGCGGTAGCACTCGCTTGCTATGCGAGGGCGCAAGAACAGACCTGCCCACCGTGCAGGTTCAGGAGAAACCATGCGCGCGACCCCCGATTTCGATTTCCAGCTTGGCGAAACTGCGGAGATGATCCGCGAGACGACGGCGCGCTTCGCCGACGAACAGATCGCACCGCTGGCCGAGAAGGTGGACCGCGAGGACTGGTTCCCGCGCGAGCTGTGGACGCAGATGGGCGAGCTGGGCCTGCACGGCATTACCGTCGCCGAAGCCGATGGCGGGCTTGGCCTCGGCTATCTGGAGCATGTGATCGCGTGCGAGGAAGTCAGCCGGGCGAGCGCCAGTGTGGGGCTTTCCTACGGCGCGCATTCCAACCTGTGCATCAACCAGATCGCCCGCTGGGCCAATGACGAGCAGAAGGCGAAATATCTGCCCAAGCTGATCAGCGGCGAACATGTCGGGATCGCTCGCGATGAGCGAGGCGGGCGCAGGCTCCGATGTCGTCTCGATGAAGCTGAAGGCCGAGGCGGTGCAGGGCGGCTATGTCCTCAACGGCACGAAGTTCTGGATCACCAATGCGCCCTATGCCGATACGCTGGTGGTCTATGCCCACACCGACCCGAACGGCGGCAGCGGCGGCATCACCACCTTCCTGATCGAGAAGGACATGCCCGGCTTCTCCATCGGCCAGAAGATCGAGAAGGTCGGCATGAACGGCTCGCCCACGGCAGAGCTGGTGTTCGACGATTGCGAAGTGCCGGAAGAAAACGTGATGGGCGCGGTCGACGGCGGCGTCGGCGTGCTGATGAGCGGGCTGGATTACGAGCGCGTGGTGCTGTCCGGCATCCAGCTGGGCATGATGCAGGCGTGCCTCGACACGGTCATCCCCTATCTGCGCGAGCGCAAGCAGTTCGGCAAACCGATCGGCAGTTTCCAGCTGATGCAGGCCAAGGTGGCGGACATGTATGTCGCGCTGCAATCGGCGCGGGCCTATATCTATGCCGTGGCCAAGGCGTGCGACGCGGGGCAGACAACGCGCTTCGACGCGGCGGGCGTGATCCTGCTGTCGAGCGAAAATGCGTTCCGGGTGGCCGCCGAAAGCGTGCAGGCGCTGGGCGGCGCGGGCTACACGCTCGACTGGCCGGTGGAGCGGTATATGCGCGATGCCAAGCTGCTCGATATCGGCGCGGGCACGAACGAGATCCGGCGTATGCTGATCGGTCGCGAACTGATCGGGGCGGCGGGCTAGTGGTTCCTCCCCGGCACGGGGAGGGGGACCGCTCGGCGCAGCCGAGTGGTGGAGGGGCACTGTCTCCCCCAACTAAAATTGTCTGGAGCATCGGCTTCCTGATTGGCACGACGACCGCATACACTAGACTTGATCAATAACGGCTGGCTTCCCTACGAGTTTCGCCCGCTGCCATGGAATATTTACTGGACCAGCTTGACCTTTTTCGATCCTGTGGCGGCCCTCCTGATCTGGTTGCGTGAGCGCTGGGGCGTCATATTGGGTGTGGCGATCATGGCGTCGAACGTCGTCGTGAATGGCTACACCCTACTTATCGGTTTCGAAGAATTTCTAGTGCCGATGGATTTTGCAGGCGCTGTTCGCCATGTTTGTTTTTCACATAGCGCGGCGTCATTGGACACTTCGCCAGTCAGATTAAGAGGCTTAATGACTGCACCCACCCTCACCTCCAAGCTCGACCGCGAAAGCGCCGGACGCCAGAGCGCGGTTCGCGCATAATCGGTGCGCTGGCCGAGGACCTGCGCGAGCAAGTCGCCGAGGCCGCGCTGGGCGGCTCGGAGCGCTCATCGCGAACGCCATGTCTCGCGCGGCAAGCTGCTTCCGCGCGAGCGGGTGGAGCGGCTGCTCGATCCCGGCTCGCCGTTCCTCGAAATCGGGCAGCTGGCGGCGAACGGGATGTATGAAGGCGACGTGTCAACGGCGCCTCGATCATCTGCGGGATCGGGCGCGTGTCGGGCCGTCAGGTGATGATCGTCTGCAACGATGCCGACCGTGAAGGGCGGCACGCTATTACCCGATGACGGTCAAGAAGCACCTGCGCGCGCAGGAAATCGCGCAGGAGAACCGTCTGCCGTGCATCTATCTGGTCGATAGCGGCGGGGCGAACCTGCCGCATCAGGCCGAGGTCTTTCCCGACCGCGACCATTTCGGGCGCATCTTCTTCAACCAGGCGAATATGTCCGCGCTCGGCATCCCGCAGATCGCCTGCGTGATGGGCAGCTGCACGGCGGGCGGGGCCTATGTTCCCGCCATGTCCGACGAGACGGTGATCGTGCGCGATCAGGGCACGATCTTCCTCGCCGGGCCGCCGCTGGTGAAGGCCGCGACGGGCGAGGAAATCACCGCCGAGGATCTGGGCGGCGGCGATCTGCATGCGAAGAAATCGGGCGTGGTCGATCACCTGGCGGAGAATGACGAGCACGCGCTCACCATCGTGCGCGATATCGTCAGCCATCTGGGCGCGAACACCGGCGCCGCAGCGGATGTCGCTCTGAAAGACCCGCGCCCGCCGAAGTTCGATGCGGACGATCTTTATTCGATCATCCCCGACGATGTCCGCGCGCCCTACGACGTGCACGAGGTGATCGCGCGGCTGGTCGACGGCAGCGAGTTCCACGAGTTCAAGGCGCATTACGGCAGCCACGCTGGTCTGCGGCTTCGCGCATATCTGGGGCATGCCGGTGGCGATCCTCGCCAATAACGGCGTGCTGTTTTCCGAAAGCGCGCAGAAGGGCGCGCATTTCATCGAACTGGCCTGCAGCGCCGCATCCCGCTGCTGTTCCTGCAGAACATCTCCGGCTTCATGGTCGGCGGGAAGTACGAGGCGGAAGGCATCGCCAAGCACGGCGCGAAGCTGGTCACCGCCGTCGCCACCGCCACCGTGCCCAAGATCACCGTGGTGATCGGCGGCAGCTTCGGCGCGGGCAATTACGGCATGTGCGGCCGCGCCTATTCCCCGCGCTTCCTGTTCACCTGGCCCAATGCGCGCATCTCCGTGATGGGCGGCGAGCAGGCGGCATCCGTGCTCGCCACCGTCCACCGCGATGCGGACAGCTGGACCGAGGAACAGGCCGAGGCATTCAAGGCCCCGATCCGCCAGAAATACGAAGACGAGGGCAACCCCTATTACGCCACCGCGCGCCTGTGGGATGACGGCGTGATCGACCCCGCGCAGACCCGCGATGTACTGGGACTGGCCTTCGCCGCCACGCTGGAGGCACCGATCCCCGAGCGGCCAAGCTTCGGCGTCTTCCGGATGTAGCTTTACCCGGGAATGGACATCCCATAGTATTCTACCAGGACGGGCGGGCACAACTATGGCAACAGCAGCAGCGAATATCGGTGGAAAGCGCAGGGTACCGGCGCACCTTTCACCAAAACCGATCGACTATGTGCTGGCTGCAGGGGCGCTTGGCATTTTTCTGGCGATGACTATCGCCCTGATTCGGGGCTATCCCGAATGGTCACTGATTTCGTGGCCGATGACGCTTCACATCATCAGCCTGTGGATTGCCCTTTCAATGACGCCCGTCATGCTGGTTCGGGCCCGGGGGGATGCGCTGCATCGCAAGCTCGGCAAGATTTGGGTGGGGACAATGTTCTTCACCGCGATCGTCAGCTTCCTGATCCCGCCATTTGGTAATATCAGCCCGATCTTCGTGCTGAGCGCGCTCACGACATGGCAATCACTCTATATCTGGTATACCGCCCGCAAGAAGGACTGGCGCAGCCATTTGCGGCACGTTCGCATCCTTGTCGGTGGTGGATTGGTGGTGGCCGGGTACTTCACATTCCAGTTTGGCCGCCTTTTCGATCGGTGGATCGGCGGCCTTGCCGGCGGCTGACGCTTCGGGTTCGGGCTGACGATTGAACGATTCGCGCTGAGAAGTTGGGTCAAAAAACGCCAAATGCCATTCGCAATCCATATGCCGGCTGCTAGAGCGGCTTTCGGAGAGGATTAACATTTGTCGCCTAGCGAACAACGGAAGCCGTCCGTCCTGTCGCGCATCGTGCGCTGGCTGATCTGGAAGCTGTATCGTTTTCAGGGATGGAAGATCGACACCGGTCTGCCCGACATCCCGAAATATGTGATTGCGGGTGCGCCGCATTCGTCGAACTGGGACTTCGTGTTCTTTACAGGCGCTACTGCCGAGGAAAATGTCGAACCCAGCTTCATGGGCAAGCACACGCTGTTCCAGGGCGATCATGAAGAACTTCATGTACGACATGGGCGGGGTGCCGGTCGACCGGACGAAACGCGCCAATTACGTCGAGCAGGTGGCCGACGCATTTGCCGCTGCGGACAAATTGGCACTGGTCATCGCGGCAGAGGGCACGCGGTCTTCCAATGGCGAATGGAAATCCGGTTTCTATCACATCGCGCAGGCGGCCAATGTGCCGGTCGTCGTGGCGTGGGTATCGTGGGAAAGCCGCACGCTCGGCTTCAGCGATCCGATCTACCCGAGCGGCAATTACGCCGAAGATTTGTCGAAGATTGCAACTTTCCTGCGCTCCAAGCGTCCGGACTTCGAACGTTACAAGGTGCTGGAGGCACAGGCCCAGCGGCTGAAACAGGGGAATATCGCAGATGGTTGACGCACTGCTGGTGAATGCCGCGGTCCTTGTCGGGATCGTGCTCGTGCTCTGGATACTCTCCGTCATGATCGACGATGTATCGTTTATCGACGCGTTCTGGGGCGCAGGAATGGGGATCATGGCGATCACCAGCTGGCTGCAATTGCCCGAGCGTGGACCGGCAGCGAACCTGCTTCTGGCCATGACCTGCGCGTGGGGTTTTCGCCTTGGCATCTATCTGTTCGCCAGATGGTGGAAGGAAGGCGAAGACCAGCGGTACAAACGAATGATGAAAAAGGCCCGCGAGAAGGGCCGCGTCGCCTTCGCCCTCTCGGCGCTCTTCAAGATCTGGCTCGGGCAGGCACTGCTGCTGTTCCTTGTATCCAGCCCGGCGCAGGTCGGTATTCTGGCCGCCGGCGAGACCAGCGGGATTACCGGCATTGCGTGGATCGGCCTCGCCCTGTTCCTGGTCGGCATCTTCTTCGAGTGGGTCGGCGACTGGCAATTGCAGCGCTTCAAATCCGATTCCTCGAACGAGGGAGAAATTCTCGACACCGGGCTGTGGCGATATACGCGCCATCCCAATTATTTCGGTGATGCCTGCGCCTGGTGGGGCATCTGGCTGGTGACCCTTTCGGTCGGCTGGGAATGGGCGCTTTACACCGTGGCAGGCCCGATCTTCCTGACCTTCACCCTGACAAAATGGTCCGGCGCGGCTTTGACCGAGAAGGGCATGAAGAAGAAGCGCGGCGGAAAATACGACGATTATATCGAGCGCACGAGCGCCTTCATCCCGTGGCCGCCCAAAAGCACCGGCTGACAGGGCGGGTCGCCATTGAAACTTTGGCCGGTCCCGCCCGTTAGTACAGCAACCAATTCAAACGGAGAAAACTTCATGAAGACCTTTACACGCCTCAGCATCGCCGCTCCCCTTGCTCTCGCACTGGCCGCTTGCGGCGGCGGTGAAGCGGACGAGCGCGTCGTCGACGACGGAACGACGGCAGGCGTCGAGGTCGATGTGCCCGAAGTCGATGTCGAATATCCGCAGGTGCCGGTCGATTCCCGCGGCACGGTCAATTACCAGCGGACCTATACCAACACCGATGCGACCGGCGGAACGTCGTCGATCACGCTGGGCGCGGACGACAGCTACACGATGGTCGGTGCCGACGGCACGGAGACCACCGGCACCTTCAACTGGTATTCCGACAACAGCCGCATCCTCATCCGCGAAGGCGGCGAAAGCCAGGTCTACGCCGTGGCGGATGGCGCGCTTTACCGCCTCGCCGACGAGAACGCCGATCCCAATGGCGCACGCGACGCGAGCACGACCTACACGGCAGCGCAGTAACGCCGCCACGCCCGCAAGGGACGCAATGAAAAGGGGTCGCCGGATTGGTCCGGCGGCCCCTTTCCTTATTGGGCGGCGCGCCCTAAATCGTAGCCATGACGGACAATCGACGATGAATGCGCCCTCGAACGGTGCGGAAGACCGGGCCCGGCTGGTCGCGGAGGCGCTCGATCTGGTGCGCGCCGAAGGCAAGGTCATCACGCGCGCCGATCTGGCGCAGGCGACCGGATTTTCCCGCAGCAAGATCGACCGTCATTTCCCCGAAGAGGAAATGCTGTTCGACGGTGTTGTGGAGGCTTTCTACCAGCCGCAGATCGAGGTGATGGAGCAGGTGATCGAAAGCGATCTCGCTCCCCCGCGCAAGATGTACGAATTCTTCGCCCGCCGGTACATCATGCTGCGTGATGATTTTCGCAGCGATCCGGCCGGGTTCCGCGCCTTGTGCGATGTCGGCTCGGAAGTGTTCGAGCGTGTGCGCGGCTATGTCGATCTGGCCGACCATTATCTCGCGATGATCGTCGCCGAGGCGCAGGGCGAAGGCGCGCTGGAAGATTTGAAAATCGACGAGGCGCTGACGATCATCAACCAGATGGTGATCTGCTACACGATGGCCGACATGATCGCGCTGCTCGATCACAAATTGAGCGAAGAGAAACTGGCACGGATCGTCGATACGATCTTCGCCGGGCTGTCCGGAAAAGACCGGGGCGCTGCGGCGGTGACAGGATTGCGGATTGCCGGCTAAGCCGCCGCTTACAAATCCTGCGCGGCCGCCCAGCCAGAGGCCCACGCCCACTGGAAATTGTATCCGCCCAGCCAGCCGGTAACATCGACTGCCTCGCCAATCGCGTACAGCCCCGGCACCAATTTCGCTTCCATCGTCCGGGAGGAGAGTTCCGACGTGCTGATCCCGCCGGCGGTCACTTCCGCCTTGGCGTAGCCTTCGGTGCCATTGGGCATGAACTGCCAGCGTTTCAGCCGCTCCCCCGCCTGTCGCAGCGCCTTGTCCGACATCCCCTGCAGCACACCTGAAAGGCCCAGCCGCTCTGCCAGGACGCGGGCGAGCCTCTCGGATAAATGCTCGCGAAGGACAGCGACGATATCGGTCTGGCTGGCCTTACGCTTGCGCTCGACAAGCCAGTCGATGTTCTCTTCCGGAAAGAAGTCGATGGCGACAGCTTCGCCGTGTTTCCAGTAGCTGGATGCCTGGAGGATCGCTGGCCCCGACAGCCCGCGATGGGTCAGCAGCGCAGCCTCGCGGAACGAGCCTTTGTTCTTCCCGCTGCCTGCCGTCGCCACGACATCGGCAGAGACGCCCGAAAGCTCGCGAAACAGCACGTCTTCGCCGCCGAGGGTGAAGGGCACCAGCGCCGGGCGGGGTTCGACGATCTTCAGGCCGAACTGGCGTGCAAGGGTGTAGGCAAAATCGCTCGCACCCATTTTCGGGATCGACGGCCCGCCGGTTGCAATGACCAGCTTGTCGGCAGTCAGCGCCTGGCCGTTCGCCATGACGGCGAAGCGGCCGCCGTCCTGCACCACATCGGTAATGTCCTGTCCGGTCATCACATCGACGCGGCCTTCTCCCTCACTCCCGTCGATGCCCCCGTCTACGGCCGTCTCAATTCCCCCGCATTCATCGAGCAGCATCTGGACAATTTGCTTCGACGGTCCGTCGCAGAATAGCTGGCCCAGTGTCTTTTCGTGCCACGCGATTTCGTGCGCTTCGACCAGCTCCAGAAAATCGCGCGCCGTGTAGCGGTTGAGCGCGGATTTCGCGAAGTGCGGATTGGCCGAGAGGTAGTGCTGCGGACCGGCGCCGATATTGGTGAAATTGCAGCGACCGCCGCCCGAGATCAGGATCTTCTTCCCGACCTGATCGGCCTTTTCCAGCACGGCGACGCGCCGTCCGCGCCGGCGGGCCTGCGCGGCACAGAACAGTCCGGCAGCACCGCCGCCCAGAATGATGGCATCGTAGGACATGGTCCCGCTCAGATGTCTTTCGCGTCGACCGGAACGGAATGCACCGACGGATCGCTGAGCTCGCGATATTCCCTCAGCACGGACCAGCTGGCGATAAACAGCCCGGCCACAAGCGGGCCGATCACGACGCCCGACAGGCCGAACATCGCGAGGCCGCCGAGCGTGGTCAGCAGGACAACCCAGTCGGGGATGCCCGTATCGCGCCCGACCAGTATGGGCCGCAGGATATTATCCGCCATGCCGATGACGAAGATGCCCGAGCCCAGCACGACCAGCCCTTCCCAGATGGATCCGGTCGCCAGCAGCCATATGGCTGCAGGGCCCCATACGATTGCGGGACCGATGGCGGGCAGGAGCGAGAAGATGCCCATCATCACGGCGAACAGGACCACCGAAGGCAGCCCTGCGATCCAGAAGGTGAGACCGCCGAGTATGCCCTGAACGATACCGACGACGATCGTGCCCTTGATGGTTGCGCGCACGATATTGAGGAAGCGATCGCCAAGACGCTCTGCGATGTCCGTGTCGATCGGCAGCGCCCGCAGGATATTCTGGCCCAGCTCGCGCCCGTCGCGCAGCAGGAAATACATGACGTACAGTCCCACGCCCAGAGCGAGAAACCAGCCCAGCGCGCCTCCACCGATGGCGACCGCCTGGCGCGCGATCAGGCCAGCGCTTTCCGCCACCAGTTCCTGAAGGCGGGTCTGGATTTCGGACAGATTGGTCCAGCCACTGCTCTCTAATTGGTTCCGCATGCTTTCGGGCAGGGCGGCTACGATGTCGCGGAACCAGCCGACGATGTCGATCCGGCCTTCGCGGAATGCGATGACGATCTGCGCAGCCTCTCGTACCACGACGCTTCCGACCCACAGCGCCGGCAGCAGCACGGCAAACAGGATGACGATCAATGCGGCAGCGGCAGCCCTGTTCGGGTAGCGCGGCATCCTGAGGAGCATCCAGTCATAAAGCGGACGGAAAATGATCGCTGCCATCACCGCCCACAAGAGCGGAGGAACGAACGGCCAGACGATCATTGTCAGCCCGACGGTCAGCGCCAGCAGCAGCAGGACGAAGCCGCCCTGCTCGATATCGATTATGCGCTCGCGGTGGTTCATTGCGTCGTTCTCATTTGAGGGCAGTCCAGTCGTTCGGCGTGTGGCGGTCCGACAGGGCGTAGCGCAGGCTTGCGCCGATCATCAGTGCGGCCAGGGCGATGATCCCGAAGGCCCACGCCCAGTGCGGCAGGAACAGAGCGGCTTCCAGCTGGCCTGTATCCGACAACATCGTGCTGCCGCCGATGTCGGCTCGCTCTGTCAGCAGATAGTCCCATTGCGCGAACATGGACAGCGCCGCCTGAAGGCCGAGAAACTGCAAGGCAAACCGGTCGAGCCAGGGCGTGCCCTTGATGCCGATGGCGATCAGGCCCGCTGCGATCAGCGGCAGAACGATCCAGCCGGTCATTCCGTCGACCCAGATGAGCGTCGAAAGCCCGATTGCGGCAGCAAAGGTGAACAGCACTGGCTTCCACAGGGCCGGATGCGCCGATGCGATGATCAGCAGCGATCCGACGATCGCCGGGCCGATGGGGCCTGCCGCGCTGATGAAAGCGTCGCTCAGCCGCGATCCGCCCACGGGGCCGTAGGACTCCGCAACGCCGGAGCCGCCGGGATACAAGACCAGTCGTTCGAAATCGTATCCGACCAGCATCGCAGCCAGTCCGTGGCCCATTTCGTGAAACCAGGTCGACAGGATCATGAAGGGATACAGCACCAGATTGCCAAAGGGCAGCAGCGGCAGGACGATCAGGATCGCCCCTGCCAGCACCAGCGCCTTGATGTGCTCCTCGCGCGAATGGATGGCGAGCGAACCTGCCTGCATGGGACTGTACTCTCCTGACATCTTCACCACGCGACATAGGCAAGCAGGGCCGCCATCGCCAGCGTCGGCACGCAAAGATATCGATAAACGGCGAGCGGGATCCGTTCGGCCCACCATACGGCATAGGCATTATGCCAGCGCATCGGGACCAGCAGGATGGCAATCGAGCTGCCCAGAATGAACCAGCCGGCAATCTCGAATGGCGCGGGATATTTCGACAGCGGAGCGCGCAGGACCATTGCGAACCCGACAATCGCGCGCGGGATGTGCTCCCCCAGCTGGATTGCCCAGTTCGAACCCATCGCGGCCAGCGCGCGCCGCGCCCGTTCGGGAGCGAGGGCGCAGGTTGTAGCGACGAAAACCAGCCAGACTGCCGCCAGAAAGAGGACTGGCAGGGCGACCGCTTGGGCGATCTGCAAAGCCCCGCCGCCCGGCACTACCTATCAGACATCAAGATTGGCGACGTTGAGCGCATTGTCCTGAATGAATTCGCGGCGCGGTTCGACCACGTCGCCCATCAGGCGGGTGAAGATCTCGTCGGTCACGTCGGCATCTTCGACCTTCACCTGCAGCAGCACGCGGTGGTCGGGGTCCAGCGTGGTTTCCCACAGCTGTTCCGCATTCATCTCGCCCAGTCCCTTGTAGCGGGAAATGGACAGACCTTTGCGGCCAGCTGCCAGCACGGCGTCGAGTAGCTGGGTCGGGCGGGTGATTGCATCTTCGTCGGTGAAGGACGGGCTTTCGGTATCGACCTCGTCGTCGCTCTCCGGATCGGGTGCGGTCGCCTCGCCGCTGGAGGCCCGGACGAGCCGCGCGGCACTGTCGTAGATGCTCGCCTCTTCCTGGGCGACCCGGTGCAGCTTGCGCGCTTCCGCGCTGGAGAGGAATTTGGGCTCGATCACATGGACGTCGGTGACGCCGCGCCACAGCCGTCTCGAACCGGACGCCGCCGTCTTCCGTGTTCACGGCCGTCCACTTGGCTTCCAGATCGCCCATGTTCAGACGCTGGGCAGCCTTTTCCATGGCCGCTGGCTGGCTGTGCCCTCGGGGTCGAGCACTCCGGCAAGCGCCATTTCCTCGATGATCTTGGTTGCATATTTGCGCGGGGCGAAGGCGATCAGGTTGCGCATTCTGCAGGCCGTGCTCGACGAGCGCCGCGCAGTTCTTCGCCGGCGCGCTGCATGCTGCCATCGTCGAGAACGCGGCCTTGCAGACCGCCATCGATCAGATAGCGGTCAAGCTCGCGGTCGTCTTTCAGATAGACTTCGCTGCGCCCCTTCGCGACCTTGTAGAGCGGCGGCTGGGCGATGAAGAGATGTCCGGCCTTGACGATTTCGGGCATCTGGCGGTGGAAGAAGGTCAGCAGCAGCGTGCGGATATGCGCGCCGTCGACATCGGCGTCCGTCATGATCACGATCTTGTGATAGCGCAGCTTTGCCGAGGTCGAATTCGTCGCGCAGGCCGGTGCCCATCGCCTGGATCAGCGTGCCGACTTCCTTGGACGAGATGATCCGGTCGAAACGCGCACGTTCGACATTCAGAATCTTGCCCTTCAGCGGAAGGATCGCCTGCGTCTTGCGGTCGCGGCCCTGCTTGGCGGAGCCGCCGGCGGAATCGCCCTCGACCAGGAACAGTTCGCATTGCGACGGGTCGCGGTTCTGGCAGTCGGCCAGCTTGCCCGGCAGGCTGGCAACGCTCATCGCGCCCTTGCGGCTCATCTCGCGGGCGCGGCGAGCGGCTTCGCGCGCGGCGGCGGCGTCGATGATCTTCTGGATGATCGATTTCGCATCGGCCGGATTTTCCTCCAGCCATTCGGTCATTTTCTCGCCCATCAGCGATTCCAGCGGCTGGCGGACTTCGGAGGAGACCAGCTTGTCCTTGGTCTGCGATCCGAACTTGGGATCGGGCAGTTTGACGCTGACGATGGCGGTCAGGCCTTCGCGCATGTCTTCGCCCGACAGGCTGACCTTTTCCTTCTTCATCAGGCCGCTGGAGGTCGCATAATTGTTCAACGTACGCGTCAGCGCGGAGCGGAAGGCCGCCAGGTGCGTGCCGCCATCGCGCTGCGGGATATTGTTCGTGAAGGTGAGGACGTTCTCGTAATAGCTGTCGTTCCACTCCAGCGCGACGTCGATCCCGATGCCGTCCTTCTCTGCCGAAACGGAGATCGGTTCGGCGATCAGCGGCTGCTTGTTGCGGTCGAGATATTTGACGAAGGCCGCGATGCCGCCCTCGTAGAACAGGTCGTGTTCCAGCACCTCTTCCGGGCGGTTGTCGCGCAGCAGGATGCGGACGCCGGAATTGAGGAAGGCGAGCTCGCGGTAGCGGTGCTCCAGCTTGTCGAAATCGAAATCGGTGACGTTCTTGAACGTGTCGTGGCTGGGCATGAAGGTGACGCGGGTCCCCTTCTTGAAGCCGTTGTCGTCGGGGTTCTGCTCGACCTTGGGCGCATCGCCGCGGATTTCCAGACTGCCGACGGCATCGCCATGCTCGAAGCGCATGTAATGCTCTTTGCCGTTGCGCCAGATCACCAGCTCCAGCCATTCGGACAGCGCGTTGACGACCGAGACGCCCACACCGTGCAGGCCGCCCGAGACCTTGTAGGCGTTGTCGTCGGAGGTGTTCTCGAATTTACCGCCCGCGTGCAGCTGGGTCATGATGACCTCTGCCGCCGAAACGCCTTCTCCCTTGTGCATATCGACCGGAATGCCGCGGCCGTTATCTTCTACAGATACGCTGCCGTCTTCATTCATTTCGATCAGAACGAGGTCGCAATGACCCGCGAGCGCTTCGTCGATGGCGTTATCGGATGACCTCGAACACCATGTGGTGCAGGCCGCTGCCATCGTCGGTATCGCCGATATACATGCCGGGGCGCTTGCGCACAGCGTCCAGACCTTTGAGAACCTTGATGGAATCGGCGCCGTATTCGCCCATCCGCTTGTCCGCGTTCTTCGCAGGTTCAGGGGCATTTTCGGGCTGCTGGGGAGTGTTTTCGTCCATGCCCAGTATATAGGCGCTGAAGGGGCGAAACCCAAACGTTTGCGCGCCTTTTCCCGCCTATTTTCCACCGCCTGATGTGGACCCTGCCTGCAACCCGATGGCGGGGCCGTGCGTTGGCAACGCATGGTTATGATGCTGATTGTTGTCGGGGTAGTTTCGGGGGCGTTGATCGCCGGTGCTGCCTGGGGCGTATTCGGGAAGATCAGGCCGCGCACGGAAGGGTTCCTGATCGCGCTGGCGGGCGGCGCGCTGCTCTTGTCGGTAGTCAGCGAACTGATCGAACCCAGCATCGAGACAGCCTCCGTCTGGATCGCCGTGGCCGGTGTAGGCGCAGGGGCGATTGCGTTCTCCGTCCTGGACTATCTCGTCGACGAGAAGTGGGGAGACGATTCGGGCGGCGGCCTGCTTGCAGCCATCACGCTCGACGGAATACCGGAAAACCTCGCGCTGGGCGTGGCCCTGATCGGGGCCGGTGCGATGGAGGTTGCGGCGCTCGCCGGATCCATCCTGCTGTCCAACCTGCCGGAGGCTGCCGGCGGGGCGCGCGCCATGGCGGATGGCGGCCGTTCGCGCGGGCGTGTGATCGCTGTGTGGTGCGGCGCTGCAGCGCTGCTTTCCGCCGCGGCAGTCGTGGGCAATCTCGCGCTGGCGGATGCCGGGGACGAGACGCTGGCGCTGATCCGCTGCTTTGCCGCCGGGGCGGTCGTCGCCAGCCTGGCGACCGAAGTATTTCCCAAGGCCTACAGGGAAGATCATCACTGGGCGGGCGTCGCAACGGCGCTGGGGGTGATCCTCGCCTTAGCGATCGGAACGCTGTCCGGCTCGTGATCCAGCCTGACGGCGAAGGGCGCGGCTCTCGACAGGATGAGCGTGCGGCGTAAAAGGATGGCATGACCGACGACCATACCGACCACCATGACGCCGGACTGGCGCTGCTCGAAAAGCCCTTCCATTCCTTCAGCGACATGCTGGCCTTCTGGGCGGGCAAACAGCCCGGCAAGATCGCCCTGCGCGACGTTTCCGCCGAGATGACCTGGGCGCAGATGCACGGCCAGGTGGAGCGCATCGCAGCGCGTCTGGTGCAGAGCGGGCTGGAACGCGGCCAGTCGGTCGCCATCCTCGGCACCTCGACCATTCCTTATGCGCTCGTGTTTCTTGCCGCCGTGCGCGCGGGCGGCGTGGCTGCGCCTCTCACGACCAGCGCCAGCCCCCAGCAACTGGAAGGCATGGCGCGCGATTCGGGTGCGGCGCACCTGTTCATCGACCGGGCCAAGCTGGACGAGCTGGGCGAGAATTTCATGCCCGGGCTGGAACGCATCGTGCTGGACGAGGACCTCGATACGTGGATGGCGCCGGAGGGCACACACGCGCCGGACTTCACCCCGGAAAAGTCGGACCCGTTCAACATCATCTATTCCAGCGGCACGACCGGTACGCCCAAGGGCATCGTCCATTCCCATGCGATGCGCTGGACGCAGTTTGCCGCGACCGGAATGTCCTATCTCGAGGCTGGCCTCGATCCCGTGAGCCTTGCCTCGACGCCGCTCTATTCCAATACGACCATGGTCGCGTTTCTGCCGATCCTGCTGGCAGGCGGCACGGTAAACATCATGGGCAAATTCAAGACGGTGGAATGGCTTGAAACCGCCCAGCGTTTCGGCGTCACCGTCACGATGCTGGTGCCGGTGCAGTACCAGCGCCTGATGGACGAGCCGCGCCTGGGCGAATTCGACCTCTCCGCGCTCAAGCTGAAATACTGCACCAGCGCGCCGTTTTCTGCCCGAGCTCAAACGGCAGGTGCTGGACCGGATGCCGGGTGCGTTGATCGAGATCTATTCGATGACAGAAGGCGGCGTCGTGTGCCTGCTGCATGCCCACGAATTTCCGGACAAGCTGCACACGGTCGGGCGGCCCGCTCCGGGCAGCGAGCTGAAGGTTCTGGATGACGAGGATCGGCCCGTGCCTGCAGGCCAGCCGGGCAATCTGGTGGGCCGTTCGCAGACCATGATGAGCGGATACAAGAACCAACCGGACAAGACGCGCGAGGGATATTGGACCGATCCCGATGCCGGTCCGGGTGACGATGGCGTCTGGCAACGCATGGGCGATATCGGGCGGGTCGATGCAGAAGGCTTCGTCGAACTGGTCGGCCGGGCGAAGGACATGATCATCTCCGGCGGTTTCAACATCTTTCCCAGCGATCTGGAGGCGGAGCTGGAGAAGGATGCCCGCGTCGCCGAGGCCGCCGTGATCGGCGTGCCGAGCAAACAGTGGGGCGAGACACCGCTCGGCTTCGTCAGGCTCGAAAACGGAGTCGCCGAAGGCGAAGTCGCAGACATTCTGGGCACAGTGAATGGCAATGTGGGCAAGACCCAGCGCCTCTCCGCGCTCTACGCGATCGACGAAATGCCGCGCAGCCATATCGGCAAATTGCTGAAAACGGAATTGCGCGAGCGGGCCGAGGAATTGACCGCGATCCGGCCTGACGCCGCACGTCGAATCCACTATTGCGCGCGACCCGCCGGTACTTGGGGGAGGGGGTTGGACCGGCGGGCCACACGCTTTTACCCCCGTGGGGGCTACGGATCCGGACGGGCCGGGTACCCTGCGTTGGGCAATATCATGGCGGTATTCGCGCAGATGCCTGCGGTGGTTACACACAGGGCCGATTTTGTGATGTGCTGGCGGAAAACTCGAAACCGCGCGGGGTATGGACCCTATCGAGGGGAGAGAGGAGAGTGGGTCCGACACCGCCGCGCGGCCTGTTTCGAGTGAATGCGTCCTGCGCCCTCGGGCTGTGCGCCGGAGTACGGAGAAGCAACACCTGGCTGGGGAGGCAAAGCCTCGCAAAGCCTTGCAGGGATCCAGCCTTGGGGTCTGGATATTCGACCTGCAAATCAACCGGGCGGGGCGTCTTGGGGGAGGGAGAGAGGACTGCCACCGCCCGGCTATGCGCACTATTTAGAGTTGCGTTCGTGGAACCAAAAGCGACTTAACTTCACAGGGTGTGCAGTTTTTTGCAACTTACGCGCGGGGACATCTATTCGCTTGCGGTGATTAGCGTGCCGCCGCTTGCTGGACAGGAAATCCCGCCGCTCGTAACGCCTCCTGCATGCAGCCAGATCAAACGACTCACAGCGCCTCCGATTCCGTTCTTCCTGACTCGATCCTGCCCGACTCGATCCTGATCGTCGATTTCGGCAGCCAGGTGACCCAGCTGATCGCGCGCCGCGTGCGCGAGGCGGGCGTCTATTCCGAAATCGCGCCGTTCACGCATGGCCGAGGAAGCGTTCGCGCGAATGCAGCCCAAGGGCATCATCCTGTCGGGCTCGCCCGCCGGCGTGCCCGAAGAAGGCAGCCCGCGCGCGCCGGAGGTGCTGTTCGAGGCCGGCTTCCCGATCCTCGGCATCTGCTACGGCCAGCAGGTCATGACCCACCAGCTGGGCGGCGAAGTGCGCCCGGGCCACGAAACCGGCGAAGGCGGCGAGTTCGGCCGCGCCTTCCTGACCGTGACCAAGGACTGCGCGCTGTTCGACGGCTTGTGGCAGGAAGGCGAGCGCCATCAGGTCTGGATGAGCCACGGCGACAAGGTCACGCGCTTTGCGCCGGGTTCGAGATCGTCGCCACCAGCGACGGCGCGCCCTTCGCGGTGATCGCCGACGAGAAACGCAAATTCTACGGCACGCAGTTCCACCCCGAAGTCGTCCACACGCCCGATGGCGGCAAGCTGATTGCCAATTTCGTGCGCCATGTCTGCGGGCTGGCGGGCGACTGGACGATGGCCGACTACCGCGAGACCAAGGTCGCGCGAAATCCGCGAGCAGGTGGGCGAGGGCAAAGTCATCTGCGGCCTGTCCGGCGGGGTCGACAGCTCGGTCGCCGCCATGCTGATCCACGAGGCGATCGGCGACCAGCTGACCTGCGTGTTCGTCGACCACGGCCTGCTGCGGCTGGACGAGCGCGACCAGGTCGAGACGATGTTCCGCGACCATTACAATATCCCGCTGGTCGTGGTGGATGCGGAAGACATGTTCATGGACGGGCTCGCCGGCGTCACCGACCCGGAGGCCAAGCGCAAGTTCATCGGCAAGACCTTCATCGACGTGTTCGAGGAGGAAGCGAAGAATGTCGGCGGGGCGGATTTCCTCGCGCAAGGGCACGCTCTATCCCGATGTGATCGAAAGCGTCTGCTTCACCGGCGGGCCGAGCGTCACGATCAAGAGCCACCACAATGTCGGCGGCCTGCCCGAACGCATGAACATGCAACTGGTCGAACCCTTGCGCGAACTGTTCAAGGACGAGGTGCGCGAACTCGGCCGCGAGCTGGGCCTGCCCGACATGTTCGTCGGCCGCCACCCGTTCCCCGGCCCCGGCCTCGCCATCCGCATTCCCGGCGAAGTGACCAAGGAACGCTGCGATATCCTGCGCAAGGCCGACGCGATCTATCTCGACGAGATCCGCAAGGCCGGGCTGTACGACGCGATCTGGCAGGCCTTCGCCGTGCTGCTGCCGGTCAAGACCGTCGGCGTGATGGGCGATGCGCGCACCTATGACAGCGTCTGCGGCCTTGCGCGCCGTGACCAGCACCGACGGCATGACCGCCGATGTCTACCCCTTCGACGCCGCCTTCCTGACCGGCTGCGCCACGCGCATCGTCAACGAAGTGCAGGGCATCAACCGCGTGGTGTACGATTACACCAGCAAACCGCCGGGCACGATCGAGTGGGAGTGATGTGCAGCTCCCGCTAGGCCCCGATCCGCGCACCGAAACTCTGCGCCGCCTGCAGCCGCTGCTGGTCCAGCGGTTCGGGCGGATCGAGCGGGCGCGGCGGATTGGCGGGAGCCGGAATGGGTGCTGGTGCAGGGCGTCATCGGGGCGCGGACCAAGTCCGAGATTTCCAATGCCGCGACCGCAGGGCCTGCTGGACGCGGCTACGGCAGCTGGGAAGCGGTGGCTGCGCTGCCGCTGGAGGAATTGCAGGCCGAGCTTTCCACCCAGACCTATCCCAATATCGCGGCGGAGCGCCTGAAGGCGAGCCTCAACGCGCTGATCGAACGGCGGGGCAGCGTCGATCTCTCGCACCTTGCCGGAATGGAAACGGCCGAGGCGATGCGCTGGCTGGAGCAATTGCCCGGTATCGGGCGCAAGATTGCAGCGGGCGTCATGAACGCCAGCACGCTGGACCGGCGCGCGATCGTGCTGGACAGCCATCACACACGCATCCTCCAGCGCATGGGACTGGTCCCGGCAAAGGCCAGCACCGACCGCGCGTTCGAGGCGATCATGCCCGCCATGCCGCCCGAATGGAGCGCGGCGGATTACGACGAGCATCATCTGCTGATGAAGAAGGTCGGCCAGAATTACTGCCGCCCGTCCGTATTGCTGTGCGAAGACTGCCCGGCGCAATCCCTGTGCAAGACCGGCCGGAGCGCGGCGGCCTAGCCTGAAAACTCGACGCACGTCAGTTCTTCGGATTTTTTCCAGAGAGCCGCGGCCAGATCGGCATCGAGAATGTGCGGATGGGCGCCCTTGTGCGGGGCTTCTTCGCTGGCCGGTGCGGCGATGTCGCAATCCTCGCAGTAGACGCCGCCCATGCCTTCCAGCATTGGGGAGACGGCCGCCCAGACGGTAGTCGAGGCGCCTTCTTCGGTCGATTTGAAGCCGGGATTGACGTTCCCTTCCTCGTCATACCAGCCCATTGCCGTCTGCTCCTCCATCGTCAGGTGGCGCTGCAGGGGCGTGGCGATCCCGCCGGGATGGACCGAAAAGCTGCGAACGCCGTGCGGTTTGCCCAATCCGTCCAGATGCAACGCGAACAGGGCGTTGGCCGATTTCGCCTGACCGTATGCCGGCCATTTCGCATAGTCGCGGCGTTCCCAATTGGGATCGCCGAGATCGAGGCTGTTGAGCCTGTGGCCGACGGAAGACAATGTCACCACGCGGCCGCCCCCGCCAGCCTTCAGCAAATCCCACAGGCGTGCCGTGAGCTGGAAATGGCCCAGGTGATTGGTCGCGAACTGCATTTCGTAGCCGCGATCATCGCGCATCAAGGGCGATGCCATCACGGCGGCATTGTTGATCAGGATGTCGATCGCATCCCATCTGGCCGACACGTTGGCCGCAAATTCATCGATCGATGCCGGATCGGAGAGGTCGAGCGGCAGTATCTCGATTGCCCCATCAACCGGGTCCAGCACCTCGTGCGCGGTCTGCGTCCGGCGCGCGCCGACGATGATATCTGCACCTGCGCCCGCCAGTGCGCGCACCGTTTCGGTCCCGATGCCGGAATACCCGCCGGTGACGACGATCCGCTTGCCGGCAAGATCACGGCCGTCAACGACCTCTTTTGCCGTCGAGCGCATGCCGAAGGGCGAGCCGAGCGGTTTTTGCGGCGATACCATGTGACGTCTCCCGATATTGTTTCGCCGACAGTCGGGGAGCGGGCAGGCTTTGGCAAGCGCGCCCTTGCTGTCAGCCCAGCCCCGCCATTGCCTTCGCGCTCAGGATTTCGATCCAGTATCCGTCCGGATCCTTGATGAAGGCGATGTGCTTCATCATGCCGTCTTCTGGCCGTTTTTGGAACTCGACATCGTGCGCGTCGAAATGCGCGACCGCCGCCGCCAGATCGGGAACGTCGAGGGCGAGATGGCCGAAGCCCTGCGGCGCGGCATTGCCGTCGTGATAGACAGGGCCGTCCTCGTCTTCGGTGCCCCAGTTATGGGTAAGCTCCAGCACACCCTGCCGCGAGAACACATATTGCGTCGCTTCCGCATCGCCCTCGGGCACTTCGTCATCGCTCGACGTGAAACCGAGAAAATAGAGCGAAAATTCGCCCGCCTCGATGTCGGCTTTCCGGAGCAGCGTCATGCCCAGCACACCGCAGTAGAAGGCGAGGCTTTTCTCAGGGTCCTTCACACGCAGCATCGTGTGGTTGAGCGTGAAACTGTGCGGATTGGCGGTCATGTGTCGGCTCCCGTTGTTATATCTCACCCGCAACCATCGGGTGCGTCCGTGCGTTCCCCGTCCATGCTCAGGAGAACACAGGTCGAGACGGTGTACGAGCGGCTGGCCGAGGCCATGCCGGGCCGCACGAAGAATGCCAAGGGGCCCAAAGGGCAGCCCGATGCCTTCCGGTCGTGCATTTCCTGCATGCTTTCGGCCCAGTCGCTCGACAGCAATACGGCAAAGGCGGCGCGCGCGCTGTTCGCACTGGCGACAACGCCGGAAGAGATGCTGGAACTGGACGACCGCGACATTGCCGCCGCGATAAAGCCATGCGGCCTCTACAACATGAAAACGCGCAATATCCGCAAGTTCTGCGAGGCCTTGCTGGCCGAGCATGGCGGGAGAGTGCCGGACACCCGCGACGGGCTGCTGTCCTTGCCGGGTATCGGGCGCAAATGCGCCGATATCGTGATGAGCTTCACCTTCGGACACGATGTCATCGCGGTCGACACCCATGTTCACCGCGTGTGCAACCGGATCGGGCTGACGGATGCGAAGACGGCGGACAAGACCGCTCACCAGCTGGAAGAACGCAGCCCCGGCTGGGCGATGCGCGACGGACATTTCTGGCTGATCCAGTTCGGCAAGCGCATTTGCACGGCGCGCGCGCCTAAATGCGATCGCTGTCCTGTTTCGGAGATGTGCGAATGGTTTGCGGAGAACCGCGCTACCAGCTGAAACCGGCGTCGATCGCGCGCTGTTCGGCCGCCGTGGTCTTGCGACCGAGAACCTCGTTGCGGTGGGGGAAGCGTCCGAAGCGGTCGATCATCGCCTTGTGGCTTCGGGCGAACGACAGCGCGCCGGGCACATGACGTCCGAAGATTTCTACGCAAAGGCGCTGATCGGCTGCGCTCTCGCTATGCATGAGGGGCATGGCGAGAAACTGGATGTGCTCCCGGTCCATTCCCCGGTGCCATCCCCGTTCGAGCGCGGCATGTGTGAGCGCCAAAGCAAGCGGATCCGTCGCGAACGCATCGGCCGTACCGCGAAACAGGTTGCGGGGTATCTGGTCGAACAGGATTATCGCGCCCAATGCAGTCGCGGGATCGATCACGAAATCCGCCGGCTGACAAAAACGCAGTCTGCACCAGTCCCGGGCGAATCGCTGCGCCAGCATTCTGTCGACCGCTTGCGAACCGCCGAACCAGTCGCCAGGTCCCAAGTCCCCGAACCAGCTTCGCAATATCCGTGTCGCCCACTCTCTCTGCGCCAGCGACATGATGCAGGCTCAGCCTTCGTTGCGGCTGCGGGTATACGGTATGAAATCGCTCAGGAAGAGGTTCCCCGTCGGGTGTCCGCTCGATCGGTCCTCGGTCCTGATGAGATGATTGCTGCACAGGCTTCCGAAAGATCGCTGCGTGACCAGCCTGTCTCTTTCCCTCAGGAGTTCCGGCTGTGCGGGATAGCTCACGTAAAGCGTATTGCCGTAATCGAACACGATGGCGGTATCTTCGATGATCGTCATGTTGCGCAGGCCGCGGCGAGGCAGACAGGTTTGCGGCTCGCCCCTGGTGCGGGTCTCTGTCAGGCGCAGCAGACGCGTTTCCCCTTCGGTCGGAAGATATTGCTCGTCGACGACGTTGCCGGTCGAGGGCACGTCCTGCGCGAGCGCAGGTGCGCCCAGCGAAAGGGCCGAAAGGGCTGAAAGGGCAGCGGTCAGAGCAATCTTCATAAGGCGTTCCTCGATCTGGACGGCCGCTATACCACAGACGGATGAACCCCGATTGAGCGAATTGCCCGCAGCCGGTCAGCGATGGCCGGGATCGGCGCCTTCCGAAATGTCGGGCAGGGCGGACTGATCGACCCCGTCCGCCGGGCCGCCTGCGAGCACGAAGCGGCGGTCGCAATATCCGCAATCGACATAGCCATGCTCGTCGATTTGCAGGTAGATCTTGGGGTGACCCAGTGCAGCGGGGCGATAATTCTCGCCGCTGCGGATGTCGGTCGCGCCGTCGCACCACACGTGGGCGGTCGTGACTTTCGAAATTTCAGGAGGGGCGATGCTCATGACCGCCGCCTTTACTAAGCGGAGCCATGCGAGGCAATGCCGCCTAGCGGTATTCGACTTCGATCTCGAACGTGCCTGTGTAGACGCCGTCCGGCTGGCTTGCCCCGACGACCAATTCGCCGCCCACCTGAAAGCTGAAAGCACCGGCATTGTCGGTCATGCGGTAACGGATGCTGCGCAAATTGGTGGCCGTTAATCGGTCCATACCCTGGTGATGACCGAAGGACATGCGTCTGACCTCCATGGTCGCACCGCCCGGGCCTACGACCGTGAAGCGGCGACGCGCCGGCTTGCGAATCCGTATCGTCGCCCCGGGCCGCGCAGTGCCTGCAAAGACGGCGGCGGAGCATGGGCCGAGATGGATCAGATTGGCGCTTGCGACACATGTGACGGTCTCCGACGGTGTCATCAGCACGGTTCCCGCACCGCCGTGAACGATACTTCCGAAATCCATGTCGGCCGTGTTGCTGAGCGCGAGACCATCCTCGATCACTACCTGAGAATCGGCTTGATCCACATTTTGCGATGTTTGCGCCATGCCCGGCGTTCCCGCGACAGCAATTGCAAACCCGGCAAGAGCAGCCTTGCCGGCAATTCTGCGCCCGAAGCGGATGAATGACACGCGGTCCGACATGAGTTCAATACTAGGGAAAAGCCCTGATCCGAGCGTTCATGCAGATGGTTAATCGGCGAATAAATTCACCCGGCGGGCGAGGTCACTGGTAGTCGACGCGGACTTCGAAAGTGCCGGTATATTCGCCTGATGCCTGCGCCGGATTGATATTCAGCGTGCCGCCCATCCGGAAGCGGAAGATGCCGTTGCTCGACACGATACGGTATCGCACAAATCCCTTTTTCTGCTGATTGCCGTTTTGATTGACCCGATCGAGGTCGGGGTCGGTATCGAGCGTAATCGCGTCGATCAGCATGTCGTCGCCGGGACCGGTAATCGTGATGTCGCTGGGAATCCTGATCTTGATGATCCGGCCCTATTCTCCGCCGCCGCCGAACTCTGCAGCCTGGCATATGTCACCGACATGGATGACGCCGGTCGCGACGCAGCCATTTGTCCCGCTGGGATCGAGCACGACCGTGCCGGCAGCGGCAGTGGCAATATTTCCGCCGGAATCGAGATCGTACAGCTTGGTGATCGACAATGGCCGAATGACGGCGACCACGGTGACGCCGGTTTTCTGGTTCGCATTGGCGTTCGCGGACGTCTGCGCCTGCGCATTGACCGGGGCAAGAAGTGCCAGCAGCGCGATGGCAAGCGCAATCGGCGCGCCGCGGAGGGCGCGAAGCATCATTGCCCTCGGCCTGATGCCACGGACGACCGGATGCACAGTGTTATCGGATTTTTCGGACCGCATCCGCTAGCGCTACGTGGAAACCGATAAGAAACAGGTGACCGTACACGGTTAACGGAAGGTTGCGCCGTATCCTGGTTCGACCGGCGAAATGAACGTCCGGCTCAGCGTATTACTGGAAGTCGACGCGAATTTCGAAGGTACCGGTGTATTCGCCCGGCTTCTGGTCGGCGGCGACATCGAGAGTGCCGCCCACGCGGAAGTCGTATTCGGTAAGTCCCCACCAGCCGGGTACGGTAAAGATGAAAATCTGCCGCGTGCGGTCGAAATCCGATGTGAGATCGCGAATGGTCATCTTGGCAGAGGTGTCCGCCGTATGGGTGATTTCGACGGTGGTGGGAAGGATCGGGGAATATCCGGTGGGATACTGGATCCCGACATCACGCTCGAGAAGGAAGCTTGCCGGCTGCGCCCCACCGAGCGGGATCGTGCCGCCGGCGTTCGTTACGTTCCCGTCGGGCGACACGGTAACCGTTCCAGCCACACCCGTGGCAACGATTCGACCGAAATCCAGATCGCCGGTGTTCGACAGGGCGCTTGCTACGCCGATCGTAACGCTGGCATCGCCGTTCGACTGATTGGCATTTGCATCAGCAGCGGTCTGTGCCTCTGCGGTCACGGGCGCTACGAAGGCCGCCATAACGGCGCACGCCATGGCATACGCACGCATGCGGGGGCCGCTCGGCGTAAAGCACTTGGCGGAAAGATTGGTGAGGGTGCGGCCCATGACGTGGCAAATACGGATTGACCCGTTAACCTTCGCCGCAGAAACATGGTTACCGCCCTATTAGGGATTTGCTTCAAGGACGGCCCTTTACGCAAGGCCCATGGCCCGCCAAATGACCTTGTATGAACGATACCCAGCTCCCCCCTGCCATTGCCATCCGCGATCTTGTCAAACGCTATGCCGGGGCGAAGGGCGAGGAAGGAAAACTCGCCCTCAAGGGGGTCAGCTTCGATGTCCCTCAAGGCGGCGTCTTCGGCCTGCTCGGCCCCAATGGTGCGGGCAAATCGACCATCATCAACACGCTGGCGGGGCTCGTTTCCAAGACCTCCGGTTCGGTCGATATCTGGGGTTTCGATATCGACAGCCAGCGCCGCAATGCCAGCCGCGCCATCGGTATCGTGCCGCAGGAAATCGTCTTCGACCCGTTCTTCACGCCTTACGAGGTGCTGGAGAACCAGGCCGGTTTCTACGGCATTCCCAAGGCGGACCGGCGCAGTGACGAACTGCTCGAGGCGGTGAAGCTGGCGGACAAGCGCGATGCCTATGCGCGCACGCTGTCGGGCGGGATGAAGCGCCGCCTGTTGATTGCCAAGGCGATGGTCCATTCGCCGCCGATCCTGGTGCTCGACGAACCGACCGCCGGTGTCGATGTGGAACTCAGGCGGCAATTGTGGGAGCTGGTGACCGAATTGAACGCGCGGGGCGTGACGATCGTGCTGACCACCCATTATCTCGAAGAGGCCGAAGAGCTGTGCGATCGCATCGCCATCATCGGCAATGGCGAACTTATCGCGAATATGCCTACGCAGGACATGATCGGGATGGCGCGCGAGAAGATCGTGCGCGTCACGGTGGACAAGGATCTGGGCGGTCCGATCATGGAAGAAGGTTTCATCAAGGCCGAAATCATCGAATCCCGCACGCTGGAGGTGACCTATAACCGCGACGCCATGAGCGCAGGGCAGGTGCTCGGCGTCATCCAGAGCCATGGCTACACGGTGGAAGATGTGACCACGCGCGAAGCAGACCTTGAAGACGTATTTGTCCAGCTGACGGGCGGGGGATAGCAAGTGACGCACGACATTCTCATCATCGGCTCGGGCGCAGCCGGCCTCACCGCCGCGTTGGCTCTGGCCGAGCACAAGAAGGTGCTCGTGCTCGCCAAGGGCTCGCTGACCGGCGGCTCTACCGCATGGGCGCAGGGCGGCATCGCTGCCGTGCTCGATGCAGGCGACACGTTCGACAATCATGTGCGCGATACGATGGTGGCGGGCGCGGGGCTGAACGATCTGGAGACGGTGGAGTTCGTCATCGAACGGGCGCCGGACAGCATCGACCGGCTGTGCGAGCTGGGCGTGCCGTTCAACCGCGATGCGGACGATCTGCACCTAACCCGCGAGGGCGGGCATTCGCACCGGCGTATTGTCCATGTGGACGATGCAACCGGCTGGGCGGTGCAGGAGGCGCTGCTGAAAGCGGCCGATGCCAATCCCAACATCACCATGCTGCCGGCACGGACCTGCGTCGATCTGATCACCAGCCGCAATGGCGAGAAATACTCGGCGGAAGGGCGCGTATGGGGCGCCTATGCGCTGGACGAGGCGACGGGCAAGGTAGAGGCGCATGTCGCCCGCGCCACCGTCCTGGCGGCGGGCGGCGCGGGACGCGTCTACCAGTTCAGTACCGCGCCGCGCGGTGCGACAGGCGACGGAATTGCGATGGCATGGCGGGCAGGTGCGCGTGTCTCCAACATGGAGATGATGCAGTTTCACCCGACCTGCCTCTACAATCTGGAGGTCAAGAATTTCCTGATTACCGAGGCCGTGCGCGGCGAAGGCGGGCATCTGCTTCACCCCGAAACGGGCCATCGCTTCATGGCGGATTACGATCCGGAGCGGATGGAGCTGGCCCCGCGCGATGTCGTGGCCCGCGCGATCGACGACCAGATCAAGCGCTACGGCCTCGATTACGTCCATCTCGATATCAGCCACAAGCCGGCCGATTTCGTGCGCAGCCATTTCCCGACCATCGACGAGAAGCTGTCCGGTCTCGGCATCGACATGACGACCCAGCCGATCCCGGTCGTGCCCGCGCAGCATTATACCTGCGGCGGGGTCATCGTCGGGCTGGATGCGCGCACCGATCTGCCGGGCCTGTGGGCGGCGGGCGAATGCACCGAGAGCGGGCTGCACGGCGCCAACCGCCTTGCCTCCAACTCGCTGCTCGAATGCTTCGTCTATGGCGAGGCAGCGGCGAAGGACATTCTGGAACGCTGGGACGACCTGCCCGAGCCGCCTGCGATCAAGGCGTGGGACGAAAGCCGGGTGACCGACTCCGACGAGGAAGTCGTGATCAAGCAGAACTGGACCGAGATCCGCCGGTTCATGTGGAATTATGTCGGAATCGTGCAGGACCACCAAGCGCCTCGAACGCGCCCGCCACCGCATCCGGATGCTGGGGCAGGAGATCGACGAATATTACGGGTCCTTCCGCGTGACGACCGATCTGATCGAGCTGCGCAACCTGCACCAGGCCGCCTATCTGATCGTCGAGAGCGCGCTCCAGCGGCACGAAAGCCGCGGACTGCATTACACGCTGGATTATCCCGAAACGAACGACATCGCCCGCGATACGGTGCTGGTGCCCTAGGAGAAAATGCGATGCCCGAGACACAAGCCAACAACCTGACCCTTCATTACGACGAGCACGGCGATCCCTCGCACCCGCCGGTGTTGCTGGTTATGGGTCTCGGCGCGCAGATGACGCTTTGGCCGATGGAATTTGTCCAGGCGCTTGTCAGCCGCGGCTTTCGCGTGATCCGCTATGACAACCGCGACATCGGGCTGAGCGAGAAATTCGACGGGGCGAAAGCGCCCGGCATGATTCGCCACATCCTGTTCCGCCGCTTCGGCCTGCGGCCGAAGGTGCCGTACACTCTCTCCGACATGGCGGATGACGGGATGGAGCTGCTTACCAGCCTCGGGATCGACAGGGCGCATGTCGTGGGGGCCAGCATGGGCGGGATGATCGCCCAGCTGATGGCGGTGAACCATTCCGACCGTCTGCTCAGCCTGACCTCCGTTTTCTCGACCACCGGCAACCCCAAGCTGCCGCAGGCCGACAGGGAAGCGATGCAGGCCCTGACCAAGCGGCCCGAATCGATGGAGGAGGACGTCCTTGTCGATCACGGCCTGAAAGTAACCAATGCGATCGGCAGTCCGGGCTATCGCCCCGATCCCGACCGCCAGCGCGAACGCGTGCGGGAAGGCATCCGCCGCAGCGTCTATCCCGAAGGCATGGTCCGCCAGATGGCGGCCATTATCGACGATGGCGACCGGCGCGAGCGGTTGAAAAACGTCTCTGTTCCCACGCTGGTCCTGCATGGCGAGGACGATCCGCTCGTAAAGGTCGAGGGTGGCCGCGACACCGCCGCCGCGATCCCCGGAGCGAAACTCAAGACCTATCCGGGCTGGGGACACGATCTGCCGATGGAGCTGGTCGACGAACTGTCCGACGCCATCGCCGAACATGCGCGGTCCGCGGCGCCCTGAGGGCGCATTCTATCGGTCGGGGCGCACAAAAATTGCGCGTCCCGATTCGATTGATTCAAAGCCCCCCGCGAGGCGTTTTCCCGCTAAATATTTTTCGTATTTTTTATTTTCCGGCTTGCGCATCGCGCCAGTCCAGCTTTCTCCACGCGTCGCTGTGTGTTGGCAGTTGCAATACACCGGGTAGATGTCCCCCGACTCATCAGTTAAAACGACCTTTACCCTATTGCGCTGCGAGCCCTGCTGATTCAGTATCTAGTGGTTCGCAAGGCTTGTGGACCCCAAAACCTAGTCGAGATGGCCGCCAAACGCGGATTCCCGCGAGCGGGAGAAGAGTCTTCGGGGGAATCGGGGCCGGGCCAGAGCCCGAGTGGCCTGTGGACAATACGGGGGGCAATCATGGGACGGGAAAATCCGCCTTCGCTTCCTATATGCGAGGGAAGCTTGGTCGCGCTCAACTCGTGAGAACGAATGTGGAACATCACCGGTATCCCGCGCGAATCGCGGGGCCGGCGCAATAGCGTGAGGCAAGCAATGGATTTCAAGGCAGGGGATGACAGGGTGACTGATACGGATACGCTCGAAGATATGGCGACCGAAACGAAGAGCCCCGAAACGCGGGCGCCTGCCGGTAATGAAAAGGCTGTGACGATGGACAAGACCGACGCGGGTTCCGATGCTCTGACGCAGGATATTCCCAGCGCCACGGCAAGCGCCATGGGCGAGGCCGCGAAAGCAATGGCTGAAGCGGCCGAGCAGAAGGAAGACAGCAAGAAGGTCAACGACCGCCGCTTCACGGTTACGACCGATGAAGCGCGCGATGCGAACCTGACCGAATTCGGCAAGGAAACGCTGATCGATCGCTATCTGTTGCCCGGTGAAAGTTTCCAGGACCTGTTCGCCCGCGTGGCCGATGCCTATGCCGACGACCAGGACCATGCGCAGCGGCTGTACGATTACGTCTCGCGCCTGTGGTTCATGCCTGCGACCCCCGTCCTTTCCAACGGCGGCACCAATCGCGGCCTGCCGATCTCGTGCTATCTGAACTCCGTGTCGGACAGCCTTGGCGGCATTGTCGATACGTGGAACGAGAATGTCTGGCTGGCCTCCAAGGGCGGCGGCATCGGCACCTATTGGGGCAATGTCCGCGGCATCGGCGAGCCTGTGGGCCTCAACGGCAAGACCAGCGGCATCATCCCGTTCGTGCGCGTGATGGACAGCCTGACGCTGGCCATTTCGCAAGGCTCGCTGCGCCGCGGTTCGGCTGCCTGCTATCTCGATGTCAGCCACCCGGAAATCGAGGAATTCCTCGAAATCCGCAAGCCGAGCGGCGACTTCAACCGCAAGGCGCTGAACCTGCATCACGGCGTGCTGCTGACCGACAAGTTCATGGAAGCCGTGCGCGCCGGCGACGATTTCGATCTCATTTCGCCCAAGACCGGCGAAGTGCGCTCCACCGTCAACGCGCGCAGCCTGTTCCAGAAACTGGTCGAAACGCGCCTTGCGACGGGCGAGCCATATATCGTGTTCAACGACACGGTGAACCGCATGATGCCCAAGCATCACCGCGATCTGGGCCTGAAGGTCTCGACCTCCAACCTGTGCAGCGAAATCACGCTGCCGACCGGCATCGACCATCTCGGCAACGACCGCACGGCGGTCTGCTGCCTGTCCTCGCTCAACCTCGAAAAGTGGGACGAGTGGAAGGACGAGAAGGATTTCATCGAGGACATCATGCGCTTCCTCGACAATGTCCTGCAGGATTACATCGACCGCGCACCCGACGAAATGGCGCGGGCGAAATATTCCGCCAGCCGCGAACGGTCCGTCGGCCTTGGCGTCATGGGCTTCCACTCCTTCCTCCAGATCGAAGGGCCTGCCGATGGAAGGTCCGATGGCGAAGGCGTGGAACGAGAAGATGTTCAAATATATCAGCGGGAAGGCCGAAGAAGCCTCCTTCATGCTGGCCAAGGAACGCGGGCCCTGCCCCGATGCGGCCGACATGGGCGCGATGGAGCGTTTCAGCTGCAAGATGGCAATCGCCCCGACCGCGTCGATTTCGATCATCTGCGGCGGCACCAGCGCCTGCATCGAACCGATCCCGGCCAACATCTACACTCACAAGACCCTCTCGGGCAGCTTCGTGGTGAAGAACCCTTACCTGGAAAAACTGCTCCAGAAGAAGAGCAAGGATTCCAACAATGTCTGGAACTCGATCCTCGAGAAGGGCGGTTCGGTCGCAGCATCTCGACTTCCTGACCCCGGACGAGAAGGCGGTGTTCAAGACCAGCTTCGAAATCGACCAGCGTTACCTGCTCGAATTCGCCGCCGACCGCGCGCCCTATATCGATCAGGCCCAGTCGCTGAACCTGTTCATCCCGGCCGATGTCGACAAGTGGGACCTGATGATGCTGCACTTCCAGGCGTGGGAGAAGGGCATCAAGTCGCTCTATTACCTCCGCTCCAAGAGCGTGCAGCGCGCAGGCTTCGCCGGCGGCGTGGAAGCGGACAATACGTCCAGCGCAAAGGAAATCGAACTGAAGGTCGAACTGGGCGAGCAGCAGACCGATTACGAGGAATGCCTGAGCTGCCAGTGACGAGCATCATGTCGCCGAGGACTTTTTATTGAGAAGAACCCTGGTGATCAGGCGATCGCCTGGGGTTTTCTTTCTCCTCGCGTGGACTGCTCATCTTTCCGCTTAGATATTGTCGATCTGCCTTGCCCCTCGTCAGATCGATGCAGGGTTTATGGGCTGAACTGCCGATGATCCGAAGGGATGGAAGGCTATCCGTGGATTTTTCGCTATCGGCTGCCTCGGCTTCGTAATCCTGGAGCTGGTCGCCTGCTTGTTCTAGCCTTGTCAAGCTGGGCTGATCGCATCGTCGTGGACCTGACATGACAGCCTATCTCATCTTCCGCATCGGCGGCACGGCGCTGCTGCTGATCCTCGCTTTCGTCTTCTGGAGCGGTGTGGGGCGCAGGCGGCGCACGATGGGGCGCGGCTTTGCCGCCGCCATGGTCGCGCTGGCCGCGCTCTTCATCTGGCCGGTGATCGATCTCTTCGTCTAGCTTGCGCAGCGGCGCTGCTGCCGGGATAAAGGGGTAAGTTCGCGAAGGCCGCATCGCCCATGTCCATACCACCGGAAATCGCCGAGATGCTTACCGGGATGGCCACTGGCTTTCTGGGCTTTCTCGCCGCAGCCGCTTCGATCGGCATATTCCTGCGGCTTCGGCGCAGCGTTCATCGCTGGCGGTACGAGCGTGCCCTGGCGCGAAAGCCCGAAATGTCGGTCGAGGAGGAGCGCGAGCATCTCTGGCGCATCGACGAGCCTATCCAACCGCCATCGACCTCCCGCGGGCGCGTGGGCGCGGTCGCTGCCCAGCTTGCTCCGCTCGGCATCGGAATTGCCATTTGGTGGATCATGCTCGACCTCGGGTACCGGCCCGATGGCTCCATGGTTATTCTTGCCACCGGCATCGCCATCGGTCTCGCGGCATGGCTTTTTGCCTTCTGGAAGAAAGCGCAACGATCCGCCCGAAGACGGCCAGGAATCGGACGCGCAGGCGGGTTTCCTGGAATTGCCGACAGAAGCGATCCACGGCGCGATCGCCGCAGGCGGCATCCTGCTGATCTTCGCGCTGTTCTGGTGGCTCGCGCCTTGAGGGAGCCGTGAGCCTGTTGCACAATCGCGCCGCTCGCAATCGCCCTCCGCCGCGCGGTCTTCCCGCTTCCCATGATACATGCGCTGTGGTGTAACGCCTGCGAGGGGAGAGCGCGGATGCTGGGTATCTTTGGACTGCTTGCAGGGCTGGGCCTGCTGATCTGGCTGGCGCTGCGCGATGTGAATATCATCTTCGCGTCGGTCATCTGCTCGCTGCTGGTCATCGTCACGAATGCGCTGCCGCTCGCGGAGAGCCTGACGGACAGCTACACTTTCGGCAATCTGGGCGCGTTCACCTTTGCCGGGCGCTTCTTCATGCTGTTTGCAGCAGGCGCGATGTTCGGGCGGGTCATGGGCGAAAGCCACGCTGCGACCGCAATCGCCATGGCGATGGTCCGGGCATTGGGCGCCCACCGCGCGCTGTGGATCACCGTGCTGTCCTGCGCCCTGCTGACCTATGGCGGGGTGGTGGTGTTCGTGGTGATCTTCGCCATGTACCCGCTCGGCCTGCGGCTGCTGAAAGAGGCGAACATGCCCAAGCGGCTGTTCTGCGGCGCTGCGGCCCTGGGGGCGGGCACGTTCACGCTGACCGCGCTGCCCGGCACGCCGTCGATCCATAACGTGATCCCGACCCTGACGCTGGGCACGGACCTGTTCGCCGCCAGCGGGCTGGGCCTGTTCGGCGGCGCGCTGATGTTCATTCTCGGCATGGTCTATCTGGAGCGGGAGCGGGTGAAAGCACAGGCCGCTGGCGAGGGGTTCGAGGCCGGCCCGCGCGATATTATCCCCGACCTCGATGCCGTGGCCAAGGACATGCCGAAATGGTGGCTGGCCCTGTTGCCGCTGCTGCTGGTGATCGGGACGATCCTGGCGCCGCGCCTGCTGACGCTGGCGGGCGTGGGCGAGACCGTGCCTCTGCTCCAGTTTGCCAATGCCCAGCCTGTGCTGTGGCCCTCGATCGCCCTGCTGCTGGCAAGCATCGTGGCATTGATGCTTTTCCCGGCCGTGCGCCGCGCACCGATGCGGGCTCTGGGCGAGGGGACGCAGGATGCGATCATGCCGTTGATGGCGACGTCTGCCGTGATCGGCTTTGGCGGGGTTGTCGCGCAGACAGGCGGCTTTGCGCTGTTCACGCAAGGCGTCCTGGGGCTCGATCTGCCGCCGCTTGTTTCGATGTTCGTCGCGGCAAGCGCGGTATCGGGCATCACCGGATCGTCGTCGGGCGGCTTGCAGATATTCATGGCGACGCTGGCAGAGCCCTATCTCGCACTGGGCATAGCCCCGCAAGAACTGCACCGTCTGGTGGCGATGGCCAGCGGCGGGCTCGATTCCCTGCCGCATTGCGGAGCGGTGATCGCGATGCTGACCATTACGGGCCAGACGCACAAGCAGGCTTACAAGGATATCGGCATCGTCACCGTTGTCGTGCCCGTTATCGCGACAATCGCCACGATCGGCCTCGCCATGCTGATCTGACGGCCTCGGCACGGGAATATACCGGGCCAGACGTACGAAACCCGGCCTCGCATAGCCTCCTTGAGGCTTGTGCGAGCGCCGGGCTCCTATTGCTGCCGCCCTCGCGGGCAGGCAGAAATGTGTTCGCGTGGGTTACGAAGCGCCTTGGGCCTTGTTGCCCAGACCTTCGGGGATGCGCGCATCCTTCTTCAGGACGATGCGGTTTTCCGTGATTTCCTCGATGTCGTCGATCATCAGGAAGTGGTGCATGTCGTCCATGCTGTCCGACTTCGTCAGCTTGATCTTGTCGTCCTGAACTTCATCAACCGTGCCAACGTGCAGGCCTTCCGAGTTGGCGATTTCCATGTGTTCCTTGATGCGGATCTTCTCAAACATAGTATTCTTTCTGGCCGGTTCTTCCGTGCCGTCTTGATGGGTTATACTTAAATAACGAGCGGGAGAGGCGTTTCGTTCCTCGCTTCACCGAGGCTGGCGAACGCTTCGTGCGGCGAGGTCTGAAAGCGGCTGCTCCGGCGCGTCGTCCGGGGCGATTTCGTGGCCGCTCAGGCCGGCAGAGGTTCCCGCCTCGTCCTGACGCATGTCCTTGTCCGACTTGCCCCCATCGGTGCGGCTGTTGCCGTAGCCCATCTGGCCTCCGTCTACGCCGTCTTCCTTCTCGCCGCCGCTGCGCGAGGTTTTTTCGCCTTCGTTCCCGCGTCCCTCTTCACCGTCGTCGCGGCGGGTTTCGCCTTCGCGCGGGCCAGTGCGAGAAGGTTCTCCGGGATTGTCGCCCTGCTGGAGTGTTACGTCGCGGCTGTCTTTAGGTTCGTACTGTCCCATGGGGAGCATCCTTTGCAAAATGCCGACCAAATGCGGTCTGGCTGTTGCAGGTAAAACGGTGCAGGACAGTCAGGCGTTCCCGCGTTCGTCGCACGGTTCGTCGCAAGTATCACCCCGGTTCGGCGCGCAACCGCGCTTATCCACGACGAAGGGCCTGCGCCCGCTATCGAATCACTGTCCACAATGCCTATCTTCACAAGATACGCCGCATCAAACCCCACGGAGACACCACATGTCGTTGCTCGAATCCCGCAAGACCTACAAGCCGTTCGAGTATCCGTGGGCTTTCGACTTCTGGAAACTGCAGCAGCAGATCCACTGGATGCCGGAAGAAGTGCCGTTGGGCGAAGATTGCCGCGACTGGGCGCAGAAGATTTCGGAGCACGAGCGTAACCTGCTCACGCAGATCTTCCGCTTCTTCACGCAGGCCGATGTCGAGGTGCAGGATTGCTACCACGACAAATACGCCCGCGTGTTCAAGCCGACCGAGATCAAGATGATGCTGACCGCGTTCAGCAACATGGAAACGGTCCACATCGCGGCGTATTCGCCACCTGCTCGACACGATCGGCATGCCCGAAAGCGAATACAGCGCCTTCCTCGAATACGAGGAGATGAAGGACAAGCACGATTACCTGCAGGTCTTCGGCGTCGACACGGACGAGGATATCGCCCGCACGCTGGCGGCGTTCGGCGGCTTCACCGAAGGCATGCAGCTGTTCGCCAGCTTCGCCATGCTGATGAACTTCCCGCGCTTCAACAAGATGAAGGGCATGGGCCAGATCGTCAGCTGGTCGGTCCGCGATGAAAGCCTGCACTGCGAAGGCATCATCAAGCTGTTCCACGAATTCGTGCGCGAGCGGGACTGCTATACCAAGGCGGTGAAGGAAGACATCATCGACATCGCGCAGAAGTCCGTCCGGCTGGAGGACAACTTCATCGACCTGGCGTTCGAAATGGGCCCGGTCAGCGGCATGACGCCGAAGGAAATCAAGAAGTACATCCGCTACATCGCCGACTGGCGTCTGGGCCAGCTGGGCCTGCAGCCGATCTACATGATCGAAGAGCACCCGCTGCCCTGGCTCGCCCCGCTGCTGAACGGCGTGGAGCACGCCAACTTCTTCGAACAGCGCGCAACCGAATATTCCAAGGGCGCGACGAAGGGCAACTGGCAGGACGTGTGGAGCACCTTCGACAAGCGCTCCGGCGCGGGGAAGGCTGCGAACGCCGAGGACGACGCTGTGGATGATGGTCCGGGGCTGTTTGGGGATTCGGCTGAGAGTGCCGGGAGTGTGGCGGCGGAGTAGGGCTCAATGAAGCGTGAAGTTACGAGCTCCAATCGGAGCTTTGCAATAACGGCGTTAGCTGGATTTGTTGATCATTCGGACAGTCGAAGCTCCGGTCACGCTTGGCTATGTTGCGGGGCGATGCGATTTCTTGCTCCGCGAGGTAGATATTTGCCGATTGTTCTTTTTAGCGGGTGAGTGGCTGACCTAGTTCGCTTCAAATTCGAAGGAAAGATTCTTCTGAATTCCCTGATGGACTTCATGAAGTTTATCAGGATTTAATATCGGTGTCGCACTTGCAGAAAACTAGTCATTTTCGCAAGCACATTGCTACGCCGCGTGAGCTCAAGCGAATTGCATGATCGATCTTCGTCGTATGTCGAACGATAATTCTGATCGCAAGTCGGTTTGCTGCTGGCGACAAGAAGGGACGCTTAGTTGAAAGCCCTCATTCATCATTTGCATGTATCGAGCGAATTTGCCGCTGATTCGCTACTACGCGCATAAGAGTGCTTTTGGAAACGTTTCAGACGATTGGCGATCCGATGGCGAACGCAATTATTGGACGGTGAATGGAATGAGCATAGAATTCTTCGGTTAGTTGAGACTGCGCGATCTTCGGAAAGATTGCTTACGACGCAAGATGCAGCATGAGTCGCGACGCCATTGCTAGAATCGCTGTTCCGCTTTGAGCGATATCGGCGAAGTGCAATGCTCGATCCGAACAATGAGACACGTTATTCAAGTCTTGTTAGCAGATCCCCACTGATTGACAGTGTCGAACTAAGTCGTCTTGTCTAATGTGGCAACGCGTCTAGTGCGAATGTTCTAATACGCAAGAGACTGGATGGATAAATTCCAGCGATCAGGCATGGCAGAAGGCTGATGTTTACAGTCTATCGACCGAAGATTGGACTATGTCGACTGATGATTGCTGCTATCTTGAAGGTGGGAATCGTAGTATTCGTTCGGCCACGCAAAATGAGAATCGAGCGGCACTTATTGCACTGACGTGCTTAGATATCGATGAAATAATGCTAGAGCATATCGGCACAAACGGTAATTTAAGTTGCTTTGAATCGATTTGCGATCTTTGCTAGTCCAACATCCATCCGGCGCCACAGTGGCTCGGCGACCAACATTCCAGAGACCTGCCGGCTGATCCATCACTCAACGCTGGCGTGCGAAGAGTGTGGTTTCAACGCTGCCACCCTCGGCCCCTCCCGCAAGCGCGAGGGGAGAAGTTAGGTGAGCTTCGATGAGACTTGGCGTTTCGAGCCCCTCCCGCTTGCGGGCGAGGTAGGGGTGGGCGAAGCCGGGCCGCATCATCGAGGCTCCGACCCGTCGAAACCGGCCCGATCGCAGGCAGCACCGCTTGAAAGCTTTTCCTGAGCCGCAGGGGCACGGATCGTTTCGGCCGAGTTTCTCGACCGGCTCGATCTCTCCGCCCGTGATTGTCCGCAGATGCCCTTTGCGGGACCGCTTTACGCGCGCCTCGCTGGGGAAGCCCTTATGCCGTTTCGAGATCCGCTCGAAGGACGAGAGCGCGGTTCGTGCCCTCATGGTCGCCTCCTCTGCTTAAGCGGGCGGGCGGTAGCAATTGAGGGAAGGGGGTGCTCCGCGCACGGTAGCTTGCTCGCGCTAAACCGACGGCTTCGCACCTATAGAGAAACCTTATTTTCAGCATCTGCCCCTTATTTCTCCGGTCATGCTTGAATATGTCGTTTATTACTTGATCGCGATGAATTTTGCGGCGTTTGCTGCTTTCGGCATCGACAAGATGCTGGCCGAGGCACAGGCGTGGCGCATCAGTGAAGCCACCTTGCTGCAGCTGGCGTTTTTTGGCGGCACTCCGGGGGCCTATGCGGGCCGCGCCATGTTTCGGCACAAGACGCGCAAGGTCTCTTTCACGGAGCGACTTCACGCCCTCACTGTTTTACAGGTATTCTTATTGGTTCTCGCGACGCTCGAAGCGAATGGCGTGATCAACCTGCTGGATTGATGCGGGTGAGGGGTTTTGGTCTCGGCTCGCCATGACCGTGGGGACCTTGTTTCGGGTCACGGTAGCTAGGTCGGACCAAGGTTAGATGAGTTTTTGTTTGGACCCTGCGGGCGGGGCGCATCCGCGCCCCTTGCTTCCTCGCATAAGCTCGGGCGGGCGGTCGCCCTTGCGGCGCTTCGCGCCGTGCTCCGCGACACGGTAGCTGGCTGGCACCAAGGTTCTTGGATCAAGTCTCTTCGGTTGCGCACTGGTTCGGTCCGCGACCAGCGGACCGCAAGGCCACGCGGCCGCCCCGCAGGTGCTCGACCGAAAGGTCGAAACAGCACCGAGGACGCGCCCACGGATGTGGGTGCGAAACACAAAAACTCCGTCAAAGCACAGCGCGCCCTCGCTACCGTGTCCCGCGAAACCAGCGCCTACACTCGAAGCCTCCCCCTCAACACCACCCCTGTCGGTAACCTTCCCACTCATGCGCCAGCCCTTCGGCCACCAGCGTATCGCCGACGCTGCGGCCATCGACCTTTACCACGCGCAGGGCCCGGCCATACTGGTCGGTGTCGCGCCCGCCATCGGCGTGCAGCGTGACCTCGCCGGAATTGAGCAGCTGGGTCAGCCTGCTAGTGGCGCGCTCGCCCAGTTCGCGCTCGGCGTCGCAGCCGGGGCTGCCCGTTTCGGGCGTGTTGTAATCGGCCATGCGGATCTTCGTCCCCTCGGCCCAGATCGTGTCCCCGTCGACCACGCAGGTCACGCGCGAGCCGCCGAGGCACGGATTGAACATGGCGGTGATGGCCATGCCGGATGGCGAACCGGCCTGCGCGCTGCCGGGCGTGGCCGCCTGTCCCTCGCGGGCTTTGGCCGTCCCACGCGAAAACCGCGGTGAACACGCCGAGGAACAGCGCCGCGACGATCAGCGGGAAACCGAGGGCCGAGCGCCCTCCTGACGACCCGCTCCGGGACTTGCGGCGGGGTGGCGGGCGGCGGAAGGGAGTGGCTGAAGGCATGGCGCCCCTCGTAGCCGCCCTGTCGCTATCGAGCGGTTAAGGGTTCGCCCCTAAATTCCATTTTCCTACACGCGCCCGATCTGCTTCATCCTGCCGGATGAGCACCGATACCCGGGGCTCGCGCGCACGCCCATCCGCCGTACGATCCCGCCCTTCCATCCCGTGCCCGTGGCGGCGCGGCATGACGGGTGGACGCCGGCGCGGCAGGCGTGCTTCATCGGGGCGCTGGTCGATACGCGCTGCGTCTCTGCCGCGGCGAAGGCGGTGGGGAAATCGCGCGCCTCTGCCTATCGCTTGCGCGGGCGGGCCGGAGCGGCAGGCTTTGCAAAAGCTTGGGACACGGCGCTGCATCTGGGCGAGCGGCTGCCGGACGGGCGATCCGATGGACGACAGCCGCGCGAGACGAAAGTGACACTCCCCCCGCTGGATGCGCGCGCAATAGAGGGGCTGATCGTGGTCCGGGTCCATCGCGGGCGGTTTGCCGGATATCGGCGGATTTGCGACGATGCGGCCCTGCTTCGAGCGCTTCGCGCGCTTCGCAAACACTCGGGCAAGGGGGGACTGGCGGCTGTATCGGACGCGCACATTTCCTCGCGCGGTTCCGCAGATGTGTAAACTTCGCAGCAGGCGGCCTAGGCGCACCAGTCGACCGGAAACGCGCCCCACCCGCTGCCCGCGGCGAGGTCCGCCTCCAGCATGGCATCGGCCAGCAGGCTGCCATCGGCGCGCGAGGCGGCGCGCAACTCGCGGCCATATCGGTCATAAGGCGGCGCGTCCCCGCCATCGACGAAGGCGGCCTCGGCGTTCAGCCAGTTCAGCAGGAAGCCTCTGGCCCGCAGCGCCGCCTCTCTTTCCGCCAGGCAGGCACCCTCCAGTTCGGGCGCGTCGAAACCAGTCAGCCTGATCCTGCGCCGCTGCGCGAACGGGCCGAGCGAGACGGTATCGCCGTCGATGACGCAGGCGGTGCTGCCTTTCTGGCCGCACAGCGTGAAATGGCGCGGCAAAGCCGTCGGGTCGGGCTGGGGCAGGGCGACTTGCGAGAACAGCCAGCCGCCCGCCAGCACGGCTGCGAAGCAGGATCCAGATGCGCGCGCTCCGCCAGCGGGCTTTCCACCGGCGCTTCGCCTTCCAGCGGCTGTCGAAGCGCGGCGCGCTCATGCGCTCGGAAACGTCAGGAGCCTTCGAAGCCCCACGGCGCAGGCGGCGCCTCTACTTCGTCGGCAAAGTCGAATTCGACGCGGAAGAAACGCTCTTCGGGCGCGCCGCCAGCGACGGTACGCTGCAGCTGGTAGGCATATTGCCCGCCCTCCGTGCCCGCAGGATCGACCTCGACCGTCCAGACATTGGTGACGGATGCATCCAGCCCCTCTTCGCGGAACAGTGCGATGCTTTCATCATCGACCGGGAATGCCTGAACCCGTGCGTCGCCCGCGTCCGCCGTATCGCCGCCATACATGGTCACGGCATCGGGCTCCCCGTCATCATGCCGGTGATCGTGCTTGAGGCGCAGGCCATCGGAAGTGCGGGTGAAGACCCATGTCCGGCTGCGGTCCCACGTCCCGGCGCCCTCTCCGGTGGCCGGGCGGATATGGAAGGGGACGGATATCTGCTCATCCGAACATTCCCGAACATGCATGATCATGTCCGCGCCCGCGAGATCGGCATCGGCTGCGTCCGCGCTCACCAGCTCGCCCGCATACGCCTTGCCGCAATGGCTCGCGAGGTTTGCGAAGAACGCGTCCTGCGGGCTTTGCAGGGTTCAATGCCTCTTCGGTTTTCGCCGCGTGCTGACATCCCGTCAGGAGCGCGGCGGCAGAAAGGGAAGTGAGGGCGATGCAGGTGCGGGTGGTGATCATGTCGCCCGTCATGGCAAAGCGGGCGCCGCACGGCAAACCCTCAAGCGCTGGTGCATCTTTCTTCCGCTCACGCCTTGCGCTAGGCGCGGGCCATGACCGACAAGAGCGCAACCACCGACACGCTGGCCAAGACGCAGGTCCTGATCGAGGCGCTGCCCTATTTCCAGCGCTATGCGGGCCGTACCTTCGTGGTGAAATATGGCGGTCATGCGATGGGCGATGCCAAGGCGGCACGCGAATTTGCCGAAGACATCGTTCTGCTGAAGGCAGTGGGCATCAATCCGGTCGTCGTGCATGGCGGCGGTCCGCAGATCGGCGACATGCTGAAACGGCTGGGCGTCGAAAGCACGTTTGTCGACGGTCTGCGCGTGACCGATCAGGCCACCGCCGAGATTGCCGAAATGGTCCTCTCCGGCGCGATCAACAAGCAATTGGTCGGCTGGATTGCCAGTGCAGGCGGCAAGGCGATGGGCGTGTCGGGCAAGGATGGCGGCCTCGTCACCGCGACGAAGCTGGAGCGCACGACCCGCGATCCGGACAGCCAGATCGAGCAGGTCCTGGACCTCGGCTTTGTCGGCGAACCGACCCATGTCGACACCACGATCCTGCAAACCGCGAGTGCGGCGGGCATGATCCCTGTGGTCGCCCCGATCGGGCGCGGGGAGGACGGTGCGACCTACAACATCAATGCCGACACGATGGCCGGTGCGATTGCATCGGCCCTGGGCGCAGCGCGCCTGTTGCTGCTGACGGACGTGCCCGGAGTGCTGGACAAGGAAGGCGCTCTGCTGACCGACCTGACGCCCGCCAAGATCGCAGCCTTGCGCGAGGACGGAACGATTTCCGGCGGGATGATCCCCAAGCTGGAAACCTGTACCGCGGCAGTGGAAGCAGGATGCGAGGCAGCCGTCGTTCTTGACGGCCGTGTCCCGCACGCCATGCTGCTGGAATTCTTCACCTCGCGCGGGGCCGGTACGCTGGTCAGTCTCGCCGACGAGGCGGAGTGAGCGCGGGCGGAACCCTTGCAAGACGCGCCAAGCGTATTAGTTTGTTGATACACCTCCCATCGGGCGCTAAAAAGGGCGCCTAACCTTCCGGCCTGAAAGGCGACCATGTCCAATCTGCTGTTCACCCTGATCCAGATCGTCGATCTTCTGACGACCGCGCTTATCACGCTGGTCATCATCCAGTTCGTCATCGGACTGCTGTTCGCGTTCAACGTGATCAACCAGTCGAACGAGTTCATGGCGGCGGTCTATCGTTCGATCAACGCCTTGCTGGAACCGATCCTTTCGCCGATCCGGCGGCTTATCCCGAGTGCGGGGGCGATCGATTTCTCGCCGCTGGTGCTGATCATCCTGTTGCAGGTCATCATGATCGTCCTCACCGGTGTCGCACGGTCGGTTGTATGACCGCGCGGATAATCGACGGGAAGGCGTTTGCTGCCGGCCTGCGTGAGCGGGTGGGCGCGGTTGCTGCGACATTCGAGGAAAAGGCAGGCCGAAAGGCGGGCCTCGCAGTGGTGCTGGTGGGCGAGGATCCGGCCAGCCAGGTCTATGTGCGATCGAAAGGCAAAGCTACGATTGCGGCAAACATGGAAAGCTTCGAGCATCGGATGCCGGAAAGCACCTCGCAAGAGCTGCTGATGGCCAAGGTCGATGAATTGAACGCGGACCCCGCGGTCGATGGTATCCTCGTCCAGCTGCCCTTGCCCAAACATCTCGACGAGCAGGCGGTGGTCGACCGGATCTCGCCCGCCAAGGACGTCGACGGGCTGACCCCTGTCAGCACCGGCCAGCTTGCGCTCGGCCAGCCGGGCCTCGTCCCGTGCACGCCGCTGGGCAGCCTGATGCTGCTGAAAGACCAGCTGGGCGACTTGTCTGGGATGGATGCGGTCGTCATCGGCCGCTCGATCCTGGTCGGCAAGCCGATGGCGCAATTGTTGCTCGATGCGAATGCTACCGTGACGATCGCCCACAGCCGCACGAAGAACCTGCCCGAAGTGGTAGGCCGCGCCGATATCGTCGTCGCTGCCGTTGGCCGTGCGGAAATGGTGAAGGCCGAATGGCTTAAGGAAGGCGCGACCGTCATCGATGTCGGTATCAACCGGCTTCCGCCCGAACCCGGCGCTGAAAAGGGCCGCCTTGTGGGCGATGTCGATTTTGCAGGCGCGTCCGAGAAGGCGGGGGCGATTACACCTGTGCCGGGCGGTGTCGGTCCGATGACGATTGCGGTCCTCCTGAGGAACACGATCGTCGCCGCCCACCGCCGCGAGGGGCTCGAGGTTCCTCAAGGTCTCTAACCGCGCTAGGGTGGCTGTCATGAACAAGGCCCCCCTCCTGCTAGCCCTTACCGCCATGCTTGCAGGGTGTGCGTCGGGGCCGCCGCGTCCCAGCAAGGCGCAGGTCCGCCAGATCGAACAAATGTTGTCGACCGCGCCGGGCGAAGCGCAGCCCAGCAGGGTCGTCGCTGCGGAATCCGCTTTCGAACTGGCTGCGGTGGAAGACGGTCAGTGGACGGCGTTTCGCGAATTTTCCGCGCCCGGGGCCATTCTGCACACAGAATCGGGCGCTACCGACGCGGCAGCCTGGCTCTCCGGGCGCAGCGATCCCGAGGCCAGCGTACGCTGGAACGTGCGGTCCGTCTGGCTCAGCTGTGACGGACGCCTCGCACTCAGCCGTGGGCGACTGGAAACGCCCGGCGGAATGGTCGGCACGTTCGTGACCGTGTGGCAACGTCAGCGGAACGGCGATTATCGGTGGGTTTACGACACCGGTGCGCCGGACGACCCGCAGCCTGCACCCGTTTACGAGGACGAGCCGAGCGAAGACCTCATCGTCGTCGGCGCGCTGGAGACAGTGCAGGGCCATGTCGCGGACTGTGCGCGTGGCCCCGACGCGATAAAGCCGGAGCCAGCATCCCTGCCGGATGGCGCAGCGGCCGCCGGTGGGATTTCCCCCGACCGGACGCTGCAATGGAAAGCCATCGATAATGGCGATGGCACACGGCGCATTGTTGCAAATTTCCTCGAAGACGGGCAGTGGCGCCCGGCGATGGACCAGGCGATTCCCGGACCCATCGTTCCCCTGAACAAATAACCGTACTGCGCCCGTGATGCTCGAACTGTTCCTGTCTGCCTTTATCACCCTGTTCGTCGTGATCGATCCGCCTGGCTGCGCGCCGATCTATGCGGGTCTGACTCATAACGCCGACGCCAAGGCACGGCGCACGATGGCGACGCGCGCGGTCATCATTGCGGCGATCATCCTGATTGGCTTCGCTGCCTTTGGCGAACAATTGCTGGGCGCGCTGCACATCGAGCTGGACAGTTTCCGCATCGCAGGCGGCCTCATGCTCTTCTGGATCGCTTTCGAGATGGTATTCGAAAAGCGGACCGAACGCCGCGAACAGCGCGCCGACAAGGTGCGCGCCACGCCCGAAGTCGAAGACGTATCGGTCTTCCCCATGGCCATGCCGATGCTGGCCGGGCCGGGGGCGATTGCAGCCATCATGCTGCTTCAGAACGAAGCACAGGGCATTATCGGGACGTTCGTGGTGCTGGGCGCACTGCTCGCCGTGCTCGTCCTCACCCTGCTCGCCCTGATTGCCGCAGGACCGCTAATGCGGCTTTTGGGAGACAAGGTCGAGGCGGCGATCACCCGTCTGCTCGGCGTGCTGCTGGCGGCGCTGGCAGCGCAATATGTGATCGACGGTATCAGGGGCAGTTTCGGCGCCTGATCCTACGACCGCTTGCATCTATTGCAGCGTGACCTTGTCGTCCTCGCCGTCGGTGCGGCCGTAGAAATACATCAGCTGGATCAGCAATTCGCAGCGCGCGGCAAGGTCGGGCGCTTCCAGCAAGGCCTGCTTCGATGCCGGATCGAAGGGCGCGATTTGCGACACGCCGTTGATCAGCGACTGGTCGTCCAGCCGCTCAACATTGTCCCAGTCTACGCTGTACCCTTGCGCGTCGGCGAACCGGCGTGCCTCGCGCTCGAACCCGGCGCGCTCGATGGCGGCCAAGACTTCGTCGCCATCGTCTTCGATCGGCTCGGCCTCGACCTGCCGGAACGCGGTGTCGACTTCGCGTTCGCGGATCAGCTTGAAGCGGGTCTCGCCGGTCAGGATCAGATTATAGCGCCCGTCATCCATCGCCTCGATCTCGGCGATCTTGCCGATGCAGCCGACGGAATAGAGCGGGGCGCCTTCGCGCGGTTCTTGCGGCTGGACCATCCCGATCCTGCGGTCGCGCACAAGCGCATCGCCGATCAGCGCGCGGTAGCGCGGCTCGAAGATATGAAGCGGCAGCTGCAGCCCCGGGAACAGGATCGCGCCCGGCAGGGGGAAGATGGAGAGGCGCAAGCGCTGACCCCCGCTTACCCGAACAGGATCTTGGAAAGGCGGCGACGGGTCGCAACGACCCACTCGTCTTCCAGGCCAACGGCCTCGAAAATCTGCAGCAGCTTGGTGCGCGGCGCACCCTCATTCCACTCGCGGTCGGCCTCCACCATCGCCAGAAGCGTGTCTGCCGCATCGTCGCGCTGGCCGGCGGCATAGGCCGCTTCGGCGAACGCGAACTGGGCGTCCATGTCGGCGGGCTTCTCGGCAGCGGCGGCGCGCAGTGCGGCGAGCTCGCTATCGTCGACCTGCGTCCCGGCAAGCTCCAGCGCGCTGTTGGCCTGCTGGATGAGAGGGTCCTTGGTCAGATCCTCAGCCCAGCGTTGCCAGATGGTCGCGTGCGGCATCGGTATTCCCGCTTGCGACAAGGGCGCGGATCAAGCCTGCGTGCGCGGCTGCATTGTCCGGGGCCATTTCGGTGACCTGCCCGAATACACCCACAGCACGTTCCGCATCGCCTTCTGCAAGGACCTGCTCGCCCATGGTGATGAACTGGTCGATATCGGGCTGCTGCTGCGCGCCGCCTGCACCGCCTTCACCGATGGGAATCTGTGACAGGATCTGGTCGAGCGCCTCTTTAAGCTGGCTCTCGGTCCGCGCAGGGGTGAGGTCGGCAACCGGCTGACCCTGAAACATCGCATAGACGGTCGGGATGGATTTGACCTGAAACTGGCCGGCAATGAACTGTTCTTCATCGACGTTGATCTTTTCCAGGATCACGCCCTTGTCGGCATATTCCGCCGCGACCTTTTCCAGCGTCGGCGTCAGCGCCTTGCACGGTCCGCACCATTCCGCCCAGAAATCGAGGATGACGAGCTTCGACATGGAAGGCTCGACCACCTGAGTGCGAAAGCGGTCGACTGCCTTTTGCTCGTCGAGATTAAGACCCATGCTGGCCACGGCGTATTCCCCTGATCGAATCTACAAATAGGCCTCCCGGAGGAGGGCTCGGTTGCTTCCTATGTGGCGCATTCGGGCGCGATGTGAAGGGGCCGGTGCGAATAGAATGGGCTGGCGTGCCGGTTACCCGCGCATGGAAGCAAGATTAGGTGCATTTAACGCTTGCGAGGGTGATAGGCCCCTGCTAACCGCGCGCTTCCCCACCGATACGGACCAAACGGACCGGCATCGGGGAGCGTCTAGTGAGCGGGCGTAGCTCAGGGGTAGAGCACAACCTTGCCAAGGTTGGGGTCGGGCGTTCGAATCGCCTCGCCCGCTCCATTTTCCACATTGATATGCATGATTACGGGGACACCGCCCTTGCGGGCGTCCCGCCGGCCGGCACAGCCGCGCTGCGCGGCGCAGGATGGCCTTTCGCCGTCTGGCTATACCGCGCAAGTGGCGCCGTGAGATACGGGCGTTCGCCCCGACGATGGCTGCCGCAATCGACCATTTTTTCGCCTTGGCAAAAGACGTCCGGCGACACGCGATCGCATTTCATCGATAGAAGGGCACGAAACCGCTAATGCCCGCTTGCATGCAAACTGCACCTGTGCTTGAGGAAATGTTACTACGTATCATTTCCCGAGAGATTGCCCCCTGATGCTTACTGCCCGAACTGCTCTTCATACCGTTTCGCTCGCTGCCCTGACATTCGCCGCAATGCCTGCACTCGCCCAGCAAGCGGCGGAAACTTCTGCCGATGCGGGTGTCATCGAGACCGATGATGATCTCCACAGCCGCAATATCGGCCCGAATGGCGAAATTATCGTCACCGTCGAAGGGCTGACCCAGCTCGATGTTCTGGCCGGCACCAGCGTCGTCGAAGGTGCGGAATTGCAGCGCAATCTCGACGGACAGCTGGGCGAAGTCCTCGCGTCTCTTCCCGGAGTCTCCGCGACCAGTTTCTCTCCCGGTGCCTCGCGGCCTGTCCTGCGCGGCTTTGCTGGCGAGCGTGTTCGCGTTCTGGTCGACGGAATCGGGGCGATCGACGTCTCGAACACTTCCGCCGATCATGCGACGTCCATCGACCCGCTGACGGCGGAACGGATCGAGGTCCTGCGCGGACCGGCTGTGCTCCTCTATGGCAGTCAGGCCATCGGCGGCGCGGTCAACGTCATCGACAAGCGTATTCCCCGCCGCAGGCTGCAGGAAGATTTCCACTTCGACGGTTTGGTAGAGGCAGATACCGCGCGTGACCTTTTGGGAGGCGGCGCTTCGCTCGACCTGCCGCTCGGCAATTCTGTCGTGCTGCACACCAGCGGATCGTACCGGACCACGAACGATCTCGAAATCGCCGGCTTCTCCATCGCTCCGGAACTGAGAGCCGAATTGCTCGAAGAGGCCGCGGAAGAGCAGGCCGAGGGCGAGTTCGAGGAAGCGGACGAACTGCGTGAAGCGGCTGCGCAGGAAGGCATCCTGCCCAACAGCGCGACCGAAACATGGTCCGGCAATCTCGGCGCGACCTATTTCGACGGCGGCAGCAGTCTTGGCGCGGCAATCGGCTGGTACGATACCAATTACGGCGTTCCGGGGCGCCCCGGCGCGGGCCACCATCATGGTGAGGAAGAGGGCGAAGAAGAAGGCGGCGAAGAAGGTGCCGAGGAAGAAGAGCGGGTCACGATCGACCTGCGCCAGTTCCGCGCCGATCTGCGCGGCGTCTTGAGCCTCGGCGACGGTTTCTTCGACAATCTGACCACGCGTTTCGGTTATAGCGATTACACGCACACCGAATTCGAAGGGGCGGAAGTGGGCACGGTCTTCGATGTCAAAGGCTTCGAAGCCCGCGCAGAGCTGGCCCAGAACCGCCGCGGCGGCTGGGGCGGGTCTGTGGGTGCCCAATATTACTTCCGCGACTTCGACGCATTCGGGGCAGAAGCCTATGTCGCCCCCAATGCGACCGAGCAGTTCGCACTGTTCGCGCTGCAGGAAGTCACGCTCGGGAATATTCAGCTGGAGGCTGCGGGTCGCTACGAAACAACCGACGTTTCTTCGCGCACCCTCAACGTGCAACGGGATTTCGACGAGTTTTCCGGAGCGCTGTCTGCCATTTACGAAACCTCTGCGCTCGAACCCCTGCGGTTTGGCGTGACCCTCTCGCGTGCGTCACGAGCGCCCAGCGCGGAGGAACTGTTCTCCAACGGCCCGCACATCGCAACGCAAGCGTTCGAAGTGGGTGATATAAACCTGACAAGCGAGAGGGCATGGGGCGTCGAGGGGTTCGTGCGAGGGCGCGTCGGCGCGGCCAATATCTCGTTCTCGGTCTATCAGAACTGGTTCGACGACTACATCTACCTGACCGATACCGGCGCGGAGGAGGACGACCTGCCGGTCTTCGTCTATCTGCAGCAGGACGCGAACTACTTCGGCGTGGAGGGCGAGATCGATTTCCCGCTCGCGGATGTCGGACCCTTCGCGCTCTATGGCGATGTGCGCGGCGATTACATCAAGGCAGAACTGGCCGACGATACGCCGCTACCACGCATTCCGCCGCTCAGCCTGCTCGGCGCAGTGGAAGCGCGCTCGGCCAGCTTCGATGCGCGCGCCGAGGTGCAGTGGTTCGCCGATCAGGACGAAGTATCGGCATTCGAAACCGCGACCGATGGCTTCACCCACGTGAATGCCTCGCTCGCCTGGAAGCCGATGAGCGGCGACAACTCGCTCAGGGTGCTGCTGCAGGCGCAGAACATCTTCGATGTAACGGGCCGCCGCCATGCCAGTTTCACGAAGGATTTCGTCCCGCTGGCAGGCCGCAATTTCAAGATAAGCGTGCGGGCGAGCTTTTGACCGAAGCTCGCCGCTGCACCTGTTAGCGGATCAGCGCGTTGCCTCCGCGTGCGCATAGACCATGAAGAGCCCGCCAGCGATGGCGAGGTTCTTCATGGCCAGCGCCATTTCCTGGGTACTGCCCGTATCGTAGTGGAAGAAGACGATCGTCAGCAGGGTGAAGACCGCCATCACCGGGGCGACGATGCGTGGCCACAGGCCAACGGCCAGCGCCAGCCCGCCAAAGATTTCGAACAAAGCGGTCGGCAGGGCGAGGAAGGCGGGCAGTACGCTCACCCCCTCGATATATTCCTGCGTCATGCCGAGGTTCAGAAGCTTGTTCACCCCGGCCAGGATGAACAGGATGGCCAGCATTATCCGGCCACCGATTGCGGCAGTTTTTGCAAACATCGCCTATGCCTCCTGCCTGCTCAGCCTTCGACGGCGAATGAGAGTTCGGCGTGGTCTTCCAGCCGCTTCACAAGGTCTTCGCCGAGGAAAGAGCCGGGCGTACCGACGCCGCCTTCCGCATCGCTGGCGAGCAGGGCCATGCCCGTTTCACCCAGCATCCGGCTGGTCGAGCCGTAGCCCGGATCGAACTTGCCCTTCACGCCGTATCGAAGCGTTTCGCCGTCCGGCATGATGCCGATGAACAGCACGTCGTAAAAGCCGTTCTCGCGCTCTTCGGGGGTCGGGCCTTCGCCTGGCTTGGGCGGCTTGGCTCCGAACGGGTTCTTGAGCATTTCGGCCGCGGCTTTCGCTGCCTTCTCGCCGATCTCGCCGGGGCTGGTGAGCATCATCTCGTCATATTTGAAGTCTTCGCCGTAGGGATGCCCGCGCAGGAAGTTCGTGCGGTGGACATTCTTGGTGTTGATCGTCGCCATGATGAAGGGCGCGGCCCACTTGCCCGCATCCTTGTCGTATTCCGGCATCAGGCCGAGCGGTTGGCTCGGGCCTTCGAAACCGGGCGTCAGGCCGAACGGGCTTTGCAGGACTTTCAGCAGGCTCGCATCCTTGGCGACGGCTTTCATCGTCGCGGTCAGGCTGGCGGCGGTCCCGCCGGAGAACGTGCCCTGCATGGCACGGACACGGCCCTTGACGCGCGGCGCGGGCTTGCCGAATTTCGCCTTGGCTTCTTTCTGCAGCATCAGCACGCCGAGATCGAACGGAATGGAATCGAAGCCGCTGGAGAAACAGATGCGGGCGCCGCTGGCCTTGGCCGCTTCGTGGTGCTTGTCGATCTGCTCGCGCATCCAGCCCGGCTCGCCGCACAGATCGGCATAGTCGGTGCCGGTGGCAACGCAGGCATCGACCAGCGCGTCACCATACAGCTGGTACGGGCCGACCGTCGTCAGGACGACCTTCGTCCGCTCGCACATCGCGACGAGGCTGGCCGTGTCGTCGGCGTCCGCCACCACCAGCGGTGTGCTGGCAGGCGCGCCGATTTCATCGCGGACAGCTTCCAGCTTTTCCTGGCTACGGCCTGCCATGGCCCATTTGGGCGCGGCATCGCTGTCGCCGTATTCGCGCACGAAATGTTCGGCCACCAGACGCCCGGTGTAACCGGTCGCCCCGTAGACGATGATGTCGAATTCGCGGTTCTTTTTGTCAGCCATGTTCAACTCTCCTTTGCCCCGGCTTACTGCGTATAGTGGGAGCGCAAGTCAAAGACCTTACGGAAAAAGGCGCTAGCCGAAATCGGGTATAGGCGGAGGGATTCGGGGCAACACACCGGTCTGGCTGGAAATGGCTATCAGGCGTCCGTCTTCGGCGAAATGGCGGGCATGGCCCGATACGGTCCCCCGCTCGAATGCAGCCAGCTCGGTAACCGAGAGGACCCAACCCGGCTCGGCTACGCGGATCACGCGCACGGTATCGTCTAGTGATGCTCCACCGCGCGTTCGAGGGTGCGCGCCAAGGAAAAAGTCGGAGACGATCGCTAGCCAGCCAGCGTCGATGGCAAAGCCTGCCTTCGAACGGCTCCAGACTGCCTCAAAACCCCGAGCTTCATCGACTTCGGCGATTCGGAACTCGAGCTGCCCGATCAGGTTGCCGTCAAAAGCGCTCGAATGGTCAGGCTTTGGTTCGCACTCGGTGGGTGGGGGAACGGAAGGCATCACCGCAAAACCCTGCGGCTCTGACGGTTCGCGCGCTCCGAGCGCTGCATTTACACGTTGCACAAGCCGGCCATTGACGGTGATATCCGCGAACCACTGCCCGATGGCCTGCCCTCCGCCATATTGCTCAGCGCGGATTGTCAGCTCTTCTGCATGCTGGGTCGGGGCGAGGAATTGTGCGCTAGCCCAGAGCAGCGGCATGCCGCTGGCCAGTTCCAGTGCATCGACGGCTGCTGCCAGTGCGACGCCGCCCATGACATGGGGGGCGCCTTCCGGCCCGACCGTAGCGGGCAATGTGACCGGCAAGATAAATTCGTCCTCCCGCGCGCCCGGGAAGACCCGCCAGAAAGGCGTTTTTGCAATCAAAGCCGTGGCAGGGTCACGCCCCGCTGGCCCATATATTTGCCCGCGCGGTCGGCATACGTGACCTCGGGCCGCTCGTTTCCTTTCAGAAACAGGAACTGGCAGACGCCCTCGTTGGCGTAGATTTTGGCAGGCAGCGGTGTGGTGTTGGAAAATTCCAGCGTCACATGGCCTTCCCAGCCCGGCTCCAGCGGAGTGACATTCACGATGATGCCGCAGCGGGCATAGGTGCTCTTGCCGAGGCAGATGACCAGCACGTCTTCCGGGATGCGGAAATATTCGACCGTTCGCGCAAGCGCGAAAGAATTGGGCGGGATGATGCAGACATCGGTTTCGCGGTCGACGAAGCTCTTCGGGTCGAAGGTCTTCGGGTCGACGATACTGCTATCGACATTCGTGAAGATCTTGAACTCGGGCGCGACCCGCGCGTCGTAGCCGTAGCTGGAGAGGCCGTAGGATATGCAGCCATCGCGCCGCTGCGCCTCTTCGAACGGCTCGATCATGCCATCGGCACGGGCGCGTTCACGAATCCATTTGTCTGAAAGAATCGCCATCAAGCGACACTGCGCGAAGGCCTCGCAGGCGGCAAGCAGGGCGGGCAAATTATTCGTGGCCCTGAAGCAGAAATCAGAGAGGTTTTGCGCCGAGGCTGGGGTTCAGCGCAGAGACGTGGTTGAGCCACATCTTGGGGCGGCGGAGCATGTTTTGTGGATAGACCACTTTCAACCCGGCAATTTTCGCCATCTCGCCGACGAAGTGGATGCAATTACGCTTTTCCAAGTCGTAATATTTGCCCGGTGCGTTCTGCCACCTGTCTTTCAGCGCCTTCACTTCGCGATACTGCGCGTCAGTGAGGGTAACGGTGAAATGACGGTTGGTCTTGCCGATATATTTCTGTTCTTCGACCATGATATCGTGCTCGACCGGTCCGGTTAGGATTGCCGGTGTCGTACGCTTTGGCGGTGAAGCCGAAATTCTCGTTCACCCGCTGGCCGGTCTCGTCGAGCGTTCCTTCCAGCACGACGAAAGCGTGCGGATAGCGGCCGAAAAATACCGAGCCGTTGAACGAATGGAAATGCATCTTCACTTGCGCGAAGGCGGCATTCGACCATGCGAGAGCGAGAAGGGCGAGGAATAGCTTTGCGTAACGTCCCATAGATCGCCCCATAACCAGAACCGATGTGAACCTGAACTGCATTTGTTGCACTTAGCCGTTCAAAAGGCTCGCATTGCCGCCCGCAGCCGTCGTGTCGATGGTGACGACCCGCTCTGTCGCGAAGCGTGCGACGTAGTGAGGACCGCCCGCCTTGGGGCCGGTGCCGGACAATCCTTCGCCGCCGAACGGCTGGCTTTCGACCACTGCTCCGATCTGGTTGCGATTGACGTAGAAATTGCCGACCCGTGCGCGGCTTTCGACAAAGCGGGCGACGCCTTCGATGCGGCTGTGCAGCCCCAGCGTAAGGCCGAAGCCGGTGGCGTTGATATCATCGACAACCTTGCCCAGCTCGCCCGATTGAAAGCGTACGACATGGAGGACAGGCCCGAAATTCTCGCGTTTCAGGTCGAGGATCGATCCCATCTCGATGATGGTCGGCGCGACGAAGCACCCTGCTGAAAGACCGCGTGCCAGCTTGCGCCGCCAGACGGTGCGACCGGCCTTCTTGCGGCGGGCGACATGGCGCTCCAGCGCGGCCTTGGCATCGGGATCGATCACCGGCCCGACGTCGGTCGCAAGGTCCGCCGGATCGCCCACCTCGAGCGCTTCGAATGCGCCGCGGATCATGCCCAGCATCTCGTCGTAAACGTCGTCCTGAATGTAGAGCACGCGCAAGGCGGAGCAGCGCTGGCCTGCGCTCTGGAAGGCAGAAGCGACCACATCGCGCGTCACCTGTTCCGGCAGGGCGCTGGAATCGACGATCATCGCATTCTGGCCGCCGGTCTCGGCAATGAAGGTCGCGATCGGCCCGTCACGCGCGGCCAGCGCGCGGTTGATGGCCTGTGCGGTGGTGGTCGATCCGGTGAACGCCACACCTGCAATGCGCGGATCGGTTACGATCATCTGGCCGACATCGCCTGCTCCGGGCAGAAGCTGGAAGACCTCTTCCGGAATTCCAGCTTCGTGACACAGCCTCGCAGCCAGAGCTGCGATCAGCGGAGTTTGTTCGGCAGGCTTCGCAATCACCGTATTGCCTGCTGCCAGCGCGGCAGCGGCGGGGCCAATGAAGATTGCGAGCGGGAAATTCCACGGGCTGATCGTGGCGAATACGCCGCGTCCAGCCATGGTCAGGCGGTTTTCTTCGCCCGTCGGGCCGGGCAGCGGGATCGGCTGGGCGAACATGCGCCGCGCCTCGGCCGCATAATAGCGCAGGAAGTCGACTGCCTCGCGCAGTTCCAGCACGCCGTCGAGCAAAGTCTTGCCAGCCTCGCGGCGGCACAGGCTCAGGATTTCGTCGCTGTGGTCCTCGAACGCATTGGCAGCAGCTTCCAGCAACAGCGCGCGCCGTTCGCCGCCCAGCGCATTCCAGCCCGGCTGTACCAGCAACGCGCGGTCGATGGCGGCCTGCACTTCTTCCTGTGTCGAATCGCGGCGATTGCCGACCTCGTGGCCCAGATCCTGCGGCGCGTTGATCGGCGCTGTCTCGCCTTCATCGGGGAGGGGAAACGTAGGCGAGGCGTCCCAGCGCCTGTCCGCCATCGCATCGAGCCGCTCCATCAGCGGTTCGCGCACCAGCGGATCGGCGAGGTCGATGCCCGCACTGTTGATCCGGCCAGGGAAGATATCGGCAGGCAGCGGGATCGACGGATTGCGCTTCGGCTCCAGCGCGGCGAGTTCCGCAACGGGATCGCTGGCGAGGTCGCTGGCCGGCACTTCGGCATCGGCCATGCGGTTCACGAAGCTTGAATTGGCACCGTTTTCCAGCAAGCGCCGCACCAGATAGGCGAGCAGGTCCTTGTGGCTGCCGACCGGGGCATAAATCCGCACCGGTGTGCGCGCATTGCCCTCCATCTTGGCGAGCGCGGAATAGAGTTCCTCGCCCATGCCGTGCAGGCGCTGGAATTCGAATTGCGTTCCCTTTTCTGCAGCCAGCGTCCGGATTGCCGCAACGGTATAGGCATTGTGCGTCGCGAAGGCGGGATAGATCGCGTCGCCGCCTTCGATCAGGATCTTGGCGCAGGCGAGGTAGCTGACATCGGTCGCCACCTTGCGGGTGAAGACGGGATAGTCGTCATACCCGCCAACCTGCGAAAGCTTGATTTCCGTGTCCCAATACGCGCCTTTCACCAGCCGGACCATCAGACGCCGGTCATGCCGCCGTGCCAGCCGGACGACCCAGTCGCACAGCGGGGCTGCACGCTTCTGATAAGCCTGCACGGCAAGGCCGAAACCTTCCCACTGGCCGCCCCCTTCCAGGCGGAACAGGCTATCGTCGGACGCCAGTTCCTCGATAATGTCGAGCGAGAGTTCCAGCCGCTCGGCCTCTTCCGCGTCGATGGTGAAATGGATGTTCGCCGCGCGCGCCTTCTCGGCCAGTGCGCGGACCATCGGGACGAGTTCCGCGCGCGCCTGGTCGGCATGGAGGAAGTCGTATTTCGGGTGGAGCGCAGAGAGTTTCACCGAAATGCCCGGGCTGGCCGCCACGCCAGCGCCGCCTTCGCGGGCAAGCCGTTCGATGGCGCGCTCGTACGCCTCGCGGTACCGCTCGGCATGGGGATAGGTCATTGCCGCTTCGCCCAGCATGTCGAAGCTGTGGGTGAGGCCCTTCGACCGTTCCGGCTTCGCCCGGCCGAGCGCTTCGTCGATTGTCCGGCCATAGACGAATTGTCCGCCCATGATCCGCATCGCCTGCAAGGTCGCCTTGCGGATCACCGGCTCTCCGACACGGCCGATGGTCCGGCGCAGGGTCGCGCCCATGCCGCGCTGCGCCTCTTCCGGCTGTTCCAGAACTTCGCCTGTCAGCATCAGCGAGAATGTCGCCGCGTTGACGAAGGTGGAGGAGCTCTCGCCCAGATGCTCCGCCCAGTCGATGTCGCCCAGCTTGTCGCGGATCAGTGCGTCGGCGGTGTCGTGATCGGGTACACGCAGCAGCGCCTCGGCAAGGCACATCAGCGCAATGCCTTCTTCGGTATCCAGCCCGAACTGGTGCAGGAACGCGTCGAGACCGCTGGCCTTGCGGGCGCGGGCGTCCTCTATCAGCCGCGTTGCAAAGGCGCTGGCCTCGTCATGCTGGGCGCTGCTCTGCCTGGCTTGCTGCATGCGCTGCGCCGCGCAGGCGTTTTCTTCCATCCGGTAGGCAGCGCGCAATTTGGCGCGGTCGAGGGGTGCTAGTCGTGACATAACATTCATGGATTTTGCCGTTGGACGCGATGGCCCAAGTCTTCAAGCATAGTGGACAGTTTTCGTCGCAACATGCAGTCCTCTGCGCAGCGCGCAAGGGAGACGCACATGGACACGAGCAAACTGATGTACCGCGACGGACTGATGGACGGAATGCGCATTCTGGTAACCGGTGGCGGCACGGGTCTGGGCCGCGAGATGACGGAAGCGTTCCTGAAACTCGGGGCGGTCGTCTACATTTGCGGCCGGCGTCAGGGGAAAGCGCAGGAAACAGCGGACGAGCTTATGGCCAGCCATGGCGGCAAGGTTGTCGCACATGGCTGCGATATCCGCGATCCGGACGCGATCAAGACGATGGTCGATGCGATCTGGGCCGATGGCGGCGCTTTGACCGGGGTGGTGAACAATGCGGCAGGCAATTTCGTCAGCCGGACCGAGGACGTGTCGATAAACGGCTTCAACGCGATTGCGGACATCGTCTTTCGCGGGACATTCTACGTCACCCACGACATCGGCACGCGCCTGATCAAGGAAGGCAAAAGCGCCAGCTTCCTCTCCATCCTCACCACGTGGATCTGGAACGGCGGGCCGTTCACCGTGCCGTCCGCCATGAGCAAGAGCGCGATCAACACGATGACGCAGAGCCTGGCGACCGAATGGGGGCGCTACGGCCTGCGCTTCAATGCCATCGCCCCGGGCCTTTTCCCGACCGAGGGAATGAGCGCGCGTCTTTCCCCCGGCGCCGATGAACGAGGGAGGGGCGACAATGCCAAGGACCGACAGAACCCGATGGGCCGCCACGGCGAGATGCATGAGCTGGGCAATCTCGCCGTGTTCCTGATGGGTCCTGGAGCGGAATGGGTGAACGGACAGACGATCGCCATCGACGGGGCAGGCTATCAGGCCAATGGCGGCAATTTCTATCAGGCCCTGTCCCCGCTGGGTGACGAGGAATGGGACAAGATGCGGGAGATGATCAAAGACACGAACGCAAAGGACAAGGCAGAGCGCACCGCCTGATCGGCGCCGCGCTCTATCCCTCTAGCGCGGCGCGGGTGCGTGGGCCGACCAGCCCGTCTGCCGCCAGTCCCCGTCCGCGCTGAAAGGCTCGGACGGCCGATGCGGTCAGCGGGCCGAACAGACCGTCCGCTGCCACGCCGAGCCGGTCCTGCAATTGCCTGACGGCGACCCCGCGACTGCCTTCGCGCAAAAGCCCCTTGCACGAATGCCGGCGCCATGCGGCGGCGAGGCGCTCGTCATAGCGATGACTGCGGAAGGCCGGGCCGTTATAGCCCCGTGCGAACCGTGCCCAGTCATGGTCACGCAAAGCACGGTCCAGCTTCGCAGTCTTCAGAAAGCCGACAAAGGCCGCGAGATGGGCGTCTTCGCTCTCGACCATGGCGGCGACGAAATCCTCGATCCCGGCAAATCCGCAAACTGCATAATTGTCGCCCATGATCTGGAATGCGCCCCAACTGGCGGACCGCAGCGCCGCCTCGCGGTCGAGCACCATCGCGCGCTCCAGCCGCCGGTATTGCGCGCCGCTGCGACCATAGCCGCCCCATCGCTTGTGGCTGATGTCGGGGGCTTCGGCATCGAAACGCCCGCCTGTCAGCCGGTGGAAATAATGCCGCTCGAACAGGATGCGCGGCCGGTTCGCCGCATCGAACCCGCCTTTGCTTTCGATCTCGATCACAGCGTGGATCGCCGCTTCATCGCATTGCAGTGTCACTGCCACCGCCGCGATGGCTGCGGGCGTCATGGGTTTGGCGGGGCCCGTGAAGTTTTCGAAGTCTGGGCGGAAGTCTGGGCGAGGGCACATCGCGTGCGGCATGGCGGGTCTCCGGCAGGCTGGGGATCGGACCGCTGGGCCTCAAGGGAGGACCAAAAAAGCGGGCGAATCCAACACACCGGACCCGCTCAGAGGTCTGGCAGGCTCATACGATGTAGGAAAATGGTTTGTTGTAGGATGCGCGGCATGCGGGAGAGCGCGTTAAACTTGTGCCGGCGCAGGGCAGCGGAACGCTTGATGCGCCTACGAACCAGCCGGGCGATCCTGCAGATGCGATTTCACCTGCCGACCCAGCCTGCCTGATTCCAGAAGGAAGCGCGAATTGTCGATGAAACGGGGCATCATGCGGCGCGGTTCGCGCGCCAGGCGGTACGCCCATTCGATCGAAAGCTTCCGCATCCATCCGGGCGCACGCGGGATCTCGTCGCTCATGAAATCGATAATTGCGCCCCCGTTAATCACGGTCATGTCGGTGCGCGCAAAAGAGGGATCGCGCAGCAGCCGTTCGGCAAGCAGTTCCTGTTTCGGCATGCCCATACCTAGAATGACCAGAGAAGGCCGTTCTTTGGCGAGGAGATCGACATAATGATCCTCGCTCCGAAACCCGTCGCATTGCACGATATGCGTAAAGCCCATATTCTCCAGTTTGCGCGCGGTTGCCGCTACTCGTTCACGTGTCGTGCCCAGCAATGCCAGCTTGCGATCTCTTGGCGCCATGTCGATCAGGCGCGGGATGAAGTCCGTCCCGTTGACGTTGAGCCCCGGTTCCATATCCGCTTTTCGCATCAGGATCTCGACCCCCACCCCGTCGCGGTACACGCGGTGCGAATGCATGATCGCATCGAAGAAGCGCTTGTGCTCGCGCGCCTTGATAATCGTGTTCACGTTCACGAAGGACACGACCCGCAAATGGTCGGCTGGCCGGATCAGTTCGCGTATCTCGCGTTCGACTTCGGACTCTTGCGAGCACACGGTCTGCTTGGCGACAAGTTCGGCAGCGATGCGAGAAGTGTTCTTCACGTTTCGCGCCTGCCCAGCGCTGCAAACGCATGGCGGCCATAGACATAGAAGGGCAGCAGAGCCCGCATGGCCAAACGTTCAGTCAGCGACGCGATATTCTTGCCGATGAAATATTTCAGCGAATCATATTTCATTTTCGCGACCGTGAAATTGAAGGATCCACTGGCCTTCCAGCCCAGTTTGTGGACGATTGGAGGGCCATCCAGAATAACAACTCGAAAGCCGCGCCTGTGTGCTTCCAGGCAGAGATCTTCGTCCTCACCGTACAGGAAAATGGCGGGATCGAACCCTTGGCTTGCATCGCGGAAGGCGCGCGAAAGGCCCATCGCAGCACCGGCGACCCAGCTGGTTTCGCGCGCTGAAAGCGAGGCTGGCTTCTTCAGGATAGCTGCCTGATCGAGGGGGGTCGAGGCGGCCCCGTGGGTGCGCGCGAAATTGCGCGTTAGCGGCAGGCGCAGCATCAGGGATCTGAATGCGGAATTGCGGATCAGCCGGTCGGCTAACCGCCGCGCGCCCAATATGTAGAGGAACCAGCGCAGCGCGGAAGAACGTTCGAACGAAGCAGTCTGCGGCGCGCCATCGGGGAAGACCAGGGGCAGTCCGGCGACGCCGATTGCAGGATCGCGGTCCATCAATTCCTGCGCCGGGCCGATACTGTCGGCAATCAGCCAGGCATCGGCGTTGAGCAGCCAGTATCCTTGCGCCTCTACCGCCCTGATAACCACATTGTTGGCATTGCCGAATCCCAGGTTTGTCTTGCTGAAATGCAGTTTTAACCAGGCGAAGTCTTCTGCCAGTCCGCTCAGGATCGTCCGTGTTGCATCGCTGGAGGCATTGTCGACGACGTGGACTTCAGCTGTTTCCGGCTCGAGCCATGCACAATGCTGCGCGGCCGAACGGATGCATCTCTCGATGTCCTCTGCCGAATTGTAAGTGACGATTATGATTACGCTCTTGAGCATGGATACTCTCGGAAGCGGCAACCGGGTCGGTGCCCGGTCCTACCAGTCCAGATCCTTCTCGTAGCCCAGATCGATCAATTGCCGGCCTGCCACCGCTTTGAAAGCGTCCTTCACATCGCGGTCGTAAACGGTTTCCCAATTACGGATACGCCCGGTGCGAAAAGTTTGCGTCTTGGCCGACCGGGCATCGACGGCGATTGCCTTTGCCTGTTCCGGCGAAACCTTCATGCCCAGATAGTCGAATATGCCCTGCACCGTCTCCAGCTGCACCGCGTCCGATCCGCCGCCCTGTGCGCCCACCGTATCTTCGAACCGCACGGTATGGGCGTGGCTGTTCCATTCTGAAAAGCGCAGGATCTGGTCTTTTATGTTCACGCCGCCATGCTCGCCATTGATGATGGCAAGCAGCCGCGTCTTGTCATCGGGCATCGCTGCCACGCGCTCTTTCAAGGGATGGCCGGGCCAGCTCTGGATATAGTGCATGTCCGAAATTACCGCGTCCCGCGGGTCGCGCACCATCAGCAGGATCTTGTAGCCCAGAGTATTGCCGACCGTTTCGGCTAGATCGGCATCGAAATCGAAATGGGACGACACGATGCGGCCCGGCCCGATCGGGGAAAGCAGCTTTTCGATATTGCTCCACTTCTCCTTGTTCCGCTGACCCAGCGTCGGGAGAAGCGCTCGGCTGAGCGCGGGGTGCAGCACCAGGAGGCGCTGGAGAAGATTGGTCCCCGACTTGGGCATCGTGACCGTCAAGACGCGGGGGGCATGCCGCGCTTCCCCGACAAGACGCGAAGCTATCCGGGCCGGTGTCAGTCCGAAACGCTGCAGGTCGAAAGCATATTGAGAGAGTGTTTTCATGAAGGTGAGCCTGTAATTTCGCTGCCGCTGGAAGCGACAGGTTGCGTCGACGCACCTTTTTCCGCGAGCCAGCTTGTTGAACGGCCAATGTTTTTTTCCAGTCGCACGATATCAGCCTGGAATTCACGCCGCAAATTGGCGCGGATGTCTGCCGAAAGCTCCGGCTTGGCCCCGGTGTTTACCTTGCGAAGGCCGCGCCGCAGCGCCTGCCCCACGCGTGCGGGCAAAAGAGCGCGCAGGCCGTTTGTGAACCGGTTCGGCGCGGCAATCCGGGCGAGAACTTTCGAGCGCGGAGCACCCGATACGTTGGCGCTGATCTGCGTGTCGAATGTCTGAGGTTCGGTGATGCCGGCAAACCTGCAGATATCGAGCAGCACGCCCTGCGGATCACGCCGGAAATCGTTAAACAGGACGATCTTCACATTATCGTGGCCCAGCGCATTCTGGAATGCCTCTATCCCCCGCGCATAGTAGCCGCTTTCACGGTAGAGCCACATGTCGGAATACCCTGCCTGCTTGCGGGAGGGCTCCGCTTCGAGAGCATGCTCGAATGACAAGGTCTCGCGCGCTTCACCGACGAGATGAACATATTGCGAGAAGACCTTGTCTTCCGGTTCCCGCAAGATGAACAGCGCTTTTGCGCCCGGCAACGCGTCGGCGATCCGCCCTGCGCTTCATGATGGAACAGGTAGGACGGCGAGATATCGACTGCGATCTGGCCTGTCTGTTTCGCGCGGTAATGCGACAGATATTCGTCCAGCGTAGCCGGTATTTCCTCGACGACAGCAGCATCGCCCGGCCCAGCGGTCGTGCTCTCCAGAAAAGGGCGGGAAAAGTAATGCAGTTCCTTGCGCTCGGGCAGGAAGAAAGCCGGGCTTTGCCTAAGCATATCGTAAAGCGCAGTCGTCCCGGCCTTGGATGCGCCGCCCACTATCAGATCAACGCTCATGCCCGCACCCGTGCCGGGCTGGAATACGCAAGGAAGTGCGTTGCGGCGAGGATGAGGGCAACAAGATTTCCCCGATATTCCAAGGGAGCCCCGACAGGCAGGCCAACAACCAGAAACAAAAACGCCGCCAAATAGAACGACCGGCGACGATCCGGCGGAGTGGCTTTCAGGATATGACCCTGAATAGCGAAGTAAAGACTATAGACGATGATCGCGACTACGCCATATCGAAACAGGGATCCAATGATCCCGATGTCGGGAAGAAAGAAGAAATCTCCGATTACCCGGCCAAATCCACCCCACCATTGGGATGACAGCGCACCATGACCCCAGAATTGACCGGCTGCGAACGACGTAAGAGCATGGTCATACGACATCGCTCTCCAGCTTTGCGTGAGGTATTGCTCGGTCGACAATTGCTCGAACAGTGTGGTTAAAACTTCGAGACGTTCGTCCAGTCCCGGTACGACGAGCAAGGCAAGCGACATGATCAGGACTGCGGCGGTGGCCGCAATAGGCAGGCGAGGCCCTCTCATTACATAAAGGCAGGCGATACCGGTCGCCAGAATCAGGCCGCGGGACTGAAGGACGAAGAGCATGATGGCGATCAAGAAAACAAGCAGCGGCACATCGTATCGTCTCGGTTCGATAAGGCGGCTGGCAAGAAGCAGCGGTATGCATAGCGCGATGTTGGCAGATCCGACTGAGATGCGTTCTCCACGCAGCCGGTTTTCGGCAGTTTGCGCCTGGCTTAAGGAAGGTACGATGTTGAGGGTCGTGGCGAGCGCGATAACAGCGCAAAGCAGGCCAGAGGCCAGAACCAGCGCCTCAAAATCGAAAATGGTAATCCAACGCTGCCTCAGCATCATCACGATAGGAAAATACGCAAAAAGGGAGAGAATTCTGCGCTCTTCGAGAAAACCGAAGATAATCGGCTGGCCATACTGAATATTGGCAGCGAGCGCTCCATACGAGGCGAATATGGCTATCGTTAGAAGTACGAATATATCGACCTTGTGGACGAAGCCATATCGAAGATTATGGTCGATCAAAATAAATATCGACCACAGGCCCATCAATACATAAAACACCTCCTGAACGCCGTCGACACCTACGGGGTTCGATGAGGTGCCTAAAAAGATTTGAGTGTTTAAAACAATGACAATCGCTGCGAGCAATTTTCGATAATTGAATACTGCTTTCTTGGTCCCGCTATCAGCGTAAGCGGTATAGTAACTTGTCTCAGGCATGTTACTATTGTCTCGTGCTGTTGATGACCGTCAGTATACGAATGGCTTCCGGCCAATGCGGAAATGGCATATGTCCGGCTGCATTGCAGGTGCAACATCCGAAGTGAGCGAGGGGGGGATTAGTCTCGGGGGCACGAATCGTCAAATGATCGACGGCTGTTCCGGTGATTTAGCCCTCTCGAGTTGCGGTTTTCGGAGGAGCCTGGAGCTTCTTTTTCACCAGGCGCCGCAGCGTTGCGCCGAAGTTTAGGAATCGGCGTGAGAGTGGCACATCCCTGGCATACTGACGCAGGGCCGCTTGTCGGTACTTCGGAGTTTTCATCCCCATCAATTTGAACGCTCGGACCCGGTCTATCAGCTGCGTTCGCCTTGCAGTCTGTCCAATCTGCATCTGGTCTAGCTGACGAATATCGAATGCCTCGGTTTCGAGCCAGCCGTCGTCAATTGCTGCGCGCAGCAGAGCATCGCCGGTTTCGGTTCGCGCCATGATCAGACTGCGCCCTTCGGTTTCCTCGAAGATCGGGTAGCCGGCATCATCGCCGAACCAAGCATCTGCCGCGACCAGATCTGCTTGTTCTCCAATCCCGTCGGCGCAAATTTTACACAGCGTATGTGTGTATTGCCGAAGAACCCCGCCCCAGCTTTCGTTGTAGGTACAGGTTTTTTCCAAGCCGCCTTTTGTCTTGGCGACAGTATCCCCCGGCCATCCATTGCCCCGGTGGCGAAGTGTATCGAGGTCGTCGAATTCGTCCACGCCTAGTTCACTGACCAACTTTCGATTGCCGATGTCGCTTGGCGTACCGGCGCAGAAAAACGAAAGAAGATATTTGATCTGGCTACCGACGGGGTCGCCCGCACGGATAGCCCGGCGCAACGTAGCAATATCGCATGGTCGACCCACGACTGCATAAATACCCGGATTATCTCTGATATATCTAAGCGTCGCCATTGGGGAAGCGGGACAGTATTTCGATCCCCCGGCGTTCAGCAACGCGCCGGCATCATCGGTTACCGCGGTGGTGGTGCCGATGGGGTAATCGTTGTCATAGGACGTGGAAAGGACGCCATCGACCTGCTTGGTTTGCGTGAGATATCTGGAAAGCGCTGTCAGAACACCGCCAGAAGACCCTGTATGGCGTGTTTCGGCATCGGTGCTGAAACCGGTCAGGGCCGCTGTGTACGGCCCCCACAGACGATCAACCTCAAATCCGCGCTCTGCGTCGGTAGTGCAGTAAACGTCCGTTGCATTTTTCCCTGGGCACGCGGCTTCGACCAGAGCACGCTCTGCCGTCGACAGGTCCGACCCATTGCTGACCGGCACGAGAAAGCCCTTCGCGTCATATTCCATTTTGGCGTCGGTAAAGGACGCGCAATAACCGCACCCGATACACAGATCCGACTTCTTGACTTCTTCGATTACAGTCACGCTTCAAATACCAATTCAGTTTAAACCGACAGTTTCTCGCCAGTGAGTTTCTCAGGGTCTACAACGACATCCCATGAGCCCTTTGCGAAACGTTCCAGTTCGCTGGCAGACAGTTTCCACCATTGCGAACCTTCGATTTTCGCTATCGTTTCGTCGTCAAAGCGCTTCCTTACCGCTTTACCGGGGACTCCGGTCACGATGCTGTATCGTTCAACATTCTTGGTGACGACGGATCCCGCTGCGAGGACCGAGCCGCGCCCGATGAACGTGACACTTGGTAGAATGATGACCCCGTGACTGATCCATACGTCGTCTTCGATCACGCACCGGGACCGCACGATCTTTTCTTCGTCTACAAAACCGAGCTTTGCGTTGTAGAAATACGGATGAAGGGAGAGATAGTCCATCGCGTGGTTCGCATTCACACGCCTGCTCAGGATGGACATGGAGCAGTACCTCCCGATGTCGATATGCGGGGTGAAGCGGTTCCGGTCGAAACACCCGTAGGAATAAAGACCGACATTGATGTCGTATCCTTTGCTATATGCTTCCCGGATCGCAAGCGAGGTCATTTCCTTCTTTCGCGACATAAGCGAGAGCGCGCGAGCCTTTAGCCGCCAATACCGTAGAGGGAAGTTCATCATCGCGCGTTTGTCCGGGTTCGTGTGGCATATAGCAGATATGCAAGGCCGATCAGCGAGGACGCAGTCAGCGTGATAAGGACCCCGCGTGCCTCGAAAGAATATGCAGCGAACGGCCCCGTCAATGCGAAGGCCGCGAGCACGATTACGTTCGCCCGCAGTCTCTCCCCAATATAGCCCTGTGCGGTTCGCGAAATTACGAATGCGCTGAACAAAAAGCGGGAAAAGACCACGGCGCCAAAATAAGGAAAAAGATAATCGGCCTCTGAAAAAGCATTGGAAAACAATGTCCTCAGCACGAATGGTCCGGCGATTACGATAATTATTGCGGACAAGAGGCCAAATACGGTCTGAGCTGCGATCGCCAGACGCGACTTCCTCTCGAAACTGCCGAAATCGCGTGCAGTGCGGCTTAGGATCGGTAGTAAAACATTATTGAAAGGCTGGGCAAAAATATTAACGCCCTGCACGACTTTCTGCCCCGATTGATAGAGACCCACAGCAATAGGGGATGCAAACAGGCCGAGAATCGCGACATCAAGGAGCCCGAAGCTTCGTCGGCACACTGCGTCTATGAAATAGACGAAATTTTCCGAGACCTCCAATTTGATCTTCGTCCATTTGAGGCGTTTTCCGACGAAGCGGCACCTTTTGCTCCAGGCATACCAGGTTAGGGCGAAAACCGTCACCGCGCCGACCAGCATGGCCAGTGCGAACCCCAATTGACCGGGGGCGTAAAAATAGGCTGCGGCGGCAAAAAGCACGCCAAGTGCGCTCGCCGCCAGATTATTCCAGGCATCGATCTTGTGGTGGCCGATGCCGCGCAGGCTCGTCGCAAGAAAATTGCCCACTGACCGCAAGGCGATTGCGCCCCAAAAGACGAGTCCCAAGGTAAAGCTCGCGCCCGCCATGTGAAGAGACACTAGCGCAAGTGGCGACACGCCGAGGAAGAGTAAAAACTTCGTATGAAGAGCTGAGACAGGAAGCTTCAGCCGTTCTCTCGGGATTGCGCTACGTTTGTTGCGAAGCAGGCTGACAGGGTATCCATAGTCGAAAACCAACCCGAAGCCGGATGCTATGGCGAAGTAGAACGCAAATTCGCCAAAGGACAATGGTCCCAGTGCACGAGCGGCAATAACAAACACGACAATGGTGTTTACCGTGCTGGCAACGACGCCCGCAGCGCTGCCGGCCACATCCCATAGAACGCGCCCATATCTGTCTTTTAAGGCTAATGCAGACCGGAAGGAAGATCGGCCATGCCGCATGGTGCGGGTCTGTTTCTCCATGTTTCAGGACCTTGGGCGGATCTCTGCCAGGCCGTGGGCAAGGTTACGTTTGTATGGCTCCAGTGCGGCCAGCGCATTGTCGCCTGCCGCTCGCGCCGTGCCTTTCAGCGCATCCACATTGGATAGCGAATCCAGCACCAGCGCGACCGCTTCGTCGGCGGTAACCGATTTCAAATCCATGACTAGGGGATAGCCGATACTAGTGAACAGACCTTCGAATTTTACCGAATACGCCATCGGCACGCAGGCAACCCCGGACGAGACCGCAGCAATTGCAGCATGCATCCGTGCGGCAAGCACCAGATCCATTCTGCCGATGAAGGTCTTCGCCTCCCGCGGGCTGGTGAAAACGGGTGCAAGCTTCGCAACCGGGAAACGTTCGATGACCTTCCGCGATGCCCTCAGATCGCTTTCCATGGTTTCCTTGGCAGGATTGAACACGTGCGGGATCAGCCAGCATTGAACATCGGGCTGAGATGAAAGCCGGGTGAGGATGCGGTCGATCAGTTCAGGATAGTCCACCGACAGTCCAAACTGGTTGTCGCCGGCATACCCGCCTTCATAGAGCAAGCCTGAGACGTTGATCCCGACATGCTTCATGCCCTGTTCCAATTCGGGGAAATGGTCCGGCCACTCCGTCAGACGTTTTAGACTGAATGCAACGTCGGAGGTTTTATAGACGGCAGGATATGTCGCCCCCGCCAACAGATCCTGTGCGCGTTCGAAGGAGGGCTCGTCCCTTGCGAAAACGTCGGCGCATACGCGCAGGGCCGCCTTTCCGACAGCCTTGGTACTTGGAGAAGTGAAGGGTCCGATGGTTTGCGGAACTCAGAACAGGTTTTCTCCCCGCCGCAGCGGCTACCAGTTTGAGCCCGGCAACCTTCGCCAGACGTTTCCAGCCATAGATATCTGCGAAACTGTCACCCCCGCCGATATCATAGACGATGTCACACTTACGAATCTGGTCATAAATGGATTTGACAGAGAACACCGAAGAGACATCGACGTGACGAACATTGGCGTATTCGCCCGGGCCGGAAAACGAGGAGTCTCCGCGGGAGCCGAAGATGACGAACTCCAACTCTCGGTCCGGTGCGGCATCTGCGATCAAGCCGATATTGGCATCGGTGAGGGCCAGAACGCCCAGATTGTTGGATTTGAAGCTGTGCCAGAGAAGCCCAACCGTCAGCTTTGATTTACGCACTGCTGTTCCTTCTAACGGTCGGTTGCATCTCGCTTGTGTCGTTGCACGCAGCCATCGATTTTCAGGGTGCGAAAAAGCATAAACAAGGAGGAAGAACCAAAACCAAGCGGTGGCTTGATGCTTTCGCGCTCCGATAGCATGGGAGCATGAAAAAGGAAGATGCTACCATCGTGACGGGAATCGCGCCGCTGATTGCCGGTCAATCCTGCGCAATTGACTGGCGAACAGGGCCGGCCGCCGAGCACGGGCGTTTCTCGCGGTCCGTGTCGTTAGTCATCAGTCATCGTACAAAGCAGGTTTCGCCGTATTTCGAAAAACGTACTAGCCATTGGACGCTGCCTGCCCGCAGTCCGGCCGGTTTTTTGCTCGTGACAGCGAACGTTGCTTGGTGCTTAGGCCACCTTGCCATCACAGGGCTTCTTGGTATTGCGCCTTTCGGATGCAGTCCACACATTTGCAAGCTCTTCTAAAACTTGATGAACAAAACAATCGAAGGTGATTGAAGGCATGCGGGCTGCAAACGGAAGCCAGCGAAACGTGTCCGGCAGGCATCCGCTCTCTTCGCGGCTGTCTCAACTCGTCATGTATATTTTCAGTGGCATTATCTTCCCGGTGGCGGTGCGCACCCGGTTCGAGAGCGGACGTATCGCGCAGGAAGAGGCGATCGTCGCGATCGTTGGAATATGCATTGCAACCTTGCTGGTGTGGTCGCTCCTCAACCGGCTTCGCGACTATGCCAAGGCGCGGCTGCTTTCCTATGTTCTGCCTGTCAATTTTCTCGTGTTCGGAACTCTGGCACTCGTCCTGCTTGCGCTACGTTTGCCGTACAATATCTCCATCCTGCTGCTAAGCGCATTTGCCGTCACGGCGACAAGCTTCATGCTGATCGCCGTGACGCGCGGGAATAGACAGCGCTATTGGGTGGTTCCGGGCGGCCGCGCGGCCGACACGCTCGGCAATCTCGACGAGGCTGTCGTGCTGACGCCGGACACGCTGCGGGAAATCATCGTTCAGCGCAGAAGCGGGTCGCTGGTTGCGGATCTCCATCATGCGCGCAGCGACGAATGGGATCACCTCATCGCCGAGGCAGCGCTGAGCGGCATTCCAGTCTATCACTACCGTCAGGTATGGGAATTCACGACGGGGCAGGTCAAGATCGACCATATGCGCGAGAACAATCTCGGCACCCTCATCCCTAATATCGCGTATATGAAAGCCAAACGCGTGATCGACGTTCTGCTCGTCATCCTGCTTCTGCCGGTGCTGGCGGTTCTGCTTCCGGCCATTGCTCTGTGGGTGAAGCTCGATTCCGCTGGGCCTGTCTTCTATGTACAGGAACGGGTGGGTATGCGGGGCCATCTGTTTCGCATGTACAAGTTTCGCTCCATGCTGGCAGCGCCGGTAAAGGAAGGTTCGGAACTCGAGGCCGCGATGACCCGCACAGGCGATGACCGGATTACGCGCGCCGGCCGCATTATCCGGCGCTTTCGGATCGACGAACTACCGCAGATCCTGAACGTTCTGAAGGGCGAGATGAGCTGGATCGGTCCGCGTCCGGAGGCCGAACCGCTGTCGCAATCCTACGAACGGGCCATCCCCTTCTACCGCTATCGCCATATCGTCCGGCCGGGGCTGACCGGATGGGCGCAGGTGAACCAGGGCCATGTTATCGATCTCGAGGCGATCAACGATAAGCTGGGTTATGATTTCTATTACATTCGTCACTTCTCGTGGTGGTTGGATGCTCTGATCTTCCTCAAGACGTTCCGGGTTATCTTCGGAGGGTTCGGCGCCAAATGACCCGATCTGAACCTAAAACAGCGGCTGAACGCCGGGGCGGCAAGGGAGGACGTCCGGACCGTGGCGACATGGGGAAGCATTTCGCTGTTGCCGCAGCTGTTTTTGCGGCTGTCGTCATGCTGACGGGCGGTGCATCCCGCGGCGATGTTCCGCAGCTTGCAATCCTCTACCCTGCCTCGATCCTGATGGCGGCCTATGCTCTTGTCAAAAGCGGTGTGGCGGGGTTCTCCACCCTCAAGGTGGCGATAGTGCTGGTGGCGGCATATTTGCTCTGGGCGCTGGTGCAGCTGTTCCCGCTGCCACCGGCCATATGGTCTGCTTTACCCGAAAGACAGGTGATTGCCGATCTGGACGGATTGGTTGGACTGGGGGACGTCTGGCGCCCGATCACCTTCGCGCCCGATCGCACTATCTCGGCCGTGCTGGGCCTCTTCACACCGCTTGCTGCGCTTTTGCTGGCGGCCAGTATCCCTGTCCGGGACCGCCAGCGCCTGCTGCGGCGCATTCTGCTCTGCGCGATCGCGGCCAATGCGGTGCTGGGACTGGTCCACGCAATCCTGGGCGGGGATGCCCTTCATCTTTTCACGATCAGCAATGACGATCGTCCGGTCGGATTTTTCGCAAACGTCAATCACTCGGTGGTGTTCTCTGCCATTGGCATTGTCCTGTGGGCCATGGAGACGGGATCGTCCGGCAATGAGGGGCGCAGGCGCGCGCGGGGCGGTGCGCCTGTCTGGAACATCATCGCCACAGGGATGGTGCTGCTGTGCTTTATCCATATCCTGATCGGCGGGTCACGTGCGGGTCTTATCGTGGCTGTCCCCGCTGTGCTGGCGGCAATATTCCTGTTTCTCTCCGGACGGGCAAACAACCGCAGCAAATCCGGCAAGCGCGCCCATGGGGTAATGAACGCAGCCCTCGATACGGTTTTCAAGTACCGGTTGGCGATATTGCTTGCAGTGCCAGCAGCAATGGCAGCCGCCTTTTTCGTCTTTGCCGAAATCCCCGCGATATCGCGTCTTTACGACAAATCGCTAGCGGACAACGTGCGCTGGACGCTTTATGATCCGCTGCTCGACATGGTGTCATCCTTCTGGCTGCTGGGCGCCGGGCTAGGGTCATTCGAAGATGTGTACTATATGTTCGAACCGGCCGCCCTGCTGGCCCCGTTTTACGTGAACCAGGCGCATAATGACTGGCTCCAGATCGTGATAGAGGGCGGGCTTCCTGCGGCGTCTCTGGTTATTGCAGGCCTCGCCCTGTTCGTGCAGCGCATCATTGCGGTCTTCCGGGAAGGTGGCGACGGCGCGGGAAGGGCTGTGGCCTGGATTGCCGTGCTGGTCATCCTGTCCTTTGCCAGTCTTGTAGACTATCCGCTCAGGACTCCCGTTTTCCAGACAATGGCCGTGTGGTTATTCGTAATGCTCGATAGCGCCGCGTTTTCGAACAGATTGCACCCTCGCGACGTAGCCGAGGGATAACCGGCGTATTCACTGTGTTATGCTTGCGCGCTATCGTCTAAGGGGCAGGCCCGTCCTTTTCAGGTTCGATCAATTAAAAGCTCGTTAGAGGGTTTCGGATGTCACGCAAATTCATCGCATTCTGTGCCGCGGCCCTGCTCGCTCCTGCCATTTCCGGGTGCGCGTCTCCAAAGGTTACCGCGCAGGACAGTTCTGTGGAATTGACCGATCTCAGCGAACTTCCAGCACCTGAGACGGTCGGTCTCTACCGGTTGGGGCCTGTCCAGAACCTCGAGATCGACGTAGTCGGCGCCGAAAACATAAGCGGCACCTATTTCGTGGATGATCGCGGGATGATCGAATTCCCCTATGTCGGACAAGTGCTCGTCGCAGACAGCACCCCGTCCCAGATTTCGGCCAGAAATCGCCAACGGCTTGCGCGGCGATTACATCGTCGATCCGCAGGTCCGCGTGCGGCCCGAAGAAGTCGAAGAACCTCTGGTCTCTGTCGGCGGACAGGTGGCAAAGCCGGGCGCAGTGCCTGCAGCAATCTCAGGCACCTTGATGCGCGCCGTCAATAATGCCGGTGGACTTTCTGATTACGGCAATTCCAAAGACGTCCTCGTGCAGCGCGAAGTGCAGGGCCGCCGGTATATCGGTGTATACAATCTTGAAGCGATCCAGCGGGGCAATTATCCCGATCCGGCAATCTATCCCAACGACGTCATCACTGTCGGGGAGTCGTCGCGCCGACGTACGCTGGAGACCATTTTGCAATATGTCCCGCTTCTATCCTCGACCGCAATTCTGATCGACCGCGTCGGCAACTAAGCCGCCTTCGATCCCTTCATGACCAAGGAAATCTATGACTGACGGTACCATCGCAGAGACCAGAGGTGGTGGCGACGGCGATTTCGGAATCGATCTGCGGCGGCTCTACTCGCGCGCGCGTTCGATGCGGTTCATCCTGGCTGCTCTTTTCGTCGGCACTATCCTGATTGGCTTGATCGCAACGCTGCTGGCGCAACCGACATACCGTGCAACGGCTGAAATCGAGATCAGCCGGGCAAATTCCGCATTTATCGAAACCGAATCGTCCCCGGCCGAAGATCTGCAGGCCGATCGCCAGTTCTACACCACGCAGTACGAGTTGCTGGAGTCGCGTTCGCTCGCGACGCGCGTCATCGAGGCCGGCGATCTTCTCAACAATGAGAGGTTCGTAAGCAATTTCGATATCGAAGCCGGTACCGTCACAAAAGGTGGATTGATCGATCTGATGCTGGAGCATCTTCAGATCGAGCCGGTCCAGGATTCCAATCTCGTATCGGTTATCTTCGAAAGCCCTGATCCGGGGCTGTCGGCGGAATTGGCCAATCTGTGGGCCAATGAATTCATCGAAGCGAATTTCGAGCGGAGGTTCAGCTCCAACATCGAGACCCAGGAATATCTGGAGTCCGAAATCGAGAAGCAGCGCGAACGTCTTTCCGAAAGTGAGCAGGCGCTGGTCAATTACGCCAATGAGAACAGGATCGTAATTGTCGGCGGTGACCGAACCGAAGATGGTGGCAATGCAGCCGGCCAGTCATTGGTCGGCACGTCGCTGGTTTCGCTGAACGAATCGCTGGCGGAAGCAACAGCCGACCGGATCCGTGCCGAGGCTGCACTGAGGAGCGATTTCGACACCAATTCGGTTGGCGATCCGGCGGCCGAATTGCGCCGCACGCTGGCACAGAAAGAAGCCGAACTTTCCAATGTGCGCGCGACCTACGGTCCGCGATATGAAAAGGCCCAGTCTTTGCAGGCCGAAGTGGATTCGCTTCAACGGGCGGTTAACGAAGTTACTGGCCGCGACCGGACGACGCGCGGCAACAATCTTCGCAAGCAGTACCAGGCAGCCGTAGCGCGCGAGAACCAGCTCCAGCAGCGCGCCAACCAGGTAAAGAACGATTTCATCGAGCAGCAGGGTCAAAGCATCGCCTATGGCATTCTGCGCCGTGAGGTCGACACCAACCGCGAATTGTATGACGGCCTTCTGCAGCGCTTCAAGGAATTGGACGCTGCAGGTGCCGGCCGTAACAACATGATTCTGATAGACGCGGCGGAAGTGCCTTCTTCTCCATACAGCCCGTCGCTGCCCTTCAACCTGTTGATCTCGGTATTGCTCGGCGGATTCCTTGTCGGCCTTGTCGTCCTGCTGCGCGAACAGCTCGACCAGTCGCTCAAGAACACCGACGACGTCCGCGACAGGCTCGGACTGTCTACGCTAGGCCTTATTCCGAGCATCAAGGAGAAGGAGCTGGAAGAACAGCTTGGGAGGACGTCCTCCGACCTTGCAGAGGCCTATGCCGCAACGCGTACCAATATCGGCTTCCTCACGACCCATGGTGCGCCAAGATCGTTCATGGTCACATCGACCCGGCCCAATGAGGGTAAATCGCTCACCTGCGTCGCCTTGGCCCGCGGTTTCGGGCTGCTTGGCAAGAAGACGCTGCTGATCGATGCCGACCTTCGCAATTCGGTGATGACCGAATTGATCGACGAAGCAGATGCAGCGAAGGGATTGAGCTCGGTTCTTGCAAACCAGGCTACCGCGCAGGAGTGCATATCCAGCGTCGCGAAGTACGGTTTCGATTTCATGCCCATCGGACATCGTCCGCCCAACCCGAGCGAACTGCTTGCCAGCGCGCAGATGAAGAGGTTGGTGGAACAGGCGCAGACAGAGCTTGGCTACGATCTGGTGATCGTCGACAGTCCGCCGGTATTGGGTCTGTCGGATGCGCCGCAGCTGGGCTCCAGCGTCGAGGGCATCATCTACGTCATTCAGGCCAGTTCCACGCCATATCGCGCGGTCAAGAACTCCATCGACAGACTGCGCAAGGGTTCGAATGAAATCTACGGCGTCATTCTGACAAAGGCGGGCCAGGCTGACGATGCGTATGAATATGCCTATGGCTATGGCTATGGCTATGGACGGGAATGATCTGGCTGACAGCGGCCTGCCGGCAACGGTCAAATGGATCGTCGGGCTGACGGCGATCATCCTTGCCGTTTTAGCTTGTGCGATTGCGCTCAGCACAGGTCTGGAAAAGCGGCGACCCGACGTGGCGTTGGCAATCAACCCGTTCAATGATGCAGCGTCGACCCGCATAGCGCGGGGTATGTTTGCCTCGCTGGCCGGTACGGGCACACCGCAGGGTATTGCAGATGGGGCCGCGGCTGCCCGTACATTCGCCCTGGACGCATACCGTGTGAAGCCCCTGTCGCCAGACGCGCTGACACTGCTCGGCTGGTCGCAGTCGGACGGTAACGCGCGCGATGCGATCCTTCTGGGTACTGCGACGCTTAACAAACGCTCCAGCATGCTGTCGGGCGCCCTTCTGACAGTTCACAGCCAGAACGAGGATGTGGATGCCGCACTCGACACATTGAACAATTTTCTAGCCGTACACCCTGACAAGATCGACGCGTTGGAGCCTTTCTTGCTCCAAACGCTGTCCGATCCGGAAGGACCGCGCGTGTTCCGTCGTATTTTCCGGGACGAGCCTCTCTGGATGGACGAGTTCATCGCCCGTGCCGGCCGCGATGGTGGTTCGCTGGACAACCTGTTTGCCATTACCGAAATTATGGAAACCGGAAAGGCGTTGTCCCGGCGGACAAATATCATCCTCATGCGGCGATATCTCGAAGCAGGGCGGATCACGCAGGCGTTCTCGACGTATCAGGGACTGATCTCGGACCGTCCGTTGCAGAAACCTGCATGCCGCGTCGGCAGCGGCGAGAGGTTGGACTGGTGTACCGAATTTGCGCCCTTCGACTGGCGGCTTGGTGAAGGTGCCAGGGTGTCCAGCATCCTTCTCTCTGCCAATCCGATGATCGAATTCCGCCCGACGAAGACCGGCCGCGAATTAATCGCGCAGCGGATCGTGAAGGGCGGGGAAAACCCCATGCGTATTATGCTGGATTACGACGCTGAAGATCCCGCCTTCGGAGACAATACCGAACTGAGCGTTCTATGCGCCGAAGACAGGGACCAGGTGTTCAGCGGAACGCTGACATCGATCAGTCGGTCGGGCGGGGCCACGATGGAGCGGCCGTGCGACTACGCTATCATTTCGGTCGTCTCTCTCCGCTCCGCCCGCGCTGCGCCCAACAGAGGCGTGATCAAGGGTATCACGCTCGATTAGGAACCCCCAGCAGGAGCACCAACGTGCGTATCCGCGCAGTTCGATGCCTTGAGGGGCCCGTACGACAGTTCTGACGCCGGATCGGCCGCCGCATCGCGGTCCGACCGTCTGATATATGAAAACTCGCACTGTATGAGGCGATAATCGGCCACGCCGATGCGCCGTACGGAAAGGCGCAAACCCGGGTGCATTGAGCCCGATTTCCGAGACGTAGAGTAGCGAAACGCATCGCTCTTGCAGCGACGGCGTCCCGGCGATCAAGCGGGCGGCCTCGCCCGTACTTGCTAGAAAATGGTGCCCCATAGAGGACGAAGCTGGGCACTCAAAACATTGGAAAATTCAACTCGCCCTGCCTTAGCTACGGCAGCTTTGCGCCCCAATATCAGACGTTATTGCTATAGATTTTGGCTTTCGAAAGCGGACACTCTCTTGGTCATTCTTGACCGAGAAGACATAGAAAAAAATGCCCACATTTGCCGTTGGTGCGTCAACTGGAGGGCCCGCGTAATTTGAGAACGCATACGATGAGTGGGGTAGTCTGTGTGCGATAATCGGTCCTACAGTCGGTTATTGTAATGAAATCGAGGATGCCTCGGCCAGACAGCCCTTTAAGCAATTTGAACCCACGCCGCTCGAAGCTCCGATAACAAAAGACGCTTTTGGAACTGACCTTTCGGCAGACCCGTATTTCCGATGTTCGCAGCACGGAGAAGCGGGTCGACATGCGCATTTTGGCAATAGCACTGGGTGGGTGCCTGAGGGGCGAACCGCGTTACGGAATCACGGAAGATACAGGCGGGCATATTACTTATGTGCTCGGTGCGATGCGGGCTTTGGCTCGACATCCTCAGGTGAGCACCGCAGAAATCGTTACCCGTTTGTTCGATGCGCCCCACCTTGGCGAGGTGCATACACGCCAACAAGAAAGTCTGGGACCCAAGCTATGCATCACCCGCATCGATAGCGGGAACAGGGACTATTTGTCTAAAGAACGGCTGGCGAACGACACCCCCGCTTTTACCAAAGCACTCGTAGCAAATCTGCGATCGCGGCCGCAGCTTCCCGATGTCATCCACGCGCATTTTGCCGATGCAGCGAAAGTAGCCGAGGCGGTGCGCGATGAATTGGGCATTCCGTTCATGTATACGGCCCACTCTCTGGCGATCGACAAAGCCCAGGCGATGGACGGGCAGCATCACGGCCTATCTGCTCGAATTGCAGAAGAGGATGCGGCTATTGCGAGTGCCAACGCAGTTATCGGCTCATCGCGTGACGAGTGCGAGCGGCAGCTGCTCTCTTACCCTTCGGCCGATCAAACGCGTATTCACAGGCTAAGGCCCGGTATCGATCAGAATCAAGCGACGGGCACCGACATCGCTGGTGCTAGCGATCTGATTGCGCCGTTCCTTCGGCATCCCGGTCGGCCCATCGTGCTGGCTATTGCCCGGCCTGTGGCGAAGAAAAATCTGGTCGGTCTCGTCGAGGCTTTCGCTGCCGATCCAAAACTGCGTCAGTCCGCTAATCTGGTAATCCTGGCGGGCCTGCGCAGCTCGGTTGAATGCGGCGAAAAGGAGCAGGTCGAAATCCTTCGCCAGCTGGTCGACACCATCGATGCGAACGACTTGTATGGCTGCGTGGCTTACCCTCGCCAGCATACTACCGCGCAGGTCCGCGGCATGTATGCGTTGGCGGCTGAAACCGGGGGCGTGTTTGTCAATCCGGCCATGACAGAGCCATTCGGGCTGACCATCCTTGAAGCGGCCGTGCATGGCTTGCCGGTTGTCGCGACGAAACATGGCGGACCTGCCGATATTATCGAAGAGCTACAGCACGGGACTGTGTTCGAACCGCGCGATCCCGCCGACATTGCGCAGGCAATCGCCGGGTTGATCGGCGACCGCTCGCGCTGGGATGCAGCCTCGTCCAATGCCAGGCGCAACATATGCTCCGTCCAATGGAAGCATTACGCCTCGGGATTTGTCAGCGTAGCGCGCGAAGCGATCGGGCGGAAACCGGCTCGCTCCATCAGCGCTGTCCGCGACAAGCTTGTCCTTTGCGACATCGACAACACTCTGACCGGTTGCCGCAATGCCGCGCAAAAATTTACCGATTTTATATCGGGCCGCAGTGATGTCGTGTTTGGCATCGCCACGGGTAGGTCGCTCATCGAAGCGAGGCGCCTCGTCCGGGAGTGGGACTTGCCGACACCGGCCGTATGGATCACTTCCGTAGGGAGCGAAATATACTGGGACACACCGAGCGGTCTGGAAGCTGACCAGCAGTATGAAGCTGTCATCGCAAAGAACTGGCAGCCGCGCGCTATCGGTGATGCTCTGGCCAAGGTCGCCGCGATCGAGCCTCAGAACAAGGTAGATCAGCGGCAATACAAATGCAGCTATTTCACCTTGCAGGAAAGCGCTGTATCCTACGTGTGCAGCACGCTTGGAAGAGCGCGGACTGGATGCGAGGGTTATCCAGAGCCATGACCGTTTGCTCGATGTCTTGCCGGGCAAAGCTGGCAAGGGAGCGGCCATGCGCCATGTAGCCGCGAAGCTGGGCATTGCGCAGGCACGGGTCTATGTCGCTGGCGACAGTGGCAACGATCTCGACATGCTCGAAGCGGCGGCCAATGCCATTGTCGTGTCCAATCATGAACCGGTTCTGGCGCGCTTACGAGGCAGGCCGGGCGTCTATTTCGCGCGTTCGCCTTATGCCGCCGGCGCTCTGGAAGGCGTGGTCGCGATGATGGATCGCAGCTGGGTTGCTCCGGTGCAACAAGAACGGCGCGAGGTGGCGGCGTGACAATTGTTACGAACCGAGCGCGGTGTCCCATTGGCTATTTCGTGCATCATCAGGGGCGCGGCCATGCGGAACGAGCTACCGCGATTGCCTGCGAGCTGGTTAAAGAAAGGCCGGTTACGTTCTTCTGTGCCCGGCCAGACATCTTTCCGGCATTGCCCGACGGTGTCGATATTATCGAGATACCCTCGCTATTCGAGCCCGGCGATGAAACCTGCGCCAATCTGGCCGATCATCCCACGCCCGACACTCTTCACTGTGCCCCGCTTGGATGGCAATCGATCACCGACGCTACCGGCTCCATCATGGATTGGTTCGTCAAGAACCGTCCATCGCTATTCATCACCGACGTATCGGCGGAGCTGGGACAGTTGGCGCGCATAGCGTCGGTTCCCCACATGGCGGTGCTGCAGCATGGCGATCGCAGCGATCCGGGCCATATGTCATCATATGAGAGCGCGGTTGGCTTGCTTGCTCCCTATGCCGAAGATCTCGAGCAGCCCGAGCGTCCGGGCTGGATGCGCAGCAAGACGATCTATGCGCCGGGTGTCGGGATCGACTGTTCCCGGCTCGTGTCGCTTGAAAGCGCGCGTGCAAAGTTGAGCCTGGATCCGGATACCGACCTGGTTGTCGTTCTGGGTGGTGGTGGCGGGAATGGCTTGCCGTCGGCTCCGCTCACACTGGGTGCCCGCGACGATTGCGAAAGCGAGTGGGTCACGCTCGGCAAAATGCAAAGCGAATGGCACGAGACGCCGCCGGGCAATCTGAAGCATCTGGGCTGGGTCGATAATCCGGAGGATTGGATTTCGGCAGCGAACCGCATCGTATCGAGCTGCGGCAATACTACCGTGCATATGGTCGCAGCGGCCGGGAAGCGATGGGTGGCCATTCCCGAATGGCGGTACTTCAACGAGCAAAATTGCAAAGCGGAAGCGCTCGACCGGGCAGGCGTCGCTGCCGTAGCACGCCATTGGCCCAGCAGCGCAAGCGAATGGCGCAAGCTTTGGCAAGCAGCCGAGCAAGTCGAAGCAGAAACGCAGCGGTCGATTATCGAGCCAGATGCGGCGCAAAAGGCGGCAACCGAAATCGGCGTCCTGATCGACAGGATCTGGGCCCCCGAACGTGCCAAAAACATCATTCAACTGCCAGCTACGAAAGCCCGCAAAGTATGAGTATTTCCGTTTGCACGCTGGCGCATGGCCGAGCCGACCATATGTGGAATCTGGTCAACGGCCTCTCGAAGAGCAATCAGTTGCCCGGCGAGCTGGTGATCTCCTTGATGCAGGATGATCCATATGATTTGCCCGATACGCCATTTCCCGTTCGGCAGGTCGGCATGGATCGGTCTGGAATACCATTGGCAGAGGCGCGTAATCTCGCTGCTCGCACAGCCGAGGGCGATTTGCTGATCTTTCTCGATGTCGATTGTATCCCGCATCCCGAGCTTGTCGGCGACTATGCCCGGGCGGCCACGCTTGGTGACGGACTGTTGATGGGAGAGGTCGGTTATTTGCCGAAGAACGCACCGACACGCTCGCTCGATTTCGGCTTGTTCGACAGGATTGCGGTCAAACATAGCGAACGCGCCGGCCCGCCTGCCGGACCAATAGGCGATTGCAACGACTACCGCTGTTTCTGGTCGTTGAATTTCGCCATTTCAGCGGACGACTTTGCGCGCTCGGCAGGGTTCGACGAAACTTTCGTCGGCTATGGCGGAGAAGACACCGATTTCGGGCGGACAGTGGCGGAAAGCGGGATCGCCATACATTGGGTTCGCGGGGCGAAAGCGTATCATCAGTACCATCCGCACCACATGCCGCCCGTGCACCATATCGACAGTGTGCTCGCCAATGCTCATCGGTTTCAGGAAAAATGGGGCGAACCTACGATGCAGCATTGGCTGCGGGCTTTCGTGTTGATGGGCCTGTTGCAGCGACGCGGAGACGGCTGGATCAAATTGCGCGAGCCGACAGAAGACGATCTTGCGCTGACCCGCCAGCAGGAAGATCAGCCTTACGCCAGCAGCGCCACCGTGCTTGACGCGTTGGAGGCCGAGGCCGCGTCCAGGGCCGCCCCGGCAATCGCTGCCGCGTAGGCGCTTTCATAACCGCCCACCATAGCCTCAAGTGAGAAGCAATCGAGCGCGCGGGCTCGGCTGCCGGAATGGTTGGTGTTGTCATGGGCGCGCATGGCCCCCGCCAACGCCTCGACATCGCCCGCAGGAACAAGTGTGCCGCATTCGCCCAGCACCTCGCGCAATGCTCCTCGGTCGAAGGCGATAACAGGTACGTCGCAGGACATGGCCTCTGCAGCTACCAGCCCGAAAGGTTCGTCCCACATCGGCGTAACGATGACCGCTTTCGCTTTGCTGACGGCGCTCTTCAAAGCCGCTCCTGTCAAATGCCCGTTATAGGCTATGGACGGGCTCAGATATGGCGTGACCTGCGATGCAAAATAGGTCTCGTCCTCGATGATGCCCACGATGTCGAGCAGGGCCCCGGCCAAGCTTGCTGCCTCCACTGCCTCGGCAAGACCTTTGGTCGGCGTGATCCTGCCATACCACAGCATATGGTTGCCGGGCCGGAGTGCTGGCTTCCATTCGGCAAGGTCGATCCCGTTATGGACGACGCGCATATTGGATTGAACAGCGCCGATGGGGGATCGCCATGAACTCAGCTGGCTTCGGGATGTCACACTGAATTGCTGTGCGCATGCTTCCGCTGCATCGTGAACTGCATCCCGCAATTCGTGCGTAGGGCGGCACGTGCAAAGACGTCAGCATCGGGATACCGTCACGCTGTGCCCACTCGATGAGTTTGGGAAACAGGGAATTGTTGTGAACCACGTCGAAGTCGCCTGCGAGCACGGCTAGCCATGCCCGCGCAAAAGCACGCTCCTGATACTGTGACAGCTTTTCGGTCCCGCGCCATTCGGCCCATGGCAGGACCTTCTCGTATGGCTGGTCGCAAATCGGGATGAAATTTGGAAGATCGCTTTCGCCAGCCGCAAACAACGTCACTTCGTGTCCGGCCCGGCGCAACGCCTGAACGAGCGAGTGACAGTGCGATTCCATGCCGCCCATGAACGGTGGTGCGATGGGGTGGCGGATGTGCCCGATGACGGCAATCTTGATGGCTGGAACTCCGGCTGGTCGGCGCGGCATGCGCATGCGATCAACTTGTCCATCTGACCAGTGTTCCAATCGTATCTTTTTATACCAAGCCATCGGCTTGCGCCTCGGATTAAAGCGACTTAGCGTGTTCACGGCTTCTTGATGACAAGCGCACCGAGCGCGGCCGAAATGGAATGAGAGTACCCGTGTCAGACAGTACATATCCGCTAACCGGACGCTTCTTGCAAAGCCGATTGCGTCATGCGTTGTCGGAGCGCGAGATGGGCGTGCTGGAAGGGCTTATTTCCAAGGTCGAGGTCGTACCTGGGGATACGATGCTTGTGCAGCGCGGAGACCTGGTCGATCGCAGCACCATGCTGATCGAAGGGTACATGCTGCGCACTGTTCGTGAAGATAACGAGCGGCACGTGGTAGGCTTTCAGGTGCCCGGTGACTTCGTCGATTTGCACGCCTTCGCGTTGAAGCGCCTTGACCATGATCTCGTCGCGCTTGGTCGCATCAAAGTCGGTCATGTCATGCACGATGACTTGGAGCGCGTGATGGCGCAGGAGCCGCATCTGGCGCGAATCTTCTGGTTCTCTACCCTGCTTGATGCGGCAATTCATCGTGAGTGGATCATGAAGACGGCACAGCTGCGTGCGACAGGCCGCATTGCGCATCTGATCGCCGAGATATGGTACCGGCTGCGAATGGTCGGCCTTGGCCGAAGCAGTGGGTTCCAAACCCCGCTGTCGCAAATCGATTTGGCCGATATTTGCGGAATATCGAAAGTGCATGTCAGTCGCACGCTGACCGATTTGCGCGATGGCGGCGTGGTCGATTTCCGGCGCGGAAGGATCACCATTCTCGATGGCGAAAAGTTGAAGAAGATTGGCAAATTTGACCCGATCTACCTGTATGGCGAAGGCGGTCTGCAAGTTCAGGACGAGCTGACCCGAACGCTCAGACACCTGACGCATGGCGCAAACACGATTTACAGGGCGGTATGTGTTCGTCGCAGGTTTGCACCGGACGGGAACGAGCCTGACCGCGCGCCTGCTAGGCCATAGCGAGCACATCGCCAGCATAGTCGGATCGCCGGCACCGGAGAATGAGGGCTCGTTTCTGCAAGGGGCCATCCCGCATACCGCCCTGCACGGTATTCCAGGCCAATTCGCAACCGACCCCGCGCAGCATCTGGTCGAAGGCTGCATCATACGACACCCAGGCCGTGCGTGATCGGATGGAGGCAGACTGGGATAGGTGGTTCGAGCACTCTGCAGCCGGTTCCGAATACTCTTTGGCGGGTCGAGAAATCGCCAGTCAACCTGACCCGCATGCGCCTTTATCAGCAATTGTTTCCGATGGCGCAGTTCGTCATCGTCCTTCGCCATCCCAGCATCATGGCAGCGGCGCTGGCGAAATGGGTCGATACACCGCCCAGCGAGCTGATCGACTATGCTTTGGACGCTTACGAGACAGATGGAGGCGGACCTTCCTTATCTCCATTCCGCGGTGGTTCTCAGATACGAGGATCTCGTCGCTGATCCCGAAAGCACAGTGGCAGGATTGTTTGCCTTTCTCGATCTTCCTGTCCCTTCGCTGTCAGATGCTGTTGCCGGACTGCGCGATGGCAATACCGAGTATCCAGACGCGAAATGTCTTTCCGCCGGACAGCAGGATCAGCCGAGCGAGCCGCTGGGGCTATAGCGCTGCGTCTGAGGTCGGACCCTTTACGCCCATAGTGCGTCACCCTCTGCGCGCGGTTCGAGAAGCGACAACGGCGGCGCTGCTGCAAACGTCATAACCTTTGTGTTCAAACGCCGATTGCCCCTGTTACGCTACGGCTGGTTCGCCTATCTCCTTTCCTCAGGAGATTTCATTATGGCGTTTCTTGAACATGATGCGGAGGACGATGCTCGGCTCGCGGATGCCTTTCGCGATCATGTGAAGGACCGCGCCTTTCCGTGCGTAGGTGCGAAGTCTGCGCTCGCCACCGGATCGCTTGAGATCAAACTGTGCCACGACATCACCAGCGCATGGGACGATCTGGTTATTCACCGTGAACTGCTTGAATGGTCGCAAGAGTTATCAGAAACGATCTGGCAAGCGGCAAGGCGGGCTTCCGGTCGCTGGCAATCGTATTTCGCCAGTCCCGGGCTATGTCCGAACAGGTGTTCGAACAGCATATGTGGGAGCGGATCCAGTCGCTGTCGGACAAGGATGATTGGTTGAAGCAGCCTTATGATACATCTGTGAGCGCCGATACCGATGATCCGCATTTCGGATTGAGCTTTGGCGGACAGGCTTATTTTGTCGTGGGCATGCATCCCGGTGCGTCTCGGCCAGCGCGGCGCTTCGAACGTCCGTCCATGGTGTTCAACTTGCACGATCAGTTCGTCCAATTGCGAGAGAGCCAGCGATACGAGCGCATGCGCGAAACCATTCTCGACCGCGACAAGGCACTGGCCGGTGACATCAACCCGATGCTGAAGCGGCATGGCGAAGCTAGCGAAGCCGCGCAGTATAGTGGGCGGCAAGTCGGGGATGACTGGGAATGCCCACTTCGCACACGAGGGAGCGTGACAATGATCAATAGGATTGAGCCAAGAAGCGGCACCGCGTTTGAACTCGCAAAGGGCGATACCCTGCGCATCATCGACATCGAAGGCCAACAGGTGTCGGATCTGCTGGCATTTGCGAAGGACGATATTCGCGAAGTGATCTCGAATGGGCGCACCTTCGACTATGAAGAAACCATCGCTCTGACGCTCGGCAATACTCTCTGGTCGAACCGCTCCAATCGCATGCTGACCATCACCCGCGACGATGTCGGGCGGCATGATTTTCTGCTGACTCCCTGCAGCGCCGATACGTTCAAGCACTTCTATCCCGACAAGCCGGTCCATCGCGGGTGCTTTGGTAATTTGGCCGAAGCACTTGCCCCATGGGATATCGAACCTGATGCGATCCCAACGGCTTTCAATGTTTTCATGAACGTACCGGTATCGCTCAGCGGATCGCTAGAAGTTGCGCCGCCCACCGGGCTGGCGGGCGATGTCATCGAACTGCATGCGGAGATGGATCTGATCATAGGGCTGACGGCATGTTCGGCCTACGCGTCCAACGGCGGCAGTTTCAAGCCGATCGGGTATGAAGTGTTGAGGGCCTGACGCGATGTTCACGCAGCTCGATCCCACAATCCCAGTGCATGTTCTGGAGAAAGGCGATGGCTATGCCTTGGCTGTCATCGACTATGGACAAGAGCATAACCTGATCTGGGTCACAGCCATTACCGAGACCGGAGAGATCTGGTGCGCGCCTAATCCCAAAGTGCGTATGGATACGAACTGGACAATGGGACGTTCTGCGCCATCGAGAGATTTGGTGAAAAGCGATGGGTGATCAAAGCTGGTGGTTCTCTTCGTGGACCGAGCTGGCGCAGATCGCCATCGGTGCTGCGTTCTTCTATGTGTTGGTTGTCGTGTTGGTGCGGGTTCTGGGTAAGCGTACGACCAGTCAGATGAACAATTTCGACTGGATCATCTCGATTGCCGTGGGCAGCCTTGCGGCAAGCGGTATCCTGCTGAAAAATGTGGCGATCGCCGATGCCGTTGCGGCCATCGCGGTGCTTGCCGCTTTGCAATATGCAACCACGCGGCTGGTGCTGCAAAGCGATCGCTTTTCGGATCTCGTCAAAGCGCAACCTACACTGCTTACCCATCGCGGCGAATTTCTGACTGACGCAATGAGGGCTGAGCGTGTATCCGAAGAGGAGATCATGGCAGTGCTGCGGTCTCATGGAATGCGTGATCCGAAGGATGCCAATTGGGTCATTCTCGAGACGAATGGTGAAATGTCGGTTATTCCCAAATCCGATAAATCGATAGACGACCATGGCGTGATGGACAGAGTAGCCAAGCCATCCAGCCTACAGACCTGATGGCAGTTTCTCCGTGGTAGAACTGGCAGAATGGCTCGCCCCTGGCGCAACGATGATTGCCGCCATGATGACGGCTGCAAACCTCGGCGCGCGGGTTACGGGCTGGGGCTTTGTGGTCTTCACGATCGGTTCAATCGCTTGGTCGTTTATCGGAATGGCAACAGGTCAACAGCCGCTGCTCATCACCAATGGATTTTTGACCATCGTCAACTTGGTCGGCGTCTGGCGGTGGTTAGGCAGGCAGGCGAAGTTCGAGGACGGTAGCAACGAGGCCAGCAAACGAAGCGCTGCGAGCGGTGTCCCGACATTGTACTCGGCGGCTGGTCTGGCGGGGAAGGATCTTGTCGACCGGAACGGACGAAAGATCGGCGTTCTGGTCGATGCGATGATGCAATGCGACAGCAATTGTATCGACTATGTTGTCGTCACGGACGGCGAAAAAGCCGGACTGGACGAGACATTGCGCGGAGTGCAGCCGGGCGACCTGATATTTGGTTCGGACGAGGTCCAGTTTGATGGCGATGAGAAGAAATTCCAGTCGCTGCCGCTGCTTGAAAAGGACAATTGGCCCAAATGTTTGGCGGGCGCCGAAGGATAACTTTTGTTCCAACGTAGAGGCAATCGTTTGCGTTTTTGCGCGGTTAGCGCGGATCACGGATACTGCTCGGCCCAGTTATCGTTATTTGGAACTGCAATATCTGGAACTGAGGCCATAGCCATGTCTTCCAGCCATTCCGGCACGTTCTTGCGTTTGCGTAAGGCGCTGTCCCCCTTGCTGCTGACCCAACCATAGATCGGCTGCTCCCGGTGACCGGGGCGTGCTTCGCCAAATGCCCACCGCATCATCACATAGGTCGCCGGATCACGGCCATCGAGCGAGAGCCTGTCGTTGAGATAGCATGCAGTTGCCCACGCCATTTGCGGGCTGGCGGTCCATTTCATGATTTGTTTGGCCCAATACATGCGTAAATTGTTGTGCATCCAGCCAGTCGTCAGCCATTGGCGCTGCGCTGCATTCCATGTTTCATCGGGCGTCCTGCCATGGATCAACTCGCTTAGGGCAAGCACGTCGCGCGGGTCATCGCTGTGCTCTTCCATCGTTTTGCGAGCAGCGGTGGGCAGTGAACTGTAGCGCAGCAGCTCCGGCTTTTGTGTGACGCGCCAATGGCACCATTCGCGCCAGGTCAGCAATTCATCGACAAATTTGTAACGCATCGTGCGTGTTATGTCCGCTGCGTCGATTGCGCGCATGATCTCGAATGGGCTGGTCATGCCGAAATGCAGATAGGGCGATAACTGGCTGCCCGCGCCTATTTCGGCTGGATTGTTTCGCGTCCATTTGTAGCGCGTGATGATGGTGCCTGTAAGGTCCGCAATGCGCGATTGGACCATCTCGCGCGTCGGCGGGTGCTCTTCGCTCATCGGCAACGAATGGTCGATCCGGCACTCGGCCACCAGAGCAGCGATCGCTTCGTCATCCAGATCGGCCAGGCGGTCCGGTTCAAAGGGAAGCGGGCCTTCGTAAGGTGGCTGTTCGGGATCGATCTGCTGCAGGTCGGCGAGGCATTGATCGCGCAAGGGGCCATGCGCTGCCCGGAAGGCTTTTGTCGCGCCCAGGCCGGTAGGGAGCAGTTTGTGCGGTACAAGCCGCGTGGCATCGACTGCGAGGACTGCGCGCTCCGACTTTGCAGCAAAGCGGTCCGCCTGCCAGCGGCCGACAAAGGTCGCGTGCGCATCGGTCACAACACATGCGGCGGGATCGGCCAGACGGTATACCAGCCCCTTCACTTTACGGGAAGGGCGCACAACGTGTTGGATGCAGGCAATTCCGCGCTGTTGCAGCGTCTGAGCCATAGCGCGGCTAGCGCCTAGGATGAAGCTGTGCAGCCGGGCCGATGCATGCGGGTAATCTTCGCGCAAACCATGATATACGATGGCAGGCAGACCAAGTGCATTGGCTATCGATACGCCTGCATCGATGGCCGGATGGTCATCACCGCGTAACGTTTGCTGTAGCCATACCAGCACATATTTTCCGTCTGGATTGAGCGTATGGTTGTTAAGCGCTTCTAAGCCCCTGACAGTTCCGGATTGAGTAACTCAGCGGGGCGAGCGGTCATGCTTTCGCTTTCTTGGCATTCGATGTTTTCTTGGCGCGCGTTCTGGAACGCGGACGGCGGCGCGATCCGTGTCGGAGCAGCACATCCTCTGCTTCCGCCGTTGCTTCCGGAGTGCGGCGGATGGCCCAGATCGCATCGCGTGCGGCTTTCGTAGCAGTAGCGTGATCGACGATCGGATCGGGATAGCATTCTGCCCCGCCATGCTTCCATGGTTCATGCAGCGCGTTTCCGGTCAGGTGCCTGAGCTCCGGCACCCATTTCCGGATGAACTGGCCATCCGGGTCATGGTCACGGCCCTGCTTAACCGGCGAATAAATGCGCAGTGTATTGATGCCGGTCTCTCCGCTTTGCATTTGCGACTGGGTCCAATGGATGCCGGCTTCGTAATCGGTGAACAGCCTGCCTAAAATTGCGCCCGCCTCCTGCCACGGCATGAACAAATCATAGCAGGCAAAACTCATCAGCATCGCGCGCATACGAAAGTTGATCCAGCCGGTGGCGATGAGCGAGCGCAGACATGCATCGACGAATGGATATCCGGTGCGGCCCTCTACATAAGGCTTCATGCCATTCAGGCGATGCGGCTGGACGCATCCCTTCATACACGCGTGCCACCGGTCGAAATTCCATTTCCGGTTCGGTCTCGAGCTTTTGCATGAAGTGGCAGTGCCAATGCAGCCGCCCGATGAAGGATTTCAGTGATGCCCGCCATGCCTTTGCCTCGGCGCTATGATCGTCCTGCAATTCTTCGATACGCTGAGCTGTAGCTTGATAGCATTCCCGCATGGACACGGAGCCGGCTACCAAATGGACCGACAGCCGCGAGCATCCTGTGGCGCCCAGCGATGGCGACGACATGTCGGTGCGATATTCTTGACCGCGCTTGGTGAGGAAGCTGCGCAGGGTCGCCAGGGCAGCATTACGCCCACCGGGTTGGATACTTCCGATACCATCGGGCTTCAGCCCAAGCTGCTTGTCTGTCGGCAGATCGCGGGCGAAACCCTTCGGGGCGGCCTGCGACCAGGCAATTTCATTCGGTCGCTCAAGAATTGGCTGCGACATCAAAGCGTCCCAGTCCTTGGCCCAGCGATCCCTGTTCAGCCGTGACCCGCGCCAGACCCCGTATTGCACTGGTTCGGCGAAAGGAACGGATCGCGAAGCACACCATTCGCGCACCAGAACATCACGTTGAAACGTCCAGAAATTACCTGTGTCCTGATGCGCCCAAAGGTCGAATGGGCCAAGTTCGTCATGCAAGGCTTCCAGAGCGCGCACAGCATCTCCGGTCCAGATTAACAGCGTGCCGCCAATTGCCTTCAGCTGCTCTTGCAGCGATGCGATGGCCTGGCGAAGCAGCTCGAATTGCCGCCAAGACGTTTCCGGTAAAGCCCAGTATTCTGGCTCAACCACCTGCATGGCTAACACCGGCCCTTTGGCGGCTCCCCGGTCAGGCAGGCATGATCGTAGACCCGCAAATCGCGCTTGAACCATATCACTTGTGTGCGCTGCTCTGGCATGAGAAATCAATCGTTTCCGACGTCGAAAGTTCCGTTCGGCAGCACCAGACCGATTGTCGATATTCCTGATTTGTTCTATATCCTGCAGTATGTTCGCGACTCACCAAAATCCTGATGCTTCGAGCGATGCTCAGAGGCTGTATCTCGATTTCGACAGCTTCTTCGCGTCTGCCGAACAGCATTTCAATCCGGCATTGCGGGGCCGCGCGGTGGGGGTCGTACCGCTCGACGCGCATGGTACCGGATGCATCGCGATGAGCCGCGAGGCCAAGCGCCTAGGCGTGCCGTCGGGGGCAACCGTCGTGGCCGCCCGTGAAATCGCGCCGGACATGGTGTTCGTCGTTGCTCGCCCCGATGCCTATGTGCGGCTTCACCAGCGAATTTTGAGTGCGATCGAAAGCTGCGTACCTGTCGCCAAAGTGCGTTCGATCGACGAAGTGGTCTGTCACCTGTTGCCTTCGGAAGGAGCAATAGCGGAGGAATTGGCCGCGAAGATCAAGACGACACTGGCCCGGGAATTCAGCGAGGTTCTCACCTGTTCGATCGGCATCGCACAGACCGAATTGCTGGCGAAGATCGGCGCAGAGATGAACAAACCGGATGGCCTCGTACGCCTCCATTCCTGCGAGCTTCCCACCCGCATCGCGCATTTGCAGTTGCGCGATTTGCCGGGTGTCTCGGAAGGGATAGAGCGGCGTCTGCACGCTGCACGTATTGACAATATTCGCGATCTCTGGATGACGGAACGCAAGCAAGCCCGCGCCATTTGGGGCAATGTCGAAGGCGAACGGTTCTGGAACGAACTGCACGGCCTGCACGTGGAGCGACCGCCGACCGTCAAGCGCATGTTCGGCCACAGCCGTAATCTGCCCGCCGATTGGCGCACTCCTTCAAAGATACGCGACTGCTCGCGTCAATTAGCGCTGAGTGCGGCGCGCAGGCTCAGGAGAACTGACAAAAGCTGTAGCAAACTAACACTAAGCATACGCGGCGGCGATTATCGCACCTCTTACGAAAACCGCGACAAGAAGCTGCGATGGAACACAGAAATACCGCTGACACCAAACCGCAGCGATCATGCCGTCCTTAGAGCGCTATCGATCGGATTGGATCGGTACAGAAAAGAAGTTGGCTTCACGCCCCGTTCGGTATCGGTAATGTTGCATGGCCTTCTTGGTATAAAGGAAATCCAGCCGGACCTATTCGCCGCTGCCGATGAACCGCAATCGGTGCAAGATGAACCAGCTGTATTGGAGCGTCACGAAATGCTTAGCAAAGTGCTTGACAGCCTACGTAGCAAACATGGACCAACCGCCATCTCTTACGGGCCCAAAGTCGACTTGCCCGGCGGGTATTTAGGCGCAAAAATCGCTTTCGGTCGCATTCCTGATCTGCAGGATTTTAGCGAAACACAGTCACTCGATAAAGTGACCCAATTTTATTCTCATTAGTGCGGAGCCAGCGCGTGGTGCTGTGATAAATAGCAAGCCAAGACGCGCCTAAAGAAATGGACCGCGCTGCTTTTGTCAGGAGCATTGTCGAGAAAGCCGATCCGTCGATCTCCCCTTTTTAAGCTCTCGCTGGGTCGCCTGCAGTGCGATGGCAGATCTTCACGTAGATTTGAATGTAACCGGACAGTCCGCTATCGGCCCAGAAAGCGACATTAGAGCCCAGCTTTGACCTGTTTGCTATTTTGAGTCAGCGTGTCTCTACCCGTAATTGAAAAATGGTGCCCCAAAGTGGACGAAGATGGGCACTCAAAACATTGGAAAATTCAACTCGCCCTGCCTTAGCTACGGCAGCTTTGCGCCCCATCCCGGTCGTTCGGCGTTTCGATTGTTATGCACGTTAGCAGCCATTCGTAATTGATGGATGCCAATGTCCTGATTGGAATAACCAGCGCTCTCACGGAGGAACGTCACGTCGAAATCCTTCTCAATGGAGATCACGGCGTTCTTGATGAAACGAACGACCCTAGATTAAGCATGCCCCTATCGGTTGCGCGAAGGGTGAGTGCAGCCGATGTGTCCCATCTGTTTTGCTGGGCACCGGACAGCCGCTCAGGCCGATGGCGCTGGATCAGCCCCCGGGGCTGTGCTTACCGCCATCGTCTGCTTTCTTACCCGGCTAATCATCAGTCGGACACTGCGTATGGGAAAAATCGGAAGATCATTGCCACGGCGGAGGCCGCTGGCTTGGAGCTTCGCATTCGAGGAACAATAGCCGGTAAAAGCGGTTACTCTCCGAAAAGGAGACGACATGACTGATAAAGGTATAATCCCCAGCAAGACATTGCTGATCGCGGCGAACAAGGTCGACGAGATGACCGTTCGCAGTCGCGATGGCGAGAAAATGGGGCACGTTCATACCTACATGGTCAACAAGCGGACGGGCAGCGTGACCCATGCAATTTTGAGACTCGGTGGTTTCCTGGGGATCAACAAGAGTTACTACCCGCTTCCTTTTGAACTTCTCAGCTATCAGCCCGTCGATGACGTGTATGTTGTAACTCTGGATCGTCGCCTTCTCGAAGGCGGTCCGAGCTGGTCGAACAACGCACCGGATTTCGATCAGGCCTATGCCGACCGCGTCGCGAAATATTATGAGACCCGGCACGAGGCCGTCTCGGTCGGAGAGTGATTTAAGCGGGGCGGATGGGCGAACCGCGCCAATAAGGCTGCGTTCGTCCTAAAATTCACAGGGGCAGGGAAATGACAGACACCATTTCGCCAAGCGCGACCGATGGGGCGATGGCGACGCTTAGTTCGATGGGCAACGGGTTCGTGGCGATGCTGCCCCTTATCGGGATTGCGATCCTGGTATTTTTGGCTTTCTGGGTAGTCGCATCCTTCACCCGCAAGGGCATTGAGAGCTATGTCAGCAAACGGAATGAATATTCCGGCGCAGCTATCGCTTTCAGCCGGCTCGCCTATATCGGCATCCTTCTTTTCGGGGTGCTGGTCGCGGTTACGATCGCCTTCCCATCGGTAACACCGGCGAGCCTGTTCTCTGCCCTGGGCATTGGCGGTGTTGCCATCGGCTTCGCCTTCAAGGACATTTTCCAAAATCTTCTTGCCGGTATTCTCATACTCGTGCGCCAGCCTTTCAAGGTCGGCGACGAGATTTCCAGCGGCGAATTTACCGGGACCGTAGAGAACATCGAGACCCGCGCTACCTTCATCAAGACCTATGACGGTAAGCGGATCATCGTGCCTAACAGCAAGATATATACTGAACCTGTCACCGTCATCACGGCCTATCAGATTTTGCGCAGCGAATACGATATCGGTATCGGCTACGGCGACGATGTCGGCGAAGCGCGCAAGTTGGCCTTGGAAGCTGTGAGAAATATCGAAGGTGTGCTGACCGACCCTGCGCCGGACGTGCTCCTGTGGGATCTTGCTGGCTCCTCGCAAAACTTGCGCGTGCGATGGTGGACCGATCCGGTTCGCGGGAACGTCGTGAAGGTCAGGGACAGGGTTCTGGAGGGGGTCGCGAAAAGCCTCGCCGGGGCTGGCATCGACATGCCGTTCCCCACCAACGTGGTGCTTTTCCACGATCAGACCGAGGCTACCGACGGCGACCGCACCAAGCAACGCGAAGGCTGGCCGGCAGGCAATAATCCGCCCGAAGCGCGTCCGATCGGTTCGGTTGGCAGCGCAGACGCGTAGACCCGAATGGAACTGGAAGGCCTCGTCCCGCTCGGCGAGTTTCGCGCGCCGGAGTTGCCGGCAGAGGAAAAGATCGAGGCGCTTTTAACCCGCGTGAAAGCGATGTTCATGGCGCGCGCGGGGCAGGACGTCGTGGCGACCGAACGCCTCAGCACGCCATCCCTGCGCAGGCTCGACGATGCAGCACAGCCCCCGGCCTGTGCGCCACTGCTGGATGATCTCGGTCGCGCGATGGCGCAATGGCTAGAAAAACCCGCCGCTGCAGGGACGTTGCTCGCAGTAGTAACTCCACCAAGCGATAGGGGTGATATCGTGGGAAGCTGGGTCGATACTGCCGATGTCCGGACATTGAAGCCGCCATCACAGCGCACCGGTGACCTGAACCTTGATGCGCTCGCCTCGATTCCGGACGATACGGCACTGGTCGTTCCCCAACTCGAACGCTGGTTCGTTCGGTCTCCCGAAGGGCTGGAGCGTATGCGACAGTTGCTCGCAGTCTTGTCCGTGCGGCGGCAGGTCCTGATCGGCTGCAACAGTTTCGCGTGGGCCTTTCTGGCAAAAGCGATCCGCATCGATTTGGTCGCGCCCGGCCCCTTCACCTTCCGCCCGTTCGATGGCGCGATGCTGGAAGAATGGCTGGTGGGCCTTGCTCGGGCAGAACTGGGCGGCGGGTCCGGATTTCGCATGGCCGAAAGCGGCGGCTATTTGCTGCGCGAGGGTGCGGAGCAGGAAACCCGAAACTTTTTCCAAACTCTGGCCGGGCGCAGCTTGGGAATTCCCGGCATCGCGTGGCACATGTGGCGCGACATGCTGCGCCTTGACGATCTGGAGGGGGCATCCGACGGGTCGCAGGGGGAACATTCGGCCCAGCGTCAAACGTTCTGGATTGCCGCGATGGACGAGCTTGTCCTGCCCGGCGACTATCCTCGCGATTTGCTTTTTGCGTTGCACGCGCTGTGCCTTCACGGCACACTAACTCCACAGCAATTGATCGCTGCGGTGCCGGACAACTCTGGCGCTGCGATGATACCGGCGCTGCGCGGCAGCAAGTTCATCCAGTTCGAGAGCGGCGAATTGGGCATCCGTCCCGAAGCCTATCCCACAGTAAGAGCGGGGCTGCTGTCCAGCGGATTTCCGGTAGGAACGATCTGAAATGGTGCAGAGCGGATCGCAGGAAATGGCCGATGAGAACGCGGCAAAGCTGCTGAACGACCTTCAGGACATCAGCTTCCTGAAGATTGCCCTGATTATCGCCCTGGCCTGGGCGGTCATTTACGCTGCGCGCCGGCTTTTGCCATATCTCGCGGAGCGAGGTCCGAGCCAGACGCGTCTGTATCTCCTGGGGGCTGTTCCTGTCATTAGGTTGCTGGCTATGATGCTGGCCATCCTTTGGATCGTGCCGCTTGTTTTCAACGTAACCTTCCAGAATTTTCTCGTGATCGCTGGCGCTGCCAGCGTCGCGATCGGTTTCGCGTTCAAGGATTACGTCAGCAGCCTCATCGCCGGTATCGTCGCGATTTTCGAGCGACCGTATCGTTCTGGCGACTGGGTCAAGGTGGGCGAGGACTACGGAGAAATCCGCCAGATGGGGCTGCGCGGAATGACCATCCAGACGCCGGATGACAATGCCGTCGTCGTGCCCCATGCGCGATTGTGGACCGACAATATTTCTAACTCGAATGACGGTGCGCAGACCCTGCAGTGCGTCGCGGAGTTCTTTCTCGCACCTGATCACGACGCAGCGGCCATCCGCGCAGGCCTTGCCGACATCGCGCTGACCAGTGCCTTTCTCCACTATGATCTGCCAGTGGTCGTGGTGCTCAAAGAGGAGCCTTGGGGCACGCATTACAAGCTACGGGCTTACCCCTTCGACATGCGGGACCAGTTTCTTTTCATTTCGGATATGACAGCGAGAGGGAAGGTGCGGATCTCTAGGCTCGGTGGTAGACCGGCGTCAGTTTCTGTAGCCATTACACCTGAAGGATGAAGGTGCGAGCATTTCTCGATTGATGCGCTCGTTTGCTCGAACCGTTCTGTGAGTATATCTGTCGCAGCTGGCGTGAGTTCTGCATTACCAACCACAGAAGGAAACCCGCCCGAAGCTTACCGTCTTGAACGATATTCCAGATATCACTGCACTGTTGTCTTGTCAGTTCGCACCGCTTGCGATTGTGCCGACCAACCTCAGTTCCATTCCGCTTCCACTCGTTTGCCATTGAGGCATGATATTCATCGAAGAGGCTATGGACTGGATGACCCGCGTCCCCAGCCCTGAACCCTTTGCAGCGCGTTCGGCTTCTGCTGCGCCTGCAGTCCCGTCATCCCGGCAAATCAGCGTCATTCGATCAGACAAGACTTCGATCTCGACAGCGATCGAGCCACTACCTGATCCAAAGGCATGCTTGGCGGAGTTGGCGACGAACTCGTTGACTATCAGGACCAGCGAACTTGCCAGTTTCGGGCCGACACGATCACCAGCCACCTCTATCGCGAGTTCTATTCCCTCAGGGAGCAACTGCGTCAGGTCGGTCTCGACACGCGTGAACAGCGATTTCAGGCTTACGAAATCTTCGCCGTCCAGCTCGTGAAGTTCTGCATGAAGCGAAGACAGGGAACGGATACGGCCACTCGCATCTTCCAGCGCGCGCCGCACAGCTATATCTGTTTCCCGCTTCGCCTTCATCGATAGGAGTGCGCCTATCGACGCGAGCGAATTCTTGACGCGGTGATCTACCTCCCGCCGCAGCGTCTGCTCCTGGTCCAGCGCTATACGCAGGTCCAGTTCGCGCATGATATGGCGCGACAGGACGCGCAGCACCCTGCGCTGATGCTCTGACAATTCCCGTGGTTTGTGGTCCAGGACACACAGCGTGCCTAGTGGAAGACTGTTAGCTCCTTCGAGAATGGAAGCAGCATAGAAGCGAAATCCCGGATTGCCGGTGCAAAACGGATTATCCGCCATTCGTGCATCGTTCAGGGTGTCGGGTATCTCGATATAGTCCCCCTGCAGGATCGCATGCCCGCACAGGCTGGTCTCAAGCGGGGTTGATCTCACACCGAGCCCGACTTCTGCCTTGAACCATTGTCGGCCATCATCGATGAAATTGATGACCGACACGGGCGCTTCGCAGATTACCGACGCTATCTCGACCAGCTCGTCGAACTCGCGTTCCCTGTCTGTGTCGAGGATTCCATACCGACGCAGTTCTTGCAGTCGATCATCTTCAAGCGGGTGCAAGGCGGGCTTCATCCGCGTCAGTTAGAAACAACGCGCCAAATGCGGAAGTGATCTGAGACGCCCGAATTCCCCTCCCTCGGCCAAGCGAAGACATCCCACCAAGAGGTTCAACCGGACTTTCGATACGACCAGTCAAGGCGTGTGGTCAAACGACCGGTTTGTCGCGCGTGTCGCTCAAATGCGGACCGACTGCTACCGGCCCAGAAAGCGACATTAGAGCCCAGCTTTGACCTGTTTGCTATTTTGAGCCAGCGTGTCTCTATCCGTAAGTGAAAAATGGTGCGGTCGAGAAAACTCGAACTTCCACGGGCGTTAGCCCACAACGACCTCAACGTTGCGCGTCTACCAGTTCCGCCACGACCGCACACTGATCGAACGAAGGTGTGAGCCCTCGCCCTGGTAGGTGCGCGCCCTTAGCAACCGGTTTTCCCTATCGCAAGCGCCCATCGCCAACTCATTTGCGAAGAAGGGCGCGTTAGGTGTTACGCGGCCCGCCGTCCCGCTCCGGGACCGGGTTAACGACCCGGTTGCGAAAATGGTGAACGGCCCGGAAAGATTTGGCCATGACCCACGCGCTCGCCATCGTTCTTGCAGCTTCCGGAAGCCAGGCTTCCGACGCATCGATGCGCGATGAAATCATGGCCAGGGCGCGCAGCGACGCGCGGGCAAGCGTCACGATCCTGCAGCCGGAGATCATCGATTTTCAGGCGGTGAAGGAGCGCGGCGAGCGCGCAAAAGTGCGCCGCGATGCGGCAGGCACGCTCTGGATAGAATTCAGCTAGGCCGCGCAGGCGCTGGCCTGAATTCGCTGGCCTGAATGCGCTGGCCTGTATCAGCTGGGCTGACCTAGCTGGGCTTCCAGCCGATCTCGGCAAATTTTGCGGATTTGGGAACGTCGGTCACCGCTTCGTTGATCGCAACGCTTTCACCTGGGGCGAGCGTTTTTGCCGAGGGCACGACTTCCCAGCTGAATACGATCCGCTCCCGTGCATCCCTCAGGACGATCAGAACAGCCGGGACGCGCGTCGTTTCGCGGCCGACATTGGTGATGGTGCCGCTGGCCCCGAAAAATTCGGTCCCGTTGGGCAGTGTCCGGCGGTCCTGCCTGTCGGCGGGAAAGTCGAGCACCAGATCGGGCTGTTCGACGGCGAAGGTCGGCCTGCTGACGGGCACCCAGTCGGGCATGCCCCAATAACTGACTGCGCCAACCACGCCGATTGCCGCCAATGCGAAGACCGCGCCAGCCGCAGTCCAGACTTTCAGGGGATTGCGCCGGGGCCGGAAAGGCGGCTCGTAATCGAATTGCGAGCGATCGGGATCCATCGCCGGGATGGGCTGGGGCTGAGGCCGGGTCTCGGTGACCGGTGGTGGACCTTTGAACCCGTCGTCCGCTGCGGATGGCGCTTCGTCGAAAGTTTCGGTGGCAGGCTGCGGTGCCGGTGCCGGCGCTGGTGCTCGCACGGGCGGCGGGGGAACGGGCTCTTCCTCGGACGGCTGCCCGGACGGGCGGGCAACTCGCTCGCGAGCATCCGTTTCGGTGGCGGCAGGCATTGGCTGCGCGGCGGGCTTCGGTGCCGGGTGCTCGGCAGGCTGTGCTACAGGCTGGGGAGCCTGCGGTTTGCCTGCATCTTCCGAGGCGATGACGGCTTCTGCGCCGGGGCCTTCCTGAAACCAACTATGCTTGCACTTGGCGCAGCGGACGGTGCGCCCTTCCACGCCCACTGCGCTGTCGGGCACGACATAGCGCGTGGTACAGGCGGGGCAGGCAATTATCATGACGTCATTGCCTTACGGTCCCTTTCGAATCCTTGGCAAGCTCGCCTGTGGGGATGCGGGACAGAACGCGCCTTTTTTCCACATGGAAGGCCCGCTATAGCGCGCAGCAGCAATGTCAGTTTCATCTCGCAAGACGCGCCGGAAGGCAGGCCAGCATGGCAACCGATAACGGCGAAGTCGTAGGTTTCGACAATGTCGGCCTGCGTTATGGCACCGGCAAGGAAGTGCTGAGCGACGTCTCGTTCACGCTCTATCCGGGAAGTTTTTACTTTCTCACCGGCGCCAGCGGTGCGGGCAAGACCAGCCTGCTGAAGCTGCTCTATCTTTCGCAAAGGCCGTCGCGCGGGCAGATCCGGATGTTCGGCACCGATGTCATCACGCTGCCCCGCGCGCGCCTGCCCGGGTTCCGGCGCAGACTGGGCGTGGTCTTCCAGGACTTCCGGCTCGTTCCGCACCTCTCTGCGTACGACAACATCGCCCTGCCGCTGCGGGTGGCGGGCGTGCCCGAAGCCGATCTCGACCGGCCGGTGACCGATATGCTCGACTGGGTCGGCCTGTCGCACCGCACCGATGCGCGTCCTGCAACCCTGTCTGGCGGAGAACAGCAGCGCGTTGCCATCGCCCGCGCCGTGATCGGGCGGCCCGACATGCTGCTGGCTGACGAACCGACCGGCAATGTCGATCCCGAAATGGCCGTGAAGCTGCTGCGTCTGTTCGAGGCACTCAACCGTCTTGGCACGACCGTCGTCGTCGCGACCCATGATCTGCACCTGCTGCAGAAGGTCCCAGCATCGATGATCATGCGGCTCGACAAGGGGCGGTTGTCCGATCCTACGGGCGCACTGCGCTATCCGCCAAGGCCGCAGGCTGGCCGGGAGCCGGGAAGGTGACCAAATCGAAGCCGCCCGTCATCTCCCGCGCCATAGACCGCGGACTGTCACCGTTCCGCGGCAGCGCGGCGCAGGAACTCGTCCCGCAGGCACGGCTGGCGGGCCCCATGCCGTGGGTCATCGCGATCATGGTCGCGCTGACCGTGGTCGCGACGGCTGCCGGTCTCGCATTGACGAACCTTGCAGGCAGCGCGCGCGACGAGCTGGCGGGCGGAGCCACGGTGCAGGTCATCGAGGCAGAGCCCGCTGAACGTGCGCGGCAGGCGCAGGCTGCGCTCGATACGCTGGCCGAATTTCCCGAAGTGGCCGCGATGCGCCTCGTCCCGCCGGAGGAGGTCGCCGCCCTGCTGGAGCCGTGGCTTGGCACCGGCTTCAAGGGTGAGGCCGTGCCTGTTCCCGCCCTGATCGACTTGCGGCTGCGCGGTGATGCGACGCCCGACAAATTGCGGCGGCTGCGGGCAGCCCTGTCGGAAGTCGCGCCTGATGCGCGGATCGATGCGCAGGCAAGCTGGCTGCGGCCGATCTTTGCCGCCATCGCATCGCTCCAATGGCTCTCGCTCGCGCTGGTCGTGCTGCTGTCCCTGACCAGTGCGGCAGCTGTCTTCCTCTCGGCGCGCAGTGCGCTGGGCACCAATCGCGATACGATCGAGATCGTCCATCTGCTCGGCGGGACGGACCACCAGATTGCCCGTGTATTCCAGCGTTCTGTCGGCTTCGATGCGACACTGGGCGCAGGGGCGGGGCTGCTTCTGGGTATGGTTGCCGTGCTGATCCTCGGGCAGCAATTCGGTCAGCTCGGTTCCGGCATGGTGGCAGGCGGCGGTCTTGGCTGGATCGACTGGCTGGCCGTCGCGATGGTGCCGCTGGTCGCAGTGGCGCTGGCCATGCTGACCGCGCGCCTGACAGTGCTTTTCGCGCTGAGGAAAATGCTGTGATCGGGCGCTTTCTCGTGATTGTCGCACTGGGCTGGATCCTCGGCTTCGTCTGGTTCGCCAGCGCGCTGCCGCAGCCGATCGAAGGCGATGTGGCCGACGCGATCATCGTCCCCACCGGCGGGCCCGGCCGGATCGAGCGCGGGGTTGCCTTGCTCGAAGACAAACAGGCCGATGCAATGCTGGTAACCGGCGTTTCCACTCAGGTTACGCCGGGCGAATTTGCCGCCGAGTTCGATGTCCCGATGGAGCTGATGGAATGCTGCATCACGTTGGGCTTCGACGCTGTCGATACGCGGGGAAATGCCCGCGAGACAAGCCGGTGGGTCGATGACAACGGATATGACCGGCTGCGACTGGTGACGACCGACTGGCACATGCGCCGGGCCGCGGGCGAGCTGCAGCGCACTCTGCCTGACGACGTGGAGATAATTTACGACGCCGTGCCGTCCGAACCTTCGTTCGGCACGCTGTTTCTCGAATATCACAAGCTGCTGGCCAGCAGGGCGACGCGAGTGGATGCCGGGCCTCGACTGATGCACGTCCTGCGCAGCCTGCTGTTCTACCCTGCATTCTACCTTGGCAGCCTCGTCTATTGCATGGCCGCCGTGCTGGTCATTCCGCTGGGCAAGCCGCGCCTGCGGATTGTCGTTCGGCGATGGGCGAAATATCACCGCGCTTGCGCACGGGTCCTGCTGGGAATCGACATCGTGCAGGAAGGCGGTCCGTTCAGGGAACCGGCGCTTTACGCCATCCGTCACGAGAGCTTTTTCGAGGCTATCGATGCGCCGGCCCTGTTCGAACTTCCCGCCGTCTTTGCAAAGCGCGAGCTTTTCAATCTGCCGGGCTGGGGCAGGGCGGCCATTGCCTATGGCCTGATCCCGGTGTCCCGCGATGGCGGGGCAAGGGCGCTGCGAGAACTGATACGCGAAGCCAAGGGGAAGGCCGCAGAAGGCCGGCCGCTTGTGATTTTCCCGGAAGGTACGCGGGTGCCGCATGGCGAACGCCGCAAATTGCAGTCGGGTTTTGCCGGGATCTACAAGATGGTCGGGCTGCCGGTTGTGCCAGTCGCGGTGAATTCGGGGCCGCTTTACCACCGTCTTTGGAAACGGTCCGGCCAGATTACCTATCGTTTCGGAGAGCCGATCCCGCCCGGTCTCCCGCGAGAGGAAATCGAGGTGCGGGTCGAGGACGCGATCAATGCGCTGAGGGCAGGCTAGGCCGGACTGCCGGTACCTGCCATCTCTGCTATGGCGGACGCGATTGCATCCATGTCATCAGCGGTACCGATCGTTATCCGCAGGGCCTGACCAAGCCCCTGCGAGGGCAGGTGGCGCACGGCATAACCGCGATCCGCAAGGCCGGTCAGCGCGGTTTCTGCACTCAGGTCGCCTTCGAACAGGACCAGCACGAAATTGGCCTCGCTGGGGACGGGGCGGATACCGTGATTGCCCAATGCTGCCATCCGGCTCGCGAACCGCGCGCGCTCGACAGTATTGTGCTCGCGTGACCGGATCACGAAAGCTGTGTCGCGCGCCGATGCAATGGCAGCGCGCTGGCCGCTGTCGGTAACATTGAACGGTCCGCGGATGCGGTTGAGTGCATCGACCAGCGGCGGCGCGCCGAACGCCCAGCCGATCCGTTCGCCTGCCAGCCCGTAAATCTTCGAGAATGTCCGCGTGACGAGAACATTCTCGGCCCGCGCGGCCAGAGCGAGAGCGTGGGCGGCTTCATCGTCGCCGAGATATTCTGCGTAAGCCTGATCGATGACCAGCAGAATATCCCCGCGCAGGCCAGCATGAAGGCGCTCGATTTCGTGCGGGGGGAGATAGCTGCCCGTGGGGTTGTTGGGGTTGGCGATAAACACCACGCGGGTCTGCCCTGTGACTGCGCCGAGCAGGGAATCGACATCGGCCGCGTAGTCCGCGTCATCCGCCTCGACGGGCGCTGCTCCGCATCGGCGTGCCGCGATCGGGTAGACGGCGAAGGAATAACGCGGGAAAAGAACCTCGTCCCCGGGGCCTGCAAAGGCCTGGGCAGCGAGGTTCAATAATTCGTCAGAACCAGTGCCGCAGACGATTTTTGCGGGATCGAGACCGTGCAATTCGCCGAGCGCCCGACGTAGAGCGGTCGCATCGGGATCTGGGTAACGGGCCGGATTGTGGCCTTGGGCCAAGGCTTCCAGAGCAGCCTCGCTGCATCCGAGCGGATTCTCGTTGGCCGACAGTTTGGTCAGCACAGCGCCGTCCGCACCAGTGGATTTTCCCGGGACATAGGCGTGGATGTCGGCGATCCACGGTTTGATCTGCGGTGTCTTGGTCATCGTGGCTGTGCCCCTAGCGCGCGAACTGCATGTAGGACAGCGTGATTGACAGCAAAAGGGCGCTCCCCCAATCGGCCAGTCCAATGGCATCATCGCACCAGCCCCGGACCCTGCGCCTGCCGCAACCCCTGTCGCTAGACGGCGGTGCGAGCTTGCACGAGGTCGATATCGCCTACGAAACCTACGGCGAACTGGCAGATGACCGGGCGAATGCGATTCTCGTCTGTCACGCGCTGACCGGCGACCAGTATCTCGCCAGCACGCATCCGGTGACCGGCAAGCCGGGCTGGTGGGAGCGGATGGTCGGCCCCGGCAAGCCGATCGATACAGACCGGTTCCATGTCATCTGCGCCAATGTCATTGGCAGCTGTCTCGGCTCGACCGGGCCGGCGAGCCCGATGATCGGCGAAACAGGCGACGGCGCGCCTTACGCCATGCGTTTTCCCGTCATCACGATCCGCGACATGGTGCGCGGATTGATCGGCCTGCTCGATGGACTGGGGATCGAACGGCTCCATGCCGTCGTCGGCGGGTCGATGGGCGGTATGCAGGCGCTCAGCCTGGCTGCCAATTTCCCCGACCGGGCGGAGCGCGTCCTCGCCATCGCCACGACCGCGCGCCACTCGGCGCAGAACATCGCGTTTCACGAGGTCGGGCGGCAGGCGATCATGGCCGACCCGGCGTGGCGTGACGGGGACTATTACGGGCACGAGGCATCTCCCGATGCGGGCCTCGCCGTGGCGCGGATGGCGGCGCACATCACCTATCTTTCGGAAGAGGGCCTGACCGAGAAATTCGGCCGTCGCCTGCAGGACCGCGAAACGCCGGGTTTCGGCTTCGACGCCGATTTCCAGGTCGAGAGCTATCTGCGCTATCAGGGCAGCGGCTTTACCCGCCGCTTCGATGCCAACAGCTATCTCTATATCACCCGAGCGATGGACTATTTCGATCTGGCGCAGGAGCACGGCGGGTCGCTGGCCGAGGCATTCCGCGCCAGCGATGCGCGCTTCTGTCTCGTCAGCTTCGATACCGACTGGCTCTATCCGACAGAGGAAAGCCGGCATGTCGTCCATGCGCTCAACGCGGTGGCGAAACCCGTAAGCTTCGTGGAACTCTCCGCGCCATATGGCCACGACAGCTTCCTGCTCGATGTGCCTGCCCTCGACCGGGTGGTGAAGGGGTTCCTCGATGGCTGAGGCAGCGAATACTCTGCGCCCCGATCTTGCTACCATCCTGAGGCGGATCGAATCCGGCACCAAGGCGCTGGACGTCGGTTGCGGGGACGGCGAGCTGATGGCTGCCCTTCGCGCCAAGCAGGTCGATGCCCGCGGGATCGAGATCGACCCCGAATGTGTCGCGTCGTGCGTCGCACAGGGCCTCAGCGTGGTACAAGGCGATGCCGACCGCGACCTGACGTTCTACCCCGATGGCGCGTTCGATTACGCGGTCCTGAGCCAGACGCTCCAGACGGCCGAGCGACCGGACCGGATGCTGCGGGAATTGCTGCGCGTCGGCCGCCGCGCCTTCGTCAGCTTCCCGAACTTCGCGTACTGGCGGATGCGCTGGGCGCTGATGAGCCGCGGCCGGATGCCCGTGACCCGTCACCTGCCGGTTAGCTGGTACGAAACCCGCAATATCCACCACGTCACGGTGCGGGACTTCGAAGCGCTGGCAGGCGATCTGGGCGTCCGGATAGAGCGCCGCTGGTTCTTTACCGACGACCGCGAAGTCGGCGAAGCAGGGGCCAATTGGCGGGCCGAATACGCGCTGTTCGAAGTGAGCGGCTAGGCTTTCAGCCGCTCCGCATGCCAGCGGACATGCTCGGCCATGAAGGTCGAGATGAAGTAATAGGAGTGGTCGTAGCCCTCCTGCATCCGGACCTGCGCACGCATTCCGGCTTTCTTGCAGGCAAGCGCCAGCAGGCCGGGTTTGAGCTGTTCTTCCAGAAAATTGTCGGCCGTACCCTGATCGACCAGCACATGCTCCGCCCGTGCCCCGTCCTCGATCAGCGCGACGGCATCGTATTCGCGCCACGACGTCCGGTCGTCGCCGAGATAGCGGCCGAGCGCCTTCTCGCCCCACGGCACGCGGCTCGGGGCGACGATCGGGGCAAAAGCGCTGATGGAACTGAAGCGGCTCGAATTCCGCAGGCCGATGGTCAGCGCACCGTGGCCCCCCATCGAGTGGCCGGTGATCGACTGGCGATCCATGTCGGCGGGAAATTTCTCCGCAATCAGCGCGGGAAGCTCGCTCTCGATGTAACTGCGCATGCGATAATGCTTGCGCCACGGCTGGGCGGTCGCATCGACGTAGAAGCCCGCACCCTTGCCGAAATCGTATTCGTCTTCCGCGTCGGGAACATCCTCGCCGCGCGGGGACGTATCGGGCGCTACAAAGATGATGCCGTGTTCGGCGCAGGCCTGCCGGTATTCGCCCTTCTCCATGACATTGGCATGGGTGCAGGTGAGGCCCGATAGATACCACAGCACCGGCAGCCGCGCGCCTTTGTCGTGGGGCGGGACATAGACAGCAAACGTCATGTCGGTGCCGGTTTCGGCGGAGCCATGGGAGTAAACCCCCTGCACCCCGCCGAAAGCCTTGTTCTCGCTGACCGTTTCCACGAGCGCTGCGTCAGCCCATGCGCTTCATGACACAAATCTTGTTGCCCGCCGGATCGCGCAGATAGGCAAGGTACATATTGCCGATCTCGCTTTCGCGGATGCCGGGCGGGTCTTCGATCGCGGTGCCGCCGTTTTCGAGGCCCGCTTTATGCCACGCATCCCCCTGTTCGGAGCTGTCGACAGCGAACCCGATCGTGCCGCCATTGGCGCAAGTCGCGTCCTTGCCGTCGAGCGGCTTCGACAGCAGGAAGATGCCGCCATTGTGCATGTAGATGACGCGGCCCTTGGGATCCATCGACCCCTCGCGCCCGCCCAGCGCCTTGAAACAGGCGTCATAGAATTTTTTCGACGCCTCGATGTCGTTGGCGCCCAGCATCACGTGACTAAACATGGTCTCTCTCCTTTTAAAATGCCTGCACAGCCTTGCGGGCCGGGCAGTCCCTCGTCAACTTCGCTGGCGGCCCGTTAGGCCTCGTGCACAGTCTTGGTGATCATGCAGGCCGCGACGCCTTCCGCGCCGTCTTCCAGCCCGTGTCCCGACCATTTTACCCCGCCAAAGGGAGCATCCACCGCGCTGACGCCGCCTGTGTTAATGGCGAGCATGCCGGCTTCCACTTCGGCCGCGAGCCGCCGGCGGCGTGCCGGATCGTTGGTCCAGGCATAGGCTGCCAGACCGTAGGGCAGGCGATTCGCCTCTTCGATCATCGCGTCTTCACCGGCCATCGGATTGATCAGGGCGACGGGACCGAACGGCTCTTCGTTCATGATTTCGGCGTCGATAGGCACTTCGCTCAGCACGGTGGGTGCATGAAAATATCCCTGATTGCCGATCCGCTCGCCGCCGGTCAGCAATTTCGCGCCTTTTTCCTTCGCATCGCCGAGCTTTTTCTGGATGCCATCGGGACCGCGATCGTTCGCCATCGGGCCCATCTGGACGCCGTCGTCGAAGCCGTTTCCGACCTTCACCTTTTCCGCCCGCTCGACAAAGCCGTCGCGGAATTTCTCGAACACGTCTTCTTCGACCAGAAAGCGGGTAGGGCTAACGCAGACCTGTCCGGCGTTGCGGAATTTATTGCCGACCATCGTGTCGAGCGCGGTTTCGATGTCGGCATCCTTGAACACCAGCACCGGGCCGTGGCCGCCCAGCTCCATCGTGGTGATTTTCAGATCCTCCGCTGCCAGCTTGCTGAGGTGTTTACCCACGGCGGTCGAGCCGGTGAAGGTGACCTTGCGGATGATCGGGCTGCCCAGCAAATGCGTGCTGACCTCGTCCGGTACGCCAAACACGACCTGCAGCACTTCGACCCGGAACGCCTGCATCCAGCAGCGCCTGGGCGATCATCAGGCCGGCGGCAGGGGTCTCCTCGCTCGGCTTGACGATGACGGAGCAGCCTGCGGCCAGCGGCCCGCCGATCTTGCGCATCACGTTGAGCGAGGGGAAATTCCACGCGGCGAAGCCAGCAACAGGGCCGACCGGATGCTGTTGCACCTCGACGCGGCTGCCTTCGGGCCGGACCAGCGTTCGGCCATAGAGCCGCTTGCACTCGCCGGCGTAAAATTCCAGCAGCATGGCGGAATACATCGTCTCGCCGATCGCTTCGCCCAGCGGCTTGCCTTGCTCGCGGGTCAGCGCCGCCCCGATGTCCTTCGCCCGGTCGCGGATATTCTGCGGCGCCTTTGCGAAGGATCGCCTCGCGCTTGTCCGCCGGGGTCTTGCGCCATGTCTTGAAGCCACTGGCCGTATTGCCGAGCGCCATATCGAGATCGCTCTTCGTTGCCTTGGGTAGGGCCGCAATCGTCTCGCCGGTCGCCGGGTCGAGCACATCGAGCGTCTCGCGCCCGGCAGCGCTCAGCTTTTCGCCGCCGACAAGAAGATGGAGATCGGGGTAGGTGCTCATGGGGGATGGGTCCTCTGGCCTGAATAAAAAGGTCCGCCCGCCTTTCGGCCTTCCTCAGGCCCCCTGTAAAGAGGAAGGGGCGTAAAGAGGCAGGATCGGTTCAGATTAATGCGTTATAGGCTAATGCCATGATCCAGTTTCTTGCTCCGCTCGCTCTTGCGCCGCTGACTGCCGCGCCCCTGGCGCTTATTCAGGCCGCGCCGCTCATCGATCCGACACTGCCGGATGCGGCGGCTCCGATGTCGCTGGAGCAGCAGGCAGCGCTTCGTTGCTCGGCTGCATTTGCGCTGGTCTCGGCAGGACAGGAACGCGGCAACGAGGCGGCGCTCGCATATCCACCGCTCGGGCAGCGGGGCAAAGAATTCTTCGTACGCAGCATGGCGCAGGTGATGGACGACACGCGGCATGACCCGCGAACAGGTCAGCCAGCTTGTCGGCCAGAGCGCGCAGGAATTACGGGACGGAAACGGTATCGAGGACGCCATGCCCGCTTGCCTGCTGCTGCTGGATGCATCGGGCGTCTGACGCGCATTTCGGCAGCGTATTCAGGCTCCGCTCAGGGCGGACTTCCTACAAAGACGTATTCGCTTCCACGCTCACGAGAGGGTTCTGTCATGCGTATCTTTCTTCCCGTCGCCGCCGGGCTGGCTCTTGCAGGCACAGCCGCTCCTGCCGCTGCGCAGGACATCCAGACGGATGGCGATATCGCCGCGCTGACCGATCGGCTTTCCGATCCTGCGTTCCAGCAGGAACTGGCGGTAACGGTCGCGGCCCTGTCGCAGGTCCTGCTCGACCTGCCGATCGCTCCTCTTGCCGAAGCCGCTGCCGATATGGCGGGCGAGACCGCACAGGACATCGATCCCGACATGACGATCCGCAAGGCATTGCCCGAGGCATCCGATGTGCCGCAGGTGATCGAACGCGAACTGCCGCAGGCCATGGACCGGATGGCCGGCCTGTCTGGCGCAATGCAGGCCATGCTTCCGGCCTTGCGCGATGCGGCTCGCCAGATGGAAGGCGCGCTCGAAGGCGCCCGAATTCGTTAGTTTTTTTGCGCTGCACGCAGATTGCGGCGCGTGTGGACGAAGGCGCAGACATGCGGCATGATGGAAATGCATGTGGCACCTCCATCAATTTCCCCTCTGCCCGTTCAGCCGCAAGGTGCGCCTGCACCTGAGCGAGAAGGGCGTTGCGTACGATCTCGTGCGCGCCGATCCTTGGGCTGCAGGCGACGATTTCTGGGCGCTGAATCCGGCGGGCCGTACGCCTGTCCTGCATGATCCGGACAAGAACCTGACGCTGTGCGACAGCCAGGCAATCTGCGAATATTTCGAAGAAACGAACGACAGGGCGCCGATGATCGGCGGCACTGCGATGCAGCGCGCCGAGATCCGCCGCCTGACGTCCTTGTTCGACGAGAATTTCTTCGGCGATGTCACGATGCCGCTGCTGCACGAGCGCATGAAGAAGCGCATCGTCTACAAACAGCCACCCGACAGCCGCATCCTGCGCGAAGCGATGAAGCTGGCGCATGGGCATCTCGATTATATCGACTGGCTGGTCGACAACCGCGCCTGGCTGGCCGGTTCGCAGATGAGCCTGGCCGATCTGCAGCGCAGCCGCGCAGATTTCGGTCGCCGACTATCTCGGCGGGATCGACTGGGCAGGCCATGAACAGGCGCGCGGCTGGTATCAGGTTTTCAAGAGCCGCCCGAGCTTCCGGCCCCTGCTGAAGGAGCGGATGGAAAACATGCACCCGCCCGAGCAGTACGCCGAGCTGGATGGTTGAGGATTAGGGGCAACATTCCCATATCTGCTGCAAAGGAGACTATGATGACAGACCCCGCTTCCGATCCGAAAACCACCCCCGACAGCGAATGGCGCGAGAAGCTTTCGCCCGAGCAGTTCCATGTCCTGCGCGAGGCGGGGACGGAGCGGCCTTTCACCGGCAAATACGACAAGCATTACGACGACGGTGAATATGTCTGCGCCGGATGCGGCCAGAAGCTGTTCGAAAGCGATGCGAAATACAACAGCGGCTGCGGCTGGCCGGCTTTCACCGAAGCCCGCCGAGGGCGATCTCGTCGACGAACACCGCGACACGACGCACGGCATGATCCGCACCGAAGTGACCTGTTCCAACTGCGACGGGCATCTGGGCCATGTCTTCCCCGACGGACCGCAGGATCAGGGCGGCTTGCGCTATTGCATCAACAGCGCGGCGCTGGAATTCGAACCGGATGCGTAAAGCGGGCGATGAAGTGGACATTTACCCGTTCACTCTCTGCTTAGCTTGCCCTAGTTACGGGTTCGAAACGACGCCGGGTGGTTCTCGCCCGGGCGACAGGGAGACCCGAGCGGGATGGTAGAGCGCGGCAGTCGCCGTAAGGCGGCGCGCAAATCCGGGAGCAGGCGGAAACGCCGTTCGGAGCCGAAACCACAACGCGGTGCGTTTGCGCGCTGGACGCGGCGCATTGTCTTTACCGGCATCTTCGTCGCGCTGATGGGCGCCCTGTTCCTCGGTCTTGCGGTGCTGTTCGCCGCGCGGTCGCTGCCCGGCTATTACGATCTGAAGGCGCAGCAGACGGGTCAGACCATCGTCGTGCGCGCCCGCGACGGCACGCAGATTGTCGAACTCGGCCCCAGCTATGGGCAATGGCTGGAAACGCGGCGAGATCCCGCGGGTGATGAAAGAGGCGATGATCTCGGTCGAGGATCGCCGGTATTATTCGCATTACGGCGTCGATCCGCTGGGTCTGGTGCGCGCGGTCTATACCGCGGCGACGGGCAATGGCCGGGTCTCTGCAACGTCGACCATCACGCAGCAGCTGGCGCGCAATGTCTTCCTCAATTCCAACCGCACCTTCGACCGCAAGATGCGCGAGGCGGTGCTGGCGATGGCGCTGGAATACAAGTTCTCCAAGGAGCAGATCCTCGAGCTGTATCTGAACAAGGTCTATTTCGGCGGCGGCGCCTACGGGATCGACAGCGCGAGCCGCAAATTCTTCAGCCATCCCGCGACCGAACTTTCGGTGGCCGAGGCGGCCATTATCGCCGGGCTGGTAAAGGCTCCTAGTCGGTATTCCCCCACCGCAGATGTCGATGCTGCCGTTGGCCGCGCCAATGTCGTCCTGCGCCTGATGCGCGAGCAGGGCCGGATCAGCCAGGCGAGGCCAATGTCGATCCCTCCATGGTCAATCTGAAGGACGACAGCGCCGGACAGAATTCCGTGCGCTATTTCACCGACTGGGCGCTGCCCCAGCTCGATATCCTGCTGCCCGAGACCTTCGAACCGATCGAGGTATGGACCACGCTGGATGTCGGAATGCAGCGTGCGGCAACCGCTTCGATCAAGGCGAACACCCCCGCAGGCGCGCAGGGCGCGCTGGTCGCGCTCGACCGCGACGGGGCGATCCGCGCGCTGGTCGGCGGGACCGATTATGTGGAGACCAATTTCAACCGCGCGACGAAGGCGCTGCGCCAGCCCGGCTCCAGCTGGAAACTGTTCGTCTATCTCGCTGCGCTGGAAGCCGGCTATAAGCCGGAAGACAGCGGGTCGGACACGCCGACGACGATCGACGGCTGGACACCGCGCAATTCGGGCGGCGGCTATGCCGGCGACATGAGCGTGCGGACCGCATTCGCCTATTCGAAGAACACCGTCGCGGCGCAGCTTGGTAACGAGGTCGGCTTCGGCACGGTCGCGTCGATGGCGCGCCGGTTCGGCATCACGTCGGAAATTTCGACTTTTCCCTCGATGGTGCTGGGCAGTTCCGAAGTGCGTCTGATCGACATGACCCGCGCCTTTGCCGCCGTGAGTGCAGGGCGGCAATTCGGTCGAGCCCTACGGCATCGTGAAGGTGACCACGGCTGGCGGCGAGACGATCTATTCCCATCCAGCCCGCCCGCTCTACCAAGCTGGTGCCCGATTATGTTGCCGCCGGAATTACGGATCTGCTGCAGGCGGCCGTTGCCACCGGGACGGGCCGCGCGGCGCAGATCGGACGTCCGGTTGCAGGCAAGACCGGCACGACCAGTTCGAACAAGGATGGCTATTTCGTAGGCTTCTCCAGCGGCATCACGACCGGCGTCTGGATGGGCAAGGACGACAATAGCCGCGTCGTCCGGCCTGCAGGGCGGCCGCGCACCGGCGCAGGCATTTGCCGCCTTCATGCGCTACGCCGTGAAAGACCGGCCGATCGAACCGTTCAACACCGAACTCGAACTGCCGGAGTGGCAGTTGGAGCCGGATGACGAGGTCATGTACGGCGATCCCAGCGATTATTATTACATCGACGAGCAGGGCAATCTGGTCGAGCCGGGCGGTGCATCGCGGCCCGGGCGCGGAGAAGGGTTCCCCGAGAACCAGCCGGGCGGGCACGGATCGGTATCGGCCGCGATACCGGCGAAGACGGCGAGCCGCAGGCGGCAAGCGATGATTTCCTTGAACGGGCGACCGGCGGTGCGAGCAGCGGCAGCGGCGGCGGGGTAACTGTCACGCGTCCGACGCCGCAATCCACTCCTCCGGTGCGGGTCGAGAATCCTCCGTCCGCCCGGCGCCCATGCGGACGTCTGCCCGCCAGCCAGCCGCAGCAGCGACAACCTGCTCCGGCTGGAAGCAGCGCTCGCACCGCAGCAATAGCGCTTCACTCCAAAAAGAAAGGCCCCGCCGGATCGCTCCGACGGGGCCTTTTCTTAGCCTTTAAGGTTGGCTCTATCAGCGCAGGCGGACCGCCACATAAGCAGCCGGGCGGCCGCGGCGCTGGATGCGCAGCAGCACTGCGTCGCGGTTTGCATCGCTTTGCTGTCTGACGACGATGCCTCCAGATCGTCGATACTGGCAGACTGCGCGATAATTCGCGGACAGGATCACGTCGCCGCGCTGCAGACCCTTGCGCGCCGCGTCGGAATTGGGTCGACAGGCCGACACCACACCCTGCGTATCGGCCGAGATGCCCAAGCTGGCGGGCGATCTGCGGAGTCAGGTCGAGAACCTGAAGACCCAGCTTCTCGGCCACCATTTCGCTGTCGTCGCCTTCCGGCTCGTCCCGGCATCGGCATCGGGATCGAACATCTGCTGCTGGCGCAGCTCGTCCTCAGTCGGGCGCTTGCCGACGGTCAGCTGGACCGTCCGGCGCGAGCCGTCGCGATAGAGTTCGACCGGAATGCGCGTGCCCGGCGCGATATTGGCGACGAGAAAGGAGAGCGTCTGCTCCGGCGTCACTTCTTCGCCGTTTACCTTGGTCACGATGTCACCAGGCTGCGATACCGCCCTTGTCTGCCGCGCCATCGGGCACGACCGACTGGACGAATTCGCCGCGATTGCGCGCAATGCCGAGTGAATCGGCCACGTCATCGGTCACCGGATTGATCTGCACACCCAGATAGCCGCGCTCGATCGCCTGGCCGCCTTTCAGCTGCTCGACGATCGGTGCAGCGATTTCTGCAGGAATAGCAAAACCGATCCCGACACTGCCGCCGGTGGGCGAGAAGATGGCGTTGTTGATGCCGATCACATTGCCCTGCATGTCGAACAGCGGACCGCCCGAATTGCCGCGGTTGATGGCTGGCATCGGTCTGGATGTAGCGGTCATATGCGCCGCCCGTCCCGGTGTTGCGATAGACGGCCGAGACGATGCCGCTGGTCACTGTTCCGCCGAGGCCGAAGGGGTTGCCGATGGCCACGACCCAGTCGCCCGGGCGGGCCTGCGAGCTATCGCCGAACTTCGACGAATGGAAAATCGCCGCTGCGGCTGATTTTCAGGACAGCAAGGTCGGACTGCGCGTCGGCGCCGACCAGTTCGGCCTCGTATTCCGTGCCGTCGGGCATGGTGACGGTGATTTCTTCCACCGTGCCGCGCCCGCTGGGCGAGACGACATGATTGTTGGTCACCACATAGCCATCGGCAGAGATGATGAAGCCGGAACCGAGCGACTGCGCCTCGCGTGTTTGCGGCTCGCCATTCGCTGCCGCCGCGATTGCCGAACAGGCCTTCGAACGGGGTGCCCTTCGAAGGGATTTCGGCTCTGCTGCACCTCGACCCGCTGGCGGGTGGAGATGTTCACGACCGATGGCTGCAGCTGCGCGGTCAGGTCGGCAAAGCTGGCCGGCGCTCCGGCGCGCGGCGCGATGCTCGACATGCGGGCATCGTCGTTCTGCGCGACCTGCGCTCCGGCAGGCTGGCCGGTGATGAGGGAAACGGTTGCGCCGCCGATCAGCAGCGCGGTGGAAAGTCCATAGGCATATCGCACAGGTTTCACGTCCTCTCGTTCCTTTTCATAACTTCAATCAAACTACGCCCCCGCTTGCGAAGGGTTTCAGCCCAATTCGGACTGAATACCCATTGAACAGGCGCAGCGCGCCCCCGCGCAGGTCTGCGAACGGCGCCCGTGTGTCGACGAGCGCCGATGCCAGGCAGCCTTAACGATTGCCGCGGAACTGGCGCAGATACTCGTTGTTCGGCGACAGGATGATGCTGCTCTCGCCGGTGGCATCACCGCTCGCGAAGGTAGAATCATAGCTCTGCATGGCGCGGTAGAAGTCGTAGAATTCCGCATCCTTGCCAAAACTGTCGGCGTAGGTGTTGGCAGCTTCACCGTCTGCTTCAGCGCGGATGATCCGCGCATCGCGCGACCCTTGCGCCCGGATCGTGCGCGCCTCGCGTTCACGATCCGATTCCATCCGCCGGAAGGCCGATTGAAGCGGCAGGTCGGGAAGATCGGTGCGCTTGATCTGCACATCGATAATCTCTGCGCCGTACTGCGCGGCCTGACGGTCCAGATTGGCCCGTACATTGGCGAGCGCCGTCCCGCGTTCGGCGGTCAGCATTGCCTGGAATGTCCGGCGGCCCAGTTCCTGACGCAAAACCGAGTTGAGGATCGGCTCCAGAGCATTCCGGACACCATCGGTCGTGCCGGCACGTTCGACCATCCGCACAGGATCGACGATCCGGAAGCGGGCATAGGCATTGACCAGCAGACGCTGCTGGTCGTTCGAAAGGACTTCCTCGTCGGTCATTTCAAGGTCGAGCAGGCGCTTTTCAATCAGCCTGCACGCTCTCGATAAAGGGAACGCGGAAATAGAGGCCGGCCTTGGTGCTCTCCGCCGGGCGTGTTCACGGTACCGACCGGATTACCCGTCCGGATGACTACGGCCTGCTCTTCCTCCGACACGACGAAGGCGCTCAATGCGAAAACGATAATGGCGGCCAGAACGGCGAAAATCAGCAAGGCGATAATTCTGCCAGACAGTGCTCATGATTACTGTCCTCCCGTTGCGGCTGGAGCTGTTGCCTCGGCGCAGACTGCTGCGCCCTCCGGCGGATTTCCGGCAGCGGCAGGTACGGCGTCACCCTGTCTGTTTCGACAATCGTCTTGTCCGTATCGCGCAGAACACGCTCCATCGTTTCGTAATACAGACGCTGGCGCGTCACTTCGGGTGCGAGACGGTATTCCGCATAGACCTGGTCGAATGCCTGCGCCTCACCTTCGGCCTGTGCCAGCACCTGCTGCGCATAACCGCGCGCCTGGTTGCGGGCGGCGTCGGCGTTTTGCTCGGCAACCGACACATCGCGGAAGGCGTCGACCACCTCTGCGGGCGGGTCGGCCTTTTCGATTTCGACACCCAGAACCTGAATGCCGGCCTGATAGGTGTCGAGCGTGGTCTGCATCCGTTCGCGCACGTCCTGCTCGATTTCGGCACGGCCCTGACCGGAGAAGGTCTGGTCCAGTTCCTTTTCCGCAACGGCGGCGCGCATCGCGGCCTCTGCGACTTCGTTGACCGTTTCTACCGGCTCGACGAGACGGAATTTGAAATCTTCCAGATCCTTGATGTTCCAGCGGACGATGTAGCTCAGATCGACCAGGTTCTGGTCACCGGTCAGGATCAGTTTGACCTGGCTGTCGGTGCCGGGGATCTGCACGGCACGAACGCCCTGCACGTCTTCCACTTCGACGACTTCGATCGGGTAGGGGAAGGAGAAGTTGAGGCCCGGTTCCATCGTGCGGGTGTAATTACCGAGCGTTTTCACGACGGCCTGCTCGCGCGGCTGGATCAGGTGCGTGCTGGTCATGAACAGGAACAGCAGGAGAAGCGCACCGAAGATGATCGGGAACCAGCTTTTGCCGCCAGCGCGCGGAGGCAGGCGGAAATTCGGGCCGCCGGGGCCGCCACGGCGCGGACCTTCGGGACCGCGGTTCTTGAAGATGTCTTCGATCTTGGCGGATCGGCGCGGTTCCTGCGAGCTGCCGCCGGTCGGCGGAACCCACGGATTGCGCGGACCGGAGCTGTCGCCGCCGCCTTCTGCCGCCAGCATCGACTACCTGATCCGTCGGAGCCATCACCGCCGGAACCATTACCATTCGGGGATTTGCCCCACGGGCTCTTGCCCGCCATCGCCAGGCCTAGGCGCCTGCGAAAACCGTCCATGTCTGTCATGCCATACCTTATAGGTAGGGATTGGCGGAAAAACAGGGGTTGCGCGCGCAAAATTGCTGCTAGGGCTGCGGCGCAATGGACGATGGGTCTCAACAGGTCGAAACCGCGCTTCGCAGCGCCCTTATCGATACGCCGGCTGGCGATGTGGCAGCGCGGCTGAGCTCGCTTGTCGTGCGAGGGAGCGCGGCAACGTTGATCCTCGACGGGGCAGGGCTATCTGCCAGCGAACGCGACGCGCTGGAGGCAGAGGCCAGGGCACAGGCGACAGCGCATCCGGATATTACCGAGGCACGCGTTGCGATCATGGCCCAGCGCACGAACGCGGCGCATTATCGCCGTCGGATCGGGCAAGGGCGGTGTCGGCAAATCGACGCTGACCGCCAATCTTGCCGTTGCGCTCAAACGAATGGGCCACAAGGTCGGCGTGGTCGATGGCGATATTTACGGCCCTTCGCAGCCGACGCTTCTGGCCTCCACCGGTGCCAAACCCGTGGCGAAGGACGACAGGCTGCAGCCTGTCGAAGGTGTGCTGGGCATTCCCATGCTCTCCATCGGGCACATCATTGCGCCGGGCAAGGCGCTGGCGTGGCGCGGACCGATGGCGGCTGGCGCGCTCGGTCAGCTGATCGAGGCAGACTGGGGCGATGTCGAAACGCTGCTGGTCGACCTGCCCCCGGGCACGGGCGATGTGCAGCTGACCATGGTGCAGAAATTCAAGCCCGCCGGTGCGATCATCGTTTCCACGCCGCAGGATCTGGCGCTGATCGACGCAGCGCGTGCCGGACAACTGTTCGAAACCGCGGGCGTGCCGGTGATCGGACTGGTCGAGAACATGGCGGGCTATCAGTGCCCCCATTGCGGCGAGACCAGCGATCCCTTCGGTCAGGGCGGTGTCGAGAAAATCGCCGAGCGGCTGGAACTGCCGTTCCTGGGGCGCATACCCCTCACGCTCGAGATCAGGCAGGCCAGCGATGCGGGCAAACCACCTGCTGCCGAGGATGGCGAGGCAGGGGCTGCCTTTACACCGATTGCGGCAAAGCTCGCCGATTGGCTGAAGCAGGAGGCAGGCTGAGCCGATGCGGGTTTCTCGGCGCGGATTGCTGGCCGGGGCCGCCGTGGGCGGCGGGCTTGTCGTCGCATGGGCGCTATGGCCGCGCAGCTTCCCTGATCCGCTTGTCACCGCAGAAGGCGAGACCGCATTCGGGGCTTGGCTGAAGATTGCCGAGGACGGTGTCGTCACGGTCGCGGTCCCGCAGCTCGAAATGGGGCAGGGGGTCTCCACCATTCTGCCGCAGATCGTCGCGACCGAACTGGGCGCAGACTGGCGTCAGATTGCCGTGGAGCACGCACCCGTCAGTGGGGCCTACGCAAATATCCCGCTCGCCGCGAAATGGGCACCGCTATGGATGCCCGACATCCCGGGTGTGTCGGAACCGGATGACGGGATCGTCGCGACGCGCTTCGCCCAGCAGACGCGGCTGACCGCAACTGCCGCCGGAACGACGCTTTCCGCCTACGAACAACCTGCCCGCGAAGCCGCCGCGACGGCGCGCGCCCTGCTGGTGCAGGCGGCGGCGGACCGCTGGGGTGTCGCGCCCGAACTTTGCGACACGCGCGCCGGGTTCGTGGTCCACGAGACGAACCAGCTTCGCTTCGCCGATCTGGCAGCCGAAGCTGCGCTGCTCGATCCGCCCGATCCGCCGCCCTTGCGCGTGCTTGCCGGCGGCCGAAACTCCGCTACCCGGAGAGGCAGAGGGACCATCCGCTTTCCCGCGGCTCGATCTGCCTTCCAAGGTGGACGGGACCCATCTCTTCGCCGGCGATATCCGCCTGCCCGACATGCTGTACGCCGGCATCCGCCACGCGCCGGTCAGCCCGTCGGCCAGCGTTGCGCGGTATGACCGCGCTGCAGGCGAGGGAATTGAAGGGGTCGTAGCTATCGTCGAACGAGACGACTGGCTGGCCGCGATCGCCGAAACGAGCTGGGCTGCCGAGCGCGCGCTGGACGCGGTGGATGTCCGCTTTTCGGCCACGGACCCGGTCGACAGCGTTCACGATAGAAGAAGCGCTGGATTCAGCAGTGCGGGAAGGCGAGGTCTATACCATCGCCGCGCGGGGAGAGGCCGGGGCCGATTTCGGGCAGGCCAGCATCGCCCGTCGCTACGATGTCGCGCCGGCGCTGCATACGCCGCTTGAAACCTCGACGGCGGCGGCGTGGCTGCGCGATGGCAAGCTGGAATTGTGGATGGCATCGCAGGCGCCGGAGCGCGCACGGGAGGCGGCTGGTTACGCCATCGGCCTGTCGGCGGAAGACGTGATCCTTTATCCCGCTGCCGGCAGGGGGTAGCTTCGACAGGCGGCTCGAGCACGAGCATGCCGCACAGGTCGCGCAGCTGGCCGCCGAGGTGAGCAGGCCGGTGCAATTGCAGTGGACCCGCGAGCAGGAAACATTGCGGGCCCCGCCACGCACGCCGGTCGCTGCATTGCTGGCGGCAAAGTTCGACAGCAGCGGCGCGATTGCGGCGATGCGGACGCGGCTCGCCGTGCCGAGCACCATGAAGGAAACGGGCCGCCGCTTGTTCGCTGGCGATAGCAGGCAGGCTGCCATAGAGGCCGCCGCGGGCAAGCGGGATGCCCTGGCCTGCGAGGGCGCGTTGCCGCCTTACGGAATACCCGATGCAGGGGTTTATCAGGCCCCTGTCTCGATCTTGCTCCCGACGAGCCGGATGCGGGGCGGGGCGCATGGCTACACGGCGTTCTTCACCGAGAGCTTCATCGACGAGATCGCCACCAAGGCCGGACGCGAGCCGCTATCTTACCGGATCGGCATGCTGGGCGGCGACCCGCGCATGGTCGCGTGCCTCCAGCGTGCCGCGCGGCTGTCGCAGTGGGGCGGGGGGCGTGACAGATCCGGGCAGGGGCTGGCCTGCCACCGCATGGGCGATGCGGCATCCGGCGGCCGGATTGCCTGCGTTGCGCAGGCTGCGACAAAGCGAGGGCGGCATTCGCGTGACCAGCCTTTACGCCGCCGTCGATATCGGCCGGATCGTCAACCTCGATATTGCCCGGCAGCAGATCGAGGGCGGACTGATTCACGGACTTGCGCTGGCCATGGGTAGCAGCGCCGTCTGGGAGAACGGACGGCCCGATAACCGCCGCCTCGGCCAGCTCGACCTGCCTGCCCTGTCGGACTGCCCGAACGTCGAGGTCGACTTCATCGCCAGCGAGGAACCGGCCTTCGATCCCGGCGAACTGGGCCTGACCGTCGCTGCACCGGCGATTGCCAATGCGCTGTTTTCCGCGACCGGATTGCGCCTGCGCCGCCTGCCGTTGCTGGCGGGCGGGCTTTAGTCCCCCTTGACCGGCGCGCCGCTTCGCCCAAGTGAGCGCGCATGACATGGGCTGAACAACACCTCCCCGCCGACCACCCGCCGGTTGAAAGCGGACGCATCGGCGTATTGCTGGTCAATCTCGGTACGCCGGATGCGCCCGACACCAAGTCGGTGAAGCGCTATCTGGCGGAATTCCTTTCCGACCGACGTGTGGTCGAGATACCGCCGATTGCCTGGCAGCCGATCCTGCGCGGCATCATCCTGAACACCCGTCCGAAGAAAAGCGCACGCGCCTACAAGAAGGTCTGGGGGGAGGATGGCTCGCCGCTCGCCGCCATTACGAAACGGCAGGCCATGGCGCATCCAGGTGCGTCTGGGCGGCGGCGTGATGGTCGACTGGGCCATGCGGTACGGCAATCCGTCGATCGACACGAAGCTGCGCGAAATGATGGATGCTGGCTGCGAACGCATCCTGCTCGCGCCGCTATATCCGCAATATTCCGGCGCAACGACGGCAACGGTCGTCGACAAGGCCGCCGACACGCTGGGCGATCTGCGCTGGCAGATGAGCCTCAGGACCTTGCCGCCCTACCACGATCATCCGGCGTATCTGGACGCGCTGGAAGCGGATCTCGGCGCGCAGCTTGGATGCTCTCGATTTCGACCCGGAGGTCTTGCTGCTCAGTTTCCACGGCATGCCGCAGCGCACGCTGGAATTGGGCGATCCGTATCATTGTCACTGCCACAAGACCGCCCGGTTGCTTTCGGACAGGATTGCGCGGCGCAAAGGGATGGAGGGCATGCGGATCGTGACCACGTTCCAATCCCGCTTCGGCCCGGCCGAATGGCTGAAGCCCGCGACCGATACGACGATCGACGAGGAGCTTGGCAAGGGCACCAAACGCATGGCCGTGGCGATGCCCGGCTTCTCCGCCGATTGCCTGGAAACGCTGGAGGAAATTGCCATCGAGGGGCGCGACCAGTTCATCGACGGCGGCGGAGAGCATTACGCCGCACTGACCTGTCTCAACGATACGAAGTCCGGGATCGACATGCTCGAGACACTCGTGCGGCAGGAACTATCGGGCTGGATATGAGGGCCGGAACGCGTTACTTACATTCAGGTAAGTAGCAAAACGCCACTGGAGCACCTCTCATGGCCACCCTAGCCGCAGAACATTCCGCCGACGCCATCCCTTCGCATTGGAGCGAGGGCAAGCCGGCGGTCGAAGATCTGGCCCATATTCCGGGCGAAGCAGGTTACCCGCTGGTCGGTCATACCTTCACGCAGCTGAAGGACCCGCATGCTTTCACGCGCCGGATGGTTGAAACCTATGGCCGGGTCTACAGGGTCAAGAGCTTCGGCGGCTGGAATGTCGCCCTGATCGGGGCCGATGCCAGCGAGCTGGTGCTGTTCGACCGGCAGAAGATCTTCTCCAGCGAACAGGGCTGGGGCCCGATTCTCGATAAGCTGTTCCCGCGCGGCCTGATGCTGATGGATTTCGACCATCACCGCATGGACCGGCGCGCGCTGTCGATCGCGTTCAAGCCCGGTCCGATGCGGCATTATTCGGGCCAGCTCAATGCCGGGATGGCCCGTGCCGTCGAAGAATGGGGTGAGGGTTCCAGCACGACACGGATGCAGTTCTATCCCGCGATCAAGCAGCTGACGCTGGACCTTGCCGCAGAGAGCTTCATCGGCCTGCCCTTCGGTCCCGAGGCGGACGCGATCAATCAGGCCTTCGTCGATGCGGTGCAGGCCTCTGTCGCCCCGATCCGCAAGCCGCTGCCCTTCACGCAGATGAAGCGCGGCGTGGATGGCCGCGCGTTCCTGATCGATTTCTTCAGCCGGGAAACCGTGCGGCGCCGCGCAGAAGGCGGCGGGCAGGACATGTTCAGCCAGTTCGCGACGGCAACGCGCGAGGATGGCTCGCTGCTCGAAGTGAGCGAAGTAGCCGACCACATGAACTTCCTGATGATGGCCGCGCACGACACCATCACGTCGAGCGGCACGTCGCTGCTATGGCTGCTGGCCAAACATCCGGAATGGCAGGAAAAACTGCGCGAGGAATTGCGCGCCGTGACGGGTGACACCGGCAATCTGGCCTATGACGATTTCGGCAAGGTCGAACTGACGGAAATGGCGTTCAAGGAAGCGCTGCGCATGGTCCCGCCAGTCCCTTCGACGCCGCGCCGCGCGCTAAGAAGCTTCGAATTCGGCGGATACACCATTCCGGCAGGCGCCCATGTCGGGATCAACACGCACTTCGTCCATCACGACGAAGAGCATTGGGACAATCCGTTCGATTTCGACCCGATGCGCTTCACGCCTGACAAGGTGAAGGCGCGGCACAAATACGCCTGGATGCCCTTTGGCGGCGGCGCGCATATGTGTCTGGGGCTGCATTTCGCGTATATGCAGATCAAGGTGCTGATGGCGCATATGCTGACGCGCTACCGGATCGAACTGGTCGGATGGCCAGGATCCGGACTGGCAGGCATGGCCCATCCCGAAACCGAAGGATGGGCTCAGGATCGAACTGACCCGGATCTGAAGCTCTAACTGAAATCGATCGCGATGCCGTCTTTCACCCAGTCGCCATAGCGGGTGGGCGAGAGGCCCTGCGGGTCTTCCTCGCTCGCATCGATCGGCTGGGGCGCAGGCGCCGGCTCGTCGTTCCAATGCGCGGGCTTCTTGAACCCTTCGGGGCGTTTTGTTGCACGTTCCATGACTCACAAATGCTTTCGCTGGCGCATGGTTTCAATACCGCCTAACCGCTGCCTGCAATGAATAGCCCCGCAAATACGGCCACAGGCCAGCCCACACGCAAGGCCGCCCTCCGGCTCCTCGACGCCGTTCTGACGCGCGGGGAGACGCTGGACAAGGCCGGGGCATCGGCTCTGTCGAACCTGTCCGGCCCGGCAGACAAGGCCCATGCGCGGGCCATGGCAGGCGAAACATTGCGCTGGCTGACCGATCTCGATGCGCTGATCGACAGCGCGACACGGCGCAATCTCGCTGACGATGCGCGGGAAAGAAACGTGCTGCGCCTGATGCTGGCGCAGGCGCTACGGCTGGAGACGCCGCCGCACGCCGTCATCGCCACCTGCCTGCCCTTGCTGACAGGTGGCCGCCGGCGGTTGGCGCACGGCGTATTTTCCACTCTCTTGAAGAAAGAGGCGAGCCTGCCCGAGCAGCCGACGCTGCCGCGCGACGTGGCCGAGCGTTGGGGCGACAGGGCGGCGGAGATTGCCCGCGGTCTCACCGCGCCGCCGCCGCTCGATCTTCAACTGAAGGATGTGTCCGAAACCGCGACACGCGCCGAAGCCATGGGAGCGACCTCCCTCGCGCCCGGTCATTTGCGCCTGCCGCGCGGCACACCGATCGAACGCCTGCCAAGTTTCGAAGAAGGCGCATGGTGGGTGCAGGATCTGGCGGCGTCATTACCCGCATCCCTGCTCGGCCCGGGCGAGGGCAAGCGCGTGCTCGACCTATGTGCCGCACCGGGAGGGAAAACCCTCCAGCTGGCCGCGGCCGGTTGGCAGGTGACGGCACTCGATATCAGCGAGAAGCGGCTTGAACGCCTGCGCGAGAACCTGCTTCGTACAGGGCTTGAGGCAGAGATTGTCGTCGCCGATGCGCTGACCTATTCGCCGGCCAAGCAGTTCGATGCCATCCTGCTTGATGCACCCTGCACGGCGACGGGCACCTGCCGCCGCCATCCGGACGTCCTTCACCGGATCGGTGAACAGCACTTGACGGAAACGACGCAATTGCAGGAAGCACTTCTGGAGCGCGCCTGCGAATGGCTGCCGGAAGGCGGGACGCTGGTCTACGCAGTGTGTTCGCTTGAAATGGAGGAGGGCGAGGAGCGTGCGGCGAGCGTCGCGCTTACCCCATCTCCGATTGCAGCCAGCGAGCTGCCAGCCGGGTTGCAGCCAACCGCCTGAAGGCTGGCTGCGTACCGATCCCGGAATGCTGCGCGAGGAAGGCGGCCTCGACGGTTTCTTCATCGCGCGGTGGACGAAGGACGCCGTTTAGGCGTCCTGTTTCACCTTATCCTGAAAGCTCTTGCGCAGCTTCATCAGCTTGGGCGGAATGACCGCGAGGCAATAGGGGTTCCGCTGGCCTTCGCCTTCCCAGTATTCCTGGTGGTAATCTTCGGCCGGATACCATGTGCCGCCTTCGATCGTCGTCACGGCCTCACCGGAATTACTGTCGTTCCAGCGAGCAATCGCGGCTTCGGCTTCGGCCTGCTGGGCGTCGTTCAGCGGGAAGATCGCACTGCGATACTGCGTGCCGATGTCATTGCCCTGACGGTTGAGCTGGGTCGGATCATGCGTGCCCATGAACATATCGAGGATTTCGCCGTAGCTTACGACGTCGGTGTCGTAGGTCAGCTTCACAGCCTCGGCATGGCCGGTCGTGCCGGTACAAATTTCCTTGTAGGTCGGGTTTTCGGTCTGGCCGCCGATATAGCCGCTTTCGACCTCGGACACGCCGACGACATCCTTGAACACGGCCTCGGTGCACCAGAAGCAGCCTCCGGCGATGATTGCGGTTTCGATGTTACTCATTGGGAACTCCTCTTTGTCTGGTAGGTAGGAACGGTTACGAGGCTTGTCATCCATGGTCTTAAAACCGTGGCACGCCGCATTGGGTGCGTCTGCGCCCGCGACAGGGAGAGATTTTATGAAATTCACCACCATCACTGCTGCGCTGTGCGCAGCTGCCATCGCCGTTCCGGCTGTGGCACAGGAAACCAAGCAGCCTTCCACCGGCGAACGTATCCTTGGCGGAATTCTTCAGCGGGTGCTGGGCGTTGAGCAGCCGGACGCGGATGATGCGAGCAAGACGGCGTTGTTCTGGAAACGACTGCAACTGCAAGCCAGGATCTGGCGACCGTGCTTGCCGACCCTCGGCGCGAAGGTGACCGCGCCCGTGACAACTGGCGCAATCCTGCCGAAACGCTGGAATTCTTCCAGGTCCGCCCCGGCATGACGGTGGCCGACTACATGCCCGCAAGCGGCTGGTATGCACGCATTCTGGTACCATATCTCGGCAGCAATGGCCGCTATTTGGGTCTGACACCTGATCCCGCCGCTGCGGACGGTGAGCGTTTTGCCAATTATTTTGAAGGCCTGCCGGGCAATTTCCGCGAGAATGTCGGCGACTGGAACCTGAACGGTGCACCTTACGGTGTCGTATCATCCGACCAGCTCAGCGACGCGACCGATGGCACGGTCGACCGTGTGCTGGTCTTCCGCGAGATGCACAATTTGCTGCGCTCGGGCGTGATGTATACCGAGCTTACCCGCATGCGGGACCTGCTGAAGCCTGACGGTATGCTGGGAATTGTGCAGCACCGTGCCCGGGCCGATGCGCCAGCCGACTACACGCTCGGGAGCAATGGCTATCTGCGTCAGAAGGACGTTGTCGCCTTGGTCGAGGCGCATGGCTTCCAGCTTGTCTCCACAAGCGAGGTCAACGCCAACCCCAATGACACTGCCGACCATGATGGCGGCGTATGGACACGGGCACCTTCCTATCGCGGTGCCGAAGAGGGCAGCGAAGAACGTGCGCGCCGTGCCGCCATTGGCGAAAGCGACCGCATGACGCTGCTGTTCCGCAAGCGATAAACGCGCTAGGGCGCGGCGATGCCTGACTCGACAGAGATTACCGTCGCCGCGCTCCAGCTCGACTTGTCGCGCGAGGATGCGGCCGCCAATATCGAGGCGGTCTCGGACCTCGTGGCAGACGCTGCGAGCAAGGGGGCAGACATCGTTCTGCCCCCCGAGCTCTTCGACGGGCCCTATTTCTGCAAGGTGGAGGACGAGGCGCTGTTCGACCGTGCCCGCCCGACCGCCGATCATCCCAATGTGCGCGCGATGGCGAAACTGGCGCGGCAGCTTGGCGTGGCAATTCCGACGAGCTTTTTCGAACGCGACGGGCAGCATTATTACAATTCGCTGGCGATGATCGACGCGCGCGGCGAGGTCATGGGCGTCTACCGCAAGAGCCATATTCCCGACGGCCCCGGCTACGAGGAAAAATTCTATTTCCGGCCCGGCAATGGCGGCTTTCGCGTGTGGGATTTGCCTGTTGGCGGCCGGATGGTCCGCATTGGCGTCGGCATCTGCTGGGACCAATGGTATCCCGAGGCCGCCCGCGTCATGGCCCTGATGGGAGCCGAGCTATTGCTCTATCCCACCGCGATCGGCTCCGAACCCTACGATGCCGAATTCGATACCTCCGCCATGTGGCAGCGTGCCATGCAGGGGCATTCCGTTTCCAACTGCATGCCCGTGATCGCGTCCAACCGGATCGGCATCGAAGACGGCCAGGCGTTTTACGGCCACAGTTTCGTCACGAACGAATGGGGCGAGAAAGTCGTCGAATTCGGCCGTGAGGAAACGGGCGTTCTCGTTGCAACGCTCGACCTGAAGCTGGCCGCAAAACACCGGGCAGGCATGGGCTTCTTCCGCGACCGCCGACCCGAGCTTTACGGGCGCATCTGCGAGGATATTTGAGCGACGTACAGCTAGCCGCTGCCAGTTACTCGCCGGCAAGCTCCTCCAGCATGATCCGCCAATGGTTGGTGCCGGCATAGAACGCATCGACCCGGAGCCGCTCGTTCAATCCGTGGGCATACATGTCCTGCGACCGGCTTCCCGCGCCGCTAATGGCCACGGTGTCATAGCCGAGATTGCGGTAATGCATCCCGTCCGTTCCGCCGCTTTCCATGTAGGGAACGATAGGAATGTCGCGGCCGTAGCGATTGCGCAGGCTGGCGGCGATGGCACCGCGCACATCGTCTCTCAGGGGGCTCTCCGGGCTTTCGGTCACGTCGCCCAGCACCTCGAATTGCACTGCATCGTTGGCGACCACGTCGCGCAAGACCGCCTCGGTCGCAGCGACGCCCACGCCGGGGAAAATCCGGCAATTCACGGTTGCCGTGGCGCTTTGCGGCAAAGCATTCTCCGCGTGCCCTCCGCGCAGCATCGTGGCGATGCACGTCGTCCCCAGAGTGCCGACGGTTTCAGGGTTTGCCTGCAATGCCGCAATCGCACCCTCGTCTTCGGGATTTTCCGCGAATGTCCTCATGGCCGTGCCCAGTTCGCCAGGTACCGTCTGACCCAGTGCCGCGAAGTAGGACCGGGTCAGCGCAGTCGCCTGCACCGGAAAGCGGTGCTGCGAAATGCGGGTCAGTGCATTCGACAGCTCGTAAATTGCGTTGTCGGCACGCGGGCGGGAGGAGTGGCCTCCAGGATTGGTCACCGTCAGTTCGAATGTCGCGTATGTCTTCTCCGCCGCCTGCACCAGCATGGCCAGCGGCGTGAAATCCTCGTCCAGTTCCACCCCTCCGGCATCGGAGTTGAGGATGAATTCGGGATCGATGGTTTCCGCCACCCACTTTGCCTGTGCGCGGGTGGAAACCATTCCTGTCTCCTCGTCGCCCGAAAAGACCAGGTAAAGGTCGCGTGACGGCGTCCAGCCTTCCTCTTTCAGAGCGATGAAGGTCGCGGTGAGGTTGGCGACACCGTACTTGTTGTCGGACGTCCCTCGCCCGAAGAAAAAGCCGTCCTCCTCGGTCAGGGTGAAGGGATCACGCTCCCAGTCTTCGGGCAGTGCATCGACCACATCCATATGGGCCAGCATCACGATCGGCTTCGCTCCGCTCGATCCGTCTCCGGGATACCGCACGACGAGACCCTGAACCGGTTCGCCGTCGCTGTCGTAATCCGTAACCATCAGATCGGGCTCGGCAAATCCGGCATCGGACAGGCGCTTCACCAGATACGCCGTCATGGCGGGGACCTGTCCGTGGCCTCTTGCGGTGCGAAAGGCGATGATGTCGCTATAAATCCCGCGAAACAAAATTTCTTGCGCGCCCAATTCCTGCTCGGGGGCAGCATCCTGCGCGAAAGCAGGCGCAGAGAAGCCAGGCGTGCACAGGGCACACGCAGCGGCCATGGCCGGAATGAAAATACGCCGCATATCGAAGCTCCCTCTTCCCCTGATGTGCCGGCAGGCTAGGGGTGGGGCATGGGCGGCGCAACAACGCATTGCTATCTGATCGCACTGGGGTCGAACCAGCGGCACGTCCGCTACGGGCGGCCTGAAGCTATTGTCGATGCTGCGATCCAAGCGGCCCGAGGATGCCGGGATCGGCGTTCTGGACGTGGCACCCACGGTAAGCAGCCGTCCGATTGGGCCATCGCTCCGCACCTATGCAAACGCGGCAATGGTCGCCGAAAGCGATGCAGAGCCGCCTGCGATGCTGGCTGTCCTGCAATCCATAGAGACGAGGTTCGGTCGCAATCGTCAGGGGCAGCGCTGGGGTTCGCGCACGCTCGATCTCGATATTATCTTGTGGTCGGGGGGTAGTTTCTCTGGCCCGGAATTGACGATACCCCACCCGCGTTTCCGCGAGCGGGGTTTCGTTCTTGGTCCGTCGGCAAGGATTGCCGCCGATTGGCGCGATCCTGTGACGGGCCTTTCGCTCCGGCACTTGCTGGCAAGGCTCAGGAGGCCCCGCCCGGTATAATGCCGGAGCTGTCGGATTTCAGGCAGCTGCAGGCGTCAGGCCGGTGACCTTCGGGCGGCGCATCTCGCCAGCGCGGCCGCCACGAAACCGGGAGAGCCGCCAGATTGCGAAGCATCTGGGCGCGGTCGATGCGAGCCTCTCCACCAACTAGAATTGCAACTTAATGAGGGGCTGCTTGTGCCATGTGTCTTGACCGGCCCATGGCATCGCCCTAGGCGCTCCAACCGGTGGTTGGGCCCTTAGCTCAGTTGGTAGAGCAACTGACTTTTAATCAGTAGGTCGCTGGTTCGAACCCAGCAGGGCTCACCACCAATTTTTCCAGCCATGCGAGAGACAGGTGCGGCATGCGAATGCGGGCGGGCTCTTCTATAAGAAGAACCGTGCGCGCGAGCGCGTGAGCGCATGAGGTAAGCGCGGGCTCAATGCGGCCCTCAGACCGGCAGGCGCGAGCGGTAGGTGACGTTCACGCGGTGCGAGACGATCATGTAGGGCAGCCAGATGGTGATGCTGATCATCACCTTCATCAGATTGCCTTTCAGCAGCGCAACCAGCGGCGCGACCACTTCAGGCGGCAGGCCAGGGGTGTTTGCCATGCGGAAGCCGATCAGGACCTGCATGAAGATATCCAGCATCCACACAAACAGCAGCATCCGCGGGAACAGCGGCACGCTGCGCAGCGCCATGACGAAGGCGACCATGTAGAAGAAGTTCATCACGACCAGATCGAACGACATCAGCGCAAACAGCGTGATGCCCCAATCGGGCGCATGCATGCTCATCGCGGGCACGGCGACGAAGAACTCACCCGACCGCACGACTACGTTCAGCAGCATGCCGATCAGCAGCGGGGCAAGGATACCGATGTGACGCTGCAGCCCGGCGACGTGCTCCTGCTGGATAGCAATTACGAATGCTCGATGTCGGCAGGGGACTTGTCCTTCCGACCCCTCGTTGGGTGCGCCCCGTATCGCGGCGTTGTTGGGGGTGTCGCAGGCCTCGGTCTATCGCCGTTTCGCCCGCGACGGGGGAGTTGCATCGTATATCCGCGGCTTTCGTCTCGACCGGGCGATCGAGGGCATGACGGCCCGGAAAGATAGGCGCGAGGCGCTCGACGTGGTCGCGGCACGGTACGGATTTTCCAATCGCAGCGTCATTTCGCGGGCATTCAAGAAACGGTTCGGTTTCAGTCCGGTGTCCCTGACGAAGCAGAAGCCGGATGCGCGGGATATCGCCAAAAAGGCTGCGCGCAGCGCGGCTGCGGCCATCGGGGGAGCGAGCAGCGGATCGCGCAACCCAGCCAATTTTCACCAATGGATGACCCGCAATGCGGTCAGCGCCCTTCTGGAATCGCGCGAATGTCCGAGACAGCCCGCAAACACGGTTGCCGCATGAGCGAGGCCCCCAAGAGTGAAGGCCCGATGCCTGAAGCAAAGGCGATCCGGCTGCGGGGCGATCCCATGGCGACGAGCATTCTTGCCCTGCGCCTGATGGCGAGCGATCCGCATCTGAGCGTCTTTGCCCCTTTGGACGATCTACTTGCAGGCGGAAGGCGAAGTCTTTCCCGGCGATCATGGAATTTCAGCGCTCGACCAGCTCGTGACGATGGAGTGGCCGGCCTATTTGCGGCGGGTCGATGGCGACCTCCAGCGGATAGAGAAGAAGGTCGCGCTTTTCGATCCGGTGCAAGCATACGAGGCCCTGCTTGACGCAGGAGTGCGCCCGCTCTGCGATGCACCGAAGGATGCAGAGAAGCTCGACTTGCCGAGGCTCGATCCCGTCATTCGGCCGTCGAAGATATTAGAGGCACAGGATCGCATCCCGCTTGACCTGCCGATCCTTCACGAGCCTGCAGAAGGAGGGGGGGACCGAGCGGTACACGCAGGTTCTTCCACTTCAGGGAGGCGTGGTGATGGTCCGCGAACGCTTGGCCCGCGGGCCGCTTCTCTCCGTACAGCGCCAGTTACTCGGGCAAGACGCGGACTAATCGCTCGCCCGCAAAGAGATGGCCGCAGAAATTCTTGCTCTCAATGCGTGTGGGCATCCCCTGCACCGCGAGGGACCCTTATCGAATCGACAAGTGTGCGGATTTCCGGTGGTGTTGGCTTGGTCATCCCGGCGACAGCTATCGCTGCCCCGAAGTTGATGAGCATGCCGATTACGCCGATGCCTTCGGGAGAAATACCGAAGAACCAGTTCTCCGCCACATTGGCCTCGGGCGCGAGTAGCTTGAAATAGAGAATGTAGCTGAAGGTGAAGAGCAGCCCGCTGACCATGCCCGCAATCGCGCCTTCCCTGTTCATCCACTTGAAGAAAATACCCATGAAGATCGCCGGAAACAGGCTCGACGCGGCAAGGCCAAAGGCGAAGGCAACGACTTCCGCCACCCAGCCGGGCGGATAAATGCCCAGATACCCTGCAACGACGATGGCTGCCGTTGCCGCAGTTCGGGCCGCCAGCAATTCGCTCTTGCCGGAGATTCCGGGCGCGAAGGTGCTTTTGAGAAGATCGTGACTGACAGAACTTGAGATCACCAGAAGCAGACCGGCCGCCGTCGACAGCGCCGCTGCTAGGCCGCCAGCCGCCATCAGGGCAACGACCCAGCCGGGCAGACCGGCGATCTCCGGATTGGCCAGAACCATGATGTCCCGGTCGACATAGACTTCGTTGTCGGTATCGGGATTGGGAGTGTTGGCAACCAGGCGCTCTCCCGATGCGCCGGTTTCGCCCGTAAATTCCGGCTTGCCCTCGAACGCGGCGCCTGCGCGATATTGCATCACGCCGTCCTCGTTCTTGTCCTGCCAGGCGATCAGGTCGGCGCCTTCCCAATTGGTGAACCAGCCTTCCGCCTCTGCGTATGGGGTTTCGTTCGTCTTATCGACGAAGTTGTAAATGCCGAAGGCACCGATGGCCGGGGCAGTCGTGTAGAGAAGCGCGATGAAGACCAGCGCAAAGCCAGCCGATTTGCGGGCATCCGACGCCTTGGGCACGGTAAAGAAGCGAACGATGACATGGGGCAGGCCAGCCGTGCCGACCATCAGCGCGAGCGTGATGCAGAACATGTCGATCATGCTCTTCTTGCCGGCAGTGTATTGGCCGAAACCCAGCTCGACGAGGATGGTATCGAGCCGCTGCAGTACGAATTGCCCGGACCCGTCATTCAGCTGCGATCCCAGACCCAGCTGCGGCAGGGGATTGTCCGTCAGCATGAAACTGATGAAAAATGCCGGGACCATGTAGGCGGTGATCAGCACGCAATATTGCGCGACCTGCGTATAGGTGATGCCCTTCATTCCGCCCAGTACGGCGTAGATGAAGACGATGCCCATGCCGATGATCACGCCCATCGTTATGTCGACCTGCAGGAACTGCGAAAAGACGATGCCCACGCCGCGCATCTGGCCGGCGATGTAGGTGAAGCTGATGAAGATCAGGCAGATCACCGCCACCACGCGCGCCGTCTTCGAATAGTAGCGCGTGCCGATGAAGTCGGGGACGGTGAACTGGCCGAATTTGCGCAGATACGGCGCAAGAAGCAGCGCCAGCATCACGAAGCCGCCAGTCCAGCCCATAAGATAGACGGACGCGTCATAGCCCATGAAGGCGATGAGGCCGGCCATCGACAGGAAGCTTGCCGCGCTCATCCAGTCGGCGGCCGTCGCCATGCCGTTGACGACCGGGTTCACCCCTCCGCCCGCGACGTAAAACTCTTTGGTGGAGCCCGCCCGGCTCCAGATCGCGATGCCGATATACAGCGCGAAGCTGAGCCCGACGAAGATGTAGATGAGAGTCTGCGTTTCCATCCGTCCGCCCTCAATCGTCCAGATCGTATTTGCGTTCGATCTGCCGCATCCGGATCACGTAGAAGAAAATCAGCGCGATGAAGATATAGATCGAACCCTGCTGGGCGAACCAGAAGCCAAGCGGGTAACCGCCAATCATGAACTGGTCGAGAAAGCCGCGAAACAGGATGCCCGCTCCGAAAGAGCAGGCGAACCAGATCGTCATCAGGACACCGAGCAGCCGCAGATTGTCATGCCAGTAGGCGTTTTCCGCCGCGCTGGTTTCTGGCTGACTGGTGTCCGGACCAGCTGTTTGCGGCCGCAATATCGTCCGCCGCGCTGGCAGGATCGCTTCCCGTGTCCATCGAAATCCCCTCGTCCCCGAGTGCGCCACATTAGCCTGGCTGCACATCGCTCGGGCGCAGCCTGCACCATCCGCGCGGCAAGTGCGACAAAAGTTTTGCAATCTCTTGCGGAACGAAGCGACGCCGGGAAAAGGGATTGCTAGTTGGTCAGCTCGCCAGAGCGAGTTGCGGCGTTGCCCGGCTGTGCGCGGTATGAGGGGTGCTTAGCTCGCTCGAGCCGAGGGCCTTCTTCAAGGCCTTGCGCGCGTAATGGAGGCGCGTTTTGACCGTACCGGCAGGCGCTCCGGTCGCTTCGGAGATATCCTGCACCGAAAGCTCGTTGAAATAGGCGAGGACGATGCATTCGCGCTGGGCAGGCGAGAGGTGGTCGAGTGCCGATGCGATACGAGAGGACATGTCCTGTGCATCGCGTTGGCCGTCGGGCCGCATTCCGGTGTCCACGATATCGAGAAAGCTTTCAGGCGGCAGGACGCTGATCCGCCGGCCTTCCTTGCGAAGGCGGTCGATGGCCTTGTTCCGGACGATCCGGCGAACCCAGCCTGCAGCGGCCCCGTGTCCGCCATATCGGGCGGCATGTTGCCAGATGTGCAGAAACGCTTCGTCGACGGCATCCTCTGCTGCGGCGACATCGCCTGCAAGAACGGCCTGTGCCTGCGCGATCAGACCGGTTCTCATTGCCGAATACAGTTCCGCGAAGGCTTTTTCGCTACCTTCGGCAATCCTCTCAAGACAGCTGCGGTAATCCATGTGGTGTCCCCTTTTTCGCCAACGGCGTGATCGGGGCGGGGGTGGATGTTCCGGTTTCGCATCGGCGTGGCTTGCGACGCTGCGATACCGGTGTCCCCCGCCGATCACGAGACCGGGCTAGAGATGCAGTGACCGGCAGGCGGGAAGGCAGCGTGAGGCAAGCGGGAAAAAATTGTGAAATCCCCACCTTATAGGGTAGGCACTTACCGCAATGGGGCGGCAATGCAGGGGGCAGCATGACGCGTAACGGGGCGTTCGCGCTCAGATTACTGGGCGTTTTCCGGCTGGATGATCCGGAGGGCAACCGGATCGACATCCGCAGCAAACGCGGTCAGGGCCTGATCGCCATGTTGGCGACGGCTCCGGGCGGCGAACGCTCGCGGGCGTGGCTGCAGAACATGTTGTGGAACGACCGCGCGCCCGAGCAGGGACGGGCAAGTCTGCGGCGCGAATTGTCGAACCTGCGCCCGCTTCTGAATGAAAAATTCGAGCTTCTGGCGATCAACAACCAGACGGTGTCCATCGATCTGGGCCGGCTGGCGATCGATGTCTTCGCGCCGCGTGAGCCGGGCGCGAATGGGCGATGCCGGTGAATTTCTCGAAGGTCTCGATATTGCAGGCGAATCGGCTTTCGAGGATTGGCTGCGCGAGGAGCGCCAGTCGCTGGCCGAACGCCGTTCTTTGCCCGGGCCCGCATCCCAGACGAATACAGGGGCGATAACGGACGCTTCCATCGCGCAGAAACCAAGCGCTCCTGCCGCCGAGGAGCTCATGGACGACAAGGGCGCGCTGGCCGTCCTTCGGTTCGCTGTCTCGCCGGAAGGCGAGGAATGCCGGATCGTGGCTGACGGTCTGGCGGAAGACCTTATCGAGACGCTTTCCGTTACCCGGTGGCTGCCGATCATCGCCCGCTCCAGCAGCTTTGCCATGACCAGCGGAGGAACAGAGCCGCGCGCGGTCGGGTCGGCATTGGGGGCGCGCTATCTGGTCGAGGGTCGGCTCGTCAGGCAGGGCGACATTGCGACCTTGCGCATCGAACTGCAGGACGCCGAGACAGGCCTCACGATCCGCAGCGACAAGCACGAATGGAGCGATGCCGCCGACCGCCCGCGAACCGACCGGATGATCGCCGATATCGCCGCAGCGCTGGGCATGGGGATCGAACAGGCTGAACAGCAACGCTCCTATCGCAAGGAAGGCGGCGACCTGACCGCCGCCGACCTGATCTGGCGCGGCCGATTCCACCTGAACCGGCTGACGGATGGCGACAATAACCAGGCCCGGACGCTGTTCTTACAGGCGATCGAGCGGGATCCGGCTTCGGTGGAGGCGCGCATCCAGCTGCTCTGGCTGCGCATTCGCGACCTCTGGCTCAACCGTGGATCGGCAGAGGACATCCGGCAGGCGCGGCGCGATGGCCAGATGATTATTCAGGCCGATAATGGCGACGCGCGCGGTTACATGCTGGCGGGCATTGCGGAGCTGTGGCTGGGCAAAGTCCTGAGGGCCGAACGCCTGCTGACACAGGCGATCGAAATCAATCCAAGCCTTGCCATGGCACATGCCCAGCTGGGCGGAGTGCACTATTTCCAGAGCAAATGGTCGCGCTCCATCGCCGCGCTGGAGCGTGCCCGTCGCCTCAGCCCGACCGATCACGACCTCTTCTTCCTCCACGGCCAGCTGGCGATGGCCCACCTCCTGTCAGGCAATTATCCGCTCGCCATCGAGAACGCCGAGCAATCGCTCGGCCTGAGATCGGGATATTGGTTCAGCCATGTGGTCAAGGTTGCCGCCTTGTCCGAGAGCGGGCGCCAAGCCGAAGCAGAGGATGCCTTGCGCGATCTGCTGGAGGCGAAACCTGGCTTCTCGAAACGATACATCGACTGGCTCCCGTTCGACGATGCGGGCCATGTCGAGTTTCTCTGCGGGCATTTGAACCGGGCAGGGCTCGCCATCGACTGACGACAGGGCCCTCCACACACCAGCGACGCAGGATTATACCGGCTATGGCCAAGGCGAAGTATTTCGAAGGTATTCGCGCAGCGCAGGCGGCTGACGAAGCGCCGGACGGCTCGCAGCCGCCCATGCCGTTCTCGATCGATGCCTTGCAGCCCGCCACCTTGCGGGCACGCCTGACCGGCAGGCTGACCCAGTGGGCGATCCCCTACGTCTATGCCTTTGCGCGCAGCCATCGCCCGATCCTCGATCTTGCCGGGCTCGTCCACATCACCCGGGCGGAGCAGGTGCGTGAAGTGCTGGCGCGGCCGCAGGATTTCCCCGTGCCCTTCGGCCCGGAAATGAAGGAACTTGGCGGCGGATCGACCTTCCTGCTGGGGCTGGACGGCGAACCGCATGACCGGCTGCACGCGATCCTTACCCGGGTCCTCAGGCCGGAAGACACCTGGCAGATCGGCGCGATGGCGCGCGATTTCACCACAGGCCTGCTCGACAATAGCGGCGGCGAGATCGACGTTATCGCCGACCTTTTGCGACGGGTGCCGACGGAAATCTGTCTGCGCTATTTCGGACTGACCTGTCCCGACCCGGACCTGTTTGCCGACTGGACGCTGGCGGTATCGGCGCTTTTGTTCGGCGATCCCTATGGCGACCCGACGACGCGGCGGCTGGCCAAGCATGCGCAGGTGCGCCTCACAGCAGTGATCGACGACGCCATTGCCCGCCACCGGCAGGTGCTCGATCGCGGAAGTCCCCGGATCGAGGCCCGCACGACATTGGTCGAGCGGCTGCTGCTGGTGCAGCGCGACGAGAAATCCCTTACCGACGGCGATATTCGCGCCATGTTGCTGGGGCTGGCCGCGGGCTTCGTTCCTACCAACACGCTGGCCGGCGCAAAGATGCTGGAAGAGCTGCTGGACCGGCCAGAAGCCCTGGCATTGGCCCGCGATGCAGCGCGATCCGAAGACGCGGACACGATGCGCAAGATCGTGCTGGAGGCAGGGCGGCTCAACCCGGCGCTCGCACCCGGCCAATGGCGCCACTGCCCGCGCGAGACGACACTGACCGTGAATGGCGAGCCGCGCACAATTGCGGCAGGAACGACGCTCCTGGTGTCGACGCAATCGGCCATGCGCGACCCGCGCGAATGGAGCGAACCGGGCAGTTTCCGGATCGACCGCACACGGCGCCGACGGGTCGCCGCAGGAACCGGACCTGATGTTCGGCATCGGCGCACATCGCTGCCTTGGCGAACATCACGCCGTCGCCCAGATCGCCGGGTGCTTCACGGCTTTGCTGCAAAGAGACAAGGTGGCACGCGCGAAGGGCAGGGCGGGAAAGGTCCAGATATGCCGGCCCATTCCCACGCAATCTGACTACTGACCTACGCATCTCCCGCCAGCCAGCAATCCATGTTTCTCGTGATTGCACCTGTGACCGATGGCGCGACGAAAGAGGAGGTGGAAGAAACGATTTCGGCCCTTGGCCATCCGGCCGAGGCTGCCATCCGCGCGGCGCTCGATGCGACAGGCATCGTCCACTTCGCTTCGCTGGTCGTCCTGGAATCGGAGCGTGGTCTGGACGTCGTGTTCGAACTCAGCTGCGACGGGCAGATTTCCGATGCGCTCGCCGCGATCGAGGCAGAGGCAGGCAGTCTGCTGCGACCCGTATTTGCGCATTGCGGACTGCGTGACGGCGAGCGGCTGCGCATCTTCCTCGAAGCGAATGTGGTCAAGCTACACGGCAAGGCGTGGGGCGCGACGGGTCTGAATTTCAACGGTCTGGAAGAGTTTTCGGTCGAGAAGGTCGAACGTGAAGCCAGGTTCTCCGACTTTGCCGCGCGCACCTTGCGCGATTACGTCGCGACCGAAACCGCAAGGGGTAGCCATCCGACCCTCACGCTCAACCATTTGCGGCGCATCCTTCGCAGCGACCCCGTTCTTCAGGCCGAGGCTACGCCGGCGCAACTGGCGCTGATGGAAGAGGCAAAGCGGGACGGCTGGGACGCATTTCATATCGGCACGGACCGGATGCGACTGCGACTCGCCCGGTTCCGGCCTTTGAAGGGGTGGCGGCAGATCGCACTCCGCTTCCTCGGCAGCGGCGATGGTCTTCTGGTGCTCTTCCCCGCGCTGGTGGTCATCGCGCTGACATCGGTTGCGGTCTGGTTTGTTCTGGAGGGCGACACACAGCTTCGCTGGCTCGTCGCTCCGCTTCTCGGTTTGGTTGCAGGGACGCTCATTATCGGAGCAGGCGTCGGCATGTTTCTCTGGCGATTGCGCGCATTGGAGCAATCGGAGACGCCCAGCACCGACCGGGCCAGCATGCGCCACATGGAGGCGCTGACGGCGGCAGAGGACCACCCGGGGTATACGCAGAACCACGTTCTCGCGGTCGGGCGGCTGAAGCGGGGGATGTTCCGGACATACCTCCATTCGCTGGCCTTGTGGGGCATCAGGATGATCCTGACGCATGGCATCCGGCCCGGCTTCGTCTGGAACATGGGGACGATCCACTATGCGCGGTGGTGGCGTCTGCCCGGAACGCGGGTGGTCGCGTTCTATTCCAATTTCGACGGCAGCTGGGAAAATTACCTCGAAGATTTCATCGTCCGTGCAAGCGAAGGGCAGACGGCTGCGTGGAGCAATTGGGAAGGCTTTCCCCGGTCACGCTTCATGCTGCTCGACGGCGCGCTCGACTCCGATGCTTTCAAGCAGTTTACCCGCACCGTGCAGCGTGCCGCGCCATTCTGGTACGCCCGCTTCCCCGAATTCTCGTCCGACCAGATCCGCAATAACGGACAGATTCATGTCGGCGCCTCGCTGGCCTGCACCTCTACAGAGGCGGAAGAATGGGTGCGGTGCTTCAGTTCCATGCCTCGCACGGCCAACATGGTCGAGACCGACGAGGTGCAGGCGCTGGTCTTCCGCGGAATGAAGCGGCTGCCCTATTCGGCCAGCCTCGCGATCCGCCTGCCGGACGATCCGGCGGACCTCGGGCACTGGATGTGCTGGGTCCGGGGGCGGCCAATGCAGGTCGATGCCATGCCGGGAGGGCAGGCGAAGGACGTAATTGACGAACTGCTGGCGCAAAATGTCATCGCCCGCGTCCCCCGCGCCGCAGGCCAGCGGGCGGAATATGCGCTGGTCCACTCTCTCAGCATCACGTTTGGCGATCGCCCACTGATGGGGTTCGGCGCAGCGATGGACGCCGAAGCGAGCGATGCCGACCGGGCGATGGGACAGGCTGTGTTCTTCGGGCTTTCGGCTGCCGGCATGGCGAAATTTCAAGCGCCCAATCTGCCAAAGGACGCCATCCTGGACGGACTGCCCCCTGCCTTCCGGATGGGGATGGCGGCCCGTCACAAGATCAATGGAGACAGGGGAGAGGACAGTCCCGAAAGCTGGCGCTGGCACGACAATCCCAAGGGAGACCGTCCGGCAGAGGCCACGCTCATGCTGTACGCCGCCACGCCCGAAGCCTTGCAGCGGATGCTGATCGTCCACACCGGCCTGCTCGAAAATTATGGCGGGAGCATCTTGCACCAGACCGATTGCGCACCCGTTTCGGACGAGATCGATCGTGCCGATTTCGAACATTTCGGCTTTCGCGACGGCATCTCGCAGCCGGTGATGCGCGGGACCACGCGCTCTGTCAGGGCGGTACCGGAACGCGACATCGTCGAGCCGGGCGAATTCGTGATCGGGTATCACAACGATTCCGGATACATGCCGGAAAGCCCGCATCTGCCCGCCGATGCCGATATTGCAGGCGCATTGCCGGTGGTGATCGACGGCCATTTCTCCCGCTACACCGACTTCGGCGATTGCAGCCTTGCCGACGCGCCGCGCGATCTGGGCCGAAACGGTACCTTCATGGTTATTCGCGAGCTGGCGCAGGATGTCGACGGTTTCGAGGCAGGCGCACAGCGCGCAGCGGAACAGCTTTCCGAAGGCGGGTTTGGCGACCTCTACAAGCTGGTCGGCCAGAAGCCCGATGCCGAATGGGTCAAGGCGAAGATGATGGGTCGCTGGCGCGATGGACGGCCGCTGATAGGAAATCCGGTGCGGCGCGATGGCGACACGCTCTCGCCTGCATCCATGGTCGAGAACGACTTCTCCTACGCAACCGACGATCCGCAGGGACTTGCCTGTCCATTTGCGGCTCATGTCCGGCGCACCAATCCGCGTGACAGTAAACATCCCGACGATCCGAGAGAGCAGAGCCATATCCAACCGGCACCGCCTGCTGCGCCGGGGCCGCCCCTATACCCGCGCTGACGGCGAGAAAGGCCTGCTGTTCGCCTGTTTCTGCACGGACATCGAGCGCCAGTTCGAATTCGTGCAGCAGCACTGGATCGACGCGCCCGGCTTTCACGGACTGGACAACGAACCCGATGCGATTGTCGGGGCCGATCCCGTCTCCACGCGCGAGGGAGGTGTCAGGAAACGCGGCTTCACAATCCCGACAGCGGCGGGTCCAGTCCGTCTCGAAGGTCTGAAGAAATATGTGACGACGAAGGGCGGCGGCTACTTCTTCATGCCGAGCCGTTCCGCCTTGGGCTGGCTGTCCGACGTTTCATTGCGCGCCGGCAAGAGCTTCCGCGACGGGCCTTCCAAATGAGTGGCGAAAGGAGCGGAGAGACCGAATTCGAGCGGCTGGCCAAATTGCTGCCGTTTTACGTCAACGGTACGCTTGACGAAACATCGCGCTGGCAAGTCGAAGTTGCACTGACCGTCTCGCCCGAATTGCGCCAGCTCCTTGCCGAAGAGCGGGAGCTGGCGGCCGCCGTGTCGCGCGATACGGCCGACCGCATGAAGCGGGCGAAGGGTCATGCTAAGCGGTCCGACCGCTCGGAAGAAGATTAGCCAGCCTGACCTGCTTGCCTTTGCCAGACCGCGTAGAAGAAATTGAACCGCTGCCCATGCAGCTGCGACCTAGGTCTGCCGATCGGGCTTGCATCGGCACAGATCGGATCTGCCGGATCCCTTTTCCGGCACTTCCGAAATCCCGGCCGCGCTTATCCTCTCAGGAGCGTGGCCGGGACAGTTCCGCCCACTACCGCGATGAAGGTCAGTCCAGTTTGCGGGCAATCCGAACGGACAAGGCGATCAGCGGCGGGACCAGCACCAGCGACAGAACGACCTTGGCGATGACCTGTCCGATCAGCAGGTTGGAAATGTCGAACTCGCCGTAGAAAGCGAGCGTGACGAAGATGACCGAATCGATAGCCTGGCTCAGCGCGGATGCGATGGCGCCCCGGATCATGAGGCTGGCTGTCGAGCTTTCGCCTGCAGCTACACCGCGCAGGCGTGAAAACAGCCATACATTGAGCAGCAGCGACACGAGGTAGGCGGCTGGACCGGCCGCCATGATCCGCGGCGTTTGCGACAGGACCGTCTCGAAAGCGGCAAGATCGGCCGCGCGGTACTCCAGCATTTCGGGCGAGGCGGGCAGGGACAGGACCAGAAAGATCAGGGCCGCCGACACCGCCAGCGGGAGGAAGCCCCACCAGACGAGCTTGCGCGCCACGGCATCGCCGTAGACCTGCGCCACCGTGCTGGAGATCACGACGAGGATCAGAAATGCGAAAATCCCCGCCTCGACTGCCAAGCTGCGTAAAGGGGAGCTGGACCTGCTTGAAGGCGAGGAAGCCGGCGAGGACCGCCATCCCGCCATAGAGCAGTGAGAGCACGAACAGGCCCCTCGGCATGAGCGTGCTGGCAGGCGGAGTTTCGGTCTTGCTGTCCATTGACGCTGCCTATTGGGGCTGCCGGGAAAAGGGAAGTGCCCCGGCGCCGTCTGTCCGCAAGACATCGGACAAGCTTTGCCGCCAAGTTTGACTCGTCATGGCCGGTCGGCAATGGGCGAGCTAGTGAACACGCGAGGGGTCTCGCGCATGACGACGGGGAAATGCAGACGATGCCGCCGATCCTGACCAGCCTGCTTGGCATCCTTGCGATCCTGGCGGTCGCTTTTCTTCTGTCGACCGGCAAGCGCCGGATATCGCTCCGGATCGTCGGGGCTGCATTCGCCTTGCAGGCCCTGATGGCGCTGCTGGTCCTGCGCACGCCCTTCGGCGTGCAGGCCATCCAGTGGCTGTCGAACGGAGTTATCGCCCTGCTCGACTATTCGAAGGTCGGGATCGAAGCCGTCTTCGGTCCGATGGCATCGAACCCCTTCGGCAATACTTTCGCCATTGCCGCACTGCCGGTTATCATCTTCTTCGCGGCGCTGGTCTCGATCCTGTACCATTGGGGCATCATGCAGCGGCTGGTCCGCTGGGTTGGCGGCGCGATCGGGTGGATTACCGGTATCAGCAAGGTCGAGGCGCTCGGCAGCGCGGCCAATATCTTTGTCGGCCAGTCGGAAAGCCCGCTGGTCGTGCGGCCTTATCTCGCATCCCTTTCGCCCAGCCGCCTGTTCACATTGATGAGTGTCGGCATGGCGGGTGTCGCGGGTACGATCCTCGCGGCCTATGCCAGCTTCATCGGCGAGGAAGCGGTCCCGTTCCTGCTGGCTGCGGCGTTCATGTCTGCGCCGGGCGGCATTCTGATGGCAAAGATCATCATGCCCGATGACGACAGCGATCTGGCGCGCGGCGCGGCGGAGCTGGCCGGGCTGGACGAAGAAGACATCCACCTTCCCAAATCGCGCATCAGTGCCGAAGGGCCGGGCGCATTGGTCGAAGGCGGCGTGCCGCACGAAGTAGAGATCGCCCAGACCTTCGAGGAGGGCCACAGTCCCGCGAACGTAATCGAAGCTGCAGCGCAAGGAACGCAAACCGGTGTGAAGCTGGCCGTTGCCGTCGGCGCGATGGTGCTGACCTTCGTAGCCCTGGTCGCGCTCGCCAACGGTGTGCTGGGCGGGATCGGCGGATGGTTCGGCTATCCCGATCTCTCGTTCCAGCAGCTTCTGGGCTACGTCTTTGCGCCGGTCATGTTCCTGATCGGCGTGCCGTGGGAAGAGGCAGGGATCGCCGGTGGGCTGTTCGGAACCAAGATTGTTCTCAACGAATTCGTCGCTTTCATCGATCTTGGCACACTGGAGCCTGGCACTTTCAGCGAGCGGACTGCGGCGATCGTCACATTCGCCCTGTGCGGGTTTGCGAATTTCAGCTCAATCGCGATCCAGATGGCCGTGACCGGCGGTCTCGCCCCGAACCAGCGCCCCGTGATTGCGCGGCTCGGGCTGCGCGCGCTGGCAGCCGGTAGCCTCGCCAATCTGATGAGCGCGGCACTGGCGGGACTTTTCTTGCCCTATTAAGTCTGGCTTTGCGCTATTAAAGCGCCTGTCCATGACCGATTCCAAAAACACCATCGCCTCCGTTTCGCTGGGCCGTCCGCTCGAAGACATTGCGGACGAACTGGGCCGCAGTTTTGCCGAATTCGGTTTCGGCGTGATCCGTGACCACGGCATCGACCCCGATCTGATTGCGCGGGCCGAGGAAATGTCGAAAGCATTTTTCGCTTTGCCCGAGGAAGCCAAGCGCGCTTACAAGCTGGAAGGCGGCGGCGGTGCGAGGGGCTACACCCCTTTCGGCACCGAGAAAGCGAAGGACGCAGAGGTCCATGACCTCAAGGAATTCTGGCACGTCGGACGCGACCTGCCCGAGGGGCATCCGCTTTCCGATTTCATGGCCCCGAACATCTGGCCGTCCGAGGTCGAAGGTTTCCGCGAGACCTTCGACGAATTGTATGCAGCGTTTGAAACCGCCGGTGCGCGGGTTCTGAAAGCGATTGCGCTTCACCTCGGGCTCGAACGGGACTTTTTCGATCCGACCATCGAAGACGGCAATTCGGTCATGCGCCTGCTGCACTATCCGCCGATGGACAGCGCCGCCGCGCAGGGCGCCATCCGGGCAGCCGCGCATGGCGATATCAACACCATCACCCTTTTGCTTGGCGCGGAAGAAGCGGGGCTCGAGCTTCTGACGAAGCAGGGCGAATGGCTGGCCGTCGATCCGCCTGCCGGCGCTCTGGTCGTCAATATCGGTGATATGCTGGAACGGCTTACTGCTGGTCGTTTGCGCTCCACAACGCACCGCGTGGTCAATCCGCGCGGCGAGGCGGCAGGCCGGGCACGGTATTCGATGCCGTTCTTCCTGCACTTCCGCCCGGACTACCTGATCGATCCTGCCAGCCTGGCCGTCGCTACGGATTCCGATTCGGCCGTTGAATTTACACCGGATTTTGCAGCAGAGCCGCCCATCACGGCCCATGATTTCCTGATGCAGCGGCTGCGCGAGATAAATCTCGCCTGACTCCGCTGCGCTTTTTGCGAAGTATTCCACCGGTTGCCGCTTTTTCAATTGATGTTGCAATGCAGCAACAGCGAATTTCCCTTACGGAAACATAGCTTCTGCAGCCGGATTTGCTCTGTCCTGTGACCGGGGCGTCGCACTGTAATATTGCCGCAACAAACAGGAGCGTTAGGGGGCAGCGAGCCGCGCGCAAGGGATCGTGCGCCGCCCGCAACCCATACTGTCGACCTCGACCCTTTGACCACAAAGCGAACATTCCGAGAAGGAACGTCCCCATGAAGATCAAATATCTCCTCGCAGCCAGCGTCGCCACGATCGGCACCGCTGTCGTCATGCCTGCACCGCTTGCGGCACAGCAAATCACCTCCGGCATCGAAGGCACCGTTTCCGGCGCCGACGGCGTGCCGCTTACCGGCGCAACCGTTGTCGTAACCGACACCCGTACGGGCCAGTCGCGCACGCTCAGCACCGATACCGACGGCACGTTCCGCGCCGGTTCGCTCGTTCCTGGCGGCCCCTACACCGTGACCGCCACGGCTGCTGGCTTCGAAGGCCAGTCGGTCGAAGAACCAGTTCATTACGGTTTCCGGCAACACTTCGTTCGATTTCGAACTAGCTTCGGCCTCCGCCGCCAATGATGACAATGTCATCATCGTGACCGCGCAGCGCGCCGGCGTTTCGCAGCTCGCCGTCGGACCGGGCACGGCCTTGGCGATACTGCCACGCTGGAAGCTTTCCCCTCGATCAGCCGCGACGTGCGCGACATCATCCGCATCGATCCCCGCGTCAGCCTCGACCGCGACAATGAAGTCGATCGTATCTCCTGCCTCGGCGGAAATGATCGGTCCAATACCTTCACCGTGGACGGAATTGTCCAGGCTGACGTTTTCGGCTTGAACGGCACGCCGTTCGCCGCCCGTAACTCGCTGCCGCTGCCCTACGACGTCATCCGCGAAACGTCGGTCGAGTTCGCACCCTTCGACGTGGAATATTCCGATTTCACCGGCTGCCTCGTCAATGTTGTCACCAAGTCCGGTGAAAACCAGTTCCACGGGTCGGCCTTTTTCACCTTCCGCAACGAAGACCTGCGCGGCGACACGATCGATGGCGCGGACTTCATCCCTGCGCCGTTCGAGGAAAAGCGCTGGGGCGCCACGCTTGGTGGCCCGATCATCCCTGATCGCTTATTTTTCTACGCCGGCTATGAAGAAACGGATCTGGGCGATGTCGAACGATTTCGGACCTGCCGGATCGGGTTTCGCCGAATGAAGCGACTTTCGTAACGCAAACCCAGTTTGATCGTTTCGCCCAGATTGCACAGAACGTGTACGGTCAGGACGTCGGCATTTATCCGCGCTCCCTGCCGGAATCGAGTGTCCGGTATTTTGGCCGTCTCGACGCATACATTACCGACGATCACCGGCTGGAAGCGACGTATCAGCGGCTGGAAGAAACCAATGTCGAGAGCCGAGTTCGGCGTCGGACAACCTGACCGGCCTGAACAGTTTGAGGACGAAGGCACGGTTTCGGATTATTATTCGGCACGTTTCTATTCCGATTGGTCGGACAAGATCAGCACCGAGATTGCGCGTAAGCCGGGCCGAAGTTTCCGACGTGCAGGGTCCTGTTGGTTTCGGTGAAGCGCAGTCGGACAACCCGACTGTCCGTCGTCGGTCGTCGGTGAAATCACCGGTCCCAATGGCGGACAACGGTGTTCTTAGCACGGGCCCGGGTATCTTCCGTTCGGCTAACGCACTGGAGACACAAGATCGACCAAGCCAAATTCCTGATGAACATCGATGGCGGCGATCACCAGTTCAAGATCGGTGCCGAAGTCAACGATCTGGAAGTCTATAACCTGTTCGCAGTCAACGCGACCGGCACGCTGTTCTTCGCCAACCTCGATGATTTCGCGAAGGCGACATCACTACCGGAACGACCTTCTTCCCGTCTGCGGACCGAGAGGTTGTCTCCGGTGACGCTTGATGGCGGCGACATCAACGCAACGCCATCGGGTGATATCAACGAAGCAGCTGCCACGTTCACGCGGACGATCTATTCGGTCTATCGCGCAGGATGAATGGCAGGCGACCGATCAGCTAAACCTGACCGCCGGTCTTCGTGTCCAGTGGTATGACGGTGATGCTCCGCGCTACAACCCGGCATTCGCGCAGCGGTTATGGCTTCAGCAATGCCATTCCGTTCAGCACGCTCGATCCGGTAATCCTGCCTCGAGGTGCCGCAACGTACGAGTTCGACAATGACGGGTTCTTCTCCAACAGCCAGCGTTACGGCCGGCTGTCGGCATGTTTGCCGGCGGCGACCCGGTCGTGTTCTTTTCCAATGCATTTTCGAACAACGGCTTCTCGACCGGTTTGGGTACCTACAGTGTCTTGTGGGACCACGCCGACAAACGTGGTTCAGGGCGGCCAGTTCACCGGCTTCCCCCAGTGTGCGACGGATGCGGGTTCGGCGCAGGCTGCTGCCGGTCTGGCCGATACGCAATCGACAGATCCGAATTCGAAGTTCCCACCGTTCTGCGTATCAATGCCGGGCTGGCAACCAGTTTCGGTGGTGACAGCGGTTTCTTCGGCAACTGGCGTCTCAACCTCGATTATATCTATTCCAAGTACATCGATCCTCTCAATTTCGTTGATCTTGTTCAGACACCTGATGTTCGCAGGAATGGTGGATTTACAGTAGACGGACGACCCATCTATCAGGCAATCGATGTGACCTTCCCGGGTTGCAACGCAACGCTCCAGTATCCGGGAGGCACGCCACCGACCTATTCCAACGTCACTCCAGACTGTTCGTCAATTCTGCCTCCGGTCGCAGCGCAGGCGTCGATGACTTCATTCAGTTGACCAATGGGCGCAGCTACGAAAGCCATGTGGCATCGGTTGCACTGTCGAAGAACTTCCAGGGCGGTGTGTTTACCTCCGGAGGCAACACGCGCGTTTCGCTCGGCTATGCTTTCACCGACTCGAACAATTTCCGCAATGCCGGTACTCGACCGCAACGTCGAACTATGACGTGACGGCAGCTTTCGATCGGCAGAATCCGGCAAACTCGACTTCGAACTTCGAGACGCGCCACAATATCACTGCGGCCATCAATTTCCGTGAAGAGTTGTTCGGCGATTACGGAACGCAGCTCGGCTTGTTCTTCCATGCACGTTCGGGTCGTCCATACAGTCTGACATTCGACGGTGGCGGCGTCTTCAACGACAGCCGCTCGGGCACGGACAATGCGCTGCTCTACGTGCCGACTGGTATCAACGACCCCAACCTTTCGCCTTCGTCCGATCCTGCTGCCGTGTGGCGCGCTCTTGAACTTCCTCGACAACACCGACACCCAGTGTGATTTCACGCCGGGCGAGACGGTTCGTCGCAACAGCTGCGAAAACGACTGGTACTTCGATCTGGATATGCGGATCAGTCAGGAATTGCCGTTCATCGGTGCACTGACCGGTATTGCCGACGACCGGATCGAGTTGTTTGCGGACTTCGACAATTTCCTGAACATCCTGGACAATGGCTGGAACATATTTCCGTCGCCGTGCCGGCTTCCGCAGACGCTCGACGTTGCACGGGGCGGTGTCGACGATCAGGGTCGTTACATCATCAATTCGTTCAACCAGAACTACCTGCCGACGGACAACGATCCGACGACTCCGGACTATGGCAGCAGCAACGCCGTCAGCACGTCCAGCTCCGTTTGGCGCATCCAGGTCGGCGTTCGCTACGAGTTCTGATAACTCGATCCGAACGGTCGGCAACGATCACAAGGCGGCGGCTCTTCCACATCGGAAAGGCCGCCGTTTTCGTGTGATCACGCTGCTTTCAGCAATTCCTGCGCCAGTTCGCGGCTGGTTACCTCCGGTGCATCCGATTTAAGGGCCCGCTCGAGCGCCCCGGCAGTTTCGCCCAGCGCTGCTTCGCCGAACATTCCGGCCGTTCCGGCAAGTTTGTGGACGACCCGGGCGAGTTCCTCGCGCGCTGCCGCGTCCAGTTCCCCTTGCTCCAGCGACGCGCGAACGGCGTCGACGGCTTCCTGTCGCCGCTGCGTCCATTTGGCACGCGCGCTTTCTACGATGCCGGACGCCTTTTCTTCCTCCGCGTCAGGGCGGCGCGGTGACGCATCGCCAGAAGGAAGCCAGCGGCTCAGCGTTTTGACGAGCTCCGCAAAAACCAGAGGCTTGGCCAGATGCGCCTGCATTCCGGCCTGCCGCGAGGCTGCGATATCTTCGGGAAATGCGTTCGCAGTCAGAGCGACGATGGGCATCATCGCGCCATCGATGCCGTGGGTCCGAATGCGCCGCGTAGCGACATACCCGTCCATGCCGGGCATCTGGATGTCCATCAGGACCAGATCGTAGGGCGTCCCGTTCTCATGTGCCTCCAACACCTTGGCCACGGCCTGCTCGCCATCGACAGCGATGTCCGGGGTTTGCCCGCACTTTTCCAGCATCGCTCCGACCAGCATCCGGTTCACGTCATGATCCTCCGCCAGCAGAATACGCGCATTCTCACGCATGGAGGGATGATCGGAATCGCGCTCTTCTAGAGAGGGTAGGGCACTGCGGCACAGCGCAATTTCCAGAGGGACCCGCAATGTGAAGCAAGATCCTTCCCCCGGTACGCTGGAGCAAGTGAGCGTGCCGCCAAGCAATTCCGCCAGCTGGCGCGAGATAGAGAGGCCGAGGCCCGTCCCGCCATATTTGCGGGAGGTCTTCCCGTCGGCCTGTTCGAACGGATTGAAAATGTCATTCAGACGATCCTGCGATATACCGATGCCGGTATCCTTGACCGCAACGACCAGTTCGGTGTCGGTCGAACGCGCGTGAACGATGACCCGGCCCGTTTCGGTGAATTTTACCGCGTTGCCGATGAGGTTGAGAATGATTTGCCTGAGCCGAAGTTGGTCCATGACGATTTCGGGCGGCAGGTCGGGTTCTATGGACGCTTCGAGCGCGATATTCTTCTGTTCCGCATGCGCCATGTGCAGCCGGACGCAGCCCTGAAGCAGGTGCGCGACATCGACGTTTTCGGGCGTGATGACAATCTGGCCTGCTTCGATCTTCGAGATGTCCAGAATATCGTTGAGCAGCAGCATCATCGAGCGGCCGGAATCGTAGATCAGGTTCGCATAGCGCCGCTCCTCCTCCTGCAGATCAGCCTTTCGCAGAAGCTCGGCAAAGCCCAGTACGCCGTTCATCGGAGTGCGTATCTCGTGGCTCATATTGGCGAGAAATTCGGACTTTGCGCGGGCCGCATTCTCCGCATGGCGGCGGGCGCGCACCAGCTGGCGTTCCAGCACGACGCGTTCGGTAATGTCGCGCGCGGAGAACAGGATGCCCTCGTTTTCGCCCGTGAGCGGGTTCTTGGCCATCACGCAGTCGGCTTCGATGAAGACGGGATTGCCGTCCTCGTCGTCCAGCATCCGGCGATAGGTGAAGCGTTCCTTTGTGCTTTCGCCCGACATCAGGCGCTTGTTCGGCGCCCTGATCGTGTCTCGCGCCTCGTCATGCATGCGATCGGTGGTCGTGTGGCCAAGGAACGTTTCCGGCCCGACACCCAGCACATCTGCCACCGAAGGGGAGACATAGGTGCAGATTCCCTGTTCATCGAAGCGTAGGATTGCGTCGCTGATGTTACTGGTAAGCAGGTCCAGCTCCTCGCGCCGTGCAGCCAGCGCCTCCATCATCTTGCGCCGGCCGTGCAACACCGCCGCCAGCGGCAAGCCGATGAGAAATGACGAGGCGATAAACGCCTGCAGTACGATCAGTTGCTCGGTCAGTCCGCCGTCCACCAGATTGACCGGTCCAAAGCCATTCCAGGTGAAAATGGTCGCTATGACCGAAACTTTGATCGTGGAGACCGCCGTCCCGAGGCTGCCCAACCGGAAGGCGTAAAGCACGATGACCGGAGGGACGAGGAAAAGGAGCGGATAGGCAGTCTGCGCGAAGACGGCGATCGTTGCGCTCGTCCCCAGGGTCGTGAGCAGCAACCAGTCGCGCCGCTCGGCCGCGTTGGGCCAGCGTGCCCGGGTGATGCTGTCGGCGATGACCAGAATGCACGGCGTCAGGATGATGATGCCCAGAGCATCGGTAAGCCACCATTTGACGAACCCCGACACAGGGTCGGCGCCATGCACAAACAGCGCCCCGGTGGCGATGGCTGCGCTGGCCAGCGGCGCGACGGTACCTGCAAGAAAGGCGACGATGACGAGGTCGCGGATGTTTTTCATGTCTACCCCGGGCCCGCAGAACCGCCGGACAAGAAAGACAGCCAGGAAAATCTCGAGTGAATTGGCCGACGACAATACCAGTGCCTTGGACACAGGGTCGCCGATTACCAGATTGGCCGTGATGTTGCCGACGAAGAGGCACAGGTAAAAGAGCGGCTCGAGCGGCCTCCCGCTGCGCAACAGGTACGCAATGGCAAAGGCATTTGGCACCCAGACTGCCGCGATCCGGCCACTACCGCGCGACAATTCGATACTGGTAAATGCGAGACAGCCGAACAGCACGCCGCCCGCAAGCGCGAGGATAATATGTCGTAGCAGGCCGGTCCCGTCTTTCGCCTCTGCCTTCGCGCTGTCCCTTCCAATCCTATAGAACTCGGCGTCGTAATTCGTCGCCCGTGAAAACTGCATTATTCTCCCCTTCCCGGACCTTTTAGAGAGCGATCAGGGTTTGCGGGCGGAGGGGCGAAAGTATTAGGGTCCGCTGCCAATACTTAAGAGGCGGACGCGATGGCCGAAGGCGGAAATTTTACGAGCAGGAAACGCCGGCCCAAACCGGTCGTGCTGATTGCCATCGCGTTGCTGCATGTGGCGATTTTTTACGGCCTGATGCGCGCGCTCGCGCCCGATTTTACAGCCGGTGTGGAAGAAAGCGTTACGGAGGCATTCACCGTTACGATTACCGCTCCGATGGAAGAGCCGGAACCGCCGGAGCCGCAGCCCGAGCCCGACGAGGGCGCGCAGGGCGATCCGGGCAGGGAAGCGGTTCCGCGCGATACAGCCACGCCCACACCGCGCATCAGGATCCGTGAAGATCCGCCGGCACCGCGCGCAACCTCGACCGGCACAGCGACGAATAGCGGGGCGACTGACAGGGGCAACGGGACGGGCGCTGCAGGCTCTGGCGACGGAACCGGCAGTGGCCGTGGCGGAGACGGGCAGGGCGGCCCGCCTGTTCAGGCGACCGGTCCAAAGCTTGTGCAAAGCATCTCCGACCCCTCACTGTTTCCGATACCGCCCGGCGGACGCGAGGCGAGAGTGGGCAAGCGCGCAGTGGCCATCCTGAATGTTTCGGCCGAGGGACGCGTTACGGGCTGCCGTATCCGGGATTCCAGCGGTTTTCCCGAAACCGATGCAGAGCTCTGCCGGCTTGCCCCGCAATATATCCGTTTCGAGCCTGCACGCGACCAGAACGGCAATCCGATGGCGTCGATCTTCGGGTATCAGCAACGGTTCTATAATTGATCGCTGCGTTTGGCCGGTGGTCATGAAATGTCAGTATTCGGCTGGTATGGGCCTGAGGCATGAATGACATGATTCATCCGGTCATACTGTGCGGCGGAGGCGGAACGCGCCTGTGGCCGGTGAGTCGCCCGGCCCGGCCCAAGCCGTTTCTCCGGCTCCTGGGCGATCGGACCCTGTTTCAGCAGGCGCTAGGCAGAGTGGCCGATACGAGCGTCTTTGCCGGCCCCACGGTCGTCGCGGGCGAGGGACATGTCGGCCATATCCGCGAACAGGGCGGGGATGCCCTGTCCCTGATCGTAGAGCCTTGCGGTCGCAATACGGCACCGGCCATCGCACTCGCCGCGGCCCGCCTGCCCGAAGATGCCGTCATGCTGGTGTGCCCCAGCGATCACCACATCGGCGATGTGCCGGCCTTTGTGAAGGCTGCGCAAGACGCAGCATCCCTCGCGCGCGAAGGCTATCTCGTTGCGTTCGGGATTACACCCGACCGCCCGGAAACGGGCTACGGCTATCTCAAGCAGGGCGAAAAGCTGGGCGAGGGATACATACTGGATCGCTTCGTCGAGAAGCCCGATCGTGCGCGCGCCGAGGACTTTCTCAGCGACGGAGGATACAGCTGGAACGGCGGCATCTTCGCCTTTACCGCCGGGCGATTCTTGGACGAGTTATCGCAGCACCGACCCGAAATGGCGGCAGCTGTGCGGCAGGCGGTTTCGAACGGGACGGATGACGGTGCGACCTTGAGGCCTGAGGCTACGGCCTTTGCAGGCATTGAGGGCGAGTCCGTCGACTATGCGGTGATGGAAAATACAGGAAGCGCTGCAATGGTCCCGGTCGCCATGCAATGGTCCGATATCGGCAATTGGCAGGCCCTGCACGAGGCGCGGTCGGTGGAAGATGCCGATGCCCGGGGCAATGTGGCACAGCGGGATCACGAGCTGGTCGACTGCACCGGCGTGATGGCCGTCAGCGACGGACCGCGCATCTCGGTCGTGGGCCTCAGCAATGTGATCGTCGTCGTGGATGGCGACGAAGTTCTGGTGACCAGCGCCGACGGCGCGCAGGAGGTGGGCAAGCTGGCCGGAGCGAAGGGCAAGTGAGCGGGCTGCTAACGACGCGCACCGTCGAAAAGGTGTGGGGCCGGCAGAACCTGCCCCTGCCATTCGTCAATCACGGCAGCAATCCTGTCGGTGAAATCTGGTTCGAGCCGCCTGCAGAGCTCGACAGCCTGCTGGTCAAATATCTGTTCACCAGCGAAAAGCTTTCCGTCCAGTGCCACCCCTGCGATGCGAATGCTCCGGAAGGACAGAGCGGCAAGGAAGAGTGCTGGTATGTCCTCGATGCAGAGCCGGGTGCGACGTTGGCGATCGGCCTGGAGCGCGAAGTATCGGCAGATGAATTGCGCGCCGCCGCGCTGGACGGATCGATCGAGCGATTGCTGAAATGGCACAAAGTCGAGGCGGGCGATTTCTTCTACCTGCCTGCCGGCACGATCCACGCAATCGGCCCCGGCCTCTCGCTGATCGAGGTCCAGCAGAACAGCGACATCACCTATCGCCTCTATGATTACGGCCGCCCGCGCGACCTGCATCTGGATGCCGCTATCGAGGTCGCAGTGCGCGGACCCTACGATGAGCGCCACAAGAGAAAGGTGCCGCCTGCGGGCGATGCGCTGTTGGTCGATGGCCCGCATTTCCGTCTCGAGAGGATCGCGGGACAGCCGGATACGGGCCAGCTTGCACGCTACCCCGGACGGGTAATCGTGACGCCGCTAAGCGGGGATTATCGTGTGAACGGCGCACCTATAAGCGCAGGCGAATGCGCTTGGGCCGAAACGCTGGACGTGGTGCAGTGGCCTGACGACGGACTCGCCCTCGTATCAGCGCCTCTCGGCTAAGCGGCCCGCAGGTTCATCAGGCAGTTAGGACAGCTTCGAGCTGGGAACTGTCGTAGGGTTTGGTGAGGATGCCGCTGGCCCCAAGTTCGCCCGATTTGTCCGCCATCTCGCCATAACCGGATGCCAGAACGAAAGGCACCCCGCGACCGCGCAGTTCCCGCGCAACCGGATCGCTGGTCTCGTCTCCAAGATTGTAGTCGAGCACGGCAAAATCGAAGTCGTTTTTCTCGATTGCCTTCAGCGCTTGTGCGACGCTGGCGACAGAGACGACTTCGTTTACGCCTGCGTCACTCAGCATCTGCTCGACATCGAGGGCGATGATGATGGAATCCTCTACCAAAAGGACTCGTTCGGGAATTGGTTTCGCGGCACCGCTTGCCGGCGCTTCGCCCACTTCGTCATCCACCTCGGGTTCCTTCGCGCAGATCGTCACATATCGTTCCGGAATCTCGAAACGGGCCTCGACGCCGGACAGATTATAATCGACCTTGGCTGTCCCTTTCAGTTCGTGCGGCACGGAATTCTCGATGATCGTAGAACCGAAACCGCGCCGGGTCGGCGGCTTCACCGCCGGTCCTCCACGTTCTTTCCAGTGGAAGAGAAGCTCGCCATATTCGCCATAGGACAAGGTCAGTTCGAGCGAACCCGAATTGTCAGACAAGCTCCCATATTTGGCGGAATTGGTCATCATTTCGTGCAGGACGAGAGCGAGCACGGTGTAGGCTTCAGGTTCGATGAGACAGTCTGAACCTGTGATCACGATCCGGTCGCTTTTGCCGGTGGCGTAAGCTTCCGCCTCGTTTTTGATCAGGCTCTTGAGCGAAGCTGCGCTCCAATTTTCGCGCGTGATATTATCATGGGCCGTCGCCAGCGATTTTATGCGGCCGGAAATAAGTTCAACGAGCGTTTGCGTATCCGTCGCCTCGAACCTTGACTGGTTTACGAGCCCGCGGATCAGATTCAGGATATTGCGAACGCGGTGATTGAGCTCCGCGATCAGCAATTCCTGCTTCTCCTGCGCGCGCTTCGCCTGCATCGCCGATTCGTCGGTGATCCGCAAAATTACTTCCAGCAGGCTGATGCGAATGGATTCGGCCACCGCAACTTCCTCATCCGTCCAAGGGGCGCTGCGGCCGGATACGTCCTGTTTCCACGCGGCAAAGCTTTTGCGCGGGGTCAGGCGTGATCCATTGGGGCCAAGTTCGACCGGCTTTTCCGGATTGCCGGCCCACGTAACCGACTGCGTGATCTCGCTGCGCCAGAGAACGAAATAGTCGCGCGGGCTGCGGGACACCGGGATCACAAGTGCGCCGCATGCCCTGTTTGCAAATTCTGCCGCAGCGGGGATCCGCTCGGCAATCGCGTCATGTGCGAAAATCCGGCTGGTGGGCGACGAATTGAGCGCAGGGACGAGGCTCTTGAATTCTTCTTTCCCCGGTGCCTTCCCCCGATGCGAATATTCCCCGTCGAAGAACAGAGACGACCCATCGTGCGGAATAGTGTCGGCTATTGCGGAGTTGATATCCATAAACGCTTCGGTCAGTGAGTCCCCGCTCGCGACCCGGCTCATCAAACGCTCGTGCAGTTTGTGGGCGACGGAACCGCGCTCCTTCGCAAGCGCGGATTGCGTGCGATCAAGCATCAACGAGAAGACCTCGCTGTAGAGTTCGGCCATCGTTCGGTGCCCGAACGAGAGGCGGCGCGGGCTATAATGATGGCAGGCAAACATGCCCCACAATTCGCCGCCGATGACGATGGAGATCGACATCGAGGCGCGTACGCCCATGTTCTTCAGATATTCGATGTGGATGGGAGAAACCGCACGGAGGGTCGACATACTGAGATCGACCGGCTCACCCTGTACTGTCATCGGCGGAGCGATTGGTATCGGCGTGTCGCCCACATCCGATATGATGCGAAATCTGTTGCGCAGATAGAGCGCCCGCGCTTGCTGGGGAATATCGCTGCGCGGATAGCGGAGCGACAGGAAGGGTTCGATATCCGTCTCGCGCGCCTCGGCGATAACTTCGCCGCTGCCGTCGGCATGGAAGCTGTAAACCATGACGCGGTCGAAGCCGAGCAGAGCCTTCAGTTGCTTTGCCGCCCGGTCGCAAAGATCGGTGACGGTGCCCGCTCGGTCAATTTGCGCGATCATCGGGCGCAGCGTCGCCATGACCCTTTCGCCTTGCGGATCATGCGGTTCGATTTCGAGCGCCGTTCCGGCATTGCAGTTGTAAAGCGCGCAGTCGAAAAGGCGGCCATCGCCATGAAGGTCGACCGCGAAGAGCCGCTCCACATGGTCCGGCACAGACAGGGTGGCGAAGGCCGAACGCAGGCTCCGCGCCGCTTCCCCCTGGATGCGCTCCATGAAAGACGTACCCAGTGCGACGGGTTCTTCGAAGCCGATAAGCGACCAGGCATTCTCGGAATGATGGGCGAGAAGCCCGTCTGTCGTCAGCACGACCAAGGCTCCAAAAGACTGGATCGTGCCAAGTTCGTGAATGCGCTCGCGGTCGCAGTTCGTCAGATCGATGTCGGTATCATGCAGGCTCATGCGGCAAGTCTCGGCGGTAGCATCGCCTCGCAAACCGTCCAGAAATGCGCGAATGCTGCCTTGGCCCCTGCGATTGCAGGCGCCGCGTCGTCACATGACTGTTCGATTGTGCTGCGAAGTTCGGAAAAATATTCGGTCATGGCCGGATCGGAAAGGAACCTGATGGCAGCCGGTGTGGCGCCGCGTTTCCTGAGATCGGCCAACATGAAGCGGTTGCCCAGAGAAGACCCCGACAGGACCCAGGCGACGCCAAGCGCGTCCACCTTAGCCGCTGGGGCGAAACAGCGACAAAGGGGCGCTGCGTCGATTCCGAGATCGGAAAGGTCGGCAGCGATCTGGCCGCACATTTCAGGGGGTGGGCGGGTATCCGTCGCGGCCATCGCGAGCCACGCCTCCATCGGCTTGCGTGCGGCGTACTGGATGAGGAGAAAGGTACGGTACTGGTCCGGATCGGCGAGATCGAGGGCGCCCAGTCTGCTGTCCAGCGCGTCATGCTCCGCACGCGTCGCGGCCTTCAGCCGGGAGCGCAGCGTGGTCAAAGAGCCTGAATTGTGGACCTGAATTCTCCCGCACCGCGCCGCCAACGCGGCGCGCGCCAGACCGACTTCGGACCAGCAAATCGACGCCATGCCCCAAGGCCGATGGCAGTGCAAGCTTTCTGGAGAAGCTCTGGACGCTAAGCCACGCTAAACATTAACAAATGTTAGTCTGCGGCAAGAAGCTTCTGGCCCTTGTCCTGCAGTACGCCTTTCACGATCGGCTCGAAGAATGCGAGTGCGCCGGGCAGTGTCAAATCGACGACAACGCGGCCCTCTTCGATGTCGACATGGCCTGCAACGGTCTGTCCCATTGCCCCAACCGACAGGGTCATGCGGTCTTCGCTCGGCCAGCCGGTATCCACTTCCGCCATGCCGCCGGGAATGTGGTCGCCCAGTTCGTGGCTCCGTTCGCGCAGGCGGCGACGGACTTCGTCCTTGGGCAGTGTGTGTGAAATGGGGACGCGCATGGGATCAGCCTTCCTTCACGGGATCGGCCGGATCGCCGTATTTATAATCGAGATAGCGGTGCTTGATCGCCAGATCGTCTAGCGATCCTTCGGCGAGTTGCCGCGTTACGCTGTCGATTTCCTTCGAGATCTTTCCGAGGCCTTCGGTCAGTTGGACGTCCGGCGTCGCGCCGGCGCGTTCTTCGGTTCGCAGGTTCATGGGAATCCTGCGATAGCTGTCGATCATTTCCGGCAGCGTTTCACCGACCAGTTGCCGGACTTCGCGCGCGGCCGGATGGTCCTGCGGCACAGCTTCCAGCTGCAGACCCAGGGCGTCGAGCTGGACGCCCATGTCCTCGACGATCCGGGCGGCGGGCGGGGGCAGGGCTGCGCGCTGGTGTTCCAGCCACAATTCCGTTTTGCCTACCAGTTGGCGCGCATCGCCCTTGCGGACCTCGGCGTTGATGTCGGTCCGCTGCGGGATTTTCACCTTCGGAAAGTTGGCAAGTACCGCGACGGCGACGATCGTTGAAACCAGCAGGGCCATCACGCCGAGAAAACCGATCCCGTTCAGAATCGCTCCGGCAATCCCGCCTGCGACCCAGATCGCGAACACGGCGATCAGGACATTGCGGATGCGCTTTACCCAGTTCGTCTGCTTGAGCCGTTTGGAACCCTGACCAATCGACGAGCTGCGCCGGTGACGGCCGCCCGCGCGGTTATCGTCACGCACAATGCGCGCTTCCTGTAACAGGCGTTCGCTGTCTCGGGTGAGATCGTTCATAAGGCTGCCGATCAACCCTCGATGCTCAGCAGGTCGCTGGTCGCGACCTTCTTCGATGCCTGGGCCTGACCTTCGGCGCGGGCGATGTAGCCCTTCGATCTCTCGACCTCGCCAGACAGCGTTTCGACCGTCTGTTTCATGCTGTCGAGCGCCCGCAGCTTGAACGTGTCGACCTCGTCCATCGTGTCGTAGATATTCTGGAATGCCCGCTGCAGCGTCTCCAGCGGGATCGTGCTGCTGGCGGCCTGTTCGTGGATCTTGCCCGTCTGGTCGCGCAGCAGGGTGGATGTGCTGTCGATGATGCCGGCGGTCGTGTCGTTGAGCGCGGTGATCTGGCCCAGAACGAGCTTCTGGTTCGTCATCGCCTCGGCGACCGTCACGGCGGTCCGCAGTGCCCCGACCGTGGTCGTGCTGGCACGGTCGACGCCTTTGACCAGCTCGACATTGTTCTTCTTCACCAGATCGAGCGCGAGATAGCCCTGCACCGACACCGCCATTTGCGTGAGCAGGTCCTGCGTGCGCTGGCGGACATAGAAGAGCGCGGTTTCCCGCACGGCCTTCGCCTTGGCCGGATCGGTAGCGTCGAGTTCTGCGGCCTTGTCTTCAAGCCGCGCGTCCAGCGTCTTGGAGATGTGGATCATCTGCTCGAGATTGCCCATCGCTTCCCAGAGCTTCTTGCGCTCCACATCGATGGCCGCATTATCCATCAGCAGCTCGTCCTTGCCGCTCGACAGATTATTGAGGATCGACTGGATGTGCGTCTGGGCGCTCTGGTAGCTTCGGAAATAGCTGTTCAGCTTGTTGCCGAACGGGATGACGCCGAGGAATTTGCGCCGCTTGCTCAGCTTGCCACGCTTCCCGGGATCGAGCTGTTCGACCACGCTGCGCAGTTCGGCGAGGTCGGCGCCAACGCCGTTGTCCTTGTCCATCGCCCGGACCGGCCGGTCGAGAAAGCGGTTGGAGTGCGAGGCTGCCGCCATGATTTCCTTGCGGCCCATATTGGTCAGCTGGTCGACTTTCTCGCCGAATTCGGGAGAGTTCGCGTCTGCCGATACGAGATCGGCGACGAAACCTTCGACCTTCGCGGCAAGCTTGTCCTTCACCTCGTCTGCGACCGGCACGAGGCCCGCAGCCTTTTCCGGTGTGACCTCGGGCACGGGATCGGGCGGGGTCAGTTCGAGATCGAGTTTGGTGTCGGTCTTCGTGACCGGGGTGTTCTGGGTGCTCGCCATATGCGCGTCTATCCTGCCTCCTCGCGCTATCCGGACATGGGCAGCGCATACAACTGTATTAAGGGACTAAGACACGCTTTTCAAGCAGCCAGCTCGTAGGGCTCGATCTCGCCCGAAAGATAAAGCCGCTTGGCCTTGGCCCGGCTCAATTTGCCCGAGGATGTGCGGGGCAGGGTGCGCGGCGGGACCAGTTCCACCACGCAGTTCATCCCGGTAACGGCCTGGACCTTTTCCTTGATGGAATCGCGCAGGCGAATGCGCTCGTCTTCTTCCGAAACGCGGCAGTGGACCAGCACGGCGGGCGATTCTTCGCCGCCTTCGCCCTCGATGCTGAAGGCAGCGATGTCGCCATGGTTGAAGCCTGGCAGCTGTTCCACGGCCCACTCGATATCCTGCGGCCAGTGGTTCTTGCCGTTGATGATGATCATGTCCTTGGCGCGGCCGACAATGTAAAGATAGCCATCCGCCAGATAGCCCATGTCGCCTGTATCCAGCCATCCATCGACCAGAACCTCTTCGGTCGCCTCGGGATTGCGGAAATAGGAATGCATGATGCTGGGGCCGGCACACCAGACGGTGCCGATCTGGTGATCTCCGCGCGGCTTGCCTTTCTCGTCGCGGATCTCGACCTTCATGTCGGGCATCGGCTTGCCGCAATTCACGATGGCGCGGTAGCGGGCCGGACGGTCGAGATTGCGCGGGCTGCCGGACAGGCGCTCTTCCTCCACCAGCTCGACACGGATGCCTTCACCCGGCGGCATGACGGTGACGCCCAGCGTCGCTTCGGCGAGGCCGTAGCTGGGTGTGAATGCATTCGCCTGAAAACCTGCATCGGCAAAGGCGTTGATGAAATGCTGCATGACATCGGGGCGGATCATGTCCGCACCATTGCCGGCGGTACGCCAGCGGGAGAGGTCGAAGCGGTCTTCGACATGGCTCTGACTGGAAATACGGCGGGCACAGATGTCGTAGCCGAAGGTCGGTGAATAGCTGAGCGTGGTGCCCTTGTTCCGGCTGATCAGGTCGAGCCATGCGAGCGGACGCCGCGCGAAATGCTCGGTCTTCAGGTAATCGATCGAAACCTGGTTGGCGATCGGCGACAGGAAACAGCCGACAAGGCCCATGTCGTGATACCAGGGCAACCAGCTGACGACGCGGTCGCCCGGGCCGACGGCCATCGAGGCGGCGTGGCCATAGAGGTTGTGCAGCAGGGCCTTGTGCGTAACCGCGACACCGGTCGGAAAACGGGTCGAGCCGCTGGAATACTGCAGATAGCAGATATCGTCAGGGCTTGCTTCGGGCAAGCTCGACAATCGGCCGCGTCGCGCTCGGCCAGTGTGGCCCAGTCGATACCGCTCGCATCCCTGTGCCTCGGCCGCGGCAGCAGCCATCTCCGCAATTTCGGGCGGGTAGATCAGCATCTTGGGATCGGAGCTTTGCAACTGGTTCGACAATTGCTCGACATAGGAATTCGCGCCCGCCGAACGTGGTCGGCAGCGGCAGCGGTACCGGCCATGCGCCGACATAGCTGCAGGCACAGAACAGGGCAGCGAAATCGGGACCGGTTTCCGCGATCAGCGCGATCCGGTCTTCCTTCTGCACCCCGCTGGCGATCAGGCGATAGGCCATCGCGAGCGCATCTTCGCGCATCTCGGAATAGGGATAGGGTTGCACCAGCGTGCCGCGCATATCGTGAAAATTGAGCCCCTTCTCGCTTTGCGCCGCGTAATCGACAGCGTCGTTGAAGGTCGCAAAATCGGCCAGCTTGCGTGGCAGCGGGCAGTCGTTCGGTGTCGGAACGAGATCGGCGTTCGGCGATGTGTCTGTCATGTCAGGAAAGGCGAAACCCGTGTGTAGCGCGCATCATGTGCGCATCCCCTCGGCGGTGGGCGCGTGCTTTTTGCTGTATTTGCACCATCACGCTTTCCCATTTGATGCCGAGTGTGGCACGAATAAGGCGAAAGGGAGGAGCCGTGCCGGGTGAACGACCGCAATATGAGCGCAAGAACGCGCGCGTGAGAAGAAGCCGCCCAAGCCTCTGGACGGCGAGCGGCTGGAGGAACTCGCGCTGCATTACGTCTCCCGATACGCCACAACAAAGGCCAAATTGGTCCGCTATCTCGACCGCAAGTTAAGGACGCGCGGCTGGGACGAAGAAGCCAGTGGCGGAGAACCTGCCGATCCTGTGGATATCGCCGAACGCTATGCGGCGCGCGGCTTTCTCGACGATGAAGCCTACGCCCGGATGCGGAACCGCGATCTGCTCCGACGCGGATACGGCCCGCGCAGGGTGGGGGATGCCTTGAGGGAAGCGGGCGTCGCCGAAACCATTCGCGACGACATCGAAACGGGCGCAGGTTGCCAAGGCGAAGGCCGCCATCCTGCTCGCCCGCAAGAAACGCATCGGTCCCTTCGCGCTGGACGAGGCCGACCCCAAAACCCGCGAGAAGCATCTTGCCGCGATGCTGCGGGCAGGCCATGCCTTTGCCGAAGCGCGCCGCGTGCTGGATGCCGGCAGCGAAAAGGAACTGGAAGAATGGGTCGACGAGCTAACGGAATGGGAAGAATGATGCGCGGACTTTATGGCGTCATGTCTGGCGGCCCCGGCGCTTGCACTGGCCGCGTGTTCCCCGCAGCCTGCCGCAGAAGCAACGCCCGCTGCTACCGAGCAGACCCGCCATTCGATATCGAACCTGCCGCTGATCCCGGTGACGGTGACGAGCGGGCGCGAAAAGCACGTTTTCACCTCCGAAGTCGCGACCACACCGGAAGCGCAGGCGCAGGGCCTGATGTTCCGCACCGAACTGGCCGATGACGAGGCGATGATTTTCCCGCGCGACGATTTTGGCATTGCCAGTTTCTGGATGAAGAACACGCCGATCCCGCTCGACATCATCTTTATCGGGCCGGACCGCAAAATCCTCAATATCGCGGCGATGACGACGCCCTATTCGCTGGATTCGGTATCGGCGACCGGCCCTACGGGAGCCGTGCTGGAAATACGCGGCGGGCTGGCGCAGGAGCTGGGTATCGAGGCGGGCGACAGCGTCGAGTGGTAGTGGTCAACCGCTGCAGCGAACCAATTGCTTGCCTCGCCGCATAGCTAGGCGCTATCGGCAACGCCCATGAGCTTCCTAGGCAAGATTTTCACCTGGTGGGACGGCGCCACCATCGGCACCAGCCTGTTTACGGCGCGGCGCGGCGAACATGTCGGCACCGATGCGCAGGGCAACAAGTATTACCGCGCGAAGAACAAGCGCTCCAACATCCCGACGGCGGGGTCATATTCGGACCGGGAACGGCGCTGGGTCATTTACGATGGCGCCAACGATTCGAGCCGGGTCCCGCCGGAATGGCATGGCTGGCTGCACGGATCGTTCGACGATGTTCCGGAAAGCTTTCTGCCGCCCGCGAAGATCTGGGAAGTCGATTATACCCCCAACGCAACCGGCACATCGGGCGCCTATCGTCCGCAAGGCGCGCTGGAGCGTGGCGGCAAACGTGCCCGCGCGGTCGGCGACTACGAAGCGTGGACCCCCGGCGACTGATCATGGGTAGTGCCACCCCGATGCTGACGGTCTTTGCTGCCGCTTCTGTCTCTCGCGGCCTGTTCCGGCGACCAGCCGGAGACTGCGGCGCTCGAAACCGAAATCCCCGAAGATCTGAAGACAACCGAGCCCGATGAAGAGGTCGCCCTTTCGGACGAGGGCACCGACGCGGGCGAGGATCCGAGCGAGGAAATTGTTGCAGCCGACGTGGCCCGGGCGGCCGAAATCGGCAGTCCGATGGAAGACCGCGTCGCGACGCTGGGTCTGCTGAACAAGCGCAACAACGTCTCTCAGGATATTGAACTCAAGCCCGGCGAATCGCGCCGTATCGGCGATATCATCATCCGTCTGTCTGCGTGCGAGCGCACGGCGCCATGGGAAATGCCGCGCGAAACCGGCGCATTCGTGCAGGTTCTGGTTCAGAGCCGCGAGAACGAGGACGAATGGGGCCGCGTCTTTTCAGGCTGGCTGTTCAAGCAGTCGCCCAGCATCAACGTGGTCGAACATCCGGTTTACGATGTCTGGATCAAGGACTGCGCGATGAGCTTCCCGGGAGAGGAAGAGGGATCGCCCTCCGCCTCGCCCAGCAGCGATTCGTAAGCTTCTTCAAGGCTGTGCGCCTGCGGGCCGCGGGCGCCGGACAGCTTCTCAAGGTAGTCGGCTTGCGACAGGGAGACAGCTCCCAGCGATTTCAGGTGGCCGGTCATGAACTGGCAGTCGAAAACCTTGCAGCCCGCGCGGCGTAGCAGTGCAACCATCCACGCCAGCGCGACCTTCGAGGCATCGGTCCGATGGCTGAACATGCTTTCGCCGCAAAATGCGCTGTCGAAGCCGACGCCGTAGACCCCGCCGACCAGCGCGTCGTCGTCCCAGCATTCGACCGAGTGGGCATGGCCTGCATCGTGCAGTCCGGCATAGCTCAGCTCGATACGCTGGCTGATCCATGTCCCTTCCGCATCTTCGCGCGGGCCGGCGCATTCGCGCACGACTTCGCGAAACGCGGCATTGCAGGTGACGCGGAATGTCCCCTTGCGAAGGGTGCGGGCGAGAGAACGCGAAAGGTGAAAACCCTCCAGCGGAATAATCGCCCGTTCACGCGGCTCGACCCAGAAAATCTCGTCATCGTCGCGCGCGTCGGCCATCGGGAAGATGCCCTGCCGATACGCCGAAAGCAGCAGTTCCGGCGGGATAATGGGTGGGAGCGGGGCGTGCACTTTCGCACCATGGCAATGCGGGCACTCTGCGGCAAGCACGCGATTCCTTTGGCCAGCGGCGGATTGTCTCTTGCGAAAGAGGCCTATGCTACCCTAGAGGCGTGGCCGCCCTGCAGGGGTGTAGCTCAGTTGGTAGAGCATCGGTCTCCAAAACCGAGGGCCGTGGGTTCGAGTCCCTCCGCCCCTGCCAGGGCCGTTTCAAGGCGGTCCTGAAGACGCAAGATGTCCGGACAGACCGGGCTTTTCAAACGATCCGAATTCTGAGGCATTCGATCTGCCACGCGCGTGCTGCTGTGCGGGAACCCGTGCGGCAGGCCGTGCATTGTGGTGGTCGGATGGAGGGGCAATTTTTAATGGAGGTTTCCATGTCGAGCTTGTCCTTCCGCAGCAGTCGTCCGGACAAGTGGGTCAGCCCGCGGTCCCATCAGGACGCCACGCTGCGGTACATGAACCACGGCCCGATACAGCCGATGGAACAGCCCGGTTTCCTCGCGCGCCTTTTCGGCATGCGGTAGGAACACAAGGGTCGCAAAACAAAAGGGGGCCGGACGCGCGATGCATCCGGCCCCCTTTTCGTTTGGACTTCGTAGCCGTCAGTATTCTTCGGGCTCTTCCGGCGTATCGGCGGTGTGCGTCGGGCCGGCATCTTTCTGACCCTTGGCGAGTTTGAATACCACGCCAGACAGCAGTGCCAGTGCCAGCAGGTTTGGCAGGGCCATCGCCGCATTGGAGATGTCGCCCAGTCGCCAGACCAGTTCGCTCGGCTGGGCAGCGCCCAACCAAGATCACGAAGCACCACAATACGCGCCATGCGATATGCAGCTTCTTCTCGCCGCCGCGGGTCGAACCGGGGATGCGGTCGTAGATGAAGGTGATCGCCCGTTCGCCGTAATAGCTCCATGTCAGAAGCGTCGTGAAAACGAACAGGATCAACGCCACGCTGGCCACCAGCACGCCGATCGGCACGCCAAGCACCTCGAACGGGAAGGCTGCAGCAAACGCGCCGCTCGTCATTTCGAAGCCGACACGGTCGGATTGCCACGCATGGGCCACCGCTTCGCCGCCGCCGACAAACTCGCCGCGCACGGTCAGGATCACCAGCGCCGTCATGGTGCAGATCACGATGGTATCGATGAACGTGCCCAGCATCGCCATCCGGCCCTGCTGTTCGGGATCGTTGGTCTGCGCCACGGCGTGAGCAATCGGAGTGGAGCCCTGGCCAGCCTCGTTGGAGAACAGACCGCGCGCGACACCGGCACGGATGGCCAGGATCAGCGCCGCGCCGACGAAGCCGCCGGTCGCCGCCTGCGGATTGAACGCACCATTGAAGATCAGCGCAAAGGTTTCCGGCAGATCACCGAAATTGAGGATCAGTGCGATGGCGGCCATGATGACGTAGGATGCAGCCATGAACGGAATGACGCTCTCTGCGACGCGGCCGATCGACTTGATGCCGCCGATGATCACGATGAAGACGAGAACGGCGGTGATCGCGCCGCCCCAGACCTCGGGAATGCCGAACAGTTCATTCATCCCGTCAGCCATGGCATTGGCCTGGATCGAATTGCCGGTGACGAGCGCGCTGAACAGCGTGCCGAGACAGAACACGATGGCGAGCCATGTGAATTTCGGGCCAAGGCCCATCATGATGTAGGTCATCGGACCGCCGCGATAGACGCCGTCCGATGTCTTTTCGCGGTAGCGGATCGCCAGCGACCCTTCGGCAAAGGCGAGCGCCATGCCGAACAGCGCGGTGATCCACATCCAGAAGATCGCACCGGGTCCACCAAGGGCGATGGCAGTCGCGACACCGGCAAGGTTACCCGTACCGACCTGGCCGGAAAGCGCGGTCGAAAGCGCGGCAAAGGGAGAGATCTCGCCGTCGCCGCTGCCCTTGCGGCTTTTGAACAGACCCGCAAATGCACTGCCCAGCTTGACGATGGGGTAGAATTTCAGGCCGACCATGATCCACAGACCGATGCCCAGAAGAATGATCGTCATGGGCGGGAAGGGGAGGAGTTCGACCCCGTTCCACGTGCCTGCCCAGATAAAGTCGGAAATGTTGGTGACAGGGGCCACCAATCTCTCGCCGAGCGATAGCTCTGCCGGCGTGGTTGCAGGTGCGGTCATTGTTATTCTTACCCCCAAAGGATCCCGTATGCGGCACGGTGCTATAGCGCCCCCGTTTCACCTGCAACGGGTTTCTCTTGGCTGCATGCCTCCGCATCGCTTGCTTTTGCGCGTTTACGCCACTAGATGCATTCGGGTCTTTTCCGACATTGAAAAGCCTTCCCAGCCCTCCCGGACTTCAGCCCGGGGCGGCGCGAGGCCCTACCCGGAAGAGACGTGAACATTTTAACGGACGAAAGCGGCAAGACCGATGGCCGAAGACACACCAAAGGCAAGCGCACCAGCGAAGCCCAAGACGACGCCCGGCGAATTCATCCGCCAGGTGCGGACCGAAAGCAGCAAGGTCGTGTGGCCGACCCGTCAGGAGACGGTGACCACGGCGATCTTCGTGGGCATCATGGTCGTCATCATGTCGCTGTTCTTCCTCGGCGTCGATTCGCTGTTCGGCGCCATCGTCGGCTGGCTGCTTACGCTTGCCTAATAATTGGCGCCTGATCATCGGGGCCTGAACATCCGGGCCTGACGCGCATCCGCGCATCCTGAACCATCCTTACAAGACACAACGGACACACACGCACATGGCACGCTGGTACATCATCCACGCCTATTCCGGTTTCGAGAACAAGGTTCGTGAAGCGATCCTGTCCGAAGCCGAACGTCTCGGCCTTGCCGACGGTGTGGAAGAGGTCGAAGTGCCGACCGAAACCATTACTGAGGTCAAGCGCGGCAAGAAGGTTCAGGTCGAGCGCAAGTTCATGCCGGGCTACGTTCTGGCCAAGCTGAACATGACCGACGATGTGTACCACCTTGTGAAAAACACGCCGAAGGTGACGGGCTTCCTCGGCACCAACAACAAGCCGCAGGCGATTTCCGAGAAGGAAGCTGCACGTTATTTCGGCGGCGTCGAAGAAGCGAAGAACGCACCGAAGAAAGACATCAGCGTCGATTACGAAATCGGCGATCAGGTCAAAGTGCTCGACGGTCCCTTCGCCAGCTTCAACGGCGTGGTGGAAGAACTCGATTTCGACAAGGCGAAGGTCAAGGTCTCCGTCTCCATCTTCGGCCGCGCAACGCCGGTCGAGCTGGACTTCGAACAGGTCGAACTGGTCAAGTAAGGTTTGGCGCTGGCGGGCGAACATGAAAACCCGCCCCGGCATCTGCAACGCAAAGCGGCGCTATCCGACGCTCGAAAGTGCCGAGGAGGCCGCAGCAGCGGCGCCTTTTGTGCTGCGGGCCTATCGCTGTACGCTATGCCGACAGTATCATCTCACGAGCCGGACGAAGGGGATGAAGATACCCCGAAGCGAGCTTGAGCGGGACACACCGGCCGGCCCTATCGAAGGCAGGCAGTCTCTTCCTCGGCCTTGATACGGCGTCGCGATCGTGCTGGTCCGCAAGGCGATGCCGCGCTGTTCGCAATTCCTCAGCTGAAACCGCACGCGGCGCTCCCGGAAATCGAGGGACACACGGCGGAACTGCTCCATCAGGTCTGTGCCAAGCAGCAGGGCCGGTTCCTCGTGGATGCCGAAAACCTCGAATGGCGGGACGTCGGCGAAGGCAATCGGAACCTTGGTCAGCGTGATCGGGCCGATTTTCAGTTTCGGAATGATGGCGAATTCCATCTCCACTTCCTTGCCTGTCACGCCGTAAACGGTGACCGTGCGGAAATCGCGCGGTCTGCGGGCTTTCAGCCTTTCGCGCAGCAGCGAATTGCCGATCGAGATTTCAGTGCCTGTGTCGACCACGGCGTCCACCTTCTCCCGTCCCGCCGAAACTTCGGTCAGGATCAGCTGGCCTCGCTGCAGCCGGGCCGTCACGACGATCACCCCGTCGACGATCCGCTGGGGGGTCATGGCATCATCGACGGTAATCACGCGTTTTTCGAAATCCATCATCAGGCGCTGTTCGACCAAGGCATCGAGACCGATCATCCCGTCGCCGCCAATGTCTTTCTCCTCCAGCACTGGTAATTCCAGACCCGTTGTGACCGTCGGGCCAAGCGCGAGATCATCGACCAGCACGCGGTCCACCACCTTGCTTTCGGTAATACCGTGGAGCAGTACCGGCGACCCGTCGGGCAGGCCCAGTTTCGCCGCCAGATTCAGGCCGATCACAGACGTATCCGCGCCGCTGTCGACGACGAATTTATAGGGGCCTTGCTCGTTCACATAGGCTTGCACCGTCATCCGGCTGCGGACCTTGCGGGCGTCGATTTCTTCTCCGCCAATATCGAGCGCTTCGTCGATGACGGCAGGGGGCAGGGCGGGAATGCCGCCCGAGGTGACGGTTCTGTCGGCCTGTGCGGCGGCGGGCACGGCGACGGCGAGCGTGGCAGCAGATGCGATCAGGGCGAAGGGTTTGAGCATTTGGGAACCCTAGCACGAATGCCATGAACCGTGCGTGGATATCGCGGGCTGGGCAGGCCCGCATCCTGCCTCGCGCGCCGTCCGCGAAGACGCCGAATCGCTTGCATCCGGCTGCCAAATCGCTATGTGCGCGTTTCTCCAAACACAGCTTTGGAAACCCGCTGCGGGAGGTGCTCCTCGGATGCACCGCTTGACCGCTTACCATGAGCCCCGACCACAAGCCGGGGCGACAGTGAGAAAAGGAAGCCTCTCATGGCCAAGAAGATCGAAGGTTACATCAACCTTCAGGTGCCTGCCGGCACCGCCAACCCGTCCCCGCCGATCGGCCCTGCGCTGGGTCAGCGCGGCGTGAACATCATGGAATTCTGCAAGGCGTTCAACGCCGCGACGCAGGACATGGAAAAGAACGCCCCGATCCCGACCAAGATCACGGTCTACGCGGATCGCAGCTTCTCGTTCGAAACGAAGTCGCCGCCCGCCAGCTTCCTGATCAAGAAGGCGATGAAGATCAAATCGGGTTCGAAAGAACCAGGCAAGAACATCATCGGCTCGATCAAGACCAGCCAGCTGGCTGAAATCGCCGAGGCCAAGATGAAGGACCTCAACGCGAACGACATCGACCAGGCGGTCAAGATCATCGGCGGCTCCGCTCGCTCGATGGGCATCGAAGTGGTGGAGGGCTGATCATGGCTACGCAGACAAAGATGCAGAAAACCCGGACCGAGAAGCTCGATCCCGAAGCGATGTACGATTTCGACGAGGCGCTGAAGCTGCTTCGTGAATTCGGTTCGAAGAAGTTCGACGAAACCGTCGAAGTCGCAATGAACCTCGGCGTCGATCCGCGCCACGCAGACCAGATGGTCCGCGGCATGGTCTCCCTGCCTTCCGGCACGGGCAAGGACGTGAAGGTCGCCGTGTTCGCCAAGGGTGACAATGCCGACAAGGCACTGGCAGCCGGTGCCGACAAGGTGGGCGCAGAAGACCTGATGGAAGACATGCAGGCCGGTAACCTCGATTACGACCGCGTGATTGCAACGCCCGACATGATGGGTGTCGTCGGTCGCCTCGGTAAGGTGCTTGGTCCCAAGGGCCTTATGCCGAATCCGAAGCTCGGCACCGTGACCCCGAACGTGGAACAGGCCGTGAAGGACGCCAAGGGCGGCCAGGTCGAATTCCGCGTCGAGAAGCAGGGCATCGTCCACTCCGGCATCGGCAAGCTGTCGTTCAAGGACGCAGACCTCAAAACGAACTTCGACGCGTTCACCAACGCTATCGTCAAGGCGAAGCCGTCGGGCGCCAAGGGCAAGTACCTTCGCAAGCTCTCCATCTCGTCGACCATGGGCCCGGGCCTGAAGATCGACACGAGCAGCATCGAAGGCGCGTAAGCCTTTCAGGCCTCTCGGGGGTCTGGCATGCGGCATTGATTTGCCGACATTCGTAAAAAGGGGCCGGAGGGGCGATCCTCCGGCCCCTTTTTCTTGTCTAATGCTGTCCCGGAAAGATTAACGGTTCCGCGCGTTGAAGGGGAAAGCAAATCGAAAGGACTTTCTCATGGGCGCCCTCTGGACAGCCATCACCATCCTCGGCCCGATCCTGCTGATCGGGGTCATCTTCTTCGCATGGAAGAGCAATCGTGACGCCTCGTCCGGGGCTATCGCGAAGGCCGATCGCGGCGCTGAAAAGCTGCAAGACGAAATCGAGCGCGATCAGACGCCGCTCTGACAGCGGCTCCCAGCCTGCCGGGCTGGCTAGCCCTCCGTTGACGCGGAGGGCTGCTTTCTCGGCCCGAGTTGGCGGGCGTACAGCCAACCGATGCCGAGAAGGCTGAATCCCAGCGCCATGAAACTGGCGATCCTCAAGAGACCTTCAAGCGCAGCCGCGTCGACAAGGAAAACCTTTGCGACGGCAAGAACCATTACGACGAGGGAGCCGATCCGCCAGCTCTGCTCGCCGCGCATTCGCCCGAACAGGAGGAAAGCGATGGCAAGCACGATGCCGAGTAGCGAGCGCAGCAGATCTTCTGTCTGCCCCATAGGCTCGGACACCAGGATCGAACCGGCGAACAACTGACGCAGCAATGCCATGGCGGCCACGACGATGATGACCATCGCGGCGGCATCGAGCGCCTGCCTGATCCTCGATCCCGCATTCATCCTGAGTATCCAGACCCCTGCCAGACCGACAGCGCCTGCACCCAGCGCCAGGTTGGCAATCGGGACAGGGCCAACAGCCTGCTGTGTCAGGAGCGGGTTCTGGACGATACCGGTGAACCAGACAAAATGCGCCAGCGACAGGCCTGCCATGAGCATGGCGAGCGCCGGCTGCGCCCCGATCCGCGGCAGAGGGCGCGTGAGCACGACTGAAACCGCGAGCAGCAAGGCCTGCCACAGCGTACGTTCGGCAAGTGCCGAGGAGATGAAGGCGGTCTGGGTCTCGATCCCGAACAGCTGTTTGTAGAGGATGTGCACCGCGACCAGCACGGTGCCCGCCGCCAGATAGACAGGAAGATTGCGCGGCAGTGACGGTGGAAGCGTCAGGCCCGGCTTCAGCGCCAGCAGGGAGACGGCAAGCGGCAGGATCCGCATCACCGCATCATCCCAGGCGGGCCACCTGAAAACGAGCGGCGAAAGTCCGCCTGCGGCCTCAATGCCCGCGATCATCCATTCAGTTAGCGGGCCAATGGCCCACAGCGCACAGACAAGGACCAGCACCGAGCGCGCGGGGAAGCTGTTGAACCGTGCAAGCGTCAATCCGGCGGCAGAAATCGCCACAGCCCAAGGCAGGACGAGACCCGGCAGGATCTGAGCGGCCAGCCCGTATGCTGCCAACGCCGCGGCGCATTGGGCGATCTGGAACGGCAGGCCGGAAGCGGCGCGCCATGACCAGAGGCCGAGCATGGCAGCGATGCTGCCCCAGCGCAGGATGGCATGAAAATAGAGACTGCGGGGACCATCATCGCCCAGGCGGTACAATTCCTCTTCGATGCCGGCAGATACCAGGAGCGCGCAGACAGCAAATCCGGCCGCCGCGCCGAGCAACATGGCGGAGGCATCGTCGCTTCTGTTGAAAACGATCGCAGCGATGCCGGCCGTGATGATGGCGGCCAGGACAGGCGCGCTCCATGACGGGGTGACCAGCAGGCCGGCGCCGAACAGAAGGATGACAGCCGATGCGACGAAGGCGGCAAACCAGTTGCGACGCACCTCGGATGCCCGGGTCATCCACGCTGCATTGGCGGGGATCAGGGCGAGCGCGAAGCAGGTCAGTGCCGGTGCAGCTTCAACGATATCGCCTGCCGGAGTGCCGATCACCGCGTAGACGCCCGCAGCAAGCGCAATCGGGCCTGCCGCGATCTGTCCGTGGTCGGCAAGTGTGGCGCTGCCTTGCTTCAGGTGCATTAGCGGGAGCGCCATGAAGATAAGGGCGATGGCGGCCACGATGGCGTAGAATGCGAACCCAATCTGCGGGTCCCACTGGGTCAGAAGGCCGACAGCGATCACCATGGCCACCGCGCTTGCCTCGCGAAGTTCTGCCCGCTTCCATGCGAGCGCCGCCAGAGCGGCGCCCATCAGCAAGTATAGGCCCCAGGCAAGCAATCCGTCGCCTGCCCGGTCTACCAGCAGCGCAAGCTGGAGGCTGGCCACGAAAGCCGACGCAAGGCGCACAGGCCGGATGAACGAGCCGCCCATAAGAAGCGAGGGAAGCACCGCGCCGAGCACGAGGAGGTAGAACCCCAGCGCAAGAATTTCGGCCGTGCCGAAATCGTCCGAGAGCAGGAGCAGGACGCCCCAGCCCAGACCTGCCGCCAGAGCAGCCATGGACAGCCACGGCCGCCCCTGTCGCTCGCCCGCCTGTGAAAGCCCGGCAGTCACAAGGCCCAGATAGATCGTCAGGATCGGCAGGTTTGCTTCATCCCCGCCGACCAGCAAAGGAGCCGCAAAACCGCCTACCAGACCTAGGATCGCACATGGCAAGCCGAACCGGAAAGAGAGCGCGATAGCGCCTGCGGTTACAGCCGCCAGCCCGAGAAACGCGAAAGTCTGTCCGATCAGCCCGTACTGCGTGCCGGCAAGATAGAAGCCAGCGTAAAGGGTCGCCAGACCGGCGCCGGCAAGCGCCTGGCAAATGCGCGGGTCGTTCACCAGATCTGCTTTGCGGTAGGAGAATTCCGCGCCTGCCAGCAGGCCCAGCCCGAAAACGAAAGCCATCGCGACCCGTACGGACGGCGTCACCAGACCGGCTTCTATGGAATAGCGCACCAGCAATATGCCCGCGATTGCGAGCGTTATGCCGCCGACCCAGATGGGCAGTTTGCGGCCGAATATATCTTCGATGTCGAAGCGTGGTTTGCGCGCAGTCGCTGCCTCTTCTTCGGCGGGTTCTTCCGCAACCTGATTGGCTGTCTCAAACGCAGGTTCGGTTTCCGTCTCTCCGACGAACTGCACCGTCTGTGCCGGAGGCACTTCTATCGTGGCTGGTTCGGGGACAGGCTCCGAAAGAGCGACTTCGGCGGCTGGCTCGCCTCTGACGAGTGCCACAGATGGCGGAGCGTAAGAGGGTTCGTCCGGTTCCTGATAATAGCGCGCGCTCTCGACCGCAGCGATCCGGCGCTTCAATTCCTCGACTTGATTATAAAGCCAGATGACCGCGCCGATGAGGCCGAGGATCAACAGAAATTCCACGCAGCCCCCTTCCCCAGTTACGCGGCATTAGGCACTTTCTAGCGGTGCGAAGTCAAGCAGGCAGGGCGCGAACGGTTCAGATGCCTCCGGGCGTAAAGTCGAGCCCGGCGGTCCCCAGCGCATCGCACAAGGTATGGACGCAGCTGGACAATTCGTCCGCATCGACCGAGCGGATGACGAAGTTCGCGCCGACCTTGCCTTCGCGAAAGAAAGGATAGCTGCCGATCTGGCATTGCTCGTGCGCGGCTTCTGTTTCGCGCAGGATATCCGCGACTTCGCTTTCCGACGTCCAGCAGCCGATCGTCTCGCTTTTCAGCGGCATCCCACCTTCCAGCGTTCCGGTCAGGGCGTCGAGCATTCCCGCGGTAATATGAGGGACGCCTGCCATCAGGAAGACATTCCCGGTGCGGATGCCGGGCGCGCCGGACATGCGGTTCGGAATGAGCTCTGCGCCTTCGGGAACGCGGGCCATGCGCAGCCGCGCTTCCGTAAGCCCGCCGGGCTTGTCGGCATAATACCGTTCCAGCAGAGCGCGCGCGTCGGGATGGATCGCAACGCCGACGCCCAGTGCTTTCGCGACCGCATCGACGGTAATGTCGTCATGCGTCGGGCCAATGCCGCCAGTCGTAAAGAGATAATCGTTTGCCGCGCGCAGGGCGTTGACCGCTTCGACGATCCGGTCCTCGATATCGGGGACGACGCGGACCTCGGCGAGGCGAATGCCTTGCACTTGCAGCCAGGAGGCAACCTGCGCGATGTTTTTGTCATGCGTGCGGCCGGACAGGATCTCGTCGCCGATGACGACGAGACCGGCGGTCCAGATCCGATTACTGTCCTGTGCGCTCATGCCATGCGATTAGGCGAGGGCGCGCTGCTTGGCTACCTCGCCTTTTCGCCACTCTCGGCAGGTGCGATTATTCGGCAGCTTCCAGCTGATCTTCCCGCGCAGAGGACATTCCGCCCTTTGCGTAGAATTCCAGCAATCCATCCTCGACGGGGTCGGTTGCCATCCGCTTGCGGTCGAGGACGTATTCCTGGTTGAGACGCCAGGGATACTCGACGGCATTTTTGGGCATGATGTGCTTGGAGCGCTGGATATACCCGGACGAGAAGTCGAAGATGTCGTCCTCTTCCAGCTGCGCCTCTTCCTGCGGTGTCAGGCCGGGAACCGCGATGTGCGCGCCCGTTGCTCTCATGTGGTTGATCACGCGGCAGACATATTCCGAGTTGATATCCGCCCGCAGCGTCCAGCTTGCATTGAGATAGCCGAACACTACCGCGAAGTTCGGCACGTTCGAGAACATGCATCCCTTGTAATAGAAACGCTCCGCGAAATCGACCGCCTCGCCCTCCACGCTGACGTCGATCTTGCCGCAAACCGCCAGTTTCAGTCCGGTAGCCGTAACGATGATGTCGGCTTCCAGAACCTCTCCGCTCTCCAGCTCGATCCCGCTCTCGGTGAAGCGCGCGATGCGGCCCGTCTTGATGCCGGCCTTGCCTGCCTTCATCGCTTCGAAAAGGTCGGCATCGGGGACTAGGCACAGGCGCTGGTCCCACGGGTTATAGGGGGGTGTGAAGCTGTCCTTGTCGTAATCGGGGCCGAGAGCTTCCTCGATCCTCTTGTGCAGACCGTCCTTAACCTTCTCCGGTTTGTTCCGGGCCAGCTTGAAGGCGAAATCCTGCATCCGGATATTCTTGAAACGGGTGATCCGATAGGCCAGCTTTTCCGGCAGGACTTTCCTTATCGCATTGGCGAACCAGTCCTTCGCCGGGCGCGAGAACATCCATGTCGGGGTGCGCTGCAGCATCGTGACATGGGCGGCCTTGCCCGCCATCGATGGGACAATTGTGACAGCCGTGGCGCCCGAGCCGATTACGACGACCTTCTTGCCGCTGTAATCGAGATCGTCGGGCCAGAATTGCGGGTGCAGTACCTGCCCCTTGAAATCACCAAGTTCGAAACCGGCATCGTAGGGTTCGTCGTAGTCGTAATAGCCCGAGCCGAGATAGAGCCAGTTTGCAGTCAGGCGCTTGCGCTCGCCGCCTGTCGTTTCGACCACGACCGTCCAGCGCGCATCGGCCTGGCTGAAATCGGCTGAGAGAACACGGTGGCCATAGCGGATGTGGCGGCGGATGCCGCGCTCGTCGACGATGGTGTTGAGGTAATCCATGATCGCCGGCGCGTCGGCGATGCTTTTTTCGTGCTTCCAGGGTTCGAACGAAAAACCGAGCGTATGCATGTCGCTGTCGGACCGGATACCGGGATACCGGAACAGATCCCATGTTCCGCCCAGATTGTCCCGCATTTCGAGGATGCCGTAATGCTGGCCGGGACAATGCATTTCCAAATGCGCTGCCATCCCGATGCCGGAAATACCCGCACCGACGATCAATACGTCGAAATCGGTCTGCGTATCTGCGCGGCTCTTGTCCGTCGTCTCGGCGCCCATGGTTTCGGTCCTCTCTTGCAACTGACCTATATGTAAGCGAGCCTGCGCCAATTGGCGAGTCCCACACGCAGTGGCCGCAATTCATTCGCCTGAAGCCGGTTTTGTATGCTGACGCATCCGGTCTGGTGAGCTAGGCGGCACGCCATGTCGCGTCTTATCTTTACCGTATCGATCGTTGCATTTTGTGCAGCTCCCGCCTTCGCTCAGGACGAGCAAGAGGAGGAAACGGGAGAGCTGAGTAACGAAATCGTCGTCATCGGGCAGGGCCTGCCCGATGTCCCATCCGTTCCGGCCTATGCCACACGGACACTGGACCGCGAACAGATCGTGACGACGGTATCGGGCCGGATCGAGGATGCTATCGGGTCGGTAGCGGGCTTCCAGCAATTTCGCCGGTCCGACAGCCGTTCGTCCAATCCCTCCGCGCAAGGTGTGACCTTGCGAGCCTTGGGCGGCAACGCCACCAGCCGCGCGCTGGTCACGCTCGACGCGGTTCCGATGAACGATCCCTTCTTCGGCTACACGCCGTTCGCTGCGCTCGTGCCCGAACAGCTTTCGTCGATCAAGGTGACGCGCGGGGGAGGCTCCGGTCCCTTCGGCGCAGGCGCGCTGGCAGGCACGATTGCGCTGGAAAGCGCAGGCCCCCGGCAACTTGGACCTGTCAGCGGATCGCTGCTTGTCAACGATCGCGGCGCGACCGAGGCCGCCGGAAATGCGGTCGTCGAACTCGGCAGCGGATTTATCGCTGCAACAGGGCGCTGGGACAGGGGGCAGGGTTTCTTCACCACGCCGGTCGATCAGCGCGTGCCGGCAACAGCACGGGCCGCCTTCGATGCGCGCTCCGGACAGGTGCGGGCCGTTTTCCCGGTCGGCGAGGACATCGATGTGCAGGCCCGCGTTCTCGCATTCGAAGACAACCGCACGCTGAGGTTCGATGGGGCTGACAGCTCCGCCAGCGGGCAGGATGCCAGCATACGGTTCGTCGGACGCGGCGACTGGCAGTTCGATGCGGTCGCCTACGTACAGGCGCGCAATTTTTCGAATGTGGTCATCAGCTCGACCCGCTTCGTGAAGGTCCTCGACCAGAGCAATACGCCCTCGACCGGCATTGGCGGCAAGTTCGAATTCCGCCCCCCGGTCGGGCCTGACAATGTGCTGCGGCTGGGCGTCGATTATCGACGGAGTGAGGGCGAGCTGCAGGAACAACCGTTCAGTGCCTTCACCGGCAATCTGACGGCCCGCCGCCGGGCGGGCGGCACGACCAGCGATCTGGGATTTTTTGCCGAAAACGACTGGACGCGCGGACCCTTTGTTCTGACCGCCGGCATCCGCGCCGACAAGACGAGCATAAGCGGCGGCTTCTTCCGCGAGAGCGATCCGGCAGGCGTGGTCGTATTCGAGAACCGGTTCGAGGATCGCAGCGACTGGACCGTGACCGGTCGCGGCGGGATATTATTCACCGCCAGCGATACGCTGTCCCTGCGTGCAGCGGCCTATAGCGGCCTCCGCCTCCCGACGCTGAACGAGCTGTACCGGCCGTTCGTGGTCTTCCCTGTCGTCACCTCGGCCAACGCGGCGCTCGAGAACGAGAAGCTGGTCGGGTACGAAGCGGGTATCGACTGGACTCCGGCAGACGGTGTCGAGTTCTCGCTGACGGCGTTCGACAACCGCGTCGAAAACGCGATTGCCAATGTGACGCTGACGCCGACCGATCGCCAGCGCCAGAACCTGCCCGCAATAGACGCGCTGGGTGTGGAAGCTGGCGCGCGGATTTCCCGCGGCCCCTGGCGGTTCGACGGCACGCTTGCCTATACGGACGCGTCGGTTGACGGAGAGGGACCCTCGATCGCGCTGGACGGCAACCGGCCGCCGCAAACGCCGGAATGGGCGGCATCGGCGACGCTGGCGTTCGAACCGCGCGAGGGTCTGCGAATCGCAGCGACACTGCGCCATGTCGGCGCACAGTTCGAAAGCGATCAGGAAACGGATGTTCTTCCCGCGGCGACGACGCTTGGCGCATTCGCCAGCTTCCCGCTGTCGAGCCGACTTGGCCTGATCTTCCGGGCAGAGAACATTTTCGACGAGGAGATCGTCACCCGCAATTCCGGCGGCACGCTCGATCTGGGGGTCCCGCGCACACTATGGGGCGGCGTGCGTTACGGCTTCTGACCGGGCCTGGCTGAATTCCTGACGATTGGCACCGGGCCCACACTCACATCCACACCTTTGAGCGGATGCACGCGGAAGTCTGCGCACAATCTGAAACTCGCTACCTGGGCAATTCGGCTGAACTTTTACAGATGGTTGGCAAAATTGGTGGCGCTCAATCAGAAAGCTCCCGCGCCGCGTCGTTCAAATGCTGAGATCGAGAAGGCTTAGTCCTTCATTCCCGCTTTCGCCTCCGCATCCCAGGCAGAGGGTTCGCCGGACTTCGCGAACGGCTGATACTCGAATGGCCGCTCATGCGGGTACTTTTGCAACCGGACGGCGATTGCGTGCCCCCCCCCTGCACAACAGCCTAAATGTGGCATCGGCCCATTATGCCAGTTGCGCGAAGTTGCGGTGATATGCGTTAGCGACACATTCTTTGTCGTATTCGAATTCTGCCACGCTCATGGTGTGATCCCTCAACTGGACTGCCAAGCGGTCCAGAAACTTGATCATGTCGGCGGGAAGGTCGTTATTTCGTATACTGGCCGCGAGGCCGCCATAATTGTCGATAAGGCGAATTGCCACCGACGGATACTGGCAAGCTGCCTGTCGCAAAGCGTTCAACGGGTCCTCGAACAATGATTGGAAATCCTGTCCGATGACCCGCAACCATGTGGCACCGGCAATTGCCGGGTCCTGGCCTTCGCCGATCCACGTACTCTTCTGGCTTTCGATGACCGCCGCAAGTTTGTCCGCGCATGCAATTGCAGTATAAAAGTCGTTAATTGCAGGCGAGAGAGCTCTTGCGGCGATCTCGACCAGGAGACGGATTTCAAAGACCGCGCCTTGGGCATCGGAACGATAGGAGCCTATGCCAATCAACCGCTCCACGGCAGCTTCTATCGAATTCGCAGTTCGCCAGCAGGATGGCTTCCCCTTTAAGCACATGCTGCCCCGGTGCGACGAGCACTTTCACTAGCGCATTGTCACCGAAGACCTGGCGTAGGCCAGCGATATCGACGCTCTCGACGTATCCCCCTTGGGAGCAGCTCAGCACTGCCGGATCGGCAATGTCCGTCTGCGCCACTCCTGTAAGTTCGATGCTGCGCGAACAGGCGCTTTCGCTGATTGCGTGGACAGAAGTGTCGATAAACATCGTACGACCAAGAGCATGCAGGGACACAGCAAGCATGGCGACATTGACAGCTTGAAGCATGAACACAGCAATGAGCAAAAGCAGCGGAACATCGCTCATGGGAGAAGTAGGCTTCACTGCGAGCATAGCGATGAAGGTCACGATAAGCGTGAACGATAGCCCAGCAATACTCACGCGGCTCAACCGCCGTTGCAGCCAGCGATCGATCAGCCTGACACCGAGATTACCGGCGGCCATAGACAGGACGATGAGGGTTATGGAGAAGTAAAGCGTGATAAATGCGGCATTGACACCGGCTGCCACTCCGAGAAAATCACGCGCTGTTTCGGGATCGGCCACGGGGATCAGATCGCGCGCAATCAATATCGCCGTCGCCCCCTTCCTGTCCAGCCACAGGACGCCCAGAGCGAACGGAACCGCAGCGATGACAGCGCATACTGCCAAGAGCCAATAATTTGCGAAAAGACGGTGCGCTATCCAGCCGGGCCAGCCCGCGAGTCTGTTTGGGTGTCTCATTTGTGCTCCATGCTGCTTGCAGGAAATTCCGGCGTGCAGGAACTGAACCCCTATAACAGCATTAGGTTGCAGCACATGTTCACCTCGGCGAAAGATAATGCGGTGGGGACGAGTGCCGTTTAAACCTCCTAAAAAAGGGGAGTTCGCTTTATGGCGCTTACTGACACACCCAACGCGGCCGATTTGGTCGGAAATATCGAAAACCTCGTCTCTCTTACTGCCGGGCAATATACCTCAGGCTCGCTGATCCTGATGGTCAGCTATGGCGCGCATTTTGCGTTCCTCATTTATTTTGTCCTGATGAGCTTCCAACTTGCGCCCAGATACCGGATCGTGCCGATCCTATCGGCAATCGTCATGGCCAGCGCAGGCCTAAGCCTGTTGCGCGAATTCTCTCTTTGGCAAGCCAGCTATGAATTCGTCGATGGTGTCTATCGCCCCCTGGCAGACGGAGAGACTTTCACGAACGCCTATCGCTATGGCAACTGGACGATCACAGTTCCGATCCTGTTGACCCAATTGGCAATCGCATTTGCACTGCCGCGTCCCGAATTGCACAAACGTTCGCTGCGCATGATTATCCCCGCAGTGCTGATGATCTGGACCGGCCTGTACGGGCAGTTTGGTGAGACCAACGACTGGGCACGATTGAACCTGTGGGGGGTAATTTCCACCGTGTTTTTCGTGTGGCTGATCATTGAAGTGCGCGGCGTTATTACCAGAGGCGTGCAAACCAGCCCTGCGGAACTGGCTGGCTGGCCGAAAAACATTTGGTGGTATTTCCTGGCAACCTGGGGCCTCTACCCGATTGCATATGCCCTGCCTCAGCTTGGCTTCACCGGGGACGTGGTCGTCGCCCGCCAATTGTTGTTCTCCATTGCCGACATTTCGTCAAAGCTGATCTATGGGTTGATCTTGTCGCGCTATGTGCTTCGGCGCAGCGCGCTGGAAGGCTATGTTCCTGCAGCAGAAGCGTTGGAAACTTCGCCGCTGGGCGCTCAAATTGCGTCGAAGCGTGGCGACTAGACCAGCTCTTACAAAGTACGTCGTATCAGGGTCCCGGCCAACCGCCGGGACCCTGATCGCAATTTGTTCGATCGGGCTTGCCCTTTGCGCTCAGCTTGCTGGTGGCAACGCACCAATACTGGCCGGCCTTGCTTTTTTTGCTGTGGGACTTGCCCACGGGGCAGGGGATGAAAACGGGGGCCGTATCGCGCCCTTCTCGGTACTCCACATCTGCGCTTACGTCATTACCGGAGCGGCTCTAACGGCTCTGGTGTTGAGAATGCCGATCGCCGGTCTGACCGTCTTTCTTATCATTTCCGCATGGCATTTTGCCCGCAGTGAAATACCCGCCCACCGACTTTCCCGTTTTGCAATTGCGTGCTTGCTGATTGGTGGCAGTGCTCTGTTTCAAGGCGATGAGACGTCGCAAATTTTCGCGCGTATTCTTGGTCTGACCTCAATGCCGCAAATGTTCATGAATGCAGCCGCGATCATCGGGGCGGCCGGCGTTTCAGCGAGCGTCCTTGTCGCAATCCTGGCTTACCGTGGCTGGGCACTGGCGTGCGTATCTGTGTCGGCTGTCATTTTGCTCGAACCAGTCCTGGCGGTCGGATTGCTTTTCTTCATCGCGCATGCGCTCCCCCTCCAGAGCCGCCAGATAAACACCTACGGCATCCACGACGTCCTGCGATCGGTAGGCTGGACAACCGGGGTCGCCATTATCGGCGGGGGTATCGGGTGCTGGGCCGTATGGTGGGGCAATCTGGATTTACCGATTGCAGCTGCCCTGGCCTTGGGCATGGCCGCTCCCCACATGTTGACCGAACAATTGGAACGTTAGACGACGTTGCGCAGCAGATCGCGCTAACTCGCCAAATTGGATAAGGCGGCTTTTCCATGGTCATGGATAACGAGCGGAATTCCGTACGCAAGAAGCGCCCGGTGCGAGCTTGGTCGTCAGCGGACTTTCACGCTTTCATCGGATGGCCGAATGCTGACGCCGAAATGCACAGCTTGGCACCTCTCCGTCAACGGTAGAAAAGTCTCGGAACCCGTCTTGAAGGCTGATGAATGCCATTGTCCGCTTCCAGGCAATCGCGAAGCGAGCCGTAATGACCGGGACGGGGCGGGTCGCGTGCGGGCGGCTGTCTTCGAGAGCGGCCTGACGGGTATTGGGCCGCTAGCAGAAGGTGCGGAACTCGACGCTCTAATGCGGCGAGCAGCACCGCCAGCAATGCGCATGCAGCGGTGGTGGTGTCGCAACCCGCAAGTGCCATTGCTCCGATTGCAATTTCGGCAGACTGATGCCGCTGGGCCGATCAGGGCGCCGGCACAGCCACGCTCGACCCGGCAGCGCTGCCATTTGATGCCTGAGAGCAAGACCTAACGGCATTTGTCACAGAGCTAACGGGTCTTGTCGCACCATTGCCGCGCCGATTGGTGCATCACGTTTCCAGCGCATCTGGGGCGCCGGGTAACAAGAGGATGACTGCGATGCTTCACACTCATTTCAAATCACGGGCACTGCTGCTGGCAGGGATCGCGGCCATGATGGGGGCACCTGCCATGGCCAAGGACGACGTCGAACTGGTCAAATGCGAAGGCAGCTACGGCACTATCGCAGTGGTCGATGGCGATACGCAGGGCTGGACGAAATACGGCCTCAGCTCACCGCGTGAACTGGTCAATGCTCTGGCCACCGAGTCCGGCTGTTTCACGCCGCACAGCGCCGCCAGCGGCGAACAGGCCGATTTCCTGATGAATGTCATCGCCGGTGACAAGGAAGAGGTCGATCAGGGCATTTCGATTGCAAAGACAGCCGCGACCGAAGGCCTGCTGCGCTCTGGCGCGGCCAGCACGATCCTCTCCAAGGTGCCGATGGGCGGCGCATTGCTAGGCGCGTTTGGCGGCTTCGGCGGCAAGAAGAAAACGGTTGCGGCGGGCATTCGCGTGATCAGCCCGGCCAATGGCATGACCCTGGTCGCGGGCAGCGGCGAGGTGAAGAAATCGAACTCTGTCCTTCAGCCGCGTGCCGACCGGCACATGGGCTTACGGCGTACAGCAGGCGACCGGTTCAAGCGGCTATACCAGCAACAAGGATGGCCGGATGCTGACCGAGGCGTTCGTGCTCGCATTCAATAATGTGGTGGCGCAGGCAGGGGCCCTCTCGGTCGCCACCAGCGCGGCGGCAGCATCCCCGACCGCGACCGTCAGCACGACCTACACCGTGGCCGCCGACAGCACGCTGTACAAGGCCGCCAACACTCTGAGCGGCGAAGTGCGTTCCCTGCGCGCCGGAACCGAGCTGACCCCGACAGGCGAGAAGGACGGCCTGTTCGTCAAAGTCAGCGACAGTTACGGCAACACAGGATGGGTTTCCGTCGAAGACCTGCAGTAGCAGGTCTACAAGCGACCCGGCGACGGAGAACTGGCGCGGGGCCCTGATGCACATCAGGACCTCGCGCCTTTTTTATGCGCGCTACTCCCCAATCAGGACGAACGGTGCCCAGATCGACGGATGCGCCGATCCGTCCACGTCGGTATCGGCCATCAATGTCAGCTGCGCCTGCTGCAAGGCCGTCGCAAGATCGGTGCCGCTGCGCGCGGCGCTCAGCGTATCGACCGTCAGGCGCGCCGCCGCATCGTCCCGCACCCGCCAATGCGACAGCATCAGCGACTGCGTGCCGGAGGTGAGAAACGCATTGGCGAGGCCGGTATAGGCAGGCGCGGTGGCATTGCGGCCCGCCGCGCTGTTGCAGGCCGAAAGGATCACCAGATCCGCTGCCAGACCCAGCCGGGCAATCTCGCTCGCCTGGAGCAAGCCATCGTCATCCGCGCCCGTCGCCTGTTGCGGCGGGGTCAGCACCAGCGCCGGTTCGCGTAGTCCCCCGATTTCGCCTGCCAGCAATCCATGGGTGGCAAACAGGGCGACCGAGCGGCGGCCTTCGCCAAGGCTCCGCACCCGTGCCTCGGTCGCTTCTGAGCCGGTCAGGATTATGCGCTCCGCCTCGCCGAATGCGGCGGCGACATTGGTCACTTCCGCTTCGGTAGCAGGCAGGGCCGGCAAGGCGCGAACATCGTCGAGCGAAACCGCCACGCCGCGATAAAGGCTTGCGCCTGCCACCGTCGCTGCGCTGTCCCCGGCCAGCGCTGGTGCACCGACCCCGAGAAAGCCTGCACCCGCTGCACCGCCGGAGCCGCTGGCAAAAGCCTCCGACGGCGTAAGCGCGGTGGAGAACGCGTGGGACTTTGCCAGCCAGTCGGCGTCTTTCACATCCATCACCATGCCGCCGGGCAATTCCGGTAACAGGATGGCAAAGGGGATCCGTGACAGGGCATCGCTGGTGATGACGGAAACGCGCGCCTTGCCGACCAGCGCGGCGGCAATCTGCGGCGGCAATACCTGGTCGTTCAGCGCCTTGGCCGCATCGAACGGGAATTCGCCTGCACCTTGCCCATCGCCATCCAGCGCGCTCCGCAGCTGCGCGACCAGCGGACGGATGACGGGCCGCCCACCCCGCGTTTCGGCCGTGGTTACGCCATCTGCGGTCAGGGCCATGGTCAGCGTGCGGTGGCGCGAGGGCATGGCGATCAGGATGGCCTGATCCGCCGCCAGCCGCGCGGTAATCTCGGCCACATCGGGCGTGGCGGGATGCAGCCAGCGGGCGAAGTCGGGCACCTCGTCCTCCAGCGCCGCGGCCAGCGCCTCCACTAGCGGCGAGAGCACATCAATCGCGGCCTTGCGCTCCACTGCCAGCTCCGCATTGCCCGCAGCCAGCAGGCTGGTCCATTCGCGGTGCAAAACCCGCAAACGCTCCCGGTCGGTGCGCAATCGGTCGATCCGCGCAGCGAGTTCCGGATTGTCCGACCGGTCGGCGCTGAAGGCGAGGAATTGCCGCGCCCGCGCATTGACGCCCCAGCTGGCCAGCTCGAACGCTTGCAATGCCGCTTCCGGCTTGCCCGCAGCAATCGCCGCCTCGGCAATCTGCATCAGCGGTTCGTAATAGCTCGATAGATCCGCGCCGAGTTCCAGCCGCTCGGCCTGACCCAGCATCGCCTCGGTCAGAACGGCAGTTCCCTGTTCGACCATTGGCCAGCCAGCATCGACATTGCCCAGCCGGATATTCAGCAGCCCGCGCCGGATCATGCGCGGCGCATCCACTTCGCCATCACCCTGCATGCGCGCCTGTTTGCCCCCCTGCATGAGCCCCTGCATTCTGGGCTGCTCCAGCAGATCCAGCGCGCCCGCATAGTCTCCCTGCTCCTCCAGCCGCAGCGAAAGCGTCTCGAAGCCGCGCATCGCGATCCCGTTATCCAGCGGCAGGCCTTCGGCTATGTCTTTGCCAAGCCGGCCCTGTTCAAGCGCCCGAACCGGCTCGCCCGCTTCCCACAGGGCGTTGGAAATGGTGGCAGAGGCCGCAACGCTGAGCGCCGGATCGTCTTCTCGCACGAGATCGAATAAGGCGGAGGTCAATCCGACCGACTCCTCGAACCGCCCCAGACTGGCCAGTATCGCCGCCAGATTCTGCAGCGCTGTCCGAGTGTAAGGATGGCTCGGGCCGATCGTTTCGCGCAAGATATCGAGCGCCTTGCGAGCCGGTTCCTCGGCCTCCTCGAACCGGTCCGTCTCCAGCAGGATACGAGCCAGCGATCCTTGAGCGATCCCTGCAAAAGGATGGCCGGGCGGGAGCAGTTCATTGGCGAGCTGGGTGCCGCGCTGGGCCATCGCCAAGGCATCGCTGGACCGGCCCGCATCGATCAGGATGTTGGCCCCGCTGGTCATCGACAGGAACAGCGTCGCGTCTTTCAATCCGCCGATTACCAGCCCGTCAATCGCCGGATCGATATAGCTCGCCGCCTCTGTAAAGCGCCCGCGCGAATAGAGCGCCGAGGCGTAATTGAGATAGCCCAGTCCCAGCGACTTGGCCTGCTTCCGGCTCCAGCCCCTGCGGGCTTTCGCCGTAGATGCGCTGCCGGATGGCAAGCGATCGTTCCTGCAAGGGAATGACCTTTTCCGGCTGACCGTTGGCATCGTAGAAAGTCGCTACATTGGCGAGCGAGCTGGCCATCGGCTCGCCATCGGTTTCGCCGGCTTCCTCCAGCCGCCGTTTCGCTTCCAGCGAAGCCTCCAGCGCGCCGGGGAAATCCTGACTGTAATAGCGGGAATCGCCCATCTTGTTGAGCGCCAGCGCCTGCTCGGTCACGGGGCCTCCGCTGGCCTCGACCGCTTTCAGATAAAGCTCCCACGCCGCCACGGCTTCTGCCGCTTGCCCCAGCGGATCGATCGCCTCGGCGGCGGCTTTCAAGGCTTCCGGCGAACCATCTGCCGGGGCCTCCGCCTGCGGTTGCCCGACCGTATCTTGTGCCGCGAGCGGCGTCGCGCCCAAGGGCATTGCCCAGATCGATATCCCGGCCAGCAACGAAGCGGTCTGCGATAGAGTGCGAATACGATCTCTCCTGTTGCCTGCCAATCAACGCGGCCATTCAATCCGAAGAGCGCCAATGTAACGCGCCTCAAGGTAACAGCAATTGTCATTTTCTCTGCATGCATGACTGGTCTACTGTCGGACTATCGGACACCGCAGCAGAGCCAAACCATGCGCATTCTCTACATCGAAGACGACAGCCAGCAGGCGAGCGATGTTGCGGCGATGGTGGAGCGCGAAGGGCTGCTGCTCGATCATGCGGGTAATGGCGCCCATGGGCTCAAGGCGCTGGGCGGCGGGGATTACGATGTCGTCCTGCTCGACCGGATGCTGCCCGATATGTCCGGCATCGAAATCGTCTCCAGGATGCGCAGCGCCGGTTCCGAAGTGCCGGTGCTGATGGTGTCGGCGCTAGGCCGGTCGGAAAACCGGGTCGAAGGGCTGGATGCAGGCGTCGATGATTACCTCGCCAAGCCGTTTGCCGCCGATGAATTGCTGGCCCGCCTGCGCGCGCTGCACCGGCGGGCGTCGGGCGAAGGGAGCAGCGCAATGATCCTCTTCGGCGATATGGAATGCCACGTGAAGGCCCGCGCGGCCTATCGCCAAGGCAAGCATATCGCGCTCAGTCCCAAGGAATTTGAGCTGTTCAGATACTTCATGCAAAACGGCGGTGAGGTCGTCACCCGCGTCATGCTGCTGAAGGATGTATGGAACCTCGATTTCGATCCGCAGACGAATGTCGTGGACGTCAATGTGGGGCGGCTTCGGCGCAAGCTGGAGCAGGGTTTCGGCAGTCCTGTCCTCGAAACCATTTGGGGGTCTGGCTACCGGCTGCGCGCTGTCTGAAAGATGCACGATCCGATCATCCCCCGCGCACAGCGCTCGCTGGTCCGGCGATGGCTTGCAGGCACGCTGCTGGTCGGCCTAGCTGGGCTGAGCGTGCTATTTGTTGTTGTCGACAGGACGACCGCAGCATCCAGCAAGCAGATTATTGAGCAGGCAGTGACGACCGATCTGGCCGGGTTGGTCGATATCTATGCTACCTCCGGTGAAGTGGAACTGACTGCACGGATTGCTGACCGGCTGGCGATGCCCTCCGCCGAGGGGGACGCGCGGCATTACCTCTTGAGCACAGGCGACGGACGCAAGCTGGCGGGCGATCTGGAGAACTGGCCGCAGATTTCTGCCGAAACGTCCGAAATGGCGATCATCACTCCCCGGGGGCCGGGCATTGGCGGGCCGGTACTGGCGCAGGCGACCATGTTGGAGCCGGGCGTGCGGCTGGTGGTGGGTCATGAATTTGCCGCACAGACGGCGATGCGCCGCGACATCCGCACCGGCTTTGCACTGGCGGCGGGCGCTTTGCTGGCGGCGCTGCTCCTCTGGGCATTCCTCACCGCTCGCGCGCTCAGGGCGCGGGTCGACCGGGTCAACGCGCTGTTTCGCGATATCGGCAGCGGCACGAACACTGCTGACCTACCCGACACCGGCCCGCTGGACGAGTTGGGTGAACTGACGTCCCATGCGCTGGCGTTGAAGCATCGGATCGACGCGCTGCTGACCAGCCAGCGGCAGGTCAACGATCATCTGGCGCACGAAATTCGCACCCCGCTGGTGCATCTCGACAACCGTCTGGCGGCGCTCGCCGAGGGTCCGGAGAACGCGTCTGCCGAAGCGCTGAATGCCGCGCGCGAAAACATCCGCGATCTTGTCCAACTGCTGGAAGGCCTGCTGGATATCGCCGTCACCGAGGCGCGCTCGGGCGAGCGGATCGGGCTGGTCCCCGTCGATCTTTCGAAAACGGTCGAGAGCATTGCCGAACTTTTTGCCGATAGCGCAGAGGAAATGGGTGTCCGCTTCAACAGCGATATCGCGCCCGGCGTCACGATTTCAGGCGACCGCCCCATGCTGCAGCGGCTGGTCTCCAACCTGCTCGACAATGCGCTGAAATTCACCCCTGCCGGAGGCGCGGTTGAACTGAGCCTGCAACCGGGCCCACAGCTGCGCGTCAGCGACACCGGCCCCGGCGTGCCCGATCATTGGAAGGCGCGAATATTCCAGCGTTTCGAACGGGCCGACCAAGATGCGCGAGGCCACGGTCTGGGGCTTCCATTGTCCCTCGCGATTGCCCGTCGGCACGGGCTCACCATCCGCGTGTTGGACAATGATCCCGGCGCCGTTTTTGTCGTCGACGGAGGGAAAACTACAGATGTCTAGAGGAGCAGCCTTTGCCTTTCTGGCCCTTTTGTGTGCCGGTTGCGCAACCGCCGAAAAGGGCGAATTCAGAATCGATGCAGGATGCGCTTGGTCAAACCATCCCGGCTGACGATCCTGTAGTAAGAATAGCTCAGACGATTGAACGGATTGCGATGCTTGAGGCGGAAGGATCGATTACTGCCGCCGACTACCTTTCTGGAATTAAAGCCCTTCGAACCGGCGGTGCCAGGCAACATAGCGATACACCATCAGATGTAGCATCGATGGAATTGGAATGGCTCGCTGCTGCACGCGCTCTCGATCCAGTGGCATCCCTTGCGCCGTTTCGCGGAAGGATTTTAGGGCCATCCTACCGGCGTGGAATACTCCCGCCAGGTTCAACGACGATAACCGCGCAAACCTATCTTTCGGGTCAGAAGGCGAAGGTCACGGTTGTCGGTCAAATGATCGGAAAGCGGACCAAGCCCAATCTGCGGCTTGAAATACGGCATTCGAGCGGCAAACCGGTTTGCCTGCGCCCTCCCGCAGGCTCGACAAGCGGCTGTGAATGGTTGCCACTGTTCTCCGCCCGTTACGAGATCACGATCATCAACAAGGGTAGCCAGCCGGTCCGCTACACTCTCATCTCGAATTAAAGATTTTTCCGAGCTCACGTGGGGAATATTAGACAGATACTTAACCCGATGAGCGATGAATGATCTGCTGGAACGCGATTTCTCCTGACCGGATCGGAAGGCGAAGCGGCGTTATGGGCATCAAAAGCGGCACCAATTTGAAACTTGCCCGGCTGCGCGGCATCGCAGAGGGGACGGGGCGATCGATGCGGATGCGATGCGGGCAGCAAAAGCGAAGAACGCCGCATTTTTGCGGGTTGGAGGCCTACAAGAGGCTGCCTTGGAAAGGTAAGGTGGCGGAGACGGAGGGATTCGAACCCTCGATACCCGTTAAAGAGTATGGTTCCTTAGCAGGGAACTGGTTTCAGCCACTCACCCACGTCTCCGGAACGCCCTATTGAGGCGAGGCGGCGGGCTATAGCTGGCACTCTTGCAGCGGGCAAGGCCCGTCTCGCAGTCTCGTAAAAAGCGCAGTTTTAAGGGTTTTCCGACTCGTTTCGCCGCATTTTGGATTCGGTTCGTCGCGGGTTCATTGCCGCTTCACCGTGAAAGGCTTCTCTTATCCATCGCAAGAGGCAGGCCGCTGGCCGCCGACTTCGGATGGGACGGACAATGATTGGTACACTGACACAGATTCGAAGCGCGCTGGTAACGCTAGGCGCAGGGCTTGCGATTATGACAAGTCCGCTGGCCGCGCAGGGCGTCGAAACGATCGATCCCAGTGCCGATTTCGGTTCCGGAATCGACGGCGATCTCTCCGAAGCACCCGGTGATGGCCCCGTGTACGCAGACGAGCAGGTCGCACAACCGGCTGGCGCAGTTGCGGAGGCGTTTCCGCAGGAAAGCGTCGCCGGGCCCGAAGTCGCCTACCAATGGGCAGATCCCGTCGCGACATCACCTGACGCCGAAACTGCCGCTTCGCAAGCGTCAGCCAATCCGGAGGTCGCCGCGGCTCAGGGCTCTACCTACAAGCAGGATGATTTGATCGGCGCCGCGCAAAATGTATTCGGCGAAGGCGCCGAGGGTCTTGCGAAAATGATCGAAGACCTGCTGGCCAAGCAGGGCGAACCCAATGCCTACATTGTCGGCCGCGAGGCAAGCGGTGCGTTTATCGTTGGGGCACGTTATGGCTCGGGCACGCTTTATCACAAGGTCGAGGGCGAGCGCCCCGTCTACTGGACCGGACCGTCCATCGGGTTCGATGCCGGTGCGAATGCAGGCAACACGTTTGTGCTGGTCTACAATCTCTACGATACAGAGCAGCTCTACGAGCGTTTTCCCGCTGGCGAAGGCCAAGCCTATGCGCTGGGCGGAATGACCGCCAGCTACATGCGCAAGGGCGATACCGTGCTGATCCCGATCCGTGTCGGGGCTGGCCTGCGGCTTGGCCTGAATGCCGGTTACATGAAGTTTTCCAAGAAGCAGCGCTGGCTGCCCTTCTAGTCGCACGGGGGGAAGCCACGGCAAAGTCGGGCTTCCCTAATAATACAGGGTTGCGGGCGTCACGGCGGCGCGGCAAAGGCTAGTGCCATGCTGGACCGTCTCGAAGCCCAATCGCCCGACGCGCTACTTGCGCTGATCAAGATGTACGCCGCCGACGAGCGGGCGGACAAGATCGACCTTGGTGTCGGCGTCTACCGCACCGATGATGGCGCGACGCCGGTGTTCCGCTCGATCAAACAAGCCGAACAGCGGCTGATCGATACACAGGACAGCAAAAGCTATCTGGGTCCCGAAGGCGACACCGCCTTCGTGGAAGGCCTGATGCCGTATATCTTCGGCGGCGATTCCGACAGGGGCGGCCGTATCGGCGGGATGCAGACACCCGGCGGCACGGGCGCAGTCCGGCTGGCGGTCTCGCTTGCAAAACAGGCCGGCGCTACCCGCGTCCATATGGGTTCGCCCAGCTGGCCGAACCATGTCCAGATCCTCGGCGATGTGGGGCTGGAGCCGGTTCTGTTCGACCATGCCAACCCCGATGGCAGCGCCAATGTCGATGCGCTTATCGCGGCTATCGAGAGCGCGCGGGAAAGCGATGTCGTTCTTCTTCACGCTTGCTGCCACAACCCGACAGGCGTCGATTATTCCGCCGACGAATGGAACCGGATTGCGACGGCTCTGGCCGCCAATGGTGTGCTGCCGATCATCGACAGCGCCTATCACGGGCTGGGCGAAGGAATGGAAGAAGACGTCGCCGGCCTAAGAAGGGTGCTCGCCGCCGTTCCAGAAGCGCTGATTGCATATAGCTGCGACAAGAATTTCGGCATGTACCGCGACCGCGTGGGTGCGTTTTACGTCATGGCAAAGGATGGCGGCCAGCTGGACGCCATCATGTCCAATTCCAATGCGCTGGCCCGCGCTAATTGGTCGATGCCGCCGGATCACGGGGCCGCTGCAATCCGTATTATCCTCGGCGATGAAGAGCTTTCACAGGATTGGCAGGACGAACTTGCAGACATGCGCGCGCGGCTTCGCTGGGTGCGCGAAACTCTGGCAGGAGCCGACAACCGGGTTCCGGGCCTCGATCTGGCGCCGCTGGCGGGACAGAACGGACTCTTCGCGATACTCAAAGTGGACAAGGACCAGATTACGAAGATGCGCGCCGATCACGGTATCTACATGGCCGGGTCCGGGCGGATCAACGCTGCGGGTCTGACCAGCAACAACATCGACAAATTCATCGATGCGCTGGCCGATGTGACCGGAGGTTAGCCCCCGATGGATTTGCAGCCCACCCTCGAGACCGAGCGGCTGGTGCTGCGGCCACTTGAAGAAGCCGACCGCGAGGCGCTGTACGAAATCGCTTCCGACCCGATGGTCTGGGAACAGCATCCGATCCATGACCGCTGGCAGCGAGAAGTCTTCGATGCATTCTTCGACGAGGGACTAGCAAGTGGCGGCGCACTTGTGGTGATCCGCAAGAGCGATGACGCGACGCTCGGCTCGACCCGCTTCGATACCTACGACCCCGAGGATGGCGGGATCGGTCGAGATCGGCTGGACCTATCTGAAACGTCCATGCTGGGGGAAGGGCATCAATTCCGAGATGAAGCGCGCCATGCTGGCCCATGCCTTCGAACACGTCGCCAAGGTCCGTTTCCGTGTCGGCGACACGAATTACCGCTCCCGCAATGCACTGGAAGCCATTGGGGCGCAGCGCACCGAGCACTATGATCTCGACCGCTATCACGGCAAGCGCGTGGTCCACCTCACATACGCAATCGGGCGTGAAGATTTCGCAGCCGGGCCATTAAGCCGCTGACCTCGCGGTTTGCGCGTCCTCAATTCAGCCCGGCAGCGATACCGATTGCTTTCTTCAGTTGGCGTTTGCGTCTCTGGAGCAAGAACCAGGAAACCACGAAACAGGCAGCGATTGCTATCACCGCCAGGGCAACGCGTGCCGGGGCGATCGGAGACGCTCCAACGTGTAGGCACATGGCAACATAGCCCATGATGACGCCCGCCTGCGCTCCAAACAGGCCAAACCAGGCAAATCGTAAGTTCATCCGCGCTACGCCAACCAGGTAATTGCCATATTCCCGGGCGGACATTGCCGGGCTTTGTTCGAGTAACCGCCTGTGGCGAAGGATGCCTGCCTCAACTGCAACGAGAACAACGCCGAACAGCGCAAACACCGATTGGGAGAACCATGAGGGAGAAGAAACGATCATTTGCCCCAGCACTGCCAACAATGCAGCAGTCATGAGCAGTTCCGCAATCATGAGAACCCGCCCGCGAAAGATTCTTGCCTTCGCGTAGTCGATCAGACTCTCCAGACCAGCTGGCTCTGTGACCGTCGAACGCTGTGCCAGGCGCGACCTTTTTAAATCGTCCAGATCTATGGTCATCGGCTTTTCTCCATGAGTTGCGACAAGCTTCTTCTGGCGCGCGTCAGGCGTACCGCAACATTGCCCTCGGAAAGTCCGAGAATCTCGGCAATTTCCCGGTTGCTGAAATCTTCCAGATATAACGATACGGTTTGCCTCAGTCCCAAAGGTAACCGGTTTACCGCCAGCAAAAGGGCCCGCATGTTATCCTGTGCGACCGCCTCTGTTTCCGGCGATGGCAAGTCGCTAAGATGCTTGCCTTCCAGGGGGCCTGTCGACGGGTTGCTCATTGCCTTGCGGATATGACTTACGCCAATATTATGCGTGATCCGTGCAATAAGTGTCCGGTGCGAGGCGTCCCCTCTGAAGCGGGGCAGCGCCCGCCAAAGGGCGAGCGCTACTTCCTGATACAATTCGTCCCGCTGCGCTTCGTTGTTCTCGTACGCGTTCAGACTGTTGTGGATGAACCCTGTATGCTCTTGCAGAAGCGCGGCGAAGATTTCTTCCCTACTATGGGTCAAGCAACGGCTTCTGTCACATTTCGCCGAGCGAACGGCGCCGCGAAATGGGCGGATATGTACAGGCTCAAAATCCACATCGGCGTGATGATGATGCCCGTTACGGCGATGTAGAGGGGCACGCCGCTCAGATAGGGTGCCAGGATTTCGACGAGCGGGTCAGCCAGACCTCGGCCGTGAAGAATGCCCACCGTGTTACTGCCGATTGCGAACGCTTTGGCGAAGAGGCAGCAAAGCGCGAAGGCCATAAGGTGCAGGGCGGATTTTGGTGCGTTCTTCTTGCTGAAGGGATTCAGATAGAAATAATTGAACGCTGCGCGTGCCGGGCGATCCAGATATTTTTTGGCAATCCCTGCCCTGTTCCTGATGGCCCAGATCAATGCGCCTGCTGTTGCCAGCAGAAATCCGAGGTTGATGAGCGCCATGTTTCCGGCTTTGTAATCGGTAGCCCCGTCTCGCACCGCTGGATTGAACTCCTCGGCTATGCCGTTTGTAATGGCAAAATCGGTAGTCCAGTAATCACCGTAGGTCAGTGCGATAAACAGGCCGACGTAAATCATTATGATGCGTGACATTGGAAGCCCCTCTCTGAAAGTATTGATGGCCCGATAGTCGCGGGCGAATCAAAAACCTTACAAAGAAATTTCTTCCTGCTGGCCGCTAGGCGGAGGCTTTATCCCCGCAAGCTCTCCATCCGCTTGAGATAGCGGGCCAAAACGTCGATCTCAAGATTGACGGTGTCGCCTATGGTGAGGGTACCGAGCGTCGTTACTTCGCCGGTATGGGGAATGATGTTCAGACCGAAGACGACCTCGCCGTCTTCCTTATCTTCCACCGCATTCACCGTCAGGGAAACACCGTCTATGGTGATCGAGCCTTTCTCGGCAACGAAGGGGGCAATGTCGGCAGGTGCGCGGATATCGAGGCGCCATGATCCGCCTTCCTGTTCCATGCGCACCACTTCGCCGACGGCATCGACGTGGCCGGTGACCATGTGCCCGCCAAGTTCGTCACCCAGCTTGAGGGCTTGTTCAAGGTTGAGCTTGCGGCCGGTGGTCCACTGATCCTTTGCCGTGCAGCTCACGGTCTCGCCGGACACGTCGACCGCAAACCAGGCATCGCCTTCCGCCCCGCCGCGTTCGACGACGGTCAGGCATACGCCGGAACAGGCGATGGATGCCCCGATCGCCATGCTTTCGGGCGCATAGGGGCAGGCTATGCGAATATGCAGGTCGCCGCGGTCCTCGACGCGCTCGATATGGCCGATAGCGGTGATGATGCCGGTGAACATGACGGGTCTTTCGTGAGGGTAAAAGTCAGCGAGTGCGGCTGTAGGCTTCGTACGTGTCGCTGCCAAGCTGGCGGCGCTCTGCAAGCGACCAGCGTCCGTGTGCGGTGGCAAGTGTCTCCAGCCCGATCGCGCCGACAGCGTTTTTGCCGCCCCCGATGACGATCGGCGCGCGGTAGATTTCCAGTCGATCCACGAGGTCGGCCGCGAGGAAGCTGGCGGCTGTCTGGGTGCCCGCTTCGACGTAGAGATATTGCGCATCCAGCCCGGCAATGCGGTCCGGCGTATTGATGACCTTCACACCGTCCGGCGGGATACCGCGCGTCAGGAGAACCTTTTTGGGCGCGCGATCTTCCAGTCCCGGAAGCCGGACGTCGAGACGCGGCTTGTCGGCGCGCCATGTGCCGCCGCCCACTAGAATGGCGTCGGCGAGTGCACGCTGCGCATGAACGTGGGCGCGGGCCTCGCTGCCGGTGATCCACTGGCTCTCGCCAGTGGCGAGCGCGATGCAGCCGTCCAGCGACATGGCGATTTTCAAGGTTACATGCGGCCGGCCCAGATGCGCGCGCGCAAGGTACCCGGCGAGACTTTGTGCACTGGCAGGGTTGTCGTGCTGATCGACGGCGATCCCGGCCTTTCGCAATTTCAGCGCGCCCTTGCCTGACGTGCGTGCGTCCGGGTCGGGAATTCCCATGATGACGCGGGCAGGTGCTGCTTCGGCAAGCAAGCTGGCGCAGCTTGGCCCGCGATGCGATTGGTGGGCGCAGGGCTCCAGAGTGACGTAGACGCAGCTGCCGCGTGCCAGATCGCCGGCCTGCGCCAGTGCTACCGCTTCTGCATGCGGTCGTCCGCCGCCCTGGGTCCAGCCGCGGCCTACGACGCGGCCATCGCGGACAATGATGCAGCCGACGGAAGGGTTGGGAAAACTTGCGGGGCGTCCACGCAAGGAAAGGCGCGCGGCGGCGGCGAGCCAGCGATCATCCGCCGCTTTGCTCACTCCGCGACGGTTTCGGTTTCGGCGGGCGCTGACGTGGCGGCAGGTGATGGGCCTGTTGCAGGCTCAGCTTGTGCCGCAGCGGCTTCCTCGGCTGCCAGTTCGGCCTCCATCGCATCGACGTCCATGCCCGATGCCCGGCCGAGGGCGCGATATAGTTCGCGCTTTCGTTCTTCGCGTTCGGCGAGGGCAGCAGCCAGCGCGTCCTTGCGCTCCTGGTTTGCCTCGATGCCGGCGCGGATTTCTTCGTCCGTGCGGCCCGGTGCGAAGGTGGTGATATAGGTCACCTGTGGCCGCTCCGGCGGGAGGACGACTTTCTCTTGCGTGAAGGCGAAGATCAGCACGCCTGTCGCTGCGACCGAAGCCAGCAGGATCGGGATTCGATAGGGTTGCGGCCTCGTAAACTCGGACCAGAAATCGGCGACGGCCGGCTTGGGATTGAAGCGCGAGATGAAGGACATGCTACCCAAGATAGGGCGTGATCGGCCCATGCGCCAGTATTGGCTTTGCGGGCCTAGTTATATTCCACGGTGATGGGGACCCGTCCCCGCAGGTCGCCGCCATCGCCGATCGTATCGGTGATCGTCAGTTTTCCGGTGAAGGAGAATTCCAGCGTGCCGGTATTGTCGAGCCGGGGGACGATTGGCAGGCTGGTCTTGAATTCGCGCAGTTCGGCAATGCCGCCACGCGGATCGCGCATGGTGATGCGGTCGGGAAAGGACACCTGCACTTCGCTGTTGGGCCTGCCGGTGACCGTCGCGCGGCCAACCATCGTGGCACCGCCATAATCGTCCAGATTGCCGGCGGTAATCTTTTGCCCGCTCTCAAGGTCGAGCAGAACGCTGGAATTGCCATTGCCGAGCAAGATCAAACGGCCGAAATTGATCTCGTTCTGGATGAACAGGTCGGGCGCGGCATTGCTGCCGCCATTGCCGTTTCCGTTGCCGTTGTTTCCATTGCCGTTGCCGCCGCCATTATTGCCGGACCCGTCACCGCAGGCCTGGCCATTGCCATTTCCCTGCGTCCCGTTCCCGCTACCGCCGCCACTGCCGCCGCCGCAGCCATCGACTGGATCGGCTTCGACCGGATCGTTGCCGGTGTCCCCGCCGCCATTGCCGCCATTACCCTTGCCGTTCCCGCGATTGCCGCCGCCTTTGCCGTTTCCGTTATTGTCTCCCTTGGCTTCGGGACGGTTTTCGGGTGCAGGCAGCCATTGCTCCAGAGCAGGCTCCACTTCGCGCTCGATCCCGCATGTCAGGCAGCCGCGCTGGGCCTGCAACGCATCGGGCGTGGCCAGAAGAGCAAGCGGCAGAGCAAGCGGCAGGGCAGTGAAAATCGCGGCGCGGTGGAACATTGCCCGATTATCGCGGAACAAGGTAAACGAGGCTTTAAAATCGGGCTTGGTATTAGCCGAAGGCCGCAAAGAGCTGCGGTCCATTTACTTTGAGCCAGCGATCGGCCGCCGGCAGTTCGGGGCCGAAGAGGTCGCCCAGCAAAGCGTGGAACGCCGGCGAGTGGTCGAAATGCACACGGTGCGCGGTCTCGTGCGCCACGACCGAGCGGCGAACATGATCGGGTGCCTGGACGAGCCGCCAGTTGAGCCGCATCGTCCCGTCGCTTGCGCAGCTGCCCCAGCGGCGCCGGGCATTGCTGAGCGAAAGCGGGGGCGGGGGCAGGTCGATCTTCATCGCATATTCGGCTGCGTCGATTTCGAACAGGGACATGGCCTCTTCGCGCAGCCAGCTTTTCAGGCGGGCCTCGACCCGTTCCTCCGGTCCGCCGAGATAGACCTGACCGTCGTCTGCGGCAGGTCGGCGCGGCGCCTTCGGCGACCATTCGATCGCCAGTTCCCGCCCGCGATAGGTGATGGTTTCGCCGGGAACCGGAGCCTTGCGCGAAGGCCTCTTGGCAAGCTGGGCGCCAAGCCAATCGGTGCGGCTGCGCGCGAAATCGATTGCGTCTGCTGTCCGTCCCCAGCGCGGGATGGTGACCTTTACGCTCTGCCCGTCGGGCGCAAGGCGCAGGGTCATGCGTTTGGCGGTCGGATGGCGGACAATTGCGATGGGCAGTACCTGTCCGCCCAGTTGCAGCACCTCTTCTGCAGGGTCGCGGCGAAGCCAGTCGATCACGCATCGCTCCAGTCGACGACGTGATGTTCAAGCGGTCCGGCTTCGTCCTCGCTGACGACGCGGCCTGCCACCCCGGCTCCGCTGTGATGGACGGCGTTGCGATCCCCGCTGAGCAGATAATGCCAGTCGGGCAAAGGATCGCCATCGGCCCGCAAGCGATAGGCGCAGGTGTCGGGCAGCCAGCGCACGTCTTCAACGATCTTGAGCGTCAGGCGCAGGCAATCGGGCACGGTAGCCTTGCGATTGGCATAGTCGCGGCACTGTGCGGTATCGGTATCGAGCAATGTGCAGGCGACATTGGTGTCCTCGATCTCGCCTGTATCCCAGTCCTCCATCTTGTGGAGGCAGCAGCGGCCGCAGCCATCGCACAAGGCTTCCCACTCGCCCGCATTCAGATCGGCGAGCGGGCGTTCCCAGAACCTGTCTCTCAGTTGACCCATTTCGCCAGCTCTTCGGCCACGGCCTCTGCGCCAAGATCGGTCGGCAGTGTGGCAATGGGCTGGCCATCGGGGCCGAACAGATAGGTCACGTTGGAATGGTCCATCAAATATCCGCCACCTGCTGCGTCCTCGCCGCGCGCATAGAAAACGGCAAACGTGTCCGCTGCTTCTTTTACTTGCTCGGCAGAGCCGGTGAGGCCGATCAGGCGCGGGTGGAAGGCATCGGTAAATTCGGCAACGACCTGCGGGGTGTCACGCTCGGGGTCGATACTGATGAAAAGCGGCTGGATCTTTGCCGCAGCCTCTGCATCCGCTTGTTCGAACAGGCGCAGTCCGGCCATCGCCCGCTGGTTGTCGGTCGGGCAAATGTCGGGGCAATAGGCATAACCGAAATAGACCGTCCGGTACTGGCCATCGAAATCCGACCATTTGACCGTCTCGCCGGTTTCCGAAATCAGTTCGAATTCGCCGCCGATCGTGGCCCCTGCCAGCGGAGGCTCCGCAGACGCATCGACCGCGCCTGGATCGGCAGAGCATGCGGCAAGCGCCAAGCCCGAGGGCGAGAAACAGCGCCTTTGCGCACGGAAGAGAAGCTTTGGTCATGGCAGTCGGGTTCAGGCTTTGCTAATCGCTGGTGATGACATGGGGCGTGCGCAGTGATCCTGCGGCATTTCCCGAAATTCGAATGGTCACGATATGTGGTCTAAAGCGGAGCGAGTTACAATGATGGGGCAGGGGCCTTTCCGGAAATTCAGGTCGGTCGGGGCAGCGTTTGCTGCAGCATCGATGCTGGCAGGCGGCGTAGTGGCTCTGGCCACTCCCGCAGCGGCGCAGCAGCTGTATTCGGACGGATACGCTTTCCTGAAGCTGGTGCGTGACCGCGAGGGCCAGCAAGTCACCGACATTCTCGATTCGCCCGGCCAGACAATCATCAATACCCGCGACATCACGACCGGCGATACCGCCGTGCACATCGTGGCCGAGCGCCGCGACGCCGTCTGGATCAAATTTCTGACCGACCGCGGAGCCAATCCGAATATCGCCAATGCCAAAGGCATCACGCCGATCATGATTTCTGCCAATCTCGGCCATATCGAGGGCGTGGAGAAACTGATCGAGGCAGGAGCGCAGGTCGATGTCGCCAGCTCGGCAGGCGAGACGCCGCTGATCGGGGCTGTGCATCGCCGCGATACGGCGCTTGTCCGTATGCTGCTCGAAAACGGAGCGAACCCGGACCGCAATGACAATTCCGGTCGCTCTGCCCGCAATTACGCAGAGCTGGTAGGCTCGAAGCAGCTGATGGACGAATTTGTTGCAGCCGACGCCGCGCGGGCTGCAGCCGGGGAACCGAAGACCTACGGCCCCAGTTTCTGATCCATGATCGATAACCCCCAGGACCTCACTCTCGACGAGCTTCGTCTCGCACTGGCGCCGGCAATCGCCAATTCGGCCATTTTCGACGGGTGGGGCGACGAGGCGCTGATGATGGCCGCCGAAATCGAGGGTGTCGATCCGGATGTCGCAAGGCTGGCCTTCAAAGGCGGGGCAATGGCAATGATCGGCGCGTTTATCGAGGCTGTCGACGTGGCCATGGTCCGCGACATGCCGGCAGAAGAGCTGGCAAAGCTCAAGATCCGCGACCGTATCCGCGCTCTGGTAGCATACCGGCTGGAAGCGGTTGCCGGTCAGGAAGAGGCAGTGCGCCGCGCGTTCTCAATTCTGGCGATGCCGCAAAATGCGCGCGCTTCGCTGAAGATCGGCTGGCACAGCGCCGACCTGATGTGGCGGCTCGCGGGCGACACGTCGACCGACTACAATCATTACACGAAGCGTTCGATACTGGCGGCGCTCTACGCCTCCGTTCTGACCGTCTTCATCGGCGACGAGAGCGAAGGCAAGGCCGACACGATGGCTTTCCTCGACCGGCGGATCGACAATGTGATGCAGTTCGAAAAGGTGAAGTCGCAATTCCTGCGGCCGGGCCGCGAGACTTTCAGTGTCACACGGTTTCTGGGAAGGCTGCGCTACCCCGCACGCTAATTCGCAGCGCGAGCTGCAAACTCCTATTGATAATCACTTGCAATACGGCGGGCTGCATGTCAGCAGGCGGGCTATGGATCTAGCCAGCCTCAAAACCGGAATTGCCGCCACGATCACGGGTATCGACTGGGACGCTGTAGCGCCCGGCGATGCAAAGCGTCTTCGCGCGCTCGGTCTCGACACCGGCGCTGAAGTTGCGGTGGAGTTTCGCGGTGTGTTCGGCGGTGCCGATCCGCTGGCGGTGACGATCGGACGCACGACTGTTGCGCTGCGGCGGGTACATGCCGCGGCGATGTCCGTAACCCCGTCCTGAGGCGACAGGCCCGATGACCGAGATGCGCCGCGTCGCCCTTGTCGGCAATCCCAATGCGGGCAAGAGCGCCCTGTTCAACAAGCTGACCGGCGCGCGGCAGAAGATCGCCAATTATCCGGGCGTGACGGTGGAGCGCAAAGCCGGACGGCTGGGCCTGCCTTCGGGAAATTCGGTCGAGATGATCGACCTGCCGGGCAGCTATGCGTTCGACGCGTCGAGCCCCGACGAGGAAGTCACGCGCAAAGTCGTCCATGGCGAATTCCCGGGCGAGGCTGCTCCCGATGCGCTGATCCTCGTCCTCGACGCGGCCAACCTCGAACAGCATCTGGTCTTTGCGCAGGAAGTGCTGGAACTGGGCCGCCCGACGATCGTCGCGCTCAACATGGTCGATCTGGCCGACCGCGACGGCCTCAACGTCGATGCGGCATGCGCTGTCACAGGCGCTGGGTGTGCCGGTCGTCTCCACCGTAGCGGTTCGCAGCAAGGGGCTGGACCAGACTCGTCGAACTCATCGACGGACGCTCGACAGCTGCCCAAGTGCTGCATACGCGCCCGCATCTCGATCTTACCGAACGCCGTCTGGCGGCGCGCAACATCGCCAAGGGTGCAATCGTCGGGAAGAGCGCCGGCTACCGGATGCGCTCCGGTCTCGACAAGGTGCTCTTGCATCCGTGGCTGGGGCCGGTCATCCTGTTCGGGCTCCTGTTTGTGGTGTTTCAGGCGGTGTTCGCCTGGGCGGATCCCTTTATCGGCCTGATCGAGGAAGCGACGGAAGTCGTCGCCAGTTGGGTCACCGCGACATTGCCTGCCGGTTTCTTCCGCGACCTTATCACCGAAGGCGTCATTGCCGGTGTCGGTTCGGTCATCGTCTTCCTGCCGCAGATCATCATCCTGTTCGCCTTCATCCTGGTGATGGAATCGACAGGCTACATGGCCCGCGCGGCCTTCATGATGGACCGGCTGATGGCAGGCGTGGGCCTTTCGGGGCGCAGTTTCATCCCGCTCCTGTCGAGTTTCGCCTGCGCCATTCCGGGCATCATGGCCACGCGCTCAATCTCCGATCCGAAAGACCGCCTGACCACCATCCTGATCGCCCCGCTGATGACGTGCTCGGCGCGGCTGCCGGTCTATGCGGTCATCATCGCCGCCGTCATTCCGGCAACGACCGTTGGTCCGGGATTCGGATTGCAGGGGCTGGTGCTGTTCGCGCTCTATATCGCCGGCATAGTCGGTGCGATGGTCGTCGCGCTGGTCCTGCGCCGCACGGTGACGCAGGGGCAGGCCTCGGGCTTCATCATGGAATTGCCGCGTTACCAGCTTCCCGCGATCCGCGATCTGCTGATCGGTCTGTGGCAGCGGGCATGGGTCTTCCTGCGCCGCGCAGGGACGATCATCTTTGCCGCGACCGTCGTGCTGTGGCTGCTGCTGACCTTCCCCAAGGCAGAGCCGGGCGAGAGCCAGCTCGATGCCAGCTTCGCCGGGCAGATCGCAACCGGTATCCAGCCCGTGTTCGAGCCTGTCGGTTTCAACCGCGAAATGACGCTGGCGCTGATCCCCGCAATGGCTGCCCGCGAAGTCGCGGTCGCCAGCCTCGCCACGACCTACGCCGTCGATGCGGAAGGCGAGGAAGAAACGGAAGCCGCCCTGCGCGACCAGATCGCCGCACGGTGGAGCCTGCCGACCGCACTTGCCTTCCTTGCATGGTTCGTTTTCGCCCCGCAGTGCCTGTCGACGATTGCCGTTGCCCGGCGCGAGACGAATGGGTGGAAATGGCCGCTCTTCATGCTCGGCTATCTGTTCGCGCTGGCCTACATTTTCGCCGGTCTCACCTATTGGAGCGCCATCGCTCTGGGGCTCTAGCGCGGGCTTGCGTGCACGCGCGTGTGGATTATGCCGCTTAGCCGTCTTCTCTCACTGGCAAGCGTTTGGCCGAACGGGTAGGCCTGCGGTCAACAGATTCGCAGGAAGGAAATTTAATGGCCGGGTCCCTCAACAAGGTAATGCTCATCGGAAATCTGGGCGCCGATCCGGAAGTCCGCAGCTTCCAGAATGGCGGCAAGGTGTGCAACCTTCGCATCGCGACCAGCGAGCAGTGGAAGGATCGCACCAGCGGCGAGCGTCAGGAACGGACCGAGTGGCACACGGTGGCGATCTTTTCCGAAGGTCTGGTCAGCGTGGCCGAACGTTTCCTGAAGAAGGGCAGCAAGGTCTATGTCGAAGGCCAGCTGCAGACCCGCAAATGGCAGGACCAGTCCGGCAATGATCGCTATTCGACCGAAGTCGTCCTGCGCGGCTTCAACGGCACGCTGACCATGCTCGATGGCCCCGGAGGCCAAGGTGGCGGCGGTCGGGCGGTGGTGGTGGCGGCTATGGCGGCGGCGGCGCTTCCGGAGGCGGCGGCGGTGGTGGCGGCTGGAACCAGGGCGGCGGAGGATCCGGCGGCAATGGCGGCGGCGGCTCGTCGGGCGGCGGCTCCGGTGGCGGCTCCAATTACGACGATCTGGACGACGACATTCCGTTCTGATCGCAGTCGACCATTCTGATGCGATGATATGGGCCGGCACGCGAAAGCGCTGCCGGCCCAATCTTTGTGCTAGTCCTTTTTAAGCGCTGGCCAGCATTTCGGCCATCGGACCGTCCTGATCGCCTTCCGACTGGAGGCCTTTTTCCTTGCGGACACGGTCTGCGTCGGGACCTTCCGCGTAGGGATCGATGGCAAGGGCCAGCGTTTGCGCTACTGCTTCGCCGAGGTCGATGGCATCGCCTTCATATTCGATCTCGTCCAGTTCCTCGCGCTCCAGCTCGATTTCGATTTCGCCGGCCGTGGCATCTTCGGTCGGTTCGCCCGCCGGCACGAAGACGAGTGTGATCGGCTCGTGCACGGTGACAGCGAAGGGTTCGCCCGAAACGGCGCAGTTCTGCGTGATGGCAGCTTCCATATCGCCGCGAACGCGAACCCGGTCTCCGTCCAGTTCCAGAGTGATGTCGCTTCAAGCCTCTCGATCGAGGGAATGGCAAAACGCTCCGCCAGCGCGGCGCATTCCGCTGCATTCGCCTCTACAGATACCGGCCTTGCATCCACATGCCGCAGGTGGACGGGGCGGGACAGTTCGGGCTCGATGTGTTTCGCCGCGTTCAAAGCTGCAACTCCGCATCGAGAAGATGCTCGTCTGGCTGCCGGTCATCACCACGGCCAAATTCTTGACCTTGCGCGCGACGCATTCCGGCGACCCGCCTTCGATCAAGGTGATGTTGCGCTCCATCGCTGCCACCAGCGCAGCATCGCCTTCGGCCAGCCCTTCGCGCAAAGCGCCGGTGCGTCCGCCCAGCGCGCTCACCAGATTGCCGACTTTCTTGCCGACGGTGGGATCGCCGATGCCCGCTTCTCGCAATTGCCCATCCATATCCTCGACGAACAGCTCGGTCAGCCGTGCGCTGGAGGGAATGGTCGCGGGATCTTGTTCGAAACGCAGCATTGCCAGCGCGACCATCGTGCTGAGCACGTCGAAGCGCCCCTCCAGCGTATCGGCGACGCCGCATTCGGCATACCATGCCGGATCGCGCGCAAGCCCCACGAGGCGGTACCACAGCGGACGGATTTCTTCCTTGGGATCGGGCGTGCGATTGAAAAGTCTGGAAAGGAAGGACACTTTGCTCGTGGCTCCGCCTTGAAGTTCATTGTTCATCCGCAATTCAATGCGGGCGCGTCAGGAAATCGCTTGCGGATGACAGTCGCCTGATAACCGGGGCAAGCATGCGTTGCCAGCAGCGCTGCGCACCCGTAAGGCGGGTCGCAACATATATAAGGCTGCCGGGGACCGCTTAAAGGCGGACTTTTGAAGGCAGGTCGCAAGACAGAATTTTTGAAGGATCGATAGTGTGATGAACCTGCAAGGCGCGCCCCGGAAAAGCGGTGTGAAGTCCGCATTGACGTTGGCTACGCTGGCCCTCGGACTGGGTCTTGGCGGTTGCACCTCGATCACGGAGGGTGCGGGCTATATCTCGAATGAGCAGCTGACCAGCTCTGTCCAGCCGGGCATCGACAACCGCCGTTCGGTCGCGACGACACTGGGCCGCCCCAGTTTCACGAGCCAGTTCGGCGACGCCCACCTGGTATTACGTGTCCAGCACCACGGGCCGTAAGCCGTTCGTGCGTCCCGGATCGAGCAGCACAGTGTCTTCGCCGTTCAGTTCGACGAGGCCGGCAATGTCGTATCGGTCGACCGTCGGGCATGGATCAGGTCGTGTATCTGACACCGGATGGCGACGAAACGCCGACGCTGGGCCGCGAGCGCGGCTTCCTCGAGGATCTGTTCGGCAATATCGGCACGGTCAACGCGCCCGGGGCGCCGGGACGCATTGAGCCCGCCGGGGTTCGCGTGACCCGGCGGTTGCCGGTCACGCTTGATTGGTCGGCGCGCACCCCATATCGCGGGGCATGAGCAGTTCCAACGAAGCCCACGGCCTTACGCCGTGGCACGGCACCACCATCATCGGCGTCAAGCGCGGCGACAAGATCGTCGTCGCGGGCGATGGTCAGGTTTCCATGGGCAATACGGTGATGAAGCCCAATGCCCGCAAGGTCCGCCGGATCGGCGACAGGGCAAGGTCGTCGCCGGATTTGCCGGCGCGACCGCCGATGCCTTCACCCTGTTCGAACGGCTGGAGCGCAAGCTGGAACAGTATAGCGGCCAGCTGATGCGCGCCGCTGTGGAACTGGCCAAGGATTGGCGCACCGACAAATATCTGCGCAATCTGGAAGCCCTGATGATCGTCGCCGATGCCGAGGTGCTGCTGGTGCTGACCGGCAATGGCGACGTGCTGGAACCCGAAGGCGGAATCGCCGCGATCGGTTCGGGCGGAAATTACGCACTCGCTGCGGCACGCGCGCTTTCCGATTACGAAGACGATCCCGAAAAGATCGCCCGCAACGCGATGGCAGGTCGCCGCGGATGTGTGCGTTTTCACCAATGACCAGGTGACGCTAGACGACCGTCTGAATCCATCTCCATACGAGAATTCCATGATCAGAAGCCCTTACCCCCAAGGCGATCGTCGCCGCGCTCGACGAGCATATCATCGGCCAGAAGGATGCCAAGCGCGCCGTCGCCGTGGCGCTGCGCAATCGCTGGCGCCGCCAGCGGCTCGGCGCCGGATCTGCGCGACGAGGTGACGCCCAAGAACATCCTGATGATCGGCCCCACCGGCTGCGGCAAGACCGAGATCAGCCGCCGTCTGGCCAAGCTGGCCGATGCGCCCGTTCGTGAAGGTCGAGGCGACCAAGTTCACCGAAGTCGGCTATGTCGGCCGCGACGTCGAACAGATCGCCCGCGATCTGGTCGAAGAAGCGATCCGGCTGGAAAAGGACCGCCGCCGCGAAGCCGTGCGCGAAGCCGCCAGCGAGGCGGCGATGGAGCGCCTGCTCGATGCGCTGGTCGGCGACAATGCGCAGCGAGGCGACGCGCCAGAGCTTCCGCCAGCGCATCATCGACAACGCGATGAACGACACCGAGGTCGAGATCGACGTGACCGAGCGCCCCGCATGCCGATGGATATTCCCGGCATGGGCGGCAATGTCGGCATGATCGATCTGTGCGACATGATGGGCAAGGCGTTTGGCAAGCAGCCAGACCAAGCGCCGCAAGCTGAAAGTGCCCGATGCGTGGGACAAGCTGGTCGACGAAGAAGCCGACAAGCGCATGGATCAGGACGATGTGGCCCGCGTCGCACTGGAGAATGCCGAGACCAACGGCATCGTGTTCCTCGACGAGATCGACAAGATCGCGGTCAGCGATGTGCGCGGCGGCATCGGTCAGCCGCGAAGGCGTGCAGCGCGACCTGTCTGCCGCTGATCGAGGGCACGACCGTCGCCACCAAATATGGCCCGATGAAGACCGACCATGTCCTGTTCATCGCCAGCGGCGCGTTCCACGTCGCCAAGCCATCCGACATGCTGCCCGAACTGCAGGGTCGCCTGCCGATCCGGGTGGAACTGCGCGCGCTGACCGAAGAGGATTTCGTGCGCATCCTGACCGAAACGCGCGCCAATCTGGTGACCCAGTACAAGGCGCTGCTCGGCACCGAAAAGGTGACGCTCGACATCACCGACGATGCCATTGCGCGAAGTCGCGAAGATCGCCGCGCAGGTGAACGAGAGCGTCGAGAATATCGGTGCGCGGCGCCTGCAGACGGTGATGGAAAAGCTGCTCGAAGACATCAGCTTCGAGGCCGAAGAGCACGCGGGCGAAACAGTGACGGTGGACGCGGCCTATGTCCGCGAGCGGCTGACCGATCTCGCCGAAGATACCGATCTCAGCAAATATATCCTCTAGGTCGTGGCGGGCCGCTGTTGCGGCTCGCCTGCGCCCATTTGCTTCCAGCCCCAGAGGCTGAGTGCGAACATCGCGGCGTTTGCGCCAAAATCGAGTGCCAGCCAGCGGTTGAAGATCGGCACTTCGAATACAGACCAGTAATTGAACCAGAAGAACGGTAGCAGCGCTGCGGCGTAAATCGCGAATGTCCGGCGCTGCCAGCGGCTGAACCAGATGAACAGGCCGCCCAGTACCGCCTGCGCTCCGAAGCATCCGATCAGCATGGCGCTCGTCGCGCTGAGATGCTGATAGGCAGGAGTGATGGTTAGCCTCTCGACCATGCCCGGCGCCAGCAGGCACCAGCCGCCAAGGATCAGGTAAGGCACGGCGATCAGCCGCTGGATGTGAAGTGGCTGCATGGATGAACGCTCCGGCCGTTAATAGCTACGCGCCCGCTGCGTAGCACACCGGAGGCGGCAAGGCATTTACGGGTGCGGGGCCAGTCCGATTTCCACGCCCGTCTTGTCCGTCAGGGCGAAGCGGTCGACCAGATCGGCGCTGGCCTCGTTCAGGCCCACGCACCTGCACGCTGCGGCCGTTGCGGCGCATCCGTTCGACCACCTTGTCGAGCACATCCGACGCCGGAAATGTCCCAGAAATGCGCGCGGGTGACGTCGATGATGACATGGTCGGCCGGGTCGGGTCGGGCGCTTTCGCGGCCGAAGGGCTGCGCTGAACCGGTCGACGCTGGCGAAGAAGATCTGGCCGGTCACGACATAGGTCGCCGTGTCGGCATCGCGCGTGCGGACCACGCCGAACATGCTGCGCACCTTGCCGGTGAAGAAGATGCCCGACAGCAACACGCCGACCAGCACGCCCAGCGCAAGGTTGTGCGTCCACACCACCACGATCACGGTCGCCAGCATGACGACCGACGACGTGGCAGGATGCTTGCGTCAGGTTGGGGATCGAGTTCCAGCTGAACGTCCCGATGCTGACCATGATCATCACCGCGACCAGCGCCGGCATCGGCACCTGGCCGACAATCGGGCCGAGCAGCGCGAGCAGGATCAGCAGCGACAGGCCGGCGGTGAAGCTGGACAGGCGCCCGCGTCCGCCGCTGGTCACGTTGATGACCGACTGGCCGATCATGGCGCAGCCGCCCATGCCGCCGAAGAACGCCGCGACGATGTTGGCAATGCCCTGGCCCGCGCTTTCGCGCTGCTTGTTGCTGCCGGTATGCGTCATGTCGTCGACGATCTGCGCGGTCAGCAGCGATTCGAGCAGGCCGACGGCGGCCATCGTCAGCGAATAGGGCAGGATGATCTGCAGCGTTTCCAGCGTCAGCGGCACGTCGGGCAATGACGAAATAGGGCAGGCCTTCGGGCAGTTCGCCCATGTCGCCGACCGTGTTGACCGGCGCGTCGAGCCAGATCGACAGCGCCGTCAGCACGACAATCGCGACCAGCGGGCTGGGGACGGCGGTGGTGATGCGCGGGAGCAGGTAGATCATCGCCAGACCGCGCTGCGACCATCGCGTAGGTTTCCCAGCCCACGCCCGACCAGCTGCGGGATCTGCGCCATGAAGATCAGGATCGCGAGCGCGTTGACGAAGCCGGTGATGACGCTGCGGCTGACGAATTGCATCAGCAGGTCGAGCCGCAGCAAGGCGGCGATGCCCTGGAAGATGCCCATCAGGATGGTCGCGGCGAACAGGTATTCCACCCCGTGATCGCGCACCAGCGGGACCACGACCACGGCCACCGCTGCGGTCGCCGCGCTGATCATGCCGGGGCGGCCGCCGGTAAAGGCGATGACCATCGCAATCGCGATCGAGGCGTAAAGGCCCACGCGCGGATCGACGCCGGCGATGATGGAGAAGCCGATCGCTTCGGGGATGAGCGCCAGCGCCACGACGATACCGGCGAGGATATCCTTGCGGATATTGCCGAACCAGTCGTCCTTGAACGAAGACGTCGCAGCGATTGCGGTCATGATAATTCCCGGATTGTGCTTAAGGGCCGCCCTGCCTGTAATCGGGAGCGGCAAATGAAAGATGGCCCGCGCCCTACGCATTGCTGCAGTGCAGCACAATTCGCGGGCTGATCGGCCTGCTACTCGGCAGCTACCGCCTGCGTCTCGCCGTCGGCCTGCTGGCGTGCCCACATCTCGGCATAGAGACCATCGGCGCGCAGCAATTGCGCGTGCGTACCGCGCTCTTCCAGACGCCCTTCGTTCAGGACGAGGATCTCGTCCGCATCGGCAATGGTGGACAGGCGGTGGGCAATGGCCAGCGTGGTCCGGTCTTGCGGCTGACACGGTCCATCGTGGCGAGAATTTCCTGCTCGGTGCGGGAATCGAGCGCGCTGGTCGCTTCGTCGAACAGCAGGATCGGCGGGTCCTTCAGCAGGGTGCGGGCAATCGCCACGCGCTGCTTTTCGCCGCCCGAAAGCTTCAGCCCGCGCTCGCCAACCTGCGTTTGAATGCCGTCGGGCAGCGCTTCGATGAAAGGAAGGATTGCCGCATCGCGCGCCGCATCGAGAATTTGCGTCGTCCGTTGCGGTCCCCAGATCGGTGGGAAGCCCGTAGGCGATATTGTAGCCGATGCGTGTCGTTGAAGAGCACGCTATCTTGCGGGACGATGCCGATCGCGCGGCGCAGGCTGTCTTGGCGAACCTTGGCGATATCTTGTCCTGCAACCAGAATGCGCCCTGCCTGCGGATCGTAGAAGCGGAAGAGCAGCCGCCCGATGGTCGATTTGCCAGCACCCGAGGGGCCGACAATCGCCGTTCGCGATCCGGCAGCGACCTCGAAGCTGAGGCCGTGCAGGATCGTGCGCTCCGGCTCGTAGCCGAACACGACATCCTCGAACACGATAGTCGGCGTGGCTGGCACGAGAGCGGGCGCGCCGGGTACATCCTTCACCTCGACCTCGGCATCGATCAGGCGGAACATCTCCGCCATGTCGACCAGCCCCTGGCGGATACTGCGATAGACCCAGCCCAGCATATCGAGCGGGCGGAACAGCTGCATCAGGTACATATTGACCGCAGTCAGGTCGCCGACCGTCAGGTTGCCGCGGCTCCAGTCCCAAACGACAAACGCCATCGCGCCTGCCATCAGCGCGTTGGTGATGAACGACTGGACGATATTGAGCAGGCCGAGCGAGTTCTCGCTTTTGATCAGCCGCCTGCTGATATTCGCGGGCAGCGGTAGCGTAGCGTTCCTGCTCGCGGTCTTCGGCGCCGAAATATTTGACCGTCTCGTAATTGAGCAGCGAATCCACAGCCCGGCCCAGCGCCGTGCCGTCCATCTCGTTCATCTCGGCGCGCAATTTGGTGCGCCATTCGGTAATCCAGCGCGTGATGGCAATGTAGATCACGACCACGACCGCGGTCGCCGCAACCAGTTCTCCGCCGAACAGCGTGTAGAAGATGATCCCCACGGCAATCAGTTCGATGATGGTCGGGGCGATGTTGAACAGCAGGAAATAGAGCATCGAATCGATGGTCTTGGTCCCGCGCTCGATGGTTTTGGTAACCTCGCCCGTGCGGCGCGAGAGGTGGAAACGCAGTGAGAGGCTGTGAAGGCGTTCGAAGACATCCTCTGCAAGGTCGGTCGTGGCGACCTGGCCGACACGTTCGAAAATGACGTTGCGAACATTGTCGAAACCGACGGAAAGGAAACGCGCGCCCGCATAGGCAAGGACGAAACCGGTCGCGAGCAGCAACAGCGTCTCGCGGGCGGTGTCATCCGCGCCGGCCATCGCGTCGATCGCGTATTTCATCGCCAGCGGCGTGGTGAGGACCACACCCTTTGCCAGCAGACACCATCACCAGCGCGCCGATGATCCGTCGTTTCAGATCTGGACGATCCTTGGGCCAAAGATACGGCAGAAACCGGCGGATCGTCGCCCAGCTGTCGGCTGGGGCGCGGTCATTTGGAAGAGCGGTATCGGGAGGCACGGCTGACTATGTGGTGCGCCGGGGGTGGCTCGGCAATCCCCGCAGCAAATCGCCGAAGGGGGAGGGCGGCGCGTCGATGTCGCTAGCTGTTGCTGATCCGCGTTGCGCGGGAGCTCGGCTGGACCTTCTTGCGCGAGCTTCGGGTGCCGGGCAGATCGAACATCACCTCGCGCGTTGCGAAATCGATCGCCACGCGGTCGAAGCTGCGCAGATTCTGCATTCCGAGGATAAGCGCCGGCCTGTCGGCGAGGCCGAGTGCAGCGAATGCGGGGCCGTCCGAAAAATTGAGCGGCACGCGTGACAGTTCCAGATCGGCGATCCTCACCTTGCCGGCGAAGGAATAGTCGCTGGTGGTCGTCACACCGTTCACATCGGTCGAAACGCTCTGGCCTGCGGACCGACCTCTCATCTTGCGCTGCAAAGCGATGTTGCCGACCGAGCCTTGCGCGCCTGTATCGATGATCACCGCGGTGCGAACTCCGTCGACGCGCGCGTCGGTGATGATCATCTGCCCCAGCTTGCGCCGCGCACGAACGACGATCTCGAAAGTATCGCCCGGCGCGTCTTCGAACGCATCGCCCACGGTCATGGTGCGGTTTCGGAAATCGATGACGACGCGCAGATCCTGCAGCGAGTCGAGCCCGAGAATTCCGTCGGCCCCGATATTGCGCTCATTGAGAAGCGGTGCGCGCAGATTGTTGAAGAGCCTGCCGGCAAATTCCAGCCCGTCGAAATCGACCAGCGAGACTTCCGCACTGCTGCTCATTCCGACCACCGTCGCAGTCCCGGCGTGCTCCATCGAAAATCGCTCGGACAGCCGGGGCGTGACGACGGTTGCCTGTGCGCCGGTATCGATCATGAAGTCGAACGGGCCTTCGCCCTCGATCTTCACGGGGATGGTCATCCGGCGATGGCGATCGGTGGTGAGCGCGATGATGTCGCCCTCGATCAGGTTTATCCGCTGCTCGATGGAGCGGATGGTTTCCGCAGTGCTCTGGGCAGCCTGCGTTGCCACCGGTGCTATGGCGAGGGCCGCTAGGGCTGCCAGTGAAGAAATTTTCCGATGCAAGGCCGCGATCCGGTCACGTCTGTCTCCCGATAACCCCCGAGTGCTTTATTAGCACACGGGCATTGCAGGGCCAAACCTGCGCCTTAGACCGTAACGGCAGGCTCCAGCTCGCGGTGCAGGATGAAGGCGCGAATTTCGCGCAGGGCAGGGCGCGCGATCACCAGCAGCACGCCGATATATACAGACGCGCCAAGTGCGCCGACCAGCAGAAGCGTGACGGGCGGAGGGAAGGGCGGCAGCATCGGCTTCACCCACAGGACCACCATCGCCATTGCCAGCGTCGCAAGAAGGCAAGGCGTGAGAGCGACGATAAGCTCCCTCCAGCTGACCCCGACCTTGGGCAAGGTCAGAGCCAGGGTCACCAGCAGAAGCGACGGAGCCGCAATCCACCATGCGTGCACAAGTCCCATCGGCCCTGCCGATACGCCGACAAGGAAGAGGGCCGGATAGAGCAGCGCGCCAAAGCCATTGGTTGCCAGATAAACGGAAGGCTTGCCCATGGCGTTGGTCGCGGGGCTGCAGATGATCTGCAAGGCCATCATCGGCATCGCCAAGGAAAGGCCGGCGACGATCGGGGCCATTTCCGTCCATTTCGGGCCGAAGAGCGTGTAGACCGCCTCGTCCGCCGTCAGCGCCAGCCCTATATATATAGGCGCGGTCACCAGAAGGACCGTCCGCAGCGTCGTCACGAAGAACGACCCGAGCGGTCTGCCGGCCTTGTGCAGTTCCGCATAGGCGGGAAACGCGACTTCGTTGATCGGCGGCAGGAAGCGGCCGGTCACGATGAGGGTCAGGAACAGCGCCTCCGAATAGAGGCCGAGGTCGTGGAGATCGAACGAGCGGCCCGCGATGAAGATGTCGCTCTGGCTCTGGACGATCCAGAACAGCTGGCAAATCGTCAGCGCTCCTCCGAAGCTGATCAGGTCGCCTGCACCTTTCATGTCGAACACCGGCCAGACCAGCAGACGCGCTGCATATGTCAGGACCAGCCCGCGGGATGCGAAGCCGACGATCGGCGCAAGACCAGGGCCCAGACTCCGTAGTCGAACCAGGCCATGCGCCAGTGCAGTCACCGCGCCGGTGATGGCACCCGTCATATTGGCAAGCCCCTGACTGCGAAACTCGAGCCTGCGCGAAAGGAGCGCGGTCGGCATCGCAATGAAGGGAGTGGTGAAGAAGATGAGGGCCTGCACCCTCAGAATCGTCTCGACTTGCGGCTGGTTATAATAGTCCGCCGCGATCGGTGCCATCACGAGCTGGAACGCCGCGAGCCCCGCGTTGAGCATAAGAAGCATGGCGAAGACCTGACCGATCCTGCGCTCGTCCACCTTCTCTGCCTGTATAAGAGACGTCGCGAAGCTGTGCCCGTTGAGGAAGTTCAGCGCGACCAGCACGACCTGCGTCATGGCGAACAGGCCGTAATCGCCGGGCTCCAGCAGGCGCACCACTATAAGGGTAGAGGTCCACGTGATGATCTGCGCGAGCAGCTGGCTGCCCCACCGCCATGCGACGGCCGAGCGCACGCGGCTGGCGAATCCTGCGTCGCTCGAATCTGATTTGGGGTGCGGCCTCGATCACAATGGGGTCGCATTAGGGAAGAAAAGTGAAGGTTTTGCAGCCGAACCCGCAATTCTGCGCGATTGATACGGGGGAGTGCCGGCGGAGGATCAGGGCGCCAAACCCTACAGAGCTGCAAATGCGAACGCAGAAACCGCGGAATTCTGCGGATTTTGCCATTTTTTTGAAATAAAATTGCAAACACGTGTTGACCCGACTCACAGCCCCCCATATATGCCCTCTCACCGGACGCAACGAGGACGCTTCAACGGCCCCGCAGCAACCGGTCGCCAACATATTCGGATAGCCGGTCCCCCGGTGTAAATTGGGGGCTCCATCGCTGTCCGCTACACTATGTTGGTCGGCTCTTTGACATTGTTAGTTTTTGATGAAGGGACATGTGGGCGACGGCGCCCGGTCCGGGGACCTCAAGGCTCCGGTAACCGGTTAATTTAAGCCGATGCCACATCCTGGTTGGACACCACGTCTGGCCTTGATGATACATGTTCATTCGTATCCATTACGTTTGACAGTGCAGGTATCGGCTCCTTGAAGCTCATGCCAAGCAGGTTAACGGGGTTTTCCCCGTGCTTGTTTAGTATGTGACACAAACTTGAGAGTTTGATCCTGGCTCAGAACGAACGCTGGCGGCATGCCTAACACATGCAAGTCGAACGAACTCTTCGGAGTGAGTGGCGCACGGGTGCGTAACGCGTGGGAACCTGCCTTTAGGTTCGGAATAACAGTTAGAAATGACTGCTAATACCGGATAATGTCTTCGGACCAAAGATTTATCGCCTTTAGATGGGCCCGCGTTAGATTAGATAGTTGGTGGGGTAATGGCCTACCAAGTCGACGATCTATAGCTGGTCTGAGAGGATGATCAGCCACACTGGGACTGAGACACGGCCCAGACTCCTACGGGAGGCAGCAGTGGGGAATATTGGACAATGGGCGAAAGCCTGATCCAGCAATGCCGCGTGAGTGATGAAGGCCTTAGGGTTGTAAAGCTCTTTTACCAGGGATGATAATGACAGTACCTGGAGAATAAGCTCCGGCTAACTCCGTGCCAGCAGCCGCGGTAATACGGAGGGAGCTAGCGTTGTTCGGAATTACTGGGCGTAAAGAGAACGTAGGCGGCTTTTCAAGTCAGGGGTGAAATCCCGGGGCTCAACCCCGGAACTGCCCTTGAAACTGGATGGCTAGAATCCTGGAGAGGTTAGTGGAATTCCGAGTGTAGAGGTGAAATTCGTAGATATTCGGAAGAACACCAGTGGCGAAGGCGACTGACTGGACAGGTATTGACGCTGAGGTTCGAAAGCGTGGGGAGCAAACAGGATTAGATACCCTGGTAGTCCACGCCGTAAACGATGATAACTAGCTGTCCGGGCTCATAGAGCTTGGGTGGCGCAGCTAACGCATTAAGTTATCCGCCTGGGGAGTACGGTCGCAAGATTAAAACTCAAAGGAATTGACGGGGGCCTGCACAAGCGGTGGAGCATGTGGTTTAATTCGAAGCAACGCGCAGAACCTTACCAGCCTTTGACATCCTAGGACGACTTCTGGAGACAGATTTCTTCCCTTCGGGGACCTAGTGACAGGTGCTGCATGGCTGTCGTCAGCTCGTGTCGTGAGATGTTGGGTTAAGTCCCGCAACGAGCGCAACCCTCATCCTTAGTTGCCATCATTTAGTTGGGCACTTTAAGGAAACTGCCGGTGATAAGCCGGAGGAAGGTGGGGATGACGTCAAGTCCTCATGGCCCTTACAGGCTGGGCTACACACGTGCTACAATGGCATCTACAGTGAGCAGCGATCCCGCGAGGGTTAGCTAATCTCCAAAAGATGTCTCAGTTCGGATTGTTCTCTGCAACTCGAGAGCATGAAGGCGGAATCGCTAGTAATCGCGGATCAGCATGCCGCGGTGAATACGTTCCCAGGCCTTGTACACACCGCCCGTCACACCATGGGAGTTGGTTTCACCCGAAGGTAGTGCGCTAACCAGTTTACTGGAGGCAGCTAACCACGGTGGGATCAGCGACTGGGGTGAAGTCGTAACAAGGTAGCCGTAGGGGAACCTGCGGCTGGATCACCTCCTTTCTAAGGATTTTTGCGAAAGCGCCGATGCTAGTCATCGGAAGTGCTTCGCAAGTTCCAAAGAACATTGCCGTCGTCCTCATGTCCTTTCATCACTGGAGATCAGCTTACGCTGCAAAGCGTTTGCTGTATTTGCCTGAGCTGGCGTTTTGCTGCCTTCGGCCGATTTGGCGCCGCCTGGCGCGTTTCGGTCAGATGGCGCGAAGGGCCGGTAGCTCAGTTGGTTAGAGCGCACCCCTGATAAGGGTGAGGTCGGAGGTTCAAATCCTCCTCGGCCCACCACGCGTTTCAGGTTTTACGCTTTAACTATCTAAGGGGCCTTAGCTCAGCTGGGAGAGCACCTGCTTTGCAAGCAGGGGGTCATCGGTTCGATCCCGATAGGCTCCACCAGATAGTTGCAACACCTCCAGGATGAAAAGAATACGGATCTCACTTCGGTGAGTAGTAAGCGGATTTGCCGCTTGCGTCTTTGACATTGTGAATGGGTTTTTTAATCGATGCCGTGATGCACGGATATCGGTTCTGCTGGCTTTAGGGCCAATGGGATCGTGATCTGTTGTATTACACAATCAGATGTAAAAATCTGGCTGAGATTATCCTCCGCGCCATCTGTAAGCGAACAGACTTTTATGCAGGTCTGTCGTTGATGGTGTGGATTCTCAAGCGTGAGGTAAGAGCATTTGGTGGATGCCTTGGCATGTACAGGCGATGAAGGACGTGGCACGCTGCGATAAGCGTCGGGGAGTTGTGAGCAAACTTTGATCCGGCGATTTCCGAATGGGGAAACCCACCTTCACCATTTCTTCCTGGTCTCTTTCGAGGGGCCATGGAGAGGTGGACAAGGTATCACCGAGTTGAATAAAATAGACTTGGTGAAGCGAACCCGGGGAACTGAAACATCTCAGTACCCGGAGGAAAAGACATCAACCGAGATTCCCGTAGTAGTGGCGAGCGAACCGGGACCAGGCCAGTGCCTTTTAGTCAACTAACAGAACACTCTGGAAAGTGTGGCCATAGCGGGTGACAGCCCCGTATGTGAAAGTGATCTAAAAGGACTCGAGTAGGGCGGAACACGTGAAATTCTGTCTGAACATGGGGGGACCACCCTCCAAGCCTAAATACTCGTACATGACCGATAGCGAACAAGTACCGTGAGGGAAAGGTGAAAAGCACCCCGATTAGGGGAGTGAAATAGTACCTGAAACCGAATGCTTACAAGCAGTTGGAGCTCCATAGGGAGTGACAGCGTACCTCTTGCATAATGGGTCAGTGACTTAATCTAGCATGCGAGCTTAAGCCGTTAGGTGTAGGCGTAGCGAAAGCGAGTCTGAATAGGGCGACTGAGTATGTTGGATTAGACCCGAACCCCGGCGATCTAGGCATGGCCAGGTTGAAGGTGCAGTAACATGCACTGGAGGACCGAACCGTTGAATGTTGAAAAATTCTCGGATGAGCTGTGTTTAGGGGTGAAAGGCCAATCAAGCCGGGAAATAGCTGGTTCTCCGCGAAATCTATTGAGGTAGAGCGTCAGATGTATGCCGATGGGGGTAGAGCACTGGATGGGCTAGGGCTGCGCGAGCGGTACCAAACCTAACCAAACTCCGAATACCATCGAGTCTTGTCTGGCAGACAGACGGCGGGTGCTAAGGTCCGTCGTCAAAAGGGAAACAGCCCTAACCTACAGCTAAGGTCCCCAAGTCATATCTAAGTGGGAAAGCATGTGGGAATCCCAAAACAACCAGGAGGTTGGCTTAGAAGCAGCCATCCTTTAAAGAAAGCGTAACAGCTCACTGGTCTAAATAAGGGTTCCTGCGGCGAAGATGTAACGGGGCTAAAGATATGCACCGAAGCTTAGGGTTCATAGTTTACTATGAGCGGTAGCGGAGCGTTCCGTAAGTTGATGAAGCCGAAGGGTAACCGACGGTGGAGATATCGGAAGTGCGAATGCTGACATGAGTAGCGATAAAAAGGGTGAGATACCCTTTCGCCGAAAGACCAAGGGTTCCTGCTCAACGCTAATCGGAGCAGGGTAAGCCGGCCCCTAAGACGAGCCCGAAGGGGGTAGTCGATGGGAACCACGTTAATATTCGTGGGCCTGAAGATGTGTGACGGTTTGTGGAAGTAGTTCGTTCTTATTGGATTGAACGGGCTGCCAAGCAGATCCTGGAAATAGCCTCTTCATATAGACCGTACCCGAAACCGACACAGGTGGTCAGGTAGAGTATACCAAGGCGCTTGAGAGAAGTATCCTGAAGGAACTCGGCAAATTGCCTCCGTACCTTCGGAAGAAGGAGGCCCCATCAGAAGGCAACTTTTGGTGGGGGGCACAGGCCAGGGGGTAGCGACTGTTTATCAAAAACACAGGACTCTGCTAAGTCGGCTTCAAGACGACGTATAGGGTCTGACGCCTGCCCGGTGCTTGAAGGTTAAGAGGAGGAGTGCAAGCTCCGAATTGAAGCCCAAGTAAACGGCGGCCGTAACTATAACGGTCCTAAGGTAGCGAAATTCCTTGTCGGGTAAGTTCCGACCTGCACGAATGGCGTAACGACTTCCCCACTGTCTCCAGGATATGCTCAGCGAAATTGAATTCTCCGTGAAGATGCGGAGTACCCGCGGTTAGACGGAAAGACCCCGTGCACCTTTACTGCAGCTTTAGAGTGGCATTAGGAAAGAACTGTGTAGAATAGGTGGGAGGCTTTGAAACTTGGGCGCCAGTCCGAGTGGAGCCAACCTGTGAAATACCACCCTGTTGTTTTCTGATGTCTAACCTAGATCCGTTATCCGGATCAGGGACCCTCTATGGCGGGTAGTTTGACTGGGGCGGTCGCCTCCTAAAGAGTAACGGAGGCGCGCGATGGTATGCTCAGGACGGTTGGAAACCGTCTGCGAGAGTGCAATGGCATAAGCATGCCTGACTGCGAGACCGACAGGTCGAGCAGAGACGAAAGTCGGTCATAGTGATCCGGTGGTCCCTCGTGGAAGGGCCATCGCTCAACGGATAAAAGGTACGCCGGGGATAACAGGCTGATGATTCCCAAGAGCTCATATCGACGGAATCGTTTGGCACCTCGATGTCGGCTCATCACATCCTGGGGCTGGAGCAGGTCCCAAGGGTTTGGCTGTTCGCCAATTAAAGTGGTACGTGAGCTGGGTTCAGAACGTCGCGAGACAGTTTGGTCCCTATCTGCCGTGGGCGTCGATACTTGAAAGGAGTTGCCCCTAGTACGAGAGGACCGGGGTGAACATACCTCTGGTGTACCAGTCATGCCGCCAGGCGTGCCGCTGGGTAGCTATGTATGGACGGGATAACCGCTGAAAGCATCTAAGCGGGAAGCCTCCCTTAAGATAAGGTATCTTCGAACCGTCGTAGACCACGACGTTGATAGGCTGGGTGTGGAAGCGTAGTAATACGTGGAGCTAACCAGTCCTAATAGTTCTGATCGCGCTTGAGAGTCTGCACTGTCAATGACAGCCCTGCTGTTGTTGAGGAGGATCCTCACAGCCAGATCGCCCACTGATTACCCTCGAAAGAGGTGCATCGATTAAAAACCCGCACGCAAGCTTCATTGCTTGGTGGTCAAAGCGTCTGTGACCCACCCGATCCCATCTCGAACTCGGCCGTGAAACCAGACAGCGCCGATGGTACTAACGCTCAAGCGTTGGAAGAGTAGGTCGCCGCCAGGCATTGTAGCTTGCGGGCGTGGTTATAAAACCCATTCATAAGTCAAAGGGCTGACCCCAAAAGGGCAGCCCTTTTGGCGTTTTCTTACGCCATAAACCGGTGACGCGGGGTGGAGCAGTCCGGTAGCTCGTCAGGCTCAT